>DDTK01000012.1:0-508964 GCA_002344065.1 Flammeovirgaceae bacterium UBA2366
AGTTATATAATTTATATTATGTTAAGTTGATTCTTATGGAATACCCCTTTGTAGCTGTTGTCAGGTCTTTCCATGCGCTCCCCTAAGCGTGCGTGCAGTCTAAATCCTTTCCTTATCTTCGCAGCTTATTTCAAATTCAATGCTCGCAGTAAACAAGCTTTCGCTTCAATTCGGTAAACGTGTTCTCTTTGATGAGGTCAGCCTTCGCTTCACGCAAGGCAATTGCTACGGTGTAATTGGCGCCAATGGTGCCGGCAAATCCACCTTTCTTAAGATTCTTTCCAATGAAATCGATCCTACCCGCGGTAACGTAAGCATGGAACCCGGTAAGCGAATGGCCGTGCTGCGCCAAAACCATTACGAATTTGATGAAGTGAGTGTATTGGATACGGTAATGATGGGCTTTACCAAACTGTGGAGCATCATGCAGGAAAAAGATGCCCTATATGCCAAACCCGACTTTTCTGAGGCTGATGGCATGCGTGCCTCCGACCTGGAAACTGAGTTTGCTGAACTGAATGGTTGGAATGCTCAATCTGATGCAGCTGCCCTGCTGAGCGGCTTAGGCATTAAAGAAGAAGATCACTTCAAGCTTGTAAAAGAACTGGATGGTTCCGGAAAAGTACGTGTTCTCCTTGCCCAGGCCCTCTACGGAAATCCTGATATTTTAATTCTAGATGAGCCAACGAACGACCTGGACATCAACACTATAACATGGTTGGAAGATTTTCTACTTGAGTTTGAGAATACCGTTATTGTGGTTTCCCACGATCGCCACTTTCTTGACACCGTATGCACACACATTGTTGATATCGACTTCCAGGCAATACGCCTGTATACCGGTAACTATTCCTTCTGGTATCAATCCAGTCAGTTGGCGTTATCCCAACGATCATCAGCCAACAAAAAAGCCGAAGAAAAGCGAAAGGAATTGCAGGAATTTATCGCCCGCTTCAGTGCCAACGCTTCTAAATCCCGCCAGGCTACCAGCAGAAGAAAATTACTGGAGAAAATTAATGTTGATGAAATTCAGGCCTCAACCCGCAGGTATCCGGCCATTATCTTCAAGCAAAATCGTGAAGCCGGTGATCAGATACTGCATGCCGTTGGCCTGGGATATTCCAACAACGGCACTCCCCTGTTCACCAACCTCGATTTTTATGTGAACAAGGGTGATAAGATTGCCTTCCTGAGCAAAGACAGTCTGGCAATCACTTCGCTGTTTCGAATTTTAGTGGGTGAGCTTAAAGCCACTTCCGGAACATTTAAGTTCGGGCAAACCATTACCACGGCCTATCTCCCATCGAACAACGAGAACTATTTCCAATCGGATGATAACCTGATCGACTGGTTGCGCCAATATGCTGAAGAAGAAAACCGTGACGAGATCTACATCCGTGGCTTTTTAGGTAAGATGCTTTTTTCAGGTGAAGAAGTGTTTAAAAAATGCACCGTGCTTTCCGGTGGTGAAAAAGTTCGCTGTATGATTTCGCGCATGATGCTCACCGGTGCCAATGTGCTGATATTGGATGAACCCACCAACCACCTGGACCTGGAATCGATTACCGCGTTCAACAACGCACTTAAGGATTTTCCGGGAACGGTGTTGTTCACCTCGCACGATCATGAGTTTACACAAACCGTAGCCAATCGCATTATTGAACTTACACCCAACGGCTGCATCGATAAGCTGATGACGTATGATGAATATATTACAAGCGAAAAAGTAGCTGAACAAAAAGAAGCATTATACGTGTAAGTCAGTCTTTTATGCATCGGAATCCAACCGTAGCATTACGCTCAAAACCTTCACTTACGCGCAACAATGCCTGTCGGTAATGGAGTTCACGAGGGCCGCCTTGCACATACCACCAGCTTGAAGATGGTTTGAAATAGCTCCCCCCCTTCATGATAATGTACCGGTAACTTCCGCTTTCGTAGATGTCGTTAGTGAGTTGCCAAACACACCCTGTTAAGTCCAGCAAACCATACGGATTCACTCCACGTGGATATTTGCCCACAGCATAAAGTTTTCCATCACCCAGGTTGGCATTACGTGGATTAATACCTTCAATGGCCGATACCGTTAGTGTTTCGGTAACATATTGCGTTGTGCGCTTTACCGGTTTGGTTTGCTTCCAGGGCCACTCGTTGCCCCTTTCTGTTTGGGCTGCATATTGCCACTCTGCCTCAGTAGGCAGTCGCTTGCCGGCCCAGGTTGCATATGCCCGGGCATCTTCATAGGAAACATAAACGACCGGAAAGTTTTCTTCGCCTGGATGAATGTTTCCGTTTATCCAATGCTTTAGGAAGTTGGCAGTATCAGCAGGACGATAGCCGGTGGCTTGAAGAAACTGTCTGAATTGCTGATTGGTTACCGGAGTGCGGTCCATCCAGAAAGATTTCATGCTGTATTCTCCCTCTCCTTCTTCCGGATACGGAATAAAAGCATCTCCTTGCGTAGATTTAAACACAAATTTTCCTGCCGGAATACGCACCATACCGATTGGCGCTTTGCTGACAGTTGATGAAGATGCAGTAACCTGAGACGTTGATATTATTCGTGGTGTACCAGGCTTGATTTCAAGGATTCGTTCATCGGCCAGTTCATCGCCATCAAAAAGCTGTATCACCAACTTACCTTCATATCGTCCGATAAGTTCAGGAAGAAAAAGTTCATGTTTCTCGCGGGTCAGCGCGTGGTATTCTTTGCCGTAAGCCGGGCTGCCTGTCCACAATCGTATTTCAGTCCCCTTACCGGCTTCAATGCTGAGGTGATTATTGCGGAAAGATACACGCAGCAGTTGAGGTAACTTTGCAATACAGCCAACCGATCCTTCATTGTTAGTCCCCAGTTCATAACTGTTAAAAGCTTCAAGCTTTACTTGCGCATGCAACTTATTATTTACAGCTACCGGAATAATTTCTTCATGGTGCCATAGGTCAACATAGTGATAACCAACTTCCTGATCAATTTCAAATAAAGCACCTTTATACCCTTCGGGCTTCAGACTAAAGATGGTGTAAATGGTTTTCTTCGGCCTGAATACCGTGTAGATACTGATGTCGCGGGCAGGCCAGGCGTTAACCCAAATGCTATCGCGCAGGGTTGATACTAAAGGGGTCCAGTCGAATGAAGTGAATGCTGAATTGTTCTCACGTAAGATGCGTGTGGTGCGCCCCAGGAAACGGTACTGCTCCTCTTCCCATTCCGGGTGCCCGGGTGCAAATTGATTGATCTCCGTTCCGTAACCGTTGAAGAAGGCGAGTGAGAATTCCCGTTTTATTTTTTCCTTAAACACTTCAGCCACCCGAAAGATGGAGAAGTCGGGACGGATGAGTTTATTCAGATTCAACATGGGCGGATAGTACAAAGCATTGTGCACGCGACCGCTGATGATGCCTGGCATATCTTTCGGTACCGCCATGCCTTCGCTGTACATGATCACTCCGGGCTTCACGGCATCGGCAGCCTGCTGTAACTCTTTGCTGGACTCCCCTTTTGTATCAAGCACAACGCCATCCGCTGATGCTTCTTTTATAAGATCGGCCAACCCCTGCAGATGCCCTTCCGATCGGGTGCTTTCATCCCAGGGATTGTAAGCAACGAAAAACTTTGTGCCATAAATCCGAAGTGAATCTGCTAACTCACGAAGTTTGCTAAGTCCACCCGGCAGATCGCGGTACAGATCAAACTGGTTACGTTGATCCAAACCCAACGTGGGCCATGTGGGCCACAGGCATATAACATCATCACCACCATACCATTTCTGACCACGCTGTTGAAATTCCTGCCAATTAAATCGGCCGGTTTCATAATCATAATAATGTTTATCCCAGGCCATCATTAAGTGCATGACATAAGCCTTTTTTATCCACTGTAAATCAGTGCGTTTATAGAGCTCATCTTTAAACTCACTTAAATCGTACAAGTATCGTTTTTGAAATACCTCGCGGAGTCCTTCCTGCCATTCACCTCTGTATAAATCGGCATATATCAAATACGACACTGATCCTCCACCCGGTAGCAAGATGGTTTCGAATCGTTTTCGGTTGGCTTTCAAAATGAGTCTGGATCGCGCCTGGCTAAACCAAACAGCCTGAATTCAGCATCAAGTTTCGATGATGAATATCCCAGGTTCCAGGCATTATCGGGTAAAATAACGTTTACCGGCTTCCGGTTGGGTAAGAACAAATGTGTTCGCGATAATGGATGTTTGCCCAGTCCGGTAATAACAGCTTCTTTGTCGAGCTCACCAAAAGGAACAACATTGGTAAGCGTTAGCGTGTCTTTGGTTGGATTGCGGAATGTGATCCGAAAAAAAACTCCTTGATCTGAGTACTGAAAATCGGAGCTGTTTAATTCCAACAAGCCTTTACTTTCTGAATGATGCAGAATGTCGTTAACCCTAAACGTAACAATGGGAATTTTTACCGGCCAGGATCGTGAACCTGATTTGATTAGCGTAAACCTTCCCTCCTGCGCAACCAAATCATCAAGAGGTTGAGCAATAACCACCCGTATGATCAGTACCAGCAGGAATGAGCATGTAACTCTCATCGAACTAAAAATTCAAATCGGCTTGTCTGGTGATAAGTTTCGCCCGGCTGTAAAATCGTATTGGGAAAGTGTGGCTTATTGGGTGAATCCGGAAAATGCTGCGGCTCCAGACACAGTCCGGCATGCTTTACATAAACATGGCCATTCTTTCCAGTGATCGAGCCATCCAAAAAATTTGCTGTATAGAATTGAAGGCCTGGTTCCGTTGTGAACAAACGCATCACTCTACCGCTCAACGGATCATAAAGTTCGGCAGCAGGTTGGGTCAATGGTTCAGTAACAACAGGAAGTACAAAGTTGTGATCGTAGCCAGGGGCTACATGCATAATATCTGTACCGATGCGTTTGGGCGCCCTGAAATCAAACGGAGTTTCAGATACGCCTAAAAATTTTCCGGTGGGTATTGAATTGCTGTCTACTTCCGTTAGTTGTTCTGCCTGTATTTGCAATACATGATCAAGTATAGTAGGATTTTTTCCGGCCGATAAATTAAAATAGGGATGACTGGTAAGATTGACCGGGGTAGCTTTATCTGTTGTTGCCGTGTACTCCAGTGTGAGTGTGTTCTCAACACCTACTGTAAAGAGTACTTCAACGTGTAGATTGCCCGGAAAACCTTCTTCCCCATCAGGACTATCATAAATCAATTTAACGCTATTGTCCGACACGGTTTTAACTTTCCAGAGCACCTTATCAAACCCCTTGTTGCCACCGTGCAGGGTGTTTCCATTATTGTTAGCCTGAAGTTTGTAGTGAACATCGCCTACACGAAATGTTGCTTTACCAATGCGATTGGCATAACGCCCCATGAGCGCCCCGAAGTAGGGACTATTGTTGTCTCGGAAATCCTCAAGCGTTGAAAACCCCAGCACTATATTATCAAAATTTTCATCTTTATCGGGTACAAGTATCTCCGTAATGGTGCCACCATAATTCAATATGCTTACCTGCATTCCGGTCCTGTTTCTGATGGTATGTTGAGCAAGGAGCATTTCCCCGGTACTTTTTTTGGACTCTGCTTTTGGTAGCATCCTTCTGATTTAGTTATACGGTACTGCTATGCTACCTGTATTCTATTACGGGCTCACGGGAAAGCTGCTCCAGATAAACACCCGATAGAGCACGGCCAATTATTCCAACAAGGACAAGTAGAAGTTTCAGCATTTGCGCGTTCAGCGGAACTAAATTCAAAAGAAAAAGCCGGAATGAAAAATTCATTCCGGCTTTAATTTAATTACTTTAAAGAAGATGATTATTCTATACCAAGCTCTTTTAAGCGCTTTTCAACTCTTGCTGCTTTGGCATCTTCACCCAGGTAGTAATAGATAATACTAAGTTTATCCAACACATCCGTATCGGAAGGATTTAATTTCTCTGCTTTTTCCCAGTACGGCATAGCCTCCTTGTAACGTTTTACAAGCTCGGCATCGAGCTCAATTTTCTTTTTCTTATCAGCTGCTGAAATACCCAAATTATTCATCTCCTGCTTAATCTTATCAGCCTCAATAAGATAAAGCTGTGCCAGATAGTACTGGGCATCAAAGTATGTTGGATCAAGCTTTAAAGCAGTTTCAAAATTCTTCTTGGCGTCATCAAAATTATTAAGTTTGGAGTTCACATAGCCTAAATAAAACTGTAATGTTTTATTTGTCGGATCATCCTTAACAGCCTGTTCAAGTCCACCCTTTGCTTCTGCTGTTTTATCCAAATCAATCAGGTATCCAATTTCCATCAATGAAAAATTCTTCTCATTTGGAAATTTCTTCTTGGCCTCGCGGGTTATTTCAAGTGCCTTGTTTTTGTCTTTCTTAGGCCCACCATAGATGTTAATGATGAGAGAATAGGCATCTGAAGACTTTCCACCCAAGGTATTGTACTTCTCCAGGTTTGTAAGCGCCAGGTCATACTGTTCATCAGCATTGGCCACAAATCCGGCATAAAAGTAAGCTGTGGTGTCTCCAGGAAGGATAACCTGAGTTTTTGCAAAATTTTTCAGTGCAGTTTCATAATCATCATCCTGATAAGCGACTGCTCCGGCATTGAGGTAATAGCTACCGAGGAACGACATGGATTGAGACTTCAAAACCGGAAGTCCCATGTCATCCTGATAAAAGATTTCATTCTTTGAATTTTTATTCAGTTCTGCAGACTTGGCAAATGCTTCCATCGAAGTCTCAAAACTATTAGAGGAAAGTGCCTTAAATGTTGCATTAGAAGTGGTGTCCAGTGAAGCATAGATCAAACCTCTGTAGTACCATGCTTTTGCATCCAGAGTAAGTTTGGGATCTGCGGTACAGACATCAATCATTTCCTTCGCTTCCTGCAATTTCCCTGCTTTCCAGGAACTCAAGGCTTTATTCAAATTAGGCTTAATCGGCTTTTGGGCATACATAGCCAACGGCAGCGCGATCAATAAAAGAATTACTACGTTTTTCATTTTTAATTTAGGTTATAGTCGTGGTTTAGTTTTCATCAGGCTCCTCAGCCATTTTTTGTATTTTTTCTACGGATGATATCCGGTCATCTTCATTTAATTTAATTAACCGCACTCCCTGGGTGGCTCTTCCCATCACCCTTAATTCGCTAACTTTTATACGAATGGTTATTCCAGAACGGTTAATGATCATCAAATCATCTTCATCTACAACTTCCTTGATTGCAACAAGCTTGCCAGTTTTACCCGTGATATTTATGGTCTTTACGCCCTTTCCACCCCGCTTGGTAACCCGGTAGTCGTCAATCGATGAACGCTTTCCGTATCCTTTTTCAGAAACGACCAGCAAATTAGCATCTTCTCGTGTAATGCAAACCATCCCAATTACTTTATCGGTAGATGAATCCAATGTAACGGCTCTGACACCAGCTGCTGTACGGCCCATAGGACGAACATCTTCTTCGCTGAAGTGAACGGCCTTACCTTGAGATTTTGCTATAATGATATGATTCTTACCATTTGTCAGTGAGGCGGTTAATAGCCTGTCACCCTCATGAATGGTAATAGCATTTATACCCCCCTGCCTGGGTCTTGAATAAGCCTCAAGGGATGTTTTTTTAATCGTACCCTTTTCGGTACATAAAATCACAAAATTATCATTGATGTACGCCTCATCCTCCAGACTTTTAATGTTGATTACCGCTTTTACAGTATCTCCCGGCTCGATGTTAATCAGGTTCTGTATGGCTCTTCCTTTTGATGTTTTATTACCTTCAGGAATTTCATACACCTTTTTCCAGTATACTTTACCTGTTTCGGTGAAGATCAAAAGGTAATTATGGGCATGGGCAATGAATAAATGCTCAGTAAAGTCATCTTCTTTGGTAGTAACACCTCGTGAACCCGTTCCGCCCCTTCCTTGTGTTCTGTATTCCGATAAGGAAGTTCGTTTTATGTATCCCTGATTTGAAATGGTAATTACCATCTCTTCGTTGGGGATCATGTCTTCCGGTAAAATATCATCCTCCTCCGTAAGAACAATGGACGTTCTGCGGTCATCTCCATACCGTTCTCTCAACTCCGCCAGCTCATCTTTAATGATTTGCATCCGAACGGGTTCACTGGCAAGAATTTCTTTAAGCCTGCCGATGAGTTCCATAACCTCCTTGTATTCCTGTTGTATTTTATCGCGCTCCAGACCTGTAAGTCTTTGCAGACGCATCTCAAGAATAGCTTTGGATTGTATTTCTGACAATCCGAAGCGCTTCATTAATTCAGCCTTGGCCGTTTCCGGATCTTTTGATCCACGGATCAAGGCTATTACTTCATCGAGATTATCAAGGGCAATCAGGTATCCTTCCAGTATATGAGCTCGCTTTTCAGCTTCATTGAGTTCATATTTCGTTCTCCGGATAACAACCTCATGCCGGTGCTCCACAAAATATTTAATCAAATCTTTCAGATTAAGGGTTTGTGGACGCCCCTTTACCAAAGCCACATTGTTAATTCCAAAGTTGGATTGTAATTGGGTGTATTTGAATAAGTTATTCAACACTATATTACCAATGGCATCCTTCTTCAAATCATATACAATGCGGTATCCATCACGGTCTGACTCATCCCGGATGTCGGATATTCCTTCAATTTTCTTATCGTTTACAAGGGCCGCTGTCTTCTCGATCATAAGGGCCTTGTTAACCTGGTAGGGAATTTCTGTTACGATAATCTGCTCCCGTCCATTCGCCTGTGTCACAATCTCTGCCTTAGAGCGGATCACCACCCTGCCACGGCCTGTCCTGTATGCTTCACGAATGCCCCCAATGCCATAGATAATACCTCCGGTAGGAAAATCAGGTGCCGTAACAAACTTCATGAGGTCTTCAATAGAAATCTCGTTGTTATCGATATAGGCAATCACCCCATCTACCACTTCTCGCAGGTTATGAGGGGCCATATTGGTAGCCATACCTACAGCAATTCCGGAGGCGCCATTTACCAACAGGTTTGGAAACTTTCCGGGCAGAACTGTGGGCTCGGTTAGTGAGTCATCAAAGTTTGGCTGAAAGTCTACGGTGTCTTTGTTGATATCGGCCAATAGCTCTTCTGCAATTCTGCGCAAGCGTGCCTCCGTGTAACGCATGGCAGCAGGGGCATCACCATCAATCGACCCGAAATTACCCTGTCCGTCTACCAACGGATAGCGCATAGACCAATCCTGGGCCATTCGAACCATAGTATCATATACCGAAGCATCACCATGCGGGTGGTACTTACCTAAAACCTCCCCTACAATTCTGGCCGACTTCTTATAAGACTTATTGTAGTTTACCCCCAACTCAAGCATGCCAAACAATACCCTTCGGTGCACAGGCTTTAATCCATCGCGCACATCGGGAAGGGCGCGCGAAACAATAACCGACATCGAGTAATCGATGTACGCTCCGCGCATTTCATCTTCAATATTGATTGGGATAATGTTCTGTCTGCCTGGAGGCAAACCACCGGTTTCTTCAGCCACGTTTAAGGTATTTGATTAGTTGTCAATAAACGCTCAAAATCAGCACGTTAGAGGCTATTTTTTAAGCGGTGCAAGATAATAAAAGCTAACTTAAAACGGGCCTTTTTGATAGCCTAAATTAGCTTTTTGGCAGGCTTTTTCATGGTGATTTTCAAGGCCTAATACGGGTTCAGTTTTCGCTTGTTTTTGCCTTTGTATTTGATCAGATCGGGGTAGTTTTCCCCATAGTGCGGGTTCTGCTTTTTGTAAATGGGATGCACCCTGCTCCGGTACTCCTTGTTACCATGTGCATGGTTAATCTGGGCGCGACATTCTTTCAGGAAGCACCTTCGTAGTTCAGGTATGCGGTATGAGGCGCCAACGTTGATGTAAAAAGCGTTCATCTTATGTCGGATACTGGTACCTGTCTCGGCAATGCTCAGATCGTAGCCTTTAAACTCATAGGAAGGACGAACGAACAACCTGAAATATTCCGACATCTCCCGCTCCACCATAGCTCCCAGGTTAAAAAACATTCCTTTATCAATCACAGTCTTGTCAAAATTTTTACCCAGGCTGTACCCACCAATATTGGCATCAACGGTAAGCAGGTAATTGTCGTAGCGATAAACTGGGGCCCCTAACAAAACAAAATACTTCTTGAGGAAGAACGATGAAAATTCAGGACTATAGGGTGAAATGTCATCAGCGAAAGCAGTAGGTTTAAAATCATTCACCTTGGTATACTCGAAAGAGTACCCACCCCCGATTCTATAACGCTGTTTAATTTCCACATGTACCGTGGCCCGTAACGGAATATTAAATGATTTGCTTTTAAAGCCCAGTGTTGACGTATCCGAGCTAACTAAGAATTCACCCGGATTAAAGGTGAGGGCCGAATCAGTTGCAGCATTAAACCAGTTGCTTAAACCATTAGCGGGCGATGCAGGGTTGAATAAAAAAGGATTTCCCGAGGCAGGCTGATAGATGCCAAAGCCATTTACATCATGCTTAAAAGTAGTTGATCCATACCCGGTACTTAGCCCAACATTCAACTTACTCAGTATTTTCCTGAATAAACCAGGGCCTTGTCGGTCGACATAAAAATGATCCAGCGGAATGCTCACATCCTTGTCCTTATCCTTTTGAGCAAAAAGCGTCAACGGAAAGGCAAGAAGAATGAAAAGGAATATGAAAAAAATTCTGCTCAGGGATTCTAAGGATTAAGGCTTTTGATGAGGTAAAACTCTCATTATCTGAAAATTAAACATCAAAAATAGCGAAATTTGGTAATCATCCTATCAATAACGCCTGGGGGTACGAGATTCTAACGAAGTAAAGGTGTGAAAAAGTGTTTGCTCCTTTTTAGCCCGATAGGAAAATGTCTGCTCTTCTTCTGCCCCATTTGGTAGTTGCAGGATAAAACGTGTTTCATTTGTTCCTTCCGTCAACGGAATTCGAGAGTAGTAGATGCTGTGCGGCAAGGTTTGCCAATTGCGGGTATCAGCCTTTTCTGTGAGGGCATTTACCATACCCACAATCGCTCCTAGTCCTTCATCTTCTTTCCTTGCACTATGTTCGGCAGCTTTCTTTAGAGCAACCCTGATGAGTGCCTTGCTGAATTCAAGCATCATTCGGTCCTGCAAAGATTTAAAAGCAATGCGATTGACGTTCTCAGATAACTCTAGCGGATAGATTTTTCCCTCAAAAGAAATTCTGGCGGATGTATAGAGTTGTGGACGTTCTACATAACGGGGAAAGGCCACCCGGAATACCTCAATGCTGCTCAGGGAATTCCTTTCGTCCTCGTTGGTAACCGGAAAACCGTAGCTCATGCCCAGCTGATCGTTGTAGAAAACAAACATGTCTCCGGATCGCCTGATCATAAAATTAACACTCCACTCATCTTTCACCGGCCCTAACCCATTATGCCAAAGAAAAATCAGATCAGCATCTGATGGCTGAACAATAAAATCATCCCATCCGAACTGTTCCTTATAGAATGCAAATTCCTCCTTGAAGCCGGTATTCCAGGCCGCGGTAAGTAAATCTACTTTAAGCTGATCAGGAGGTTGCACATCAAAAAGTCTCCTATAGTCCTCTTCATAAATCTCAAGTGCATTCCGGTAGGCAATAAATGCATTATTCCAATCTTTGCTGGCCTGATAAATAATACCCATCAGGTTGTGAATAAAAGCATCACGCCTATAGCGCTCCGGTGAATTATAACGATCAGCTAATTGCAACAGGCGGATGTTAAGTCTCCTGCATTCTACAAGGGCCTCTTCATAGCGTTCCATCTTCAAAAAATTCAACGCCTTGTAGTAAAGCAACATCAGGTGTTCATGATCCTCACCTCGGTAAATCGTAACAGTCGGGTTGGTGAGGTATGAGGCAGCTTCACGTGCATAATTCATGCGGTAATCTTCTCCGAACAGGTAAGCCTTTTCGAAATACGAATTGCTTTCCTCATATCGGCCCATGACAGAGAGCAAAAGACCGTTGTTTACATAGGAAAGAAATTGGGCGTGTTTTCGGTTATACAGCGTGTTAGACCGCAACGTTTTAAGCGCCTGATCCAGGTTGCCCTCTTCAAATTGCTTGTTGTATTCGTAAGTACCTTCGTAAAACGAAGCACATGCTGAAAGGAGCATCATGGTACTGATGACTGATATTCTTTTCAGCATAAAAAATGCCTTTTAGTTCTTTACAAACTTCTTGATTTCATGTTGACCGTACCATATCCGTCTGTTGGTTTCAATGTCGGTCAGGTACAATGTAGTTATGTAATTTACGACACGCTTTTTTTGATAAGCATCCGTTTCTGAATTCATTTCACCAAACAGGATTACATCGGCACCTAGTTCCTTACCCCAGCGTGCGGCCGTAGCAGGATCGGCAAAATCCTGTTGCTCTGCCCGCTCCTGTCTTACCTTATCACGAAACTCTTCTGATTCTACCAGGTCAGCTATGCCGGAATTATGAATAACGATCTCAAATTTCTTGATGTAGTTACCAGCATCAATGTGTTCACTTGTTTTATTACGAATGGAACTGATTACTATAACTGGTTTTCTACCTAGTGCATCGGAATATTTCTTGAAGCCATCTGACTTAAATAAATCGTGAATCATCTGGTCAGCTACGCGTCTTGAATCGGTATCGTTCCATCTACCACTCAAATCGATTTGTGTATCTGGCTCAATACGAGTTACCGTTCTGGAACATGAAAAAATGAAAAGAATAAAAAAGAGTGCAACGTACTTAGTCATGAGGATTAGAATTTTGCCTTTAAAAAATCAAAAACCTTGCCGAAATGCTGATTATTAGTGTAGTTCTTTCAGTTGCCGGATCACTTCCTTGGGTGTTGACGAACTGAAAACAAAGTTACCGGCCACCAGCACATCCGCACCTGCCTCCCTTAACGAAGCAGCATTTTGAAGGTTTACACCACCATCAATTTCAATTAGCGCAGATGATCCGCTTTCCGTGATGAGTTGACGTAACTTCTTAACTTTCAGATAAGTGTGCTCAATAAATTTCTGGGCGCCAAAGCCCGGGTTAACAGCCATTACACAAACCAGATCAATATCGGCAATGATATTCTCCAGTTCTGTTACAGAGGTGTGAGGATTGATAGCCACACCAGCTTTGCAACCCAGGGATTTTATTTGCTGAATGTTACGGTGTAAATGCGGGCATGCCTCAACATGTACTGAAATTATAGCTGCCCCTGCCTTATGAAAGGCTTCTACATAACGTTCAGGATGAACAATCATCAAATGAACATCCAGTGGTTTTTGGGCGTGTCTCTTAACGGCTTCAACAACCGGAAGACCCATGGAAATATTAGGGACAAAAACGCCATCCATTATATCGACATGAACCCAGTCCGCCTGGCTGTCATTAATCATTTTTACTTCGCGCTCAAGGTTGGCAAAATCGGAAGCCAGTATGGAGGGAGCAATGATGGGCTTGGTCATGAATAAAAGTTTGACAAATATAGCGACAAGTCGTTGTCAACAGGAACAGATAAAACTGATATCTAGATTTTTACAATTTTGTACACGAAAACCTGCTCCCCCGCCTGTATGCGAATAAGGTATATACCGGCTGAAAGGAATGATAAATCGGCCGTGTATTGGTTGTTGAGCCAGGTAAAATTTACATTTTGGTCCCGTATTATCTGGCCCTGAGCGGACACCAATAAAATAACCACAGGTGTAAGATCTTCAGGATTTTTAGGTCGAATAGTTAGCGTATCGTGTGTTATCGGATTTGGGAATACCGCAAACAATTCTTCTTGCTCCACTTGCTCAATATAATGTTTGGCCGCAGTATAATTCGGAAGCCCATAGCCTAAAAAGTTATCCGGATTGGGGGCCAGGGAGGCAGACATACGTATGGCCTCTATTAATTTCTTATTACTTAGCCCGGGTTGGCGCTGCCATAAACCTGCTGCCAAACCTGTAACCAGTGGGGCAGAGAATGATGTACCGGAACCTGTGGTTATGGATCCATTCGCACGAACAACAGACGTACCTGATCCAAGCGCCACTACATCGGGTTTAATCCTGCCATCGGCTGTGGGGCCAACAGAACTGGTTGGTGAGCGTACCATAAAGCTATTGACACTGCCAACTGCCAACACATCCCTCCCATCGGCTGGAGCGGTTATGATTCTCCACGATGCATCAAGACCTTCATTGCCCGCACTGGTAACCACAAGCATTCCCTTATCCGCGGCAAATTGTGCAGCCCGGGTAATTATCGCAGTCTCACCATCCATCTGGCCTGTTGAATAATCCATGGAGGCATCATCAAAATCAATGTTATACCCCAAGGAAGAATTAATAATATCAACACCGGCACTGTCTGCCCGTTCAGCCGCAAACAACCAATTATATTCTTCAACCCGATATTCTGTGGGAACATCTTCCGTAACATAAAGCTGAAAATTTGCTTTGTATGCTCCTCCTATAAATGATCCGGGTGAATAGGCAGCAATAACCGACCACACTCGTGTACCGTGGTCATCGTATTGAAATACTTCATGACCACCATGAACAAAATCATAGGATGCAACAGCATCAAAACGATTTTCAGAAAAAATATGTGTGAATGGAGCCGTAAGGTTAGCGCCTGAAAATCCCCCATCAAAAAAGGCTATCGTAACGCCTTCTCCCCTGTGGCCATCGGCATGCATTTCATCAATGCCTAATAATGAAAGCTGATTGTCTGTGGCAGCTTCTTTAGTATCCTTTTTTTCCTTTACGGATTTTTTCCGACCACCTGCGGAAGGATGAGCCCCCGGAGAAACATATTCTATTGAACTTACCTCAGGCAGTGCATTGATTGCAGATAATAATGAAGCATCACACGAAACCAAGACACCATTCATCCATTTGGTTTTATAGATAACTGATGCGCCAGTATTTTCGATGTTTGTTATGTACGCTGGATTCACGGGCAGGTCTGATTCCACAACAGGAATGTTTTGAATTGCCCTGCGCTGGATTGCTTTTGAAGATAAATAGGCCGAGGGATTGCTAACACTGTAAGGCGTACCTGATTTATCCGCAAAGAAAACCATATACTGATTTACCTGAGCATGCGATACTGATAAGAACAGCATCAGTATAAAAAAAATATAGAATCTAATTATGTCCATGCTCTTTTAGTACCTGCTTCAAATACCTTCCGCTATTAATCTGACCGGAACAAGTTCCTCCGGAACAATTGTAATTCCAGACCTTACTTTCTTTAAACACCAGGCCAAGTCCGGGGCTGAATACTTCCAATCGCTCATCTTTAAATACCAAATTGCTTTCATTGTTTTGATTCACAACGGTGCAATTAGTGAATGAAATACCATTACCGGCTTCAAACGAACTGCCCATACTTTGAATTTCATATTCATCTTCCCCCAGGGCATTTAAAAGATTTCCGTTCCAGCGTGCGCCTTTGTGTAAAGGAAAAACAAGTTTCACATACGAAGTGTTACCCTCCGTTTCAATAGCATACTGATTGGTTCTGCGTGCCGACCAGGTTTCTTTAAAAGTCCAGGGTTCGGTTTGTGTGTTACGGGTACTGTGGTGTATTACATAAGTAATCCCTCCTTCGCCATTAGCAAATGAATCTACAATCTCTGCTTTGAGCTCATACATTAATTCCTCAGGTGGATTAAAAGCAGTGTATAGAATTTCCTCAACGGCATAAATCTGGAAAAATCCGGTTTGCAGGGGAAAGAACTCTTCATCCTTAACCCGGATAGTTTCATCCGGATTACAACCCGGCACCAGTATGGTTAAAAGCAGGAAATATGACAGAAATCGTTTCAAGTATCCAATGTTTTTATTAACTCATGGCCGGGTTTAAAACGCCATCAATTCAATAAACTTGTATGGCTTAACCCCCAAAGTTACCGAATTATATGGGCTTAAAAACAACCGTAAAAGTTGGCAGCATTACCAATCTTAGCGATGCACGCTATTGTGCCGGAATGGGTGTGGATATACTGGGGTTTAACGCTGTGGAAGGAAAACCAGACTATATTAGTCCGATACAATTTGAAGAACTAAGAGGCTGGTTTGTAGGGCCCAAGGTTGTCATTGAAATTTATGGCATCGATAGAGTTGAAGCCTTCGAGACTTTGCTCAATAACTATCAACCCGATATGATTGAATTGTCATGCCATGAGTTGCTAAAACTAAGGCCTCATGAGATTCCATTAATCCTTTCTATTCATCCTGATCAGTACCTTGATCAGAAGGCCGTGCTTCGTGATTTCAAATCATCGATACAATTTTTACAACTACCCGCCACTTGTGATAAAAAACTTCTGCAGGAGATTGCCAAACAATTTCAAGTGCTCTTGGAACCAGTAGACGGTGTTGAACCTGACATAAATTTTATAAAAGATAACCCCGGCATTGGGTTAGCCCTGAAAGGATCTGTGGAAGAAAAGGCCGGTTACAAAAGTTATGATCAACTATCGGTGATATTGGAACAGCTTGAACAAGATTAAGCCCTGAAAATATATTTATTATTCTCCTCCCGTTGAATATAGCCCTTACCTATTTTCTGTTCCAGACTATCAATGTATAACTCCAACGAGGTTTCCGATAGATAAACTTCCGACCCCCACAGAAATTGTAGTAAGGCACTGTGGTTGATTGGCTTTCCCTGGTTTTGGGCGAGAAAGAACAACAACTCAAATTCAGGTTTGCTTAAAACAGTAGTTTCATCACCTACCCGAACAGAATTTTTTTTTCGGTTTAAGGTAAGCCGGCCAACCTCCAACTCGGGTGCACCCTTTCGGATTATGTAATTCTTTTTGAGCACTGCGCTTATTTTATGTGTGAGCGATCGCAGACCCATTACTTTCTCAATGTAATCATCAGCTCCTGTATCCAGGGCTGCCTGTTGATAGTAAGGCTCTGATTTGGCGGTTAAAAAGAAAATGTAAGTCTCTGCAAATTGCTTCATCTTTCGCAACTCCCGACAAAGCTCAATGCCGTTAGGATGCGGCATCATCAAGTCGAGCACGATCAAGTCGGGTGAAAAGGACTTGGCTGCCTTGATGGCTTTCGAACTCTCTTCCAGTACTTTTACCTTGTAGCCCTCCCTCCATAAGTTATACTTAAGCAGTTCCAAAATATCCCGATCATCATCCACTACCAATACCCGCAACGGCTTCTTCTCCGACATAGCTACATAGTTTCGGAAAAGTAGCGTTCAAACATTACCAAGAGTTTATAATCGCGTTAACGCTGAATTAAGTTTACCCTCATACTAGTTTTCGACTAACTCAGGCTGACACGAAAATCTAACTGCTGAGTAGGAATCTTATTATTTAAACGGAGAACCCCCCAAGCTGTAAAGCATGTTCAATGGCCTCCCGGGTTGAGTCCGGATAGTTGATTTCAATTTTTTGTTTGGATTCAATCCACTCAACAATTTTTGGGATTCGCTTCTTCTTTACATTCTTCAAAACAGGGACACCCAGATCACGAAGCGCCTCGGCATTGTAATGTTGCTCATATTGCTTCTTCATCGGCACTACCATAAGCTTTTTGCCGAGAAATAACGCTTCTGCCGGTGTTTCAAATCCGGCACCACACAAAATACCCTGTGCAGAAACCATGCTGGCAACAAACTCTTCATTGTTTACTGGGTAAACAGAAAGCTGTCCGATATGATAAGGCTTGTGTGCATGCTTGGAAAAAATATGCCAGCGCACATTAGGAACTTTGGCTAATAGTGGAACCAGTTTACGATCATCATAGGCTGGAAGATATACCGTATAATGCTCCCCCTTGCTTGCTTTTGCTTCACGGATAGTTGATCGGATAACCGGAGTATAAATGGATTTATCAAAACGGGCAAAATGAAAACCAACCGAAGCATCGGTCGGAGCATAGTTATTTAAAATCCACTCACCTACCGGATCAAAGTGTTTGGGTCGAGGTACTTTTTTTGAAAGCAAAGCCGACTGATGACTAAGTGCCACGCAGGGTATTTTCTTTTTACGGGCGGCCCAGGCCGAAATAGGTTCAAAGTCGTTAATAACCAGGTCGTATTTCTCAACAGGAAATTTCTTTATCTCACGAAAAACCTCCTTTGAACTGTTTTGCTTGAATGTCTTTAAGAAATCTATTCCCCCGGATTTGCCAAAGAAAAAACTTAACCCTTTTGACTTATACTTAACCGGAAAGGGAAGCTTAATGTCGGCCTGTGCGCCACTTAAGAAAATATCCAGATCACCATATTCTTTCAGTATAGGAATAACATCCAATGCCCGGGCTACGTGGCCGTTTCCTGTTCCTTGTATGGCGTAAAGTATTTTCACTTTTTTACCAATAAAAATTCATTCACCAAATCACGGAAAATCTCATCATTATCCAGCTTGTTACGTAAGCGCTTGGGGATTTTCACAGCTTTCGCCTGTTGATCGTTCTTATATCGGTATACACTCCAGCCTGAACCATCATATTCAAGTGCTGTTAAGTTTTCAATCCAATCTCCCGAATTCAGGTACATAACCTGCCCCTTCTCGGTTTCAATTTTTCTGATCTCCGGTTGATGAATATGACCACAAACTACATAGTCGTACCCATTGGAGATGGCAATATCGGCTGCAGTCTTTTCGAAATCGTTTATAAATTTAACAGCCGATTTCACACTATCCTTCACCCGTTTCGACAATGATATCTTCTGTCGGCCAAAGCGGGTAAGACACCAATTTACCATGGTATTGATAAGGATTAGGGTATCATACCCTACCGCACCCAGCCTGGCAAGCCATTTTGAGTATTTCATGGTAACATCAAAAACATCACCATGAAAAATCCAGGCGCGCTTGCCATTGAGTTTAAGTACTACTTTATTCTCAATCTGAAATGACCCTAATTTAAAGCCGGCAAATTTGCGCAGCATTTCATCATGGTTACCGGTTAGGTAAATGATTTTTGTGCCTTTGGTAAGCAAGCCGGTAATATGCTTGATCACCTGCATATGCGATTTTGGCCAATAATGTTTACTGAATTGCCACATATCGATGATGTCGCCATTCAGTATAAGCTTTTTCGGTTTGATTGTTTTGAGGTAGCGGAGAAGCTCTTCGGCATGGCAGCCGTAGGTGCCCAGGTGAATATCGGATAAAACTACAATGTCGAGCTCGCGCTTCTTACTTTTACTCATGCAGCGGATATAAAGAAACCCAGAGGCCCGCAAGCCTCCAGGTAACCTAAACCTTTGAAGAAGTTCTACTGATGCAAAAGTATGGGTGCGCTATTACTCCTGCTTCATGGTGGTATTACGGAATTGTTACCAATACGATTGACTAGAAGCCATCTTAAAAATGTTACCCGTCATTGCGAACGCAGTGAAGCAATCTCTATTTTTAATACTGAACATGGGATTGCTTCGGTCGTTCCTCCCTCGCAATGACGTACTTTCTATTTTTGAGATGGCCTCTGGCTGAATCTGAAACGCAGATATTTGATTGTTTCACCTTTGCTGGCAAAGGCTTCCTCATACCGGGTTTTGATATCAAAACACTCCGGGCGAAGATCGGATGCATAAACATCGTGGGTAAAGGCAAGGTCAATAATATCGTTTCTAAGTTCCAACTCCTCAAGTGTATAATTAAACAGGTTTGTATTATCAGTCTTTAACCTGATGAATCCACCTGGCCTGACAAGCTTTTTATACATTTCCAGAAAGCGTGGATTGGTCAGTCTTCGTTTAATATCACGCTTGCGCGGACGCGGATCAGGAAAGGTTAGCCAAACCTCATCCACTTCACCGGGTTCAAAAAAATTCTCAATCAGCAGAATTTGTGTTCGGAGAAATGCTACGTTGGAAAGATTGTTCTCCACAGCAACTGTACTTCCTTTCCAGATGCGCTCACCCTTAATATCCACACCTATATAATTCCGATCTGGAAATAAGGAAGCCAAGCCTACCGTATACTCTCCTCTTCCACAGGCCAATTCCAGGGTAAGGGGATTACTATTTTTAAAATGATCAGCCTGCCAACGGCCCTTGATTCTTATATAGATTTCCTTGGTTGGATCCACAACATTGCTCCGTTCCTCAATTATTCTGAATCGTTCCTTTTTCCGCTTCATCTGATTGGTTAGAGTTCATTTAGTTCAGCCACCACAAAAGTGCTTCCTCCGATAAAAATAAAATCATTCGGTGTAGCCTGAAGTCTTGCCTTAGCCAGCGCTTCGTTTACGTCAGGTACTACTTCACCGGCCAGATTAAAATTCTTAGCTTCGTGTTGGAGTGTTTGCGCATCCAAAGCACGAGGAATATTCGCCTGGCAAAAAAAATAATAGGCATCGGTGGGTAATAACGCCAGAATTTTTGACCGGTCCTTGTCTTTTACCATACCCCAAATAATATAGAGCCGACTGAAGGTATACGTTCTGATTTGTTCAAGTACTGCCTGTACACCATCCAGATTATGACCGGTATCGCAAATCGTAATAGGTGAATTACTGAGTTGTTGCCATCGGCCTTTCAATCCGGTTTGCAGAATAACATTTTCCAACCCGTGCTTGATGTGATCCTGATTGATACGAAATCCTCTTCCGACTAAAACATTCAACGCCTGCAACACGCCTGGCAAATTTTTTAGCTGATAGCTTCCACGAAGAGGTAAATCCAGCGTTAACAATTCGTTTCCACAGGCGCATTCAATTTGGCCGGATGAAATCTTGCGACATGAAATTTCCTGGTCCGCAAAGAATATTTTTGCCTTTCTTTCTTCAGCAATGTTGTTAAAAAGTTTTTCAATTCCAGGCTGGGTTTCGCTAATCACCACAGGTATACTTCGTTTTATTATTCCTGCTTTTTCAAAGGCAATCTTATCCAGCGTGTCCCCCAGTAAATCCATATGATCGTAACCGATATTGGTGATTACCGAAACCTCAGGCGTAATGACATTCGTTGAATCCAATCGGCCACCCAGTCCGGTTTCAATTACCGCTATCTCAACGCCTTGGTTTGCAAAATAATCGAAGGCCATCGCTACGGTGATCTCAAAAAAAGAAGGTTTAATTATTTCAATATGCGGCTTAATCCTTTCAACAAAATCGATCACAAATTGCTCCGCTACTTCTTCACCGTTAATCTTAATCCTCTCGGTAAAGGATTTTAAATGAGGCGATGTGTACAATCCGGTTTTATACCCGGCCGATTGCAGCACGGATGCCAACATGTGTGAGGTGCTTCCTTTGCCGTTTGTTCCAGCCACGTGTATACTCTTGAACTTTTGGTGCGGATCACCAAGAATGCGGCAAAGTTCTATGGTGTTGGTGAGATCCTTCTTAAACGCTACCGCACCCACCCGTTGAAACATCGGTAAGTTGGCATATAGATAATCAAGCGTTTGCTGGTAGGTCATGCAGGCGCAAAACTGCATGGGATACCGTCAAATTCCAAATGTGAGTCACCTTAAGTTACTTTCAATAATTTTTCAGGATCGCTTCGGGTATCAAATATTACTTTAATGTAAACCGTTTGAATTTGTGTATGATAACTATAAATGATTTTATAATTACCTTCTACAAGATATCTGTACTCTTGATTTCTTTTGACCAGAGTCTGCTCGATAGCTCCTGATTGGGGAAATTCTTCAAGCTGACGAGTGCGTGAAAGTATATTTTGGATAATTTGAAGAGCGTCATTTGCTGAATGTTGGGCGATAAACTCATGAATACATTCTAAATCCACGAATGCCTCTTCCGTCCAGATTACTCGGGCAACGATCAAATTTTAACCTTTTCGTTTAAAATAAGTTTCAATATCTCGTTGAGAGTAGATACGTCCTGACACGATGTCAGCTTCTGCACGATCTAATTTTTTTTCAATTTCTGCTAAAGAAGATGGAGTTCTTGTCTTATAGGCATCGTTTATTGAATCTCTTCGGACCTGTTCAATTATCCGAATTAGCTCTTCATCCTCCACTCGGGTAAGCCACTCAATCAGCTGCATTTTTTTTAGCACAATGTCCATAAACGAATATACTTACAATTTCATTCAATAGTGAAATAAATGTCCTCTTCTTGGATCAGTTCGACCGGATAACAAAGGTAATTCTACCGGAAGAGATAGGTGGTGGTACATTGGTACCTTTTTTACTGAAGGTGAGCTTCTCTATCTCCTTTCGACAAATGGTTTCTGCTTCTAAACTAACGCTCCTTTCTATGGTCTTTATTGATATAATTTCACCGGTATCATCCACTTTGATTTCAAATACTACCCTGCCGGTTTCATTGTTAGGAACATTTGGTTTAGGAATGAAATCCCAATCCCATCCGGCTAATTCAAGTCCTGCGCCTCCCGCCCCACCACCTTGTTTGCCATAAAGTGCATCGGCATCAATTTTTCCTTTCGGGTCACCTTTATCGCCTGTTTTGTTGGCATCATCACCATGACTTACCGGCTTACCTTCTTTATTGTCAGTTGTGGTTTTATCCGCAGTTGTCTTGGTGGCGCTCTTGTCTTCGGTAACCGTTTCTTTCGGTTTGGTTTCTGTTTTTATAACTTCTTTTTGCTCTTTCTCCTTAGGTTTTTCAACGGGCTTAGGGTCTACTTTCTTTTCTTCTTTAAGCGTTACCGGACTTTCCTGCTTGGTTACAACCGGTTGTTCAATAGGTTTAGCTTCCTGCGGTTTTGATTCCTCAACCTGGGGTTTCTCTTCCTCCTGTTGCTGATCATTCCTGGCTTGCTCTTCTTCATCTTGCGAAGGCTGCGTTGAACCCGCTGGTTCTGTTGGTTGTATCGGACCAGTGCCAACATCATCAGATCCAAAATTTAATTCAATTCCATATTCCGGAAGCGGTGGGTTTGGTGCTCGCCAGGCCACCACAAACAGGAAAACCAGTAACAACAATCCGTGTACGGCAATGGATGTAGCCAATGCAATTCGCTTGTTTTTCTTTTCCTGCTCTTCCGCGATATGATTTTGCTCGGAATACACTTTTCGGAACTTATTTAGGTTTTGTAGCGGCTATTACTTTCGCTTCAAGGGATGTGGCAATTCCGGTAACGTACATGGCTTCACCCCACGGCACATCTTTATCAATATGTAACACTACCGATCCGCCCTTTCCGGTAAGCTTGCTTTTCAACTCGCCTTCCAGTAAACTCTTTGATACTTTCTTTTCATTAACGTAATACTGAAGGTCTTTGGTCACCGTAACGGAAACTTTTTGCATTTCAATGGTACTGGACTTTGTAGAAGGAAGGTTTACCGGAAGTCCTGATGGCGTAACAAACGATGACGTTAACATGAAAAACACAAGCAAAAGAAAGATCAGGTCAGTCATGGATGACATACTGAACATAGGCTCAACTTTGTTTTTCGAACTTAACTTCATCTTGGTTCTTGCAATAAATCCACAAAATCAATTGAGGTGTACTCCATTTTATGAATCACCTTTTGAACGCGAGAAACCAGGTAATTGTAGGCCAGGTATGCAATAATACCTACTACCAAACCGGCTACCGTGGTAATCATGGCTGTGTAAATACCATCAGAAAGCAATTTCGGACTTACTGATCCTTCCTGTTGGGAAATTGAAATAAAAGCTTTCACCATACCTATAACAGTTCCTAAAAATCCCATCATGGGAGCAGCACCGGAAATAGTTGCTAGTGTTGAAAGGTTCTTCTCCAATTTGAAGATTTCTATTTTACCAACGTTCTCGATTGAGGCTTCAATATTTTTTAACGGGCTTCCTATCCGGGAAATACCCTTTTCAATCATGCGTGCAATAGGTGAATCCGTTTGTGAGCATAAAAGTTTCGCACCATTGATATCGCCTTTTAGAACTTGCTCTTTAATCCTGTGCATAAAGGCATCCGGATCCTGATTGGCCTTTCGAATGGTAAGAAAGCGTTCAAAGAAAATGTAGATGGCCACAAAAGACAGAAGCACGATGGGAATCATCATGAATCCTCCTTTAAGCGTAAGATCAATAACTGATAAAGACTGATTCGCGGACTCAGGTCCGGTGACATCCGTCATGATTTGCATCAACACCATGATGTGGTTGAAAAGGTTAAATTAAAAAATATAGTTCCCTTCAAGGGCTAAAAAAATCAGTACTTCAGTACCCAAACAGCATCACCATACTGAGCCTTTAATTCATTTGCCTTCGCCTGAGCGGCATCAAATGAATCGCCTTCTGAAATGGCAATCCGCGAAACCTTATGCTTGCCGAAAGGAGGTATAATTTTAGAACTTACCCCCTGACCACTTAATTTCTTTGCATAGTCCATAAGCAAATCCCGATCCAGCGCACTGGATATAACAACGTAATAACGCCCGGTGCGGTCACTTAGTGTTTCGATTGTTCCTTCTTTTGGAATTGCTGCTAAGGAGTCAAGTCTGCGTTGTTCAGCAGCCTGACGCTCAAGACGAATTCTGTTTTCTTCATCTTCTTTTGCTTTGCGTGCTGATTCACGGGCGGCAGCCGCAGCCTGTTCGGCTGCTATACGTTCTTTCTCTTTCGGTTGATAAATAACAAAATACCAGGTGGCCCCTAAGGCTATTACAATAACCAATAAAATGCCAAGAACCTTAGGCCAGATGGAGGGTTCTTCATGATACGGTGTATAGCGGTAGCTTTCTTCTGATACCTGCTCCTCCTGCTTTCTTTCTTCATAGCCGGAATAGCCTGGTTCTGGTTGCGGCTCAGGTTCTGGTTCACGATAACTACTAGAGGATTCGGAAGTAGATCCGGAGGGTTCGTCCCTGCGGATAGGCTCATATTCTATTTCAGGAAGACCAAAGGAATCATCGGATTCGTTACCCTTATTTTCGTTTGTAGCGTCTTCTTCGTTTTGCTTTTTTCTTCTTGCCATGAAGGTTTAAAAGTTGGTATGTACAAAATTAAGTGAATTTTTGAGCCATCCAAACATATGAGTTTTTGGGTAATGCATATCAAAAACTCCAGGTTATACCACCCATGGCCTGAAAGCCTCGCACCGGATAATTGAAATATACCTGATACTTGTTTGAGGTGATGTTGTTAAAGTCCAGAAAGATCGAGAACGTTTGAGACACGAAATATTCCATCCGGAAGTTAAGGTCGAAGGCCGGGTCAAGCTTTACGCTTTGCATCGTAGTCGGGTTAAGCGCTTTAATACCGCCCATTGCCAAAATATCGGAGCTGAATACCATTTTACCCTTTAGGTTATACATCCCGCCAAGGCTTAAACTATACGCTGGCCTGTGCCATGCTTCCGGCTGACTATCTGTATTATAACTAAAGTAATCTCCACGAAGACTTAATCGTGCCGTATTGCCATAATTCATGTTCATGGAGGCGAACAGGTTGGTACGTTTGGTAGCACCATCATCATATTCCATGTCGAATTTGGCCTGGTTCTCAGTATCGTTCACAAAGAAGTATAGGTTTCTCAGACTGGCGAAGGAAAGTCCTGTATTAACAAACACATTACTGTTCAGCCGAACATTCAAGGCGGCCTGAAAATCAAATAACTTGTTGGTATGATAGATTGGTATGGCTGCATTTATCCAGCGATTTTGACGCATAAGCGTTTGCAGGGAAACCTTGTCTATCCCACCGGTTAATGTGCCTACTACATCTATGGAAGGCGTTAGCGGGTAGGTAATTTTTACATCCGGATAGAAATGAAGGTTCTTTGAATCCAGCGTGTCGTTTTCTACGGCAACAACAGCACCAACCTGTATCTTTAAATTATCCTGTGTTCTGAATGAATAGTAGGGATTGACCTGAAACAGGTTACGGGGCTTGACATCAATGCCCTCATCCTTACGACTGATTAACGTGTAGAATGCATTAAGCTCAATAGCGTTGTCTTTATTGATTTTGTAAGCGCTGGAAAAATTAAAGTCAACGGTACTCTCAGCTGCCTCAAACTTATCTTTCAGAAAACTGAAGTTACCATCCAGGTTGTAGGAGAAGTCGGTATTGCGTGCGTTTGAAATTCCAAGCCCGATGTTAAAGAGATTATAAGATTGCCGTATCGTGTCACGCAGAACATCCTCACCCTCAGGATAACCATAGAAATGCGTTGAAAGATTTTCAAATCCTGCATTGCCCTGAAAAGCAAACTCTTTACTAAAGGTTTGTGCGAATATGGAAAGTCCTGAGTTGCCACTCCCGGAATTTTTTCCATCGACCGGCCCTTTGCCTGAACTGTTTAGGAAGGCATGAGCACCTATTAGCTTATTCTTATCTTCTTTTGAGTTGATGAATGCCTCCAGATAAGGTGAAGCATAGTTACCATAACCGGCACTTACAAATCCTCCATTAATATCTTTGGCATCATCTTGTTTCAAGCGCAACGGCCGGATGGAGGGACTTACTTCCGGTGTATTAAATGTCAACGGCCGGAAATTGTAAATTATTTCGGGCTTAATTGGTTCTACCGGACGCGGAGGAATTTTATCGAACAAACGATTAGCTTGCGGAAGTGTTATCTCTCTTTCTTTTATAATTTCAATTTCAACAGGTTTCATCCGCACATCTTCTTCCTGTTGGGCAAATGCTAATGGTGCTATTCCAACTAGCGTTAGAGCAGTGAGGATGAATTTATAGTATTGATGTTTCTTCATGTTTACTATCCTAGTTGTTACCAAGGGTATCTGCGGCCACCTGCTTCTTGCGGGCATCTTCTTCCGCATCAATCTGCCTGAGTTTATCCTTTGCTGCATCTTTGATATGTTGTAAAGGAAACTTATCAATCAATGATTGTAATGTTGCCTTTGCCTGAAAGACATTATTCATGGCAATAAAATTATCGGCTAGCAAAAGAAATGAACGGCCCACCCACTCTTCATAAGCACCAAACTCAGCATCCATACCCACCAATGTTTCATAACACTGCTTATACTGCTTTGTCAGGTAAAAGATTTCACCTAACCGATACCTTGCCTCCGCTCCAAATTCATCGCGTGCGGTATTCAGCGTATTGATAAATTCATCTTTAGCGGCATCGTAATTACCCCGTGCCATGGCGGATTTGCCCAAGTATAAAGTAGCTTTATTTTGTGCACCAGCGTTTATGTTGCCCTTTTCTAAAATAATATTGGCATAAGTATTTACTGAATCGTATTGTGCCATCAGGAAAAAGGAATCCATCATTCCAGACCATGCGTTGAATTGTTCTTTCTTATTAGCTGCCAGCCGCTCCATCCTTCGGTAACTGGCAATGGCCCTTTCATAACGGCCTAGCCTGAATTCTATCTCCGCCATTCGCGCCACTACCCTGTTGAGCATTGTAAAGGCAGGATCACCACTAAGTGAAGTATAAATAGCTAACGCCTTTTCCAATTCACGCTGACGGTAATGTGACTCAGCCAGGTAGTAATTTGCTTCCTGAAGCCTGGAGCTTTGTGGATAGGTGATCAGAAAACTATTAAAAGCATTGATAGCACGTGGGTATTGTTGATCGAAGTAAAGCGTTTTAGCAGCCTCAAATTCCACCACTTCCAGGTTTTTACTTTCCGGATTAGCCTTCTTGAATTGGGCCAGATAGTTTTCAAATTCTCCTCCCCTTCCGGCAAGGCCCAGCGCTTCCTGTAAGGGAAGTAAAACCTGTTGCGCTAACGGATGGGTGGGAAACTTCTGAAGTATGGCCGCGTAATCATTTACGGTGCGGTCGTACTGTTTCAGGTTAAAATAGGATGCTGCCCTGCGCAGGTATGCATACGGTAAAAACCTTGAGCCGGCACCTTCATTAATTAGTTGAGTAAGTCCGTTGGCAGCCACCTCATAATTTCCTTGTTCAATTTCAAACTGCGCGCGCTGAAAGAATGCTTCATCGCGGTATTGTGATTTTGGATAACTTGAAATCAAAACTGTAAACTGATTCCGCGCATCAGCATAGTTTCTCAATATGCCGTTGATTACACCAGTTTGAAAAAGGATATAATCATCATCGGGTGAGTTAAGTTGGCGGGCCCGGTTGTACGTTGATAGCGCATCAGGGTAGACTTTACTCACATAATGGCAATCGGCCAGGCGCACCAGTCCGTCCACATACATAGCACCCGTTTTAGGAGATCGGTTTGTAAAATCTTTAAAGTTGAACAATGCCTGTTCATATTGTTGAAGATTAAAATGGGCGTATGCCAATCCATAGCGGGCCTTCAGAAGTGTTTCGGGTTCGGCACCTGTACCCAAGGATACTACTTTCTGGTAGCGCCTGGCAGCTTCCTCGTATTTACGATCGATGGAATACGCTTCTCCGCTCCAGAAACTGGCCAGTGCCGTATAATTTGGAGCAATGGGATAACTCAACGATTTTTCAAAAAACTGAACGGCACCGGTATAATCATCTTTATTAAAGAGTTCTGTTCCTTTGAGAAAAGCTGCCTTTTGATAAGCCTGATCAACGGCTTGTGATCTGCGTGGCAAGGATTCAATGTATTCAATAGCCTTGTTGTAATTATTTCCATTCACATAAGCCTGAGCCAATAATTCTTTTACTTCATTCGTATACGTACTCGATGGAAAGCCCAATAGAAAACGTTCAAACTCCGCTATGGCTAAATCGGGTTTACCCAGATCATAAGAAACCTTGGCAAACTGGAACGTACTCTCCTCAACCAGATCTTTATCCTTTAAATATTTGCGTGCATTCTCGAATGATGTGGAGGCAAAAGGCTTATTGCCTTGTTTGAGGTATAAAATTCCCAGGTAGTACGAAGCATAATAGCCAACCGAATCACTGGTGGCTGCAGATGTTTTTAAGTAGTCAATGGCCTTCTCATCCTGACCAAGGGAATAATAAGAATAACCCGCGCGGTAAAGCAATGAAGCCGGGGCTTTGCTCTTGTTCTCTTTAAGATAGGCTTCATAGGCTGCAATTGCACTCGTGTAATCCTTCTTAAAATAGTAAGCATCGGCCACCAGCATGGAGATTTCAGCGTAGTTGGAAATGGTGGTGGCTCTGCTTCGAAGACCTTTTTCATATTGAATCAGGTCATCGTATCGCTTTTGCTTATAGAGTACATTAGCCATTAGCTGAGGTACAACTGTGGAATACGAAGCGTTTGATTCTGCTCGCTTTAAGTCGGTATAGGCATCATCATAACTGCCATTGGCAAATTCAATAAAGCCTGCATAATAGTTAGCGGCCGCAGCATACTCACTGTTCTGAATTTTAACAGCGTTAAATTTTTCTAATGCCTCAACAAGCTTTTTAAGGTTAAAATAACTGTACCCCCATTTAAAATTTGCTTCGGTGCGTTGTGCAGGGGTTAACGCATTCAAATTGACCTTGCCGTAATTCAAAGAAGCCTTGGTGTAGTTCTTCTCATTATAAAAAAAGTTGGCAAGATCCAGATAAGCCGTTACACTTCTGGGGTTTGCCGGGTTTGCCGCAATAAACTGTTCAATAAGCTTTTCAGCATCACTGTGCCCAAGGTTAAGGGCTGCATAAGCGAGATAATATTCAGCTTCAGACCTTCGTGTATCGGGCCCTGTAGACTGATCAAGATATTGGGTAAAGACTTTTCGTGCCGCTCCGAAGTTGGACAGGTTTATCAGTTCCAATCCTTTTTTATATAAATTCTCCGAACGGCTTCGAGAAAGCTGATCCTGAGAAAATGACGGATGACTAAGTATACTTAATAAGACTACGCAAATCAGGAAATGCAATCTTGCCACAACAGTCGTTTCTTGTTTAGAACTACGAACGCTAAAAAATATTGCAAACGGCAGACCAAAAATAAAAGTTAAAAAAATGCGTGACGTATGCACGGACTCAAAGGTAAACAAAATTCGAGATAAGAATCAAAACAGATACGTTTTGACGTTCAACTAATTCATCAGCCGGTAAATCAATTCACGCAAGAGCTGACCTTCATCGGCCGACCCGGCATTTACACCTTTCAGTTTGAGATCAGTCTCTTTCAAATATGAAATGTTAGCAGCTATCTTAGGTGCAGGGTAATATCGTAAAGCCAAAGTATAATCACGTATAGCATATGGACTGATTTTCAACACACTAAGCAGCCCTTTGTCACTTTTATCAGGAGCACCTGAAGCAATTAAAAGCTTGCTGAAAAATGAATACAGAAAAGCGACTACAGGAATAACCGGATTCTTCTTTGTATTACTTTCGAAGTAATTGACAATGCGTGCCGCCTGCAGCAAATCACGCTGAACAATAGCCTTCTGAAGTTCAAAAATATTATACTCCTTACTTACACCAACTTTGGTAAGCACCTGATCAATCGTAACCGCTTCACCAGGCTGAAGACCTATGGTCACTTTATCAAATTCATTGGTCAGCCGGTTTAAGTCGTTACCCACGAATTCACACAGTGCCTGAATAGCCTGCATATCCGCGTTGACCTGTTTTTCCCTGGCGTAGTCGGCTAAAAAATCAGGCAGTTGGTTGTCATACATCTTCTTACCGGAAATGGTGGTGGCCAGCTTTTCAATATTTTTACCAAGTTCTCTTCGCTTATCCAGGCTTTTGTGCTTATGGCAAAAAACCAGAATGGTACTTGGAACCGGTTGTTTGAGATATTCTAATAAAAGCTTGATGCCCAGTTCTTTATTTAAGTCTTGTATATCCTGCGCTTCCTTAACAATCACTACTTGCTTCTCAGCCATCATCGGGAAGCGCCTCGCATTCGTTAGCACCGTAGCCATGGAAACATCTTTACCATAAAGAATAACCTGGTTAAATCCTTTCTCAGCATCACTCAAGGCATGCTGTTCAATGTGATCGGAAATAAGGTCGATGAAATAACTCTCCTCCCCTTGTAAAAAATAAACCGGGTCAAATTTCCTGGCTTTTAGTGCTGTCATTATTTTTTTTACTGAGGCATCCATCAGCTCACGCGTTTTTTCGCACTAAAAGTAAAAGCTGAGGTAATGCCAACCAAGGCCCCACCCAAATGTGCTTCCCATGAAATGTTTGGGTTACCGGGTAATACTCCATAAAAAATACTACCATAAAGAAGAATGGTCACAACAGAAATCAATATAGAAATAAAGTCGCGCCTGAAAATTCCGAAGAACATCAAAAAGAATGCGAGTCCATAAACCACCCCACTGGCACCAATGTGATTGGCCGGCCGTGCGAATAACCACACGAGAGCATTGGTCCAGAAATAAGCCCGAAAAAAGACCACCTTGGCGATGCGGTCGTAGAAATAGAATATCGTTGCCCCAAGAAATACCAATGGCACTGTATTGGAAACAAGATGGTAAAAATCACCGTGGGCAAGTGGGCCTAAGAATATACCAATCAGTCCCTTAAGCGTTCTTGGTTGAATTCCGTATTGACTGATATTCCAATGGTAGTTGTACTCCAGAAAAAAACACAACCACATAAAAAAGACAAAACGAAGCGGAACAACTGAGCTGCCGAGGATAGATGATTTGGGCATCCGGCTAAAGCTTAAGCGGGGTTGTTGATCATGCCCAGGTTTACATAGCGTGCTTCCTCAGCGCCCACGGCATTATAACCCAGCACGCCTCCGGAAGAAGCGGCAATCTTTTCAGCAATGCTCAGCAACGTTTGATAAAATTCCTGCGCAAAAGCCTTGTCAATTTTAGGCCATATCATATTTAGTTGGGCCAGCTCCTCAACAATAAGCGGGTTGCGTTGGGTTGATTCATAGGGATAGCTTTGAAGAAGTATCTTTAACTTATCTTCAAAATCAGTAGCGATTTCATGAATTAAAACTGAAACTGATGATACCGATCGCTTCTTCTTCTTTTCGGCAAACCGAATGGCTTCTTTAATCTCCTTTCTGTCGATGGTGCCGTCAGCCCCGGCAATTAAAATGCTAACCAGTATGGGCGACTTGTAGACAAGTTCCATTTCAGATGCATTGAGTTGATAGAGCTCAGGTACCATAGTGAAAAAAGGTATTACAAAAGTGCCTAATAAAACCCTGTTTTTATACTTTTAAGTGTTAAAAAAACTGTTGTATCTTAACTCCATTTCAAGAGGTAGCGCATGTACGAAAAGGACCCAGTTAAAATATTTGTTGTTGAAGACGATCCGGCTTATACCAAATTTCTAAAATACGTATTAGGTCTTAATCCCGATTTTGAGGTTGAGTACTATACCACCGGGAAAGAGTGTATCAGTAACCTGCACAAGAATCCATCGATCATTACGCTGGACTACTCCCTTCCTGATCTGACTGGTGAACGTGTGCTGGAGCAAATTCGCAATTACGATCCGAACATTAACGTAGTAATCGTATCTGCACAGGAGAAAATAGGCACCGCGGTTGAATTGCTTAAATCTGGCGCGTATGACTACATCACTAAGGATCAGGACACCAAAGATAGGTTACTCAACTCCATCAATCATGCGCGTAATAAATCCTCGCTGATTAAAGAGATCAACCACCTTAAAAAGGAAATAACCGAGAAATACGAATTTGAGAAGAGCATTATCGGCAACAGCACGGCATTAAAAAATGTATTTCAATTGCTAGAAAAGGCTGTCGGAACCAATATTTCGGTTTCAATAACAGGTGAAACAGGTACCGGTAAAGAGCTGATAGCCAAAGCTATACACTATAACAGCAAACGTAAAAATAAGCCCTTCATAGCGGTTAACATTGCGGCTATTCCCCGAGAGTTGATTGAGAGTGAATTGTTTGGCCATGAGAAGGGAGCTTTTACCGGGGCCGTTTCAAAACGAATTGGAAAATTTGAAGAAGCTGAAGGAGGCACGTTATTCCTGGATGAAATAGGTGAAATGGAGCCCTCCCTGCAAGCCAAGATTCTACGTGTACTTCAGGAACGTGAGGTCACACGCATTGGAGGTAATCAGGTAATCAAACTGGATGTACGCATCATTACGGCTACGCACAAAGACTTATCGGAAGAAGTAAAGAACGGAAGGTTTCGGGAAGATTTATACTATCGACTGATGGGCATGCCCATTAACCTCCCACCGCTGCGCGAGCGGGGCAACGATGTGATTCTTATCGCCAAATATTTTCTTGATCAGTTTTCCAAGGATAATCAGTTGTCAAAATTCTTACTCACCCAAGAGGCTCAAACCAAATTGCTGGAGTATCCATTTCCAGGAAACATACGCGAGCTTAAATCGGTGATTGAATTGGCCGCAGTAATGTGCGAGGAGAATACCATTGAGCCCAAAAACCTGACCTTTGGGAACACGAAACGTCCGGAATACCTGCTTAACCAGGAGATGAGTATGCAGGAATATATGTATCGTATCATCAGGCACTATCTCAATCGATACGACAACAACGTTCTTGAAGTAGCCAAAAAACTTGATATTGGAAAATCATCCTTGTATCGCTATTTGAAAGAGATGGAAGACGCTGGCATCTGATGAAAAGCCTGATCAACTACATTAAAAAGGGAAAGTTCTACCAGGCCGCAGTAGAAGATGGTTCAGATATTATTTTCATTGTAGATTTTGACGGCACCATTCTATATCATAACACCTCCGTTCGCGAAACATTAGGATACAGGGCCAGAAGTCTGGTGGGTAAGAATTTCTTTGACTTTATCCTTCCTGAAAAACTCAACGAGTTTAAAAGTGAGTTTCAGAAAAGCCGGAAAAAGGCATACAATCAAAAAGTAGAGTTTCAGTTTTTATGCAAGGATAAAACCTACCGTTTCCTGGAGTTCAACTCCATCAACCTTAAACATAAAGACAAGTTGGAAGGTCTGATTCTGGATTGCCGGGATATTACACAACGAAAGAAAGATGCTGAAGAAATGGTTCGGTTACAAAAAGCCAAGGAACAGTTTTTAGCAAACATCAGTCACGAAATACGCACACCTATTAATGGTATAGCGGGTATGGCCAGCTTACTAGGTAAGGAACAAAACACGGAAGAACGAGAGACGTATTTAAACGCCATCCGCCACTCGGCAGAAAATCTGAAAGTTATTATCAATGATATACTCGACCTGGCCGCCATTGAATCCGGTAAGCTTAAGTTTGAAAAGATAGCCTTCAACTTATCCGATCTTCTCCCCTCCCTGATCAGTACATTCAAATACCAGGCGGAAGAAAAGAAGATCATGCTCGATTATACCCTGGATGAAAAGGCTAACCGCATACTGATGGGTGACCCGGTTCGGTTGAACCAGATTTTAATTAACCTGATCAGTAACGCAGTAAAATTCACACACACGGGATCGATTTTAGTAAATGCTTCGGTGCAAAAAGAACAAAAAGGAAAATGCTGGATTGAACTCTCGGTAACTGATACAGGCGTGGGCATTCCGGAAGAAAAACTAAAAACCATTTTTGAAAGCTTCAGCCAGGCCGATGAAAGCGTGACCAGGCGATACGGTGGAACTGGTCTCGGGCTTACCATAGCCAAGCAATTGGTAGAGTTACAGAACGGCAAAATTTCTGTCAAAAGTAAGGAGTATGTTGGCTCCGTTTTTTCCATTGTTATTCCTTACGCCACATCCAATTCAAATCACATCGGTATTACGGCACAGCAGAAACGCAACCATCAAAAGCGCAGTACATCTCAGCAGCCGGTACATGTATTATTGGTTGAGGACAATGATATAAACCGTCTTTATGCCCAAAGTATTTTGCGGGGCTGGAATTGTAAAACTGATGTAGCCGAAAACGGGTTGGTAGCGATTGAAAAATTGAAGAGTAAGGAGTATGATGTTGTGTTAATGGACATACAAATGCCGGTAATGGATGGCTACGAAGCCACCAAGGCCATACGGATGATGGCACCTCCCGTTAATGGTGTTCCAATTGTAGCCTTAACCGCCAATGCTACTAAAAACGACATCGATCGTTGTCGCGAGGCAGGCATGAACCACTACCTGGCAAAGCCCTTTACGCCCGAAGACTTATACAATAAGCTTTTTGAAGAGCTCAGACTAAATGAGGAACTGGTAGTTTCTCCGGTAATGCACGAGGAGAAAACCTTGTACGATTTAAGTTACCTGAAAAAAGTATCAAACGATAATGAAGAGTTTATACGGGAAATGGTGCAGACCTTTATTCAAACCATACCTGATTCACTCGATCAACTGGAGGACTCTGTCAGGCAATCCGATTGGCTACGAACTTCACGTCTTGTTCACCAGATTAAGCCATCCCTCACGCTCATGGGCATTCATGCCCTGAAAGATACCGCAGTAATACTTGAGGAAGAGTTCAAAACAGAACAAGTTCCGTCAGCGGAAAATATTGGATCAGTAAAAAAATTTGTTGCTGAGCTTCGGCAAACTGTTAATCAACTAAAACTTCGGCACAAAGATTAGTGCCTGTTCATTACGGCCAACTTGCGCTGTGTCACTATCCGATCACCTTTATTGAAAATAATGATGTACATGCCATTGGCCAGTTTATCGATATCTACTTCCTGCGGATAAGTTAAGTCTTCCTGAAGCTTACCCCTATGAACAATGATTCCGCGCTGATCAACTATACTCCATGTGTAGCCCTCTGCCCTGGCCAGTTGGTTAAATCCATTTTCCAGTGCGAAGTTAACGTTCTTCGAAGCCGGGTTAGGAAATACAATGATGTCGCGGATCTGTGCCAGCACCGGATCATCACCCAAGCCTACAACGGTAGAGCTTGTTTTAGGTAATGACCTTACCACATACGATTGATGAATTCGTTTGGTGGTACGGTCCTGAACAAAGGCTACTAGCCATAAATTATTGCCATTCGCAACAGGCACGTCAATTATGGATTTAACCGGAACAAGTTTTGTAGTTCCTGTTGACCATGAGCTGTCAACGGTGAGTCCTTCAGTACCCAGTAACAGTTTCCTCAACACATGTATGTTGGCATTCGGGGCGGTACCCACAATGCTGTCTATTAACGCCAAATGGAACGTAACCGGTGCGTTGTAAGTATTTATACCGATGTACTCAAAATTCAACAATGCATTTATGGAATCCGTTGGATTGGGATTTTGTGTTACTGAAATCCTGAATAATGGATCTTCCAGCGCCCGTTTGTCCAGTTCTCTGGCTGTGATTTTTGCTTGGTCGCCATTGAATATGGTTCCGAAATAATTGCCCAATACACCATCCATAATAGCAGCCGGTGGTTGAGATACGCCATAGAATAAACTTCGGGCGGCAGGATCAACCGGATTGTCCTGATTGAGTATATCGTTTGATGGATTAGCAATGTGATACTGAATTTTAAAGAAATCAGATTTACCCTTGGCAAACGGTGGACCAGGTATTGACTGAGTTGTCTGGTCTCTGAAGAGATTATTCAGGTAATCGTTAGTATTTAGACTTATTCCGGAATTATAGAAGTACTCAACCAAGACATTTCTTTCTTTTTCACCGATAAATATATTATCAAAAGCAAAGCCTTCGAAGGGCCGTGATGGAGTACCATTGTTTTCATCACTTCCAAAAGCTATTCTAAAAATAACTTCATGACGCTCAGCAGGATCAATCATATCCAAGTTAAAGCGTGCGGTCTTCCAGTTACTCTGAATGCCTGTCCAACCGAATTGCCCTATATTTTGTAAGCCAGGGTTACCCACCAATGCTCCTCGGTTGTACCAATTTAGTCCAGCCCCGCTAATATCACCTACAGCTAACCAATTCACTCCGCCATCAACAGAATATTGCAGAACGGCTCCGTCACGCTGATCCTCTAAGTCAGACCAATAATCAACCGAAATCATGGGCCGTTCAATGTTAGTGAGGTTCAAACAAGGCCCGATAACGGCTGATTTTTCAGTGTTATAATACGTGGAGTTTGTAGTTAAGGCATTAGGATTTAGACCAGTCCACCACGCATTAACTGAACCAGTTGCCGCTGAATTAACAATAGATCCAGACGGTGTACCCCAAACCCAACTGTTTTCTGTTGTAATCAAATCAGCAACCTGAGCTCCATTGTTAGCTTTTGTTTGCACCCAGGTTCCTGGAGATAGTTCAAAATCTTCAAAATATCCCGCTGAGACTGACGGAGTACCATAAGATTGAATGAAAACATTTCTGATTAAATTATTTGTGCACCCATCATTTGTAACGACCGAAAGTTGAACATCATATTGACCAAATGTATCATACCTATGATTAGGGTTAGTGAACGTTCCTGTTGTCCTTCCGCCATTGGTTCCACCCGGTATAGGTGAGCCAGCCGGACCGCTAACCATAAAGCCATCATCAAATACCCATGTATAGAAATCTATGGTACTAATGCCGGGGTTCGTATTGTCAACAAACTTTGTGTCATTGCCGTTACAGAATTCAGACCATGTAAATGCCATTGTAGGAATAGGACCTACGCGAATAGTCTTTAGTGTATCCCGAAAACATCCTTCATTTGTTGTGACTCTCAATTTAAGGTTATACTGTCCTGATGCGCTGTATTGATAGGTAGGATCCTGCTGTGTGCTTCCGTTTCCATCACCAAAATCCCAAACAAAATTAGTAATGAAAGCACCATATGGATTGCTACCTGGAATATCGGACGATTCTGTAAAGTTTATACTTGAATCAATACAAGAGTTTGCATTGTCAATTATAGCTCTTGGCGCTGCTGTTACTCGAATTATACGCGCCACTGGATTTGCTGCTCCAAAACTATTGGTAAACGTATAGATAATGGTGTAAAGTCCGGGGGCAAGTCCATCAGTTCTAAGCTTAAAACTTTGATCTGCCACCGGACCGGATCCATCAAAATAAATTCTTCCAGCGGGTAGATCAGGACTAGTAAACACAGCTTCTGACGGTGGGACAAGTAGAGGAATGTCTTCATTAGGCTCTTCTCGCAAAACAAGATCACCTTGGTTAGCACAAATATATCCGTTAGCAAGACCTAGCGGATCAGGGAGTTCAGTCGTAACCCGAAAATCAACTGTTGTAATCGGATTAACTATTACTTGTTTGTTTGGCGAACTGAAGCAGCCTGTTGTTGGATCTTGATAGGTATAAGTAATGATATTAACAGCTGGAGTAAGGTTTGCTATTGAAGGGAAGAAAGTATTACCGGATACTCCAGGCCCTGAAAATATTCCACCTGCTGGAACCCCAGTCATAGAAACAGGATCATTATTTTCAGCATATACCGGATCAAGCCCCACAATTGTCACAAAGTTCAGCGTATCCCTTACTGCTACAACAACCTGATCAGAAACAGCCGGGCAAACACCCGGAGGATCATTGGTGGTTAACGTAAAGGTTAAGGATAAATTGGTTGCTGCCCGCTCAGCCGGAGATAAGGTATACCCGGTTATGGGGTTTGTTGCAACATCGAAGTTATTCGTGCCGCCCGTCCAGGTTACGGATGACGTTGCCCCACTGAACGAACCATTCAGGATGATGTCGTTGTATTCACAAATGGCAAAATCTGCACCTGCGTTTACCTTGGCTGATTCATTAACGTTAAAATCAACATCGATAAAGGCCGGCACGCAGGGTCCTGCACCATCCGGATCATTGGTTGTTAACCGGAAGGTCAATGTATTTCCTACATCGGCCAACGTAGTAGTGTATGATGCACTCACGGTTAGCCCTGTTATACTGCTGGTAGAAAGTGTACCGGTACCGGTAATCAACGACCAGCTTCCTGCATTTGCGCTACCGCCTATTGTTCCGGTAAGGCTTATTGTTGTTGGCTCGCAAACATCAACCGAAGTGGCAGGAACTGAAACCAATGCTCTTGGATTGACCAGAAGGTTAAAACTACTATTCACGGCTGCACATTGTGCAGAAGCACTGGTAACGGTAAGCGTAAATGTGATTGTGGTGTTAATATCGCCTGCACCAACCGTATAAACAGGGTTTAGCGCTGTAGCATCATCAAGGCTACCCGTTCCGGTATGCGACCACAAAATACTTCCGTTTGAACTGGAAGCAGTGATTGATCGTGAAGCAAAATTAAATGTTGGTGTGCCTTCACAAATAGCATCGTTACTTCCGGCTATCACAACTGGAGCCGGAGTGATGGTTAAGGTCATGAAGTCATTTTGTGAAGCACAACTACCATTTCCAATAGCGGTAAGCGTAAAAGTTATTAATCCCGTCTCGCCAGGTGAAGAAAAATAAGTAGGCACCAAGGTAGTGGCATTAAACAATGTTCCAGCTCCGTTATGCGTCCACAACAGTGAGCTGTAATTTGAAGCTGATGCTGGTATTGCTTGAGTTGCAAAATTTATGACGCTTCCCTGACATATTTCCTGATCGCTTCCGGCACTCACAATAATGGCAGGCGTTATCCGAAGAATCATGGCGTCATTCAAGCTTACACAAGTGCCATTTCCTGAGGCTGTAAGTGTGAAGGTTAGATTACCTGTTTCTCCTGCACCCGGTGTATAGGTGGGCGTAAGTGTATTGGCATTGGTCAATAGTCCTGTTCCGGTTGTTGTCCAGGTCAGTGTATTGAAATTACTTGCTGATGCCAATATGGATTGAGCAGTGAAATTGAATATTGATCCCTCGCAAATTTCTGCATCACTCCCAGCTGAAACGATAACAGAAGGTGTGATGGTCAGGACCATTTGATCGTTAACCGCAGCACAACTTCCATTACCGGTGCCCGTGAGGGTAAATGTTACGTTACCTGCTTCTCCAACACCCGGCTGGTACGTGGGCGTAAGTGTAGTGGCGTTAAAGAGTATTCCGGTACCTGTGGTTGTCCAAGCTATGGTAGCAAAATTTGAAGCCGTTGCTAAGGTGCTTTGGGTACTGAAATTAAAGTTCACACCCTGGCAGGTTTCTGAATCACTGCCGGCAAAAATTATAGGTGCAGGGGTAACCACAAGAGTCATCTGATCTTGAATGGTTGCACAACTTCCATTACCCGTTGCTGTCAACGTAAAGATCACATTGCCTGTTTCTCCAACACCAGGTATATATGTTGGTGTTAGCGTGTTGGCGTTGTTAATAGTACCTGTTCCAGTGCTTGTCCAGAGTATGCTTTGGAAATTTGTTGCAGAAGACGGTAGGCTTTGCGTAGTAAAATTGTACGCTACTCCCTGACAGGTTTCAGCATCACTACCGGCAAAAACAGTGGGTGCCGGTGTGATGGTTAAAATCATCTGGTCATTAACCGAAACGCAACTTCCGTTTCCGCTAGCGGTTAGGGTGAACGTTACCACTCCGGTTTCTCCTGCACCCGGTGCATAGGTTGGTGTTAATGTGTTGGCATTGCTGAGCAAACCTGTTCCGGTAGTTGTCCACAGAATGCTGCTAAAATTGGATACACTGGCCAGCGTAGATTGTGTGCTGAAATTGAAATTCACGCCCTGGCAGGTTTCCGAATCACTGCCAGCTGACACTACAGGTGCCGGAGTAATAGTTAAGATCATCTGGTCATTCACACTTGCACAGCTGCCATTTCCACTGGCTGTCAACGTGAAGGTTACTGCTCCCGTCTCGCCTGCACCAGGTGTATACGTAGGGGTAAATGTTGTTGCATTAGTAAGAATGCCAGTACCGGTAGTTGTCCATAAAATGCTGCTGAAGTTTGTGGCTGATGCAGCGGTTGATTGTGTACTGAAATTAAAGGCCACACCCTGGCAGGTTTCTGCATTGCTGCCTGCATTTACAACGGGTGCGGGGGTAATCACCAGAATCATCTGGTCGTTCACGCTGACGCAACTTCCGTTACCGTTTACAGTAAGTGTAAAGGTTACATTGCCGGCCTCACCCACACCAGGCTGATAGGTTGGTGTAAGTGTAGTAGCGTTGAAAATCGTGCCTGTACCCGAATGCGTCCACAATAAAGATGATTGATTGGAAGCAGATGCCGGGGTAGCTTGTGTGCTAAAGTTAAAACTAACACCCTGGCAAGTTTCAGCATCACTACCGGCAAAGGCAACTGGCGCAGGAGTAATGATGAGTATCATCTGATCATTAACACTTGCACAACTACCGTTACCATTTGCGGTAAGGGTAAACGTTACATTTCCGGTTTCCCCTACCCCAGGTGTATAACTAGGTGTTAGTGTAGTTGCGTTTGTAAGTGTACCCGTCCCACTATGTGTCCATAACAAAGAAGCAAAATCAGATGCCGATGCAGGAGTAGATTGCGTACTGAAATTGAATGCTACTCCCTGACAGGTTTCAGCATCACTGCCTGCGAATACAGAAGGTTCTGGTGTAATTGTCAGTATCATCTGATCATTGACCGATGTACAACTTCCGTTTCCGGTGGCGGTTAGTGTAAACGTTATATTTCCGGTTTCTCCTAAACCTGGATTATACGTTGGTGTGAGTGTATTTGCATTGAAAATTGTTCCGCTGCCCGTGTGCGTCCAGAGTATGGAAGCAAAATTTGAAGCTGATGCTAATGTTGACTGCGTATTGAAATTAAAGCTGACATCTTCACAGGTTTCGGCATCGCTTCCGGCAAAAACAAGTGGCGCAGGAGTAATTACCAAAACCATCTGATCATTAAGTGTAGCACAGCTACCATTACCAGTAGCTGTTAAGGTAAACGTTACATTTCCGGTTTCTCCAACACCCGGTGTATACGATGGAGTAAGTGTTGTTGCATTTAATAAAACACCACTACCGGTTGTAGTCCAGCTAATGGTGTTGAAGTTACTGGCAGAAGCTGGTGTAGATTGCGTACTAAAATTAAAAGTTACCCCTTGACAGGTCTCAGCATCACTACCAGCAGAAACAATTACAGAAGGCGTTATCGTCAATATCATCTGATCATTTACACTGGCACAACTACCATTTCCATTTGCCGTAAGCGTGAATGTTACCGCACCCGTTTCGCCCACACCCGGTGTATAGGTTGGTGACAAGGTTGTTGCATTAACCAGAATTCCGGTTCCGGTTGTTGTCCACAAAATACTACTGAATTGTGATGCTGTAGCTGGAGATGACTGCGTAGAGAAATTAAAGGTAACTCCCTGACAAGTCTCGGCATCACTGCCGGCAAATACTGCTGGAGCCGGTGTAATCGTCAAAACCATTTGGTCATTAACGGTTGTACAGCTTCCATTACCGGTAGCGGTTAATGTGAATATAACATTTCCGGTTTCGCCAACGCCAGGTGCGTAGCTTGGTGTAAGAGTGTTTGCATTAGTTAATAAACCTGTACCGGTAGTTGTCCAGTTAATGGTGTTGAAATTAATGGCTGATGCGGGTGTTGATTGTGTAATGAAATTATACGTAACGCCTTGACAAGTTTCAGCATCACTTCCTGCAGAAACGATTGCTGAAGGCGTAATGTTGAGAATCATCTGATCATTTATACTGGCACAACTACCATTTCCATTTGCTGTTAAAGTAAATGTGATAGCCCCGGTTTCACCAGCCTGTGGAATGTAGGTTGGAGTAAGGGTTGTTGCATTAAACAGGGTTCCTGTTCCGGTTGTTGTCCATAATATCGAAGCAAAGTTGCTGGCAGAAGCCGGTATAGATTGTGTTACAAAACTAAAATTGGAACCCTGACAGATTTCAGCATCACTTCCTGCATTCACTAAAGGAGCAGGTGTAATTTGTAATATCATGGCATCTTGTACGGAGGCACACGAGCCGTTTCCGGTAGCGGTTAATGTAAAAGTTACAAATCCTGTTTCGCCAATTCCTGGGGTATACGAAGGTGTTAGGGTGTTGGCCCCGGTTAATGTTCCGGTACCAGTGGTTGTCCACAACAAGGAGGCAAAGTTGGTAGCAGTTGCCAACGGTACTTGTGCACTGAAGTTAAAGTTTGATCCCTGGCAAATCTCTGCATCACCACCAGCGTTTACGGTTGGCGAAGGTGTGATCACCAAATCCATTTGATCCGAAACACTTGCACAACTTCCGGTACTGGTAGCCAGTAATGTAAATGTAATGGTACCGGTCTCTCCTGCCCCGGGCAAATACGTTGGTGCAATTGTGTTCGGATTAAATAGTGTTCCGGTTCCGGTATGAGACCATGCTAACGTTGCGAAGCTGGTAGCTGATGCCGGAGTGGTTTGTGTTGAAAAGTTGAAAATTGATCCAGCACACGTCTCACTGTCACTTCCGGCACTAGCGGTTGGTAGTGGAGTAATGTTAAGAATCATTTGATCGGCTACATCCACACAAGTGCCTATTCCGTCAGCAGTTAGGGTAAATGTTATGGCACCCGTTTCACCAACACCTGGTGTATAATTTGGTGTTAATGTAGTAGCACCTGTCAACACACCTGTACCGGTGGTTGTCCAAAGTAAGGAAACAAAGTTAGAGGCTGTTGCCGGACTTGTTTGTGTGGCAAAATTAAAAGCCAGTCCCTGACAAATCTCATGATCACTACCGGCATTCACTATAGGATTGGGCGATACTGTAACCAGCAGCGGTGAGGCAGAAGTATTACAGCCTGTGGCTGTGATGGTCTCCACAACCGATATGGATCCAGTGCCCGCAGAAGTCCACGTAACAGAAATTTGGTTTGTTCCTGCACCACTATCAATTGTACCACCAACAACCGTCCATGCATAGGTGTTTCCTACTACCTGAGGAGTGGAGTATATAACACCTGTTTCTGTACGGCAAACGTTTGTGTTTCCGGCTATAACAGGTGTTGGGTTCGGATTAATAGTAACATTATAGACCGGTGTAACAGTTGTACATCCACCTACCGATTCCGTAAGTGTAAGTGTGCCGGGTCCCGCTACACCCCAATCCACCGTTACCGTGTTGTTGGTTGATGGTCCGTTAATAGTACCTCCGGTCACATTCCAACTATAGGTATTACCCGCTGTAAATGGCGAGGTGTAAATCACATTTTGCTCATTCGCACATACCGTATTATCGCCACTAATAACAGGTGCTGGCGTTGGATTAATAGTTACCGAATAAACCGGGGTAGTTGTGATACAACTACTGGACGGAACAACTTCAGTCACCTCAACGGTACCCGCACCAGCAGCTCCCCAATTTACAGTTATTGAATTCGTACCTGCTCCTGACACAATAGAACCTCCGGAAACTGACCATGTATACGTATTACCAGGTGAATTTGGAGTAGAGTAAATCACTCCGGCATCATTGGCACAAACTATAGTAAGTCCAGTAATTACCGGTGCCGGAAGTGTATTGATGTTTACATTAAAAATTGGTGTGGTAATAAAGCAGCCAGATGCCGTAATCGTTTCAGTAAGTTGAATCGTTCCTGTTCCGGCTATGCCCCAATCCACAACAATGCTATTTCCGGTTGATGAACCATCAATGGTTCCTCCGGTTACAACCCAGGCATAAGTATGTCCTACAACCAGTGGAGTACTGTATACTTTGTTTTGTGCATTTTCACAGACTGTATTATCACCAGTAATCGATGGCGTTGGTATTGCTTCAATAGTTACATTATACGGAGGGGTTGTAACGGTACAACTACTGCTTAGGATAAACTGAGTTACGGTAACAGACCCTGCGCCTGCTGCTCCCCAATTTACAGTTATGGAATTAGTACCAGCTCCGGCTACAATTGTACCTCCAACAACAGACCACGAGAATAAATCTCCAATTACATTTGGCGTTGAATAAACTACGCCAGGTGTATTTGCGCAAACTGTTGACAGCCCACTGATTATTGGTGAAGGAGAATTATTAATCGTTACAATAAGATCAGGCGTAAGTGTGCTGCAGCCAGATGCCGAAATGGTTTCAAGTACAGCTACAGTGCCGATTCCTGCCGCTCCCCAATCAACCACAATGCTGTTACCATTTGACGGACCATCAATGGTTCCTCCGGTAACTGTCCAGTTATAAGTTCTTCCTGCATTCAGCGCAACTGAATAGATTACATTCTGCTCACCTGCACACACGCTGTTGTTACCGCTGATCATTGGTGTCGGATTCGGATTTACCGTGACATTGTATAACGGTGTTGTGGTAGCGCAACCTGTAGCTGAAACGGTCTGTGTTACCTGTACCGTGCCCGCTCCGGCTGAGCCCCATGTTACCGTAATGCTGTTTGTGCCCGCTCCGGTTGTAATGCTTCCGCCCACGACTGACCAGGCATACGTGTTGCCCACAACATTCGCTGTCGTGTAAACCAAGCCTGCCTGGTTTGCACACGCGGTTGCCGGACCAACAATCGAAGGGGCTGGATTTGTATTGATCGTTACGTTATAAAATGGCGTCTGTACAGAACAGCCCGAAGCTGTAATCGTTTCGGTAACTCTAACCGTACCCGCTCCGGCAACTCCCCAGTCTACAGTTACACTGTTATTGGTCGAAGGGCCAACGATGGTTCCTCCGGTAACGGCCCACAAATAGGTATGTCCAACATTGTTGGTTGTGGAATATACCACTCCGGCCTGATTCGCACACACTGCGTTTGAACCACTGATTGTTGGTGTGGGGTTAGGATTTACAGTGACATTATAAAGTGGTGTGGTGGTAGCGCAACCTGTAGCTGAAACGGTCTGTGTTACCTGTACCGTGCCCGCTCCGGCTGAGCCCCATGTTACTGTAATGCTGTTTGTGCCCGCTCCGGCTGTAATGCTTCCGCCCACGACTGACCAGGCATACGTGTTGCCCACAATATTCGCTGTCGTGTAAACCAAGCCTGCCTGGTTTGCACATGCGGTTGCCGGACCAACAATCGAAGGGGCCGGATTTGTATTGATGGTAACATTGTACAGTGATGTGGTCACCGAGCAGCCCGATGCAGTGATGGTCTCGGTTACTCTTAATTGACCAGTACCGGCTGCACCCCAATTCACTGTTACCGAATTATTTGTAGCCGAGCCAACAATTGATCCACCTGAAACAACTTCCCACAAATAGGTTCTGCCAGCATTCAAAGCTGTGCTGTAGACCACTCCGGTTTGATTGGTACAGGCCGTGTTTGAACCAATGATCACTGGTGTGGGAGACGGGTTTATCGTTACATTGAATGGCAAAGAACCAGTGCTACACCCTGTAGCAGACACAGTCTCGATTACAGAAACCTGTCCTACCCCGGCAGCTCCCCACTGAACGGCTATAGTACCGGTTCCAGACCCACCTGCAATCGTACCATCGATGACATTCCAATTGTATGTGTTTCCCGGAGTTTCCGGAGTTGAATATAAGTAAAGCGCACTGGTTTGATCAGCGCAAACCTGATCAGCGCCTGATATGGAAGGAAGCGGATTTGCATTAATGGTCACATTGAAAGCAGACGTCTGAGTTGCGCAACCTGAGGCAATGATGGTTTCTGTTACTCTTATTTGACCAGAGCCTGCTACACCCCAATTCACGGATACCGTGTTATTATTTGGAGATCCCACTATTGTTCCCCCTGAAATAATCTCCCATAAGTATTGATGTCCTGCCGTAAACGGTGTACTGTAAACAACTCCACTTTGATTGGCACAAACAGAATTTAAACCTGTAATTACTGGTGTCGGAGTCGGATTTACCGTGACATTGTATAACGGTGTTGTGGTTGCGCACCCTGTAGCTGTAACGGTCTGTGTTACCTGTACCGTGCCCGCTCCGGCTGAGCCCCACGTTACCGCGATGCTGTTTGTGCCCGCTCCGGCTGTAATACTTCCGCCCACTACTGACCAGGCATACGTGTTGCCCACAACATTCGCTGTTGTGTAAACCAGGCCTGCCTGGTTTGCACATGCGGTTGCCGGACCAACAATCGAAGGGGCCGGATTTGTATTGATCGTTACGTTATAAAATGGCGTCTGTACAGAACAGCCAGCAGCTGTCGTTTCGGTAACTCTAACCGTACCCGCTCCGGCAACTCCCCAGTTTACCGTTACACTGTTATTGGTCGATGGACCAACGATGGTTCCTCCGGTAACGGCCCATGAATAGGTATGTCCAACATTGTTGGTTGTGGAATATACCACTCCAGCCTGATTCGCACACACTGCGTTTGAACCACTGATTGTTGGTGTGGGGTTAGGATTTACAGTGACATTATAAAGTGGTGTGGTGGTAGCGCAACCTGTAGCTGAAACGGTCTGTGTTACCTGTACCGTGCCCGCTCCGGCTGAGCCCCACGTTACCGTGATGCTGTTTGTGCCCGCTCCGGCTGTAATGCTTCCGCCCACTACTGACCAGGCATACGTGTTGCCCACAACATTCGCTGTTGTGTAAACTAAGCCTGCCTGGTTTGCACACGCTGAGGCAGGACCAACAGTCGAAGGTGAAGGTGGCAAAGCACTTGTTACTGAACCAACGATGGTTCCGTTGACAAGCCCCTGAATATTAGCGGTGCCCCCGGTTCGTGTGATGTTAAGCGTTTGGGCGGGCCCGCTGACTGCACGCACCTGAAGACCGGATATAATGATCGCATCAAATTTGTCAGTGCCAGTATTGTTAAAAGCGCTAAAGGTTATAGAAATAGAATTAGCAAGAATTGTAAAAGAGTTGATGACCACATCGTCAACTCCTGGTGTTGAAAAGACAGAACCTACGCCAGGTACGAATTGAAAATCCGCAGGAATTCCTAGCGTTAAGGTTACGTTAATCCAATCAGCGAATGGCCCGCCAATAACATCATCGTCCAATCCATTACCGGCATCCGTTTCAGCGATAATAATATTGGTAAGGTTAACGGGAGCCCCGCCAACACAAATAGGAACCCCACCAACGGTAGCGGCTGGGGTAATCGTAACATTGGCTTGGGAAAAAGCTGAAAACGCTCCAAAAACAAGTAAAAACCCGAATAAAAGACGGTAAAGTTGAGGCATAGGAGCAAGTAATCCGACTATAGACAATTAATAACGCATTATCAAAATTGTAACCTTAAAAACAAAATATTTACAAGTTTAAAACGTGCCATTTGGACGCAGTTTAATTAAGGCAATCTTATCCTGCTGACCGGCAAGCTGCATGGTCCCTAAAATCAGTATATCGCCATTGGGTAACTCTGCTGCAGCGGCACCGCGATCATCATTTTCAACGGCTCCAAATTTTATATTGAACTCCGGCACCAATCCTGTACTCATTTTAACAAAAAAGATGTCGCGCTTATTGGCAGTATTGATCTCATTCGCCAACAGCATATATGAAGTTGAGGCAGCAGCAACAGCAACTCCTTCGTATTCATTAGCACCGCTAAGTACAACTCCTTCGGCAATAACGGAGCTTAATGTACTGGATACAACAGCGGCATAGGCTTTACGATTAGCGCCATTAAAATCGGATTGTGTGCCAATGGCACAATACGTATTAAGCAATGGTTTATCGGAGAAAGCAACCATTTTCTCGTCAAGGTTAAGGCTACCAGAGAATAAAGAAACGGCTGCGCTTGTTGGATTATTCGAAAATAGTCTGAAAATGAAGTTATGTTCATGCTCGTTGTTATCAGGCAAATTACTTGACGTTAATTCATCCGAATAGGCCGCATAAATAAACGAGCTACCTGAAGGAACAATATTAACTGCCGAACCCTCATAAGATCCCCCTATCCTATCATCAAACTCGATGGAATAATCACTTCGTAATCGTATTATCAAATAATCTTCAAGAATAGGTGGCGGGGTATTAAGCAATACATTTTTATCACTACCAGCATCAATATCAGTTGTAAGTCCAGCCAAATACATTACTCCAGAAGTTGTGGAAGTAACAGATTTTCCACGAAGACTCAAGTACTGGGCATAATTGAAACTCCTTAAGCTATCCCCACTCGAATTGATAACAGTGAGGCGGATGTTTGTTTGATCGGTAGCTTTATCAAAGTTAGATAGAATTAGAAAATTACCTGCATCGGGGCCACCAACGATGGGTTCAATATCCGCAGCTTCTTCATTAAAATCCGAACCAAGTGTTTTGTTCCACAGTTCGTTGCCTTCTAAATCAGTCTTGACGATGTAAACACGTTTGGTAAGTACAGTTTGACCAAAAGTTACTGTGCCAACAATAATTACTGTGCCATCATCATTGATAATAAAATCCTTGGCCTCATGATTACCGTCTTCGCCATAGTACTTGATGAAGTAATTTTTAAATACGGGATCAATATTGTTTTTCGTATCGCAGGTAAAAAGAAACAGTGAACCCACAATCAATAAACATTCAACAAAGAATCTATACGGCTTCATTTCGATGATTTATTGATTCCTCTTAATACCGATTTCGTGCGGGCCTGTTTCAATTTGCGCGGATTATAAAATGGGTGATAATATCCAAAGCTGATCGAAAGATTATCCATACGAAACATATCGTCAGCATGACCTAACTCAGGTAAAACACCTGTATAATCAGCGGACGATGATGAAGACACAATGTTGGACAAACCGAAATAGTATCGAACATCCACAAAGAAATAATCAAGCCCATACTTATACCTTACCCCGCCTCCAATAAGAATCGAGCGATTAAAGGTATTTCTGAATTCCATTAATGATCGGTTAGTGCTTTCCTTTTCAGGTAGTATTACCGGGTTTAGATCAGATAAATCTCTCTTTTGTGAAATGAATTTGCCATTCTCACTATTCAAAAAGTGAACAGCCAATCCACCATACCCATAAGGTCTGAAATTTCCTTTTGTAAACGTATATTTTACATAAACAGGAATAGTGGCCCACGACTGGTTTGCTGTCAATTCTAACAGATCATCACTGAATCTTGTTTGGGTCTTCTTATATGATGTAAATCCAAATTCAGCCTCCGCGGAAATAGCAATGAACCTTGTAAAATTATAATCAACACCACCGCCTATTTGAAAGCCTGGTCGAAGTCCATACTCGTTGTTAACAGGCTGGCCTGAAGGGCTTACGGTTTGAATAACCCGAACTGGAGATGTATTCCCTCCTACCTTAGCAAAGACTGCAAAAATCGGATCAGCTGTAAATTTTTTACTCAGATAAACCAGGTCAATGGGGTGTAAAGCTGTATCTGTTTCAAACTCAGGATTGGCGCGTAATACTTCGAGGTAACTATTCTCTGCAGAAATTGGATCATCAAGTAATAAATACGTCTGCGCCAGCAATAAAAAAGCACGTTGCTTTTGTTCACGGGAAAAGCCACGATCCACGCAGGGTTTCAGCAAGGAAGGAATTCCATAAAACCTGCCGGAGTTGAATTCTTCCGTGGCCATAGCCAGCGTTTGTTCACAATCGATGCGCTCTTCCTGTGCAATAACACGGATAGAAATTCCACTGATTATGATTAGGCCAACTATAAATTTTAAAAATCCCATGCAGTGGTTAATAATCTTTAATGAGCAGATTCACGCAGGTGTTTTCATATTTGATATCATCACCTACATACTTCTTCCACTCTTCTTCAGTCATGTTTCGTTTCAATAGCGGACAAATCTGGTTCGCCAGCAATTGCGGATCCGTTGGCCATACCCTGATCTCCGATTCATGTCCCGCTGCTATTAAGTATTTGGAATCTCTGGAGAATGAAATATCCCAGATAAATCCATTGTTGTTATCCATTTTAATAGGTAGATCTTCAATAAAATCCAGCACCCACATTTGCAGTAAGCGATCACTACCGGCACTGGCCAATAATTTTCCATCTGGGCTGAACTCTACATCATATACGCCAGCTTTATGGCCTGTGAATTGTCTTTCTTCCTTACGTTGTGCAAGGTTATATAACTTCACCAGGCCACGCTTTTCATTTTTCTCAAACGTTCCGTAAGCCAGTGTCTTTCCATCCGGACTAAATTTAACGGAGAGGATTTGAGACGCATCATAACTCACTAAAGTCTCCAACGCATTGGTTTCAAGGTTCAAAAGCACAAGTTGCCCCGACCAGGATGCGCCCACCAGATATTTTCCATCAGGGCTTATCGATATAGCTTTAAGTTCTGACGGGGCCGTTACTAACGTTCGTGATTTTCCTGTTTGATGATCAACAAAAGAAAGTGTTCTATCCGTTTTACTTACGATGAAGCCTGAGTTGTCTGGCAGAAACTCGATGGCATTCGTAGCACCTTTAAGGTCTTTCACCAGTAAAGGCCTTGCCGTTTCATTTTGGAGATCAAAGATTTGTACCGTTGCGGAGTCCGTACCGTTAACCAGGTATCGTTCATCTTTACTCAGTGCGATTACTTTATTAGGATAAGCATTTTGAAAGGTTGTGGGCTTGCCGGTACGCTTTTCATAATCACCTCCAAAAATTCTTCCATCAGCAGCAGCTGCATAGTAGGTCGTTCCTTTGGATGAAATAGCAAGACCGTTCATCCGGTTACGGGAAGGCCCCGGAACTTTTATCGCATTATAGCTTAAGCCGGAAGAAACCGTGAGGGCATGGTAGAGTGCGTTATACACATAAGGATCATAACGCTTACCCTTATACCGTGTGTGAAAATGATAGGCCTGCATGGCCAATGTTCCCGCGAGATCTTTGTCATCATCTTCCTGAACTGATTTACCCGCCATTTCCTGTGCTTTAGCCAGGAAGTAAAGTCGATTAGCCTCTTCAAAGTTTGCTTCAGCACGAGCAGTTTCCTGTTCCGCAAATAACCTTGCAGCTCTTTCCTGCTCTCCAGCAGTAATTGCTTCCTGAGTTCGCTGTTGAGCTAATAAAAGCAGAGCTTCTGCTCTGTCCTTTTCAATTTTTGCAATCTTTAACGCATCCTCAACCGCACCTTTGGCTTCTTCCAATTCCTTATTTGCTGCTTCAACTTTTAGTCTTTGGGCTTCTGCATCTTGCCGGGCTAATTCAGCCGCTGTCGCTTGCTCAATTGCTTTAGCTTCCTGCAACTTGGCTTCAATGGCGCTATTGTCGGCTGCTATTTTTTGTGTGTAGGCAAACACTAAAAACAAAATAGCTATTACAGCAGCAATCCCCAGTACAATAGCGGTAACACGCGCACGCTGAAGCATTCGCTTCTGCTGCAGTTCCTGGTTTTTTAATTCTGCCTCGTAGGTAATTCTACTGGTGTCCAGAAAAACGATGGCACGCTCGAAGGCTTCATCATAGCGTTGCGCCCACTCGCGTGTGGGACGTTGCTTCTTTTGCCAGTTTAGCGCCAGTTGCAAATCTGGAGGCCTCCACAAACTGGTCTTGCCAATCTGGTACATGGCAGCCGCATCCGATATGCGCTTGTACATGGTGGCCGATTCAAACTCTTCTTCCACCCAGGTATTTAACCTGTTCCAAATACGCATTAAACTTTCGTGCGAAAGTTCAATAAGTGAATCAGCATATAATGAAATGGTATGGGCGGGCATTAGAAACGATCGGCCCGGCCTGCGGAAATGTTCAACCACTTCGATTATCTCATCTACATCGGCATCCGCCAATTCTGCCACCAATCCCAGGCGAGCCGGTCTGCGCATACCTTTGTTGTCCGCGCTTTTTTCCGTTACACTTTTAAATAGTACTTCTGCAATTTCCCTTTGACGGGGTGACAGCTCTTCAAAAATTTCATTGGCGTGCATGGAAAGTGCCTGCGCAATTCTTCCAATGGAATTGTAATGACGAATATCCATCGGCTCACCAGGCTCGCGGTTAGCTACCCAGTAGTCCCACGTGCGCATAAGCGCATGCTGTAGAATAGGAAGCTGATCCTGATTACGGCCCATGTCGGCCAATAACCGTTTTACTAAACGCTGTGATATGCGGCCACCGGCAACGGCAATAGGACCTTCAATGGCCATCCGCTTCTGTTCCCGCGTCATCTGCGGAACCAGGTAATTACTTTCGTTTATAACTTCAGTCAATCCGCTAAACGCAGAACACTTGGCTATAAAATCTGACCGCATGGTAACCGCCACATAAACCGGTGTATCCTGCTGGTGAATAGCATTTAATATGAGGTTTACATAGAGCTGTGTCTCATCAAACACTTCATCGGCAGCTTCAGTCTCATGAAAACGAAACAATTCTTCAAACTGGTCGACCATGAAAAACACATTGTCGAGTTTGTGTTGCTGCAGATATTTTGAGACTTCAATGAGTCCATGTGAACCACTGCGTAATACTGAATTAATAATTGCCGCATGAACTGCGCGATCATCTTCAGCAATGCGATTATGTGAAATCAAATATTCAACAACCGCATCGGTAAGATTTTGTAAAGGTGTTGCACCCGGCCGGGTGATAACAACATGCCAATGCGGACTTGAGTGAGTAACAAACCCCCCATATAACACCGGAACCAAACCACACGACATCAATGAGGATTTTCCACTTCCGGAATAACCCATCACACAAACAAATCTGTGGCGGGAGAGCTTGAGCAGAATATCGTCTACCTGTCCTTCGCGACCAAAATAAAGATGACATTCATCCACCGTGAAGGGACGTAATCCAGGAAATGGATTTGAACTGTCGGGTTGAATTTCCGTCAACACGTCAGGAACTTCCTGGTCTTGTTCCGAATGGGATGATTGCGTCAACATACCATGCTACAAACAACCTGAAAGTTAACCAATTGCAGGTGAAAACTTAAGATCACGCTTCAGGAAATAGTTTAAAAAATCTAAAAAGTTTACGAAGGTTAAAAAATAGTATCGAAATGTAGTAAAAATACCGATTACAGCCAAATTTAGACGAATTCTAATACCTTGTCGGCAAGCCGCACGTCATCCGAAAGCAATTCATAGAACTGGTCCTTATTAATACTCAGCAAACTGATCTTCGTTTTGGCTTTTATCAGGTTGGTAGTCATGAAATTAGGCAAGGAAAGCAGTTCGCCAATAAACTGACCTTCGGCAAAAGACGCTGTAAACTCACCCCGTTGGAAAAAGTCGACTTCACCCTTCGCCAACACGTAAAAGTTGTTGTTGATTTTCTCATCTAAAGCCAGGGTCTCTCCTTCATTCAGGTTAATTTCTGTACTTATATCGGCCAAATGGCTCAACGTAATACCGGGTACCCCATCAAAAACTTCAACTTGCTGAAAGAACATGACTTTACTGAAACGGCTCATTCGTTTGGTCAGCACCACGTCATCCAAAGCCTTGCATTGCTCGGCCGGCAGGCGCCTAACGTTACGTCTATACTCCGCCTCATTGATCTGGGCTAAGGACCAAGCCGCAACTTCCCGGATTAACAAATCAGGGTTAAACATTTGCGCGATAAGATCCAACTTAAAGTCTTCTATGCGCTGCAAACCGATTTCATAGAGCACACAAGCTTTTGTCCAGCGGTTTGATTGTGTGAAATCACGGTTGATCATAAACTTCAACACCAGTTTAGAATCAAGCTTAACCCGCGGATAAAAGATATCAAGTTTATTTATTCGTTCGTTATCGGAGATATCATCAAGAATAGGAATTACTCTTTGTTTTAATTGCTCGGATAAGAACACATCCAAAAGTTCAACCGCATACGTAATACCTTCAGGTGTTCCGCTGTCAATGTTTTCTTTTACAAGTTGAATTGACCGGGTATCGTACAACATGGCCAGCAGCATGTAAATGTGCTCAATGTCATTTTGGATCTCCCACCGTAAAGAACTGATTATGTGGGTGTTAAACCCTTCTGAACCAATCTCTTGTATAGCACTCAGGTTCCACCGTATATCAGCTATATCGGCTTCAATGGCATACTTGATACGGGTTACCTGCGAGATTCCGGCCTTGAATCCACACTCACCCAGTGAAAGGAGAACTTGTGATACAACTACCTTATTGGGGTAATCAATTTTATTCCATAAAAGGTCTCGTGCGCGCTGTCCCCCTATTCTTCCTGCCGCTTGAATGATGCGCTGCATCAGGTGGGTACTTTGCCCGCTGCGGAAAAATGCAGCATCCAAAGCGGGTAATGTTTTGGGGCCGATAAGTACAAGGGCATTCATGGCCTGATTACTGTACACAGGGTTACCCATGTTCTCAATCAGCGCGTTAATTACCTCCGGGTTATTTTTTTTGATCGCGGATTTGATAGCCGTATTCCGAACCTTTGATTCAGAATCGGATAGCAACTCAATCAAAAATGAAATGCATTCTTCAGCGGAAGTATGCAACAACAACTCAGCTGCATATTGTCTGTCGCTGGGGTTTTGCGATCGGGATAGCCTTTGTATACGCTGCTTTGTAATATCACCATTATTATCGATAATCATCTGTAAATCGGCCAGCGATAGCATGCTTTTATCTTCAGTATCAACTTTAGTTTGATCCATCCGGATCACATACTTGTCAGATACGGACAACCCCTTCATTTCATTCATTTTCTCCTGGGCATAATGTCGCACAGAATCATCCTGATTTTTGATCAGGCTATTAATCCATATGGAGGTTTGACTAGCATTTATTTTCTCCAGTAACTTATAGGAAAAAATTGCCTTGTTGCTATCTGGTGCGGCCATCATGTTTTCCAATCGATGGGTTATCTGAGCGAAGCCTTTTTCCAGCTTATCTTGCTGAAAATCAGAGTTTTCCAGCTTCTGACGAATCTTGTCTTTGTACCCACCGTACAGCCTGTTTACCACTATAAAGTAGACCACTGCCAGCAGCACAAGGAATACCGAGATATGGATTACCTTAAAGGCCGGAATAAAGGCCAACACAAAAATCAATAAACCGGCAATAAAGCGGGAGCTTTCATTCACCAGTCCTTCTACACGTGCCTGAACGTTGAACCGAATTCTGTTATCAAGTGGAATAAAGAATAGTTTGAAAACCGGGTTTTCCAAAGACTCACGCAAGGTCCAGTTGAACAACCGGCTCATGGCCACAAACAGAAAGAAGAAAATAAAACCTGTGGGTGAATCAACTTTATCAAATCCAAAAAAAGTTCCTGCCAAAATTGACCCGATGGATAAAACTCCCAAAACTATGGGCAGTATAAATAAAGAAACCCGGAGACCGTAATTGCTGATAATGCGGTTGTTAACGAACGTCTGCATAATCAAGCTTAAGGCATAAACAGCACCCGTAAAAAAGGCATTGAAGTCCGTAAGATCTCGTTGATTGGGATACTGCTCCCGAACCATCTCCTGAAAAGAGAATTGATTAAATACGAAAGCAGTCATTGAAACCACCAACAACATTGACATGAGCAAAATGTACTTGTCGGAAAACATTTTGCGCACGCTGGACTCCTTCCGCACCTCGGCATCAAACTCCCTCGGGTCATTTTTAGAAAGCTCAAACCGACCGGCTATTAATGCCAGTAAAACACCTACCATAAAAATGGCCACACAGCAAACCAATAAATAATCTGAAGTCTCTGGAACAAGCTTAGCAGTGAATGGAATAATGAACGAAGCTGCGATGGCCGCTATAAGCTGGCCGGTATCAATCCAGCCAATGATACTTTTTGATTGACGGAAGTTAAAAAGCCGACCAAATGTTCCCCAATAGCTAAGAAACAGCAGGGCAATAATGGGGCCTGAAAACGCAAACATGGCAAAGATCAGGGGGTTCTCCCACTCAGGATTACCAAAATGAAGCAGAATATATACCCCCATGCTGAACGCAAATACCCCGGCAATAACCAGCAGGGTGAGCATGGAGAAACGAATGTAATTTTGAAGAATGGAGAAAATACCCGTTGAGAGAATCCCCAGAATACCGGTAATCAGAAATGCCTTATCGAGGTGTTCACCGAGTTTGTTAAGAAATAATGAATCAGCCGTGACCTGGTAGGTGGCGATGAATACCCCCATGAAAAAACCAGTTGCCAGCATAAAGGCAACCTGCTTTTGTTCTTGAGTTCTCGTGCGAACGGAAACAGGAAAAAGTTTTGCCATACAAGCGTATGGACAAATATAAAATAAAAAACCGGCTTTAATTCAAATCAAAGCCGGTCTGAAAAAATTGGTAATTGATGTTTATTTCTTGGCAGGCTCTTTTACAGTTCCTTTCTCAGTGGCGTATTCTGCGTTAAGTCCGGTTACTACATCTTGTGTAATGTCCAAGGCATCAACACCAAAAAGAACATCACTGGTGGTGTCAAATTTCAACACCAGGTGCAATCCTCTTTCTTTACCATACTTTTGAAGAAAAGCAGTAATTCGATCATACAGTTCTTTGTTCAATTTCGTCTGATCGTTCATCAACTCTTGCCTGATGCTTTGCTCATAGAGCTGAAGGTTTTGCTGTTTTTTACCCAGGTCTTCCTCCACAGCACGAACCTGGCCAACAGTCATGTTATTCACGTTACGTTGGTACGCTGTAATCTCATTTTGAAGGCTTTGCGCACGGTTAATATAATCTTGCTCAACCTTTTTCGATTTTGCCTCTAATATTTCAGCACTGGCTTTCAGGTATTCATATTTTTCCAAAACAGAGTCGGAATTAATATAGGCCACTTTCAGCTCGCCAATATCAAATGACGATTCGGGGCCTGAGGAGGACGTGATCTTCGGTGAAAAGTGCAGGTAATACAACACGCCAACGGCCACCAAAAGCACAATGTTTAAAACTAGGGATAGATTCTTCATCAGGATTTAATTTAGGGCCAGCCTACCGGCAGGCAGGCGCAAATATATACGAAAGCCTCTCGTATGGCAATGGTATAGTATGAATTTTGGGAATTGAGCAATGAGCTAATCGTGGTAGGTTTAATCTGCCTCCATGCCTTTGGTCTGAAAGGAGTACAATGTTGGATCAAGGTTCAGATCATCCGTGTTAAAATCACGAATAAACTGTTCAATAACTCTCGGGGTAATTTTTTCTACATGTAAGCCGATATCAAGGGCAATACCAAAGTCGACATGAACATCCTGATCGACATGCTCTTTTACTTTTACATGTTCATCTTCCTCCAACTCCATAATCACTTCTGCCATGAATAATCCAATTTCTTCTTCCTGATCATCCAGTGGCTCCAGGTTTCCATTTTCATCCTCTTCGTAGGTAATCTTTTTATAGTTTGGAAAATGAATAGCCGCGCGGTGTTCGGCAATTTCAAACAATTCACTTTCGTGCTGCAGGCGTAGTGTGTACATCACTGCATCAAATATTGCTTCTTTTCCTTCATGCGCTCCAATAAAATAAAAATGTACATATTCATCTGAACTATCGTCCGATTCATCAACCAGGAAAGACTGATCTAAAGCCTTCATCTTAGCCTTGTACTCCTCAATAACCTTGGGATCAAAACCCTTATTTTTACCCGTTTTCATAATTAGCATTCCACCGTTGAAGATACCGAATTAAACTCTTGATTATAGTATTTTCCAATGATATTCATCAGGTTTAGGTGGAACATTCATCATCGGGTTCAATCTGCCCTTATTTCTTAAACCAATTGGCATACATGGGGTAATTTCTTGCCGTGCGTTGAATTACTTCCTTCATTTCATCGCCAATGTCTTTCACGCGTTTGGCCGGAGTACCCGCATAAATGCTTCCGGGTTCTACGATCGTTTTTGGAAGAACAACAGCCCCAGCGGCAATTACAGAATTCTCACCTATGACGGCATCATCCAGTATAATAGCCCCAATTCCTATCAGCACATTGTCTTCAATGGTACAGCCATGTACAACTGCATTGTGGGCAATGGAAACGTTATTACCGATGACCAACTTCGCTCGCTGATACGTGCAATGCAGAACCGCTCCATCCTGAATGTTTGTATTATTTCCGATCGTGATGGAGTGAACATCGCCCCTCACCACAGCATTAAACCAGACCGTACAATTATCGCCCATAGTTACTTCACCTACCACCACAGCACCATCTGCCACATAGCAATTCTCTCCAAATACCGGAGTAAACCCCCTGACTGATTTGATAATTGACATAGACTCTTGCGTTTGATCTTTGATTTTAGACAACATCGGCAACTTAAGTAAAATACCATGACAAGATGTCACAGAATCAATTAAATTGTATTTTTGTCCCCTGAATTAAGAAGAATGCAGCAATTAATAGAAGATTTGGGTGTACTGGAGGGTAGCGAGGCCTGCGAAACGGTTAGCATTTCCAAGGAACAAAATACCGGTAAAAGCCGGAAGCTTTACATTGAAAGCTATGGCTGTCAAATGAATTTTTCCGATAGTGAAATCGTGGCATCCATTCTCGCCAAAGAAGGATTCGATACCACTGCTGATATCAATACTGCAGATGTTGTTTTTCTGAACACCTGCTCTATACGCGAAAAAGCTGAACAAACTGTTCGCAACAGGTTAACTCAAATTAACACGCTTAAAAAGCAGAGGCCAGAGATGTTGGTGGGTGTGTTGGGGTGCATGGCCGAGCGGCTTAAATCCAAATTGCTGGAAGAGGAGAAAATTGTTGATCTGGTGGCAGGCCCGGATGCTTATCGCGATTTACCTCAATTGATTGGACAAGTAGATGATGGAGAAAAGGCAGTCAACACATTTCTTTCGCGCGAAGAAACCTATGCAGACATTTCTCCGGTAAGACTTAACTCTAATGGGGTTACCGCTTTCATATCCATTATGAGGGGCTGTGACAACATGTGCTCTTTTTGCGTGGTACCGTTTACCCGCGGACGTGAACGCAGCCGTGACCCTTATTCCATTGTTGCTGAAGCTACTGATTTGTTTCAACGCGGTTACCGCGAAGTGACTCTGCTGGGCCAGAATGTGGACTCCTACAAGTGGAGCCATGAAGAAAATAACAAGGCTTTTCTGGAGAAAAAGGGCATCAACGATGTGGTGAATTTCGCTCACCTGCTGGAGATGGTAGCCCGGGTAAGCCCGGAACTACGCATTCGTTTCTCAACCTCCCACCCTAAAGACATTACCGATGATGTATTGCATACCATGGCCCGCTATGAAAACATCTGCAAGTACATCCATCTGCCTGTACAAAGTGGTAATACCCGTGTTTTAGAGGTGATGAACCGTGGCTATAGCCGTGAGTGGTACATCAATAAAATTGACAGAATACGCGAGATCCTGGGGGAAGATTGTGGTATATCTTCCGATATGATTACCGGGTTCTGTACAGAAACTGAAGAAGAACATCAGGACACACTTTCATTGATGGATTATGTAAAATACGACTTCGCCTACATGTTCTTTTATTCAGAAAGACCCGGAACCCTGGCGGCAAAGAAATTCGCAGATGATGTTCCTGAAGAGGTAAAGAAGAGAAGGCTTCAGGAAATCATACAAAAGCAAAACCAGCATTCATTGCTACGCAATCAACGCGATGTTGGAAAGATTTTTACTGTGTTGATTGAAGGGTATTCAAAAAAATCATCAGATTTTTTACAAGGTCGGAACAGTGCAAATAAAGTGGTTGTTTTTCCGAAGGAGCATTTTCAGAAAGGCCAGTACGTAAATGTAGTGGTAGAAAAGTGCACGGGGGCAACCTTATTAGGTAAAGTAGTTTCATAACATGAGTTTTACAGATGCAGAAATACAAAGCGTAAAACAACGTTTTGGAATTATTGGAAATTCTACGTTGCTGAACAACGCTGTGCGCGTAGCGATGCAGGTGGCTCCTACCGATATGTCGGTATTGATTACAGGTGAAAGCGGTAGTGGTAAAGAATCATTCTCAAAAATTATCCATCATTTAAGTCCGCGTAAACACGGACAGTTTATCGCCATAAACTGCGGTTCTATTCCTGAAGGTACAATCGACTCAGAGTTATTTGGTCATGAAAAAGGGTCGTTTACCGGAGCACACGAAGCCCGCAAAGGCTACTTTGAAGTAACCAATGGGGGAACCATCTTTCTCGATGAAATCGGGGAAATGCCCTTAGGCACGCAGGCCAGGTTACTAAGAGTTTTGGAGAATGGTGAGTTCATTAAAGTTGGTTCCTCGAAGGTTCAAAAGACTGATGTTCGCGTGGTGGCCGCCACCAATATTAACCTGCTGCAGCGGGTGGAAGACGGGAAATTCCGCGAAGACCTCTACTACCGCCTCAGCACGGTGCCTATCTATGTTCCGCCTTTGCGTGAACGAGGCAAGGATATTGAACTCCTGTTCAGGAAATTTGCGTCCGATTTTGCTGAGAAATACAAGGTTAAGCCAGTGTCATTGTCAGAGGATGCCAAGGAAAACTTAATCAAGTACCGCTTTCCGGGAAACATCCGTCAGTTAAAAAATCTGGTAGAACAAATTTCAGTGCTCTCTACAGAAAGTAAGGAGATCACCGCTGAAAAACTTCTGCACTACATGCCCCAGGAAAGCAGCCTTCCCGCCCTCTACCGGAATGGCTCACCGGAGAAAGATTCTTTCACCGAGCGCGACATCCTGTACAAGGTTTTATTTGATATGAAAAAGGATGTGATGGACTTGAAAAAAATTGTGTTGGAGTTGTACAACCACCAGGGCAATGCCGCACAGTTGGTAAAAGATCATCCCTCTTTATTCGAGGGGGTTGAGTCCGTTGCTGAACCGGTGGTGTTGAACATCCCCTCCGTAAACCCAGGCCTTCAACCCGAACAGGAGCAGGAAGAAGTGCAGGATATTTCGCACGAAACAGAAGAGGACTCATTGTCGATTGAAAAAAAAGAAAAAGAATTAATCATGCGCGCGTTGCGTAAAAACAACAATAAACGAAAATATGCGGCACGCGATTTGGGCATATCGGAAAGAACGCTTTACCGCAAAATCAAACAATACGATCTTGAAAATTAATAAGACCAGGTTTTTAAACGCATTGGTTTCCATCAGCAGCCTGGTTAGCCTGCTTGCTTGGTGTGCCTCATGCGGAATTTACTCCTTTACAGGATCAGGCACCAATGCCAAAACTATCGCCATACAGGAGTTTTACAACAATACCGACCTGGGCCCGGCAAACCTTGGTCAGGTTTTTACCAACAGTCTTAAAGACTACATGATTCAGAATACCAATCTCAGTGTTGTTGCTGAAAACGGTGAGTTACAAATGGAAGGGATTGTAACCGGCTACCAGGTAACACAAATTGCACCACGTGCCAGTGGAGATCCCACGCAAATTGACGCTGCTGCCTCTTCCCGATTAACCATTACCGTTCGGGTTACCTATGTTAACACGCTTGATGAGACCATGAGTTTCAAAGACAAATCATTTTCATTTTATCGGGATTTCCCAAATGATTTAAACTTACCGGATATTGAAGACGGATTAATTCGCCAGATTTTTGAACAGATCATCCTGGACATCTTCAACGCGTCAATTGCCAATTGGTAAAATTTCTCTATTTTTACCATAGACCCTTTTGCTGTGGATAAAAATCAATTAGTCAGTCTGCTGAATCATTTTTCTGGCTCTACTGCTGATGAAGCTGTGGAAGTTAATGCGTTAGCCGGCAACTATCCGTATAGTCAGCTGTTGGAAGCCCTGGCAGCCCGGGTCTCTAAAGATCACCAACTCAAAGACCATCAGGTTACTTTGCAGCGCGCAGCGGTTTATTCCACCGATCGATCTGTGCTCAAGGAAATAATGACAGCAGTTACTGAAGTGAGTCAGGCTGATGAAAGGGTGGCTCAAGAAAGCCTGCAACAAGAACCAGTTTTAAGCCAAAAAGGACCATCGCAAATTCCAACCAATACAGACTATGCTGATGAAGTGATTCACGATCTGGAACGGCTTCAGGAATTGAAGCATAATTTTGAAGCACTGTTTGATCAGGATGGCGTTGCGCTTCCTGTTGTAAAACCAGCAATCACAAAACCCGAAAAGGAAAAGAAAATTTCCAAAAAAGAACGGATTATTCAAATGGCCAGAGAATTGGAAAAGAATAGCGAAGCTCCTGCTGCAACCGATTCAATTCCTGCCAAAAAGAAAGCAAAAAAATCCACTGAGCTTGACCCAATTGTAAGTGAGATTAAAGCAACCCGCAAAAAAGTTCAGCCTGAAAGTGAAAAGACTAAAGAGCAGATTGAAATCATTGATCAGTTTATAAAAACCAAACCCCATCTTGTTCCATCTGCAGCAACCGCTGAAGAGAATCCCGACCTGGCATCAACCCTTAAAAGCGGTGAATTTAGTGACCATATTGTTTCTGAAACGCTTGCCGAAATCCTTATCCGGCAAGGCAAAAAGGATAAAGCTATTGAAGTGTACAAAAAGCTGATTTGGAAGTTTCCACAAAAAAAGGCTTACTTTGCGGCTCAAATTGAAGATTTAAGGAAATAAGCTATGTTCAGTTTCATTGTAGGGCTCATTATTTTTGTTTGTTTTTTGTTGGTTGTGGTCATTCTGGCCCAAAATTCAAAGGGTGGCGGATTATCCAGTCAGTTCGGTGGTTCAGGCGCAGCCAATATTATTGGGGTAAAAAAAACTGGCGATTTGTTAGAGCGATTGACCTGGGGATTTGTGATTACCATCATGGTTCTTACCCTTACCCTCTCAACGAATTTAGTAACCCCTTCGGCTGGTTCAGGTAATGATATTTTGGATAAAGCTGGTGAACAAGCTGCACCTGCTACTACCACACCTGTAATGCCCGAAGAGCAAGACGATAACAACGAGTAATTAATAATTACGTTCATCAAAAACCTGATGTTTTCCCATCAGGTTTTTTTATGCGGCTGCTGAAATGTGCTTTACAAACAAACGCTTGGCTACCGGCATAAATGTTTCATGAAAGGGGAACTTCATCCGGGAAAGAATAAGGTATGTTGCCGGATTGGGTAAGTCCTTAAACTTCCTGATCAAATCAAGTTTAAGTTGCTCATACGTGTGCACCGGTGTTTTTGTAACCGATTCAATAAATTCTGTATTTAAACTACGCAACTGCTCGTGGGCATCTTCAAAGATGCTAACCTGGTAGCGATAAACCTGGGTTTCCTTTTCCGGAGGTTGCGCAACAAATAAATAACCCTCCTTTGCATACAATGGGGTAACGCCAATTGGTGATATCTCACACTGCGATTCTACATATTCAAAAATTACCGCACCTTCCTTGAGGGAATCCTTTACTTGGGGAATTGAAAATTCAATGATCGATTCGAGTTCACTCATGATCGCATCGTCTTCAACGAGCTGACGATAACTGAGTTCAAGTTTCTTGAACTCCTCCAGCGAAAGTTCTTTCGGAAACGATTCTTTCAGCAAGGTTTTGTTTTCCTTTATGGCCAGCAGGTTTCGGTAGTGGAATACCAGGTCTGCCATATCGGGGTAGAGTTCTACCCTTCCGAAAGATGCCTTGACCCGTTTCAAATAGGCCAGTAGAATGTACTTCTTATATTCAAAATCGATCAGTCCCTGAGTTATCCAATCCTTCGATAATCGCTCCATACCTTCTATTTTGACCTAAAAATTAAACAATTGTTAAAACTCTGTCAACTGCCGGTTTATATCCGGTTTAACGAACCTGACAAGCCCCGGTTGCAACCTGACATTTTTGGCAGTCTGGATCTTTGAGTGACTGCCATGTTCTAGCGAAAAGACATTGAAAATGCCTTTTTATTGAAATTTTGTCCGTTATTCGCCCCGCTTTTGGCAATGGCACAATAGCTGATAAGCGGAGTATAGCAAATTTGTTAAACCTTAAAATCCATTACTTATATGGCAAAGATCAACTTCAAACCAAATGAAGACCGGGTACTTGTTGAACCCGCTGAAGCTGAAACCAAAACCTCTTCCGGTTTGTACATCCCGGATTCATCCAAAGAAAAGCCTCAAAAAGGCAAAGTGATAGCCGTTGGCGAAGGCTTGAAAGATAAGCCTGTTACTGTTAAAGTTGGCGACCAGATTTTGTACGGAAAGTATTCCGGTACGGAGATCAACATTGATGGTAAAGAGTACCTCATTATGAGAAACTCAGACATTTTCGGAATCATTTAATCACAACCAAAAATTCAGATATACTATGGCTAAAGAAATTACATTCGATACATCTGCCCGCGACAGACTAAAAAAAGGCGTTGATAAATTAGCAGATGCTGTTAAAGTTACCCTCGGTCCTAAAGGACGTAACGTTATCCTTGATAAAAAATTCGGTGCACCTGCTGTGACCAAGGACGGTGTTTCCGTTGCAAAAGAAATTGAATTGAAAGATCCCATTGAAAACATGGGGGCTCAGTTAGTGAAAGAAGTTGCTTCTAAAACTGCTGATGCTGCCGGTGACGGTACTACTACCGCTACAGTTTTAGCACAATCTATATTCAGTCACGGTATTAAAAACGTTGCTGCCGGTGCTAACCCTATGGATTTAAAGCGCGGTATCGACAAAGCGGTTCAGGCTGTTATTGAAAGCTTGAAAAAGCAATCCAAGAAAATCAAAGACTCCAGCGAAATTGAACAAGTAGCATCCATTTCATCTAACAACGATGAAACCATCGGTAAGATGATTGCTGATGCCATGGAGAAAGTTGGTAAAGATGGTGTGATTACTGTTGAAGAAGCCAAAGGAACAGAAACCGAAGTAAAAACGGTTGAAGGTATGCAGTTCGATCGCGGTTACCTATCCCCTTACTTCGTAACCAACACCGAGAAAATGGAAGCCGACCTGGATAGCCCTTACATCCTGATCTACGATAAAAAAATCAGCAGCATGAAGGAGTTACTTCCTGTACTAGAGCAAACTGCTCAAACCGGCAAGCCTCTTTTAATCATTGCTGAAGAAGTTGAAGGCGAAGCATTGGCTACCCTGGTGGTTAACAAAATCCGTGGCGCGCTGCGCGTGGCTGCCGTTAAAGCTCCGGGCTTTGGCGACAGAAGAAAGGCTATGTTGGAAGATATCGCTATCCTGACTGGTGGTAAGGTAATTACTGAAGAACTTGGCTTCAAACTGGAAAGCGCTACACTCGATATGCTGGGTCGTGCTGAAAAGGTTAATGTTGACAAGGACAACACCACCATCGTTAACGGTGCCGGTAAGAAAGCCGACATTGCTGGTCGTGTGAACCAAATCAAAGCTCAGATTGAAACCACAACCTCTGATTACGATAAAGAAAAACTGCAGGAACGTTTAGCTAAACTTTCCGGTGGTGTGGCTATCCTCTACATAGGTGCTTCTACCGAAGTTGAAATGAAGGAAAAGAAAGACCGTGTTGACGATGCCTTGCATGCAACCCGTGCTGCTGTTCAGGAAGGTGTAATTCCTGGTGGTGGTGTGGCGTATGTTCGTGCCATTGAAGCCCTTAAAACTATTGAAACTGAAAATGACGATCAGGAAACAGGGGTAAACATTATCCGCCTGGCACTTGAGTCTCCGCTTCGTACCATTGCTGAAAACGCTGGTCAGGAAGGTTCAGTGATCGTTAATAAAGTTCGTGAAGGCAAAAAGGATTATGGTTTCAATGCCCGTACCAACAAGTTTGAAGACTTCTTCAACGCGGGTATTATCGATCCTACTAAAGTTGCCCGTCTAGCGCTTGAAAATGCAGCTTCTATTGCAGGCTTATTGCTTACAACTGAAGCTGTTGTTTCAGAGATTCCTGAAGAAAAAGAAGCACCTGCTATGCCACACGGTGGCGGCATGGGCGGCATGATGTAATCATTCCTGCTTCATCCGAATAATAAAAGGTTCCACCTGGGGTGGAACCTTTTATTTTGCCCTCATTTGGGGTTTATCGGGTTGTAATGTAACTTGGAGCTAATAATTCAATTCACTATGGTTATCCATAACAACTTTGCCGACTTCGTACTCTTCCTTTATATCTACATGGCTCATGCTGATGGTGAATTTCATGATGCCGAGCGGGAGGTAATCAAGGAAAAAATGAAACGCCTCTACCCAGAAGATGTTGACTTCAATAAAAAGCTAAATGAAGAGTTAAATTTATTTGATGATTTCGATAAGAACCAACTTAAAACCTTATTCAGGGATACATTTAATCACTTCTCGTCTATAAAATTTCCGCAGAAGTATAAGGTGTTTACCGATATGTACGACATTATCAATGCCGATGGAAAAGTAGACGAATCGGAAACAAAAGCACTGAATGCATTAAAGGAAATAATCGATATTTCTAACTAGAAACAATCCCGTGTTCATTGTTGCAATTGAGATTGCATCTGTGGATTGCAATGACGCCAACATTTTTTAGATGGCCTCGAACAAGACAATCATTATCCAATAAAAAAGTCCTGATTTTTAATCAGGACTTTTTAGTTATAGCGAACTCAACTCAGGAAGTAATCTTTGCCTTCGCAAATCGGAATACAATCAAACCTAATAATATGAACATGATGATGGAAATTAAATCGCTTCCCTCCGGAATAACACCATGCACCGCATGATGTATAACAGCGATTACAGATTTAGGTCCTTCAGCAGTATTTACATTAGTACCTAATAATACTGCTACCAAAATTCCGGTTAGCGCACCTCCGGCAATTAAGCCGGAGCTAAACAATGCACCCGAACTTACTTCTGATTCCTCTTCCTTACGTTTGGTGATTTTATCGGCAATTAATTTGATTAATCCACCGGCAAAAATGGGTGATGTTGTTGATAACGGCAGGTAAGCACCCACAGCAAACGCCAGTGAACTTACACCGCATAATTCCACCACAGCTGATAACCCCATACCGGCAATAACAAGTCCCCACGGTAAATTCTGACTCAGCAATCCTTTTATTACAGTAGCCATCAACATAGCCTGAGGAGCGGGCAATGGATTAGGATGTGCTTCCGTAACGACACCGATTCCCAGTGTATCGTTCAATAGAAGCAAGGTAAAACCAATGGCTACGGTTGACACCAGTACACCAATCAACAATCCAATCTGTTGCTTCATGGGCGTTGCCCCTACTAAAAATCCGGTTTTCAAATCTTGTGAGGTTGCCCCGGCATTGGCTGCAGCAATACAAACTATTGAACCCACCACCAGTGCAATAGGCTGATAGAAATCGCCTGTCCACCCGATGCCAATAAAAATTAATGAAGTTGCCATGAGTGTGGCAATGGTCATTCCTGAAACCGGGCTTGATGACGAACCAATTAATCCGACAATGCGTGAAGCAACGGTAACAAAGAAAAACCCAAACACAACAATCATAATAGCTGAAAGAAAGTTGGTAGGCACATTCGGTAAAATGGCCATCAGCAAAACCAATACGATGGAACCTATCACCACAAAAATTAAAGGAACATCTTTTTCGGTACGTACCTGTGCTTCAGCAGTTGCGGTATTTCTTGACCGCAGGTCTTTAAAGGAATCTTTAAACGCAGTGATAATGGTAGGCAGTGTTTTAATCAGCGTGATAATGCCGCCAAAGGTTACCGCACCGGCACCAATGTAACGTATGTACTTACTCCAGATTTGTGCTGGCGACATTTCAGAAATCAACATGGTTGTTTCAGGCGCCATGGGTGAAGTCAGGTTATCGCCCAGCAGGGTAATTAATGGAATCAGTACCAGCCAGGATAATACCCCACCCGCTACCATAATGCCTGCAATGCGTGGGCCTATGATGTAACCCACACCCATTAGTTCAGGCGTTATTTCAGCGTTCACCGTTCCGTTGGGTAATGCTGATGTACGCCCGAATACATATTGAGGAACTTCCTTCCAAAGACCAAGAATGGACATCAATCCTTTGTACAAAAAGGCAATGCCCAAGCCATAGAAAACATTTTTAGCCAGCGCCCCACCCTTCTCACCGGCAATCAGCACATCCGCACAGGCGGTGCCTTCCGGATACGGAAGATTACCATGCTCTTTAACGATAAGGGCTCTTCGCAACGGCACCATAAACAAAACACCAAGCACACCACCCACAAACGCCAAAACAAAAATCTGGAAGTATTGAAAGTAGGCTTCTCCTCCCGCCAGGAACAACAACGCTGGCACAGTAAACACAACACCAGCAGCAACCGACTCACCGGCCGAGCCAATGGTTTGCACCATGTTGTTTTCAAGGATGGTTGCCTTTCCTAACTTTTTGAAGATGGAGATGGCCAGCACGGCAATGGGAATAGATGCACTTACAGTAAGGCCCACTTTAAGGCCAAGGTAAACTGTTGCAGCTCCGAAAATTATTCCGAAAATAGAACCGAGGATTACCGCTTTGAGGGTGAACTCCGGAATAAAATCGCTGGCTGCGATATAAGGTTTAAATGCTTTATTTTCTTCCATAGGTTTAGAATAAAAGTGAATAAAGAAATCGTTAATGAATATCGCCCATCAATTTCCGGATGGGTTTGTTAAAGATCAGTAATACAAATCCACCAGCACCGGTTGTCAGTACTACAAACCAGAAAAGGTTTGGCAAAATGCTTGGGTCGGCCTGAATTTCGGCATCATCAATTCCGCCAGCCATAAGCCCGGCAATAAGATTTCCAAAGGCTACCGACATAAACCAGATGCCCATCATTTGCCCTACCAGCTTTTTAGGGGACAGCTTGGTAACTGCACTTAGCCCTACCGGGCTCAGGCACAATTCACCCATGGTGTGTAGCAGGTACGTTAATATGAGCCACCAGAACAGCGGCTTATTGCCATCGGTAACGTAGTATGCTGCAACTGCTACGCATGCAAAGCCCGCTGCCAAAAGAAGCAAACCATAGGAAAACTTAGCGGGTGTGTTGGGTTGAATATTCCGGTTTGCAAGCCACACCCACAACCAGGCGAACATAGGAGAAAGCGCAATAATGAAAATCGCATTAACCGACTGCATCCAACTGGCAGGAATTTCCCAACCTAAAAAATTTCTATCGGAGTACTCTAAGGCAAATATGTTTAGGGACGATCCGGCCTGTTCAAAGCCAGACCAAAACAATGCAGAGAAGATAAACAGAATTCCGATTACGGATATTTTCTTTCGTTCCACTGCATTCAGGCCACCGAAAAATAAAATGTAGATGAAGTAGCTGATAACCGAAACAAAAATTATAATGCCTGATGCATTTGCGATAACAAATGGATTTATGGTAATGGTATGCGTTAACCCTAACACTAATACCGTAATGAGTGTAATACCAAAACCGATCAGCACTTTCTTAACCATACTATCGCGCCTGGTTTGAGCGCTGGCATCGTTCAATCGGGCAGGCTCCACACCAATATCACCCAGGTATTTTTCAGTGAGTTTGTATTGTATCAATCCAAGCACCATACCAATACCCGCAACACCGAATCCCAAATTCCAGGCAATGCGTTCACCGATGGCGCCTGCTATTATCGGACCGATGAATGCGCCTATATTAATACCCATATAAAAAATGGAAAAGCCAGCATCACGTTTTGATTGTTCCTGCGTAGAGTACAATCCACCTACTATACCACTAATGTTGGGTTTTAAAAGTCCGACACCCAACACAATACACACCAAGCCAATAAAAAATGTTTCCGTGGTTGGAATCACCAAAAAGAAATGACCCACGGCAATAAAACAACCGCCAATGAATACGGATTTGCGAAGTCCGAAGAAATTATCGGCCAGCCACCCACCGGGCATAGCCAATAGGTAAACAAACATGGTATACAAACCATAAATAGCCGCACTGTTTTTTGCATCTAAACCAAGGCCACCGTTCTCAATGCTGTCGCGTAAGAAGAGAATGAGAATGGCACGCATACCGTAGTAGCTGAAGCGCTCCCACATCTCGGTGAAAAACAAGGTGGCTAATCCACGCGGATGGCCGAAAAAAGTTTTGGTTGAACTCATTCTGTTTTAGGTTGGTTTGGCGTTTCCAAAGTATGCCTATTAATTCAGGATTGCAACAATCGAAAAGTCATAAAAAACCCCTCTTTGCTTGAGGGGTTTAAAACTAATCTAATATCAAAATCTCTCCGGCTCCAGTCTCCACTTTTCAGGTGATCGCCACAAGTTTGAAAGCAATAGCTCACGCATGAATATAAATTCCTTGGGGAGCTTGTCGTACATGCGTTCAAACAATTCAGCATGTTGCAACAATTCAGCTTTCCATTCTTCCCGGTCGATAGCCATGATACTTTCAAACTGATCTTCGGTAAAATCCAAACCTGTCCAGTCCATATCATCATACGTAGGCATCCAACCGATGGGGCTTTCCACTGCATTCACTTCGCCCCTGCTCTTTTGGACAATCCATTTCAGTACGCGCATATTATCGCCAAAGCCCGGCCAGATAAAATTGCCATTGGCATCTTTGCGGAACCAGTTTACTCCGTAAATGCGGGGAGGTGCCGGTAACCCACGACCGAATTGCAACCAGTGATTGAAGTAATCACTCATATGGTAACCACAAAAAGGAAGCATCGCGAACGGATCGCGCCTTACCTTACCCACATCACCAAAGGCAGCCGCGGTTGTTTCTGAACCCATGGTAGAGGCCAGGTAAACTCCAAATGCCCAGTTAGCCGACTGATACACCAATGGAATAGTTGTACTCCTTCTTCCGCCAAAAACAAATGCACTGATCGGTACACCTTTCGGGTTTTCCCAATTGGTATCTATGGCAGGGTTTTGACTGGCCGCTACTGTAAAACGACTGTTGGGGTGCGCTGCCGGCTTACCGGAAGATGGATCCCACTTCTCGCCACGCCAATCCGTAAGATTTTTTGGTGGTTCCTTTGTTAAACCTTCCCACCAAACGTCACCATCCTCAGTAATGGCTACGTTAGTGAAAATGGTATTCTTTGAAATGGTTGCAATTGCATTCGGGTTAGTCTTTTCATTTGTGCCAGGCGCCACGCCAAAGTATCCTGCCTCGGGATTGATGGCATATAATTTACCGTCTTTGCCAGGTTTTATCCAGGCAATGTCATCGCCCACGGTAGTTACCTTCCAGCCCTCAAACTCCTTTGGGGGAATGAGCATGGCGAAGTTTGTTTTACCACATGCGCTGGGGAATGCCGCAGCCACATAGTCTTTCTTTCCATCGGGACTTTGCACACCCATTAACAGCATATGTTCGGCAAGCCAGTTTTCATCGTTGCCCATTACGGAAGCAATGCGAAGTGCAAAACACTTCTTGCCTAATAAAGCATTTCCACCATAGCCTGATCCATACGATACGATTGACCGTTCCTCAGGATAATGCACAATATATTTTACCGTTGGATTAGTTGGCCATCTGGCATCCTGCTGTCCTGGTTTTAATGGGGCACCTACGGTGTGCAGGCACTTCACGTATTCTTCGTCTTCGCCCAGCAACTCAACAACTTTCGAACTAACACGCGTCATTAGGTGCATGTTCACTACTACATACTCTGAATCGGTAATCTCCAAACCAAGTTGAGAAATATCGGAACCGATAGGCCCCATGCTAAACGGAATAATGTACATCGTTCTACCCTGCATACAACCGTCCAGCAAGGTTTGAAGTGTTTGCTTCATTTGTTTAGGATCAACCCAATTATTGGTAGGGCCTGCATTTTCCTTTCGCTTGCTGCAGATGTAGGTTTTATCTTCTACCCGTGCCACATCACTGGGATCGGAAAAGCAGGCAAAGCTGTTGGGTCTCTTCTTTGGGTTAAGGCGTATAAAAGTACCCTTGCTAACCAGCTTTTCGCATAGCTCCTGGTACTCTTCGGCTGATCCATCGCACCACCGCACCTGATCAGGTTTTACGAGTTCAGCAATTTCTTTCACCCAATTCAGTGCCTCCTGATGCCGAACAGGATAGGTATTGGTAGCAATCAATTCATCGATCATAAGTTGAACATTGAAGTTTTAAACAGGCGCTAAAATTACATAGAGAAAGTCTGAAAAGGAAATTATGCAAACGATTGCAAAGCCATATATCGTACAAGTTAAGCCAACCGGTTTAATTCAACCGCTTATCTTACACAGCCTTGTTAAGAAACTGAAAAGCCCTTATACTTCGAGCTTTAGAAAACCTAAGTTTTACCAAAACACAGACAGATGAAGAAGTATTTGAAATTTTTACCCGTGTTGTTCCTTGCAGTAACCTTTAGTGAAGTGTCAGCACAGGATGCCGTTTCGGATGAAGAGTTGAAGAAGTATGCCATTGTTATGGATTCTATTGACAACATGAAGAAGGATCTTATGGAAACGATTTCCGAAATGGTAAAGAGCAACGAGACTATTTCCGGAGCGCGTTACAATGAACTTTCAAAAATTATTACAGACGAGACAAAATTAGCCGCTGCCAAGGCTACACCGGAGGAAGTTGCAGCCGTAAAAGAAATCATTAAAGCGAAGGATGAAGGCACCGCAAAAATTCAGGAAACCTTTAAAAGTCTGGCCACGGATTATATTGGTGCAGCCTCTTTTAATAAAGTTAAAAAAGCCATTACCGAAAATGCTGAGATAAAATCAAAGTATGATGCGATTTTGGCCGAGATAAAGGCTGAAGATTCGGAGTAGAATCTTTTTAATAAGATTTATCAACAGCATACATAAATTTGCTCCTGGGCCGCATGGCCCTGCCTACCGGCAGGCAGGCCCGTGTACTCATCCAGCGCTACGCCCAATCCCCACTTGCCACTGCCAGGCCGAAGATTGGCCGATGCGCAGTCTGAGTACACTGAAAATATTTAAGATTCCATTGAGCCGTGTCAGCAGATTGACACGGCTTTTTCTTTGCCTGATCTACATTTTTGATTTAAATCCTAACCTGATACCTTTGTAATCCTAACAATGTGCAGAAATGCGTTTTTTCATTGGATTGCTATTTTTTAATCTCTCGCTGAGCTCCTTTACAGGCATTGCCCAAAGCTCACTTTTCGAGCCTTTTGATTGCCGCGCTGAAGTGGAAATCATTAACCGTATTGAAAAAGAGAAGCAGCAACGCACGCTTGCTATTCGCGATTCGGTCACCAAAGCTGAGGCCTTGATAGCCCTGCAGAAGCGGGAAGAATTAAATAAGATTCTGGAGTACTCGCAAAATGGCTGGATGCATTGGTCAACGGTAGATAACTTCACCTTCGGGAAAAACCGTGGCGGATTACCCATGATTACCGACCTCACTGCCCTTCACCCCTACTTTCGCGATAAGGTGGCCCGGTTGATTTTCTTGTGTAAACAAAAGGGCATTGAACTTGAAATTGTAGAAACTTTTCGCACCCATGCCAAGCAAGATGAATACAAAAGCATGGGGAAAAAATATACCCGCAGTGGTGCTGGCAAATCGAAACACCAGTACGGGCTTGCGGTAGATTTAGTGCCCATCGTTAACGGTGAACCGGAATGGCACAACAAAGCACTTTGGAGAAAAATCGGGTTACTTGGTGAGCAACTTGGTTTGCGCTGGGGCGGCCGTTGGCGATACCTGTATGATCCGGGTCATTTTGAATGGACCGGTGGATTAAGCGTTTACGACCTGGCTAATGGCAGACTGCCTTACATCCCCAAACAAGAAATAAACTATCCGTGCATTGAAGACGATCTTCAATTACTAAGCCGCTATTGGGAACAATGGGAAACCGAGCAGGCTTCCTACGCGACTAAAAACCCATGACCCTCTCCTTTCCTGATGATTTTATTTTTGGCACCAGCACGGCTGCCGCACAAATTGAAACCGCCTTTGAACACGACTGGCAGGGCGTAAAATCGCGCGATGGTTTTGTGTTTGACCGAACCACCGACCATGAACTGCGCTTTAAAGAAGATGCTGCCATTATCGCTTCCTTAGCGCCTGGCTATCGAATGGGTTTGATGTGGAGTAAATTACAGCGCAAACCCTTCGGGGCTTTTGATGCTGATGCGGTAAAAGCCTATCATGATTTTCTCACCGACCTGAAAGCAAGAGGTGTGTCCATTATGATGGTGCTGCACCACTTCACCAACCCGCTATGGTTTGCTAAAACCGGGGGCTGGGAAAAGGAAGAAAACATTTTACAGTGGGTAGACTTCTGCAAAAAAGTTGTGGACGAGTTTGGTCATTATGTTACATCATGGAACACCTTTAATGAACCAAATGTATACGCCAGTTACGGTTGGATCACCGGCTTCTTCCCGCCATTTAAAATCAACCCCTACCTGGCCGGTAAGGTGGTGAAGAACATGGGCAAGGCCCACAACCTTGTTTACGCGTACATCAAAAGCAAATTCCCGCAACAGCCGGTAGGCATTTCACACAATGCTGTGGTCTTCTCCTCCGAAAATGTGCTGGGCTGGTTTCCGGCACGGCTCTCCGACTGGTGGTTTATGGAATATGTACCCGATCATTTCACTAACGTGGATTTTTTTGGCATGAGCTATTATGCACGCTTATCGCACGACCCCATGCCCATTACCTACATTGACACACCGCATAAAATCAAAGCGTTGGGCAAACAGCATGACGACATGTGGGAGTACCACCCGGAAGGCTTGCGCACCTGCCTGGACCGGTATTGGAAGAAATACAAAAAACCAATCATTATTACCGAAAACGGGGTGTGCGATAGTTCTGATGAGCTTCGCCAGCAGGCTATACTGGATTACGCGGCCATTATTCACCAGGCCATTGCCGATGGCCTTGACATACGCGGCTATTACTGGTGGAGTGCGTGGGATAATTTTGAATGGCACCTGGGCCCCACCTATCGGTTTGGCTTATACGAATGCGACCTGGAAACCAAAGCAAGGCGTAAGCGAAAAAGCGCTGGGGTATATGCAAAACTGGCGCACGGAAAAGAAATTTTTACAGAAGGCGTTCTCAGCGAATAGTAAATTTTGTGGTTTACTCAGGCCCCCGAAATAAAGGCTTACCTTGAGACATTACATGAACCAACTATCTTTATAAGACGATACTCAGTCGCGCCAATAAGCCTGCTTTGGGTCGCTTGGCGAAGGTTTATAGCGTGTAAAAAAAAGTAGTGGGCAACCATAAAAACCGACCGAAATGAAAAAACATTACTTCTCTGTTGTTAGTATCTTTTTACTACTGTTATCCCTGATTGCATTTTCTGATAACTTAATTACAGACGTAGGACAAGAAAGCAACAGCGACCCAAAATTCATAATCCACGGACTGTTTATGTTTGCCTGGTTCATCATATTCGTTGTCCAAGCCAATTTTATTCGGAAAGAAGATTACAAAGCTCATTTAAAATGGGGAATCACAGGAATAATAACAGCCATCGGAGTTTTTCTAAGTACTTTGTATGTATTCATCGCAGTTTATCAAGGATGGGATGTCATGCCCTATTTCGCAAAAGCTAATCGCTTTTTTATGCTGAGCTTTGCCGTTTTAGTTGTACTCGGCTATATAAACAGACAAAGAGCAAACAAACACAAACGGTTTATCTATTTGGCTTCCCTGTTGATTCTCGAACCTATATTGAGCCGGGTTACTGGAAATCTGCATATTGAAAATGTAGAAGCATTTATTGCTATCGTTTGGAATGGACTGTTCATTTCTCTTTTTGTGTTTGACTGGATTTCGCTGAAAAGAATACATAAAATCAGTTGGATGGGGTTTGTGTGGTTTTATATCGTTTGGGCAATATCCGTACTGACTTAATTTGAAAAAGGAAAGGACTGAATAATGTAATCCCACAACAGCACATACACGCAAGCAAGGATTTCGTGCTTCGTAGGACAGAAAAGTGCTAAATTTAAAGTTCAGTTCTTCGTAGGAAGTTCAGTGGTTAAAATCCCTGCCTGCGTGTATCTGCAAAACGTTGGCAGTAACTTAAAAACCAAACTTAAATTCAAGAATGAATATCTACGAGATAATGACCATTTCACACGTGATTTTTACAATCTTAGCATTGTTAAGCGGGCTAATAGCCATCATGGTTAATCCTAAAGGTGGTGAAGTCCATAAAAAATCAGGACGTGCTTATTATTATTTTTATACTGGTGTGATTCTGACCGCTTTTTTAATGCTCACCATCAAGTTCAAAATCTTTTTCTTTGCACTAACTCTTTTTGGTATCTACCTAATTGTTGCTGGTGATTATTACGCAAAAAAAAGTGAAAAAATAATTGCCAAAAATTGGTGGGTTTTGAGCCTACTTATCGTAACAGTTTTTGTTTATGTGATTGATGCTCTCTTTGTAATCAACAACATTGAACACATTGGGCTTGGCTGGACAATTGTACGTTTGACTTTTGCAGCTATTGCATTATCTACACTAATTTTTGAATTAAGTATTAAAAGAAATAGAATACTATTGCACGCAACTTTAATGCTACTTTCGTTTATACCTTTGATTAACGGTTTATTAGCGAGGTTATCTCCAGGTGAATACATTTGGGTATCCTGGATTCTAGGATATGCTGTATTTATACCTCTTATTATACTTTGGTTTAAGATGTCTAAAAAATTACAGGCATTTCTAAAATGAAAGCTACTGCCAATACGGGCTTTGCATCAGGCGGGTGACCCCGACAAGTCGAGAAAGGCTGTGCAAACCTGGAGCTTTGTGCTTCTTATTCTGTTGAACCCTGGACAGGCCTGACATTTACGAATATCAACAGATCAGTCACCAACTTTTTACTGCAGCTGAAGTTCCGTTATCTCTTTCGCATTATAATAGGATTTTGATTTGGGCGAAAAATATTCAACCACCTGAAAGGAAACGCTTGCCTTCTTTCCTACCAGCTTCTTCGGATTATCCATAAAATCATCGGAGCCGGGGAAATAGCGTGTCCAGATTAAGCGGTGCTCTTTACCGGTATCTTCCTTAAAGGTAATGTAAACAAATTCGCCCACATCAACTGATTTTATCTGACCTGAAAACTTAAGTTGTTCGGTTGGATTTTCGTCATCTTTTATAAACAATGTAGCAAATACATCCGGGCATATAATGGCCATTTGTATACCCACTTTCTCTCCAAACTTCCGCATGACTTCCGGATCCGATAAATCTACATCCAGCTTTTGCTTACCCGCACTTTCCAACATGCAAAAACCCAAAGCCATTTCAATTTCAGAGCGATCCTTCATCTTGGAAGCGTCTTTTTTCTGAACGCATTCACAGGTTTCAGTGGCCACGATTTTGTGCACATCGTCCTGGGCAAAAAGCAAAGCAGGCGAAATGAAAACAACAAGCAGTAAAAGGATTTTCTTCATAGCAGTTGATTTTAACATTTTATGTATAATAATTTAACGAGTATCCGCTTCCAAACCTAGCTCGCGTGATTGCGAATGGTGGCGAAGCAATCGCAATCTGCAATCTTAATTAATTTCATAGTCCAGGATCAATCCACCCTTTCGTTCGTTCAACGGCCCGCTTCCAACCAGTATAGAGCTTATCGCGTGTGGCAGCATCCATTGAAGCTTTAAATGTTTTGTTAATCCTTCGGTTTGCAATAATATCCTCTTTCTTCCATAACCCCACGTGTATGCCGGCTAAAAAGGCCGCACCCATGGCGGTAGATTCAATCACTTCGGGTCGCTCCACTTCGGTGCCCAGTATATCGGCCTGAAACTGCATGAGAATGTTATTCGCGCAGGCTCCTCCATCTACTTTGAGTTTGGCCAACTTTAATCCGGCATCTTCTTCCATGGCATTCAGCACATCTTTGGTCTGGTACGCCAATGACTCAAGCGTAGCTTTGATAATGTGATCCTTACCGGTATCGCGCGTTAAACCAAAAATGGCCCCGCGTGCATACATGTCCCAATACGGTGCGCCTAATCCGGCAAAGGCAGGAACAACATACACTTCGTTTGAGCCTAATGCTTTCGCTGCGAAATATTCCGAGTCTTTGGATTCATCAATTATGCCCAAACTGTCGCGCAGCCATTGCACGGCCGCACCGGCAATGAATACACTTCCCTCCAGGGCATATTCAACTTTATCGCCCAGTTGCCACGCAATGGTAGTGATCAATCCATTTTTTGATTGCTGAATTTTAGTGCCGGTGTTCATCAGCATAAAGCAACCTGTGCCATAGGTATTTTTTGCCATGCCGGGTTCAAAACACGCCTGCCCGAATAAAGCAGCCTGCTGATCACCGGCAACACCACAGATTGGAATGTAGGTATCGGATAATTGAACATGACCAAAATTGTGCGCTGATGTATGGACGGAGGGCATCATGTTTTCAGGAATCGAAAGTTCGCGAAGCAAGTGCTCGTCCCATTGGAGCGTTCGGATATTGAACAGAAGTGTTCGCGATGCATTGGTAACATCCGTGGCGTGTACTTTTCGGTTAGTCATGTTCCAGATCAGCCACGTATCAATAGTTCCAAAAGCAAGTTCACCCCTACTCGCCTGTTCCCTCGCTCCTTTTACGTTATCTAAAATCCATTTGATCTTTGTTCCTGAAAAATAGGAATCGATGACCAGCCCGGTGTTTTCACGAACGTAGGCTGTGAGTCCCTTTTCTTTTAGATCTTCACAAATGGAAGCGGTTCGTTTATCCTGCCACACGATAGCGTTGTAAATAGGCTCACCAGTAGTTTTGTTCCATACCACCGTTGTTTCGCGCTGGTTGGTAATGCCTATTGCTTGAATAGAAGTCACATCAACCTTATGCTCACGGATTAAGGAATCCAGTACACCTAATTGTGAACTTAAAATTTCCCTGGGGTCGTGCTCCACCCATCCGGCCTGCGGAAATAGTTGTCTGAATTCTTTTTGAGCGATACCCTTTATTTCTCCCTGCTCATTAAAAAGTACAGCGCGTGAACTGGTAGTTCCCTGGTCGAGGGCGATGATGTGTTTAGTCATTGGGAATTGGTCAGTTGGTCATTAGCAAATTGGTCATTAGTCATTAGTCATTGGTCATTAGTTGTGCCTCCTGAATTGCGTGTTCCAACTTAGCTAATTCTTGTTTGTATTGCTCATACTTCCAACTGAAATATTCTTTGAAGTCACCAAGAATGGTATTCATAACCAGCTTAAGACGGGGCATATCAAAAAACAACATACCCGTTCTGCGAATGAAAAAATCGAGCGGGGTTTGAACCATTTCGTTTTCAAGCGTGAAGAAAAGTTCTGACCGGGCTAGGTTAACGTTACTATCATCACCCGAAAATTTTTCGAGTCCAAACAGTATGTCATCCGTTTGCCTGCCGTAGGTTTCTACCAGGTAATCGGCATAGCGCTCCAAACCAAATGGCGTAAGGTTTGACGCTACGGCTTTTCTATAGGCACGTACATCATCAACGTTACTGAAAGCTTCATTGCACAGACTGATTTTATCGGTATAACAGGATTTTAAATTGCGGTCATCAAACGATTCACTGATAACCATGTCAACCACGCGTTCGGCCATCTTTCGGTACCCGGTTAGCTTACCTCCTGCTATGGAAATTAACCCGGAGGGCGATTGAAAGATTTCATCTTTCCGCGAAAGTTCTGAAGCAGATTTTCCTTCTTCATGGATCAAGGGCCGCAACCCTGCCCAACTTGATTCCACATCCGCAAGTTGAAGGTTAACCTCCGGGAAGGAATCGTTCACAGCCTCAATCAGGTACCGGGCATCTTCCACTGTTGTTTTTACCTCATCAATCGCCTGATGATAATCAGTATCCGTAGTGCCTATGTAAGTGGTTCTTCCTCTGGGTATGGCAAAAATCATTCTTCCATCGGGCACATCGAAATAAATAGCCTGGCGAACAGGAAATTTTTTACGATCAACCACAATATGAACACCTTTGGTGAGGTGCAGTTGTTTTCCCTTTTTCGATTTGTCCAGTACACGTAGTTCATCTACCCATGGACCGGCCGCATTTACAACGGTAGTGGCGCTGATGGCTATGGTTTGCTGCGTCAGCACATCTGCAGCTTTTACACCACACACCGCACCACCTTCGTAACTAAAATCGGTAGCCCGGATATAATTGCTCACGCAGGCGCCATGAGCAGCGGCCGTTTTCATAATTTCAAGTGTAAGCCGGCCATCATCGGTACGGTACTCGGCATATAAGCCGCCACCCTTAACATCATCCGGCTTCAACAAGGGCTCATGCTTAAGCGTTGCGGATCGAACCAGCATAATTCGTTGATCTTCCGGTTTAACACCGGCCAGCCAATCGTATAGTTTCAATCCGAAGGAAGTGAGCAGGCTTCCAAATCCCCTGCCCTCTTTTAAGGGAAGCAACATTTTTTCAGCTACTACCAGGTGTGGTGCAAGCTTATGCAGAATAGCCCGTTCACTACCGACCTCCTTTACTAACCCGAACTCGAGTTGTTTTAAATAGCGAAGTCCGCCATGAATAAGTTTGGTTGAACGTGAACTGGTGCCATAAGCAAAATCATTCTTTTCAATAAGGGCTGTTTTTAATCCGCGTGAAGCTGCATCCAGCGCTATGCCTGCCCCGGTAATACCGCCACCAATAATTAACAAGTCAAATTTTTCTTGCTGAAGGTGGAGAAGTGCTTGCTGACGATTAAACAAATTCATAACCACCTCAAACTACAAAGAAATTCAAGAGCATATTTAATCTCGGATCACAATTTTTTCCAGCATGAGCCAGTTAAATAACCTCATGAAATTCCAGTAACATGCATTATTTTTTACAGGTCAGACAAAACCATATTCCGGCAGAAAAGAACACATTACCCTTATAAAATTTTGGAATATCAGTCTTCTCTCCAACTAAATAATTTCCATCAATATCTTGTTCGTTTACACCATATATGTAATTCGATTGAGAGATTTTACCTAAAAATCCGATCTCACCCACCAACATCGGTCGTAAAGAATTAAACTCACCCCACTTCAGCACATGCGTTATTTGTATCATGGCTTTATACAGCAACAATCCCGAACGAGCAAAAGCATCGGAGTGATTATAAGGTAATGCCTGAAGAGAGGCGGGCGTGTTACCCCTGAAACGAATGATGGAATATCCAAATCCCAATCCACCCAAAGTTCTTATTTCAGTCCGAGGGTGTTGCAACCAGACATACCCTGAATGAAATAAAAAACTGAACGTGTAAGGCACTGATTGGGATAAACGAGGCAGATCAAATGCCGTACTGAACTGAAACGGAATACGACCTCGCTGATAGGTAATATCAAATCCAAATAATGTATTGGATGTAAAACCGGGTACGTCATCTACCCCTTCATTAATAGCCCAGATACGCAAGTCAGAAACATCGGAATAACTTCGTCCCATTTTCATACCCATCCACCAAGAACTTTCAGTCTGGGAACTTACTTGAAAAGCTGATGAAAGTAGGTAGATAATTAACAGGCATCTCATGTAAGTTGAAAAATTAACCAACAAGCACCTTACCCAGCATTACAAAAACAACAGACACATGAAAGATAAGCCATGCGCGTTGGTATGATGGTCTTTTACTCCACGATACCTCCTGTTTGAATGGATCAAAGATGAGCGCCAACCCAAGGTTACTCATGGAAGAACCAAGATCTTTACTAAAGACAAGAAAGTAAATCGACAGAGCCACAAACGAAAAATAAAGTACCCGGTTAAAGGGATCAGACCAGTCGCGCTGGGCCTTTTGGGGAGTTGACTGTGTGGTTGTCATAGGTTAATTTTTTAAGCATTGTTTACTTTTTGAATCATGTGTTGGTAGTAGTAAAAAGCTGACAGACACCAGCATTATGAGTCCTGAAACCAAAATTTCCAGGGCAGGCATTTCACCGGTATAGCCAACGTAGAGTGCCACCAGGAATGCAAAGCCAGCGAAAATACCCATAAGCGTTGCCAGTAAAGCGGTGCCTTTGTAAGAATTACTTTTAAGTCGCATAAACTTATTTTCTTAAATGAGTAACATGAGCAGAGACATTATTACACGATTAAAAAATTAAACATGATAACTTTTTACAGGGTATTTCGTCTATTCATAAGCTATGAAAAAAACAGCTTAGTATAGTTCGCATCGGCTAGCGTAGGGCAATATTCCATAGCCTGAAGTGTTTAAGCAATTGTCCGAATATTTATAGCAAGAAGTTATCTACTATAACTTCAGAAACGGCCTTCCAAGTATAGCTTGTAAAAATACTCCAGTGGTAGTGCCAACATAAAATACTCCTGCTATCAGGATAAAAATTGGCTTACGGAGTACAAAAAATCCCAATAGTGGTAAAACTTGTAACCCGTGCATGCCCATAAAGTGAGCAACTCTCAGGTCGCCATGCAGTGTACTCCAATTCACCACAAGTAAACCTGGGCCACCATCTAATCCTCCTACGGTATGCGCCATTCGGGCACCCATGGTCAAACCTTGCAAACTGAAAATCACAAAAACTATTAATCCCAGGCGTATTCCCCATACATAAGATGTTGGTAACAATGGAAATGACTGTGTAAAAAAAGGGAAGCTTACAACGGCTGTCCAAATGGAAATGGCTACGGCTGCACCAGCCATAACGCTCCACATCATGGCCAATGATGGTGTGGTCACATTAAAGTGTGATGCTAATCCCCGGGCTGCTTGCATAGTGATGTATAAATTTTCAATACCTAACAAGGCAACCATGCCCCAAGAATACCAGTTTATGCTTGGGGAATTTCCCAGGTAATGAAGATACCAACCCATAGACCACACAAAAATTGCAGACGATAGAAAAAATTTAAAGGGCTTAAACCAAGCACTTGTTCCTAACACTTGCATCATTGATGTCTTAGTCAGCACCAGGCAGCACACAGCAGCAAACAGACAGATCAAACCAAAATAGAAGAGCACTTCAGTGCGCTCTTTTAACGAGAATAAAAATTCTTTCATACCCTTACACGATTTCTATAATACGTTGATGGGCCGTCATACCCCCCATCACCTTTTGCATAATCAAAACCTTGGCCCACCGTGGTACAGTACGCAGTGAACCCACTAAAAATTTGGTTAAAAAACCGGGCAGTATGGTTGATTGCCTGCCCAGGGCTTTGAGTATTGGTATGGCAATTTGATCGGGCCTCATGGCCATATTCATTTTTAAGTTCGCGCGCATTTCAAAGCCACTAGATACAGGACCGGGGGCAGCGGTCAATACATCCACCCCATAGGGCTTAAGTTCAACCGCTAAAGCCTCACCAAGTGATTGTACATACGCTTTGGTAGCAGCATAATGAGCAGCATAGGGCACTCCCTGAAAACCAACCATGGAACTGAGTAAGATGATCCCACCCCTGTTTTGCCTCGTAAATTGATTGCCAAAATAATGAACCAACACCATCAACGCTTCGCAATTAACACGCAGCATGTTTACCTCATCGGCTACGTTACCCTGATGAAATAGACCTGAGGTACCAAAACCGGCCGATGCAATTACTAATCCAATTGGTTTTTTTCTGGCTGCCTGAAGCAACTCCTGTACACCGTCATCAGTCGCTAAGTCTGCGGATACAATATCCGTTTGTACAGCAAACCGTTCCTTTAAATCTTGCGAAATCCGTAGCAGCGCTAATGCCCTTCGTCCATGGAGCAAGACATTCAGGCCGGCTTCAGCTAAGCGTGTGGCCAGTTCAAGACCAATACCGGAGGATGCCCCGGTTATCAATGCCCACGGTCCATAGGATGTCTTTAAGCGCAGTTTTTCTTCGGATGATAATTTCATTGTCTTTTTTACGACAAAGCAACGCAAGTACTACCACTGCGAACGATAACAAATGTTTATGATTTCAGAATATCTGATTTTTTTAACCGGCTTAAATGAACCGGTGTAATGCCCAGATAAGAAGCGATCATATGTTGAGGAACACGGTTATGAATGTTTGGAAACACTTCATTGATGGAATCATAGCGCTCCTTGGGGGTACGGGCATAGAGGTTTTTTATCCTGTTATCCTGGTAAATGAAATAATACTCAGCAATCAGGCGCCCCAGCCGGTCACCCTCCTTCATGTTAATATAGCCCCACTCAATGGCTTTGCGGGGCATAACAACTACCTCAGTGTCTTCCAAGGCCTGTAGTGCATAAAGGGCGGATTGCTTTTGAATGAAACTGGAATAATCACTAATGAATTGGTTTTCAAGTGCAAAGTGGATGGTGTGTTCATTGCCTTCGTTATCTGTTACCGTAACCCTGATTATTCCGCGATTAACAAAAAATACTGCTTGGGGTATTTCTCCCGGGTAACTTAATATTTCATTGCGTTTGAAATGCATTACCTGACATTCAGAAAGCAACTTGTTCAATTCATTTTCCGCTACAGAAACCATACTGCGAATAGCCGACTTGATTTTTTCCATATTGGGTCAAACATTTAACCCCCGAAATTGTTATTTCTCAGAACGCTGCCAAAGATGAAAACCACAACCCTTCTCATTTTCTTAGTGTTATCTGCTCTGGTAGCCTTCGGCCAGTCAGGCGAAAAACCAAAAAGTGATTCGGTACACCGGGCTGATTCAATTGCTCGTTGGAAAGCAGACTCCACCCGCATCGCCAATTCCTCCCCGATGCGGATGAATTCCAAACAAAACTCCCATAAAGTAGAAACCGGATCGATACCCGCAGATAAGAAAGTAAAGTCTGACTATGTGTATGACAAAGATGGGCGGGTTTACGGAGGCAATACTACACTTCAGTTAAACAAATCGAAGAAGAAAAAGGATTAGAAGCCAGGTTTCGACAAACACAATTGACAGTCAGGTTTTTTTGAGATAGTTCCTAACTAACACAGGTTGAATTATAAAGAAGTTAAAAAAGCATTTGATAAACCCACGCACCCAACAAACCACCGATAACCGGTCCCACTACTGGTATCCATGCATAGCTCCAATCAGAAGAACCTTTACCATTAATGGGCAACAGGAAATGCGCCAGACGCGGACCAAGATCACGTGCCGGATTAATGGCAAAGCCGGTCGTTCCGCCCAACGATAGACCAATCGCAATAATCAGTAAACCAACCACCAGCGGATTTAACCCTTCGGTGAATTTGTTTGCACCGATGGTGAGTAAACCCAAAATCAGTACGGCCGTTCCAATAATTTCGCTGATCAGGTTGCTAAAGGTTGAACGAATGGCAGGACTTGTAGAAAAAATGGCGAGCTTTCCGGCAGGGTCATCAGTAGCCGACCAATGCGGCAGGTAATGCACCCAAACCAGTATGGCACCTGTAAATGCGCCCGCCAGTTGGGCTAGACAATATCCGGGAACAAGATCCCAGGAGAAACTTCCTGAATATGCGAGCGCCAGGGTTACTGCGGGATTGATGTGCGCCCCACTGATCTGACCCACCGCATAAATGGCCAGTGTAACGGCAAGCCCCCAACCAATGACGACCGTAAGCCAACCGGCATTTTCCGATTTGGTGCGTTTCAACACAACAGCGGCAACCACACCATCGCCTAATAAAATTAGCGTAAGTGTGCCTAAAAATTCTGCGAGATAAGGAGACATAGCAGTTAAAATTTAATCAATTTGTTTTCCGAAAAGATTAAACTTAGCATAAATTCGGAAGTAAAGCGTGTAAAATCAGACTATTAAAAACCTACTTGCGGGTTAAAAACCTTATCCTATTTTTGCCACCTGCTTTAGAAGAGACATGGAACAAGAAACGCTGGTCCGCTATACCGACCTGATTGCTGAGGAATTAAAACAACCCGTAAAAAATGTACGTGCTGCAGCCGAATTACTGGCCGAAGGCGCTACCATCCCCTTCATTTCACGCTACCGCAAAGAAATGACCGGCAGTATGGACGAGGTGAATATTGCCACCGTTCGTGATCGGTTGGAACAGTTGCAAGAACTGGACAAGCGAAGGGAAGCTGTAATTACTTCCATTGAGAAGCAAGGTTTTCTTACTCCTGAATTACTGGCCCTGTTGGCCAAAGCAAAAACGCTCGCAGAAGTAGAGGATATTTATCTGCCTTTCAGACCTAAGCGTAAAACACGCGCCAGTGTAGCCAAAGAGAAAGGCCTTGAACCATTGGCGTTAAAAATATTCGAACAGGAAAGGTTTGACCTGGAAGCTTTCGCGAAATCCTTTATCGATAACGGTAAAGGCGTTGCCGATATGCAAGAGGCACTCGATGGTGCCCGTGATATTATCGCTGAATGGGTAAGTGAAAATGCAGAAGCCCGCAAAAAGTTACGCGATCTTTTCTGGTGTGAAGGAACCATTGCCTCAAAGGTTATGAAAGGTAAAGAAGTTGATGGGCAGAAGTTCAAAGACTATTTTGAATGGTCGGAGCCGATTGCAAAAACACCTTCTCACCGATTGCTCGCTTTACGCAGAGGCGAAAAAGAAGGCGTGCTCGCATTGGATATACTGCCTGAAGAAGAATCGGCTATCAGCTTATTGGAACGTCAGTTTGTAAAAAGTGAAAATGTTGCCGGTGAACAGGTAAAGCTGGCCATTAAAGATTCCTATAAACGATTACTTCGACCCACTCTTGAAACAGAAATCAGGATGGAATCAAAAATGAAGGCCGATGAAGAGGCCATAAAAGTTTTTGCTTCGAACCTTAAAGAATTATTATTAACCGCTCCTCTCGGACAGAAAAATGTATTGGCCCTTGATCCGGGTTTTCGGAGTGGCTGCAAAGTAGTTTGTCTGGATAGGCAAGGCAAGCTCATTCATCACGATGTGATCTATCCTCATGAGCCACAACGTGAAGCAACTAAATCGGCCATGCTGATTAAAAATCTGTGTGAAAAGTATGCTATTGAAGCCATTGCCATAGGCAACGGAACGGCAAGCCGCGAAACAGAAACTTTTGTGAAGAAAATTGGCTTGCCGCATAACATCATTGTTATGATGGTGAATGAAAGCGGTGCTTCAGTGTACTCCGCTTCCGATGTTGCCCGCGAAGAATTTCCGGACAAAGATGTAACGGTGCGCGGAGCCGTCTCCATTGGAAGACGTTTGGTTGACCCGCTGGCTGAGTTGGTGAAGATTGATGCCAAGTCGATTGGTGTGGGGCAATACCAGCATGATGTAGATCAAACTAAACTCAAGCAAGGCCTGGATGATGTGGTGATCAGTTGTGTGAACTCCGTGGGAGTTGAGGTAAATACTGCAAGCAAAGAACTACTCTCCTATGTTTCCGGATTAACCCCCGCCCTGGCGCGTAACATTGTTGAATACCGCAATCAAAACGGGCCATTCAAAAGTCGTGAAGAGTTGACGAAGGTAACACGCTTTGGAGAGAAGGTATTTGAACAGGCGGCAGGTTTTCTGCGCATACGCGAAGCTGAAAATCCGTTAGATGCCAGTGCCGTGCACCCTGAGAGCTATCCGATCGTGAACCAGATGGCAAAAGACCTGAACTGTACCGTAAAAGATTTGATGAGCAGCGTAGAGTTGCGCAGAAAGCTTGATCTGAAAAATTACATCACTGAAAAAACAGGTTTACCCACCCTTACCGACATTGTTACCGAACTGGAAAAACCCGGACGCGACCCACGCAAGGTTTTTGAAGTATTCAGTTTTACGGAAGGTGTAAACACTATTGATGATTTAAAACTGGGGATGAAACTACCTGGTATTGTGACCAACGTAACCAACTTTGGCGCGTTTGTGGATATTGGCGTTCACCAGGATGGTTTGGTGCACATCAGCCATTTGGGTGATAAATTTATTAAAGATCCTAAAGAGGTGGTTACCGTGCAACAGAAGGTAAACGTAACGGTTGTGGAAGTTGATGTTGCCCGCAAACGCATTGGATTATCTATGAAGAGTGATCCGTTTGCTGAAATTCCCCAACAACCTGCTCCTCATAAAAAGATGAGCGCACCTAAACCTGGAACCTCAAAACCTAAAGGAAAACCACAATCAAAACCCCAGCCCAAGCCCAAACAACCCGAGTTGAGCATGGAAGAAAAACTGGCGTTGCTGAAGGAGAAATTTAAAAGGTAACAAAAATCAACGTCATTGCGAACAGAAGCAAAGGGATGAGCAATGGAGTGAAGCAATCCCTTAGTTACAAGTTTAGCCCCTAATTATGTAGTTTGGGATTGCTTCGTCACATAAAATGGTTTGTATGGTTGACAGCATTTTAGTTTGCGTTCCTCGCAATGACGGTAAAAAAAACTGGCGTTGTTAAAAGAGAAGTTAAAAGGTAATAAAAATCAACGTCATTGCGAACAGAAGCAAAGGGATGAGCAATGGAGTGAAGCAATCCCTTAGTTACAGGTTTAGCCCCTAATTATGTAGTTTGGGATTGCTTCGTCACATAAAATGGTTTGTATGGTTGACAGCATTTTAGTTTGCGTTCCTCGCAATGACGGCCAAAGAAAAACTGGCGTTGCTGAAGGAAAAGTTTAAGCGGTAGTACTGAAAAGCTACGTTAATCAATCTAAATTAGATGGATAAATTCTACCTACGCACGCTTTGCCCGAATATATTTAGGATTTTTATTGAGGTTGAATTATCTATTAGATTATGGAACATAGAAACTTAGTATTGAGATTAATCAAGTTCGCCTTGTCAAAGGATTCTTTCACAAAAAGGGAAATGTTTGAACTCCTCAAATTAGAAACAGAAGACAGAGCCTATATTGAAAAATACTTACTATGCTCGGATCACAGGAATGTTTTGCCTAATCATATTTTTGCTGAAATTGATCGGCTTAACATTAAGGATCACATGGATTATAGATTTAAAATATTACCAACAGCAATCTTTCAATACATTGATTACCTTGAAATTGTAGAGGCAAGAAAAGCGGCAACGACTGCTCGTACTTTATCATGGTTAGCCATTGGTGTGTCGGTTATTTTGACATTTTTACAAATATTTTATAACTAGTAATTTCCATTCTCCTGACCTACTAACATCAAGAGGTCTTTTAGTTTAATCAACCCTTTTTCCTATTGCCTATTACTAAACACCTAAAAACATATTAATTCCAAAAACATCAAAGTTCCAACTCAATCGTCTCGCCCACACCAAATGCCTGACCCCCTTGTGAATCATCAGGCTTGTCGCTTTTCTTTTGTCGTGACTTTTTAACCTGATCATCACCCTTGTCAACTGCCAACTGCCTACTGCCTACTTCTTTTTCTTCTTGCTGACTTTGGCTTTCCCCGAAGAGGCTTGCCTGCTCGACTTTTTGCTTTGTTTTTTTGCTTTGGTTGCTGTCGACTTTGTTTTGCTTTTTGGGCTCTTCGAAGAGGCTGGCTTGCTCGTTGGGATCCCCTTCTTTTTTTTTTTGCGACTCGCCACCCTTTCCGGTTTCGGTCGCCTCAATGTCGTCAGCTTCGTCAGGAGATTGCTCTTCCGGCTCGTCTGGTAAATGCACCTTCGCAACCTTGTATTGGCTGAGTCGGTTACCCAGGGCTTTCCAGCCCTTCACATCTACTACATCCTCCAGGTTAACGACCTCACTCACCTTACTTTTGCCCTTTCCTTTAATTAACTCAAGTTCAATTTCAGTTGTTTCGCTTGTTGTAACCAATACTAGGCGTGAGCCTATGGCTTCAGAGATAAACCCGAATTCTTTGTCGGCTGTGGTGGTTTCTACCTTAAAACGCTTCACCATGTGCTGCTTCGACTCCCCATCCACGTACACCGCAGAGATCACTTTTTTCGGATTAAACTTCTCCACCACCAGGGTCTTTTCGGGATCGAATCGGGTGGTTAAATCATAACCAGTTATCCGATACGAACCGTTACGCATAAACGTGATGAGTTGATCATCGCCATCAAACTTGCCGAGGTATTTACCCCTGCTGTCCTTGTTCAAACGACCGGCATCGGCATCATACCATAAGTTTAATTTGCTTAAGGTTGAGGTGCCTGCTTGCAGAAAGTCAACCCGCCTTAACGGGTACTTGGTCAATATATTACCACGCGCCCCGCGACCTTTCACTTCCAGGTCAGCAAAATCAAATTCAAAAACTTTTTTACGTGCTGTACTCGACTGCGATAACTTTACTTCAACAATTTCGGCTTCACCATTTGGGTTACCACTTACGTAGTAAATGCGTGAGTTCGGATGACCTTGTGTAAGATCATATTCTTTATCGCGAATGACACCGGGCATTGTAAAACGTTTCACAAAACCTTTACCGGATTTTCCATCGGAGTAGATGAGGTTGTACACCATACGGTCATCACCCTTTTTCCAAACGCCTATGTACAGAATATCCTTACCCATAAAGACGCGCTCGGCTATACGACTGATCAACGCCTTACCATCTTTACGAATAACGATGATGTCATCAAGCTCGGAGCAATCGCAGATGTATTCATCACGTTTCAGTCCGTACCCAACAAAACCATCGGTGCGGTTTACATAAAGCTTTTGGTTGATGGCTATTACTTCCGTTGCGGTAACAGATTGGAAGCTCTTGATCTCGGTTTTGCGCTCACGTCCCTTGCCATATTTATCCAGCAGATTCTGATAGTAGGAAATCGCGTAGTCGGTAAGGTGTTTCAGGTGGTGCTCTGTTTCCTTCAACTGCTTTTCAAGATCCTTAAGAAGTTCATCGGCCTTGAACGAGTCGAACTTGGAAATGCGTTTGATCTTGATTTCCGTAAGCCGAACAATATCATCGGTGGTAATTTCCCTGTAAAACTTCTTTTTATGAGGTTTTAGTCCCCTATCGATGGTTTTGATGACTTCTTCCCAGCTTTCGCATTCCTCAATATCGCGGTAGATGCGGTTTTCAATGAAAATCTTCTCCAAAGACGAAAACAGGATTTTCTCCTTTAATTCCGCCTTTTCAATCTCCAGTTCCTGCTTAAGCAGCTTAACCGTTTGCTGGGTGTTATACTTCAGGATATCATTTACCGTCATGAATTGCGGCTTGTCTTCCACAATCACACAGGCATTGGGTGAAATGCTGATTTCGCAATCTGTAAAGGCATAAAGGGCATCCATGGCCACTTCCGGAGATTGACCAGGCTGCAGGTGGATCTGTATCTCAACTTCCTTGGCAGTATTATCCACCACCTGTTTTACTTTAATCTGTCCCTTTTCACTGGCTTTCACAATGGATTCCATCAAAGAAGTAGTAGTGGTAGAGAAGGGTATCTCCCTGATAGTTAGCGTCTTTTTATCAACTATATCAATTTTTGCTCTGACCTTGATTTTGCCTCCCCTTAACCCTTGGTTGTACTCAGAAAAATCAGCAATACCCCCGGTAGGAAAATCGGGATAGACCTTTGGGTTCTTGCCCTTTAGCACATCGATAGAGGCCTTAATCAGTTCACAGAAGTTATGGGGTAAGATCTTTGTAGAAAGCCCCACAGCAATACCTTCAACACCATTGGCCAGCAGCAGTGGAAATTTGACTGGAAGCGTTACCGGCTCCTTTTTACGGCCATCATACGAAAGCTGCCATTCGGTTGTCTGGGCGTTGTACACGACATCCAACGCGAATTTGGAAAGGCGGGCTTCTATGTATCGGGGAGCAGCGGCACTATCGCCCGTTCGCACATCGCCCCAGTTACCCTGGGTTTCGATTAGAATGTCTTTCTGACCGATGTTTACTATAGCCTCTCCTATTGCTGCATCACCATGCGGATGGTATTGCATGGTATTACCGATCACATTAGCCACCTTATTAAAGCGGCCGTCATCCATCTCCTTAAGAGAGTGCATAATCCTGCGTTGTACCGGCTTGAGGCCATCTTCGATGCGTGGCACGGCACGTTCCAGGATTACATAGGAAGCATAATCGAGAAACCAATTCTCGTACAGGCCGTCTACACCTACAACAGAGTGTGCGCCATCGTCCCCTTTATTTTCAGCTTTTGACTTTTTTGGTCTAACAGGTGCTGACTTTTTCTTACTCATAGATTAAAAAATTCGCTACTCAGCTTCAACAACTTCTTTTTCTTCAATACTTGCTTCAACCTTATCCAATTCAATCCGAAGGTTATCAATAATAAACTCCTGGCGATCGGGGGTATTCTTACCCATATAGAATTCCAGAATATCCTTCAAATGACTGTCTTTATGCAGCAATACCGGCTGCAGCCTGATGTTATCGCCAATAAACTTCCCGAATTCCTCGGGTGAAATTTCACCCAACCCCTTAAAGCGGGTGATCTCCGGCTTACTGCCCAGTTTGCTTACGGCATTTTGTTTTTCTTCTTCGCTGTAGCAATAAATGGTTTCCTTCTTATTCCGTACCCGGAAAAGTGGAGTTTCAAGGATGAACACATGTCCGGCCTTCACCAGATCAGGGAAGAACTGCAGGAAGAAGGTCATCAGCAACAAGCGAATGTGCATACCGTCAACATCGGCATCAGTAGCAATAATCACCTTATTATAACGAAGTGTATCCAGCCCATCTTCAATATTAAGCGCATGTTGCAACAGGTTAAATTCTTCGTTTTCGTAAACCACTTTTTTGGTTAAGCCAAAGCAGTTTAACGGCTTGCCTCTCAGTGAGAAAACAGCTTGTGTCTCTACATTTCTTGACTTGGTTATGGATCCGCTGGCTGAATCTCCTTCTGTGATGAATACCATCGACCCGAACCCGCGTTCATCTTTTTCATCAAAATGAAAACGGCAATCGCGAAGCTTTTTATTGTGAAGGTTGGCCTTTTTGGCTCGTTCATTCGCCAGTTTCTTTATACCAGCAATCTCCTTACGCTCACGTTCCGATTGCATAATGCGCTTGAGCATAGCATCGGCTACTGATGGGTTTTTATGCAGGTAAATTTCAATCTCCTTGGCTACAAAGTCGCCCACATACGATCGCACGGTTTGCCCATCGGGGGCCATGTTAAGCGATCCAAGCTTTGTTTTTGTCTGCGATTCAAAAACAGGTTCCTGCACCCGTACGGCAATAGCCGCAATGATACTGGAGCGGATATCGGAAGCATCAAAATCCTTTTTATAAAATTCACGCACGCCTTTGATCAGACCTTCGCGAAACGCGGCCAAATGGGTACCTCCCTGTGTTGTATTCTGACCATTTACAAAAGAATAATACTCTTCTCCGTATTGATTACCATGTGAGAAGGCAAACTCAATATCGTTACCGGTAATGTGTACGATAGGATAGCGTAATTCCTCCGGCTCGGTTTTCTGCCTCAGCAGATCAAGCAAACCATCTTTGGAATAAAACTTTTTGCCGTTATAGTTAATGGTAAGGCCCGCATTCAGGAAAGCATAGTTCCACATCAGATCCTCAAGGTACTCGGGAATGAAGTGGTAGTTCTTGAACATGGTATTATCAGGCTCAAATTCAACCAGCGTACCATTACGTTCACTGGTTTTGCTGGCCCGCGGGTCGTTGGTCAGTACACCCTTCTTGAATTCAGCCAGTTTACTTTGGCCATCGCGAAAGGCCTGAACTTTAAAGTAGCTGGACAAAGCGTTGACCGCCTTTGTACCAACACCATTCAATCCTACCGATTTCTGGAAGGCACCCGAATCGTATTTTGCACCGGTGTTGATCTTGGAAACCACATCCACCACCTTACCTAGGGGTATTCCCCGTCCATAATCACGTACGGTTACACCTTTATCAGTGATTTTGATGTCGATGGTCTTTCCATGCCCCATCATGTGCTCATCGATGGAGTTATCCATCACCTCTTTTACCAGCACATAAATGCCATCGTCTTTGGAAGAACCATCCCCCAGTTTACCAATGTACATACCCGGACGAAGCCGGATGTGTTCCCGCCAGTCAAGCGACTTTATACTGTCTTCGGTGTAATCAAAAATGGAAGATGCTTTTTCAGGTTTTGAAGCTTTAGCCATAAAAATTTTAAAACAACCAGTTTAAAAAATGAGGTTATCTGCCAATAAAGTGAATTTTAACATCACTACAAGTGATTTGTAAAATTGTTGAACTACAAAAATTTATAAACTGAAAGGATATAAATCGCTGATAAACAAGTCATAGAGAATTGAGTCTGAAACTTAAATATCAGGATGAGAATTTTCTGTACAGCACAATTAGCGGCCAACTGGTTATCCATACCCCGATAAGGCCTAAGCCAAAATAAAGCACAACCCCTACCCTGCCGAAATCAAATTTCTCGGTGCTGTTGTAAAGCCCGATGAAGCTAAAACCAATAATCAAAAATATGTTAATGGTTATGATCAGCCCGGTAAACCAGGTTCGAAAGGCCTCATCTGAAAGGGAAGATTTTCCGAAAACAAACGCCATGGTATTCACGATACCAACAATTGCCAGCCAGGCGTAAAACAACACATCCCGGTCGATAGCATAGGAAGAAACTTCCAGTTCCCGAATTACCACCTGCTCCGGCAAACCCGCATATATCCACATTAAATTGGCAACCACCGCCAAAAACGATATGAACCAAACCCCTCTGAAAACTTTTAAAATCATGTTTGTAAATTAGCCCCGCAAATAAACAACAAAACACCTTGAACGTAAACCCGATTGTACTTTCCATTCCGATCTTTTTTATCTTGATTGGTGTAGAGTTACTGGTGGAACGCTTTACCCACCAGAAACTATACCGTTTGCCTGATGCCATCGCTAACCTTAGTTGCGGTATAACCAGTCAGCTTTCAGGATTGTTCCTCCGAATTTTTGCCATTGGTATTTACCAGTTTTTATTCGAGCACTTCGCATTCTTCACACTCGACCGTACGTGGTTTTATTGGCTGATGCTTTTTCTGCTTGCCGACCTGGCTTACTACTGGGCACACAGGATGAGCCATGAGATTAACCTGTTTTGGGGCGGACATGTGGTGCATCATCAAAGTGAAGAGTACAATCTTTCAGTTGCCCTGCGCCAGAGTTCGTTGCAAGTAGTATGGACGTTTGCTTTTAGCTTGCCCCTGGCTTTTATAGGCTTCAGAACCCTCGACTTTGCTTTGATGTCTGCTTTTATAACGCTCTATCAATTCTGGATTCATACAGAAGCCATCAATAAAATGGGGTGGTTTGAGTACATTTTCAACACGCCCTCCCATCACCGGGTGCACCACGGACGTAATCCGAAGTATATCGATAAGAACCATGCAGGCACGTTAATTATCTGGGATAAGATGTTCGGTACGTTCCAGGAGGAAGAGGAACGACCCACCTATGGTATTACCAAGCCTATTAACAGCTGGAACCCGGTATGGGCAAATGTTAGTCATTATGCCGATATGGCAAATGACCTGAAACGCATACCAAAATGGAGTGACAGGATTAAGTTTCTTTTCATGAAGCCCGGCTGGCTTCCTGATTACCTCGGTGGTTATCGCACAGTACCTGAAGTGGACAAGGCAACCTACCATAAGTATGATACCCCTGCTCCTATGGCCATGAATTATTATGTGCTTTTTCAATATACCTTATGTTTACTGGGTACCGCGTTGTTTTTATTCAATGCTTCAAAATTTACGTTACTTGAAAAAGCTGGCATTACTGTTTTGATTTCGCTGGTGGTGGTGAATTGTGGTGTGCTGTTTGAAAACAAACGATGGGTGGTGTGGTCAGAGTGGATTAGAATTGTTACCTATCCTGCAGTGCTGGTAGCATTAACCTATTACCTAAGTTTACCCACTTGGTGTTACCCCCTTGCCGGTATTTATTTTTTAATTTCATTCGTGTGGTTTTACACGCTAACCAAAAGGCATGCAACGGTACAACTGGCTTAATCTCATTCTTATTCTGTTGCTCATGGGTTCCTGTGGAAAGCCACTACCCACACTGGAAAATGTTAATCTGCAGACCTGGAAGGAAGATTTGAATGGCTGCAAAGGCAAGCGACTGGAGATGCAGCAATCTGTAGCCGAGCAAAAAGATAAACTACTTGCCTTGGATGAAAAACAACTGATTAAATTACTAGGCCGGCCCGATCAGAACGAATTGTACAAACGCAATCAGAAATTCTATACTTATTTTCTCTCCCCGGCACCATCGTGTAATTCGTCATCATCGGGGTCGATTAAGCTTATTGTGCGCTTTAACGCGATGGGATTAGCTAATGAGGTGACCGTTAACTGATTTAGGCTTTCAGATTGACCTGAAATTTTGTAACTTCATTCCCATCAAACAGAAAAACCATGCAGTTTCACCCGAATGAAATGTTTCTGCTTTACAATCCACAGTCGAGCGATGGCAAGAAAACAAAAGCTATGGCCCTGGATATATGCAGTAACATTAATGAAGTTGACTCACTGAATGAAAAATTTGGGCCAACGTACTGGAAAGAAGTCATTACCATGCTCGGTGTGGAGCCTATGGCATTACTTGATCAATCACATCCTGACTTCAAATCAAAAGTTGGTAATCAAACCTATACGATGACGGGCTGGCTGGATGTTATCATGCACAACCCGCAACTCATTAAAAATCCGATTGCCATCTTTAATGGTAAAGCCATCATTTGTCACCAACCCGCGGATATTTTGAAACTCGGAACTCCTAAAAGTGCCAGCAAGGTACTTCCTCATCTCAAACGGGAAGAGTAATAATCAACTCATTAAAGCATTATGCGGAAGGCTCTGTCTCCGGGCTTTTGCTTTGTCGATGTTTCTTCGAAGCACATTCACCAATTCATCTTTTGATTTATAATTCAATGGATAGATTAGTGAAGTCTTGAAATAAAGCTCCTTACCGAGTTGCTCAGGGTGATACAAGTTTACTTTATACACACCACCAAGCGATTCAATTTCTACGGATTCAATATTTTCTAACGGGATAATATAATCCTGTTGCTTTTGATACACATACAGGAATTCCGGATCGAAAGAAACCTGCTGAAACTTTTCAATAATCTGAACACCTCTATAAAACATCCATCCATAAACAGTAGTCTGAATAACAGCGAATCCCCATCCCACTCTGATCGATAAAATAGCAATGCAGCTAAAGGCAACAATGTAAAGGATGTATAAATACCATCGGTATGGCCCCAAAAAACGTGAGGATAAACGAACGGTTTTTTGTTTTTCAGCCATGGTGTAAAGTATATCTTTGCGCCACAAATTACGAATTGATATGAAACAGATAGCAGTAATTGGTTCCGGTACTATGGGCAACGGTATAGCGCATGTCTTCGCGCAATACGGTTATTCGGTTAACCTGGTTGACATCTCAGCAGATGCATTGAAAAAGGCATTGAGCACCATTGAAAAAAACCTTGAGCGTCAGGTAAGCAAACAAGCCATTACTGAGGACACGCGCAAGCAGGCGCTGGCAAACATCAGCACCCACACCGACTTAAAAACTGGCGTATCCCAAGCCGATTTATTGGTAGAAGCTGCGACTGAAAATGTTGATCTGAAACTTAAAATCTTTAAAGACCTGGATGCTTTCACAAAACCAGAAGCTATTTTGGCTTCCAATACCTCATCCATTTCCATTACCAAAATAGCTTCCGTTACCAACCGGCCCGACAAGGTAATCGGTATGCACTTTATGAACCCCGTGCCGGTAATGAAATTGGTTGAGGTTATAAGAGGTTACAACACCAGCGATGAGGTGACGAGCACTATTATGAGTCTATCCAAAATGCTGGAGAAAGTTCCGGTGGAGGTGAACGACTATCCGGGCTTTATAGCCAATCGCATCTTAATGCCTATGATCAATGAAGCTATCTATTCACTTTACGAAGGGGTGGCCGGAGTAAGTGAAATTGATACCGTTATGAAATTAGGTATGGCCCACCCTATGGGACCATTACAGTTAGCAGATTTTATCGGGCTGGATGTTTGCCTCGCTATCCTTAAAGTACTGCACGATGGATTCGGTAATCCTAAATACGCACCATGCCCGCTATTGGTAAACATGGTACAGGCCGGTCACAAAGGCGTGAAATCCGGAAGTGGATTTTATAAATACACTCCCGGGAGTAAAGATCTTGTTGTAGCTGATCAGTTTAAGTAGTTGTGAGTTGGTAGTTGTTCGCTTAAACTAAAATCAAACTACCAAAGCTTTCAACCAACAACCGTTAACTACCAACCATTAACTATTTTTTCAGCAAATCCCTGATCTCGGTCAACAATTGCACATCCGCGGGTGGAGGTGCCGGAGCGGCAGGGGCAGCTTCTTCTTTTTTCTTGGCGGCATTGATTCCTTTAACGATCAGGAATAAAACGAAGGCAATAATGACAAAATTTAAAACGCCTGCCAGAAAATTACCATACTTCACGGTTCCCCACAAAGTTAGTTCACTTAGTTCGGTAAGCTGCGCAGCTTCAAGGGCAGGCTTAAGCAGTAAAGGTGTTATTACATCGTCAATCAAAGAGCTGACGATTTTACCAAAAGCGCCACCGATAATTACACCAATGGCCAAGTCGATAACGTTGCCACGCATGGCAAATTTTTTGAATTCCTGTAACATAGATTTAGAAGGTTAATTGTCCAAACATAGTCAGTAAAGCGGAAAAATATTACTGATTTGGCTTTAATTTGATTTCCTGTTTGCGCATGGGCATTTGATCAATGACTGCAAAAAGCTGGGCCGACTTCACCGGCTCTCTGCTTCTGAATTTCTCCCCGCCATCCTTACCGACCAAAACCACCATAAACTGATCTGTTTTTGCCTGGTATCTTTTGTAAAGAGTATCCGGGGTTTTTACCGTATCCGCTATAATGATTTTTATATCACGCTCTTCACATCCGTCCCCGTCAAGACTAAGAAAATGGAGCTGTTGGTTAATTGCTTGCTGCTGTGAACCAAAAAGATACAACAGTCGCTTGTTATCCTGGATGGTTTGCGCAGATAGGTTAACAACTGAAAATAATAGTATAGGAAGTAAACAGAGTTTTGCCATGAAGGCAAAACAAACTCAATCCTTAAAAGTTATTTGATCCTGTTAAGTGGATTACGAACCCCTGAATAAGAAGTGAGTTCTACACCAGCGCTGCCGATAAACATATTGGCACTTATCTTTATCGGAATTTTATTTTTGTCATCCGAAAACCAGGCCGTAATCGAATTTTCACCACTGAAAAGTTTGTTGTCGGGCATAATGGGCTTCAGCACTATCGCATTGAACTTGCCGGCCTTTGTCCGCACTGTTTCCTTTCCTAAGTAGAGGATTTTTAGCTCATATAGTGTATCCTCAAAGAATCCTTTCACCACAATAGTATCGCTCACTTTTATCTTACTGAAGTCTTGCGTTCGCATATACATGAACCCGGCTATTAGATCGCGTACCAGGGGGGGAGCATCATAATGATGAGGTTCTTTGTATTGCCCGGTCTTTTGGTTAAGCACTTTTGCTTCGATTTTACCGTTAACATGGTCGTAGCTTACAACTTCATCCTTTTTGTACTTCCCTTCCCGAATTTTTCTATACGACAAGTGTGGTACCAGGGCAACGGTGTCAATATAGGCACCCCATTGGTCGTTAACATCGGCTACCCAATCAACCATGCCGGTTGTACGACCATAAACATCTACCTTAAAACAATCACGATTATTCATTTTATGATAGTTCTGATGAATAACGGTGGAGCCTTTGCCAATGTTGAAAATGCCGTAGCTCATTTTATATTCCAGTACTTCACCTTTGGTAAAGCTATTGTTGCGTACCGGAGGATAGATCTCATTCTGCCCGGAGGTGAAAGCCGAGAGGATAATAACCAACAAAAGGCTTGTGATCAGGGTACGCATACTGCAAAAATTACACAAAGTTATTAAACTGTTGTTTCCTGAACATTACCTGTCAAACCCAATGCCAAAAGACTGTTTTTTATATCAAGACCTAAACTGAAACGCTGTTTTCGCGCAAAGCGTCATTTAGTGAGGTCTTTTTATCAGTACTTTCTTTTCGTTTCCCGATGATCAGGGCGCAACCAACAGAAAACTCCCCTGCTGGAAACTTCTTGTTATACGATCCCGGGATAACCACAGAACGTTCAGGCACATAACCCTTATACTCTACAGGTGAATTTCCGGTTACATCAATAATTTTAGAACTGGCCGTTAACACCACATTGGCACCCAAAACAGCTTCCCTTCCTACGCGCACGCCTTCCACTACAATACACCGCGAACCGATGAAGGCATTGTCTTCAATAATTACAGGTGCAGCCTGAACCGGTTCAAGCACTCCACCAATACCTACACCACCGCTTAAGTGAACATTCTTCCCAATCTGCGCACAACTGCCCACCGTAGCCCACGTGTCTACCATAGTACCTTCTTCTACATAGGCACCTATATTGACATACGATGGCATCATAATTACACCTTTGGAGATATATGACCCATAACGCGCAATCGCATGGGGTACCACCCGAACGCCTAATTCCTTATAATTTCTTTTCAGGGCTATTTTATCATGAAATTCAAACGGGCCAACTTCTATTGTTTCCATTTGCTGAATGGGAAAATATAGTATCACGGCTTTTTTTATCCATTCGTTAACCTGCCAGTTATCACCCTTCGGTTCCGCTACCCGCAACTCACCTTTGTCAAGTTTTTCAACAACACTTCGTATGGCGGCCTGATGATCGGGGTTTTGCAAAAGGCTTCTGTCGTCCCATATCTTTTCAATAATCTGATTTAATTCCATCTTTAGCGTAAAATTTGTTCCAGTAGATTTGTCGCAAGTAAGCAAAATATCAAGAATTGTTATTGCCTCGGTGCTAAAACCGGTGGATGAAACCCGGATGTTCGAAAAACTGGGAACTTCTTTATCAGAAAAAAGTAACTATGAAATTCATGTAGTTGGATTTCCATCAGGCGTAACACAACCCCTGCAGGAGAATTCAATTCAACTTCATCCGTTTTCAAAAAAACCATTTACCCGACTTAGTCTGAATCGATTAGCTGCTCCGTGGAAAGTGTTTCGCAAAGTTGTAAACCTGAAGCCGACCTATCTGATTATCACCACGCATGAGTTGCTTATTGTTGCCATTCTGTGCAGACTGTTTACAGGGTGTAGAATTTTGTATGATGTTCAGGAAAACTACTTTCGAAATATCTTGTACACTCCAGCCTTTCCGATAATCATCAGACCATTTGTAGCGTGTTGGGTTCGGCTTAAAGAATTTCTGACATCACCATTCATTAACCTGTATATACTGGCAGAAAAAGGTTATGTACATGAATTGTCATTTGCATCACCCCACATTATTCTGCAAAACAAAATAACACGCAAAATTGCCGAACACTATAAAAAGACACAGCAAACTGGTTATTCGAAACTTCTATTTAGTGGTACATTGGCAGAAACTACAGGTGTGTACCGCGCTGTTGAGCTGGTTAAAAATCTCCATCGATACGATTCTTCCTTTTCACTTACCATCATTGGCAGTTGTCCGTCAATGCTTGATTGGAATAGACTGAATCAGGAAGCCGCAGAAAATCCATTTATCATTTTCAATGGGCAGCCCTACCCCCTTCCGCATCATGAAATTTTAGATGAAGTCCGTAAGGCGGATTTCGGTATCATCTGGTATCCCCGGAATCCAGCCACAGAATGCTCCATACCTACCAAACTCTTCGAATACATGGGATTATACCTGCCCATACTAATCACACACAACGAAGAATCACATAACCTGGTCACCACCCAACAGGCCGGGATTGTTCTTACTCAACCCATTGATTATCAGCATATAGCTGATCAATTGAAGGAATTTAAACTCATGACCACTCCTTTAAGCGACTATTGGGAGAATGACTTCACCAGGCTTATAGATCACCTGAAATAAATTAAAGTCGCTAAATTATTTTTTTAGAGTAATCTAAACTTTTTAACTTTGCCTGGCGTTAAATAAACGGTATGCTAAGTTTTACAGAAGAGAACTACCTCAAAACAATTTACCACCTGTCGGATAGCGGACTGAAATCCGTATTAACAAATGAGATAGCCGAAGCCATACAGACCAAGCCCGCTTCCGTAACCGATATGGTTAAAAAGCTGGCCATCAAAAATCTCATCTCATATGAAAAATACTATGGCGTAAAGATCACCCGGCAAGGTAAAACTGAGGCCTTGAACATTATCCGCAAGCACAGGTTATGGGAAACCTTCCTGGTGGAGAAGCTCGGCTTTAACTGGGGCGAAGTACACGAAGTAGCAGAACAACTTGAGCACATACAATCTCCCTTACTGATCGAAAAGCTTGATGAGTTTCTTGGCTTTCCTTCTGCCGATCCGCACGGTCATCCGATTCCGGACAAAAACGGAAAGTTTAAGGTTGCCCGGCAAATTCCTCTGGCCGAAGCCATCGGAAAAAAAGTTGTAGCGCGAGCGGTGAAAAACAGTTCCCCTGCCTTTTTGGATTACCTGAGTAAAATAGGCGTGTACATTGGTGCCACGTTGCAGGTGATTGATAAAATGGATTTTGATGGCTCGCTAGAAATTCAGATTGATGCTAAAAAGAAAGTCTATATATCAAAAGAGGCAAGTGAAAACATTTTAGTAACTGAATAATATGCGACTGATTTATAGTGCTCTTGTTTTTATTCTCCTTCTTTCAGGATGCAGTTCCAAAGAAAAAAATGAAGCACAACAAAAACTAAAAATTGTTACCACTACCGGCATGATACGAGATGCGGTACTGAATATTGCCGGTGATAAGGCTGAAGTAACAGCACTAATGGGACCCGGTGTTGATCCACACTTGTATAAAGCCACACAAGGCGATTTAAAGAAACTCACAGAGGCTGATATTATTTTTTACAATGGCTTACACCTGGAAGGTAAAATGGGTGAAGTGTTGGAAAAACTTGGCCGCACCAAACCGGTTGTTGCCATTGCATCAACAATTCCCCCTGGCCGCCTGCGCGAAGTTGAAGGCTTTGAAGGTATAACCGATCCGCACATCTGGTTTGATGTAAGCTTGTGGAAAGAAGCTGTAAAGGCTATCCATACATTTTTGGTTGAGTTTGATGCACCTGACAGACCATATTATGATTCCAGTTCGGCTGTTTATCTAACCCGGTTAGATTCACTGCATGCAGCCGTTCAGAAAAACATTCTGACCCTACCGGAAGAACAGCGCGTGTTGATTACAGCCCATGATGCGTTCGGTTATTTTGGCGATGCCTATGGTATTGAAGTGAGAGGGTTGCAAGGTATTTCAACCGTTTCTGAATTTGGCTTGCGCGATGTTACCGACCTCGTTGACTTCATCATTCAGCGAAAGATCAAAGCCATTTTTGTGGAGACTTCCGTTTCTGAACGATCCATCAATGCCGTATTGGAAGGATGCCGAAACAAAAAATGGAATGTCCGCATTGGCGGAAGTTTGTATTCCGATGCGATGGGCGAAGAAGGAACCCCCGAAGGCACTTATATTGGAATGGTGCACGCTAATGTAAAAACTATTAAAGAGGCTCTTCACTAATCCAATGATTTAAAGAGCCTCCAACGAATAACTAACAACCAACAACGAAATGACACCCGCCCTTGAAATACATGATCTAACCGTTGCCTTCGATCGCAAGCCTGTGCTGTGGAATATCGATTTGATGATTCCGGAAGGGAAACTCGTGGGCATTATCGGACCCAATGGTGCTGGAAAGTCGACCTTGATTAAGGCCATGATGGGGATTCTGCCGCTCAGCAGCGGATATGTAAAATTATTTAATCAGCCTTTAGATGATATTCGCGATCGTATCAGTTATGTACCCCAGCGCGAGTCAGTCGACTGGGATTTTCCTGCCTCTGTATTGGATGTAGTGCTGATGGGCAGGTATTCAAAACTTGGTTTGTTTAAACGACCACGAAAAGCCGACCGTGATGTGGCCATGGAATGCATCAAAAAAGTTGGCATGGAAGGGTTTATCAACCGCCAGATTTCACAGCTTTCCGGAGGTCAGCAACAGCGGACCTTCCTGGCACGTGCCCTTGCCCAACAGGCAGATATGTATTTTATGGATGAACCCTTTGCCGGTGTTGATGCTGCGACAGAAAAAGCTATCGTTACCCTGTTGCGTAACATGACCGCCCAAAATAAAACTGTAATCGTGGTGCATCACGATTTACAATCAGTAAGTCAGTACTTTGATTGGGTGATTATGCTCAATACGCGCTTGGTGGCATCCGGACCAACCGCTACCACGTTTACATCAAAAAATCTTGAAACAACGTATGGTGGCAAACTTACTTTACTCACTGACGTTGCCGATTTAATGCGTAGAGAAAATTACCCAAGCCGGGAAGAGAATATTATTCAACCATGAACGCGTTGCTGGAATTTTTATCGTTCAGTGATCCGAACATACGCTACGTGGCGTTTGGCTCAGTGTTGTTAACCGCCAGTTCGGCCATTGTTGGTGCGTTTACATTTCTGAACAAAAAGTCATTGGTTGGCGATGCTATAGCCCATGCAGTATTACCCGGTATATGCCTGGGTTTTATCATGGCTGGAACCAAAAATCCTGTGGCGCTTATTGTAGGTGCCTTTGTTACCGGATGGATTTCACTTGTATTGGTAGAGTTTATTACCACAAAAACACGGATTAAGGAAGATACGGCCATCGGATTAATATTATCGGTATTTTTTGGAATTGGGATTTTAATGCTGACGGTAATCCAAAAAAGTGGTAATGCCGCACAATCCGGTCTTGATCATTTTCTGTTTGGTAAAGCAGCATCGTTGGTGGGGAGTGACCTGATAACCTTCAGTATTGTTGCTGTAATACTTTTAGTTATTGTGTTTGCTCTATTCAAAGAGTTTTCGTTGTTGGCATTCGATAAAGACTATGCCCGGTCAATTGGCCTGCCCGTAAAAGGAATTGAGCTTGTGCTTACCTCGCTCATTGTTTTAGCTGTAGTTATTGGTATACAAGCCGTTGGGGTAGTGTTAATGGCGGCAATTCTTATTACTCCGGCTGCTGCTGCACGCTTCTGGACGGATAAAATTTCTGTGATGTTTTTACTCGCCAGTATGTTTGGTGCATTCAGCGGATTAAGTGGTGCATTTATATCGTACACGGCTCCTTCCATGCCCACGGGCCCATGGATTGTGATTGTAATTTCCACTATTGCTTTCATCTCATTTTTCTTTGCACCAAACCGCGGGGTAATAAGTCGTTTTATACGGCAAGCCAGCATCCGAAAAATGATCAATAATGAGAACGTCTTGAAAATCCTTTACCAGCTAGGCGAAGAAAACCGAAACTTCTTTATTCCACGATTACCAGATGAAATTATTCGCAGAAGATTCTACGATAAACCAGCACTCATCAGCATCCTGAAACGTCTTTCGCGACAGGGATATATTGATCGCACCCGAAATCTTTGGGCGTTAACAGAAGAAGGAAAAAATCGCGCTCAGCGCGTAGTTAAAATTCACCGGTTGTGGGAGTTGTACCTGACTACCTACATGCACATTGCGCCAGATCACGTGCATGAAGACGCTGAGACTATTGAACACTTATTAACACCTGAGCTGGAAGAGCGCCTGGAACAGCAATTAGGTTACCCGAAAGTGGATCCGCATAAATCTGAGATACCCTATGGTAATGCATGAGTCATTTCTTAAAAGCTCCGAGTCGCGAGCTAAAAGCGTTGAGCTAAAAGTTGCAGCAAGACTGCAGCTTGTAGCTAAAAGCTTGCAGCTAATAGGCTTAAAAACTTTACAATTAAAAAATTCATGAGTAACGATTTATCCATCATACTAACCGCCTCCCTCGTCTCTGCAAGCTGTGCCCTGCTGGGCTGTTTCCTGATATTGAGAAAAATGGCCATGGTGGGTGATGCTATATCGCATGCTGTTTTGCCTGGAATTGTTATTGCTTTTCTGATTTCCGGGTCGCGTGATTCATTCACGATGTTATTGGGAGCAGGAATCATCGGCATGTTCACTACCTTCCTGATTGAGTTCTTTCACAAAAAAGCACGACTCCAAACCGATGCCTCCATCGGTGTAACCTTTACCTGGCTGTTTGCGATAGGTGTTGTGCTGATTTCTTTGTTTGCCGGTAAAGTTGACCTCGACCAGGATTGCGTGCTCTATGGTGAAATTGCATACGTGCCGTTGGATGTCATCATTACACAAGGCGGAATAAACATGGGCCCTAAGGCGCTCTATGTTTCCGGCATTATCCTGATCGTGAATCTTCTGTTTATATTTCTAGCTTACAGAAAACTATTCCTCACAACATTTGATCCCGCGTTCGCCAGTGCTATAGGAATCTCTACCACACTTTGGCATTACGCCATAATGGGGGCAGTGTCCATGACTACCGTTGCCTCCTTTGAATCAGTTGGCGCTATATTGGTTGTTGCCTTGCTCATCGCACCGGCTGCCACAGCCTACCTGATAACCGACAACTTTAAAATGATGCTGACACTGGCTTGTCTGTTTGGTGCACTGTCATCCATGGGTGGCTATTACCTGGCCGTATGGTTAGACGGATCCATTGCAGGGGCTATCGCCTCAGTAAGTGGAGTACTCTTTGCCCTCGCTATGGCACTTTCGCCTACACATGGTCTTTTCTTTAAAAAGATTAAGACAGTTGCCCATTAAAATTCAGCAGATGACAAAATTCGTTATCGATCTTCGGTTAACTTGCACCCCTCAAAATAATCAACCGTGACAAATCACGATACCATTGTTGCTCTGGCCACAGCACAAGGCATTTCAGCCATCGCAGTTATCCGTCTATCGGGTGATGATGCTATTGCTATGGTTCAGCAGGTATTTCACGGCAAAGATTTAACCCTTCAACCATCGCATACCGTGCACCTGGGCACCATACGCGATCAGGATAAAAATATTGACGAAGTACTCGTAACGATTTTTAAGGAGCCCAATTCATTCACGAAACAAAACTCTGTTGAAATTTCCTGTCACGGTTCACCGGTGATCGTGAAAGAAATTATTAAAGTATTGCTAAAACGGGGGGCGCGGCTCGCAGAGCCAGGTGAGTTCACGAAACGTGCATTTTTAAATGGTCGTTTTGATCTTGCCCAGGCTGAAGCGGTTGCCGATCTTATAAACTCCGAAACTGACAATGCGCGGCAGGCAGCACTCAATCAGATGCGCGGAGGGTTCTCTAAAGAAATCAATCATCTGCGCGAAGAATTAATACACTTTGCTTCCCTCATTGAACTCGAACTCGATTTTGGAGAAGAGGATGTAGAGTTTGCCAAACGGGATGATCTTCGAAATCTGATTCTCCGCATTCAGCAGTATCTGCAAACACTAATCGATTCTTTTGATGCGGGCAACGTGATTAAAAACGGAGTACCTACTGTTATCGCGGGCAAGCCCAATGCGGGGAAGTCAACATTGCTCAATATTCTATTAAATGAAGAACGTGCCATTGTTTCTGAGATAGCCGGCACCACCCGCGATGCCATTGAGGATGAAATTGTTTTAGGCGGAATTAATTTCAGGTTTATTGATACGGCCGGCTTACGCGAAACTGAGGATGTGATTGAGGCCATTGGAGTTGAACGAACCCGCGAGCGCATGAAAAAAGCTTCGCTGATTATCTACTTGTTTGATTTAGCCAATACAACCCTTGATGAAGTAAAAAGAGAAGAGGAAGAATTAAAACTTCTGGGCATCCCCTATATTAAAGTTGGAAATAAGATTGACAAAGCAGACCAAAAACTTCTACGCGCATTGGAAGCGAATGATGTCGTGCTTATATCTGCTGCCCGGAAAATCAACATTAACACGCTTAAAGAAAAAATACTCAGTGTTTTTCATATTCAGGATGTTATGCCGGGCGATGTGATGGTCACTAACCTTCGCCATTTTCAAAACCTGGTTCAAACCCATACATCCCTGCAACGTGTTTTGGATGGATTGAATACCGGAATAACGGGTGATTTTTTGGCCATGGACATCCGCCAAGCACTACATTATTTGGGGGAAATTACCGGTACTATTACCACGGAAGATTTGCTGGATAATATTTTCAGTAAGTTTTGTATCGGGAAGTGATTACAACTAAGAATCAATAACCAAAACATACCAAACAGCTAATTCAGGCCAATTTAAGCGATAAATTGTACTCCCCCATTTATCAATACTTATCGAATTTCATTGATTTTTTGTACCTTTTCGTACCTTTACCGTACCTTATAGTAATGAGGTACAAAAAGGAATAACTTTTTTGATCGTATAGCGAAATTATGATACATCCTGATACATAGGGATACGTCAAGATACAACCAGTTACAATGAGTAGTAATATCAGGGTACATCGAATTTGCGAACATTGCGGAAGCCTGTTTGAGGCTAAAACCACTGTCACAAAATTTTGCTCGCATAAGTGTAGCTCAAAAGCACATAAGCTTAGAACTAAACAACTGAAGGTCTCATTAAGTGATCAGGAAACCAGGGAAAAGGTGCAGCAACCAATTATAGAATTGAACGCGAAAGAGTTTCTAAGCATAGATGAAACTTGCACCCTACTGGGGGTTAGTCGGATGACACTTTACCGGCAGCTGCAAAGGAGAAAAGTCGCAGCTAGTAGAATTGGAAGGCGAGTAATTTTAAGCAGAGCCACGATAAACCAGCTACTGAAATGAAAGTATTTCTCAGAGAAAAGAAGATATCGAAAGGGCGTAAAAGCCTCTACCTGGACTTCTACCCTCCTATTGTCCATCCTGAAACTGGCAAGCCTACCAGGCGTGAATTTCTGAATCTATTTATTTATGAAAAACCAAAAGGAGAGAACGAACGCGAACACAATAAAGAGACCAAAATCATTGGAGAGAATGTAAAAGCCAAGAGACAATTAGAGATACAAGCCGGGAATTACGGCTTCTTTGATAAAACAAAGAGCAAGAGTGATTTCATTAAGTATTTCAAGGACCAGGCCGAAAACAGAAAAACCTCGAAGGGGAATTACGACAATTGGCTCAGTACTTATAACTACCTGAAAGCATTTACAAAAGGGCGTTGTCTTATGGAAGATGTTACTGACAAGTTCTGTAATGATTTCAGAGAGTACTTACTAAGTACTCCTATAAAAAAAACAAAATCAGAGAGGAAGCTTTCTCAAAATGCTGCGCACTCCTACTTCAATAAATTCCGTGCAGCTATAAACCAGGCATTTAATGAAAAATTAATCCAGGAGAACCCCCTAAAAGGTGTACGAGCAATCAAAGCTGGTGAAACTCACCGTGAATATCTGACACTTGAAGAACTGAACCTCCTAGCTAAATCTGAGTGTGATCCCCCTGTATTGAAACGCTTAGCACTTTTCTCTGCATTAACCGGCTTACGGTGGAGTGACATCACTTCACTTACATGGGGACAGGTTCAATACAGTAAATCTGATGGTTATTTACTTCAATTCACTCAAAAGAAAACTAAAGGTGTGGAGTACAATCCTATCTCAGACCAGGCAGCTCAGCTTTTAGGGCCTCCCGGGGAAACGAATGAGAAAGTATTCCCGGGATTGGACTACTCCGCCTGGTTACTTTCCAAATTGAAATTATGGGTACTAGGTGCAGGGATTAAGAAAAAAATTACGTTCCATTGCTTCCGGCACACTTATGCTACTCTTCAATTAACGAATGGTACCGACATTTATACGGTCTCAAAAATGCTTGGGCATAAAAATCTGAAAACCACACAGATATATGCAAAGATTGTTGATGCAAAAAAAAGACAAGCAGCTAATAATATCAAAATCGAGTTGTAGCAGAATGAACAGAAAGGATAAAATTTACCGCGTATACAATCCAAAGACGGAAAAGCTAGACCTCAATGAAGCTGAACATGATTTTATTGATGAATTATTTAAAGCCCCTCTGATAAAGTATGAGAGAATTACAAAGGATTATTTTGATTGTAAGAAAGATAAAATTGAAGCACTTGAAAGGATCGATGAGATACTAAACTTTTATTTTATAAATGCCGGTACTAACATAGTTACACCCTTTACCTTTAATCCACAAGGGCTGAATTTAGCTTTTCAAATACTTGAACAATTAAGAATTTCACTTTCAGAAAATCAACAACTCGCACCTAATAGCAAGTACACTGTAAAACAAATCGCTCTTTCACTTGTATATCGTCAAATGGCAGGTAGTCTAGCAGAGTTTGAAGAAGGGGAAAAGGTTAAAAAGATTAAGGAAATTGCAATAAAGGAAGGACTTAGTTGGGATACGCTAAAAAAAGCATTTAGCGCGGCAGGATCAAAAGAAAAACCCTTACAATACAGATTGAAGGTATTGAAGTACAAAAAAAATCAAAATGCAATCTCTGAAATCTTAAAAGATGACTTGGCAGCATTAAACGAACTAAATATTGATATTAGTAAAGTTAGCGACCCCCTCCCATGACCCCTCCTTTAACAGTTTTTACTTATAAATATTTGTGTCAACAAAGTGTTAGTATCCAAGGATTTTTAATATTGGCAGACCAAGAAGCTTTATAACACATGACCAGGATAATTTTTCCCTCCAGAAAATTTTCCGGACAACTAGGAAGTTTGCGTAAATAATTGGCTTGCTTACTTTCGAATATTCTTGCCACCCCGTAACTTGTGTAAGTGTTACGATTACTTTGGCTGATTTTGGGAGTTGCCTTGTCGCTGCCCTGCTTTTCACAAGCGGCAGACAGCATCACTATAAATGCAGTGAGAATTTCACCGGTCGGTGATAGTGTGATGGTTCATAATATCAACCGGATTGACTCACTCCAGCAACAAACACGTGAAAAGCTTATAGCCCTCAAACATGGGTATGACTCTATAGGCTTTTGTTTTGACTCACTCAGCAACAGGCTATTGCTTCAGGTCGATAGTTTATCTAACCAAGGCTTTCCAACTGAAGGCATTTATGCCAGGGTGGATAGCCTTCAACAATTAAAGACTAGAAGGTTGGAAGAATTGAAAGCTGAAGCAAATAAAATCAAGAATACCTGGAAGGGAGAAATCAATGCAGCAACTATCGACTTACACCTGTCCGTTGAGGCCACCAGCGTGCTGGATGAATACGCCAATAGCCTGAATTATTTTGATCTTAGTCTTCCCGGCAATTACATCGCATTTCCCACCCTTGAAATGGATCAGTTTACAGGGCTTGCGTTGCCGGGACTCAACAACCCTTTTGACAAACTTGGACAGCTTGAGCTGGACGGAGCAAGAGATGCTATTGATAAGTTTGTTACTCCTTTGCAAGACTTGCAGGATGGTATGCAGTTACCTGCTGTAAATGATGTGGCTGAACAGGTGGAAGATCAAGCTGGCCGCCTTGCGGTTGAAAAAATTGGGGACCTTCAAGCTCCTCCTTCAATGCCTTCTGAGGAAGAAGCTAAACACCAACTGTTGGAGCATATGAGAGAACAAGCCATTGATCACTTTGCAGGAAGACAGAATGAGTTGAAGGCCGCCATGGACAAAATCAGTAAATTAAAACGGAAGTGCCCAAGTGTCCAAAGCCTGGAGGATTTACCGAAGCGCAGGTACAATCCGTGGAGCGATAAACCCCTGATAGAGCGATTGGTGCCTGCGCTTACCCTACAAGTGCAGAAAAAAAATGAATGGTATTTTGACATTAACCCTATGATTGGATACCATTTCAATAAGCGGATAACTGCTGGCCTGGGCTGGAATCATCGTTTTCCGGTTAATGCTGGTGACCTCAGTATCAAGCAACGTACACGGGTTTATGGTGCTCGTACCTACACTGATTTTAGTGTGGGAAGATACCTTTCCATCCGTGCGGAAGTTGAGTGCTTGAATTCTCCTGTGTTCTCACTACCTAAACAAGATATTTCACATCGTGAATGGATATGGAGCGCAATGGTTGGACTGAAGAGGGAATATAAAATTTCAAAATCATTACGTGGAAATGCTCAAATACTTTACAATCTCTTTGATCCACATCACAAGAGTCCTTACGTAGATAGAATGAATATGAGAATGGGAATAGAGATATTGCTCAGAAAACCACCCAAAGACACACATCATTGAAGCCCATACTGACTACGGGTACAGAAGTTCAACACGTTTCTAAAAGCAGAATGTTCAGCTGGCAAGGTGGCCACGAACTGTAAAGAATTCATTTATCCAGGTGATCTGCGGTAGACTACATCTGAACATTGCACATGTAAGGTTCCTCCCCAAAAGGTTCAGGATTTGATTATTTGATTACCCGGTCGGGCATTAAACACGCATTTTTTGCATTTGTTTCAATGTAAGTTTTGAATATTATTTACTCACTATGATATGGTTTGGGCAATTAGATTTGACAGAAGTCTTTAGTAACTGGAATCAGTTACATGACTTCACGAACTAACCTAAACCTTTATATGATTCGCATAACGATTGTAATTTTCGTTCTTCTATCCGGATTTACTACGATATCAGTTTCCGGGCAGGATGTTGACGTACTCTCAGGCCGGTTTCAATTCTCGATTCCGGTTGCAACCCTAAGAGCAAACGATGTATCAATACCTATTTCGCTCTACCATCATGGAGGCTCACAACAGGTGGCTGAAGGACAAGACCAATGCGGGCTAGGTTGGGGACTTGCGGCAGGTGGTGCAGTAAGCCGCATAGTAAGGGGTTTGCCAGATGAAATAAATTTGGCTGACCGAAAAGGATGGCTGCACAACAATAACGCTTTAGCTGTTCAAAACCTGAATTTGACCGCCAATGATAACCTGACGGATTGCACAGATGAGCAAGTAGATTTCAATGCACTGGAGAGCCTGGTGGGTTCTATGGTTAATGATACTGAACCGGATGTTTTCTTTATCCGGGCTCCAGGGCTTTCCGCTGAGTTTGTATTTGGGACAGATGGATTGCCGAAACTACTGACCCACCAAGACATCAGCATTGTATTTTCAGGCGGAAATTTCACTGTAAAAACCACGAATGGATTCACGTACAATTTCAATTCCCAGGAGTTGGCCGGCAAGTCAACCCAACAGGGATGTAATCTTCAGGATATTAATACCGAGTGCAGGTACTATACAAGCAACGTGAACTATGTTTCACAGTGGAAACTAAGTTCAATTACCTCGGTAGTAACCGGTACGGTGGCTAATTTCCACTATGCAGGCAATGGTGATGAGATAAAAAGCAGGCGCTATCTCACCATAGACTCCACTCGCCATATTGAAACGCGTATTTCTATGCCTTTACGCATCTCATCCATAACACTGAAATCATTTACGGCAAACTTCTCATGGTCAAACAACTTGCTTTCAAAGGTGACAGTGACCGAATCCGGAACTGCAGACAAAATAGAATGTCAACTGGTTTATTCAAGTGTTTCCGATCAGCCGGTTTATCCCTTTCTTCCTATTAATAAATCAGTTTTAACCGGGGTGCTTTTGTCCAATAATTCACCTTTCTCCATGTATCGGTTGGAATATGCCAGCATGCCTACTGTGGCCTGGAGAAAAAACTGGCAGATGGATTTTTTTGGGTACTTCAATGCGGTCAGCTCAAATAAAAACGACCCTACACTTTATTTCTATACTAATGAATCTGATGGAAGAAGGCTGCGAGTGACACCCATACCAGGGGGTAGCCCAGTCATTGAGACAGGATCTGACCGTACAGTAAATGTGTTGGAAAATCAAGCGGGTGCACTGCAAAAAATTATAATGCCTGGCGGTGGCTTTGTTTCCGTTACTTATGAATCAAATACATACTGGGATGCAACCACCAATCAGGAACTTAATGGCGCTGGTGTACGGGTAAAAAAACTGGTCATGCAAGGCGGTGAAGTCGCATTCGGCAAGAGTATTGATAATGTGAATCCATACCGTTCCATTGTCAAGGAATATGAATATAAACTGGCTGATAATAAATCCAGTGGTGTGTTGCTTGCCCCTGTTAAGCTTGGTTATATCCTGGCAAGTGGTATAAAAAAATCTGCCTACAACCTGGGCGATGAACCTGATGTTATGTACACGCGGGTGACTGAAAAAATCACCGGACAAGGCAAGCGGATTTATGAATACAATATACCGGGTGTATTTCCTGAAACAACTAATGGAGACTGGAAGGCAACCAAAAGCCGCATTGCCCGTAAGCTGTCCACCCCTTGTATAGTGGTCGGATCGATCAAGAACGGATTTTATACGTTCCCATTTGCCCCATCAACCAACTATAACCACAAACGTGGCTTTCTCAACCGCGTGTCAGAGTATTCCGAAACAGGAGTTCTGATACGAGAAAGACTTATGACATACACGGAATTAACTTCAAATCCCTTATTGATAAAGGGACTGAAATTCGAAAAAATAGGGGAAATCTACCATTACGGGATATACGAGATGCTGACCGGCAGAGTACAGGTGATCAGCCAGGAGATCGTGAAGGAGGCCAGCGAGGAAAGCCCAAGCCTCTGGTTACAGACCACAACCGATTACACGTACAATAACAACATGGTGCGGGAAGTAAAAACCACTATGCCGGATAACTCCATCGTTACCAAAAGGATCAAGTACGCCAAGGACTTTCAGTTCACCAACCCTTCAACCGATACTATGGCTGTGGCGCTAAAGAAACTGAATGACCAGTTCCGGCATACAGCAGTAGTAGAAGAGATAAACAAGGTAAAGCTCCCAGGGCTGACCGAAACCCTCGGCTCTACGCTTCTGATCTACCGCAATTTCAGTGGTGACCGAGTATTACCGTACTACATCCGTTCACTGCCTGTTGGTGCGGCACTCACAGAGGCCTACGTTAGCAGCCAGAACTTTGTTGCCGACACGGATTACCGGCAGATTAAAACGTTTAAAGAATACGATAGCGAAAGCCGTCTGCTCACAGAAGTCGACTTCCGCAAAAACCGGGTAGGCTACCATTATACATTAAACACATCAGCCCAGGTGGCTGTGCTGGCCAATGCCGCTGCACAACAAGCCATTTACGAAGGATTAGAAACCACCACGAGTTTCGGACTAACGCCATCAGGTACGGGCATTACATATCCGGCAGGATGGACAGGCAAAAAAGGCATCCAGTTTACAAATGGCACGGCCATGCTGGTATCATCATCATTGCCCTCCAACATGGTGCAGAAGGGTGGCAACATTTATCGTGCATCATGCTGGATATACGCCCAGAACGACCGTAAAGTAATATTCACCGTGAAGCAAGGTGCCAGTTCCATTACGGTGGAACTCTTTAACACTCAAACCAACGTATGGACATATCTGGAGAAGGATATCAACATTTCGTCAATCACAGGGCCCTTTACTTTGGAAGTAAAAACAAATGCCTCCGGTTCGTTGCCGGTTATACTGGACGACATCGTTTTTATTCCGCGGGATGCCCGCATATCGTTCCAAACACTTATGCCGTTGACCGGCATTACTTCCACAACCGATGATCGGGGATTTTCAAACGTGATGGCCTATGATGAGGCCAAGCGTCCCGATTATGTGATGGATCGGAACAGGAATGTAGTATCTAAAAGTGAATACAGCACAAAGGTAAATCCGCCACCCTGTGTACTCACAGCGCAATTCACCAAGTCACCAGCTGCCATCACCCTCAACACGCCCATTACGTTTGGGGCAAACCAAAGCTGTGGCACCAACTTAACCTTCAAGTGGGAAGTAGATGGTATTGTTCAAACTTCCACCAGCAGCACAATGATATTTACTTTCGCAACACCAGGAGCGCACAATGTGAAACTGACTGTTGCCGATGGACAATTCGGAACCGAAACATTTACCGAAACAATTTGCGTAGGCGTTCAGCTTTCCATGCAGGTGCATGACCTTTTTGGCAACATCGTTAACCCCGAAACACAATCATTCGATTGCAACAGTTACAATATACCGCTTACCTACACCGTAAATGGATTGGGCTCCTTCGCCTCTCAGGTTGAAATCTTATGGTATACCAGAGTGTACGACCCCATTAGAAATGAATACCAACTTGTCAAAATTACAACGCAAGGAGGAGCTCCTATAGAAGGATTAGATGCTCAGGGCAACGTGAACAAGGGTGTAGTAGCGCTCACCACATTTTACAGTACCACTACTACCTATGTTGCTCGCGTGAGGTACGTTAGTCAGAGTAACCAATTTGGATGCCTTCCTTATACTCAGGACACTTTTGTCACCATAACCTACTTGAACAATTCCAACTGCAACTAATTCCGAAAACGCATGAAAACGTGTTTCATATTCATTCTTACCCTCTTAGCGTACGTTGCTGCAAGTGCGCAAAGCATGCACAACACCGTGCTGCGCTGGACCAGCGACAAAGCGGAAAACCTGAAAAACAGCGAAGAGTTCCAATTTGCGAGCATATTCATAACGAGCCCCACCGATGTAAAGTGGCTGCAAAAGAACAGGCAACATACTACAGTGTTTTCCATAGTCAGTGCCGAAGGCCGATGGAGCGATATTTCAAAAGATGGTAAACTTTTGCTCCATGTATCAGAGAAAGGTAATGGCAGCACGGGCTCCATTCTACTAGAAAGAACAGGGCAGATTGTAACGATCTCACTTGACTTTTCCGGGCTCGGGCCCAATGCCATGAAGCAGAAATTCCGTGTTACCGATGTCCAAAAAGAAAACTGAGTTTATGAAAAAATCAGCACTACTCGCGATCATCTGCACAAGCCTGCTCATGATACCTGGTATGAGGTATGCATACGGTCAGGGGATTTCCGGTCCTGACTATGTAACGGTAACCAATATCGAGCAATACCAATACTATGATGACGTTATCCTGACCAACCCGGTGTGGACGGTTACCGGGGGCACCATAGGATCACAATGGCAATCGGGAAGTATCTACTATTGCGAGGTGTATTGGGCTGAAGAAGGGTCGCAAACACTTTCGTTTTTCAATGGCTCGGCACCTTACGGAGAGTACAATGTACAGGTTAACCCTTGCGCTGTCTCTACGCCATCCACGGCTTTTACCTACACCAGTAATTCAACCAGCGCGGTGGTGACACGGAGTTCAAATCCACCGGGCGATGCACAATGGTTCTGGCAAAACTACCCGCAAGGTGCAAGCACAACCATCGGTTCGTCAAGTTCGGTGAATGTGCCGGCTGGTAAAACATACTTTGTTCGTGCGCGCATGACTGGCTCTCAATGTTGGAGCGATAACTCGGTAGCCACAGTTATCATCCCGGGTAACGCCACCGTATATCATGGATCAGGTTGCAGAACAGGCAGTACAACCAGTGTGGCCCTGTCGGCTACACCAGGAACTAACGCCAACACCATTCGATGGTATTCAGCCGCTTCGGGCGGATCACCGCTCGCTACGGCTACCAACTATAATACGCCACAAATTTCCAGCACCACAACCTATTACGCCTGCTCCTACAACTCCACAACGGGTGCGCATGGCGTGCGTATACCCGTAATAGCCAATGTGTACACAGCCACTGTTGGTGGCTCGCTTAATATTTCAAATACTGAACTCTCCACTTTTAGTGGCACACTCACAGTAACCGGGCAAACCGGAGCCGTTGTGCGGTGGGAAATCAATTCGGGAAGTGGCTGGCAGATCCTAAACTCCACCAGCGCCAATATATATTTTTACAAGCCGGATTACTCGTCTGCCCAATACCGGGTTGTAATCAAAAACGGTAGTTGCAACGAAGCCAACTCCACAGCCATGAAAGTAGAACGATACGGCATTTCGCCCGGCAACACCGTATTGCTTACGGCCCTTACCGGAGCCAACTATCAATGGTATAAAAATGGAGTGGCAATATCAGGCGCAACGCAATCAACGTACACGGCAAACGACATTGCCCTTTACTCAGTACGAACCAACAGCGTGACAACCGGTGTTTTTTATATTCGCGATGCCTTCCATACACAGGCATTCCCGGTCAATGCGGTCAGGTCAAGCACCATTATGAAGCTTGGCATTGGACCAAACACTAACCTCACAACTCTGCTTCCAAACGAAATTGCCCAAGTGATCAACTACCAGGACGGCCTGGGCCGCACCTTTCAAACAGTGGCCGTAAACCAGGCGCCCACTTCCAAAGATATTGTGGCAGCCGTGGGCTTGGGTAGGCTTGGTATGGTAGATACTACGTACCTGCCTTATGTGGCTTCAACAAACGATGGACGTTTCAAACAATATGCGCTGAAAGGCGCCAACAATCAGTACACCGCCAGCGAGCAATACCAGTTTTATCAGGGCACAGCCAAAGTGGCCACCGACAATAACCCGTTTGCTCGTACCCTATACCGTAACACGCCCGATGCAAAAGTGACCGAACAAGGCGCACCCGGAGCCGACTGGCAGCCCGGTGCTGGGCACATGGTGAAGAATATAACCACTTGGAACGGCACCACCTACCCCGTGCGTTTCTGGAAGCCCGATGGAACCACCAACAGTAACTACCCCAACAACTCGGTGGCGGTGAGTATCACCACCGATGAAAACGGTTACATGGTGAGAACCTACACCAACACCCTGGGCCAAACGGTGTTGAAACAGGTACAGTTGGATGAGACCCTGGAAGGCGTATCAACACCTTGGCTGGAAACATACTATATCTACGATGAATATCAACGGTTGAAATACACCGTTCCGCCCAAGGCCATGAAAGTGCTGGGCACAGGAACTTCATTAGATGCCAACGCCAGTTCGGTAAACGAACTGATTTACAAATACACCTACGATGAGCGCAACCGCCTGATCATTAAAAAAGAACCCGGTGCCAACGAACAGCATTTTGTGTATGACCTCCATGATCGAGTTGTGTTTACACAAGACGGAAATCTGCGCACCCAAAGCCCGACTCCGCTCTGGACTTTTGTAAAGTACGATCGGTTTAACCGCGTAGTGTATTCCGGTATTTATACCCGCAACGTAACCCGTGCCACCCTGCAAGGTGAAATGAACGCACGGAACTATAACACTGAGCCTTATTTTGATATTGAAGAAGTGAATGCCACCTACCATGGCTACAGCAATCGGGTGCACCCCACCACCAATTTAACCGTGCTTGCTGTAAGCTACTACGACCATTACGACTTCGACCGTAACGGAACACCTGATTATAATTACGACAATACACACCTTGCCGGGCAAGAGGCCTCCGCCTCCACGCGCACCAGAGGAATGACCACCGGCAGCAAGCGGGTAACGATTAACGAAGCTGGCAGCGTTACTTCAACCTGGCTTGTAAACGTGATATTTTTCGATGCCTACGACCGCTCCATACAAACCCAAAGCAACAACCACCTGTACACCACTGTGGCCGACAAAGGCACGGTGATCTACGACTTTGCTGGGAAAGCAATCAAAACAAAATCCACCCATTACCAAAATGCATCTACTTCTGTAAGCCTTACCGACTGGAACGATTACGACCATGCCGGGCGCGTGTTGAAAACCTTCCGACAGATAAATAATGAAAGCCCGGTTACCGTGGCACAATACGAATACAACGCCTTGGGGCAACTGGTTGATAAAAAACTGCACGACACCGGAGGTGGAGCCTTTCTGCAAAGTGTTGACTACCGCTACACCATCCGAGGCTGGCTCAAATCCATTAACAATGCGCAGCTTGCTGTGAACAGCGCCAACAACGATGACAGCAATGATTACTTCGGTATGGAATTGCTGTACAATACGGTTGAAACTGGCTTGAATACAGGCAATGCATATTTTAACGGCAACATTGCGGCTATTAAATGGAAGGCTCCTTTTCAGAACTCAGGCGATGCAGACCAGCGTGGCTACAAGTATGCCTACGATAAAAGCGACCGCCTGAAAACCGCCACCTTCCAGGCGCACACCGGCTCAGTATGGACCAAAGAGGCCAACACCCTGAACGAAAGCGCGACATACGACCACAACGGAAACATTAAAACCCTGCTGCGCAACCACAACCTGCGCGGCCTGAGTGGCACCACCGTTACCAGTACTGCTCAAACTGTTGATAACCTTACCTATACCTACGCCAGTAACCGTAACCGCCTTACCAAAGTTGATGATGCAGTATCGGCAAGCATCGGCATTGGCGATTTCAAAAATGGTGTTGCCGTTGCCAAGGAGTATAGTTATGATAGCACCGGAAGCCTTGCCCAAGACCTGAACAAAGGCATACAAAGCATAGTGTACAACATGCTGGGCAAGCCACGCATCATTACCTTCAGCGATGGGCGCAAAATTGAATACACCTACAGTGCCAGCGGTACAAAGCTTACCATGAAAACCTTTCAGGGTGCTACACTGCTTACCAACACCAACTATAGCGGGGGGTTTGTGTATGAAGGCGCTACACCGGTTCTCAGCTTCTTCAACTCGCCTGAAGGGCGGGTGGTAAAAAACGGAAGCACTTACGAGTATCAGTATGCCATTGCCGACCATCAGGGCAACACGCGTGTAGTTTTTACCTCTGCAGCACCGGCTCCGGTAGTAAAAACGGCCACCTTTGAAGGCAATAGTGGCGATGACTCCGGGGAGTTTGTGAATGTAAGCAACATAGTAACCTCTACAGCCTCCAACAATACTCCCGGGGGCTCAAAGGTGGTGCGTATGAACCAGAGCTTCCGCGTTGGTCCAGGCAAAAGCGTAAAGGTATTTCCAGGCGATGTATTCAATGCTGAAGTGTGGGCCTATTATGAAAGTGGCAGTGGGTATGGCACCACCAGCCCGGCCCTTTCTGTTATTATAAATGCGGTAGCCGCAACTTTTGGCGGGGTGAATGGTGGCGCAGGCGAAAGCGGTATGATCTATAACGGGGTTAACGCTGGCTATGGCGGCTTTGGTATGGGCGGTAATCAGGGCGATGCAGTGCCCGCTGCCTACCTAAACTACATCCTGTTCGACAAGAATTACAAAGTACTTAACATGGGTTGGCGCCCCGTAACCACCGCCAGCAGTTGGGCCAAGGCTAAGCTCAGCTTTGATCCGATCAACATTAAAGAAGCCGGTTATATATTTGTGTATCTTAGCTATGAAAACGAAAGCAACAACTGGGTTTACTTTGATGATTTGAAACTGACACACACCAAATCACGCATAGTGCAATACAACGAATACTACCCGTTCGGTTTGCAAGCCGCCAACTCGTGGACACGCGAGAACACCACGGGCAACAACTTTTTGGCCAACGGGGCAACAGAATTAAATACCACCTCCCAACTTTACGATTTAGAGTACCGCAATTACGATCCCATACTGGGCAGGATGAACGGAGTAGACCCCATGGCCAGCAAGTACAGTTCACTTACCCCGTACAACTACAGCTTTAACAACCCCGTAACGTTTACCGATCCGAACGGGGCCGACCCTTATAACCATTACATTGGTGGCTCTGGGTATTATTCTTCAGGTGGGTACTATACGTATGATGATGTAGCACGCAATCCTGACAACATGGGCGAATTTCATAGTGCATTTGGGTGGCGGGATAGTTATTCTATGGGATTTTTGGCTTCGGCTATGGGGTATAGTAATACGATGTTTGGCATGGGCGCAGGGTGGAAACCGGGGGATAATAGTCTTTTTAATCACAGGTTTGATGGAACGGGTCTTGAAATGATCTGGAACCCGTGGGCCGGCTCCGAAGTTTCAAAAGGAGTTTATTCAGGGGGGTGGGTTAATAACTCGCCAGGCCTAGAAGGTAAAATACGAGCATACGGATATGATGTTAAAATTAGAGGTGGTTATCAGCAACAGGTGCAGGGAGGGCCAGAGACATGGTACTACATGTTGAAAGAATCAGGTGGTCCTCATGGTTTCGCCTACGATCCAAACAATAACATCATTTATGAAACGAATCATCCTGAAGCAGGACACGGACTTGTAAATTGGCTCATGGGGGGTGAGAAGTCAGTAGTATATCAATGGAACATGAATGATCCTGAGGTCCGCAACGCATTTTGGGCTAGAGAACAGGGGACACTATATCTTTCACCTGTAACAGTTACAAATCCTGCTGAAGCGACTGCGTGGTTCCAATCAAGGAATGGGACATCTTGGGACTACAACTTTTTTACCAATAATTGTATGCACTATGCAATTCAAGGACTAAATGCTGGAGGCGCTGGTCTTAATGGTTGGTACGGAGCTGATCCAGCAAATTGGCCTAATGCCTACACAATGTCTTGGTCAGGTGGTCAATATCCAACTAAGCTGACAAATCCAGTAAGAAGATGACAATCAAAATCAAAGTGATGCTTTTATTGATTTTAGTAAATTGGATGACTATTCATTCATGTAGCATGATAAACTCTAGTGATACTCTACCGGGTAAAATAGCTTTTAGAAAGTTGATGAAACACCAATGTTTTGTCTTCACTGATTCAGATACAGCCACAACTTCATTCAAGGTGCGAAATGACAAAGATGTTCAATATAGTGGATTCACATGGATGAATTTAGAAGACTCTTTTGTGGGTACTGAAATTGTTGTGGGCACAAAGAGGAATGATTACAGGAGCAATATAGTTCAATTTGATCTGTCAGGGGAAATTATTGACAGGATATATGAGGCTGAACGAGGTGAAATAGCAGGATTGGCTCATCCTTCTAGTCGAGATAGAAAATTACTTTTTATCACAGAAAGAATAGGAAATGTAAATACCAACCCACTCGAGGGTCTAATGCGTATGAATTCAATTGTGATAATGGATTTGCAAGAAAGGACAATCATAAAAAGAATTGATAGCATTGGAATGTCTGCTAACCTTCAGATAGCAGAGTCTCCTTGGCTTAAAGACGAAAACCGATTTGTTTATAGTATATCTACCGAGAATAAACTTATAAGTGACGGAGATGTTTTCAATTCTGGAGATGACGAGTCAGAAGGTGTCTATGTTTATGATTTAACCAAAAATCAGAAAAGGTTAATAGTACCTGCTGGTCGTTTTGCAATTGCATCGCCCATTAGAGATCAGATTGCTTACATAAAAGACAACTCGATCAGAGTTATGGATTTGAGTACCAATGAAGAGAGAATAGTTTTCGAATTTGATTCAAAAGATAAAGTAATCAATATACATTGGACGCCCAATGGTGCATCTATTTACGTGGCTTATTTCCATTATTATTTTGGATCTTATCATCTTTCTTCTTCAAGGGAAAAGCTTATTGAGGTTTCAAGTAATAGGGAACTGTCTTTTAAGAACATCGGGATGGGATTTGGCTATTACACTTGGAAGTGATGCTCAGTACATTGTACAATTAAGAACAAACCGGAGGGGGGCCAGGTGATCCGGGATGGAATTACAGTTCATTTGCATATGCCAGTGGCGCTTCATTGGTTCTTTTGGGAGATGATGTTACGGGAATTGGTGTAGTTGATGATATAGCAATCCCTTTCATATATGCCGGAGCCACTACAGTCTTCCTTTATCAGAATAAAGATCTCATCGCTAAACAAGCTCGTGAAGTAGCCAATCTACTCAAGAGAGCTGCCGGGCCTCAAGGGTTCATGTATACACTTACAGTTAATGTTCCAGGTACTTATTTAGATGTCAGAGGTATGCCGGTTACTATGAAAGCAGGTGATGTGTGGAAATTCGGAGAGACTACAAGTAGTAGCCGATATTCACAAAGTGAATTAAATGCAATGATTCCTGGTGGTGTAACGATGATTCCAACTTTCTTTGGTAATCAAGTTGAGATTAAGGTAGCAGAAAAGGCAGCGATATACGGTTACTTCTTTCAAAATGGCTCGTTACCACCTGGTAATAGAATTTTTAGGTAGATTATTATGACAATTGGTTTTGCTCCGAATTTATCCATTGAAGTAAGTAGACATTCTGCTGTTATTAATTCTGTCAAGAATGACATAGAGAACTTAATTAGAGATAAGAACTACGGTGAAGATATATCTGAACTTCATATCGGTATTGTGAGCGTAAGCCCACAGTTCCAACAATTTTTCAAACCACGATCACCAAAATACACTAAAGGTGAGAAGTCCTACATGAAGGAGGATGTTCAATACAAATTTTATAACAGTTTTGAATACGATGTTCGATTAGACTTTGAAGCCTTCAAGAATGCGAGTGAACAGGAAGCACAAAAGATAATTGCTAAAGGCATACTGTCTTCGTTTGACGTATTCAAGAGGTTCAAGAAGTTTGACAGTAATCAGTTCAAATCCGATTTGGAAGGCCTGTTTAAAGCCAAGGGCTGGATATAGTTATGAAACCGAAAGAGAAAGCGATTGAAGATTTGCAACTTTTGCGTTCGGCAAAAAAGTTTGTGGCAGATGAATCTATATTTTATCCTGGTCTTGAGAATGAAAGTATCAGGGACAGAATAACAGGTTTGATTAATCGAGGTATTGACGAATTTATATCTCTTGCTCAAAACAATGGCACCGAAAGGGATTTTCAGCAGGCTATAAGTAGAGCATTGAGTTATTTTGAGACTTTAGATTACAGCCTGGACACAGAAGACCGCGAACGTGTATGTGGGTACTTTGAGGAAATGATGGATGCCATAGGAATGGAAAGTTCAGGTGGCATCCTTAATAAATGGATGTATGGATTTGATATAAAACAAAACCCGGCTTAGTACTGGGCTTTTGTTTTATTTACTCACTGCGAGTTTGTTTTGGATATTTGCTTTGAGCAGGAAAGCATCGAGCATGGCATATACGTGAGCCTTTTCTTCGGTGGATAATTTTTGTACATCCTGTAAACGCTTGACAGTAGCTTTATCGAAAGCAGCGTTAGAACCTTCGCCTACCAGGTAGTCAAGAGAAACCCCGAAAGCATCAGCAATTTTTTTAGCAGCTTCAATTGAGGGTGAAGCTTCACCACGTTCATACTTACCGATCATCTCACGAGATACCCCGCTTTCATTGGCCAGGTCAGTTTGCGACCAATCCTTTTCCTTACGAATCTCCGCTATTCTTTTGCTAATGTTCATGGCTTAAAAGTGCTTTTTGAGTCTTAAAATCGTGTTGTAGATCAAAAGTAAGGGATTAAAGGACACAAAAGAAGCTGATAGTTCTTTGCAAAAGTGGAACTATCGGTTAGTTTTGTGTCTGATAGTTCCAGAAAAAATATTTTTCTATGGCAGACCGCAAGCTGAAAATTTACCACTCGTTCCGCAGCAGCGATAAGAAAGCAGTGCCGGAAGTTCGATTGATAGGCCAATGGCTTGAACAATCCGGCTTCAGGATCGGAGAGCAAGTTCATATCACTATCAAAGACCAGGAGATCATTATTAAACCTGCAAGCTGATGGAGATACAAGAGATCAAAGCCCAATTGAGTTTAGCCCAGGTGCTGGATTACTACGGACTAAAACCCGACAAGCACGGCAAACTGAACTGTCCTTTTCATGAAGATAAAACACCGAGCTTCCAGGTGTATTGGAAAACTCACACGTGTTATTGCTTCTCATCGAACTGCCCAACGAATGGCAAGAGCTTAGACGTGATTGATTTTATCATGCACAAAGAGAAAGTGAATAAACACGAAGCAATTGTAAAGGCTCAGTCATTGATCAGCAACCCGGAGAGTCAGGCCACACTAAGCCGCGAAGTGTTCTTAACCAAAATGTTCACCTACTTTAAGAATGCCGTTTACAATGCGAAGACGGCACAAGCCTACATCAATGGCAGGTCACTCGATTACAACCTTGTAGAGATCGGTTATAATGCAGCACAGTTCCACCATGGAAACCGGAAAGACGAAACGTTGCTGAAGAACTGTGTGCAGTATGGTTTACTCAAACCCACCAACCGGATGAACGCGCGGGACAAGGAAACCAATGTGTTCAATGTGTTCGGTAAATACTGTATCGTGTTCGCCTTACGCAACAAGGAAAATCAGGTAAGCAGTCTATACTTCCGCAGCACGATCAACGACACGGACCAGAGACATTTTTATTTAAAGGACAGACAAGGTTTATATCCATGTTACCCAACTCCTGAAACCAGGAAATTAATTTTAACCGAAGCGATCATTGACGCGGCCACGTTGCTACAGGTTGAAGCGATCACCGCGGACTACTCGGTACTGAGTTGCTATGGTACGAATGGTTTAACCGAAGAACACGAACAAGCCATTAAAGAATTACAGCAGCTTGATGAAGTGATTTTCTTTTTTGATGGAGACGAAGCCGGACAAAAAGCAGTTGAGAAATACACCGAAACCATAAAGCATCTTAAACCAGGCGTAAAAGTTACGAGCATCAACACACCGGAAGGTGAAGACGTGAACAGCCTGGCACAAGGCCACGAACTGGAGATCCTGGCGCACCTGGTAGAGAAGCGAGACGACCCGCGATTTATTTTTTCATTTGAAAAGAAAAATCCACAACCTGAAATCACAGAAGAAGAACCGGAAGTAGCAGCGCCCAGGAAGAAAGCACCAACACCGAAAACTGAAATACCACAGCAGCCACCGGAACAGACTCCACCAGTTGTGATCGGACAAGTGAGCATGGATACCACCAACCCGGAGCGCATCATTTTTGAAACAGAGATTTTACACATCACGATTTGGGGCGGCATCGAGAAAGAAAATTTAAGTCGATTGCGCATCAGCGTACACGTGAGAAGCAAGAACGACAAATACAAAACCTACCGTGATGATGTGAACTTATACAGCCATCCACAGGTGAAGAAATTAGTGCAGAGCATCAACGAAAGTTTAGAGCTTCCCAGTCCGCACGTCACGCAGACTATTACCGAACTCACCGAGCAATTAGAAGCGTACAGACTTGCCGAACGAAACGCACAGGTACAGGCACTCAGGCCGAAGGTTTACGAAATGACTATCGAAGAACAGAAGGCAGCAGAGCGATTACTGAAGAACAAAGACCTTGTAAAAAACACGCTCAAACTAATCTCACAAAGTGGATTGATAGGCGAACAGAAAAACGGACTGCTGCTATACTTTTTGTACCTGTCGAGAATTACAGACGAGCCATTGCATGCCATCATCTTCGGAAAATCAGGAAGCGGAAAAACGTATCTGCAAACCAAAGTGAGCGAGTGCCTTCCGGAAGAATCAGTACGCACCATTACAAGCTTAACAGAGAACACACTGTACTACTCAGCCAAAGATTTTTGGAAACACAAGGTGCTCTTAATCGAAGACCTGGAAGGAGTTTATAATGCGTTCTTACCTCTCAGAGAGTTCATGAGCAAACAGAGTATTAGCAAGCTGACTACGGATAAGGATGCGAAAGGCAACAACGTTCAGAAAGTTTTAACAGTCGAAGGCCCGATATGCGTATCAGGAGCAACCACCAAAGAGAGCATTTACGAAGATAACGCAAACCGTTCCTTCCTGATCCATATAGATGAAAGCGCAAGCCACACTGATGAAGTGATGGACTACCAGCGCAAACAGAAAGCCGGCATCGTCAATGAAGTTCAGCAACAGGAAGCCAGGCAACTTTTACAAAACACGCAACGGCTTTTACAGAATGTGAAAGTAATAAACCCGTATGCGCTCGATCTCCGAATACCTGACCTGGTGTTTAAGAAGCTGCGGACAAACATGCACTACCTGAGACTGATTGAAATCATTACCCTTTACCACCAGCAGCAGCGAGAAGTAAAGACCGATAGCGCAGGCCTGCGCTACATTGAAACAAACCTAACCGATATCGCCTGCGCCAACTGGTTGGTAAAAGAATCCCTGCTAAGAAAGAGTGACGAGTTGAGCGGAGAGCTGAGAGAATTTTTTGAACGGTTGAAAGTAAGCACGAAGAAAGAACAAAGCTTTTACGCCAAACAGATCAGGGAGAAATTTAGAATGAACCCCATGAGAGTAAACAGGTACTTGCGCATACTCGAACACATGGGCTACATCAACCAGACAGGCGGGAACCGGAAGAACGGATTTGAGTATCAGGTGAAAGCATGGGAAGAATACGAATCACTGCAAGCAGGCATCAACATCCTGGATGAACACTTAGAGAAGCTGAAAGCAAAGATGAACGGGCATACACCTACGAAAGAAAAAGTAAGTGTAACATCAGTATAACAGAAGTATAACACGGTCTTGCTCTCCAACGACCTCGCTGAAATCCAGTGAGTTAACCCCAAGTGTAACAGTATAACAAGTATAACACGGCAAGAGCAAGAGGGGTATTTTTTACAATCATCGTAAACGTAGAATTTATGTCATACGTCCGCTACACCGAAAGTTTTAAAGAGTGGTTACAGATCATCAACTGCAGCGCAAGCAGCATCGAGCGAATGCCCCGGCAGCTGCAGGAATTTTTTGAGTGGTTAGAAAACAATCAAGTCAATAACCTGGAGCAGATCACACGCCAACACGTGAACGACTTTTACAATTACCTGAAGTACACACGCAAGGCACAGTACACCGATACGTTTTTGAGGCCACAGACTTTAAACAGTTACATCCGGTGCTTAAAACTCTTTGCGCACTACCTGGAAGAAACACAGCAGGGATACTTGCCTGTGACCTTGCTCTACGAAAAAGGAGAAGCGCCTATCCGGCAGATACTCACCACGGAAGAAGTGCAGCAGCTTTACCAGGCCACGAGTGAAGACCATTACGGAATAAGGGAACGAGCGATACTAAGCCTGTACTATGGTTGTGGATTACGCAGCAGTGAAGGCATAGCGTTGAACCTGGAAGATGTATTGCTCGATCAGCAACTGATCTACGTAAGAAAAGGCAAAGGCTACAAAGAAAGATATGTTCCCTTCATCGAGAGCCAGAAAGAAGACTTCGAACATTACTTAAAGCAAGCACGGCCAAAACTATTACGGGATGATGAAAACGAGAAAGCTTTTTTGATCGGCTACCAGGGCAAACGCATCAGCTATGGAATATTGCTAAAAACACTCAAGCGCCTGCAGCAGCAAACCGGAAACGAAACATTGAAAGCAAAAGTTATTGGCCTTCATGCTTTGCGTCACAGCATAGCAACACACCTGATGCAAAGAGGAATGAAGTTCGATTACATCAGCCAGTTTTTAGGACACGGATTAATGAGCAGCACACAAATCTATACCCATCTTGCCCATGAACTCGAACACAACACTTGAACAAGACTACATCGGATATTTAAAATACAAACGCTACACTGAGCGTACCATCCAAAACAAACTCGGCCACCTGAAGCATTACACGGACTGGCTGGAACAGGAACACTTAGACGTAACTCAATGCAGCTACAGCGACATCATGAGTTTTGTAAAGCAGTTGCAGCGGGATGGAAGAAGCATTGCCAGCCAGAACCTTCACCTGAGAGCGGTACGGCAACTGTACGAAGGCTTGATATTGAACGAGAAGCTGACCTACAACCCGGTAAGCAACCTGAGAGTACGGGGTGACATCGAAAGAATACCACACAACTTACTATCACCGGAACAACTGCAAGCGATCTACGACAGTTACAAACCAACAACGGATTATCAACTGAGGAACAAAGTGATCTTAGGGCTTTACATTAACCAGGCATTGATCAGAACAGAACTCAACCGGCTGGAAGTGCATGACATCAACTTAACCAAGGGAATTGTTCACATAAGAAAGAACATCAAACTTGCCGAGAGGATTTTACCATTAGCTGCGCACCAGGTGTTACTGTTGCAGGAATACATTAGCAAGATCAGGCCACAACTCTTGAAGCAAAGTGATTTTGAAAAAGGTGACCGATTATTTTTTACGTATGCGAATGGACAAACCATCAATGAAGCCTTGAAGAAATTACTGCATGTGATCCAGAAGAAACACCCGGAGCTAAAGACCTTGCAACAAATAAGAAGTTCGGTATTGGCCAACTGGATAAAAGAAAAGCCGATACGTGAAGCGCAATACTTAGCCGGACACAGCAACATAAAAAGTACCCAGCGATATCGGGATGTAAACATGCAAGACCTGCAAGCAAGTTTGAATGAGTACCACCCGTTGAAATAATCCCGCCCTGCTTCCGACACACAAGCCGACCCGCGCCTGGCATCCTTTGGCATGCCACAAGGAAGAAGCGGAGTGCCGGGCACAAGTTGTTCAGGCCTCGGAACACAAGTCACGCCAAACGCTTCACTACAGCAATTAAAAAAATCGCGCAATGGTCGTGAGCAAAAGCAAACTTCAGTTGAAAAAAATAAAGCGGTGTTTGCTTTTGCTCACCACCATTTTTTGCCGACACACGTTCCCTATTTTTTTAAATGCTTCCGCTTCGCTTATTGTCATGCCTTGTGTGCCTCGGACGTTCTCCATTCGTTCGTGCCTCACTCATTGCAAACTCACTTCACAACTTGTTCCCGTCACGGCTTTGGCGCGCACCGATTTTTTTCTGGGGGAGTCAGCGGTGTGCGCGCCAGCCTGTTTTTTGTCCGCGCCTTGGCCGGCCGGAACGGGCCCCCAGACCCCCCGTTTAAACCCGTCCGGCCGGACGCGGGGGCGCTCCACAACCTGCGTTCGTTCCTCACTCCGGTTGTTACGCGCTGTCTGATATCCACTGTTATTTTTCGCAAGGAAAGTTCGTGCGACTCGCTGGTGAGTTGAAAGACAAGTGCAAGTAAAGCCACATCAAAAAAAGAAGCACAAAGTAGGTGGACGGTTCGGCCGCAATCAAGGTCAAGCCCTACGGGTTTTGAAGAAAAAATTTTGATGTGTTGATTTTTTAGGGGACAAAATTTTTTCTTCAAAAACCTTGCTTCCGTCCGCCCCGCCACCAGGACAGAGCGCTTTCTTTTTTTTCTGTTTTTTTCTTTTAAAAAGTATCTGTTATGAAGTATTACATCATCGAAGAAAACCACGAGTTGAAAATCATCAAAGTGAAACCTGAGCAGGAGGAAGCATTCCTGGAAGATTACAAAGGGAAAATCCTTTGTAGTGGTGAGAGCCTGGCGGAAGCCTTGCAAAACTTTGATAAGCTCAATAGGAAGTCCGGGCAGTAGCCCGGATTTTTTCTTTTCAATTGAAAAAATAAAAGGCTATTTTTGGCAAGTAAGAGTTCATTGAAAAACTGGTGGTGTTGGATGGAGTGATGGCAAGCTGAAATGGGTATGTTTTGGTGAGTAGAGGAAGGAGAACAAACGCAAAGGGGGCCATTAGTCAGTGAATCATATTTTCACTTTGATGGCGGGTTTATGTTCAGCGATGTTGAGTATGGACTAAATACCTTATGGAACGCCAGCTTCAATAGTAACGGTACTGTTTACAAAGAAAACCTGGGCTACTTTACACCCGATGGTTTATTGATCTTACCAAACAAACACAATACAACCCATAGCTCCAGACACGCACTTCCAACAGCCCCAAGAGATGGCAAGCAATTTGTTTTATGGAATGGCAAGTATGTCGAGATACTAGGAATTATTCATACACATCCAAATAGAAGCGGGAAGCAAGACCATTCACCAGGCGTTGATTTTCAAATGGGTTTTAGCGGAATACATAATTACGTCATGAGCCACGGATCACTGTATGATGGGTATTTGAAAGGTGGCAGAGAAGTGATTGACCGATTGGGCCCAAGGAATGCGTATAATAGATTGCCTGCAGAATTTTTTGGGTTCACATACACTGGTTGGTAAAGCGTTTATGATAGTTAGTATCATTTTTTCAATATCATTTTTGATGGGCAGTCAAAATACAACTGTTCCTAAAGTTGCTATTCAAGATAGTGAAGTACTCAAGTTGTTGGAGCAATACGAAAAGCACATAACGAAAGAAGGCTTTGACAATCCTCATAAACAACATTTGCTTTTGAGAATCGAGAGAGATGAGAAGAAGCAATTTGTTTATTTAGGGTGCACAAGCTTAATCAGTTTTTTTGTTGACGATGTACCAAATAGTTATGCAGAATATAACGGCAGAATGGTTTACATCTACTCAGGAGAAGGCTCACACAACAGGGGAAAGTTTCGTGAATTTTATGATCAGTTTGAGAAGGCCTTAGGAAATGATATAACCAGGGACATTCAACAGAACCCATATTTTCAGTATGGATTTATTCACCACCCAGAAACTTGGAGAGCTGAATTTTTAGCCAAGCGTTTGAAAAGAATCAAACAAATTCCTCAATTCCCTTCTTACAAATTTTATGAAGACTATAGGTACAATGATGATGGGCAAGTGATTTACAAGGATGGTATCTATCACGAAAGTTCTATTGACCCTCATCAGTGGGAACCAGATAATTTTGATTTGAGAGTGTACATTCTTCAGAACACATCTATTCCAGAACACTTGCTTAGGAACGAAATGGTAAATGCTGTTTTAGTTATTGATGAGAAAGGAAAAGTCACTGAAGCAAACATAGAAGGTTTGACTGATGAGAAAATGATAGATGAAGTTCAGCAGGCTTTGAGAAAAATGCCTGCATGGCATCCTGGAAAGATTGAAGGAAAACCAGTTAAGGTCAGACTTAGGCAGAGATTGTAAACAAAGCCCGGGCAGTGTACGGGCTTTTGCTTTTTTACGAATGAGCAAGTTTTTGTTGGGTGTGCGAGAGTTGGGCATCGCGTAGAAGCGCATCAATGACATGCAGAATCCTATCCCTTTCCTTTTGATCGAGTTTGTCGAGTAACTCTAACCGGTAAGCCATTTTCTTATCCTTCACCAACACAGAAGAAGAACCGATGAGATAATCAAGCGAAACGTCCAGGGCATCGGCAATCTTTTTGGCCATCTCCACAGAAGGGGTCCTTTCATCACGCTCATATTTACCAATCATTGCACCGGAAGTTCCCACGGCATTGCCCAAATCATCCCTGTTAAGGCCTTTTTTCTTACGCAGTTCTACGATCTTATTCCCAAAATCCATACTCAAAAAGTTAAGTTTTTAACCGAATCAGAGTGCTTTTAGCAAAAGTATTGCATGGATAAGGTAAAAACAAAACTAATAAGGCTTGCAAAAATTAACCTTTCCGCCCACTCAGCGTCACTCATAGAGGACGCTGAGCATTCGAAGCTGAATTTTTGTAGTTTACAAGGCAATCTCTAGCCTTTGTTGGTGTTCTTCACCAACAAACGTGCACAATTGAATAACCGGTAAAACCGTATCTTTAATATATGCAAGTGTACGCCAAACGGCAGCCGTATTTTATCACCTTAGCCTATCGCAATTACGATCCCATACTGGGCAGGATGAACGGAGTAGACCCCATGGCCAGCAAGTACAGTTCATTAACGCCTTACAACTACAGCTTCAACAACCCCGTAACGTTTACCGATCCGAACGGGGCCGACCCGTATAACCATTACAGCGGTGGCTCCGGGTATTATTTTTCAGGTGGGTACTATACGTATGATGATGTAGCACGCAATCCTGATAACATGGGCGAATTTCATAGTGCATTTGGGTGGCGGGATAGTTATTCGATGGGATTTTTGGCTTCGGCTATGGGGTATGGACGGATGAGTAGTTGGCAGGGTAGTACGTTTTTTGCAGGGATACCCATGCCGGTAGGTGCACAGCGTCAACGAATAATGAATGGCGTAACCGAAGCCCTAACTAATAAAGATGGAGGCATTTGGGATGTTAACCCTATAACGGGCAAGGCTACGCAATTATGGTCAGAGAGCAAATTCCTGGAACAGCTAGAACTACAAAAGTATTTTGGCATAGACCCTAATTCATTGACAACATGTAATGAACCTAACTGCAAGCACGGGGTTGCAAAATCAGGAGTTGTCAATACAGCAGTTGGAACTGCAACAGCAGTTGCAGGTGAATTATATTATAGCGAGAAAGCTGGGACATGGATGGGTAAAAATTTTAAGATATATGAGCAAACTTGGGGTGGAAATGGTCCCACGGGTGGCAAGTTGAAATTTGGGAAGAAAGTATCAACAGGATTTAAAATAGGCGGATATGGCTTAGGTATCTTGAGTGCCTATGATATCAGGCAACAAAATAAGGTCGGAGAAATAACTGACAGACAAAAGTATATTGAACAAGCCTCTAATCTGTTTACTACCATTGGCGGAATTTATGGTGCTTCATGGGGAGTAGGTTGGGAAATTGGCAGAGGAATTACCAAAACTGAATGGTATCAAGAAATGAAATTTAACCTTTTCTATGACTACTGGGAGAGCAAAGTAGGGCCCCCATCCAGGAGCAATGAAGAATTATGGATTTACTTTTTTAAGAATTACAAGCCATGATAAAAGTTCTGTACTATCATTACTATTTATTCTATAAGAAGATATTAAAAGACAATGAACCACATATGCTTGCAACCCTTGTCTTGGCTTTTTCGCTTTCTTTGTTTCTCATGGCAATAATTGAAGTTATACTGGCCAATTTATTTAAACTGACTTTAGGGCGCTATGAAATGTTAGGCATAAATTTGCTGCTGATAGGTGTCTTATATCTTACTTTACATAGGACAGGAAAGGCTAAAGAGATTGTTAATGAGAAGCCGATGCTTTTTAAGAGTCCATTGTTATCGAAACTGATAACATTTCTATTTTTTGCACTAACATCTTCATACTTGTTTTGGGGATCTATTTACGTGGGAAACATTTTAGGAACAAGATAAACCCTACATTGTATATTGAACTCGCCTCAGAGTGCCTTGCAGGACACTCTGAGGCAAATCAATTTGTTTTAAAGTACAGATTAAAAATACTGTCATACGAAAGAATCAAGAAGCGATCTCTGAAATCTTAAAAGTTGACCTGGCAGCATCAACGGACTAAAGATTGATATTGATCGAGTTTTAGACCCCCTCCCAGGACCCCTCCTATAACAATCAGCACATTTTGCTTATAAATATTTGTGTCAACAAAACCAGTTGACACATGAATAATCCATTTGAAACAATCGACTCCAGACTCACTTCAATTGAAAGTATGCTTCTGGATATTAAGCAGCAACGGACTGACAACACCATCAGTAAAAAAGTTGACGAAGATGAAGTTCTCAACGTTAAGCAAGCTAGCGAGCTACTTGATCTGGCGGTTCCCACAATCTATTCACTTACATCAAATAGAATTTTACCCCATTCAAAGAGAGGTAAAAAACTCTATTTCAGTAAATCGGAATTAGTTGCTTGGGTACAGTCAGGTAAGCGCAAAACGGTTTCTGAACTCACAAAATAGTCTAATCACCACTTAATTTAAACAACAATGAAATCTCTACAATTCAGCATTAAACAATGCAGGACTTCCTGATGACTATTTAATCGGAACCATCTGAAAAGGATGTTGAAAGGAGTAAGAAGGCTGGAAAAAAGTAATTGACCCTTGTGTAAAAAAAAGCCCGCTGCAAACGGGCTTCAATATTTTTTAAACTATAAACTAAGGTAATATGGCAAAGGTAATTAAAAATCTTGATCTAAAGCGCTTAACCGATAAGCGCTTTAAACTACGCTCAAAACGAACCAAATTATCCAGGCGAATAGGCAAACTGGGTGCTCAAATTTTAGAACTAAATAAAGAGTTTGAGGCAAATAACGGTTCTAAAAAGAATCCATAAACGGTTCAACAAATGAGTGAGCTTAAATTAAGTGTCATAAAGGATGACCTTGAACAAAACCTTCGTCAATCTGAAATAGCACCACCACCCGAAACGGGCATCACCTACCTGCAGCAGCGTCTCAATAAGCTGGGCATTACCGACCAGCTCAACCGGCATATTTTTTATAAGCCAGGCGAGGTAGCCAAAGTGCATGAAACAACCGTGCCATGGTTTGAAGCAGACACAGAGGGAAATGTTGTTATCAACTATTTCAGTTTAACCGGGCAGCCCTACCATTGGAAGAAAGAAGAAACCAAATGGCCGCGCCCATACACGCGAACGAGGTTGCGGGTGCCCGGGCACTACAGGAGGCAAGAGCTGAAAACTAGAAATCAAAAATATTTCCAAGAGAAAGGCTCTGCTCAATTCCCGTACTTCACGCCAGGCATACTCAAAAAGTATAAAGCATGTAAAGAATGCATACTGCCTGATGGTAAATCCGCACCTGATCCGATCGAAACGCTTTTCGCTGTCGAGGGTGAATTTAAAGCATTCAAAGGCGACATGCACGGGCTCGATATTATTGGTATCCCAAGTATTCACGGTTTTTATAATGGTGATGTTCGCGGGCGGTTGCATGAAGATATCCAGGAGCTGATCATTACTTGCCAGGTCCATAAAATAGTTTTTCTGGTCGATGCCGATTTGCTCACCCTGAAATGGGAAGCGAACAAAGACCTGGCGAAGCGGGCCGAGAGCTTCTACTCTTCAATAAAATTGTTCCGAGAAAGCCTGCAACTGCTCATCGATGACAGCAAGGTAAAACTCGAACTGGTGTATTTCATGCACATCAATACCCGCTACGCAAATGAGGCGAAGGGGCTCGATGATCTGCTCTGCACATACTCATCCGTGGTGGATGAGATTAAGAAGGACTTGCTAGAATTTCAATTTGCCCGTAAATATTTCGCGGGCAGGATGATCAACGACCCGAACAAGGACATGGCGCAGTTGCGCAAATACCTGGGCTTAACGGATGAACAGGAATTTTACGAAACGTACAAAGAGTTTATTGGCGATCGGGAATTTCGTTTCCGCCAGCGTAGATACGAATACGATAAGGAAGCAAAACAGGTTAAATTCGTACGCCACGAAGATGCAGATCGGTTTATGCGCATTGGACCGGATTGGTTTAAGATCGTGACCAAAACCGACAAGTACGGTATTGAGTTTGATGAGTTAAAGGTTTGGAAGATTTCCGAAATAACCCGTGACTACAAAAAGTACCCTGACTTTCTCGACCAGGTGCAGAAGTATGACGACTTCACTAATGAGCCTTGCTGGAACGGCAATTATCAGCGTGTAATAAAGGGCTGCTATAATTTATGTTGGCCCATCCGCTGGGACCGTAAGCCGGGAGAGTTTCCAGCTACAGAAAAATTTCTGAAACACATTTTTGGCGGTGACGGAACCCTAACCAATAATATTACAGGTGATACATTCACTATTGCCCTTGATTGGCTCACCATCTTCCACCAACAGCCAAAGCAAGCTCTTCCGGTGATCGTCCTGGTCAGCAAAGAGAACGAAACCGGAAAGAGCACATTCATGAAGTGGCTTCGCACAGTGTACGGCTCGAACAATGCAGTAATTCTGAGTAATGAGGAGTTTAAAATGAAATTCAACGGGCATTACATTTCAAAGACACTAATTCAGATCGATGAGGGTTTTCTCGATGTCGATAAGCGAGCGGAGAAAGAGCGATTGAAGAAGCTTATAACCAGCGACACTGCTTACATCGAATTCAAGGGCGCGGATCTTAAGCTAATCAATTACTATGCAAAAATAGTGATGAGCAGCAACGATGCTGAGCGTGTTATGAAGATTGAAGAAGGAGAAACGCGGTGGTTTGTTATAAAGGTACCGATGCCAAACGTTAAGGATCCGGACCTAGAACAAAAAATGAAGGATGAAATACCGGCATGGCTCGACTTCCTGGGTAATCGCCAGGTATTTCACAAACGCGAAAGCCGGTTGTGGTTTAACCCTGAGTATATTATCACAGATCAATTCAAAACTATAGTTGATGCAACTAAAAATCGGTTAGACAGGATTTTTGAAGATTGGATTGCTGAGATGTTTACGATTACCGGAAAGTCTGAGCTTGAGTTTTCGCGGAAATTCATTACCCAGCAAATTGCAGATGGTAAAAAAAGTAAGTACGCTATTGATGATACCGACATTAAAACATACCTGAACTCAAAGGGTATGGAATTGTCGCCAGTGAAATGGATTCGGAGCCCGCAACTGAAACCAGAGAATTATTCAATTGACCCTAGCCCGGAAGCCAAAAAGGCAGCAGATCCTCAATTTGATTGGGTTGGCTATACGGCCCGGGCGTACACATTTAAGCGTGAAGATTGGATAAAACAGGCTGGGCAGTCGGAGCAGGAGGTTGAGTCTATAGTGGCTAGCCAACCAACTAAAAGCAGCGATGATCTACCCTTTTAATAATAGCGTAAGTTTTGTAAGGTTTGTTATAAATGCCATTTTTATTATCTATTCCAATATTTTAAACCTAACAAACCTAACAAAAGGCCACAGTCAGCACCTTACAAACCTAACTTACATAACGCCTTACATCACTTTTTTACAGCGCGAGCTGGGGGACTACCTTGGTATAAAAATCCCTACCAAGCTAGATCAATTTGATTGCCACAAATCCCTCGATTTGGTTGAAGTAGAGCGTAAAACCGTTTAATCGGTTTAGCGCAAAACGGTTGGGCATTTGCGCAACCCGCAAATGGAAAACCTGACAACTCATGACATTAGAGGGTTTATCCTATTTCGATAATGCTACAGGCTGACTAGGTTAGCGCCATGGACGACAAAACCCTGATTCATTTTATTTCGGGATATGGTAGCCGCAAAGGAGCAACATGGGAGGAAGTAACTTCCCAAACAAAATAAGGCGCAAGCCCAGGTGAGTGTATTTACACCCAATTGAAACGGTTGCAAATGGCCGGATTGATAGAGGTTAAGAACTGGTTTGTGTCCCACCAATTGTTGTTGGCGCAGGAGTTGCGCAAAGCGTTTAAACGGTTGCGCACATAATTCTTTGCCACCGAAAGGGGCAAATTGTGGGTAAAAACGAATACTTACTCTAGATCCTTCTGTTTTTTTGTAATTTCACGGAGCAGTTCTAAGACCTTCGCCTCTTTACTCAAGTGCTTATTTGCCCAATCCAAAGTAGTTTTCATTTCAATCCCACCATTGGATATAAAAATGCAAAATTTGCCCCCAGGCAGTAATTCCTTTATCCGACCCGTAACTTTTTCCATTAAAAAATATCCTTAATCTAATCACTTCATACGTGTTTTTTACTTCTGAGCATGGCCCATCTGCTTTATTCTGAGATAATTCGAGTAAAGACAAAATTTTATTTGTCTGAAAATAAGATAGTTAGACCACCGGTGTAATATTTTGCTCTCAATTATACCAATTTAGTTAAGATTGCATGTTAATATTGCTCTTGAGGTAAATAGAAAGGGGTAGGTCCTCCTGACCTACCCCAATCATCGCTTACACCCTTAGTCTACAAAGAACCTGAAGACTTTCGCCTTCTTCGGGTATATCCTACGGCCATTTCTAACGATATAGCGACAGAATATTTCTTTCCGACCTTTGGGCTTTTTTGCATTACGATTTCCCATCGGTAACTCCTTTCTCCTGCGTTACTTGCAGGCACGCCTTAACGAGTGAAACATTTAAAAAAAGGCCCGGTCGTTAAGGTAACCGGGCCAAGTATCTTTTCTAGGTCTTAGGACTTTTATGTTGCCATAGCTTTTCCTTGGTCTAATGGTGCTACATTTTTTTCTACAAAGGGGGGTAAAATCTAAAAGACTTCCTCCATTTTCACCACTACATAAAAACTAAGTCTAAAAAAGGTACCGGAGTTACCCGGATTTAATCGTAATGCAAGGCAAACGTAATCAAAAGGGCCCTGTTTGTCAATAAGTTGATTTTTAAAAAGGTATTCCTACATTTGCAGTCGTGTTTCAATGACACATACTGTCAAAGTTTCTAACGAGGTACCCTCATAAGCTCACGCTACTCAATCATTTAATCAATATGGATCTCAATACGGATCAATTTCTAAGTGGTGTTTTTATTCTTCTTGGAGTATGGTTAGGAGCTTATATAACAAATCGATCCAATCGAAAAAATGAGAGACGTCTTGCTAAGGCTAAATTGGTTGAAGCAATCAGTCTTTTCTTTTCACTCAAAAAGGAAATATTCTATTCAATCAATGCTGGGAGCATAGCTATTGCTGAATATAACAATTTAAAAATTCATGACAGTCAAATCGCAAACGTAGAAAAGGAAATTAGAGATGCAATTAATGTTATTGAGCATAACAGAAGACTGGATGAAAAGTACAAACAAGCATTAATGGAGACCCGTGCAAAGATTAATGGTTTAGTTGTAGAGGTAGAGTCATTGTTCGGTACAGAAAAAGGAAATGCCGTTTTAGAAATGATTTCGAAATACTTAACCTCAAACACACCAGACCCAATTCAATATTACGACTGGAAAAAGCTTCCGTATGAAGAATTCCAAAAGAAGCGAATTGAATTTCAATCACTCCATAATGCAAAAAAAATTGAGATAACAGCAAGTTGTGATGAACTGACAAAGTTTATCCGCAAAGTATTAATATAGGATCGATCAATTATTCTCATTAATATCAATTCTGACCCTCAAAAACAACTCTGATTCAGCTATCTCAATCTCCCTTCTAAGATACTCTGTGTAACCAGGTCTCCCCATGTCAACAAATAGCCTTTCTAGCTTTTGTAACTCCCTATCTTGTTCAATGCCTCGTTCAATGAAACTTAAAAGACTAATATTTTGTGGACATTTGGCACTATTGATTGATACAAAGATTTGGGCTTCGATTAACTCATTGTTGCGTCTTGAGAATTCATTGGAATCAATTTCATAAATTATTTTCTGTGATTCTTGCGCTTCTTCAATATGTCGTTCAATAAACTTTATTAAAGATGGATGATGTTTTATAGGCTTTCCTTTTTCCATAAATTTTAAGTTTAGACTAAAGTGATGACGGTCAAAAGGATTTAGTGAAGTAACAAATTTGCTCCTTATTTGTACCTTACTCTCTAAAATTCATTGATTTTAATATCAAAAAGCTATTCTTAACTTTCTGTATCGGGAAGTAACCTTCCAGACAAAATCAATGGACTTAGTAAAAATTATATTGCTGATTGACCTGTCTGAATCATTTGGAAGAAATTTGATCCGTGGCATTTCCCGTTACTCAGACATTTATGGCCCCTGGTCGTTTTGTAAAATGCCACCATTTTATCGCGAAACATATGGTATTGAAGGTATTTTAGATTTCGCCAACGAATGGGGCGCTCACGGTATTATCGGACAATTTCATCAATCGGAGGAGATCAGTAAATTGATTGACTCCGGACTTTTTATTCTCGCTGTGGATTTCCGTGAACAGTTTAATCAGATCTCCAATATCTCCGGTGATTATGCTAAATCAGGTGAACTGGCCGCTGAGTATTTTCTTTCAAAAGGACATAAGCATTTTGCTTTCTATGGAACACATGACACAGTGTGGTCGCGTGAGCGGGAGAAAGGATATCGCGATTACCTGAAAGCACATGGCTTTGATATTTCAACCTACGCTCCTAACGCTGTAAGAAGCCATAATTTCTGGTATTATACACCTTCACCTCTTCAGGACTGGTTGCTTTCCTTGCCCAAACCTATAGCCATTTTTGCCTGCGATGACAATCGCGCAGAACATTTGCTGGAGTCGTGCAAACTTGCCGCGCTAAATATACCGGAAGAAGTCGCCATTCTGGGTACCGATAACGATGAGATCATTTGTCAGTACGCCAATCCCCCATTATCAAGCATCCAACAAGAGGAAGAAAATGGCGGCTATCGCGCTGCAGCACTAATGGCAAGAATGATCAGGGAAAAAAGAATCATCAAAGAAGACATCATTTTAAAACCACTTCGGATCATCACCAGAAGATCTACCGAAACGTTGGCAATAGTAGATCCATATGTAAAAAAATCATTGCTCTACATCCGTGAAAACCTCGATAAGCCATTACACGTTTCCGACCTGGTGAAGATTGTACCCCTATCGAGAAGAGGACTTGAAAAAAGATTCAGTAAGGTCATGGGACGATCGATGTACAAGGAAATTCAGCGGCTGCGGATGGAGAAAGTAATCTCATTATTGCTTGATACTGAACTTTCCGTTTATGAGATCTCTATGATTTGCGGATTCCCCGATAGCAAGAATCTGTCACGGCAGTTTAGCTCACTCTACAAGATGACCCCCATTCAGTTTAGAAAAAGAAACCAGTCATAGGAAAACACGAACTGTGCGCAAAATGAGGTTTTCTATTCGCATTTAATCACCTTTCTTACCCATCTACCCTCTTATTTTGATGTATTCAAACAGAATAATGGCAAAATTAGGGATTGATCTGGGAGGTACTAATGTCAGGGCAGCCTTGCTGGAAGAAGATGTACTAAGTGAGATTCATTCTATCCCTGTAAATAAAACCAATGGACGGGATAGCGTACTGGAACAGATCGTTACACTGGTCGAACAATTCGAAAAGGATACGCTTGAAGGAATTGGTATTGGCGTACCCTCCTATGTCGATATAGACCAAGGCATAGTGTATGACACCGTAAATCTGCCGGGATGGGATGCAGTTCCATTAAAAGCAATCATCGAAAGTAAATTTCATCTTCCAGTAAGTGTTAACAATGATGCTAATTGCTTTGCACTGGGTGAAAAGTATTATGGTAAAGGCAAGCCCTATTCATCGTTAGTGGGCATAACCCTCGGAACCGGAGTTGGTGCAGGCATCATAATCAATGGTCAATTATATGCAGGGCAAAACTGCGGTGCAGGAGAAATCGGGGCGTTACCGTATCGCGACAGAGACTATGAGTTTTATGCCGGAGGCAGCTTCTTTACAGAGATACATAAAACCACAGCGCGCGAAGCATTTGAAATGTCAAAACAGGGCGATAAGAAGGCATTGAAAATTTTTAACGCGTATGGTCATCACCTGGGAGAATTAATCAAGCTGGTATTATTAACCTATGATCCCGAAGCGATTATCCTTGGTGGCTCCATCTCGAATGCCTGGAAATACTTTAGTGAATCAATGACTACTTCACTACACCAATTTCTTTTCAAACAATACATAAAAAATCTGAAAATAGAAGTTTCATCACTTGATAATGCCGGCATTTATGGAGCAGCGCACCTCGTTGGTAATTAAACACTGAATGGCAACTACTAAACAATACGGATAGATATATGGATCACACTTCGCCACGCTATACTCAATATTACATCTGCACGGAAATGTACGAGACGGCAGATTTGATACGCCACCTTCCAGCGCTTAAGTCATCGGTTACTTCTATTGCCGATAAAAGGAAACCTCTCTTCATTACGGGTGAAGGCAGCAGCAGAATCATACCGGCTAAAAACGTGATGTACAGAAACATGACAAAGGGTTCACCCGTTCCGATTTTCACCGAAGGCGCTACGCAAGCACTGGAATACAATTTAGCGGAAATGACGGTTGTCGGACTATCCAATTCCGGAAGAACAAGGGAGTTGATGAGATTGGTCCACAAACTGAAGTCACAAAACCATCATGCACTGATAGGCATTACCGCAAACGAAAACACCTTACTGGAAGAAAATGTAAAAGAAACCATTATACTCAGCTGCGGGGAAGAGCAAGCTGTTGCCGCAACGAAAAGTGTGGTTGAACAAAGTCTGGTGGTTGAACAGATCTTCAATTACTTAACTGACTCACCGGATAAGAATTATGCTGCATTAGCATCAGCATTCAAAGCTGTTCTTGACCTCTCAATCGATAAAACGATAATTGATAAACTTGCCCGTGCTCAAATGGTATATTTCTCAGGCAGGAATGATGGCTTTGGTGAAGAACTTACCTTAAAGACCAACGAAATCGTACGCAAAAAATCGGAATTCCTCGAAGGCACATTTGGAATCCATGGAATTGAAGAGGTGATGCAAAAAGATGAAGTGGTAATTCTTTTAGATCCCTTCCCCGAAGAGCAGCAAAAGTATTACGAGGTATTTGTAAAGAGTGTTGGTATGGATGTCATCGCGATCTCCAGAAGTAAAACAATTTTTGAGACTATAATCATACCGGATTTTCCGGAATTTCAAGGCTACCTAACGCTGGCAGCAGGTTGGAACTTACTCGTTGAAGTAGGTTTGGCTTTAGGTATTGACTTAGACAAACCAGTGCGCGCAAGAAAAATAGGTAATGAATACGTTGCTAATTAAACAGATCAATAAAGTAAAGAAATAATGAAAACGCTTAACACTTCCCGCCTACCACTAAAGGTGATATTACTCCTTATCACGGCACTGACTTTCTCCTGCCAGAGTTTTCAGAAGAACGAAGAAGAATTTGCAACATCAGATTTTTTGTCTGGCTGGCAATTGGTTTCTTCTGACAGTATCAAGGTCACCGGAGCCGCACTATCTTCACCAGGCTATTCCTTAAAAAAAGGATTGACGGTAGACCTTCCGGCAACGGTAATGGCAGCGTTAAATCGTAATCAAGTATACCAGGACATTTTTGTTGGAGAGAATTTAAAAAAGGTAAACGAAGCAGCCTTTGATGTACCCTGGTGGTATCGAAAAACATTTTTTATTAATGACGTTGGTGAACTGACTAATTACCAGCTTCGGTTCGAAGGATTAAACTATAAAGCGAATATCTGGTTGAACGGAAAATTGATCGCGTCTGCAGATTCTATTGAAGGTGTATTTCGAATGTTTGAGTTTAATGTGACCGATAAACTTTTGGCTGGAAAAAATGCATTGGCCGTTGAAGTTATCCCTCCGAAAAAAGGCGATCTGACAATCGGGTTTGTCGACTGGAACCCATGGCCACCGGATGACAACATGGGCATCTGGAGACCCGTGAAGTTAATTAAGACAGGTCCGCTTGCCATAAGGAATTTATTTGTCACAACAGATCTTGATACGAAAACTCTTGACAAGGCGGATGTTCAGATTGCAACGGAACTTGTGAATTATTCTGGTCAGGAAACCAGTGGTCAACTCGAAGTTTCCTTCGATCAGGTTTCAATAAGCTTACCGGTAACCTTGGCTCCAAATGAAAAGCGCCATGTTATTTTGAGTGGTAATGCATATCCTCAATTAAAACTTGTGAAGCCCCGCATCTGGTGGCCTGTGAATATGGGTGATCCGAACCTTTATGAATTGACTGCACGCGTAAAATGGAATGATACTGTGTCCGATTCTACGGCAACACGATTTGGCGTTCGGAAAATTGAAGACTATTTTAACAATGATGGTCATCGGGGTTACATCATCAACGGTAAAAAAACTTTGATAAAAGGCGGTGGATGGGTTGATGATCTTTTCCTGGACGATTCTGATGAAAAACTGGAAGCCCAAATACGGTATGTGAAGCACATGAATCTGAACACCATCAGGCTGGAAGGATTCTGGGGACGTGACAAGCGTTTATATGACCTCGCTGATGAAAATGGAATTCTGATTATGATCGGCTGGAGCTGTCAATGGGAATGGACGGACTACAGCGGTCGCCCGGAAGAAGATGATTTCCTGCAGATTCGCACCGATAAAGAAATTGCCGAACATACGCGCGCTTTCCAGGATCAGGTAGAATGGCTGAGGAATCACCCCAGCGTATTTCTTTGGGTATATGGAAGCGATAAACTGCTGGTGCCGAAACTCGAAACCAGTCTTAACAACATGCTTGCCTCAATAGATGGCACCCGCCCGATTCTGAATAGCTGCGGTGGCAAAATAAGTGAGGTGACCGGAAAGAGCGGTGTTAAAATGAATGGACCCTATAGTTATGTAACGCCTAATTACTGGTATGTGGATAAGACACGCGGTGGAGCATTCGGCTTCAATACCGAAACAGGCCCGGGTATCCAACCTGCTCCCATTGAAAGCATCCGCAAAATGATTCCACTGGAAAATCTCTGGCCTATCGATAGTGTGTGGGGGTATCATTTAGGCAGAAGAGAATTCACAACATTTAAACACTGGATGACACCCTTCGTAGAACGGTATGGCATGGAGAATGATGTTGCCTCCTTTGCCCACAAGGCACAGATGGCAAACTACGAAGCCATGCGCAGTATGTTCGAAGCATTTCATGTTAACCGTCCGAATACAACCGGCATTATTCAATGGATGCTTAACTCTGCATGGCCTGCAATGATCTGGCAGTTGTATGATTATTACCTCATGCCGAACGGAGCCTTTTACGCTACCAGAAACGCATGCCGGCCGTTAAACATTGCATATAATTACGCTGACAATGGCATTTACATTACCAATGAAAATGCTACAGATATAAAGGGTTTATCCGCAGAAATAAGTGTATATGATATTGCAGGCAGGCAAGTATACAAGAATACACTGCCTATTGGTCAAGTGAAATCAGAATCATCAAAGTTAACCAGGCTAATAAGCCCTAAAGGAGTATCAACAACTTACTTCCTTGACTTGCGGTTAGTGGATGAAAAGAATACACCTATGGTGATCAATTTTTACTGGCTCTCAACTAAAGAGGATGTATTGGATCTTGAAAATTCAGAATGGTATGTAACCGAAAATAAGTCGTATGCCGATCTTAAAGGTCTTAACACTATGACTTCCGTGGAGATAATCTCCTCTCATACCATCGAAGCAAAGGGCGATACATTAATAGTCGAAACTATACTAAAGAATCCATCGCAGAATATTGCCTTCTTTATTGAACTCGGTCTAAAAGACAAATCAACCGGACAAACCGTATTGCCTGTATTTTGGGATGACAATTATATAAGCTTGTTACCCGGTGAGACCAGAAAAGTGAAAGGGTATGTATTCAGAAAAGATACTACAACGGAACAACTTCAGTTTGAGTACCTTGGCTGGAATGTTAAATAAGATAAGAATTAAGTATCAGCAATGAACAATCAATCGCAACGCAGCTATTTCAAATTAGGATTACTGATTCTGATTTTTTTTGTAGTTTCCTTTTTTACCAACATACTGGGTGCGCTTAACCCAAGCGTTACCACAAGTTTTGATCTTACAGAAACACTTGCTGGCTTGTTGCCATTTTCCTTTTTCATTGCCTACGGTATTATGTCAATTCCTTCAGGGATTCTGGTTGAAAAATACCGCGAGAAAAAAATGTTATTAGCTGCATTTCTACTCTGTATGGCAGGTGCCATCATATTCGTGGCCTTTCCTGCGTTTCGTGTATACATGATTTCACTTTTCACCATCGGCACAAGTCTGGCGATGCTACAGGTGATCATTAACCCGTTGCTGCGAGTAACCGGGGGTGAAGAGCATTATGCTTTTAACTCGGTTTTAGCACAGTTGGCTTTCGGAATGGCTTCTTTTGTGAGTCCTAAATTATATACATGGATTGTTACCAATGTTCATGCATCAGAAGAGCCTGGCGCCATAGGCCAATTCCTTAATTCTGTAACGCCAAAAGATCTTTCATGGGTGGCGTTGTATACTGTCTTTGCGATTATCAGTGCAGGTATGCTTATATTAATCGGAGCGACAAGGTTTCCAAAAGTGGAACTAAAAAGTGATGAGAAATCAGGTGCAGTAAGTGATTACATTGATCTGTTTCGAAATAAAACTGTCATCCTTTTCTTTTTCGGGATCTTTGCATACGTAGGCACTGAACAGGGTATCTCCTATTGGCTATCAAAATTTCTTGCCGATTATCATGGCTACGACTATGAAACCACAGGCGCTGATGCAGTCGCCAACTATTGGGGATTGATGACGTTGGGCGGGGTGTTAGGATTGGTGCTGTTAAAACTCGCTGACAGTAAGGTAGTATTGCGGTGGTTTACGCTAATGACCATGGTAAGCTTTTTACTCGGACTTTTTGGAAATGCTAAAATGGCATTGCTTCTATTACCCGTTACAGGATTTTTCATGTCTGTGATGTACCCGATAATTATTTCACTTGCATTAAACTCTGTTAACAAACATCATGGCTCATTTGCCGGAATTCTCATGACCGGCATTATGGGAGGAGCGGTTATTCAGCTTTTGATTGGCGGTCTGGCTGATGTAATAAATCTAAAGGTAGCCATGCTGCTGAATATGGTAACGTTAGGCTACATCCTGAGCATAGGATTCTGGGCCCAGCCATTGGTTAGAAATAAAACACTTCAAGTTTTTAAATCAAAAGGCGGTTAATCAGATAAGCCTTCCTTGAGAGGGCAACAGGATAAAACCTGAAAAGCACCGTATGAAAAAGCGGGATTCACATGGAGAAGTAACAGCCTTCCAATTTGGTAAGTCAGGATTGTTCCTGAATTTTAGAATTATCTCAAAAGTCATGGCTGAATTGAACACAATTTAACCTTGAATTTACAAGCCTGAATGCTATCTTAGCCAATTGATAAGACTAAACTTTTACCCGATGACCCTCCCCACAGTGAAATCGCTACTTATTGTTGCGTTGATTTTATCATCAACCGGACTTTTTGCTCAGGATTACTACGTTGTAATTGGCGCCTACCGCGTTCAAAAATATGCTGATGCCTTTACCGGATATGCGCGAAATGCCAAGTATGACGCCCAGCAAGGTGTACACGAACAACGAAAGCTTACATATATCTATGTGCTTAAAACATCCGATAAGAAAGAAGCATCAGCTATGACCCGCAGGCTTCAAAAGGAAACTGAATTTGAAGACACCTGGCTATATGAAGGTCCGCTTACAACCGGAGAGCCAACTCAACCCATAGTCAAGCAAGAGCCCAAAGAAGAGAAAATACCTGTAGTTGAACCTAAGGTAGAGCCTGTAGTAGTTATTAAAGAAGAGCCTAAAGAAGAACCTAGGCCTGAGCCAAAAGAAGAACCTAAAGAAGAACCAGTTGATGTGGATAAACCCCTACCTCCTGCCCGGGGCAAATATTTTAAGTTTATTGTTACTACACAGGATGGACAGGAGTTAAGCACCTCAGTACACAACGTAGACCGTATGCAAGGCAGGGATTTAGCCACCTATAAAACCAACGAATATGTAGATGTCACACGTCCGGTTGACCCCTCGATGCCTTTATCTATTGTGTGTGGCGTTTTTGGATTTGCTGAAGTTGTCAAAATCATCGACTTTAACGACCCTAGCCAAACCGCGGATGCCACGCAAGATGAAAAAGGTGCCTGGGTTATTCCCTTCAAACTGGAGCGTTTAAAAAAAGGTGATGTATCAATCATGTATGATGTTGCCTTTTATAAGGATGCATCCGTTATGACACCTGCATCCAAAACAGAGTTAGACGAGTTGGTAAACATGATGCGCATGAATCCCAATTACAGAATTAAAATTCATGGACACAACAACGGTAACGATAAGAACATTCGTATTACTACATTGGGTAAAGACAAAAACTATTTTGCCATGGCTGGTTCAACGACAAAAAATGGTAATGGTAAAGAGCTATCGAAATTGAGAGCCGAGACAATTCAATCCTATCTGGTCGACAATGGAATAGACAAAAAGCGCACAGAAATTTATGCATGGGGCGGAATGGAAATGTTGGTAAAACAAGGTTCTAACGTTGCCGCCAAGTTGAACAACCGGATTGAAATTGAAATTCTGCAGGACTAAAAAATAGTATTAAACAGATAATAAATGGCACCTTTGGGGGTGCCATTTATGTTAGAAAATAAATCAAAATAGAAAAATGAAAATTGTAAAAGCAACTTTACTTCTATTGCTGATCGCTACTTCAGTCAGCGCTCAACAACAACCTGAAGTATACCCACCACACTGGTGGAGCGGCATGAAGAACTCTTCGCTTCAACTCATGATTTATGGCCCCGAAATCGGTAAAAACAATCCTTCTGTTACTTTAAAATATCCCGGAGTGACACTTAAAAAAGTGCACTATCCTGAAAACAGCAATTACTTGTTTATTGATCTTGACATTTCCTCAAGGGCTACACCCGGTAAATTCACCATTACTATCAATCAAAAATCAAAACCGGTTACAACCGAATACACACTAAAGCCGAGGCGCAATGGCAAGGGAACAGAATTTGCCCAAGGTGTTACATCTTCCGACTTTGTGTACCTGTTGATGCCCGATCGGTTTAGCAATGGTGACCCTTCTAATGACAGGCTTCCTGGTATGCGCGATCAAACCTTAAATCGTGATTCTATATATCACCGGCATGGTGGCGACCTTCAGGGTGTAATCAACAAACTTGATTACCTGCAGGATTTAGGAGTGACTGCGCTGTGGATGACACCGGTTATTCAAAACGACATGCATAACCGAACCGAGCACGGCTATGCTTTTACCAACCATTACAAAATTGAACCTCGCTTTGGTGGCGAAGAGGCTTACAAAAAACTTGGCTACGAATTACACAGACGTGGTATGAAACTTATCCAGGATGCTGTGTATAATCATGTGGGGCTCTATCACTTCACCGTTCAGGACAAACCCATGAAAGACTGGCTGAATGAGTGGCCACAATATACCAACACGACCTACAAAGATCAGGTACTTTTTGATCCGTATGCAGCACCCAGCGAACAAAAGCAACTGAGTGACGGATGGTTTACTCGCTTTATGCCCGATCTAAATCAAAAAAATCCTTTTGTTGTCAACTACCTTATCCAACACGCCATCTGGAGTGTAGAAGAATTTGCGGTGGATGGATGGCGTATCGATACCTACCTGTACAACGATATGGAGTTTATGAACCGCTGCAATAAGGCCTTGTTGGATGAATATCCTAAACTGGGTTTGTTTGGCGAAACGTGGGTACATGGTGTGCTGAACCACGCCTTCTTCGCAGAGAATAATTTAAACATCTCTTTTAAAAGCAATCTTCCGGGTGTAACCGATTTTCAGTCGTTGTTTTATGGCATACAGGCAGCCCTGAACGAGAAATTCGGGTGGACTGATGGTGTGAATAAATTATATCAGTCCCTTGCACAGGATTTTGTTTATAAAGATCCTATGAAGAATGTAATCTTTCTTGACAACCACGACCTCAGCAGGTTTTTTTCGGTTGTTAATGAAGACCTGAACAAAATAAAAGTAGCATTTACCTGGTTGCTCACCTGCCGCGGCATTCCTCAAATGTATTACGGAAGTGAAATATTGATGAAAGGTGTTACTAATCCGGATGGTTGGGTTCGGTTGGATTTTCCGGGTGGCTGGCCTGAGGATAAGGTAAATAAGTTTACTGCTGAGGGCAGAACGAAAGAAGAACAGGAAATGTATACCCTAATCCGTACGCTCGCCAATTTCCGCAAATCATCTTCGGCACTTAAAACCGGGAAGATGATGCAGTACGTGCCCGTGGATGGATTGTATGTTTACTTCCGCTACGATAATAATCAAACCATTATGTGCGTGATGAACACCAGCGATAAAGAAAAGGCTATTGATTTTTCAAATTACGCTGAACGAACCAATGGATTTACAAAAGCAGACAATGTACTTACCGGGGAATCGCTCAGCACGTCATCCTCATTCAACATTCACTCGATGAGTATGATCGTAATGGAATTGAAGAAATAGTTTTAGACGTTAGTAGCAAGACGTAAGTAATAAGAAGTTCTGAATAAAATCTCTTCGGTCTTATTACTCTCGTCTTATGTCTTATGTCTTTCTTCTCACCACTCCCCTCACCGCTTGCGCTGTCCACGGATCATCTGGCCATGAGTGCTTAGGGTAACGTCTTTTCAATTCTTTCTTTACTTCATGGTACGTAGTGTTCCAGAAACTTTTCAGGTCTTGCGTAACCTGAACGGGTTTATAGCCGGGAGAGAGTAAGTGCATGGTTATTTTCACCCGACCTTCGTTAACTGCAGGAGTATCGAGCAAACCGAAACACTCTTGCAGTCGTACTTCCATCACCGGTGGTTGTCCATTGCGGTTGTACTGGATTTTAATCATCGATCCACTCGGCACTTCCAGTCGTGTGGGAGCAAACTCATCAAGCTTTCGTTGTAGTTCCCAGGGAACTAGTGTGAGTAAAATTGAGTGCCAATCAAGTTTTTGCAACTCGCTTAACGAATTGATCTGATCTAAAAATGGCGGGAGCCAATCATGAACATGATTTAATAAATATTCGTCTGATAAATCAGGCCATGCTTCATTCTTTCGCCAAATTCTTATACTGCTTACACGCGTTTGCAATTCACGGACAGATTCCGGAAATCCAAATGCGCTGATCCCTGATCCGTGAGCAGCACTGCACAACACACTTATACGCTTGTCGTCAGGAATTGACGTAAGCTTTTTCTGTGATAATACAAGGTTTCCAATTCGCAATTCCTCTACTCCTTCTACTACTCCACGCTCTTTGTTCAACCTAATTTCCTGCACCGGCCTGGCAATAAGCTTCAGATCTTCTTCGTGAACCGGAGCCGCCAGAAATATTTTTCCTTCACCTGAGCCTGCATCGAGTTGTGCCACAACAATCCATTCAGCATGCATCAGCGGATCATGAGCAGGAAGTTTTGCAACACGACCATTCATCAGTTTATAACGCTCACTGTGCTTCTCCATCCGTTTGGCAATACGATCAGGGTACGCCAGGGCTAATAATTTCCCAACCTCATAGTCACTGACTATTTTATTATCGACTTGTATGGAAGATGACTTTCGCCACGACAGTGACAAACGTTCAATTCGCTCCAACACATTCCGGTCGGCCTGAACAAATTCCTTACCTCGCCATTTTCGTAAAACTTCAAGGCGCAACGTCAGGTCAGCACTTCCTGAAGCACTTAATGGATCGCGCTCCTCCAATAACGATGCAAGATCTGATGCTAATGCAGATTCATTTGCGCTACTAACCAGCATGTGCGCAATCCGCGAATGTGTTGGCAGTTCGGCCATGGCCCGTCCATGTTTTGTTACGCGGTCATCTTCCAAAGCACCTAGCTGTGTCAGCAATTCTTTCGCCTGACTTACCGCGCCTGTTGGTGGCGGTGTAATCCAGGTCAACTCATTAGCATCGGTTATGCCCCATGCCGCTAGTTCCAGTACCAATGAACTGAGATCGGCCTCCAATATTTCAGGTTTGCGGTTTGGCTGAAGATTGCGATGAGTGGCTTCACTCCATAACCGGTAACAAACACCGGGGCCAAGACGCCCGGCACGGCCCATGCGCTGATCCGCAGAATCTTTGGTAACTCGAACGGTTTCCAAACGCGTTAGTCCGCTGCGTGGATCAAATTTAGGTACGCGAGAATATCCTGAATCGATAACCACACGAATGCCTTCAATGGTAAGCGAGGTTTCGGCAATGCTCGTTGCCAACACAACCTTTCGTCTTCCCTGCGGATCAGGTAAAATGGCTTCTTGTTGCTTTTTGAAAGGCAGATCGCCATACAGTGGGAAAAGAATCACAGGCAAATTTTCCTGTTCCAATAATTCAACTGTTCGTCTGATTTCGCCCGTACCGGGAAAGAATGCCAGTACATCGCCCTTTTCTTCTATCAAAGCTTTTCGGATTGTCCGTGCCATATACACAGACGTATGAACATCTTTATCATCGCCCAGGTAGCACACCTCAACCGGGTATTGTTTTCCGTCACTGCTGATGAGTGGGGCCGTTAGTTTTTCTGATAAGGCTTGCCCATCCAATGTTGCCGACATCACCAGTATGCGCAAGTCATCGCGCAGCACGTGTTGTGTTTGAAGACAAAGTGCCAGTGCAAGATCAGCTTGCAGGCTTCGCTCATGAAATTCATCGAAGATGACTAGCCCCACATCGTCAAGGGCATTGTCGCGCTGGATCATGCGGGTGAGAATTCCTTCCGTAACCACCTCTACACGCGTTTGATTACTCACCTTATTTTCAAAGCGTACACGATACCCGATCTTTTTCCCCACCTCATCATCAAGCAACGAAGCCATACGCATAGCCACCGAACGGGCTGCCAACCTGCGCGGTTCCAGCATAACAATCTTTTTATTCTCCAGCCAGCGTTCATCCAACAAGTGCATGGGAACAATGGTAGATTTACCTGCACCGGGAGGAGCTTGAAGAATTACCTTGGTATTTTCTTCCAGATTTGACTTGAGCTCCGAGAGAATTTCTTGAACCGGGTATTGCATAGGAGGTAAAACTACTAAAGCGCATGATTATGTTAATGCAACCTATTGATGCTTTCCCGACAATAGTTAATTTATTCAACGTGCACAGAGTCCCCTTGTGGGCGATTAAAACACAAGTTATGCTCCATAAAAAAGGCTCGTGTTACCTCTTAGTAATTAAGGATATCAAAACTCCTTACTTAGGCTCCAGCGCCTGGTTGATTCGTGTAACCACATCCTGTAAATGGTAGCGGCTCATCTTATCGGTAGTGCCAGGAAGAGCAGCATTGATGTCGCTGCGCAAGGCAATCAGGTGGCCACGCGCAACAGAGATGACATCGCTTTTCTTTGGATCGGCAACCGGTGAAGCCGGTGAGGCATTTGGATTAACAAATCCCTGTCCGCCAGCTGGTGGTGTGGCTGGTGGGTTTAACAAGCTCACCATTTTTTCCACATAAACTTTCTGCAGGTTTCTGCGGTAAACATCAATAGTCTTTTTGGTCCGCAACTCCGACCAGATGCCAGTGCGCATGTCGGTAAACAAGTCATCAAGGCTGTATGCAGTAGCTGACTGTGCACTGGATTCAATCAATCGTTGCATGCGGGCGTAATCGTAAATGCTGTTTAGCGTGGCTTCCTGAATAGTCTTTACCTGGTCAACACCGGAGCCTGGTCGGATTTTACTGAGCACATCCTGGTTCATTAACCAGGTTGGCGTTTCAAAAAGCTGTTTGTTCAAAAAGGCAACGGCATCGCGTTGGATATTCCGGGGAGTAGGTTCATATACTACACCTGCTTGATCGTAGGTTTTTGGTGTTTCATATATACCGCCAATATTTTTGGTAACATGCCCCATGTACCTGCGGTACTGCCCCACCACCTGGTTGTACATTTCATTGAGCATGGCATACTTCTCGGCTTCTTCTTTATACCAATCGGACAAAGAAGGAAGGATGCGCTTCAGGTTTTTAATACCGTAATCGCTGGCCAGCATGGCATTATTGCCCAGGTCTTCACTTTGTGTGCGTGGATCGTAGGGATTGCTTTCTGTTCCGAACCAATACATAGGGTCATTGGCATGACGTAACACCCATTGATTCAATATCTTTTTGTCTTCTTCTGGATTCTTCGTGTCGAAAATCGGCTTGTACCCCCATTCAATGGCCCAGCGGTCGTACACACCAACACCAGGAAAAAGTAATTCAGCTGGAATATTATCTTCTGGTTGCGCTACATAGTTAAAGCGTGCATAATCCATGATGGATGAAGTGTGTTTATACTTCTGCAAAAATTCCTTGTCGCGTAACTTCTCTACCGGTGTGGCATAGCTTGCCCCGAAGTTATGACGCAAACCCAGTGTATGGCCTACCTCATGGGCAGCCACAAAGCGAACGAGTTCGCCCATTAATTCATCATCAAACTTTCGGGTGCGCGCCCGCGGATCAACCGCAGCAGCTTGTATGGTATACCAGTTGTTCAACAGGTTCATTACGTTGTGAAACCAACCGATGTGGCTCTCTAGAATTTCCCCTGTACGCGGATCGTTAACATTGGGGCCATAAGCATTCTGGATATCGGAAGCGAAATAACGAATGAATGAGTAGCGGGCATCCTCCGTACTGATGGACGTATCCCCTGCCGGAATGATTTTCGCCTGAATGGCATTTTTAAAACCGGCCTGTTCAAAAGCTACCTGCCAGTCTTCTACACCTTGCTTTAAATATTTCCTCCACTTTTCCGGTGTGGCCGGATCAATGTGAAAGACAATCGGTTTGATCGGCTCCACCAACTCACCACGCTTCATCTTCTCTACATCTTCCGGTTTGGGTTCAAGTCGCCAGCGCACAGCAAACACTTCACGTTCGGCACGCTGTGATTCCTCACCATATACGGTATACCCATTCGCAAAATAACCAACCCGGTTATCGAACAGTCGCTTGCGCATCGGGTTGGCTGGCAACAGAATCAAGGAAACATTCATTTCCAGTGTAACAAATCCTGTGCTGGCACCGGCCGGAAGTTGTGAAACGGAAGATGGACCCGATGTTTGTGGAGGTAGGTTCGAAGCAAAGGTTTTCACCATACGTACTTCGGTGTTGATCGGAAACGACTTCATACTTTGTATGTACGACCTGTCCTTCTGAATACCGCCCAGACTATAATTGCGCTTGAGTGCAGGGCTTAAGGACACCAATTGGTTGTCGCTGTTAAAAAACTCGTTTACATTAATCACATAGCTCTTACCATTGTTGATGGCCTTCACATCGAAAGCTGAAATAATTGGCTCTACATTAGAATTGCGAACAGCTTCGATAATAGGCGCTGTCGAATCGCTGCTGGCGTTGATGTACAATACTGCTTTTAAAAATAATTTATTGTTTGGGCCTTTTTCCCAACGTAACACCTGGCGATTGCGTTCCTCCCCTCCGTAGCCGGCTCCGGTGGGCGCTTTTGCGATTCGGGTAACAGCTAAAAACTCCTTGCCTAAAATGGAGTCGGCCACTTCAAAAAAGTAATCATCGTTCACTTTATGAACAGTAAACAATCCTCTTTGCGATTTTGCCTTGGCGGTAATCACCTGGCTATAGGGTTTAAGGCCACCGGCACTACGGGCCTTGGTTGTATCAGCCTTTGGTGCCGCAGGCTGCTGGGCGGGAGTTGAAGGCTTCTCTTTCGATTTTTTCTGTGCAAAAGATGGTTGAAAGTATGATAGTGTAAGGAGCATGATAAGTATACCCGCACCCAGGTTTAATTTTTGCCTCATTGTAGTAATGCTTTTAAATCAGGCGCAATTAGAGGGAAAGGACTTCAAAAACAAAAGGGATAAGTACCGGCTTACCGTAAATTATGTAAGCGGTAAAGAGATGATACTAGAAATCCCTGCCGGTCTTCTCTTCATCCTTAGGTGTATGAAAAGCCAGCAATGGGATATTGGTATAGTATGAGAACTTCTTGGTGATACTGGGGTTGTAGATTTTTTCAAACAGGTTACGTTTACGGGTAGCCAAAGCAATCATGTCAACTTCACTTTGATCGATTAAGGCATCCAATCCGGCATTTACATGGGCATCGCTGATTACTTTACCACTTATTTTTTCATATCCGGTTAACAGCTGTATCTCTTTGGCGAATTTATCAACAATAGCCTTTTCCTCATCCGTTTCTTCTGCGCCTACCACTACATGACCAAAAACAATTTCAGCATTGAAACCCTTTGCTATTGCAACCAGCTTTTTCGATCCTTCAATGTCACTGTAAGAAAAGTTTGTGGCAAAAAGAATTCTTTTTGGAGCGCTGTAGTCAAGACCTTGCGGAATGCACAACACCGGGCAATCCGCTTTTTCGATTACGGACGCTGTATTGCTGCCGAACAAGACATTTACCATTTTGCTGGCCCCCTGTGTACCCATTACAATCATGTCCGCCTTTCTATCCCTGGCCAGGGAAACAATTTCACGTACCACATCACCAATGGACACATGCACAGTACATGCTACGGCTGGAAACTCAGCATTAACAGTTTCGGCAATGGCCTTTAATTTTTCCCGATAAAGTTTAGTCGCCCGGGCTGTATCTTCCGCCACAACAGTCTGCAGGGCACTTTGCACCGACACCGGAGGATTGTAAACCGACATCACCAACACGCCTGCGCCAAGGGCATTGGCCGTTTCAACAGCATACTCCAGCGCATGCGTGGCATTCTCAGAAAAATCAGTGGGTACCAGGATTAGTTTCATGTTTCAAATTATTCCAAAAAATTAGCGCTCTTTAATATTTTCAAGTTGATTAAACGCGAGCGGCCAATTTAAAATAAATAGGCAACACCATCCGCTGACGTACAGGCTTCCCTCTCTGTTTTGCGGGTACCCATGGAGGCGCACTTTGAATTATCCTAACAGCTTCCTCATCACAACCGGCTCCAATGCCCTTCACCACTACAAAATTGGTTAACGTGCCATCTTTATCTACAACAAATTCAACAAATACTTTTCCTTCAACATTCATACGCCTGGCTTGTGACGGATAATTTATATTCTTGGAAACATAGTCGTAGAAAGCTGCCATTCCTCCTTTGGGTGCGGCTGTTTGTTCCACTACTAGAAATATTTTATCAGGCTCTTCTTCTTCCACTTGCACAACAGGTGTTGTATCAATAGTGAATTCCTGAGAAACCGTGGTGTTGGTAACATCAATATCAAACTGCACTTTTATTTCTTCCTTTATTTCCTCCTGGTTGGGCACCTCCACAATGCGGGGCTGTTGTAACATAGGAGGAGGTGGTGGTGGAATTTCAGTTTGCGGGACATCCATTATTTCTTCAAAATCGGATGCCTGACGGGCAACAACCTTTTGCTCCGTCTTCTCAGCAGTTCGCCATTCAAATGCCGCTATCACCAGCAGCAACGTAATGATTAAACTGATATTAAAGATTACAGGCCTGATCCTTTCCAGGTCTGCATGGTTGGTTTTTTTTGGTTCATGAAAAAGGCCCATGGCTTGCGGTTTTTGTTAGACGATGTTACCACAAATCGCACAGTCAGGATATGACCTTTGTTAGTGTTAAGGATGATTAACGGCAGATTTACCTGTAGCCTATTTTTGCCTTACCTCTTCCTTGCCATCCGGATACCGGGCAAATCTTCCCCGCTCCCGCGGATGGACATGTTCATAGCTGGGCCAAGGCCATCCACCAAATTGGGTTTGCTGATACTCACGAAAAGCCTCCTGAATATCGGCTTGTGTATTTCCTACAAAAGGGCCGTGCTGTACTACCGGTTCATTAATAGGCTTGCCTTGCAAAAGCAACAGATAACTTTCAGTAGAACCATTCTTTAGCGCTACAGGCATATCAGCATAGAGTTCAACAGCCTGATGGGTTGAAAATGCCTGACCCGCAATGTCCATTGAATTTCCTTCATAGAAATATAAAGTTCTGTTGGCTTCAGCCGATGCAGCAGGTAACGTCCATAAAGCACCAGGTTCCATACGGATAGTCCATATGGCTACTTCGTGCTCAGGATCAGCCGCCCAGGAATTTGGAGCAGGGTCGGGAGCGTTTACAGCATTCACCTGTCCGGCAATAATCTTAACGCTTGTACGCTTGCCTGCAGAATCCTTAACTACAACTTCAGGGATGGTATCACTCCATAGCATGGCAAAATGAGGATCTGTTTTCTTTTTCGCTTTTGGCAGGTTAAGCCAGATCTGGAAAAGCTCAAGGGGGTTATCCTTGTCTTTGTGGACCAACGGAAACATCTCGCAATGCTGAACGCCTTTTCCGGCTGTCATCCATTGTACGTCACCAAATCCAAACCGGCCTGCAGCACCAAGTGAATCCGAGTGATCAACCAATCCCTTTGTTACGATAGTAATGGTTTCAAATCCACAATGTGGGTGAGCGGGAAATCCTGGCACTTGCTCACCATGGTACATGCGCCAACCTTCCTTGCTGGGTGCGAAATCCTGCCCTAATGCCCTGCCTGCGAGGGATGCGGCTGGCCCCATCACTTCGTTGCCTTTGGGATAGAAATCCTGATGGTGTACGCAAAACAAAAATGGATCCTGGGTTTGCCATGGAAAGCCCAGTGGTTTAATACTTTTTATCATGCTGACGATTCTTTGTTTTCATTAGTGAACAGTTTGCGCTTTTGTGTTTTTGTGGCATGGTGTACTTTAATTTTCTTGCCACTAAATCACGAAAGTACAGGATATCATTTTAAAATTGTGAGAATCCGTAAAGAGTCCTAAAGTATTAAGTTGACGTCATTGTGAGGGAGCCTGCCGGCAGGCAGGGTACGACCGAAGCAATCTCGTTTTCTACGTTAAAATTGGGATTGCTTCTCCGACTGTGGCGGATCGCAATGACGCCAATTTTAGGATTGGAAGCGGATACTCACATTTTAAAATAATGGTTAAATAACCCCAATCAGATCAAAAAGGTTTTGGCATTACCTCCAGCTAAAGCCTTCGCAGGTAATTCCATTATCGCTCATCAATTTTCGGATATCAGAATAACATGTATTGGTATTGAATTTTGATGCCATGACCGCTAATAAATCATCCCTGTTGTTGTTCACAATGTTGAAGTAATCAAGCAGAAACTCCACACCTTCAAGGGGTATGGTCAGCACATACTCATAGTCTGAATCTCCCCAATATTCTTCTACCCTTTTTCCTATATCATATCCATCAATAATCAGTTTATCGCCATCAAAATAGGCATCAATACTGATCTTAATATCAGGGCCGGTGAAGTGGTATAATGAAACGCTCTTCATAAAGCTGTTCAACTAAGCGAAATAATCTAAAGCTAAATCTATCGGTTAACCTATTTGATTCTGCCGATTTGTTCAACCGCCATATTCCTCCCCTAATTTAAGTCATACAACTGCATTCCCGATTATTAGCCTTACCTTTGTGCTAATCTTAACTACGGGATTTGCAACGTCATCCCCCATCCGATTGGCATCGGGCATACATGGGATCTCTTCGCAATGACGTTGTTTTGCAAACTTTAACATACGAAAACATTACATGAAAAATTTTCAGGCGCTAGGCTTGTCTAAAGGACTGGCCGATGCAGTACAACTTATTGGTTTTGAAACACCAACCCCCATCCAGGAAAAAGCCATTCCACTTTTATTAACGGGCGACCGCGACTTCATCGGGTTAGCACAGACCGGCACAGGTAAAACAGCAGCCTTCGGGCTTCCGTTGCTGGAACTTGTCGATGAAGACTCATCAGCAACACAGGCGCTGGTTTTGGCTCCAACACGTGAATTGGGACTACAGATCGTTAGTGACCTTGAAAACTTCTCGGAAAAATTTAAGAAACTGAATATTGTGGCAGTATATGGCGGTGCCAGCATAAGCGAACAAATTCGAAAAGTTAAGCGTGGTGCTCAGATAGTGGTGGCCACCCCCGGAAGGCTGATTGACCTGTTGGGTAGAAAAGCAGTAAACCTGAGCACGATTCAATATGTCGTGCTCGATGAAGCCGATGAGATGCTGAACATGGGTTTTAAGGAAGACATTGACGAAATACTTTCAAAGACCCCCGAAACTAAAATCACCTGGTTATTTTCGGCTACGATGCCACGGGAAGTACGGGCTATTGCCAAAAACTACATGAGCGACCCGGTAGAGATAACCGTGGGCGATAAAAATACAGGCAACGTCAACATCGATCACCAGTATGTAGTAGTACACGACCGTGACAAGTACAGCGCTCTAAAACGTCTGCTGGATTATACCCCTGAAATATTCGGGTTGATCTTTTGCCGTACCCGGATAGACACCCAGCGGGTAGCTGAGATGCTGATGAAGGATGGCTACAATGCCGACTCCCTTCATGGCGACCTAAACCAGGCCCAGCGTGACAAGGTAATGATGCGGTTCAGAAACCGCGCTGTTCAGATACTGGTCGCTACTGATGTAGCGGCTCGTGGTATTGATGTAGAAAGCATCACCCATGTTATTCACATGAACATACCTGACGAAATGGAGTACTACACCCACCGCAGCGGACGCACAGCCCGTGCCGGTAAAAAAGGTATATCCATTGCGCTGGTGAGCCCTAAAGAAGTAGGTAAAATCAGGCAGATTGAGAAGACGGTTAAGACAACTTTTATACGTACACAAGTACCCACCGGACCGGAAGTTTGTCAAAAGCAATTGATTGCTTTAATGAAAAAGGTGCATGACGTTAAGGTAAATGAAGCTGAGATAGAAGCCTTCTTACCCTCTGTATATGAGGAACTTAAGGATATTACCAAGAACGATCTGATTAAACGTTTTGCCTCCATTGAGTTTAATCGTTTCCTCGATTATTATCGTAACGCCCCAGACCTGAATGTCAACGGGCAGTCCGGTGATCGTAGCGCTGAACGCTACAGCACCGGAGATCGATTCTTCATCAACCTGGGTAAAATGGATAACCTCGACAAAGCCGACTTGTTAGAAATGCTGGATGACTGCTGCGGAGTTGGTAAAAAGTTCGTTGGGAAGATCGACATCAAAGGGGCTTACTCATTCTTTGAAGTGGAGAAAGAAAAGAGCGATGCCATTATACCCGGTTTTAAAGGTGTTGAGTATGAAGGCAGGCAGGTTAGGGTCGAACTAACGGAGGGTCGCAGGGAAAGCTCCGGCCGTTCAGGCAAAGAAACCAGTCGAAGTAACGACAGCAAGAAATCCGGAGGCTACAACCGAAGAGGTGCAGGTAGAAGGAGATGAATCTGCATGGCACCTGCTAGAAAATAATTTTTTGTAGACTGAAGCCTTCATTGACAAAGAATACTTAACTTTTCAGCCTTAATAAATAAACGTTGCTATGGCTAAGAAAAAAGTTGCTAAAAAATCTAAAGCGAAGCCTGCCAAAAAGAAGGCCGCTAAGAAGTCTGCCTCCAAGGCAAAAGGTAAAAAGGTAAGCAAGCCTGCCAAGAAAAAGGCTGCTAAAAAAGTAGTGAAGAAGGCTGCTCCTAAGAAGAAAGCGGCTCCGAAAAAGAAGAAAGCTGCTCCGAAAAAAGCTGCTGCTCCTGCACCAGTTGCACCTGCAGTTCCTGTTGCTCCTTCACCTGCTCCTTCCCTGTTCGACAACCCGACAGGCTCAGGAAACTAAACTACTTTTACCAAGAGCAAAAAACCCTGGCATTAGTCGGGGTTTTTGCTTTTCAAGAGATTAACTGTTTCAAGCAGGTATGAGGTGCTTCAGTCCCTTATCAGCGTGTTTTCCCTCTACAGGTCCTAGAAATCGCAAGATGTTATTAAAATCCTGTTGTTGATCTTCTGAAGGATAAAAAGGATCCGAAAAAATGACCTGCTTATTTTTGAAATCAAAACCCACCATTACAATAGGAACATTTGCCTTTTTGGCGATGTTGTAAAACCCTGTGCGAAGACGATCCACCCGCTGACGGGTTCCTTCCGGTGATAGGGCAACAGCCAGTTCATCGTGCTGATCAAACAACTGAGCTACCTGGTCAACCATATTCTGGCTAGTACTTCTGTCAACCGGTGTGCCTCCAAGCCATCGGAAAATAAATCCAAAAGGAGGCCTGAAGAGCTCTGCCTTCCCAAGGTACCTCGACTTTGTAAGCCTGAGTACGCTGCGGTACATCACCCCTATAATAAAATCCCACCCGCTGGTGTGTGGAGCGACAATAAGCACATACTTCTTGGGCTGAACGGGAAACGATCCTACAGGTGTTGTTTTCCAACCCATGAGTTTTAGGATTACCGATGCAAGAACCCGAAACACAATTAATCGATTAACACACCACTAAACTTTTTTGGATTAGCCAATACACGGGCAATACCACGGCTTACGGAGGACAACGGGTGCTCATCGAGGTGAACTGGCAGCTTAATATTCTTTTCGAAGCGATCTTTAATTCCCCTCAATAATGAACCACCACCTGTCAGGTACATGCCATTCTGGTAAATGTCTGCGGCCAATTCAGGCGGGCAGGTTTCCAGGGTTTGAACAACACTACGTTCAATAGAGGAAATTGATTTTTCAAGAATGAAGGCAACCTCCCGATGATCAACCTTGCGGGTAACCGGAATTCCGGTAACCATATCTTTGCCTTTTACAGAAACCTCATCTGGTGCCGGATCAATTGTTTCACACGCTGCACCAATTTTAATTTTGATCTGCTCGGCAGTTTTTAGCCCAATGGCCATGTTATAATTTCTGCGGAAATAATCCTGAATGTTAGTATCAAAAGTATCCCCTGCAACCTTCAACGATTGAAAAGCTGCCACTCCAGATAGTGATATAATTACAATTTCTGTAATGCCCCCACCGATGTCGATTACCAGTTTTCCATCTGGCTCCTGAATATTCAGGTCCATGCCAATGGCAGCGGCCAGCGGTTCAAACAATAAGGATCGCTTACGCGGATTGAATTGCTCAAGCGCATCGCGTAAAGCCCTGCGCTCAACTTCAGTGGTGTAATACGGAACACCGGAAATGATATGATCAAAACCGGAAAGAAACGAACGTTTGGAATATGCCCGGTTCACCATCTCGCGAAGCATGGTACTGGCTGAATTGAAATCAGCTATTACGCCACCTTTCAGTGGTTTAACTGGAGTAAGATTATCATGGGTTTTCTCAAACATCTCAAACGCCTCATCACCGACTGCCTTTACGGAATGGTTTGCATTGAATACTATGTATGATGGCTGGGCCAGCAGCATTCTATCAGCACTGGCCAGCAGGGTATTGTTATTACCCAGGTCAATCGAAAAGCTCTGATGTTTGAAAACATTAAACATAACCACGAAAAATACAGGTTTAATACTGATTAGCAAATGATTAAACTCATGAATGGCTGGGGGCAGCCATGGGAAGCCGAACAATAAACGTTGTACCCACATATTGTTTTCCCGACCACGTGATGGAGCCATTAAGCTTTTCCACAGCTTTTTTTACAATGTACAAGCCCAATCCATTACCCTTTGAACGCTCGTTGCCACGAAAATACATGTCGAAGATCTTTTCTTTAAGTTCATCATCTATACCCTGCCCGTTATCATGTATTTCCAAAACAACCTCATCATGCTCCTGATGTGCCAAAATATGCACGTATGGTTCATTAGGTGAACAGAATTGGATGGCATTCTCAACCAGGTTTTCCAGAATAATTTTTACCATGGCCGGATACGAGCAGAAGATATCTTTCAACGTAATGGTGATCTGGGTTTTTATTCCCTTCTGTTGTATTTCATTTTTGAAATTGAGCAGCACTTCACTTACCATATCGGCCAGAAATACTTCCTTGTAAACAAGTTGTTGGGCACCAACATCACTTATCGATTGCAGCTTCACAAGCATGCGATCAAGCGTATGCGCAGTTTCATTCACTTTCGAGAAGAGCTCCAATGCGTTTTGATCTTTTACCGTAATTTTAGCAACTTCTGCCAAGCCCATAAACGTGGTTAGGGGTCTTCTGAAATCATGCGATGAGCGATAAAAAAAAGTATCCAACTCTTTATAAGCTTCCTTTAGTCTGTTGGTACGTTCATTAACTTTCTCTTCCAGGCCAAGATTAATCTCATTAATGGTTTGGTTAGCCTCCATTAGCTCCTCCGACTGTGCCTGTATCTCTTCATTCTTCTCAGTCACATCGCGGTTTAGCCTGACGAGAATTTCATTGGCATCAACCAGTTCCTCGGCTTGTGTCTGTATTTCTTCCTTTTGTTCCAGTATTTCAACGTTGGCACGTCTAAGACGTTTGTTGAATAAGTATACGTTAAAGGCAAAAACAGAAATCAATATAAGCCCTAACAGTGCGGAACCAATGATAATGTTTTGAGAGCGGATGCGCGCTTGCTGCAGAATAAGTCTACTCCCCTGCAACTCTTTTTCCTGACTCAATAGCTTAATTTGTTGCTCCTTTTGTTCAACCCGGTATAACGCCTCTAATTCTGCCAGTTTGGTTGCACTGTTACGAGAATAAATACTGTCATCTAACCGCTGAAACCGTACATGACTTTCATACGCACGCTTATAATCACCCAAGGCTTCATACAGCTGAGCATAGTAGCCAAAATTACTTCTCTTCAACAAGATTGAATTTGTTTCTTCCGCAACCTTGGAAGCCGTAACAAGGTACTGCTGGGCTTCATCAAATCTTTTCATTTTTATCAGCAAGGCAGCTATTTGATTATAGGAAATACCAAGATTGATTGGATTCCTAATTTTTTCCTCGGTTACAATAGCGTTTTTTAACAAGGCTAAAGCTTTGTCGTACTGTTCGAGCGATTCATACACCAGCGAAAGATTGAAAATGGAAGAAGAAACACCTTCGGAGTGACCAATGCGCTCACGAATTTTTAGTGCAGCATTAAGATCATCCATTGCTTGATTATACTTTTTTTGCTGATAATAAATCAACCCGCGAATATTCAAGCTATTGGAAACACCATGCAGGTCGTTGATTAATTCCCGTAGTTCGAGTGAGCGTTGAAGGTAAGATAAAGCCAACTCAAAATTGGACTGCTGCTTATACAACCAGGCAAGCTCGGCATATAGTTTTGCAGTATTTCTCCTTAAGCCAAACTCCTCAGTTATCTTCAGTGCCTGAAAATAATATCGGGAAGCAAGATCATACTGACCCAGTTCTGCGTAAACTTCGCCTGTAAGGGTATAAATTTCAGCTACTTGTGGAGGATACTCATACTCACCAAGAAATTGAATAGCATTAAAACAATTCATCAGGGCTGTTGAATAATCACCCCTTCGAAAGGCCAATTCAGCTTTTCGTAATTCGCATTTTATCTGATGAAAATTAGTAGCATCCTGCTTAGCAAGATCACAGAGTTTCGAAAAATAATGATCCGCCTGCTCGTACTCAATGATGTTTTCATAGACTGTTCCCAGATTACCGTAAATCTCCGCTAACAGGTATTTATCATCGAGCTTGACGGCAAGGTTTTCGGCCTTGACCAATAGTTCAATGGCTTCATTGTTTTTCCAAAGTATCGTCAATAACAATCCATAATTCTTATAAATAGTAGCCAATGAATTTGCCGATAGTTTTTGTTCACCGAGATTGAGTGCTTCATTGTAGAAATAACTGGCTGAGTCATACACACCCCTGTCTCTATATGCATTGCCCATCAGGTTAAGGTTGTAGGCGCTCATATCAGTAGCATCGTCCACCAATACCGTTGCTGACAATCGGAAATTCCTAAATGCAGAAGCATAATCCGCCTTACTCAGCATCCCTAAGCCCACCATGGTATAGGCAGATTTCAAGCCCCGGTTATAACGGTGCTGAAGGCTCAACGCCAATGCCTGCTCGGCAAAACTAAGTGCCAGACTATCATTACGGTCATAGCATTCATAGGCCAGTGCATTCAACAGATCAACCCGCTTCACGGGCAATTTTGTACCATCAAGTAAGCGACTCAGACTATCAATAACAGGGGTTTGAGAAAATCCTGAAACTATAATGATCATCAATAGAAATACGACTAATCTAACTCGATTAATCAGACGGCTTACATATTGCATCTTATTGATTTTCAATTAATTGTATTTATTTGAAAAATAAAGTCGCAGGTTTAGTTACGAGTATACCAAAACAATTTAAGGTAAAGGCAATTCGCAAAAGTAAATTATCTTACACCCTTATTGTACCATGCAAATACATTCACTAAAGTCGCTATTAAGCCGGGTTGAATTACAACGCGAGAAGCAAAAAGATTACCGCAATGTGGTCTCTATTCAGGTGCTTATTGTTACGCTGGGGTTGGTTTTATACGCTCCGCTATTAGAAGACCCGAATAGTAATATATCCAAATTTCTGATTACTCTTTTTTCTGCTTTTGGTGGTTTATATGCCTTTCTTCTATGGGATTTGCTCAGGAACTTCACGCAAAGCAAAGTTCTCATTCTAACCATTCTAATTACCCTTATTGTAATATCCGTTTTCGGAATATTGATTGAATTCCCTTATTACAAGGTAATCCATCTTGAGAACCGCCAGGCCGCCCTCCTCTTTATTCATGGCCTTCTCTTTCCTATAGAAGTGACCATTATCAGTTTTGCTATCCGTGACATATTTATGGGACAGTATTTCACAACTGACAAGCTTTGGGGCTCTGCCTGTGTATTTCTCATGATAGGGATTTCCTTCGGAAGCCTGTACGACCTGATCTGCATTGCCATGCCCGGCAGCCTGGGGGTTGAAATTGCCCTGGGCATACCCAATTATTCTGAATGCGTGTCCTACTCCTTTCATGTATTGGGCGGCATTGATACGGATTATCCTGATGCAAATAAACTAATCAAAAACATTAGTGTTATTGAAGCCGTTTGGGGAACTTTGTTCACCGTTCTGATCATCGGAAATCTGATGATACTGCCGAAACCTCCTGAATCAACCGAATCTTAAACTACAACTTAACATACTATGAACAACCGCAGACTCTTACCTTTTATTATCATTGGTGTCATCGCTCTTTTTGTGGTGGCCGGAATATCATCCAGTCTTTTCTTTACTGTACAGGCCGATGAACGCGCTGTTATCTTTTACAAGTTTGGTCAGGGTCTTGACAAAGACCACATTGTGCAACCCGGATTTCACATGAAGGCCCCGTGGAATGAAGCATACATATACGCTGTGCGCGAAACCTCCGCGGATGAAAATATGGATGTGTTGGATAGAAATGGTCTGTCCATACACGTTGAAGTTTCCGTGCGTTTTCATCCTGTACCTGAAAAAATTGGCTACATCCACGAGAAGTTTAACCGTGCTTATGTGAATGTGCTGGTTATACCTGAAATGCGTTCCGTAGTGCGCCAAATCATGGGACGGTATTCAGCGGAAGAAATCTATTCTACCAAACGGGCAGAAGTGGAAGCAACCATTAAGGTTGAATCAGAGAAAATTCTGGGTCAGAATAATGTTACCATGGTGGCCCTGCTTATTCGCTCCATTCAATTACCAGAACAGATTAAAGTGGCCATCCAAAACAAGCTTCAGCAAGAGCAGGAGGCCTTGGCATATCAGTTCAGGCTTGATAAGGAAAAAAGTGAAGCCGAACGTAAGCGCATTGCCGCTGAAGGTGAATCACGAGCTAATAATATCATCAACAACAGCTTAACTGATAAGTTATTGAAGATGAGGGGTATAGAGGCCACATTGGAACTGGCTAAGTCACCCAACTCAAAAGTTGTTATTGTAGGCTCAGGCAAGGATGGATTACCCATGATTTTGGGTGGTAATTAGTCCATAAATTATACCTGAGGTTTCATTCTCCGGCCATGAACATTTATATTTAACACGTTTAAATTTTAGCCTTTTTACTATGTCCAAGACTGCAGAATTAATAATTGACGGTAAGTCATACACCTTTCCGGTGGTGGAAGGAACAGAGAATGAATTAGCCATCGATATCAGCGATCTTCGCGATAAAACCGGGTATGTTACCCTTGACGTAGGGTACAAAAATACCGGTGCAACCAAAAGCGCCATTACCTTTTTGGATGGCGAAAAAGGCGTGTTGCATTATCGCGGGTATGCTATTGAGGAACTGGCTGAAAAATCAAATTTTCTTGAGGTCGCCTACCTGCTGATATTTGGCGAATTGCCAACCAAGGAGCAATATACCAAGTGGAACAGCGATATAACCAAGCGCACCCTTGTGCATGAAGATATCAAGAAGATCCTTGATGGATTTCCTTCCACTTCGCACCCTATGGGCGTACTGTCGTCATTGTTCTGCGCGCAAACAGCTTTCTATCCTGAATCGCTAAACCCTAACCGCCCTCCTGATGGTGTGTACCTGAGCATTATCCGTTCACTTGGTAAAATGCCAACCTTTGCTGCATGGTCATACAAAAACGCTGTTGGCCACCCGGTAAACTATCCTGATAACAAGCTCGACTATTGCGCACGCTTTTTGAAAATGATGTTTGCATTACCGGGGCAGGATTTTGATGTAGACCCCGTTGTAGCCGATGCCTTGGATAAGTTATTTATCCTGCATGCCGACCATGAGCAAAACTGTTCAACTTCAACCGTAAGGATTGTAGGTTCATCAAAAGCAAGTATATACTCATCCATTTCAGCCGGCATTAATGCCTTGTGGGGACCGTTGCATGGCGGAGCCAATCAGGAAGTGATTGTGATGCTGGAAAACATCCGCAATGATGGCGGCAATGTTGACAAGTGGATGGAAAAAGCAAAGGACAAGAATGATCCTTTTCGCTTGATGGGATTTGGTCATAGGGTGTACAAGAATTTCGATCCGCGTGCCAAAATTATTAAGAAAGCTGCTGACGATGTACTGAAGAAACTTGGCGTGCATGATCCGGTTCTGGAAATAGCCATGAAGCTTGAGGAAATCGCTTTGAAAGATCCCTATTTTGTTGAGCGTAAACTATACCCTAATGTTGACTTCTACTCCGGAATTATTTATCGCGCATTAGGCATTCCGGTTGATATGTTTACCGTAATGTTTGCTATGGGAAGATTACCCGGCTGGATTGCACAATGGCTAGAAATGCGTAAGAACAATGAACCCATTGGCAGGCCACGACAAATCTATACTGGTAATGTGGTTAAACCCTACGTTGAAATAGGTAAACGTAAATAACCTGATCATCTATCCACACAACGTGTCAGCTTTTATTTTGTACGTTGTGTGGATTTCTTTATTCTAACCTTTCACAAATTCATTTCCCTGCCTCATGGAACTCCAACAACAATTCGAAGCTGCAGTTGCCCGGTCAAAAGAATTAACACAACGTCCTTCAAACGAAGAATTGCTCAGGCTATATGCACTTTACAAACAGGGATCAGACGGTGATGTAACCGGTGACCGTCCGGGTGGATTTGACTTTAAAGCCATAGCCAAATATGACGCCTGGGCAGAGCTAAAAGGCAAGTCGAAAGAAGAGGCAATGAAGGAGTACATCACGTTTATGGATGGGCTTTATCAGCAATACAAATAACATAAGTATCCTCCTTCATGGAGAATCTTTTTTATCAACCAGATCTTTCACAGGGAGCCTTATTCCTCACCCCTGAAGAATCAAAACATTGCCTGAAAGTACTCCGCAAAAAACAAGGTGATACCATTACGCTAACGGATGGAGCCGGATATTTTTATGAAGCCTTAATTACGGAAGCAACTATCAGCCAATGCAGATTTTCCATTCAACGCAAGTGGCAGGAACAACTAAAAAAATACCACATACACCTGGCTATATCCCCCACAAAAAATCCTGATCGTATAGAATGGATGGTGGAGAAATGTGTTGAGATAGGAATTGACCAGATTACATTTCTAAGCTGTAAAAACACGGAACGAAAATCAATTAAAAGTGACCGCATGCTAAAGGTTGCTTTAAGCGCCATGAAACAATCTGTCAGGGCAACACTTCCTGTTCTGAGTCCGCTGACTTCATTTCAGGATTTTATAAAGACAGACTATTCAGAAACAGCTAAGTTTATAGCCTATGTCGACATGGAAAATCCAACTCACCTGATGTCATTGGCCAAGCCGGGAAAGCACTATCTGGTGCTGGTGGGACCTGAAGGCGACTTTACACAGCAAGAGTTAAATGCGGCCCTGCACAAAGGTTTTACTAAAATCAGCCTTGGAAATCATCGGCTGAGAACTGAAACAGCAGGACTTGCCGCCTGCCTAATGCTCAATTTAGTCAATACTTGATGGCTATCTTACATGCGTGCCAAGGCCCGAATGAATAATAGACCACGTCAAGGAGGCTATTCATATTTTTGTTAAACTTGTATTATGGAACCACGCAAAGCTGAAATTCAAAAAACCATTTACGACAACGCTAAGTCGCATTTTCTCGGAAATTTCCCTGATTCATTACCCATTGAACAGGCCTATGTTCATATCGGTATGTACCTGGGTTGGATTATTGATAACGAGTTGTACTCCGAATTTTTTGAAGAAGAAGCTTCCATTCAGATCTTCCGTTTTAAAAGACGCGAAATTTCATGTACAATTTTAAGTGAGATCTGGGATGGGTATCTTGGTTATGAATTGTTCAACCGCCAGGGTAACATGTTCACCTATTATTACTATGGCGGAGGTTTATACAGGCATGATTATGATGAGCTACTGGTAAAAGCTTTGCCCTCCATTTATCATGTAACGGATAGTTGGGAGAACTATGAAAAGATGTCCACCCGCATTGAAATGCGCTTTCAGGATTGGAAAAACCTGGTTGGTGCTTAGGGTGATTATTTAAGTTTTCCGCTTTTATCCAGCACTGCACTTTTATCAGCACCCTTAACTTGTAATTCTCCGGATGACTGAATAAATTCTAAATCATCAGGGATAAAGTCAAGTTCGTAGTTATGACTCCACGATAAACCATCTGACCGGTAAATTTTAGCTACCGAAACAGGATATTTATCTTTTACTTTGTTCATAGAAAAGATTAACACGAAAAAGATATGTCCCCCATCATCCGTGGCAGACAATCCTTTGGTTGAGCTAAGTCGCTTCTCCCTGAAATTAGCTTTGTCAATCGGAAATCTAACACTAACATCCGGAACCCTCGAAACTGTGATCGCACTAAAATATCCTTCACCGGAAACAGAATCAGCAAATACAATTCCGGCAGTATACTTCTCCTCTTCGATTACGAGCGGTTTGAATTTAGAAGTAGGCGTATCAGCAAAAAGTGGAATGGAGTCATTGCCTTGAACCAGCCATTGCATAGCCCTTTTCCGAACGGTCAGTTCCTTTTCCTTTATCTTCTTTTCGCGGTCTGCATATTCCTTTTCAGCCTTTGCATAGCTCTTTAACAGCACCGTATTGGTGTAAGCCTCTGCCACGAACGTTTTATAGTTAAGCGCTTCCTCATCGATATTTACCGATTGAAGTTTTGAGGCTACACTATCTAATTTTAGTAAAGCCTTCAGCTCATGCTCAGTTTGCTTAAGCCTTTCAAAAACATCATTTTTCTTATCTCCTTTAATATGTTCAACCAGGGTCGACCGGTACTCCAGATTAGCTACTTTCACTGCAAATACATTCATAGGAAGTGGATCAGGATCGAATTTTTTAAGCTTCTCACTCAGCAAGCTGGCTACCAGTTTGGTTAAATCGCTCTTCACGGATACTGAATCATTCTTTAATTTCTCTCTAAGCTTATTTATCTCGATATCGTATTTCAGTAAATTCTCGCGAATAGGCTTTAGCTCGTTATTTACCAGTGCAATGGACTGATCTGCAAATTTTTTATAGTCCCACACCTCAAGCTTATCCTGATAAAAATCGGTAAGTGTGTTGCCTTCCTTTTTAAAGTTTTTAATTTCAGAAACACTCCATGAATGATTATAACCAGTCTTGCCCAGGTTACCTGAACTTACTTTGTAAGAATCAAAAGCCTTTTTTGCCGATTCATATCGGGAAGACAAATCTGTCAACTTTTTTAGTACAGCTTCATCTGCACGTAAATAGAATTCACGTTCACCCGGAAAAGAGTTTTGAAGCGAATCAAATAGGGTGTAAGCACCTTTATAGTATTCTTCGGCTTGCGTAAAGTAATAATTAACCATTTTAACCTTATCCTTTCTTTCCTTCAGAGCCGCTGTGCTTTTTTCAATGATAAACTGTACATCCAGAAGCTTAACACCAAATTCTCCCGAACGTAAATCACGTTTACTATACATGGCGTAGTAATCCTTACTGCTGCCCTTAAATTCCTTTTCATTAATTGTAGCGTAGGCCTTGTCAAAAAAGAATAAAGCAGAGTCTATGTTTGTAAATGACTGTTGAACATTTTTTAGAACATCATCCTTAGCTGTCTTCTGTTCATAAATAGTAGCCATAAACAAGTAGGCACTTGGCTCAACGGATTTTGTTTCATTAATGTAGCTACGAAGAAAGGGCTCTGCCTTTTCATATTCCTTGGCGTCAAGTAAATTAAATATTTCCTTGTACTTGAGCTTTTGCGCAACTGAACCAAAGGGCAACAAAAACAGGATAATAAGCTTGATTATCAGCGATTTATTCATTTCAATGGAACTTATTATCTTCGAAATTAATTAAAATCCTAATATTGTCTAACTGGTTTCAATTACCAGGCCAAATTTCGAGGCTTATCTCTCTTTTCAACCTTTGACAATGAAACGTTTCATTCCCCTTCTGTCCCTTATTCTTCTCATTGTAGTTTATTTTATTGGCTTTAATAGTCCGGCAGCGGTTAGTTTAAAGGACGAAGCTTTTAACTACAAGTTCACCTTAAAAACATTGGATGGTGATAATATTTCTATTGAAACCCTCAGAGGCAAAGTCATATTTCTGAATATGTGGGCTACCTGGTGTGGCCCCTGCCGCAAAGAAATGCCCGGCATTCAAAAGCTCTATGAAAAAACCAAATCGGATGACATCGTTTTTGTTATGCTTTCGGTTGATAAAGAAGGTGATCAAAACAAAGTTGCCTCGTATCTGAAACGGAATAGTTTCACCTTTCCGGTATATATGCCCACTGCGAATATGTCAACTCAACTGAATGTTCCTTCTATTCCTACAACATTCATCATCAGCAAGGATGGAAAAATAGCGCATCAAAAAGTAGGCAGCACAAATTACGATAGCGAAAAGTATAAAAGCATGTTGCTGGAACTTGCTGCACAATAACCCTAAACGCAACCTGCTACAAGACGCAATCCTTCTAACGTTAGGTTTGGTTCAATTCTGGTAAACGTACCATTAGATGCCGGTGTAATTACTGAAGACAACCCTCCTGTAGCCACGGTGGAGAGATTAGAGTCATTTAACTCAGCTCGTATGCGCTCGAGCATTGATTTAACCAGCCCTTCATAGCCCAACAATATTCCAGCCTGTATGGCATGCACCGTATTTTTACCCAGGACAGATTTAGGAAGCTCTAGCGGTACTTCAAATAATTTAGCGGTGTTTTGAGATAGTGCCCTGATCGCTGTTTTTAATCCAGGGGCTATGGCCACACCCAAAATTTTTCCTTCACCCGATACTGTGGTAAATGTAAGTGCGGTGCCAAAATCAACAACCACACAATTTGTCTTAAACAAGGTATGCGCAGCTACAGCATTGGCAACCAGGTCGGAACCAATTTCATAGGGATTCAAAACCTCGATGGGAAGTTTCTTATAAATATCCGGACCGAGTACAATAGGATTCTTTTCAAATAGGGTTACCGTTACATTTATAATTTTGTCTGTCAGGTTGGGAACAACGCTACTCAACACAATCTTTTCAACATTACTGATTGACAACCCTGCTTCGAGCAAATAATCGCGAAACTTGATGCCATAATACAACTCAGGTCTGTCTGCCACGGCAGGAATTCTCCAAGTATACTTTAACGCCTGCTGGTCAAAAAGTCCAATGGTAATATCCGAGTTGCCAATATCGAGTACAAGTATCATGAAAGTTCCAACAGTTTGGGTTTTAAACGCGCCAGTCCTGTACTGGCTTTATCCTGAATCATTTCCAGGTTTCTAATATAGTTGATATCCGGCAGTTTAGGATCAACCACGAATTTAGGAACATCGTACCGAACATAATTGATTAAACCTGCTGCAGGATACACCACCATAGAGGTGCCAACCACCAAAAAAATATCGGCCTGCGATGCATAGTCTGCCGCCACTTCTATCATCGGAACCAATTCACCAAACCATACAATGTTTGGCCGAAGCTGAAAACCCTTTTCACACATATCGCCCCAATTCAATTCCCATCCTTGTATTGGATAGACTAATGTCTCATCACCGGTGCTGCGGGATTCAAAAAGGCTGCCGTGCAAATGAACTACGTTAGAGGACCCAGCACGCTCATGGAGATTATCTACATTTTGAGTAACGATGGTGACATTGAAATGGGTTTCCAACTCAACCAGAATTTCATGCCCACGATTGGGCTTAACGTCAAGCGCTTTCTTTCTACGTTGATTATAAAAATCTAAAACCAGCTTAGGATTTTTAGCCCAGCCCTCGGGCGTAGCTACCTCTTCAACTTTAAAACCTTCCCACAAACCTCCGGAATCCCGAAAAGTTGGGATACCACTTTCAGCACTAATGCCGGCTCCGGTAAGGACAACTATATGTTTCAATCGTAAAGAGAATCTATGAAATTATGATTCAAATTCAATTCTAGGCACTCCTGACTGGCGGATTATTGACATCAAGGTACCAATCTTGATTTCTTTATGGTTTGGAACCGGAACGGTAATAGTTGATTTTTCAAGTTTCTTTTGCATCATGATATGACTTCCTTTTTGGCGTATTTCAGTAAAACCATGTCTGGTAAGAATCTTACAGATGTCAGTTCCAGAAAATTTACCAATCTTACCCAACCGAAACTGCTAGTTGAGTTACAAAGATTTCATGGTGCTGGCGGGTTTTAATCTCCTCTTCAGAAGCATGTTCATAGAATAATTCTATTGCCTCTTTAAGATTTTCACTGGCTTCTTCAACTGTACCTCCCTGCGAAGCAATGTCCAATTCAGGACAAAAAGAAACATACCCGTCACCTTCACGTTCAATCACTGCAGTAAACTGAAAAATCCTATTCATAGAATAAAGATAAGGGATTAATCACTAACAATTATGACTTCTTCTTTCGTGCTGCTGCCTTTTTCGCGGTCTTCTTGGCAGGAGTCTTTGCCGGTTTAGCGGCTTTTGCAACCACAACATCAGCCTCCTCTTTCTTTTTAGCGCCACCAAAACGACCCCATCTACCCTTCTTCTCAGGCGCATTGGCTGCAAGTTCTAAACATTCTTCCAGGGTTAGATCTTTCGGTTCTTTGTCCTTTGGAATTTTTACATTCTTCTTCCCTGCTTTTATGTACGGACCAAAACGACCGTTCAATACCTGAATATCAGGATTCGCATCAAATAATTTAATGGTCTTATTGGCGTCAGCAATACGTTTATTCTCGATCAACTCAATGGCTCGCGCTTCAGTTATTGTGTAAGGGTCTTCACCCTTAGGAATAGAAACAAACTTTTTATCATGTAGTACATACGGGCCAAAGCGACCAATATTGGCAACCACCGGTTTATCTTCAAACATGCCTAACTCCCGCGGCATCTTCAACAGTTCAAGTGCATCCTCCAGCGTAATGTTTTCGATAAATTGCCCCGGGCGCAGACTCGCGAACTTTGGTTTCTCACCCCCGTTATCATCCGGGTTCTCGCCAATCTGAATATAGGCACCAAACTTACCGAGCTTCACATAAACATTTTTGCCGCTCTTCGGATCAACCCCGAGTTCACGGTTTTTGCTGGCCGATGAACGCTCCACCAATTCGGTCTTTTTTACCTTTTTATGAAATGGTGTATAGAAATTGTCCAGCATTTTATGCCACTCCAGTTTGCCGGTAGCAATCTCATCAAACTCTTGTTCAATTTCAGAAGTAAATGAATAATCGGTGATATCGGGAAAATGATCTACCAAAAAATCATTTACCACCATGGCAATGTTGGTTGGGAATAACTTATTCTTCTCCGCTCCGGTTATTTCAGTTTCTTGATTTTTTGAAACCTCATTGTTGGCAAGTTTTAATACTGTGTAATTTCTTTCTACACCTTCCCTGCTTTCTTTAACAACATAGCCACGCTTCTGCACCGTTGAGATAGTAGGTGCGTACGTAGAGGGACGACCAATGCCTAACTCTTCAAGTTTTTTAACCAGGCTGGCTTCTGTATACCGTGGGGGGTTACGTGAGAAAGACTGGCGTGCAATAAGTTCGTCCAGTTTAAGATCCTGTCCCAGCGTTAGCGGGGGCAGCACCTTGCTGTTTTGTTCATCATCTTCATCATCGCCCGACTCCATATATACCGATAAAAATCCCTGGAATTTTACCATCTCTCCTGTTGCCGTAAGCGTGCGAGGGTTTGTTGAGATATTAATGGTGGCAGTAGTCTTTTCTAATTCTGCGTCTGCCATTTGAGAAGCAATAGCGCGCTTCCAGATTAATTCATACAACCGTTGGGCGTTGCGGTCCATACCCGGATCAAGAACAGAGAAATCTGTTGGCCGGATGGCTTCGTGTGCTTCCTGTGCACCGGATGACTTCGTTTTATACTGACGCAGGTTAACAAACTCCTTTCCATAAGCAGATTCAATCTGACGCTTAGCACCTTGTTGGGCTTCATCCGAAAGATTAACTGAATCCGTACGCATGTAGCTGATTTTACCGGATTCATAAAGCTTTTGCGCCACCATCATGGTTTGCACCACCGAGAAGCTAAGTTTTCTGGATGCTTCCTGCTGCAACGTTGATGTTGTAAAAGGAGGCGCTGGCGAGCGCTTCAAGGGCTTGGTCTGCAAATCGGCTATAGAAAACTTTGCTCCCTTGCAGGATTCTAAAAATTCATAAGCCTCTTCCTCTTTATCAAATCGCTCAGGTAATTCGGCCTGGAGTGTCTTTCCTTTACCCAAATCAAACTGGGCAGTAACGCGATAGGATGTTTTTGTTGTAAAGTCATTTATTTCCCGTTCACGTTCTACCACTAACCGTACAGCAACAGATTGTACACGACCCGCAGAAAGGCCCGTTTTAATTTTCTTCCAAAGAATCGGAGAAAGTTCATACCCAACAAGACGATCAAGAATTCTTCGTGCTTGCTGCGCATTAACCAGGTCAACGTCTATTCCACGCGGATTCTCGATCGCGCTCAGTATCGCTTTTTTAGTAATCTCTGTAAAGACAATTCTGCGAGTTTTTGCATCGTTAAGATCAAGCGACTCTTTTAAATGCCAGGCAATAGCTTCTCCCTCACGGTCTTCGTCACTCGCCAGGTAAACCATCTCTGCATCATCCGCTAATTTCTTTAGGGTTTTGATGATGTCCTTTTTATCAGGACTTATTTCATAGGTTGGCTCAAAATCATTCTCAATATCAATAGCACCAGAACCTTTTGGCAGGTCGCGAATATGACCCATACTGGAAGTCACCTTGAAATCTTTCCCAAGATATCCTTCAATAGTCTTCGCTTTAGCCGGAGATTCAACGATTACAAGATTTTTTCCCATGTCTTCACATTATTCAAAGTGCCCAAATATCTGCAAATTTTTAAAAAATCAAATTGCTGGTGTTTGTAACGCTATCTGCTCATGCGCCAGCAACACACTCAAACGTTTGTTTAGACTACCCTTCTAACCGGAAAGAAAATTTTACACAATACGCTGATAAACAGAAGCATCAACCTGATTTCATACCCTGCTTATTCGCTGCGATTGCTTATAATTTTTCAAGAGTCAAAAGAAACATTAAAAAAATTTTAATCTTACATCTCCAAACATTCAAATGAGGTGCTTTTTATGTATTCAGAGTTAAAATCATTATTCCGGAAAGAATTCCTATTTTTAGCGCGCTAACACACATTTAATAGTTAATTCATGAGCGAACTGATTGCACGAATTGCCAATGAGATTTACACACCGGTTGCCTTTCTGTTAATTCTTGGCGGATTATTTTTTCTGGTGCGCTCACGCTTTGTGCAATACAAGTATTTCAAGCATGCGATTAATATTTTACGTGGTAAATACGCTAATCCAAACGACCCCGGACAAATTAATCCATACCAGGCACTCTCCACTGCGTTGGCATCAACTGTTGGCATGGGAAATATTGCCGGTGTAGCTGCAGCAATTTCTATCGGGGGACCCGGGGCACTCTTTTGGATGTGGATGACAGCACTAGTGGGCATGTCAACCAATTTTTTTACCAGCACCCTCTCGGTGATGTATCGTGGAAAAGATTCAGAAGGTGTCATTCAAGGAGGACCAATGTATGTTATTCGTGAAGCACTTGGAAAAAAATGGCAGCCACTGGCTTTCCTGTTTTGTGTGTGCTGTTTGGTGGGCTGCCTACCGATATTTCAAGCCAATCAACTTACGCAAGCTATTGTAGATATTGGAATTGATAACGAAGAAATTAAAAACGCCACCTTCACGCTGATGGGATTCGTGATCAGCACACCAAAGTTCATTATTGGAACCACCCTTATGATTATTGCCGGAGTGGTTATTTTAGGTGGCATACAACGCATTGGAAACTGGGCAGGTAAGATGGTGCCGATGATGATCATTATTTATTTTCTTTCTGTTTTTGGTATACTAATCATGCACCTCGATCAGATTCCGCATTATTTGTGGATGATTATTTCAGATGCCTTTACGGCTGATAACTACAAAGGAAGCCCTGCACTGGGGGGTATTTTAGGTGGTTTGATCATAGCCGGTGTGCGCAGAGCATCATTCTCTAACGAAGCCGGTATTGGAACCGCGCCTCTTGCTTTAGGGGCATCTAAGAGTACAGAACCCATTCGCGAAGGTCTTGTGTCCATGCTTAGTCCTGCCATTGATACACTTATTGTTTGTACGCTAACCGCGCTTGCTATTTTAGCCACTGATGTGTGGCAAACAACAGGCGCTAGTGGTGTCACCCTTACTTCAACGGCTTTTCAAACCGCTATCCCGGGTTTTGGAAAGTATATCCTTCTGCTATGCGCATTTTTCTTTGCGGTCACCTCTGTCTTTTCTTATAGTTATTATGGAAGTAAATCACTTTCGTTCCTCTTTGGGGTGAAAGCGAGCAAGTGGTACAATTACTTTTACCTGGTTACTATTGTGTTAGGGGCCATAGCTTCCATGCAGGATATTATGAACATCATTGATATTGCCTATGCACTCATGGCTATACCCACGATGCTTTCGGGATTTGTTCTGGCACCAAAGGTGATGACAGAAGCCAAGCGTTACTTTGCAGCGTTGAAGATAAAGGAGGGTTAAGAAATCTCTACTTGTCGCGGCTGATAATCGAACAAGCCACGCTCTTTAATGGCCTCTGCAACTTTGTGCGGAACATATTTTTCCCAACCGCTTTCCCCATTTCGTATCATCGCCAACACATGATCGGATATAATGTGCAGATTTTTGGTGTTCGCATCCTTGATGTCCTCAAGCTTATTGTTATCCATCAGGTAACGGAACAAATTTTTAAGGTTAGCTGGTAAATCCACTTCAAAGTCGCCCAAGGTGAGCAGGTTTTGTGAATCGCGAATAAGAGCCGGATAAATATAAAGTTTCACGTTTGTTCCAAACAGTGAGGCAAAGCACTCCAGAATACCACCCCGGGTATTCTCATAGGTTTTTTCATCGAAAACTTTTTGTAAGGCATTAATGCCCATGATAATCCCGATTTTCTTTCCTTTTGTTATTCTTGAGAGATAATCGACCAGCCGGTAGTATTCAAAATAATTTGAAATCAATACATGCTGACCCAGCGAGCAAATAATATCTGCCCGGTGAAGGAAATCCGTTTCATCAATGTTGCCATCCGAACTCAAGTCGTTTAGCGTTAGCTCTGTAAGTACTACAATTTTTGATCGCTCCACATCAGGCTCGTGCTTGAACCTTCTACGGGCCGCCAGCAACATATCTACATTTACGTGCGTAGGCGGACGGAATCTTCCTCGCAATACCAGCAGATGTTTCTTATATAATTCATCCGATGGTTGCATCACCTCCCCATCCGGTCCAAACATCGCAGCTTTTGTTAAACCGTTTTTCACCAGCTTCAGCGCCATTAACCGGTTGTCCACATGTCGGAAGTCCGGACCGGTAATACGAAACATATCAATTTCAATTCTTCTGCCGTGCAGGCCATCCAACAATGACATGAGTATTTTTTCAGGGTCATTGAAGAATGTACACGCATAAATCATATTAACACCTACAACACCCAACGCATATTGTTGTTGTAAGGGATCATTGTCGTGCATCTTCACGTGAATAATACAATCGTTGTATTCTGCTTTCGGTTGTAACTGAAAACGTAATCCAATCCAGCCATGCGCCTGGTTGGTCCGGTCGAAGTTTAATATCTCTACCGTATTGGCAAAGGCAAAAAAGCGGGTGGTCTCAACACGATGCGGAAGGCGTTCAGCCAGTAACGGGAATTCATGCTCCAGCATTTTGATGAGTCGCGGCTCACACACATAGCGCTCGCAATACCCGTAGATGGCATCACTAAACTTCATGTCGTAAGCCGACATGGTTTTTGCAATAGTACCCGAAGCGCCACCGGCTTTGAAAAAGTTAGCAGCTACCTCCTGCCCTGCACCAATTTCAGCAAAAGAACCGTAGACTTCTTTGCTCAGGTTAATCCTCAGTGCCTTCTCCTGCGTGGTCAATTTTCTGAATTCATCCATATCCCAACTGTCGATTAAAGCCCGTTTAAAAAATCACATCAAAGGTAAACAACCTATACCGAACACCCCATGCTTTACAACTTTTTTGATAATTGACCTATAAGGTCTATTTTTCGAACTTCACATACTATAACACATGGATCTACGAGGAGGTTTTACCAGCAGAATAGGATTTATCCTGGCAGCAGCAGGTTCGGCTGTTGGTCTTGGTAACATTTGGAAATTCCCTTATGAAACCGGTCAAAATGGTGGCGCGGCTTTTTTACTGATTTACCTGGCCCTCACCTTTTTGCTTTGTTACCCGGTTATGGTGGGCGAAATAGCCATCGGACGAAAAGCCGGACTGGATGCCTATGGTTCATATCAAAAACTGGGAGGCAAAAAATGGGGCTACCTGGGATTGTATGGAATCATCTGCGGGATCATGATCCTCTCCTTTTATAATGTGGTAGCCGGATGGGCCTTTGGATACTTCATCGAAATATCATTCAGCGACTTACTGGAAGAAGAAAACTATGGAGCATTTTTCGGGCGCTATGTAGTAGATTTTTGGGATAACCTTATTTTCTCCCTTTGCTTCATGCTTATTACTGCATTTATTGTGATAAAGGGTGTTCAAAAAGGTATTGAGCGGGCTTCCAAGATCATGATGCCCACACTCTTTATTATATTAATTGCACTGATCATCTACAGCCTTACTTTGCCCAGTGCAATGGCTGGAGTTCAGTTTTACCTGTTACCCGATTTTAGTGAAATCACAATAGAAACTTTGTATTCGGCCATGGGTCAGGCCTTCTTCTCACTTTCACTCGGCATGGGTGCGTTGATCACGTATGGGTCCTATGTTGATAAAAACCAGAATGTGTTAAGATCTGCCGCTACCATTACTGCTCTTGACATTGCGGTAGCGTTTCTGGCGGGCTTGCTCATTTTTCCGTTAGTTTTCTCACAAGGTCAAAAACCTGACGAAGGTCCAGCATTGGTATTTATTGTACTCCCTGGAATTTTCCAAGCCATGGGACCTGTGCTAGGCAAACTCGTTGGTGGAGGTTTCTTCCTGCTGCTATGCTTTGCTGCCCTCACCTCCACCATCTCGTTGTTGGAAGTACCGGTGGCCTATTTTGTTGATCAGAAAAAGATTCCCCGAAAAACCAGTGTATGGGCATTGGCCACGCTGGTTTTCATTCTGGGTTTACCCAGTATGCTCTCGCAAGGTGCAGTGAAAATGTTTTCTTCCTTGCCGTTTTATAACGGCAAATCAGCGCTGGATTTTGTGAGCGAAGTTTTTTCCGATATCAGTTTGCCGTTAGGTGGATGCTTGATGACTTACTTTATTGCTACCCGGTGGGGTACAAAAAATATGAGCGAGGAATTAGCGCACGGCAACCCGCTCTACAAAGGTTCATTTTATGAACGCTACATAAACTTTACCATTCGTTACATCTGCCCGGTTTTGTTAGGCATTTTTTCCATCATGATTATCATTGATAAGTTTATTGGCTTTGATAAACTGGGATTGAAGTAACAGGAATTTTTAACCTTCTTAATGAATTCATGGATAGGTAAACATGCACTTGTTTTAAACTGGCTTCAACAGCGGCTTAGCGAACGACAATTTTTCATTCTTTCCAGCATGCTGGTGGGTTTAACGGCCGGTCTTGCTGCGGTACTTTTAAAGACACTTGTTCATTTTATCTACAAAGTAGTTTCCAACGACTACAGTCTGCCTTTTCAATTTTCGATCTACATCTTCCTTCCGTTTATTGGTTTACTGCTCTCGGTATTCTATGTGCAGCGATTTCACAAGAATACCTTTGACAAGGGAACCGTATTCGTACTTTACTCGATAACCCGCAAGTCAAGCTTACTGGCTCCCTTCCACATGATTGCCCATATCATTACCAGTGCCATTACTATTGGTTTTGGGGGTTCATCAGGTTTGGAGGCACCTATTGCTACAACAGGTTCGGCCATCGGTTCGAACTATGCACGCACTTATCACCTGAATTACCGGCAACGAACACTGTTGCTTTCATGTGGTGCGGCAGCAGGAGTTGCAGCAGCCTTTAATGCCCCTATTGCGGGAGTATTGTTTGCCATTGAGGTGTTACTGTTAGACATCAGCGCAACAGCTTTTATTCCGTTGATTATTGCGGCCGCTATGGGTGCCTTATGCTCCAACATCATTCTTCAGGATGGTATTCTCTTATCCTTCAAAACGCAGGTACCCTTTGATTTTCATAATATTCCATACTATTTATTAATGGCTGTTTTTGCCGGATTGATTTCAACATATTATTCAAGAACTTTTTTAAGAATTGATTCCTGGTTTGGTAAAAGGAAGAGTCCTTATACCAAAGCATTACTGGGAGGCGCCATATTAGCGATATTAATTCTGATGTTCCCTCCTCTTTTTGGTGAGGGTTATTCAAGTGTTATTGCGCTGTCCGAAAAAAATACAGCAGCATTATTCAATACCAGCCTGCTTAAAGATTTCATTACCAATGAATGGACGATTTTGCTTTTTATAGGTGCAATTATGCTTATTAAAGCTGTAGCGGTAAGCGCCACCATTAGCAGCGGAGGAAATGGTGGTAACTTCGCTCCATCCTTAATGACCGGAGCTTTTCTGGGATTTTTCTTCGCACGGGCCGTCAATCTTTCAGGGTTAGGCAAATTACCGGAAAGCAATTTTACTTTAGTGGCCATGGCTGGTGTAATGAGTGGAATACTGCATGCCCCGCTAACGGCTATATTTCTTATTGCTGAAGTAACTGGTGGGTACGGACTAATGATCCCCCTCATGATTGTTTCCTCTATCAGCTATACCGTGGCAAAGTTTATTGAGCCTGAATCCATTGAAAGCAGAAAACTTGCTGAGCGAGGCGCTGAAATCATTCACGACCGGGATAAAAAAATTCTTTCTGATTTATCACTCTCTAATTTAATCGAAACCAATTTTCAAACGATACAGGAAGCCGACCGGCTACGCGACCTGATCAAAGTGATTGAAAAAACAACGCGCAACATAATACCGGTAATCACAGCGGACGGCAAACTTGCTGGTGTGGTGGAACTCAACTCCATTCGTGAAATTATGTTCAATACAGAATTGTATGACCAGGTATTGGTTAAAGAGTTAATGCGTAAATCGCCTGCCGTAATTGAACCGACTGAATCGATGGATGAGGTGATGAAAAAATTTGATTCGACCGGGTCGTGGAATTTACCGGTTACCGAGAATGGGAAATACTTAGGGTTTATTTCAAAATCGAATATTTTCAACAAGTACCGCAGCCAGCTTATCGAAAAATCAATGCATTAGGCTATGGAATACTTTTCCCGCGCATGTTCTTTCATTTCCTCCCACTGATCTGGTGGTGGCGGCAATCCCCTGTCGAACTTATCGAGCAGCCACTTCACCACTGCTTTGTTCATGCTGAAGCGTTTGGCCACATCTTCACAGAATTCAATTTCACGTTTCTCCACTTTTCCATCGGCATACACCATCAGCATCAGATCATATAACAGGTTCATCCGATCGTGGAAATTGTCAGGAATATTTAATTCAAAAACCTCCTTGGCATCCACCAGGTTTTGAATTTGCCAATCCTTTAATCCATACTTTTTTCCAATTTTGAAAAGTAGTTCAATTTCCTTTTTATGGATGTTTCCATCGGCATTGGCAAGAGCCAACAGGTTTTTCAGGTGGTTCTTTTTGTAGGATAGATATTGGTGCTCAAAAAAACCTTTCATGGAAATACGCGATTTAAATGGACTGGCAAATTAAACAAACGGGGCTTTTGGTCAAAAGCCCCGTTTTATTTGTTCATAACGCATGTAAGGTTAATCCACCCATTCCGCTACAAATAAATTGGTATCACGACTCCCCCCGTTATTCCGGTTTGATGAAAACACCAGGTGTTTACCATCGTAGGAGAACATAGGGAAAGAGTCGAATACTTCATCGTGGGTAATGCGCTCCAGCCCGGTACCATCTTCATTGATCATAAACAGGTTAAACTGAAAGCCACGCTGACCGTGATGATTGGAAGAGAACACAATCTTTTTACCTGACGGATGATAGAATGGCGCCCAGTTGGCCTTGCCCAGGTTTGTTACCTGCCTGAGGTCAGAGCCATCAACATTACACACAAAAATTTCCATATTGGTTGGCGCCACAAGGCCTTTTGAAAGATAATCTTTATACTCTTTAATATCTTCCTCAGTTTTTGGCCTTGAGGCACGAAATACAATTTTACTTCCATCAGGCGAGAAGAAAGCGCCCCCATCATACCCCAGTTCAAAGGTGATTTGCTTTACATCAGAACCATCAATGTTCATGGTGTATAAATCCAGATCGCCATTACGAGTTGAGGTAAAAACAATTTTATCACCTTTTGGGGAAACTGTTGCTTCTGCATCGTATCCAGTCTCAGTAGTCAGTTGCTTGAGAATATTTCCCTGAAGATCAGCTACGAAAATATCGAACGTAGGAAAAATCGGCCATAAGTATTTTCCACCGGGAACACGCTCTGGATCCGGAGGACAAGCCTCACCACCAAGATGTGTTGATGCGTAAACAATGGTTGAATCGCCCGGCAAAAAGTAGGAACAAGTAGTGCGGCCCTTACCTGTGCTGAGCATAACAGGTTTATTGTTTTTCAAATCATCCTGACCAACCGTGGTGTAGAAAATCTGATCGCAACCAACACCCCATGTTTTATAGTTCGATTGAAACACCAGTTTCGAATTATCAAAACTCCAATACGCTTCCGCATTGTCGCCACCAAAGGTTAACTGACGAAGGTTTTTGATATGTGTCTCCTGCGGATACCTCAATGTGTCAGCTGGTTCAGTCACCTCGGCTTGTTCTTTCTTTTGTGAACAGGACGCGAGTGATAAGGTAAAAACAAGAATACTTAGACGATAGATCATAAAATCAATTTTAAATAAGTGGCAAAAATAGAAGTATCGGAATAAGAATTATACCTGATCTGGAAAGATAAATACCATAACCAACCTGATTTTAATCAGGCAGCCGCAGTTTCTTCTTTCAACGACCTTCTCAGAATTTTTCCTACATTGGTTTTGGGCAACTCAGCACGAAATTCATAATGTTTGGGCACCTTATAGTTAGTAAGATTTTCGCGGGCAAAGGCTTTTACTTCATCAACCGTGAGGGATTGATCTCGCTTTACGATAAAGGCTTTAATGGCCTCTCCCGACTTTTCATCCTCCACCCCTATAGCCGCTACCTCCAGAATTTTCGGATGCTCAGCAAGTATGTTTTCAATCTCACTCGGGAAAACATTGAAGCCTGAAACTTTTATCATGTCCTTTTTCCGGTCTACTATCTTGAAGAAACCTTGTTCATTCATTAGACCAATATCGCCTGTGCGGAACCATCCTCCGGGAAAGAAAACGCCAGTATTATCCTTTTGCCAATAACCTGACATCACTTGAGGGCCCCGGGCACAAATCTCACCGGTTTCTCCTTGTGGTAGCTGATTGCCATCATCATCAAAAATAGACACCTCGGTACTCGGCATAGGTAAACCGATAGTACCCATCTGGTGTGTACCATCCAATGGATTACAACACAGCACTGGTGATGTCTCGCTTAGTCCATACCCTTCTACCAACGGTCTTCCGGTAACCTGCTCCCATTTCCTGGCCACCACATCCTGAACCGCCATGCCCCCGCCAACAGCTCCTTTCAAAAATGAAAAATCGAGCTTAGCAAAATCGGGATTATTAAGCAGTCCGTTGAATAATGTGTTTACACCGGTAATAATGGAAAACTTATGTTTCTTAAGTTCTTTCACAAAGCCGGGAATATCACGCGGATTGGTGATCAGTATACTCTTGGCTCCTTCGCTGAACATCAGAATTCCATTCACCGACAACGCAAAAATATGGTACATCGGTATGGCTGTTATAATCACTTCCTGAATGCCAGGATGTTGCTTTAAAAACGGATGAAACCAAAATGTAACCATGGAATTGTGCGCCACCAGGTTACCGTGCGACAATTGAGCACCTTTTGAAATACCTGTAGTTCCACCGGTGTATTGAAGAACCGCAGTGTCATTGGGTGTAAGCGTTGGTTTAGAAAGTGATAAAGATGCTCCTTTCTTTAAAGCATCATTAAAAGAAACGGCCATCGGTAAACTGTAGGCTGGCACCATTTTCTTGATATGCTTCACCACAAAATTTACAATTGTGCCTTTTAATCCACCTAACATGTCGCCCAGTTGTGTGACAATAACATGCTTTATAGATGTGTGGGCAATAATTTTTTCAAGACTATGAGCAAAATTAGCAACAATGACAATCGCCTTTGCTTCTGAATCTTTGAACTGATGCTCCATCTCACGTGGAGTATATAACGGATTTGTATTGACCACGATAAGCCCGGCACGCAAGGCACCGAAAAAGGCAACAGGAAACTGAAGCACATTGGGCATTTGGATTGCAATCCTATCGCCTTTCTGCAAGCCAAGACTTTGCAAGTAGGCTGCAAAATCCTCAGAAAGTTTATCTACTTGTCCGAAGGTTAATGGAACACCCATATTTTCAAATGCTATCCTATCGCGATACTTTTTGCATGATTTTTCAAAAAGCTCTACAAGTGAATGGTGATCATAAAGATGAATTTCTGGTGGTATTCCTTCAGGGTAATTTTTGATCCATGGAAAATCTTTCATCAGACAAGCTGGTTATAAGTGAACAACAAACGTTTGTTTGAGTCAAATATAAATCAGAATTGTAAATGCCGGACACCGTCTGTACATAAAAACAAAACCCCGACCATCAGATCAGGGCTTGTCTCAAACTTAATTAACCACGAAGAGCAGCTGTAGAGGGAGGGTTCGAACCTCCACGAGGAAGTTAGCTACAGGACAAGAGAGAACAGTGGTGGTCAACCCCTGTCTGCCGAAGCCGAAACTCCGGCAGGCTATATCCTGCGTTTATCCTTTTACTCCTCACCCCCGAGACAGGAGGGCTTGTCTGCCAATTTCAACACCCTACAGTATAATGTTGCAACAAAAAAACACTTTAAGTGATCACGTGTCAATAAAATGTATATTATTTTATGTAATTTTTAATTAATGTATCTATTTTTGAAATATTCATAAAATGGACATTGTATAATGGATGCTAATTACCAAGTTGACAAAACAGACCTGAAGATTTTGGAAATCCTCATGCAGGATGCCAAAAGACCCTTTACAGAAGTTGCTAAAAAGGTGTTTGTTTCAGGTGGAACAGTTCATGTGCGGATGAATAAAATGGAAGAAGCCGGTATCGTTGAAAAGACTACCCTAAAAGTAAATTACGCCAAATTGGGCTACGATATCACTGCCTTTCTGGGTATCTTCCTGGAAAAGAGTGCTTTATACGATAAAGTGCTGGCCAGGCTCAAGGCCATTCCTGAGATTACCAATATCCATTACACTACAGGCAACTATAGCATGTTCTGTAAAATCCATTGCCGTGATACCAATCACCTCAAAGAAGTACTTCATGATAAAATCCAACAGGTAGACGGTATTGAACGTACCGAAACCATGATATCGCTGGAAGAAAGTCTAGACCGCAACCTTGACCTTATGTAAGGGTAAACTTATAGCGGTTTTGAACCAAATAATGGGCTTTCTGTTATATATTTGTCCGATTATTTGAAATTAGTCTAAATAGACTGGCATGAGTAAAGACAATCAGGTTCTTGAAGAACTCACCTCTAAGGAATACGAGCATGGATGGACCTCCAATATTGAAATGGAGTCAGCTCCCAAAGGCTTGAACGAGGATATTGTCCGCTTTATTTCTGCCAAGAAAAATGAGCCCGAATGGCTTCTGGAGTGGCGACTTAATGCCTACCGTCACTGGCTAACCATGAAGGAGCCCACCTGGCCAAACGTCAGCTATCCTAAAATCAATTATCAGGATGTAATTTATTATGCTGCTCCCAAACAAAAGGCTAAAGTTAACAGCCTGGATGAGGTAGACCCTGAATTATTAAAGACCTTCGAAAAGCTTGGCATATCTTTAACCGAACAAAAAAGATTAACAGGCATTGCCGTTGATGCCGTATTGGATAGTGTATCTGTGGCAACCACGTTTAAAGAAAAGTTGGGAGAACTGGGAATAATTTTCTGCTCATTCAGCGAAGCTGTAAAAGAACATCCTGAATTGATCAAAAAATATCTGGGTTCGGTAGTGCCCATGAACGACAATTACTTTGCGGCCTTGAACTCCGCTGTATTCAGCGATGGTTCATTCTGCTATATTCCGAAAGGCGTTCGTTGCCCGATGGAACTCTCCACCTACTTCCGTATTAATGCCGCCAATACCGGTCAGTTTGAAAGAACTTTAATTGTTGCTGATGAAGGTTCGTATGTTAGCTATCTTGAAGGTTGCACAGCTCCCCAGCGCGATGAAAATCAATTGCATGCTGCGGTAGTGGAAATCTATGCCATGAAGGATGCGCAGGTAAAATACTCCACTGTGCAAAACTGGTATCCTGGCGATAAAGAAGGCAAGGGTGGTATATACAACTTCGTAACGAAACGTGCACTTTGCTTTGGCGATCATTCAAAGGTATCATGGACACAAGTGGAGACAGGATCATCCATTACCTGGAAGTATCCTTCGTGTGTTTTAAAAGGAGATTATTCATCAGGTGAATTCTATTCCGTTGCTGTAACCAACAATTACCAACAAGCCGATACAGGAACCAAAATGATTCACATCGGCAAGCACACCAAGTCAAGAATCGTATCGAAAGGAATTTCGGCAGGACACTCTCAAAACAGTTACCGCGGACAAGTGCACATTATGAAACGTGCTGAGGGCGCCCGAAACTTTTCGCAATGTGATTCCCTATTGATGGGTGACAAGTGCGGTGCACACACTTTCCCCTATATTGATGTTGAAAATAACTCAGCCAAAGTGGAGCATGAAGCTACCACCTCCAAGATTGGCGAAGATCAGATATTTTACTGTTTGCAACGTGGCATCGATGAAGAAACGGCTGTTGCCTTAATTGTAAATGGATACGCCAAAGAGGTACTCAATCAGTTGCCTATGGAGTTTGCTGTAGAGGCGCAGAAGCTTTTAGCGTTGACGCTGGAAGGAAGTGTTGGGTAATCAATTCAAAATTTAAGGTTCAAGATTCAAAATTTGATGGCCAAGATTAATACATTCGAAGATTTAGAAGTTTGGAAGAAAGCCCGTGAACTTTCAATAGCTATCTTTGAGATCACTCAAAATGGAAGTTTCTCAAAGGATTATTCTTTGAAAGATCCAATTAATAAGACGACCGGATCCATCATGGATAATATAGCAGAAGGTTTTGACAGGGGCGGCAATAGAGAGTTCATTCAATTCCTTTCAATTGCGAAGGGTTCTGCTGCGGAAGTAAGATCGCAACTCTATCGTGCGCTCGACCGGAATCATATTAATCTATCTGAATTTGAATCTTTAAAAGAAAAAACAGTAGATGTGGGTAAACAACTATCGGGATTTATGACTTATCTGAATAAATCTGAAATGAAAGGTTCTAAATATGTTAGTGAACCGAGTGAAGACTATGGGTGAAATTTTGAATTTTGAATCATGAATTTTGAATAAAATATGTTGTCGATAAAGAATTTACACGCAAAGATTGAAGAAAATCAAATCCTGAACGGGTTAAACCTGGAAGTGAAAGCTGGTGAAGTACATGCCATTATGGGACCTAACGGTTCAGGCAAAAGCACATTGGCTTCTGTATTGGCCGGACGCGAAGAGTTTGAAGTGACCGATGGAACGGTTGAATACTTAGGTAAGAATTTACTTGCGCTTGCCCCAGAAGAGCGTGCACATGAAGGTGTATTCCTCGCCTTTCAATATCCGGTTGAAATTCCGGGCGTGAGCACCATTAATTTTATGAAGACAGCCGTAAACCAGGTACGGGAAGCCCGTGGGCAGCAACCCTTGGATGCCGTTTCTTTCCTGAGTTTGATGAAAGAAAAAATGAAGTTGGTTGAAATTGATCAATCACTTTTAAACCGTTCGCTAAACGAAGGTTTCTCCGGTGGAGAAAAGAAACGCAATGAAATTTTCCAAATGGCCATGCTGGAACCTAAGCTGGCTATTCTTGATGAAACCGATTCCGGTCTTGATATTGATGCCTTGCGTATTGTAGCCAACGGAGTAAATAAATTACGCAATAAGAACAACGCCATCATCGTGGTAACACACTATCAGCGTTTGCTGGAATACATCGTACCGGATTATGTACATGTTTTGTACAAGGGCAGGATTGTAAAGTCGGGCACGAAAGAACTGGCGCTTGAACTTGAAGCCAAAGGTTACGACTGGATTAAGGACGAAGTAGCTGTAGTGTAGACTGGTATGAGCACATTAACCGAAACAACTCCCCTTCTCGCTGATATTCTTGCCACTATAAAACCTGAGGCAGGCATAAGGGCTGATGCTCTTGCCATGCTGGAACAACTTGGTCTGCCCGGTAACAAAAGCGAAGAATACAAGTTCACGCCCATAACCCGTGCGCTGGAGAAAAACTTTGCCTTTGGTGACCCAAGTCGCGAAACTAATATTTCAAACATCGGTGAATTTCTTATCCCCGACCTTGAAGGCAACATCCTGGTATTTATCAATGGAATATTCTCAGAAGAACTTTCAACGTATAACCATGAGGAGCTTCACATCAAACCAATTGATGGTAAAGAAAAAGGATTCGCTTCATTAGCAGATTTTAAATCCGATGCTTTGGTGGCCTGGAATACTGCAGCATGGACCAGTGGAATTTCACTCGATGTTTCTGCCAATACAGAAGTGCATAAACCGGTTATTCTTCATTACATTAACGACACTACCCAGGGTGATGCGAAATCCTGTACCCGAAATATTATACGATTAGGCAAGAGCAGTAAACTTACCGTTGTCGAAAAGCAGGATACCATTGGCACACATGCCGGATTTTCTAATGTTGTTACCGAAGGCTTCGTAGAAGCGAATGCTGAGCTACATCTTTACAGTATCCAGGCAGATGGCGGAAAGCGATTTCACTTCGGTCAAACAACAATCTGGCAAAATCGCGACAGCAGGGTAAATACATTCACCCTTACGCTGGATGGTAAGCTCATACGCAATAACCTGCAATTGATACTGGATGGCGAAGGCTGCGAGTCGCATATGAACGGATTGTATATTCTTCAGGGCGACACACTGGCAGATAACCACACCGTTGTTGATCACCGAAAGCCAAATGCCAACAGTAACGAATTGTACAAAGGCGTAATCGATGGCAATGCTAAGGGCGTGTTTAATGGCAAAATCTATGTTCGTCCAGATGCACAGAAAACCAATGCGTTTCAGTCCAACAGAAATATACTACTCTCCGACAAAGCAACTGTAAACACCAAGCCCCAGCTTGAAATCTGGGCCGATGATGTAAAATGTTCGCACGGATGTACCACCGGTCAACTGGACGAAGAAGCCATTTTCTATTTACAAACCCGTGGCATCAGTAAAGAAACTGCCCGGGCCATGGTGCTGTATGCCTTCGCGCTGGAAGTAGTGGAAACTATTCCATCCGAAAATTTGAAGAAATACATCGATGCAATGATCAGCGAGCGTCTACACAAAAGCTTTTAAAAATGAATGCTCCCATAACAGGTATTTTAAACATTGCAAAAATACGGGAGCAATTTCCGGTGCTTCATCAACAAGTAAATGGAAAACCGCTGGTGTATTTCGACAATGCCGCCACCAGTCAGAAGCCGGTAAGTGTAATCAATGCGTTAGTCGATTACTATAAAGGCTATAACGCAAATATCCATCGTGGTATTCACACGCTGGCCGAAAAAGCAACCAAAGCATTCGAAGATACCCGGCATACCGCAAAGGCATTTATCAACGCAGCATCTGAGCAAGAAATTATTTTTGTGCGTGGCGTGACTGAAGCTGTTAACCTGGTAGCATCAACGTACGGAAGAGCATTCGTAAAAGCCGGTGATGAAATTATTATTTCCGGACTGGAACATCACTCGAACATTGTTCCGTGGCAAATGCTTCGCGAAGAAAAGCAGGCCTTTTTAAAAGTTATTCCCGTTTTGAAAAATGGCGAATTGGATTTAGGTGCTTTCAAAAAACTGCTGTCCAGTAAAACAAAAATTGTTTCGGTTAATCATGCGTCCAACAGCTTGGGTACGATTAATCCGATAAAGGAAATTATTGATCATGCCCATGAAGCAGGTGCAGTGGTTTTGATTGATGGCGCACAAGCAGGCGCCCATCTTGAAATTGATGTGCAGGCCTTGAATTGTGATTTCTATTGTTTGTCAGCACACAAGATGTATGGCCCTACCGGAGTTGGTATTCTATACGGAAAAAAAGAGCTTCTGGAAAAGATGCCTCCCTATCAAGGTGGTGGCGAAATGATAAAGGAAGTAACGTATCAAAAAACTACGTACAATGATTTGCCCTACAAGTTCGAAGCCGGCACACCCAATATTGCCGATGTGGTGGCTTTTAATTTTTCTATGCAGTTTATTAACGAGCTGGGCAAAGACAACATAGCGGCTCATGAACATGAGCTTCTCTCCTATGCAACCGAAAAAGTATCAGCGCTTAAGGGTGTTAAACTTATTGGCACTGCTAAAAACAAAGTGAGTGTGCTTTCTTTTGTTGTTGATGGCATTCATCCGTTCGACATCGGACAAATGCTGGATACACGCGGAATTGCCGTTCGAACCGGGCACCATTGCACACAACCGTTGATGGATCACTTTGGTATTGACGGAACCGTGCGGGCTTCTTTTGCAGTGTACAATACAAAACAGGAAATTGATAGTTTGGTGGAAGGGCTTGACAGAATTATACGCTTCATGAAATAATGACCACCATCAACACCATACAAGACGAAATCATTAATGAGTTTGCGCTACTGGATGGCGACATGGAGATGACCGTGTTTTATCTGATGGAACTCGGTCAGAAATTACCACCCATGAATGAAGCAGACAAAACCGAAGACAATATTGTTAAGGGTTGCCAATCGAAGGTGTGGTTAACAGCCAGGCTTGAGCATGAAAAAATTTATTTTACTGCCGACAGCAATACGGCAATTACAAAAGGTCTGGTAAGCTTGTTGGTCAGAATATTTAATGGTCAGCATCCGGATGATATTTTGAATGCTGATCTGTATTTTATGCATAAAATTGGAATGGAACGGTTTATCGGAACACAGCGTTCCAATGGTTTTGCTGCTATGATCAAGCAAATGAAATTCTATGCTTTGGCCTTTAAAACTAAATCAGAAGTCGGCTCATGAATGAGGCAGCACACGATAACAAAAACACAGCAGAGATTGAGATACCCAATCTGAAGGAAAAGATTGTGCAGGCCATTAAGGGGGTTTACGATCCTGAAATTCCGGTGGATGTATATGAGCTTGGTTTAATATATGAGATTAATGTTTACCCGATTAATAACGTATATATCCTGATGACCCTTACCTCGCCATCATGCCCCTCGGCTGAAGTAATTCCCGGAGAAGTAGAACAAAAAGTAAAAGCCATTGAAGGTATTAACGATGTAAAAGTGGAGATTACCTTTGACCCCCCCTATTCGCAGGATATGATGAGCGAGGCGGCCAAATTGGAACTAGGCTTTTTGTGATTCCATATTCAAGGTTCAAAATTGGTTTGAACCTTGATTTTCAATAATATGTTTATATCATAGTTTTGCTTGTAAATTTTGAATCTTGAATCTTAAATTTTGAATAAATATGTATCCTGAACCATTAGTAGCCCCCATGCGGGCCGATTTAACCACAGCAGGGTTTACTGAACTTAAAACCGCTGCAGATGTCGATAACCACTTAAAAGACCATAAAGGAACCACCCTGCTTGTAATCAACAGCGTATGCGGTTGTGCGGCAGGTGCGGCACGACCAGGTGTGCGTTGGGCTATTGAACAGTCTACCAAGAAACCTGATCACCTGGCTACCGTGTTTGCCGGTGTGGATAAGGAAGCTGTGGCAAAGGCAAGAGAATACACACTGCCTTATCCGCCATCTTCTCCCTCTATTGCCTTATTCAAAGATGGTGAGTTGGTTCACTTTGTTGAACGTCATCATATTGAAGGCCGCAACGCCCAAATGATCGGCAATCATTTGCTGGAAGTATTTGAAGAGTATTGTTAATTTTTGCACTATACGAAGTAAAAGGCAGCCCAAGGTTGCCTTTTGTTTTTTTATAAATGCTGACTCAACACTGAGAAGGCAAGTTCCTCCAAACCACGTTTGCTGTCCTGTAATGCTTTTTCTTTTCCAATAAATTCTGTAAGAGAATCAACTCTATTTATACCCAGCAATTTCCCCGCTGCTTCGCTTATTTCGTTTTCTCCGCATACAACGTATACCTTCTTTCCTGACTTCTTTACCCGGCTAACCACCCCGTCCACTACTTTACCCTGCAAGGATTGCTGATCAAACTTTCCTTCCCCGGTTATCACCACATGAGCCCATTCAATTGAATCGTTAAAGCTGGTTAGTTCAAATACCACATCTGTACCACGTTTAAGATCAGCGCCAAATAAAGCATATGCTCCCCCGGCAAAACCACCCCCTGCACCAGCACCCGGTATCGCTTGAACATCAATACCTAATTGCTCTTTAAAAACCATGGCCACTTGCTTAAGGCCATGATCTAATCTGATAACATCGGCAGGTGAAGCACCCTTTTGAGGCGCGTAAACAAATGCAGCACCCTGTTCACCATAAAACGGATTGGTTACATCGCAGATGGCGGTCACCAAAACATGCTCCAGTCGTGGATGAACATTACTTCGATCAATGCGCACAATTTTACTAAGTACTTCCCCATTAGGACTTACACGATTGCCGGCCGAATCAAAAAATTGAAACCCCAAAGCTTCCGCTGCACCCAAAGCAGCATCATTGGTTGCGCTGCCTCCAATTCCGATTATAATTTGCTCAACACCGTTGCTCAGCGCATGGCGGATTAATTCTCCCGTTCCATAAGAACTGGATTTTAATGGATTGTACTCCTCCGGTTTTAATAACATCAAACCACTCGACTTTGCTATTTCAATAAAGGCTGTTTTACCATCCTCCGATAGCGCATAAACAGCTTTTATCTTTCGCATGAGCGGATCATGAACCTCCACTTCAATAAGTACACCCTGTTGGTGATAAAGAAAAATATCCAATGTGCCATCGCCCCCATCGGCCAAAGGAAATTTTCGAATCCTAAATTCTTTTCCTGATTTGCTTAATCCAGCCTCAATGGCATCGCACACCTGCGAGGCCGTTAGTGTACCTTTGAATTTATCAGGGGCAATAAGGATGTTCATAATACGATGAAATAAAGAAGCAAAACCATAAGTAATGCAGTTACCCCTTGAATAAAAGACATGATGGTAATGCCGCGATAAGCAGAACCCAGATCAAATCCGCTGAACTGCGATACCACCCAGAAGTAGGAATCATTGGCATGCGAAACTGTCATTGCTCCTGCCCCAATGGCTAACACCAAAAGTGATAGTTGTATCGGATCGCTGAATCCAGCCTCCATGGTGAGCGGTGCCATTAAGGCACTGACGATAACAATGGCGCTGGTACTTGAACCTTGTGCTGTTTTAAAAAGTGAGCTGATCAAAAATCCAATAAACAAAAAACCCATACCGGAAAGTGTTTGATCCTTTGCCCATACGCTGATCATATCGGCTATCGGACTGGCTTTCAACACTGCCCCCAATGCTCCGCCACATCCGGTCAAAACCAATATTGGCCCTGCCTGACGAATTCCTTTTTCAATCCACACTTTGGATTGCATTTGTGAATGAAAGAAAATAAGTGCCAATGAAACTGTAAGTAACAAAGCTATCATGGGGTTGCCGGCAAATCGAAGAATAGTGAAAATGAAACGATCACCTTTGTACATTAGCTCTAGAAGCGAAGCAGTAGCAATAAGTACAATCGGTAATGCCAGCAGCAACACTGATTTAAAAATGGAACCTTGAATAGGCCGAACTTCTGTTTGATGTGCGGTCACTTCAAAATGTAAATGTTTACCGATTCGCCTGGCGTAATAATGAGCTACGATAACCACCGGAATGGAAACCACTATACCCAATAAAATGATAAGCCCCAGGGAACTGCTTACACCCAGGTTACCAGCAGCTGCTACCGGTCCGGGCGTGGGCGGTACTAACGTATGTGTTGTATATAACCCGCTGGACAAACTCAACGTCATGATAGGCAACGGAATCTGTGCTGTGGCAGAAATAGATTTAGCAAGACTTACTAATATGATAAATCCTGAATCGCAGAAAACAGGGATGCCTAATATCATTCCCAGAAAAGAAATGCCCACCGAAGGATTACCCCCGGCTCGCTTTTGTAAAGCATTGCCTAAGCGCTGAACAGAGCCTGATTCTTCCAGCACTGTTCCCAGGATGCTGCCGAGTACAACAATGAGTCCGATGGCTCCAAGCAATGTGCCAAAGCCTGAACCCATTACAGAAACTATCTGAAGAAGTGGAATGCCGGCAAGAAAACCAAAACCAATAGCAGCCACTACTAAACTTAAAAGCGGATGCCACTTTAAATAGCTGCCGGAGAGGATGATAAATCCAATGGTACAAATCAACAAAAGCCAAAAGTATAGATCGGCCATTATTTCAATTTATAAAGACAAACATTACTCATTGGTTTCCAGAATCAACCTGGTCTCCTCCAAATCCAACTCATAGTCTATTTTACGCAAAACCTCTTCATTGATTTTACCTTCCTTTCTTAGCAAATACACCATCTTTCGTTCCGTCTCAATGAGTTCCCGTTGAATGCGCAAAAACGCCTGCACGGTTTCGTCATCAAGTTTCTGTTTGGATTGATCTTTTCTTATCCGTTGTATTCGTATCTCATATTTGCTCTTAATGATCGGTAGCAGGTCATCACCAATGAGGGAATAATTCTCTTCTATATGTTCAATCAATCCCGAGGCAATACGAAGCCGCGCTTCTTCCTCGTCTTTCGCAACCTGGTTATCTGGCTTTAAGCCAAGCCATTTAATAAGTGGTCTCAGGCTTAAGCCTTGCAATACAAGCGTTGCAAAAATCACACTGAAGGTTAAAAAGATAATCAAATCACGATTTGGAAACGGTGAATCATTGGCGACCGTCAACGGCAAAGCCATAGCTGCTGCCAGCGAAACCACTCCGCGAATACCCGACCACGCTACTATGGTAACAGTTTTCACGTTGGTGGAGGTTTCCCGTTCACGAATTTCTTTACTCAACCAACGGGGTATGTAGGCACCAGGATAAACCCAAATAATCCGAACTAATATCACCGCGCCACTGATCATCAATCCGTAAAGAATAAGATCAGCCAATGAGAATTTCTGTATAGCATCCAATACATATGGAAGTTGAAGCCCGATGAGGATAAAGATGATACCGTTCATGATAAACACTACCGTATCCCACGTGGCAATGGCTTGAATTCTTGCCTTTTGTGAAAGAAACTCATTCGCCTTGCGACTTAACAACAAACCACACGCTACTACGGCCAGCACAGCCGATAAGCCCAAATGATCGGCAACCAGGTAGCAAACAAAAGGTGTAATAAAGGTAAGGGTTGTATCAGTGGTTGCATTATCGGGTGTTATCTGATGTATCCATTTAAATATATACCCGATTCCTACTCCCAGCAAAATGCCACCTCCCGCTACAACAAAGAACTGAAGGGTTGCATCCCCTAAACTAAAGGCACCGGTCACCACAGCCGCTACCGCAAAGCGATAAGCAATTAAACCCGTTGAATCATTCACCAGACTCTCACCTTGAATTATGGTTACCACGCGCTTAGGCACATTCAGGCCTTGCGTGGCAGCTGTTGCCGCCAGGGTATCAGTAGGCGAAATGATGGCGCCCAACACAAAGGCTTCAGGCCAACCCACACCTGGTATAAACGTGTGCGCTACCCAGGCAATGGCACAAGTGGTAAAAATAACGCAGCCGACCGCTAACAAACCTATGGGCCGTCTGGCCGCTTTAAAGTCGGGCCAGGAAGTGTACCAGGCATCAGCATAGAGCATAGGTGGTAAAAAAAGAAGGAAGATTATATCCGGATCAAGGTCAAGCCTCGGCAAACCGGGCACAAAACCTATAGCAAAACCGGCCAAAACCAGCAAAATCGGGTAAGGAATCCTTACCTTATCGGTAATTTCAGCTAAAGCCGTAACAACCGCTAAGAGTATTATAATTATCTCTATAACATGCATATGTGATCCGATAAATATTTAAACTTTCTTCCACTAATTCACCCAACCTTGTATCTTTAAAATTGTAATTAAACGTAAAAAGGCTCTAACCCCCAACTTGCATGAGATTAGTTTTTACTCTTGTGGCAACCTGTGCTATTCTTACCACGTCTCTGCAAGCACAAGTTGATCCGCTCTACTCCCAATACTTGAACAATCCCTTTTTGATTAACCCTGCCTATACGGGTATGAACAAGTATATGAACCTCATGGTAGGGTATCGAAAGCAATGGGCAGGTTTTGATGGAAGCCCTACTACCCTGTCGGCTACCGGTCATACCAGTCTTATGGATAACCGCATGGGTGTGGGTTTGATTATTTCACAGGATAAGGTAGGAGAAAACACAAATACCTTCGTTCAAGGTACTTACGCGTACAAAGTACGCTTTGATGATTACCGCTATATATCATTTGGCCTGCAAGCGGGTATTATGAACTTCAAAAGCGATAACAGTGAACTCAATATTGCTGATCCCTCAGATCCACTATTTAATTCGAATCAAAATGTGATTTCACCATCCTTTGGAGCGGGTGTCATCTACAGAACAGATAACCTCTTTTTGGGCTTGTCGGTGCCGCGTATGCTTAAAGCCAGCGAAAGTTATGACGATGTTACTGCTGCACTGTACACTCAGCATTTTTATGGTTTCGCCTCGTATGTATTTTTACTTTCGAACCGGGTTAAACTGAAACCAGCTGTATTGTTCAGAGCCGTAAGCGGATCTCCGCTCTCTACGGATATCAATTTCCAATTCAATATTGATGAACGTTATGCGGTAGGCTTACTTACCCGAAATTTCAATACTTACGGACTGCTGGCGCAAATCAAATTCAATGAATTCAGATTTGGTTATGTTTTTGAAATGCCTACAAACAAATCGGTTGGAACTAATTTTACATCACATGAAATTACACTTGGACTGAACCTGAGTGTGTTTGGCTTCCACGATTTAACACAGGTAAGCGATTTCTGATCAGAAACTTAGCCGGGCTAAAAATTCCTCCAGTTCTTCTCGGATAGTTTTTGGATTATGAATATTTAATAATTCATTCACTGCTTTATTTTCCTTAATCATCAACTGATTAAGCTTCATATGCTGATTGATCAGAATAAACTCCAGATCAGGAATGAGTTGCTTTAATACATCCACAATATCCATAACCGATAGCGTGCGGTCCACCAGATTATACGTTCCGCTTTTTATGTTGGCTGATAGAACGCTAGCCAGCGCCCGGGAAACCAAATCGATATGAATAAACGTGCGGGCTTGTTCACCATTCCCATGAATGGTTATGCGCTTTTCAAAATTTGCCTCAAAAACAAACTTATTGATTACGGCATCAAAACGCATACTTGGGCTATACCCATATACATTACCACAGCGAAAGATATAGGTATCCATCTTATCCTTCAGGCGCGCCACATGCTCTTCGCCCCGAAGTTTTGAAATAGCATAGAAGGTTTTAGGGTTTGGTGAAACCGATTCATCCAGTGCATGGTCGGATGAACCATAAACTCCTACACTGCTGGTGTAAATAAATTTTTTAACCTTGCTGGCCTCAACGGCATAAACCAATTCAGCTGTACCCCAATGATTAATTTGCTCATACAGGTGCGCATCGGAATGTGCAAAAGGCGTGGTAACCCGTGCCGCCAGATGGTACACCACATCAATACCGTCAAGGGATTTTTTCAGGTTTCGTGAATCCAATAACTCTCCTTTTGCAAAAACAATTTTCGATTGTTCTGAAAACCGATCGCCTAAAAACAAATTATAGTTCTGTCGGCTAAGGTTATCATAGACAACAATCCTATCCACAGCTTTATCTGCGGCAAGTCTCCTGACTAACTCTGTACCAACATAACCTGATCCGCCTGTTACTAAAATATTCATAAACTAATTACCTCTTAACCTGATGACTATTGACCAGTGACTAAGAACAAATCCTATTTCGAAACCAACTCAGTATGCAACCCACATTCTACCTTTTTCAATCCATACCAACGCGCTTCCCGCTCCTGCATGGCCGGATCAAGTCTGCGTGTACAGGGCTCACACCCAATACTTATATAGCCCTTTTCCTCCAGTGGGTGCTTTGGCAGATTATGCTCCTTTTGATATTCCCAAATCATTTTTGCTGACCAATTAAGCATGGGGTGAAAACGCACCGTGCCATAGGGTGCCGGTTGCTCCTCCTTCAGGGCTGCCCGTACTGCACTTTGATCGGCCCGAACACCATTGATCCAGACATCGTACGTACGAAGTATACCATCCATGGGCTGAGTCTTATTCAGGTAACAGCAATGGTCGGGATCAGAAGCAAACAAAAGTTTCCCTTCTCCATCGCGTTGCATGTACTTGGGCACCTCCGACATAAGATCAATCGTATTCAATCCAAACAGCCCGGTTATATGGTCCCTGAATTTTATCGTCTCCGGAAAATGGTACCCGGTGTTTATAAAATAAACGGGTATGGACTTATCAATACGGCTTAAAATGTGTAACAGCACCAGGCTATGCGACTGGAATGATGAACTGGTGAATAAGCGCTTTCCAGCCCTGGTGTAGGCTTCAATCTTCTCCTGAATTGCTGTAGGATTCATCTTTCAAAGAAAACAAAATCATGGGACATTAATCCTATGGGGAAAAGTGATCTTGACTGCAACCGATTGTTTACAGTCATTACACGTTGGTCTTAATTAATTAATTTTGTTGATTCTACTGAATCCAGAACCTTTTATACTATTTCCTGTTTTAATTAAGCACATGAGAATCAAAGTATCCCGTAAAGAACACTTTAATGCCGCCCACCGCCTGTTTAACCCGGCCTGGTCGGAGGAGAAGAATAAGCAGGTTTTCGGAAAATGCTCCAATCCCAACTACCACGGGCATAATTATGAACTTATTGTATCGGTCACAGGGGAACCCAACCCTGAAACAGGGTATGTTTATGATATGAAGATACTCAGCGACCTTATTCGTGATCATGTTACCCAAAAATTTGACCACAAAAACCTTAACTTAGATACTGAATATTTTAAAGCTCTTAATCCCACCGCTGAAAACATTGCCGTTGTCATCTGGAAGATTCTGAGAGAAAAAATTGATTCATCACTTGATGTAAAAATTACACTTTATGAGACAGAAAGAAATTATGTTGAATATCCGGCCAATTAACGACACCGATGAAGTAGGTGATGATCATGCCGCATCATCTTATAACACCCCACTCAGGCCCGATGCATTCGAACTGGATGATGATGAAAAGGTAGAGCGCATAGAAAAGCACTTCCGTGAGATCATGACTATACTTGGTCTTGATCTGAACGATGATAGCTTAAACGGGACCCCCAGACGGGTAGCCAAAATGTACGTGAAGGAAGTGTTCAGTGGACTGAATCCTAAAAATCGTCCGCACGCCAGATTGTTTGAAAACAAATATAAGTACGATCAAATGCTGGTGGAAAAAGATATTACGTTTTACTCGCATTGCGAACACCACTTCGTTCCCATCTTTGGTAAGGTACACGTTGCCTATTTTTCCAGCGGAAAAGTAATCGGTCTATCAAAGATCAATCGCGTGGTTCAGTATTACGCCAAACGTCCACAGGTACAAGAACGCCTAACCGTACAGATTGCCAAAGAGATGATGCGTGTGTTAAAAACTGAAGATGTTGGCGTGGTGATTGATGCTACTCATCTTTGCGTAGCCTCCCGTGGAGTTGGGGACACGAACAGCAAAACCGGTACAGCGCACTTCTCAGGAAAATTTCAGGATGAAAATGTAAAGCGGGAATTCCTGAACTATATCAATACAAAATAATTCCAAAAAAAGAAGTAACACTTTTAGCTGAGGCTAATACGAGGAAGAAGAAAAGTTGAACAAAGTAATAGGGCAATGCTAACTTGTTTTCAGATTTTACTCTATACACATGAAAGAATGTGAGCATAGCAGCTGAAACAATAAACCAGCCGATGTAGTTTTGCATCGGTACAACGCCACCTTTCCAACTCCAGAAATCAAATCGAATGGCTACAGGTTCAATCAATGTATCCATTAATACCGCCAGGAAAGCGCCCAATAAAATTTTTGGAAGTGTACGAAGTGTTAACGATTCAGTCAATACACCAATACAATAGATAACCAGTAGCCAGTTCAAACCAATAATAATAGGCACACCAAAAAGTTTCGGGCCCAGGGTTGATCCATACGAATAGTGACCAAAAATAAAACCGTATTGTACCCCCAGAAATTCTACACCAAATCCAAGCGTAAAAACAGTCAGGGCAAACATGAGAAAGGACGTTGACCTGTCGGCATGATTAAGCCATAACAGGAAAGCACTGACCACCAGGTTAAACGGTGTCAAGAGTCTGAAGTAATCCTGAAAGGGAGAAAGGAGTCCGATAATCCCTACCAAATGCATCGCCACAACCACAGGAACTGAATAGGGCGTAATGGTAACTCGCAAACCTCGGTATAGTCGGGCAATCATATATCTCTAACAACCTTTCACTTAAAGTGTTTACTCACCAGGTTACTGGTAATCCTTGCTGCTTGCAGGCAAAGCGGGATACCCCCACCGGGATGAACGCTACCTCCGCAGAAATAAAGATTAGGTATCAGTTTACTATGATTGCCGTGGCGTAGAAATGCGGCATATCGGCTGTTGGAACTGGTGCCATACAAGGCACCTTTGTACGAGTTAGTACGCTGCTCAATAGATCGGGGATCAAGAACAGATTCATTTTCAATTAAAGACTCTACGTTGGTCTTTAACTGACGGCTTAGCTTTGTCAGAATATTTTTTCTGGCCTTCGCTATAATCGCATCCCAATCCTGTCCTTCCATTGCGGGTACATTAATCATCACAAACCAGTTTTCACAATCGGCAGGAGCATCAGAAGCAATGTATTTGGATGTGATGTTGACGTAGATGGTGGGATCATCTGATACTCGCTTGTGCTGAAACAGCTCTTCAAATTCCTTACGATAATCCGCGGCAAAGAAGATGTTATGCAAACTCAGTTCTTTAAAGGTTTTTTTAATACCCCAATAGAAGATCAGCGCTGAACTTGATCGCTCCTGATTCAACGTACGCTCAGGCGGAGGAATATTTTTCAGCAACTTGTGCCACGTGAAATACACATCCATATTACTCACCACCACATCGGCTTCATAAATCTTACCTTTCGATATTACACCCCTCGCCCTACCTTCCTTCAAAACAATTTCATCAACTTCCGATTCGTAGAGAATAGTAATACCCTGATCGTAAGTCAATCTTACTAAGGCTTGTGTAATGGCGTGCATCCCTCCTTCAGGTAAAAATGTCCCCACATTAAATTCCAGGTGCGGAATGGTGCTGAGGATTCCGGGAGCCTGGTAGGGATCCGATCCGTTGTACGTAGCATAACGGTTGAACAGTTGAACGAGTCTTGATTCCTTAAGATGCTTTTCATTGAATTGGTTCAGACTCGTGAACAGCCCCATCTTTGGAATTTTCAACAAAGCTTTCGCCACTGCTTTGGATAGCCAGGTGCGCCAGGCTCGCAGGGGTTGTTCGATGAATATTTTCCCTGCTGATTCGTATAACGTTTTTGAAAGCTCAAGGTAATTTCGAATGATTTTTTCAGAAACCTGAAGCTTACCCGTAATTTCCTTGACCAGTTTTTCACGATCGGCATAAGCAATTATGTGCGTACCATCTTCGTAAAAGTAGTGACACGTTACACCAAGCTTTTTGTATTGATAGTAGTCTCTGGGATTACGGCCGCAGGCAATAAACACATCATCCAGAAAATGAGGCATGGTAAAAAGTGAAGGTCCGGCATCAAACCGATAGCCCCCTTGTGTAAAGGCTGTAAGTTTACCTCCCGCGTAAGCGTTGGCTTCAAAAATCAGTACCTCAAATCCTTCGGCACGCAACCGGTTGGCGGTGGCCAAACCTGCTACTCCCGACCCGATAACGATTGCCTTCATCCGGAATCATCAACACCGACAAAGCCAAAAAGTTATCCGCCCAATGTACCCTTCTCTAACCTCATGAAACGAGATTCATAACCTCGAAAACCATTGGAAAAACTAAATAATTCGTAGTTTAGCAGTCCTAAAAATGAACACTTATGGTTTTTGATTTAGACATGATTAAAGCGGCCTATAAGGCCTTGCCGGGGCGAATAGCCAAGGCCCGTAAAGTGGTTGGAAAACCGCTTACCCTATCGGAAAAAATACTCTACTCCCACCTGCATGAAGATCAGCCTATACAGAACTTCGGGCGTGGAAAATCTTATGTGAATTTCTCTCCCGACCGGGTAGCCATGCAGGATGCAACGGCACAAATGGCCCTGCTTCAATTCATGTCGGCCGGAATACCCAAAGTTCGTGTACCCTCTACAGTGCATTGCGATCACCTCATCTTAGCCAAAAATGGTGCCTCACAGGACTTGAAAGAATCACTTACCGCCAGTGGAGAAGTATTTAACTTCCTGGAGTCCGTATCTAATAAATATGGCATCGGTTTCTGGAAACCCGGTGCCGGTATTATTCACCAGGTAGTGCTTGAAAATTACGCCTTCCCCGGTGGTATGATGATCGGAACGGATTCGCATACGGTTAATGCCGGTGGTTTAGGAATGGTAGCGATTGGTGTGGGTGGTGCCGATGCGGTAGATGTAATGGCCGGCATGGCATGGGAGTTAAAATTCCCTAAACTTATTGGAGTGAAACTTACCGGTAAGCTTAGCGGATGGACTTCCGCCAAAGATGTGATCTTAAAAGTGGCCGGTATCCTTACTGTAAAAGGTGGTACTGGTGCTATTGTAGAATATTTCGGACCAGGTGCGTTAACATTATCCTGTACGGGTAAAGGAACCATTTGTAACATGGGGGCTGAAATTGGCGCGACAACCTCCACGTTTGGTTACGATGAAAAAATGGCCGAATACCTTCGCGGAACAAACCGCAAAGAAGTGGCTGATCTTGCTGATCAGGTAAAAGAACACCTTACCGGTGATCCGGAGGTTTACGCTAACCCTGAAATATATTTCGACCAGGTAATAGAAATTGACCTGTCGACATTAGAACCTCATGTAAACGGTCCGTTCACTCCCGACAGGGCTATTCCTATTTCACAATTTGCCGATGAAGTTCGTAAGAACGGCTGGCCGAAAGAACTTGAAGTTGGCTTGATCGGATCGTGCACCAACTCTTCGTATGAAGACATTACCCGTTCTGCATCATTGGCGAAACAGGCAGTCGATAAAAAACTAAAAACAAAAGCTGAATTTACCATCACTCCCGGATCGGAATTGGTTCGCTATACAGTTGAACGCGATGGATACCTTGGTACATTCGAGAAAATGGGCGGTGTTGTATTGGCGAATGCCTGCGGGCCGTGTATTGGTCAGTGGGCACGACACACCAACGATCCGAACCGGAAAAATTCAATCATTACTTCGTTTAATAGAAATTTTGCCAAACGAAATGATGGAAACCCCAACACACATGCGTTTGTGGCTTCCCCGGAAATCACCACTGCGTTTGCCATTGCAGGCGACCTTACCTTCAATCCCCTAAAAGATACACTTGTCAACGAAGACGGCCAACATGTAAGACTGGATGAGCCTACCGGACATGAATTTCCACCAAGAGGATTTGATGTTGAAGATGCCGGATACCTTGCCCCTGCCAAAGACGGAAGCAAAGTACAGGTAAAGATTGCACCGGATTCCAATCGCCTGCAGGCCTTAAGTCCTTTCAAAGCATGGGATGGAAAGAATTTAACAGGCATGCGGTTGCTTATTAAAGCCAAAGGAAAATGTACTACTGATCATATTTCTATGGCGGGTCCCTGGCTTCGTTTCCGCGGGCATTTAGATAACATTGCCAACAACACACTTACCGGAGCGGTAAATTACTTCAACGAAAAAACCGACAACGTTAAGAATCAACTTACCGGAGAATATGGACCGGTACCGGCAACACAACGTGCGTACAAAGCAGCAGGAGTTTCTACCATTGTAGTGGGCGATCACAACTATGGTGAAGGTTCATCACGCGAACATGCAGCCATGCAGCCACGCCATTTAGGAATTCGTGCCATTCTAGTTAAGTCGTTTGCACGCATACATGAAACCAACCTGAAAAAGCAAGGTATGCTGGCCATTACTTTTGCGAATGAAGCTGATTATGACAAGTTTCAGGAAGACGATGTTATCAGCATCACAGACCTGACTTCCTTTTCTCCGGATAAGCAGCTTACCCTCGTGCTCAATCACAAAGATGGAACCAGTGATACCATTAAGGTGAATCATACCTACAATGCCGGACAGATAGAATGGTTTAAGGCGGGTTCTGCCCTTAATCTTATGGCGAAGGAAACAAAACCCGTTAAGCTTGCTGGCAAAGCATCGAAGAAAAAAACTAAGAAGACTGCAAAGAAGGCACCTGCGAAGAAAAAGCCAGCTAAAAAATATGCTCCGAAGAAATCGGTTAAAAAGAAAGTTGTAGCTAAGAAGAAAACAAAATCATTAGCTAAAAAGAAAACCGTAACCAGATCCAAGGTAAAGAAGCAGGTTAAGAAAGCCCTGAAGAAAAAAAGTGCTACAAAAAAGAGAAGACGTTAAGATTATATTGATTAATCTGAATAGGGTTGTTAGCAGAAACTAGCAACCCTATTTATTTTAAATCAGCCCAAAGACCTAAAACTTGATTTCAAATCCAGCAGTAATGAACCGGGGCAATCCTACACGAATGCCTTCAGGCCTTCGAGTGGATATGTAACGCTCATCGGTTAGGTTTTTAACCGAAAGATTAAACTGGGCATTTATCTTCGCTATTCGATGGTAAACGGTTGCATCTAATACATTATACTTAGGCATTTCACCAATACGGCCATTATTCGATGGGCTTATGGTATTGAGCTCATCGGTAAATTGATTTCCAACATAGGTATAAGTGAACCGTAAACCTGTTCCAAATGTAGACTCTACATTGAACGCTGACGATAAAGTGAGTTCAGGGGCATACGGCAGTCTGTTACCGTTTACATTAATGGTTTCATTTCCATTGGCCACCAACCGGTCGGAATTGTAAGTTGCCTGGGTATATGTTCCATTAAAATCTAACAAAAATTGCCAGGCAGTTCCCAACATTTCACGAGTATCAAATATAAAAGCAGCCTCAACGCCTTTATGAAGTGTTTTACCAGCATTGGTGACTCCAAAACCTGAACCGCCAACAGATTGTGATGAAGGAATGATCTGATTATCAAAATCCATATGGAAGTATGTTAGTTCAGCAAAAATTCCTGGCGTAAGCTGAGTTCGCAATCCAAGTTCAAAGTTCCAGCTCGTTTCAGCCTCCAAATCAAGAACAGGATTCTCAATACTAAAATCAATCGCATCTTTTATACGTGGAGGCGCGTAACCCCTGTGGATGCCTGTGAACAGATTCCATTTGGAACCAGGTCTGAAATTCAATCCTACTCCGGGTATTAATTCGCTTATGTTATTCTCAGCTACTTTATAAACATCAACGTTTGCTTCCCGCAAAATTTCACGTTCATAATTGTAAAACTCTGCTCTCAAACCTGGCGAAAGATCAAGTTTCGGAAGCAAAGAAATCTTATCCAGGAAATATAATGCAACGGCTCTTCCAGTTCTGATTTCATCATTGACTAATGCACCAGATTGGGCTGTCGCTGTGGAACCATTTATTCTTTGTTCATATGCCCGTTCATAGAGGTAACGGTATCCGGCAGTGAGGTTATTAGAAACAGAACCTATTTGAAAAGTATAATTAATCTTCTGCTCCCACCCTGTTACTTCAAACTGTCTGTCGCGGTTGCCTGTTCGGTTACGCAGGTATATCGCTCCCCCAGCTACGCCTTCATCACCCCACACCACACCTGTCCAATCGGCTGGAGGAGGATTTAGCACTCCACCGGTGTAGCTGTTATAAACATAGTCCTGCCTTCTCCAGTTGCGCGTGGTGGTGTACCCATAAAGCATTGATTGAAGACTAAGCTCCTTCCCTAATTTTGTTTGATGAGAAAAGCTCATCAGGTAACGTTTAACATCCAACTCATCATTGGGCATGAGAACACTGTAATCATCACCACCGGTATCATACATTCGCTGTGTAATCCCAACATAGGTAGAGTTCGAAATTTCGTTGTAAGCAGCGAGTTTCACCCCTAAGGTTGATAGCTCGGTAAGCGGGATTTTAATCTTGGCAGAAAAGTCATTTACGGTAAAATCGGTTGGCCCCATGCTTTCTGCCTGCTTTCGCAAATAGGTTACCTGAACTCCTGTTTTATTAAATGTATTGCCATAACTTCCTAAAGCACTAAGGTAGCGCCCTGATCCACCCTGAACCCTTAATCGGATTTGCTCTTCATCCGGAGGATCGGACGTGATATAGTTAATTACACCTCCCACAGTTTGTGGGCCATAAAGAATCTGGCCGCTGCCTTTCAGAACTTCCACACCACTCATCCGGTCCATTGCCGGAGTATAATACATCTCTGGCTCACCGTAAGGATTCAACGCCACCGGAATTCCATCCTCCATCATCAACACACTTCGGCTTCTATCAGGATCAAGTCCGCGTATACCTATATTAACCCGCAGCCCTGCCCCTTCTTCATCTACTACATTTAAACCGGGTACCCGCCTGAAAACTTCATTGCCCGTGACAGGTTTTAAGAGAACTAGCTCGTTCTGATCAAGGTAAGTTACTGAACCTGGAACCTTGCTGAATAATTGATCGCGTGTGCTGATTACGTATACCTGTGATAAAAGATGGGGATCATCAATTAACTCAATAGAAATGCTTAAGCCAGTATCGGTAGTGACAGCAACCTGCTTTGATACATAAGCCAAATGCGTAATCAACAATGTATACGAGCCGGGTAATACTGATTTTATGATGAATTTACCTTCACCATCAGATATCGCACCTAAAACAGTACCAAGCACTTGAATATGAGCACCTTCAACAGGCAAACCATGGGAAGAATTTATTGTACCGGAAATGCTGGTTTTATGCTGGCCGATAACCAATGTATTGCAAAAGCAAATGATACCAAGGAATGCTAAAAGCAACCTAAAACGCATAATTTGATTATTTAGAATAAATATAAATAAGGCACAATGGTATAACCTGTTTAGAATTAATCCAAATAATAATCCTTGATTTTTATCATGATTTGAACGTTTCTCTTAAAATTGACCTTATCTTTCAAAAAGAAGTTAAAATTCAAAAATTGACCGATGAAGCAACAAATCGTTACCCCTTCCCGCTCCCTCTCCAAGGAAACCGAAGAACTTTTGAACAAACAAATTGTCCACGAAGGCAAGTCGTCAGCAGCTTATTTGTCGATGGCGTCATGGTGCGAAACGAAAGGCTATGAAACTTCTGCACAGTTTCTGTATAAACATTCGGAAGAGGAACGCATGCACATGCTCAAGCTTATTCATTATGTGAACACCGCGGGCGGGCACGCGCTTCAACCGGAAATCACCGGCATTAAACATACCTTTAAATCACTGCGCGAAGTTTTTGAAACGGTACTCCACCATGAATTGGATGTAACCCGTTCCATCAACAGTATTGTCGATCACTGCTTTCAATCTAAGGACTTTGCTACGTTCAACTTCTTACAATGGTACGTAATGGAGCAACGCGAAGAAGAAACCATTGCCCGCAGAGCCGTTGAATTGTTTGACCTTATTGGTGAAGAAGGTGTTGGTTTATGGATGATCGATCAGGAGATCGGAAAGCTGGAAGCGTTTGCTACGAAGGTTGGGTGAGTTCGTTAACCACCCACCGAAACTCATTCAACATCATAGCCGTAGCGCCCCAAACAATCTCTCCCTCTACTTCAAAATGTGGTGCGAGCATCCGGTAACGGCCTGCCGCCATAATCTCCTGCGTTCGTATCGCATCTTTACCAAGAATATTTTCCAACCTGCCATGAAGCACGCGAGCCACTTCATGCTGATCAGGAACCCAAGTGGGTTTTCCGGATACTATACCAATAACAGGAGTAACCATAAAGTTGCTGGGTATCACAAAAAATTCACTGAGTGTGCCTATTACCTTCACGTGTGATGGATTAATTCCAATCTCCTCCTGGGCTTCGCGCAAGGCGGTATCAAATACGGTTTCTCCGGGTTCTGCTTTTCCGCCCGGCAGACTAACCTGACCGCTATGAGCGCCCAAATAATCGGGGCGCTTTATTAAAGGAAAATAGATTTCATTTAATTCCGGATAAAGCAGAATTAAAACACTGCCGGGTTTTGGAGGAACCTTATGTTCAAATTTAGGAAGCGTTGTGCCAACCGGTGTCGCGCGAAGCAACTCGTGCGCCTTAGCACCTGGCAATTCTCCTTTCAGTCGCTCCTGCAACTTCTCAACCAACTCCAACAGGTTCATCATGATCTTAAAGAAGTTTACGCTTGCGCATCATGCTGGCAAACAACGATGGTGCAAGGCGTTTTAAAAATATAGCAGACTTTTCAGGACGCCCGGCAATAATAATTTCATCCTTATTCTTTTCAATCGCTTTTAAAATCTTTTCCGCCACATCATCGGGGTCCAATCCCTTGGCTATTTTATCGTTATCCTGATTAATGGCTACACCGTCCTTATTCAACGAGTTTTTGGCTACGTTGGTACGAACAAATCCAGGACAAACCAATAGCACCCCTACTCCATCCGATGCTACTTCAAGTCGTAGCGTATCATAAAAACCCTGCAAGGCATGCTTGCTGGCATTGTAGGCCGCCTGCTTTTGAACTACCATCTTACCCAACACACTGGAGATAACCACAACGTGGCCGCTTTTATTTTCCAACATCTGCGGAAGCACAGCTTTGGTTAGTGCAATACCTCCAAAAAAGTTTACGTTGAAAATTTTATGGATCACATCAAGCGAGAGGTCTTTAACTTTCGTCCAGTGGCTGACACCCGCGTTGTTGATCAGGATATCAATTTTTCCAAACCGGTTGTACACCTGCTTCGATAGTGTGACAACAGATTCTGTATCCGACACATCCAGTGGAAGAATTAAACAATCGTCATCAGGCAAGTTGGCGGTTGCTTTTACCCGCTGCAACTCTTCTACCCTTCTGGCCGACAAAACAAGCTTTGCACCTTGTCTCGCAAAAGCATACACCAACGACTCACCTATACCGGAAGATGCACCGGTTATCCAAACAACTTTACCGTTAAAGAACATTTTTTAAATTTAATTTATAAAGTAAGTATCAGTTTACAGTTCAAAATATAATTTGACCGTCATTGCGAGGGAGCCTGCCTTCCGGTAGGCAGGGTACGACCGAAGCAATCCCAAACTTCGCGTTTTGTTTTCATTATATAATCAGGGATTGCTTCGTCACAAAGCGATTTTTGTAATTGAGTAGTCTTGTCAATGTTCCTCGCAATGACGAGCTAAAATTTAGGACTACAAGCGGATACTCATAATTTACAATTTCCAGCCGGCACGATACTCCCGCTTCACAAACTGATTAGCTTCGTCAAAGTTGGTGATTTTCATGTTCACACCATCCCACAACAACTTGATGTCTCTGCCCGGGTAATCGAATTGGTTTGGATTATCCTTTCGCGGAAAGCGTATGTCATGGCTGCGAATGGCGAGGTTGCCCATCAGCACCATTTCGGTAAGCGGACCGGCAATTTCGAATGGAGAACTCAACTCGGTTTTACCATACCCGGCCAAACATCCTTCTACCCAGTTGGCATAGTGACCCCTATCGCCATTCGGCACACGCTTAATCGTTTGAGGCACGTTTACTTCCTGAGTTCTTGAGGTAGGTAAAAGTTTTGGCAGTATACCGTAGGTACCGCACATCATCTTGCCTTTTGTGCCTATAAATAAAGCACCATTACCACCGTCACCAAACTGTTCATTCGGACCTAATTCTTCGGGACGCTCAGGCTGAATGCCGCCATCCATCCAGTGCACTTTTACTTTTGGTTTATTGCCACGCTCGGGGAAAGTCATAACAATGTGTGACGATGGCGGACAGCTATCAGGGAAATATCCTCTTCTGAATTCACCAACATACACACTGCCCACACTGGCCTGCACATCAATCGGGTAACCTAATTCAAGCACACGAAATGGTGGCTCAACAATGTGGCAGGCCATATCGCCCAGGGCACCTGTTCCATAATCCCACCAGCCGCGCCAGTTAAACGGAACCAGGTTATCGATGTAGTCTTTATAAGGAGCCGTGCCCAACCACAAGTCCCAATCAAGTTCTTTGGGCACTTCAGCCTTTTGTGCCGGCCAGGGAATACCCTGCGGCCAAACCGGGCGATTCGTCCAGCAATAAACTGTATGCACCTCACCGATAAGCCCGGCCTGGTACCACTCCATCAATTGCCGCACCCCATCACCGGAAGACCCCTGGTTGCCCATTTGCGTTACAACCTTGTACTTTTTTGCCGCTTCGGTAAGCATTCGCGCCTCATAGATATCATGCGTTAAAGGCTTTTGCACATACACGTGTTTGCCCAATTGCATGGCGGCCATGGCCTGCACGGCATGGTTATGGTCGGGTGTTGAAACCGAAACAGCATCCATGCTCTTATGCTCTTTATCGAGCATTACCCTGAAATCCTTATAGTATTTTGCCTTAGGAAAATTCTTTATAGCATTGGCAGCCCTGCGGTCGTCAACATCACACAGAAAAGATATAGTAGCTTTTTTGGTAGCGGCAATTCCGTTTACATCGCCATTGCCCATGCCGCCTACACCAATGCCGGCTACGGACAGGGTATCACTGGGGGCTAAAAATCCTTTTCCGCCCAGCACATGGCGGGGCACTATGGTAAAGGCAGCGGCTGCGAGGCCCACTTGCTTAATAAAACTTCTGCGGCTGTTACGGGGTGTCATGGAAATATTCAGTTAGTTGAATAGGTTTCAAAGTACAGTTTTCTACGAAAAGAAAAAAGCAGGATTTTCTGGTAACATACAGGGAATTCCAGGATAAAGAAGCAGCAAAACTAGCGCGCAATAGAACCATGTAAGCACAAAAAGCAGTCTAAAAATTAACTCATCCTTTGATACCTTATGACACCTCTTTACCTTAGAAGCAGACGCTATGCACCTTCGCCAAGCGCACCAAAACTGGCGGTATAGGCGAAAGTTTATAGCGGGTATAAGAGAGTTGGCGGTCAGGCTAAAAAGACGACACGAACTATAAATGAAAATACCAGCATACATAGAAACTGAAAGAACCGTATTGCGACATCTTACGGTAGATGACGCAGAAGATTTTTATACTCTAAATCTTGACAAAGAAATATTGAAATATACCGGAGACCATCCTTTTGAAAACATACAAGCTGCAAAGAATTTTTTAATTAACTACGACCAGTATAAAAAATATGGAGTTGGACGATTAGCAGTAATTGAAAAGATAACTTCAAAATTCATTGGTTGGTGCGGACTTAAATACAATCCTGAAAGAGACGAATTTGATATTGGGTTTAGATTATTCAGAGAATATTGGAACAAAGGCTTTGCAACGGAAACAGCAAAAAGATGTCTTGACTATGGATTTAAGGAATTGGGTATTGTAAGAATTGTCGGAAGAGCAATGAAGGAAAATATTGCTTCAATCAAAGTACTTGAAAAAATAGGAATGACATTCAAAGAAACTTTAGACTTTGACGGACACGATGGAGTAATTTATGAACGAACAAAATTTGACAAGGATTAGACCATTATGTGATGAGAAAAAGGATTAACTGATTATGAAATCAATATCTCAAAGAAAAATTAAATGTATTGGCTGTGGAGCTTTGGTAGAAGACTTAGCGGGAAAACCACATAAATACATAGGGGCATCTCAAGAATGCTGGAATTTGTATGGCGAAGTTTTGGCAAAAGAATATGGGGAATACAACTATCCGCAATTAACACACAGACTAACAGTAGATACTTACGCAATTCAACATCCTGGCGAACCCATTAGACAGGCAATTCAGTCAGTCAATGTTCATTTGATTAGTCTTTATTTGATTTTAGTAAAGGGATATGACGGTGAAACAGCTACAAAAAAAATGGGCGAAATCTTATCAAAAGAGCCGAGATTTGAATGGTTAGAGCCGCCATCACCCATTGGGCATATTACCGTTGCTGATGTTTTGACTGCTACCAATCAAGAAGAACACGAGAAAAAAGTAAGAGAATGGGTAGATAATGTTTGGACTAATTGGTATTCAAAACACGCATAGACAATTAAAACCCTTGTGAATGACAATTTTTGAACAGAAAAAAGAAGCCCGAACCGCTAACAGCCGTTTGGCGTAATGGCGGGTGCAGTGCTTCGTATGACAGTTTTGTGGTAGGTTCAAGTGTAGTACTTCGATTGAACTTTTGTGCTAAAAATCCGCCACTACGCCAAGCCGCAAAACGTTAGTGACAAGCATAATGAGAGACAACATCGACAGCAATAACCAACAATTAAAAGGCAAAACAAAAAAAATGAATATAGATTTAGCTAACCGACTAAAAGAAGTTTTACTAAACGGAAAATGGATTGCTAATACCAATTTCAAGGAACAGATAACAAGTATAAGTTGGGAACAAGCAATTGAAAAGGTTGAAAACCTGAACACGATTGCATTATTGACTTTCCACGTAAACTATTATTTAAAAGGAGTGCTAAACGTGTTTCAAGGTGGAGATCTTGAAATCAAAGACAAATACAGCTTTGATATGCCAGAAATCTCGTCTGAGACGGATTGGCTTAACTTAGTGAACGAATTTGTAAGCAATGCCGAAAAGTTTATAAGTCACGTTGAAAAAATGGACGACAACTTATTGACACAACCATTTGTGAAAGAAGAATACGGAAGTTGTTTAAAAAATATTGAAGCTCAAATTGAACATAGTTATTATCACCTAGGACAAGTCTCATTGATTAAAAAATTGATAATGCTGAGAGAATAAAATGAACAATTCAAATTATTATAACCTTCATAAAAACGAGAATGCCAGCCACTAACAGCACCTACCCAAAAGTGGCGGTTCAGTGGCTAAATCAAGCTTTGTGCTTCTATCAAAGTTTGTACTTGGTTGACAGTGAAGTGCTTCGAAATCCCCCACTGCGACAAGCGGCAAAACGTTATCCACAATTAGAACAAATGAGAAGAACAGTCTATATAATCATTTCATTTATCTTCAGTTCAAACCTAGTTTTTGGACAGGATACATTATTCACAGGATTTGCAACAAGTATTATTGACACCAATTCAAGGCTAATAAAAACGTATGGTTTTAAAGACAAAGAGAAGATAGCAAATTACGATAGTACTACCATCCAGCCTGTTGGTTCGGTAAGTAAAGTTGTAATTGGTTTGGCTCTAATGAAGGCAAATGAATTGAGTTTTGTCAATCTTGACACTGACATTAATCAATACATAGGTTTCAACATAATTAACCCAAACTTGAAAAACAATCAACCGATTACATTACGACATCTAGCAACGCACACATCAGGAATAAGAGATAATGAAAAATTTTATGAACAAGCCTATACAAAAGGTTTGATATCCCCTTTTTCATTGGAAGAATTTCTTGTGTCTTATTTGGATAAAAACGGAAAGAGATATTCAAAAAAAAATTTTGGCAATTATCCAGCAGGTGAAGAATATAACTATTCAAACATCGGGGCAGCACTTGCGGCATATGTAATTGAGTCTGCATCAAAAATACCTTTTGACCAATTCACTAAAAGATACATATTTCAGCCTTTGAATATGTTACAAACACATTGGTTTTATGATGAAAATCAATTGGATAAATACACACAACTTTTTGACGAAAAAGACAATCAGCTTGATTTTTATTCTCTTGCGACCTATCCAGATGGTGCAATGAAAACAAACATTGTTGATTTGAGTAAGTTGCTACAAGAACTTATTAAAGGTTATGCAGGGGAATCAGACCTTCTTACAGAGAATTCTTGGAAAATATATTTTACTAAGAATTTTTCTGAAAATAGACCTGTAAAGGGAGTGAATCCAAAAGAACCCAATAGTGGTATTTTTATTATGTATGTAAAGAGTGGTGCAATAGGACATACAGGCTCTGACCCAGGTCTTTGTACTTTTATGTTTTTTAACCCTGAAAATATGACAGGCAAGATATTTATGGCAAATGAAGACTTATCAGAACAAAATCTAAATTCTTTTAAAAATATATGGGAAAACTTACAACCAAATAAAGACTAACTGTGGCTAACACGGGTTTTGCGCCTGCCTGGCCGGTAGGCAGGTCAGACGGGGTGATCCCGATGAAAAATCGGGACAGGCTGTGCAAACTTGGAGCTTTGTGCTTCTATTCAAGTTCAGTGCTGGTTGACAGTTTTCCCGATGAATCGGGACAAGTCGTGCTCCGAATTCCGCCACTGCGCCAAGCGCCAAAACGTTAGTGGCAATTTAAACAGACAACCTACAAATGATAGACAACATAAAAATATTAGACACCAAAGTTCTTTCCGACAATTGGTATGTACTTAAAAAAATTACTTACGAATATTCAAAAAAGGATGGGACAAAACTAACTCAAAGCAGAGAAGCCTACGACAGAGGAAATGGTGCAACAATTTTACTTTACAACAAAGAACAAAAAACTGTAATTCTCACAAGACAATTTAGGCTTCCTACATTCGTAAATGGGAATGAAACAGGAATGCTAATCGAAGCTTGTGCAGGGCTTTTAGACAAAGACAATGCGGAAGTTTGCATAAAACGAGAAACTGAGGAAGAAACAGGATACAAAATTGCAGAAGTTCGCAAAATATTTGAGGCATATATGTCACCAGGTTCTGTTACAGAAATTTTATACTTCTTCATAGCAGAATATGCTAAAGAAATGAAAGTAACAGATGGTGGTGGCGTTGAACACGAAGAAGAAAACATAGAAGTTTTGGAACTTGATATTTCAAAAGCAATGAAAATGATAGAAAGTGGGGAAATAAAAGACGGTAAAACAATAATGTTACTTCAATACATAAAACTTAACAACATACTTTAAAATTATGATGATTCTTATTGCAGGACCTTACCGAGGAGGGACAAATGACGACCCTGCATTAATAAAGAAAAATTTAGACAATCTTGAATCGGTTGCCTTACCACTATTTCGTAAGGGACATATTCCTATGATTGGAGAATGGGTTGCTTTACCGTTAATGCACTAGCAGGTTCAAAAGAAATTGGTGACAGTGTTTGGGACGAAATACAATATACTGTTGCACATCGTCTTCTTGAAAAGTGTGACGCTGTTCTTCGCCTCGAAGGAGCATCAGAAGGAGCAGACAATGACGTGAGAATTGCCAAAGAACGAGGATTACAAATTTATCATAGTTTGGACGAAATTCCAGATTTGACACAAAAATAAACAGCCACTAATATCGGTTTGGCAATATGGCGGCTGAAGTGCTTCTATCAAACATTTGTGCAAGGTTCAACAGCAGTAATTCTATCGAACATTGGTGCTAAATATCCGCCACTACGCCAAGCGGCAAACCGTTATGCGGCAGCTTAAAAGAAGACATTCACTCACAAAAATATAATTTGAAATAATGACAAAAACTGAAATAGCAAAAGCATTTTCAAACGGAGAATTTGAAAAGACCTATAACTTCATTGCTGAGAATTCAGAATGGATAGTTGTAGAAGAAAACACTTTTAAGGGCAAGAAAGCAATTATTGAGAACTGCAACCAAGTTGGTAGTTACTTTAAATCTGTAACGACAGACTTTAGAACTCATAATATAATCGTTGATGAAAATAAAGTGGTGATAAACGGAACAGCAGAGTTTTTGAGAGATAATAAACGTGTTTCATTTGTTTCTGCCTGTGATGTTTATGAGTTTAATGACGATAACCAGATTCAAAAGATAACTTCATATTGCATTCAATCAAAGTAAATCTATTTCAAATATTAATAAGATGAGAAAACTTATAATGTGGAACGTAATGACCCTTGACGGTTATTTTGAAGGAACCCAAAATTGGGACTTATCATTTCATAATCTTATTTGGGGACAAGAGCTTGAAAAACTGAGTATAGAACAATTAAAATCTGCTGACTATCTCATTTTTGGACGTGTGACTTATGAAGGAATGGCTGCATATTGGACAAAAGCAGAAGCCGAAACTGCGGAACAAGAAGTTGCTAAACTAATGAACAGCATACCAAAACTTGTTTTTTCTAAGACCTTAAAATCGGCTGATTGGAACAACACCACAATTATTAGTGAAAACGCTTCAGCAGAAATACAGAAATTAAAGGAGCAAGGTGGAAAAGACATTTATGTTTTCGGTAGTGCAAACCTATCGGAGACATTTATAAACGACAACTTGTTTGACGAATTTCGAATAGGAATTGCCCCGGTTATTTTAGGTAATGGACGACCTCTTTTCAGAGAAGGCATTGCTTCTAACAACTTATCACTCGTTTCGACACAGCCACTTACGACAGATGGTGTTGTCTTGAAATATTCAAACAATAAAAACCAACAAGGTTGACAAAGTATATAATGACACGAACACTAAACGAGAGAAGAGAAAGCCGACCGCGTAACACGGGTTTTGCGCCTGCCTGGCCGGTAGGCAGGTCAGGCGGGGTGACCCCGATGAAAAATCGGGACAGGCTGTGCAAACTTGGGGCTTTGTGCTTCTATTCAAGTTCAGTGCTGGTTGACAGTTTTCCCGATGAATCGGGACAAGTCGTGCTCCGAATTCCGCCACTGCGCCAAGTGCCAAAACGTTAGTGGCAATTATAACAAGACCATCCACAATCGACAATTACATTGAAAGTTGAACGAGAGTAATATTTACCTTCATCTTAACAACGAGAGTAATTTTTTAGTATTTCCGCCCTTGTATATTGGAAGACAAAGAATAACAGCCGATAACGCGGGTTTTGCGCCTGCCTGGCCGGTAGGCAGGTCAGGCGGGTTGACCCCGATGAAAAATCGGGACAAGCTGTGCAAACTTGGAGCTTTGTGCCTCTATTCAAGTGCAGTGCTGGTCGATCCGCCTCAGGCGGATGCCCCTAAATCCGCTTCTTCGTCAAGCGCTAAACCATTATGCTGTTATTCATTCATATCGCAACGACTTCACCGGATCGCTGGTGGCGGCTTTAATTGATTGATAACTAACGGTTATCCACGCAATCAGAATAGCCACTACACCTGCACCAGCAAAAATCCAAAATCCAATTTGAATGCGGTAGGCGTAATTTTGCAGCCACCAGTGTTCCATTACATACCAGGCCACCGGGGCTGCAAAGACAAAAGCAATCGCCACCATCTTTGTAAAATCTTTCGACAACAGGATTACAATACTACCTACTGATGCCCCTAATACTTTTCGCACACCAATTTCCTTAATGCGAAGCGTGGTGATATAAGCCGATAGTGCGAAAAGCCCGATACACGCCACAAAAATTGCCAGCCCGGAAAACACAGCGAACAGATTTCCGGTTTGCTGCTCAGCTGTATACAACTGGTTCAGGCTTTCATCCAAAAAAAGATACTTGAATGGTTGTTCGGGCACTACTTCTTTCCATTTGCTCTCCACCAACTGAATAGCAGTAGTAAGTTGATTTTGATTTATGCGCGCCACAATGTATTGATTGCCGCCATTAAAAAGTTCATTACTCTGGAGAACCAATGGTGTAACCTGGTCGCGCAAAGAGTTAAAATTGAAATCTTTCACAACGCCAATAACCTGAAACGGAACAGCCACAATCTCATTCTGCTGCTGTTGCATGGCTATTAATTTCCGGCCTATTGGGCTTTCAAGCCCCATTGTTTTTACGGCTGTTTCATTTAAGATAACAGAAAGGGAATCGTTAACATTTTCTGCAAACAGTCTTCCCTCAACCAACTCAAATCCCAGGGTTTCGATCAATCCATCAGAAACCACCATCGACTTGGTGGTTAGGATTTCGGATGAGCCTTCCGGCTGAAACTGAATTCCGAAAAAATTATCTTCCCTGCCAGGTATTGCAAAAGCACCGGCAGCCGATTGTATTTCAGGTAACCTTCTGATTTCTTCAATTAATGTTTTGCCTTGTTGCGGCTGCAGTGTGAAGCCCCGCTCCACCACAAGCAATTGCTCCTTATCAAAGCCAAGCGATTTTTCACGCATAAATTTCATCTGATCACCGATCACCAAGGTGCCGATCATGAGCACAATGGAAATCCAAAATTGGAATACCACCAACCCGTTTCGTATCCACCTGCCCTTCTGGCTTCCGGTAAACTTACCCTTCATCACCACAACAGGATTGAACGATGACAAAACAAAAGCCGGGTACAATCCGGCCAATAGTCCTACAACGGTAGTCAGCAGCAACAATACCCCAACTGATGTTAAATCGAAGGGAAAATTAAGTTCTTTGTCAATCAGGTTGTTGAAAAACGGCAAAAATGAGTTCATTAAAACCAATGCCAGCAGCACACCAACAGCACTTAATACAAAAGCTTCCGTTAGAAATTGTGTCATCAATTGCTGCCGTAGCGAACCCATAACCTTTCGCACACCTACTTCGCGCGAGCGCTCGGCTGAACGGGCTGTTGAGAGGTTCATAAAATTAATGCAGGCAATAACGAGGATAAGTATAGCCACCGCAATCATAATGTACACCGAGTTGATGTTTCCGCTGGGCTTCATTTGGGCTTCGAGGTAAACGGGATCGAGGTGAATGGAAGAAAGCGGTTGAAGGTAATACCGGTAGCCATTGCCTTCACGTTTATAATCTTCCCACGATTTTCCAAGCTCACGCTCAATCTGAGCTGCCGCATAGGTATCCACCAATTTTGAAAATTTCTCTTGGAAGGCTCGGGTATCTGTTCCGGTTTTAAGTTTAAAGTATGTATAATTTGAAAAGCTGACAAAATTCTCCTGCCGCGTGAACGGAAAGGTTGAAGCCGATAACAAGGCATTGAACTTAAAATGTGAATTTTCAGGGATATCCGCTACCACGCCCACTACCTTAAAATCTCCTTGTGGCCCTGGGCCCCGAATCGTTTTATTAATCGGATCAGCTTCACCAAAATAGCGCTTAGCCAATTCTTCCGTAACAACAATTTCGTTGGCTGCCTTTAACGCACGCTCAGGATTGCCTTTGATAAAGGAAAAACTAAAAACATCAAAGAAGGAACTATCGACTACCAACACCATTTCCTCATCAAACTGAATTAATTCTTCCTGTTCATTGGTGAATGAAAAAGTAACATTCGTAAACCGGAACGCCTGTGTTGATTCTTCTACTTCGGGCAGATCGCGTTTGGCAACATCTTCGTAGGAGGCGGGAATAATGGCATAATGGGTTGAATGATTGGGGTACTTTCGCTCCAGCACCATCCTGTAAATCCGATCCTGATCCTTAAAGAATTTATCATATGAAAATTCATTCCGGATGAACAAAACAATCAGCAGGCAGCTTGCCACACCCACGGCCAATCCCATTACGTTGATAAATGAATAGATTTTCTGCCGAAGCAAATTGCGGATTGCAATTTTCAGATTGTTCTTAAACATAATTAATACTTTATTTAAACTACTCGTAACGAAGAGACTGTACCGGGTTTACCATAGCAGCCTTAACTATTTGTGCACTTATTGTTAAGAGCGCTATAATCATTACAACCAGGCTCGGCAAAGCAAATATCCACCAGGTTAATGTAATCTTGCTCGCAAAACCTTGCAACCACAAATGCATAATCCACCAGGCTACCGGAACAGCCAACACAACGGCTATTGCCATTAGCATGAGATAATCTTTACTTACCAAACGAAGGATACCGGGCACGGAAGCACCAAGTACTTTTCGTATGCCGATTTCCTTAGTACGTTGTATGGCCGTAAGTGACGATAATCCAAATAAACCCAGGCAGGCAATAAAAATAGCCAGCCCACTGAACACGCCAAACACACTTCCAAACTGCTGATCGGCCTGGTATTGCTGATTATAATGATCATCTAAAAAGAAGAAGTTGAATGGATTGCCCGGAAAGAATTCTTTCCATAGGGCTTCAAAATGAACCATCGACTCCTTCACTTTGGTTGTATTAAGTTTGATGGAATAAAATCCGCCTGGTGCAGGTGAATAACGGAACACCAAAGGCTCAACCGACTTCTTCAATGATTCCTGAGCATAATCCCTTACCACACCTACTATCCGGAATGTGTCGCCCCAAAAGTTTATCCGATCGTTGATTGCATCATCCAGGTTGGTAAAGCCCATCAACTTTGCTCCGGATTCATTCAGTATTACTGTACCTTCTTCACCGCTAACCTCGCCAGAGAAGGGCCGACCAGCTGCTATTTCAAGTCCATAGGATTGAATGAAATCATGATCCATCATAATTACCCGGTACTGATTAGCCTCATCTTCACGCTGACTCAATCGCCTGATTCCACCGGCATTCCAATCGGGCGATCGGCCCGGAACTGAACTTGATGCACTCACGGCACTCACCTCCGGATATTGCAACACCTGCTGCTTAAAGGCTTCAAACTTGGTCAGCAAAGTGGAATCAACAATATTGGGTGAACGTAGCACAAGTGTTTGATCAATGTTAACACCCAATTTTTGTGTGCGCATAAAATTAATTTGTTGGTAAACTGTGAATGTGCCAACAATCAAAGCAACAGATGCCATAAACTGTACCACAACCATTCCCTTTCTGAACCTAACACCCTGCCCGGTGTTTTTAAATCGTCCCTTCAAAACTTCAACCGGACGAAAGCCAGACAATACAAATGCAGGGTATAAACCAGCTAACAGGGCCCCGGCCAGTATCATCAACACGACACCGATCCAAAACTGTGGTTCTCGGAATAAGGTCAGGTCAATTGGTCGTGCGGTAAGCTGGCTAAACCAAGGTGTTAACGTGGCAACCAATCCAATAGCCAACGCTACAGCAACACTATTCAACAACACCGACTCGAACAAAAACTGCTGTAAAAGTTGAAAACGAAATCCGCCCATCACCTTTCGCACACCTACTTCACGTGCGCGTTCAATTGACTTGGCCGTTGATAGGTTTATGTAGTTAATCCAAGCAATAAAAATAATGAGTATGGCTACTACGGAAAGAAACTTTACAGTACTTCGATCTCCATTCGGCTTGAACTCACCAATAAAATTTGAGTCGAGATGAATGTCAGAGATGGGTTGCAAGCGAAAGGTCATGCCGGCTTCCCATCGCTTCAATTCTTCGCCTTCACGCTGTTCAACAAATGCCGGCAGCTTAGATTCCAATTCCAATGATTTTGCGTTTTTATCCAACAATATGTAAGTCAAAAACCCATCCCATTGCCATTGATTCAGTTCAGCCTCATTTGTACGACCGGTAAGTATCGCATACGTTGCAAACGACAACAGCGCGTCAATTTTCATGTGAGATGTCTCAGGGATGTCTTCAAACATACCGGTAATCACATACTCAACCCTGCCGTTGTTTCTCATCGATTTTCCCACAGGATTTTCATCGCCAAAATATTTTTTAGCCAATGAACGGGAAATGACCATAGTGTACGGTTCTTTTAGCACTAGTGAGTCTACTCCGGCAACAAGTGGAAGGGAGAAAATCTTAAAGAAGTCAGCACTGGAATAAAAAACGTTATCTTCTTTAAAAAATATATCACCATGGGCAAGCAATGCGTTACTCTTTGACAGTCGAACATACCGGTCCACTTCCGGGAAATTCGCTTTCAGGTCGGGGCCTATGCCCAGGCAGCCCGAGGCCCATCGTGTTGAAAGCTCACCCTTGTTGTATCGGGTCAAGCTGAACCCTAAATATGCGATCGCTCTTATCCAAAAATTTATCATAGCTGTATTCGTGCATTACAAACTGAGCAATAAGCAAGCAGGCTGTCATGCCAATGGCCAGACCCAATACATTTATAGCCGTGAACGATTTATTACGCGAGATATAACGCCAAATGGAGGTCAGGTAATTTTTGAGCATGGTACGAGTTTAAGAATGAATACTCAGGCACGAATGAACAATTACACTCAAATACCCAAATAACAATACCTTCAAATACAATGAAAGTGCCACATAAAAAACTCCGTTTTAGGGCCTTCATTAAACTTTCCGATAAACCCAATGTTCTTTAACGAACTTTTTCGTCCGCCACCGGACGGTTAAAACAAGTCTTTGGCGATCTTATAAATAGGGTCGGATTTACCCATGGAATAAAAATGGAGTGTAGGCACACCTGCTTTGATTAACTCTTTCGATTGATTCACCGCCCACTCTACTCCTACCTGGCGAACAGCAGCATTGTCTTTACATTTCTCAACCTCATCCGCCAACGCTTCAGGCAAGTCGATATGAAAAATGGTAGGCAATACACTCACCTGGTTTCTGGTGGTGATTGGCTTTATGCCCGGAATAATCGGAACATGGATGCCAAACTCCCTGCACTTTGCCACAAAATCAAAATACTTCTGGTTGTCGAAAAACATTTGAGTAACAATATACTCAGCGCCCAAATCAACTTTTAGCTTTAAATATTTCAAATCGGTTTTGAGATTAGGCGCGGCAAAATGCTTTTCAGGATAGCCTGCTACCCCAATGCAAAAATTAGTAGGCGTGTGATTCAATAACTCTTCGTCAAGATAAACTCCGTTGTTTATATCCACCACCTGCTGTACCAGTTCTGATGCATATTTATGCCCGTCAGGTTCAGGTACAAAACGCCCCTCATTTTTAATTCCGTCCCCCTGCAATACCAATACATTTTCTATACCCAGAAAGTGCAGGTCAATCAATGCATTCTCGGTCTCGTCTTTCGAAAACCCGCCACAGATAATGTGCGGTACCGTATCAACCTTATAATGGTTTTGGATGGCCGCGCACAACGCTACCGTACCAGGTCTTTTCCTTGTTGACCGTTTTTCGAGCAAGCCATTTTCACGTTTTTTATAAACATATTCTTCGCGATGGTACGTTACATCTACGAAGGAAGGTTTGAACTCCATAAGCGGGTCCATATGATCGAATAATGATCGGATGTTTTCACCTTTTAAGGGAGGAAGAACCTCAATCGTGAATAAAGTTTTTCCGTTTGATCGTTTTAAATGTTCTGTGACCTTCATTGTCTTAATTTAAACTTTGTTAATTTGAAAATGTGCTGATTTGAAAATTTGAAAATTCCATGTTCGGTTGAATGTGTGTTTATTCTCAAATCTTCAAATTGATAAATTTTCAAATCAAAAATCAATCATATGCTAAGTTAGGTGCTAACCACCTTTCAACTTCTTCCACCTTCATCCCCTTCCGTTCTGCATACTCTTCAACCTGATCTTTTTCAATTTTGCCCAATCCAAAATATTTTGACTCCGGGTGTGAAAAATAATATCCACTGACGGATGAAGCAGGGTACATAGCGAAAGACTCCGTAAGGCGTATGCCAGCCTGACGCTCAGCTTCTAATATTTCAAACAACGTTCTTTTCTCCGTATGATCCGGGCAAGCCGGATAGCCAGGGGCCGGACGGATACCCTGGTACTTTTCAGAAATCAATTCAGTATTGGAAAGTTGTTCAGATGCTGCATAACCCCAGTATTCTTTACGCACCTTCTCATGTAAACACTCGGCAAAAGCCTCCGCCAACCGATCGGCCAATGCTTTTACCATGATATCAGAATAATCATCATGAACAGCCTGATACTCAGCAATCAATTTCTCGATGCCAACACCAGCGGTAACAGCAAATATTCCAATATAATCTGTTTTTCCTGACGAGTCAGGAGCAATGAAATCTGCCAGTGAAAAATTAGGAAGTCCGGAAGCCTTCTTGTTTTGCTGGCGCAGAAAATGGAATGTAGCAAAGGGCTGATCCATCTGTTCATTGATGTATAACTTTACATCGTCTGTAGCAGTACGCTTTGCCGGATAAAAACCAACAACTCCATTAGCCTTTAGGCTCTTCTCCTTTATTATTTTATCCAACATGTGCTGGGCATCATCAAATAGTTTCTTTGCTTCCGCTCCCACCACCGGATCGGTAAGAATTCCCGGATAACGACCCGCCAACATCCAGGTTTGAAAGAAGGGCGTCCAATCAATGTACTTTCGAAGTTCTTCCAACGGAAAATCCAGCAATACTTTATTTCCCAAAAATGAAGGTTTGTGAACATTCAGGTTAGTCCAGTCAATCAGTGTTTGGTTTTTTCTTGCATCGGTTATAGAAAGAAAATTCTTTTCCTGTCTGCGGCTTTCATGCTCCGCTCTGAGCTTTTGATACTCAAGTTTGGTTCGGTCCCTAAAGGCCTTGCGGGTAGTTGTACTTATAAATTCACTGGCTACCGGAACACTGCGGGAAGCATCGAGCACGTGCACCACCGGTCCATCATATACCGGATCAATTTTTACAGCTGTATGAATACGGGATGTTGTGGCACCGCCAATCAACAAGGGCAACTCGAAATTCTGACGCTGCATCTCCTTCGCGACATGCACCATTTCATCCAGTGATGGGGTAATCAATCCGCTTAAGCCAATGATATCTACTTTCTCCTGTTTGGCCCGTTCTAATATTTTATCTGCCGGTACCATTACCCCCAGGTCAACAACATCATAATTATTACAGGCCAGTACCACACCCACAATATTTTTACCGATGTCGTGTACATCGCCTTTAACGGTTGCCAACAAAATTCGCGCTGCTGGTTTGCCTACATCCCCACTTCTTCTTTTTTCCTCCTGAAGAAATGGCTCGAGATACGCCACTGCTTTCTTCATAACACGGGCACTCTTTACAACCTGCGGAAGAAACATTTTTCCGGCACCGAACAAATCGCCAACCACATTCATGCCATCCATTAAAGGTCCTTCAATCACCTCCAGTGGTTTGTTGTATTTCTGTCGCGCCTCTTCCGTATCCTGATCGATGAAATCAATAATACCTTTCACCAGTGCATGGGTAATACGTTCCTCAACGGATCCGCTTCGCCACGCATCATCAGCCTCTTTCTTTTTTACCGATCCTTTAAACGTTTCCGCAAATTCAAGCAAACGTTCAGTTGCATCATCCCTCCTGTTCAGCAATACATCTTCAACACGTTCCAACAACTGCTTATCAATTTCATCATACACTTCCAGCATGGTTGGATTTACAATACCCATATCCATACCGTGTTGTATGGCGTGATACAAAAAGGCTGCATGCATAGCTTCCCTCACCTTTTGATTTCCGCGAAAACTGAAAGACACATTACTTACCCCTCCACTCACATGGGCATGAGGAAGATTTTCACGAATCCAGCGGGCAGCTTTAAAAAAATCCACAGCATAATTCCGGTGTTCTTCAATGCCTGTAGCAACCGGAAAAATATTCGGGTCGAAGATGATATCTTCAGCCGGGAACTTAACTTCATTAACCAGGATATCGTACGCGCGCTTGCAAATTGAAATCCTCCGCTCGAATGTATCGGCCTGACCCTGCTCATCGAAAGCCATTACCACTACGGCAGCACCATACCGCCTGACCAATTTTGCCTGGCGAATAAATTCTTCTTCACCGGCTTTCATGCTGATGGAGTTCACTATGCCCTTGCCTTGCAGGCACTTCAAACCAGCTTCTATAACCTCCCACTTGGAGGAATCAATCATCACCGGAATGCGGGAGATTTCCGGCTCGGCTGCCATCAGGTTAAGAAACCTGACCATAGCCGCCTGAGAATCAAGCATTCCCTCATCCATGTTTACATCAATAACCTGCGCACCGCCACGCACCTGATCAAGCGCTACTTCCAGCGCTTCATCAAATTTATCGTCTTTAATAAGCTTTAAAAATCGAGCGGATCCAGTAACGTTTGTCCGCTCACCAATATTGACAAAGTTAGAAGCCGGTGTTACAGTAACCGGTTCGAGTCCGCTGAGGCGTAAATACTTATGCATGGGCTACCTCCGCTACTCTTGGTTTGTATTTAGCTGCTACTTCAGCGATCTGCTTAATATGATCTGGTGTACTACCACAGCATCCGCCAACAATATTAACAAGTCCCTCCTTTAAGTACTCTTCCACTTGTGCTGCCATTTCTTTTGGTGTTTGGTCGTAATGGCCAAACTCATTGGGCAAGCCGGCATTTGGATAGGCGCTGATAAAGCAATTCGCCTCTTTCGCCAATACCTGTAAGTAAGGTCTAAGTTGACTGGCACCTAATGCACAGTTAAGTCCGATGCTTAGCATGGGAACATGAGAAAGCGAAACTAAAAAAGCTTCGGTAGTTTGTCCGGATAGTGTTCTGCCACTGGCATCTGTAATGGTTCCTGAAGCCATAATCGGAAGTTGCTTTCCGGTGTCCTCAAATAATTGCTGGATTGCAAAAAGAGCTGCTTTGGCATTCAGGGTATCAAAAATTGTTTCTACCAACAACAAATCTGCACCACCATCTACTAATCCCTTAGCTTGTTCATAGTAGGTCTCAACCAATTGATCGAATGTAATAGCCCGGTAGCCCGGATCATTTACATGAGGGGAAATGGAAGCCGTTTTGTTGGTGGGGCCTAGGGCACCAGCCACATAACGAGGCTTATTAGGTTCCTTTTTGGTAAACTCCTCAGCTACTTCCTTAGCTATTTTTGCCGATTGATAGTTAAGTTCATATGCCAAAGTCTCCAAGTGGTAATCGGCCTGGGCAACACGGGTACTGCTAAACGTATTTGTCTCAATGATATCTGAACCCGCAGCAAAGTACTGCCGGTGTATTTCTTTAATAATATCCGGGCGGGTGATGGACAGCAAATCATTGTTGCCCTTCAACGGATGTGCATGGTCTTTAAACCGCTCACCCCTGAAATCCTCTTCCTCCAGCGTATAGCGCTGTATCATGGTACCCATAGCACCATCCAGCACCAGAATTCTTTCCTTTAGAACATCTTCAATTTTCATAGCTCTCTAACGCCTGATACATCACATCGTTATCCAGAGAGCCCGGGAAGGTGGGTTACTTATCTTCGGCTGATACTGCGATCAGCCTGGGATTTAGCACAACGTTAAACAATCGTTTGAACAGGATGCTAAGACGTCAAAGGGCCCAATCCCTCGGTCTTTCTGGATAAGCACTGCAAAGAAACATAATAAGTGCTTAAAAAGGAAAAGACAAAGACGTATTTTTACAGCACATGAAATTAGCTGCAGTTGATATTGGCTCCAATGCCATTCGCTTTCAAGTCTCCTCCGTACTCGATAAAGAAAACAGGGTCATCTTCAAAAAAATGGAATACGTACGCTTCCCGCTTCGGTTGGGGCACGATGTATTCACCATGAACCGTATCAGCGATAAGAGTAAGGAAAAGTTCAAAAAACTAATGCGCGTTTTTAAGATGCTCACCGAACTTTACGAAGTTGACGATTACATGGTTTGCGCCACTTCGGCTATGCGTGAATCGGAAAACGGACAGGAACTTGCACGGGAAGTAGAAGACGAAATCGGGTTGTCCATTAACATTATCGATGGCAAACAGGAGGCAGAGTACATCAACCAGGCCATTATATCGTACCTCTCAGATGCTACGTACCTGCACATTGATGTAGGCGGTGGCAGTACAGAACTAAACCTGTATGTACACGGAAAAAAAATCAATACCCGGTCTTTCAAAATAGGTTCAGTAAGAATCCTGGAGCATCACGACTCCCCCGAAATGTGGGCAGATATGGAGAGGTGGGTAAAGACCCATGTAAAAAGTAATTACGGAAAAGTTACCGCTGTAGGAACGGGCGGTAACATCAGCAAAATTTTTGACCTCGCCCAACTTAAACCACACCGATTGATGTCCTTAAAAAAAGTTCGTGAAATCAAAGAGATGGTTGAAAAGCATACCCTTGAAGAACGCATCTACCAACTACAAATGAACCCCGATCGTGCCGATGTTATTGTGCCCGCCAGTGATATTTACATTAAGGTGATGGATTGGGCTAATGCAAAATACATTCAGGTACCCGAGGTGGGCTTAAAAGATGGTATCATGCTTCACCTGTTCAGAAAAAATTCAACACAGAAGAAAATCGAGTTTGCAAACATTGAAGATCAATCGAAGGGAAGAAAAATTCTAAGGATGTAAATCAAAATAACTGTACATCCTTGACCATCTCTTTTGACACCGTATAGAACTCCTTGTGGATATTAAAGGGCTGTTTATGATCCAGTTCTTTCAATACATACGTTCCATCTTCCTGCATGATGTAGGTGTTCACATTATCCTTCAAATTAAACCGAAGAATATTCATTGCCTGCTTTTTTAAGATGGCTTCTTCCAGCATAAACAACGACTCAATTCTCCTGTCAAAACTTCGAACCATAGCATCAGCACTTCCTATATACACTTTCGGATCGCCACCATTATGAAAATAATATATTCTGGAATGCTCGAGGTATTCACCCACAATGGAAATCACCTCAATATTTTCACTTAAACCTGGTCGGCCTGGACGCAAGCTGCACATCCCGCGTACAATCAACTTTATGGTAACACCCGCCTGAGAGGCATTGTATAATTCATCTATAAGTTCTTTGTCCTGTAACGAGTTGATCTTAATAACAATTCCGGAAGTTAAACCCTGCCGGGCATTTTCTGCTTCACGTTTCACCAGGTTACATAACTGAATTCGCATATCGCGCGGTGAGGTGATCAGGTTTCGATACGTTGTGGGGTACGAATGGCCGGTAATAACATTAAAGAATTCAGAGACATCATTAGCATAGGCTTCCCTGGTGGTGAGCAGTCCTATATCGGTGTACAATCGTGATGTTGATTCGTTATAGTTACCACTGGAAAGATGCACATACCGGAAAACACGATCATTCTTTTCCTTTCGCACAATGAGCATAAGCTTGGTGTGGGTTTTTAAACTACCTACACCGTAAATCACAAAACAACCTGCCTTTTGCAGGCGTTGGGCTTCGCGCATATTGTTCTCTTCATCGAATCGGGCCTTTACTTCAAACAGCACCGCTACGTGCTTTCCGTTCTCTGCAGCCCGCAACAATGCGTTTGTCACCCGCGATTCCTTAGCCACACGGTAAATGGTGATTTTAATAGACAGTACATACGGGTCATCAGCAGCTTTTTCGAGTAACTCCAGCACGGGTTCCATGGAATTGTACGGATGATGCAGTAACACATCGCGTTCTTTCAAAATCTCAAATAAATCCTGCGAAGTTTCCTCAGGATAATTAAGCGGAAGTATAGGTTCCGGATATTGACCTCTCCGTCCTTTAAACTCTGAGTGACCAATGATTTGGGTTAACCCACCCAAATCAAGAAAACTCTGATTAGGTATCGTAAAAATGTTGTGGTCATCAATATCCCATTGAATCTTTAACAGGCGCATCATCCACGGATCGGGCGCACCCTGAACTTCCATGCGCACTACCCTGCCGCTGCGCCTTGTTTTCAGCTTTTGCTTAAGGTCTTCCAGAAAGTTAGATTCAATATCATCGCTTTCATCCAACGTAAAATCCCCGTTACGGTTAATTCGGAACAGATTGATACTTTGAATCTCAATATTGCGAAACAACTGATGAATATTGTGGCGGATAATTTCCTCCACCGGCACAAACCGAAACAATTCCTCGTCCAGTAACTCAAAGAAGCGAGGAATATTGCTGGGCACCTGAATAAACGATACCCTGTTTTGTTCCTGACTCTCCCCCGCCACCTTTGTTACTACACCAAAAAGTAAACGGTTATTCTTAAGTACCGGAAAAGTGTGATACGAATCGAACGCCATGGGTGTGAGCATCGGAAAGATGGTACGATTGAAATAATCGTTTACCAATTTCTTGTGATCGACTGAAAGATCCCCGTAAGGGCAAATCATAAACCCGTTGTCTTTAAACAACGGTTTAAGTTTGTAAATAAAATATTCGTGCTGATCCTGCACAAAATTGCGGATGGCATTAAGCAAGAGTTTGCGAAATGGTTCTTCGCGCAGCCCGCTATAGTCAAAACGCTCCTTTCCGTAGTCGAGATAATTATACAAACTCCCCAATCGAATGGTGCAGAATTCATCCAGATTGGAAGCTGTAATGGCCAGGAATTTTAACCGGTCAAAAATACTACGGTTGATGTGCTTGACCTGGTCGAGTACGCGATAGTTGAATTGGATCCAACTGAGGTCACGACTGATGTACCGGCTTTCATCAATCCGGCTGGTTACTTGATCTTTAATCGCTACGGGGTCGTTCATAGCTGGAGGATGTTGCAAGGTGGTGTGAGCCACCCTGACAACAGCATTAATACGGTTAAAAAATTGTTAAATATCGATGCGTGCGTATTTCGCGTTCTTCTCAATAAAATCTCTGCGAGGTGCTACTTCGTCTCCCATCAACATGGAGAACAAATGATCTGCTTCAGCAGCCGATTCAATACTCACTTGCTTTAGTGTTCTTCGTGCAGGATCCATCGTGGTTGACCACAGCTGTTCCGGATTCATTTCACCCAAACCTTTATAGCGTTGTAAGTTCACAGAATCATCCTTTCCTCCACCCAGCTCTTTCACCAGTGCATCACGCTCCTCCTCTGTCCAGCAATAACGCTCTTCTCTTCCCTTTTTAACAAGGTATAACGGAGGCAAGGCAATATAGATATAGCCATTCTCAATCAATTCGCGCATGTAACGGAAAAAGAACGTAAGAATAAGCGTACGAATATGGCTACCATCCACATCAGCATCTGTCATAATTATGATTTTGTGGTAACGAAGCTTAGCCATGTTAAGCGCCTTGTTGTCATCGGCTGTCCCGAAGGATACACCCAGTGCGGTAATCATGTTCTTGATTTCTTCGTTGTCGTAAATCTTATGCTCCTGTGCCTTCTCAACGTTCAGAATTTTTCCGCGCAATGGCAGTATGGCCTGAAAGGCGCGGTCTCTTCCCTGCTTGGCAGATCCACCGGCCGAATCGCCCTCCACGAGGTAGAGTTCACATATACCCGGATCCGTACTGGAACAGTCGGCTAGTTTTCCGGGAAGGCCGGTTCCGGTTAAAACATTTTTACGCTGCACCATTTCACGTGCTTTGCGTGCTGCGTGACGCGCCTGAGCGGCCAGAATAACCTTGCTAACAATAAGTTTCGCTTCACGCGGATGTTCCTCCAGGTAGTATTGCAATACTTCACCAACCGATTGATCCACCGCACCCATAGCATCGGAGTTACCCAATTTGGTTTTGGTCTGTCCTTCAAACTGGGGTTCGGCAACTTTTACAGAAATAACAGCCGTAAGGCCTTCACGAAAATCATCGCCATTAATTTCAATTTTGACTTTATCCAACAATCCCGACTTATCTGCGTAATTCTTTAACGTACGGGTTAACGCCCTTCTGAAACCAGCTACGTGGGTTCCACCCTCATGGGTGTTGATGTTGTTTACATACGACACCAGGTTCTCACTAAATGAAGTGTTGTAGCTCAACGCCACCTGAATGGGAATTGATCCCTTATCATTTTCAATGTAAATCGGTTCGGGTATGAGCTTTTCGCGGGTTGAATCAATATAGGCTACGAATTCGCGCAAGCCTCCAACAGAAAAAAATTCATCCTGACGGGGTTTTCCTTCATCATCCTTTTCACGAAGATCGGTTAGGAAAATTTTAATACCCGGATTCAGAAAGGCGAGCTCCCTAAGCCGTGAGGCTACCGTAACATAGTTGTATTCAGTAACGATGAAAATCTCTTTATCTGGAAGGAAACGAACTGAAGTACCACTGCGGTCAGACTCACCGATCACACGAACAGCATATTGAGGAGCCCCTCTGTGATATTCTTGCTCCCATATCTTTCCATCACGATAAACGGTAGCCTGTAATACTTCTGATAGTGCATTCACACAGGAAACGCCCACACCGTGTAGCCCTCCGGAGACTTTGTACGTGTTTTTATCGAACTTACCACCTGCGTGGAGTACCGTCATTACAACTTCCAACGCAGAGCGCTTTTCCTTAGCGTGCATATCCGTGGGAATACCCCGACCGTTATCCTCTACCAGTACGGAATTATCTTCATTTATGGTTACCCGAATCTCATCGCAATAACCTGCAAGGGCCTCATCTATGGAGTTATCCACCACTTCCCAGATCAGGTGGTGGAGGCCTTTTGTACTAACATCACCGATATACATGGCGGGGCGTTTCCGAACCGCCTCTAAACCCTCTAAAACCTGAATATTACTGGCCGAATAATCATCCGCGCCTTTCTTCTTTCTTTCCGTCATGATACTTGGTTAAAACCTTCAAAAATAAGCTTTTTTACGCGTAAAACGTAAGAAAATCAGGTAATTAAGGGCTAAAAAACTAACTTTATTTTGAGTTGAATTGGTGACTATAAATAACTCCTCGGATTAAAGATAATTGAGCCCCAAAAACCTGTGAAAAATACAATTGTTCTGATTCTGTTTTTACTTCTTACCCATGCTGTACTGGCCCAACAATCGGTGCCTGTATTCGCCAGCAAAAAGGATTCTGCTGACCACGCTCAGGTTCAAAAGGCAATGCAAGAAATATTTAATCGAAACCAACTGAATAGTGGAGAGAAAAAAAGCCTTGATAGTCTGCTGGCGCTCTCCAACTTGCTTCGCGCTAAAGTTATTGGCTTTAAAGTTATTTATAAACCAACAGCAAGCTTTACCGCTTATGAAGAACTGACATCGGGTAATGTAAAGCCGGACGAGGTTACCCAACTCAGTTTTTCAAACAATAAATCCAAAAAAATACCTGCTCTGGTTTTTAAATGTAATAATCTGAAAGAACTCGAGCTCGTTAACACGAAAGTGCGCAAGCTACCCGGGAAATTTAATCAACTTAAGCAACTTAAAAATATCTACGTTTACAATAACACACCTAAAGGCCGTCTTAAGCTGGGTAAAAACCATGTCACAGAAGAATTACTTATCCGTGGCACGGATGGCTCACGACTCCCAAAGAACTATAAAACGCTTACTGGGCTTCGTGAACTTGACCTATCTGCCAACATCGGACTCAGTAACTTTCCGGACATCACTAAAAACGAGAGCCTCACAAAATTAAACCTCCTCAATAATCAGTTAACCTTTAGTGATCTGCCACGAGTTCACAATTCATCCTTACAGGAATTAAACGTACTTGGAAATAAAATTACCTCTGTTCCTTCCACTATTTCTAATTTTCCGTCCCTTAAAAAATTAGTATTCAGCAATAACCCAATTACCGCCATTGATGCTGCCATCGGCAAACTGAATCAACTGGAGGAATTAGCTTTTTATAATTGCAAACTTGTTGAACTGAACAACGGCCTGGAGAATCTGACCAACCTAAAAGTAATTGATCTTTATCACAATCAATTGAGCAACATTACTATTGATCTGACCAAACTTCAACATCTGGAAATACTCTACCTGTCTCACAATGCGCTTACAGCGCTTCCTGAAAATATCGGTGGTATTACTAATCTTCAGGAGCTTTATGCATCGCATAACAAATTGAACTACCTGCCTGAAAGTATTTCGAAATTAACAAACCTGAAGGTTCTACGGATTAACAACAATTCACTCACGTCATTTCCATATCAAATCCTATCGTTGAGAAACATTGAAAACCTGGATGTGTCTTCGAATAATCTTTACCAAATTCCAACAGAGCTCAAGGAATTCGAGAAGTTGCAGATTTTTGCGCTCACCGGAAATCCATGGGAAAGAAATGAAGATGTGATTCAGCTTGCTGAAGTACTACGAAAAAAGGGAACGATCGTTCACCTGAATACCTTGGAAAAAGAAGTTGATCCACCTAATCAAAATTAGTTTTAATCAGGGGTTATAAGTTTAACATTTTTACTCTTCTTCCTGGATTTATCTTTTCCATTTCCGTTCTCCGCCATCAAATGAAGCCTGGCCTTCTGGAGTTCGGCTTTTTGTGAATCCGTAACGGTTGGATAACTCAACTTCAACTTTCCAAACTCGCGGTAAATAACGGCAGCAATGGCTAATCGGGCATACCATTTATCATCAGCCGGAATAATGAACCATGGAGCGTGCTCTTTGGATGTTTCGGAGATAGCTTCCTCATATACCTTCTGATAATCATCCCAATATGCTCTTTCTTTTAAGTCAGATAAAGAAAACTTCCAGTTTTTCGATGGGTCATCAATCCGTTCAAGGAAACGCTTTTTCTGTTCCTTTTTTGAAACATGTAAAAAGAATTTAAGAATGATGGTTCCGTTTTCCGCCAGGTTTTTTTCGAAGCGGGTAATTTGTTTATAACGCATTTCCCAGAATGCCTTATTAATGTCTTTCAACGAATCAACACCCGGAATATTTTCATTCAGTATCCATTCGGGATGAACTTTAGTTACCAGCACATTTTCATAGTGTGAACGATTATGAATAGCGATTTCGCCCCGTGCCGGCATAGCCAGGTTATGGCGCCAGAAAAAATCATGATCAAGCTCGTGCGAGTTAGGTGCCTTAAAGCTATACACCTTAACCCCTAAAGGATTAAACCCCGACATGATGTGCTTCACCGCACCATCCTTTCCAGCTGCATCCATCGCCTGAAAAATAATAAGGACACTATACTGATTGTGAGCATAGAGTTTATCCTGAATTTCTGCCAGATGCTTACGTCCCATGTCAAGTAATAGTTCAGCATCTTTTCTATTCAGTTCTTTACCTGTATATCGGGTATCAAAATCCTTTAGACTGATTTTCTTACCTGGCTTTGCATACAGTTTTTTCAGGTTAATAAGTTCTTTATCGGACAGCATAATAATTGGGATTTAATGCAAGGAAGATAAATCTTTTATTCCGATCCCGAACATGATTTTGATCATACCCTACCGGTGAAAGGATTTGTCTATTCAAGCCCATTTCATTAACTTAAAGACACCTAACCAAAACCTATGAAACTGGCTATAAAAAAGCTTGATTTCCTGCTTATTTACTTAACACTGAGTTTTGTTGCCATTGGGGTTATCCGAAAAGTTATTGCCGGAATAGTTGACATGATAGAAGAATTTCCGGGACCTATGGATAACCAGTTTGCTTTCTGAGTACTGTTGTTTTTAAGCGGTAATCACAAAATCGATTTTTAAACCAACACCCCTTACGTGTATGAAACTTGCCATCCACACCTTAATCTTTTTACTCACTTTGTCGTGTATTGGTTTATTCGCACAGAATAAAAAAAACAAACCTCAAACTGCCCCATCGGGCAATGATGAAACCTCGATAAAGGCAATCATAGAAAAAGAAACAAAAGCATTTTTTGAAATTGACCAGAAAACCTGGGCCAGCTTATGGGTTCATGAACCGTATGCTTTTTGGTCGTTTGCTGATACAACCGATGTAAATTCCTTTTCAGGTTGGGAGGATATCAATAAAGGATTTAACAACTACTTTAAAACTTCAAAGCCCTCTACCGCCAATATTAAACGCGACTGGCTTCATATTAAAGTACAGGGTAATATGGCTTACATTCGCTTTACCCAACAGGTAACGGATGATTCAAACCGTCCGCCACAAGCTGAGGTTCGTGTAATGGAGAAAGTAAATGGTGAGTGGAAAATAGTCTGCGTTTCTGTTATCGCTATCCAAAAGGATAATGAGCCTGTCCGGTGACGGAATTAATACTGGCCTGTACGTAACATTACCAACGTACACGCTTCAACAGGTTCTATATTATTCGCGATAGCAAGTTTTTCAAATTCAGGATTTTCCGTTCCCGGATTAAAAATAATACGTCTTGGCTTTAAGTCAATCAAGTATTTATACCATTCGGGTTGATGCTGCGGACCAATGTATAGGGTTATGGTATCGACATCATTAATTTCCGGTAGCGCACGAATATTTAATATTTCCTTTCCGAATAGTTCACCTCTTTTAATACCAACAGGTACAATCTCGTGTTCGTATTCGGTAAGCATGTCAGCCGCCATGTAGGCATAGCGTGATGGATTTGGTGTAGCCCCTACAATTACAGTCTTCATGAATTCAGTTTCAAAGTCAATTTTCTTACTACTGCCTCCGCGCATCGTTCGCCATCCATGGCTGCGGAAACAATGCCACCGGCATAGCCTGCACCCTCGCCACACGGAAAAAATCCTTGTACCTGTGGATGCTCCAATGTTTCAGCATCACGAGGTATGCGAACGGGTGAAGAAGTCCGACTCTCCACCCCTACCACTTGCGCTTCATTAGTCAGATAACCGCGCATCTTACTACCAAAGTTCCTGAACCCCTGACGCAATGCTTCCGAAATAAAGTCGGGTAATACTTCATGTAAGTCAACCGAAGCAAGGCCGGGTTGATATGAAGTGTCCAGCAACGAGGATGAAACTTTTCTGTCGACAAAATCTACCAATCGCTGGGCTGGAGCAGTTTGTGTATTACCGGCTACCGCACAAGCCTGTTGTTCAATGGCTGCCTGAAAATGCATTCCTGCCAATGGACCGAATCGGGCAAAGGGAAGAAAGTCTTCTTCATTAACTGAAACCACAATACCTGAATTTGAGAAACGAGAATCTCTGCGCGATGGACTCATTCCATTTACAACAACCTCACCGGGCGCAGTAGCAGCAGGGACAATAAACCCACCCGGACACATGCAAAATGAAAACACACCACGCTGTTTTCCGTTAACCTTCGCCTGATGTACCAATGAATAAGATGAGGCAGGAAGATAAGGCCCGCGATCAACCGGGCAGTGGTATTGAATCCGATCAATAAGTTGTTGACTATGTTCAACCCTCAGTCCCAAAGCAAAAGGTTTCTGCTCGATCAAAATACCTCGTTTGTATAGCAACTCAAAAATATCGCGCGCGGAATGTCCTGTGGCCAATATCATTGCATCGCCTTCAACAACACTACCATCACTTGATTTTAAGCCTGTGAGTTTGTCATTCTTAATTATAAAATCACTAACACGTGTATTGAAATGAATTTCACCACCGGCTGCCAGGATACTCTTCCTTATTTCTTCAATAAGCTTGGGCAGTTTATTGGTGCCAATATGCGGATGTGCATCGAAAAGAATTTCTTCTTTTGCTCCATGCGCTACCAGTATCTCCAGAATCCGGTTTACATCACCGCGTTTCTTTGAACGGGTATATAACTTTCCGTCCGAATAAGTCCCTGCTCCACCCTCGCCAAAGCAATAATTGGAATCCGTGTTGACGATGTGCTGCTTGTTAATGGCAGCAATATCCCTGCGCCTGGTTTGTACATCAAGGCCGCGCTCCAGGATAATTGGCTTCACGCCAAACTCAAGTAAGCGAAGCGCAGCAAATAACCCGGCCGGACCTGAACCCACAATCAGCACACGTTTTGCGTGTGTAACATCAACATAATTTTTGGTATAGGTAATGATCGGTCGCTTTTCAGAAGCTGCCACGGTTTCGCAGAGTACACGTACTACAACCTTCCTTCCGCGCGCATCAATAGAACGTTTTATTGGGCGTACCCAAACATCACCATCTTTTTTTAAACTAAGTTTTTCATACAGCGATTGGGTAAATCGATGTTCATCAAAAGCCTCTTCAGGCAAAAGTACTATTTCTTTGGCAGGCATACAGGAAGGGAGTTAACCTTCAATAAAGAAGAACAAATATAGCAGGGCTAACGATAGGAAAACACATTACCTATGTTGAGGCCAAACGTAAAATTGGTTATTAATTTTGACTGATCAACATCCTGAAAATAACTGGCGCTTGTGGGGTCAACATCAACGCTACGGAAACCAATGTTAGCAGAGCCATAAAGATCAATGGTAAAACCGCTTACATTATTTCGCTGGATAATTCTGTATCCGAGTAAAACACCATACTCGATCCGCTGATCAGGGGCCGTAAACGTAATGATCGTTTCCGGATTGGAGTTGTACATCACATTGGTAAAATGCCCGATATTACTAAACCTCAATTGATGACCGAAATACCACATGCCGGCTTTTACAGGATTATAGAATTTCTGTTTGATGGCTATGCTGTAGCCCCGTTCAAAAAGTTTTCCGGGAACAACCTGATCATCGGCCTCAAAAAATGGATTTCGAATACCGATGAATTCAAAGGCATGCCCCAGACGTTCCTGTGAATAAAATTCAACGGCCATCGGGAACCGTCCGGCAAACATCAGCACCGGATTGCCTTCTACAATTACCCCTTTATATTCATTGGCACGAGCATTAAAGTAGCTAAAGCCTTTGGCTGTCGGTCGGTTGGATGCTTCCTTCCGCGCAGCCAGATCATTAATTTCCTTGGCCAGGTTGGGCTGGTTATAATAAGGCCTGTAATAGCCGGATAATGTTCCATCCCGTTCGTAGAGTTCCCAGGTCCCAATTCTTTTATCACCATCAATTTCACCACGCGTTTGCAGGGAACCATCACGGTAATAGCCATAATATGTGCCCTTACCCCGATCAAACTCACAGTCGCCTTCTTTTTTACCATCTTCATAGTAAAATACCCAGGGCCCTTGTCTTTTTTCATCCACCATCAAACCGCTAACCTTCAACTTACCGCTGGGATAATACTCACGATAATCACCCGTGCCACGATCGTAGTTTACTTCACTCAATAATTTTCCACCCGTTGAGAAGGAACTCCAGTAACCATTTCTCTGCCCACCCAGGTATTCACCGGAGGAACTTATCGAGCCATCTTCAAAATAATATTCCCACTTACCAACCGGATTATCATTTTCATAACTTCCCTTAACAGCCACACTCCCACTCGAAAAATAGGTTAACCATTCACCTGTCTTCCTTCCGTTTTCATAATCGCCTTGCGAGAGTAAAGCGCCATTACCTTCATCGTAAAATCGCCAATGACCAACCTGACGCGTGCCCATTTTGGGGCCTTCAGCAGCAACCTTCCCGGAGTGAAAGTATTCTGTATATCGGCCAAAGTCATCAACATACTCGATTTCACCTTTCTTTACACCATCTTCAAAATAACTCAACCACAAGCCCGACCTTCGGTTGTTCACATAGTTACCAATTTCCTTTACCTGACCATTTTCATAAAACATTTTCCACTCGCCTTCGCGGTTCTTTCCATTCACAGTACCCTCCATACTTTTCTGACCACTCTCATAAAAGTATTCCCACATGCCGTAGTTTGCGCTTTGCCGAAGAGCTCCACGCATTTTCAGATTACCGGATTCATAAAAAAATTCCCAGATGCCGGTGGTCTCATTGTTGGAGAAGAATCCTTTCGATTCTATGTTACCGTTCAGGTAATAGGAGACATAACGTCCATGCAAAATGTTTTTCACGGTATCCCTAACCTGAAAAACTTCTTTAATGTATTTCTTCTCCTGATCGTGAAAAGTCTGCCGGGTAAAAACCTGGGCATAGGCTTGAACCGTAAGGATAAGGAGTGCAACTACAAGGGATAACCTTTTCACAGCTAAAAGATTACCGAAAGGTACGAAATTCGGCTCTATTTACGGATAAAAGCTGCTTTGCCCCATTCGGCCTTCTCCTGCTCCGACCACAGTTCAGGGAAAAAGATGATTTTTTGAAAACGTGGCGGAAGATACTTTTGCCAATTGGTGCCACCGGTTGCTTTAATATCTTCCGGATCCTTCTCCAGGTAATGCGCTGCCGATTTCATATGCGCCAGCGGCCACAATACATTGGCCAGTGTATCGAACGCTCGAAGCCGGTCGGTAATGTTTTTATTACCAGAAAAATGTTTTTTATAGAGTTGATATACATTCTTTGACTTTAGTGAAATCCCTAAGTCGCGAAACTGATCTAGATACTTTTTTTCAAACTGTTGCAGGGTTAACGTTTTCTTGCCGGTAGCTAATTCTGTAGCTCCGCTTCGCCAATAAAGGTTAGGAAGAACATCATCAATATTGTTTCCATCTGTTACAGATTTACGGTCTTTCTCCGCCACCAGGTTTATAAAATCGGTAGCATAAAATTCGATCATGCGATACTGAGCCGATTGAAACCCGCTGGCCGGTAAAAGCGACATACGGAATTTTAAAAACTGATCGCGTTCCATTCCCTTCACCATAATATCGAACGAATTTTCCAGGTGCCCGAAATAACGGTTTACCCGATCAAGCCGCTCACTAAAGAATTTTTCATCGGGATTTTCCTTCGCGGTTATCTGTTCGAGCTCCAGGATGATCAATCTAAAGTAGAGTTCAGTGATCTGATGGTAAATGATAAAAATATGCTCATCTGGAAAACTGGTTTTCGGGTTCTGTAAACTAAGCAGGGTGTCCAGGTGGATATAATCCCAATAGGTCAGGTAATCGGAATAAAGCAGGCCGTCCAGGTAGGACGATAAGTCCTGCCCCATTGCGGCATACTTTTCCTGTAATTTCTTGAGTTGTTCGGCTAATTCGGGGTTAACCTTAGGCTCCTCCATGGTGTTAAGGATTGTGATTTACTTAAATTTGCATGCAATTAAACAAAATCCTATGGCAACCCACACGTTGGATAAAAAGACTGTAAAATCCTTAAAACAAGATGCTTTTGACCATCCTGACCTTTATGCTGTTGACAGCCTGTTAACAGCAGAACACAAGCTTATCCGCAGTTCCATCCGCGATTTTGTAAAGCGCGAAATCAGTCCCTACATAGAAGATTGGGCACAGCGTGCACACTTCCCTTACGAGATTGTAAAGAAATTTGGTGATATCGGTGCATTTGGCCCAACCATACCTCTTGAATATGGCGGTGGCGGACTGGATTACATTTCGTACGGCCTGATCATGCAGGAAGTTGAGCGTGGCGATTCGGGCATGCGGTCAACTGCTTCTGTGCAAGGTTCGTTGGTTATGTATCCCATCTATAAGTTTGGCAGCGAAGCACAACGCAAAAAATACTTACCCAAACTTGGCTCAGGCGAATGGCTTGGTTGTTTCGGGTTGACCGAGCCCGACCATGGTTCCAACCCGGGTGGCATGGTAACCAACTTTAAAGATATGGGTGATCATTACCTGCTGAATGGGGCAAAGATGTGGATATCCAATTCCCCGAAAGCCGATGTGGCCGTAGTGTGGGCAAAGAATGAAGAAGGCAGAATACACGGATTGATTGTAGAGCGTGGTATGCCGGGATTTTCAACACCTGAAACGCACGGCAAATGGTCGCTTAGGGCCAGCGCCACCGGTGAGCTGGTTTTCGATAATGTTAAAGTTCCAAAAGAAAACCTGCTGCCCGGTAAAAGTGGATTAGGAGCACCTATGATGTGCCTCGACTCTGCCCGTTATGGTATTGCCTGGGGAGCGTTAGGCGCTGCTATGGATTGTTACGACTCTGCCAGAAGATACGCGCTGGAAAGAATTCAGTTTGGAAAGCCTATTGGCTCTTTTCAATTAATTCAGAAAAAGCTGGCTGAGATGCTTACCGAGATTACCAAAGCGCAATTGCTAAACTGGCGACTCGGCACATTAATGAACGAGGGTAAAGCTACCACCGCACAAATTTCTTTGGCCAAACGGAACAATATTGAAATTGCGTTGGATATTGCACGTGAAGCACGCCAGATTCATGGCGGCATGGGCATTACCGGTGAGTACCCGATTATGCGCCATATGGCCAACCTGGAGTCTGTTTTAACCTATGAGGGTACACATGACATCCACTTACTGATTTTAGGTAAGGAGATTACGGGGATACAGGCGTTTGTTTAATATTTAGGTTTGCAATTATCGCATCTGCTTTAACTATTAATTTTTAGCATATGACCAAAAAGCTAATCCCCCTTGTGATGATTGGCCTTGCATTATCACTTTCAAAATGTTCGGATGAGGAAAGTCTACGCTATCCTGCTGAACCATACATTGAATTCATATCAGTCAAGTTCACAGAGATACCTGATGTTACTGAACCAGATAAAATTGATGTGACTTTCAATTACCGCGATGGTGATTCAGATTTAGGACTAGCCTACTCCACTGAATACACAAGTGACCCATTCCATTTCACTTCTTTTTTTAGAAAAAGTGATGGCAGCCCGCTACACGCTGATATTACCTTATCAGGTGAATATCCATTCGATGACCTGATACAATTTACCGATAGGGAATCTCCACCGTTCGATACTATACCCAGTTCAAACCAATACGATTGCAGATATTGGTATTACCATGAAGGCAAGTACCTATACCATCAACGAAATGAAAACTATTTCAATCTTATCGTGAAGTTTCTGTATAGTAACGATGGTTTGAATTTCACTGAATTCGATTGGAGAGAACTGGTCTGTCACGATTTTAACGCCAGGTTTCCTGATCTTAGCGGGGCACGAAAAAATTTTCATCCATTTCTTCAGGACCGTTTAATATTCAGCTAAAGAATAACCTTGAGGGGAAAATTACCTATACCATGCTAAGCACTGGTTTTAAAGCTTTGTTTGGCGGAAAAAAGCTTAAACTGTCTATTCAGGTCAAAGACAGAGCTTTGAACCGCAGCAATATAATTGAGACTGATGTTCTTGAACCATAGAGCCAAAATCAATTATAAATCAATCCACCACACCGCTTAGTGTAATACGCTGCACCGGGTTAACCGGATCGTTGGAATAAACCGTAACCGACTTAGTTTGCGTTCCTTTACGATCCTGAGGATTGAAACTAACTTTTATGGTTGCACTTTCTCCAGGCTTTAGTTTTGTTTTATCTGTTTCTGTCTGTATACAGGTGCAGTTACCCTGAATGGAACGAATCTCTAAAACCGATTTACCGGTATTGGTCAATTGGATTGATCTTGTAACGGATTGATTTTGTTTCATAGAACCATACTCAATTGACTGGGCGGCAAATCGTAATTGTGGTGCTTTGGCTGCCTCGTCAGGTTTAAGTTCGGGAAAATAATCTTCCAACGTAGCATACACAGTAAATCCTTTCAGGGGCTGAAGCTCATCATCGGTATGCAGGGTTATGTGGTCGGATTGAAAGCCGTACTGGCCTTTCATCTTTCCATTGTAGCTTAATTTGATGATCCCCTTCTTCCCAGGTTCAATTGTCGATGGTTCAACTGAAATGCGAATGTACTCGGGACCTTCTGTTTTTCCGCTATAGGTTACCGGCTTTACTCCCGCATTGTAGAATTCATATTCACGTACTACAAACTCATCTTTCAAAAACACCTTGCCCAGATTAAACGACAAACTCCTTAATCTCAAGTTTCCATTTACAGCCTGAAACTCAACGGCAGAATACCCATTCTTTGAGGAAACAGTTCCTTTAATCTGCAGAATAACCGGCTGGTTATCCATATCGGTTGTTACCGTCAATGATTTATTGAAATAACCCGGGCGGCCTTTTGGGTCATACTGTGCCTTTATGGATCCGGATTTCCCAGGCATGATCGGCTCTTTCGACCAACCAGGTGTCGTGCACCCGCATGAAGGTTGAACGGACAGGATTTGCAATGGCTTTGTACCAACATTGGTGAATACAAATTCATGCGAAACAGGGCCATCTTCTTCAATTACACTACCAAAATCAAATACCTCTTCATTAAATTTCAATGGTTTAACCAGTTGGGCAAATGCCCCGATGGTTGCTACTATCAACACCAACATTCCGCTGATTCGCTTCATAACTAAACTTTATTGACCTCACAAAAGTAAAACATAATTCGGTTCGGGTTATTTTATTTTCTTTGCGACATGACACGCATTTTAACCGGTATTCAAAGCAGTGGCCGACCGCACCTGGGTAATTTATTGGGGGCTATTATCCCTGCCATCAAGCTTTCCAAACAACCTGAAAACGAGTCGTTTTTCTTCATTGCCGATCTTCATTCCCTCACTACTATTAAGGATGCCCAACTACGGGCAGAAAATGTTCGTGCCGTGGCTGCCGCCTGGTTGGCTTTTGGCTTTGATGTTGAGAAGAATTTTTTATACCGCCAGTCACGAATCCCCGAAGTGTGTGAACTTTCCTGGTACCTGAACTGCTTCACACCCTTCCCCATGCTGGCCAATGCACACTCATTTAAAGATAAAGCAGACCGATTAGCCGATGTAAACGCAGGTTTATTTACCTATCCTGTACTGATGACGGCAGATATTATTTTGTATGACGCAAACGTTGTGCCTGTTGGCAAGGATCAAAAACAACACCTGGAAATGGCGCGAGATATCGCCTCCTCTTTTAATAACCACTACGGAGAAACATTTGTGGTTCCGGAAGCAAAAATTGAAGAGCAGGTGATGACCGTACCCGGAACGGATGGCCAGAAGATGAGCAAATCATATGGAAACATCATTGATATCTTTCTCCCTGAAAAAGAATTACTGAAACAGATTAAATCCATCGTGTCTGACAGCACCCCGCTGGAAGAACCAAAAAATCCTGATAGGGATAATACCTTTGCGCTTTATAGTTTGCTGGCAACATCTGAACAAGTTGAAACCATGCGCAACAATTACCTGCGAGGTAATTACGGTTACGGTCATGCAAAAAAAGAACTACACGAACTTATTCTTAAAAAATTTACTGCCGAACGCGAAGCCTTCAATTTCTACTACTCCAATCCGGAGGAACTTGAAAAGAAGCTACAGCATGGAGAAGATAAGGCACGTGTAATAGCCCACAGTGTACTTGATCGTGTTCGCAAAAAACTTGGCTACCGGTAAACCTTAGTCGGCTTTCCAGACAACTTCCTGCTTATCACGGACTGCCAAGGCGATGCACGTGGGGTTACTGTTCAACACCAGGCGCACTTCCTTGCCTGGGTATTTTTGCAAATCAACCACGATACCTTTACCGATATAAGCAGTTGGAGAAAGTACATCCGTATCAGGACAAAACCGGTCATGTACTTCCTGCAGTTTTTCTTCGAGGAAACTTCCGAATTCTTCAACGAAAGAATCCTCCAGATCGTGAAGGGCATCTTCTATTTCATCATACTTCGGGTCGTTATAATCCAGCGATTCAAGCTCCTTTTTTTTTCGAATGATCTCAGAAAGGTCCTTATCCAGTTTTTTGCTATCCATGTTAAGTACTTTTTTGCAAAGATTGCATTATTCAGGGAAATAGAAAATGTATTCCTCCAAATGAAATACGGGATATACAACCATAATACACGCTTTGTACAATATTGTTTGTGAGAAATACAGTAACTCTGATTTTCTAGCAGAAACATAAAAGATTGAGGCAATCGGCTTAACTTTACCTGATAAAACTACCACCTTATGGCAACGGATTTTCTACCCATCAATGGCACCGATCATATTGAATTCTATGTAGGCAATGCCAAGCAATCGGCTTTGTTTTATCACTATGCTTTTGGATTTGAAATGGTGGCTTATGCAGGGCCTGAAACAGGGGTGCGCGACCGGGCTTCGTATGTATTGCGCCAGAACAAAATAACCCTGGTACTCACCACATCGCTACACCCCGATTCAGAAATTTCAGAGCATGTTAAAAAGCATGGCGATGGTGTGAAAGTGCTGGCCCTGTGGGTAGACGATGCTACGAAATCGTTTCAGGAAACAGTGGTTCGCGGAGCGGAACCTGCCTTTGAGCCCAAAGTTTTGAAAGATGAGTTTGGCGAAGTGGTGGTATCCGCCATCAAGACTTACGGTGAAACCATTCACACTTTTGTAGAACGATCGAGATACAAAGGTCCGTTCTTACCAGGCTATAAAGCACGCAGCAGTGGAGTAAAAGCTGAGCCTATTGGATTAAAGTACGTTGACCATTGTGTGGGTAACGTGGAACTCGGAAAAATGAATCATTGGGTTGACTTCTATGAAAAGGTTATGGGCTTTAGTTTGCTGGTGACTTTTGATGATAAGGATATCTCTACTGAATACAGCGCCTTAATGTCGAAGGTAGTTTCAAACGGAAATGGCTATATAAAATTTCCGATCAATGAGCCCGCCAGCGGCAAGAAGAAATCGCAGATAGAAGAATACCTCGATTTTTATAAAAGCGCAGGGGTGCAGCACATCGCCATTGCTACCGATGATATCATCCACACGGTTGGTGAATTAAGAAGACGAGGAGTTGAATTCCTGTACGTACCCGAAACTTACTATGAAGATGTATTGGATCGTGTAGGCACCATCAATGAGAACCTTGAAGAATTAAAAAAACTCAATATTCTGATTGATCGCGATGAGGAAGGCTACCTGTTACAGATTTTTACCAAACCCATTCAGGACAGGCCTACCGTATTCTTTGAAATCATTGAACGCAATGGCGCCAAGTCGTTTGGAAAAGGAAACTTTAAAGCCTTGTTTGAATCTATTGAACGAGAGCAGGAATTAAGAGGTAATTTGTAAATCCAAATTTTAATATTTTTCAACGAATGACTGATCTATTAATTTCAGTAAAATCAAAAGCACAACAATGGCTTACCAGCCCGGTAATAGATGCGGAGACCAAAGCACAAATCACCGTCTTGGTCAACAATACCGATCCAAAGGAACTGATTGATAGCTTTTACAAAGATCTTGAATTCGGTACCGGTGGCTTGCGCGGCATAATGGGTGCAGGGTCGAACTGCATGAACAAATACACGGTTGGTGTAGCCACCCAGGGATTGAGTAATTATTTACGGAAAACATTTCCCAACAAACAAATTAAGGTGGCTGTTGCATACGACTGCCGAAATAACAGTTCATATTTTTCACAAATCATAGCTGATGTTTTCTCTGCCAATGGTATTGAAGTACACATCTTCCCGGCCCTTCGGCCTACCCCACTCCTATCCTATGCCATTCGTTATTTGAACTGCGATTCAGGCATTGTTGTTACTGCTTCGCATAACCCAAAGGAATACAATGGCTACAAAGCTTATTGGAACGATGGCGCCCAGGTGGTTCCTCCGCATGATAAAAATATCATTCAGGAAGTAAATGCCATCACCTCCTTTGAGGAAGTTAAGTTCACAGGAGAACCCTCTCGAATACACACCATTTCAGCGGATGTCGAAGAAGCTTATTATGCTGAAGTTCTGCGGGTACTTCCGAAGAAAGAAATAATCAAAAAGCATCAGCACATCCCAATCGTATTCTCCGGACTGCACGGCACCGGTTCCACCATGGTTCCCGAATGCTTACGCAGAATAGGATTCACCAATGTTCATGTGGTGGAGGAACAAGCTAAAGCAGACGGAAATTTTCCTACGGTAAAATCACCTAACCCGGAAGAACGTTCTGCCATGGAGATGGCTATTGCTAAAGGAAAAACAGTAGGCGCCAGCATGGTTATGGCCACCGATCCTGATGCTGACCGGGTGGGTATTGGTGTGCGCAATCAGCACGGTGAGTTTGTGCTTCTCAATGGTAATCAGGCCTTCAGCTTAATGATGTGGTTCATTCTGAAGAACCTGCAGGAACGAACCAATACCTATATCGCAAAGACCATAGTTACCTCCGAACTGGTGGACACTATTGCGCGCAACTATGGTGTAGATTGTTACAACACCTTAACCGGATTTAAATACATCGCTCAACTGATGGGTGAGCGCGAGGGCAAGCAGAAGTTTGTTGCTGCTGGTGAAGAAAGCTATGGGTATATGGTAGGCGATTTTATTCGTGATAAAGATGCTGTATCCGCCTGCGCATTTTTTGCCGTAATGACCGCCACTGCCGCTGACGAGGGTAAAACTCTGTATGATTGGCTCATCGATATGTATGTTGAACATGGATTCTATAAAGAAGGCCTGATCAACATCACCAAAAAAGGACAACAAGGTGAACAGGAAATTAAGGCCATGATGGAGAAGTTCAGAAATAATCCACCGGCTTCCATACTTGGGTCATCCGTTGAACGCATACTTGATTATAATACGTTGAATGAAAAGAATCTAAAGACAGGAAAAATCACTTCGCTTAATTTTCCCAATTCCGATGTGTTGCAGTTTTATCTTGAAGACGGCACTAAAATTTCGGTACGGCCATCAGGAACCGAACCAAAAATCAAATTCTACATCAGTGTAAACACCAAACTCAACTCTCGGAAAGAGTTTGACCAAGTGAACCAGGCATTGGATAAAAAAATAAAAAACATTGAGGATTATTTACTGACGCTTTAAAATTATGGCAGAGGATTTTCTCACTTCACTGGTCACCGTTTTTAATCGCGACCTTGCCAAACTGGAAGAGGAGATAAATCTATACCCCAACGAAGAGTCTGTCTGGACAATACAAGGTGATATTAAAAATTCAGGAGGAACATTGTGTCTGCACCTTTGCGGCAATCTTCAGCATTTTATCGGTGCTGTACTGGGCAAGAATGGCTACGTGCGAAACCGTGAAAATGAATTCGCGGCACGCCATGTACCCAGGCATTTATTGCTGGATGAGATACTAAAAACCAGGGAAACGGTTAAGCAGGTTCTTCTTCAACTCGATCCATCGCAATTGGAGGAAGAATATCCCGTACAGGTTTGGGGCTACCCCATAACCACCACCTTCTTTCTAATCCATTTAGCCGGTCATTTAAACTACCATTTGGGGCAAGTGAACTATCACCGGAGAATACTCGTTGGCTCGAATTAGAAAACTATTTTGAGTGTTTACATCTCACTTCTATAAATCAAACATTTCACTTAAAGCATTTTTTATAATTTCAATCTCATCTCGCTTTAAAAATCCAAGACTACTCTTACTCAACCTGCTCTCATCAACTGCTCGGATTTGATCGAGACATACCTCGCAAAACTTATTTTGAAATCTTAATTCAACCCGCGAAGGGTAACCACGTAGTGTTGTGGTCATTGGCGCTATGATTACCGTGCCCAAAACTGCATTCATTTTAGTTGGTGTAAGGACCACGTAAGGTCGACTCTTCTTAATTTCGAATCCTATAGTGGGATCAAGATTTACAAGGTAAACATGATAATCCCTCACCATGTCCACTCCGTTGAGTCAAACTTATTATGAATATTATCTACTTGCTCCCTTTTTTCACGCTTAAAGTCCGACCACTGCTTTTTAGATTGAGCAGGAACAATGGTAATAACATTATCCTTTAACTTTATTTCCACCTCATCCTTAATCCCACTTTTTACCAGAATTGATTTAGGGAACAATATCCCTTTTGAGTTACCAATGCGTCTGACTTTTATTATTGTGCCCATCTAATTTATTGTTATAACACAAAGTTATAACAATAAGAGGTCATATCAAAACACATTTAACCAGTAAATCGGTAGCTTTTGAACAGGCCCCCAGCCTTGTTATCTTTGCAGCCTTATTATGAAAAAAGTAGCATTTTATACGCTGGGCTGTAAACTGAACTATTCCGAGACCTCAACGATCTCAAGGATGTTCGAGCAGAAAGGCTATAAAAAAGTGGACTTTACCGACACTCCTGATATATTCATTATCAATACCTGCTCCGTTACGGAGAATGCCGATAAAAAATGTCACAAGATTGTTCGTGAAGCGCGGGGTATTTCACCCGAAGCTTATGTTGCTATCATCGGTTGTTATGCGCAGCTAAAACCAAAAGAAATCTCCGAGATCCCCGGGGTTGATGCCGTACTTGGTGCTGCTGAAAAATTCAGGTTGGTTGAGTTGCTTGATGGTTTCGTACGGAAACCACAACCGGAAGTTTATACCTCCGAAGTTGAGGCTGCAAAATCGTTCAACACCTCCTATTCGGCACAGGATAGAACCAGAACCTTCATGAAAGTTCAGGATGGGTGCGATTACTCCTGCTCCTTTTGTACCATACCACTGGCGCGGGGGTCTAGTCGCAGTGATACTATTTCCAATATTGTTAAAACTGCTGAAGAAATTGCACGGACCAATGTGAAGGAGATCGTGCTGACCGGTGTAAATACCGGTGACTTTGGTTTACAGGATGGCAAACGTGTTGAACATTTCGTAGACCTCATTAAGGAACTCGACAAGGTAGCGGGTATTGAACGTTTCAGGATTTCTTCAATCGAGCCCAATCTGTTGACAGACGAAATCATTGAGTTTGTCGCTACATCAAACCGATTTGTACCTCATTTTCATATCCCGTTACAGTCGGGTTCCAACAAGATACTTAAACTCATGCGCAGGCGCTACCAGCGCGAGTTGTATACCAGTCGGGTAGAGAAGATAAAAGCTGTAATGCCCAGGTGCTGCATTGGGGTTGATGTGATAGTTGGCTTTCCGGGAGAAACCCATGAAGATTTTCTTGAAACCTATCAATTCCTGAATGAATTAGATATCTCCTACCTTCACGTGTTCACCTACTCGGAAAGAAACAACACGTTGGCAGCAACTCTGCCTGGAACAGTATCAACAAAAGAACGGGCTGAACGATCCAAAATGCTCCATATCCTATCGGATAAAAAGCGAAGGAAATTCTATGAAGAACATATCGGCAATGAGTTTACCGTATTGTTCGAAAATGACATCGAAAATGGCTTTATGCACGGATTCACCGAAAACTACATCCGTGTATCTGCCAAATACGACCCCATCCTGATCAATGAGCTCAAACCAGTGCGGTTAACAGGCATAAATCCCGCAGGCCTGATGGAGGCTGAAGAGTCAACTCAGGAGGCTCTTCACCACATGAGTTGATTTGTCACAATAATCCCAATGTGGACTTAAGGTTCAAAATGGTAAAATTCTACTATTTCAGGAGCTTTTCATTAATGCAATGTTAAGCAAGGGCATTTGTAAGAATATCCTGATTTATGGCCTATTGCAGAACCCTGGATTTAATCCTAAGTACTTATTGTACAGTTACTTAAATTCAATTTGAGAAAGTCTTATTTTAAGCCTTTAAGAGCATACCTGAGTAAATAAAGCAGTAAGGGATTAACAGGATTTGCAGAAAAGCATAGATCAAAAAAGCATTTTTTACATTCTGATGACTTGCCCTTACATGAAATAGAATCAACCTGACATCATCAAAAGCAGCATCCACTACCACTATACTTTTGCTACATGAAAACAAACAAAAGTATTGGCTTTATGAAACGCACCGCTCTCTTATTAAGCATAGTAACCTGCATTGTACTATCTTCCTGCAGTTTTGAAACCTCACATTGTCCGGCTTATTCGAACCACAACAAAATCACCAAGCATGGCGAAAAGGCTCAGGATAAGTATGTAAGAAGGAAAATCTGATCAGTCACCCTTAGATACGACTATTCCGTCCCGGATCTCAATAGTTCGGTCGGCCATACGCGCAAACTCCTGATTGTGCGTAACAATGATAAAGGTCTGGTTTAGCTTTTCTCTTAAATCGAAAAACAATTGATGTAACTCCTGGGCATTCTTTGAATCCAGGTTACCGCTTGGTTCATCAGCAAGCACCAATACAGGATCATTGATCAACGCCCTTGCCACCGCAGTTCGTTGCTGTTCGCCCCCTGATAATTCAGAAGGCTTATGGTCAAGCCTAGAGCCCAATCCGAGCAATTCCAACAATTCCTTCGCGCGCTTGGTTACATCCTGCGTGCTTCTGCCCGCAATCCAACCCGGTATCATTACATTTTCCAATGCCGAGAATTCAGGCAATAAATTGTGAAACTGAAATACAAAACCAACCGACTTATTCCGGAAGGCCGCCAGGTTTTTAGATGAGTAACTGAATACATCCAAACCCTTGAGCATCAACTTACCTGTATCGGGTGTATCCAGTGTTCCTATAATGTGAAGCAGTGTACTTTTGCCGGCACCAGAAGCTCCAACGATGGCAACAATCTCTCCCGAATTTACCTCCAGGTTAATACCCTTCAGCACCTTAAGCGAACCATAGGACTTTTCAATATCAACAGCCTTAACCAGCGGGGTATTCACACAGATTTCTTTGAATTAAAAGGTTAAATAAAGTAGTTTAGCCTCAAAATAAAAATTCATGAACATTCACGAATACCAAGGCAAGGAAATACTCAGAAAATATGGTGTGGCGATTCAGCGTGGAATTGTAGCCGATAATCCAGAGGCAGCGCTTCAGGCGGCCAAGGAACTTCATGCGGAGACAGGTACGCAATGGTTTGTGATCAAATCACAAATACATGCTGGTGGACGTGGTAAGGGTGTCATTAAGGAAACTGGCTCAAAAGGAGTTGTTCTGGCTAAAAGTCTGGCTGAGGTACCCGAAAAAGTGAAAGCCATTTTGGGCGGAACCTTAGTAACCCACCAAACAGGTCCGGATGGAAAAGTGGTCAATAAGGTATTGATTGCCGAAGATGTGTATTACCCAGGTGAAGCCGAGCCTAAAGAATATTACATGAGTATTCTCCTCGACCGTTCAAAGGGTATTCCGGTAATTATGGCTTCAACCGAAGGTGGCGTTAACATTGAGGAAGTAGCTGAAACACACCCTGAAAAGATCATTAAGGAATGGATTGATCCAACAATAGGACTGCAGGCCTTTCAGGCTCGTAAAGTAGCATTCGCGATGGGCTGGGAAGGAAATGCCTTCAAGGAAGGGGTCAAATTCATTCAGTCATTATACAACGCTTATATAGGCTTGGATGCATCTATGTTTGAGATCAACCCCCTGCTCAAAACTTCCGACAATAAAATTTTAGCCGTTGACTCAAAAGTAAACCTGGATGACAACGCGTTGTATCGTCATAAAGATCTGGCAGAACTTCGTGATCTTACGGAAGAGGATCCATTAGAGGTGGAGGCTGGCAAAGCTGGCCTTAACTACGTTAAACTCGATGGCAATGTCGGTTGTATGGTTAACGGAGCCGGGCTGGCCATGGCCACCATGGATATCATCAAACTTTCCGGGGGTGAGCCTGCTAACTTCCTGGATGTGGGTGGTGGAGCCAATGCAGAAACCGTAGAAGCGGGTTTCCGGATTATATTAAAAGATCCCAATGTGAAAGCCATCCTGATTAACATTTTTGGTGGCATCGTTCGTTGTGACCGGGTTGCCAATGGTGTTGTGGAGGCCTACAAGAAAATCGGAAATATTAATGTTCCCATCATTGTACGACTTCAGGGTACTAACGCTGAAGAAGGGGCTAAAATCATCGAACAATCCGGGTTGAAGGTTTACTCGGCCATTGTGCTGAAGGATGCCGCTATGAAGGTAAAAGAGGTTTTAGCCTGAGAATATTGATATTTTTAAAAAAGGCTTAAAATCACTACTTTAGTGGGATATAATGTGCTTGATATGAGATTTTTACGTCTATTGTTGGTATTGGTCCTGTTTTTACCCGAATGGCTCAGCGCACAAAGCTTTTATGCGGTGAGGCGGGAAAGATCTGTTATAGGTTCTGTGGGTTTAGGTACAGCTACCTACTATGGAGAGCTTGCTAATCCTGGAGATTATTTAGATGCCAAGCCTGCTGTTAATATAGGCATGCAGTATTTTCTCAATAATCGTATTAGCATTCGCTCAGATCTTACCTGGTTCCAGATTGAAGGTGATGATGCTCAGGCAGATGATGCAAGCCGTGTAAGAAGAAACCTCTCATTCAAGTCAAGCAATATAGAATTAAATGCCATGGGCTCAATAAACCTGGCTCCCCATGGTCAACGTTACTACCAGCGTCCAAGATTGAATTTTTATGCTACAGCGGGTATAGGCATGTTGTACTCTAATCCTAAAGCTGAATACCAAGGAGAAACCTATGCCTTACAACCATTACAAACTGAGGGAGTAAAGTACAGCAAATTTAATTTTGTAATACCTTATGGTCTTGGTACACGAATCATGCTGAATCCCTTTACAAATTTAGTGTTTGAAGGTATTTTTCGTCTCACGTTCACAGATTACCTGGATGATGTTAGTACAGTTCACTTAGGTTCAGCCGCTTTTTCTGATCCCATTGCTGCCGCACTATCTGACAGAAGGCCAGAGTTAGGATTACCCGAAGTAGCACCCGGCACGCAACGAGGGAATCCGGATAAGAACGATAGCTACATGATCCTTCAGGCAAAGCTGGAATTTTATATTCCTGATGATGTGTTCTGGAATTCAAACAGCAAGCTTTATCGATCGAAACGTAAAGCTTACTATAAGAGAAGGCGCTAACTTAATTAGTTTGCTATTTCTGCCGGTCAAGCACTTCGTACCGTGAATAGTTACTTTTAAACTCCGGCACAAGTTCTTTCATTAAGGCAACCATCTTTAATTCGTTCCGATCGTTTAGCAGGTCCCAGAATAATTCAATATAATTATTGATATCAGAGAAAGCATACTCAGAAACACGCGCTTTCATTATTTTAGGATGATGGGTTGCCACTGTGTTTTCCTTATCTCCCAATAATTCTTCATAAAGCTTCTCTCCTTCCCGCAGTCCGGTAAACACAATTTCAACATCCTTTCCAGGCTCCAATCCTGAAAGTTGAATCATTTTTCTGGCGAGATCAAGTATTTTTATGGATTGTCCCATGTCAAAAATAAAAATCTCACCACCCTTTCCCATAGCCCCTGCCTCCAACACTAACTGACACGCTTCAGAGATAGTCATGAAGTAGCGCGTAATTTCGGGGTGGGTTACCGTTACAGGGCCACCTTCCTGAATTTGCCTTTTGAATAACGGAATGACGGAGCCATTTGATCCAAGTACGTTACCAAATCGTGTAGTAACAAATAAGGTATGGCGGGTATCTGCTTTATGAAGGTGGTTGTTTAACGCCTGCACATAAATTTCAGCTATCCGCTTCGAGCATCCCATCACGTTTGTTGGGTTTACCGCCTTATCTGTAGAGATCATTACAAATTTTTCTACGTTGAGTTTTACGGCAATATCAGCGAGATTCTTTGTTCCCAGAATGTTGCACAGCACCGCTTCGGAAGGATTTCCTTCCATCATTGGCACATGCTTGTAGGCAGCAGCATGGAAGACTATGTTTGGTTTATGTTCTTCAAATATGGCATCAATACGCTCGTGATTAGTAATATCAGCCAGGTAAGGAAAGATAGCAACCTCTACTGAAGCTGCATTTAAGTCTCGCTCCAATTCATATAAAGCCGATTCACCCTGATCGATAAGGACAACTTTTATAGGTCGATAAGTAATCACCTGGAATACAATCTCTCTACCTATAGATCCTGCTGCTCCGGTTACGACAATAACTTTACCCGCCAGTTCACGGCTGATGTGTTCGTTGGAGAGACGAATAGCATCGCGACCGAGCAAGTCTTCAATATTGATATCTTTAATCTGGTTCAGACTAAGCTCTCCCCTCACCCAGCGCTCAATCGGTGGAATGGTTCGTATCTTAACCTGGTGGCGCAGACAACTGTCAACAATTTCAGACTTTCGGTCGAATGGCAAATCCTTTACCGTGATCACCAACTCATCCACATTTAGAGAAACCAACAAGTCTTCAATATTCGATTTGTTCCGGTTGAAATAAATGGCAGAACCCGCCAACGCTTTTCCGGCCTTGTTTGTGTCATCCTCTAGAAAACCTACTACCCGCAAATTTGAAGATGCTTCAATAACCTGTTTGGTTATCATACCGGATTGTCCGGCCCCATAAATCAAAACATTGCTTCGTTTTTTTAATGCATTTCTGTAGTAGGAGAAGAAATACTTAACCAACAACCTGTAATTAAACAGAAATAAGAATGAAGAGAGAAAGCTTATAAAAATTACCGAATAAGGAATAAGGTTTTGGTGAACGTTATAATGAAAAACCAGGTTGGTAAAACATACTAATGCTACGTTAATCAATAACATATAAAATATCCGCACACCATCCTGAATACCGGTATAGCGTATTATACCCCGATAGCTTCCAGTAATAAAAATGGCTACTGCTCCACTAAGGGTGTAAACAAAAACACCAACCTCAAAATCGTTCTTCAGTAAATCAGAAGAGGAAAAATTGAAGCGAAGCAAATACGCCAGCAGGGTTGAAAAAGCAAGAATGGTAAGATCAATGGAAACGATGACCCACCGGGGCAATATTTTGAGATTATGGATAACTCTGGAAAACAATTTATACAGGCTTACTCAACCTTCTTCCTTGAATTCAAAAAACGCTTCACGCCCAAGGCAGCACCCGCTGCCAACAGCCACTCGATACCGGTTATAGGTACATCAGGGTCTCCTCCAGGATCACCCGGTTGAGCCCATAAGGAGGTAGAAAAGATTAATAACAAAATGATGATTAAAGCGCGGGTCTTCATTTGCTGGTCTTAATAATTTTCACTTGATGAACTAGCTCACCTTTCTGTATATGCAAGATATATATTCCGTCAGCATTCGAGGTTAAGTCGACTGTACCAGACTTAATTGAACCCGAACCTGTAAGTACTGAGGCCGCTTGCTGTTTACCGGTAATGTCCAAAGCCCTCACCCCCACCGGTGATGCTGATTCAACTTCAATATAAATTTTTCCTATTGTGGGGTTAGGGAATATTTTAATGGTACGATCGAAGGAAGATTCAACGCCTGTAAATACAAATTGAATATCTGCATTGGTCAGACAGCCCCCGCTTGCAGTTACTTGTAAAGAATATAAGCCTGAAGCATCCGTTTCATAGTATTGACCTGTGGCTCCTGGTATTGGGGTTCCATTAAGCAACCATTGATTACCGGTTGCGAAATTTGAAATTAATGTATTGCCTTCGTTACTGATTGAAGCTTGCGGGTATTGATGAACTACAGCTTGAACCGCCACTCGTTCACCTTCACAACCAATTGCATTTGCAACAGTGGCGTAAAAGGCTTTTGATTCAGTTAATGTTGGAGTCATAAATGTTGCTCCATTCCCAACAGGCTCCGTTGCTAGAAGTTCATCATACCATAAAACTTGACCAGTTGAATTTGCTACCGACAACTCAACACTACCCGAGAGGCATCGCTCCGAACCTTGCGGATTCATAATTTGATAGGTCTCATACACCGATACGGGCAGGATTTTCTTAACATTACAGCCAGGAATATAGCCTCTGATTTCGAAATTAGAAACACCTGGAGATAAGGCAGTGGAAGGCAATGTAAGGACAATGTTCTCACCGTTTCCATTAACGCTTGACGATACGGCAACCGAACCTTTAAATATGCGATACAGTACATCCGGCTGTGAATTATTAATCACTACCTCCAAGTCGGTTCCCTGACAAATCTCAGCTTCTGCTTCAATACTAAAATCGCTCCTTACTTCTGCACCACTAAAGCGTATGGTAAACCGGGAATCACCAAAACTCAACGGGTTCGCAGTAACCTGAAAAGCATACGTTGATTGATCGCGTAAATCAATTTCATTACCTGAGAAGTTATCAACCAAGGTCAATCCTATGTAAGATTCAAATGTTTCAATAGACGAGAATTCAAGCGTATAATTACTGGGTGTAACACTGGAAACATCAAGCTTAACACTCTTAGCGCAATTAAAATCACCAAAAGAATTGATTGCTAATTTTCCAATTTCATCCACTACGGTTGAAAGATTTAATGTAGTATTGGGTAATTTCCATGCATCCGCATGCGCATCAAAACCATCAGTTGCATCATCACGGAAGTGTATGATCGCTTCATCGCGATTAGCGCCATTCGTTAATGCAAATTTCAAAATATTATATTCTGATCGCTCCCTGAAAAACGTGGTTTGTGTTCCGGCTGCCTTCACATTTTCATTGGTGGCCATGTTGGGAGCAGCTCCAGTAGCCTGTACCCAAAAGCCCTGCCCCATAGCTACATAGCGAGACCCACCGTTAAGACCACCTGAACCTGATGTATATACAGCATATTGACCGGTGGCATTGTTTCTGGTATAAATCGTACCACTAATATTGGTGCGCGTCCATCCGGATGGCGCATCCCAATCCATGGTGGATGGATAGGGATTACCTACCAGGTTCCAACCATCGTTGGCAGGAATTCCACTGGATGTAAACGTAACACCATAGTTGATGTTGTCGCGGTTAACAGGGCCCCGAACATTCCACAAAGCTGAGCCAGCAGACAAGAACGGTTCAATATTTCCGCGAATAAAGATGGCGTAACCTCTGCCTGAAGTAAGTGTCTCAGCATTTGACGCTACCGGAAAGGCAACATATCCATCATCAATGCCTCCCGTAGTTACAGTCTCATCATAACGGAACATGGACGCATTAGTCAAACAACCTGAACAAACACTTGAACCGGTAAATGAACCTGTTACAGGAATTTCATTTTGGATATCAGCAACCGTTGCATTTTGAACAGGACTGGAAATGTATCGGTATATCCGGTCATTTGTTCCTTCCAGCGACATAAACCGTTGCACCGTTACATTACCCTGAACCTGCGCCCCTGCATTCGGGAAAGGTGCGATGGCTGCATCCTGGGTTGGGTCATCGCTGGAGGAGATCAGCGTGAATATCCTGTTATTGGCAGCGCCATCGGCATCGAAGGTTGCTGTTAGAGCAAGGGTCAGAACACCGGTCATGTTTTGATTGCTTTCAATAATAACATCCGGCACTGCAGATGTATTCGATACACTAATGTTATGAAAGTTTGTAACGGTAGACCCGCTAACAATTTGTGGTGTTGCTGCCGTTCCCAAAAATGCAACAGTGCCCGTTCCACTATTATTAAATAAGCCATTATTCGTAAATGAACCGTGGACATTAAAAGTTGAAGGAGGTGTTAATACCCCATTAATGACTACATTCTGGAAGGATGGATTATTCAATCCACCCAGTGTAGAGTTACCATTAAATTGAACTGTGCCGGTATTTCGGTTGAATGTACCATTGTTAATAAAGTTACCCGTTAATGAGATGGTTGATGTTTGTGCATTTAAAGTACCCGATAAATTAAGTATATCGGTAGAAATTGTATTGGCGCCACAAGCAAAGGTGCCGCTGTTCACAGATAGGGTATTCGCTACCGTTATATCTCCTCCGGCAGTTAGGGTTCCCGAGAGGTTACTGGTCAAATTCTCAAGATTCCCCCGCGCTTCAACACCGGCAGTCAAAGTTGTTCCGGAATAAAAAAGATTATAAGGCCCCCCGCCAGGAATTGCACTACCGGCAGAAAATGCTGCCGTATTAAACCGCGTTACATCAGCACCGTTGCTAAAAGACAAACCAGAGGTGTTCAAAAAATCACCATCTTGTAATGTAAAAGTATTTTCAACCAACAATGGTGAATTTAAAGTTACCAAGGTACCAGCTGTTGGCCTGTTAATATAAAAGGTGCCAAGAGTATTTCCTGTTGGAGAAAAAGAAATCGTTCCTAATATACCTGTGTTAAGAATATTTAAAGTTGAACTGGCATCAGCGGATAGAAGACCTGTGCCGGTTAGTTGATTACGTAATTCAAGGGTTTGTCCCTCAAAGAATAAGGTTGTTCCTGCACCTAAATTCAATGCCCCTCCGGCAGTTAAGTTTGCATTCATGCGAACAAGACCTGAGGTAAGGGTAGTTCCTGCGGTTACGATCAAATCCTCATTAAAAGTTACCAGTCCCGACCCTGCACGGTTAATTGTGAGTGCTTCGATGGTAGTTGCGCTTGGTAAGGGAAAATCAATACTCAAATCACCCGTTCCATTTATTATCAGATTAGAATTGGCTCCTGTAAATGAAATAAAATTACCACCGGTTATGTCCCCATTTATGATTAGAGTTGCGTTAGCCGTACCACTGGATACGACAATATCACCTCCATCTAAAAGTATATTTCCACCAACCGATATTATTCGGGCTGTTCCAACCGTTGTAAAAAGAACATTACCACCAGACAGGTTTAAATTTTCGCCAATATCTAACCCGTCTAATTCAACTGTAAGATTTCCGGTTTGTACTTCGAGATTACCTCCAATGGTAACAGTAGTTGCAGATGTATTATTTAATGATACACCGGCAGGATTGTCTATAATGGTTAACGTCCCCGCGACATTCGGCTGACCATTACCAATAAACTGAGGCCCTGTTCCCCCATAAATAATAACTGCTCCGGGGTTATACGTACGATTGGTAACCCGCACATTTCCAACGCCCGTTCCAGCTCCTGTGAAAATTGCACCAGTCCCATTCTCAGATTGAACAACAAGCGTTCCGTCCACTGTCAAAGAGCTGTTGGCATTTCCGCGAAGTTGAGACTCACCCAATACAAATAGCGTATTTGAAGCAGGAACAACATAATTAATCGTATTTGAAATTAAGCCTGTATTACTAAACAAATGGGTCACATCCGTACCAACAAAAATAATATTTCCGTTTGCCGTACCCCCTGCACTTTCAGTAATAGTACCATTCTGTAAATCGAAGTTACCGGATATGTTAAGTGTACCCGTTCCATTGGCACCACCAGCAAAGTTAAACTGCCCCCCGGGAGCATTCATAGTAAAATCGCCTGAAAGATTTATGGTGCCGGTTCCTGTTGTAGTTAAACGAGTGCCGCCTCCTGTAGCATTCGTAGAATTGTAAATCAGATTGCCACCAACATTAACTATGGTATTCGTTCCAGTTGTAGAAAAATCAACCCTTGAAGTTCCATCAATGGTAAGGTTTCCTGCAATGTTTATGGTTGGATTCTGGTTTACTGATAATCTCAAAATAGAAGTACCCGTACTTAAAACTTCAACGTTATTCATGGATACCAGAAATCCAGCAATTGTAGCAATACCCGTCTGTGCAGGACAATTCCATATGAAGTTTCCAAAATCCTGCCCCCAATTCCCTGCGACAGTCGCTGTGAACGTACCAGTATAACCTTCTATAACCACTTCCGAATCAGCATCCCAATCTGCTAAGGGAATAACACCTTGTGCCGTGGTAAACTGATGTCGGTAAACTGAACCGGCAAGAAATGATGCGTTGGCAGCCGTCATTCCAGCATGGGTTGATCCGTTGGCCAGGATAAATTCCCCTTCAACAATCAAATTGCCATTTACGGTAATATCTGTACCCGTACCGTTGTTAATCGTTAGCGCTGCCCCTGGATCAACATAAAGCGTTGCGCCAACCTGAACAGTTGTTTGATCAATCGAAAAATTTGCATTAACATTTATCTGATCGCCAGCCAGAATGGTTATTGTACCAAATGTAAAATCAGGCACAACACCGCCTTGCCAACTGGCCGGATTACTCCAGTCTCCACCCCCGGTTCCATTGGATTGAACCTGGGCTTGAACGGTAAAAATGAGAGAGGCAAAACATAAAACAACAAACAACGATCTAGCCATAGTACTTCTCTTCAGATATTAGCGACAAAAGTAATCAAAAATCACTCGATTTAAAGGCATTTAATATACTAAATGCCTCTGTTTGTGCCTATTGTAACCACTTAAATTTATGCTTTAATCAACGCTGCGACCATCTCTACCTGAGTGGGTGTCAGCGACTGCCCACTCGGCAGACATATGCCGTGCTTAAACAAGTGATTGGCATGACCGTTGGTGATGGAATGTACCCCATGAAATACCGGTTGATCGTGCATAGGCCTCCACAAGGGTCTGGTTTCAATAGTATTTGCCTCCAGTAGGGAAGTAACACGGTTCCTGGTTGCCTCGTTTGGAAACAAAAACGTTGAAAACCAACGGTTTGAATACGCTCCGGGTATTTCGTCATGGCTTTCCATACCTAATAATCCCTTGTACAGGTTAAAAATGGAGCGTCTTTTGGCCACATTTTCTTGTAAATCAATTAGTTGCGACATTCCGGCCGCTGCATTCAACGACCCCATGGCATAATTATATCCCATTGCACGATGCTCATAATAAGGAAGATCTTCGCGGGCTTGATTTGCCAAAAACCGCACTTTTGAAGCCCATTCAGGGCTTTTTGTTATTAGAATACCCCCACCGTAAGTGGTTACCACCTTGTTGTTGTTAAAGGAATAAATCCCCACATCGCCAAAGGTTCCTACCATTTGTCCACGGTAGGTTGAGCCCAACGATTCCGCAGCGTCCTCCAGAACCCTTAACCCCTCACGCCTGGCAATTGCCAAGAGTCTATCGAGCTGACAAGGCATTCCATAGGTATGAACCAGCACCATCACTTTCGGCCGTTTACCCTCATTTTTGAGTTTGAGAATCGCCTCCTCCACTGCATCAGGATCCATATTCCATGTAGTGGCCTCCGAATCGACCAATACGGGCCTGGCACCCAGGTAAAGAATCGGGTTAATGGTGGCCACGTATGTAAAGGTGGGCGCAATAACATAATCGTCAGCCCCCACCCCAAGAATTTTTAATGCAAGATGAATAGCTGCCGTGCCCGAATTCAAAGCCACCGCAAAGGGCGAGCCTGTAACTGAGCACATGGCCGATTCAAAATCAGTTATGATCTGATTGTGGTGAACACCCTCGTAACGGTTTAAAACCTCCGCCAGGCGCGGAACGTTGATGGGGTTATAGGAAAGCGGAATGGAGTAGCGCATGCCTTGTTGATACAAGGCGAAAGTTACTAATTTTTAGTACGGATGCGCTGATAAACGAAACCCGCCATCAGTAAAAACATCAGCAGCGGATTTACAATAAGGCGATGAACCTGCGAGAGCAGCGGGGAGGAAATTTCGGAGTCGCCTTCCAAGGAAAGTTTGATGATGAAGTAAACAGGGAGCAGAATAAATAATTCAATCAGAAAGATAAAAAATGCCAGGGTAAGGTATTGACGCTGTTTAAACCACACGAAGATCAACATCATGCAAGCAGTATCATTCAACACCAGGCGAATGGTTTTGTTGATCACAAAAATTGTATTCGGGTTTTCAATCTGGAATGGCACTAATGAATTGAGCGCTAGCGCATAATTAAATCGCTGAAAGACAAAGACCAACACCAGTATCAATAAAGCAACGGAAATCAGTACAACATTTTTCATGAGCCTTCAGAGGTCATGGCTTTGCGTATAGAAACCTTGTTGATTTTTTCAATCCACCACCACCAGAGTACAAACACAATCAGGTATATGGATGCGGTGAAAGCGTATTTATGCACGTAATAAAAGTATTGCTGAAAGTATTCAGCCACCAGGTACAAACCACTTACGCGGAGCAGGTTAGCGATATGAATAATCAGCAAACCCAACGGAATAAACCACATGATTTTTTTCCGGTCGCCACCAAAGGCAGCCATGAAAGCAAGGAATACAATGGCAACATTAATGCCGTTACAGCCTTCAAAAACATTCACCACAATGCGTGAACCCTTAAGGATGGAGATGGTGGGTGTGTTGAATTTTGGTTTTGTGTAGGTGTCCTCTCCCAGCCAATTCAAGAGTATAGATGATTGTGTCGTTACCCAAACTGTTGCCGGATCAGCTTCATCGTAAGTGGTGATCCACCAACCGTAAAGCAGGTTCATAGTCAGGTAAAGCCCGACAAAAACTCCCAGAAATCGTAAAGCCGGTTTAAATTCCTTAATCATTTTTCTTTATGGGTCGTGCAGGAACGCCCGCCACGGTTCTACCCTTTTCTACCGACCTGTTAACAACGGCACCAGCACCAATGACTGCCCTATCAGCAATGGAAACATGTTGCAACACTGAAGCACCTGTGCCGATGAGTACCTCTTCACCTACGTGCACGTATCCCGAAAGGTGTACTCCGGGCATAATGGATGAATAAGAACCGATGGACACATCGTGTCCGATGGTGGTATTGAGGTTCAGCAACACAAAGTCATTAAGAGTAATGTCAATCGTAAGCCGGCAACCTGCCGTAATGATGCATCCTGCCCCAGCTTTAATATTTTCACCAATGGTGGCAACAGGATGTATCAGACTTGGAAAATTCAACATTGGATTTCTGATCTTATCCACAATCATTTTCTTGGTTCGTGGATCACCCACCGCAATTACTACCGACAATTCCTTTTCATAGTTATTTAAATCATCAACATTGCCCAATACGCGTAGGCCTGCAACCAATGAATCTCTTTGTATGCCATCATCAAAAAAACCAATAACCTGCCAGTGCAGTTTTATGGCATTGATCTGGTTGATCATCACCAGGGTTTCCTTGCCAAATCCCCCGGCACCGACAATGGCTATTTTAGCTGGTTCACTCACCGGTAAATTGTTTTTCTTCCAACGAAACGTCTCTCTTCAGGGATAGTATCAACGCGAATGTCTTAAAAAGTATTTTCAGATCAAGCAAGAAAGATATTTCACGAACATAGTTCAAATCATATTCAAACTTCTTACCCCAAGGTAGATTGTTTTTACCATTTACCTGGGCGAGTCCGGTAATGCCCGGCAAAACTGCGTGCCGTTGTTTCTGTTCTTCAGAAAGGAGTGGTTGGTACGCAACCGGCAACGGGCGTGGGCCTACCAGCGACATCTCCCCTTTCAACACATTCCAAAGTTGGGGCAACTCATCCAGGTTGGTCATGCGCAGGAATTTTCCCAGCCAAAACTGCCTGTCGCTTAATGGAAGTTGTTCGTTACTCTTTAGTGTACGGAATTTCAGCATCGTGAAAGGGATACCTGATTTGCCCATGCGCTCAGATCGATACAGAATCGGAAACTCAATAGCTAACAGGTATAAGAGAAGGATCAGGAGAATCAACCAACTGAATGCAAAGATGAAAACCGCACTAACTACTTTATCAAACCACACTTTACCCGTTTTGCTATAACCAGACATCATTTTCTGAAGATCGAATAGATGGTTTGCAAAATGATCTTGATATCCAGCCAAAAGGACTGACGCTCAATGTACTTCAAATTAAGCTCGAGTTTCACAGGCATGATCTCTCTAATGTAGAAGTCAATCGGGTCGGGTTTACCTTCCAGTAATTCGTTTTCATTCCGGAATTGGATGGATGCAAAGTCGGTGATACCGGGTTTGACAGAAATAACTTTCAACTGCGCTGGAGTATATAGATCAACAAACTTTTTTAGTTCCGGACGTGGACCTACCAGGCTCATCTCTCCTTTCCATACGTTAATCAATTGTGGCAATTCGTCCAGCTTGAATTTTCGAAGCCAAAATCCAACGCGTGTTATGCGTGAATCTCGTGCACCAATGGTGATGGCCGCGGCTTTATCGGAGCCAACACGCATGGTTCTGAATTTAAAGAGTTTAAAAAGTATTTTATCTTTTCCTACACGTTCTTGCAGATAAAATACGGGTCCGGTTGAGTCAACCTTTACCAGAAGAGCAAGCAGTATAAAAAAAGGAAAAAGTATAAGCAGCCCAATAGAAGATGCCACAAAATCGAATAAGCGTTTTAGCATGTTAAATGTCTTGCGCAAAATGCTATTCCACAAAGTTTCACAGAGAACCACAAAGAAACTTTGAGCAACTCTGTGCATCCTTTGTGTGCTTTGTGCAAAAACTGTCTACTATGAAAATCAACCTGTCGCTATTTCACAAAGTTGCACGGAGAGCCACAAAGAACTCAGTAAACCTTTGTGCATCCTCTGTGTGCTTTGTGCAAAAGCTATCTCTTATAAAATTACCCGGTCGCTATTCCACAAAGTTGCACGGAGACTCACAAAGAGCACAAAGAAGCTCTACGCTACTCTGTGTATCCTTTGTGTGCTTTGTGCAAAAGCTGCATCTTGTAAAATAAACCGGTCGTTATTTCACAAAGTTGCACGGAGAACCACAAAGAACACAAAGAAACGCCTTTAATTAATTATCCTCTTTATTCCCTCCTTTAGCAACCCGGTGTGGAAATTAATCAACAGACCCAATTTATAATTCCCAAGTCGTAAATAGGTCAACACCTGAGCCGTATGAACGTCTGTAAAAAATTCAACGGTCTTAAGTTCAAGTACCAGTTTATTTTCAACCAATAAGTCGATTCGGTAGCCATGGTCTAGCTTAACATCCTTATAAACAATCGGCATAGGTTTTTCTTTCTCTACGTACAAGCCACTCTGTACTAAATCATAGTATAAGCATTCGCGGTATGCAGACTCAAGCAAACCTGGACCAAGGCTCCGATGCACCTCAATGGCATGACCGATTACTGCAGTGGCTAGTTCGTTTTCTGTCATTTAAGATTGATGTTACAAAATGCTATTCCACAAAGTTTCACGGAGAACCACAAAGAGCACAAAGAAACTCTGCGCAACTTTGTGTATCCTTTGTGTGCTTTGTGCAAAAGCTATCTCTTATAAAAATCACACAGTCGTCATTTCACAACGTTGCACGGAGAATCACAAAGAACACAAAGTACTTTGTGAACCTTTGTGGACGCTTTGAGTTCTCCGTGTAACAGCTTATAAAGACTCATACGCACGAACAACAGCATCAATAATGTAATCAATCTTGTCCTGATCAAGTTGCGGATAGATTGGAAGCGATATCTCAGTAGCATAACAGGAAAAGGCTACCGGATAATCTTCGATCTGATAACCTTTTTCTCGAAAAACAGTAAGTATGGGCAGTGGTTGAAAATGCACATTAACAGAGACACCTGCTTCTGTAATGCGTTCGATCATCACATCGCGTTGAGTTTCTGTGATCCCCTTTATGCGCAAAGCAAATACATGGTAAGAAGACTCCCGCTCGGCATCTTTTATGGGTGGTAGTATTGCCCACGAATAATTTGCTAACCCTTTAACATAAGCCTCCGCTACACGTTTGCGGTCTGGTAACATCAGCGTTGGATACTTTCGTAGTTGGGCCAACCCAATGGCCGCGCAGATGTCCGGCATGTTCATCTTAAAACCCGGATAAACAATGTCGTATCGCCAACCGGCACCGTTTGTTTTGGCTAATGCATCTTTCGTCTGGCCGTTTAGCGACCACAACTTCAGGGTGCGATAAACTTCTGAATGATTAAAATCCGATTGCGGCAGGTTGATGCACATCGCTCCGCCCTCTGCCGTTGTTACATTTTTAACCGCATGAAAAGAGAACACGGAAAAATCACCCCACACTCCTATCGGCTTGTTCGCATACATGGCTCCCAACGAATGGGCGGCATCACTCAACACCAAAATTCGGCCGAGCTTTTTCTGGTTCTCTGTTACCGGGGTAAACTTGGCCATTACTTCAGGTGTATTTATCAGATCAAAAAGGGCGTGATAATCACACGGCCAGCCGGCAATGTCTACCGGGATAATGGCCTTCGTTTTTGATGTAATCTTATCCCTGACTTTCGCGATGTCAATATTGAAATCATCACCACTATCCACCATTACCGGTGTAGCTCCAAGATGCATCACAACAAGTGCTGTTGCCGCATAGGTATAAGCTGGAATAATCACCTCATCGCCTCGAGTTACACCATACCAATGAAGCAAAAGCATTAACCCGGAGGTAGCTGAATTGCAGCATGCCACATGGGTTAATCCGGTGTGTTCCGCTACCAGCTTCTCCAGCGCCAATACTTTGGGGCCAGAGGTAATCCACCCGGACTCCAGCGTGTCCAGCACTTCACGCTTGATGTCGTCATCGATGTAGGGCGGGGAAAATGGGATTTTCACAAGTAAATCAATATCGTTTAAAACTATAATTCAACCTGATGCATGTATGACTCAAACAATTCAATTTTGTTTGCATCCCTTGGATAGAAAAGAAAAGGAGAAACATCCATTGCCATTGCCTTCATATCAATTTTTGCGCACGTCTCGAGCACCCGGTTCTTTAATGCTGCCGAATTAGTTATGCCAAGCTTTAGATCAAGATAATCGTAATTGGGTTTAATGTTACGCGAAAGCAAAAAAACAATATCAAAAAAATCCCTACCCTTTGATCGCTTTCGATTAATCACTGCAAAAAATTTTTGCGCCAGTAAGATATCCATCGGAGTAACAGGAATCTCCGTGAACACATCAAATTTATTGAGTATGAAGGGTTGCGGAACAAACGTAAAATGCTGGGGCTCTGTATCCAATTGAATAAGAATTTTCTGCTCGTGATGCCCGCTTAACGATTCCTGAAACAGCAAACCGGGAAATCGGATATAGCAATGAAAGGCACCTCTCATTATCGTTTTCATTTCAACATCATACCCCTCACGCGATAGTTCTTTTTGAATGATTTCGGAAAGATTCTCGAATTCCAGATCAGTTAATCCCAGATTATCAAAATCGATATCTTCTGAAAAACGGGAATTTCCATGAACAATCCGAAGGCAGGTGCCTCCTAAAAAACACAGCTTCTTGGCTTGTTCAGGTGAATTGAAAATAATCTGCAGGATTTTACATTGTAAATACTCCCGTAAAATAAATTCGCGATAGCCATGAAGCGATTTGTCGTAGTAGGGCAACAACTCATCAACACTAAGCATGACCTATCGTTTTTAGAAGATGGTCTACTCTTTTTTCCAACAACCTGTTATTAAACAAAGTCAGGTAGCGCATCAGTTTGCTCACCTGAACGTGTTGAGTAAATGCTTCTTTGTTTATTCGTAAAGACTCCATGTCGGTCTCATTTTTCAGCGAACTGTTCAGATATAGGTAATCCAGAATTACTTTTTCAGGTTCTGCCATTTTAATGGTATATCCATTCACAGTCACCAACTGATAACCAAAAAACAATTGCGGACGAAGATGCCGGAAAGCAAACCTGCCTACCGGTGTATCAAATGATTTTGTAAGTAACGTTGTAGCAGACGTCATGGAAAAAACTCCTTCAGGAATCAATCGGTAATAGGCCAGGGCCGATTCAAACGATACATAGGAAGGTGAATAAATCCGGTTTGCCGTTAACTGCAATAGCTTTTCATCAACCAATTCATCCGCAAACAGGTACCAGCGGTTTATGAGTTTGACAACATAGTTCTTGTCCTGCCACTCGACCAACCTACGGGTATCAAAGTCTGCATCCCACTTCAGTATATCACGCGTTGAAAAAACCTTAAAAGGCTTGAAATGAGCTTTAAACTCAAGAAAACGCATATTTATTTTCTTTTATTGTTAAAAATAACAAAAAAAGTAAATAAATCTTAAATCTGACGATTTAGCGCAGCTTCCATTCTATAGCAAAGGTGGTGAGAAAGGGATTTTCCTGGGTGTAACTTGCATCAAAAATAGTTCAGTTTAGACGTTTTTCCATCGAAATTGATTTCTTGGTAGCATCCAACACCATCCAACCATTACGCTTATAGGATTTGATTGCCTGTTCATTATCTACATTTACAGTTAGTAACATTCGTTTCAGTCCATGCTGGATTGTTTTTCGTTCAAATTCTGTAAGAATTGCTGAGCCATAGCCTTTCCCCTGAAATGAAGGGTGGACTCCGATAACCACTAAGCCTACATAAGGCTCTAAAGGCTTTACTGCACTTCTTACTTCACTTCTTCTGAATTTATTTCTTATTCGTGTCAAAACATTTCTGGCAAACAAAGCATAACGTGATAAAAAATCAGGGTGCAGAAACAACCACGGGCGCACCAATAAGGCCTTAATTGAATCATAAAAAGTGTGTTGGGCTAAACTGCTGGCCGAACCATGAGCCAGCGTACCGTCTACAATCATGCCTCCGGCATAGCCCACCACATTTCCTTGATCTTCAATAAAAAACAGAAAAGCCTTCTCTGTAGACAGGTACCAGCTAAAGATTTTCTCCAGGTATGGCACACCCATTTTTGAAGTCAAAGATTTGGGAAAAACTTCTTTATGACAACAAGCAATCCGATTCAAATCCCTCTGCTGTGCTACTTGAAACTTATTCATTGACTAACTTTTTAAGTCCTAGCAGAAATCCAGTACCATAACTTATATGCAGGACAGGAAACACAGTACATGCCTTTATTTTTAACTGCAGAGAAAGATTTGCTTTAAAAGAAAAATAAACATCAAAAATGACATACAGTATCATCGGAATAAGCGCGAGCCATCCGATAAAGAAAATGGCTGGAAATAGCGTAAGCAAATACAATACAAAACAAGCTGGAATTAAATGTCTGGCGCGGATCCCTGCCTTAACCTTTTTTAGCACGAGAGGCTTAAATAACCCATATTGAAAATACTGCTTAAACAAACCCGAAAGGGTCTCTCGCACATAATATACGCATTGCATTTCTGGCACCATCAAGATGCGCAAACCTGCTGCATTCATCCGGTAATGAAACTCATCATCCTGATTTCTGATCAGTTGCTCATCCATCAACCCGATTTTTTCAAAAACCTCCCGTCTGTAAAACGCGAACGCCACACTATCTACGTATTGCTTTGCAACTGATGTTCTAAATTCAGTACCTCCTACCCCAAATTTTGTGCTCATGCAATAAGCAATAGATTTACCTGTGTTTGTGTTTGCAGTTTGTACCAATGGTCCTCCAACAGCATCGCATTCAGCTGTTTCAAAATACGATAATGCTTGTTTAAAAAAAGAATCACTATAAATTGTGTGAGCACCTAAAAGAGCCAGGTATTTACCGGATGATTTCCCATAGCATGTATTAAATGCAAAACTCACATACTTTTTAGGGTTATCAATCAAAAAAATAGCTGGATAATCTTTCGACCACTTTAAAACAATTTCTCGTGTGCGGTCAGTTGATCCCGCATCCGCAATAAATAATTCGGAAGGCTGAGGACAATTATTGATAAATGATGAAATAATTCCTTCAATATGGCGCTCCTCGTTCAGTACAGGGCAAATGATACTGAATATTTTATCAGTCATTGATTAAGGACTTAATAATTTGGGGTTTTCCTGATGCCGTAGGCTCTATATGCTGAACTTCCTGAAACTCAATCTCAAATTGTTCCTCCAATTTATTGACAATCACAGATCGCACTTCCTCCAGAACATAAGGTGAAAAATCAATTTCTGGAATATATTCAATGATTATCGAATCCAGATCTTGTTGAATTACGCGGAATTGTCTAATCTTTTCAAAATGTTCAAAGATACCTGTAAAGAAATGAACAATTAACAATTTTCCTGATCGTGTCCTAACAATATCCGTATCACGGCCCACTATCTGTCTTATCATTGGAAGCTCCCTCCCACAGGCACACTTCACTTCTTTAGCTTCTTTCACGGCAATATCTCCAAGGTAATACCGAATCAACGGCATAGAATACCCATCAAGTCGTGTAACTACAACATAACCTGGCTCACCATCCCGGACTTCTTTACCCTCCTTATCCAACAACTCAAGATAAACATGAGGCGATAAAACATGGTAGTTCTGAAACTCACACTGACCCGCAATAACAAAGCCCTCTGTACTTCCATATGTATCCGTAACAGGAGCACCAAAAACTTCTTTAATCAATTTCCGATAATGAGGAAACATTTTATCACCCCACGAAACGACCGATTTGAAATTAACTTTTAATTTCATATCGCGGGCATAAAGAGCATAACCATACAATCCGGATGCATAGCCGCCCATTACACACTGTGTAAAATCTATCTTCTTTGTGAGGGATTTTTCTACTTCCACCCGACTGATATTAAAAGCCTGCTGATAATAAGTTCGCAAAAGAATATCTTTGATCTTCTTAACCATAGGTCGCCTGGTTGTCATGCCTAGCTGAAAAAACCTATTACCTAGTTTAAAACCACCCCACTCCCACAGCAGTGTCTGCCATGCTTGTGTTCTGGAAGATTCTTTTGCTGACATATAAACGGTTACCTGCACACCTGAAGAACCACTGCTGGATTCCGCAATAAGTTTATTGCCATCTTTAAAAATCATGGATGTAGCATTCTCCTTTATTGTATTCTTATAAAGAATAGGGAAATTCTTGAGCCATGCTACCGGATCATCTGCACTGTGTACGTTAAGCTTTTTATAATAGTCAACATTTGTGGAAATATGAATCAGAAGCTTTTGAAGCATATCCGATTCATAGCTTACCAATTCATTTCTGGAAAAGTGTTGGATTTTACGGGCCAGTTTCAACTGAGCAATAAATTGAGTGCCAAGAACCCAATCACCCGCTGGTAGCACCAAATTTTCAAGTACGAAATTATAAAGGTTCAACAGTTTTACGGATTATGAATTTACTTTTTCTTTCGTGCTGAACGATATTTCCTTCCACTTTTTTTTTACCACTTGCCAGTCAAATCCTTCGACCTTTAGACGCGCATTGCTCGACAATTTTCGAGCTAATTCAGGTTGATTGATAAGCTTCTCAATGGCATCGATAAAACCCTGTACATCACCTGTGTTAACCAAGAAGCCATCCTCCTGATGATGAATAAGGTAAGGAAGTCCACCGGCATTGGTTGAGACAACTACCAAACCCAGTGCCATAGCTTCAATTACACTCACAGGCATGTTATCAAAATTGGTAGTATTGATGAAAATATCACAGTGTTCAGACTTTTTCCTCCACTCCTCCTTCGTAAGGTAGCCGGTAATCTCTAACCGATTGGCAACTCCATCTCTTTGGGCTTTACTTTTCACTTCGTCCATACTCCCATCCTTATCTGTGCCAACCATGGTCAGTAAAACATCAGGATACTTAATAGTCAACGACTTTAAAATATCAATTGCCAAAAGTGGATTATAAATTTTATGAAAGGCTCGAACCCACAGAAGCCGGGGCTTTAATTGAGTCCGTTTAAGAAATGCATACTGTCCTATCTCGATGAAATTAGGAATATACACAACATTAAAACCTGAATTCGCAAAGCGTTCTTTCAAGTACAGCGAAGGAGAAACATTAATATGAGCATTTGCAAAAACAAATCTGGATACAACCGGGGAGGATTGTAAACGATTAGGTAAATCACCTCCATGCAAAATCGGGACATAGGGTATTTTATAACATCGCGCCATCGCACTTACCAAAACAACATACCAAAATGCAGTTGAGCTATAACAATCAATCAATAAAATTCGAGCTTTCCTGTACCTGACAACATGCATCAACATATCAAGTAGTCTTAAAAATTTGTTGGCTTTTCTTGATGCCATTACTACCTGATCGAATTCTGCAAGACGTGGTCCTAAAATTTCAATGACCGACACTGACTTACCTAAATGCGAGAGTATGTTTCCTAGATAAAGTATCAATTTTATTTTCCTTTTTAACTACAACTAATCGTACAAAGCTCAATGCATAAATAAACATGGGCGCTGCAATACGCGTTGCCGCATGTGTCATGAAAATAAAACAAAATCCCACACCCATGATTATCAATATCCTATCGTAAACGCTTTTACTTGACACAAAATGAATAACCGGCATATATACCAATATGAGAATAACAAGCAATCCAAAGAAGCCATGCTCAGCCAAGAGCCGTGTAAACTCAATGTGCGCAGCCACCTTCATAGGATAGCCGTACTTCGGACGAACCACTTTACCCATTCCCATACCTACTCCTACAATTGGGTGATCCAAAAATATTTGCCAGTCTATTACTGCTATTAAAGACCGCCCGGAAGAATATTGATCTACAGAAAGTTGCTTATTCTCTTTGATACCGGCATATCGCTTATACAAAGCATCTTTGGTTAGGCTATTGGCATAATCAAACATGAAATAAGCTGATACAACAAGCACTATCATAATACCGATATTTCGGAGAATAAGACGCTGAGAATTAATGGTCTTGTACATCCAAAAGAGATACAAAACTCCCAGTACAATAAGAATTGTAAAGATGCCTCCACGCGAAAATGTAAGCAGTCCTCTAAATGCAAATAAGCCCGCTATGAATAACCCCGTTAACTTCCAATGGAAGAGTGGCAGCCTTATTAAAAAGGCAACCACAATCAGCATTACACCCAATCCCAAAATTGAAGAAACCTGATTAGGTCCGTACAAGGCTGTTTCAAAATTCGATCCATAGCCAAATTCAATATCATTCCAATCGGGAGTGTTTATAGTTAGGTAACCTATTATAGATGCCAATGGCAAAATCATGGCCACGAAAATCAACTGTAGTTGTTTTGGTGAAATTGGCCTTTTGTAGAAATACAGGCATGAAACCACCAGGCATACAGGCCCTGAAAAATTCGCTGAAATAAGCTGTCGTGTTTGCTCAAAACTACCTCCATCTGACAGGGTCATTGCCGGAATTTGCAACAGTCCGATTAGTACAAAGGCCCAATAAAGCTTTTTACCTTCAGCAAACAGGGCAACCAAAAATATTAAGGTTACCGCGTATTTGGTAAACTCGTGGGGAAGCCCGGATGATGACATACGAACTAGTAACTCCATGCCACATAAGTATGATGCCAAAATAGGTGCCCATATCAGTTTTCCATTTGCCATCAACCAGAATAGCCCGATAAGAAATACACTGATAGTCCACAAAAAAACCAAGCCACCCGAATTACCGGCAAAAAAACCTAAGGCTAGATGGATACCCAATAAAATCTCAGGCAAATAATCAGGCCGCTTCATTTTCTACTGCCCAGGATTTCATTCCTAACCCTTTCATTGTAAACCTCATATGTAAATGCCCCCGCCATCTTAGTAGCATTACCCGCAATAAAGGCAAGCTTTTCCCTATTCAGGATGAATTCACTTAATGCGCTTGCTATTTCTTTCCCGTTTGCTTCTTTTTCCAATAGTATACCATTGAATCCATCCGAAATATATTGACTTATTGACGAAACATTAGATACTACCGGCACACATCCAAAAGCAGCAGCCTCAGCAATAACTTTAGGAAATCCTTCAGATTGACTTGGCAATAATATTATGTGGCTTTTGGTATATAGCCGTTGGAGTTCGGCACGCGATATTGCACCGCTAAAAATAACAGGAATGCAGAGCGACTTAGCGCCAACTTCCAGTTCATTGCGTTGAGGTCCATCTCCTGCGACAAGCAACTGCTCAATGTTTTCTGCACTAAAAGATCGAAGAGCATCCAGTATTTTATGCAACCCCTTGGAAGGTATCAGGTTACCAACAAATAAAATAGTTAGTCTTCCATCATAAGACTTATTCCCATATGACTCTAGTCCATACTGCAATTCTTTAACTGTAAGGCAGGGATTTTCAAAACTCAGTATGTGCTTTTGCTGACCACTCCAGGAACCATTAATTGTAACAACTGTTCTTTTATTCAATTTTAATAGCCAGCGATGTAACGCATAAGCAATAGGAGATTTCTCCTGCATCCAATTACCTGCATACTTATGCCAGTACAAACGAGACGTATCAACCAGCGAAATCATAGAAACAATAAGAGCAGGTATAGAAGGTCCCCGTGTGTGAACTACCTTGTGTCTCAATACGTTTTTAACGATTACTATTAGCAGGTATGGCAGGTATGGTAAAATCCTTAATTTAGAAAAAAAAGAATCTCCTCCCGTTGCTTTTGGCAGAAGGATAAAATCTATTTCCTGCGTTTCAGGACATCGCATGGCAAGATTCGAATCAGACTTATAATTGAACCCTATCCAAGTGATATGGGTAAAAACCTCGAGAAGATTTTCCATTTCACGCAAAGCCGGTTCAAATACAAGAATACCATCCTTCGTATAAGCCATAGCTGTATCGGATACTACAAGGAGATGCTCTTTTTGTAAATCTTCAGCCATTGAGAAAAATAATTATCGGTGTCATTGATTGCTTCAAAAACCCCTTCAAGGCTTGAGTACAAAATTCTTCCGGTCACCAAATCGAATATCCTATGACGCCATGCTTTTGCGTCAAAATCATTCATAAAGAACATGGGCAAGGTCTTAAAAATCTGATCGGATATTTCACCTGTGCGATAGCTCACAAAAGGAACATTCTGAGCTAAATACTCGAGCAGAACCAAGGGTCCGGATTCCTTTTTCGAAAAATGTAAACCGATGGCATATCCTCCAACAATTTCCTGAACAGCGTCCACATCTTTTAAGAAACGAACCCGATCTTGCAATTTAAGGTTCGTTAACTGATTACTAATCTCTTCAAAATATTGTTCGTCCATCACTTTTCCTATTACATCAATCTGAACACCTCCATCCTGTTCGAAAATTTCCTTAGCCAGGGGGATCAGGAAATCAATGTTCTTCTCGCGTTTAATATTAGAAACAAGTACAAAATTTTTATTACGGATATCATTCCTACGTTCCACTTTATCAATAACATTAATGACCTTAAAAACCCGGTCAACTTGTAAACCGATATTCTGGATTGCCCAGTTCACCCCCGCTTCATTTACACTAACATAAATATGGCCACTCAATAATTTATAATAAATTAAGTTCGAGATCTGTTGTTGGGAGAATTTATTAAAATGATCATGCAGTATCAATGTCCTTTTCGACAGAAAATTGGCAAGATAAACATATCGGTACACATGTCGCATATGCACGTGTATAACATCATATCGGTCAAGAATTTCACTAAGGTCATAAATAGTTTTTATGTTGAATTTACTTTTTCGATGCAAACAGATTGTTTTAACCTGAGGCTTGAGAAATTTACCCAATGGGCCAACCTTCAAAAGTTCCAAAACTGTTACATCATATCCCTTAGAAGAAAACAGGTTTGCCGTGGTTATACATATTCGCTCCGCACCACCCAATGAAAGCGTGTCAATAACATGAAGTATTTTCACGATGGAAATTTACAAGTTATATTGTCGTTTCTTAATACCCATATTAGCAAGACGTATTAAAAAATGCTGCTAAATAATAACTTTGTGTTCAATTTTATTCCCTTAAAGAGGTGCCTGCAAAAATTATTTTAATCTGGGATTATGACACTCCCCTCACAACAATAACTGCCACAAAACCATATAACTACAGTTTTGAAGCCAGTTTGCAAGAGGCCAATGATGTTGACACGATCTTACGGTATGCAGATGATAACTTGCTCAAATTTACATTTGCTGTCTTGGGTTTTGGTGCAGAAAAATCAGTATACCCATTTGACGTACGTGAAAAGATAAAAAAGATCCATAACCATGGCCATGAAATAGCGTCACACTCCTGGAAACACGAATGGTTTCCTCATCTCACAAAATATCAGATTCAAAAATCGCTTGAACGCAGCAAGAAATCCCTGGAAGAATGCATTGATGCGCCTGGTTCAGTAATTGGCTTTGTACCACCACACGACAGGCCAACAAGCTGGCCGGCAAAATTTGCTTTTAGCCTGGACGACCGCGCGCTGTATCCTTTCCACCCGGGTGCCAATATTGGCTACCTGTTGCAGGAACTTAACCGACAGAAGTACGGTTGGTGCCGTGTGAGCTATCGCCCGTTTTGGAAAAAGTTGATCGACTGGAAAGGTTCCGATTTTCACGTGCGGCTGAATAAATCATGGCAGGTAAGCGATGGCGTTGTCCATTTCCAAGGTACGTACAGCGGATTTGACGAACCTCTTATTCCGTTAATCGACATTGCCATTAAAAAGTCGTATCCTATTGTTATCGTTGGCCATCCCGCTGCGCTTTCAAGAAACAAAACTGGGAACATCAAGTATTTCGATAGTTTCATCAATTACCTGGTTACAAAAATAAAAGCAGGTGATGCGCTTACATACACCGTTAATGACTATATTAAAACAACGAGATTATTAAATAACTCATGAAGGCTCACATAAAATGCATTTCCTACTACCTTCCCGATTCTACCCTAACTAATGAAGACTTAAATCGTGAATTTCCGGAATGGTCGGTAGATAAAATTTCAGAAAAAACCGGTATTCATAACCGACATATTGCATCTTCAGAAACACTATCCTCAGATTTAGCCGTTTTAGCAGCCGAGAAGCTTTTTACAGAGCATGGTATCGATAAGAATGCCATTGACTATATTATACTATGTACACAAAGTCCGGACTACTTTTTACCAACCACTGCCTGCCTTATACAAGCGAGGCTGGGTATCCCAACAAATTGTGGCGCTGTTGACATAAATCAAGGTTGTTCGGGTTATATCTATGGGCTTGGACTAAGTAAAGCATTAATTGAGACGGGACAAGCACAAAATGTTTTGTTTATTACAGCTGAAACCTATAGTAAATTTATTCACCCAAAAGATAAAAGCATTCGCACAATTTTTGGTGATGCCGCAGCCTGTACACTCGTGACATTATCTGAACGAGAGGATGCCGGAATATTAAATTTTGAATATGGAACGGATGGAACCGGTGCCAAAAATTTAATAGTAAAAGGCGGAAGTTTAAGAGAGCAAAACAATAATGACCTTAACAAAGAATTTACTGATTCTTTTGGAAACACCAGAACAGAAGCAAGTCTATACATGAACGGACAAGATATATTTTCATTTACATTGAAATCTGTACCGCAGCTCATTAAGAATGTTTTAACCAAAAACCATCTGAACCCTGAAGATATTGATCTCTTCATTCTGCATCAGGCTAACAAATTCATGCTCGAGGCGCTTCGAAAAAAAATTGGCATCTCCGAAGAAAAGTTTTTCATCTATCTTGAAGATTGTGGAAACACGGTGTCATCAACAATTCCAATTGCGCTGCATGAAGCTGCCAGGCTTGGAAAGGCCAAACCGGGTGATAAAATTCTTTTGGCCGGGTTTGGAGTTGGATATTCGTGGGGCAGTACGATTATAAATTTATAAATCAAACAAGCAATGGAAATAAACAAGTTTATTGAAGATTTTGAGCAGCAATTTGAAATCATTGAAGTTGGCTCTGTAAAACCGGATTCTATTTTCAGAAACATAAAGGGCTGGGATTCCTTAACAGCCATGTTGGTTATTGATATGATGAGTGAAAAATACAACACGGTCATTTCGGCTGAAGACCTTCGGAAATGCCAAACGGTTATTGAACTTTATAAACTTACTCTGAACAATAATGCCTGAATTGAGACTTGAGCGATTAAAGAAAAAAGCTCAACAGGTAATTAAGTACTTATCAGCCGAAACCGCTTCCAGTCACAGCGATTTTGTTAACAAGGCGTGGCCTACATCAGCCTCCAGGAAAGACCCCAACTACCTGGCCTGGAAATTCAGATCTAATTCCACTACCGAAATCAAGAACCTGCTCCTTGCCATCCATAATGATACCGTGGTCGGCCAGCTTGGATTAATTCCCGTACAAATCAACACAGGAAAAGTAATTACGGATGCCAAATGGGGCTGTAATTTTAAGGTGTTGCATACCTATGAAGGTGGTGGGTACGGAGCCCTACTGGACATTCAATCACTGGGATTAAGTGACGTAATCTTAGGTGCATCCCCCACACCTCAATCAGAAGAATTAAAGATACGGCTCAACTTTAAAAAAATGGAAGGCCCCTTTAAGATGGTCTATCCCCTCCGGTTTCTGCCATTCGTTGAGATGAAACTTCATGGGTTACCACTTTTCCTAAAAAAAATAATAGCAGGCATAGCCGGCTTAGCCTTTCGGATCTGGTTTTTCTTAAACCACATAAATTTTAACCATACTCCTGTTGAAAACGGTACATATAAAGACGTTATTGAACAAATACAGAAGCATCGGTCTGCCTTAAAGATTCCACATATTGTGCATGATAAATCATTCCTGGATTGGCGGTGTGGACAGGTAAACTCATATCGAACAGAAACGTTAAGCCTTTACACATCAGATGGAAGCTTTATACTTTATTATCCTTCAAAATCATATTGTTACCTGTACGAGTACTTCTTTAAATCAAATGGAGCAATGAAGTCTCTCTTAAAAGAAGTTTCCAAAATAGCGGCTGAAAAAAAATGTACCGGCTTATACACATATGTAAACTATGACGAGCTGAAGTGGCAACTAAGAAAATTTGGCTTCTTCGCTTTTCGCGAGAAAGTTGTTGTTTATGGATACACCAATAATCCAGCCGTCACGTTTGGAGATAAGTTTCATTTAGATGCTTATGATTCCGATGGGAACATTTAGGCTCGGGAAAGCAGCTTAATTAGCGGACCTTTTTTAATCATCCTGGATGATAATTCCCAGGACTTTGCTATCGCCAGCACAATAACCGGTGCCAGAAAAATTGAAAACATGCTTGCAACTAACAGCAAAATGGGGTTTCGTTTAAATCGAAATGGCATAAACGAGGGCGGCACCTTCATGGTTATATCCAGCATGGCTGTTTCTCGTCCAAAATATCGTCTGATCAGATACAAAACACTCGGCACCGGTCGTGGCGCAAAGAAGCGTGTAGGTCTGTAGCCATCCCAGCTACCCATCTGCCTCAGGCCGCCCGATTCTACCTTTAAATGCACACGCCTGGCATGTGGATTTGAAATATTTTTATATCCGGCCAGCAATGCACGCAATCCAAACTCGCCATCACCCATACGTTGTTTTTCAAACTGCCTGTCAAACAATCCTATCTTTTCAAAAACTTCACGCTTCAACATCACATTACCCGTGTCCAACTGATCTGACCATCGAAAATAACTATAGTTTTCCGGCACTTTTGCGCCTACTACTGAAAGCGAGACACCGGCTGAAATTTCACATTGAAAGTAATCAATACATTTGAGGTGCTGTTCAATCCAGTCAGGTTCAACTCTTGAGTCGTCATCGAACAATAAAATGTATTTTCCCTTCGATTGCTCAATAGCAGTATTTCGAGCCAACCATAAAGCCTTTTCCCGTTGTTGAATAACGTTGAGTTTCAAACTTCGGCCTTCGTAAAAATTTGCCTGAAACGGATCTGTTTGATCGACTACGATAACCTCAAAATTTCTGTAACGCTGATTTTCCAAATCAACCAACACATCATGCAAGTATGTGTATCTGTTAAGTGTAGGGATAATGACTGAAACTGTTGGAGCGCTCTTCAAAAGCGATGAATGAAAATCGTTCCATGCCTCATGTGTTGCATGGTTTACAAATACGTTGACACGCGAAACACCGATGGTTGTAAAAAAAGACCAAAATTCACGCAGCGGATTATTAAAAGTAATGATGCGTATTAGTAATACATAAATCGACCATATGGGGTTAAAGTACTTTCGGATAAACCTGTACTCATCTACAATTGGCAGACGATCAACGTCAGCAGGTAATGCTTTCGTTACATCTTGTATAACAATGCCCTTGTGCCACGCCTGGTATGCAGCATCTCTCAGCGTTGCAGCAGTTGATTGGTACTCACCATCAAAATCAATCAGCTTTTTATGCTCCGCATCGAGCGCATTATAATTTATCCAGTAGGGTATGGTATGCGGAACGCGTAAATTAAAGTACCAAACCGGCTGCACGTAACGATAAAAATAAAACAGGTAATTCGTTTCGGATGCCATCAATTAAGCGTTGCTTGTTTAACAAACTCCTTTTCTGACAACCAACGGGCAACCAGCAAGTTGGCATGGGGTGTATAGTGTACCATTCCTTTATTGATAATGGAATCCGGGGTTTGTTGATACTGATCAAACATTAAGCGATCCATCGATACATACCGTAATTTACGCTCTTCAAATTTATTCTTTAACAAAGCCCAGGGGTCTCCCTCACCCTTTTTCCAATCTTCAAACGTATTCAGATTATCAAGCAACACAATGTATAGTTCTGCATCATTCTCCTTCACTTTCTCATTCAAATACGATAAGATATTCAGGCAATAGGTTAAACGACTATCATCCGTTTTATAAATGGGTTTCCTGGCATTTCTCCATATTGAAAGTGTTTTCAATACTCTGATAACATAAAAATGATCAGGCCAACGTTTTACAAAAAGAGCTGGATACCCAGATTCACGCGCAAAAAAAGCACTATGCCCGGGATTCTGAAATTCCGACTTTAACGCATTGCCGTGAAGCGCAGGAATGTTTTTAACAGTGACCGAATCGCCTGTGAACTCAAAAATGGGTTTGGTTTTTAGTCCCCCTCCGGAAAGTCCATAAATTTGTGTGCATGCCCGTTCAAAATCCCCGGTAATAAGACCGAGCAAAACAATTTTCGATTTCGGGGAAAACTTGATGTACCGAAGTGTCGCCTGATCAATGCCGTATCCTCCCACACCCAAATTCAGTACCGGTGCCTTGGTTTCTTGCTCCAGGTAGTAGGGCCAGGCTTGTTCAAATAAAACCTCATCGCCATGGGTAAAAGAATCGCCAATGCACGTAATTGTGTAGGCTGTAGTGTCCCTCAACGTTGAATCAGCAACACCACGTTCATAGTCATCTTTTGAGCATCGTATACCTTCACGATTTGCATAGTAAAGCGGAACTGCCGATCCCCACGATTTATATGACCATCCGACATCTGCATCATAAATGCCATACCCATCAGTTTGTTGATTTATATCCGGAAACTCTTCAGGTACATCAAGCGGTGCCAGGTAATACGACTTTTTCCCAAACAAGTACGTGACATGCCCTTTCTGAGTAGAGGTTAAACGCAACGTAACCTCCAGCAGAATGAAGGTAACGACAATTAAAAACAAGGCGTAAAAGATTTTACTCTTCATACTTCTAACGGTCAAACTCAAAGAAAGCCATAAAACCCTTCACATGTGTGTGCACAGAAAAGGATTCCAATGCCTGGTTTACTTTTTCCTGATCATTACCGAAATCATTATTCCTTTTAATAGTAATCAATTCTTCCTTTAAGGCCTGCACGTCACCAACCGGAACCTCTGCAATCAAGGCAGAAACTATTGAGCGTGTGTAGCATTGTAAATTAGAATGAAACGTAACCACTCGCAAGTTACTGGCTAGTGCTTCCAACATAGTATTACTGACACCGCTAACTAAATGGGTATGAATGTATACGTTATACTCCCGGTAGAGCGCTCTTAATTCTTCATGATTCTTTTTCCCAACAAGCGTTACTTTGTTATGAAGTTTCAAGTAATGAATCAGATAGATCAGTTTATTTCGTTCCGGTCCTTCTCCTACTATGGTTAACTGAAAATCAATATTCTCACGTTCAAGGTAGAGGCAAGCCAGCAATAAAAATTCCAATCCTTTTATATAATGTAAGCGGCCTACCGTAATTAGCCGCAACTTATCGGTTAGCGGGGCTCCATTAAATAAGAATTTTTCTGTATCAACTCCCTGATAAATAATTTTTTCGCGCCCGAAGGTAATGCCATATTCATGCGTACGCTGTTGCAACTCTTCCGATAAAAAATGGTTAGCATAAATGCGTTGCGCTATTTTTTTATATACAGATACTATTTCGGGTTGATGTACAGGCGTCACCGTAATATCGGTACCACGAATAGAGGTAAATATTTTCTTCCCGGATAGCCCAATAACAGGTTCAAATTCCCGTAGCATCGAAATAAATGGAAAATACAACTTATCAGCCCTACCGCTTTCAATTACAAATAAGCGGTAAGCGATTCGGAGATTGATTTTTTTAAGTCTAATGAGGAGGGCCGGCAGGTGAAATAAAAAGCGAAATGAAAAGGGTTGTTCAATAGTGCGAACGGAAACACCGGGCGAGGTTACTAATTGACCTCCTCTTAAGCTAATTACTTCAATACTTTTTTCTTTTGCCAGTTGCGTGAACAACTGAACCAGAAATACTTCTGAGAACCTGTCGTATTGATTAACAAAGACACTAAGCTCCGGTTTCATGGTATTGAAATAGGGCTGACAAGGTAAGTAACATACTTACAGCATGCGCGTGTTGCCTTGAATCAACCGCTGTGAATTTTTTATAAAAGTCGTCTACAAGTGAAGTTGACACGAAATTCAGAAAATTCTTATCCCGGTACAGAAATGACTTGAGGTTCTCAACGTTATCCTTGCCTTCCAATTGAAGTTGCCAATTCATACTCACCGGAGGCCCCATCAAAAACTCCCTCGTTACTGCTATCATTTTGTTCTTTACTCTCCGTGGAAAATCAGGCAGGGTATGATAGCGATGATAATTAAACAAATTGTACGGGGCATATGTTTGCCACGTAACTTTTCCAATCGCTGGAGCAACTTTTCGGATGTATTCCATCTGAATCTTACGCGCACTCAAATACTCCTCTGGAATGCCGCAGATAAACTTGCACATCTCTTCACTGAAGTAGGGAAGAAAAGAGGGTTTATAATGTGAGAACAATTGAAGATTTACGGCTGTCCACCGGTATGCCCAGTGTAACGATTTAAATGCGCGAATTCTTGATGGCGGGTAATCAATTTCAATTTCCTTTAACCACCGGTAAATCTCCGCGTTTAAGTATTGTTCAAAGTCACCTGTTAACCCCCAATGATTCCAAAGGGCCTTGCCAAGCTCAATTCCACCTTTTTTTAAAATTTTCTTTCTGATAAAATCAACTTGCTGCGAATCATCAAACTTTTCCGTGTTGGGATAACTGTCAAACAGAACGTCACCCCAGTGCCCTAGCGCAAAAACATCGCCACGGCTTGCTACCTGATCCAAAATAGCCAATGGTCTGGCGTGCGTAAATTCGCAGTAACATTGATTAATGTTGGCCATTAACTCAATCTTATCCCACAAGTAGGCATCAGGAATTACATACCTATCAAATTGAAAACCAACTGCGCGTGCCACTCCTTCTGCATATTTTGCTTCCGGAACGATTGGTTTCTTATACTCGTATGAAAAAGAGTACACATGCCCGTGGTTTCTCAACGCTACAGCCAATGTGCGGCTATCCAATCCACCGGAAAGGGGTAGCAAAACGTTTTGATTGGATAGATGTTTTGCTGTAAGCTCATCCATTACTGCAGCAAACTCGTCTACAACCTGGTTAAAACTAATGTTACGTGGTTGGTAGTTCCACCTAAACCACGGCTCAGATTTTAGTAGTCTGCCCGTTTTATCAAATTCATAGTCACGCCCTGGTAAGCAAACTTTTGATTGAGTGTAAAACGTACTATCTCCTAAAAAGAACCCGATCGCTGACCAGATACAAATACTTTTATAGTCCCACGCAGCATCCTGATCAACCCTGTAGTGATGCTGCTTAACCGGAATAATATCGGTACGGAGCTTATTCAATCAAGCTTACTTGTTTAGTACATTTTTAATTTGCTCCAGGGGCTTTTCAATAAAAAACTCCTTTACCCAGCGTTGCGCTTCTTTTCCCATGGAGACAACTTCATCCATGTTATTATGATAGTACAGCAATCGCTCAGCAATTGCATCAGCTTTCTGCGCATTAATTAAAGGATAAAGCCAGGGGTATGAATCCTGATACAGCGAATCATCACGGTGGTGAATGACAGGTTTACCCATCACCATGTTCTCAATGATGGTTCCAAAGGTTAAGTAGCTCCTTCCAAACTCACCACTTCCAATATCAATTTTGGATACCAAATACATGAGGTCTTTTCGATACATCTGCGGAAGCCAGGTAACGTGCTGCTCGATTCCCAATTCACGAATCAATTCTTTTGATGCGCCAACATCTGATCCAAAGTCAAGCATAACCAAATGCACTTTCGTATCTGGATTTTTCCTGGCCATAAATCTGGCGAATCCTCTAATCAGTTCATCGTTATTTTTACCCGAAAACTTGTTTAAAAGAACTTTCCAATATTGCCTGCCATGATACAGGATAAGCAAGTCATTCTCCTGCCTGAGCCGGTCAACGTACGAGCGCCAATGAACAGAGGGCTGTGGGTTTTTAAACTCAGCCTCGTATTCCGGATAAAAAATAAAAGGCATGGGCACATAGGCGAATTGACCTTGAATACCAATGCGATGAAGAGTTTCTTCAAACTCCGGGTTACTTTTATCCATAAAAACATAGCGCGCTGTTTTTATAGCCTGGTATAAATACTTTGACGGTGTGCCGGCAAAAACATCCCTGAAAGTATGTCCTGATTTTTTTCGTGTTAGTAACCGGAATTTCTCCCAAAGGGAATAGTGATGGGGCAAGTGTGCATACTTACTGATGTCCGTTCCATACGGAAAATAAATATCAATAGTAATCCCACAATAATTCAACACAGCAGCTTCATCACCTTGCGCAATTATCTTATCAAACGCAGAAAAAATATTTCTGATTTCGTCTTGATTGAGATCAGCCGGTCTGAATCCCTTTTGCAACCAATTCACTTCATGGGTATAATGAAGATAATGCAAATCGAATGTATCGGCTTTTACATGAAAAAAATGCGGCCAGGCCCGATAGTATAAATGAGCATCATACCCCTCATGACGCAGCCATTTCATAATGGCTGAGAAGTTATTATTTAAATTACCTACTAAGGCTACTCGTTTCACTTTATGTCAATTTAATCGAAATGCAAATTTGAATATTGAAGCGTACCGTGGATTCATGGCCATCAGCTTATTCATGACTTGTATCAAAAAATTGCTATAAAATATTTTTACTAAAGCATAATATGCTATACAATAAATTGATGCCACTATAAAAAATTGTACAACAGGCGATGAAATCAAACCAAACATACTTGCTATAAATGCTATACAGATCATTACACAAATTGCATTTTGCACCAACACATCTTTCACTTTCTGAAACCACTCCCTAACCGAGCTGTCAATATGCGATAGAGCGATGTGCATTTCATAGGGTGTATATAAAAGCTTTAATGCCACCACAAATGCAGCCAGGCCGGCTATTCCAAAAAAACTACCCGCATACGAGACCGCAAGATGTAAAGGTGCATAGATCAACACCAGCTTAAAGCCTATATGAGGTTTTCCTATTGAGTTCAGTACAGAACCTGTTGAGCTTGTCAATGTTCTAAGAATAGCAAAAACCGATAAAATCTGGAAAGGAAGCACTGCCGCACCCCATTGAGTTCCATATAATAATGTGATAAGCGGACCTGCTGCCAATGCCATTATGGTTTGTATAGGAACGGAAAAAAAAGCAAGGACCTGAAGAAAGCTATAAAATTTGGATTTCAACAGTGCCACATCATCGGCAAACTTTGGAAGCGTTGCACTTAAAATGCTGTTACTCACCGTTAGTGTATTGTTGGGGTACAGGTTTGCCAACTGAAAAGCCATGTTATAAATCCCCAGGCTTTCAAGCCCCAGAATACCACCCAAAATGATTTTGTCCCCTTCCGTTGATACCCTCGATAAAACCATTGTACCAATCATATTTCTTGAAAATGAAAAAATTTCACGCCAACGATTTATGTACAGCGTGAGGCCGGGAACAAACTCTGCTTTTCTAAAAAAAAAAAATGCCTGAAAAAACGTTAGCACCAATGTAGGGATAACAAGACTATACACACCAAAGCCCGCGTATGCACAGCCAATTTTACCCAACGGCATTAAAATCAGGAAGGGGTATTGGATTCTTACTTGGGCTTTAAACTCAAGTTTTCTGGATAGGATATTTTTAGGCACCGCCTGCATTTGGGATAACAAAAAATAACCGGCAACATACCATCCCAGGTTTACGATACGCTCATCATGATTGGCATCAGCCCAAAATGGAAGGGCAATCAGAAAAACGCCAGCTATAACCAACGTTCCGATCGTGAGAAACCAAAAAACTGCTTGATAAATTTCTGCTTCATCTTTTTTTCGGTAAGCCAGTAAAAATTCGATAACACCTGCTGACCCAATAACACCAATAAGATTAATAAGCACTTCCGTAATACTCACCAACCCAAAATCATAAGGTGAAAGCTGCCGGGCCAGGATAATCATCGACAAAAGCCCTATTACCCGTGACAGCATATTGCGGGTAAGGAAGCTTAAAAAACCAGCAGAAGCTTTCGAGGTAATATTTTTCAAATGCGAATGCTAATAAAGGTCATACTATTTCAACAACATTCATTTTTGAATATTGAAGTTTCAGAATACATGCTTTAGAAAAATAGACTATATTAATCCAAAAATTAATATGGCAACCTCTTCCACAATTAAATTTGGTGAACAAAATAAAAAGCTATTTCAATCCCCTGTTCTTGAGATTGGAGCACTGCTAACGGATTCCTATTTTCAGGAAACACCTCGCTCTATTCACGAAGGCGTGACTGACTATATCGGCATTGATATTTTTCCTGGAAATGGTGTAGATCGTGTTCTTAATTTGTGCAGAACCAGCGAAATACCAGTTGAATGGAAAAACTATTTTGGAACCATTCATTGCCATTGCGTACTGGAGCATGTGACTGATATCTTCACCATGTCTAAAAATATTGATGCTATCACCAAACCAGGTGGAGTGTTGTACTTAACAGTTCCTTTTGTATGGAAAATCCATCGTATACCGCTTGATCTATGGAGATTCACTCCCCAATCCATAGATTATCTGTTTCCAAATTTTGAGTTCAAGAAAGAGTTATGCCGGGTAGCTACCCGGAAAAATATTATGTCAGCTATTGACGACATTCCCGAACTCAATCTTGGAAACGGGCTTGAGAAAGAAAATGTGCTTTTAAAATACTCATTGAAGTTTTTAAGGAAGTTCAAACTGGATAGAACTTATTTTATGAACAGGGCTCTATTTCCTGAGATTAACCTGATTATGACCGGAGTTAAAAGAGAAAAACATCACTACACTTTTATTGATCAACAAGATATTAAACTGCTGTAAGAGTGCGTAAACAAAAAAATCCATGCAATGCAATCACTGGCCCCTAATCACACATATCTAGATAAAACTGCTCATGCACCTTAACTTCCTTTTCTATTGTGTAATTGTTTGTAACATGATTTCTAAATCTATAACCCAGTTGCTCAAGTTCTGCATCGGTTAGCGCAAGATATTCCATAAGTTTAGCAGAAAGCATCGCATCATCACCAGGCGCAAATAAATGAGTTTTAAAATCCTGAAGCTGATCGCGAACTCCGGCTACATCCGATGCCAGTACGCATTTGCCCGCTGCCATTGCTTCTAACAATGAAACAGGCGACCCCTCCTGCCTGCCTTGGTTTAGTGTTGGTAAAACAAAAACATTCGCTGCAGCCAGAAAATCCCGTACATCGGTCCGCTTACCGGTGAAGTGTATTTGGTTTCTGGCATCGCTACCCGCTGCTAATTGTTTGAGCGAGCGGGCATAATCGCTGGTATCATCACCCACAATGACCAGATGAACTTCGGGTAGTTGCGGGTGTAGGGTATTGAACGCTTGCATAAGCACCTCAATACCTTTTACCGGAACCAAATTTGCCACGGTAAGAATAATTTTTGCGTTTTCGGGTATACCAAACTCAACTCTGATTTTAATTTTGTCTGATTCCTTTCCTGCAAACTCATTTACATTCACGCCTCGCGGAATCAAGCTTACCTTTTTCGACTTCCCGAAGAACTGAAACATGTCTGTGTTCTGCGCAACTATTCCATTGGCCAACCAGGAACGCAGCTTCCAACCGTTTGCTGAACTGCCGCCCCAGTTCATATTTTTTTTGGTGTATACCCACTTGCACCCCGCTAAGCGTGCCGCCAGGGCTTCGCTGTAGTCAGCCGAATAATGGAATGAATGAACAATGTGCGGCTTAATCCTTCTGAAAGCAGCCGCTATTCGAAGAACGTGTTGGAGACCACTCCACCGGTTGCTCATGGATGTGGTGAGTTTCATAATATGTATGGGGATTCCACTTTCCCTGACTACCTTAAAAAAAAATCCCTTCTCACTTTCACAGGCTATCATGGGTTCAAACGATTCCTGATTCAGCCGGGTAGCAATATTCAGTAATGCCTTTCCGCTTCCGGCAGTATCAAAATTAGGGATGGTAAAAAGCACTTTTATTCTTCGCTTTTTAACTTCCATAAATAAAGAGAATACAGCGTGAACAATGGCCATTTGCAATCTTCACCCTTCATGTGCCTGTTAAATAGTGCATTAACCACTTTTGAATCAAACCCGAAGTGATCGCTCAGTCTTTTGCTTAGAATAATATCTGCGAAGGGCTCTTTTAGTTTTTGTCTGATCCAATCACCTAACGGAATGGTAAATCCCTTCTTAACATTATCCATCGGATTACCCGGTAAGAATTTTCCGAGCAGTCGCTTTAAGATCAGTTTCTTTTCCTGAGCCGAATAACTCACATGTGTATCAATTGACAAGGCAGCCTCCATAAATGACTTCTTCAAAAAGGGTACCCGCACTTCAAGCGAGTTAGCCATGCTGGCAGCATCTACCTTACGAAGGGTTTTTTGCATCATGCCGTAAAATTCTGCCTTTCGCATGGCGCCCAGTAAGTCTGTTCTGGTATTAAGCGCGGGATATCGGTAAACATCATAGTCCGCAGGGTAATTAACATGCTGCAATTCCGGAGCAAGTGAAAGCACCTCAGCGGGCCTGAACCGGTTATGCATACTTTGGTGAGCCTGGGCAGGTGAATCAAAAAGCAGCGCACCATTTACATGCTTATTACGGAAAATAAACTTATCGAAACCATACAAGCCATACCGCAAGGCGTACGGAAGTTTATGCCAGCCAAAATTTTTTTCAAGAGAAGTAAATCGTTCGTAACCCCAGAATAATTCATCTCCCCCATCACCGGATAGGGCCACCGTAACCTGCTTGCGTGCCAGGTTGGAAACAACGTAGGTAGGTAGTATCGAAAAGTCAGCGAAGGGCTCATGCAATGAATCCATAGCTTGTTGTAACCAGCCAACGGCTGCTTCACTATTGAGCGAAAGCGAAGTATAGTCTACCCCTATTGCTTTCGCATACCATGAGGCATTTTCAGACTCATCGTGCATTTGGCTATCGCTTCCAATTGAAAATGCTTTTAAAGGCGCCTGTACTTGTGATTGCGCCAGGCAGGTAACCAATGGAGAATCAATTCCGCCCGATAAGAAAGAACCCAGCGGCACATCGGCTAACATCTCATCCTTAACCGATTGCTTCAATTCTTCTTCTACAAGTAAAAGTGCATCTTCAAGGCGCTTTACCGGCTGGTTTGGTGTTAACGGTAATTCCCAATAAATTTCTTTGTGGACTTTACCATGTTTATTAAAACAGATGATTTCTCCCGGCCTCACCTGGAATGTATCGGTTAAAAAACCGAAAGGAGCCGGAACATAATGCTGCTCTAAGTATACTTTCAGCACATCAGCATTCACGCGGTTATCGCGGAATGCCGGGTGCTTCGAAACCTGATCAAATTGGCTTGCAAACACTACCCGCTTATGGTCGAACCCATAATACAATGGCTTTATGCCTGCAAAATCACGAATAAGAAACAATTGCTCTTCGCGATAATCAAACACGCCCATAGCAAACATACCATCCAACTTACTTACCGTTTCGCGAACACCCAGGTGATCAAGCATGGAACAAATGGTGGCTGTGTCACTCGTGCTTTCTATCGCCTGATGCTCAGGAAGCTGCTTACGGAGCGTGAGGTGGTTATAAATTTCACCATTGAAAACGATGATGTAGCGTCCGGAAGGAGAATGCATGGGCTGCATACCTTTCGAACTCAGGTCCAGTATGGCTAACCGGTTAAAGCCAAATTGAATATTTTTTTCATCGGAAAAATATCCCTGCGCATCCGGGCCCCTTAGGTGCGACAACTTTTGAAGCCGGATAAAATCATCTTTCGCCAGCAGCGAATCACGAACTGCAAACTCACCAATGATTCCGCACATGGCTATCGTTTAATGGCCAACACATCAATAATAGCCTGAAATCCATAAAATCGTTTAGGAATTGCCGGGCGAACAGTTACACTGTTTTTGTTCTGATTTATGCCACCTTCATGCGCCATGTGCTTACTCTCAAAACCTGCTTTCGCTAACGCACCACGCAGAAATGATTTTGTTAAAACAAACCTTACTTCCCTCCCTGTAATCCAATGCTTAATCGTTCGAAGAAAATAACGAAACACATACGGTATTCTGTACCGTTGGCTTCCCAAAATGCCCTGATCGATAAGCAAGTGGAGGTACCATCCCCATGTATCCACACTTAAGTACAATTTTCCTCCAGGTTTAAGGACACGATGAAATTCCTTGAAAACTTCAATCGGGTGTTTTCCGCAGAGCATGAGCACACTGTAACAGGTAATGCCATCAAAAGAACTATCGCTAAAGGGCAAGGTTGCAATACTGGCCTTTTGTACATAACAATTTGTTGCGTTGCCTGACGATGCCAGCAACGCGGAGAATCGCAGGCAATCATCATCCACATCAATCGCATCAACACGCTTATTTAAGGAAGCTAATGCTACTGACCACTGGCCTGTACCACACCCGGCATCCAACACCCGATCCATGTTTTCAAAACCCAGCGCCTTTAATCTCGATCGGTAATATTCTTTCGATCGGCCTGCGCTAAGTTCATCTCTTACCGTTTGTTGAATAAACTGAGGGAATGAGTCAAACTCATTTACCGGTAAATTCCAACCTTCCCCATTTGCAAGGGCAAATGTATTTACTTCACGCATCAAGCCGATTACTCGTAAAAATGATTTTCAAAATAGGTGTCGGGATGAATTAAAATATGGAGTACCCGCGGCTCGTCCAAAGCATGAAGTGAAGGCGGCCTGCGATCATCTTTCAACAGTTGCCCATTGTGATAGGCCTTCCAGCGCGTCCATTCTGAGTCTGATACATACCTGCACGCGTGAAACAAATTAAATTCGGGTTGCGTGTCATAGGCCTCATACAACAATCCAAAATCGGAAGGCTTTCGGTTTTTCCAAAAATCAAGATTGTTGTTACCGGTCATGCCTCCGTGGCTCGCCACACCTGAAATTTCTATGTTAAACATTCGGTTCATTACATCAATGTCCCGCTTCAGGCAACTCACGGCATCTTCATTCCAGATAACAGACTCGTCTACTACCTCACTATGATAACCAATTTCATGTCCTTCATTGATCAGTCGCTTAATGATGCGATAGCCTTCGAACGAAAACGGATTATATTCAGGAGCATGTAAGCGGATAAAAAATGTTGCGTGTATTTTCAACCGGGCAAAAATATCGGCAAGCCGGGCTGCCTTTTTTATAGAGAAATCAACATCAACTCTGTTAACTAATACCTTCTCCTTCTGTGCGCTTACTTTTTTCCACTCTACATATTCCTTGCACGTAATAACCTTGTACCCTGCATTCAAGCATGATTCATACTCGTGCAACAAATTCGTGTAGGTAAATTTGAATTCTGGCTGATCACTCATAAAGCGGCTTGTAATTTTTCTTTATCAGGAAAGTTAATCAATACGCCCATACCCTTTTTTTGATAAACTACCATGCTTCCCAATGCAACAGCCGATGCTTTTGCAACCGAAACCGCTTCTGTTAAATGTTTCACATCGCCCGCGCCTCCATTGGCGATAACCGGTACATTCACGGCCCCTGCAATACTTTTAATAATCTCAATGTCATAACCCGACCATGTTCCGTCTTTATCAATAGACGTAATCAATAATTCACCCACTCCTCGATTGGTGAGTTCCCTTGCCCACGCCACAGGATCCAGCGATGTTTTATGCGTTCCGTCATGAGAATATACATGATACTTACCAAACAAGTTCTTTTTAACATCGATTGACCCGATCACACTCTGAGCGCCAGAATGATCCGCAATTTTTGAAACCAAATCGGGTTGTTCGATGGCGGCAGTATTCAAAACAATCTTTTCAAACCCGATCGCCAGTATCTCTTTTGCCTGATCTGCATGACGAATACCGCCTCCGTAAGCCAGCGGCATAAAACATTCGTCTGCTATCTCATGAAGTATTTCAATATTGGGTGGCCGGTTTTCGACCGTTGCACGAATATCCAGGAAGCAAAGTTCGTCTACCTCTAATTCATTAAAAATTCTAACGGTATTAATAGGATCACCGATATATGTATAATTACCAAACTTAATAGTCTTAACAAGGGATTGGTTAACCAGCTGAAGACAAGGAATAACGCGGGTACGAAGCATGCTAAAGTTTCGCGAAATTTTCCAGTAGTCTCATTCCAAATTTATGACTCTTTTCCGGGTGGAATTGTGCCCCATAAATATTTTCAAACTGCAATGCAGAGTCAAATTCAACACCATATATAGTTTTCAAGATAACGTTCTCTGGATTGCTGCATTTCACATAATAGGAATGAACAAAATAAAATCGGGGTTCTACCCCCAGGTTCTCAACCAATTTTGCCGGGCGTTGAATAGCAACCCTGTTCCAGCCCATATGAGGAACCTTTAAATTTTGTTCCTTCGGAAAGCTGAATGCATGTGTGTGTCCTTTTATCCAACAAAGCCCCGGTAGCGTTCCTTCATCACTCCCTTCCGTAAGCAGTTGCATGCCCAGGCAAATACCGAGTACAGGCACCCGCTGTTGCAGTGCCTTATAATCCAGCACTTCCCTCAATCCGGTAGCGCTAATTTTTTGCATGGCGGTATCAAACGCCCCTACGCCAGGCAGGAGAATTTTAGAAGCTTTATGAATAACATCCGCATCTGAAGAAATTTCTACCTGAGCTCCAATTCGTTTAAACATATTTTTAACCGAACCAAGGTTGCCCATGCCGTAGTCAACAATGGTAATCATGAGCTAGTCTTAACCGGAAAGCAATATTTCAGATAAAAACTCATGGGTACCAGGTTGGCTTTTGCAAGAACTGCAAACAGGGGCCTGAGCAATTCAAAGCGTTTTTTATAAGTCGGAAACTCTGTCCATGATTTGGGGGGCATGGCCATAATCTTGTCAAATTCCTCATCGCTGAGTGCCAATCGTTTTTTAAAGTAGGCTAAGAGTTCAGGCTCCAGAAGCGGTTCTGTATTGTAGGCTGCCCAGGCCTCCGCCCGGGACAAAATTCCATTTCGAACCATAGCTGAAAGTGTATTATTTCGAAAATCAGTATTGAACTTTTTAGGCATATAATAACTATGAAAAAATGCCGTCATACGATTTTCAAGGTGGTGCCCCCCATAGTACTGCCATCCAAATTCCTTTTCCAAAAAGGCGCGCGCGTCTTCCTTGTTATAGTCAATGTACCAATACGGCCTGATTTTTCGAATCCGTAACAACAGGGTGGAGTACAAAAATCTCCAGAATGTCATTAAGGGATAGGTCTTCATGGGTCTTTTACCAAACATTTTATGGATAGACGAAATGTATTTGCCATCAAAATAGTTTCTACCTACCGGAGAAATACCTTCTGTAACAAATGAATGACCCTCAAAAACATACTTAATATTATACTTTGCCGCTGCCCGGTACATGGTTTCAGCAAGTGCCAGGTCCGTAGCTGCTTCAATCTCTGCGACACCCGCATAGAAAAATGACCGGAAGATGTCATCAGCTTCTTTGTTGTCTACTACATGCGTATATAAATCAACTTTAAGCTTTCCAAGAACTTTGCGAATGTTTTCTGTAGCGATGGCTGAGTTCCACGTATTGTCGTAGTGAACAGCCAATGGCCGCAATCCCCATTTTATTGTTAAGTATAGCATGTATGATGAATCCGTTCCACCGCTTACACCTACTATACAATCGTACGGTTTACCGATTCCCTCCTTTTTAATTCTGTCAATAATCTGTCGAAGTTTCTCTTCTCCCATCGCTTGACCGGTACCATACATCACTTTTAATTCATCTATCTGCCGACAATAATTACAAACGCCATTTTCGTCAAAGCTAATGCTGGCAACGCGTTCATCATAGATGCATCGCGAACAGATTTGAAACTTGGTTTTGGTGATATCCTGCTCTAATACCATTTCTTCTAAACTAATTTAGCGGGGTTTCCCGCTATTTTACTTCCTGCAGGGAAAGATGCATTGACAAAACTGTTGGCACCCACAATGCATTGATTTCCCAGCTTAACACCTTTTGAAATAATCACATTTGGGCCAATGTAGCAGTTATCCCCAATTTCTGTCTGAGCATACTCGTATTGTTCTTGCCCCCCCGAAACAGCCCATTTAACCGAGTCGTGTGAGTAAATCTGAACACCGGATGAAATTGAGCAGTTGCTTCCAATTTTTAAACCTCCACTTCCGTCAAGCAAAGTAAACGGGCCAATCCATGTCTTCTCACCAACCAATACATTACCCAACACTAAACTGGAGTCATATATACTAGAACCTTTACCAAAACCAAGGTATCTTGCTTTTTCCCAGCGATCAGAAAAGTAATCACCCAACGGCAATACCCGATTAAATTTCGATTTGATCGAATTTCTCCGAAACCGTAAAAATCGCCTTAACACCTTAGCTAAACCCATTACTACTTTTCAACTTTCTCCCTGTTCAGAAATATCCTGCACCACCATTCAAAATTCATAAACGACCAAATTAACAACCGGTGATTGATGTGTTGGTTTACATGTTCATCTACAATCCTCTTTATATAGTCCTGATTGATAAACTCCGAACTAACGGTTTTACTATTCAGGAGCAATTCGCGTACATAATCTGCATTTTCACCACGGTACCAGCTTTCATCGGGCGCTGAAAAGCCCTGCTTTTTACGGTTAATGATTCTTTCCGGTATAAAATCCATCATGGCCTTCCGTAATACGTTTTTACCATCATGAAATTCCTGATAGAGTTTTCTTTTATCCCTGAAATCATTCTCATCAATACGCTTCATCTGTTCCAGGTTGCCCAACTTATGGCGAACGGGGATTTTCTGGGCAAAGGCAACAAGTTCATTATCCAAAAAGGGGAATCTTTCCTCCAGGCCACTGGCCATAGAAAGCTTGTCCCCAACAAGCAATAACCCCGGCAGAAAAGTCTTAATCTCAAAATACAAAGAGTTATTGATATGTTGTTCTGGCGTAGTATACCGGAGTTTGGGATTGAAGGTGAACACACGCTCAAAAATTTCACGGGGTTCTTGCGTTTCAATTTGGGAGGCTACTGATGCGGTGAACAACTGTGGTCTGTCCTGATCGGGAACTAAACGTTGCCAGAAGTTATAATAAAGATTGAAAAAATCTTTCTGGCTAATGGATTTATGAATCCGATAATACCGCCATGGATAGCCACCAAATAATTCATCCCCCCCCGTTCCCTGCAAACATACCTTCACAAATTTCGAAGCAAGCCGCGAAATGTAATAGTTTGGGTAGGACATACCTACCCGCAGATCTTCCAGATGGTTAACCACACGGGGCAAGGACCATCGTAAATCTCCGGCATTAATGACCTGCTCGTAGTGCTCGGTTTGAAAATAGTTAGCCATCAATTCAGCATCCCTTCGTTCGTCAAAGTTGGCCTCAACCCCGGTAACCGCGCTCATGTCAAAGCCACATGTAAACGTGGTAATTCTGTTCAGATGTGATGACGCCACCGCGGTAATTGAACCTGAATCCATGCCACCGGATAAATAAGAGCCAACGGGCACATCAGAAACCATTTGTCGTTTAACGGCATTTTCAAACAGCCTTTTTGTCTCTGCCCTCGCATCTTCAAACGTCATGGTATCATCAGGCTCGGTAAAGTCATAATCCCACCAGGAGTGATGCTGAACAAAAGTGGAGGATGCATTTACTCTTACAGTATTGGCGGGAGGCAACATATTTACACCTTCAAATAAGGTGCGGTACGTAAAAATATTTTGAAAGGTGAAATATTCATTTAAGGCACCCAAATTCAGCCTTACGCGAAACTCCGGATGCTCACGAATAGCTTTGATTTCAGAAGCAAAGGTTATTGACGTTCCGTTGAACCAATAGTACAAAGGCTTTATACCAAACCTGTCGCGGCTTAAATAAAGACTTTTTTCTGTTTTATTCCACGCACCGATAGCAAACATCCCATCGAGCCGTTGGAAGAAGGATGGGCCATACGCAGCGAGGCCTTCTGCAATCACTTCGGTGTCAGAAGATGAAACAAATTGATGTCCTTTATTCCTCAGTTCTTCCCGCAATACCTGAAAATTGTAGATGCATCCGTTAAACACAATAACCCAATCGCCATTTTTTGAGCTCATTGGTTGAGCTCCACGATCAGAGGTATCAAGAATAGATAAACGTTTGTGAGCAAGGGCTATATTTTCATCCGTAAAGAATCCTTCTCCATCCGGACCCCTATGCGCCAGGGTCGCAGCCATGCGTTTCAAATGCCTATCTGAAAAGGGTTCTCCATTCAAATTAAACACCCCTACAATACCGCACATATTTTATTGATTCTATACGTCATTCTTAAAAAATATGGGCGTCATTGCGATCAGCTACAAGCGGAGAAGCAATCTCAATTTTTGTTACTGAAAGTGGAATAACTTTAAGTCGTTCCCTGCCTGTCCGGCAGGTAGGCGCCTTCGCAATGACGTACTTTCTATTTTTGCAATGGCTTCTAAAAACTTTTTAATACCTCTACTACGAAATGATAATCATCAGTTACCATTCGATTGTGGAGTGGTATTGCCATGGAACAATTATTTGCCGTTTTAGCACCAGGAAAATCATCCGGGCTAAGGCCAAACTTCTGTTGATAAAAATTTAGCATATGTACGGCATGTGTTCCGGGTCTTGTAGAAATGCCTCTTGCCTGAAGTTTCTCCATGATCATATTTCTTGAAAAAGGAGATTTAGTCTCATCTATCAGGGTAACATAGGATTGCCAACCATGCTTAAAATCGGTTGAGAATTCCGGTGTCTTTAGCCATTCTATGTCTTTCAATTGATGAGAATAGAATGAAGCCCATGTACTTCTCTCGTCAATAAACTGATCTATTTTTTTAAGTTGCACAACACCCACAGCACCCTGAAGATCCGTCATCCTGTAGTTAAAACCCATCAGGTTAAAATCAGGAAGTATATAAGGCCGAGGTCCATGATGCCGTTGCTCTTCGGAGACCGAAGCACCATGATTGCGTAACATAGATATTTTTTCTGCCAGTTGATCATTATTTGTTGTTACCATACCGCCCTCACCGGTGGTGACCGATTTACGCGGATGAAAGGAAAAACAACCTATATCCCCCAACGATCCTGCTGGCTTGCCTTTATAGGCTGCACCGGCTGCACATGCTGCATCCTCAATTAACGGAATGCCGTGGGCCGTCTCCTTTATACGATCCATATCGGCACATAAACCAAAGAGATGAACAGGGATAATGGCTTTTGTCCTATTCGATATTTTCTTCTTCAAGTCATCGATGCTGATATTGAAAGTAGCTGGATCAATATCAACAAACACTACCGTAGCACCGCAATAAAGGACAACATTTGCCGTAGACACCCATGTGAACGCAGGCACGATCACTTCATCCCCTGGTTTTACATCCAACGCAACAAGCGCCAGGTGGAGGGCAGTAGTAGCACTGGTTACCGCTATCGCATGCTTGACGTGATGACGTTCGGCAAATAGTTGTTCAAACTCCCTTACTTTTGGCCCGGAAGTTAACCAACCACTCATCAGGGGCTCACGGACGGCCAGCCATTCTTCCTCACCGGTTACCGGCAACGATATGGGTATGTTTCGAACGATCATATATTCACTGGCTTCATCTTGTCAACCCCGGTAGCCAATCGCCAGTCTATAAGTTTTTGTAGTCCTTCACGGAGGGAGTATTTATAAAGAAAACCTATTTCTTCCTGTGCCTTTTTAATGGAACCAATCCTGTTTTGCACAAGCTGTCTTGCATCATCGGATGAATATGGTTGGTATTGAACCTGAAGTGAAGATTCCTTCAACTCAAGAATTGTTTCACAGAGCATTTTAATCGAAGTTTGAACACCGGTACCTGAATTATAAAATCCGAAAGATCTTTTGGATTTCAAAGCGCATATATTGGTGCGTGCAACATCTTCCACATAAATAAAATCATACGCCTGTCTTCCATCACCATTTATAATGGGTACTTCATTCGCAGCAATTTTATTCAACATAATTGGTACAACACCGGTATATGCTGCGTGCTGATCCTGACCTGGTCCATACACATTCATATAACGCAAACCAATCACAGATAAACCATAACGATCATGAAAGGCAGTACACATAGCCTCTCCTGCGATCTTGGTTGACCCATAAAAATTCTTGTTGTTAAACGGATGATCTTCCGTCATCGGTAGTTCTACTGCATCTCCGTAGACTGAAGCTGAAGACGAGTAGATCAGCTTTTTCACGTTGTGTTTCACACATGCTTCCAACACATTAAACGTACCTGCAATGTTTACGTCAAATGCCGTTCGCGGAAAGTCTTTACAATGCAAAAGCCACATGGCGGCCAGATGAAACACGTAGTCAACACCCTCGAATGCTTTATCTAAAATATCAACTTCACGGACATCACCACCGTATGGGAATACACGGCATCGCTTGTCCTTTAAGGAGGCCTGGATATTTTCCATCTTACCTCTCGCGAAATTATCATAGATGATAACCTCGGCTACATCTTCTTTCAGGAGTTCCGCCACAACAAATCCGCCAATGAATCCCGCGCCCCCAATTACAAGTACTTTGGAATTTTTTAATTCACTCATGTTATCTCATTAATCTTCGTAATACCCTTGTCCACCACGTCTTTTTCGTGAGCCATAACCATACCCATAGCCATAACCGTATTGATAGGCATAGCCCTGACCATACCCATAACCCAAACCCGATTTATAAATATCGTTGAGCATAAGGCTCATATTTTTCAGCTTACCGGAACGGTAGTATTCATCAATACTGCGCACAAATTCCTTTGGAGAATAATTCTGCCTCAACACGAAAACAGTGTGGTTTACAAATTTTGAAATCACAAACGCGTCCGTAACAAGGGCCAGTGGTGGCGTATCAATAATAACATATTCAAATTCTTCCAGAGCGGTTTTAACGAAGGACTCCATACGCTCAGTCAGCAATAATTCCGATGGATTGGGTGGAACCGGCCCTCCGCTTACCAAGAACAGATTTTCAATTTCTGTAGCCTGAACAATCTCCTTAAAATTAGAAATTCCCGAAAGGTAGGTACTTAATCCTGTGCTGTTGCTGCACTTAAAGTCTTCAAAGATTTTAGGCCTGCGCATATCAGCACCTACAATCAAGGTCTTCCGTCCGGAAAGCGCAAACACCGTAGAAAGGTTTATCGTGGTAAATGTTTTTCCCTCACCGCTGATGGAACTGCTCACCATAAATACCTGCTTACTTTTATTGCCTGTAAAATAATTTAGGTTTGATCGTAACGCCCGGAAAGATTCAGCCACTCCGGATTTCGGACGTTCGCGTACAGTAAGATTATTACCAGAAGTATTATGACCAACGCCTCCAATAAAAGGAATGTTACTCATCTTTTCAATATCTTCCTTGGACTGAATTTTGTTATTTAGCAATTCAAACAAAATGAATAGCATTAGCGGAATGGTTAGCCCGATTATGGCTGCCATGGAGTAATTTTGCGATGGCTTAGGGGAAATAGCTCCGCCACTCATAGGAGGATTAACCGGAACAATATCGGAAGTATTGGCCGCCTTGGATATGCTTGCCTCCGACAACTTTTGCATCAGGTACACATATAAATTCTCCAGCAATGAGTAATTACGCTGTACAGCAATAAGTTGGCGTTCGGAAGCCGGCAAACCACCTAATTGCTTTTCTGTTTCGCTTAACTGGCGGTTAAGAAAATCCATTTTTATCTTATCCGTTGATTTCAGTGTCCGAACAGCTTCTTCTATATCCTTTCGGATATCTTTAATTCGGTCAAGTTTGGAAAGCACAAGAGGGTTGGTAACCTTTTCCTGTCCAACAAACATTTTGATCTCCAGTTGAAGGTCGATCATTTTGCCTAACAAAGAAGAGAGTATAGGATCAGTAATACCCATGGAGGAAGGCAAAATAACCTGATCAATACGGTCAATACCTTGAACCAAATACTTATCCAGATATTGATAATAATTTTGTCGAATCAACAATTCAGCGCGCTGAACTTCAAAAGCCTCAAGCTTCATGTACAGACGCTGAGCATCCGCACTCATATCTTTAATCCGGCTGCTGTTTCCAAAACGCTCCAGTTGAAACTCCACAATCCGCAAGGAATCTTTAATGCCCTTAAGCTGGTCTGTTATAAATTCAACCGTGCGGGCAGCTGTCTCGTTTTTCTTTTCCAAATCATTTTCACTATAGCGTCCGATCAGCGCATTTAAAAAATCAATTTCCTTTTCCGGATTGGTTCCCGTCAAACTCAGGTTAATAATTCCGGCTCCTACTTCAGCCCAATCAACTTGCAACCGTGAAATATATGAACCCGCTACCTGAGTGGGGTTTCTTATCTCCAGAATAAACGGCACACCAATTTGTCCATTTATTTTTCGTTCAGGGATACGCCTTACGCATAATGCATAGTCCAGATAAATAATAGAGTCGCCTAATGTGAATACCGGAGAATCAGATTCGCGATCCTCATCTGTGAACTTACTGAGCGTATACCGGTTCTCGTCCAGTAAAGTGAAAATAAATTTTCCGGTTTTTACATCCAGCGGATTACACCAAATAGCCTTCACCGGCATATTGCTATAGGATTCACTGGTTACAATGTATCCCTCTTGCAAAAAGGAGATATGAAAATTCAAATCCCTCACTACGCTTTCAATCAGCGGATAAGACCGGATTATATAAGGTTCATTTAGGTAGTTGCGGTAGGGATCGACTAGTGAATTTTTATACAAAATTTCAGCACCCTCTGTTTCCTGCATTTCCTTGATCAATATGGAGGCAGAGACAGTATATTGTTTAGGTGTATAGCGGTTCTTATAAAATGCTACCACAAAAGCAGCCGTTAAAGAAATAACCACTACATACCAGAAACGTATGGCCCTGGAAAGTACACGCTTAAAATCAAGAGCAAATCCTTGTGGGGTTTGCTGTGCTTCCTGTTCAAAAAGTGAATCCGCCATTTAATTAGTCGAATTAATCAGGGAAATCGTTAACAATAACAAAGAAAGCGAAGACAAAACCAGGGAAAGGTTTTGACCAAAATACTTGCGGTAAGGCCTTTGTTTCAGCGAGGACACCATTAAAACATCATTTTGATATACATAGTAATAAGGAGAATTAATAAAATTCTCATCCAATAGATTCAGATACTGTATTTCAGTTTTACCATTGATTTGTCGTATTAATTTGATATTTGCACGATCAGCGAGATCCGTCATACCACCGGCCAAGCCTAGCGCCTCCAACATGGTGACGCGATTATTGTTAACGTTGACAGTGCCTTCTTTATTTACTTCTCCGAGAACAGTAAAACGAAAATTAATCAACCGAACTTTCACTACCGGCTTATCCAGATACTGCTCAGCAATAGCCTGTAATTTATCCTGGGCTTCAAACACTGATAATCCGCCAAGCTTTACTTTGCCCAAAAAAGGAAATGGGATTTCTCCCTTGTTATCCAACAACTCGCCTATAAGTAATGCATTACCAGCCTGAAGATTCATATTAGCACCCTGCATCATAGGGTTCTGATTCAAAAAGTCGTAGTCGTCCGGTGTAAGGCTTTCAAAGTTAACGTATACAATATCCTCCGGTTGTAACTTATATTCAAAACTCACCGGTTGGTAGGTTCTCACTAAACTGTCCTTTGGAAGCTCCTTACTGTGCAGATCATCCTTTTGTAACAATACAAATTTCTTGTTGGTAACACAGGAAGTACCCAGTACAAGAAGTATCAAAAACCAAAAAGCATTTTTACAAGTCATAGCAGAATTAAACGAAGCGGCAAACCTACTAAAAACCATGCTTTCTACCCAATTTCTTAGAGCTTCGCCTCCTCAGTCCCATACAGGAAGAGTAGGTACACTAGGTCTACTTAATCCGACTGTGTCGGATACTTATTCTGCCTGCCAAAGCAACAATGCCTGGTCAGGATTTAAGTTTTTTCTGTTCCTCTCAAACTCAGTTTCGGTAAGCACAAGGGTGCGTACTTTCCGGTTGATAAGTTTCTCTGCTTTTCGTACACACTCCTGCAAATAGGACTGATCAATATCTCCCACCAATACCAGGTCTACGATCCCTGTATCCCTTCCTTGGGCATAGTCACCGGTAATAAAGGCAAGGTTTAGTGTACCCAGTCGGGTAAGCACTTTGTGGATGATATTATCAAGTATCTTGTCAATGCCCAGGTATTTGTGTACCAGATTTTTGATTTCCGGAAAAAGGGGATGATTGGTATTGGCGCGGTAGTAAACCGAACGGCCTTCTTCTCGTGCGATGAGATAGCCGGCTTGTGATAAGTTATTGAGCTCGTGGCGTATAGAGTTGGTTGATTCTCCAAATTCCTTAGCCATTTCCCGCAAATAGGCACTGGAATGACTGTTCGAGAAGAACTTGAGCAGCATTTTCAGCCTTGTTTTAGAGGTTATGAGGGTGTCCAGCACGGGTTAAATATAACAAAAGAGTCTATTATGAGTAAAATCTTTACTCGTTATTTGATCCTTATGAGCAACCTCGGATCGATTTCTACCCGCATAGCCTGCCCAATGCCGTCCAAAAAAAGTATGAACTTACCTGGATTTTTGGCCGCCACCTTGCCACTGGCACCCTTAAGCGGACCATCAGCAACCGTCACCCAATCTCCTTCTTCAACTGCTGCAGCCGGTAGAACTTCTATGGTTAAGCCTGTTTCCAGAAAGCGCTGTATAGCTCGGTATTCTTTGTCATGAAGTTGAGCAGGTTTACCGTCATGACGAATTGTCCAGGCAATACCGGGCTCTTGTAATACTTCTGGAATCCGGTATTCGGTTGTTCTGATAAAGAGGTACGAATTAAAAAGGGGCACTTCCACTTTTTTCTTCCGGTCACTCCATTGTCTTACTACCCTTTGCAATGGGAGAAAAACATCAAACCCTTTCTGCTTCAGAAAATCGCGGACTTTCTTCTCCTGCCGGCTTTTGGTATAAAATACAAACCATTTTTTCTCTTCATGCATACGTCCATTACTTACAGCGCGCGTAACGTATCACTGATGAATTGAACCTGATCAGCAGTAAGTTCTGTATGCATCGGCAAGGAAAGCACACAGGTTGAAAGTTTTTCAGAAACCGGCAGCCTACTGGTTTGCAAGGGCTGATAAGCTGGGGTTTGGTGAAGGGCCACCGGGTAATAGATCATGGAAGGAATTCCGGCTGCTTTTAATTGTGCACTCACTTCGTCACGCTCTTTGGCCAAAACCTGAATGGTGTATTGATGATACACATGCGTGCTGTAGGGGGCGTGATGAGGAGTTTTCAACCACGATAGTACCGATAATTTTTCGGTGTAGAATTTTGCAGCCTGTTGCCTCCTTTCAATATAAGCATCGAGGTGCGTTAACTTAACCCGAAGGATGGCAGCCTGAAGGGTATCGAGCCGGGAGTTTACTCCCACGCGTTCGTAAAAATATTTTTTTGATTGTCCATGACCGGCAATACTTCGCATGACAGATGCAAGGTCAGCATCGTTGGTAGTAATTGCCCCGCCATCACCATAGCAGCCCAGGTTCTTGCTGGGAAAAAACGAGGTTGTACCGATGTGCCCGATGGTGCCTAGTTTCTTTCGCGAACCATCGTTGAAAATATAATCTGCACCAATGGCCTGTGCATTATCTTCAATAATAACCAGGTTATGTTCAGCCGCCAATGCCATCAATTCCTCCATGGGCGCTGCCTGCCCAAATAAATGAACGGCAATGACTACCCTGGTTTTGGAGGTGATCTTTCGCTTTACATCTTCAACATCAAGTGTAAACAAGCGTTCATCCACATCGCAAAAAACCAGTTTGTATTTCAGCAAGGCCACCACTTCTGCGGCAGCCACATAGTTAAATGAAGGCACAATAATCTCGGCATCTGGCGGTAAGTCGAGTGCCATCAAGGCCACCTGGAGAGCGTCTGTTCCGTTGGCACAACCAATTACGTGGGTTGCGCCCAGATATTTTGCCAATTCCTGCTCAAAAGATTTAACCGCTGGTCCGTTGATGAAAGCCGTACTTTCAATTACCTGCCGGATGGCATCATTTACTTCTTCTTCGATATGCCGGTACTGCCCCAGCAAGTCTACCATGTGAATCTTATCCATGACTTACTTTACTCACCACACCATTTTTCAGTTGATACTTTTCCTTACTCTCCGGGCAAATGGCTAAACCCGATGTATCAAACTCCAGTTTTTGTCCGTATTCACTCATCCACCCTTTTTGTCGCGCAGGGTTGCCAACCACAAGGGCATACGCAGGTACATCTTTGGTAACTACAGCACCTGCTGCAATAAACGCAAATGTTCCGATTTCAATACCGCAAATGATCGTAGCGTTTGCGCCTATTGACGCCCCCTTTCTGACGAAGGTTTTTTTATATTCTGATTTACGATTGACCGCGCTTCGCGGATTGATCACATTGGTGAACACCATAGAGGGTCCGAGAAAGACATCATCCTCACAGATCACTCCGGTGTAGATGGAAACATTATTCTGCACTTTAACATTGCTCCCCAACACGACATCAGGCGACACGACTACGTTTTGGCCGAGGTTACAATTTTCACCAATGCGGCAATTGGGCATGATGTGGGAGAAGTGCCAGATTTTGGTTCCCTTTCCGATTTCACATCCTTCGTCAACTATTGAACTGGGATGCACGAAATATGAATCGCTCATGTTATTTGCGGAACTGATAAATACGCTCTATAATATCCACCACTTTCATGCCTTCCAGGGCATTGGCCGTGATGGTGTCATTTCCCTTCAGGGTGTTGATTACATTCTCGAAAACATAATGATGGTTGGCTGCACTTCCCTTAAACGGGCCGTAATCATTTGGCGGGTTCGTTTCCGGTAGTTCAGGCATCACATAATCCTGTATATGACAATATTCAATTTCATTCATATACTGACCCCCAACCTTTACCGATCCCTTTGTGCCCACAACCGCAATGGAACTCTCCATGTTCGTATCCCAAACCGAAGTAGAAAAGTTAATGCAACCCAATCCTCCGTTTACAAATTCGAAGTTAACAATACCGGAATCTTCAAACTCGGTTGAATCCTGGTGATTGAAATCTTTCAATGACGCGTGGATGTTCTTCACATCACCAAACACCCAAAACATGATGTCGATAAAGTGACTAAACTGGGTGAACAATGTTCCTCCATCAAGCGCCAGTGTACCTTTCCATGAGCCCTTTTTATAATAACGGTTATCCCGGTTCCAGTAACAGTTTACCTGCACCATCAACACCTCACCTATCGTACCATCCGAAACAATTTGTTTCAGCCACTTGCTGGGCGGACTGTACCGGTTTTGTTTTACTACAAACACATGGCGGGCAACTTGTAGTGATTTTTCCACCACACGTTCACACGATGCACGGGATAGCCCCATCGGCTTTTCTATAACCACATGGCATTTATACTCCAAAGCCAACAGGGCATGTTCAACATGAAGCCCGTTGGGTGTACAAACACACACTACATCAACTGGAATATTGGCATTAAAGAAGTCTTGAATGGTGTCAAAGAATGGAATTCCCTTTGGATAGAGTGTGTGCTCTTTTTGTTTTGAATCCGTATCAACAATGGCCACAAGCACGGCTCCAGGAAAATCATGAATGATTGTCGCATGTCGCTTCCCGATATGACCAAATCCGACTACAGCAAATTTAATAGGGTTCACAGTTTAATAATAAGGCGCAAATATAAGATTTAGTCAATTGCAAATCTGCTACCGGATGTACTTCTCAAAATTCTTATAGTCCCGCTCAAAAAGAATTTCACGGGGCAGGGATTTGAAGTATTCATAGGTTATCTTGAGTCCTTCGGCACGCGATACCTTCGGCTCCCACCCCAAAATGGCTTTAGCCTTGGTGATGTCGGGCTGGCGTTGTTTCGGGTCGTCTTTAGGAAGCGGCTGGGTAATGATTTTCTGACTGGTGCCTGTTAACTTGATTATCTCCTGGGCAAATTCCATTATCGTGATCTCATCGGGGTTGCCGATATTCATGGGCAAGTGGTAATCCGACATCAATAACCGGTAAATACCATCGACTTCATCATCTACATAACAGAACGAACGGGTTTGTGAACCATCGCCAAATACGGTTAAGTCTTCACCGCGCAACGCCTGACCGATAAAAGCAGGCAACACTCGCCCGTCATTCAGGCGCATACGCGGACCGTAGGTATTGAATATGCGCACAATTCGGGTGTCCAGATTATGATAGGTGTGGTACGCCATCGTCATCGCTTCCTGAAAACGTTTGGCTTCGTCATATACACCCCGTGGGCCAACAGGATTTACGTTGCCATAATAATCTTCCGGCTGTGGATGAACCAACGGATCACCATACACTTCAGAAGTAGAAGCAATCAGTATTCTTGATTTTTTAACGCGAGCCAATCCCAGCAGGTTATGAATACCAAGGGAACCAACCTTTAACGTTTGGATAGGAATTTTAAGGTAATCAATCGGGCTGGCCGGTGAGGCAAAGTGTAAGATATAATGAAGTTCACCGGGCACATGTACAAAGGTGGATACATCGTGATGATAAAACTCAAAATCGGGATGTTTGAACAAGTGTTCAATGTTACGCAGGTCACCCGTGATCAGGTTATCCATGGCAATCACATGAAAGCCTTCTTTGATGAATCTATCACATAAATGAGAACCCAGAAACCCGGCTCCACCGGTAATGAGGACACGTTTTTTAGCAGTCATAATTAAAATTGTAAGCGCTAAAATATGGGAATTTTAACAGAATGCTTGTTAAAACGACCTTTTCTAGAAATTTAATTGTTCCACAAACTTGATTACACGTATATTTACTAAATACACGTGTATTTATGAAAACAAAGCTTACCTTAACTGTACAAAAGCGCGTTATTGATCGGGCGAAAAGATATGCCAGGCGCTCAGGTAAATCTATATCACAAATTTTCGAGGAATTATTTGAGCAATCCGAGAACCCGGTCATTAAAACGGAGGCACAGCACGCAGCCCAACGTTTACTGGAAACCTTAGAAGGCGTCAAACCAGTAGAAACTTTAAGTGATAAGGAATTAATCCGAAATTATGTTGCCCGCAAATATTCCTGAAGTTTTTCTGGATACCGATGTTGCATTTGATATTATCTCAAAACGGGAGCCGCATTTTTCAGATTCAGTCAAGTTATTGGAATTGGCAGCACTTGGAAAAATTCAGTTAGTGATCTCTGAGAGTTCGTTGGCCAATCTGTTTTATCTTACATTTGACATCTATAAATTAAATCGTGGAAACGCGAGGCTAATTGATTTCATTGAAGCGTGTAACCTGATTCATGGAAAAAAGCAAATTGCTTTGGAGGCACTGCAATCGTCATTTAAGGATAAGGAAGAAGCACTGCAGTATTTCACTGCAAAACATTCAGGAGCTGATCATTTTATTAGTAGAAATATCAAGGACTATAAAAAATATCAAAGCAGTGATCTGAAGGTCCTGACTCCTAAGGAATTTTTAAATCTTATTTAGATTCTATTTACTGCTGATTCATAATCAACTTCGGGTTCTGCTACAACATCTGTAAACAACTCGTTAAGGTCTAGTTGAAAACCTTGTAAGGTAGCGCTAAAAGCAATATCTCCACGCGTGAGCGGCTTAGATGGTTCGTACTTTCCAGCTTGATTAAGTACAAATATGATTAATGATTTATCTGTTGGATGAATGATCCAATACTCCCGAACACCCGCTTGCTCATATACCTGAAATTTTTCATGAAGGTCGTGTCTTACAGAGGATTTGGAAACAACTTCCACGACTAAATCGGGAGAACCAATACAACCCTGAGTAGTAATTTTGGAACGATCACAAACTACAGTTAAATCCGGTTGCACAACAGTATCTTCATTACTACCAATTGGTAATACAACATCAAAGGGCGCTGGAAAAACAGTGTATGGTGTTCCCTTCAAAAACTGAAAAAATGCTGCCGTTAAGACAGAAACAATATGTTGGTGTTGACTCGAAGGCGCAGGAGACATTTTGAAAATCTTACCCATAATCAATTCAACTCGCTCACGAAATTGCCACGTGAGGTAATCGGCATAGGTATAGCTACGCGAAAAATCCAATTGACGTATGTCTGAAATGATAGCCATAATGTAAAAGCTTTCAAAGATAACGAAAAGTCAATAGTGAAATTACTTTGGATTGTTGCATTTGCTTAATGACCCCTCAGAAAACTAAAATAATTGACAGTCAACTATATCCCTATTCAACCAATGCAATAAAATGAGGATTCAACAAATCCTCCTTGTTATACATCAACTCCTTATCCCTATCCTTCTGTTTCACCGAAATTCCTACTGCATTAACAATGGCATGCGCAGCAGCGGTATCCCATTCCATCGTGGGAGCAAAACGTGGGTAAACATCAGCTTTACTTTCAGCCAACAACATAAATTTTAAACTACTTCCCTGCGAAACCAACGAAGGATCTTTTAATACATCGATAAAGTCTTGCGTCTCCGGACTCATGTGTGAACGGGAAGCCACCACACGCAAACCGCTTTGGGTTAATGAAGCAGGAGAACGCTTTGGTAATACAATGGTTTGTCCATTTCGTTTCAGGAAAGCTTTTTCTTCTGCAGCGTAAAACACATCGCCACTTACCGGAACAGCAACTACACCAAGAATTGGTTTTTGATTATAGATCAATGCGATGTTTACTGTGAACTCGCCATTGCGCTTTAAAAATTCCTTGGTGCCGTCAAGCGGATCGACCATCCAAAAGTATTCCCATTGCTTACGTTCTTCATAAGGAATCTTTTTTCCCTCTTCACTAAGAATGGGCAAACCCGTTTCCTTGAGTACAGAAACAATGGAGGTGTGTGCGCGCATATCGGCAAGGGTTAATGGTGATTTATCATCTTTCGATTCGGCTTGAAAATCGTTAGAGTGATACACTTCCAAAATTTCCTTACAAGCAAGTTCTGCAGCTTTGATGGCGATTTGATTTAATTCAGAATAGTTCATGTTTAGAAAGGCATTTTAAATATTTTACCGCAAAGGCGCAGAGGCGCTGAGGAGTCAGAAATTATTTACAAATCGTTTAAAACCATTCTTCAATAACGGTACATTGAAATTTATTAGAAAACCTAGGCGCCTATTGGCAAGCTTCAGGTAACTGATAATCTGAGCTTCATGCACAGGCAAAATACCTTCAACAGATTTTAGCTCGATAATTATTTCATCTTCAACAAGAATATCAATGACGTAATCTTTATTCAATAAATGACCCTTATAAATAAGCGGAATAGGAACCATTGTATCCACTTTGATATCTCGTATTCGTAATTCCTTCACCAGACAATGCTGGTACACAGCCTCCAGTAAGCCCGGTCCCATTTCTTTATGCACCGCAATTGCACTATCTAAAATCTCCTTCGATATACTGTTATATTGTTCTCTTTCCATAGATTTCTTTGCGCCTCAGCGCCTTTGTGGTGAATTTACCAGCCCTCACACAATCATCCCCGCAGCCACCGTTTCATTTGTTCCTTCATCCACCAAAATTAAACTTCCGGTAATTCGGTTCTTGCGGTAGCTATCAAATGACAAGGGTTTTGCCGTGCGGAGTTTTACCCGCGCAATGTCGTTCATCACCAACTGTTCCACACCCTCAACGCGTTGCAATGAGTTTATATCCAGTTTGTATTGAATTTCCTTTAGGACTCCACGGGTTTCATGCGTGGTATGACGAACATAAAATTTTGAATTCAGGTTTACCGAACGTTGGTTCATCCAACACAACATTACATCAATGTCCTGTGCTACTTCAGGTTGGTTATTCGGTTTGGAGATAATATCTCCTCTACTGATATCAATTTCATCTTCAAGGGTAATAATCACCGACATGGGCGCAAAAGCTTCACTTAATTTCTTACCATTCACTTCAATAGTTTTGATTTTTGAACTAAAGCCTGACGGTAGGATCAATACATCATCGCCTGGCCTGAAAATTCCTCCAGCCACCCTGCCGGCATAGCCCCTGAAATCCTGATGCTCGTTGGTTTGAGGGCGAACAACATATTGTACCGGAAACCGGCTGTCGATATGGTTGTAATCGCTTTCAATATGAACAGATTCCAGCATGTGCAGTAACGTAGCGCCTTGGTACCAATGCATATTATCCGAACGGTTCACCACGTTATCACCATTCAGTGCACTGATGGGTACAAACTGAATATCTGAAACCTCCAACTTGGAAGAAAATGCCTTATAGTCTTGTACAATTTTATCAAACACCGACTCGTCATACTTCACCAGATCCATTTTATTCACACATACAATCACATGAGGAATTTTTAACAGTGATGCAATGAACGAATGCCTGAATGTCTGTTCGATTAAGCCTTTACGTGCATCAATCAGAATAAGTGCGAGGTTTGCCGTTGAGGCACCCGTTACCATATTTCGGGTGTACTGAATATGCCCGGGTGTATCAGCAATAATGAATTTACGCTTTGGTGTAGCAAAGTACCGGTAAGCCACATCAATGGTAATGCCCTGTTCCCGCTCCGACTTCAAGCCATCAGTCAGTAAAGAAAGGTCGACATAATCAAAACCTTTTTTTGCGCTCGAGGCTGTAACGGCTTCGAGTTGATCTTCGAAAATAGATTTACTGTCATAGAGTAATCTTCCGATTAATGTGCTCTTGCCATCGTCAACGCTGCCTGCGGTGGTGAAACGTAGTAGTTGGTTCATTTGAGTTGCGGGTTCGGGTTACGAGTTACGAGTTACGGGTTGCGCGTTACGGGTTTGCATTCCAGTTGTCTTCAACCCATTGAATGTACTTATTTAATTTTCTGCCAAGTTGATCGTAAGATGAGCTTAGCTCTTCGTACAAACTTTTATCCTTTAGTGAATCAGTCTCATGAAGAAATTTCAGATGAAGAATAGTCTCATCGCATTCAGCATGCGCATAGGTCAGGTATTTAATAAACTCAGCCTTGTATCTGCTTCGACCATATCCTTCAACTATTGCTGAAACAATAGCCTTTGACGATCTTCTGATCTGACTCCCTTCTTCATAGGCTTCAATCTTAGGCAATGACAAAGTCATTTTGTGGATCTTTATAGCCAGTTCCTTACCCCATGTGTATATCTCCAAATCTCTATAACTACTCATATTTTTTCTCATTATCATAACCCGAACCCCAAACCTCGCAACTCGCACCCCGTACCCCGAAACCCGTACCTAAAAATACCCCGACTTCTTCCTGTCCTCCATGGCCGTCTCTCCGCGCCTATCATCAGCCCGTGTACCCCGCTCGGTTTTGCGAGAAGCCGCTACTTCAGCAATGATTTTCTCCATCGTATCCGCATCCGATTCTACCGCCCCGGTAATCGGCATATCGCCACAGGTTCTAAAACGCACACGTTTTATCATTGGCTTTTCCTCCGGTTTCATGTTAAGCCAGGGTGACGTTGACAGCAACGTACCATCCCTTGATATCACTTCGCGTTCATGAGCATAGTACAACTTTGGTATTGGAATGTTCTCTGTATACAAATATTGCCACACATCCATCTCTGTCCAGTTTGAAATCGGGAATACCCGGAAATGCTCGCCTTGATTTTTTCTTCCGTTGAAAATATTCCACAACTCAGGCCGCTGATTTTTGGGATCCCACTGCCCAAACTCATCGCGATGAGAAAAGAAGCGCTCTTTAGCTCGTGCCTTTTCTTCATCTCTGCGTGCCCCGCCCATAGCCGCATCATATTTATGTTTTTCGATGGTATCGAGTAAGGTTACCGTCTGCAAGGCATTGCGACTGGCGTTATAACCCGTTTCTTCTTTAACCCTGCCTTTATCAATACTTTCCTGAACAGACCCCACTACCAGTTGAACACCTAATTCGTTGATCAGCCAATCGCGGTACTCCATGGTTTCCGGAAAATTGTGTCCGGTGTCGATATGCACCAACGGAAAAGGAATACGTGCAGGATAAAATGCTTTGCGCGATAAGTACGCCAACACAATAGAATCTTTCCCACCCGAAAATAACAGGGCCGGTTTTTCGAATTGTGCCACCACTTCGCGGATAACATATATAGCTTCCGATTCGAGTTCCTGCAAATGACTTAAGTAGTACTGACTCATGCGCTTGTAGATTGTTGATTTTAGATTTTAGATTGATGAGTACTAATTTTTGGAAGTATGCCTTGCTGAAGTATCCGGATCGATTCTTCAACCGATAACGTATGGGTTTGTAGAACAATATCCGGGTGCTCAGGTGACTCATAAGGAGAATCAATGCCCGTAAAATTTTTCACTTCACCCGCCCGCGCTTTTTTGTATAAGCCTTTTACATCGCGTTGCTCACATACCTCAAGCGGGGCATCCACAAATACTTCCAGGTAATTCTCAGGACCAACAATTGTTTTTACCTGTTCACGATCAGCCTTGAAAGGTGAAATAAAAGCCGACAAAACAACAATACCTGCATCCAGCAGTAACCTTGCTACTTCCCCTATTCTGCGAATATTCTCAACCCGACCTTCATCTGTAAACGATAAATCCTTGTTCAACCCTGTGCGGATATTATCGCCATCTAACAAATAAGTTTTAAAACCTTTAGCATGAAGTTGGGCTTCCAACTGAACCGCCAACGTTGACTTACCCGAACCCGAAAGTCCCGTAAACCAGATAAGCCGCGCATGCTGTTGCAGCAATTGCTCACGCTGTTGTTTGGTTACCTGGGTTTGTATGGGATAGAGGTTCATTCGTTTTTAGTTGTTAGTTGTTGGTTATTCTCAAATCATAACTCGAAAATCATAACTCGTAATTCGTACCTCGTAATTCGTACCTCGTACTTATAACTGGTAGTACCAGGAAATAAATCCAATGCAAATAACTGAATAAATCACCGTTAGCGGTGTTCCTACTTTTACAAAATCTTTAAAGGTATATCCACCCGGTCCGTATACCATCAGGTTGGTCTGGTAGCCGATGGGCGTCATAAAATCACCTGACGCAGCAAAGGCTATAGCCACAAAAAAAGGAGTGGACGGAAGTTCCAATTGTTGCGATAACGACATGGCGATTGGGAACATGATCGATACCGCTGCCGGATTGGTTACCAGGGCAGTCAGAAATATGGTAACCAGAAACAGTGCACTTAAAACAGCTACCGGACCGATGGATTGGCCGGTTTTGATAAGACCGGTGGCAATGAGCGCAGCGGTTCCGGATTTCTCCAGGGCAATACCAATGGCCAGCGAACACACCAGCACCATGAGTAAGTCAAAATCAAGTTGTCTTCTGATCTCTGTGATGTTCAAAATGCCCAGAAAGATTAAAGCAGTAATAATGATTAGAGTAGCCGTAAAGAGTGGAAGAATGCCCACTATGCCTGCCAACAATATCAAAAAGCTACCGGCACCCACCCAATATTTCCATGCCGGTTTTTTGTATTCAATCTTTTTAGGTAACGAGAAATAGAACAATTCTTTTTCGTGTTTCGCGGGATTGATTTCATCCCCCGACAACAGTAAAAGAAAATCACCACCTGCCAATTGCATCTCCCCCACTTTTCCGGAGACCCGCTTTCCGTTTCGATGGATAGCAACAATGGATGCATTGTACTTCTTTCTGAAATCTGAATCTTTAATCCGCTTGCCGATTAAATCGGAACTGGCCGGAATAACTGCCTCAATAAAATTGAATTGATTCTGTGTCTCCAGGCTTTCCTGCTTAGGAATACGGAGCCCGTTATCCTGATGAATTAAATTATAGATGGACTGCGTGTTACCCGAAAAGAATAAGGTGTCATCCGCTTCCAGCTTTTCTTCTGGTGATACCGGAGAGATTACCTCATCGTTACGAATAATTTCTACCAAAAATAAATCCTGAAGATTTCTAAGTCCGGCATCCTTTACAGTTTTTCCGATTAATGATGAGCCTTCAAAAATTTCTGTTTCAACTATGTATTCTTTCAGGTTTAAGCGTACATCCTCAATTTTATTCACGTTCTCAGGAAGCAACTTGTACCCGATAAAATAAATGTAAATCCATCCAGCTACCGTAACCAGCAAACCCAGAAAAAGAAAATCTTTAAAGCCAAGCAACGGCAAGTTATATTCCGACATTAATCCTACCAACACCAGGTTGGTGGACGTACCGATCACCGTTATCATACCACCGAGTATAGTAACATACGAAAGTGGTATCAGCAGTTTAGATGCCGGTGTGCCGGTTCGGTCGGCCCAATCCTTTACATAAGGAATAAGAAAAGCAACAATCGGTGTATTGTTTAATAGTGAAGAAATAGAAGATGACATTACCATCATCCGAAACAAAAATGCTTTCGGTTTTAAGGATGTATTGAACAGTCGCGTAAAAAACTCTGCCCCAAAAACAGCACGGATCCCAGCCGTTACCAGTATCAATAAAAAAATGACGATGATCTGCTGATTGCTTAATCCCCTAAGGAGTTCTGTCGGGTTAATAACACCTGCAAGCAGCAACGCCAGCACGGCTACAAAAAAGGAAAGCGCAGGATTAAACCACTCGCGATAAAGTGAAATCACCAACAGGATGACAATCCCTAAAACAAGGCCTTGAATAAGTGTGAAATCCACTAATTCGGTAGATTTTAAAGGCAAATATAGGAAAAAGACGCAAGTAGCAAGACGAATGATTCAAGAAAGGAAATGTAACCGGTGGCAAAAATCAATTAAACTATACGTGAGTATCCGCTTCATCTCCTACACTCATACCTCCGTGGTTCGTGTCCTCACGAACCACTTCATTATTCGCATTTTGGGTCTGTGGGACACAGACCGAGGAGATTTAATTTTTTATTATGGGACTTGAAATGTACTTGTAAACAAACTCATTAATGTAAGTATCAAAGTTTTATTCCAATGGATTGCGAAAATCACGAAAAGCTTTCTAAGTTGGAAAATTGTTATGTTTTACAACAAACTGACAATCTTAAAACATGATCACCATGAAAATAATCAAGCTCCTGATCAGCCTCTCTATTACAGTCTTACTTATTTGGGCCTTGGATAAAAGCTGGGTTGTGGGCGGCAGTCGCATCCCCCCGTTGGGAAAGTTTCTTGATCCATTTCATGGATTCTGGCAAAATATAGAAAGCAAAAACCACAAGCTGCCCGAAAAACTGGAAATACCAGGACTGAAAGAACCCGTCACCATTGTGTTTGACAGCATAATGATCCCTCATGTATTTGCTCAACACGATGAAGACCTGTACCTGGCACAAGGCTATGTAACCGCCCTTCACCGTCTGTGGCAAATGGAATTTCAAACCCATGCCGCAGCGGGAAGGATTTCAGAACTGATTGGTGCCGGAAAGGACGATGCTGTTTTGAATTACGATCGGGGTCAACGCAGACTGGGAATGGTGTTTGCTGCTGAGAATGCCTTTAAGCGAATGGAGGGTGATCCGCTAGCCAACAGGGTGGCAAACAGGTATGCCGATGGTATTAATGCTTATATCCAATCACTATCGTATAAAGACCTGCCATTGGAGTACAAGCTTATGGACTACGCTCCCGAAGAATGGACACCCTTAAAATCAGCCCTTCTCTTGCGCAGCATGGCACAAACCTTAAACATGGGCGACAAAGACATGCAAATGACCAATGCCTTAGCCTTGTTTGGAAAGGAGATGGTTGATCTTCTCTATCCGGATTTAGAACCTATGGGTGACCCGATTGTGGACCGCACAGACCGGTGGGATTTTGAACCTGTAAAAACCGAAGATACTCCACCAGCATTGCCTGCAGAATTGATTGCCATTAGCGGATTAACAACTCCCGATCCAACCATTGGAAGTAACAACTGGGCTGTGAGTGGTAGCAAAACAAAAACAGGCTCCCCTATTCTCTGCAACGATCCCCACCTCAACATTACCCTTCCTTCCATATGGTATGGCATTCAACTTCAATCCCCAACGGTTAACGTAATGGGAGTTTCCCTGCCGGGCGCACCAGGTGTAATCATCGGCTTCAACGATTCCATAGCCTGGGGAGTTACCAATGCACAACGCGATTTGGTGGATTGGTACAAAATCAAATTTGAAAATGACCGAAAAGAAAAATATGAATTGGATGGTAGCTGGAAAGAATCACGAAAAGTTGTAGAGAAATTTTCCGTACGTGATCAGGTCACCCGATATGATACTGTAATTTATACCCATTGGGGCCCTGTTCCGTATGATGAAAATTACCGTGCCGATAACAACCGCAAGCATTACGCTTTCCGATGGATTGCCCATGATGAATCAGAAGAGCTGTTAACCTTCTACAAACTGAACCGGGCAAAAAATCATAATGACTATATGAAAGCTTTGGATCATTATTCCTCACCGGCACAAAACTTTGTATTCGCATCCGTTACCGGAGATATTGCCATGCGTATTCAGGGAAAGTTTCCGGTGCGTAGAAAAGGGGAAGGCAAGTTTGTGTTAGACGGAAGCAAATCCTCAAGCGGGCCGCAAGCCTACATACCTTTTGATCAAAACGTAATGGATAAAAATCCTGAACGGGGTTTTGTTAGTTCAGCCAACCAATATCCTGCCGATGCCACGTATCCCTACTACGTTAATGCTGTTAGCTACGAAGCCTACCGAAATCGAAGGATAAATAACATCCTGAGGGAATCAAATTCAGTTACCGTCACCGATATGATGAACCTGCAAAACGATAATTACAGCATTAAAGCCGAAGAGGTTCTTCCCTTTTTATTGGATCGTTTGGATGTTACCGGATTTAATGATGTTGAAAAATATAGCTATGAAACGCTAAAAGCCTGGGATTATGTTTATCATGCTGATTCAGAGAGCGCCTCCTACTTTGAAGCCTGGTGGACCAACCTTTTCCCGCTGATCTGGGATGAAATGCGCAATGATGAAGTATCACTCTCCTACCCAACCGCCTGGAACACCATTAACCTGATGAAGACAAAACCTGATTTAGAATTTTACGACATCAAAGAAACTCCGGAAAAGGAAACACTTACCAACTTAATCAGGGCATCCTTCTCAAAAGGCATAGCTGAAATAGAACAATGGAAAAAGGAAAAAGGAGTAACCGAAAAAGTTAACTGGGCTGATTTTAAAGACACATACATTGAACACCTTACCCGAACAGAAGCGCTTGGTTTTCATGTGCAGCATGGCGGCCATGCCAATGCTGTTAATGCAGCCTCGCGCAAACATGGGCCATCGTGGCGTATGGTGGTCAGCGTAGAGAAAGACGGACCAAAAGCTTTTGCCACTTATCCGGGCGGGCAGTCCGGTAATCCAGGCAGCCTTTACTACTCCAGCATGCTTGACCATTGGTCGAACGGTAAATATTTTAACCTGATTTTTTTACAAAAAGCTGAAGATGCCGGCAACAAAGCAAACTTCACTACCACCTTAAAGCCGAAATGAGATGAAATTCCTGATACAAGTTATTTTGATTATTGTGATCGCATGGATTGCTGAATTGTTTTTTCCATGGTGGAGTGTGGCACCGGCAGCAGCTTTGGTTGGGTTTCTGTATAAATCCAAAGCAAACTTTCTGGCAGGATTTATAGCTATAGCCCTGCTCTGGTTGATTATGGCGTTGGTTATCGACATGAATGCTGCAGTACCCTTAGCAGAAAAGATTGCCAAAATTTTATTGGTTAACAGCAAAGTATTACTCCTGTTAATAACAGCCACGCTTGGCGGATTAGTGGGTGGATTTGGGGCATTAACCGGATCGCTACTAAGGGGAAAATAGTCTTAAACTCTTAGAAAACAGACGAGCCATGCAAATGCATGGCTCGTCTGTTTTACTAGTAAAAGAAATTCAAATTACTTCTTCACGTGGTTGTTAACCACCTTGGCCAGTTCAAACATAGAGATCTGATCTTTACCATCGAATACAACTTTGAGTTTGGCATCCGCATTGATCATACGCTTGTTCACTGAATCCTGAAGTCCGTTCGCTTTAATGTAATCCCAGATTTTCTTGATAATTTCTGTGCGGGCAGCCGGCTTGTTACCGATCACTGCAGCAAGCGCATCACTGGGCGCCAACGCAACCATGAACGCTGCGTTAGGCTTTCTTGCCGATTTTTTAGGGGCTACTTTTTTAGGAGCAACTTTCTTGGGAGCCGCTTTCTTGGGGGCTACTTTTTTTGCAGCCTTTTTAGGAGCAGATTTTTTTACAGTCTTTTTAGCCGGGCTCTTGGCCGCTTTTTTTGAAGCTTTCTTAGCAGCTTTTTTTGTAGTCTTCTTTGCCATAATTTGTTTATGTAATGTTAGGTTAAGTCTTCCGCAGGCTATTCATTTTGCCAATGGAAATCGGGTGCGAATATACCGATATGTTGATCATTACCATACGAAGAGATATTGATTTATAAAGCAAAACATAAAAGCCCACCAAGTGCAGAAGTAACATAACAGTTACTCAGGTAACTGTCAGGCACCACGTTGACATATATTATACACAGTAACTCAGCTTCCTTTCGCGAATTACAAAATAGCAGTCATGCGGTGAATAACCCTTAATATCCGCATTTTTTGCGGTAAATGTATAGGAAATGTGGTTAGTAAGGGCTTTATTTGCCGCATAATCTGCGGATTATGAGTCAATATATCTATCAACTAAAAGCCTGGCCTACCTTCATCTGGAAGGATGAAGAGCTCATATTGCCCCTATCTGAAGTCCGCCACAAGCAGGGAAGGCTTCTCGGAAAACTAGAGGGACTAGGTTTTCAACTTAGGGAAGAGGCTACACTGGAAACTCTCACTCAGGATGTTATCAAATCAAGTGAGATCGAAGGTGAGAACCTACCCACCGACCAGGTCCGCTCCTCAATTGCCAGACGTCTCGGTATCGAAATAGCAGGTGAGATCACTGTCAATCGAAATGTAGAAGGCGTAGTTGACATGATGTTGGATGCCACACAACAGTATGATCAACCTTTGACAGATGATCGACTTTTTGGATGGCAAGCTGCCCTGTTTCCAACAGGTCGTAGCGGGCTAAACAAAATACTCTTAGCCTCATGGCGCGATGATGCAAAAGGCCCTATGCATGTAGTATCAGGAGCGATAGGTAAGGAGCGCATTCATTACCAGGCTCCGGAGGCACCCCGACTTAAACGTGAGATGGAAAAATTCCTGAACTGGTTTAATGGACAAGCAAAGATAGATCCTGTACTCAAGGCCGCAGTAGCACACTTGTGGTTTGTAACCATCCACCCATTTGACGATGGAAATGGTCGCATTGCCCGTGCCATTGCTGATATGCAACTTGCCCGAGCTGATGGAAACCGGCAACGCTTCTACAGTATGTCAGCGCAAATCCAGCGGGAAAGAAATCAGTATTATGATATCCTGGAGAAAACACAAAAAGGTGATCTGGATATAACACAATGGTTATTATGGTTTCTTGATTGTCTGAATAGGGCGATTTCATTGTCTGAGCAAAACCTTTCAGGTGTTATTCACAAAGCCAGGTTTTGGGAAACTCAACAATCGGCTACCATCAATGAGCGGCAACGAAGTATGCTCAATAAACTTATGGATAGGTTTGAAGGAAAGCTTACTTCTTCCAAATGGGCAAAGATTACAAAGTGTTCACCAGACACGGCATTAAGAGATATTCAGGATTTGATAGAGAAAGGAATACTGGAAAAGGAAGAAGGAGGAGGAAGGAGTACAAGCTACCGGATCATAACCAGAGATATTTGACTTGCACTTTAAATCGCATTTGCGTGTCTTGAGTAATGCTATCCAAGTGACTTGCTAAAAAAATGTAAACACAGTATTGTCCAAAAACATAAAAGCCCCACAAATGTGAGGCTTTTGTCGCCCTCCCTGTACAATTCTCGAACTTATTTTTAGATGACCTGAAAAGGCTGGCAAACCTAGCGGCTTAAAAACCGCCCGTTTGCTGGCCTTTTTGGCTTTTATCTGCTGAAAATTTATGGAGGGCACAAGGAAATCAATTTGGGATGAGGTTAAGAGGATCGATCTGGTGGACTATTTGGACACGCTAGGGATTCGACCTCAAAAAATACGAAACAACGACTATTGGTATCTCTCGCCTTTCCGCCAGGAGAAAACACCATCATTTAAGATCAATCGGAATCAAAATGTATGGTTTGATCACGGATCGGGTGAAGGCGGGACAATCATTGACTTTGGAGCAAAGCTATTTCAGTGCACTTACCATGAGTTCATTGAAAAGTTAACAAAGGGTAATTTCCCAGACCTGCCTAAAGCCACGCCAAAACCATCAGCGGATCGGCCGGAAGCAAACAAGCTAGAGATCATAAGGGTCTGCGAACTGTCCAACTCTGAGCTAGTCCGGTATTTAAAGGAAAGGGCTATCAACCCAGAGCTGGCCAAACGATACTGTCATGAAGTTGAATTCCGGATTGGAAGCCGCAGCTACATAGCCGTTGGATTTGTCAACCGCTCCGGTGGTTATGAACTCCGTAACAGCTGGTTCAAAGGCTCATCCTCACCGAAGGACATTTCTCTAATATCCACCGGCCAGGACAAAGTTAGTGTACTGGAAGGGTTCATTGATTTTTTATCGGCCTTGCAGATTGAAAACAGGACAATACGCCAGCTAACCCATCATTCCGATTTCCTTGTCCTTAACTCGTTGAGGATGGTAAACCGGGCATTGCCAATCATCCATCCTTACGGTCGGGTTAACCTATTCCTGGATAATGACCTTGCTGCCAATCACGTCAAGGACACTTTGAAGGCAAACGGCATCCTGTATCGGGACGCTTCGCCTCTATATGACAACTCCAAGGATTTGAACGAGCACCTGGTATCTACCAAAAGACTCGGACAATCCAAGGATGAAGAACAAACACTTCGACCACATAGAAAATCAAGAGGAATGAGAATGTAGAGTCAAGAATTTCAAATCACTAAAACAATATAGACCATGAAAAAGAAAATCCATTTTATCACACAGGCCAAAGGAGGCTCTGGAAAATCAGTGCTGACGTTCATGCTCGCAGAGAAGTACAAGAACGCGATGCTTCTTGATCTTGATGATGCAACCACAACGACCATGAAACAATTGGCCTATCGTGATCCTATTAAAGTTTCATTTCTTGATCGCGAGACTAAGCGCATAGACCGGGGCGCTTTCAACGGCCTTTTCGAAAGCGTAATTGACGCTAAAGAGGATTTGTTCATTGCTGACCTGGGGGCCAGCGTTGCAGAACAATTGCCAAAATATCTGTCGATGAATGGGATCGAAGTAATTACCGATCTCCTTAATGCAAGTGAGATCCAATTACAGATTATCTGCGTGATTGGCGGTGGAAATATATTCAAGGCAACGATGGAATATCTTGTTGAGCTTGTGGCTGCCACCAGTGGAGCCCTTGAAATCGTAATTGCACACAATGGATTCTATCCCTGTTCGGATGAACAACAAAATACATTACAGCGTTACGCTGGTCAGAACAATCTGCAGGTGATTCATTTCGACTTGGTGAAGGACAAAGGCGAAACTGCCATGCGAACCGTGGAGAATGTATTGAAGGCTGGAAGAGGAATTTCCGGTTTAAGCCCGTTCAGTTCAATCTATTTCAAAAAGCCAATTGAACAATTAAGTCTCTAACCCCGCGACCATGACTACCCAGGAACAGAAGGATCTTCGATCATACTGTGCTTTGCTATTAAATAAGTATGGGTTTCATTTTCCACCGGATGATCCGGTCATACCGGCTTTGTACATCATTTACATGCACATGAAATCCAATAACGAAAGTAACGAGGCACTTGCTTCACAGATCAAAGAATCAATGTCGAAGACCAAGCCAAAAGAATTCCATTTCCACTATCCCGGAGAGGCTTGGAAATTTCGAATGGCAGGTCTTTTCAAATGGTTGCTCAGCGGTTTGGCTGTTCTTGCTCTGTTGTTGTTTGGTGCATGGCATTGGTCTCGGGTAAATGACGTAGAGGCAGCGAGGGCAATAATCGAACGTTCAGGGAACATTGATAAGCTATTCCATCGAGTGCAGAAAAGTGATGATGGAATCTACTTTATCGATTTCACAGCCAGCACGGGAGATTCGGTCAGACACTTTGTCGAGTATGAAAAGCTGGACCGAAAAGCAGTTCGCGTTTACGTAGGAAGAGAATCCAAAGAGGAATATAAAAATGGAAAAGAGGCATCTAATTAGGTTTTTGAAGCAAAGTAAGAAAGGGTCTTACAGTGTCCTCGTGCAAGCATATCAGGAACTGATTGCTTCAATGCCCATTGTGATGGCGATAGAAATCATTCAGGAGGACTTGCAGAAAGATACTGGAGAGCGAATTAAACTCAACTATTTCAGCATGGCCAGGGCTGTTGCAAGATTCAAAAAGAAGAACCCACAGGCGGCCACTCGAAAGCAAATTCAGTTTAAGGATGCACACGAAACAGATGATGTTCAATCAAGTCCAGGGAGATTCAAAATAAAGCAAGGATGATTGAGCATCATCAAATAATGTTCAATAGTATTCAAGATTATTCATGACAAATACAATGAAATGCAGAAAAGATCAATGGACAGAAATGCTTAGTAAGCTCGGAGCAAGCCATGTTTTCGCTACGCGAAAACGGCTTGCTCCTTGATCCACTGCGTTCGATTTTGAAAAGTTATGGGAAGACCGAGAATAAACGATCGTGAAAAAAGACAGGTACAGGTGAATATCCGGCTGACAACTGATGAAAATAACAAAGTGAATGAGTTTGCATCAGCCTGCGGATTAAGCTCAGCCAACTGGATACGTGCTAAAATCTTTACAGGAAAATTCCCTGTCGTAAAGATGTCTCCGTTAGATACTTCTTTATACCTGGAGCTCAAAAAGATTGGTGTTAACTTGAACCAGGTAACCCACAAAATCAATGCTGGAGAGTTTCCAAAGGAATACCTAGTGCGACAACTTGAGTTAGCTGAACTGCTAAGGAATATCATTAACCTATTGACTCATGACCGGCAACCAGATCAAGGGTAAGGGATTTCGCGGGGCGCTAAGATATAACTTGGAGAAAGTCAATAAAGACGTAGCTGAAATTCTCGACCATTCCTTTGCTTCCACGTTTGAAAGAACAATCATGAAGGAAATACAGATGGTGAAAGTGCTACGCCCGAACCTTCAAAAGTATTTCTATCATACATCGATCAACTTCCCGCCCGGAGAGGATTTACCAAACGATAAGATGAAACAAATCGGACTCGACTATCTTGAAGCAAATGGATTTACGCAGCATCAATTCATCATGTTCCGGCACTATGATGCGGATCATCCACATCTTCACATCCTTGTTAACCGGATTGGCTATGATGGATCAGTGGTAAGTGATAGCAATGATTTCGCTCGTAGCGAAAAAATACTTCGTGAATTGGAGAGCAAATATAATCTTACCCAAGTCCCATCAAGTAAAGAGGCAAAGATGCGAGCCATCACGAAGGATGAACTGGAAATGATTAAGCGCACTAATACTCCCTCGCATAAGGTGAAACTTCAAGGCATTGTTCGGAAAATTCTTCAGGACAAACCGAGGCTAACCACGGAGGAATTTATCAAAGCACTTCATCGCAATATGGTCGATGTTCTGTTCAACCAGGCATCGACCGGCTATGTTAGTGGCATATCGTATCAATACAAGGGAGTGATTATTAAGGGAGCCAAGCTTGGAGATGATTTTAAGTGGGGTTCAATCAAGAATAAAATCAACTATGATCAGGAAAGAGATCGGGAAGTGATTCAGCAAATAAATGCTAAATCAAAATTTGGCAAAGGGCTATCCGCTCAACAAGACGACAGACGGTTGTGCAAGACTCCGGAATCGTCAAAGAACCTCATTCCGACATCTCTATCAGATGGCCACTACCTTGAAGATCTTATCCGTGCAGATTCCCAACCGGAAATTAATATTGAAAGGGCTTTGAAACTGAGAAAAAAGAAAAAGGGCAGGAGAGGTTTGAGACGCTAGATTTCACTTCTGAAATATCTTGATCAAATTTTTCACAATCCCAAAATTAATTCTCTCGCAAAGATGCTTAGGGTGGCACACTAAAGGAGTGAGCCCAAAAGCTTGCCGGCATAAACGGTTTCCCCCTTCCATTCCTTCGTCATTTTTGACCGGTACAACGTTCGAATACCAATTATTAAAAGAGCCGAGATAATAATTAGATGATAAGTTATCATCATTTTTGGACGGCTGATCAATAGAAATCCCATTATCGGGTTTTCATACATTTTGTATTTCTTTTGTGTACTCATGTCAATGCGTTTTAATTATTTAATCAATTTTTCTATGATATAAGCTGGAACCTGGGCTGAATATGCATCTTCATCATTAAGTTGATTTTTGGTAACAAGTTCCAAATCGAAGATTAGCCCCAATACAAATACCTGATCCACTTTTAGGTCTTTGTAGAAGTTATCATATTTTCTTCGCCCCAATAAAGTGATCTTATAGAGGTGAAAAACACCTATGATTTTACGGAGTTTAGAATAGCGTTCCATCGCTTCATTATAATTTCAAATACTTTGTTATTTGTTCACTGGCAACCATTTCCCCTATTTTTATCAGTTCATCTGCTTTATGAAAGTCGAAGGTAATGGCCGAATCATTAGGGATATTAATTAAGATATCTGGTTGGTATCTTTCAATCTGCTGTCTGGCAATTTTATGTATCATAGCAGAAGTGGTTGCGGTTAACATAGAATAATAACCTAAACTTCCTTTATCTCCTGATGAAACCAGTTTGGCCATATTTTTCATGAGGCCATTAAGCTGGTTATCGTTCGAATTGTTATTTGGCAAAACATTTTTGTTTAATTCAATTGTTTTATCTCCATATAGATTTACCACAACAAGAATATCATCCTGTTTACGTTCTACATACTCAATGGGAACCGGATTTAATACCCCCCATCTACCAGCAATAAGTTCTTATACATAACAGGTGTAAAAACGGTTGGAATTGCTACCGATGCCCGAATAGCCTCATAAAAACTACCCGATTTAAAAATCATTTCGCGTTCGTTCAGCAGATCAGTAGCGACAGCCGCAAAAGGAATACTCATCTCCTCAATGTTCATGTCGGGGATAAATGTTTTCATCTTGTCAAATACTTTATCCCCTTTCAGTAACCCGGAGGTTGAGAAAGCAAAATCCAAAAGTCCCCAGATTACCGGTCGGTTTATTGTTTTTACCCAATAGGTGTATTCGGGCAATTTACCCATCGCGTGAAGTCCGCCAACAACAGCACCTATAGAAGATCCCGAAATAGAATATATTTCAAACCCTTGTTTCTCCAATTCATTAATAGCACCAATATGAGCCAGCCCTCTTGAGCCGCCACTTGATAATACTAATGATACTTTCCTTTTCATCTTTTAAAATTCATTATTTAATTTCTATTCTATAATTAATCCAGATGTTTAGTCAATTCTACTTTTGAGTAAAAATAGCATTGCTTTAACGCATGTTCTTATCCTCTCTACTGATACCGGTAACTTGTAAATAGGTTGATATTGCCAGTTGATATTGAGTTTTTGCTTCAATCAATTTATCAGCAGTTTCTGTTTTTAGTGCTTGTGCTTCCAGTAAGTCGGAAAGGGTTACAATACCACTGTTATAACTGGTTTGCATTACTTTCAGATTCTCATCAGTTTGCTGTACAGTTTCTTCCATCATTATAATTTGACGATACGATTCGTTTACATCTGTCCAGGCTTTTTCCATCTGAAGCTTTAATAAACCTTTGGTGTCATTGAAAGTGTTCTCGGCTATTTGTTCCTTGATTTTACCTTCTTTGATGGCGTGCGAGCCTCCCCACCAATCGGAAATAGGTATAGATACCGTGCCATAAATCAAACCATTGGTAGTAGTATTGGTTCCTTCGTAATAGCTATTGAAGGAATAACCAGCAGCGCCTACAGCTACCTGTGGCATATAATCACCTCTTTTCATTTTAGTTTGTAACTGCTCTGCTTTTACCGATTGCTGCAACAACTGATATTCTGTCCGGTTTGGTAATGCAGTTTCGATATCGGTATAAAAAGTGCTTGGCAATTGTATGTTTTGCAAATCTTCCAGCACTACCAGGGCTGAGTCATACACTATACCGATGGTTTGACAGAACTGCCTGATCGCTAACTGTTTGCCGCTTTGCAGTTTACTTTTATTGGTTCGAAGTTCACTTTGCTTTATCTGTACTTTCAACGCATCGTTTTTAATAATTAACCCTGATTTGTAAGCATCATTTACTTGCTTGCTAATATCATTTAACAACGCTTCATATTGTGCGATGGTCTTTTCTTTTTCCTGAAGCACTACAATCTGCCAGTATTGTTGTTCCGTTTTTAAAAGGGTTTCCTGTTGACTTAATTGTTGTTGCTTCTCTTTTACGTCAACTCCCAATTGGGCGAGTTTATTTCCGTTGATGATTTTTCCGCCAACAAAAATGGGTTGGGTTATATTGAGTAATCCAACCGTTGCCCTATCTAAAAGCTGTAGGTTTAAACCCGGAAAATAAGCAAACTCCGTAGCCGTTGCGAGGTTAGCCGGATTACCATCATATACTGGCAAATTTCCTCCCGGCATATTGAATTTAATGATGGGGTCCATTGCACGCATACCAAACGCTGTTGCACTTACTTTAGGAAAGTAGTTGGTAAAGGCATTTTTCTTTACCTCCAGTGCCGCCTCCATTTCCAATGCGCTGTTTTTAATGTGCACATTATTTTTAATCGCCAACTCTTTACTTTCTTGTAAGCTCAGCGTTGTCTGACTGTATCCTTCTGTTATGAGAAATAAAGCGGCAGCTATGATGATTGTCTTTTTCATTCTAAAGAATTTTAAACAGTTGATTTCTTAAGTGATAGATGATACAGCGCAGGCAGTACATACAAGGTAAGTATCATGGATATCAGCAGGCCAAAGCAAACTACAGCACCTAAAGGCCCCCAAAGCGAAGAGCCACTCACAATCATCGGCACCACGCCAACGGCAGCCGCAAATGAAGTGAGAAAAATCGGGCGCATTCTACGCTTACCGGCAGCCAGGGCTGCTTCCGCTAACGGCATACTGTTCTTGTTGCGTAACTCTTCAGCATAATCAATCAGGATAATGCCATTGCGCACCACGATACCCATGAGGCTCATTATTCCCAGGAAGGAGGTAAGCCCAAAAGGATAACCAGTAAGTACTAAACCCATAGCCGCACCCAGAAAACTTAAAGGCATGGTCAGCATCACTAAAAAAACCAACCTCGATCGCTTAAACTGAAACAACAGAATAAAATAAATCAGTATAACACCCGCCAGCATGGCTTTGCTCAACGGTGTATAATTTTCCAATTCACTTTCCTCCTCACCGCCATACGTGAGTTGAACAGCGGACCCTGTTTTTATTTTATTGATTTCCGGTTTTAGTTCAGCTAATATTTTATACGGTAGCATCTCTCTTTTTACATCTGCCCGCACGGTAATGGTGCGTACACCATTCCTACGAATGATTTGTCCCTCGCTCCAGTCATTGGTGGTGGTAGTTACCTGTCGCACAGGAACAGTAGTGTTCAAAAACAGCGATGTTACATTTTGGTTTTCAATATCATCAAAGCCGTCTCTTTTATCGGTTGGATTAATGACTTTCACATCCACCGGATAATCGCCTTCCCAAACAGTGCCGATTGGAATTCCAGAGAAACCGGAAGCGATGGATGATGCGATTACCCCTCGGGTTAACCCTAAGCGGTTGGCGAGTTCATCATTCACATCTACACGCACACCCTGTCTTTTATTAAGATAATCCGTACGTGCCCATATTACAGCATCGTTTTGTTGCATTATACTTTTTACATTTTCAGCTATGGCTTTTATGGAATCAATGTTGTTACCGGAAATCCGTACTTCAATCGGAGCGGTCGTACTAAGCATATCCAATTGTTTCATACGTACATAGGCATTTGGAAAAGCATTGCGCTTGGTTTTCTCATACTCACTGAGTAAGGCCAAGGCATCCTCGGCTGTTTTAGTATTCACAACAAGTTGTGCGTAATTTTTTGATGGAAAATTAGGTGCGTAGGTGGTGTGGAAACGTGGTGAACTGGTACCCATGAAGGAGGCCACATTAATCACCCGACTATCGCTCATGAGCAATACCTCCATACTATCGGCAACAGCAACTGTTTGGGCAAGGGTGTATCCTTCCGGTAGATAAATTTCTACGGCAAACTGATTCCTCTCCACTTTTGGAAATAACTGTCGTGGCAGCAGCGCCATGATTGCTCCGCCTAACACAATGGAAATCAAGCCAACCAGCATGGTCAGCTTTGGGTTTCTGAAGGCACTTTCGAGTGTACTGTTATAAAACTGTTGCACCCAGTCGAGTAGTGATTTTTTGCTGGCTTTTGCTTCTTCCGATTCTCCTTTCCTGACTCCTTTTTTGATAAATACATAGCTCATGTAAGGGACAAGAAAGTAAGCCACCAGCATAGATGTAAACAAGGCCACACCAATGGTAACAGGCAAAGAACCAACAAAATCACCAGTCATTCCCGATAGAAAAAACACTAATGGAATATAGGTGGCGATAATGGCGAGGGTAGCAGAAAATACAGGAACGAAAAGTTCTGAGGCACTTTTCCAGGCAGCATCCCAGGGTGTAGCACCATGATCTAATTTTTCTACGTGACTGTCAATAACAACAATGGCATTATCCACCACCATGCCTAACACTACTATCAATCCTGCCAGGGAAACGGTGTGTAGTTCAACACCTAATAAATATAAAATGCCTACGGTTATAAAAATGGTAATGGGTATCGTTACTCCGGCAACCGCAGCTACCCGTAAAGGCAGTAAGAACATCGTAACGATGATCACAGCAATAATAGCAATGAAAAATTCTTGCAGGAAATGAATAATGGAACGATCTACGGCTGTAGGCATATCAGCAATCTTATCCATGTTTACATCAGAAGAAATTTTTTTCCGGATAGAAACGAGTGATTGATCCACCTGTTTTCCAAAATCGACAATGTTGTTGCCAGGTTGCATTTCCAGTGATACCAGCAGACTTTTTGCCCCATTGTTTTTTATGAAGGAGTCGGGTTCCTTATATTTTCTAACTACCGTAGCTATATCCTTCACACGGATGATATTGCCCGTAGGATCGGCATACACAATTTGGTTTTTAATGTCTTCTTCCGATTTGAAATTTGCAGGAATATGTATCGGTGTAATCAGTTCTGAATTATTGAGTTCGCCACCGTAATACACAGCACCCTCTAATTGCATGGCGGCAAGCACCGTAATAGGACGCACACCGTAATAAGCCAGTTTTGCATTATCGAGATAAATGGCTATCTGTTCCTGTTGAAGTCCGTAGTGTTTTACTTTAGAAACAGCCTTTATTTTTCGAAATTCCGTTTCGATAATTTTCAATTCTTTCTCCAGCTCTTTATAGGTTTTGCTTTCTGATTGTATGGTAAGTAGCAAAGCGGCTGTATCGCCAAAATCATTGTTGGCAATCAGCGCAAGTACCTGCGGTGGCAACTGTAATTTTAATTCACTGAGGCCGAATTTTATTTTATCCCAAAAACCATCAGGGTCTTTTACGTTGTTGTTTACCTCCACAAACACAACCAACATTCCTTCCCTGGATATGGAATAGGTTTTCTCCCGGTTTACTTCTTTAAAACCGTAAAGAAAACTTTCCACTTTGGTGGCTAATTGGTCTTCCACCTGTTCGGAAGTAGCCCCCGGAAATACACCAATGATCAATCCCTGTCGAATGATGAATTCAGGAAATTCATTCCGGGGCATTACCCAAAGAGAAAATACACCAAACAACACCAACAGACCTGTTATGGTAATGGCTATTTGCTTATACTTCATAGCCAATTCTATGACATTAAACTTATGTGTCGTCATGATGCTATTTTATAATGTTTACCTGTGAACCCTGACGAAGTTTGTCTTGCCCTGCCACAATGATTTTATCTCCTTCTTTCAAACTTCCGCTGACCAGAATTTTTTGGTCAATTAAAGCAATGGTTTTCACCGCTCGCTTTTGAGCCGTGTTATTTTCTATCACATATACAAACTGCGACCCTTGTAAATCCTGCTGCATTGCTTTGTTAGAGATAAGAACACCGGTCGTCTTGTTTTGGGTTGTAAACTTGACCGTACAAACCATGCCTGGCTTAATGGCTAAATCAGAATTGTCAACTTCAAGTCTTACCGGATAGGAGTGTGAAAATATATCAGCCGAAACACCAATTTCTCTTACAATACCGTTGATTGTTTTTGAGATAGCTCCAACCGTAATGGTGGCCTGATCTCCCTTTTTGAACGAACTGATTTCATCTTCGGGTACGGGAATTTTTACATGCACTTTACTGATGTCAAATAATTCAAAAACTGTAATATTTGGAAATACATTTTCTCCCTCCTGAATAGATTTTTTGCCTATCACACCCGCTGTAACAGCATATAGTTTTGTATCGTCAAGTCCTTTTTTTGCAATGGCTGTAGCCGATTTTGCCTGACTTAATCCGGTTTCTACCTCCACCCATTTTATTTCAGGCAGGGTACCATTTTCATGCATCGGCTTTAAGCGGTCATACGCATCCTGGGCCTGTTGTAATTTTTGAAATGCCATCTGGTAGGTATTCTCCATAGTCGATGGATTTAGTTGTGCCAACAACTGTCCTTTGTTTACCTGCTGTCCTTCTTCTACTGCTATTTTCGAAACGGTTCCTGGCACCGAGAAACTGAGTGGTGTATTTTTCTTTGGCACCACGACCCCGGAATACCCAACTGTATGGCTTCCTTTATATTGAATTACTTCTTCTGTTTTAACATTGAGGGAAGTGCGCTTCTCACTTTCCAATGATGTATTCTCTCCTGACGAGCATCCAGTCAGGATGACGGAAAACAAAAGAGCGATGTACAGTTTATTGACTTTCATATTCATTGTTATTTCTATAATTACAATTAGACTATTTTAGTTTTTTGGTCGATAATGGGTTAAAAAAATTACCTCGCTATGATTCCATAAAAAAGCACATTTAGCAATCCTTCAAACCGCTTTTCTGTTTTTGCGTTATTGTTTTTAATGAATAAAGGATATTCTAAACCCTTTAGTGCTGTTACCAGGGCGAAGGCGGTGAGGTTGATGTCTTCTATTTTAAATTCCCCATCTTCAACACCCGTCTTCAATATTCCTTTGATGGTGTTAACCTCTTCGGTGTCATACTTCACTCTGACATTTTCAATAAAACTATAGTGCTCCAGATATTCATCTTTTAGGGCGCTATACAGATTGGTTAGATTGTTAATGCCTTTCATTCTTGCTAACACATAAGCACGTATTTTTTTTTCAGATGTAGTTTCAGCATTGATTGCTTTTGCTATGGCAGCACTTAGTTCATCCGCTTCCTTCTCAACAATTGCCTTGAAAATATCCTCCTTGCTTTTGAAGTAATGATAGATGGAACTTTTGCCTTTTCTTGCAGCCTGAGCTATTTCATCCATTGTGGTTTTCTTAAAACCATACCTGGCAAAGATGGTTTTAGCAGAATTCAGGATGATTTCACTTACATCGTCTTTAATGTCGATGGTTGTTTCCATTGCTTCTTATTAAACTAATAATCGACCAAATTGGTTTTTCGGTCGAACGCAAAGGTATAGTTTTTTTACAACCTACTTACTCTTTAAGAATTCTTTCGGTTGGGGAGTTTAGCTCAAGCAAGCTGATTTTTGCGCAAATTTGACCGGCTCAAGTTAAGATTCAAATCTTAACACACTATACACACATCTTGCCAGAGCAACCGGCTCTTCATTGCCCGGTTGAAACAATTCTACATCCACCTTAATGATTGTCTTCCCTTGTTTAATTATTCGTGCTTTTGCTTGCACATCCGCCTTAACGGCTGCATGTAAATAATCTATGCGCATATCAATGGTGTTCAGCCTGTCATTGGGTGAATGTAAAGCTGTTGCCCCGGCCACCCCTCCGGCCGTATCGGCAATGGCGGCAAGAATACCTCCATGCCAGCGGCCTTGTATAAAATCACCAATAAACTCTTCTTTGAATGGAACAAGAATATGAACCGAGCCTGCTGTAATCTCAACTATTTTTAAACAGAGTATTTTGTTAGCAGGCATCATGTTTTCGATGGCGTGCTTCAATAGTTGAAAATTATTTTCGTGCATGGCTAATCTTTTTTGTTAAAATTTATTTTTGCTCACTCCAACTTCGTCTCACTTATCTCTTATTTCACCCATTGCAAATTGATAGGAACGAAAAACAATTTTTTTAATTACTTCAGCCTCCTCATCATTTCTGGGGGCATAAACCATTATGAAGTTTGGCGGCAACCATCCTTTATGTACTACAGGATGAAATTCGCCCCAACCCAGCTCAATTACTTTCTTAACATCACGTTGCGGGAGGCCTAAGTGCATACTGCCATCCGGAGCAGGATGAAAATGTGCAAATTCCGTCTCAACCATAAAAGCATTACAATGTGTACACATTTTTTCTTCTGACATACACATGGCCTGTGCTCCATGTACAGATATTTTGCTATGCTCCTTTGAAATATCAGGAAGCGAGAATGCCCAACCCATAAGTTCATCCACCAGCTTTCTGTCAGATGGTTGCTGGTCCAGTTGCATGTGCGGATTGCTCGGTGTAGTAGTTGGTTTGTTCCCTGTTCTTTTTGGAATCTCAAAATCAAATTGCAATGCCATGTTCTGATATTGTTTAATGGGTTGGCTCCATAATAAAACTGCGGTCGCTAAATGCAGGTAAAAGATTTTCATAGGTGTGCTTTATTGTATCGTTGGTATTCAGCATAGCCATAGAATAAATTAGTGGCACATAATGATCAGGAGTCGGGGCAGCCATTTTTCCAAATTTTGTTTTTTCATAATTCATCAAACTTTTTATGTCACGGTCCACCACTCTCTGTTTTATCCATTCATCAAATTCCTTATCCCATCCATACAAGGTTTTATCGCCTTTGAAAAGTCTGGAACTTGCCAATTGAAGATTATGAACAACGGAACCGCTGCCGATAATCAAAACACCCTTCGTTCTTAATTTCTTCAGTTGAACTGCTAACTCATAGTGGTATTGAGGAGATTGATAATAATCAATGCTCATCTGAAAAACCGGAGTGTTGGCATCCGGAAAAAGATGGCGAAGCATGGGCCAGTTGCCGTGATCGAAACCCCAGTCGGTGGTAGTTTTAATAGTAGGAATGGAATGCGCTACCTCTTTGGCAAATTCTGGCGCACCTGGTGCAGGATATTTAATAGTGTAATATTCAGGTGGGAAACCATAAAAATCGTAAATCGTTTCAGGCCACGGAGAAACATTCACGTACGTGCCTTTGGTACACCAATGTGCTGATACTACCAATATGGCTTTAATTTCTTTTGGATATTTTTTCCGCAAGTCAACACCTAAATCAAAAACATAAGTTAAAAAAGGATTCGCTTTATGAGGAAGGGGAATGTCCATTGGGTTTCCGTGCGAAGTAAAAATAACTGGAAGGGTTACTTCCTGTTCGGGTAAGTCCGTTATCGCATTGGCCCAGCTTTTTACACCTGAAGTTCCAAAACCTATTGTTGCTGCTCCCATTATCTTTATAAAGTCTGATCGGTTCATTTTGCAATTCAAAAATGAATTTAAATCGGACGCACATTACTCAGCTACCGGATAAAATCATTCCGATGAAATAGAAGGTTCTTGCTGGTAATACTTTTCATCATCAACAATGTCCAGCATAAAGCGGGCAACATCTTTTCGGCTGATGGTCATGTTTAGTTTTTTATCGCCTTTAATGCTTACCCGAACTGACTTCTGCTTTTCACTGTTGCTAAGCCCAACCGGTCGAACAGATGTCCAATCCAGTCCGCTTTTTCGGAGCAGTCTCTCCTGATCTTCGTGACCTGCATAGGCTACACCAACGTTGGTTTTTTTGATGAGAAATTTAAATATCCAATTTGTTTCTTTGTAACTATCACCTGTTCCCCAGGCTGAAACAGTTATCACACGCTTTACACCATTTTCTTGCATGGCATTTATCGTATTATCAATACTCACACGTAATAAATCCAGCGGTGAAACCACCTTAGACCAGGGCATATCAGTTTTTCTTCCAATGTTCAGTGCAACATAAACAGCATCTGTTTCTTCAACCACCTTTGTCACCTCATCAATACGCATTGGATTTCCTTCAACGACATGCAGATTGGGATTTGCCAGTTTAATTTTTTGTTTGTCCCGAACCAGTGCTTTTACAACCCAACCCTTTTCCAGGGCTTGTTTTACAATTTCAATTCCTGTTCTGCCATTGGCGCCTAATACAGCTATTGTTTTCATGCTCACTTATTTTTTTGTAAAACTTGCAAGCATTTCGGGATTGCGCAGGTAATTACCAATCCAGATTACAGTCAAAATAATGGCAGGCATTACAAACGATTCCTGATGTTGTAGATGAGTTGCGATGGCTCCACCAAAGTGGGCGGTTAACAAAAGAAAACCAAGAGAGGATGTTCTTGGAATAATAAATAGAATGATGAAAATCAATTCGCCAGCTCCTATAAAGGTAAGGTTATCTTCCAATCCCCATTTAGCGAAATTGGTTACCAATTCTTCAGCGTGCATCAGTTTCATGGTGGCGCTCATAATAACCAACGCACCCACCAATCCAATTAATACCCATGCTGCAATCTTTCTTATTTTACCCTTTGATTGTTTTTCCATGTTTTTGTTGTTTAATGATTTTTCTTTTTGTCCATAAATGCACTACTAAGTATGATGCTCACGCAAGAACTGCCAAGTAGTTCACTTACCTGGTTATATCCGATCAAAATCAGGGCAGGAGATAAACGATTACAGTTATAATTAATCCGATACCAAAAGCATAGGCAAGCAATTGCCAGGCTCTTGCTCTGTCTTTCGCCCGGAATTCTTTTTGATCGATGGTGTCGGTTTTTCCCACCTCTCCTAAATTGAACATGTGCCCAAATCCGAAGTACACGCAGAACTTATTGTACGCCTGGATGAACCCAGTTGCTCCCATTACTGCCGGAATGAAAACAGCCAGTCGCATCCAATGGGGGGCGTTAAACCATAGTAAGAGTGTAATGGCAATTACGGTAAGTACCAACCCTGTCCATCCACTTGCTTTCCGCCTTTTGATTTCCTCTCTCCCCATATTGCAGGTTCCGGGAATATATTTTTCATTCGAAGAGTTGCTGTCATTATTTCTATTAAACCCGGACATAAGAACGATGGGATGATTAAGTGAAATCGTGCTTGTTTTCATTTTGATTTTAGTTAGTTGAATAATAAAACCGCTCATTAATAATTTGTCCATCAGCCCATCTTTGAACGGCTACCTGGCACATTTTCATGCGGGGTGCGCCTTTGTAGGTAACGTCAAATTCCCATTCAACCATGGTAACATTGTCTCCAACGGTTACTGCATGGACTTGAGCGCCATGAAAGGTTTCAATCATCTGCATCCCTTGAATTTCTCTCTCCCTGTTTGCTGATTTACCAACCATTGGGGGTTTGGAGTTTTCCTACATTACCACATCTTCATGATAATACTTTTCAAAAGCATCCATTTGTTTACCTGACAGCATTAGCTTGATTAGGTCTTCGATTTTTTCTTTGATATTCATGATAAATAGCTTTAGGTTTAACTACATGCAAGATAGAAAGATATATTGAAATACATCTATATATTAGAGTGAAAAAAATTACTTCACCAATTCTCCTTTAAGGGATTCAAGATACTTTTCAAGTAGTTTCTTATTTACCGAAAGAAGAGAATGTTGTCCATTCTTTTTTGCATGGATAAGTCCGCAATCATACAGTATTTTAGAGTGGTGTGATATGGTAGGTTGAGAAAGTGTAAAGTGGCCTTCCAGTTCACTGCAACTGATTTCTCCTTTTGCCATGAGTGTCTTCATAATTTTGAACCGCGTGGCATCAGCCAGTGCTTTTGATATTTTGAGCAAATCCATTGCAATTATTTTTTTAAAGATAATGGATATTAAAGGAATTAGCTATTAACTCAACCAACAGCAGTGAAAACGATTCTTTATGAATACAATGTTTATGGTTGTGAAAAACAAAAGTGGTTGGACGGTTTGGGCGATAAACTGAGCATCATAAAATTATCTGCTAGTCCGTAATCATACCACTAAATTAAGCTAACGATAAGATTATCAAACAGATTTGTGTTGTATCGCCTGTTGAGTTTAAAGCAGAACTCATCCAGGTAGTGTTGAAGGTATTTTTCCTTGATTACGTGGTAAATCCCTAGCAGATTTCTCTTAGCGTTGGCAATGGCAATATGTACACATTTAAGTTCATCTACACTTTCCCTAGTCGACTTAAAGCTGACATGTAGGTTCACAAGATTTTTTAAATCGACATAGCTTGACGATTGATCGGTAAACACAACGCTGTCCTTATCGATCGAAGATTTAACCAACTGTTGAGTAAATGTTTTCTGCTCAGATTGGCCCACTTTCATTTTAAGCTGCCCACAATATCTTTGAGCTATCCCGTCAATCTCTAATGGAAATGATTCTACCATTACAGTCACTTTCGACTTTTTCTGACTGCCTTTACCTCGCTTAAGTTTCTTTCGTAATCGCTTAGGTGTGCTGGTAGAAAAATAAGCGTCATCCCACTCAATCATACCTGTAAGCACCTGATCATCATCGGCTTTGCCCATAGCAGCACGAATTTTTTTCATCATGGCCCAAATAGGTTCATAGCGCTTATGCCCAAGTTATGTGCAAGCCCAAGAAAATAAGATAAGGGTAATATGAACTTTATGTGTAGTATAAAAGCAAGATTAAGCCATATTATGAACAAAAGGTCATAGGAGTTGAACTAATGAATAAACCCAACAGCACTCAAATTAAAATTTTAAAAACCATGAATAGAATGAATTCAATTATATTTTTTACACTTATTATGCTATTTACAGCATGTTCCAAGGATGGCGAAATGGTTGAAACTTCGGACACTTATGATGTTATTGAACCCCCGTACAAAAAACTCACTATTAATGGGGAAGACGCTCCTTTCGGTATCTTTGATCCAAGCCTCGAATATGATGACAATGGCATTGGATGGATGACTTATTCATCGGTGAGTAGTCCGACCATGGATCATAAATGGGTTGTTCAGACCGAACTGGCAAAGAGCGCTAACAGAGGGACGACATGGACAAAAGTTCAAACGGTCAACGAAGCAGACTACGAAACATTCACAATACATGGTGAGGAAACTGAAGGACATTGGAACAAAGAAACCTCATCATTGCTTTACGACAATGAAGACCCAGACGGACAGAAAAGATGGAAACTCTTTGCACATCGTATTTTCAGTCCAAATGAAGGAGATGAACCCGGAGCTGGTAATTTGCCATTTTATTCTTTTATTTCATATATGACTGCCCCCGAACCAACTGGGCCTTGGTCCGAAGAAAGATTCTTATTTGGAACATCAAAAAGTGAAGTTCCTGACTTGGTCGATATCCATATTGATAATCTTGCTCTGAGACTGCGGATGCAATAATAGTTACAGAGTCCGGAGCGTATGCACAGAATGGTAGTATTTATGTTAGCCTTAACGTATTCGGAAGTGTACTAAAGGATGTCATTCTTCTCGCTTCAGAAGACCACGGAGAAACATGGAATTATGTCGAAACCCTTATCAGTGCTGGTGATGCCAATATGCTAGGTTTCGATAGTTTTGATCATTCAAGCATTGTTCGAGCAAGCGAATATTTGTATCTGTTTGCAGCACCTAAAAATGGCGAAGAAAGTTTCGGCACATATATTTTCAAATTTGAAAACCTGCCAAATGGTGGGCTGAAAAGAGAAAATGGAAAACTAAAAATCTATAACCATATAAAATCCGACAAGAATGAGGGAGCGAATGCGGGAGAAAGCGATTATGATGAGCAAAATACCAATGGAGGTATTTTGTTTCCTCAAATCATATTGTCCGATGTTCCAGAAGTATTTCAAATTTTCAAAACAGAAGTATTATTAAAAAAATAGTGAACAAAAAACTGTAACTAATAAATAATGCCAGCACATAACAATGTATAAAAATAATAGCCGAAACGGTAGTAAATACAAGGGTTGTAGCCCGCTTCAACTTTCTTGTAACTTGACAGGTAAATGCCGCAATCGGCTACTATTCTTATACGAACCGTTGTCTTCTAACTTCATGAGCCGAAAAACCCTTTTTGGTTGAACTCATTAAATGTAGGGTAATGTACCAATAACGATAGCTTAATTTACTACTCTCTAAGATAGTACCGCTGCGAAGTGTTGTACGAAAACCACATGTCTTACACTGAAATTGCTCCTTGCCAGAAAGCTAATAGTGCTCAATACCTTGGCATTTCTTACAAACAACCCCCTTTGAAAAGCGATGATCTCTAAAATGATTCCTGCACGAATCCTCGGAAGGAAATTGCTTTATAAAACTGAGTAAATTCATATCCCTTGATTTTTAAACCAAGGTCTTAATCCACTAAGACAACCTATGTCAAGTTTGGGTATCTTTACGGACTAGCAAATAAAACTATGTTCACTAAAAGCCGGAATAGTTGTTGTTTTTTATAAATTCACTTCTTTTCATTTAATCGGTTGTAGCGGCTGTGGTTCTTGTTGTACGTTGTCTGTCGTTTTAAATTAGTCTTTCGCTTCAATTTTCTCTCTGACAAGCGGAATTACTTTTGTCGCATAAACGCTGATTGCTTCTTTAACAATATCGTGTGGCATAGTCGCCAATGGCATTTGAATGATAAATCTATCAATGTTCAAATGTTTGCGCAGCAATAAAATTTTATTAGCTACTTCTTCGGGTCCACCAACAAATAATCCTTGTCCTGAGGAACGAGCGTAATCAAAGTCGCTTCTGGTGTAAGGCGGAAAACCACGTTCTCCTAATAAGTGATTTCTGTAATACTGTAAGTATGGAAAAAATGTGTCGGCAGTTTCTTTGTTGTCGCTAAGCACAAAACCATGTGCATGAACACTAAATTTTAATTTATCCGAATCGTGTCCGCTTTCTTGTGCTACTGCGCGATACAATTTTTCGTAATTACTGAAATCAACAATGTTGCCACCCAACATAGCCAAAACTACGGGAAGTCCAAGTTTTGCTGCTTTAATAACTGTAGTCCGCGAACCGCCCAACGCCATAGATATGTTCAATGGTTTTTCGGTGCGTGGATAAATACCTAAGTTATCAATTGGGCTTCTTGTCTTTCCGCTCCACGTAACAAACTCGTTGTCTCTTGCTTTAAGTAACAATTCAAGTCGTTCATCAAACAGTAAATCGTATTGATTAAGGTCGAAACCAAACAAAGGAAATGATTCTGTAAACGCTCCACGCCCAACCAACAACTCTGCGCGTCCATTACTGATTGCATCAATAGTAGCAAAGTTTTGATAAACACGAATAGGGTCGCTAGTCGATAAAACTGTGACGGTACTACCCAATGTAATGTGGTTGGTGTTTCCCGCAGCCCCAGCCAACACTATCGCTGGCGATGAAGCCGCAAAATCAGGTCGGTGATGTTCGCCCACGCCATAAAAATCAACTCCCAACTCGTCAGCTAACACAATATCATCAACTACTTGCCGAATGCGTTCTGCTTGTGAAATAGTTACGCCCGTATGTGGGTCGGGCATAACATCGGCAAATGTGGAAATGCCAAATTCAATCTTCTTTTTCATGCGTTACTAATTACGCCAATAAGGTTAAACTATTTTTTATGCAGTTTATGAATGCCTCTATGCACTACTCACTACCTTTTTGAAACCGAAGATGTAACCTAAACCGCAATAAACCCGGAATCGGAATTTGATAATGCCTTTTCTTCCCTGAACTTTTTAGCCCCAATAATGAAACCCCCTACATAGGCGATGTATTATTGAGCGCAAAATTCCTTTTGGCTTAGATCACTGCTTTTCCATTTTTGAATAAGCTCACCAAGTCTTCTGAAGATCGTCTTCACAAAATCTTAAGTCTCAAACTCTTTGTACCTGGCTTTTCTTGCTTCATTTAACAGCCCGGTTTTTATCAAAGCTCTGTCAACAAGCTGATAAACTACTGGAACGACCACTAAAGTTAAAAACATGGAACTGGTCAAGCCACCAATTATTGACCAGGCAAGTCCATTTTTCCAGTCCGCTCCTGGTCCAGTGGCCAACGCCACTGGCATCATCCCCGCCACCATGGCAATTGTTGTCATCAGGATAGGGCGAAGGCGTTCCTTAGTTGCTTCCAACAACGCCTCTTCTGTAGTCATACCTTTTTCTTTGAGGTGATTTGTAAAATCAACTACTAGTATGGCATTTTTGGCCACCAGTCCGATAAGCATAATAATACCGAGGAGAGTAAACAAGCTCAGCGTTTGGGCGGAAAGGGCCAATGCAACCAGGGCTCCTATGATTGCCAATGGTATGGAAAACAATACAACAAATGGGTAAACAAAGTTGTCATAAAGTGCCACCATTATGAGATATACTAATATTATAGATGTAATAAAGGCAAATCCTAACTGCCCAAAAGATTCTTCTTGTCTCTGCTGATTTCCACCAAAAATAACACTTACTCCAGCGGGTAAGGTCATGCCATCAATGATTCCCTTTATTTCCGCAGCTACCGTTCCTGACGGGCGTCCGAGTAATTGAGAATTAATATTGACGGAAGTTATCCGATTAAACCGTTCAAGTTTGGATGGCCCAAAACTTTCTTTTACTTCGGCAAATTGGTCAAGCCTAACCAGCTTTCCGTATTTACTTAGAAAGGTCAGCGCACGCACATCCTCAATGCTTTTACGGTTAAACTCATCAAATAGTATATTTATATCATACTCATACTCGCCTTGTCTGAAACTCGCATCATTATTGCCATTGAAAGCATATTGCATAGTGGCTCCAACAGTTTGGAGATCCAGGCCCAACTCGGCCATCTTTTGTCTGTCTGTAGTAACAACAACCTCGGGACTTCCCGCCTCTACCGTAAGCTTTACCTCCTGTGTTCCCTCCACTTTCTTTACCTTCTGCATGAGTTTATTGGCCGCTACCATTACCGTGTCAAAAGACGGGCCGGTAACGATAAGTTGAATCGGTGCTTGCTCGGCAGTACCCAGTATTGATATGGGTGTCGATTTTACTTTTACACCAGGAAATTTATCCATGATCTCATTCTTTAAAAGAACACCATAGATATCTGAACTCTTTTCGCGCTGATCTTCCGGTACGAGTTTAACTGTAATCTCTGATTTGTAGGGTGTTCCGGTAGCGGATCCAAAGAATCCACCTTCATTGGTTTGTCCGATGGTAGTGATGGTTGACACAACCTCTTTTTTGGATGAAACAAACTCCTCAATTTTTCGCGACTGAATATTATTCTGGGCAACAGAAGTTCTCTTTGGATATTCAAGAACCAGGACGAATTCGCCACGATCTCCCTGGGCAATAAATTCTGATCCAATAAAGCCTGCTACAATTAAGCTAACTGATCCAAGAAAGAGCAGTGTAGCAATGGTGAGGGTGATAAATCGGTGTTTCAATGACCATCTCAATACGTTCTGAACCCAATGAATAAATCTGTCTAAAGTCTCCTCAAATCTCAAAACAAATCTTCCAAAGAATGTTTTATCGGTCAAGCGCTCCAATTTTCCAAATCTTGAATATAGAAAAGGAACCATTGTGAATGACACCAGTAATGACAACAAGGTTGCGATCACAATCACGATAGAAAACTGCCTCATAATATTAGAAATAATACCGGTTGTCAGCGCAATGGGCAAGAACACAACAACGATTACCATTGTTATCGAGGTAACAGTGAAGCCGATTTCTTTCACCCCATCATAGGCGGCCTGAATTTTATTTTTACCCATCTCCATGTGGCGATAAATATTTTCGATTACCACAATGGCATCATCTACTAATATGCCAACCACCAACGAAAGACCAAGGAGCGACATCAGGTTCAGTGTAAATCCGAACAACGACATACCGATAAAAGTAGCTATCAGAGAAAGGGGTATCGCTACCATGACAATGATTGAATTCCTTATGGAATGCAGGAATAGTAACATGATAGCTGCCACCAGGATGATGGCGAGAATAAGATCATGTATTACGGCATCGGCTGCGTCCAGGGTGTATTCGGTAGAGTCCCTGGCAATGGTAAACTTTAGATCAATATTGGAATACAAGTGCTCAAGTTTAGCTAACTCCTTGTGCACCAATTCACTCACAGCTACTGCATTGGCGTCAGTTTGCTTTTGAATGCTCAGCCCAATTGAGTTCAATAAATCAATGCGGTTGATGAGTTTGACTTCTTTCTTGGTGTCCTGAATTTCTGCAACATCTCTTAAATAAACAGGTCCTCCCTGGGGTGTTGAGGCAACCACCAGATTTTTTATTTCTTCCAACGTTTTGTATTTGCCGGCCAATCTTATCAGGATTTGTTCTTCCTCGGAAATTATTTTCCCCGTAGGAAAATCAATGTTGGAGGTTTTAATCAGTTGAACGAGTTGGGGAAGGGAGAGACTATATGCCTGTAGTTTATTTTTGTTGACGTTAATGCGAATCTCACGTTCTTCGCCACCGATTAGGTTCGTCTGCGCAACACCTGGAATTTTTGCCAGATTTGGCTGAAGACGCTGTGTAACCAAATCATACAAATCAGTCGCGTTCATTTTAGCCGAAATGCCAAGATTAATAATAGGCAGATCATCGAAAGAGAACTTTCCTAATGAAGGTGTCTTTACATCGTCCGGAAGATTGGATAAAATAGCATTCACTTTTCGCTGAGCATCTTGCAGCGCCAAATCAATATTTGCCTCAGTGCGGAGTTCAATAACAATGACCGATAAGCTCTCATAAGAACTGGCGGTGATTTTATCAACATTTTCCATTGAGGATATGGCATTTTCAATTTCCTTTGTTACGGAGTTTTCCACTTCATTTGGTGAAGCTCCCGGATAGATTGCGGAAATTGTTATGATAGGTGCACTGAATTTGGGCATCAATTCATAACCTAATTTTTTATAGCTGTTAAGGCCTAGAAATGTCAGTGTTATAAAAAGAACCAATATAAGAGATGGCCTTTTTATCGAAACTTCAGTTATTTTCATATCAGTGTTGTGCTAAGGACATAATTAATTTTCATTCAGGATTGTTACTTTGGCACCTTCAGTCAAGTTGATTTGACCGCTGATAACTACCTTCTCACCTTCCTTTATACCATCAAGTACTTCAACATTATTGGAGAAAAGCCTCCCGATGATAATCGCCCTTAACATAACGGAGTCTCCTGAAACGACATACACCTGAGCATTTTCAATGCTCCCCAAGAGTGAAGCCCGGGGAATCACCAGGGAAGTTTCAGCCGCAGGCAACTCAAATGTGGCACGACCAAACATTCCACCCCGAAGGGGTTTGTCTTTTACATTTGTGATTTGAAGTTCCACCGGAAAGTTCAGGTTGACATCGGCAGTCGCGCCCACAAACTTTACACGGGCCTCGTAATTAACATCAGGATAAACATCGGCTGACACCTTAATTTGCCGGGCTTGATTTACTCTCAACACTTGATCCTCTGTTACGTTCACCACCATTTTCATCTTCGTCAGGTCGACAATCTCAAAAGCTTCTTTGGCGGATGCGATGTACTGGCCATTTTCTATGAAGCGCTTATTCACATAACCGGCAAAGGGTGCAGTCAGGTAAGTGTCTTTCAATCGTTCCCTGGCATTTATCAACCTTGCCTCCCCATTAATGTAATTCAGGTTAATCTCATCAAGCTGAGCCTGCGTAACCCCTCCTGTTTTTACCAGGTTCACATAGCGCTCCTTATCAGTTTCCAACTTCTTTAGGTTAGCAGTTGCTGACTTGACATCAGCTTCAAGCGACTCATATTCCATTCTTGCCAGCAACTGTCCCTGCTGAACGAATCGTCCTTCGTCAACGGATATGTTCACAAACTTGCCGGCCGCTTCAGTGGAAACAATGACTTGTCTGAATGGCGAAAAACTTCCAGTAGCTGTAAAACTGCCACCCAACGCTTCCCGCTTTGTTACTGCTATCTGTACTGGAATTGTTGCATTAGCAACCTTTGCAAGCTCAGTTTTTTCCTTCATCCTCTCCTTGTTGTTCTTGAGCACATAAGCACTAATTATTACAAGTGCAATGATGATAATTATTGCGATTATGGTTTTTTTCATATAAAATTCCTGAATTAGATTAATTAGAATTTAGTTTAATAAAGATTTGATGTTACCGTTGGCCCTAAGCAAGTCTATTTCCGATTGCTTTACCTTTAACAACGCCTCGATCAGCTGGCTTTGTGCCTGGATTCTGGCAGTCTCTGCTTGCAATAAGTCAGTTAGAGGACTGATCCCTTCGTTGTAATTTTGCTCGGTTACATCGTAAACACTGTTGGCTAGCAGAACATTTTGCCGTTGAGCCTGAAAATTTTTGTAATTCACTTCAAGTGACCGGACAGCATTTTCACTAACAGTTGACGATTGTTGCTTGACAAATGCCAAATCTTTCTCTGTTTTCATTTGCCGGATACGGGATTGCCGCATTTGTGCATGCTTTCGAAAACCATCAAAGATGGGGACGTTTAAGCGTAAGCCAATTGATGCGACATCAAACCAAAGTGGATTCGCATCACTCGACAGGAAAAACGAATTAGATTGTCCCTGGTAAGTGTAATTCGCAAATGCAGACAAGGTCGGGTAATAACCTGCTGAATAATTTTTTCTCTCCAGTTCATACAGGGAGAGTTGAGTGGTTAATTGCTTATACTCAATCTTGTCTTCCCATACGAATTCTGTTACTAATGGGGTCGGTGTATAATTTAAGAATGCAGAGTCTAAATCAGTAGGCAATTGGAAATCAATGTCGAAAGCAGAATCCTGGTTAAGGCCAATTAGTAATTTTAACTGGCTTATTGACACACTATAACTGTCCCGTATGGTGGCCAATTGAGTTTCGATATTGGTGACGCCTATCCGTAACCTGTCGACATCAAGCTTCCGGGCTAAGCCATTGTTAAAACGATCATTGGTGATGGCAAGGCTCTTTTGCAATTCTTCTTGATTAGTCTCCAAAACAATTTGCTGTGTCTTTAAAGTGGCCACGCGGTAAAACAAGGATGCAACTTGGTAGATTGTCTCTTCTTCAATACGTTCACGATTAAACCTGTAATAATCTTCGCCTACTCTTGCAGCCTTGATACCCGTAAACAGGCTTTGGTTAAATATCTGTTGATTTGCCTGAACATTAATTGATGTTGCATATTTTAGCCCGCCACGTAGCACAATGTAATCATCAGGACCTGCATTCGGATCGCCCAATGCAGCCGGAAAAACGAACGCTTGCCGCAGCACATTATCAATCAGTTCCCCAGTTGCATTAATCTGAGGAAAGGCTGTTGCTTTCACTTCCTTTGTTTTTTGCTTTCCTTCCTCCTCATCCATTTGAGCTTTGAGAATGGAAATATTCTCGGTCATGGCCTGTTGAATACACTGCCTGAGAGAATAGTGTTGAACCTCTTGCGCAAAGAGTATTGCTGGGAAGAGATTAAAAAGGATAAGTACTGACTTTAGATTCTTGATACTCATTAACTGATTATTATTTTTATGGTTTAATGAAGATTTTGAAGATTGTTTAATTTCAGATTCTTGCTAACACGCCTCCCTTTTTCGGTAGCAACCCCACTGACCAAACAATCAATTAAATTGATTGTTAATGCCTGTTCTGAATATTTTTCCCGTGGTAAAAGTTTTTCATTGTTAGACAACCGAACCACTTCAAGAAAAAAAACAACATAGAAATTCACATCGAGTGTTGAGTTGAAGTAGTGTTTCTTGATTCCAGCCATTACAATGTCTTTAATCTTGCTGGTCAAAAAATCGTCTCTGAACTCCTGTAGAATTTGCCATCCATTCTCGTGATACTTTTGTAAATCGTAAATCAATGAAGGGCTGGTTTCTCTCATCATGGATGTGATGCAGATGAAAATTTTTATCAACTGTTCAACAGGGTTTGCAGGTTTGTCCAAAGTGGCAGCAACTAATCCCTCCAGTCTTTTTCGAAGAACGGTTATGATGTGATATACGATTTCATTTTTGTTTGCAAATGACTCATAAATGGTTTTCTTGGACATGTTCAGGTGATGAGCAATGTCATCCATAGAAATGCTTCTGGTGCCGTATTTTCTAAAAAGATTCTCGGCACAGGTAAGTATTTTCTCCCTGTTTTCAGAATTGTACATAGCTGTTTGAGTCAGTAACAATGCCTTCAAACCATTTTGAACCATTAAACCGAGCGTCAAGCATTTCTGGCATTACGAGGCATCGTTCCGTAAATGTAATCCCACAAAGGAGAAGAAACGCCAAAGACTAATTCACCGTCCTTGTAATGGTGAATGCTGTGGTTTACCCAAAGTACTTTAAAAAAGTTTCGAGGCGGTGGAAAGGCGTGAATGATATAATGGATGCCAAGATAAACTGAGTAGCCCACTAAAAATCCGGGTAAAAATGCAAAAACATAGTCACCCATCACTAATCTTAAAACCAATAGCAAAATTGTGGAAATGGTTACGCTTAGTATTGGAGGCATGGCCAGCCTTTCTTTGTCTCTTGGATACTCATGATGGACTCCATGTATTGTGTATTGAATCTTTGCTCTCAGCTTCGAGTACGTGGCCATGTGAAAAACATACCTGTGTGCATTGTATTCGACCCATGTAAACACAAACAATCCCGCAAAGAAAAGAAGGGTAGCAATGCCCCATGTCAGTGCAGTATGTGTCAGACTCCAATAAAATAGGGCTGCCGAATACAAAACAAGTATTGAAGTTGGGACAGCAATATGCGTTCGTGTTAATCGCTCAAGCACCACACTGTCAAATAGTTTGCGTGTTCCGTCATTCTTTGGCTTTACCTCCATCATTCTTTAAATATTTTGTTTTAGTGAGTTTCTCTTCTATACGGTATAACGATAACCGGCACAGTAGCGTGCCTTATCAAATACTCTGCATTACTCCCCATAACCCAATGGGATAGACCTGTCTTACCATGTGTTCCAATGACCAGGTAAGAAATGTCAAGCTTTGCTGCCTGCTCGATTATTTCCCTTTTTGGATCTCCGATTCTGATCACAATCTCTTTGTCAACGTCCGAATACTTTTGCGTTCCCTTGGTGAGAAATTCGATTGCGTACTGTTCAACTTCTTCCCAGTTCCAAACTTTAGGCAGCGTGGGGACATAATTGGAATACTGTAATGTATTGTCCACAACATGGATAATACAGACAACTCCATGGAGTTGTCGCACAAGCTTGATCCCTTGCTCTATGATAAGCAAAGAATCTTCACTCAAATCACTTGCAATCATGATTTTCACCTCGTACACAAAACTTGTTGTCTAATATCTTGACGCTGTAAAGTTAATAGAATAACTTTACTTTTAACAGAATTGTTAAAATACTAAGTTAAATCAAAAAACATTGAAAATGAACCTAGAAACAAGCCTTTCCACGGAAGAGGTGATTTTGGCGGCAGCAAGAAAGGTGTTTGAGTCGAAAGGATTTGATGGAGCCAGAATGCAGGAGATATCGGATCGTGCTGGAATCAACCGGGCATTGCTTCATTATTATTTTAGGACAAAGGAGAAAATGTTTGAGCGGATTTTCGATGAAGCGCTTGAGCGCTTCATGCCCCTTTTATCTACATGGGATCAGGATCTGGAAGAAAGTTGGGAATTGAAACTGAAAAGATTTATCATCAAGTTCATTACTTTTCTCAAAACGAATTCGATGCTATTCCTGTTGCGGGAAATCATTCGCAAGCCTGAATTACTGGCATCAAAAACTGAAAAGCATAGAAAGAAACTCAACAAATTTGTGCTCTACTTCGATAGATTGAAACAGGAGCGACTGATTCGTTCTGATGTGGATTCCAGGTATATCTATGTAATAATTCATTCACTTTGCTCCTTCCCATTGATGAATGGAATTGTTTTTTCGTATAGCCTGCGAATTTCTCCGAAAGAGTATGATGAACTGATGACAGGATACCCGGAAATAATCAGCGATTTATTGATCCAGCTGCTGAAGTATCAAAAAAACTGAAAAATCAATGAATGAAGAATTTGAACTTTCAGATCGTGACGACTGCGCCCCATTAACCACCGCGACCAGCCCTCACAAGCAATTGTCTCAAAACGGAGCCCTTCATATTCATCGCCAACTTGTGCTTTGGACGTATACCATAAGCTTTGTAGAGATAAAGCCATCAATAATATCAAAGTCCCCGGCACATGGGTTGTTTCTTTCCGAAATGGTTAAACTTATAAATCCACATGCGTTAGTGGAACGGGAATTTGGTCATATTCATCCATACCCCGATGGTAGCTTACATTTGCTTCTTCCGATGACAGACGCTAAGGAAATTGTTGTAAAAGGGTGGGGAGAATTCCATCCGTTGGCTTTTCTAAAAGAGATTCCGTCAAACTTTATTATGCTTTACAGCCCACGTTCGCAGGATGAACTGTCATTGGTCAAACGTATTATTTTACGATCGTATTCATTTGTTGCTACCTCAGCTAATGGTCAAAGAAATAGTCATGTCAATATTTGAATTTGATAGTAATCCACTAATTTATGAATCCAGATTTTACGTCACAGGATTGTTCAACAATTACCTTCCTGTAATCTGCAAGTTTCACAATATTCATCATACCCTTAATGTAGTTCAATTTTGCCATGAGCTTGGCGAACATTACCGGTTGACAAAAACTGATATGGAAAAGCTTCTGCTGGCCGCCTGGTTCCACGACACAGGATATTGTTTGGATATTGACAATCATGAAAATGAAAGTGTTACCGTTGCATCGACATTTCTTGATTCGCACAACGTGACTGAAAAGTACATGCCGTCAGTAAAAAATTTGATTTTCGCCACAAAAAGATTAGAGGAACCAGTAACGCTTGCGGAACAAATTATATGCGATGCTGATACGCAGCATCTTGGGGCCGAAAATTATTTCAAATGGTCGATGCTCCTCAAAGAAGAGTTTCAACTAAAAAATACCCAGGAACTTTCAGATAAAGAATGGAACCACATGAATATTTCTTTTTTTAATTCTCATCGTTATTTCACAGAATATGCACAAAGAATGTGGGGAGAGCAAAAATTAAAAAATCTCAACCAACTTAAAGGAGAAAGTGACTACATAAATTAATGCTCAAAAAACTTCTAGAAAAAAACCTAAATATCAAACCATGACAAACATTGTAAAAGGGTTAATTGTTGGGACAGTCTTGGGTCTAGTCTCCGTTATTCCAATGGTTTCAATGACTTTTGAGGATAAGGCACGGGCCATGACAGCGTCCTTTATCAGTCGGTTCGCCATAGGATTTATAATTATTAATATGGAACTTCCAATGCCAGGCTGGATAAAAGGTGGTCTAATCGGGCTAGTCCTTAGTTTGCCTGATGCCTTGGTGACTAAACAGTATACACCAATTTTGGGGCTTGGAATGATCGGGGGCGTTATTTGTGGCTTTTTTAGTAAGTAGGTTATGTTTCAATCTCACTCCGACAGCAATAAAGCAAGATTCTATATTTTAGCAACTGCTCATTTTCTGGGGAATATACCTGATATTTTGCTGGTTGAATCGCCCATTTGATGTCGCGAGCATTCCTTAGCTAACAAACGCTGTAACAATTTCAGACAATTGACTAAAAAGCCTATTAACTCCCTACAAACTATTTTCAACTTTTGTTCAACCCATTTACAACAGTTTTCTGTCGTCCGACAGTGTCATGCAGAATTGAACATATTCCTTCAAATTCCTTCATAATACTTCACAATCGTTCATAAACATTTAAGCGCTTCGAGACACCATATATTTTGCTTCATGACTCAAAACTAAGGCGTAGAGCAAATTTTGCGTCTATTTGGATTTGCCTAAATTTTCAATTTCAAAGGTGGGGAAAACGGCCAGTCTGGAACAAGCTGAATACAGAAAAGAAGGACAGGGCAAAGGGATGGCAGTTACTTGGTTATGCGTTAGCAATAAGATTGCTTGTAGCGGTAACGGTTTATTTTTTACACTGATGATAAAGGAAAAGATTCAAGCACATAATGGTTTATTGTTTGGCGGGCAGAGCAAAAAATGGAGCATTATAATTAATTTGTTTAACCGCTTTATGTTTAAACATATAATATATATCTTGTGTCAGATTAGAAAGGTTGGGTTCGCCCGTCCTTTATAATAACCATTTAAAAATTTTATGCACTTAAACAAACCAAAGTTATGAATCTCAAAGAAAAAGTCGAAGACATGAATAACATGATCCTAAGCGGACAAACGATGGAGGCTTTTGAAAAGTATTATCACAAAGAAGTGTCAATGCAAGAGAACAATGCACCACCCACTGTCGGGAAAGATGCGAATAGAGAGAGGGAAATCAAATCGATGGGAATGATTGAGGAGTTACACGGAGCAGAAGTCAAAGGTGTGGCAGTTGGTGATGACCTATCCATGGTAGAATGGGAAATGGATGTTACTTACAAGGGTGCCCCTAGGGCAAAAATGGCTCAGGTAGCCGTGCAACGATGGGCTGACGGACAAATTATTAATGAGCGGTTTTATTATTCATCTATGTAAAATAAATGTTTTGTGCATGCGAATTGGTGATAAGGCTCCTGATTTTGAACTTACAAATCAACTTGGTTCAAAAATTAGATTGAGTGACTTAATAATGAGCAGGAACGTTGTTCTGTTCTTTTATCCTAAAGATGACAGCCCGGGCTGTACTCGGGAGGCCTGTGCTTTCCGAGATAGTTACGAAGTTTTTAAAGAAGTCGGAGCGGAGGTAGTAGGGATAAGCTCTGATAGTGAAGATTCACACCAACATTTTGCAGATAAGCATAATCTGCCTTATACGCTGTTGAGTGATAAGGGCGGTACTGTGAGAAAACTCTATGGTGTACCTAAAACATTGGGGATTTTACCAGGTAGAGTTACTTACATAATTGACAAGCAAGGAGTAGTTTGTCATATTTTCAACTCACAATTGAATTTTGAAGGGCATATTGAGGAGGCGCTAAGTATTTTAAAATCAATGGACAATAACTAAAAATCAAGGATAAAACTATGGAAACAAAAGAAATGAGTAAAGGAAGAAAAATCACCGGATGGGTGATCGCTGGATTAGTCACTGCAATGTTGCTGTTTAGTGCCATGGGCAAGTTTACTACGCCAGAAATGGTAGAAAACTTTGCTAAGTGGGGATTGGGAGACTGGATAACAATCGTGGCAATTGGAGAGATTATCTCCGCACTGCTTTTCCTTTTTCCAAAGACCAATGTTTTTGGTTCATTCTTACTTAGCGCTCATATGGGGGGAGCTATTGTCGTGCACATGAGTCATTACGAATCATTTATGGTGCAATCTATACTACTCATTTTGGTATGGGCCGTAGCATTTGTTCGCAATCCCGAACTGCTGGCCAAATTCAAATAGTTAGCGATGAGGAGAATCTGCATTTTTGGAGCCACAGGCCGGACTGGCAAACATCTTGTCAATGTGGTGGCAGAACGAGGCATGACCCCTGTTTGCTTGGTCAGAAAAGAGTCAAAAGAGAAGCCGGTGCATAAGTCAGCAGTTCTCGTGGAGGGCTCTCCATTGGTATATGATGACGTGAAGCGCGCCTTGACCGATTGTGATGCGGTGCTAGTCGCACTGAATGTGGCCCGGAAGAGTGATTGGCCATGGGCTAAACTCGTATCTCCCCCGGATTTGCTTGAGGTAAGCATGACTAACATCGTGAAGGCTATGGGTGAGACAGGAGCTAAGCGGATCATCACGGTTTCTGCGTGGGGAGTGGGCGATAGCTACGCTGAAGCCAATGGAATATTCCGATTCCTTATCAACAAAACCAATGTTGGGACGGCCTATGCGGGGCATGAGCAACAGGAGAAAGTGTTGAAAGAAAGCAACCTCGATTGGACAGCCGTGCGCCCTGTCGGGCTGACCAATAACACTAAGCATTGCCCGACAAGAGTTAGTCAAAATGGATCTACTAAGCTAAAAATGTCAATTAGTAGAATGGATGTGGCTATATTTATGTTGGATATACTTGATAATGTAAAATATTACAAGACAACGCCTAGCATTTCCAACGATTGATAAATGGGCATTGAAAATGAAATAAAAAGCAAATTCAGAAATGAATACCACAAGGCTGTGGTAAACCTGTATTACACCAACAATGTAATTGGTGAGCAGTTCTTTAAAATGCTAAAGGCGTATGGGTTGGCAGTTCCTCAATTCAATGTGCTTAGAATACTAAGAGGGCAACATCCCAATGCAGCTTCAATAGGGTTGATTAAGGAGCGAATGCTGGATAGGAATTCGGATGTAAGCCGCATTGTAGATCGATTGTTTAAAAAGAAACTTGTTGAACGAAAAGAAGGTAAATCTGACCGAAGGCAGAAAAATGTGTTGATTACAAAAATGGGTCTAGAACTACTTGAGAAAATGGCAGTTTGTGAAAAACAGGAAGATGCTATTCTATCCAACCTGAATAAAAAAGAAGTAAAACTATTGAACGAATTGCTGGATAAGATTAGGGATAAATGAACCGTCCATCTTTTATAAAGCTATTAGGTATGGTAACACTTGGTGCAGGAACATTTGGTTTGTCAGGTTTAGCTAAAGCACTTAATGAAACAGAGCAGTCATTCCAACATTCATTAATCTGATTGAAGGAGAAGAATTTGGAAGAGAAAGGAAACATGAAACGCCTGTGATATAGGCATGTTGTTCTCATGAGCACTGGCACTCAAACTCAGTCCCTCAGCCAATCCCTCGATTCTCATCCAGGGATTGAATGGCAGGTATTCGCAGATTTGAAAGAAGGATTTTAATTGCATGCCAGATTTTCCGATGGATTAGGACTGTTTCCAAACGACAATCCTTGATCTTAAATAGGATGAGGTAATAAAAATATCTTCATCACCGCTCTATGATGGTGGAGCGATTTGCCAGTATGGTGAACCTTATCAGTAGTCCCCAGTAGAAGAACCCGACTGGCGTTTCTGGATCAATAGAGCATCTGTCAAAGGTCTTGAATTGAACGGATTCTATGGGAACGGTTTTTGGTAAAGTCGGAATGATGTTATTTCCCTCGAGTAATACAAACGAACCACATATCGGGCTGATATACAAATCACCGCCATTCCGAAATTGGAACGCTACCCAGCGAGTTCACATAACTGTTTAGTAGCGATCAAATCCGGGCCTGAATATTTCTAAGGACGTAATTACCGGTGGGCAGTTCGTTATTGACACTAATACGCTCAACAATGAGGATCGTTCGAGTGCAGCTATCTGTGGCAGGTTTTGTAAGCATCCCCGTTTATACAATTCAAAAGTAGAATTCATTTTCATTATTGCAATAGTTATCAATGTTGAAATGTGGTCAACTTGAATGGATTTTTGGGTTGGGGAGTTGTCCATATTTCAACATGGCCGGGGTTTTTCCGTTAAGACTTTCATGGAGCCTGTAGTTATTATAATCCTCCAGCCACTTTTCAGTTTCCATTCGCAGTTCATCGATATTATCAAACAAATAAGCATCTAAAACGCACATAGCAACTTAATTTACTTAAAGAGCTTTATTAACAGATTTCAAGATATCACGATCTGAATAAAACTTATCAACAAACTCTTCAAAATTAGTTATCACGTCAGGAAGATTCAATTCCATAACGGACAAACTCAATAGCGGCCATTTTTTAAACCGCATCATAAACCCGAACAACGGAAGATACGGGGGGGCATAATGGAAAGAGTTTTCGATAAGTTCATCATGCAGGGCCGGTTTTAAGGCCGTCTTTAAATCCCGTACAACATCGTAAAGGATTTTAATTCTGCTTCCTTCGCTTAACGTTTCGGCAAGAACGGGCATCCCCTTGTCGTGGAAGAATGTTAATAGGTATTCGCGGAAGCCGTCTTCGGTCACGTCACAGAGGTCGCGACAATAATAGAGGTATTGTTCTCTGAATCGTTTGAGGGAGAAGTCATCTACCGTTTTATCGATCACAAAGTCAATCAGTTCATTTTCCTTGGCAATGACCTGTTCAAGTGTTGGACCTCCTTTTTTTCCGGCAGCCAATAGGTGATATTTAGGCTTGGAGAATAACTCAAAATAATAACTTTTGTAGAAGGTTGTCTTCCGGTCAAAGGTCACTTGTATGTATAGGGGGTGCGTCAGTTTGCCATGAAAAGAAACTTCCTTGAGCCGCTCGTTGAAGTACGTTTTGTAGGTCACCTTATAAGTTCTGCTCATTTAGCTCTCTTTGGTTTTGCTCCGTCCTTGAAGGAATTCAATTGGTATCAAATCAAAGCATTCCGTTCATACTAAATGGATGTGAATGCCCATCATTGCACTAAATTATACAAAGTTTAGACATATATTATGTTATCAAAACAAATATTTTTATATTAGCGTTTAATAAGGTACCCCTTGCCGCGCTTACCGGTGACGGGATAGAACCAGGAGGTACCAGATGGAGAAATTGAGTCCGGAAAAAGTAATGGCCATGCTCAAGGAAAAAGGTGTTGAAGTGTCGGTTGAGCAGGCAGCTTCGATTCTCAAATTTCTCCGAAAACTTGCAAATATTGTGGTTGCTCAATATCTAAAAGGTGGAAAACAATAAGCATAAATCAAACTGGCAACTTAATTCGTCTCCTATGAAAACAGCCGATCTTTACATAAGAGTAAGTACCGATGAACAGGCCGACAAAGGGTACTCCCAGCGGGGTCAGGAGGAGCTGCTTCGCAGGTATTGCGACATCAACAAACTGACGGTACGAAAGGTGATCTATGAGGATCATTCAGCCAAAACGTTTGATCGTCCTGAATGGCAAAAATACCTGAGCAACCTTCGTAAACATAGAGGACAGAGTGACCTTGTGCTCTTCTTGAAATGGGATCGGTTCAGCCGGAATGCCGGTGATGCCTACCAGATGATAAATATCCTGCGCAAGCTTGGCGTGGAACCGCAGGCCATTGAACAGCCCCTTGACTTGTCCATCCCTGAAAATAAACTGATGCTGGCATTTTACCTGGCAACGCCCGAGGTGGAAAATGACAGGCGTGCATTGAATGTAATTCATGGTATGCGCCGGGCCAAAAAAGAAGGTCGTTACATGGGACATGCCCCGGTAGGGTATGCCAACAGGACGGATGAATCGGGTAGAAAATTGATTGAACCAATAGAGCCAATGGCGGGCGTAATCCGCTGGTCATTTGAGAAGATTGCTGAAGGTGTATTCAATACTGAACAAGTCTACAAGATGGCAAAGGATAAAGGTTTTAAAGGTGCAAAAAGCTTGTTTTGGACTGCTATCCGCAATCCGGTGTATTGTGGCAAAATAGAACTCCCCAAATACAAAGAAGAAGAGGAGCGTCTGATCAAAGGACAACATGAACCCCTTATATCGGACGCGCTATACTACCAAGTGCAAGATGTTTTGGATGGTCGGAAAAGGGGAAAATACCGACTTAAGGTGGCATCCAATGAAACCATGCCGCTACGAGGATTTTTGATTTGTCCCCAGTGCGGCAAGCTTCTTACAGGTAGCAAATCCAAAGGCAACACAAAATATTATTCCTATTACCATTGCTTTGATGGATGCACCTGCCGCTTCCGTGCGGACAAGGTGAATGACGTTTTTGTCAAGGAGCTAAGCAAATACATTCCACGTTCTGAGGTTGCGGATGTCTACAAGATCACACTCATTGAGTCATGGAACACCCAGACAAGTCATTTGCGAAATGGTCACAAGCAACTGTTATCGCAGATCAGAGAACTGGAAGACAAACTTTCTTACATCCGTGATTTACTTTCATCAAGGCAGCTTCCCCCTGAAGACTTCCGGGAAATGAAGACCGAGTATACAACCAAATTGGAGAAGCTAGAGGCAAAGCTGAGTGCAACTGAGAATGATAACGTAAGCATTGATGGCCTGCTCGACAAAGGCGTGAAGAATCTTTTGGTATTGGACACGATCTACAATGACGGAGGTATCGAAAAGAAGCGCGAAGTGATTAGTTCGATGTATCCAGAAAAGTTGACTTTTGACGGAACGTTACTTCGAACTACCCGCGTCAACGAGGCGGTACGATTTATTTATATGATTGACAGTGAGTTAGGCCAAAATAAAAACAGGACAAATCTGAAAAATTCAAACTTGTCCTGTCAAGTCGGGGTGGCCAGATTCGAACTGACGACCTCTTGGTCCCAAACCAAGCGCGATACCGGGCTACGCTACACCCCGAACGTTAAAAGAAGGCGCAAAGATATACTTAATCTTTTAAGCACCAAGTGATCCGACAGGGACTCGAACCCCGAACCTGCTGCTTAGAAGGCAGCTGCTCTATCCAGTTGAGCTATCGGACCAATAATTCAAAAGCCCTGCATCAATACAGGGCTTTGCGGAGAGGGGGGGATTCGAACCCCCGGTACACTTTGACATGTACGACAGTTTAGCAAACTGCTGGTTTCAGCCACTCACCCACCTCTCCTGGTGGTTTAATATCGTCATTTTCAACTGGGCACACTTTATTGTGTGCGACAGTTTATCCCGCCTCAGGCGGATGGTTTCAGCCCTGCCTACCGGCAGACACTCACCCACCTCTCCTGACTAAAAAAGAATTGCAAATATAAAGGATGTGCAGAAACTCCCTAAAAAATCATCCTAAAGAAATCAAAAAGCCACATTACGCTTACAGTGGTGGCTTGCACCAAACCTAGCTTCGTTGTTACTTGCAGCGTGAGCTGGTATCGCACGTTAGGCACATCTGAAATCATTTTTATAGCACTTTTTATAGTGCTCTACACGGTTTACCTGATTCGAATAATAAGGATTGCCAAATCCCTGCGAACACCCTTTGCTACTGTATTCATCAAACTATTCCTGCGGACTGCTGTATTTGCTCTTTTGATTGTTGCCCTGCTGGGGCCATCCTTTGGGGCAGCCAAACGGGAAGTTCAATCCGTTGGGAAGGATATTATGATTTGTGTGGATCTTTCGAAATCCATGGATGCCTTTGATATAACCCCTACCCGGCTGGAGAAAGTGAAGTACGAGATGAAGAAAATCGTTCAGGCATTCAACTCCGACCGCATCGGCATCATCATCTTTTCTTCTGAAGCCTTCATGCAATGCCCCCTTACCTACGACCAAAATGCACTAAATCTGTTTATCGAAACCATGAACACCAACCTGGTGCCTTCTTCGGGTACTGATTTTGCTCCGCCCCTGCGAATGGCCATGGAAAAACTGGAAAATGATAACGTGCGGCTTTCGCAGACAACGTCAAAGGTGATTGTGCTCATCAGCGATGGAGAAGACTTTGGAGAAGAAACCAACACCATAGCACAACAAATTGAATCGAAAGGCTATAAACTATTTACCTTGGGTGTGGGCACTGAAGAAGGCGGACGGATTCGTGCAGGAACAGGCTATCGCACCGACCGGCAGGGAAACGTTGTGGTGACAAAACTCAACTCAAAGGCCCTGCAATCGCTGGCCAGCAAAACCGGTGGGCACTACTTTGAAATCAACGAGAACCGAAACGATGTGGCACGCATGATCAACACGATTAATACCATTGAAGGCGAATTGATGGACGCACGCCTGATCGATGTTTCGGCAAATAAATATTTCTATTTTTTATTAATGGCTGTAATTTTACTGGCCGTTGATGTGTTGGTACATATACGGACCATTCGGATATGAAGATCAGTATACTGTTTTTAACGCTTGCTCTTATACTCACCGACCCTGCAAAGATTGGAAAGATCAACCGTGTTAAAGAAGAAGCAAAAAAGGCTTACCTGGCGGGTGATTACGAAACAGCGGCAGCGAAATACAAATACCTGACGGACTCACTGGCCGTGACTGAAGAAGAGGTATTACTTAACCTGGCTAATGCTTATTTCGAATTAAATGATACCACAGCAGCCATTTCACAGTACCAAAGTCTAACCGCGAGTTCAAATAAAAAAATACGCTCATTAGCACAGCAACAATTAGGTGTTGCCCGTAACAAGCAAGCCAAATTTGAAGAAGCGCTGAATCATTTTAAGGAAGCCATTAAAGCAGATCCTGCCAACAATGATGCCCGCTACAATTACGAACTGCTGAAGCGTAAACTTGACGAGCAGAAAAAACAGGAACAACAGCAGAAAGATCAGAATAAAGATCAGCAACAAAACGATAAGCAAAAACAAGATCAGCAGAAAAAAGAAGATCAAAAGAAAGAGCAGGAGAAAAAGGAACAAGACAAAAAAGACGAACAGAAAAAGGACGAATCAGGAAAGCCTGATCAGCAGAAAGAAAACGAACAAAAAGAACAGCAACAAAATCAGGAACAACAATCCGAAAAGGATCAGGAGAAAAAGGACACCCCTCCTTCTTCCGAAAAGTTACAGCAAATGAAAATCAGTCAGGAAGCCGCCAATAAAATTCTGGAAGCCATGCGAAACCAGGAAGTTCAATACCTGCAACAAAATAAAAGAAAAGCAACGCAGCCCAAGGATAAAAACAAACCAGACTGGTAAACAGACAAAAGATACAAGACATAAGTAAGAAATTGGAAATACAACACACTAACATGAAAGAAGTATATATCATCTCAGCCGTTCGTACACCCATAGGAAGTTTTGGAGGAAGCCTCGCCTCTGTTTCTGCTGTTCAACTTGGCGCAACAGCGGTGAAGGGTGCAATGCAAAAAGCAGGCATTGATCCAAAACTGGTTCAGGAAATTTTTATCGGAAACGTAATTTCCTCCGGGTTACAACAGGCACCCGCTACGCAAGTAGCCGTAGCCGCAGGATTGGGCTATGAAATCCCATGTACCTTAATTAATAAAGTATGTGCTTCAGGAATGAAAGCTGTTATGATTGGCGCACAGTCCATCATGCTGGGCCAAAATGATGTAGTTGTTGCAGGCGGCATGGAAAGCATGTCAAATATTCCCTACTATCTGTTAAAGGCACGTTATGGCTATCGTTATGGCAATGGAGAAGTAGTAGACGGGCTGACTTACGATGGCCTGACCGATGTATACAATCATTGTGCAATGGGTGTGTGTGCCGATAACACAGCCAAAGAGATGAACATCTCCCGTCAGGATCAGGATAACTACGCCATTAATTCCTACAAGCGCGCTGCGGCTGCCTGGGCTGCCGGAAAATTCAAAAATGAAGTAGTCCCTGTTGAAATAACCGATAGAAAAGGAAATGTGACATTGTTTGCCGAAGACGAAGAATACAAGAACGTGAATTTCGATAAGATACCCGGCCTGCGCGCTGTATTCACGAAGGACGGAACCGTAACAGCCGCTAATGCATCTACTATTAATGATGGAGCCTCTGCCCTTGTGCTGATGAGCAAAGAGAAAGCCGTTGAACTTGGTTTAAAACCCATCGCTAAAATCCGTGGGTTTGGTGATGCTGCTCAGGATCCGATGTGGTTCACTACTACTCCCTCATTGGCTATTCCTAAGGCTATCCACCATGCAGGCATTAACGCAAAAGATGTTGATTATTACGAAATCAATGAAGCCTTCTCAGCGGTTGCTATCGCCAACAACATCAAACTGGGGCTCGATCCTGAAAAGGTGAATGTTAACGGAGGTGCTGTTGCCATCGGCCATCCACTGGGTGCATCCGGTGCAAGAATTATCACCACACTGATCAATGTGCTTAAACAAAACAACGAAACAATAGGTGTGGCGGGTATTTGCAACGGTGGCGGTGGCGCTTCGGCCATTGTTATTGAAAATGCCTGATCGATCCGTACTATATTTTTTGAGTTGCAATAAACGGTAACAAAGTGCCGTTTAAAGAGCATCCCAAATTCCGCATAACATGATTCGCAAAGCATTATCTATTTTGTTTATCATTCCGTTGATTGCTTCTGCTCAGCGTGAAGTGCGCACGTATTACGATGCATCACGTACACAAATTCAGGAAATATATGCCGTAGCCCTTGATGACAATGAAAAGATTGTGGGCAAATATCAGCGCTTTTTCCCGGATGGGAAACTGGCCATAGACGGCACCTTCAACAATGGTAAAAAGTCAGGTGAATTTATGGAATACCATGACACCGGGCAGCCTGCGAGAAAACTGGTGTATGTAAACGGTATGCGTCATGGTCCGGTTGAAGTATATGACGAGGCCGGAAAAAAAGTACAGCGCGCGTATTATCAAAACGATATTCTGGTAGATAGTGTGCAGTCGTACTACGACAATGGTGTGATGAAAAGTGAAACGGTTTTTAAAAAAGGAAAACCCGATGGCGTGGTTCGTGAGTACTATAGTAATGGAAACTTGAAAAGCGAAATCAACTACCTGAATGGAAAACCTAACGGCATCACCCGCTATTTCTATGAAACGGGCACGGTAGAGAAAGAAGCAAATTATAAGAATGGGATACTTACCGGCTTCCTAAAAACATACTACTTAAACGGACAACTGGAAACCGTTTCCACTATGGAGGAAGGTGCGAAAAATGGGTCCTTTAAAAATTACGATTCAGAAGGACATCTGGTGCTGGAAGGGTCATTCATGAACGGACTGCTTCATGGTGATAACGTTGCTTACTATGCCGATGGTACCGTTAAGCACCGCTTCAAGTATGTGGAGGGTCGAAAAACCGGAACCGGATTAGTTTACCATGCTAACGGTAAATTAAAACTAAAAGAACAATCCTCACTTACAGGTAAAGATTGGGTAATCGATGAGTACTCAGCATCTGAAAAGAAGATATCCTTGAAGCGCTTCCGCGACAATACTCCACACGGTATATGGATATTCTATCATAATGATGGCACAACAGAAAAGATAAAGGAGAATTACGAATCGGGGAAACTTTCAGGAATTCGTTATGAATACTATCCAAATGGAAAAACCCGACTGGAAGAAACCTATAAATTCAACCTGCTGAATGGACCATTTAAAACATGGTACGAAGACGGTACCCTCCAATCACAGGGCGAGTGCAAATCGCAGCGCAAGCATGGGCAGTTTACCGCATACTATCCCAATGGAAAGATCAAAGAACAGGGCGAGTATGTAGCCGACAAAAAACACAAAGAATGGAAGGAGTTTGACGAAGCAGGAAACCTGATCAAAACCTACATATTCAAAGCCGGTATTTTGGTTGAGTAATCCTTTTCGTCATTATTCATTAGTCATTGGTTATTCATCATTTTTTGTAAACCTCTATCAAATTTTCTAGTGGAAGATTAATTACTTTGCGCCTTTGTTCAACTTATGGAGGCCATAAAAGAAACCAATTTTTCCTTCCCCGGGCAAACCGGTTTTTACCGTGGTAAGGTCCGCGATGTATATTACTTCGGCAACATTATGGCCATGGTGGCCACCGACCGTATTTCAGCGTTCGATGTTGTATTGCCACGGGCTATTCCCGATAAAGGAAGAGTATTAAATCAAATTGCTGCTAAAAACCTGCTGGCTACAAAAGACCTGGTTCCCAATTGGGTTATTGAAACCCCCGACCCGAACGTTACCATTGGATTTACCTGCAAACCCTTTCCGGTAGAAATGGTGGTTCGTGGCTACCTGGCAGGCCATGCATGGCGGGAATACCGTTCAGGCAAGCGAATGCTATGTGGCGTTCCGTTACCGGATGGTTTGAAAGAAAATGACAAACTGCCCCACCCTATTATAACACCAACTACCAAAGCACATGAGGGGCACGATGAAGACATTTCCCGCGAGGAAATTTTAAAGCAAGGAATTGTCAGCAAGAAGGATTATACTCAATTGGAGGAATATACATTTACGCTCTTTGCGAAAGGATCGGCATTAGCGGCTGAGCGTGGCCTTATTCTTGTCGATACCAAATATGAATTTGGTAAACACAACGATACCATTTACCTGATTGACGAAGTGCATACGCCCGATTCTTCACGTTACTTTTATGCAACCGGCTATGCAGAGCGCCAGCAAAAAGGTGAAGCCCAGAAACAGCTATCCAAAGAATTTGTACGACAATGGCTTATTGAAAATGGATTTCAAGGTAAAGAAGGGCAACGGGTACCTGAAATGACCGACCAGGTAGTGACCTCCATTTCATCACGCTATAAGGAACTATTTCAACAGGTGACCGGCTCATCGTTGGAACCCATTGATTACAGCGCCATTGAGCAAAGAATAGAACAAAGTATCCTTAATTCACTAAAATCCGTTAATTTAGGAGCCTGATAAAAACGCAACTAACCGTTAATTAACCTCAAAAAATGAAGTATACCATTGATAAGCAGGAAAAGTATTGCCTGATGCGCCTGCACGAAGAGAAGCTGGATTCAAGTGTGGCTCCCGGATTGAAGTCAGAATTGATAACCCTTCATGCTGAAGGTGTTCGCAATATTGTTTTGGATTTGAGCGAAGTGAAGTATACCGACTCATCGGGTTTGAGTGCTCTTTTGGTAGGCAACCGGATTATGCAGGAGGATGGTGGAGTATTTGTATTGGCGGCCCTGTCCGATCACACCTCTAAGCTTATCAAAATATCGCAACTTGACAGCGTGTTGAATATACTCCCTACCGTAGAAGAAGCCGTGGATACGGTATTCATGCATGAGATCGAAAAAGATCTGAAAAATACGGATGGAAATTAAATCATTATGGTAACGTATACCAGACCAAAACCCGCAAGGTTTTGGTCTTTTTATTTAATAACCCGTTGAGCTTTAAAATTACCATACTCGGATCAAGCGGAGCAGTACCGGCATTCGGAAGATTTCCGTCATCACAATTAATTGAAATCCAAAATCAGTTTTTTCTGGTAGACTGTGGTGAGGGAACCCAAATGCAGCTACTGCGCTATAATGGCAACCTGCATCGCATCAATCACATCTTTATTTCACACCTGCATGGCGACCATTACCTGGGTTTACTCGGACTGATCTTCACCATGCACCTGAACCATCGAACAAACGACCTGCACATTTACAGTCATCGGGGTTTAGGTGAAATCATAACCACACAATTTCGATACTCGTTATCGGCACCACGGTTCAATATAATTCTGCATACTTTAACACCGGATAGACAAGAAGTTATTCTTGAAAATAACCAGCTTACAGTAACTACTATACCTTTAAAGCATAAGCTTGATTGTTCAGGGTTTCTTTTTCGTGAAAAGCCCAAGCCCCGAAGAATAGATAAAGATCGCATTCCAACCGACTTAAGCCTTCAACAGCTGGCAAGCCTAAAAACCGGTGCCGATATACTGGACAATGAAGGAAATGTGCGCTATCGAAATGCAGCACTGACCCATGCCCCGCGTAAGTCAAGGAGCTATGCCTATTGTTCAGACACAGCATTTGACATCGACCTGATAAACCTAGTACAACAGGTAGATGTTTTGTACCATGAAGCTACCTTTATGGAATCGGAAAAAGATAAAGCGGAAGAAACCAAACACAGCACGGCTGCCCAGGCGGCTGAAATAGCTATAAAGGCGCATGTGGGTAAACTTCTGATCGGTCACTTTTCCGCTCGCTATAAAGAACTCGACCCGCTTTTAAATGAAGCCAGGTTTATTTTTAGAAACACCGAACTCGCGCTGGAAGGGCAAACCTTTACCATAGAAGAATGATGATTACCCTGGAGCAAAAGAAGAACCGCCTGTTCATTGTATTGTGTGGAATATTCCTCACCAATGCGCTGCTGGCCGAAATGATCGGCACGAAAATTTTTTCAGCAGAAGCTACTGTTGGTTTGGATCCTGCGCACATCAACATCATGGGCTTTCTCATGGACTTTAACCTTACCGCTGGCGTTATAATTTGGCCTATTGTTTTTGTAACCACCGATTTAATAAACGAATACTTTGGCAAACCCGGGGTAAAACGGATCAGTTACCTCACGGCCATGCTGATCGCTTACAGTTTTGTAGTAATTTTTCTTACCATAGAATTACCACCCGCGCAATGGTGGCTGGATGCCAACAGTAAAGATGCTGATGGCAATAGTTTTAACATCAACTTTGCCTTTTCCAAAATTTTCGGACAAGGACTTCGGATAATTGTAGGTTCCTTAACCGCTTTTCTGTTAGGCCAGTTAGTTGATGTGTTTGTTTTTCAACGTCTGCGAAAACTAACCGGCTCGAAAATGCTTTGGCTTAGAGCCACCGGATCAACACTCGTATCACAGTTTGTTGACAGTTTCGTGGTATTGTTCATCGCCTTTTATGGTGTGTTCTCCACGAAGCAAATTGTAGCCATCGGCATTACCAATTACATCTACAAGTTTGTAATCGCTATTGCTCTTACACCGCTCATTTATCTGGGTCATTCATTAATTGACAAATACCTGGGCAAGGAGAATGCAGGGAAGGTGATGGAGGAAGCGGCACAAAAAAGCAAGGGATTCTTTTAACCAAAGCTTTACTTACCTCGTCTGAGGTTATCACAGATAATGGCCGTAGCAACAGCAGCATTCAGCGACTCAGCTTGTCCGAAGCGGGGAATAGTTACTCTTCGCGTTACCAGCTTTTCAACACGTTCAGAAATTCCACGGGCTTCGTTGCCGATGATGATAATACCCCCCTTGCCCCGATCCATCGTGTGAACATTCTCACCATCCAAAAAAGTACCCAATATTGGAACGGCCGCAACTTGAAGATAGTTAGTCAATTCTGTGTAGTAGACCGCTACTCGTGTGAATGATCCCATGCTGGCATGAAGCACTTTGGGGTTATACAATTCAGTAGTATCCGGGGAGGCAATAACCTTTGATATCCCATACCAATCGGCCACGCGTATAATGGTTCCTAAATTTCCAGGGTCGCGGAGGTCATCTAACATTAATGCAAATTCATCAGGATTTACGTGAAGGGAGATATTAGGCTTCATTTGGGCAATAGCAAGCGCGGAGTCATTTGTCCTGAATTCGCCCAAATCGGATAGCACACTTCCTTTCACTTCTACAATCTCTCCGGCATACCCGCTAAGGATCGGCTGATAGGAATCGATAAATTCCTGTGTACCAATAACGGTATGGGTAACAAAATCTGACCCCAGTAGTTCCAGCACACTCTTTGCTCCTTCCACCACAAATCGTTGTTCCGATTGTCGGTATTTCTTTACTTGCAAAGATTTAATATACTTAATACGGGCTTTAGAAAGCATTTTAGTCAACCATTGAACTTCGCGAAAATTAGATATTATTTTTTCATTCTCAGCATGGCACTGGTAATGCAAGGGTGCCTGGGCACACGACATCTGAAAGAGAATGAGAAGTTGATGTACAAACAACGAATAGAGCCCAGAAAATTAAGTTCTTCAGCCACACGGGATCTTTATGTGATGGAGAATAATAAAAAATTCCTTGGGCTTCCCATTTACCTGCTGGTTGAAATGTACTATTTCGGAGCAAAAAAATTCAAACCGGAAAAGATCGAGCAAAAAATAGTAAGGGTTGAAACCAAATTCAACAGGAAAATAGCCAAAGCCAAGTCTGAAAGAAAAGTACTCAATCTTGAATTTAAAAAACGGAATAAAACTGAAGCTCTGAAAGACAAACTGGAAAATGGGAACATCTGGATGAAATGGGGTGAGCCGATTACTGTGTTCGACAGCGCTAAAATGCAACTTACCGTTGAGAAATTAAGTGACTATTTGTTCAATCACGGATATTTTTTGAATCGTGTTGAAGCCGAAACACAACCCTTGGGCAATAAAAAAATTCAAGTACAGTATAAAATCATTCCAGGTCATCAATACACGATCGATACCCTTTTATATCGTATTCCGGATTCAACCATTTACAGACTTATTCTGGACACACAACGTTCGAGCCACCTGAAAACAGGAACTCCATACGATCAAGATAACTTTTCAAAAGAACGCGAACGCATTGATTTGCTGCTAAAAGGAAATGGATATTACGATTTCAGTCGTCAGTATGTAGAATTTGATATTGATACCAGCTTCCGAGAAAATCATAAAATAGCCGTTCGGATTCTTATCAATAATCCTGCGAAGCGTGGCTTTCATAAAAAGTTCACTATTGATGAGGTGCACTTTACTACAGATGCCGGAGTAAGTTACACCGGGATTTCCCGAACCAGGGAAAATTACCGTGGTACCAATTTTGAATATTTTGAAAAACAATATAGCACTAAAATTTTAAGTCAGCGTATTTTTATACATCCCGGAGAATTTTATAACCGCGACAGAACTTTTGAAACGCAGCGTCAACTAGCCAACCTCGACAACTTTAAATTCGTAAACATTAACTTTGATACCACCGGAGGAAAATTTGTTGCCAATATCTTTACCAATCCGCAGGAAAGATACCAATGGTCAAACGAAGTGGGTCTTAGTGTTACACAGGGTTTCCCTGGCCCGTATTATAACCTTAACCTGAAAAAGCGAAACATATTCCGCGGTCTTGAAAACTTTGAAATCAACGGCAGAATTGGTTATGAGGGGGTGGCTTCTGCAACCGAAAACAACAACGTTTATCAAAGCATTGATGCCGGTATAAATGCTTCCATAGTTTTTCCCCAATTTCTTTTTCCGCTTAAAGAAGAAACGCGCTTTAAACTTGGACGCTTAAACCCGCGAACGCGCGCCCTGGTTGGTTTTAATTATACCGATCGCCCGGAATATATTCGTTCAGCTACCACCTTCAACTATATCTATAGTTGGGAAAACAGACGAACCAGAAGATTCGACTTAACGTTGGCGAATCTTAGCATTATCAATTCAAAAACCGATAGTGCCTTTCAAAAGCTACTGGATGACCTGTTCATTAATGAGGGGAATACCCTATTCAGAACGTTTGAACCATCCTTTGTGAGCAGTATAATTTTCAACATGGCCTGGAATCACAAGAATTATGGAAATGCTGAAGAAAATTCAATTTTTTTCAGATGGTCCATTGAAAGCGGAGGCACATTTCAGGATCTATTTCAATTTCCAATTGTGGAACGGCAGGGTTTACAACAGTTTCAGTACCTGCGATTAAGTGCCGACCTGAGGAGTCTGACAATCATTGATCGAAATACGGTATTGGCCAAGCGTATAAATGGTGGTATCGGATTATCCTATGAAAACCCAAAAGTACTTCCTTACGAAAAATACTTTTTTGCAGGTGGTAGTAATAGTATTCGCGCCTGGAGACCGCGAAGATTGGGACCAGGAAGTTTCAGACCTCAGGAAAGCGCAAATCCGGAAAGCGATGGCTTATATGATTATAGAACTGAGCAGCCGGGAGAAGTGCTACTCGAAGGAAGTATCGAATTGCGTAGAAAATTATTTGGGTTTGTTGAAGGTGCTGTGTTCTTGGATGCCGGCAACGTATGGACACTGGATCCGCGTACCATTAGCGATAGTGAAGGAAATGTAATTGAAAATGGAAATTCTCAATTCAAACTTAAAGAGTTTTATAAAGAACTTGGTATCGGAACTGGATTTGGATTTCGGTTTAATTTCTCCTTTCTCATTTTACGATTTGATGTTGGTCTGAAAGTATACGACCCTGCCAGACTTGAGGGCGATCGGTTTGTTTTGGATAAAATAAAATTCTTCAGGCCGTTTGGCGTAAATCGTGAACCGGTAATCTATAACGTAGGAGTTGGATTTCCTTTCTAGTCACTCATGAAGGAAACAATTGCGTGAGCTACCCTTTCGGGTTCCTCTTCTTGCGGAAAGTGACCAGCGTTTTGAAGTTTAACAGCCTCACAATTCTCAAATCCAGAGATAAATTTATATAAATATCTTTCGGTGATGAATTTATCGGCCATTCCCCAAATAAGCAGGAAAGGTTTTGCTTGCAAACTATTACGGCTATTCCAAAGAGCTTCAAACCATTGCTGGTCAGTCAGTAAAGATTTTGCAAAGCTTAGCAAGCCATAACGTTGGCTTTTAGATGCGAACGGTTTAATGAATTGACTTAATATATTTCGCGATAACTTTTTCTTACCAAAAGATTGCGGCAATAGAAATTTTGGTGAGAAATTCAGGTACAGATAGAGGAATGGTAACAATGGACTGCGCAGTACTTTGCTAAGCTTAATGAATTCAGGGTCAGCCTCACTACTTCCGATCCACGAATTTAAAATAACCAATCGATTAATATTTTCCGGAAATTTAATAGCATAGGAAAGCCCGATAGGCCCGCCAAAATCGTGCAACACCAGGGTAACGCTTTTCAAACCCATGTATGCGATAAACCTTTCCAATCGCCTGGCATGATGCTGCACGGTGTAATCATAATCAGTCGGCTTATCGGATAAGCCAAATCCAATATGATCCATCGCTACACAGCGATACGAATTTGATAAGCATTTTATCACATTCCTGAAATCAAAACTCCATGATGGGGTACCATGAACAAATAAAAGCGTATCACCTTTGCCAACATCAATATAATGCTGTTTTGCACCCTCATCATCAAAGAAATGCGATATAAAGGGATACTCACCCCTATCTAGCCATTTAGGTTGTTCCATACTTTTTCTAACAAAGAAAACCCAACACGATACCAATCATGTTGGTATAGACCAACCTTATATCTTCACCGAGTTATAGAGCTTGCTGAAATTGGTAGGATCAATACCCAGATAAGACGCAATATATTTATGCGGAACCAGCTGAAGCAGATGCTTGCTTTGCCGGGTAAACGATTTAAAACGTTCTTCAATGGTAAGGGTATGCAGTTCGATGTGCCTGGAAATAACACCGACCAGGAACGCTTCCGTCATTTTTCTAAAAAGCCTTTCCATGGTTTGCGACCGGTCAAAAAGCATGTTCAGCTCAGTAAACGTTATGGCTTCACACTCACTTGCGGTAAGGCTTATAAGGTTATAAGGAGCAGGCTTTTGGAAAAGAAAAGATTCAGGAATAGCGCATATGTTTGGAGGATACGTAAACGCTACTACATGCTGCTTTTGGGCGGTGTCAACAAACGACATTTGAACGCCTTTATTTACAAAATACAATTCCCTTTGAATTTCCCCTGCACAAATGATTAACTCACCTTTCTTGAAATCCCTTCTTTTGAAAAAAGAAGTTAGTTGGGTATATTCTGAATCATCGATAGGATGAAACTGTCGGAGGTATTCAAGAAAATTCATGCCGATTAGTAGGCCAACAGATCAGTAATTGCCTTTTCAACCTTATTTGCATTCGGCAGCATCATTTTTTCCAGATCAACATTAAGTGGTACTGCCGGAAGATTTTCTGCACCTAAAGTCCATACGGGTGCATCCAACGCTGCAAAGCATTCGCGCTGTATCCTTCCCGCCAGCGACTCAGCAAATGAATTTAAAAGTGGTTCTTCAGTAAGCACAAAAGCACGATTATGTTTTTTAATCGATGTGACTATGGCCTCCCAGTCAATCGGGTTAAGGCTTCGTAAATCCATGATTTCAATGCTTTCAGGAAATTTCTTCGAAGCCTCTTTCGCCCAGTACACACCCATACCATAAGTAATGATCACTGCCGATTCACCCGTATTAATTTTTTCAATCGAGGCTTCCTGAACAACACGGGCTTTGCCCAATGGAATGATATAATCTTCATCCGGTTCTATGGTCTTAGCTTCCAACGTTCCGGGAACCTTACTCCAGTACAATCCTTTGTGTTCAAGCAACACCACCGGATTAGGATCATAGAACGAAGCTTTAAGCAAGCCTTTCATATCAGCCGCATTGGAAGGATACACCACCTTTATACCCCGTATGGTAAGCAATGTAGATTCAATACTCCCTGAGTGATACGGTCCACCTCCTCCATAAGCACCAATAGGCACCCGTATTAATGCTTGTATCGGAAATTTTCCTTTCGACAAATAACAACTCTTTGATAATTCCTCCACAAGTTGATTAATGGCCGGCCAGATGTAATCAGCAAACTGAATTTCAACGATGGGCTTTGCCCCTACTGCCGACATGCCTGCCGTTGAACCTACAATATAAGCCTCCTGTATTGGGGTATTGAAAACACGATGATCACCATACTTTTCGGCCAGCGTTGCAGCCTCCCGAAACACACCACCCAATCTGCGGCCAACATCTTGTCCGTAAAACAAAGCCTCCGGATGTTTGTGCAGAATTTCATCAACAGCATGAAGGGCAGCATCCACCATGATAACTTTCTCTGCTCCTTTTGGCGATCGCTCACCCAACTCCTCGGTTACAGGTGTTGGCGCAAACTCATGGGAATCAAAATCCTCAACATCAGGATCAGCGGCTTTAATGGCTTGCTGATAATCGTGTGCTACTTTATCATAAGCAATCTTCCTGATGTCACTCAGCGTTTTCTCCGTTTCACCGGAAGCACGCAACCACTGTTCAAATTTTACAATCGGATCACGCTGTTGATGAACATCAAGATCTTCACCCCTGTACCACTCCTTACGCACACCTGAGGTGTGGTGCCCCAACAGCGGGCACCTGGCATGAACCAAAACAGGTCCTCTGTTTTTCCGCACGTAAGCTATTGCCTTCTTTATTCCCTTATATGAATCAACAAAATCTGAACCATCCACGCGCATGCGTTCCATACCTTTAAAACCAGCTGCATACTCATATGCATCCATGGCGCGCATCTCATCGCCTGTTGCCGAAATACCCCAACCGTTATCCTGCACCAGATAGATAATGGGCATCTTTTTTAGCACGGCCATTTGAAAAGCTTCAGCTACTTCTCCTTCGGTTACTGATCCATCACCCAATGAGCAAAGCACAATGGGGCTACCTTTATCATCAAGAAGTTGCTGTGATTCCAGGTAGGCAATGCCGTGTGCCATGCCGGTAGCCGGTATGGCCTGCATGCCCGTAGCCGAACTTTGATGAGGTATAACCGGAAAACCTTCGCGCCTGAGAGAAGGATGTCCGTAGTATGATCGTCCACCCGAAAACGGATCATCCCGTTTGGCCATGAGTTGAAGCATTAATTCATAGGGCTCCATTCCAATCGCCAGCAAAATAGATTCATCACGATAATAAAGTGATGCATAATCCCACGGCTTTAATTGCAACCCTGTAGCCAGTTGTATGGCCTCATGCCCGCGCGATGTGCTATGTACATATTTACTGCACACCTCCCTGTTTTCATCATAGGTTTCAGCCATGCGTTTGGCGGTACACATCAACTCATAGGCTTTCAGTAAAACCGTACGATCAATACTGGATTTTTTAGGTGCTTTTTTCTCCTTCACACTTTCCGTTTCAGCCATAGTCAAAGGGATGCTGGTTAATGCCGAAAGATAAGGATTTTGAAAAATTCAAACGATTGAAATTTCCGCTGTCACTGATTTAAGTCATATTAATGCATGACTGCCATCATGGTATTTCTCAATCCATAAAATCACTTTAGTATCAACAAAAGTTCTTGTTAAAACTAAAAAATAAAGGAGGCAATTATGACACTGCTTAAATCACCGGTATTACCTAACTTGTTCACAGACAAGTGGTTGTCTGATTTCTTCGATAACGATCGTTTCTTTGATGCAGACTGGATGAAAAGGATTCAGGTCGTTCCTGCAGTTAACGTAAAAGAACTGGAAAAAGGATTTGAAATCGAAATGGCCGTTCCCGGAATGACCAAAAAAGATTTCCACATTAACATTGAAAACGGGATGTTGACCATCTTCACCGAAAAGAAAGAAGAAAAAGAAGTGAAGGAAGAAAACTACACCCGTAAGGAGTTTAACTACACCAATTTCACTCGCTCCTTCAACCTGCCTGAAAATGTTAATCCAGACAGAATTGAAGCTAAGTATGAAGATGGATTACTCAGGATTATGATTGCTAAAAAAGCATTAACGCCTGATAAACCCATGAAAATGATAGAAGTGAAGTAGGTTTAGCGTTTAGGTAAAAAACGTTGTGCGTCCACCGCACGGTTTAACGGGATCACAAAGAATCCCAACCAGTCAACAAGGGGTACGGTTTGATAGGTTAAGCGCAACGTTTAAAAGCCTTGGCAGCAATGTCGGGGCTTTTTTTTTGATTGATGCCCTTATTCTTTCTTGGTCACATCATCTAGGCTTGCGAATTTGCGTCCAAGACCAGAAACGGAAGCAACATTGAAAAACCCAACAGCCTTCTTACCGTTTGGATTTACATTTTTGATGTTGGTGGAAACATTCGCCAACGGTGTTGAAAATAATTCAGAGAAACCTCCCGGCCGATCCGTTTGTACAACAACCTGGGTTAAGAAATCGAATGACGCATCGGTTAGCGAATGAAGTTCAACATATAAGGAATCTCCTACTACATACGGAGATAGTAAATTATTATCTTCATCCTGATCAAAAGGGTTAATAGAAGTACGGATAGGAGCAATAAAAACTATTCCGGAAAAATTACTACCCCGTGAAAAACCTGCATCATACGCCAGACTTATTTCAGAAGGCTTATTTAATAAAGTGGAATTTTTATATGTCTTTATCCAATACGTATCACCAGGTTCCAGCGGATCGGTGGCCCAGAATTCGGCCAGGTATAAATCCGTTACAAACTGATTACCCTCCTGCAACTGAAAGGTAATACTATCAATGGGCGGCACTCTGCCCATTCGGGTTGACGAAGTATACGTCTCACCTTCTGCCGAGATCCTTAATGTGTAGGTAAGCCCTGTCGCACCAAAAACCTCATCGGGAGCGGGCGTCCATATATATGCACCAGGTTCCGTATCACTCTCTAAAAAAGTATACACTTCTCCGTTACTGTCTTCAATCGTTACCGTTGCACCCAAAACTCCAGGAGGAAGTGAATTATCAAAATACGATTGCGTTTTCATAAGCTTGATCACCTGGGGCTCCTGCTTATTGGTAATCCAGGCATCGACTACAAGAACTGGTGTAGCCGGCTGAAGGGTTGGGTCAATCACCGTTTCACAAGCCAACAGCGCTAGTGTACTGATCAGAATAAATATTTTAAGTAAGCTTTTCATAGGCATATCTTAGAAATGAAAATTATAGGATATCGCTGGCACTACTGTACCGATGATAGAAAGCTGTGTGGCCTGACTATCAATAGGCTGTCCGGCAGGTACGCGCTCATCGGCTTGAGAAAAATAAATAGAGAATGGATTTCTTCTGCCATACACATTATACAATCCAAACACCCAGTAATCGGTATTCTTTCTAACCTTTCCGTTTTTCTTTACTGTTTTGCCCTCCAGCCTGGCAGAAATATCTAACCGGTGAAAGGCAGGTATACGAACATTATTACGCGAATCAGTTTCATTATAAGGAATAAGTATTCCTTGCATGATGTATCGCGATGTTGGAAATGTGGTGGGTGTACCAGACAGCAAGGTAAAGTTTGCAGAAAGCGAAAACCTGTCAGACACGTCATAGAACCCGGTTAACTTAAGGTTATGGGTTTGATCAAAACGCGTTGGGTACCAGTTGCCCCGATTAATGCCTTCTACCTGAAGTTCGGTGCGACCTAATGTATAAGCCACCCATCCATTAAACTTACCCGTTTTCTTTTGCAGGTAAAACTCCAATCCGTAAGCTCTTCCTATACCATTTAACAAATCACCTTCCAGAAATTCATTGATTAACAAATCAGCGCCATCAATATAATCGATTTGATTTTTGGTGTCACGGTAGTAAGCTTCTACTGAAAATTCATAGTCTTTATCCTTTCCAAAATCTGTGAAATATCCAAGTGTGAATTGATCACCAAGTTCAGGCTTAATGTTATTCGAGCTTGGCGTCCACACATCCAATGGATTAGACGCAGTAGTGTTGGAAATCAAATGAAGGTATTGAGCCATGCGGATATAACTTGCTTTCAGTGAACTGTGGGCTGTGAGTTGTGCTTTTACGGATAAGCGCGGTTCAAAATTTCCATATTCACTCATCACTTCACCTCGCTCAAAGGGAATTATTTCAACCGGAGTTCTTCGCACACCGGCAGTGGTGTCGTTGTAGATAATCTGGTTACCCGGACCAAAGCCCCAGAAGTAAGAGTACCGCAGGCCGTATTCAACTGAAAAAGTTTCATTGATCCGTTGGTTGTTGCTGATGTAGACAGCCGCTTCGAGATTATACTTTCGTGGCAGACTAATATCAACCACATCGCCACTGGATGCACCCGAAGCATTGGCTGGTTCAAAGCTGTAGTAGTTTCCTTCTGCACCAAAAGAAACCTCATTCTCACTGTTGATGAAATAACTGAATGCCGGTTTAAAAGTATAATTGGTTATGGATGATTTCCATCGAAAGTAATCGCGGTCATCTTCTCCAAACTGAAGGGAATAATCATACTTACTGTATACGCCCGAAAAATTAGCGAAGAGCTTGTCGTTTAGTATTGAATTCCAACGCAGGGTAGCTGTGTTATTGCCCCAGGAAAATCCCTGGTTCTTATCGAAGAAAAATATATCACGACCCGTGTAGCCTGAAAGGTACAAGCGATTCCGTTTATTGATATTATAATTTGCTTTCCCGGTAAGATCATAGAAATTTAACCGCGCACCATCTTGTAATACATCCACAAATGGCCGTGCCAATACATCAATGTACGATCGTCTTCCGGCTACAATGAATGATCCTTTATTTTTTAACATCGGACCTTCGAAAGCAAGGCGACTGAATATGGTACCTACCCCACCATTTAACTCGTAGTCTTTATTGTTTCCTTCTTTCATCCTCACATCAAGCAAAGATGAAATTCTTCCACCGAATTGTGCAGGTATGGCACCCTTGTAAAGCTTAACATCTTTAACCGCATCCGGATTGAATACCGAAAAGAATCCCAATAAATGCGATGAGTTATAAACTGAGGCTTCATCCAATAAAATCAGGTTTTGACCTACGCTTCCGCCCCGCACATTAAAACCGGAGGCTCCCTCCCCCACGGTAGCCACTCCTGGAAGTTGCTGCAAACTCTTAATTACATCGACCTCACCCAGAAAGGCAGGTATCTTGCTGATTGTTTTTATATCAACTTTATTAACACTCATTTCAACCGATTGCACTTTCGATCGCTCAACCGACCCGCTGATGACTACTTCCTGAAGCTGTTTACTTTGAGAAAGTAGCTCTATATCCAACCGTACATTCTGATCCAATGAAACAGAGCGTTGTTCCGTAGTGTAACCCACATAGGAAAACTCAATGTCGTAATTGCCTTTAGCAAGTGTTATTGAATAAAATCCGTAAACGTTTGTTGTGGCCCCTGTTTTCAAGGAGGGGATATAAACCGTGGCACCAATAAGCACCTCCCCATCAGCAGCATCCTTAAGGTATCCGCTAAGGGTAGCCTTTTCCTGCCCTAACACGGGTAAGGTGAATAAGAGACTGAGAAAAAATAGTATTGCGTTTTTCATACTTCGATTTGTCGCTTACAAACAATAAAAGTTACCGGAGTGTTCAATTTTACAAGAAGTAAAATCTTTGGGTAAGAATACTGTTCAGGGAAGGTCCTCAGCACAACACTATCCCCGTTTAAAATGAATTCCTTGCGCAACATCCGCTAAATAAGTAGGTTGTAGAAAAATATAACCTATGCGTAATCTTTCATTCATCATCCTTAACCTTGTATTCATCCTGGCTGCAGAGGCACAAAAATCTTCACCTAATAAAAAAACAGTTATTACCTCCATCGATAATCAATCTGCGCGGATGATCGAGATCAGCGATAAAATATGGGCACATGCCGAAATCGCCTTTCAGGAAACGCAGTCGTATGCCCTGCTAGCCGATTATGCGGAGGTAAATAGTTTTAAAGTAGAACGAGGTGTGGCTGAAATACCTACTGCATTTGTGGCCACCTATGGCAGCGGAAAACCCGTTATTGGAATTCTGGGTGAATTTGATGCCTTACCGGGATTATCGCAGAAGGCTCAACCCACCAAGGACCCACTCGAGGCCGGCAAGCCCGGTCACGGCTGCGGGCACAATTTATTCGGCATGGCCAGCCTTGGAGCGGCCATTGCTATTAAAGAATTAATAGAGCAAGGCAAATTGAAAGGCACCATCAAATTTTATGGAACTCCTGCCGAAGAAAAGTTCTTTGGCAAACTGTGGATGATACGGGCAGGACTCTTTAAAGACGTAGATGTGGTTATGGACTGGCATCCTGGAGCGGAAACGAAAGCGGCCGTACAAACCGGACTAGCACTTGTAGATTTCATTGTAGAGTTTCATGGTCAGGCTGCGCACGCTTCCGCAGATCCGTGGAACGGAAGAAGTGCATCGGATGCACTTGAACTATACACCACTGGAATAAACTACTACCGCGAACACGTGAAGCCTACCGTACGCATTCACTATCAGATACAAGATGGTGGTCAGGTGGTGAATGTGGTTCCTGATTACTCCAGGCTTTGGGTACGTGTGCGCGATGTAAAACGCGAAGGCATGAACGAAGTGTATGAACGCATTAAGAAAATGGCAGAAGGCGCGGCAATTATGGCTAATGTTGATTATAAGATCTCCCTTGTTTCTGGAATTTATGAAGTACTGGTGAACCGTACCGGAGCCGGTTATCTCCAAAAAAATCTGGAATACCTGGGGCCACTGACTTACACACCCGAAGAAACAAGTTTCGCAAAAAAAATTCAAGAGGCTACCGGCAAGCCACAAGTTGGTTTGCACAGTAAGGTTGAGCCGCTGGAAGAAACCAAGGAGAATGCCGGGGGCGGGTCAACCGATGTGGGCGATGTGAGTTGGGTGGTACCAGTGATTCGTCTGAGTGCAGCCACAGCACCTGTTGGCACACCATGGCACTCGTGGGCCGTAGTGGCGTGTGGCGGTATGTCTATCGGGCATAAAGGTATGCTGCATGCCTCCAAAACCTTGGCGCTTACTATGGTGGATTTGTTTGAAGATCCTAAAAAGGTTGAAGCTGTAAAAGCAGAATTCAACCAACGCAAGGGTGATCATGTGTACAAAGGTTTAGTACCCGATGGACCACCCCCTATTGGCAAGGAATGAAGGAGCCATTCAAAACGGATCAATCACCTGGAGAAGAAATTGCCAACAGCATTAGTCATGGATTAGGGGCTATTGGTGGAATAATAATCATACCCTTTCTGATCATCAATGCCATACCCTACGGAGCATTCGCCATAGTAGGGTCATCGCTGTTTGGCGCATCCATCATTATTATGTACCTGAGCTCAACACTATATCATGCCTTCCCGGTTAGCCGTACAAAAAAGTTGTTCCAGATTTTTGATCATAGTGCTATCTATGTGCTTATAGCAGGAACCTACACACCGTTTGCGCTTGGCATTTTACAAGGCTTTTGGGGCTGGGTAATGTTAACCGTTATGTGGACTCTTGCTGCTGCCGGTATTGTATTCAAATCCATTGCCGGTACACGAAAGAACATACTCTCCACCATTTTGTATGTGGCCATGGGTTGGATGGGGATGTTAATGATCAAACCCCTTATGGCCAATATGGAACGCGAAGGACTGTACTGGCTACTGGCAGGCGGAATTTCCTATACGGTTGGCGTTATCTTTTACCTGATGAAAAAGGTACCCTATACACACTTCATCTGGCACCTGTTTGTGCTAGGCGGCACGGCTTGCCATGTTGTTACGGTTATGCGGTTTGCGAATTGACAATTGGTAAAAGGATAAACCCCACCGCCAATACTTTACCATTCTCCTCAATCAATGGGTGCTTGATTACTTTTAATGCCTTATAGGAGAAGAACTCCATCATGGGTTAGGATCAATAATTCTATTGAACTTTAGCTGAATTATCAGCTCCCCATACAATTGTTGTTGTGCTATTGGCCCGAATCTGAAATCCAATAGAAGCAAAATAAGTTGCAGATGAAACTGTAATGTAATAATTACCACTATTTAAATTCCTTTTCGCTTTTCCGTTATGATCAAGCTGGAAAACATCGATTGGAATTTCTGTGTTCTCTATTGAAAAAATCATTACATAAATATCCTGTCGATGGTTCGTAAAGGATACACTCAATTCTCCTGTCGTTGAGATGTCCTCATCTTCACAATTAGTCATTACTAATATTAAACTAGCAAATAGAAATAATTTAAAGAATCTTAATTTTTCCATTTTTGAAATATTTTACACTCGATAATTTTTGAATTTTAGTTTCCTTTTATTCCGGTCCTAAAGTATTTTCTTGTACATAGCCTCATCAAACCCTAACGTCAACACCTTGCCATTCTCCTCAATCAAAGGCCGTTTAATCACACTTGTTTTTTCAAGCATCAGGGCAATGGCTGCTTTTTCATTAGTGATTTTCTTTTGTGTGGCTTCATCTAACTGTCGCCAGGTGGTGCCGCGCTTGTTCACCAGGCTCTCCCACCCTACCTGTTTACTCCAGTCTTTCAGTTTGGCTTCGGTAATGCCCTTCGATTTATAATCGTGAAATTCAAATTCAATCCTTTTCTTCTTCAGCCACTCCAATGCAGATTTAACGGTGTTGCAATTTTTTATTCCATATACGATCATAAAAGAACTCCTGATTTTAGTTCGTGAAATATATGCATCCAATCTTAAATTTTAACGTCATTGCGACCCGCCACAGGCGGAGAAGCAATCCCTAATTTAATATAATAAAATAAGATTGCTTCGGTCGTACCCTGCCTGCCGGCAGGCTCCCTCGCAATGCCAGTAAACTATAATAATGAGACTTAAAATGTATGCTCATATTTTAGATTTTAAAGCATTATCAATATAGACATCTACCTGCATTTCTAAAACGGTTAACGGCACGGATCCATTCTGAAGAATGGCTTCATGAAATTCACCGATGTTAAATTTATCCCCCAGGGCTTCCTCTGTCTTTTTCCGCAAGGCCTTGATTTTGATCTCTCCAATCTTATAACTCAACGCCTGTCCCGGCCAACCAATGTAACGATCTATTTCTGTGGTTACTTCGTGAATAGATAAAGCTGTATTTTCCGATAAGTATGCCAGTGCCTGTTCACGTGTCCAGCCCTTATAATGAATTCCAGTATCTACCACTAATCTGCAAGCCCGCCACATTTCATAAGTATAGCGGCCAAACCAATCATAGGGTGTGGTGTACATGCCCATCTCTTCGCCCAGAAACTCACTGTATAAACCCCAGCCTTCACCAAATGCACTGATGTAGTACTGATTTCTGAATCGGGGTATATCTTTCAATTCGGCCGCTAAGGAAATTTGCAGGTGGTGACCTGGCACAGCTTCGTGCAAGGTGAGTGCAGGCAACGTATACAATGTGCGGCTCTTCAAATTATAGGTATTCACCCAATAAATACCCGTACGTTTGCTTTCCCACGATCCGCCAACATAGCGACCGCCCGTATAGGTTGGGGCAATGTTATCGGGTACAGGTTCAACGGTGAAAGGTAATGTATAGAGTTTGTTGAATAACTTTGGAAGCTGCGCCTCAGCGCGCTTGCTCAGCCAGGCGGCATAGTTCAGCAACTCCTGCGGGGTTTTGGCATAGAACTGTGGATCGGTGCGAAGGAATTTTAAGAAATCAGAAAAGGAGCCGCTAAACTTAACTTCCTGAATTATCGCTTCCATGGCTGCCCGGATGCGGGCTACTTCTTGTAGTCCCAGGTTATGCACCGAGTCAGGCGAAAGTGGAAGTGTGGCATAATGCATCACACGATTCTCATAATATTCCTTACCACCGGGTACCAGGCTTATGCCAGGTGCTTCCTTCGCTGCAGCCATGTACTCATCCGCCACAAAAGTTTTTAATGATTGGTATTCACCCACCAGTTCACCTACTAATTGATCGGCCTTTTCCAAAATGGCTTTGCGATCGGTTTCCTGAAGATCAGCCGGCAAGGTGCCAAAAGGTTTATAGAAAATTGAAGTGTGGTAATCTTGTACAACCCAGGGCTTCAGCAATTCCAACGTATTTCGAACAATCACCTTAGGCGCTACAATCCCTTCCTCCATTCCCTTCTGCATCAGTATTCTGTTTTCCTTCAGCACCGTAATGTACTTCGGAAGCCAGTGAAGGTAATCGTAATAGTGTTGGGCGGTTGTAAATGGAAGGCGCTGTAAGGTACGCTCCATATTGTTATAGAAGCCACCCTCGGCATTAAAAGGGATGTAATATATTTTATAGCGAAACTGATCAATCCTGTCGCGCAAGCTTATGATCATAACCTGCTTACTGATTTTTTCCTGTTCAGAAAGATTAACATCTCCGATAGAAAGGACTTCATCCAAAAATTTTTGAAGGCTGTCTATCCGCTGTGCACGAGCTTCTGGCAAAGCTGAGCGCCAGGCTCCTTTCGGATGAAAACCCCTGTACAAACTGTCCTCAGAAGAACTGGAAAATTTCTCGATTTCATCGAAAAGTTGAGCGAGCTTTTGACCATCGGACTGAACTATATCCTTTTCTGCAGGCTGGCAAGCCAGCACAGAAAGCAAAATAAAAAACAGGTAGCGTTTCATAGGTCGTTCGTTAGGAAACTAAAAGTAGTGATTTCTATTAACCGGATGTCGATGACCCATTACCGTACAAATAAAAGTTTACTGCACCAGGCATACCTTCCATAAATCTGGCTATTTTGAGCATCAAGAATAAACCTACCTATGAAAAAAATAGCTACCCTGTTTTTTGTTGCCAGTGTTGTTCTGTCAGCACAAGCCCAACGCGACTACTTCTATCCCAAAGCGTCAACATTTAATACCGGAATCCCAACACCTGAGGAATTTCTCGGGTACCCTGTCGGAACGCACCATACTCGCCACGACCGCGTGGTGGAATACTTTAAAACACTGGATAAACTATCCGACCGGATGACCCTGCTGGAGATTGGAAAAACTTACGAACACCGGCCGCAGATAACGGCCATCATCACTACACCTGAAAACCATAAAAATCTGGACGACATCCGCAGCAAGCACTTGCAACGCAATACGTCAACTCAGTATAACCATATTCCGGTGGTAATCCTTTTGGGGTACAACGTTCACGGCAACGAACCTTCCAGTACCGAAGCTGCCATGCTAACAGCTTATTACCTCATCGCCAACGAAGATGAAGAAACACAAGCGTGGTTGAAAAATATGGTCATCCTGCTCGACCCGGTGTATAACCCCGATGGCCGCGACCGCCACAGCCATTGGGCCAACATGCATAAGGCTTCACCCCTGGTAGGCGATCCACTGGACCGCGAGCACAACGAAGTATGGCCGGGTGGGCGTACCAACCATTATTGGTTCGATCTTAACCGCGACTGGTTTTTGGGGGTTCATCCTGAAAGCAGAAATCGCGTGAAGCTATTTCATGAATGGCGTCCGTACGTGATGACCGACCATCATGAGATGGGCACCAATTCAACTTTTTATTTCGATCCGGGAAAATACAGCAGTAACAACCCGGTTGTGCCTGCACAATTGTATGATGTACTCTACCCGAAATTTGGAGAATATTTCGCCAAAGCTATGGATGGCATTGGTTCGCAATATTTCACCAAAGAAGCATTTGATAAGTTATATCCGGGGTATGGATCGAGCTATGGCAATTTTTACGGAGGTGCTGGTTTTCTATTCGAGCAGGCTAGTTCCCGAGGCCATTTACAGGAAACCACCACTATTCCCCTCACCTTTGCCTTTACCATCCGCAACCAGTTCACCGCATCGCTGGCTACGCTCCGTGCATCACACAACGAACGCGACATGCTCTTTAACCTTCGGTTGAATTTCTTCCGCACGGCAGCCAATCAGGCAAAAGCCAATCCAGTGAAAGGATATGTTTTTGGTGATACTCATGATGTGAACCGAACAAACGCTTTTGTTAACCTGTTGCGCATGCACGAAATAGAAGTTTATGATCTGGCCAGGGATATGGCTATAAGTGGAAAAACCTACGAAAAGGGTAAAGCATTCATCGTACCTACTGAACAAATGAACTACATTATGGTACGTTCCGTATTTGAAAAAGAAATAACGTACTCCGATAGTATTTTTTACGATGCTTCAACGTGGTCATTAATCCATGCGTTCAACTTACCACATGCCGAAATACGCGGCCCGATCAGCAAAGGCAACCGAATTGAAAAAGACCTGGTCAAAACTGCAGCATCAGTTACACGCAGTAACTATGCCTACCTTATGGAGCTTACCGATTACGCAGCGCACAAAGCAATCCATCAATTGCAATCAGATGGGGTTATTGCAAAAGTTGCCTTCCGCTCCTTCAACTCAATAGTAAATGGAAAAGAAAAGTACTTCCGACATGGAACGATCATCATACCAGTAGGTCAGCAAACAATTGATAGCGACAAGCTATTTGAAAGCCTGAAAAAAGTAAGTGCTTCTTGCCTTGTAGATTTTTATTCAATCGAAACCGGATACAACCTGAAGGGTATTGATCTTGGTTCGGGCTTTGCTGTTCCGCTAAAGCAACCAAAAGCATTAATGGTTATCGGTAACGGAGTTTCCGGCTATGAGGCCGGAGAAGTGTGGCACTTACTCGATCAACGCATCGGTATGCCGTTAACTAAAGCAGACGTGAGCAACTTAAGCCGGGTGAGCTGGGATAAGTACAACGTGTTGGTAATGGTTAGCGGCACATATAACTTCGACAAATCAACGATAGATAAAATCAAAAGCTGGATACAGTCAGGCGGCACGCTTATCACCCTAAAAACTGCAAGCGAGTGGGCCATCAAACAAGGACTTACTAAAGAAAAACTAGTACCCACCGATACCACCAAAACCAAACCACGAACAAACTACGAAGATGCCGCCAATACCGAAGGTGCAAGAAACATTGGGGGCTCAATCTTCCAGGTTGATCTGGACATAACCAACCCGATTGGGTTTGGGTATACTGATCGTACTATTTCAGTGTACCGCAATGGGCTAACATTTCTGCAGCCAAGCAAAAACCCATACACTACAGTAGCAAAATATACCGCCAAACCTTTGATCGGTGGCTACCTACACAAAACCAGCGCACCAAAGGTTGCTCACTCCGCTGCCGTATTGCTCAGTGGTGAAGGCCAGGGAAGAGTGATCATGTTTTCGGACAATCCGAACTTCAGGGGCACGTGGTACGGGACAAATAAAATGTTTTTGAATGCGTTGTTTTTTGGCCCCGTTTTAAATGTTCCCAACAGCAGTCTGGGTGAATAGCCGCTTTATGATTTTAACGTACGGATAAAAGTGGAAATATCCGTTACAAGGCCTGTTGATGTGGAAAGCAATTTTATAAATGCACTACCTACAATAGCGCCCGCACCATAATGGCATGCTGCAGAAAATGTTTCTTTATTGGATATACCGAAACCAATCAGAAATGGATTTCTAAGTTGCTTATGCTTTAACCGCTGAAAGTACTTTATTTGATTTTCATCAAACTCATTTTTCGAACCAGTGGTGCTGGATGATGAAACTGCATAGATAAAACCACGACTGGCCTGATCAATGCGTTGAATGCGCTCATCAGAAGTCGTTGGAGCAATTAGAAATATAGTATACAGGTTAAGGTCTTCCATCTTCTCCTTATAGCTACTCTCAAACTCATCAAATGGCATGTCGGGTAAGATTAACCCATCAACACCGGCTGCAGCAGCGTCTTCAAAGAAACGATCCATACCATATTGCATTACAGGATTCAAATACCCCATGAGGATAATGGGCATTGAAACTGTTTTACGTATTTCTCTAACCTGATCCAACAGCAACTTTACGGTCATGCCATTATCAATAGCCTGCTTACTGCTTTGCTGAATAACCGGGCCATCAGCGATTGGATCAGAGAAGGGTATCCCTATTTCAATCATATCCACACCAGCCGACTCCAGTTGTCTGGCGATCTCAATAGTATCGTTAAGGGCAGGAAAACCAGCTGTAAAGAAAACTGAAAGTATATTTTCTTTCTTTTGCTGAAAAAGTTTGTCGATACGATTCATAACATTAATGATCTCCATAATTCTTTTCTCCTGCAGGTATGGCAAAGGGCAATACGTTCTGTTTCGGTGGCAACGGACAAGTGGCAAACTCGGTGAATGCGCAAGGCGGATTATATGCTCTATTAAAATCAATGATCACCTTTTCTCCTTCGTAGGGTAGCGGTACATACATATACCGTCCGGCACCATAGGTTTCGCGGGCATTAGTTTCATCACCGAAAATAACGAAGAACTCATCCCCATCTTCATCAAGGGCATCCAGCCGGTATTCATTACCCTGCCAGGTAAATACCAGCGTTCCTACCGATCGCTGCTGAAGCGTCTGTCCTAATACGTTTGTGATTTCAATCGTGCGTGAAGAATCAGCCCACTCCACGCGTCCTTCTAATCGCCAAACCGGATCGATATCAAAACAATCAATGCCTTTAAATGTCTTCAGATTAGGATGATCCAGGTCACGTAAGCGTATACCAATCTTGTCATCACGCTTGATGATAAACCAACGAAGGGAGCCGTATTCCATAATGTTGCGGGAGGAATCCGGATGAAACATAATGCCGGAAGATGTTGGTTTACCATTTACAGAAATCATAAAACCTTCTGATGTTTCCAGTGTAACAACACCTTGTTTCAATAAGAAGAAACCTGCACGTTCAGGTATTTTACCCTCGGGAAAAACAAAGTCATTTGACTTACCACTACCGAAGGTGTTAATGCCCTCCTTTAACCAAAACAACCCCGCCAGGTTTACCCAGCCTTCTTCGCTTACCTGGTATGCATTACGCTTTTGTTGCCATTGTATAATTTCCTCCCGATAGGCTTCAGTATCAAAACTTTTATCCTGCCTAACGGAGGATGTGCAGCCCGCAACCAGTGCACTAAATAGAAGAAGAAAATTTAGTTTAGTATTCATAATTCAATTAGTCGAAATTAATTAAACCAAAAAGGCCCTGAAGCACAAAGCACTCGTAACTCATACCTCGCACCTCATACCTCGTACCTCATACCTCGCACCTCGTACCTCATTAATACTTTCCCCACCTGATATACGTCTCCAAATCCTTATCTCCCCTGCCCGAAACATTGATCACCACAACATCATCCGGAGAAAATTCCATCTTCTTTAAAACCGCAACCGCATGTGCTGTTTCAATCGCTGGGATTATTCCTTCTGTGCGGCTCAATTCAATACCGGCTTTCATCGCTTCATCATCGGTAGCATTTAAAAACTTTACCCGTCCGGTTTCAAATAAATGCGCATGCCACGGGCCAATGCCCGGGTAATCCAAACCTGCTGAAATGGAATAAGGTTCTACCACCTGACCGTCTTCCGTTTGCATCAGCAAGGTTTTACTTCCGTGCAGTACTCCAGGTTTTCCTAAAAAAGTGGTCGCAGCCGATTCACCTGAATCAATTCCTAACCCGGCTGCTTCCACACCTATTAACTGAACATGTTCATCGTTTACAAAATGATAAAAAGCTCCGGCTGCGTTGCTGCCACCGCCAACACAAGCAATCACATAATCCGGATAGGGATTTCCTTCCTGTTTGTAAAGCTGGTTTCTGATCTCTTCACTGATTACGGATTGAAACCGTGCTACCATATCCGGATAAGGATGTGGCCCTACTACGGAACCAATGATATAATGCGTATCTGTCGGATTGTTGATCCAGTGACGCATAGCCTCATTGGTAGCATCTTTTAATGTCATGTTGCCGGAAGTTGCCGGAACCACGGTTGTTCCCAGTATACGCATGCGTTCAACATTCGGTCGCTGGCGCTCCATATCAAGCTGCCCCATGTACACGATACACTCCATGCCCATAAGGGCACAAACTGTCGCGGTTGCAACACCATGCTGACCAGCACCCGTTTCAGCGATGATCTTTTGCTTGCCCAACTTCTTTGCCAGTAAAATCTGGCCAATGGTATTATTTATTTTATGAGCTCCCGTGTGACATAGGTCCTCACGCTTCAAATAAATCTTTGCCTGGTAACGTTCCGACAATCGATAGGCATAGAAAAGCGGTGTAGGCCGGCCAACATAATCATGCAACAATTGACTGAATTGATTTTGAAAATCAGCTTCTCCAATAATATCAAGGTATCGGGAACGAAGTTCTTCTATATTGGGATAAAGCATTTCCGGAATATAGGCCCCTCCAAAGTTTCCGTAGTAGCCGCGTTCGTCAATGGTGTAGGTCATATGGTTGTTGGTTGTTCGTTATTCGTTGTTTGCAGATGCACTATAAGCTCTTTGATTTTATCTTTATCCTTTAGACCAGGATGGATTTCAACCCCACTATTTATATCAAGTCCATACAAGCCCTTGAAGTTTAATCCTGAAAGGCCAGAAATGTTTTCCATGTTTAAGCCACCACTCAAAAAAAACGGAATATCATAATTATACCCCGATAATATCTTCCAATCAAATGCTACCCCATTGCCACCAGGCTTGAGTCCTTTCGTGTCAAACAAAAAAATATCTACAACACCAACAAAGGGTTTAAGCAAGTTAAAATCGAATTCAGTACTTATCGAAAATACTTTAATAATCTTTACTTGTTTCCTTCGCAACGATTCGCATAAAACTGGTGATTCATTACCATGAAGTTGCACATGCGATAATCCGTAGCGGATTATCTTGCTAAGGATGTATTCTTCCGGCTGATCAACAAAAACCCCAACTCTATTGATTTGCATCGGAAAGTTTGAAGGCAAGACAAAATCTTCGCCCACAAAACGTGGGGATGGTTCATAAAATATAAAGCCCATGTAGTCAGGTTGAAGTGCTGCTACCTGCTGAATATTTTCAGCATACTTCATTCCACACACCTTGAGCTTCAGTTTCATGAATGCACGTCAATACTTTCAATAAACAACCGGCAAGCCTCTTCGGGAGAGGAATGCTTCATAAAATTTTGCCCCATCAAAAAACCCTGAAAGCCGGCTTTCTTCAACTTAAGCAAGGCTTCTGGTGAATCAATACCACTTTCAGATATTTTAACAGCAGAAGACGGTATAAGTGGCAATAAATTAATCGAAGTATCCAGTGATACCTCAAAGGTCTTCAGGTTTCGGTTGTTTACACCAATAATATCTGCTCCACTGTCTAAATTACTTTCCAATTCATTCGCTTCATGTATTTCTAATAAAACTTCTAATTCAAGTGAATGAGCAAAGTTTGTCAGGTGTTTGATATCAGCAGGCTTCAAAGCTGCAGCAATCAGAAGAATAACATCTGCCCCCATAGCTTTTGCTTCTATAACCTGGTATTCATCCACCATAAAATCTTTTCGAAGGATAGGACAATCATTTATTTCACGTGCACGCAACAAATCTTCCTGTGTTCCACCAAAATATTTGTAATCGGTTAATATGGATAGAGCCGTTGCGCCAGCGCTTACATACCCGGTGGAAATCTTTACAACATCAACATTTGGATGGATAACGCCTTGAGAAGGCGACTTTCTTTTGATTTCTGCTATTATGCCTGGGATATCTTTGCCTAATAGCCTCTCCTTTAATGAAGCACAAGGCCGCGAAAAGTAAACCGACTTTTCCAAAACTGAAACAGGATATTGTTCTTTAGCCTGTTCAACTTCTTTGTATTTATCGGCCAGTATTTTATCTAAAATGTTCATGGCCTCATTTGTTCAATAGTCTTTTGAATACACCCAAAGCCTTTCCTGACAGCAACGATTCACGCGCCAACTCTACAGCGGGTAAAAAACCACTTGATTGATTGACGCAATACAACGCCATGGCCGCGTTGGCTACAACCGCTGCATTTTGTTGTTCCGTTCCCTTACCTTCAAGAATATTCAGGAAAATCGATGCTGATTCCTCCACCGTCTCCCCTCCCCGTATGTCGGCATAGGAAAGTTGAGGCAATCCAAGATCATCCGGTGAAGCCAACCGCTCGCCAGTATTTGAAAAAAATTTAAATGGTCCGGTAAGCGAAACTTCATCATAACCATCCAATGCATGAAGGATGATGAAATCCTTATCGGAATCCTGATAAAGATACCCATATTGCCGCGCCAGCTCCAGGTTAAACACACCTACCAACTGACGTTTAGGAAAAGTCGGGTTAACCATCGGACCAAGCATATTAAAAAATGTCTTTACCCCAAGCTCTTTGCGTATGGGTGCCACGTTTTTCATAGCCGGATGAAACAACGGTGCATGCATGAAGCAGATGTTGGCCCGATCAAGGCTTCGTTTCAGCTCTTCACTATTATTGGTAAACGAATACCCAAAATACTCCAGCACATTGGATGAACCACACGCAGATGAAACACCATAGTTACCGTGCTTGGCTACTGGTTGACCTGCCGCTGCAACAACAAACGATGACAGTGTTGATATATTGAATGTATTTTTTCCATCGCCCCCGGTACCACAAACGTCCATCACCGGTGCATCTACCTTTACCGGAACGCACAACTCCAGCATCGCATCCCGAAAGCCTTCCAACTCCTGAACCGTTATGTTCCGCATCATATACACCGTCATGAAAGACGACATCTGGCTTGGGTTGTATTTGCCGGATGCCAGTTCCATCAACACCTGACGTGCTTCTTCCTTACTTAAGGATTGATGATCGATCAACTCACTTAAAACATGCTTCATAACTTCATTCTGATTCACTTAACAACTAATAACTAACAACTAATAACCAATGACTAACGACCAATGAACATATTCCATTAATTAACTCCTCAACCAATTCTCCATCATCCTTGGCCCCTCAGGGGTCATGATGGATTCCGGATGAAATTGCAGTCCTTTAACATCATACTTTACATGACGCAATCCCATTACCATACCCTCCTCGTTGGTAGCAGTAACTTTCAGATCAGACGAAACAGATTCCGGGATAACTGCCCAACTGTGGTAGTGACAAACCTGGAATGTTTTCGGAAGTTTTTTAAATAGGATTTCATGCTCGTCTACTACCGATGCTGTTGATGTTACACCGTGCAGTACGGTAGGTATGTTGTAAAGTGTTGCCCCAAAAACTTCGGCTATTCCCTGGTGCCCGAGGCAAATACCTAAGATACTTTTTGAAGATGCGTATTCGTTAATAACAGATTTCATTATTCCAGCCTCATCGGGAATACCCGGACCGGGTGAAAGCAAAATCTTATCGTACCGCTTAACGTCTTCCAATGAAATTTTATCATTACGAAATACATCATAATCATATTTTAATGCACGGATGATGTGCACCAGGTTGTAGGTAAACGAATCGTAATTATCGAGAATGAGAACTTTCATAGACTATAATGTTTCGGCCATCACTACCGCTTTGCGCAGCGCGGCCAGTTTGTTGTTTACTTCCTGCAACTCACTTTTCGGGTCAGACTTGGAAACAATACCCGCTCCTGCCTGATAGGTCAATTGATTATTCTTGCTTAAAAAAGTTCGGATCATAATGGCATGATTAAAATCACCATTAAAACCAAGGAAACCAATCGCTCCGCCATAAAAGCCACGATTGATATTCTCGTACTTATCAATTAAAGTCAGGGCTTTGTGCTTAGGTGCACCTGACAATGTACCGGCAGGAAAAGTTGAAGCAGCCATTTTTACTGTTTCAGATTGGTTGTCCAGCTTTCCTTTTACTTCAGAAACCAGGTGAATAACATGAGAATAATATTGTATCTCCTTAAATACAGCAACCTTCACATCATGCGCATGGCGACTCATGTCATTACGGGCCAGATCAACCAGCATGATATGTTCAGCATTTTCCTTTTCATCCTTCGCCAATTCACTGGCCAGTTCAGCATCTTTCTGATCATCACCGGTTCTGCGAAAAGTACCGGCTATCGGGAAAATACTGGCCTCATGCTTACTCACCTTAAGCTGCGCTTCAGGTGAAGACCCAAACAACTTGAAATTCCCATAATCGAAATAAAAAAGATAAGGCGATGGATTGATTGATCGTAATGAACGATACACGTTAAACTCATCACCCTTGAAAGTGGATGTAAACCTGCGCGACAACACCAATTGAAAAACATCACCCCGGTTACAATGTTCAATTCCCATTTTAACGGAATCCATAAATGCTTCGTCATCCAGGTTGGATGTCTCACCATTAACAAGCTTAAAACGATAGGTTGAGAAACGATTACTGAAGATCAGCTTTTCCACACGATCAAGCGTTGAGGCCTGATCAGTATCCCGTAAGGCATGTTCAACCAGGGTGAGTTCATTGGAAAAATGGTCGACTACAATTACGTACCGGTAAAGAGCATAGATAATATCCGGCACCTGGGATTCCCTTTTGGAAACTTCAATATCCTCAAAATAACGAACGGCATCATACGCCATATAGCCGAATAAACCCATCCCAGGCACACTAATCCCGTCTGACTGATCGATATAAAACGAGGAACGAAAATCTTCCAGCGCATTAATCACCTGGTGACGATTTGCAATTTTATCAACATGAAGTTTACCGTCAGGAAATTTAACCTTTATCTGATCGCCTTCTACTGCAAAACTCGAAACCGGATCGCAGCAAATCAGCGACAAGCTGTTTTCATGACCGTGATAGTCAGAACTTTCCAATAGTATGCTCCCCGCAAAAACATCACGCAACTTCAGGTAAATATTTACCGGTGTAAGCGTGTCTGCCAGTAACTTTTTGGAATAAATCTTCAGTTGATGTTTCATGGTTAATCTAAATCACTATGAAAAGAAAAGGCCCGCTCCGATGAATCGGGGCGGGCCTCTTGTTAGTTATCATTCACTAACACTAAAGCATAATCCTGCACCGATTCGAATTGAACCTGTGCCACCACCATGCTGTTGTGTTAAACTTTATCATATCCTATTCAGCCTTTTTACGAGCTGTTTTTTTAGGTTTAGCAGCCTTTGTTTCGTCTTTTGACTTACCTACCTTCTTTGAAGCTGCACGTTTTAAACGAGTCTTTAAAGCCTTTTTATTTCTGGAGACTCCGTAAGAGCCTTTCCAACGCTTTCCCTTTTTTGATTTCTTATCTCCTTTTCCCATAGGTTAATTTGTTGAGCAATTATAGCAAAGGGTATTTGATTTACAAAATTCGATACAAACAAATCAATTTTGAATCCTGATTACCGTAACTTAATGACGGGATAATTGTTTAAAAAAGAGTATCCGTAAAGAGTCAAGAAGTATTAAGTTGGCGTCATTGCGAGGGAGGTACGACCGAAGCAATCTCATGATTTCATGATAAGACTGGGATTGCTTCGCTACCACTCGCAATGACGACAATTTTAGGATTGGAAGTGGATATTCACATTGTTTAATTCTTAAAACACATGATATGGCAAAAGCTTCCTTATCGTTGATTGATGCAATTCGTAAAACGGCTAAAACCCTTGAGCAAAGTAAGGAGTACCAATGGGGACATATGGGCTCCTGCAATTGTGGCTTTCTCGCCCAGCAAGTTACCCAACTCCGCAAGGACGAAATCCACCGGAGGGCCATGGAGCGTTATGGCGATTGGAGCGAGCAACTTAATGACTATTGCCCTACCAGCGGACTACCCCTGGATGATGTGATCTCCGAAATGATAGCCTTTGGGTTTGATGCGCAGGACCTCAAGCACCTGGAAAAATTATCGGATCCTGCTATCCTCAGGTCTTTCCCGTTAGGCCAGCGTGATCTTAAACACAACCTTAAAAAAGATGTAGTAGCCTATATGTTGGCCTGGGCCAATTTGCTTGAGCAGGAACTCTTAAACAAAATTGAACTCCCCGTCCTGCAGGAAACTTCTAAAGTGGAAGCGTAAACAGGATACAGTCTTTGGGTACATTCCCCTGGTTGATAAACCTGAACCAGTTAGGCAGTCGAGCTTCTTCTACAAGTCCGCATTTCTGTAGCACCCGAATAGAAGCCAGATTTTCAGCATCCACAAACGTACCAATACGGTAAACTTCCGGCAGCACCCGAATGGTTTGTAAGACCTTCAGGCAGGCTTCGGTGGCATATCCTTTTCCCCATTGGGTAGGACTGATAATATAACCAAACTGGATTTTCCCATTCTCATTGATAACACCAAAACTTCCAACTAACCGATACGAGTCCTTCAGCCGTATAGAAAAAGAATAATCCGTTCCATTGAACCATGCCGCCACGGCATACCTCAAAAAAGCCCGGGTATCTTTAACCGATTGGTGCGAAGGCCATGATACAAACTTTGTAGCCTCTTCTTTACTCGCATACGTATAAAAAATTTCTTCAGCGTCTTCGTACCTTAGACGCTGCAGGATAAGCCGGGTGGTTTCCAGTGTTTCGGGGATGGATAACCTTTGCATCGTGCTAAACTTAGGCAATTTCATGGCGAAAGGACAAAACATCGTACATCAATATTTCAAAAAGCAGCTTGCTGACGGGCTGAGAATTTTTGTGAAGGTAAACCCGATAGAATTTACCGGAACAGAAATAACCATCGGATCGTCAGGCGATATGCATGTTCGTGACCTGACTTTTGATGAACAAATTTTTGATGACCTAAAGGAAGATGGCTTTGACCATTGTAATCCGCTGGAATTTAATCTGTACTTGTCAGGATTAGCGTGAATAGGGTAATTATCATCCCGAATCTTTGAATCTTGAATCCCTAATCCAGTATATTTGCCACCGGCAAGCCGGCACGACCAGCTCCTGCTGAACTCCCCCAGGACCGGAAGGTAGCAAGGGTAGGCGGTTGTAGCGGTGCGATGTTCGGTTTGCCATTTTTATTTCCTTACCCTAACAGACTAAGGATGAGTTTTTTACCTGCAAAACTATCCGCTATTTGATGAGCCCTGCACTTTACCCCTCCGACTTGTTTCTGTATTTTTAAGCCTTAAACCATTTCCAAACATGAAGTTTTTTATCGATACCGCTAATCTTAATGAAATTAAAGAAGCCTATGATCTTGGCGTTTTGGATGGTGTAACCACCAATCCATCCCTAATGGCCAAAGAAGGAATTAAAGGGCATGATAATATTAAAGCGCACTATAAAGCTATTTGTGGCATTGTCGATAACAATGTGAGTGCAGAAGTAATTGCCACCGATTATGAAAACATTATAAAAGAAGGAAAGGAACTGGCTAAAATTGATGACAAGATTGTAGTAAAGGTGCCCATGATCAAAGATGGTGTAAAGGCCATTAAATACTTTTCAAGTGAAGGTATCCGCACCAATTGCACATTGGTGTTTTCTGCCGGACAGGCTTTGTTAGCCGCAAAGGCCGGAGCCAGTTACTTATCCCCATTTATCGGGCGGATGGATGATATCTCACAGGATGGATTGGAATTGATTGCTCAGATTCGTCATATCTATGATAACTACGGCTTTGAAACTGAAGTGCTGGCTGCATCTATACGTCATGCCATGCACTTGATCAAATGCGCTGAAATTGGCGCTGACGTGGCAACGTGCCCGTTGAATGTTATTACCGGTTTATTGAACCACCCGTTAACCGACATTGGTTTAGCCAAATTTTTAGCAGATCATAAAAAAGTTAATGGCTAGAAGTTTCTCATTTAAGTTGTAGTGTATAGAATAATCGCAAAATCGCTAACACGAAACTAAAAGATGTTTTCCACCGACCCCGTTGTACGCGTAAAAGAAGCCAACATTTTCCAGGAGCATAATACCGTTCTGGGGAACATCAACTTTGAAATTGAAAAAGGCGAATTCGTTTTTGTGGTGGGCAGAACCGGTTCTGGCAAATCATCGTTGCTTAAAACGCTTTATGCAGATCTGCCCCTGCGGTTAGGAGATATTGAAATTGCAGGGTATAATATTCGTGGTATAAAGAGTTCAGAAGTACCATTGCTCCGAAGAAAACTCGGCATCATCTTTCAGGATTTCCAACTCTTCCCCGACCGTACGGTGGGTGAAAACCTGATGTTTGTAATGCGGGCAACAGGCTGGGGTGATTCCAGCAAAATCAAAACTCGATTACAAGAAGTACTGATGAAGGTTGGGTTGGGTTCGGTAGAGAAAAAAATGCCCCATCAACTTTCAGGTGGTGAACAGCAACGGGTAGTGATTGCCCGCGCCTTGATCAATGAACCGGCCATTCTGATTGCCGATGAACCCACCGGAAATCTTGATCCGGAAGTATCGTTTGGAATTTTAAAAGTATTTCAGGAAATCAATAAAAGTGGAACAGCCGTACTGATGGCCACCCACGACTACGGCTTAATAAAAAAATTTCCTTGCCGGATTCTGAAGTGTGAAGATGGAAAGGTAATTGACTCGGCTAAAGAGCCGTTTGAATTAACGATGGAATATTGATTTATAATTATTGCTGTCATTGCGAGGTAGCCTACCTGCAGCCAGGGTAATTAGTCTATTCACTCTAATTGATTAAATCGAAATCCTGCTTCCGTCAGATTTCTCATCAGTTCCTTCCTCTTCCTGATCGATTTTATGTAATTGCTGGTTTAGCAGGTCAATCCTCACCAGTAAGTTTAGCACCAGTGCTTCTTTAACTTTCTTGCTGGGTCTTATCCTCATTTCATCTTTAAGAACCTCGTACATGGCTTCAAGTTGTTTAAAATCCTTAGTAAAGCCATTCAGCCCTGCCTCGCTCCCGCGGGAAGCTTCAATCATATCTACCTTGTCAGAAATTTCCTTCACATAAAACGACTCCACATCTTTAAACTCGTTCATCACCAAACGATTGTCGCGCGATTCATCAAATCTGGAATACAAAAGAAAAGCAGAAAGTCCCATAAAAAATACTGCTGCAGCGCGCCAGAAGATTAAGGTAGCCGAGGTTCGCTTTCCGAACATCCGGGTTTCAATATTCTTCCAAACACTTGCCGATGGTTCACGATCATCAAACGCTTCGCGATTGGCGCGGATAAATTCTTCAAGATTCTCTTTCATGACTTTTCCATTAACAGTTCCTTCAATTTCTTTTTCGACCGGTTTAATTGCGACTTGGATGTTGATTCTGTTATTCCCATAATCTCTGCTATCTCCTGATGGTCGTAACCCTCCAGTAAATATAACGACAACACAGACCGGTATCCATCCGGTAATGAATCAATGGCCTGCTTCACCCGACCAACCGTCAGTTCCGGACGATAAGCTTCCTCTTCCTGTTCTTCCCGGATATCAAAATCTTCATCTTCAGGCATTAACTCCATCTTCTTTTTCTTAAGCTCATTAATCGCCTTGTTTACCACAATACGCTTTAGCCAGGAACCAAAGGTGGCATCACCCCGGTACGCGTCAAGGTTGCGAAAAGCGTTGATAAAGGCTTCCTGAAGGACATCCTCTGCCGCATCCTCCCCACCCACAATCCTGTAAGCCACATTATACATCGCCTTAGCATATAGTTTGTATAGCCTGTAATGTGCCTGCTGGTCGCCCGCCCGGCAACGCTCAATAAGATCGTGATGAATATTCAGGACGTCCTGGCTCAACGTAAATGGGTTCCCTTTAAAATAGACAATTCAAGTATCAGAAGGTTGCTTGGTGAACAACTTTAATCAATGAAAATTAACCCTTTTTCGAGGGCTATTTTGCGCATTAAAACCAGTGCGTCCTCCCGATTATTGGGTATTTCACCCTCCAGTATAGCCTCCTTTATCCGATCTTTAATTTCACCCACTACTGGTCCTGGAGTAAGATTAAAGAATTTTATGATCTCATCACCGGAAACCGGAGGTTGGAAATTACGAAGGTGATCCTTCTCCTCTACTTCCTTCATCTTCTGTTCCACCAGGTCGAAGTTTTTTAAAAACTTATCCACCTTCACCATATTTTTTGAGGTGATATCAGCCCGGCAAAGTTTCATCAGATCATCAATATCTTCGCCTGCATCAAAAAGCAATCTCCGGATTGCTGAATCAGTAACTTCCTTGGCGAGCGGTATAGGGCGTAAATGCAAACGAACCAGGTTTTGCACTTTCACCATTTTCTCATTCATGGGCAATTTCAACCTTCTGAAAATTCCGGGAACCATGCGTGCTCCTTTATCTTCATGACCATGAAATGTCCAGCCTGCCTCTTTGTCGTAACGCTTGGTTTGAGGCTTGGCAATATCATGAAGAATTGCTGCCCAGCGTAACCATAAATCGTCCGATACTTTAGCTACATTATCCAACACCTGCAGGGTGTGGAAAAAATTATCCTTATGGGCTCGATTACCCACATACTCTACACCATGCAATAAAATAAGCTCGGGAAAAAACAGTTTAAGCAAACCGCTATGAAAAAGCATTTTGAAGCCATACGATGGCACCGGACTTAGAATTATTTTATTGAGTTCATCGGTAATGCGTTCCTGCGAAACAATCTTCAGTCGTTCGGCCTGGCTCATCATAGCCGAAAACGTGTCCGGCTCAATGTCATAGTTTAATTGCGAGGCAAACCTGGCGGCCCGCATCATGCGTAAAGGATCATCCGAAAAGGTAATAACCGGATCAACTGGTGTGCGGATGATCTTCTTTTTCATATCCGAAACACCATCAAACGGATCAATCAAATTGCCAAAAGTTTTGGCATTCAGACTTATCGCCAATGCATTGATGGTAAAATCTCTGCGCACTTGATCATCTTCAAGCGTACCGTTTTCAACAATGGGTTTTCGCGAATCTCCCCGGTACGATTCTTTCCTCGCACCTACAAATTCAAGATTGAAATCCTGATAAGGTATATGGGCAGTGCCAAAGTTTTTATAAACATGAACACCAATATCGGGGCCGAGGGTTTTGGCAACAGCCTGAGCCAGTTCGATGCCGCTACCCACGCAAACAAAATCAACATCAGTAGTGGGTCGTTTTAAGATTAAATCACGGACAAATCCACCAACCACATAGGTTTCAAGGTTGAGTTGATCTGCCGTTTCACCTACCTTTTTAAAGATTGGATGAGACAATGATGAGGCGTAGTTCATGAAAACGTTAAACATCAAAATTACGGATAAATCCTAGTAGTTATTGGTTGTGTCAAAGCAGAAAAAAGTTACTAAAAAACACTAAATTTGATCTATGAATTGGTCAGATTACATCGTTTCAGACAAAGATGTCCTTTTGGGCAAGCCAACAATTAAGGGTACCCGGATTTCAGTTGAGCATATTGTGGGACTACTTGCTCAAGGCTGGACAGAAAATGAAATTCTCGAGAATTTTCCACGTCTAACAAAGGAATCATTACAAGCTGTTTTTGCATACATCCAGGAATGCTTACATGATGGTCTTTTATTCACACCTTCCAGAAAGACAGCCTAATTAATTTCATGAGACTCTTGGCTAATGAGAATTTTCCTCTAAAGAGTGTTGTGTATTTGAAAAGCAAAGGATTTGATATTCGTTCAATTGGAACAGACAATCCGAGTATTCAAGATTATAGCGTTATGAGTATTGCAATTAATGACGAAAGAACAATTCTAACTTTTGACCGGGATTACGGTGAACTTATTTTTAAACATAATTACAGACCCAAAAATGGAGTAGTTTACCTCAGGTTAGATAAATATGAAGCAGACGAACCGGGTAGGCTAATTGAAGATTTAATCAATAAAAAGGAGTTTGACCTTAGTAACGCACTGACCGTATTAGATAGAAATGGTATAAGGCAGAGAAAATATTGAAAGTTTAACCGCTAATTATTTCAATTCCGTATAAAAGTTGGACACGGAATTAACTTCTCCTTCTTTTTCGTTTTGGTGTTTGGGTTTGCTGCCAGCCTGAAAATCAAGGCCAGCTCATGTGCACCACCACCAATCGGTCCTAATTCAGAAATAGTAAGATCATAACTGTAACTTACCTCTACCCTTTCCATTTGAAAGCCCAATACAACAACAACAGCATCCTGACTGATATTATCCTTAACATTTTGCTTAACCGGAATACCCCTGTACCAAAAACCTAACACTACGGGCTCATATAAGAAATAGGTGCCAATATCCAGCTGGTCGAACATACCTTGATTCTTGTAGACAAAAGATGGCATGATGGCTGCGGATCGCTCCCGCCTGGCAAGACCGTTGTAAAGAGGTATTCGAATACCACCATGAACGGTTGTCTTTATGGGAATAATGGCTTCTTCATCAATTAATGATCGGTTAGGTCTGTTCAAGTGCGCAGCCGAAAAACCTAACCACAGCATCCGGCTATAGATCAATGCCCCGGTACCGAAATCAAAGTAGGTTGAACTTTGAATGTTATTGTAATCGGTACTGGGTGGGAGGTTACCATCGCGATCAAACTCAAGCTGGTCACCAAAAATCAATTTATTAAAATCGATGTTTCGGTTGCCGACACCAAAGTTTAAGCCGGAGGATAACACAAATTTGTCGGATACCTGTACTTTGTAGGAATATTGAAAGTTGATCTGTGTCGACCGAAGTCCAGCAGTACCAGCTTTATCAACTGTAGCTAAAATACCAATGCCACTGTTCAGGTGATCAAGGCTATAATCATATGAAAATGCATAGGTGACATATCCGTTTGTGATATTAGGCCATTGGTTTCGGTGATTGGCAATAAACCGATGATCGGTACTGGTTCCACTGAATGCCGGATTTAGATAGAGAGGCGCAGCATAGTATTGTGAAAACTCCGGGTCCTGTGCATGGATCACAAAAACCTGTAGTAAGAAAATAACTGTTAAAATGTTTTTCATCACCGTATCAAATGAATGTCCCCTACCCTGGTAATCATGTTGCCATTCTCATACTTTGCTGTTATTTTATAGACATAGACATCCTGAGGGCACAGCTTCCCTTTGTAATATCCATCCCAACCTACTTCAGCATTTTTTGTTTCAAATAATAATTCACCCCACCGGTTAAACACCAGCATCTGAAATTCAGTAACACCGCGCATCAATGGTAAAAAGTAATCGTTACGACCATCGCCACTTCCGCTCCCGCCTAATCCAGGCGAAAATGCATTGGGGATAAGAAGTTGTGCGCCCTTTTGTACCCGTACTACGGATGCTAACGTTGTCGTATCCGCACATCCATTGGAGTTTGATACAGCTAATTGAATCGTGTAAATACCTTCCTCTTTGAATACATAGACAGGTTCGCGTTCGGTAGAGGTTCCGCCATCACCAAAATCCCACCAATAACTACTGGCCCCTAAACTTCTATTGCTGGTGTAAAGCTTATCTCCGGGTATGTAGAGTACGGTGGGTGCTACAGCAAAAGAGGCCACAGGGCTATCAAATACTTCGATAATACCTGCTTTAGTTATGGTTACCGTGTCACCCAAAACATTGGTGGCTGAAAGTGTAACAGAATAAACGCCAGGCCTTCTGTAGGTGTAAATCGGATTTACTTCACGTGAGGTACCCTCACCCGTTCCGAATTGCCAGAAATATGTAGAAGGGTCAGCAAATTGCGAAAGGTTTGTAAATTTAACCGTTAGCGGAGCACAGCCTGAGGGTGGATCAAAAGTAAAATCCAAAACAGGTGGTATGGGATTTATGATAACCGTTACCGCCTGTTGCTGAACACAAACATTATTCTTAACGGTAAGTGTAATTGTAAATGTTCCATAGGTTCCATAGGTGTGTGCACCAGGATTAACTTCAGTTGATGTCGTTCCGTCACCAAAGTTCCAGGCATATTCCCAGGGACCTGGCGTTGTCGTGTTGGTTATCGCTACCGTTGAACCCGGCAGTGTTTGTAACAAGGGTGTTGCCGCAAAAGACGCAATGATATTATCAAATGCAGGAACCACACGCGACTGCGTAGTTACCGCACTTAAGCATCCGGCAAAGTTTCGGGTTTGAAGTGAAACATCCACATTTTGTGGTATTGCAGTTCTGTTAACATTATAATTCAATATTGCTTCTGTCGATGAAGTGCTTAACACAAGTGTACCGTTAATAGTGATTGTCCACGAATATTCGGGTAGTCCCTTTTGCTGGGCTTCAAAACGAAGCCCCATCATGTTGCAATCAAAAACAAGTGTATCGATGGTGAAGATGGAAACCGGAACAGGATTTATCCTGATCAAACGTGTTGAATCTCGGTAGCATCCGGTTGTTAACGTTGTTCGCAACGTAACACGATAGTCCTGAATCAACTGACTGGTATTAATAAAATTGTAGGTAAATGCCGGAACCGTTCCGGTACTAATATCATCCAGCATACCATTGGCATCACTGATCTGCCAGCGGTATTCTGTCGGATTAAGTAATTGCGTTTGGTTATCTACTGTGAATTTTACCGACTTTGGTGAACAATTGGAATCAAACGGAGAATAGTTTGTTGAAATAAATCCGGATTGCGGACCAGGAAAAACAGTAATTGTAACGAGTGACGAAAGCTGTTCACACCCATTCACCGTTACCACCCGCAGTCTTACAGCATAGGTTTTATTCACTGTATTAAAGTTGTTGAAATCACGGACAAACAAGTTAGAAAATCCCAGGTCAGTCGGATGTTGAACGGAGTCAATCTGAAAACCAGAACCCTCATCAACCTCCCAAACAAACCGGTCGATAACATCTGGCTGACCGGCAATGGCGGTATTGGTAAAGGTGACCCTCAGCACACTGCACCCGGAGGTAACATCAGGGACAAATGAAGAAACTGGTAAAGGATCAACCGTTACAGTTTTTACAATCATCGAACTGCATTCACCCAAATCGGTTGTTACACGAAGCGCTACCTGGTAAGTTCCTGCTACCCCAAGGTTATAGCTAAAGCTCTGCTGATTGTCCAGTGCTGCGTTCTTTGAGAACGTTACCCCATCGTAGTTCATATCCCACTCCCATTGCACCAGTTGTTGTCCGGCAACAGGAACGAGTGTTGACGCATCTGTGAAGAGTGTTTGTTCACCCGCGCAAACACGGGAGGCAGTAAAGTCAGGAACTGGTTTGTTTAATACCCGAATAATAACTTCATCAGTGCTTTCGCACGAAGTCACATTATCCCGAACAATCAATCGCGCACGATAAATACCCGGGTTAATAAACGTTTCGTCAAACGGACCCAGTTGGGTTGTTGAAAAGCCTGTAGCAGGTTCTCTTCTGATCAGTGCATTGTTCTCATCAAAGAACTCCCATCGCCATTGGGTTGTGGGGGTAACTAAACCCACCGAAGCATCAACCAACCGGGCATTGAATAAAGTAAACGGAGTGTTGGGTTCCTGACAGAAGTTTGGCGTGATTACAGTGTTTGCCAAATCCCTGATTTCTATACGCGCGATAAGGGATGGCGATATGGTGATGATTCGATCGAAAACGGCCTCACAATTTCCTGCTGCATTCGAATCGCGTACGCTTAGCCTGATTAACTTCTGACCGGCTGTTGGATAACTGTATACCGGATTGCGTTGAGTGCGTGTTGCTAATGGAGCGCCTGCACCAGTATCGTTATCAAAAAAACGCCAGGTATAAACAAAATTCGCTCCGCCAATAAAAGGAGTTTCATTATCAAAATAGATATCATCACCAATGCAAAAAACGGTTTGAACTGGGCCCGCTGCATTTCCAAGTCGCGTAAAGAAATCGGGTTGAGGCGCAGGAACAATAACAATTCTTCCCGTTGTAACCTGAGGCATATTGTCGCCATTAACCAGGTTTCCATTTACCGGATTGAATGGATTTCCATCCGTCAGCACATTATCATAAGGATTACATTGATTCCAGTTTTTTAGTGTAACCTGAAATTCACGACCCACATCAGCGGGAGTCGTTACCGGAACATTGATCAGTAAACTTTGCAGGCCCGGTGCAAGAACCGGATAAATGGGATTTGTGTTGGGTGCAGGATTGAGGTAAGGAAAAACACCCGGCAAAATACTATTGACCTGCACACCCGGAATTTGATTGGCCGCTGGACCGGTACCGTATAACCATTGGATCCAACGTGCTTCGTTGTTTTCGCGCGTGGCACGAGGATAGCAATTCCAGTCACTGTTATCGGTAAAACGCAAATTGGCAGCAAAACCAGCACAAACCCTGAACTCAGCCGGATCAATGGAGATAATGTCGTTGGTCCAAACTACAACCTGTGTTTGGATGGGCACTACACTTCCGCGCGGGTTACAGGCATTGGATGCATCAATGGTTACATCATAACCACAATCAACAGGTGAATTAGGGTAGGTATGCTGAATAACAACACCGGTAGCATTAACCTGTGAATAAACTTCTTCAGGTGTACCATCACCCCAATTTATGAAGTACTGTGTACCCGGTGTCGATGATAAATAAAGGGTTTCAATGCGTACTGTAAATGGGGCACAACCACGGCTGCTGGTTAGAAATGCAAAGCCGGGCTCCATAATCTGCCCGCCACACTGAGCCTGTACAACGTATACGCTACAAACTAAAAGAAAATAAACTAATCCCGTTCTCAATCCCATCTCTAATCGATTTATAAAACCGATTAAAGCCTAACGCCATAAACAATCGGGGATTAATGTTTTACAAATGAAAAAAGGAACCCCGTGAAACACGTAGAAACCTTTTCAAATCGACCAATGGAAAAATAGAAGAATCAATTACCGGAATAGCAGGACGAAAAACATCATTAATTCCAGAAGCCTTCCTTACTGTTAAACGTAGGACAAGGAATCATCCGGTATTTCTGCTTTACACTGCGCTGCACAGGTTTTGTGGAAAATTCATAAATGAGAGAAATTTCATGCGCTCCTCCTGAGGTAGTCTCCAGCGTGGAAATGGTAAAATCGTAGCTATACCCGATAGTCAGATTTTTCATATACAGTCCCAACTGAACGACAACAGCATCATTCTGCATAAGGTTGGCCACATTTTTATTCCAGGGTTTACCCCGGTAAGAAAAGCCAACGGAAACAGGATCAACATGATAATTGATAGCAAAGTCAAATTGTGAAAAAGTTTTCCCCTGCATACGGAACATGGCTGATGGGGTTAAATATGATACCCGGTAACCTGCCGAACGTGGTGAACCATTGGCCAGGTTAATACGCAATCCAGCATGATAAGTTTGTTTCATAGGTAACCGGCTCTCGTCACCGATAAGTGAAAGATTCGGCTGGTTCATGTGGTGAAATGCTGCACCAAACCAAAAGGTGCGTGTGTAAAACAATGCACCGGAACCAAAATCAAAATAATTCTGTCGTCCCAGCCTATCCTGATCCGGGTCAATAGAATAGTATTGTCCGTCTCTTTCAAACTCAAGTCCATCGCCCAGTCTCAGCCGACTGCGATCAATACCGTTGGTACCATAGCTGAAATTTAAACCTGGTGAAAAAACCAATTTATCAGTAAGCTTGACCTTGTAGGAATATAATAATCCAACAGTGGTGCTGTTCCAGCCAGCTGACCCCATTCGATCATTTGTTAAGAGAACGCCAAATCCACTGCGCAATTCATCCACAAAGATATCGTACGAAGCTGCATAGGTAGCAAAGGCTTGTGGAAGGTTGGGCCATTGAACACGGTGAATTGCCGTAACACGCTGTTGCGGAGTAATTCCCACAAATCCAGGATTCAGATACAGCGGTGAATTGTAGTACTGAGAAAACTGAATATCTTGGGCATTCACGGAGAACAGTGTCACCATTCCAAAAAATACCGTAAATACTATTTTACAAATCTTCATACCATTATTCCGTTTTCAATTTATCGAATCAGCGTTACATCTCCAATCTGTGTGGTGCGTTGTCCGTCAACTAATCGCAGTACAAGTTTGAATACATACACACCGGCAGGCAATAAATTACCGTTGCGATCATAACCATCCCAACCGCGCAACGGTTGACCTGGAACATTCTTACTTTCAAAAATCATGTTACCCCAGCGATCATAAATCTGCATGTTAAACGAATTCGGCTCGTTGGTATTAATACCACGCACATAGGGCAAGAACACATCATTCACCCCACCAGGCCCGGATATACCCCCATTAGGTCCCGAAGGATCCGGAGTAAAGGCGTTTGGTATTCTTACCTGACCTCCTTCACGGGCAATAATCTCAGCACGGGCAGTATCGGTACACACCACGTTACCACGTACTTCACGCATCACCATGGATATTGTATACCTACCCTCTACAGGATAAAAATAGGTAGGATCTGATTCTCCAAACAATCGTTTCACTATCTCATTGGTGTCACCAAAATTCCACCAGAATGCTACGGTATCCGAAGGAACAGCTGATGGTTGAGAGAAGTTGAATGTTACCAATTCAGTATCCGGAACGAACAGCGTTGTGGGTCTTGCCTGAAAAGCCGCTTGCGGTTTCGGATAAATAGGAACAGGAACTTTACCAGGCATAGCATTGGGCCCAGTACCGGAGTTATCAGCAAATGCAACCTGACCGGTTATTGAATTGGTTGTCCGCAAGAAAATAGTATACTCGCCCGGATTGGCTATAAAGAATACCGGTAACGGTGCGGTCGATACAGCCGTAACTCTTCCATTCTGATCGATCACCTGCCATTCATAAATATCACCTGTTGCATTATTTACGGTTATCTCTATTGTAGCAGGAAAACATGCCGCATCCGGTGTATAATCGAATGCCGCCACCAATGGCGGAAGAATAATATTGATACTCTTCGAAAATGTGCTGCTACAATCTAATCCATTGGCCTGTGCAGCAAGGTTAACTGCAGTTATTCTTACATCGCGTAAGCCTGGTGAAGTGTAGTCAACTGCAAATGGTCCAACACCCGATTGTGTATTGGGCACAGCTCCAATTCCAAAATCCCAGTTGTATGCAAAGTCAACCGGATCAACTGGTACTGACGTGTTCGTAAAGGTTACTGTAGAAACTCCTCCCATGAAAGGTGGTATAACACCTTCATCAAAACCCGCAGTAACTGCACGGTATACGGTAATCGGAATTATCAATTCCGGTGAAGGACAGTTTCCGTTATTCGCTACATAAACTACCTCATAGATAATAGGATTTTGCGTGCTGGTATTTGTAAAGGTATAGCTTACTTGTTGCGTTGTGCGTACATCTATTTCCTGCCCGATATTTCCTTGTACGCGGTAGAACCACCGGTGTGTGGCCGCGCCAATGGAACTATTGAAGAAGTTGATTGTCTCCCCACTACAAATCTCATTTTTATCAGGGAAGATATTCACAAATATTTCCGGGAATACAGATACTGTTTCAAAATGTACATCCTGACAGATATCCAGGGGTGGATCAAGTGTAGTTTGCAACGTTACCTTATAGCTTATTGTTCCGGTAGGCGAAGGGTTCGTGAATACGTGAGTAATGGTTGCATTTGGGTTCGAAACAGCCGCGGTAAACGTATCCTCAGTGCCATCAAACCAGCGCCAGTTGTAGGTTACACCGGCCACTTGATTGTACTGGAAGGTTCCGGTGTACGGTGAACATCCGGTGGCAGGACCAACAATACTAAACGTAGCATCTGTTTCACCCACCGTTACCGTTACACTTTCACCCACCGGAACAAACGGACATCCATTTACATCGCTTACTGCAGTGAGCTGATAGGTGGTGGTTAGCGTTGGTGAAACGGGGATCACACGAATATTGCCCAAGCCGGTTAGCGGGAACGATGTCGTTCCATTAGCATCGGTGGCTGTATAGGTTGCTGTAAATGGCGGCTGACCATCCAATTGAAGCACCAGGAATTGAGTTTGTCCAACGCACAATGCCAAATCAGTCGTTAACCAACGACCGCCAACAGTAGGCGCTACGGTTACCACCATGGTAGCAGGGTTACCCACACATGCTGTTGGTGCCGGACCGGTAGGCGTTACCTGGTAAAGAAGTGTACCGGGGAAGAAATCGCCATTACTCAATGTTTCATTAATCACATTTCCGGTATTCGGAGACGTGAACCCGGTAATGTTTACGCTTGAAGGTGTAGCTGTCCAGTTAAAAACTGTACCCGCAACAGGACTGCTTAATGACACATTGATACTGTTATCATCGCAAACCGTTATAGCCGGAGGCAGACCAGTAACACTTGGTATCGGATCAACCGTTACATTAATCACAACAGGTGTTCCCTGACATCCGGCAGGGCTGGTTGGTGTAACCGTATACACAACATTACCTGGAGTATTGCTGTTGTTAAAGAGTGTTTGGAACAACAGACTTCCTGCACCTGGTGAAGAACCAATAACATTAGGATCTGCCACCCGCGTCCATAATCCAATGGTATTGACTACATCATAGGTGAAGGAAATATTGATGTTGCTTCCGCTACAAATCTGCTCACTCAATGAACTAGCCGTAATGATTGGTCTTGGGTTAACGGTAACCACCAATTGCACATTGTCGCCCACACAACCTACGGCCGGTGTTTGCGGACGGAGTGTATAGGTTACGGTTTGCGTAACCGGTGTAGGGTTATCCAGAATATCATCCAACATGCTGCCACTGGTAAAGATGGAACCGATTGGTGAGAAACCTGTTACACCACCTGTTGCGACAATATTCACCAACTCAAATTCAACTGATCCGGAAGAAGGAACTGTATTGGATGTTAAACTAAATCCTGTAGGAATACCTTCACACACGGTAGTCTGTGTTGGCGTTACAATTACTTTTGGTTTCGGTTCTATATTGACAATAACGTCTACAAAATTGCCGGTACAGCCATTACCTGTTTTCGCTCCGTTGGCAACCGGGGTAATTCTGTACGTTACAAACTGCGGTGTATCATCATTATTAACCAGGTTATCGGTAATCACATGGCCTTGTGGCAGGTTACTTTGAATCGGGAAGAATCCGGAAACCAAACCTGAACTTGCAAAAGCCTGATAGTTAAAGGTGATAATACCCGCTGATGGCACGGTTGGCGAGTTCAGTACAATATTGGTTAGTGTGTTGCTACAAATATCTGTTGTATTATTTACCGGTGTCGCTAAAACATTTGGTTCAACACGCAGTACAATAGGTCTTACCGGACCGCGACATCCTGCGCCAGTGATAGCTACAACATTGTACGTTACGGTCAATACACCGTTGGTATTGTTTGCAAATACATCATTTCTGATCTCATTAATATCCACAGTATTACGAGGCGCTGCGGGATTAAACGTTACTGGAGTTAGTCCTGCATCTACAACAATCGACATGATGTCATAACTTGCAGCAACAGCACTGGTAGGTGAAGTTCCTAGAATTATATTGGATGCTTCATTGCTACAAACAATCGCATTCAGGTTGCTGGCAACTTCAGGCGATGGATTAACTGTAAATATTACAAGCCCCTCATCTCCGGCACATCCTGCTGCTGAAACCGGTATTACCCTGTAACGCGCCTGCAACGGGCTGTTCGTAGTGTTCGTAAAGAAATCATTTTGAATGGCTGTTGCTGGTTGTGCTGCGCCAATAGAGGCATTACCCGGACCTGGTTGTAAACCAAGATCCCAGTTGATTTGTGTAATATTATAGGATGCTGCCGCCACAGAACCAGGTGCTACGCCTAACAACACTCCGGTAGTCACATCACTACAAGCCGGCAGTGGACTCAATGCAGGATCAATCACCGGCTCAGGATCAATGGTTACATTAATTACTTCAGGGTCACCTACACAGCCTTGCGGACTAACCGGAACTATGGTATATGATACCACCAGGCTTCCTGCAGTAACATTATTATAACGGTCGTTACGAATAGCATTGGCATTAACACCGTTTTGAACGATGGAATTTCCTGCTGCTGGTGTTAATCCTGCTGCAACGGTAATGTTTGTGATGTTAAATGCTGCGGCAGGAATAGACAAACCATTCGTTGATAAAACAATGTTGGTTATCGCATCACTACAAACGGTTGCATCCAGATTAGGATTCATCACCGGCTCAGCATTTACAGGCAGGGTTATCACGAATGGATTACCCACACAGCCATCTGTTGATGTTGGTGTTACGGTATACACGGCATTTAACGGCCCACCGGTTTCATTATGAAGTGTTTCCGCTAATGGTCCGACACCTGCCCCTGTTCCTCCTGTAATACCAGGAGCATACGTGGCGGTCCAGGTAAAGGTTGAAGGTACAAGGTTGGTAACGTTATCCTGTGGATCGAGACTAAAAGGAACATCGGAACAAACAGCCGGGCGAGTCACATTCGCACCAACCGGTTGTGGATTAATTGGTACTGTTATAGTAAAGGTGCTTCCGGGACAAGAACTTCCAGAAGCAGGTGTTACCGTGAACACTGCATTCAGCACACCTCCGGTTAAATTTTGAAGGTTTCCTGTTACGTTACCTATTCCATTGGCAGCACCCCCCGTCAATCCAAAATCATAGTTGGCTGTCCACGTAAAGGTTGATACTATTCCATTGGTAATATCCAGTTGTGGATCAAATGAGAATGCTGTGTTAGAACAAACTGGAGCTTTGGTAGCATCAGCGCCTAATGGTTCTGAACTTACGGGAATTGTGATAATAAACGGTGCACCTTCACAGCCATTACCTGAAGTAGGTGTAACGGTATAAATGGCATTCAATACACCACCTGTTATGTTGTTCAGCGTTTCAGAGAGAGGTCCTGCTCCTGCGCCAGAGCCATTCAGTAACCCTGCGTCATAAACAGCCGTCCACGTGAATGTGCTGATAATGCCGTTGGTAATATCCAACTGCGGATTGACGTTGAACGCAACATCGGAGCACACCGCTGCTTTTGTTGCATCCGCTCCCACAGGTTCTGAACGAACAGGAACCGTAATGGTAAAGTTAGGACCTACGCAATTTGTTACTGTTGATGTTGGTGTAACAGTAAACACCGCATTCAGCGTTCCACCGGTTAAGTTTGTTAACGTTCCTGCAACTAATCCAACACCATTGGCTGCACCACCAGTTAATCCGGGATCATATACTGCTGTCCATGTATAGGTTGCTGTGATCGAGTTCTGAACATTATCCTGAGGATCAAACGAGAAAGGAACATCAGAACATACTGGAGCCTTCACTGTGTTAACTGCAACAGGTTTAGGATCAACCGGAACGGTAATGGTGAAGGGAGCTCCTGCACAACCATTTGTAGAAGTTGGTGTAACAGTATATACGGCATTGAGCTGAGTAGAAGTGATATTTATTAATGTTTCTGCCACGGCACCATTACCGTTTCCTGCACCACCGGTAATGCCGGCTGCATAGCTGGCTGTCCAGGTAAAGGTTGATGTTACGCCATTGGTAATTTCAAGTTGAGCGTTGAAGTTGAACGCTACATCAGAACACACAGCTGCTTTCAAGGCATCTGCACCAACGGGTTCAGGGTTAACCGGAACAGTGATCGTAAAGGTAGATCCTCCACAACCATTAACCGAGGTTGGTGTGATGGTGTAAACAGCATTAAGCGGACCGCCTGTTAAGTTGGTTAGTGTTTCAGACAAAAGGCCTGCGCCTGCTCCTGAGCCACCTGTAAGTCCTGCATCATATACTGCCGTCCAGGCAAATGTGCTGGTAACACCGTTGATGATATCATTTTGTGGATTGAAGTTGAAGGCAACATCCGAACACACTGCGGGCCGTACAGCATTCGATCCAACAGGTTCAGGATTAATCGGCACCGTAATGGTGAATGTGCTTCCTACGCAAGAACCTGCTGTTGTTGGTGTAATGGTAAACACCGCATTCAGTTGTCCACCGGTTTGGTTATTCAGGGTTTGATTGATTACCCCTATTCCATTGGCTGCTCCACCGGTTAAGCCAGCAGGATAGGCCGCTGTCCATGTGAACGTAGCAACAGTACCATTTGTAATCTCCGCTTGCGGATCAAAACTAAAGGCTATATCAGAACATACCGCTGCTTTGGTGCTATTGGCACCGACAGGTTCGGAAGCAATAGGTACTGTAATGGTGAATGGACTACCTACACAACCGTTAAGCGAAGTTGGTGTAATCGTATAGGTAGCATTAAGCGATGCTCCGGAGAGGTTCGAGAGTGTTTCATTAATATTTCCAATACCTGCACCTGCACCACCGGTTAATCCTCCTCCGTAAACGGCAGTCCAGGCAAAAGTTGCGGTTACACCATTCGTAATTTCAAGTTGAGGATTAAAATTAAACGCAACATCAGAACAAACAATAGCTTTAATATCATTTGCACCGACCGGTTCAGGATTTACCGGAACAGTAATAACAAAAGGTGCCCCGGCACAACCTGCGGCAGAAGTCGGTGTAACCGTATAAACAGCATTCAGTACTCCACCGGTTACGTTAACCAGGGTCTCTGAAATATTTCCATTTCCATTAGTGACACCACCCGTTAAACCAGCTTGATAAACTGCAGTCCAGCTAAAGTTGGAGGCAACACCGTTGGTAATATCCAATTGTGGATTAAAGTTAAAGCCAACATTTGAACAGGCAGCAGCTTTGGTAACACTTGCCCCGACCGGCTGAGGATTAATTGGAACGGTAATGGTAAATGTAGCACCTAAACAACCACCTACAGAAGTTGGCGTTACGGTGTACACAGCGCTAAGCTGGCCTGCGGTTAAATTAACGAGTGTCTCCGCAACCAATCCAGTTCCTGCCCCTGCCCCACCGGTTAATCCCGCTGGATAAACGGCCGTCCATGTGAAGTTACTGATAACTCCATTGGTGATTTGAGTCTGAGGATCAAAACTGAAGGCAATATTGGAACAAACAACAGCCTTGGTTTGGTTAGTTGCCACCGGTTGTGGATTAACCGGCACTGTAATGATGAATGGTGGATTACCAATACAACCTCCACCCTGAGCAGTAGGAACAACAGTATAGACTGCGTTTATAGGTGCAGCCGTTAAGTTGGTTAGTGTCTCCGTTATATTTCCTGTTCCATTGCCTGCGCCCCCTGATAGACCAGCGCCATATGCTGCCGTCCACGTGAACGTACTTAGTACACCGTTAGTAATATCATTCTGTGGATCGAAGTTAAACGCAACATTTGAACATTGTGCCGCTTTAGTGACATCTGCACCAACAGGTTCTGTGTCAACAGGAACTGTTATTGTAAATGGTGTGCCTGCACATGAACTTGCTGAAGTTGGTATAACGGTATATACTGCATTAAGTACACCGCCAGTAAGATTGGTTAGCGTTTGAGCAATCTGACCTACCCCAGCAGCTGCACCACCCGTTAACCCGGCAGGATATGCAGCGGTCCAGGTAAACGTTGAAGCAACACCATTGGAAATTTCGGCCTGCGGATCAAAGCTGAATGGATTATCGGAACATACTATTGCCTTTACTGCGTTTACCCCAACAGGTTCCGGATTAACAGGAACTGTTATTGTGAATGGTGCACCCACACATCCTTCCGGTGTTGATGTTGGTATTACAGTATATACCGCACTCAATTGTATGTTAGTAAGGTTAACCAAGGTACCGGCAACATTACCCACACCATTGGCTGCCCCACCGGTTAAGCCCGCAGGATAGACAGCTGTCCAGGTAAAGGTTGAAACAATCGTATTGGTAATGCTGGTTTGCGGATTGATGTTGAAGCCAACATTCGAACAAATAGCAGGTGCTATTGTATTATTACCTACAGGTTGAGGATTAACGGGAACGGTAATGGTAAACGTTGCGCCCGCACAACCACCAGCAGAAGTTGGCGTTACTGTATATACTGCACTTAATTGAGCAGTCGTTAGATTCGTTAACGTACCAGAAACATTACCAACACCATTCGCTGCTCCACCGGTTAATCCGAAAGGATAAGCAGCTGTCCAGGTAAATGAGCTTGGTAGTGCATTGGTAATATTGGCCTGTGGGTTAATGCTGAAACCAACACCGGAACAGAATACCGGAGCAACCGAGTTAGCCGAAACAGGTTCTGGGTTTATCGTAATGACAATAGTTTCAGCTACACCGACACAACCCGCACCGCTGGTAGGGGTAATCGTGTAGGTGGCTGTTATTGGTGCCAGAGATGTGTTTACCAAGACATCTGTGATATGGAACGTGCCTGGAGCACCCGCTAAGACATTGTTACCGGCACTTCCTTGTACGGAAGCATCAGACATCACGGGTGCAGCCCAGTTAAAGGCTGTTCCCGGAGGAAGGTTAAGCGGAGATAAGAAAATTTCTTTGTTTACAGGTTGACCACTACAAATTGTTCGTGTTTGACCGGATGCAATTACCGGAGCCGGATTAACCGTTACTACAACATCTTGTGAAGGCCCCGCGCAACCATCAGGAGAAGTGGGAACTACACGGTAGGTTACCGAACCAACAGCTCCAGAAAAATTAGTCAGCGTTTGATTGATCTGGCCAACACCATTGTTACCAACTGCTGAACCACTCACTAACCCGGTAACACTGGTTACAATCCAGTTAAAAGTTGAAGCTGGAATACTTGCCGTTAATGTTAAAGCATCCTGCACCGCAGTTCCACCACACAAACTAACCGCGGGTAAAGAAGTCATCACAGGCCTGTCGTTAGCATTGATAACCAACGTGGCGGCTGCACCGGAACAGCCGGTGGGTGACACTTCCTGTACGCGTATGGTAGAAGAGTTGGCTGTACCGAAGTCAACAATAACCTGATTTAATCCAACACCACTGGCTGCACCTACAATGGCAGCATCACCTGCAATAACCGACCACGAATATGTTGATAGCGGGTTAAGCGATGCTGTTTGATAAACCACACCGGTTTGTTGTTTACAAACCGGATTGGGTCCAAGAATTACATTGGGTGCAGGACTTGCTTCAACGGTTATGGTAATGGGTTGAGGATCACCCACGCAGCCATCAGCCGATATTTCTGTTACACTGATATTATAAATATCTGCAGCGGGGGCATTGGTAAGTCCTGGAAATTGTAAGAGCACAAAGAAATCACCGGGGCCACCACCGGCAAATCGTGTATAAAATCCTGGATTATCGGGAGGTAAATTCCAGGTATATGTTGCACCGGGATTAATAGTTTGTATCTGGTAAAGCACTATCGTAGGTCCCACGCAGACATTGGTACCACCAACAATGGGGTTAATACCCGGGCGTGGATTGATTTGGAATTCAACTGATCCAACATTCTGACAGTTGGTTATTGTGTTGGTAACGCGAGCAAAAAATGTTTCGCTATCGTTAACATTATCAACATCCGTGGGAGTAGGGACAGGTATTGTTAATGCAGCATCAGTAAACCAGGCCACAGTACGATTCGCTGCTCCACCGGTTACAAGATTGTTATAGAATGTCAGGTCAACGTTATTGATTGCATTGCCCCCAATTGTCTCTTCACAAAACGAAGGATTTTGATTGACCACAGCCGGGCTGGGATTAATGGTAAATGTTATTAATCCATCTTGCGTACAACCTGGAACAACATCGGTTCGGGTTACCCGGGTATAAATTTGACCACCATTTGAAATCAGTGAGGGGCCAACAAACGGAATTGTGCGGGCTGCATCACTGAAATATTGAACGGTTCGTCCGGCTGAACCAACAATTCCTGTTATGGGGTCATTTAATGAATTAAGAAATGCCAGCGTTACCGTTGCATTTCCCAATCCGGGTGAATCTTCACAAAGTGCAGGGAGTGGATTGTTATTGGCCGGAAGTGCATGGCGTGTAACGATTACCTGATCATTACTTGAACTACAAACACCCAAGGCACTTGTTACCGTCCACGTAAACGTGGTGTTACCAACAGGTAATCCGGTTACGGAAGTTGTTGGGCTATTAACATCAGCAATAAACGGCAACAATGCACCTGCGCTGGAAACAAAAATATTATCAAAACGATGAATTTGGTTGTTAAGCACATTCAGCACCCGAACAACAACTTCAAGTGAGTTTCCGGTTAAGCCTGATACCGTAAATGTATTGAATGCCCCATCAACAGCACTGTTACCAACAATCTCACCCAATAGCACTTCAGCTCCTCCATTAATTCTGTAGAACGCCCGAATGTACTCAGCCCCACTCATTGGCCCGAACTCAGCCAACTGAATAGAAATCCTGACGTTGGGTTGAGCCGTGATATTTATAGATGGTGAGCGCCAAACCAGTTCCGCGTTAACATCATGCGCTTGCATAACACCCGACTGGACGCGCATATAATCGCCATTAACAAGACTATTTTCGAGTAACGTATTGGTATTAGGTGCGGTAATTGTCCAGCCGTCTGTAGGGTGTGTAAAGGAGATTGGATGGGGATTAGGCCCTGATAATCCTGTGCCGTCAGGATAACTAAAGGTTTGGTAATACAAGGCACTGCCTATATTCCAAGTTCCGGTGCCTCCATTATTCACAGGAGTTGCATTGAGGCTAATGTCAGGATCGCACGTTGCAAAATCTGGGCCTGCTGCGGCAGGGGAAGGGAGTCGATCAAACGTTATTGTTAGCGGATCATTAACGGCCAAACAGGCACCAGTCGGATCATCCGTTATAAGGCGTAGCTGAACTGAGCCTGCCGTAAAATCGGCAGCCGTTGGTATGTATACATCAGTTACCGGGTTGGTGTTATCAAAGTTACCAATAGCAGCACCGCTTGATTGAAAAGTACCTGAACCTGTAACCCGCTCCCACCGTGCCTGCGATGCACCTCCACCAAACGTACCCGATAAATTTACATGAAAGGGAGCAGTTGGCGGGTTATTCAAGCAATGTGTAAAGTCTGGTGGAGCGGTAACCGTTGGAGGGTTTCTAAAAACAATGTCAACAAAATCATCCGAAGGTGCACATACACCAGAAGATAGTCTCCAACGGAATGTATAGGTTCCGGGTAACGTTACGGTTACCACTGCATTTCTTGTGTTGATGTTTGGAACAAATGCTGAAGTACCTCCTGCCGGTCCTGCAGTTTGAGTCCACGTTCCTGTGGCGAACGTAGGATCATTTCCGTTTAGAGTGGCGGTAAGACCACAAACATCCTGATCGGTACCGGCTGCCGAAACAGGAGGAGTCGTACCATAGTCAATTTGCACTTCATCAAATGATGTACATAGTCCACTCACAATGGTCCACCTAAAAACATGAATACCGTTTGCAAATACACGCGCCACAGCATTCGGGGTATTGGCATTTGGCGTAAAGGTTGGTGCCGCGCCCGGGCCACTTACCCTTGTCCATGTTCCTGTTCCTACGGAAGGAACATTTCCTGCAAGGGTAGCATCAAGTGGAGCAGGAATACATAGGGACTGATCCGGACCAGCATTTGCTAACCCGGGATTGGGAGATATATTAACGGTTCTATTGACCGGGTTTGAAGAACAAAATACACCTCCCCCATAATCAGCTGTTACAACATAATTCAAAGGATAGGATCCTGCTGTTGCCGTTGCTTCAACTGTGGGTGTCTGAATATTGGTTGCATCTAAAATACCTGTGCTTCCACCCCAGGTATGTGCTGAAACTGTAGGAGTAAATCCACCGCCTGCCGCAGGTAACACCGGATTACCATTTAAAAGTAGCGTTCCTCCTTCACAAAGATCTGCTGGGTTAGGTGTAATGTTTGCAGTAGGCCGTGCTCGAACATTGACAGCTAAAGTTCTTGTGTTATCGCAACGTGTACCGGCAGTTGTGGCTGTAACATACCGCCTGGCAACCGATACCGTACCAGCACCCGTTGCTGCACCAGTTGTTACAGAAATACTTTCGGTACCCTGTCCACTATTTATTGTCCACCCAGCAGGAACAGACCAAAAGTACTCTGTAGCGAGATTAAAATTACCAGATGTTACATCTGTAATGGTGATTGGTGTAGGCGCTCCACCGGGAACACTATACACAAACGTAGAAGATGGACAAAGATTTACCGGACCTGAAATTACACCAGGCTGTGGCAGTGTCGCTCTTCTAGTAAGGGTAACTTCAGTAGGCGCACTTCGGCAGGAACCTAAGGCAACACTTGACTCTGCCGTAACCCACCAATGCTTGCGCTGTCCTGCATTAATTTGACCAGCACCGCCTCCACTTCCAGGTGTAAAAGTAGTGCCTGTTGCCACCTGTGTAGTCTGCGCAGGACTGGTCCACCATCTATAGGTTAATCCACCCACGGGCCCACTTACAGATAAAGTCCTTGAATCCGGTTCACAAATATCACGGTTCGGTACTATAGGTGGATTTGGTGAATCAATAATTCTTATAAAAGCAGTGCGTTCAACCGGGGGATTATCACCATTAATCAGGTTCACAGGAGGGCCAGGTATAGCGGGATCATCATATGGATTACAGAAATTCCAATAACGTATGGTGATTTGAAACTCATCTCCCACTACAGGAAACCCTGGACCAAAACCACCGGGAGCAGTTATAGGTAAGGTAGGCCTACGCCTACCATCATTTATCACGACAAGCGGAGTCATCAAAAACACACCCCTTGTATCTTGGTAATTGAATTGAATATTTGCACCTCCAGGGCCCGTTACAGGAACACCATTAACACTTACATTAGGTATTTTGGAGGCTGGATTATTAGTATTATAGACTATTTGTTGCCAACGTAACTGTTGATTGGGGTTTACAATAGGATCATTTGGAGGGTAGTTTGCAGGATAAAGTGAGTTACAATTCCATTCGGTCAAATCATTAAAAATAACATTAATCGGAACTCCTTCACATACTTCATGAACGTTTGTTCCTGTTGTAGGGGAAATTAATTGCACATTCCCACCATTAAAAGCATCGGTCCGCCAAGTGGATACAAGCTGAGTTTGACGGGTCGTACCGCAAGCACCAGCATTATTTACTGTAATAAACATTTGCACTCTATACTCACAATCACTGTTGGCGGGATAATTGTGAGGTCGAGTGACAGTGTAGACTGCAGAACCAGCCACAAGATCTACAATTGTGAAAGCAGATCCATCCCCCCAATCATAAAGCAATCTATAAGCTGGGCCAGCTGCCAAAGGTGCAGCAAAAGTAATATCGTACCTCATCGACACTGATACGGGGGAGCATAAACCATTTGGTGTTGTTAAACTACCACTGGAGAGTACTGGAGGCAACAAAGCACACTGAGCGCTAAGTTTTAGCTGAATGGCTGTTGAAAATAAAAATAATAACCCAAAATAAAGTAAAGCTTTAAATCTAAAATTCATTGAGTTAGTAATAAAAATTCCGTTAAAATAATCATACTATTCCGTTCAGCCAAACGTGTAGACAGTAGAGGTAAATCAAGCTTTAGATACAAATTAAAGTGGGTTAGTAACCTCCGGATGTCCCCAAGAAAGAACCAACCTTCAGCTTAGTTTATTAATCCTAAACCCCTACCTTTGCACCCCGTAACAACCATCCATGTCGGCAGCAAAATATATATTCGTTACGGGAGGGGTGACCTCATCCCTGGGAAAAGGCATTATTTCAGCCTCGCTGGGCATGCTTCTGCAGGCCCGCGGATTTAAAGTAACCATCCAGAAGTTTGATCCCTATATTAATATAGACCCGGGAACGCTTAATCCCTATGAACACGGGGAGTGCTATGTGACCAACGATGGTGCTGAAACCGACTTGGACCTGGGGCATTATGAGCGCTTTTTAAATGTGCCCACCTCGCAAAGCAACAACATTACTACCGGCCGCATCTATAATAATGTGATCACCAAGGAACGTCAGGGTGAATACCTCGGCAAGACCGTTCAAGTGATCCCGCATATCACGGATGAAATCAAGCGCAACATATATTTATTGGGCGAGAGTGGTGAGTACGATTTTATCATCACTGAAATTGGCGGATCAGTAGGTGACATCGAATCGCTTCCCTTTATCGAAGCGGTGCGCCAGGTGAAGTGGGATCTTGGTGCCAACAACGCTATGGTCATCCATCTTACGCTCATCCCCTACCTTAAAGCCGCCAAAGAACTTAAGACCAAACCTACGCAACACTCTGTAAAGGAACTGCTATCCTACGGAGTTCAGCCGGATATATTAGTATGTCGTACGGAAATGCATTTGCCCCAGGACATTCGTAAGAAGCTGGCCCTGTTTTGCAACGTGCACCTTAACTCGGTTATTGAAGCTATCGATGCCGACACAATTTATGATGTACCCATTCTCATGCGCAAAGAAAAACTTGATGAGCGTGTGTTGGCCAAATTAAAACTTCAAACCAAAACAGAGCCGGACTTAGAACATTGGAAAGACTTTCTGGGCAAACTGAAAAACCCTACAGAGGAAGTAACCATTGGCTTGGTGGGTAAGTACGTGACCCTTCCTGATGCCTATAAATCTATTGTTGAGGCGTTTGTACATGCGGGATCGCAAAACGATTGCCGTGTAAACCTGAAGTGGATTTCATCAGAAGAAATCAACACAGAAACTGTATCCCTATTGTTCAAAGGATTAGACGGCATTTTGGTAGCTCCTGGTTTTGGAGAGCGGGGCATGGAAGGAAAGATAGAAGCCATTCGTTACATCCGCGAAAATAAAATACCATTTTTTGGCATTTGTCTGGGTATGCAATGTGCTGTGATAGAATTTGCCCGTCATGTTGTTGGTCTAGGTGATGCCAGCTCAACAGAACTCAATCCCAAAACCAAGCACCCGGTTATTGACCTGATGGAGGCCCAGAAAAAAATTACTGCGAAAGGTGGCACCATGCGCCTGGGAGCCTATACCTGTAAACTGAAAAAAGGAAGCAAAGCTGCACAAGCTTATGGTGAAGCAACCATTCAGGAACGCCACCGCCATCGTTATGAATTCAACAACGCTTACCTCGAACGTATTGAGGAGGCTGGACTTAAAGCTGTCGGTATCAATCCTGAATCAAACCTCGTGGAAGTTGTTGAACTCAAAGATCATCCCTGGTTTATAGGCGTACAGTATCACCCCGAATTGCGAAGCACTGTTATGAATCCTCATCCCCTCTTTGTTGGATTTGTTGAAGCTTCGGTTAAGTATAAGAAATCGTTAACTGCATAATTTTTTTTAATCGTTTACAATGGATAGAAATTCAGCCATAGGCCTCACGTTAATTGCCGTATTGTTACTGGCTTACTTCACCTGGTTTGCTCCCAAGCCGGAAGATTTGCCTCAGCCTGCAAATCAACCGCCAACTGATCAATCTTTACCAAGTCTTGATTCTGCTGCAAAGCCATCATCATCTGATAGTACTTTGGTTGCTTCGATGGGTGAACTCGCCACTTCTCTCACCGGTCAGGAAGAATTAAAACACCTGGAGACCAATGATCTCAAAATTACCTTCACTACGAAAGGTGGAACGATCAGGGACCTGGAACTAAAAAACTATAAAACTTATCACGGCAAACCCTTGGTACTGGTTGATCCTTCTTCCAATACCTTTAAGCTACTCACTCAATATAACGGTAAAGCAATTGATTTGCATGGACTGTACTATTCTGTAAGTGAAACAAAAAAAGCCGATACCACCTTTTTAACATTTACACCTAATCTATCCGAAGGAGCATCCTGGAAGCTTGTTTATTCGATTCCTGAAAATGGATTTAAAATAGGTTTCTCCATCCAGTCATCCGGATCATCCACCCAGTTTTCTGACGAATTGGAGCTGAATTGGAATGCTATTCTTCGTCCGCTTGAAAAAGATATTAATGACAGTCGTAACAACACCACCATCACCTATTATCAAAATGGTTCCTTCGATGAACTCAGTCAGCGGTCTACAGATACGGAGCGGGAGGTACTTTCAGGAAATCTGAACTGGGTTTCTATCAAACAAAAATTTTTCCTGGCATCCATCATTTCTGAAATCGGATTTCCAGGCGGTGAAATTGAAACCTCCGTCAATACTTCCGATCCTACGGTGGTCAAGCGCGCCACGGTAAAAATTAAAATTCCAACAAAAGAAGTTACTGAAGGAAAAGCCAACTATGCCCTCTATTTTGGACCCAACGATTATAAAGAACTGGGAAAGGTAACAGAGAGTTTTGCGAAAAACGTTTATTTGGGTTGGCCACCGGTGTACTGGATCAATAAGTATGTGATCTTCCCCGTATTCTATTTTCTCACCAATACCATCGGCAATTTCGGATTGATCATCATCATCCTGGTTATTGTTTTACGAATCATACTACTTCCGCTTTCGTACCGCTCCTACTTAAGCATGGCGAAGATGAAGGTGTTGAAACCTGAGCTTGACGAAATCAAGGAGAAGTTTGGTGAAGACATGACCAAGGTGCAACAGGAGCAAATGAAGCTCTATCAGCAAGCGGGAGTAAATCCATTAAGCGGGTGTATTCCATTGGTTCTGCAAATGCCAATCCTGTTTGCAATGTTCTACCTTTTTCCGAATAGTATTGAACTACGGCAGCAATCATTCTTATGGGCCGAGGATCTTTCTACGTATGATTCCATCCTGAATCTACCGTTTATGATTCCGCTCTATGGTGATCACGTGAGTTTATTCACCTTGTTAATGACAGTCTCTACTTTGGTGTATACCTGGCAGAACAACCAGATATCCTCTGTACAAGGTCCGATGAAGTCGATGTCGTACATGATGCCGATAATTTTTCTTTTTGTACTCAACTCCTTTCCTGCCGGGTTAAGTTACTACTACTTTATCACTAACCTGATAACCTTTGCACAACAAGCCATTATCAAACGCTTTGTGAATGAAGATAAAATCAAGGAGGTAATGGAAAACCACCGCAAGATGATGGCCTCTGGTACAGTTAAGAAATCGAAGTTTATGAGTAAACTGGAAGATGCCATGAAAGCCAGTGAGGAAGCACGTAAACAATCGGAAGAAGCGCGTAGAAAGAAGAAAAAGAATTAACCGCTGACGAAACTAATCAACATTAAGGTGTGAATGGAATGTGGACAAATACGTTCCACAAGGTTCCACGCCCCTTAAGCATTCGCCTATATTTGCAGTCCTGACGCCAACCCGTCAGGACTTATTTTTTTAACGATTTAACTTCTTGTAGACGAAGGAATGGGAAAGATCATCGCGATTGCTAATCAAAAAGGTGGCGTAGGCAAAACCACATCGGCTATTAACCTGGCCGCCAGTCTTGCTGTGCTGGAACAAAAAACATTGCTGGTGGATGCCGACCCGCAAGCCAATTCGACCTCAGGATTAGGTATTAATCCCAAAGAAGTTGAAACCGGTTTGTACGAATGTATGATCGATGGTATTGACCCGCGCGAAGCCATCATCAAAAATGATCAGATCAAGTTTCTGGATATTCTTCCCTCGCATATTGATCTGGTTGGCGCTGAAGTTGAAATGGTAAGCATTGAAAGCCGTGAGGAAAAAATGCGCAATGCATTGGATAAGATTAAAGATGATTACGACTTTATTATCATCGATTGCTCCCCTTCCCTCGGACTGATTACCATTAACGCGCTCACCGCAGCCGATTCGGTAATTATTCCCGTTCAGTGTGAATACTTTGCTTTGGAAGGGCTTGGTAAGTTGCTGAACACCATTAAGATCATACAAACCCGGTTAAATCCGAGGTTAGAAATTGAAGGCATATTGTTAACGCTATACGATTCTAGAACCAGTTTGGGCAATCAGGTGGTGGAAGAAGTTCGTACCCATTTCAGTAAGATGACTTTCCAAACCATCATTCCGCGAAACGTTAAACTCAGCGAATCGCCAAGTTTTGGTTTGCCCGTAATTGTGCATGATGCAGAAAGTAAAGGATCTATTAGCTACCTCAATCTGGCACATGAAGTAATTGACAAAAATACCGTATTGAAATGAGTAAAAAGAAAGCATTAGGAAGAGGCTTGAATGCCCTGCTGAGCGACAGTGAAAGTGAAGAACGGCTGGAATCCGATCTTCCGGTTGTCCATCCCTCCCCTTCCGGAAGCATTGCCGAAATTCCAATTGGTCAGATTGAAGTAAACCCGTTTCAGCCGCGTACTCATTTTGATAAAGAGTCTTTGCAAGAATTGGCTGAGTCAATTAAAGTGCATGGCATCATCCAGCCGATAACGGTTCGCAGATTAGCCCGCGATCAATATCAACTTATTTCCGGTGAGCGAAGGTTCCAGGCCTCACAACTGGCCGGGTTAAAAACCATACCCGCCTATGTGCGTTCAGCCGATGACCAGCAGATGCTGGAAATGGCGCTGATTGAAAACATACAACGTGAAAACCTGAATGCCATAGAAATTGCGTTAAGTTATCAGCGGCTGATTTCAGAGTGTAACCTTAATCAGGAGCAACTCGGGGAACGTGTTGGAAAAAACAGGGCGACCGTAACCAATTATCTTCGACTGCTTAAGCTTCCGCCTGATGTTCAGATTGCTGTTCGCGATAATAAAATCACCATGGGGCATGCCCGTGCCATCATTAATGTTGAAAACCCGGACCAACAGTTATTTATCTTCAAAAAAATATTATCAGAAGATCTTTCCGTTCGAAAAGTAGAGGAACTGGTACGATCGCTCGGTGAACAAGCCGGTACACAGGGTAAAGCTGGCACTCCAGTTTCCGGTAATCGTGAAATTTCTAACCTACAATCCCAACTTTCATCACACTTTGGCACTCGTGTTGTTGTGAAAAGTGACGGCAAGAAGGGCGAGATTAAAATCCCATTCCTGTCGGTAGAAGATTTGAACCGGATATTGGACATTCTGAAGATGCATTAATTCCGGTACCTTTGCACGAGGCGTTTAAACCGGTATGAAAAGACTTTTAGTATTACTTTTTTTTTGCTTCCAGATAAGCGCCTTTGCCCAGCGCGATACCGTGTTGCTGTCACCTCAAGAGCGGGATACCGTGATACTTAATTCGTATGCCCAACGGTATAATCCAAAAAAAGCCTTGCTCTATGCTGCTGTGCTTCCCGGTCTTGGACAAGTGTATACCAAAAAATACTGGAAGCTCCCGCTCGTTTATGGAGGCATAATAGCAACCGGATATGCAATAAATCTTTATCAGGATGGGTATCAACTATACCGTGGGGAGTTATTTTACAACCTTGAAAATGGTATCGGTGAAAGTGGTTTTAATCCGAATACGGGATTTACCACAGCTCAGTTGCGAACCATTACCGATCGCTACAGGCGTGAACGGGACTTTATGATCATTGTAATGATCGGGGTGTATGTATTGCAGATGATCGATGCCCATGTAGATGCACACCTGAAAGAATTTGATCTGAATCCAAACCTTCATGTTCGCATTGAGCCCGCCTTCCGAAATGAAATGCTTACCGGGCAAACCGGAGGGCTATCTCTAAAGCTTCGGTTTTAACTCCATTATTTTAAGCGATAACCTGTATACTTGTATCCCCTTAGGGGATAAATAGTTTTGCATTTCGTATTGAAATATTATGAAAATTCTTCTACTGGGTTACGGAAAAATGGGAAAGATCATTGAGCAGATCGCCCTGGAACGCGGACACGAAATAGTTGGGAAGATTAGCTCACAGAATCGGCATGAGTTGAAATCCGTAAGAGCCGATGTAGCCATCGAGTTTTCAAAACCTGAGGCTGCCTACGAAAATGTCAAATTCTGCCTTGAAAACACTATTCCTGTTGCCTGTGGCACCACCGGATGGCTGGAGCAAAAGCCTGAGATTGAAAAACTTACACAAAGCTGTAATGGAACATTCTTTTATGCGTCTAATTTCAGCGTTGGCGTAAATATATTTTTCAAGCTTAACGAGTACCTGGCATCGATGATGAATACCCATAAGGAGTATACTGTGCACATAGATGAAATTCATCATACCGGAAAAAAAGATGCACCGAGCGGTACAGCCATTACCCTGGCTGAAGGAATTCTCAACCAAATTCCCTACCTGAAGAAATGGGTAAAGGAAAAATCAGATAGTCCGGAGGAGTTGCCGATCAGTTCGTTTCGGATTGACGACATACCGGGAACACACCTGATCAAATTCGCCTCCGCTATTGATGATATTGAAATACGGCACACAGCCCATTCACGCGAAGGTTTTGCAAGAGGAGCTGTGCAGGTGGCTGAGTGGTTACCCGGTAAAAAAGGAGTACTCTCCATGGAAGATTTTTTACAATTCTGATTGATAATACCTTATTTGCAGGCTTTTAAAACAAACGAAACGTGAACGCAATACTTCTTACCTTCTTAGTGATCAGACTGGGTGTTACCGTAGGGTACTGGAAACTTTTTGAAAAAGCCGGTATTGCTGGCTGGAAATCTCTAATCCCTTTCTATTCAGAATTTATACTGATGAAGGATATTGTAGGAAAACCAACCTGGTGGTTTATCTACCTGATTATTCCGGTAGTAAATTTCTTTGCCTACTATGTTTTGATTTTTGAAGTGTTAAGATGTTACGGAAAGAATTCTTTATGGAGCCAGATACTGATCATCTTTACAGGATTCTTCTATCTCATCTATCTGGGTTTCAGCCCATCAGCAAAATACCTGGGCAAATTTGATCAACTTCCCGCTGAGGAAAAGAAATCGGTTTTAACAGAATGGACAGAAGCTATCACCTTCGCAGTGGTTGCCGCCACACTTATCCGATGGTTGATTATGGAAGCCTATACCATACCCACACCCTCCATGGAGAATTCACTACTGGTGGGTGATTTCCTTTTTGTGAGCAAGTTCCACTATGGAACACGCACCCCAAAAACACCCTTGCAACTTCCGTTAACACACCAAAAAATATGGTTTACTGAAATCCCGTCTTACCTGGATTGGGTGCAACTCCCCCAATATCGATTGCCGGGTATCAGTGAAGTGAAGCATGGTGATGTGGTCGTATTTAATATTCCGCCCAAGCGATTGAATGAAAACAAGGACTATCCAGTTGACCTCAAAACAAATTACATCAAGCGGTGCGTGGCGGCAGCCGGAGAAACACTGCAGATCACAGACCGAAAAATACTGGTTAACGGACAGGAATTGAAAGACCATGCGCTGGTACAATGGAGTTATAAGATTTCAGCCACCGGAATTATAAATGAACGGAACCTGGATAAGTTAGGTATAGGCGCAGAAGATTACCAGGTTCTGGGCCGGCCAGATGAGAGCACAGTGGAGTACATCATGTGGTTGACCGCGGCTACGGCAGACGAAATGAAGGGCCTGCCGTACATAAAATCCGTTACCCGGGAAGAACATGAATTCGCTGCAGGCATATTCCCCTTCTCAGAATACTATGGGTACGGTGCAGGGACGGAAAACAATTTTAAATGGAACCTGGATAATTTTGGTCCGCTTTGGGTTCCGAAACGTGGGGAGACGATCACACTGAACGACTCTACGCTGGCCCTTTATGGATACATCATCACCGCTTACGATCACCAAAGCGATGCAAAAATCGTAAATAAAAAATTACAGATAAACGGGCAAGAGGTTACATCCTATACCTTCAATCAAAATTATTACTTCATGATGGGCGATAATCGGCATAACTCCCTGGACTCCCGGTACTGGGGTTTTGTTCCGGAGGATCACATCGTAGGTAAAGGGTTTTTCATCTGGCTATCCATCGATCCAAATCAGAAATTCCTGAACAAAATTCGCTGGAAGAGATTTTTTAAGATGATTGAGTGATTCTAATTCACCCAAAGTAAGTTCAAAGGTGATCAACAACACTATGGCTCAACAACACCTTGACCAGATCGCCTCATACCGAAGATTGGAATCAACTTAAACAGCATTCATTAAATCAAGGTTTCTGCCCGGAGAATCCATTGCGCTCAAGCACTAAAATTACCTAAACTTGTATAATACATCATTAGGTAATATATTTTACCTATATTTGTATAATATGATTCACAATCCATTTAAAGTTGGTGAATTGGTGGCGGGCGATCCGTTCTGCAACCGCACAAAGGAGATCAACCGGATTCGCAACGCCTTTTTGGATAGTCAGAATATTATACTCATCTCCCCCAGAAGGTGGGGTAAAAGTTCATTGGTTCAGGAGGTAGTCCGTATGGTAGATAAAAACGCTATCATCATAATGATAGACTGCTTTGGTATTACTTCCAGCGAGCAATTTCTTGAAAGCTACCTCACCGAATTGCTAAAGGCCTCCAGTACCCTGTACAGTAAGACAGCGGATATGGTCAAGAAATTCGCAAGCTCAATTTCGCCCTACATATCTTACTCCTATGGGCCTAACGAAGAAATCAAGTTTGGCATTAATATCCCATCCGAAGAATTTGATCCTGTTGTTATTCTTGGGATGGCGGCAAAAATCGGAAAGGATAAAAAACTTCCTGTAGTTGTATGCGTTGATGAGTTTCAGAAAATTTCGGAGTGGAAGGGTGGAGAGGCCTTTCTTGAACAATTAAGATCTGTCTGGCAGAAACATGCTAATGTTTGCTACTGCCTGTACGGAAGTAAACGTCACCTGATGAACAAATTGTTCAACGATTCTTCTAAACCCTTTTTCCGATTTGGAGAGAATATATTTCTGGAACGAATTCCAACACCAGAATGGATTAGTTTTATCCAAAAGCAATTCAAACGCACCAACAAGAAGGTCTCGAAAGAAATCGCGCAGCAGATAGTGGAATTGGTACACGGTCACTCCTACTATGTTCAGTACCTGTCCCGGCTCTGCTGGGCCAACACACCCCACGAATTAACAGAAGCCATGCTGATGGAGAGCTATGAGGAGTACCTTAATGACCACCAGGCGATGTTCAGAAAGCAAACCGAGGGACTTACAGCTTACCAGGTAAACTATATTAAAGCAGTTTTAAATCAAGAAAAGCAACTCACATCAACGCATGTTCTTAAAACCTATAAGCTAGGTTCACCTGGCAATATAAAAAGGATTGAAACATCACTTCAAGACAGCGAAATCATCGATCTTTTTACAGGCACTGTAATCTTTACCGAACCCTTCTTCGAAGTATTGTTCCGCAGATATTTTATGCGACATGACTAGAGTAGTGTCCGGTTGCGCGTTGCGGGATACGGGTTACACGTTTCGAGTTACGGGTTAGCTGGTAACTGATTTTTTTTCTGAAACCCAACCCTCGAAATACAAACCCGAACCTCGTTCTCACCAATCAATTTCCTTTAGCCCATTATTTTTCAAATACTCATTGGTCTTGCTGAAGTGTCGGCACCCAAAGAATCCCCGATCGGCAGAGAAGGGTGATGGATGCGCAGACATCAATACCAGGTGTTTCGTTCGATCAATAACCTCGCCCTTCTTTTGGGCATAAGCGCCCCAAAGCAGAAATACGACATTTGTTTTTTCGTCTGATATTTTTCTGATTACCACATCGGTAAACATTTCCCAGCCCTTGTTCTGATGCGAACCTGGTGAAGAAGCCCGAACAGTAAGGGTAGCATTTAACAACAATACGCCTTGCCTGGCCCAACGTTCCAAATTGCCCGAGGAAGGCATGGGTTTACCTAAATCCTGATGTATTTCCTTAAAGATATTCACCAATGAAGGTGGCATACGAATACCATCATGAACAGAAAAACAGAGCCCATTGGCCTGACCAGGACCATGGTAGGGATCCTGGCCGATAATTACCACCTTTACCTGGTCGAAGTCGCAGGCATCAAAAGCATTAAATATTTCCTTTCCGGGTGGATATACCGTTGCCGACTGATATTCAGACTTTACAAAGTCGGTTAATTCATGAAAGTATGGTTTTTCAAATTCCTGGCTCAGCCGCAATTTCCAGGAATGTGCTATTTTGACGTCCATTGGTCTATTTAAGGGAAAAATAAAATCGAATTTTCACTAAACATTTTTAATTACAAAAAATTAATATTTTTGATCGCATGGTAACCGAAGTAACACAGGGAATACGCGTAACCGTTGAAACGGAGTATCAGCCGGCCTACTCCAGTCCGAGCCAATACCACTATGTGTTTACCTACAAGGTAACCATCGAAAACCAAAGTGAAAATACCATTCAACTGCTGCGCAGGCACTGGCATATTTCGGACGCGGGATTCTCCTCGCGTGAAGTTGAAGGAGAAGGTGTTGTGGGTCAGCAGCCAGTATTGGAGCCTGGTCAGGTGCACCAATATGTATCCGGTTGCAACCTTAAATCAGGAATAGGAAAAATGACCGGAACATACCTTATGGAGCGCGTGGTTGATGGCGCCCAGCTAACCATTATCATTCCGGAATTTGTGATGATCGCCCCAATCCGCCTGAATTGATTGTCTGCTTTTTTTAAGATAAAAACCTATTTCAACTACTGGCTTGATGCTGTTGATGAGCACTCCTTACATGCTCCTTTCCTATTCGATTTTTATACCAAGATTATTAAGCGGGAAGTTATTGATGTGCCCTTAATCGAATCGCTGCGAAAGCAACTATCAAACGATCATCGTTCATTAGCGGTGGAAGATTTTGGTGCCGGATCAAAACACGCTTCGGGTGATAAACGAAAGATCAGCGACATCGCCAAATTAAGTCTGAGTGATGCAAAATTTTCAACCCTGTACAGCAGGATTGCGGAATACGCTAAAGCTAAAACCATCGTTGAATTGGGTACTTCGCTGGGCATCAATACACTCTATCTGGCACGGCAGCCCCAAGCGAAAGTTTACACGTTTGAAGGCTCCGCTTCCATTGCGGAAATAGCTTCCATTAGTTTTGAGTTTGGCGGTGCCAAAAATATTGAGCTGATTATTGGTAATCTGGACACAACCCTTTACTCAACATTATCGCGCATTCCTAAAATTGACCTTGTATTTATGGATGCTAACCATCGTTATGAACCTACCCTACGCTACTTTGACTCCTTACTGGGCCGATCCCATGACAAAACCATTTTTATACTAGACGATATTCATGACACACCTGAAATGGAAAAAGCATGGAATGAACTTAAGAAACATCCGTTGGTCTATACCAGTGCCGATTTGTTCCGGTGTGGCATTTTATTTCTTGATCCATCACTAAACAAACAACACGTTGTATTACAGTTTTAGGCGTTGGAATAGCCTTAAATACCGCTATTTTTGCACCATCATAAATTCTACCCTCCTATGAGTGAGCCCGTAAAAAACGAACAGCCTGAAGCACCAAAAAAATCTAACCAGAAGTATGCGATCATTATCGCTGTTCTTTCCATAATCATTATTGTTCAGTTTGTCAGCAGTTATTTCAATAAGCAGGAACGCGATCAACTTCGGGTTGAAAAGTCTTCCACGGAAGAACAACTGGCCACCACCATGCACAGGCTGGATGAAATCAGTGCCGAACTGGATCAACGGATAGCCGAAATACAACGTTTGGGAGGCGATATCAGTGAACTTACCAAGGCCAAAGAGGAGATTGAGACAAAATTAAAAAAAACCCGAACCGCCAACGGCCAGGTAATAAAAGAACTCAAAGATAAAGTTGAGGGCTATGAGTTATTGCTCAAAAATAAAGATGAGGAAATTGAAAAGCTCAAGAACGTAAACAAGGAATTACTGACCGAAAATACCACCCTTAAAGTTCAAAAAAGCAAGCTGGGTGACTCCATCAATCGGCTTACCCAAACCAAGGAAGAACTGGCCAGCAAAGTAACCCTGGCTTCACAATTAAAAGCGGAGAACGTTCGTATTGTGGCGGTGAACGATAAGGGAAAAGAGCGTGAATCACCCTTTAGAAACAGGCAGGTTGGGAATATCAAAGTTGAATTTAATCTGGCGGAAAACAACGTTGCCCCGATAGAAGGTAAAAAAATTATGATCCGGATAGTTGATCAAAACGGACAAGTGTTGTTTGATGTTGCGCGGGGTTCTGGAACGTTTATGTATAACAGCAAAGAAGAATTCTATACCGCATCACAGGAGATTCTTTTTGATAATACCCGCCAGAAGCTTACTTATCTGTATGATAAAGGTTCAGATTACGCGCCCGGGACGTACACGCTTGAAATCTATTGTGATGACTACAAAATGGGATCGGGGCAGTTTTCAGTAAAGTAGAATCAGCTAAGCTTTAGTCCCTCACCCGGTTTACAGCCAGCATCCCAAGCATCCAGTTGGGTAGTGGCTTTTCCATTGGTCTGTTTTTGATATCAAGAAACCAACCTAATTTTTCCACGATAGGAATTTTATGTGTTTCTACAAACTCAATGAGCGTTCCATCACGGTCTTCGATATAAGAGAAATGACCGGCAGCTTTACCCATATCAAAAGAATTGCTACTGTCAACAGTAAACGAATTTCCAGCCTCAGCACAGCGTTTGCCCAGGTTTTTCATGCCACGGATATCAAAGCAGACATGAATAAATCCAAGATCTCCCCAATTACGGCTTTCGTAGATTTTAGTGGGCTTGCGATCCTTCACCTCGACCAATTCAATCTCGGTAGAGCCCAGCAAATTTCCAAAAGCACCTTTGCATGGAGCATGCGCTTTTAGTAATACTCTTCTAAAGGACGATTCACCACCCTGAACACCTCTAAGGTCATCAAAATTTCCGGTCACATCATAGGCCACGCTATTATGCCCAAGAATATTTTTGTACAGGTCAACCGATTGATCCATATCAGAAACCCCAATGGTTACCCCGGAAACCCCGCCATTCGGAAAAGACTTGCGCTTGAACCAGTTATCGCTTTCGATAATCTCGAAAATATTGTTGTATGGATCGGCAACGTAAAAATGCTTTCTACCGTCAGGGGATTGAGCGGGCTCAGAGAGCACATGAACATATTTAGCCTTTAGAAATTCGTAGGCCTTTGTAACATTGCTAGATTTCAACTTTACGGCATAGACACCGGTATCCCCCAACTGTGGGATGAACGATGCAGCTTGTGGTTCTTTAGAAGTGTATTGCCAGATCTCAAATCCACCCCCACCCTGAAGGTTCATGGCCAGTATGGCATAACGACTTTCCGCAATACCGGATGTATAACGGGTCATCAACGATGCCTGTGCTGAATCCTTAAAAATTGGCACATCAAAACCAAAATGTTTCCGATACCATGCCCAGGCTTCATCGGCATCTCTCACACCAATCCCAACCTGTTGAATTCCACTTACAATATAATCCATGGGGCAAGATAATATTTTTTCATTCCCTGCTACCGACCCTTTCTTTTTATGGAGAATTCCCATCAAAAACAGCCGAATTACTTATTCCTTCCGTAAGATGATTTCATAATTTTTTATGCTGCTATCCATAATCGCCCGCTGCAACTTGCCTTCTTTAAAGAAATATTTATTGCGCTCACCACGTACATCAACTTCGTAAAACGAGTCTTTTAAAAAGGCTACCGGGGCCATCAGTCCGTAACCATCGGCCAAAACAGTGGTTCCATTTTTTGGCTCATCGAAGAAAAACCGCATCACGTTAAAATTAATAGACGATGCAATTACCCCATCATGCTTGTACTTATACATATCTACCTTAACCACGTAATGCCTTTTATCCCAAATTACAGATGAACTGAAGTCGCCCCTGTTTGATCGGGTTTTAACGGTTGAGTGGAGAAGTTTATCCTCATGATAAACGGCCGTTTGAATATGGTGTACATTAACTTTCACGAACAACCAAAAGCTAACCTTGCTTTCGATATAGTAATGCACGAGGGTGTCTATCTTTTTCCGCGTTGCCGTTAGCTCTCCGATTTTAATCCCGGCCAGTTCAATATCAAATCGCCTCACTTCATCGGAGGCAAAGCCGGAGAAAGTCAAAAAGATAAGAAGCGCTGGTAAAACGAAGTATCTGGTCACTGACGGTAATAAATACCCGACAATATGTACATTTTAAGCCCAAAATGGCACTTTCTCACCCCAAAAGAACTTTACAGGCTTATTTTTTCATTTCGGGGCCATTTTCTATCTTTGCACCCTCATTTTAAACACAATTAATAAACAATTATGAACAATTACGAGACAGTATTCATTTTGAATCCCGTTTTGTCTGAAGAACAGATGAAGGATACTGTCGAAAAGTTCGTGAACGTGTTAAAGAAAGGCAATGCTCAGATTTTAAACATCGAGCATTGGGGTCTTCGCAAACTGGCATATCCCATCCAGAAAAAGTCGACCGGTTTCTATAACCTCATCGAATTTTCGGCATCTCCTGACCTGATCAACACGCTCGAAACCGAGTACAGACGCGATGAATCGGTGATGCGCTTTTTAACCATCACCCTTGACAAAAATGCCCTTACGTACAACGAAAGAAGACGCAAAGGAGAATTCAACAAAAACAACCGTAAACCGGTACGTAAAACTGAGGAGGAGCTTGCCAAATGACATTACAGAACGAACCTATCAAGCGGGTTGAATTAAAACCCAAGTACTGCCGCTTTAAGAAAAACGGTATCAAGTACATCGATTATAAGGATCCTGACTTCCTGTTGAAGTTTATTAACGAGCAGGGTAAAATTTTACCCCGCAGGCTTACCGGTACCAGCTGGAAATTCCAGAAGAAAGTTTCGCAGGCTGTAAAGCGTGCACGTCACATGGCTATTCTTCCGTACACCGGTGATTCCTTAAAGTAATTGTCGAACTGATAAACAGATCCGAAGATGGAAGTAATATTAAAACAAGATGTACAAGGTCTTGGCTATAAGAATGACACTGTTAAGGTAAAAGCAGGTTACGGACGTAACTTTCTTATACCCAACGGACTTGCCTTAATTGCCAACGACTCAAACAAACGCCAGGTAGCGGAGAACATCCGCCAAATGGCCCACAAGGCTGCAAAACTTAAGCAGGATGCTGAAGCGCTTGCAGCTAAAATTGGTGACTTAACCATTGAGTTGAAAACCAAGGCAGGTGAAAGCGGTAAAATTTTTGGAGCCGTTACAGCTGTTCAGGTGGCTGATATTTTGAAAGGCAAAGGTTTTGATGTAGACCGTAAAAAAGTGCACTTCAAAGAACAACCCAAGCAACTGGGCACGTACACCGCAACACTCGATCTTCACAAAGAAGTGAAGCACGAAATAAAAGTAAATGTTGTAGTAGAATAAGCGAAAATTCAATAATCAACAAAAAGCCCCGCCCCCGCGGGGCTTTTTGTTTTAGAGATTTTTTGTAGCTGATGTGCAAATCCTTCATTGAAAATGTATCTTGAAGGCATCACAGCCATAGTTATGCAAAACTTTCGTACAGAAGTTGAGGTTAAGAAATCGAAAAAACAACTATCGATTCATGATCCTGTACTTACCATGGGCTCCTGCTTTGCCGATACTATAGGTGACCAACTACTAAATTCGAAATTTCAGGTTCTTAAAAATCCTTTCGGAACTGTGTACAACCCGATATCATTGCATAAGCTTCTTCACCTTTCAAATACCAATACCTTACCAGGGCCAAATTCATTCATTGAAAACAACGGCATCTTTTTAAATTACGATTTCCACTCAAGCTTGTCAGCTTTATCTCAACACGCATTAGAAGACATGCTTAAGGAAAGAATTGCGCAAGCACACAACTTTTTACGATCTGCAAAATGGCTAATGATTACCTACGGCACTGCATGGATTTATATACGAAAAGATTCCGGGGAAACCGTTTCGAACTGCCATAAACTTCCTTCTCACCGCTTCGAAAAAAAGTTAATCACACAAAAACGAATACTCGATTCATTTGAAGAAACCTACGAACAACTGAAATCCGTTAACACCAATCTTCAAATCATACTTACGGTTAGCCCTGTACGGCACGTAAAAGACACCCTGGAGTTAAATAGCGTAAGCAAATCCACCTTGCGCATTGCCTGTAATACCCTTACCGAACAACATGCTGATGTGCATTACTTCCCTTCTTACGAAATTATGCTGGATGATCTTCGTGATTACCGCTTTTACAAATCCGACATGATTCACCCCTCGTCCGATGCTGAAGCGTATATCTGGGAAAAATTCACTCGTGCTTATTTTGATACTGAAACACTCGCCTTCCTGGAGAAGTGGGAAAAAATACAATCTGGCTTACAGCACAAACCATTTCATGTGACTTCTACCGCACACCAGGCATTTCTAAAAGAGCTGATGTCACAATTAAATGAAGTCAGCTCAACCGTATCCGTTGACGAAGAACTTGCCTGGGTAAAAAATCAACTTGTATGAGCCCTCTGTTCAGAGTCTTGTTGCTATTGTATGGTGTAGGTGCACAGGCGCAGGCAACAGAACACACCTTGGCTAATGCAGCTATTGCTTTAACAAACGACCGGGTTATCTACGATCCCTCCTATTTTAAAATTGATTATCCCGGAGGCGATGTACCGGCCGATCGCGGGGTATGTACCGATGTCATCATCCGGGCATACCGCAAATTAGGTATCGATCTTCAGGTTGAAGTTCACCGCGACATGGTTGCTCATTTTAATCAATATCCTAAAAACTGGGGTTTAACTAAACCCGATAAAAATATCGATCACCGGAGAGTGCCCAACCTGATGGTATTTTTTGCACGGCACGGTATAACAAAACCCATTACTAAAAATACCGATGATTATTTACCCGGGGATATCGTTGCCTGGAACCTGGGGGGAAACCTAACCCATATCGGAATTGTCATCCACCAGAAATCGAATGACGGCCTACGCAATCTGATCGTTCACAATATTGGCAATGGGCAGGAGATTTCTGACTGTCTTTTTAGTTACAAAATCATCGGGCATTATAGTTTTCCCAAGCCGTGACAAAATCTTCATCACAACATACAAGCAAGCCAAACCGGCTGATTCATGCCACCTCACCCTATTTGCTTCAGCATGCCAATAATCCGGTAGACTGGTATGAATGGGGAAATGAAGGACTACAAAAAGCGAAAGCAGAAGATAAACCGATTATCGTGAGCATTGGCTATTCGGCTTGTCATTGGTGCCATGTTATGGAACGGGAGAGTTTCGAGAATGATGATCTTGCAACCATCATGAACGATTATTTCATTTGTATAAAAGTCGACCGAGAAGAACGTCCGGACATCGATCAGATTTATATGGATGCGGTGCAAGCCATGGGCATCAATGGCGGATGGCCACTCAACGTTTTTTTAACGCCCGATCAAAAACCGTTTTATGGCGGCACCTATTTTCCACCCAAAGCCTGGGCACAAGTGCTTCAAAACATTCATAAGGCCTGGCAAAACCAAAAATCAGAAATCATAACTTCTGCGGAAGCGTTAACCAACCACATTTCAGGAAATGACATTACCAGGTTCTTCGCTACCAACCCGAAACCCAACGCTGAGAAAATCTTATCCACTATTTACCAAAACCTTGAGAGTAGATTTGATACGACTTGGGGTGGAATGGAGAAGGCGCCAAAGTTCATTATGCCCTCCCTCTGGTTATGGCTTTTGCGGTATCATCATATAACCAAACATGAACAAGCATTAACACACATCAACCTTACCTTAACCAAAATCATTCAGGGTGGAATTTACGACCAGGTAGGCGGTGGTTTTGCACGATACGCAGTAGATGGTGAGTGGTTTGCCCCGCATTTCGAAAAGATGCTGTATGACAATGCGCAACTATTGAGTTTGTACTCAGAAGCCTACAGGGTTACAAGAAATGAAGCTTACAAAAGGGTTGTTTATGAAACCTTCCAATGGCTTCAGCGCGAAATGAGGCATCCGGAGGGTGGATTTTATTCAGCCATTGATGCCGACAGTGAAGGTGTTGAAGGAAAATTTTATTGCTTTACCAAATCAGAACTAACGATGCTACTAGGTGCTGATGCTGATTTGCTCTGCGAATTTTATGGTGTAACCGAAGCGGGTAACTGGGAGCATGGCATGAACATTCTTCACCAACACGTGGAAGAAGAAAATTTTTTGAGCAGTAATAATCTGGACAAAGAAACCTGGCATGACTTACTTTACAGAGCAAAAGCAACGTTGCTGCATGCTCGTGAATCGCGGATACCACCGGGATTGGATGACAAAATACTTACCGGATGGAATGCGATGATGATCGTGGGGCTGATTGATGCCTATCATGCTTTTACTGATGCGCGTTTTCTTCATAGTGCCCAAACCAATATTGATTTTCTTGAAAAAAACCTGATGGATGGCCCGGTGTGTTATCGGTCCTATAAAGGTAAACGAACACCAACCGAAGGGTTCCTGGAAGACTACGCCTTTCTCATACAAGCATACATCAAACTTTATCAGGCAGATTTCAATGAACAGTGGTTACAAAAGGCATCGGCCATTACGGAATACGTTATTAAAAACTTTTATGACGAAACCGATGGGCTATTCTTTTATACCAGCCTGAAAGCCGAAAAACTGATAACCCGAAAAAAAGAACTTTTCGATAATGTAATTCCTTCGTCTAACAGCGTGTTGGCCCTCAGTCTTCTACAACTGGGTACTTTTCTCGACAACACTGAATGGACGCAACTGGCGGAACGCATGGTGAATAATTTCGCTGAACTTATTCAGAAAGAACCCAACTACATGTCGCATTGGGGAATTGCCCTGATGGAAAGTATTTCAGGCTATGCAGAAGTTGTACTAGTGGGGCAAGATGCGATCACCCATAAAAATGAACTCCAAAAACATTTTTTACCATTCGCCTTGTTTATGGGAACAGAAGACCACAGCAACCTTCCGTTAGTGAAAGATAAAAAGGCCATAGGAAACCAAACCACTTTTTATGTTTGCAGGGATAAAACATGTAAGCAACCTGTTCATGAGATTGAAAAAGCAATCGGTCAGATTACAAATAAAGCTTAGTTTTACACCTTTAGCATAAGCTTGCAAAACGATCACTCATCTGACTCCCGCACAACACTGTTCGCAGAAGTACTGCTTCCGGTACCTATTGCAAAGCTGTTTACTTATCGTGTACCCTTCGACTGGAATGAAAAAGTACTGATAGGGCAACGTACCATTGTACAATTCGGTGACCGGAGAATATTGACCGGCATAATTGCCTCGCTCCACGAAACCCCACCCGTTGCATACGAAGCCAAGTACCTGCTTGAGTTACTGGATGAAGAACCGATCCTCCATGGGCATCAATTGAAATTTTACCAATGGATTGCCGACTACTACATGTGCACCCCAGGTGAGGTTTTAAATGCAGCCTTGCCCTCAGGTTTAAAGTTGTCCAGCGAATCCATGGTTCAACTTCATCCAGCGTTCGACTGGGAAAGCACGCTGTTCGAATTCTCCGAAAAGGAAACCATGCTCTTAAAACACCTTGCGTCAAAGCCCATGTCGTACAGCGAAGTGGCTTCCCTGCTGAGTATTAAAAGCATCTACAGTATTCTAAAATCCCTTTCTGGAAAAGAATCCATCATTCTGTTTGAAGAGGTTAAAGAGAAGTTCAAACCCAAAAAAGAAAAATACATACGGCTGACAACCAGACTGCTGGATCACAAAGCCCTGGAGCATGTATTTTCAGAACTTGCCAGCAAACCGAAACAAGAATCCATCTTACTGAAATACCTTCAGGATATTCCTGTGCTTCATGATCCTGTTTCAAACAGAAAGGGTATTCGTAAAAATCAGTTGATGCTGCCTGAGTTCTCAGCATCAGCCTTAAACACCCTTATTAAAAACAACATACTGGAAGAATTTGAAATTATCGTTTCAAGATTTGATTCAGGAACTGAAGAAGAACTTCCTGATGTAAGCCTGAGCGATGAACAGCTTGTTGCTCAACAATCCATCTTTCAACAATTCGAAAAACACAACACCATTCTATTTCACGGTATTACCGGTAGCGGAAAAACCGAAGTGTACATAAACCTGATTAAACGTGCACTCGAAAGCGGCTCACAGGTGCTGTACCTGTTACCGGAAATCGCACTCACTACACAAATCGTTCAGCGTCTAAGGAAAATGTTTGGTGAATCCATGGGGGTTTACCATTCCCGGTTTTCAGATAACGAACGGGTTGAAGTTTGGAATGGTGTATTAAACGGACGGTTTAAATTTGTGGTGGGCGTTCGCTCTTCCATCTTTCTTCCGTTCGATAACCTGGGACTTATAATCGTGGATGAAGAACACGATACTTCCTATAAACAACAAGAACCTGCGCCTCGCTACCATGCCCGCGATGCTGCCTTGATGATGGCACACAACCACCATGCTAAAATTATTCTGGGTTCAGCAACACCTTCGTTGGAATCTTATCACCTCGCACACAGTGGTAAATATGGTTTGGTTGAACTGCAGAAACGCTATGGCGATGCTAAACTTCCGGAAATTGTGCTGGCCAATATGATGAACGAACGAAAACAGAAAACAATAAAAGGTGAGTTTTCCGGAACCCTGCTGAAAGCCATCAGCAGTTCGTTAGCTGATAAAGAACAGGTGATCATTTTTCAGAACCGAAGGGGTTACTCCCCCATCCTTGATTGCGAAGACTGCGGCTGGGTGCCAAAGTGTATCAACTGTGCCGTAAGCTTAACGTATCATCAATTCAAACATTCACTCATATGCCACTATTGTGGTTATAAAGAATCGTTACCCACAGCCTGCCCTACATGCTCATCCAAACGACTGCGTGCCATGGGGTATGGAACAGAAAAATTGGAGGAAGAACTTAAACTTCATTTTCCTGAAGCACATGTACAGCGAATGGATCTGGATACTACACGTTCAAAAAACAGTTACGAAACCATCATCGAACAATTTGAAAAAGGCGATACGGATATTTTAGTAGGCACACAAATGGTCACCAAAGGACTTGACTTTGACCGCGTGAGTCTGGTAGGGGTTTTTAATGCCGACCGCATGATGCACTTCCCTGATTTCCGATCGTATGAACGTGCTTTCCAGCTTATTACCCAGGTAAGTGGCCGGGCAGGAAGGCGCGAAAAGCCAGGGAAGGTGGTCATCCAAACCTCCTCCACAGATCATCCCGTTCTGCAATATGTGCTCAATCATAAGATGACAGAATTTTATCAGCAGGAACTGAGTGACAGGCAAAATCATTTGTATCCGCCCTTTAGCAGGCTGATTGAACTAACGGTAAAACACATAGACCGCAAAATAACCCGTGAAACTGCCTTGGCACTTTGTGATCAAATTACGCAACATGTGCCGGGCATCAGGGTTCTTGGTCCGGGTGAGCCCATGATCTCGAAAATAAGAAATCAGTACCTGATGAATATTTTGATTAAAATTCCGCGCGATTCAGGTAACCTGGGCCAGATTAAGCATCAACTGGCTGCGATCACCAATGAACTTCTCCTGGATAAACAATTTCGGAATACCCGGGTGATTGTTGACGTTGACCCTGTATAGAGTCAACTATTATTGCACCGCTTTATAAAGCTCAATTTTGGTGAGCACTAATCCTCCCGGAAGATCCGCCAATTGTATTTCGGCACCCTCGGTTAGCGTTAATAGATTTTTTTCTTCAAAAACGAACGTAATGTTAGGAAGTTCTTTTACTCCAATGTGCAATACGCCAGCATTGGGAACCCACAGATCTTCAATGGTGTAATAATTTTTAAGGTCGGCCAGGTTGCTGGTTTTCGGACTGATTCCCTTTTCCGTAGTGAACGGTGGTGTTAAAACAGTCATGGCAATGATATCACCATAACCAACCTGAACACTTAAGTTAAACTCATCGCTTTCAGCCAGGCGAATAAGATACAAACCACTATCATCCTCCTCTTCGTAGGCATTTTCCATTTCAGCCACAGGCAAATTATTTTCAACCAATTCAAATGCACCACCCAGGTTAATGTTACCGATACCCTCGCTGGTAATTTTGTACATTAAGTCATTGGCATACGCTGAGTTTAAATCATCTTGAGCTGTCTCACTTTTTTTTGAGCATGAAATGACAACCATCAGCAAACCAAGAATAAACAGGACTCTCATCATGGCAAAATTAGTTTATAAAACTAAAGTAACGATTACTGCAAAATCTCCCAATCTTCATTGAGTACTGGTATAGCCTGATGGGCCGTTAAATCAAACTGACAGGGAACTACCGAGATATAATTATTGGCAATAGCCCATTCATCGTTATCTTCACCTTTGTCGAAATTCACAAAGTTGCCCGTCATCCAGAAATAACTCCTACCGTTTGGATCATGTCTTTGTAAAAATTCCTCTACCCACTTGGCATTCGCCTGGCGGCAGATGCGAACACCTTTAATAGCTTCATTTCGCTTTGGTGGAAAATTTACATTAAGCGCAACACCTTTTGGTAAACCTTTGGTTAATACTTGTTGGGTTATAGATTTTACATACGCCTCAGTATGAGAAAAATCAGCATCGTGGGAATAATCGCAAAGCGAAAAACCAATAGAAGGTGTACCCTCTATAGCACCCTCTATGGCGGCTGACATGGTACCCGAGTACAACACGCTTATGGAGGTGTTGCTACCATGATTAATACCACTTACCACTACATCAGGCTGTCGTTTATCTTTAAGGACAAAGTGGCGCGCCATCTTCACGCAATCTGCCGGTGTACCTGAACACTCAAAGGCGGTGATCCCATCAAAAATTCTGTTCTTCTCTAACCGCAAGGTTTCACCAACCGTAATCGCGTGACCCATTCCTGACTGCGGGCTATCCGGTGCCACTACCAGAACCTCGCCAATATCTTTCATTACATTAATTAGCGTACGGATACCTTTTGATGTAATGCCATCATCGTTTGTAACCAGTATAAGAGGCTTTGCCATGTTCACTTAGCTAAGAATTAATAAACAATACATTAATGAGGTGCGCAAGCTAAGCGCTTGATGCGATATTCCGAAATCAGAATAAGGAATTGTAATAGGAAACAGTTTTAGCAAAATCATATCGGTCCTCGATTTTCAACCGGTTCGCTTTCATGTAGCGATCAACATTATCGGCTTTGTTGCCCATCAGTTTCAACAAGTCGCCTCGTTTACCCAAAAACTCATTAATGTTGCCTTTCTCATCCATCAAAAAATATTTATAAACCAACACCAATCGCGTATACGATCCGTAATAGTAAGGTGAACTGTAGGTACGGTATTCCAATGATTCACGCGATAGCAAGGTCATTTTACCGTCTTCCAGTAATTCAAAAAATACCGGAGTTTTATAATTACCTGAAGCGGCAAATGGTAAGGCAAAGAAATTACGATACCGCTTTTCTGTAGTATCGAAAATTTCAAAAAACAGAACTTTGCGTGCGGTAAAGGCTTCTATCTGGGTACGCTGATTATTAAATTGAACAAGATCCTGCTGAAGATCATATTTAACTAGCCCTCTAAGGGTATCACCCGTTTCCAACACAATTTTACCTTCGTGCCATAATTCAAAAGGCCATTGTTGCGCAGCGACCCACTGGAATGACAGAATAAAAAATAGTATGGATAACGTAACTCTCATTATTGCTTTAAAATAGAATGCCCCAACTTATCGCGCTTGGTTGCCAGGTACTTCTCATTATGTGGATTCGGTGAAATCTCTATCGGAACATTATCAACAATTTCCAGACCATACCCCATCAAACCGACACGCTTCTTAGGATTATTCGTAATCAACCTGATCTTGGTTACATTTAAATCACGAAGTATCTGAGCACCAACACCATAATCACGTTCATCCATATCAAAACCCAGTTGAAGGTTGGCTTCTACGGTATCCATACCTTCTTCCTGAAGCTTGTATGCTTTTAATTTATTCAACAGTCCTATTCCTCTGCCCTCTTGCTTCATATATAATACCACTCCCTTTCCTTCCCGTTCAACCATTTGCATGGCATGATGCAATTGAGGACCACAATCGCATCGGCATGAACCAAATATATCACCGGTTACGCATGATGAGTGTACGCGTACCAGTACAGGCTCATCCGCCCCCCAGGTTCCTTTTACCAATGCCATGTGTGTTTCCTGCGTATTCGTTTGCTGAAAGGCAATCAACTTGAAATTTCCATAGTCTGTTGGCATATCTACCTCAACCTCACGGCTTATCAGCGATTCCTTCCGGATACGATATTCTATAAGATCTTTAATGGAAACCAGCCGGAGATCAAACCGTTCAGCAACCCGCTTCAAATCGGGTAGTCGGGCCATCGATCCATCTTCGTTCATAATCTCCACCAAAACTCCTCCGGGCTTAAAGCCTGCCAACCGGGCAAAATCTATGGTTGCCTCGGTATGACCTGCCCTTCTTAAAACACCGCCACGTTTGGCGCGCAACGGAAAAATATGGCCGGGCCTGCCCAAATCTTCAGGACGGGTTTCCGGATCAACCAGAGCGCGAATAGTCTTAAATCGGTCGTGCGCTGAAATACCTGTGGTGCACCCATGCCCGATGAGATCAACCGAAACCGTAAAAGGTGTTTCGTAGGTTGCCGTATTTTTACCAACCATCAAATCGAGCTGCAATTCATCGCAACGATCTTCAATCAATGAGGCACAAATCAACCCCCGACCGTGTGTGGCCATGAAGTTTACGATCTCCGGGGTAACGCATTCCGCTGCACAAATAAAGTCGCCTTCATTTTCACGATCTTCATCATCTACCACAATAATTACCTTACCATTTTTTATATCATTAATGGCCTGTTCTATTGAATCCAGTTTAATTGGCTCTTCCATGTTAAAACTTTAACTAAATATTACCTTCAACATTACGATTGAAACAACAATCGTGACACTTATGTTCCTATCCTTTTGACACTACAATCCCCAAAATACCCGCGAGCTCCTTTTCAGAACCCTTCAACTGGGCATGCACTGCCATATGCTTATCGAGGGTGGCATCGTCCTTTACATCTTTCATCTCCTTCAGATTTTCTTCCATCATTTTTTGTATGAGTCGGAATTTTAATCGTAACACATTCGTCATGGTTACATCGTGCATGACTTCCTTTTCATGTGGAAAATAAATATGAAACTTCTCACTCCAATGTGGCGAGGTTTCATAGCGAGAGGTCATCAGATCAGCTACTGCACGCTTAACGCCATCCGATCCATTTTCTAAAAAATAAAAGTTATCGATACGGGTATTGGTATCAACTCCCTTTCTGAACGCATCTAATATTTCCCTATACACCGGGTTGGTAAACTCCACATCTTCCAGTTCTTCCAGTAAAAAATCAATTACTTTTTGATCGTCACCTACCCCACTCTCGGCATAATTCAATAACAGCCTGATTGTCTCGCGTTCCTGCATCTGCACCATAGCCAGCGGGTCTGTCTTCCCTGCCTGAACAACTTCTTCGACAAATTCCGGCAACGGTTCATGTACATCATCACGCATCCGCTCCTGCTCACGCTTCTTCCTTTCCTGTATGATGATCTTGTTCAGCTCCGTCAGCAAAACCGGCTCCTGAATTTTCAACAGGTCACTGGTTTCTTTGATATAAACCGATCGTTTAATGGGATCAGGTATTAACGAGATGCTGGTCACAATCTCCCGGATGGCTTCTGCCTTTTTAATCGGATCCTGCCTGCCGGCAGGCAGGTCGCGAGAAGCATCAGCAGAAAGCAAATCAATCTTAAAGGATATAAAATCCTTTGTATGACTTTTCAGGTATTGCTGAAACTCTGTGCTGCCCATTTTCTTTGAGTAGCTGTCCGGATCTTCACCGTCAGGCAACAATACAACGCGCACGTTCAAACCACCCTTTAGCACCAGGTCTATCCCGCGCAGCGCAGCTTTAATACCAGCTGAATCACCATCGAATAATACGGTTACATTCTCGGTGAACCTGCGCATCAGTCGTATCTGCTCTTCGGTTAATGCCGTACCTGAAGAGGCTACCACATGCTCAATTCCTGAAAGATGAAGTGAGATGACATCGGTGTAACCTTCAACCAAATAACAGAAATCATATTTTCTGATTTCATTTTTGGCCTGGTACAAACCATACAGCACCTGGCTCTTATGGTATATCTCCGTTTCAGGCGAGTTGATGTACTTGGGCTGATCCTGCCTACCGGCAGGCAGGCCCTTTTCTTTGGTGAGAATGCGGGCGCCAAAGGCCACCACTTTCCCGGAAAGATTATGAACTGGAAAAATTACCCTTCCGCGAAAGCGGTCGTATATCTTATCATCTTTTCTAATAATAAGTCCGGCCTTTTCCAGAATGTTTTCGCTAAAGCCAGCTTTCTTCGCTGCCTCTTCGATATGATGCCACTCATTGAGGCTGTACCCTAACTCAAACTTCTCCAGTATGTTGTCATTGAACCCACGCTCACGAAAATAACTCAGCCCGATGCTCTTTCCTTCCTCATGCTTGTGCAACAGGTTTTTATAATAATCCTTTGCAAAGTTCATTACGATATACAGGCTGTCTCGCTCGCTTTGTGCGGCAACATCCTCCGGAGTGCGGGCATCTTCTTTGATTTCAACCCCATATTTTTTAGCGAGGTACTTCAACGCCTCTACATAGCTCATGCCCTCATGCTCCATCACAAACGTAATACCATCACCCCCCTTACCACTGCTGAAGTCCTTAAAGATGCCCTTGGAAGGCACCACGTAAAAAGAAGGCGTTTTCTCGTTGGTAAACGGACTTAACGCCTTGTAATTCTGCCCCGACCGCTTCAGAGAAACAAAATCGCTTACCACATCCACAATATCGATGCGGTTACGGATTTCGTCTATGGTTTGGCGGGAGATCATTCAATTTAAGGTTAGAAAACCAAACTATATCCGCTCCTGGAGGACTTATCAATTCCTTTTTCCAAATCTTGGCGTTGAGACTGGTAGTTTGATATTTCTTTTGTTAGATACTTAACATATTGATCGCTCATAAAGGAAATAAATGGTTCAAGTGATTTTTGTTCCCTCGAGTTGGTCAATCCATCAATATATGCATTTCGATCTTCGTAAAAAACAGGGCTGATGGGGAGATCGTGATAGTGTTGAATGAAATTCATCAACAGTCTGCTGGTCCTTCCGTTACCATCTGCAAAAGGATGAATGGAGACAAGATCAAAGTGAGTTGTAAATGCCAGCGTCAAAATATCAGGTATAGACTTAACATTATCTATTGACTGATTCAATTTAGCCACCAGCTTGAGCAACATTGAACCAATCTTATCATAGTTAACAAAATAATGATTTCCAGCTCTTACGTTATTAAGTCGAAGTTCGCCTTTTGAGGAATCATAATTACCGAGTGGTGTATGTATAACCGATCCCGTTTTTTTCATAACTAAAGCCGCTATCGACTGAATAAGTTCTACAGTTATAGGTGATTTAGCTTTTGCCAATTTCAATGTTTCGATCAAGGCGTTGTAATGATCAAGCACCATTTGTTGGTGAATGAAGGGCTTACCTTTTGGTGATAGTCCTTTGTCGATAAGGACTTCTGCTTCAGGCAGTGTTAATGTGCTTCCTTCTAGGGCTGTGGAGTGGAAAGTAATGCTGATGTTATTAAACTTATCAAAGTCAATAACATCCTGAAATGCCTCTTTAAACACGGGAATCAAGCTCTCTATTTCCTTCCAGCGAGTCATTTTGCCTTTATTTGTTTGGATGCGCAAAGATACTCTTTCCGCCCCGAAATCAGCGGGAAAACCATCGGCTAATAAGTTTTGTTTTAGTAAACAGCAGCCCTAAATTCGCGCAAATTCCTATCATGAAGCTGACAGAGAACGATATCCTCAAAGCCCTCTCCACCGTAGAAGACCCTGACCTGAAACGTGACCTGGTAAGCCTGGGGATGATCCGCGACCTGAAGGTTTCAGAAAAGGAGATTGCATTTACGGTTGTACTGACTACCCCAGCCTGCCCACTTAAAGAAAAGATCAGGCAAGAGTGCCTGGATGCCGTTGAAGCTGTTGTTGGTGAAAACTTTCCAATTAACATTCACATTACGTCATCGGTAACCTCCAGCCGCAACAATGCCCCCTTACTTCCGCAGGTTAAAAATATTGTGGCAATCGCTTCCGGTAAAGGCGGTGTTGGCAAATCAACCGTAACCAGCAACCTGGCGGTTGCCCTGGCACAAAGCGGTGCCAAGGTTGGTTTGATTGATGCGGATATTTACGGCCCTTCCATTCCTACCATGTTTAACTGCGAACATGAGCAGCCCGCGGTCCAGGATGTCAACGGCAAATCGATGATTTTACCGTTAGAACAATATGGTGTTAAACTTATGTCGATTGGGTTTCTTACACCACCCGACAGCGCTGTAGTGTGGCGCGGACCGATGGCCAGCGCTGCCCTCAAACAATTTTTCAGTGAAACCCTTTGGGGTGAACTGGATTACCTGTTGATCGATCTTCCTCCCGGAACGAGTGATATCCATTTAACCATGGTGCAAACAGTTCCGGTTACAGGAGCCGTAATCGTAACCACACCACAAAAGGTGGCATTGGCCGATGCCAATAAAGGAATGGCCATGTTCAGGCAACCACAAATCAATGTGCCCATACTGGGTATTATTGAAAACATGGCGTTTTTCACCCCGGAAGAACTTCCCAATAACAAATACTACATCTTTGGAAAAGATGGTGGCAAGAACTTATCGGAAAAATACAATGTTCCCCTACTCGGACAAGTGCCTTTGGTACAGAGCATCCGCGAAAGCGGAGACTCCGGCTTACCTGCGGTGATGAAGGAAGGTGTTACGGCTGATGCCTTTCGCGAACTCGCTGAATCATTGGCACGGCAGATTGCCATAAGAAATGCTAACTTAGCCGAAACAAAGCGAGTTGAATTGAATGTGTGATGAATACGCTGACTGATCTTACCCAACGCATTGAAGAATCATTGGATTCCATACGTCCCTACCTGGAAGCTGACGGTGGCAACGTACGAATTCAAGAAATAACGGATGGGAACATTGTAAGACTGGAATTTCTTGGCGCTTGCGGCAGTTGCCCCATGTCCACCATGACGTTTAAGGCGGGCGTAGAAGAAGCTATCAAAAAGGCCGTTCCGGAAATTAAGGGCATAGAAGTTGTAAACCTCACGGTTTAGACTCCAATGACCTGTGACCAATGTCCATTTTGGTTACGAATTGTATATTTGAATAATATAATCCTGTTATTCTGTCCAAACTGTTGATATCGTGCGGCATCTCCTGATTTTGTTGGCTTTAATCATGCAACTAACAGCCTTGCACGTTACCGTATTTGCTCAGGAAAAATGCGGCACCGTTCCCTACATGCAGCAACTCCGCAATGAGGGTAAACTTCGCCAGACAGAAGAACAATTTGAAAAATGGATGACATTCAAACGACAGTCCTGGCGTTCCAATCAGCAAACACCAAACGAAAGAAATAAACAAACGCAAGGCGAACCCTACCAGATTCCGGTTGTTGTTCACATCATTCACAATGGTGAGCCTATCGGTAACGGAACCAATATTTCCGATGCCCAGATCTTATCCCAAATCGAAGTAATCAATAAAGATTTCAAAAGATTAAATACCGATGCGGTAAATACCCCGGCAGAATTTCAACCTGTAGCGGGGAGCCTGGATGTTGAATTTATTCTGGCCAGACGTGATCCAAACGGTTTACCGACAACAGGCATTAATCGTGTACAGGGAACGAAGACATCGTGGACCATGAGTGATAACGCCATCTTTAAATCATTGAGCTATTGGAATTCCAACGACTACCTGAATATTTGGGTTGTTAAGTTTTCAGGATCTACCATTGGTTATGCTCAATTTCCAGTGTCTGAACTTGAAGGACTTGAAAATTACCGTGACGGTCTTGCCGCTACAGATGGTGTTGCTATCGATTACCTCGCATTCGGTACCATTGATGCCGGCCCTTTCGACCTGGATCCGAAATTCAATAAAGGCAGAACGGCCACACATGAAATCGGGCACTTCTTTGGACTTCGGCACATTTGGGGAGATGCTAACTGTGGAACAGATTACGTAGAAGATACACCAACACAACGTTCCAGCACCAGCAATTGTCCAAGTCACCCGCAAACAACAATATGCGGTACTTCCATTGTTAAAATGTTCCAGAACTACATGGATTACACCAACGATGCCTGCATGAACATTTTTACGGAAGGACAAATCGGGCGGATGGAAACTATTTTAAATGACGATGCGGTACCCAGAAGAAAGAGCCTTCTTACCTCACCAGGTTTACTGGATCCATCGTGTACTAAAATTGATGTTGCCCTACTGGGCGTGATAAGCCCGGGGGTAATTAATTGCAATCCACAAGCTGAGTTTAAAATTAATATCCGGAATGTCAGTTGTTCAGCTATCGCCTCAGTAAAAACAGTCCATTCTGTGAATGGCGGCTCCTCGGTTAGTAATACCATCACCTTCAATACCCCTCTTGCAATTAACGAACAACGCACCATTACTATTCCCGGTGTAAATTTCAGCGAGGGGATAAATGCCGTTTCCCTACAAGTTACCGAAGCAGACAATAAAGCTGATGAAGATCCTAATAACTCTTCCTTATCCATTAACATTACTGTTGATCAATCACAAGACAGAATTCCTTTACGAGAAAATTTTAATGCACTGAATTGGCCTATCGTGAACCCGCAAGATGGTTTAGCCTGGCAGATTACGGCTACCAACTTTGGAAACTCCGCCTCGGTACAGGCTTTCAATAATGGAGCTATCGGTCATGAATCATGGCTGGCCTCACCGGTTTTAGATTTCAGCAATACTGCTAAAGCCAGTATATTTTTTGATTTGTCTTATGCCTGGAATCAAACCGCTAACGACAGGTTTAGGATTCTTGCCTCTACAGATTGTGGTGTCACCTATCAACCGCTTTCGTTCGACAGATCAGGTTCAGCCCTTTCCAGTGCAGTTTCAGCAAATCCCTGGATACCCACCAGTCCATCGCAATGGCAACAGCGTCACTTTCTTAATTTAAATAATTTGGCCGGTCAACAAGAGGTACGGCTTGCATTTGTTTTCACGAATGCCACCGGAAATAATCTTTACCTGGATAACATCGAATTTTACGTTTCGGATAACCCCAATCCCGTGGATATCGGTAGCGATCTTTACTCGATTTACTGGCGGACTAATTTTGAGGCAATCATTACGTTCGATTTACCCGAACGCATGCCTGTTGGTATTTATGTAGTGGATATTATGGGACGCGAATACCTGAACACTACGGCACCCGATATACTCAATCAAACCTTTCCTATCGAATTGAACGGAGCAGCAACCGGAATCTACATCATGAAAATCCGGATTGGTAACCAGTTCTACACGTCCAAGTTTTTTCTTTCCCGGTAAAGGGCCCGAACGTTTGCTGGGGAATTGATTATCTTTGAACCTGCTAATTATTGGTGAATGACAGTTAAAAGGAAAGTAGCCCTACTCTATGGAGGACGGTCCGTTGAACATGGAGTATCGGTTAATTCAGGCCGCAACATTTTTGAATTTATTGATAAAGAACGCTTTGAAGTCGTACCTATCGGCATCAGCCAAAACGGCCAATGGTTCTTAACACAAGGCGTAACAAAGGAAGTTGAGCAGGGAAAAGCATTGGGCTTAATCCTTGATCCGAAAAATGCCGGACTGATTTTACTGGCCAGTGGCGATCGTATTAAGATTGACCTTGTTTTTCCTGTGCTGCATGGTACCGATGGCGAAGACGGGAGTATACAAGGGTTGATTAAGGCGCTTGACTTGCCCATGGTGGGTACAGGGGTATTAGGCTCCTCCGTTTCAATGAATAAGATAATTGCGAAAAAGATGTTGAAAGAGGCAGGTGTACCGGTTACAAAGTTTTTAACCTTTAACTATCGCGATAAAAAGAAAATTAACTTTGAGGAGATTGTTAAAAAACTGAAACTCCCCTTCATGGTGAAGTCGGCCAGTCTGGGCTCTTCCGTAGGTGTTTCTAAAGTTTCGAAGAAGACTGAATTCAAAAAGGCGTTGGATGAGGCCTTTCGGTACGATCATGAAATCATTATTGAGGAGTTTATTACCGGCCGTGAAATAGAGTGTGCCATCATGGGAAACACTCCGGCCATTGCCTCCAACCCCGGAGAGATTGTGATTCAAAAAAACTATGCTTTTTATACGTTCGATGCCAAGTATGTTGACCCGGATGCTGTAAAAATTGAAGTACCCGCTAAACTGGATAGAGCATCTGTTAAAACTATACGTGAAGTTTCTTTAAAAGCATACGAAGCATTGCGCTGCGAAGATTTTGCCCGTGTTGATTTGTTCCTCACAAAAAAGGGAAAGGTTTATGTAAACGAAATCAATACTATTCCGGGTTTTACCAACTCCAGTATGTTCCCCATGATGTGGAAAGAACGCGGTATCAGTTTTACTGACATGATCAGCAAACTTATTACCTATGCCCTTGAGCGTTTTGCCGAGAGTAAACGTATTGAACGCGGATATGAATCATCATTAAAATTCTAACCAGTCTACCTGCAAGAATCCTGAAATGAAATCTACGATAAAAAAATACACATCAACATTAGGCGGAGTATTAATCAGCTTAGGCATTACTTCTGTTGTAGGGCTGATCTTATTACTTTTTTACTTCTATGTTTACCTGCCCTCTGCTACCAATCATGGTGAAACCATAACGGTGCCCAGTGTGGAAGGCTTGAACATTTCGGAACTTGAAGATTTCTTGGTCAAGCGTAACCTGCGTTATGAAGTAAATGATTCATCCTACACCGATGACTATCCACCCCTTACGGTATTGCGGCAGTTTCCGGCAGCCGGTGCAAAAGTAAAAGAGAACAGGGTGATTTATATTTCGATAAACCGTGTTACACCTCCTACGGTTCCACTTCCAAACCTGGTGGACGGATCACTGATCAATGCTGAGGCAGTATTACGCGGTAATGAATTAAAACGCGGACGCATTCAGTTGGTGCGCGGACCATTTCTGAACCTGGTGAAAGAGATGCGTTTTGAAGGTGAGAAAATTGCGCCCGGTACACGCATCCCGAAAGGATCAATCATTGACCTGCTGGTGGAAGATGGAGGTAGCAATACGGTACCTGCACCTGATGTACGCGGCTATACACTGGAGGATGCTAAGATCCCCATCTTTGGATCAAACCTTAACCTGGGTGAGATACATGTGGTTGGGGATACCACCGGCCGCGAAGCCATTGTGGTATTGAAACAAAAGCCCCCTGCCTATCAAAATATTAAGGTGGGCGATGTCGTTGAGTTATGGGTAGGTAAAAAAGGGACGCCCGTGCCTGAAGAGGAAGAAGAAGAGCTGGATGAAATAGATAATCAGGATTAACACCAAGACGTGTACGGAAAGCAAATAATTCTTTTATTTCTTTGGTTAATTCCGTTGGTTGGCTTTTCCCAGCTAAAGCGCTACCCTATTCAACAAAATATCGGATCCAATTCGCAGCCCTCCTTTAAAACAAAAACCCTGGAGCCCATGTCACTTCCCTTTTGGGATGACTTTTCATCACCCTCCGTTATCAGCGACACCTTATGGGAAAATAAAATCACGGTTTGGATTAACAATAGCATGGCCATTAACCCGCCTACCATTGGTGTTGCCACCTTCGATGGGTTGAATGAAAACGGAATAGCGTATCGGCCAAACCCTGATCAAACCCTTGATGTAGGATTTACCGACAGCCTTGAATCTCGCAAAATTAAAATGACAGAGGTATCTCTTTTCCAAAGAAACACAGTATTCCTTAGTTTTTTCTATCAGTGGGGAGGCAACGGTGAGATTCCTGATGCCAATGATTATCTCCGTGTAGAATTCCTAAACAACACAGGAATATGGGAACCCATGCTTACCTTGCAATCAGATGAGGGACAACTGCCTGATCAATTTTATAGTGCTTCTATCCGTATTAACCAGGAAAGATTTTTTCATGATGATTTTCAATTCCGCTTCCGGTCCTTCGGCAGGCAATCAGGCCGGTTTGATACCTGGCATGTTGATTATGTTTACCTGAACAAAGGCCGTTCAGAAAATGATTTAACTATTGGCTTTCCGGACAGAGCTCCGCATAAACTATTGGGCCCTTTATTTAATTCCTATTACGCTGTTCCCAAAAAACACTTTTTTACAGATCCCGAGGAAAATACCGGCTTACCTGAATTTGGAGTAACCAACCTTAGCAGCATTCCGCAACCTTCAAACTATAACCTGGATGCAACTGTTTTTTCTTTTTTAAATGAAGTTGAAACTGAACAATTCTTTCAGGCAGCAACCTTCTTCCCTGTTCTGCCTTCCATGCAGGCCTTTGAAAAACGTATTATCCCGGTGGGGGTTAAGCCTGATCTGTCTCCCTTTGCTGCGAATGACTCATTGCACATAACTGTTCGAACAACCTATGTAACCGGAGACTCTGTTAACACAGGTTTCGAACCCATAAACTTTTACGCGAATGATACGATTCAACAATCGTATAAACTATCCAACTACTATGCCTACGATGATGGCGTTGCAGAATATGCCGTTGGCCTTACTCAACCGGGAAATTTAGTAGCCTATAGATTTGTGATGCAGACACCCATAGCTGATACTGTTATTGGTTTGCATGTATATTACCCAATAACAACAGGAGTATCAGCCAGTAATGCAACGTTTTATGTCTGGAATAATCTTCAGGGAAAACCCGGGCAGATTCTGCTGGAAGAATTGGTTCCTGTTCAGCCCAGAACGAATAATGAATTTGTGCAACGTAATTTCACACAATCAGCTATTGTCAAAGATACCTTCTATATTGGCTGGCGCCAGCCCACCAGCCGTGTGGCGGTTGGTCTGGATGCCAGTCAAAATACGGGGGATCAGATTTTCGTAAACATTACAGGAAGTTGGGTGCCCAATACTGATGTTACAGGAAGCCTGATGGTGCGCCCACGTTTTGGAAAAGGCAATCCTATTACTTCAACCGAAGGTCGTATGAAGGGCCATGTGTCCATCTATCCAAATCCAAATCGGGGTGAGTTTTTTATTGAAGGTGATGTTGAACGATTAGAAATTCTCAACTCGGGTGGACAACCGATCACCTTTGAAACAGAATCACTCAACAACCGAAAGCGAATACGCATTTCCTATCCAAATCCGGGTCTCTATTTGGTACGATACTTCAGCAATACCATTCCCCAAACGCAAAAGTTAATTATACACGATTAGCTTTAATACGCTGTAAGTTCAATCGGCTTGGGGCTAAAGCAAAGCACAAAAATGATCAGGGCAATCCAGCCTAATACCTGACGATTAACATCAAGCGGTTCTTCAATTTCAGATGGCGGATGCTCCACCCCTGCCAGCCTTCCAATGATGAAGGCAAACAATAACCAACCCGTATAACCTTGTAAGGAAGGATCGAACCATGTGAGCATAAACTGCCCGGCAAAAACAAGAAGAGCGTACATCACCGTATCGCGCATGGGTAGCTTCAATCCGCGAAAGCATAAGGTTAGAAAAATAACATAGGCCGGAATGTAAATGATCAAATCTTCAAAAGACATGTGTGGATGCACCAACCCCAATCCGGCATAAAAAACAAAGCTGACGAAGATGATGGAGGCTACCAGTTTATGAAGGCGGAAACCAATTAACCCGTAAAGCACATGACCGCCATCCAATTGGCCGATGGGCAGGAGATTTAAAGCCGTGAAGATCAACGCCAGGAAACCTGCAAACAAATACGGATAGTGCATGATTTCATGCGGGTTGGGCATACGCTCCGGGTCAGCTACAAATTTTTCAAAAAATAAAAACAACAAGTTTTTACCGATAACCACATCAACAATTCCCTCTTGCTGACCATAAACCTTATCGGCATACTCTAGGCCATATTGTTCATACTCCGGATGAATCTGAAAAATGTATTCAGCAGGAGGCAGATTTGTGAATCCATAAAACAATACAATCATGGCCATTACAAAACCGGCCAGCGGGCCGGCAATACCAATATCAAAATTTATCTTTTTTGAGGTTATGCGCTCACGTAACCGGATTATCGCACCCATGGTACCAATAGAGAATGGAAAGGGTGGCATGGGAATATAATAAGGGAGACTTGAGTTTACCTGGTAATGGCGTGCAGTAAAGTAATGTCCAAACTCATGTACGGTAAGAATTAAAAGAAATGGAACAGAGAAATGCATACCCGAAAAAAAATCAGCCCAGGTAAAAGGGCCGTAAATGGATTTACCATGCGTCCATTCTGCCCCCGCAATAGTAGTGGTAACAAACGTGGCAATAAATAGAAATAGTTGAAGAATAATCCGCCTTGCTTCCTTGCTCATAATTTCCTGAAATAATCCAACACGCGATCGGGATGTTCTACTAAAAATGTTTGTATGCCTAACGCTGAAGCGGCTTCAATGTTCTCTTTATTATCATCAAAAAATAAAGTTTGCTCTGGATTAAAATTATTCTCATCCAGCACTTGTGTAAAAATTCCAGGTTCAGGTTTTCGTTTACCCACCAGGTGGGAATAATAATGGATGTGAAAATAATTATTGAGGGAGGAAGCTGATGATACCTGCGGTAACATGTGTTGATTTACAAAACTAAGGTGAATATTATTCGTGTTGCTTAGCACAGCTACTGAAAACCTCTGCTTAAGATTATCCAGCAATTGAAGTTTGGCTATTGGCAGATCAACAAGCATGGCATTCCAGGCAGTGTCAATCTCCTTATCTGATGATGCGAAGGAAAAAATACGTTGCAAAGCTGATCGGAATTCTGAATCGGAAATTTCACCTCTTTCGTACTCAAAAAATTCGGGATTTTTCTGATACGTCAACCGTACCTGTTGAGGGGTAAAACCCGATAGTTTACAAATTGCCTGAATGGTATTATCCACAGACAAATCGATGATGACACCACCAAGGTCGAAAATCAGGTTTTGGGGAATCAAGGGTTGGGGGAGATAAATAAGTGGGCCCAGCAGGGCACGATCCTGCGACCCCCTGATTATGAGTCAGGTGCTCTAACCAGCTGAGCTATGGGCCCTTATTAAAGAACGACTTAAAAAGAGGTGCAATGATAAATATTAGGATTAACATTCACAATGAAAATCCAGTGATCGAGTCATATTCCTACTTCACCACATGCACCCAGCTTTTACAAAATGCCTGATCGCCAATAGTTACGGTATAGTAGTAAATACCAGCATCCAAATCCTTGGCTGACCAATCATACTGGTAATTAGGTGACTCAAATACTTTACCGCCCCAGCGATTGTGAATGGTAAGGCCAACAGTAAGCCCGGCATCAGCAGGTGTTTTTCCTCCTGAGCCATATTGTATTACAAACCTATCGTTTTGACCGGGGGTTGACTCGGGTGTAATGACATTTGGAACAAGTATAGTGTACACTGGCAATGTTGCCTGTTGCTCATAAACACAAAACTCTTTGATACCGGCAACCTTAACCGTATAGGTACCATCCTGACTATAGGTGTGGACATATTCGGGTAAATCGGTAGTAAAGCCATCACCAAAGTCGAGCAGGTAGTTTTCATCTGCTTTTTGCTCTGTTTTATTCTTTAAGAAAACCTGGGGGCGGGAAAAACAATCTGTCACAAAACCGTACTCCATTTTAACATCAATGAATGGGACAACCTCAATATTAACGGTGTCTTTAACCTTGCATCCATTGGCATCTGTTATGAGTACAAAATATTGGGTGGTCTCTTTTGGTTGTATCACTGGTGAACTTAAAGGACCATCCTTTGTACTCCATTGGTAACTTACACCACCACTTCCTGAAAGTTGATAGGTTGTGCCATAACAAATAACATCATCCTCTTGAGCTTTCAGTAAATTCCGGAAAACACGCACGGTTTTAAAAGCTGAGTCAATACCAACACAGGTATTCAAATCAATTGCGCGTAATCGAACAAGATAAGTTCCCTCCTCCTTATATTGATGTAAAAATGATGTTGTGTCGGTTTTTACCAACTGTGTGCCGTCACCCAAATCCCATTCATAAAATTCTCCACCTGTACTGAAATTTTGAAAGCGGATCGTATCTGGATAACACAACACATCCAGGCCGGGCGCATCAAACGCTACTGAGTTGGTTTGCAGCCGTGCGCGTAGTGAAGAAAGATCAAATTTAAAAGCAGCGTTGTTACAATTTGCACTGTTGTTGGTACGCGACCATGCTCCCGGTGTGGTTGGAAAATCTGAACTTGGCAACCCGGTAGCGCTTAGCGAACGACACCCGGAGCATACCGCATGGTAAACGATACCACTTTTGTCAAACCGGCTCGTGCCACCATCAACATGCGTGCGCGATATATTTCCTCCCAGATAGGTTGCATAGAGTAGTTCAGAGGCATCTGCTGTAAGCACAATAAAGTAAAAATCAGATCCGCTGGTTGTTTTTTGCAGCGCGTCATTGGTAACGGGCATTCCTGAAGTACTGGAATTCCAATACCCCAAACCACCATTAATTAAACCACCCCACCCCGACATGTAAAGGTTATTACAATCGTTTACCAAAAATGCTGTGGGTGAAATATTGGGTATACCTATACCGGATCCGAATCGTGTAGAAAATATCAACGTGTTTAATTCACCATTAAACTTTTGCACAAACTGACCACTGTTGGCATTGCTGTACACACCTGGCGTAGTCGGAAAATTTCCGTTGGTTTGGCCGTATGTATATACATCACCATTCTTGTCAAGATCTATAAAATAAACCTGGTCAAACCCTGATGTACCAGTGAATGTGGAATACGCAATAGAATCACCTTCGGAAGAAATTTTCATCATCCAGCCATCCACTCCTCCGGCAATTAATGATTGATACGAATTAGACGTGGTTGGGAAATCAGCGCTGGCCGTTCCGCCACCCAGATAAATTGCATAAGTACTATCGAACTTAATAGTATGAGATGCATCAAAATTATTTCCGCCAATAAAAGCAGACCAGATAATCTGCGTAAGCATGGCATCCATTTTCACCACTACCGCATCACTGCCACCACCCCGATAGGTTGTACTGAAACTATTCACGCCAGGAAAATCTGGTGAGTTTGTAACGGAACTGATGTATATATTTCCCAAACTATCTGTGATCACATCGCCACGCATTTCATCGCCATAGTTTCGCACCAGTGGACTACCAGGCTGATTCAAGCCATCATTTTGAGAACCGCCCAGATAGGTTGATGCTTTGAGTTGATCACCATCTCTGCTTATTCTGGAAAGGACAATATCGGAACCACTGAAATACTGAATAACATTTGTGCCCAACGGAACACCTCCATTAAATACACTACTGAATGCAGATGCAGTAGTGGGAAAGTCGAAGGAACTGGTTGTGCCCAGCACAATAAGGTCCTGTGTCCTCTCATCCATCACCAGACTATGAGGTGTCTCGTTGCCCGATCCGCCCAGGTAACTGGCATACAACAACTGGCTGCCAGTTGAATCATACTTCAGAATAGCGATATCGTAGTTACCACCATAAGTCGTCTGAAAGGCTCCTGGGCTTGCCGGAAATGAACCTCCAAAAGAAGAATTATTTACAATACCAGAAGAATACAGCGTACCCCGTTCACCGGGTGTGGCTGTGCTTCCCCAATTATCAGCTGATGAGCCAGAAAAGGTTGAGAAGATAAGCAATGGATCGATTACTAATTCATAACAGGCATCATATCCTTCCGGAAAACGAAAGCTCAGTGTGTTATTATGAAGCACATATTCACTTTTAACCTCGCATTTTTGACCATCGATGACTTGGTAAGTAAAGGGTTTCTTTTCGATTAAATAGCCAACTGAAGTAGCCATGATAAGATTTCCATGATCCAGGTAAAGCTGATCTGCTCCATTTATTTCAATTTGCACCTGCCCTGCATAGGCAGCAGGCTTTACAATAAAATCATACTTGAGATTTTGATTGACAGAACTAATCCGAAGATCAATACCTGAATACAAATCAGGATAAACAACTTCAGCAAAGGCATAAGCCCGCGAAGCCCATTGGGACGTATCATTGCCCAGAAAAAAATTATAATATTCTTTTGATGGTATGGATGCTACCGATGGCCTTAAAGCAAGCGCACCGGGAAACCGTATTTGAACATGATGCCCATCCATCCTGTCATCCATCTCTTCTGTTCCATCTGATTCGCTTATATGACCGTGCAATCGTAAATGCGCTTCATTAGCTTTTTGCTGATCAAATAAATACAGGGAGAACTGACCCGGTGAAAGCATCAATCTTCCAGCCGGTGTACGTGCTGCAAAATTTATTGACTCAGGCCACTGACCTTTATTCTCAATAAATTTTAAAGCAGGTGTTTGTGCTGATCCGGCCAACGGAGCACTGAAAAGAAATGCTATAAATAACCTGAAGTAAACCTGTTTCATCACTACCTAACAACAGGGCAAAATACTAAAACTTACGCATTGATTACCCTTCTTTTCGAAGCACCTGAAGTGGCGGAGTAGCGATCACTTCGCGCGAATTCCACCACCCGATGATCATGGTTAGCAATACTACCCCGGCCGTAATTGTAACCACTTCCAGCCAGTTAAAGGCGAAGGTTATTTTAAAGAAAAAGGTGGTTAATAAATAGCCACCACCAAGGGAAAGAAACATGCCGGTAAGCGCTGAAAATAAACCCAGGTAGGCATATTCGATAAGTGTAATTTTCATGATCTGTTTAGTACGTGCACCTATGGTTCGCAATAACACATTTTCCTTCATGCGAACATATTTACTGTTGATGACCGCACCGGTTAATACCACCAATCCCGTAACGATACTGAACAACGCAAGAAACCTGATTACCGCGCCAAGTTTGTTAAACAAATCATTTACTGTACTCAGGATCAACCTCAAATCAATAAGCGAAACATTGGGGTATTGCATGATGAGTTGCTGCTGAAAACGGTTGGCTGCCTGTTGGTTGTCAATACGGGTTGCCGTAACATAAACCTGTGGAGCCTCTTCCAACACACCTGTCGGAAATACAAAAATAAAATTAGGCGGATCTTTCGGCCATTCAACTTTACGTATGCCACTGATAAAAACTTTAACAGGTATGCCCTGAACATCAAATACCAATGAATCACCCTCCTTAACACCCAGCTCTTCATGTAATCCCTCGGATATGGTAACCCAAACCGAATCGCGACCAAGAGTTTTGTGATGCAGTTCACCACTGATTAGCTCTTCAGACAGGTGCAGGCTGTCACGATATGTTACGCGGTACTCACGTGTCAACGCCCAGTTCGGAACCCGATCGGTGGTGTCTTGCTGAACTTCTTCCACGGTTTTATTCTTCAGTTCTTTTAAGCGGCAGGTAACAATAGGCACAACCTGATTAACGGTAAGGCTATTCTCTTCCATTAATTTTACAACACCGTCTTTTTGTGATGGCTGAATATCAAACAGTATGGTGTTGGATTGATTCTCCTGCCCGCTAAACTCAACCTGACCTAGTAAACTCTTTTCTACAATATTCAGGGTAGTTATAATAAAAGCGCCCAACCCAATCGCCACCATCAAAACCCGTGTTTGATTATTGGGGCGGTAAAGATTGGACAATGCATGTCGCCAGATAAAAGAAGAATTAGACGGAAAAAATCTACGTACCAGGTAAAGCAAGGCTATTGCTACCAAAGTAAGGGCACCCAATGCCACTGCAAGCCCGGCAAAGAATGAAAGTCCGATCAGAATATTACGTGTTTGTAGTGCTGCGAACACTAATGGAAAAAAAGCAATGAGTATAACAACAAGAACCCTGGCTTTCGAAAATATTTTAGCCGGTTCAAAGTCTGCACGCAAAACGGTTAACGGTGGCACAAACCTTACGGCCATTAACGGAAGCATAGAAAACAAAAGCGATACAACCGTACCCACCATAATCCCCTTCCAGAAGGATAACCATGATACCGAGAAGCTGACCTCCACCGGAAGCAATCCCTTGAACGCAACCGGAATAATCTGCTGAATCGTTAAACCCAATGTGGCACCAACCAGGCTACCGATTATTCCCAATAAAAAGATCTGAATAAAATAAATATTAAAAGCTTGCCAACCGGACGATCCCACACAACGAAGCACGGCCACTTCATCGCGTTTTTCGCGCGCATAAATATGTACAGAACTGGCCACTCCAATGCAACCCAAAATAAGTGCTACAAAAGCCAGCAAGGAAAAGAAACGGTATACCGATTGAAACGCCTCCCCTAGTTCTTCCTTGCGTTCCTGAACGGTATCATACCCGTGTCCGTATTTTCTTACTTCTGTTTTAAGTGTTGTCACCAACAACTCCGTTTGTACCTCACTCTCTGTTTTAAAATAGTTTCGATAATTTACACGACTGCCGTACTGAACCAACCCGGTTGAATCGAGTTGAGCCATGGCAATGTAAACTGAAGGAGTGAAGGTGGAGAGTATGCCACCTCCGCCAGGAATTTTTGTAACTACACCGGCTACTTCAAAGTATGAGTTGCCGATACGAATCGAATCGCCTGAGCTAACTTCATATTGACTTGCTAAAGTTTCGTCCAGTAAGGCATAGCCTTCATTGCGCATTTTCTGGTAAGCATTCGGTGGCAGCGTTTCAATGCTACCGTAAAATGGAAAATCACCTTCCAGCGATACCAGTCTGATTAAACGTGATTGTCCGGAGTTTACAAACAAAACCATCGAAGCCATGTCGGCTTCACGGGCTTGCGGAAACTTAGTGGAATCAAAAAGGGAAAGAAGTTCTGGCTCAAATTTTTTGTTTCCGTTAATTACCAGGTCAGCGCCTAACAATTCCTTCGCATTGCGGTCTATATCCTGTTGCAATGATTCATTCAGTGAATCCAATGAAACTACAGCGGCAATTCCGGTAATCAGCGAAGCTGCAAATAAAAATAACCGTGAGAAATTATGACGGGCATCACGCCATGCCATCGTCCACACCCAACGGTCCTGAAAAATATTCCGGGTCTTACGCTTTATCTTTATGATATATTCGATCATAAAGCAGCAACGATTTCTTCTTCAACCAATTTTCCACCCTTCATGCGCAAAATACGCTCGGTTTTTCGGGCCAGCTCAAGGTTATGCGTTACCAATACCAGTGTTGTACCTTGTTCTTTATTCAGGGTAAACAGCAAATCAGTAATGTGATGGGAATTTTCTTCATCCAGGTTGCCGGTTGGTTCATCGGCAAAAAGAATTTTAGGGTCAGTAATAAACGCGCGCGCCATGGCAACACGTTGCTGTTCCCCTCCTGATAATTGTGATGGGTAATGGTGCATTCTGCCCTCCAACCCAACCCGTGATAATAATTCCTTTGCTTTCGCAGAAACATTCTTCACACCGCGTAATTCTAACGGCACCATAACGTTTTCCAGGGCGGTGAGTGTTGCCAGCAACTGGAAATTCTGAAACACAAACCCAACATATTGATTGCGGATATAAGCCCGGTCATCCTCACTCATGGCATTGAGTTTAAAGCCCATTAGTGAAATCGTTCCGCTGCTGGCCACATCAAGTCCGGCACATAACCCTAACAAAGTTGTCTTGCCACTACCGGATGGCCCGATTATCGCTACTGTATTACCCTGATGGACAGCAAAACTCACCTTATCCAATACGGTAAGCTGGGCAGCTCCTGAAGGGTACGATTTGGTTAATTCTTCTGCGAGGAGAACAAGCTGGGACATAGAATGATTTTCAGATTACAGAATTCGATTGACGATGTTGCAAGATAAACTAACTTTAAAGCTTTAACGTTTAACCCTTAAACTAATTCCATGGTCGGAAAGTTTAGCTGGATTATTGTATCACTTCTATTTCTCCAAGGTTCAACTACGGTGAAAACCATCATGTTCTATGGTGACAGCCTTACAGCCGGGTACGGGCTATCAACAGAAGAAGCCTTTCCTGCCCTGCTTGAAAAAAAGCTGAATGCCCAATCGATAAGATGCAAGGTGATTAATGCCGGGTTGAGCGGTGAGACTTCGGCCGGTGGATTATCCCGTATTGACTGGGTATTGCGCCAACCGGTTGACATTTTTGTGCTCGAATTAGGCGGAAACGATGGCCTGCGTGGTCTTCCGCTTGAACAAACCAAAGCCAACCTGCAGGCCATTATAGATAAAGTGAAAGCCAAAAACCCGAATGCTAAAATTGTTGTGGCCGGTATGATGGTGCCACCTAATATGGGAAAGGATTACACCACACAATTTAAAGATGTGTTCCCTGAACTGGCTAAGAAAAATAAAGCAACGCTAATCCCCTTTTTATTGGAAGGTGTAGGCGGAAATGAAAAATTGAATCTTCCTGATGGTATTCACCCGAATATAGAAGGGCATAAGATTATTGCAACTAACCTGGTGAACTTTATAGGTCCGCTGCTATAATTCGCTACCTGGACTTTAGTGGAGTTTGGTGTTTTTGAGATTTAGTGGCTTGCCCCATTTTTTTCAAAAGCATGAGTTACAATTTCTTCAGGCATTCAAATAAAAACGTAATGACATCCTGTGTAACAGGATCATCATCTCTTCCAAATTCACGATGCATGGATAAACTGTTTTTCTTCGGATAGCCCTTTATCTGAATAGTGATGTCTGATTCCTTGAATTTTCGGGCGAGATTAACAGCATCGCTTTCCGTAGGAGTTTTACTTCCGGAATAGGCCAGAAAAATCGGTGGTACTAACATACCCGATTTGATATGCGTTACCGGAGAAGCTTCAGCCCACTCCTTTTCCGTTAGTCCAAAAGTATCCAGGCACCAGTCCTTTACTTTGTTGTTGTTATCCGGAATAATCTTAGCAACATCAAACCCGAGACCATCAATTGAAATTACACCCTTAATCATATCCAGAGAACCGTCAGCTTGCTTCATGTAGTCTTCATTCACGGTAATCATTACCGACATCTGTGCACCGGAAGCATATCCCATCAAAAAAATCTTATCCTTATCGCCACTGTAATGCACAATGTTGTTATAAACCCAAACAAGGGCGTTGGCAACATCCTGCATATGACCAGGATGTTTTACATCGGGCGAAAGCCGGTGATTAATGCTGATAAAAATATAACCCTTAGAGGTGAAGTACTCAGGCTTTACCCCAACATCACTTTTATCGCCAAAGGCCCATAAACCACCATGCACCCAAATAATAACCGGGGATTTACTCCCCTTCTTGGGCATATAAATATCCAAAGCATTAAGTCGCGGATCTTTGGCCAGTTTGGCATACTGAAGATCAAGCACTTTAAAGTAAGGTCCGGTATCACCTTTACGCTGACCCCATAAGGACATGGAACATAATAAAGCGCAAAAAATTAATAAACGCTTAACCTGCATACGTGTAAAAAATGGTAAACATTGTCTCCTTATTCGCAGTTAAAATATCAATTATTTGGCCAAAAAAATAATTATCAAACCACCCCATACACCTATTTTCGCCCCTTGATGAAAAATGAAAGACTTCTCCTGCTCATTCTGGCTGCCGCCATGTTTACTCATATTATGGATTTTATGATCATGATGCCCTTGAGTCCTTCGCTGATGAGCATTTTTGATATCAACGCACAGGAGTTCAGTTTACTCGTGTCTTCATACACCATAACGGCTGGGGTAACCGGCTTTCTGGCGGCTTTTCGTATAGATCGCTATGATCGAAAAAGTATGATGCTGGTGATGTATCTTGGATTCACCTTAGGCACATTAGCGTGTGCTATCGCTCCTTCTTATTTTTTCCTGCTCATGGCCCGTTCGGTGGCAGGAGCTTTTGGTGGCGTTCTGGGCGCCTTGATTCTTTCTATTGTTAGCGATGCCATTCCGCTTGAGCGAAGAGCAAGCGCCTTGGGAATTGTGATGGCTTCTTTTTCAGTGGCTTCTGTATTTGGTGTACCTTTTGGGCTATTTCTGGCCAGCAAATTTAGCTGGCATGCCCCCTTTCTCTTTTTGGGGATGTTAGCTGCCCTCATCTTCGTATTAATGTTTTGGTTTATTCCTCCGCTTAGGGCACATCTGGACACGGGTAATGGAATCAAGAAGCCTATGGAGATATTGAAAAACATTTTTGGTCAGCGAAGTACACGACTTGGATTGACCTTCGCTGCTGTTCTAACCCTGGGTCATTTTACTATTGTTCCTTTTATCGCGGCCTATATGGTAGGCAATGTGGGCTTCTCCAATGACGAACTCGCCTACATTTACCTGGTGGGCGGAGCGCTCACTATTTTCTTTTCACCGTGGGTAGGCAAAATGGCCGATAAACACGGACGATTAAAAATCTTTACCATCTTCGGCAGCCTGGTGATTATTCCGATTGTAATCATCACCAACATGCCGCCCACACCATTATGGGCTGCACTGATTGTGGCCGGTATATTTTTCATTTTCAGTAACGGACGTATGGTTCCTTCTACCACTATGGAAACGGCAATCATAAGCCCGGAAAGCCGTGGAAGTTACATGAGCATCCGGTCATCGGTACAACAGCTAACCTCTGGTCTGGCTTCCTTTGTTGCGGGAACTATCATCAGCGAAAAAGCTTCTGTATTTGGGCCGGATGCGAAAGCACTGGTGAATTATGGTTATGTAGGATTAATTGCCGTTTTCTTCAGCCTGGTATCGCTGTGGTTAGCCCGAAAACTTCAGGTAGCTCAAGGTGCTTAAATACACTTATCCTTTATTTTCTTGATCATGATCAATGCAAACTTCTGATATAGTTGTAAGCTTTGTGAAATAAATTTATCACCTATGAACCCCGACAAATTATTTCTCATCTGCAATAACCTGGCATTGGCAGGCTGGCTTCTGATGGTTGTTGCACCGCGCTGGAAGTGGACGTTCAGCATTATTGTTTCCGGTGCAGTAATCCTGTTACTCAGTGCCGTTTACCTGACTTTGATTGTGCTTTATTTTGGTGAAGGCGAAGGTAATTTTAGTTCTCTGGATGGCGTAATGAAGTTATTTGAAAATCGTGAAGCCGTGTTAGCCGGATGGGTGCATTACCTGGCGTTCGATATGTTTGTTGGCACCTGGATAGTTAGCAACAGTCAAAAACTAGGCATAAAACATTGGTGGATCGTTCCGTGCCTGTTTTTCACCTTTATGCTTGGGCCTATCGGATTGATACTATACTTCAGTGTACGTGCCGTCCACACGAAAAAAATCCTTCATGAAAATTTCTGAATTCATTCCAGGCATTAGAAACCTGAACCCGCTGCTGTACTATACAGGGCTGGGGCATGCAGTACTCTTTATCATTTTTATCCCTCTTTTCATACTGGATGACCGGTTAATAACCGGCATTAATGCGTGGATAAAACCCATGAAGTTCGCGCTATCCATTACCATCTATCTGTGGACATTCGCGTGGCTATTGCAGTACGTAAAATCTGTCAAAAACGTAAAATTCATCAGTTGGGGCATAGTTATCTGTATGATTGTGGAAATGGCTATTATAACTGTGCAGGCAGCGCGTGGTGTTCCTTCACATTTTAACATAACCTCCGTTCCTAACGCCATTATGTTTAGCACGATGGGGACTTTTATAGGAATCAATACTTTCTTAGTGCTCTATACCCTCATTCTATTTTTTACAAAGGCCGTAAATATTCCCGACCACATAACACGTGTTGCCTGGCGGGCCGGGTTACTTCTATTTTTTCTTGGAGGTATATCGGGTGGGCTAATGGTAACTAATCTTGCACATACCGTTGGCGCACCTGATGGCGGGCCTGGACTACCCTTCGTTAATTGGAGTACGGTGGCCGGTGATATCCGGGCAGCTCACTTCATAACCCTACACGGATTACAACTTGTACCGCTAATTATATTTGCTTTTCGTGATCGGGTTAAATTTCAATTACCCTTTGCGCTGATAACATTCTTCTTGTATTCAGCACTTTGTATTGCCCTTCATTTTCTTGCTTTATCTGGGAAACCGATAATCAGCTGAGCCTGTTGCACAGACTAGCTCATTTTAAGTTTCATCATCGTCAGTGAACCCATCATGGATGTATAGCTGCAGAAGAAAGCATTATTGTTTTGAAGGCATCGGAAAAAATACGGACGTCACTTTCTTATAGGCTTCAAACTCCGGATTTCCCGCATATTTACGCTCGAGCATCGGCACTCCGGAAACATAACGCACCAGGTATGTTATGGTTAACGGACCGACAATGGTCATCCAACCTCCGGGCAAGGTAACAGCCATGAGAAAAATCCCCCACCATTGTACCACTTCACCAAAATAATTTGGGTGTCGTGTGTAGCGCCACAACCCAGTAGTGATAATTTTTCCTTTGTTTTCAGGTTTGGATTTGAATTGTTTTAGCTGATAGTCTCCAACACTCTCAAAATAAAAACCAGTCAACCAAATTAAAATACCAACGACATCAAGAAAATGGAAACTAAAAGCTGAATGAATATTAATATAGATTACCGGTAACACGGTTAGAAAAAGAAATAATCCCTGCAGCATGAATACCTGAAGGAAACTGCGCAGGTAAAAGTGCTTCCACTCCATACGCCACTGATGGTACCGAAAATCTTCCGACTTGCCCTTATTCCGAAGGAATATATGCCACGACAATCGCAACCCCCAAACGGTAACCAGCACGTTAACCAGTAATGCCTTCTGTGATTGATCAGATAGTAAATAGGAAATCCAGGCCATAACCACAAAACCTAAACCCCACGCTATGTCGGCCACATCATTACGTTTAATGAGTATGGAAACAAAAAACCAAACCAGCATATAGCTGAACAATGCCAGCGCAAGAATCAGGTAATGGTTCATAGTCCGAGCTTAACGGCAATAAAGTAAGTAGCTGTTGCAACACTAGCGGAAAGAACGGTACCCCAAAGCATATCTACAACCACCATTTTTACAGGCCAGTCTTTCAGGGTAGCCAGGTTGGTAAGATCATAGGTTGCGTAGGTGATCAATCCGAAAAAAGCGCCCATCCAAAGTGCCCGTGTCCATTCTTTCTTTTCAACGGCAGGCTCAATGACAAATACCACCAGGCCAACAAGAAATAAGGTATAGAAAATAATAGCAGCTGTCCAGTTTACATCGGGCTTCATTAAGAAGCCGATCTGGTTTTTATAGAAATCACGGGCAATATAGCCAATCCAAAGGATGTCAATGGCAAAGAAAACGGGGAGGGCGATGGCGTAGAGTTTTATAGACATATATTTCTAACACTACAGCCCATCATTTAGTTTAGGTTCCGTGGTATATGAAATCAGGATAATAATAGGTAGTATAGGCACACCAATGAATGTTGTCCGCTGATGCCGCTGCTCATTATCGCCTTTGGAGTTGCCCTGCAGGTTTATCTTACCTACAAAAAAATCAGTCCATTTTTGTCCTTACTGATCGTAGCCATTATCGTTGGGCTTCTGTTGGGGATACATCCTTCCGAACTCGTTGTGTCTATTGAAAAAGGTGTTGGCAGTACACTTAGCGGATTAGCATTAATTATTTGCCTTGGTGCTGTGTTGGGGAAAATCCTGGAAGTCAGCGGGGCTATCAATCAAATCACTTCCAATTTGATTAAAAATTTTGGACAACGTCATGTGCAATGGGCAGTGTTACTAACTGGCTTTTTAGTCGGTCTTCCGCTTTACTACAACGCAGGGTTCATCATTCTTGTACCCCTCGTTTTTTCCGTAGCCAGGAGAACTGGTCTACCCCTTTTATACATAGCCATCCCAGCAGCCGCCTCGCTTTCAGCAACACACTGCTTTCTTCCGCCTCACCCAGGCCCTGTTGTATTGGCTAATGCTTTCAAAGCCGATCTTGGTCTAACGTTAGTCTATGGCGTAATCGTGGTAATCCCTATCGTAATTATTGCCGGCCCGTTTCTTGGCAGGATATTGAAGAATATCGGAGCAACCTCCAATAGTAATTCATTTCTTGCGCAGCCTATTGAACCTGCCAATCCGCCTTCACCATTTGCCAGTTTTATCGTTGCTTTAATGCCGGTAATGCTTATTTCGTTAGCCGTGGTTGTTGATACATTTTCTTCATCGGAAGGAGTTACCTGTTCAATCATTCGATTTTTCGGAAACCCAACTATTGCATTACTGACTTCTGTTTTACTGGCGGTATATTTTTTAGGAACCAGAAGAGGCATTGGTATATCAACCGTAATGAAATGGTTAACCGAAGGCATTAACGGTATTGCTATGATACTGCTGATTATTACAGCAGGGGGTGTATTAAAAGAAGTTCTGATATACAGTGGCACAGGTGAGTACATCACATCATTCAGCAGTCAGTGGCATATTCATCCACTGTTATTTGCATGGATGACAACAGCTCTTCTTCGGGTTGCACTCGGATCGGCTACTGTTGCTGGTTTAACTGCAGCCGGAATCGTATCTCCATTGATTAATAATGGTCAGGTCTCACCTGAGTTGATGGTACTTGCTGTTGGAGCAGGTAGTGTGTTTTGCTCTCACATTAACGATACCGGTTTTTGGATGTTTAAAGAATTTTTTAACTTATCTCTAAAACAAACTTTTATGTCATGGACGGTGATGGAATCGTTGATTTCTGTTTTAGGCTTACTGGGCATACTTGCACTTCAACAATTTATTTAACCAAATAAACTTGTTCGTGGATCTAACAGCAGTACCTATTGTACTACTTATGCCCAAATTTCCCATTTCAATTAAAGAACCAAGGCAATAAAAATTTTAAACCGGAATTGTTACTGATTCTAAACATAGTCGCGTGGCGTACAAGGTCAACGGATAGAAAACTCAATAAGTATTACTTGCATTCAAGTCAAAAATAAAAACATGAAAAAGAAACTTACAAAAGACCAACAACAGGAATTACTCACAACCCTAAAGTCTCGGTTTGAAAAGCATATGAACAGGCATAAAGGCATTGAATGGGATAGGGTTCAAACAAGGCTTGAAGCAAACCCGGCCAAGCTATGGTCCCTTAACGAGATGGAAAAAACAGGCGGTGAGCCTGATGTAATCTATTTTGATAAGCGATCAGGTGAACTCATTTTTTGTGATTGTTCGGCAGAAACTCCAAAAGGCCGCAGAAGTATTTGCTACGATCATGAGGCATTGGAGTCGAGGAAAGAACACAAACCCAAAACCAGTGCCGTGCAAATGGCCGAAGATATGGGTATTGAACTTTTAACAGAAGATCAATATCGGAACTTGCAAAAACTAGGGCCGTTCGATACTAAAACTTCAAGTTGGCTAAAAACCCCGGTTGACATACGCAAACTTGGCGGTGCCATTTTTGGCGACTACCGGTTTGGACACGTATTCGTTTATCATAACGGAGCCGAATCGTACTATGGTGTAAGAGCTTTTAGGGGTTTGCTTAAGATTTAAAATCAGTGACGAGAATTTCTTGTGACACCTTACTGAATTGTTATCGGTAGAATTCAATCTCGAAATCATCCCCTCTTGCCTGCCCAAGCAATAGCGTACCAGGTGCCTAAAAAGTGCGGAGAGACAGGGATTCGAACCCTGGATCCACTTACGCGGATAACGGTTTTCGAGACCGCCCCATTCGACCGCTCTGGCATCTCTCCTTTGGTTTTTTGAACCTATAAAGTTAGCTTCACGAATCTAAATCAAAAATAAATTCCCACCCATATGAAACGCAAAGCAACAGCCGTTTGGCAAGGTTCCGGTAAAGAAGGTAATGGTCATTTAAGCACACAAAGCACAGTGCTCACCAAAACACAATACTCATTCAGTTCGCGCTTTGAAGAAGGTGTAGGAACCAATCCGGAAGAGCTCATTGCTGCGGCCCATGCCGGCTGCTTTACCATGAAGTTAAGTTTTGTATTGGGTGAGGCCGGGTTCAAACCCACTGAATTATCAACCACCTGCACCATTACGTTAGAGAATGGAGCGGTGACAAACTCCGACCTGGTGCTCAAGGCTAACGTTCCCGGCATTTCAAAGGAAAAATTTGATGAATGTGCGGAGAATGCAAAAGCTAATTGCCCCATTTCGAAACTGCTCAATACGACTATTTCACTGAGTGCATCATTAGTTTAGCGCCAGGGCTTTCTACTCGAATCGCAACGATTCAATAGGATCAAGCTTGGATGCTTTGTGTGCAGGATAATAACCCGCCAACAACCCAACCAACACGCATACAAACAGCCCGAAGAAAATCCATACCCAGGGAATGATATAACTATCCATGCCTAAAAAGCGTGCGCCCAGGTTTCCGATTCCTATGCCCAGCAACACACCCACTGCCCCGCCCAATAAGCAAACCACAATGGCTTCGGTTACAAATTGCTGGCGAATGCGCAGGGGTGTTGCACCCAATGCTTTACGAACACCAATTTCACGTGTACGTTCTGTTACCGAAACCAACATAATATTCATGAGGGCAATGGATGAACCCAACAGCGTGACAAAACCAATTAAAAATCCCGCGGTGCGCACATAGCCCGCCAATTGTGCTGTTCGCTCGGCCAAGGATACACTCCGTTCCAACTGAAATGAATTCTCATTACCCACATGGTCTTGCCGGATTCTGCGCATCACGCCCGTAGCTTCGCCCATCGCATTATCTACCTCATTAATATTTACAACGCCTACTGTCAACCGGTACCATAGGCTTCGTCCTTTCGCCATTTGATTGGCTACACGAATGGGAACAATAACCATATTATCAAAATTACCTTCAAATGATTGTCCTTTTTCTATGATTACGCCAATCACCTTAAACTGCCCACCCAAAAAAGAAATCTTCTCACCTATCGGGTTTTCATTTTCCTTAAACAAGGTGGTGAAAATTTTGTGCCCGATAATTACCACCTGCGTTCCGTACTCAATCTCAATAGGAGAAAAATTCCTGCCCTGCTTTAAGTCAAGTCCTTTAATGGTTACATAGTTTTCATTGGCTCCTAAAACAGTCACATTGGGGTTAGTCTTATTAGATAGGCGCTTCACCTCAGCTATTTGGGTTAAGTTAGCCGACAAACTTACTGTAGCTGGAAACTCATATTGATTGGTGAACCGTATCACTTCATTGAATTTCAGATTCGGGTATAATTTTTCTGTAACACCCTGGGTACTTCCTCCCCTATTGGTTTTGGAAGTAATATCGAATGTATTTGCCCCCAGGGAAGAAAGACTGCTGTTAATGGACTTCTCAACACCATCCACAGCGGTTAGTGCACCCACCAGGGCTGTAATACCAATGGCTACAATGAGTGCGGTTAACACAGACCTGAGCAGGTTGGCCTGCACTGACCGTAAACCCTCCCGCATATTTTCTATTACGTTCATAAACTGTTTTAGGACACCAATACGTTGATCAATATGGGCCAAATGTTACACACTGGCCCGCTTTTTTATTTTTTGGGGTGCTTTTTACAAAAAGAACCTAAATTTGTTAGCAGTAATAAACGTAAAACTACATATATCGGGTTATGGGCAGGATGCGGGGCACACTTTTGTTTGGATTATTATTGGTCGGCAGTCTGGTAAAGGCCAATTACTTGTTCATTCCTATGGATGAACGACAATCCAACCATTTGAAAGCATACGGTATTGCCTATTGGATATTGCGAAGTGAAACGGAAGTCGATTGGCTACTCAATTACCGAGGAGGTAGTTTTATGGTAAAGTTTCATCCGGCCATCCAGAATGAGTTGGTCATTCGTGGGGTGAGTTTCGATGTTATTTCAGATGCCCAGGCAAATCAGATCATCAGCGAAATTGCCAGCCCGGCCGTCAACTACGACATTATGAAGTTGGAGAAGTACCCGCGCATAGCGGTGTATTCACCCAAAACCGCACAACCCTGGGACGATGCCGTTACACTTGTACTTACCTATGCCGAAATTCCATATGATGTCGTGTATGATGACGAAATACTGGCCGGTGTTTTACCCAAATACGATTGGCTTCACCTGCACCACGAAGATTTTACAGGGCAGTACGGAAAATTCTATGGTTCATTCTCCAACATGCCCTGGTATATTGAAGCCCAACGCGATGCTGAAGAAACAGCTCGCAGAAATGGTTTCCATAAAGTATCGCAATTAAAACTGGCCGTAGCCAAACGGATAAAAGAATTTGTTGCCGGTGGCGGATTTATGTTTGCCATGTGCTCAGCCACCGACAGCTACGACATAGCATTAGCCGCAGAAGGTGTTGACATTTGCGAACGCATGTTTGATGGTGATCCGGCTGATCCACAAGCGCAGGAAAAAATCGACTTTGAAAAAACATTAGCCTTTACTGATTTTAAACTGGTGCGCGATCCGTATCAATATGAATTCTCGTCCATCGATAATCCACCAAACGAACGCGGACTACGTCAGGCTAATGACTACTTTTCACTCTTTGAATTTTCCGCCAAGTGGGATCCCATACCCACCATGCTTACCCAAAATCACACCCGAGTACTTAAAGGATTCTTCGGGCAAACAACAGGATTTAAGAAGAATCTGATTAAACCTGAGGCTGTTATTATGGCTGAGAATAAAGATATCAAGGAAGTCAAATACCTTCATGGCGTACTCGGCAAAGGTTTCTGGACATTTTACGGAGGACACGATCCAGAAGATTACCAGCACCAGGTTGGTGAAGAGCATACCGACCTTAACCAGCATCCCAATTCTCCAGGGTATCGGCTCATCCTAAACAATGTTCTTTTTCCCGCTGCGAAAAAGAAAAAGCAGAAAACCTGATGTTATTCAATGCATCCGGTCCCCTCTCATTTTTAGCCTGGCCATTATTTCCGCCTCTTCTTCCAACCACTCACGCCAGCGTTTATCAACTGCTTCCGCAGGCATATATTCTTTAGCCAACTGTAAAAAGTTTTTATAATGCCCGGCCTCAGAAACCATCAGCTCATAATAAAACTTCGATAGTTCGGGGTCATTAATATTTTTCCATAGCATTTTAAACCGCTCAGCACTGCGTGCCTCAATAAGTGCATTCATCAAAAGTTTCTCCACCAGCTGTTGCTCACGGCTTCCCCCACTTTTTAATACTTTATTCAACGCTTCTACATATTCATCCTTCCGTTGTCTCCCCAGCTTGTAGCCACGTTTTTTTAATTCTTCCGTGACGCGTTCAAAATGCCCCCACTCTTCCGCCACTACCGGAGTCAACATTTCCACCAGCTTTTCTTTTTCAGGATACAAAACGATTAAAGAAATACAAGCTGAAGCAGCCTTTTGTTCGCAGTAGGCATGATCCACTAAAATATCTTCAATGTTCTTTTCAGCGATATCAACCCACCGCGGATCGGTAGGCAGTTCAAGACCCAGGGTAAACTTATCCTTCATACGTTCACAGAAACTTTCATCATCGAATGAACACTAATCGTAAAATGACCAGTCAAAACCAAAATTAAATACATTCACTACACCCGGATAAAAGGGTGTTGGCACATCGCCATAGCCGTTGAAGACCTTAAAAAGGTTACTGTACTTTAAGAAAATTCGTCCACGTATAATCTTGGCATTAAGAAACACATCCGCCAGAGGAAATGCCGGGCTTTTAAAATCCTGTTGGGTATGAAATTGTTGAATAACCGGATCATATCCATAGGCATAGTAAGCCGACTTCCAATGAAAATCCAGACCCACCTGGAAATCAAAGTTTCCATGAAACCAGATGTTGGCATAGGCCAATTGAGCGTTCACAAAAAACTCAGGCAACTGGATTGCGTTATCAGCATTTTCCAGAATTTTGGAATAAATCACCTGACCACTCAGTGTTGTGTTTTTCACAGGCGTAATCCGAAGGGCCAGTTCAGGTAACGCCAGGGTCTGAAATCCGGTTGACTGTACCGGAAGCACCGTTTGATCAACTCCAAAGTCTCCCTTTTTGAAAAAAATAAAGTTCTTAAATGTTGTAAACCTTATTCCCGGATAAAGCCCAAGCCAGTCTGTTTTTACTTTCAAATTTCCTTTCAACTCATTAGACTCGACTTCATTAAAGAAATTTTGCCAAACATCATGGCTGCCGCGATAGGCCTGCTGAAGAAATGTTGGACTTGATACAGATCGTTTGATTGATGCCGTAAACCATTTGGTGTCAATTGCGCCTTCCACCCTGTACCGATTGTCCAACATAGATTCCAATAGCCCGCGTACTTCAATTAGGGAATCCAACTGCAACGCCATGCGACCGCCAACATAAAATTCACTTCCTTTTGTTGGTAAATAAAAGTCCTCCTGATTGAAATATTTATACTGCATATCATAATTCCTAAGCGCTACATAGCCATTATAAAAGAGTTTCAACAGATTTCCTTTAATCCCAATCTCGTTGCGTATGGTATTAAACTTAGTTTGATCATCGGTGGTAGCGCTATCTACCACAATCGCATCAAAAAATTCCTTATAAGGCTCGGCAGAATAATTGTCCTTGAATTGATATCGCCTCCTGTCACTATCAACTTGGTGATATACCTGAAGTGCTTCACCAATTTTGTATTGATGAAAAAGATGATAGTTTCTGCTCAGCACATTGCTTTCAGCGCTGGTAAGCCAGGGTTGTGCATTGTTTTTGAAAAGATCATCCAATAAATAACTGCTACCGGTTTTTACGCCTCCATATTCAAAAACCCGATGGTACATGCGTCTGAAACTACCCAACACCGTATAGGCACTATCCTTACTATGGTAACTCATAAATACATCGTACGATTCACTACGTGCATTACGGTCGCCTTTCCCCTGCCGTTGAATTTGCTTATCACTGAAAATACCATTGTAATGAAACCCGAAGTTCCAGCGAGGATTTATATTTCTGGCATAGGTAACATTGGTTAATGATCTTCCACTACCCCCCAGAATGACATTCAAATTAGAATACGGAGACCGTGTATTATAGTATCGTGGAGCATTAACATCCCAGTAAAGATCATAGGTAGTAAACCCTGAGCTAACACCAATGATTGAGGGAACCTCATCATAAATCTTCCGCGCAGAGGTTCCAATGTTTCCTAAATCCTGATAAAGATTATTAAACCTGTTTATGAATGAAAACCTGTGAAAATCCCTGATCACCGTATCAATCGGAAACGTATTCCATCGGTTAAGAAAAATATTCTCCTCATAAAAAACCCGGGAGGTAGTTGGCCCATAAATCTGTTTGGTCGTATCATCGATAATGGACGAACGTGTGCGCAGGGCCGGCTCCTCTTCCTCTTGTGCCTGTAATGATAAGCTGAGCAGTACGGCAGCAAAGGACAGGACAAGTCGAAAAAAAATTTTTCGCCATGATCGTTGGAGTTTCGAATGTGTGATTAATAATTTAGCCACGGTCTACAAAATCGCGTACAAGCACATCAAAATCCTTACCATTTCCGATAAACTTCATTTCAATCGGTAAATAAAAAACAGGCAGTCGGGCTGTAATCTCCTTCAACTCATCACTTTCCAATTTTACTTTATCTTTCTCCGTAGTTAAAATACAAACAGGTTCGTTATATTGATTTATCAACGTTTCTAGTTCCAGCATATCGGTTTTGGTATAGAAATAGTGATCGCGGTATTCCAGATGTTTGATCAACGTAAAATTCTTCTCTACATATTCTTTGAGTGGTGCGGTTAAGGCAATCCCTGAAATTAAAATTACCCGACCGACAAAAGGTTTCTTATGATCCATTAACGGCTGTGGTTCACCATACCGAATAGTGGCGAAAAACACAGGCTTGGTACTGAATTTATGAACCTCATGCATCATCTTCATCATTTCATTTTCACTCAGGTTTGAAGGGCACTTGGTAATAATAATGGCATCAGCCCGGTTAGCACCCTCAGGCCCCTCCCGCAATCTGCCCAGAGGCATTACATGATCCTTATAAAAGGGATTACTGTACTCCGAAAGTAAAATTGAAAACCCTGTTACTACCCTTCGGTGTTGAAACGCATCATCCAATACAACAACCTGTACCTCTGGCTTCTGATCAAGGATATGAGGTATAGCAAAGGCGCGATCTTCACCCACGGCAACAGTTACCGTATTTCCGTATTTTTTAAATAATTGAAAGGGTTCATCACCCAGGGTTCTGGCTGTATCAGAGTTTGTGGCAAGGCGAAATCCTTTAGTCTTTCTTCCGTAACCGCGACTTAATGTTGCCAGTTTATGCGATCCGCTCAGCAGGCGTATCAGATACTCCACCATAGGTGTTTTACCCGTACCGCCAACAGCCAGGTTACCTACCCCGATAACCGGAATTGTAAATGACACGGAAGGCTTTAGCTTCAGATCGTACAGCCGGTTTCGGATGTTCATTAAAACATCGTAGATAACTGCCAGCGGCCAAAGCAAAAGCTTCAAAACAGACATGAATAGTGTAGCTTTGTTAGTTAAAAATCAAAAGTACGATTAACTCAGTGATTCATGAAAGTATCTGACGTTACCCACTACCTGGAATCCATGGCGCCCCGTTCCTATCAGGAGTCATATGACAACTCCGGTCTATTAACGGGCAGCCCCGATCAGGCAGTTAAGGGAATACTGGTATCGTTAGATTGCGTAGAGGCGGTTGTGGAAGAAGCTATTAAGCTCAACTGTAACCTGATCGTAGCCCATCATCCAATCATCTTTAAAGGACTGAAGAAATTAACCGGCAGTAACTACGTGGAGCGAACCATAATAAAGGCTATAAAAAATGATATTGCCATTTACGCCATCCACACCAATCTGGATAATGTACATACGGGCGTTAACAAAAAAATAGCGGAGAAAATTGGTTTGCAAAACTTGAAAATACTCGCCCCAAAACCCAATACCCTTTCCAAACTGGTAACCTTTATTCCACTTACCGATAGTGAAGCAGTGCTTGCTGAACTTTACAAAGCGGGTGCAGGGCAAATCGGGAATTATAAAAATTGCAGCTTTCAGGTAACGGGCACCGGTACCTTTATGCCCAACGATCAGGCGAACCCACACATTGGAAAAGTTAATCAGCAGGAATTGGTAAATGAAATACGGGCTGAAGTCATTTTCCCATCCCACCGGGAGGCCCAAATTATTCAAACCCTGAAAAAAGCTCACCCGTACGAAGAGGTGGCCTATTATATCACAACGCTGAATAATGAAAATCAGGAGGTAGGCTTTGGCATGGTGGGTGAACTGGAGAATGAAATGGAACCTACCGTGTTTCTAAGACATCTTAAAAAAAGCATGGAACTGAAGGTAATCCGCCATACCCCTATACTGGAAAAACCCATTCGTAAGGTGGCTTTATGCGGTGGGTCGGGTAGCTTTCTGCTTCCAGCCGCTATTCATTCAGGTGCCCAGGTTTTCATAACCGCAGATTTCAAATACCACGAGTTCTTTGATGCTGATAATCAGATCATTATAGCTGATATAGGGCATTATGAAAGCGAGGTTTTTACGAAAGATTTACTAACCGATATTTTGAAAGAAAAATTTCCTACTTTTGCAGTCAATTTTTCCGGAACTAGCACGAATCCAGTACGTTATCTTATAGATTAAAATACTAAATGGAAACTCAGACCGTAGCACAGAAACTCGAAGCACTTGTTAAACTGCAAACCATCGACAGCAAATTAGACGAACTGATAAAATTAAGAGGTGACCTTCCCGATGAGGTTCAGGATTTGGAAGATGAAATGACGGGGTACAACACCCGCCTCCAACGCCACGAAAACGAGTTGAAGGAAATCGAAGAAGGTATTAAGAAAAGCAAAGAAGGTATTAAGGAAGCTGAAAAGCTTATCAAAAAGTATAACGAACAGCAGAAAAATGTTCGTAACAACCGCGAGTTCGATGCCATCACAAAAGAAGTTGAACTTCAGGAACTCGAAATCCAGATCTGCGAAAAGCGCATTAAAGAAGGCAAAGACTTAACCCAGGCTAAAAAGGATGAAATAGCCAAAACTGAAGCCTTGATTGCCGAACGTGGCGAACACCTGGACATCAAAAAGAAAGAACTTGACGGAATATTGGCCGAAAGCCAGGAAGAAGAAAAAAGACTGTTGGCCGAGCGCGAAAAAGCAATCAAGAAAATAGAAGACAAAACCCTGTTAAAATACTACGAACGCTTACGCGGAAGCCTTACCAATGGCCTGGCTGTTGTTCGTGTAGTGCGTGGCGCTGCAGAAGGATGTAACATTGTTATCCCGCCTCAAAAAATCGCTGAAATCCGCGAGAAGAAAAAAATTGTTATTGATGAACATTCCGGTCGTATCTTAGCTGATGTGGACATGGATTCACTGGATGACAGTGATAAACCCAAAAAGGCTGGCGCCCCTGCAACGCCTGTCCGCAGAAGAAAAGCGGTTGGATAAATTCACTCCGATATCATTCAAAAAGGCAGGCCTGTTGACCTGCCTTTTTTTATGGGCATGCTCCGGCCTTTATGCCCGGCAACCGCAATGGTTGGGTCAGGAGCCGTATAAAAAGGCCTATGATCTTTGCATCAACTTAATGCTTGATGAAAGTAGGGTGCTTTTACCATCACCGACAACACCAGAGGCCATTTACATTAGTTCGTTAGCCGATATACTGGAATTACTGATAACGGAAGATGTCACCCGGTTTGCAGCGCTGGAGAAGCAATACGAAAAACGCATCGAGCTATTAAAAAAAATAAGTCCGGCAACGAATAAAAGTCTGTTTGTCCTTGCCGAACTCCGCTTACAATGGGCTTTTGTTTACCTCAAGTTTGGGCACGACTTCACAGCGGCCTGGAACATTCGGCAGGCGCACATCCTCACGCAGGAATGCCAACGAAAATTTCCTGAATTTCTTCCCATTCAAAAAACTTCCGGTGTACTGGAAGTGATGTTGGGCTCCGTGCCGGAAAAATATCAATGGGTATTAACGATGTTAGGGATGAAGGGATCGGTAGAAACCGGTCTCAATCAACTTAGGATGGTTCAACAAGATGAAGCATCCTTATCCTTTGAAACCAATCTGCTTTATCATTTGATTGAAGGATTCGTGCTGCAACAAACCGACTCAGCGCTGGTTGCCCTGGAAAATCTACATCACCAAAATCCAGAAAATAAATTAATCATGTTTCTGGGAGCCTCATTAGCCATTAAAAATTCATCCAGCGAAATGGCTATGATTATACTGGAGAAATTAAAAGGTCAGGCAGGCGGACTTACCATTTACTATGCCGATTACCTGTTGGGAGAAGTGTACCTGCATCAAGGAAATTATCAAAAGTCCATTCAGGCCTACAGAAGGTTTATACAGACATATAAAGGAAGCAACTACATCAAAGATGCTTATTACAAAATAGGCATTGCGTATTGGCTGCTTACTATGCCCGACCAGGCTCAGGTCAATTTTGAACTGGCCAAAAAAAATGGGAAAGAGGCAGCTGAGGCCGACAAGTATGCTGTCAGAAGTCTTGCCGAAAATGATTTTACCAACATCAAGTTGACCAAAGCCAGGTATAGTATTGATGGTGGTTATTACGATGAAGCCATTCGGCTGCTTAAATCAATTAAAAAGGAGGAGCTTGTATCAAGTCGTGAATTAACGGAATATCACTATCGGTTTGCCCGCTTATATCATAAACTAAATCAGTTAACGGATGCGAAGAAATTCTATGCTCAGGCTATTGACTTAGCCGGCACAGAAAGTTGGTATTTTGCACCGAATGCCTGCCTGCAACTGGGTTATATTTTCAGGGATGAAGGTAATTTAGAGGAGGCACAAAAATACTTTAACAAGGCAATGAGTTATAAGAAGCATGCCTATAAAAACAGTATTGATAGTAAGGCTAAGTCAGCGTTGGCACAATTAAAAAAAATAAAATAATGACTACGCTACTGAAAGCTCCTTCTTTAGCTGAGCCAAATGAACCGTGTCATTATAACGCTCAACAGCGAACATCGATCCTGTATAATTCAATATGTACAAGCATGAATTTTCGTGCTCAAACATATCCATACTTCGGAGCGGATAATTCAACAGATAACACAGCAATATCCGAATGGCACGGCCGTGCATACAAATGAGAATCGTGTTTTCATTCGGCTTTTGCTGAATATAATCAATTGCAGGTTTCATTCGCTTCACCACATCCTCCGGACTTTCTCCGCCCTCAATGCGTAACTGTGTTTCACCTTTACGCCATTGCTCCAGCATGTAGTGGTAGTAAGCATCTTCCTCAGGTGTGATAGACTGCCCCTCCTTCTTGCCCCATGATATTTCATTCAGGCCAATCAGGCGTTCATGAGGTATATCTGCTGCAATAAAATGTTCAACCGATTCAATGCTCCGTTTTAAAACAGATGTATAAACTTTATCAAACGTAACGTGTTTATAAGCATCATAAAATGCTTTCGCCTGTGCCCTTCCAAAGTCGTTCAAACTGCTGTCCACACCACTGCCCTGAACAATGCCCCGAAGGTTAAAATCAGTCTGTCCATGACGAACAATGTATATTTTTTTCGTGTTCAATTTGTAGCTATTTTGGCCCTGTTTTGAGGGAAAAACCTAAAAACTGCCGCAAAAATAGAAAAAGAATTCACCTTACCATTTTCGACAATAACGAATGTCTTTATTTAGCCCTAACGTAACACTTGAGGCCTTAAACAAAATGTCAACCAACACCATGGTTGAACACCTCGGTATCATGTTCACGGAAATCGGTGATGATTACATCTCAGCCACTATGCCGGTGGATCATCGCACGCATCAACCCTACGGTTTACTGCATGGAGGCGCCTCCGTAGCACTTGCCGAGACCCTAGGAAGTGTTGCTGCCCATTGTTGTATTGATACTGCCATCCAATACTGTGTTGGACTGGATATCAATGCCAATCACGTTAAAGGAATTAAGGAAGGTATTGTCACCGGCACCACAAAACCAATACACATTGGTAAAAAAACCCACGTATGGGAAATCCGGATCACCAATGAAAAAAAAGAGTTGATTTGTATCAGCCGCATCACCATGGCTGTTATCGATAAGCGTTAGGATATGAGTCACATACAAACGATATCAGAAACCATTGATATTCCTATTGAACTGGAGGATTTACTGGGACGACTCATCGTGTTTACCCTGGAACACGATTACTCCCTGGCCGCCTGGCGCCTGCCTGAATCTGCTACCACGCATATTATCCTAACCATTAAACCAGACTACTATCAACTTACGGATACTTTTGAGGAGATCGGATCAGGATTCATCTTTCATCCTTTTGATTCCCAACAGTCCGGCATCTTCATCAAATCCGACATTCAATTTGTGTTTGAACAAGGAAAGCTTAAAACCGATGAACCTTCATCTGCAAAAGCAATGGAATGGTTGGTGAAAAATATTGTTGAACCTTCAGACCTTCATACAAAAGCTAAGTTTCCTGCATCGAAAAAATTAAATAAAACCACTGATTTTATTGAACTTGTCAGGCACGCTATCAACCAAATTGAACATGGTTATGCCGAAAAGATTGTTCCTTCGCGCGTTAAAGCAGTAGAACTTTCACCTGCGTTTGATGTTCAGGACGCATTCCTGCGATTGGAGAATAGCTATCCCAATGCATTGGTTTCATTTGTATATACCCCAAAGCACGGGGCCTGGCTGGGTGCATCCCCAGAAATTCTGGTGTCGGTTCAGAAAAATATTTTTCGAACAGTTGCGCTTGCCGGAACACAAGCGCACACCACGGGCATGAACCTCAAACAAGTAGCCTGGACACAAAAAGAAATTGAAGAGCAGGCCTTGGTGAGCCGATACATTATTAACTGCTTTAAGAAAATCAGGCTACGTGAATTTGAGGAACATGGACCGAAAACTGTTGTAGCAGGAAACCTGATGCACCTTAAAACAGATTTCGCTGTGGATATGAAAGCCACAAACTTTCTGCAATTAGGCTCTGTTATGTTGCGACTCCTCCACCCCACTTCAGCGGTATGCGGAACGCCATTGGAAACCTCACGTAAATTTCTGCTAGAACATGAAGGTTATTCGCGTGAGTTTTATTCCGGTTTTCTCGGCCCTGTAAATATGCATGAAAGCAGTCACCTTTTTGTAAACCTAAGGTGTTTGCAACTCTTCGCAGATCAGGCATGGTTATATGCAGGCGCAGGTGTTACAGCCGATTCTATTCCGGAAAAAGAATGGGAAGAAACAGAGATGAAGATGAATACCTTGCTTCAGGTTATCCGCTAACGTGGCATGACGCGCTTTCAGCCGATATACGATATTGCCGAACTATGTGCCCGTAAAGGACTAAAGCACGCAGTGCTCTCCCCGGGATCACGGTGCGCCCCGCTTACACTTGCTTTTACCCGTCATACCCAGCTTGAATGTAAAACCATCAGTGACGAACGAAGTGCCGCCTTTATCGGATTAGGTATTGCACAGCAAACCAAACAGGCCACTATTCTTATCTGCACTTCCGGAACAGCGGTGTATAATTTTGCACCGGCTGTGGCAGAAGCATTCTTTTCCAAAACACCACTTTTAATTTTTACAGCCGATCGTCCGGCTGAATGGATTGCACAACAAGATGGTCAAACTATCTATCAGGAAAATATCTTCGGAAAACACGCCAAGAAATCCTTTCAGTTGCCGCAGGATTACGAACATCCCGATAGCCAGTGGGCAATTAACCGCATTGTAAATGAAGCGATTAATGAAACAACCCAATATCCACCAGGGCCGGTTCATATAAATGTACCTTTTCGCGAGCCCTTGTATCCTACCGCTTCGGAAGATTTTTCTTATAGTAAATCTGTCCGGACGATTGATGCCGTTAGCGGAGAATTAAGTTTATCAAAGACATTACGCAAACAGTTTATTAAAGAATGGTTGGGTTATCATAAAGTGTTGATCGTTTCCGGTCAGCAAGGCTATCACGAACCCACAGCTAAACTGCTTGAACAGGTTTGCAGCAAACACAACCTGCCTATAGTTGGTGATGTTATTTCTAACCTGCACATCATTGAAAACCTGGTTCGTCATGCCGATCTGTTTTTAGGGCAGGCCAATAATGAAATCAAAAAATCACTTCAGCCCGAAGTGCTGATTACCTTCGGAGAATCTGTTATCTCAAAAAATCTAAAACTATTCTTGCGTCAGTATCCGGCAACCATACATTGGCACATTCAAACATCAGGCACTCCCTCCGATAGTTTTCAAAGTCTGACACGCATTATTCACGCAGAACCTGCTGAGTTTTTTAATCTTCTGGACTCTTTTGACACGTCTGAAAATTTCGATCAGCAAAAACGAAGTAATTACCAGAAACTCTGGGAGGTTGAGGAACGAAAAACCAATCGCTTGCTTCAGGAATTCTATCCACAGGAAAGTTTTGGCGAGCTTGAACTCGTCAAAGAAATCCTGCAACAACTTCCCTTACCCTGTAATCTTCACCTGGCAAACTCCATGAGTGTTCGTTATGCCAACTTCATCGGCCTTACTGCCAAACAAAAAGGAATTGAAGTCTTCAGCAACCGGGGCACCAGCGGCATTGACGGGTGCACCAGCACTACTGTAGGACATGCGTTGGCCAGTACTGTACCCAATATTTTAATCACCGGTGACATGGCCTTTTTTTATGATCGAAATGCATTCTGGCACAACTATCCAATAGCTAACTTCAGGGCGGTGGTCTTAAATAATCATGGCGGTACAATTTTTAATCTGATTGATGGACCATCCTCATTGCCCGAATCGGATGAATATTTTATTACACGGCAGGCACTATCCGCAAAAAAATTATGCGAGGAATTTGGTTTCGATTACCTGAAAATCGATAACAAAAGAAAAATCAAAAACACATTAAAAGACTTTCTGGATTTTGACGGGAATACAAAAATTCTCGAACTGGAAACTTCACACGAAATAAACAAAGCTATTTTTGAAACGTTAAAAAAGAAAATAAAAACGAGCTATGAATCTTAAGTATCCCTGGAAACCGATTAAAGAGTACAAAGAAATTTTGTTTCATAAATATGAGGGTATTGCCCGCATCAGTATTAACCGTCCGCAGGTTCATAATGCATTCACACCCCTTACAGTACAGGAAATGATTGATGCCATGTACATCTGTCGTGAGGATGCAGACATTCGTGTAGTGGTATTAACCGGTGAAGGCGGTAAAGCGTTCTGCAGCGGTGGCGACCAGAGTGTGCGTGGTCATGGTGGTTATGTTGGCCAGGATGCCACGCCTCGTTTGAACGTTTTGGATCTGCAAAAGCTGATTCGCTCCATTCCTAAACCGGTTATTGCAGCCGTGGCCGGCTGGGCTATTGGTGGCGGACATGTACTGCATGTGGTTTGTGATCTTTCCATCGCTGCGGAGAATGCCCGCTTCGGACAAACGGGTCCTAAGGTTGGCAGCTTTGATGGCGGATTTGGCGCCTCCTACCTTGCCCGCATTGTTGGACAGAAAAAAGCACGTGAAATCTGGTACTTATGCGATCAGTATGATGCACAGGAAGCGCTTGATATGGGGCTTGTGAACAAAGTTGTTCCCCTAGAACAACTCGAAGAAACGTACGTAACCTGGTGCAAAAAAATTATTGCTAAAAGTCCGCTGGCTATCCGCATGCTAAAAGCCTCTTTCAATGCTGAACTTGATGGGCAGGCCGGTATTCAGGAACTGGCCGGCAATGCTACACTCCTGTATTACCTGAGTGACGAAGCAAAAGAAGGTAAGAATGCCTTTTTGGAAAAGCGTGAGCCTAACTGGGATAAATTTCCTAAATTCCCGTAACAGAGTGAATAATATGGACATCCAGAAGCGAGAGATCTATCGCTCCATTGCTGAAGTAGCCTACGTTATCGCCAAAGCCGATAAAGGTTTAAGTGCGACAGAGCGAATGGCCTTCAATGACATCATCCAAAAAGAACTGGACTATGATTCCTGGGTGGCGCAAAGCCGCTTTGAGTTGCTGGATGAAGTAACCCAGCCTTCGCTCGAGGCTGCTTACAAGGAAGCCATGGTAGATTTTAAGCGCTATAAAAATCATCTCACTCCAGAATTAAAAGAGAAGGCTAAACGTGTTGTTAAACAAGTGGCAGAATCCTGCTGTGGGTTTTCTGCTAAGGAAGCGTTGATCCTCACACGGTTTGAGCGAGACCTGGATGAATTATAACCCAACTTATTTTGAGCTATCCATTTGATTCCATTTGGATTAACCAGCGTGAAGTTTCCATTCACGAACTACTCCTGGGTCATGTTAGCGCACAATCCAAGTATGAGGCATCCACCCTTGATTTCATCTCCGCATGGTTAACAGGACAAGAAACGTTCATTCTTCAAACGAGTGGCTCTACCGGGCCTCCAAAAAGCGTCACTTTTACGCGCATGCAACTTCACGCCAGCGCTGCCCGAACAGTGCGCGCACTCGGGCTTGAAAAAGGTATCACTGCTCTTGTTTGTCTGAACACCAAGTACGTTGCCGGAAAAATGATGTTGGTCAGGGCACTGGAACATGATATGAAAATTCTGGTTGTGGATCCAGGTTCAAATCCATTTCAACAAGTGTCTCCGGGCACCAACCTTGATTTTATGGCTGTTGCACCCCTTCAACTTCAGACCTTATTGGATAACCTTATGAATAATAATCGCCTGAACCTGATGAAAGCAATTCTGGTTGGAGGAGCACCTGTTAGTCTGAAATTAAAGAACAGTATCAAAACCCTGACTTGCCCGGTATACGAAACTTACGGCATGACCGAAACCATCTCAAACGTAGCCTTCAAACTCCTGAATACATCCAAAGCCTCCAATTACTTTATTCCACTGCCTGGTGTAAACGTAGAAGTTGATGACCGTGGCTGTTTGATCATTCATGATGCCATTCAACCTGACCCCATTATTACCAACGATGCAGTTGAAATCACAAAAAATGGTTTTCGCTGGTTAGGCAGAGCTGACCATGTAATTAACTCAGGTGGAGTCAAAATCCATCCTGAAAAAGTTGAATCGGACCTTGAAATGGTTTTTAAAACCCTTGAAACATCCTATAATTACTTTATTGGAAGCTTGCCGGACGACCTTCTGGGAGAAACCGTGACATTATTTATTGAGGGCGAGCACATTCATCCAGACGATGTAGTTAAGTTAAGAGAAGCTTTTAACCAGTTTCCTGAAAGACTGCATAAACCACGAAAAGCCGTGCTAATCCCTGAATTTCAATACACCCAAACCGGCAAAATCAACCGAAAAATGGCTCAGGAGGGGTCTTTTAAACTCATTCCTGAATTAGTAACTCATCCTTAATTATGCCATAACCCCCTGGCAAGTTCTGGTTTATACTTTTGTTTCGCATTTCAGTTACCTTTTATGGCTAAAACGAATGCACAGCGGCTTCAATAAATCGAAATTTTTAGTAAGTTTGTTTGTCTATAGGTTGTTGGCTTTAAATCCCCGCCTTTAATTCAGGGCTTTAAAGCACATTGTTTTTATTAAAAAAGAACCATGAAAAAGGTACTGGTCATCGAAGATGACGAGCCTTTGTGCTGGCTGCTGGAGAAAATTCTTGGCAAGAAGTACGAGGTATTTATAATGAATGACGGAATGGAAGCTTTGTCCTGGTTATCATCAGGTAATACTGCTGACTTAATCATTTCCGATATACGAATGCCTTCTCTGGATGGGGTTCAATTGCTGGAAAATCTCAAGCAAAGTGGACTTTATAAGCATATTCCTGTAATAATTTTATCTAGCTTTGAAGATCCAAGAAAAAGAAAAGAATGTCTGGATCTTGGTGCTGTTGATTACTTTATTAAACCCTTTGAACCGCAGCATTTAGAGAGCCGCGTGAAAGAAATTTTTGTGAAGTCTATGATTGCTAAAAAATGAGTGCCGATATATTGAAAATATCTTCGAGTACAGCGTCAGTCTTTGAGCAAATGACTGACTCACAACCCTCCGAAAGGCCACTTGTATCTTACACCATTGTTAAAATCAAAGCAACATCAAGTGTCCAGTTAGAAGACTTTCATTTAGACAACACCTTTATTTCCTTTCTAACCGCTGATGACGCTGTTCAAAAAATTACTGATGACCTGATCAAGCCCTCAGCGGTATTTATTGATGTTGATGTCGATAAAGCATCATTGCAAAATTTATACGAAACACTTTTAGCTCATTGCATACCCTATATCTTATTTACCGGAAAATTCGATCCGGAGGCAAAGTGCAAGGCCGAGCAACTAAAAGTTGATGATTATCTTTTTGGTGCAATCAATTATAGCTTATTAAAGCGGATTGATATCATCCGAAAACTTAAAATCTACAAAGCCAACCGGGAGAGCATTTTAAAATCGCAGCGTTCAAAAGCTATCCCTAAGGTGAAGCTATGGAGGTTAAAGCGTACGGTAGATATCATGGTTGCATTATCGGCAATCATTATCCTCTCTCCGATTCTAATAATCATAGCGCTCATTATCAAACTTGAGTCCAAAGGCCCTGTTTTCTATATCGCCAAACGTGCCGGTGCCGGTTACAAAATCTTTAACTTCTATAAATTTCGGTCCATGCGGGCTGGTGCTGATCAGGAGCTGAAAAAATTTGCCGCCCTTAATCAATATGGTACAGACGAGAGCGACAGTGTATTTTTTAAGATCAAGGATGATCCACGGATCACTAAATTTGGCATGTTCCTTCGTAAAACGAGTTTAGACGAAATTCCTCAACTACTCAATGTACTTAAAGGTGATATGTCACTAGTGGGCAACCGTCCTCTACCATTATATGAGGCAGAGAAGTTGACAAAAGATCAAATCGCCTGGCGTTTCCTCGCCCCTGCCGGGCTTACCGGCTTATGGCAAATTACCAAACGCGGGAAAGATGATATGTCACCAGAAGAGCGGATTCATTTAGATATGGAGTATGCGATGAATAATTCGTTTTTGGGGGACATGAAGATAATACTTATGACATTCCCGGCCCTGTTGCAAAAGGAAAAGGTTTAACCGTATATCTTTAGACAGGGAAACCTCTCCATGTTTGAATTACTGCTATTTATATTTTTTTGTTTTAATACTTTTTACGTATTAACACTTGCTGTTGCCGGTCATTTCTACACTAAAAAAATTGTTCCTCATTCATCGTCCTTCAAAAGGATCGCCATTCTTGTTCCGAGTTATAAGGAAGATAGGGTAATAATCCACACCACGAATGAACTCCTGAAACTTGATTATCCGAGATCGAGATTTGATGTTATCGTTATTGCTGACTCCTTACAGCAAGAGACTCTTGATATACTTAGAACAACTGAAGCCATTGTTGTACCCGTTGTTTTTGAAAAAAGCAGGAAGAGCAGATCATTAAATTATGCATTTAATCACATCGATGAGAATTATGATATCGCAATTATTGCCGATGCTGACAACATTCTTTCCATTGATTTCTTAAAAAAAATTAATGACCTGTTCAGTGCAGGTTTTACAATTGTACAGGCTCAGCGGGTAGCTAAGAACTTAGATACTCCCATGGCCATGCTGGATGGCGTTAGTGAAGCCATTAACAACCATCTTTTCAGACAGGGAAGTAATGCGTTAGGGCTTTCATCCGCCCTTATTGGATCTGGGATGGCTTTTCCATTTAAATTAGTAAAGGAAAAAATATCTAAAATTGATTCCGTTGTTGAAGACAGGGATTTACAACTTGCACTACTCGAAAGTGGTTACTCTGTAACCTATCAAAAGGGAGTGCTTTTGTTTGACGAAAAGGTTGAATCACCAGAAGCATATAAAAATCAGCGAAGGAGATGGATAGCCGGCCAGTATTCCGTACTTAAGCAAAATCTTATTAAAGGTTTCCGACTGCTCTTTAAGGGAAATCTAAACTTCTTTAATTCGGCCATCATTCAAAATATACTTCCATCAAGAATTATCAGCCTAATTAGTCTGGCTTTAATCTGTTGTTTAGTTGCGGTTTTATTTCATGATGTAAATATTACTATTAGATGGTGTTTACTCACACTTCTTTATCTATTGGCACTGACCATTTCAATACCCCGGGTTTTCTATACAAAGAAACTTCTAAAATCACTCATTATCGCTCCAGTTGTAATCATTAAGACCATTCAATCAATAATTATGTCTGGGGGTGCCGGTAAAACATTTATCCATACTGAACATAAGCAAAGAGAAATCGACTCTACGTTTCTTCCAAAATGAATTCCAGGGATCCTTTCATATCAATCATAACGATCAATTTTAATAATGTAAAAGTTACGTGTGAGTTTCTTGAGTCAACAAAAAATCTTACTTACACAAATTTTGAAATTATTGTGGTCGATAATGCTTCAAATGAGAACCCCATTTCGGTGATTTCCAGAAACTACCCTGAAGTTAAACTGATTATAAATGACAAAAATCTTGGGTTTTCAGGTGGAAATAATACCGGAATTACGACTGCAAAGGGCGACTATCTCTTTATCGTAAACAATGATACCGAGGTAACGCCAGATTTGTTTGAAAAATTACTTGCACCTTTTCAAAAGGACAATTCAATTGGTGTTGTTAGTCCGAAAATAAAATACTTCGCCCATCCTGACATTATCCAATATGCAGGCTTCACTACCATTAATCCATTTACAGGCAGAAACAAATGTATTGGTGATCACGAGATTGACAAAGGTCAGCACGACAGCCCTGGCTACACACCCTATGCCCACGGTGCTGCTATGTTTGTAAAAAAAGAAGTAATTGAAAGAGCCGGAACGCTGGCAGACATTTTCTTTTTATACTATGAAGAGCTTGATTGGTCAGTAAGAATACAAAAAGCCGGGTATAGAATATATTTCGAGCCACAGGCAATAATTTATCATAAAGAATCATTATCCGTTGGCAAAAACTCTGTGCTAAAAACATATTATCTCACACGTAACCGGATTCTTTTTATGCGCAGGAATGTATCAGGGATAAACAGTTTCTTTTGGCCATTTTTCCTTATCCTGATATCCTTACCAAAGAATACTATTAGTTTTATTATCAAAAAGGAGTTTGATCACCTGAAAGCTTTTTATAATGGTATTGTGTGGAATCTTACCCACCTTAAAAACGGAGCCAAGCGATCATTCCTGGTAAAAAGAAATTCATGAAAATTGGAATAGAGGTTCAACGACTTTTCAGAAAAAAAAGATTTGGCATTGAAATAGCTGCCTTTGAACTTTTGCATGAACTCCATAAACTAAAAACTAATCATCAATTCATCATTTTAGCGGCAAAAAGCAACCATGAAAACACATTGAACAATTGCGATTTTACTGTGCGACAAGTAAGGGGAAAATTGTTTTTTGACTTTGAACAATTTTTTTTACCCCTTGCAGCCAACCATGAACAACTGGATGTACTCCACTGTACGGGTAACACCACACCGCTATATTGCAGTAAACCTATTGTTCAAACCCTTCACGATATTATTTTTTTAGATCCTATACCTAAATCAGACTCCTATTACCAACGGTACGGAAATTTATACCGCAGGCTTGTCGTTCCTCTGGCATGTAAAAAAAGTAAAGCCATCATTACCGTATCGCATTATGAAAAAAAAAGAATGATTGAACGACTGAAAATTGAAGAAAATAAAATTCATGTTATCCATAATGGTGTGAGCGCTCAGTTTAAAAGGACTATCGATCCTGAAAAACTCAAGGCAACTCAAGTAAAATATAAGCTTCCTGAGAATTTTATACTTTTTCTGGGCAACACCTCAGCCCGCAAGAATCCTGAACGCGTTTTAGCTGCTTACCTGGCGTATGCGCAAAAATCATCAACACCACTTCCCCTTGTTACTCCCGGGTTACCACGTGACTTCATTCTTAGTAATCTAAATAAAAACGGAGCGATTAAGTTTATAAATGAAATTTACACGCCAGGATATATTGACCAGGATGATCTGGTACATCTTTATTCACTGAGTAAACTTTTTTTATTTCCTTCCCTTTCGGAGGGATTTGGAATGCCGGTATTGGAGGCTATGGCCTGTGGTGTTCCTGTTATTACTTCCAATACTTCAGCCCTGCCTGAAATTGCCGGGGATGCAGCAAAACTCATTGACCCCAACAACGCAGAAACCATAAGTAATGCCATACAAGAACTGGTTGAACGTCCGGGACTTTTGGAGGAATACCGCAAGAAAGGACTGAAGCAAGTTCAAAATTTTCAATGGAAACTTGCAGCAGAGAAAACAATGGATATATATGAGCGGGTTCACCATAAAACACTAAATCGCTAACAAGCATGAAATGAATTTTACAATGACTAAATTCAAGCTCTTAGTTATTATAAGTTTTGCTTTACAAATTCATGTGTGCAAGGGAATTGAATTTGTTGACGCTGATTCTTTGCCAAAAGGACAAGTAAAAACCATTACTATCCCAAAAAATTCCCTTATTAAAACTGGAGTACTACCTGCCCAAATTAATGAGGCTTCAGGTCTTGCTGTAGCTGACCAGAAAAATTTCTGGACCCACAATGATGATGGTATTCCGGTACTTTATTGTATTGATGACACCGGCAAATTAATCCGGACGCTCTACTTAAATAATCTAAACAAGGGATGGGAAGACCTGGCCCGGGATAAAGAAGGGAATCTTTATGTTGGCGCATTAGGCAATAATAAAAACGACAGAAAAGATTTAAAAATACTAATTATAAAAAATCCTGAATCCTTTACAGAGAAAGTTTACAATGCAGAAGTAATAAACTTCACTTATGAAGATCAGCGTGATTTTCCTCCAATGCCAGCAAAACTGAACTTTGATTCAGATGCAATGATTGTGCACAATGATTCACTTTTTATTTTTACCAAAAACAGAACTTTACCCTTTACAGGTTATTCAAAAGTGTATCGCTTACCTAAAATTCCGGGGCAACCTATAGCCACATTAGTTGACAGTATTTACATTGGAGAAGGACCCATGATGGACGACTGGATTACCGGGGCTGACATTAGCCCAGATGGCACCACATTAGCGCTTTTAGGCCACAGCCGAATTTGGCTTATAACTGATTTCCGGGGTAGTCGTTTTTCCACTGGTAATGTGCTTAGAATAGAACTTGGTAACTACTCCCATAAAGCCGGCATCGCATTTACATCAGCCAATGAGCTATTCATTGTAGATGAAAAGGAATTTGGTATTCTGGGGGGTGATCTTTACAAACTGGATATTTCCGCGTTTAGAAAATAAATATGCTTTTGACGCCAAAATTGACATTTTAGCCACAAACTTGATAAACCCAGGTCAATTTTGTTTACCTAATGCAAAAATTGTAGATTTAGTGTTGATTTACTTTGGCTTACAAAAGTTTGCTATGCACCGTAAACTTTAACCTGCTTAACCATGTCCTACAGATCATGCTTTACCCGTGGAGTAGCATCCATGCTCGTTGCACTATTTGTTTCAGCAACTCCACTCCTGGCACAAAACCAAACTGCAAAAATAACACCCACCAGCCAGATTGGATATTACGAATATCTTCCCCCCGACTACAATTCAAACTCCAATAATTATCCCATAGTAATTTTCTTTCATGGGATGGGGGAAAGAGGCAACGGAACTACGGATCTCCCTATGGTTGCATACAATGGCCCACCTCGGTACGTTGTTGAAGGATATAAATTCCCATTCATATTAATATCACCCCAGCTAAAAGCTAGTTTTGGGTTTTGGCCGGTATGGTATATGGATGAAGTAGTTGAACACGTAAGAACTTACTTACGTGTCGACCCATCCCGGATTTATATCACTGGTTTAAGTTTAGGCGGTGGAGGTGCGTGGGAATACACCTATAACTTTCCTCAAAAAGTTGCAGCTTTGGCACCTATTTGTGGTGGATACAATACCCTTTCATGGGCCTGCACTTACCGAACAAACAGCATACCCATTTGGGCATTTCATGGAGACGCAGATTCGGTGGTTCCTATATCAAGAACCACCAACATGATTAATGCGATTAATGCCTGTACCCCAGCCATTATTCCAACACCAATCTACACAATCTATCCAGGGGTGTGGCACGATGCCTGGAACTATGCTTACCGAACAGATAATTCTTTACATACACCAAATGTTTATGAGTGGATGATGAGCAAGGTAAAGCAAGGTGTTTCCGTAAATGCCGGACCAGACAAAAACCTTTCCTTGCCAACAAACTCTACTACAGTTAATGGGGCGGCTTCAACCACCACCGGAAGCATTACATCATACGCATGGACCAAAGTAAGTGGTCCTGCTGTAACCATGACAAATGCAAATACCCCTACTTTATCATTATCAAACATGGTTGAGGGGGTTTATACCTTTAGGCTTACAGCAACCAATAGTGCTTCACAGACAGGCTTCGATGATGTTAAAATTTCAGTTTTTAGTGGTAATCAAAATCCGGTTGCCAATGCTGGTGCTGACAGAACGATTACCTTACCAACAAATTCCCTTAACCTGGTAGGAAGCGGCTCAGATCCTGACGGCTCTATTTCTTCCTATCTATGGACGAAAGTGAGTGGCCCTGCAGCCACAATGGCCGGCACCACAACAGCTACCCTTAGTTTGAGTAACCTTGTCCAGGGAAATTATGTCTTCAGACTAACGGTTACCGATAATTTAGGAGCTACCGGATCTGACGATATTAACGTAACTGTTAACCCGGCAGCCGTCAATCAACTTCCTACAGCACATACAGGTGGTAACAAAACTGTTAACCTCCCTACCACCACAGTTACCTTAAATGGATGGGGCAGTGATACGGACGGCTGGATTGCAGCATACTTATGGACAAAAATAAGTGGACCTACTGCTACGCTCACCAATACTACAACTCAGAATTTAACCATGTCAGGTCTGGTTGCTGGTGTATATGTGGTGCGGCTTACAGTTACCGATAATAGTGGTGCAACAGCCTTTGAAGAGGCAACTGTTACCGTAGTTGGTACGAACCAATCGCCTTCTGCGAATGCCGGCTCCGGCATTACACTCACGCTTCCAACCAACTCCACCAACATAGTGGGATCAGGATCTGATCCTGATGGCTCAATTACTTCATATTTATGGACCCAGGTTAACGGACCAAATACTGCAACCATAACAAATGGTTCATCCCCCACGGTTACTGTAAGCAACTTAGTACAGGGTGTCTATACGTTTCGCCTGACCGTTACCGATAATAACGGTGCGACCGGTTTTGCAAATGTTACCGTTACTGTAAATGCTGCTCCCGTAAATAATCCTCCACTGGCAAATGCTGGCCCCGACCGATCCATTACCCTGCCTACCAACTCGATTGTGATTAATGGATCCGGTACGGATTCTGATGGTACCATTACAGCCTATAGCTGGACAAAACAAAGTGGGCCTGCCGCTACACTTGCAAATCAAAACACTGCAAACCTGACGGCTTCAGGACTTGTGGAAGGTACTTATGTTTTTAGGTTGACAGTCACCGATAACCAAGGTGCAACAGGTCAGGGTCAAATGACTTTAACCGTGTTACCTGCAGCGATTAACCAATCACCAATTGTTAATGCGGGGGCAGATGTTAGTCTTACCTTACCAAGTAACAGTACAATACTGCAGGCTACAGCAAGCGACCCTGATGGATCGATTGCATCTTATCAATGGCAAAAAATCAGCGGGCCAACATTTGCAGGCACAGGAAACACCACAGCAAATTTTTCATTGAATGATCTGCAGGTTGGAACCTATATTTTTCGAATAACGGTAACCGATAACCAGGGAGCCACAGCCAGTGATGAAGTGAGCGTATTTGTTTTTGCCGCCAATCAGCCTCCCCTTGTAAGTGCCCCGGCTGACCAAACCATAACGTTGCCAACATCAACAACTATCTTAACTGCAATTGCAACAGATGCTGATGGCACTATAGCTTCCTATTTATGGACTTATATTTCCGGACCCGCCAGTCCAACCTTAAGTGGTGCAACAACCGCCTCGTTAACAGCAAGCAACCTGATTCAAGGAACCTATACGTTTAGAATCACGGTTACCGATGATGACGGAGCAACTGCATTTGATGAGGTGAATGTGGTTGTGCAGTCGGCAACGAATCAATCACCCATTGCTAATGCTGGTCCGAACAAGTCAATTACGCTGCCAACCAACTCCACCAATTTCACGGGCTCAGGAGTAGATCCGGATGGAACAATTGCAGGCTACGCCTGGGTACAAATAAGTGGTACGGCAGCTACACTTACCAATGCCAATACCGCTACACTTACAGTACAGGTGCCATCTGATGGCATCTATATATTCCGTTTAACCGTAACCGATAATATTGGCGCAACCGGTTCAAGCAATGTTACGCTCACCGTTAATCCAGCTGCGGTTAATCAGCCTCCAATTGCTTCCGCAGGCGCAAATCAAACACTAACCCTTCCTGTCAATTCTACTAACCTCAATGGGTCAGGTTCCGATCCGGATGGATCAATTGCGTCATACTTATGGACTCAGTTAAGTGGGCCTGCTGCCACATTAACCAATGCAAGCTTTCCTACTGCTTCTGTAAGTAACCTCGTAGAAGGAGTCTATGTATTCAGGCTTACTGTAACTGACAATGAGGGATTGACTGCATTTGCACAGACAACAGTAACCGTTTTACCAGCTGCAGTTAACCAACCTCCACAGGCATTTGCAGGACCCGATCAGGTGCTTACATTACCCGTTAATAGTACTACGCTTTTTGGCTCGGGAAGTGATGCAGATGGTATAGTGGTGTCTTACCTGTGGACCAAACAAAGCGGGCCAGCGGCAACACTAACAAATGCTACAACAGCAACACTCTCCATTGCCGATATGCTTGAGGGTGTCTATGTTTTAAGATTAACCGTAACCGATGATAAGGGAGCAACCAGCAATGACGATGTTACCGTTACCGTAAATGCGGCTTCTGTAAATCAACCTCCCATTGCCGATGCCGGACCAAATTTAATTATTACACTCCCGACAAACAGTGCGAATATCAACGGCTCGGGTAGTGATGCCGATGGCTCTGTCACAGCCTATCTATGGGCTAAAGTTTCAGGACCTACCGTAACCCTCGGGACATTAACTAATCCTACCCTTTCTGTATCGAACCTGGTAGAAGGCATTTATGTATTCAGGTTACAGGTAACGGATAACAGCGGAGCCACGGCTACCGATGATATGACCCTTACCGTAAATCCAGCCTCGGTCAATCAAGCTCCTATCGTTAGTGCAGGACCCGATAGAACAATTTTTTTACCTACCAATACTATCCAACTATCAGGCAGCGCCAGTGATCCGGATGGCAGCATTGTGACTCGCTTATGGACCCAGATTAGCGGGCCGGTAGGGGCAGTTTTGGTAAATACCAATAGTACATTGCTTACGGTAAATAACCTTGTTGAAGGGGTGTACCGGTTCAGGTTTACCGCTACCGATAATTTATCAGCAACCGGATCGGCTGATGCACTGGTAACGGTAAATGCAGCAACAGTTAACCAGGCTCCCTTTGCCAATGCTGGTGCAAATCAGACAATAAAACTTCCAATCAACAGTATAACACTCAATGGGTCAGGAAATGATCCGGATGGCACAATTGCGTCCTACGATTGGGTTAAGTTGAGCGGTCCTTCATGTACATTAGCTAATCAAAATACACCTTCCCTATCGGTTACAAACATGGTAGAAGGAACCTACCAATTCAGGCTAACGGTTACCGATAATCTTGGCGCAACCGGATCCAGTCAGGTTACGGTTACCGTTTTACCGGCCACTACTAACCTTCCGCCAACGGTAAATGCAGGCGCTGACATCAATGTTGTTCTACCGATAACCACTGCCGTGCTAACCGGAACAGCCACCGATGATGGTACAATTGCATCCGTTCTTTGGACAAAACTTTCCGGGCCCGCAGTTACCATGAATGGTACAACAACCACAACATTATCCCTTTCAAATTTGGTTGAGGGCATATACGTTTTCCAATTAACAGCCACAGATGATGGAGGACTTACAAATTTCGACAACGCCACTGTTCATGTCTTCCCTGTACCGGCAACAAATCAACCTCCAGTAGTTGATGCCGGAGGAGATCGCATGATTCAACTCCCGGTAAATGCTATTAAAATTACCGCAAACGCCTCAGACCCGGATGGAATTATCTCCTCTTATTTATGGACACAGAATGCAGGAAGCCTGATAACAATCGATCCAAATGACACTACTTTTTTGGATTTAACTGACCTTGTTCCCGGCACGTATCAATTCACGGTTACCGTTACTGATGGTGAAGGGCTCTCTGCAAACGATGTTGTCAATCTGCAAGTGCGTGAGGAAGATCCTGTAGTAAAACCTACGAATACCTTTTCACCTGATGGAAAAGGTGATATCAAAACCGAAACATGGCACATTACCAATGCTGATTTATTGGATGACTGTACCGTGGAAGTATTTAACCGGCAAGGTCAAAAAGTGTATTCCTCAAAAGGCTATACCACAGAATGGAATGGAACTTTTAATGGCTCATTACTTCCTCAGGGTGCATATTTTTACGTTATTCGTTGTCCGGCTAAAAAACCCATAAATGGATCGGTGACATTAATCCGGTAAATCTACATGACTTTCTTAAGAACCCTCCTCACGCTCATTCTTCTTCAGGTTTTGCTGAGCCCCGTAGTGGCTCAGCAAAACCTGATTTATAATCATTACTTTCTTAATCCTTATCTGTTAAATCCTTCCTTTATTGCTCCGAATGGATACAGTGAATTAAACCTGAACTTCCGTAAGCAATGGGCTCAGTTTGAAGGTGCACCAACCACCTTAACAGCTAACCTTCAAATGCCAGTCAATTATAAAATGGGGTGGGCCGTTAATTTCTACAACGATCAGGCAGGCATTCTTCAAACCAATGCAGGCGCTGCTTCCTTTGCCTACCACGTTTATTTAGGCAAGAGTACCGAAGTAAATCATAAAATAGGATTTGGTTTATCCATGGGCTATTCCATGAGCCGGGTTGATTTAAGTAAAGTAGATGACCCAACTGATCCATCATTATCCAACGCCAACACCTCAAACCTCGATGGGCAATTTGGTGTACACTATCAATTCAATAATCTGAGAATAGGATTTGCGTTACCCAGCTTATTTGCCACCAAAGTTATTTCTCAAGATAATTTCAATACACCTGAATTTGATGCGTTGAAAAATACCTTCTCTTCTATCAGTTACAATTTCAAACTCGGTAACCGACTCGCGTTTGAGCCATACTTTTTATACAGAACCAATGAGATTAAAGAGAATCAATTTGAAGCAATGGGTATCCTTAAAATTGATAACCTCTTGTGGGCAGGCGGTTCTTACAGGCAAGACTATGGACCTGCAGCTTTTCTTGGCTTCTTTCTAAAAGAAAAACTAAAAGTAGGGTATGCCTATGAGTTTGCTCCTGATGTTGTTGATGGTTTTGGTACCGGATCACACGAATTCCATGTGAGTTTACGTCTGGGTAAAAAACAAGTTAGTCGACCTTCCGCAGCTACAACATCCAAACAGCCCGCGGAGGAACCTGCCAAACAAGAAAAAGTAGTCGAGAAAACTGAGCCACAGGAAATACCCGTTGAAGTGGCGGTGGCTGCAGAGCAACCTAAACAGGACGTACCGGTTGAACAGCCTAAGGTGACACCCGAAGTAAAACCGGAAGAACCTAAAGTTGCAGAAAAAGTAGTGGAAGAAAAGTCCGACTTACCTCCGGGGTACTATGTAATTGTTGGGGCTTTCAAATACAGTACAAACGCGAACAAGTATGCGAATGAGTTAAAAATCAACGGGTATCCTGCCACTGTAACTTACTCTGCCCTTAGAAACTTCAGCTATGTACATGTGGGTACCTTTACAACCTTAGAAGAAGCCAGAACCGTGCGTGATGAATACCGTGCAAAAAGCAGGTTCTACTTCAGGGATGCGTGGATTCTTTTGGTTAAGTAAAAAATAAAACTTTCAAAACGGAGGCTGTCTCAAAAGTCAACTCAGTCTTAGGGTTAAGTTGAGACAGCCTCCTGTTTTTTCTATAGTTGTATGGCGAGAATTACCTAGTTAAACCTTTTTTTATTGACAATTAGAGATCAGGATAAATGACCCAAGCGTAATTATCTCTCAATTCATAGAGCTTAATTAATGACACTGCTGAGGGTGGTCCAAGTAGCGTAACATCCTCTGGAATCCAATTTGATGATAAGGTTAAATTACCTGATCGGCTATTATCCAGTACAGACTGATATACATCATTAATAATTTGATCTACAGCACCAACCGTAAGCTTAGTTGGGCCACTTATTGATATATTAGTAAAAATAGCACTTTCTGGCAACTGAAGCTCTTCCAAATTTAAGGCCGCAGGTAGCCAGACTGAAATCAAATTTGTATTATGGGTGAGATCAATGACTCTAGGGGATCGCGATAAGCCGATCGTAAATTCTTTCAAAGCGGATAATCCTTGCACATTAATAGCATCCATCCTTCCTATCCCATAAAAAGAATGGAAACTGGTAATATTTTGAATATCACCTGTAACGTTAATTGAATAATTTCCTTTTGCAGAATACTGGTGAATCAAGTCGATACCAACTATACTTAGCTCAAACACTTCATGGCTGCCATCTCCCCAATCGACATTTATTGTGCCAGACTCACCATGCAAACGAATCTCGAAGCCAAATCTAAATGTATTATACTCCTCATCAACATAAGCAAGCATAGTGAATAAAGAGGGCACCAGGTAAACTTTTAGTGGAAGATTGTTTAATGACGAAATCAGTTCACTATAAACAAATCGCTTTCGATAGGTTGTATAGCCTTCCCGTTCAACCTCCAGCAAAAAGGTATCTTCAGAATTTCCCGGAAAAGAAATCAGGTTAATACCAGCAGGTAACGACCATGATTTAACAACCGCATCATCTTTAAGGATACGAACCGTTGAGGCGCTTAAGGAATAACCTTGATCACCTACCGTAAAAACTGATAGCTTTAGCGGGTTTACTGTATTAATTAAGAAGGATGTATATCCAAAATCTTCTGGAATTTGTTGTGTTACATCTATTACCTCCATTTCTATATTGGAAACCCTATTTTTATTGACAGAAATACCATACGGCAAGGGGTTTACTACCGCTTTCGCCAACGTTGAGCCACGTTTAGGCGTAGCATACAATACCTTATTCGAATCTGTGACCAATAAAAAGTCGACAATTTTATAATACCCTGGCGTTAACTCCATGGGCTCAGTCATAAAGCTATCACCCACACGTAACAACTTCAACTCCTTGAGCGTAATAACCGGGGCACCGGCATTATTCTCCAGACTAATTAGTAACGAAGCTGGAACATCGACATTCTGTAATCTGCCTCCAGTATTATCTAACGAGGTAAGTACACAGGTAAACTGAATTTTTTCAGGAGCGAAGGGTTCACCCTCATCCGTACACATCTGTAGGAATGCGCTCATGAACAACAACACTAACCAAAGAAGTGATTTTTTCATGATTTGATGTATTTAAAGGTTGCAAAGAATGAATATCGCCTTATGGCAACAACAACCTTAAAAAAACTCACTCCATTTCGCAATGAGTTTATTCATCACATAATCTGAGTTAAATCATAACTATTACAACGATACACTTTTGCGCGATCAGCATTACATTAGTTGAGTACGTAGAAATATGAATTATTACCGAGAAGTTGATTCAAAACAATAAAAAAAGAAGCATTATTTACTTCTTAAGAAAGGATCGGAATAAATATCCTAAGTGTGATTGTCGCTTAATTAATCGGAAATAAATCCGACTTTAGAATGATTCTAGTTATTGAAATAATGATTTTCCATTAAATATTTTCCCGTTTCCACAGCAATTTCATGGTAGCCGCGTTCATTGGGATGCCCATCGTACTTAAAGAAGTAGGCATTCTTTTCTTTCAGGTTTTTGAAATGTTCAGTAAGCTCAACGTAAGGAATTTTATTGGCAGTCGCAATGGAAGAATAAACAGAATCAATATGATTGTTCTCCATGAAGTATTCATTTAAAACATCCGAAGGCATTCGCTCAACAGTATGGCCCGTAAAGTAATTCATGGGTAAATTAATGAATATCAGTTCTGCATTGTTTGCCCTGCATACCTCGCTCATTTCGGCAACATCGTCTCTCATCTTTTGTATAGCCTCGCGTGTAGCCGGGTGATTGGGGTTATTGAAAATCGTTACGCGGTCAGGAAAATCAACATAGTTATTTAACAATCCCGGGTTTAAGTTTCCGGTTTTGAATAACTTCTGAATGGTGTCGGCTAAGGTAGTAAAGCGTAATTGTCGCAAGCCTTTAAAGTCTTTAATTAATCCCTTGTTGTCGGCTTCCCAAACGGCTTGAATATCAATTGCGCCTGAATCATTCCGGCTCATTAGCTTAAGATAATTTCCAAACGAAGCCATCAGGAAAGCGCGAACCAGGTATTTGGGATTGTTGCCATCATCTTTTGTTTCAGCGAGCAATTTATTCTCAAATAACTGCGCCAGGTCATCCAACTGAAGTACGCCCACCAATACCAAATCGGGTTTTAACAACGGCACAGCGTCAGCCATGAATTGCTTGTAGGTGGTGGTGAACTGACCGCCTTGTCCGCAATTAATCACCTCCACATTGGTGTAACCGTTTTCTTTCAGGTAACTCTCCATTTGCATGGGCCAGCTAAATTCAATGTTAACTCCCCACCCAAACGTCCAACTGTCGCCAAAACATAAAATTCTAAACGTGTCGCTGGCCTTCTCAAGCTTCACTTCTTTGTTGCGTAATCCCAGGCTATTGATCGTTGCCGTATAATCAAACTCAACGGTTTTATAAACAGCAACTGAATTGGGCTTAAAAATCAAACCATCACTTTTCACTTCACGATTGGAAGCGCTTTCATTTTCGGAACCGGTAAATACTCCAATTAAAAAATTAATAAGTATCAGAAACCCAAGGATTATACCAACGTACGAACCATTAAAAATCAGATTCTCTGTTTTCTGCGATAAACTTTTTTGTCGGGTTATATATACGATGGCCAGTATTCCGATGGTTGGTATCAGCCAAAAAATCAAACTCAGTATTTTTGATTCATATACTCCATACGTTGAGTAATAGAGATAGAATGTTAACGGATTCCAAAGGAGAATAACAAGGGAAATAAAGAACAACAGTACATTCTTCGAATTTTTCATAACAACCTTCTGGATAGTAATTGTTCTAAATTGAATCTGGAACTATAAATGCGTAATGTTTTTTCACTGAGTCGCTAAGGCGCAAAGAAAAGGAATAATTTTAAGAACTGCGGGGAGAATTTTCTTTGATCACCTTACCCGGAACACCTGCCACCACACAATTGTCGGGAATATCGTGTGTGATCACACTGCCTGCACCAATCGTTACCTTGCTTCCAACCTTAATGTTCGGAAGAATCACGGCCCCACTTCCCACGCTGCTCAAATCACCAACGGATGCACCACCCAATAGCGTAGCCCTCGGTGAAATTTCACAATAGGAACCTACCTTTACATCGTGATGGAGGGCTGCAAACGCATTGACCAGGGTTCCTTCACCAATTACCACACTGTTTGATACCAGGGCAAATTCCATAATGTTTAGGCCTGCTCCAAGGGTTACCTCAAAATGACCGATGCGTGCCGTTTCTGCCATAACGGAATGTAAACGCCCACCGGCATTCAATAATTTTTTTGCCACAATCGCCCTTGCCTGTGTACCACCCAGCCCGAGAATGAATCGATTATCGCTTTTAAAAACATCTGCCAGATCTGCCAGGTGATTGACAATTGGAAACTTGCCGTAAAAATGTTTGGGGCCATTTACATTCACGTCATCAAAAAAAAGCAAGCCGTCCGCTAGTTGTTGTACATACAACAACTCCAGTACTTCCTTCGCATGTCTGCTGGCACCGGCTACTAACACGATCAGTTATTTTGAACCCTTAACATTATCCGCGCCACGAAATCAATTTCTTCGGAAGTAAGCGTATGGTACAGCGGCAAGCACAACACCCGGTTGCTAACGGAACGGGTTATGGGCAATTCTGCCCTTTCCAAATACGGCAATTCATCCAGTGAAGGAAAAAAGTATCTGCGCGGGTAAATCAAGTTTTTATTTAACTCCTCCACCATCCGAAGGGTAATTTCCTCGGTTGGTAATACTACGGCATAGTAGGCGTAATTGAACGTGGCTTCTTTTGCAATGGCGGGCTTCTGACACTTCAGGTTCTTCAGCACCTTATCGTAATATTCGCTTTGTATTTTTCGTGCGCTACGAATGGCATCAATGTGCGAAAGATTAACCAGCCCCATGGCCGCATGATATTCAGAGTTCTTTCCATTAATGCCCACCTCCGCAAATTTTTCCGGACCATCATGCCCGAAGTTGCGCATGTAGGCCATACGCTTCAGCAACTCCGCAGAATTCGTAACAACGCCCCCTCCTTCTATGGTGTGAAAAAGTTTAGTGGCATGAAAACTTGCCGTGCTTACATCGCCAAATTCGAAAACCGACTTTCCCTTATAAAGCGTACCAAACGCATGCGCTGCATCATAAATCACTTTTAGGTTGTGCTTTTGCGCTATGGCTTGTAGCGCATCAATGTCGCACGGGTTGCCGTACACGTGTGTAGCCAGAATGGCTGAGGTGTTGGGAGTTATTGCCGCTTCAACTTTTTTAGGATCGAGGTTGAGTGTATTCTTGTCAATGTCGACAAACACGGGTTTGCAGCCTTCCCAAACAATACTGCTGGTGGTAGCCACATACGAAAAAGGCGTAGTGATTATCTCCCCTTTCAGGTCCAATGCCTTTATGGCTATTTGTATGGCAATGGTTCCGTTGGTAAGAAAAAGCAAATGATTAACCTTCAGGTATTCTTTCAGCTTCAGTTCCAGCTCATTTACCAGCGGACCATTGTTAGTCAGCCAGTTGCGCTGCCAAATTCCATCCAGGTATTTTTCGTACTCGTGCTGTGGCGGAAGAAATGGCTTGGTAACAGGAATCATAAGTGTACTAAAAATTAAATGGGGGCAGTATGCCTAAAATGTTAACCTCAAAATTATGGTTAGTTTTGATATTATCTAATTCGAGTATCCGTTTCAAGGGCCATATCACTTCAGAAAGTATGCTTTATTTTATAAAACTATGTCATGGCGCCTGCCAGCAGCAGTCAGGAACGGACAGTCGGGATTTGTGATGGGGCGAAGCAATCCCAAACTTTACGGTTAGTTCTCACTATTTAGTGTGGGATTGCTTCGTCACAGAACGATTCGCATAGTTGATTAAGCCCCGTCAATG
>DDTK01000012.1:508998-509120 GCA_002344065.1 Flammeovirgaceae bacterium UBA2366
ACGGACAGTCGGGATTTGTGATGGAATGAAGCAATCCCAAACTTTACGGTTAGTTCTAACTATTTAGTGTGGGATTGCTTCGTCACAAAACGATTCGTATAGTTGATTAAGCCCCGTCAATG
>DDTK01000012.1:509139-510261 GCA_002344065.1 Flammeovirgaceae bacterium UBA2366
CGGACAGTCGGGATTTGTGATGGGATGAAGCAATCCCAAACTTTACGGTTAGTTCTCACTATTTAGTGTGGGATTGCTTCGTCACAGAACTATTTGTGTAATGGATTAACTCATTTACGTTCCTCCCCGATGCCTCGATCGGGACAGGCGCAATGACGGAAATATATTAAATTGAAAAATGCAGAAAGGAGGTTGTATTTATATAATGGCTAACAAGGGAAACACGGTGTTATATACCGGAGTAACCTCCGATTTGTTAAGTCGGGTTATGGAACACAAGGAAGGACAATACCCTAACAGCTTTACTTCGCGGTATAGTGCGAAAAAGCTGGTGTACTATGAAGTGTTCCCGTCTATCGAAGAAGCTATTGATCGAGAGAAGCAGATTAAGGGAGGATCGCGAAAGAAAAAGGATGAGTTGATCCGTGGTATGAATCCAGAGTGGAGGGATTTGTTTGAGGACATTAAGAACTGGTAGTCAATGTGACGTAAAAAATTCATACGTCATTGCGAGGGGAGGCCTGCCTGCCTCAGGCATGGCCGACCGAAGCAATCCTAAAACTTTATGTTTAGTCCTCAATAAGGGTGTGAGATTGCTTCGTCATCCTTACGCTCTTCCCTTCCCTGATTCCTCACAAGGACGAATAGATACCAACACGTCATTGCGAGCCTGCCTGCGGTAGGCAGGCGGAAGGGCGGGATGTGTGATGGGGCGAAGCAATCCCAAACTTTACATTTAGTTCTCACTATGCAGTGAGGGATTGCTTCGTCACAGAACGATTCGCATAGTTGATTAAGCCCCGTCAATGTTCCTCGCAATGACGATTTAATTTTATAGACTACGTCATGGCGCCTGCCTGCAGCAGGCAGGAACGGACAGTCGAGATTTGTGATGGAATGAAGCAATCCCAAACTTTACGGTTAGTTTTAACTATGCAATGTGGGATTGCTTCGTCACAGAACTATTTGTGTAATGGATTAACTCATTTACGTTCCTCGCAATGACGGAAATATTCGTCACAAAACGATTCGCATAGTTGATTAAGCCCCGTCAATGTTCCTCGCAATGACGATTTAATTTTATAAACTACGTCATTGCGAGCCTGCCTGTATTCTAAGACT
>DDTK01000008.1 GCA_002344065.1 Flammeovirgaceae bacterium UBA2366
CAAATCTAAAGGCCGGTAGGCAGGCTCAACGGCCGGCATGACCGTTACGTATCTTTGCAGACTATCATTAAAAGAAAAAGCGGGCCGGTTGGTCCGCTTTTAATCGATAGTAAAAAATCTTCAGAATCTACTTGCTGGCTGATTGCAGCAGTTTCACACCGGTTTCTCCAAGGTGTTTCTGTAAAATACTTTTATACTGTTGAGAATTGGTGTATCCACCATCAGCTTTAAAAAATTCTTCCAGCAAAGGCGACCAGTCGCTGTTCATCGGCATAATAAAACCAAATTGCTCAGCTGCCTTATCACCAACCGGATGTCGCTTTACCGATTTGCGTTCGCTCACTGCTTTAAGGTAAAAAGCGAGATCGAGATAAGAGAATGCATTGGGATCGCTAAAAATCTTCTGATACACTTCGGGACTGGTATCCAGCGTGACCACTTTCATGGCTGGGTAATATTTTTTCAATTCTAAAATTCGTTTTTCATTCAGTGTTCCTTTGGCTGTATAAGCCGTCAGTTTGGAGAACGTTGTTGAAATATCCTCCAGCTTAGTCAGGGTTGGAACATTATTTTGTGTGATGAGAATAGCAAAGTTGGTAATAAGGGGCGGACTGAATTTTACTTCGCGCTTACGTTCATCGGTAATGGTGATGTTTCCTAATCCAAAAACCCCGCCTGTTGAAACTTTTACTTTATCGTACATACCTTTGAAGTTTGTACCATCACCGACATATTTTGACTGAAGAGTAACGCCCTTGGATTTATTTACCCATTGAATAAAATCAGTAGTAATATCTACACAAATTCCAGTGAGCTTATCGGCATCATCCTTATAAACAAAACTGGGTGTTTCTACATAGGCAAAAGAAATGGTTCCTTTACCCGAAGCCTTTACCTGTGCCCAGGTATCACCCACATAACCTTGTGCCAGCAATACGTTGCTCACTAAATACAACACAGAAAAAATTAGCTTGATTTTCATATGCGATCAGATTTAGAATACAGAGTTACACAAATGAATACTCCAAAACCTGAATGAGGTAAGATCAGTGTACTATTTTCTTAATTCCTTACACTTACCAGATAATTTTTTCCTTGTTCAGGAAAGCGGCAATGCCCCTTTTGCAATCCTCAGTGCTGCGGGCATGTGCATTCAACGAAGCAGCAAGTTGAAGCGCATCTTCAATTGATTTACCGCCTGTATCAGCTATCAGCTTTTTCGTAAGCGCCATACTGGCGGCTGAATTTGTCGCAATTAGCCGGGTAGTGAAATTCCAAACTTCTTTTTCAAGACCTTCAGGAGCCACTACCCGATTGATCAAACCGATTGCTAATGCCCGTTCAGCAGAAATCAGTTCGCCTCCCAGCAAAAGTTCACGAGCAGCACCCTCACCAATTTTTCGTAAAACAAAAACAGAAACCAGTGCTGGAATAAAACCAATCTTGACTTCGGTATAACCAAATTTTGCTTCCGGTACGGCAAACACCCAATCACAAACAGTGGCTAATCCACACCCACCCGCCAAGGCATGGCCTTGTACCTGGGCAATTACAACTTTGGGATTTTGATAAATCTTTACAAAGAGCTCCTTCAGGTGATTTGAGTCATTGAGGTTTTCGTCATACGAGAAATTCTGCAACTGTTGCAGATATGTCAGGTCCGCTCCGGCACAGAAAGCCTCTCCATTGGCACGAAGAATAATGGCTTTTACATGATCATCCTTTTCGGCCTTATCGAGAGATTGCTTCAATGCAGCGATTAGTTCATGACTTAATGCGTTGCGTTTCTCCGGACGATTGAGTGTAATGATGGCAATGCGTTCTTGTACAGTATAATCGACCATGATCTGGTTAAAGTTTGGTTATAAAAGCTCCCTGATGCAATACTGAATAAACAGGTAAGTTGAATTCCTCGGCTTGCTTCATAATTTTAGTAGCGGTAAATATTGAGTTACTGCTGTCGATAATAAATTGTTTACAGGTAAGTTGAGTTAGTTTACTAATATCCTGAATACTGTTTCCACTGAGCACAATATAATCAACTTCCATTCCTTCAGGAAAGAAAAAATTATCTGTTATAATCTGAAGTATCAGTTGGTTCTTCCAGGCAAATAACCGTGCACCATCCTGTTGACTCATAAAGGGTATTTCATTGGTATGTACCCGATGGACACCGCTGATTAACCGGTTAGGCCGGATATGGAACCGCATTCTATCACGATCGCTCATTAATGTGGAGTCGGCAATAAAAAAAGACTGACCGTTTGTCATCCACTCCATCGCGCATTGCCCGGCCACGCGGTAAACCACAAACTTCTCATGATTTACATCTTCCCGATAATGATACCAATGCACAAGACCAAAGGTAAATCCACTAAAAAATAACGCCATGACAAAAGCAAACCTACGGTATTGAAGCAACAACAAAGCCGAAACCAGTATTCCCATCAATAACCAACTTTGAAAAGTGGTGATATAAATATTATTGATCAGGCTATACGGTAATTGCTCTACCGAAAATACCAGGTAGTTCAAAAGCCAGAGAATAAATTCGAGTACTGAGCCTACTACTAAAGCTACTGGTTCAACGCCACTCACCACCAACAATAGCACACCAAGCAGAAGTGATATAAAGGCACCCGGTATTACAAACAGATTAGAGAACAGAAAATAAAGCGGGAACTGATGAAAATACAAAAGTCCTAATGAACAGGTTGCCATTTGTGCCGCTATAGAAACGCAGGTTATTTGCCAGACTTTATCAAAGAAAAAGTTTGGAGGTTGCCACAGCCAGTAAAGTTTAGGCTGGATGTAAACAATTCCTATAACCGCCAAAAAGGATAACTGAAAGCCTACTGACATGATCAGGAAAGGCTCCCAAACCAGCAAAATAAAAGCCGCTACAGCCAAGGTATTATAAATATTGGTGCGATAGTTCAATGGCCTGGATATGGCAATAACCGAGAACATGGTAACGGCACGAAGTACTGAGGGTGATAACCCGGTAACAAAAGCATACGACCATAGTACGAAAATGCTAATAACCGCCAACACCCATTTCCCATAACGCCACTTATGCAAGGGTTTTAATACGAACGATAGAATGAGGTAGATAATACCCACATGCAAACCCGAAACCGCCAGCACATGCATAGCACCCGATGAAGCATATGCCTGAACCAGATCATTATCCAAACCATCCTTCACCCCTAAAATCAAGGCTGCAGCTACCGAACGTTCTTGCTCACCGGTAATATGTTTACTGATTACGTTTTCTGCCCACCTGCGCACATGAAATGAATATGCTACAATAATGCTTGGTGGAGTATTTTCTATATAATGAACCTGACTACTCCGCAAAAAATGTTGATGATAAATTTTTCTGAACGTGAGGAATCGTTTGTAATTGAATTCACCGGGGTTGGCCGGACCTTGTAATTCCTGCGGAGACCCGTTGATTAAAAGTCTATCGCCATAAGAAAATGGTTTTTCAAAATCCTTACGGGAGAGATAAAGCAACACTTTGGCATAACCATTCTTCCATTCAGCCCCGTTATGATATTGCTGAATTACACCCTCCACTTTCCATGATTTTTCCTTTTCTTCGGCATAGCCGGTAATGACCACGCTATATTTTTCAACTGATTCAACAACATGATTAAGGTGATCAGGTCTACGCGAATCAGTGTTGAACATCGTGTTAACATACCCGGCTAAGAATATTGCAAGTAATCCAACCAATCCTGTCCCAAATGGTTTGAAGTCACTGGTCAGTTTCCAACTCAGGAAAAAATAAAGTACTACCGATCCAACCAATGCTGGTAAAGCAAAATGTTCAGGTAAAAAATCTGGCTGGTAGATGCCTAGCAAAATACCGGCAATAAAAAAGGATACAATTCGGACGAATGTGTAGGGTGTCCAGAAAAACATGAATGAAGATAAGGAAAAGAACCTTCTCCTTCGGGTATGGGCATACCTAATCTATTTCATTAAGGGTTATTTTCTTTCTTAGCGTATGCGTCAATAATATCGCGTACCAGTTTATGCCTGATCACATCTTTCTCTGAAAGTTCAATAACGCCTATTCCCTTAACACCTTTCAGGATATTAACCGCCTCATGCAGCCCCGAACTTTGCTTTCTTGGTAAATCAACCTGGGAAACATCACCGGTAACAATCATTTTCGAGTCAGGACCCATCCGGGTAAGCACCATCTTCATTTGCATTGGCGTTGTGTTTTGCGCTTCATCCAACAGAATAAATGCATTATGAAGGGTGCGGCCACGCATAAACGCCAACGGTGCTATTTCAATAATTTCACGTTCCATATAATACTGGAGCTTTTCAAAAGGAATCATATCATTTAGTCCGTCATATATAGGACGCAGGTATGGGTCAATTTTTTCCTTTAAATCACCGGGCAGAAAACCCAGGTTCTCCCCTGCTTCAACGGCCGGTCGGGTAATGATAATTTTTTTTACCTGTTTGTTTTTGAGGGCTCGAACAGCCAGTGCAACCGATATATAGGTTTTGCCGGTACCGGCAGGCCCCAGTGCAAATACCAAATCATTTTCTTTCACCAATTGCACCAGCTTTTGCTGATTAGGTGTTTTCGCTTTTATGGGGGTGCCCTTGGTGCCGTGCAGAATTAAATCCTCACCTGAAGCTTCTCCACGAGTGATTTCCTTCTCGCGTGAAATATAATTAAGAACATTCTCTTCCGTTATGCGGCCAAAGCGATGGAAGTGATCCAATAAGGATTGTACGATGTCATCAATCTGAACGATTTCATCCGTGCTTCCCTTTACCATAAGCTGGTTACCACGAGCTACTATTCTGCTTTTAGGAAAGGCAGCTGCCAGTTCGGCAATGTTCTTATTTTCAATTCCGAGGAAATCCACCAGGGAAACATTTTCGAGGGTAATGATTTTTTCTATCAACCAGGTATGCGTTTTAGAGTCGCTGAAAATGTGCGTTAAAAGTGTTTATTTTGTTGCCGTAAACATACAAAAGAACACGGGGAGCATCAATACATGGCCATCATTACCCTGCTGACAGATTCCGGAGATAGCGACCATTACGTGGCGGCCATTAAGGCAAAAATACTATCCACCAATCCCGGCCTGAATATTATTGACATTACCCACCGTATTCAACCGTGCGACCTGGCCCACGCTGCCTTTGTTCTTCGGGGGGTATTCAGAGAATTCCCGAAAGGTACAGTTCACCTGGTGGGCATTCATGCCACCGGCAATCGTGAAGATGCTGCGATTGCGCTACAGGTTGAGGATCACTATTTTGTTGGAGCCGATAACGGATTGTTTGGTTTAATTACCGAAAAACCCCATCAAAAACTGGTGGAACTAAATCTTATCCCAAATACTAACACTACTTTTCCGGAGAAAGACATTTTTGCCGCAGCCGCAGCCAAACTGGCCAGTGGCGTAAACATCACATCATTGGGTAAACCCATTCCGACCTTTAAAAAAATGATCGACCGGCAGATGAAAGCCACTAAAAAGCAAATAACCGGTCATGTTTTGCGAGTAGATAATTTCGGTAACCTCATCACCAATATCACACAGGAGGCGTTTGATATACTGAGTAAGGGAAAAAACTATACCATACAATTTGGCGGTGAAAAATTCAGGAAGATTCACACGCTTTACAATCAGGCGGAAGAAGGTGAATGCTTTATTCTATTTAACGGTTCCGGCTTGCTGGAGATTGGTATCTACAAAGGAAACGCTTCAGAACTGCTGGGTTTGAATTATGACAGTGTGGTGAATATTACTTTTGATGACTAGAAAAAATTATACCGTGTTACGCTTCAACTTTTTACCTGCCAGATGAAATCATTTGCAAGCGACAATTATTCGGGGATTCATCCTGAAGTAATGGAGGCGCTTAACCGCGCTAATCTAGAACATATGGGTTCATATGGTTCGGATAACATCACAGAACGCACCATCGGTAAATTCAAAGATTTCTTTGGTCATGACATCGAAGTTTTTTTTGTTTATAATGGTACAGGAGCAAATGTGCTCGGCTTAAGTGCTTTGACACAATCCTTTCATTCCATTATCTGTTCAGAACTCGCGCATATCAATGTAGATGAATCCACCGCACCTGAAAAATTCACTGGCTGTAAACTAATCGGAATACCAACAACTGATGGTAAAATCTACCCTGACCAGGTTGAACAGAAAATTCAACGGTTAGGAGATCAGCATCATCCGCAAGCCAAGGTAATTTCCATATCCCAATCAACGGAATACAGCACGGTATATTCTGTAGAGGAAATCAAAGCGCTTTCAGCAGTAGCTAAAAAATACAACCTATACCTGCACATGGATGGCGCACGGATCAGTAATGCGGCTGTTAGTCTTAAAAAGGATTTCAGTGCGTTTACCAAAGATGCCGGTGTAGATGTTCTTTCCTTCGGTGGAGCAAAAAATGGTATGATGTTCGGTGAGGCGGTTATCTTTTTTAATCAGGCGCTTACACAAAACTTTCCCTACATCCGAAAACAAGGTATGCAGCTTCATTCGAAAATGCGCTTTATCAGTGCGCAGTTTGAAGCACTCTTATCAAATGACCTTTGGAAACGAAATGCCACACACGCTAATGCTATGGCCAAAAAACTGGAGCATAGCCTACGCCAAATTCCTCAAATCAAAATCACACAGGCTGTTGATGGCAACGGTGTGTTCGCTATTATGCCTAAGGCGATAATTGAAGACCTTCAAAAAGAACTCTATTTTTATGTATGGAACGACCGTACTGATGAGTGTCGTTTAATGTGTTCGTTTGATACGCGGGAAGAGGAGATAGCTCGATTTGTAGCAAAAGCAAAAGCCCTATGCTCAGCGCTTTAAAAACTTATAGGTTCCCTTAAATTTTGTTTCATCATCGCGCAGGGCTAACAGGTAATACCCAGAAGCGAAATCCTTAACACGAACCCTGATTTTATGGTCATCTATAACTTCAGTCTCTGCCTGTATCTCATTACCAATAATATTGTACAGGGTGAGCCTCACTTTATTAGCATGAAGTTGATCCAGATTAACCTCAACGTATTCAACGGCTGGATTTGGATATAGGGAAATGGACTTTCCAAAGGAAGTTCTTTCAGTCTGAAGAGCACTTTCCTGGCCAAACGCCATAAGGCTTGAAAACAAGCTAATGGTAATGATGGTTAAGGTTAAAAGGGCTTTCATATGGTTAATTTACGCAAAATCCACACCAAAAGTTGGCCCGGATTGCCCTTTAGATGCATAAAAGGCGAAAAAGGTTTAAATGAATTTCGAAATCAGGCTAATTTTTCAGCTGCCACAGGTAAATAGTCAATGATATCTGAGGCTATCATGCAGCGGGAGCCCAGCTTTCTTCTGGCTTCGTCTCCGGCCAATCCGTGTAACCAAACCCCAAGTTGCGCAGCTTCTAATGAAGGATATCCTTGCGCCAGTAAAGAGGTGAGTATTCCGGTAAGCACGTCCCCACTTCCAGCAGTAGCCATCCCCGGATTACCGGTATTATTAAAAAATACTTTTCCATCCGGACATGAAATGGCAGTGTGTGCCCCCTTAAGAACAACAATCACCTGATAAGTTTTTGAAAATTCCTTTTGCAGGACCAGGCGCTCAAAATCATTATTCCACTTGCCAGCCACTCTTTCAAACTCTTTAGGATGAGGCGTTAAAATGCTGCCCGTTGGTAGCAGTTCCAATAGCTCACGGTGTTCGCCCAAACAATTTATTGCATCAGCATCCAAAACAATCGGGACGTTAACTTGCTTTAGCAGATGACCCATTGCTTTAACGGTGGCTTCATGTTTACCAATACCCGGGCCAATGCCAACAGCATTAAAAGACGTCAGATCCGGATAACCCGCTATAAATTTTATTGATTCATCTACACTTGCCATCGCTTCAGGTACAGCCGTTTGCAGAATGGAATACCCGCATTCGGGCACATGTGTGGTTAACAATCCAACACCAGCTCGCAACGCACTATGTGAAGCCAAAACAGCAGCACCCATTTTTCCATAACTGCCGGCAATGAGTAAGGCGTGACCCCGCGTTCCCTTATGATCAAATTTCTTCTGCGGTTTAAGCAAACGGCTCACGCTCTTTTTAGTAAGCAAAAAAATATTGGCGTCTGCTTTCTGAATACCGGACTTGCTTAATCCTATATCAACGGTAATCCACTCTCCAACATAGGGGTAGCTATCGGCAAAAAAGAAAGCAACCTTAGGTAATTGAAAAGATAAAGTGTAATCCGCTTTTACAATTGTTCCTGAAGATGGCGCATCCGCCAACAACCCGGAGGGAATATCAACAGCAATGCGAATTGCTTTTGTTTCATTAATGGTATTAATAACCACTGCGTACAAACCGTCTGTGGGCCTCGTTAATCCTGTACCAAAGATGGCATCAATCAATACATCACATTCTGAAAAAATTTCCTGTTCAAAAGTATTTTCAATATAGGTTACATCTGTTTTCAGTCGATTCAGATTAATCTTAAAATCATCAGACGCTGTCGCAACTCCTTTTATCACCCAAACCTTTACTGGAAAATCCCAGGCGTGGAGCATGCGGGCAATGCCCAGCCCATCACCCCCATTGTTGCCCGTTCCACATACTACACCAATGGTATGGCTGGTGTCAAACCGATCAGTAAACCACGAACAAAATGCCCGACAGGCACGCTCCATTAAATCAACAGAGGCAATCGGTTCATTTGCGATGGTGTAAGCATCAAGTTCTTTAATTTGCTTAGCGCTCAGAATTTTGATCATAAAAGGCACAAATAAAATCTGAATATCTGTTTGAGGTCCTCATTGAAAACCTCACCCCGTCCTCGTACCTCGGACACCCCTCTCCTGCAGGAGAGGGGAAGGTGAGGTGTTAATGTTGTAATGTTCTGTTCAATTAGATAGAATGAAACGGATACTCCTAAACAAAAATGTCCTGGTATAAAAGTACAGGACATTCGAAACTTATTTACTGATTTCGATCAGGCAGGTGGTTGAACACCAAAGAATTCATAATTTTTAGCGATGTAGCCCTTCCATTGTTCAGGCACCTGACTTTCTTCAAAAATAGCCTCCACCGGACAGGCCGGTACGCAGGCATCGCAATCAATACAAACCTCCGGATTAATGTAGAGTTGCTTTCCTTCCTTTTCAAAGCCAGGCTCCTTGACTTCTGACCCGCTTCCATCCTGACTAATCGGTCCATGAATACAATCTACCGGACAAACATCCACACACGCAGTATCGCATGTACTTACACAGGGTTCGCAAATAGTATAAGGCATAGTGAGGTATTTTTTGTTATTGAGTGATAAATGTCATGTTTGAAGGTAAGGAATAAATTTATACTAGCCCAATTTTAGGGGTTACGGTAGTTTATATGGGTGGGGTAATGTAACTTAACAGACGAAAAATTTTAGCCATGAGTGAGACATTGGTAAACGGCAAAAAAACAACAACAGAGCTTGAAAAAGTGGTTATCCGGTTTGCAGGCGATTCCGGGGACGGAATGCAGCTTACCGGTTCGCAATTCAGTTTTACATCAGCTTTATGGGGCAACGACCTCGCAACGTTTCCGGATTTTCCGGCCGAAATACGGGCTCCACAAGGAACTGTAGAAGGTGTTTCCGGATTCCAGGTACAGATTGGGAAAATTGATATTTATACTCCGGGTGACCAGGCCGATGTTTTGGTGGCCATGAATCCGGCTGCGTTGAAATCAAATTTACAGTTTGCCCGAAAAGGTGGTAATGTTATTGTTGATCTCGATGCATTTGTTGACCGCAACATTGAAAAGGCAGGCTTTGCATCAAATCCTTTAGAGGATGGAACATTAGCTGACTACAATGTAGTAGAAGCTCCCATTTCTTCACTTACTAAAACTGCATTGGAGGGACTTCAACTCGACAATAAAAGCATCATGCGCTCAAAGAACATGTTTGCATTGGGTATGATGTACTGGCTTTTCGATCGCTCCCTAAAAGAAACAGAGAAATACATTGACTCAAAATTCAAAAAAACTCCGGCTTTGGCCGAAGGAAATAAGCGCGCACTAAACGCTGGCTTTCATTATGCCGAAACCATTGAAGCACTTCCTTCAATGTACAAAATACCGCCTGCTATCATTGAAAAGGGAGTCTATCGCCACATCTCTGGCAACACAGCCACTGCGTGGGGTTTGATGGCTGCAGCTGAAAGAGCGCGTAAAAAACTTTTCTTAGGGTCTTATCCCATTACCCCAGCTTCAGATATTCTTCACGAACTATCGCGCCATAAAAATTTAGGCGTTATTACTATGCAGGCCGAAGACGAAATTGCCGCAGTATGTTCTGCCATTGGAGCCAGTTATGCCGGTCAACTCGGAGTAACAACTTCATCCGGACCAGGTATTGCCTTAAAAGGTGAGGCAATTGGTCTCGCTATTATGGCCGAAATTCCGCTGGTGGTTGTCGATGTTCAACGCGGTGGTCCATCCACAGGACTTCCAACAAAAACAGAACAGGCCGATATTAACATTGCCGTGTTTGGCAGAAATAGCGAAAGCCCAGCCGTTGTGCTTGCCGCGAGTACACCTGCTAACTGTTTTGAATTTGCTTATATGGCTGCCAAAATTGCCATGGAACATATGACTCCGGTTATTTTGCTTACCGATGGCTATCTGGCAAACGGATCAGAGCCATGGAAATTCCCAAAGACTGCCGATATGCCTCCCATCAACTTAGAGGAAGCAAAGAAAAGCAATGGTGTGTATTACCCTTATGAACGCGATACGGAAAAGCTTGCCCGGGGTTGGGCCGTGCCTGGCACACCTGGTTTTGAGCACCGCATTGGCGGTTTGGAGAAACAGGAGAAAACAGGAAATGTTTCTTACGACCCAACGAACCACGAAAAAATGGTACGCACCCGTGCCGAAAAAGTTGAGCGGGTGGCCAACTATATTCCTGACCTGGAAGTACAAGGCAACGGTGATGGCAAATTACTAGTGGTGGGTTGGGGCGGAACATTCGGTGGTTTGCGAACAGCGGTTACCGAACTTCAGCATGCCAATAAAAAAGTTGATTTTGTTCACTTCAACTATATTAATCCGTTACCTAAAAACACAAAAGCTATTTTTGAAAAATATAACAAAATAGTAGTGTGCGAATTAAACATGGGCCAGTTTGCTTCTTTGTTACGAAGTAAATTCCCTGGTATGAATATTTTATCATATTCAAAAATCCAGGGACAGCCTTTTCTTGTTACTGAACTGAAAGAAGTTTTTATTGAACACCTAAAAGATTGATCTATGGAAGCCCTTGCCGATATACCAAAAGCTTATACCAAAAAGGATTTTGAAAGCGACCAGTTAGTACGGTGGTGTCCGGGATGTGGAGATTACTCTATTTTATCGGCCATGACCAATGCATTGCCCCAACTGGGAATACCTCGTGAAAATTTTGTTTTCGTTTCAGGCATCGGGTGTGCAGCCCGGTTTCCTTATTACATGAATACCTATGGCTTTCATACCATTCATGGTCGCGGACCAGCAGTGGCAACGGGTGTTAAACTTGCCAATCCTAAACTAAGTGTTTGGGAAGTACAGGGCGATGGTGATGCGTTAGCTATTGGTGGCAATCATTTCATCCATGCTTTGCGCAGAAATATTGATATCAACATTCTTCTGTTTAATAATGAAATCTACGGATTAACGAAAGGGCAATACTCCCCCACCTCTCCCACCGGATTGGTTACAAAATCTACTCCTTATGGATCGGTTGAAAGACCTTTCCATGCCGCTGAACTGGTGATTGGTGCGCAAGGAACATTTTATGCCCGTACGATTGATACCAATCCAAAATTAATGACCGAAATTTTTGTGCATGCCGCAAAACACATAGGCACATCATTGGTTGAAGTATTGCAAAATTGTGTCATCTTTAACGATGATGCACATGCCGGTGTAACGGCCAAGCAAAATCGTGATGACTTCCAGTTGCATGTAAAACATGGTCAGCCATTATTATTTGGCAAAGACAACAAAAAAGGCATCCGTTTAAACGGATTAAAACTAGAAGTGGTGACGTTGAGCGAAAATGGTATCACCGAAAAGGATATACTGGTGCATGATGCCAACAATGAAGATCCTGCACTTCACCTGATGCTTGCACGCATGGCCCCGCCACACTTCCCGATGGCGTTGGGTGTAATCCGTGAAGTACGGGCTAAAACCTATGATGAAGCAATCGCTGAAGAGCGCGAAAAAATAACTGAAAACGCTAAATACCATTCAGTCGATGATTTATTGAAGAGTGGTGAAACCTGGGAAATCAAGTAAGCATGAGCAGCGAAGCCTTAATTATTTTTTTTCTGGGTGGTGTAGTTATGGTTGGTGCGGGAATACTCGCATCCAACTTGCTTGCGCCCAAATCAAGCAATCTTCAAAAAGCTGAACCCTACGAATGCGGGGTGCCTACTCAAGGCACTTCGTGGATTCAGTTTCGGGTTGGCTATTACTTGTTTGCCATCCTCTTTCTCATTTTCGATGTAGAGACTGTATTTATCTTTCCATGGGCCGTGGTTATGAAAAAAGTCGGACTCTCAGCATTTATTGAAATTTTAATTTTCCTGATCATTCTTGGCCTTGGGTTGTTATATGCCTGGAAAAAGAAAGCATTGAAATGGGAGTAAACCAAAACACCATAGACCCACAGAAACACCAGGAACTTCTCAAAGAGTTTCCCGGAGAAGTTGTGCGTGGCCCGGGAAGTAACATCGTGATTACTTCCATAGACAGTGTTGTGAACTGGTCCAGGGCAAATTCACTTTGGCCCTTGGTATTCGGCACCAGTTGTTGCGCCATTGAAATGATGGCAACCGGTGCCAGCAGACATGACTGGTCACGGTTTGGAACCGAGGTAGCACGCGCCACGCCACGCCAGGCCGACTTAATTGTTATTGCCGGAACTATCGTAAATAAAATGGCACCGGTACTAAAAAGACTTTATGATCAGATGGCCGATCCGAAATATGTAATCGCTATGGGAGCCTGTGCAACCTCTGGTGGGCCATTCTATTATAATACCTATTCGGTGGTAAAAGGTGCTGATCATATTATTCCGGTGGATGTATACGTGCCCGGCTGCCCACCACGACCGGAAGCTTTGTTGTATGGCATCATGCAACTACAGAAAAAAATTAAAGGAGAATCGCTGGCCGAGCCCCGCGACCCGATGAAGGATTTTGTTTAACCTCACCCCCCTCCCCTCTCCTAAAAAGGAGAGGGGAGGTAACGGATACTAAATGGATAACGAAGCGTTAAAAGAATTCATTCTGCAACGAGTACCTGAAGCTGAACTAGCTCAAGGTACTCAATACTTACAAGTTGTTGTTCCTGCTGAAAAAGCTTACACCCTCCTCTCCGAACTCAAATCCAATCCGCAAACTTCTTTCGACTATCTCTTCTGCGTAACCGGTGTTGACTGGCCACAGCACATGGAAGTAGTCTATCATTTAAAGTCTACCACCTTCAATCATATGGTGGTGGTAAAGGGCAAGATAAGTTCGCGGGAAAAACCGGAGATAGAAACAGTCTGTAAACTCTGGCGGACAGCCGAATTTCATGAGCGCGAAATATTTGATTTATATGGGATTGTTTTCAAAAATCATCCCGACCTGAGAAGGTTACTACTGACTGATGATTGGGTGGGTTACCCCATGCGAAAAGATTATGATGACCCTGTAAATATGATTGCCTACTAAATGGAAGAAACCGTTTACAAAGAGCTGGAATCAGAAGAGTACTTCATCAATATGGGGCCTCAACATCCGTCTACGCACGGAGTATTGCGCCTGGTGCTTTCACTCGATGGGGAAATCATTCGCAAAGTGGAGCCCCATATCGGGTACATCCATCGCTCAATAGAAAAAATGTGTGAACACGACAGCTACCAGCAAATCGTGCACCTCACCGACCGGATGGATTACCTTTCTTGCCACATCAACAATGAAGCGGTTTGTCTTGGTGTAGAAATGGGTCTGCAACTGGAAGTGCCCGAACGGGTAAAAGTTATCCGCACCATTATTGGTGAACTTACACGACTATCATCGCACCAACTTTGGTGGGGCGTAATGGGCATGGACTTAGGGGCCATCACAACTTTTCTATACGGCTTCCGCGATCGCGAATTAATAACGGATATTTTCGAAGAAACCTGTGGCGCACGACTCACCATGAATTACAATATTCCTGGTGGATTGATGTTTGATATCCATCCGAATTTTCAAAAGCGCACCAAAGATTTCATCACGTACTTTAAAAAGAAATTACCTGAATATGATGACCTGCTTTCCAATAACGTGATTTTCAGAGAACGGACGTTGGGCATTGGTAACCTGTCAAAAGAAGATGCCATTTCTTTTGGTGTTACAGGACCAACTGGGCGCGCCTCCGGATTTTCATGCGATGTACGAAAGCATCATCCCTACAGCGCTTACAATAAGGTTGAATTCAAGGAAATACTTCGCACCGAGGGAGATTGCTATGCCCGTTACCAATGTCGCATTGATGAAATGTGGGAGTCACTTTCTATTATTGAACAACTGATCGACAACATTCCGGAAGGACCATACAAAGCCCCTACCAAGGCAGTAATCAAATTACCCAAAGGAGAGTTTTACCAGAAAGTTGAAACTGCGCGGGGTGAATTTGGTGTGTACATCATAAGCGAAGGACAAAAAAGTCCGTACCGTTTAAAGTTTCGTTCACCGGGCTTCAGTAACCTGTCGGCCCTTAACCACATGGCACAGGGCTGTAAAATTGCTGACCTCGTTGCCATTATGTCAACATTAGATTTAGTAATACCCGATATAGACCGATAACATGAAGTGGCTCTACGACTTTTCCTATCTCACTCACGCCATCCATAAAGGATTATCGGAGCGATTTGAGCCGGGTACGGTGGTGATACTTGAAATGGTCATGGTAGGCGTTGCCTTCATGCTACTCTTTGCCGTTTTAGGATTGGTGTTAGTGTATGCCGAACGAAAAGTAAGTGCTGTGATTCAACAACGTCTTGGTCCGATGCGGGTGGGCAAATGGGGGACTGCACAGACGCTGGCCGATGTGGTCAAACTACTATTAAAAGAACCCCTGATCAATAAAGATGCTGATCGTTTTCTCTTCAACCTTGCGCCCTTTGTTATCATGATCGCAGCCTTTATGGCCATTGCCGCCCTACCGTTTGCCAAAGGTTTACACGCTATCGATTTTGATATTGGTATTTTATATATAGCTGCAGTTTCATCATTGGGTGTAATTGGAATTTTATTAGCCGGCTGGTCATCCAACAATAAATATTCACTGATTGGTGCTATGCGTTCAGGTGCTCAGATTATCAGCTATGAACTTTCGGTAGCGCTGTCACTCCTTACCATAGTGGTACTTACCGGAAGCTTGCAACTGAGTGTCATAGTAGAATCGCAGGCCGATGGCTGGTGGATTTTTAAAGGTCATATTCCGGCTATGATTGCCTTCCTGATTTTTCTGATCGCCAGCACTGCAGAAACCAACCGCGGACCATTTGATTTGGCAGAAGCAGAATCTGAATTAACAGCAGGATTTCATACCGAGTATTCCGGATTGAAATTCGCCTTTTTCTTTCTGGCTGAGTTTGCCAACATGTTTATTGTGGCGGGTATTGGAGCAACTGTCTTCCTGGGAGGCTGGATGCCCTTTCACATCGGAACATGGGAAGGGTTTAATGCCGTGATGGATTTTATTCCTCCGATAGTGTGGTTCTTTGGCAAAGTTGGTTTTATGATTTTTCTAATGATGTGGTTTCGGTGGACGTTTCCACGGTTACGCATTGATCAGTTATTGACATTGGAATGGAAATATTTACTGCCGATAAATCTGATGAACATTGTGCTGATGGCATTTTTAAGTTTGATGGGTTGGCATTTTTAGCCACGAGCTTTTAGTTGCCAGCTTCCACCTGCTCGCAACTAAAAGCCGGTAGCTTGATTGATATAAAAATGAAAAGTATAGTAAACTACTTTAAGGAAATCTTCTTCGGACTGAAGTCACTCGTTACCGGGCTTAGGGTGACAGGTCATTACTTTACCCATCCGAAAGAAATCATCACCCAGCAATATCCTGAAAATCGTGAGACACTTAAGATGTTTGAGCGCTTTCGGGGTGAAGTAGTGCTGTTGCACAATGAAAATAATGAACATAAATGCACGGGCTGTTCTGCATGTGAAGTAGCCTGCCCAAACGGAACCATTGAAATTATCCATAAACGCGTGGATGTAGACGGACGAAAGGTAAAGGCACTCGACACGTTTGTGTATCATTTGCAAATGTGCACTATGTGCGGTTTGTGCATACCCGCCTGCCCTACCGATGCCATTGTAATGGCCAATACGTTTGAGCATGCAGTTTTTGATCGGTCAAAGCTGACCAAAGTTTTGAATAATCCTGGTTCTAAAATTATGGACGGCATCAAATAATGGCAACGAGCGCAATCATATTTTACACAATTTCAGGAGTGATGATCCTCTTCTCCCTGCTGGCCGTTACCAGCCGTAGAATTCTTAGGGCTGCTATATACCTGCTCTTTGCATTGGCCGGAACAGCTGCCTTGTATTTTATGGTCGACTACCAGTTTTTAGCAGCCGTACAGCTTATCGTATATGCTGGTGGTATTGTAGTACTGATCATTTTCTCCGTATTGTTAACTACCCACATTAATGAGAAACTTGAAAAGCCGACCTGGGGCAAAGTATTTATTACAGCAACGCTTGCATTAGGAGGGTTGGTGCTTACGCTATTTATATTAACCAATCACGAATTTGTTTTAGGTACCAAGCCTTCAGCCGAAGCAACTGTGAGTGTTATTGGTGAACGCTTGCTGGGTTACCAGGCAGGTGGTTATGTGCTTCCATTCGAGGTAATCAGTATTTTATTGCTGGCGGCTATGATTGGTGCTATTGTTATCGCAAAACGTAACGCAACAAAATCATGATGGAACATGTACCCATATCACATGTTTTGATGGTTACGTCAACCATGTTTTTTATTGGCGCCTACGGCTTTCTTACCAGGCGCAACCTGGTGACCATGTTAATTGGTGTTGAACTCATGTTGAACGCAGTGAATATCAACTTTGTGATTTTCGACCGGTACTTATATCCTGACCAAATAGAAGGTCATTTCTTTGCCTTGTTTATTATCGCCATAGCAGCGGCCGAAGCAGCCGTAGCCATTGCTATATTCATCAATCTGTACAGAAATATTCGCTCCATTGATGTGGAGAAGGTTGATAATATGAAATACTGACCATGAGTTATTCTGTTACCATATTCATTCTGATACTTCCGCTTACCGTGTTTGTTTTGAATGGATTGTTGAGTAACAAACTTTCACATCGGCTGGCCGGTTGGCTGGCAACCGGGAGTATGGGTATTGCTACAGTTCTTGCATGGCTCACGGCTTACAACTATTTTTTTCAATCATCTTCTTACGAAAAACTAATTCCGTTTCAAATTACTTGGCTTCGGTTTACCGAAACCCTGCAAATTGATATGGGTATTTTACTGGATCCCATTTCGGTAATGATGCTCGTAGTGATCACTACCGTTTCCCTGATGGTGTTTTTATACAGCATGGGGTACATGCAAGGCGAAAAAGGATTTATACGATACTTCTCCTTCCTTTCCCTTTTCAGCTTCTCCATGCTGGGATTGGTGGTAGCTACCAACCTCTTTCAACTTTACATGTTCTGGGAATTGGTGGGTGTTTCATCTTATTTGCTCATTGGGTATTATTACGATAAACCTGAGGCGGTTGCTGCCGCAAAAAAAGCATTCATCGTTACACGTTTTGCCGACTTTGGCTTTCTCGTAGGTATTCTCCTGCTCTCCTACTACACAGGTACATTTGACTTTACCAAAATTACTAATCCAGAAAATGCCGCAATTGCCGGCATGACTGGAATCTCCTTTATGGGGTTGTCCGTTCTTACCTTGGCGCTCACACTCATCTTCATGGGTGGGGCTGGTAAATCAGCTATGTTTCCATTGCACATCTGGTTGCCGGATGCGATGGAAGGTCCTACTCCTGTTTCTGCGTTAATACACGCTGCCACGATGGTTGTTGCCGGTGTGTTTCTGGTGGCACGCATGTTTCCGGTGTTTAGCTTTCATGCTCCTGAAGCGCTGGATGCTGTAGCCTTCATTGGTGCTTTCACGCTTTTGTTCGCGGCCATTATCGCCTGCACCCAAACCGATATCAAACGGATACTTGCCTTCTCCACCATGTCACAAATTGGGTACATGATGCTGGCGCTTGGTGTATCTGGTTACGGAAGTGAAGGACTTGGTTTTACCGCCTCCATGTTTCATTTATTTACCCATGCATTCTTTAAAGCCCTATTATTTCTCGGAGCCGGCAGCATCATTCATGCACTTCACAAAAATGATATCCGTGAAATGGGCAATCTGCGAAAGCACCAACCCATTACCCACATCGTATTTTTAATTGCCTGTTTGGCCATTGCAGGTATTCCTCCATTTGCCGGATTTTTCAGCAAGGATGAAATCCTTTCGGCAGCCTTCGCTTCAAATCCCATTTATTTTGGCATTGCTGCATTGGCCGCAGGACTCACGGCATTTTACATGTTCCGTTTATACTTTCTGGTGTTCTGGGGCAATGAACGAACCTATGAACACTCGCCACACGAATCACCGGTACTTATGCTCATACCAATGATCGTGCTGGCGATTGGATCCATATTTACCGGATTCATTCCCTTTGGAAACTTTGTCTCATCTGACAGTCAACCACTACAGGCACATCTTAATGTAACGGTGGCCATCATTTCTGTTATGATGGCTATCCTGGGCATTACAGTAGCATGGATTTTTTATAAAAAGGAATCCCTTCTGCCTGAAAAAATATCCAACATGTCTGGTGCACTTTATCACACAGTGGTTCGGAAATTCTACATCGATGAAATTTATCTTTTCATCACCAGGAAAATTATTTTCAATTTAATTTCACGGCCCATTGCCTGGTTCGATAGGCATATCATTGATGCATTCATGGACTTCACTGCTACTGCCACCAATTGGGTCTCGAAGGAAATCAAGGGCCTACAATCAGGACAACTTCAACACTATGGCTATATATTTTTATCAGGAGTTATTCTTATAGTATTGGTCATGATTTTTACAAACACCTAAGATTATGTTGCTGATATCCCTCATTGTTATTCCTGCCCTTACTGCACTAGCAGTTATGTTCGCGCGCAATGCGCAGCAGGTTAAAACACTGTCAGCAACAGGCATGAGCATTCAACTTATTCAGTCTTTCTATTTGTTATATGAATTTCTGAAAGAAAGATCTGCCGGAAATTCTGAAACCGTTTTATTTGGTAACCGGTTGGAATGGTACCCCAGTTTGCATATTTCATTTGATTATGGCGTAGACGGAATTTCCGTAGCCATGATCCTGCTAACTTCCATCGTAATCTTTACCGGGGTTTTTGCCAGTTGGGAGGTAAAAGATCAAGCCAAAGAATTCTTTGCTTCCCTAATCATTCTTGCCACCGGTGTATTCGGGTTCTTTATTTCCCTTGATCTGTTCGTCATGTTCCTGTTCTTCGAACTGGCCGTTATCCCGATGTATTTGTTGATCGGCATTTGGGGCAGTGGTAAGAAAGAATACAGTGCCATGAAGCTCACGCTGATGCTGATGGCGGGTTCTGCCCTATTGGTTGTCGGCATACTCGGTATTTATTTCCATTCCGATGTAAACGGTTCGCATAGCTTTAACATCATTGATCTGGCCAACCAAAATTTCCCAATGGAAATGCAACGCATTTTCTTCCCGTTAACTTTCATTGGCTTTGGCGTAATTGGTGCGTTGTTTCCTTTCCACACCTGGTCACCTGACGGACATAGCTCCGCACCCACAGCCGTTTCCATGCTGCATGCAGGAGTATTAATGAAGCTTGGCGGATATGGATGTTTGAAAGTTGCCATCTACTTAATGCCGCAAGCCGCCAACGAAATGGCCTGGATATTTTTAATTCTTACTTCCATTTCGGTAATCTATGGTGCCTTAGGTGTGATTGCACAAACTGATTTAAAATATATCAATGCGTATTCTTCCGTAAGCCATTGCGGGTTGGTGCTATTTGCTTTACTGATGCTGAATAAAACCGCCAGCAACGGGGCGGTGCTTCAAATGATTTCACATGGATTGATGACCGCACTCTTTTTTGCATTAATTGGCATGCTGTATTCCCGCACGCACACCCGTATTGTGCATGAAATGGGTGGATTGATGAAGGTATTACCCTTCTTATCGGTGTGCTATGTTATCGCTGGTTTGGCTTCGCTCGGTTTACCCGGGTTGAGTGGTTTTGTTGCTGAGATGACCATTTTTGTTGGCGCATTCCAGCATCCGGATATGTTTCACCGGGTGATCACCATCATTGCCATTTCTTCCATTGTGGTTACGGCCGTTTATATTCTCAGGGTTGTAGGCGGATTGCTTATGGGGCCTATAAAAAATGAAGAATACAATAACCTCAAGGATGCAACCTGGTATGAAAGACTGGCGACCGTTACATTGATCGCTGCCATTGTGATTATAGGTATTGCGCCCCTTTGGCTTTCGGATATAATTATGGAAAGTTTGGGGGTAATTTTAAGATAATTCGTCATTGCGAGGAATGACGGGAAGGTTTATGCGCGGGATGATGAAGCAATCCGAACTTGGGATTGCTTCGCACCAAGCACGTGCCATCGCTTCGGCTCGCAATGACGCTTGATAAATAGGATATGGGTGTATCAGAACTTCTTTTAATGCGACACGAATGGGCCTTGGTGGCTGCCGTATTGCTATTATTAATTTTTGAAATCGCTCTGCCTGAAAATGGTAAGAAGAAAATAAACTTTATTGCTGCGATACTGGTAGCTACCGCAACCATTATTGGATTTTTACCGGCTGAACAAGGCACACTGTTTGGCGGCATGTATATCACAGATCCGCTGCGCCAGCTGATGAAAAACATTCTCAACATCGGGGTGGTGTTAATCTTTCTTCAAAGTGTTCATTGGCTTAGTCAGGATTTATACAAAGACCGGTCTTCAGAGTTTTATATGCTCATCCTCGCTAGTCTGATCGGTGTTAATTACATGATCTCCTCAGGACATTTTCTAATGTTTTATCTTGGCCTTGAACTCACCACTATTCCAATCGCAGCCCTTGCATCGTATGAACAGTTTAAAAGTAAATCTGCTGAAGCCGGTATAAAACTTATTTTATCTTCGGCCTTCTCTTCCGCTATTTTGTTGTTTGGCCTGTCGGTGATTTACGCGAATACCGGCAGTTTATATTTTGAAGGCTTTAAGTTTTCGAATTCGCTGATAAATGTATTAGGGTTCATCTTCTTTTTTTCCGGCCTTGCTTTTAAAATCAGCATTGTACCGTTCCACTTATGGACAGCCGATGTGTATGAGGGTTCCCCAACCAATGTTACATCCTACTTATCCGTTATCTCCAAAGGCTCGGCCATTTTCATTTTGGTTATCGTATTGTTCACGTTGTTTAATTCCATTCAATTGTTGTGGCAGGATGTACTTTACGCCACCGCCATCCTTACCATGACCATCGGTAATTTATTTGCTATCCGGCAGCAAAACCTGAAACGCTTCCTTGCCTTCTCTTCCATTGCCCAGGCTGGGTTTATTATGCTGGGCGTCATCAACGCGTCAGCATTAGGTATGGCTACGGTAATCTATTTCATAGTGGTCTATGTTTTCTCCAACCTGGCAGCCTTTGGGGTTATTCAAACGGTGGGGCATGCATCAGGCAAAGTTACCATTGATGATTACAACGGGTTGTATAAAACCAATCCACAACTAAGTTTGGTTATGATGCTGGCGTTGTTCTCATTAGCTGGAATTCCACCGTTGGCCGGATTTTTTGGGAAATTCTTTTTGTTCACCGCTGTAGCCGAAAGCGGATTTTATGTACTCTTAATGATTGCCGTACTCAACACAGTAATCTCGTTGTATTATTACCTACTGGTAGTAAAAGCCATGTTCATCAATAGCCAAGAAAATCCAATTGCTCCTTTTAAAAGTGATTACGCCATGCGGATTTCATTAGTGATTTGTGTTGCGGGCATACTGGTAACCGGATTTTACAGTCCGGTGTTTGAATACATTAAAAACCTTTGCGAAACTTTCTGATGGCACTCGATAAATTCCAACATCCCACCAAAGAAATTGACGGTAAAACCTTCCGCATTATTGAAACGGGTATTTCAAAAAGTCGTGCCGATTTTATTATTCAGTTACTCACCCATAACAAGTTAGAAACTCAATTGGAAAATGATCCTCCTAAAGAAGGCTCAGAACAGACCTTCACGATTATTACGCCTGATGTTACGTTCAACCCCATCGTAAAAGTTTACAACCGTGAACTGCGTACATTAGCCGGTCACCGCGTTACCCCCGACATCTGGAACCAGCTAACCGACAAACCAGAGCCAAATTATTGGGATTTGAGCAAGAAGACTAAGTGATTAATATTTACTTCAGATACAAATCGTTTCGCAACCTTACAAAAACATCATTGTCATGCGATGGTAAATAAACAAGCTTATTGACTTGGGAATAATTCTTTATGGTGCAAATAGTTTTCAACGATTTCCGAAAATGCTGGTGACCCCCTGCATTAATATTATTGATCAACTGATTCTGATCATACGTTACATCCCCTGCCAGCATATAATGCAATTCCCTGGACTTAACCAATACAGAGCAATGTCCTAATGTATGTCCGGGTGTATGCACCAATACAATTTCACCTGACTTGGTTAGTGAAGCATAATGAGAAAAGAATTGATTATCCGTTGAATTTAGATCTACCAATCTTGGCCGAAACCACTTCGGGTACAAACTGGGTAAAGCAAAACTCGGTTTTTGCCATTCTAACCGGTTTACCAATATTTCAGTCTTGTCAAAATAATGCAGTCCATCAAAATGATCCAGATGAAGATGGGTAAGGATAACCTTGCTGATATCGCGTTGCTGATAACCCAGCCTCTCCAACTGATTACCCACCTCTTCCTCTTCGCGAACCTTAAACTTAAACGATCGGGTATTGATGTAGTTCAGCACTAAACCTTCTTGTTTAAAATAATCTGGCTCAGAAACCTTCGCATTTTCACCTGTGTCAACTACGAATAAGCCCTCCGGATGATCAATAACCCAAACCATAATCGGCATGTATTCCGTCCATTTATTATCCATCAGAAAATTGATTTTTGAAACGTATTGACCTCCTTTGGCAGTTCGGAATCGTGACTTAACACTTACCCTTCCGGTACTAAATCCATGCAAAAAACCGTCACCATCCAAAAATCTAACAGGTTTTGAAATAAGCTGTTCCATAATCTAGTTGTTAATTATGGATCAAAATTGAGTAAGAATACGTTGGCAGCGCTTGACTTATATCAAGAAATGATTTCGCGCCTCACACGGCTTAAGGTTTCCGGACTCATGCCCAGGTAACTGGCTATAAACTTCAAAGGAACTTGCATTAGAATTTCCGGATAGGATTCCATAAACCATAAATACCTATTCTTAGCATCCAGTTTAAGCATCTTGGAAATCCTGATGTCCTTTTGAATACAAACCTGTTCGATCATTTTACGGCCATACCCGTTAGCCTCAAAACTATCTTTAAACAAATCATGAAGCGTCTCAAAATGAATAACCTGTAAACTCACTTTTGTTAAGGCCACAATATTTTCAAAAGAAGGTTTCTGCTCATAAAAGCTGTAGAACGAACCGCAGAAATTATCCGGAGTAAAAAATGTTGTAGCTACTTCTTCGCCTTTATGGTCGATTTGATAGCTCAATAAAAAACCAGAATTAACAAAAGCGATGGTCTTTGAGGTTTCACCTTCTTTTACAAAATATTCACCTGCAGTTAAGTCCCGTGCTGAAAAGTATTTCTTTAACGAATCAGGAAAAGGCATCATCAATGGCTATATAAAAAAACATAATTACTCACCCTCCAGCGGCCGCTTCTTGATCATGCCACCTTTAATATCGTTAACACTGTTCTCTACCACAAAAGCATTCTCATCAATCTTGGCAATTTCAGTTTTCATTTTCTGGAGTTCCAGGCGTGTAATAACGGTATAAATCACATCATAATCTTTCGTGCGATGCCCGGTTTTTCCATACCCGCCACTACCTTTCAAAATAGTTACGCCTCTCCCCATTTTACCTGTAATAGCACGTTTTATTTCATCACTCCGTTCAGAGACAATCATTACACTGGTATATTCTTCAATGCCATGTACAACAAAGTCAACCGTTTTAGAAGCGACCAGGTAGGTGAGTATGGCATACAAAGCTGTTTCAATATTGACAACATAGGCTGCTACCGAAAAAATTATAATATTGAAACTCAGGATGAAGTCACCCACGGTAAGGGTGGTTTTTCGGCTACTGTAAATAGCCAGCACTTCGGTGCCATCAATTACACTACCCCCGCGTATGGAAAGGCCAATACCGGCCCCCAGAAAAAATCCGCCAAACACGGAGATTAACAATTTGTCGGAAGTAATAATGGGAAATTCAAGAAAGCGCAACACAACAGCCAACAGAAAAATTGCGAGTAATGTTTTTGCAGCAAACTTTTTTGACACCTGTGTGTAGGCTATTACCACAAAGGGTAAATTAATAATGAATACGAGGTAAGCTAAATTTATTTCGGTGAGAACATTTACCAACAAGGAAATACCCATTACTCCGCCATCCAAAAATTTGTTTGGAAGCAGGAAGCCCTTCAGTCCGAACCCGGCCGCCAAAACACCCGATGAAATAAACAGGGTGTCCTTAATCATCCGCTCAATGTTGATTCTACGGATGCGTAGTGCGCTTAGCTGATTCCATCGCTGCTGACTGCCCATAATGCTAAAAATACCACTTCGGTTGTCAATTCGCCAATGGGATAATTAGACGATTCGTTGATGGGTTGATTTGCTGATAAAAATCGACCTTGAAATGATTACATTTTGATGTGCTGAATAATTAAACTCGTCACAATACATAAAAAAAGCCAACCTGAAACATCAGATTGGCCTTTTAATCATCAGCTCATTAACAAATCAACTCATCAACTCATCACTTCTTCACCCCAGGTGAGCGTTGCAAAAATTCATCGTACAATTCCGTCTGGCGGCTTACCATTGGCATCTGCCAGCCTTCAATAAATACATGCTGTATCTGTGTTTTTGTTTCGAACGGATCACCATCACAAACAAAAAGTGTCGCACTCTTTCCGGTTTCAATAGAACCTAATCTATCGGCCACACCAAAAATCTGTGCCGGTACAATGGTAACAGCTTTCAGTGCTTCTTCCCTGCCCATACCATAAGCAGCAGCAAAGCCAGCGTGGTACGGCAGGTTGCGATAGTTCATGTTACGGTCACCAGCCTGGAGGGCAACGGTTACACCTGCTTTACGCATTAACCCCGGATTGGCATACGGACGATCATAACGATCGTACTCGCGTGTGGGCAAGCTCTGCACCGGTCCGGCAATTACCGGAATTTTTGCTTTCGCGATTTCATCGGCCACACGCCAGCCTTCTGAAACACCAGAGAAGATCACTTTCTTCACCTTCTTTTCCTGAACCCATTTAATGGCAGCCTGAATATCCTTTGAGGCATTAACATCGACTAACAACGTACGCTCACCGCGTACAACAGGTAATAGGGCAGCAAGCTGAGGGTAGTATTCAACCTTTCCTTTGTTAGCAGAATCCAGTTTATGGTATTGAACAGCCTTCTCCCACACCTCGTTTATTTTTGCCAGGCTCTTTTCATTGGCTTTTTTTATTTCCTCATCCGATCTGCGATCGAAGAATCCTCTTCTTCCGGTGGCCGGGAAATTCATGACTACCGCATCGAACCCGGCATACATCTGATCAGGCGTGTAGCCATGAAGATTGATTAATGAGGCTGTACCAGAAAACAATCCGCCTTGAGGAACAACCAATGTTGTGGTTACTCCGCTCACGCGTGTAACGGGTATGGCAACCGCATTGGGGTTAACAGCCGCGAGCGCCTTCATCTGCGGAACCACATCTCCCACTTCATTGTAATCATTGGTGCGTGGATCAGAACCTACTTCGGAAAGGCCAAGTATGGAACCTCCATCAATCATGCCCGGGTAAATAAACTTTCCGTTACAATCGATAACCGTGGCACCTTGCGGGATGGTGACATTGGTACCCACTGCGGTAATTTTTCCTTCACTGATGACCACCGTTCCGTTTTGGATAACGCCTTTGGTTATAGTTTCAATAGTTGCACCCGTTAGCGCGAACGTACCACTTTTACCTTTTGGGCTTTGCGCGTGTATCGTATGGGTCAGGACTGTAATAATCAATAGCAGTGCCGACAATTTTATAATTGTAGTTCTCATTTCTCCAAAAGGTTAAAGCCAAACAATTTTGCGGTTTCATACACTGCACCTTGCATGCAACTTTCATGGTCGTGGCCAGAACTGGTGTGCAGCGTAACATCAATCGTCTGCTTCGGATCAACGTAAATGCGCTGATCATCGGCATCTTTTTCTCGATCAAAGCGAACAACACCATCAACAATCGTGATCATAGGAATTGTATAAACTGAAAGTGGATGATTTTTAAAGATGGTGATGTCTGCTTCCTTACCTACTTCAATGGAGCCTACCCGACCATCAATACCCAATTGTTTGGCTGGGTTAATGGTAATTAATGCCAACGCTTCATCATCGGTAAGCTGACCATACTTCTGTGTTTTGCCCGCCTCGTGGTACAGGTGGCGCATCAGTTCGCCATCATCGGAGTTGATGGAGGTAGTAACACCATTGCGGGTTAAAATAGCAGCGTTATAGGCCGTTGAGTAATACACTTCAAACTTATACGCCCACCAGTCGGAAAATACGGATGCCCCAGCACCGTAGGCAGCCAACTCAGGCGCTACTTTAAACCCCTCATTCACGTGCTGGAAAACCAGGCGTTTAATGCCGAAATCTTTACACACATTTAACAACATATAAATTTCATCGGCCCGATACGAGTGACAGTGAATGATGATGTTGCCACGTAAAATATCGGCCATGGTTTCAAGTCGCTTGTTATAGGCTGGCGGTGTGCCGCGAAAGCCTTTTTGAACTTTCGCTTTGTTGTAGGCATCCCATGCTTCCATATAGGCCTTGCCTTGTGAGAAAGCCTCACGGATCACAAACTCCACACCCATACGGGTACGTGGTACAATACCGTTTCCGCTTCCATGAACCCGTGTTGGATTTTCACCTAATGCAAATTTGATGGTACGTGGAGCGCCTTCCATTTTCATGGCTTCAGGATCTTTCACCCCATAGCGAAGCTTCAGTGTTTCACACTCACCTCCTATGGCGTTGGCTGACCCATGCATGGCATGAATTGACGTTACACCCCCTGCCAGTGCCCGATATAAACCCACCTGAAATGGATTCACAGCATCACCCGTGAAAACTTCGGCCGTTACCGGTGCCGTTGCTTCGTTGATGGCATCAATACCGGCATGCGAATGTGCATCAATAATGCCCGGCATTACAAACATGCCGGCAGCATCAATTACACGAAAACCAGATGGCGCTGCAATTCCCTTTCCAATCTGGCTGATCTTTCCATCACGCACCAATACATCGGTGTTTTCAAGGGTGCCCTTGGTAACGGTTAATACGGTGCCTCCTTTTATCAGCACGTTGCCACGATCCACCTGTGCCTGCACAAGGCTTACCGAGGTGAAAACTGTAAATGCTATTAATATCCTTTTCATAATTCTTGCTGATTATTGGTTAGGGTCTTTTGAACCTTTCATCGGAAAACTTCCAAAATTGCCGACTGACATAGTTCCTTCAAAGTCGTTGCCATCAATGGTTAAACTAACATCAATGTTCATCGTGCTGCCACCCGCATTAAAACCGAACGTAAACGTCATGGAATTTCCTTCCACCACAATTGAACTTAACTCAGTTTCCTGGCCGCTCATGCTGTTAGTAATAGTGCCGGAATATGTGCCACCATCATTCTTGATTTTAATTACACCGGTAGAGTTACCTTGTGGTGTTTCGGTGGTGTAAGACCATTTACCATTCGGGTCAGCCTTTTTACCATTTCCATTTTTTGCATCAGTCTTCTTCTCCTCTTTAACTTCATATTTGTACATTACTCCATCTACAAACACATAGCGCACTTTTGATTTTTCGTTAAAGTATGACTTATCTGTAATGACCAGATTGGCGATTTTTCCATTGTCTACCGTACCCACACGGTCAGCAATGCCGAGCAGTTGTGCCGGTGTGGTGGTGAGCGCGGCAAGCGCCTGATCTTCCGTTAAACCGGCCGCGATCATTCTACGCAAGTTGGCGGGTATATCTTTAGTTTTTGCCGATGCCGTTGAAAAACCGAATGTTATTCCAGTTTTTTGGAAAACCGATGCCTGGGCCGTGTACTGCGCAATAGCTTCGGCTTTTCTCTTTTCCAGTGCTTCCTTTTCGGCATCTACGGGCTTTTTGGATTCTTCTTTCTTTTCATCTCTTTTCTCTTCTTTAACTGCCTCGGGCAAATCAAGACTTAAGAAAACTTTTGCATTGGCTGCTTTAATTTTATTGACCATATCCCAACCTTCTTTTACATCGCCCAATACAACGTTAAAGCCAAGGTCTTTTTGCAAAAGTGTTATCCGATTGATATCCAGGTTGCGCTCGGCCTTGAACAGCACAGGCACTCGTTTATCAATTACCGGATAGAATGCTTCCAGTATTTTATCACTAACCGGCCGCTCGAGGCCAGCCCTGTTTGAGGCATACATATTTTCATAACTTTTTGCCTGAGCCGCCTGGCGATATAACTCGCGGTATTTCGACATCACACCAATAACGGTATTGGGATAAACCCGCTGGGCCGGAGTCAACTCTGAATAAAATGAGGAATTGCCCGACAACACCATGTCATTGGAAGAAGCTCCACCCAATTGAATGATTGCCGCGCTGCCCGGAAGCATACCCCCATAGGGTACAACCTGTGCGGTAGTAAACCCTAAAGCACGTAGATCTTCAACCGATTTCTCGGCAGGGTTTAATGAAGTGCGTACATCGTTTTGTGGTGTAATTCCAGCCTGTGCAGGCTCCGGATTACCCGGATCTTTCGGACGCTCGCGATTAGGTTCCTCTTTTGGCTTAATAACACCAACCCGCGAATAGCCATCAATAAAACCGGCATATACATACATGCTATCAGCTTTAATGACTACGGCATCGGCAGGGATTGTCAAATTCTTCCCCACATTCTGAATAATGCCGTTACGGATAATAACGGTGCCCATATCTACCTTTCGGCCGGGGCCCTGAATAATGTTTACATTGGTGATGGCATACGTTCTGGTTACGGGGGCCAACTTAACCTCCTCCTGTGCATATACGCCCAGGGCAGTCCAGCAAAGGAGCAATACAAGCCATTGCCGGGGTATTCGGTAAAATCGATTCATGAAACGTTGTTTAAGATTAGGAACTACCCCGGCAAGATAGAGCGATTGGCCTATCCGATCAACCGGAATACATGGATGGCTTATTTTTTCATTCGATGGTCATGACTGCAAGAAAAAGCATGTTTATGGCTATTTAAATCCTGTTAACAAAAATCTGTCTGTTATGTGACTTAAGTCATACATGAACCGTTGGCACCAAAGCATATTTGTTGAAAATAAAACAAATGAATACCAACCATTCGTATACCGTAAACCTGGGCTGGCGTCACGACCGGCAGGGTATTTTATCATCTGAAGAACTGGATAATACCGTTGAAGTTGCCACACCCCCACCCTTTCCTAAGGGCGTTGAAGGTATTTGGTCACCCGAGCACTTATTTACAGCAGCCGTGAGCAGTTGCCTCATGACGACCTTTTTGGCAATTGCCGAAAACTCAAAGCTGGAATTTGAAAGTTTTACCTGCAAGGCTATTGGCACGCTTGCCTTGGTTGATGGCAAGTATAAAATGACAGAAGTCATGCTGGAGCCTCACTTGGTTATTGCGCATGAAAAAGATGGCGATCGCGCTGAACGTGTATTACAAAAAGCTGAGGCAGCCTGCCTGATAACAAATTCCATTACTGCCAAGGTAACTATGAATCCCTCCATTGTTATCGGGGGTTTAATACCTGAAGTGTAATGCATTTAATAGTTAATAAGTCCTGATTTTTTCTCAATCTCTTCCATCCATATTTCCTTTAACCAATCGGTTTTAAGGAAATATGCCAATTCTATAAAATGACGGGCAAATGACGGGGTAAATCCGCTATCCCCAAGTGGTATTAGCCGTATCATTGCACAGCTAAACCGTATTGTACAATGCAACAGCCCGAACTCGGCAGGCGCTTAACCGCCCTGCGAAAGGAACGAAACCTTACCCAGGAAGAACTGGTGGAAAAAAGTCATGTAAGCGTGCGCACTATCCAACGCATTGAAGCGGGGGAAGTACTACCACGCATGTCGACCGTGAAAATTTTACTGGAAGCCTTGGGGGAATCGCCTGAAACATTTTTAACGAAACCCACTATCATGGAAACAAAAAATGAACAATTAGAACATTCCGGTCGCGGTATACTGCTGACTGCTGTGATTGCCGGAGCCATTTACCTTGCGGCAGAAATCTGCTTAACCGCGATGGATATCGCCTGGTTTACAAAAGATCGTGCCTGGGAACAATGGACTAACCTGGTGTACATAGGCTTAAGCATTGTTATGCTGGCTTCGTACGTCTTATTTGCCCGTGGATTTATTTTTTTAAGTAAACTCTTCGAAAACAAATTACTCACACTTGGAGCCTACCTGATGATGGCAACTGTAATGGGTGTTGGTATACTGGATAGTGTAACACTTTTCTCTGATAACACAGAGCACTTATGGTTGCCGTATTCCATAGCAGCCATTGTTTCGGGAACATTAACCATTGTATTTGGTATTGCGCTCCTGCGCCTTCAGGATGGTATGGGTGAACTGGCACGTGCTGCAGGCATTCTTGAAATACTTATTGGCTGTACACTGGTTACGGTATTACTTTTCTTCATTGCTTACGTGATTATGATTCCGGCCATTATTGTAGAGATACTGGTGCTGTACCGGGGGTATGAGTACCTGTCGAAGTCAACGGCTAATCAGGTGGCACTGAGTGCTTGATATTTTAAGCGCACAGCAAGCACAATTTTAACCACATAGGGGCATAGTTGATCAACACTATGGTTCTATGTGGTTATCATCCAATCCGCTTCGCCTTATACCCATCCTTCACCAACAACTGCACTACACGGTCGCGGAAATCGCCTTGAATGATAATTTCACTATCTTTTACTGAGCCACCGGTACCACATTTATTTTTCAATGTTTTGCCAAGAGTCTCCAGGTCGTTGGCTGTACCGATGAAACCGGTTACCAACGTAACCTGTTTACCTGCTCTGCCACTCTTGTCGAGCAGCACTTTTAATTGCTGTTGCTGCGGAGGTAACGTTGCGGCTTCATCATCCTGCTGATAGCTATAATCAAAGTCAGATGATGTCGAATACACCACGCCTTCGCGGTTTTTCCAATCGTTTTTCTTGGCCATAACTAAACCATTAATATCACGGTAAAAATAAGGAGGAATGTGCTGATAATACCAAGGTTAAATCGTGTCTCCACACTTCCTACAGCCGAAACTCCTAACATTGAAAAAACAGCTAGTAATACCGGTAAAAAGCTGAAGTTGTCGTACAGCGTTGCCAGGTTATCAATATAAACTTCTTCATCTTTGGTATAAATCATGATGAGGATGGCTAGTCCTTTTGATTCTTTGAAAATAATTTCCTGACCGACATATATTCGCGGGATATATTCATATGGTATCTCGTAGAGCCGTCCTGTGTTTGTGAGCATATCCATTTTCTGATTATTTCGCAATCCCTTTTTCCGAATAGCAGTGACAGTTTCAACACTTTCTGTTGGCGGCACACTATAATCAACAACCAAAACGCAGCAGATAAAAATTCCGAACCAGGCTAAGGCTTTTAAATAGGGCAGTGTGCGGATCATCAATTCCCGTTGTACATCTACGGTGGGTTTTGGAGGTCGGTAACCCGATCGTCTTTTATAAGCAGGATCGCGGTGTCGTACAGGCTCCTCAACGACTATGCTAGTAAATGGATTTGCTAACCGGTAATCATACAAAGCGCGTTTGGCTTCATCACCCAACACATCATAGGCTTCATTTACTTCCTTGATCAATTCCGTTGCCTGCGGATCAGGATTGATATCCGGATGCAGTTGCTGCACGAGCTTGCGATAAGCACGCTTTATATCGCTGGCGTGGGTCGTTGGCGATACACCTAAAATTCTGTAATAATCTTTCATGAAAAAGCCCGGAAGAAATTCCCCCGGGCTGTGCTTGATTTTAATCGTTATTCAATTATTTCCGGTGTTTTACCACAAATGTAAGCACAGGACGCTTACTGTGGTTCACCACATCTTCGGCAATACTACCTGCCAACACATGCGCAAAGCCGGTACGTCCGTGGGTGGCCATGGCAATCATGTCGGCATTAATACTTTCAGCAAAGTATATAATACCCTCTTCTTCTGTAATGTCATTAAACACGTTCACAGTATAATTTTTTAACTGAAGCTTTTTGGCAAAATCATTCATGTATTTTTTTACCACTGCATCGCGCTGAAAGTTGCCGGGTGTATTGATGCGTACCAGGTGTACCGTTGCGTCATACATTTCCTGGGCACGCTTAACAATGCGGGAGAAAACCTCTTCGTCCTTACTCATGGAAGTAGCATACACAATATTTTTGAAGTCTGAGCGGGTTGGTTTTTTCTGAATGGTGAGAACAGGACAATGCGCGTGACGCACCACCTTTTCGGTATTGGAACCGATTATCATCTCAGCAAGATCTGTTTTACCTGCCGTTCCCATAACCACCAAATCCACCTTCTGTTCGGTAATGATGGTGCGCATACCGTGATAAGGCGAACCTACACGGAGTTCATGAATCACTTTTACCCCGGAAAAAAATGAGCTGTCGGCTAACTTTTCCATTTGTTTTTTCGACTTCTCGATAAGTTTCAACATAAACAACTTATCTTCCATATTTCCTTTGAACACTTCTCCGGTTACTTTAAAAGAATCGCTTGATCCTTCTTCAATTACATGGAGTAAAATTAACTGTGCACCCGACTTGCGGGCTATACCACTGGCCACTTCGGCTGCGGTTTGGGCTTCTTTAGAAAAATCAGTGGGTACTAGAATTTTTTTCATACTAATGCGTTTTTAGCTGTGTTTAAAATTATCAATTTTATCGAAGAATCAACTAAGGAAGTTCAAGAATTATAAGAACCCCGACCAGCAACAATCAACCTATTTCAAGACTTTCCGGTATTATCACCACGGGTATCTTTAGGGAGGCTGTAAAATGCTCCAGAGAAATACCCAGGTTTTCATTCATGGTTTGGGCCAGTTTTTCGCACATCACCAAACACTCCACTTTGTTCTTGGCTACATATGACTCTATCCGATCGGATAAAAAACCAATCTCAATAATAAATTCGATGGGTAATTTTTGGTTTACCTGCTGATTACTCAATAATAGTTCAAATTCTTCTCGTGCTTTTGCCTCTACCTGCTTTCTATATTCGGCTAAACTTAGTCCGTTGGTATATAATAATCTGTAAGTATACAATACAATGAGATGGGTCTTTTTCTCATTCGCTAATCGTATTGCTTCTTTAAGTGCTTCCCCGGATGCTTTTGTAAAGTCCAGGGCACATAGAATTGCCTTCATAGTAAACTTCTCACAGATTTTAACAAATACGAACGTAGGAGTATTTAAACCGCCTATAGAGGACTTGCATCAATTTCACAACTGATTTTTGTCATACTTCCCGTGATTAGTATCTTGGAGGCCAATTATTTATGCAAAAAACGATAGAAATAGCATTCAATTCGGCTGAAACCTTTCGGGAAATATTTCAGGGATCCGCTGAGGGTATTTTAATGATTAGTGATTCCGGTATCATTCAGTTGGCTAACCCGGTTTCCGAGCATATGTTTGGTTATGATACCGGTGAATTAATAGGGAAGCAACTTGAAATACTGTTACCCGAGCGTTTCCGTACAAATCATGTTAACTACCGCGAGCAATTCAAAAAAAATCCGGCCCCCAGGCGTATGGGTGTTGGGCGCGATTTAATGGCTGTACGGAAAGACGGAAGTGAATTTCCGGTTGAAGTAAGCTTAAGCTACAAGGAAATAAATAATCTTTTCGTTGTGGTAGCCTTTATCATTGATATCACCGAACGTAAAAAAGTTGAGGAAGCACTTAAACACAGCGAAGAGCAGCTCTTAATCTATGCTGCCGAATTAGAGAAAAAAGTTCAGGTAAGAACCGATGCGCTTAACAAACTTGTTGAGGATCTTGAAAAGGCTAATCATTTTTTACAGGAGCAAATTGCCGAGCGAAAAAAAGCAGAGGAAGAAACCAAAAAAGCCTTGGATAAGGAACGCGAGGTGAATGAGCTTAAAACTAAATTTGTCTCCATAGCTTCCCATGAATTCAGAACTCCTTTGAGTACAGTACTCAGTTCTGCCTCGTTGATAAAACAATATAAAGAAAACGGTGATTTAGATAAAATGGATAAACATGTTCAACGAATCAAATCATCTGTAAATCATTTAACCGCAATTTTAAATGACTTTCTTTCACTTGGTAAATTGGAAGAGGGGCGCATTGAAGTGGTGAGAGAAATTGTATCGATAAAGGATTTTTTTGAAGAGATTCGTGAAGAGATAAAACCTTTACTGAAAGAAGGCCAGCATATTGAATTAACATGCGACCTGCAGCAAAAAGAAATACCCCTGGATAAGCGCGTATTGCGAAATATACTTTTCAACCTGCTTTCCAATGCCAGTAAATATTCAGCACCGCATAAACCTATTTACATCAACAGCTACTTCCATACTAACAATCTGGTAATTACCATAAAAGACGAGGGCATTGGTATACCGGAAGTAGAGGTTAAACACCTCTTCGAACGCTTTTTCCGTGCCAGTAACGTTACCAACATTCAGGGCACTGGTTTGGGCTTGAACATTGTAAAACGATATGTAGATTTGTTGAACGGAACCATCGATTTTAACAGCACTGAGGGAAAAGGAAGTACCTTTAGCATTACATTACCCCTGATATGAAGAAAATTCTATTGATTGAAGACAATCCTGAGGTACGGGAAAATACGGCTGAAATTTTAGCCCTGGCCAGTTATGAGGTACTTACGGCAGAAAACGGAAAAATTGGCGTTGAACTGGCCAATCGTGAGAAGCCAGACCTGATTATTTGTGATATTATGATGCCCGAATTAGATGGGTATGGCGTTCTGCATATCCTTAGTAAAAAACCAGAAACGGCTAGCATTCCCTTTATTTTTCTTACAGCCAAAACAGAGAAAACCGATATCCGCAAAGGGATGACCCTCGGTGCCGATGATTACCTGACCAAGCCTTTTGATGATACTGACTTACTCAATGCGGTGGAAGCCCGGCTTAATAAAATAAGCATTCTGCGAAAACAATATGCCGCTGATGCTGCGGGCCTGGATCAATTCATTGAAGACGCACAAAAGGTTTTAAACCTTACCGATTTGTGTAAAGACAGAAAGGTGAAGACCTATAAAAAGAAAGCCGGCATTTATATGGAGGGTGAAATGCCTAATGCCTTTTTCTTCGTTAAGTCAGGAAATGTAAAATGCTTTCGCACGAATGCGGATGGAAAAGAGCTGATTATAAGTTTATATAAAGAAGGAGATTTTTTTGGCTATGAAGGCATTCTGGAAAACAGTAACTACGGTGAATCGGCTGTGGCCCTGGAGGACAGTGAACTGACCGTAATACCCCGTCATGATTTTCTTACCTTACTACATAGTCACCCCGAAATATCCGGAACTTTTGTTACTATGCTCTGTAAAAAAATAGCGGAGAAAGAAGCGCAGTTGTTGAACCTGGCATACAACTCCGTACGCCAACGTACAGCAGAAGCTTTGTTAAAAATTCACAACCTTAAGGAACAGGATTTGGTCTCCATATCGCGTGATGATCTGGCCAAAATGGTAGGTACCGCTTCCGAATCAGTTATTCGTGTCCTCTCCGATTTCCGTGAAGAGGGAATCATTTCCATTGAAGGTGGAAAAATCCATGTACTTCACCCTAATAAACTTGAGCAGGTGGTGAAGTGGAACGTGGCTAGAAATTAAAATATTAAGACTTCTAATTTTTAAATAACATGACCTCCAGGGTTTCAAAACTCTGGAGGTCTTTATTTTTACTAAACTCCTTTTTTAACCAATGCAAATTCAATTTGCGGCCTGCCCCGCTGGCCATCTTGCGTCAATGCTGTAAAGCGAAGTTTGTATATGTTTCCATCAACATCTTTAACCAGGTAAAATCTATCCGAGCGAACTGCCGGAGCTGTTCCCGGTCCACCACCCGAACGCCACTTAGCCCCAATACCTATTTGGCTGGTCAGCCAGGTAACGCCTGTCAGGTTTGCCTCACCAAAAGCTTCGTAACTGCCAGCGGCTGCTGTAAGCAGTTCTGCAGTTTCAACACCATTCCTGTTTTGAAGAACAACATCCTGAAAGAAATAAGGAATAAAACCTCCGCCAAGATTGGTTGAATTGGTAAACCCTGTCCACGCAATATCCCACCTGTCCTTTTGCGGTTCAACAGCAACTACACCGGTCGCAAAACTGATGTATTTAAACAGGTAACTGTCGTCTTTGGATAGTTGTATCTCCTGAAACGTTGCAGAGGCAATGTCCGCATGTTGAATGGTATAACCATTGCCATTGCGTAACACACGAACCTTTTTCCAGCCACTGGATGGAATAGGCTCGGAAGGATCACTGGGTGGGTTAGCGGCACCACGGTTGATGATATACACCTTGTTTTCAGAAGCAGTTAAAGAAACAGGTGCAAAGGCTGTTTTTGTAAGATCTCCGGCAGGATCATCAATCCATGCCATAGCAGCACTGGTAGCATTGGCTCCTACAATCATGGTATTGGCAAAACCGAGCGTATCAGCCGCAGTAACAAGTGTTAAGTCCGTTTTGTCAATGGCACGGGCCATCATAGTAATTGAGGTATTTAAAATTACCCTGAAATCATTACCCATATAAAACCCAAGATCCCACGTGGTGCGGTCAACGGCCGTCTGACGATTGGCACTTAAATCGATGAATACTTTATTGGGATACGTGGGCCCGCCACCATTGATGTTCATGATAGCCTGCTGTGCAAGAATTTCTGAAAACTTCAACTCCAGTTGGCTTGAAGTGCCCAACACCAGCCCATCACTTACGGATGTGATCGTGAAGGCAATGGTTTCATCACCATCCAGTAAAACACCGGCAGCCTTTTCAACACTGAAAGACACTTGCGAAGTACCATTGGCAACTGGTAAAGTAATAATATTTGCAGTAGCAGGCGGATTGGTGGTAAAATCCGTTCCATAATTCAATCCATTAGAGGCTAACGTAAGGGTTATTGTTCCTGCCTGAGATGCTGCTCTTGAAAAATTTATATTAACTGTAAGCGCACTTTCGTTTGCCGCAAAACCCAATTGAGCCGATTCAAATTCAACCAGGTTGTCGGGTAATTGTGGGTCATCCTCGCAAGAAGAAAATGAAATCAGCAAAGTAAGACTCAGCATCACTATCCAGCCATTTTTTAGTTTATCGTTCATCAGTTCATAAAGTTTAGAGTGAAAAATTTAAAAGTTGTAAGAAAGGCTTATAAAGTATGACCTGCCGTAGCCTACGGGGCGGGTTAATCCGCCACCGTGTACCGGCCCACCATTGGCAGCCATATTGTTGATGCGTGTTACATCGAAGAGATTTCGCACGCCTGTTGATACATTGAATTTCTTATAAAGGGATTTCTGTACACTGAGATCGGCCCAATGGAAGCCTTCCGTTTCATTCAGCTCTATTAATCCGGTTACATCAGTCGCCAGGAAAGGTGTGCGCCCGGTGTATTTGTAGTAAAGGGACACAGAAGCGCCAATAGTGGTGAAAGTATAAGTTGCCGATCCGTTTATTTCAGGCGACCATAAAAAGTCTGCGGGTGCTTCACTGGTTTCAATAAGTTGGTTATACCTGCCGGTGTAGCCCAAGCCCGCACCTAGTTCCAGCTTTTTATACGCCACTGTATTTAGCCAGGTGAAGCCTGTGGACTTGAATTCGTCAATATTCAAATAAGTAGTGATGTTGGCATTACCGGGCTTAACACCAAAACCAATCATATTTTCTACGGTGTTGTAAAAACCCGTTAACACTGTAGTGAATTTAAGGTCTTGCTTAACCAGCCATTTGGCATTCCAGGATGCATTGAAACTATGCGACAACTCTGCCTGTAAATCCGGGTTTCCTTCAATGGCGTGACTGGCATCGAAGAAATAGAAATACAACTCGCGTATAGAGGGTGCGCGGAAACCTCTGCCATACGAAACCCGCAAATCGTGTTTTTCAGTTAGTTGAATTTTGGCGTTTATGGAAGGGATAAATGGAGGAGCATCATACGCAGTATTCTTAACCATGCGCACGCCTGGGCGAAAACTCAGCCACGTGTTCGGCTTGATTTCCGCTGAAACAAAAACTGCATAATCACCAATGGACGAAATGCCCTCTGTCAACCGCCCCCCACTACCTGATTCAACATTAAAATCATAGCCTGGCTGGATGGATATTGCATCTGACATTTTATAGGAAAGTGTTCCGCGAAATGTCAATCCCTTAAATTGTGTGAGGTCTTGCAGGGACGGGTCTAAAGCCAGCCGAACATCACCGGTATTCTTGTTTACCGTTACAGTCTGTATTTCCCTTTTATAGTCTGAGAAGGAAAGCGCTCCGGTGTAGTTCATTCGTTCAGAAACTGCGTAGTTCGCCTGAAGCTGGTGCATGAAGCGGTTAGTGAAATAATTCTGATCAAGTGCTTCAATTCCGCTGAACAGGCCCGGGTTGTAAATATTTTCGTACAGGTAATCCAGCCGGTAGTAAACATCATAACGGTTTGTTTTTATGCCCGCCAGCCCACTGGCCATCCATTGGTTTTTCGGATGCCATTCCTTATCCCGGTCTTCAGCATCACCTTGCCATCCGCCAAAATAATTTCGGGTTACATCAACCCGTGTATAAAAGGATTTTTTTCTGTAGCCCAGAGATACACTCTCGTTGTGGATACCTTGTTTGAATCCAAATTCGTCACCAACCGTTTCTTCGTGCAATTTTACTTGCCCGCTCCATTTACCCTCCTCCGGTTTTTTGGTAATGATGTTGATCACACCGGCCAATGCATCGGCACCGTAAATAACCGCCATGGGACCTTCTACGATTTCAATGCGTTCAATGGTGTTAACATTAACCTGGTTGATGTTGATTTCATTTCCTGTTCCTTGTCTGCCAACCATGGGCACGCCATCAATCAGAATTTTCACATTTTGTCCGGATAATCCTTGCAGAGAAAGATTGGATCCACCCAAGGCTAAATCCTGCGAGAAACGAATATTCAACTCAGTATTTAAAACATCTTGCAATCTGGTAGAGCCCACGGATTGAATGCGTTCCATAGAAATGGTGCGCACCCGATACACCGAGCGGCTGGCAGACTGCGGCTCGAATTGGCCGGTAACTACCACCTCATCAAGTTGGGTAAGGTTGGGCTCAAGCTCCAATGAATACTCGCCAGGCACAACTATCTCCGCATTTGCTGTTTCATAACCAATGTGAGAGGTTGAAAGCGTAAGCGGGTAACTACTCACTAAAATGGTTCCCTTCCCCATTTCGTTGGTTACAATTTGCGTAAGTGTATATCCTTGTGGACTTAACGCGTATACTACTGCACCTTCAATACTCTGCCCGGTGGATTTATCACGAAGAAGTACCTGCACCTGTGCAGTTAAAAAAATGGGGATCAATAGAAATAAAAAAACTAAAAACCGGATCATCGGAGATTGTTAAGAGGTGCAAAGATTTGAGTTGACCAGATTATAAAATACCTACAAAAGTATAATTAGTATCACTAGGCTTAATAACTTCCATCTAGAGCAAATGTTGGTACTTTTAGAAAAAAAACGATTATTTTTGATCATAAATGCTTATGATAATTGTCATTTTTTATTTCAAAAGACATAATAATGCTCAACTACATTAAAGAAAATACCCAAAACAGTAAATTAAGGTTTGCTTTTGAATCGGGGGATATCAAACTGATTTTGGCCGAAAACAAAGAGGATCAGGAGCTTACTGTTCCTGGCACGCTTCAGAAAAAGATTATCCAGTTCTATTTCTGCCTGGATGGCAGCGCCCGCTTTGAGTTTGGGCCGCACTACAGCCGTGAAATCCAACGGCTCAAAAACTATTTCTTCTACAATCCGGAAGGTGATCTGGATTTTACGCTAAAGCTATCCGCGGGTTCGCGCATGGTTTTTTTATTTATATCGCTGGAAAATCTTCATGAACTTTTTACCCACGAGCCACTACCCTTTTTAAAAGCGGAAAATGTAAACCGTAAATTTTATGATGAACGGGATGTGCCCTCTTCGCTGGTAGTTGTGCTTAACCAGTTATTCACCATTCAGCTGAGCGACAGTTCAAAAAACCTGTACTACCACGGAAAAGTATTTGAATTACTAAGCCTGTACTTTTCGGAAAAGAAACCGAATACAGAGAACTGTCCTTTCTTAAACGATGAAGAAACCGTTAGGAAAATTAAGAACGCCAAAGAGCATCTGCTAAAGAATATTGACTCACCGCCCGGGTTAAAGGCACTGGCAAAACTTTCCGGGTTAAATGAATTTCAACTGAAGATGGGGTTCAAAGAAATTTATGGCAACACCGTATTCGGGTATTTGCTAGATCATAAACTTGATTATGCCCGTATACTTTTGGATACCCATAAACTAAAAGTAAATGAAGTGGCCTTTCAAATCGGATATTCAAACCCGAGTCATTTCATTGCAGCCTTCCGTAAAAAATTCGGGATAACACCAAAAAAATATTTAATGCAACACACTGGCTAATTGCCTATGGATGGCAAACGACTTCTGCAGCGTTTCCGCCAAAGAAATTTGTTTCAACAGAAAGTCCGCGCCAGATCATCACCACAGCCACCACGATAAGCATAGCGGTTTGAATGCGTTGGAAAGACCAGGGAATAATACGTCTTAGGGCTTGCCACGAAAATGCTGCAGCGAATAAAGCGGGTATAGTTCCCAAACCAAACAATATCATTACAAAAGCACTTTGTAAGGGTGTGGTTTGAACTAAAGCAATGGCTAAAGCACCGTAAACAAGTCCGCATGGAAGAAACCCATTAAACAACCCGGTAAGCCATGATGATACTGCACGCTTTGAATTCATGTGCACGGCAAATGCACCTTTTAATTTCAAAACTATCCGCGATAGCGAAGGAAGGAAAATGGACTGTACTTTAGGGATAAGTAGTGCAAAGATAATTGCAGCGCCAATGGCAATCGAAACTTTACCCTGCACGCCACCCCATTGTACAATTTTACCCAGCAAGCCCACCACAACACCCATGAGCACATAGGTTGTAGTTCGCCCGAAATTATATAACAACCGGTTAATCACAATCTTTCTGCCCGGTGTACCCTGTACCATAGATGCAATAGGACCGCACATGCCCACGCAGTGAAGGCTTCCGGTTAATCCTAAAAGAAAAGCAGCTAAATACATTATACAGTATGGTTAACTCACGCTACAGATATTTTTAGTGATTTGGGTTTTGGTGGCAATGAAATATATACATCCCATACTCCAGGCCACAAAAACACTAAAACACCAATGTTCACTGATATTATTAACTGATGTTACGAAGTATAAAACCTAACCACAGAGAACACTAAGTTAAAGGCACACAAAGGGCACAAAGAAGGACATTCTCTCAGTGTTCTTTGTGTAAATTCCTTTATGATCTTTGTGGTTCATGAACATATTGCGTAACACCAGTCATTAATCAAATAAAAATAACCTTTTCCAGGTAATACTCCTTCCCTTCCATCGACCATTTCATTTTTACACGGTAAGCACCAGGCTCAAGAAGTTGCAACGGAAATATCTGCACCGAATCTGCAGAAGCATTTAATTGAATCTGCTGATCAAGTTTATCCGAAGAAGGACGGAATAATTTTATCTCTCCTTTTTCCACGTAACTCACCGAAGGGAAATATACTTTCAAATATTTATTTTGCTCAATAGTTACTTCCGGTTTAAACTCCAGTAGTTCCGTATTTTGCTTACGCTCATATTGATCCTGAAAAGCAAGATCCTCCGCATAATAATTCTTTGACACCAGACCAATATCCTGCCGCATCATAATGGTAATCATCACCGCCAAAAATCCAGCAAACAAAATAAATGCAACTACAATACCTTTTCCCCAATTCATACCTTACAATTTACGGTTAACAATCAGCAACTAACAGTTACAGTTCTACTCATGACGAATTGATTTCACCGGACCGATAAACTTAACTTTTACCTTTTCAATTCGCTTGCCGTCTTTATAAACTCCTACCAAAACAACATTTTTTGCAACCTTTACCTGGTCGGTGGGTATTTTTATAAAATAAACGCCTTTTAACATTTCACCGGCAGGAACAACCACCGTTTGTTCCCCTACTTTACTCAAGGTAGCTTCCGGAGGTGAGTCAACTTTCACTTCCAAAGTAATATCTTCAAAAGTCTTATTTACAAACTCAACATTATAGAGGTTGGTTATGGTTCCATCATCAGCCCGTTGAAACAGCGTACCCGGCACCTTGAGTATGGTAGTTTCAATATCCGAACGGGTGGCAATCATAAACGAAAGGAATGTGAGTAAGGCCAGTAACACAAAGGAATATCCAATAACCCTTGGATTAATCAGCTTTTGAATACCATCTTTTATGGACGTATAGGATGCATACCGAATAAGTCCTTTTGGCTTACCCACTTTAACCATCACTTCATCGCAGGCATCAATGCAGGCTGTGCAATTAACACACTCCAGTTGAGTGCCGTTGCGTATGTCAATTCCGGTAGGGCAAACATGCACACAAAGCTTACAATCAATACAATCGCCTTTGGTTGGATCAACCTCACTTTTTTTCAGCTTGCCTCGTGGCTCACCGCGCAACCAGTCATAGGCTACAACGATAGAATCCTTTACCAGTAAAACACCCTGTAACCTTCCATAGGGGCAAACCGCAATGCAGGCCTGTTCACGAAACCAGGCAAACACTCCGTAAAAAATTCCTGTAAAGGCTACTAATCCAATAAAACCGGCCAGGTTTGAAGAAGGCGGTTGAGAAATAATTTCCTTCACCTTATCAATCCCAATCAGGTAGGCCATTGCTGTATGGGAAATAATAACTGCGATGGTGATAAAGATTAATTGCTTCAGCCCCTTTTTGAAAATCTTATCGCCTGTCCACGGTGCCTGATTTAGTTTTCGTTGTTGATTGGCATCGCCTTCTATCAGGTATTCAATCTTTCTGAATACCATTTCCATAAATAATGTTTGGGGGCAGGCCCAGCCGCACCATACACGTCCGAACACTACCGTGAATAAAATCACAAATACAAAAAAGGTAATCAGCGTAAGCGCCAGCAGAAAAAAATCCTGAGGCCAAAACGCTTGTCCGAAAATCACAAATCTGCGCTCAAAAAAATTAAGCAATAACAGCGGTTGGCCACCAAGTTGGATAAAAGGCCCGGCAAAGAAAATGGTAAGCAATACAACGGTAACGGCAATACGGGCACGGTGAAATTTGCCGGAAGGCTTTTTGGGATAAACCCATACGCGCTTTCCCTTTTCATCTACCGTTCCAAGTGTATCCCGGAATTCTTCATCGTACTGATAAAGATTCTCATTAGTGGCGTTCAAAATATTATGATTAGTGTTATTTGCTTCCCAACCTCTTTTCAACCGTGCGTTGGCTTACATCCGATGCACGGCATTCTTCCCTCATATTGAAGTTTTTACCGTATCTGCCGATGGAGCTGCCTCTTCCGTGTACAACACACCTTGTGGTGCTTTCGGATTGGGAGGATTTGTTCCATGTATACTCTTTATATAAAATGCCACGTCTCGAATTTGCTCCGGTGACAACACTGGTGCCCACGAAATCATTCCCTTTTCCGGAACACCATTCTTAATCACAGCATAAATTTCTTTAATGCTTCCGCCATGCAACCAATAATCATCCGTTAAATTCGGGCCAATACTTCCCTGTCCATCTGCCAGGTGGCATGATGCACAATTGGTTACGTAAATTTGTCTACCCTTTTTCAAAATAGCTTCGTCAGCTGAATAGGTAAGTGAACTCTCATCAATAGAAACCGGAGGATTTAACGCCAGAAGTTTCGCACGTTGTTCTTCTGCTTTGGTTACTTCAGCCTGATACTCCCCTTCCATGAGTGGTAGGCTACCGGTTACATGGTACACCACCAAATAAATAGCTGCCCACACAATCGAACCGTATAACAACCACTTCCACCAGGGTGGTAAATGGTTATCCAGTTCACGAATGCCATCATAATTATGTTCAAGCATGATATCGGCTTCTTTCTCGGCTGGCCGGAAAGCATTGATCTGATCCCAGAACTTCGACCAGTAAGAAGGTGGTGCCACATATTTTACACCTAACTTCTCCGCACGCTCCTCCGCTGCTTTGCGAATGAATACATTCAGCACTTGCAACATGTAGATGGCAACAATAATCACCAGAAAGGCCGTCAGAAATACAAAACCTATGACCAGGTAAAATGGAAACAACGGATCATTAAAAGGATCCCTCCAGAAGCTGGTTGCCGGAGCCGCATCCTGCGCCATAGCCGATGCACTGATCAATATGAAAAGGAATGTTGATGCTATCGTTCTCATAGGTTTGTGTTTGTAGTTGTTGATGGTTCATCTGCGTGATCGAAAGGCATGTTCTCCATTTGGTGGATATATTTCTTATCAACTGTAAATACCCACCACAACAGCAAGATGAAGAAGATGAAAAATATTGAAAGCGATATGATCGGCCATATGGCGATGTTATCGATACTCTGTAATACGCTTCTATACATGACCTTACTTGTTTTCTGCTGTTTTAGATGCTTTTATATCTTTACCTAATCGTTGCAGGTAGGCAATCATGGCGATGATTTCCGTTTCCGGTGCCACTTCAATACCTTCCAGTTGTAAGTTCTCTGCTATACGTCTGGCCTGAATAGTCAGGTGCTCATTGGCAATAGCTTCATAACCATCCTCATACGGAACACCAATTTTACGCAGTGCTCTTATCTTCGGTGCAGTCTGACTTAAATCAATGGACTGTTCAAACAACCAGGGGTAAGCCGGCATAATAGAACCTGTAGAAACAGCATCCGGAGCCAGCATGTGATTATAGTGCCATACATCAGAATATTTTCCGCCCAGGCGGTGCAAATCAGGCCCTGTACGTTTCGATCCCCACAGGAATGGATGATCGTATACATACTCACCCGACTTACTGTATTCTCCACCTTGAGGATCATATCGTTCTACTTCTGAGCGGAAGGGTCGAACTAATTGCGAGTGACAGCTCACACAACCTTCGCGGATATAAATATCACGACCATGAAGTTCTAGCGGTGTATAGGGTTTTACACTGGCAATCGTGGGCACGTTGGATTTAATCAGGAAGGTAGGCACCATCTCAACAATACCACCAATCAAAATCGCCACTAATGTAAGTACACTAAACATGATAGGCTTGCTTTCCAATACATGGTGCCAGCCACCTCCGGTTGTTTCCGTTTTTGCCATGGGGGCGGCTTCTGCAGGCTCATTGGCAATAAAGCTACCGGCATAAGCAGTTTTAATCAGGTTGTAGGTCATAATGATGGCACCAACTAAGTATAAGCCACCACCTACTGCGCGCAACATGTACATGGGAAGAATCTGCACGGTGGTTTCCAGAAAGTTTTTGTACACCAGAAATCCTTCGGCATTAAATTCTTTCCACATTAAACTTTGAACCACACCCGAGATGTACATAGGTAGGGCATAGAAAATAATTCCCAACGTACCAATCCAGAAATGCACATTGGCCAGTTTGGTAGAATACAGGTTTGTGCCCCACATGCGCGGAACAACCCAATACAAAATTCCAAAGATTAAGAAACCATTCCAGCCTAAACCGCCCACGTGAACGTGCGCTACAATCCAATCAGTAAAGTGAGCAATGGCGTTAACATTTTTTAATGACAACAGCGGACCTTCCAGTGTAGCCATACCGTATGCGGTAACAGCCACCACCATAAATTTTAAAACAACATCTTCACGCACCCTGTCCCAGGCACCACGTAACGTAAACAAACCATTGAGCATACCGCCCCATGAAGGTGCGATGAGCATGATGGAGAAAACTGTTCCAAGGGATTGAGCCCAGTCGGGTAAAGTTGAATACAATAAGTGGTGCGGGCCTGCCCATATATATAAGAATATGAGTGACCAGAAGTGTACGATGGATAATCGGTAAGAATAAACGGGCCGGTTAGCGGCCTTCGGCAGAAAATAATACATCAAGCCGAGGAACGGAGTAGTTAGGAAAAACGCAACCGCATTATGTCCATACCACCACTGCACCAGGGCATCCTGCACACCGGCATACCAGGAGTAGCTCTTGAACAAATTCACCGGCATTTCAAAAGAGTTTACAATATGCAGTACCGCTACGGTTACGAACGTGGCGATGTAAAACCAAATGGCTACATACATGTGCTTTTCCCTGCGCTTGATAATGGTGCCGATCATGTTCCAGCCAAACACTACCCAAATAAGGGTGATGGCGATGTCGATGGGCCACTCCAATTCAGCATATTCCTTCGAGGTAGTAATACCCAGTGGCAAGGTTATGGCTGCTGCCAGAATAATCAGTTGCCAACCCCAGAAATGAATCCAACTGAGTGTATCATTAAACATTCGGGTTTTCAACAACCGTTGCATGGAATAGTACACCCCGGCAAACATGGCATTGCCCACAAACGCAAAGATGATGGCGTTAGTGTGCAGGGGTCTTATCCGGCCAAAGGTGGTGTACTGTAAATCGAAATTAAATACGGGGTAAAAAAGCTGGATAGCAGCGGTAAGACCTACCAGCATACCCACCAGGCCGAAAATCACTGTGGCAATGATAAAGGCCTTCACGATTTTGTTGTCGTAACTGAATTTTTCGAGTTCCATAGGCTAGGGATGTAATGCGTTTCTTAAAAATAATGCCTTAAAAGTAGATTTTGGGTAATCCAGGCATCCTGATTTCAGTTATCTGGTTAGCTGATTTTTGTCAGGAGATACAACTGCCAATTCTTTAAGTGGATTTCAGAGCTGGTTTAGTGGTCTAAGTACTTTTACTTCACGACTTTTACACCTATGATAAATTACATTCTTCTTCAAATCCCTCAAGGCATCCCGAATCAAAGCCAACCGATTGATCTTTCCTCAGCTACTGAAGTTACGCTGTACATAGTCATCCCCCTAATTATGATTATTGTCTATATCTTTATAAAGAAAAAGCGAAACAACAGACAATCATGAGCAGTCTCATTTTCTTGGTTTGTGCCCTTCCTGGTCTGTGCGCTCATAGAACAGGAAAACCTGAGTAATTCTTTAGTCTATTTAAAGATGTGGATAACCCGGTTGATAAGTTGTTGACTACTTTTTGGTCAATTATTTTGTCAGGACATACCAAGCAAGTACTTTGATATCACTAAGTCGAACATTGACACGGTGATCAGACAGCATCGGAAAAACAAAAGCTTTTTTTCTACGGAAAAAGAGAAACAAAAAAGCCGGTGAGGTAGGATTGTGTTCACGGGAAGGCGTCCGCAAGGAAAACCTGACGGGAGCATAAAATCGAGAGTGGCTTTCACAGGAAAGTTAAGGCAGGTTTTACAGTGGCAGGATAAGCTTAGCGGTATACATGGGCTACGGTTTATGTATAACGAAGACGGGAAAATCAAGCAATTGACTTTCCCGTTTTTTTTGTGCCTTTTAAAAATTGATCTATTCAACAGGAATTCGGTATACCACGGCATTGATGTTAACGCCAGCACCAACGGCCGCAAAAACAATAATGCTTCCCTTTTTCAATTGATGTTCGGGCATATCGCCCTTGCTTACCAAATCATATAACGTGGGCACTGTAGCCACTGAACTATTACCCAACCAGGAAATACTCATGGGCATAATACCTTCAGGAATGTTGGTAATCCCGTATTCTTCAAAAAGTCTTTTTAGAATTGCCTCGTCCATTTTATTATTAGCCTGATGAATAAAAACTTTGGTTACTTCCGTAAGGGGAATATTTGCCTTTACCAAACTTGCTTTAACTACTGCGGGTACAGCTTTAAGGGCGTGTTCATACAACACACGACCCCGCATTTTTAAAAATAATTCATTACCTGGATAATCTGGATTATAAGAAGGCTGCATCTTAAGCACATAGGTATAATCTCCGGCATTGGTTTGTGATTGATGCGCCAATATCCCAATAGGTTTATCACTCAGTCGCGCTTCAAGAATTATTGCTCCTGCCCCATCGGCATAAATCATACTGTCACGATCATGCGGATCGCAAATACGCGACAAGGTTTCTGTACCAATAACCATTACGCGTTTGGCCATGCCAGCCTTGATATAAAAATCAGCCTGGATAACTCCCTGCAACCAGCCGGCACAACCGAAGGGTAAATCATAACAAACCGTATCCGGATTTTTTATTCCCAGCTTCGCCTTCACACGCGAGGCTAACGCTGGCACCAGGTCACTCCTTCGGTTGTCGTAGGGAACATCTCCAAAATTATGCGCTACAATAATATAGTCGAGTGATTCACCATCAATACCGGAAGATGTAAGTGCATCCTGCGCTGCCAAATACCCAATATCAGAAGCAACCAAATCATTTGTAACATACCTGCGCTCCAATATTCCGGTAATGTCGCTGAACTTACGAATCACCTCTTCATTGGGTCGCTTGATGGGTTTACCATCGGCTTCGTAAAATGTGCTGGTCAGAAAATCGCTGTTGGTAATGCGTTGTGTAGGAATGTAACGTCCGGACCCGGTGATGATCGAATAAATCTTTTCTAGCATAGGTTTAAGTCGGGCAAAGGTAGCGGAAAAGGCTTCGTTTACTAATGAGGTTAATCAACCATGGAATAATATAAAAGAACAAACAGTTGTTAGTGATGAAATTTGATACCCAATCGTAGAATATCAGAAATAACTTCAGCGATTTTTTTTATAAGTTTTCATCAAAAAATACACACCTGTAAAAAAAGCCAGAAAGATGATCACCGCTATAATTTCTTTCAGCGCCAGGTTTGAAAGAAACCAACCGGTGGCCAGTAATGCCAATACCGGTATTACAATCCCTCCTGGGTTGGTGTAAGCCCCTTCTACTTTTTTATTCCTCAACTTTAAGGTAGCGGCAATAACACCTACATAAATGAGAAGAATAGATGCACTGGATAAAATAGCTAATTGCCGGAAGCCGCCCGATATAGCGAATAAAAATCCTACTGATGCATAAAGAATAATTGAAGTGTAGGGCGTTATAAATTTCGGATGAACCCTGGCCAATATGCCGGGCAGTAATCCATCACGTGCTGCTGCATAGGGAAGCCGTGATGTGACAAATAAATCTCCACTGATCAATCCGAAGCAGGAAACCACAGCGGTTAGTGTCATGAAGATTATGCCATAGGGGCCAAAAACAACTTCTGCTACTGCGGCCAGCGGAGCTTCTTTTTGTAGCGCAAGTGCATCACCTAATACTCCCTGCGCTACACCCTGTATGGCCAGGTAAATAAAAAATATGAACAATATACCCAGTAATAATCCGCGCGGAATTGTTCGCTTTGGATCTTTTATTTCACCCGATGCTGATAGTGTACATTCGGCCCCTCCACCAAAGGCAAAAAATAAAATCAATGCACCTTCACCCAAACTTTTAAGTGAAGGATTTTCCGTTACACGAAGATTGTCAATCTGAACATAGGTAATGCCAAAAACAATAAGTAGAATTAATGGAATAATTTTCACCAGGGTAATACCAATAACAAACCCAGCACTCCCTTTGCTCCCCTTAACATTCAACACCGCTAACCCGCCATACACCACGGCTAAAAAAAGTATTCGGTAAACAGGTGATGTTAATGCCGGTATCAAAACAGCAAGATTATCCACCATGATATTGGCCACTGCCGCGGTAGCTATTGTTGAAAAGCCTAACCAGAAAACTGTATTCGTTAAAAATCCGGCCAACGGGCCGAAGGCAACTTCAGTGTAGGTATAAACACCACCCGTTGCAGTAATTTTACTGCCCACTTCAATGAAGCATAACATGACGAGGCCCAATAAAACAGCGCATATCAGGTACGCCCAGAAACCAGCAGGCCCCAAAATCAAAGCTACTGTGGCAGGTAATGCAAATATGCCTGCGCCTACCGTCAGGTTAACTGCATTTATCGCCAGCGACCGAACACCAATGATACGTTTAAGACCTTCATCCTTTGCAGGGTTTTCCATGGGAACTGGTTGTTTAGGTATTTCAATAAAGGCAATAAATACCCATTCAACAACCATTCATGTATGAAATGCTTTTTTCGGTCACGATTATAATTAATATTACAACCCTCAAATTCATTAAAATCTATTCATCACATGAAACCATCCATATCCAGAATCCCTTTTTTAACACTGCTTCTTTTAATCTATACCAGTAGTGTAGCCCAGGAAGCAAAGCCCATCACCTGGAAAGATGTTCCGGCATGGAAATCTATTTCTCCTTTTAGTGTAACCGTTTCACCCGATGGACAGTGGGTTGCCTATGCACTGCTTCCTGTAGATGGCGATGGTGAACTCATTGTTCAGAAAGTAAGAGGAACGGATAAAAAAACGTATGCTATAGGAAGCACAACCTTTCCATCGGTTACCTTTTCTGAAGATAGCCGATGGGTTGCCTTCAAGGAATTTCCCAAAAATTCAGAAAGGAAAGCCAATGTTAAAACACCCAGCAAACAACTCTTCGACAAGCTTCATGTTGTAGAATTGGCAAACGATAAGAAAACGGAATACGAAAAAGTAAATTCATTCGCCTTTAATGGAGAACTGGGCAATCACCTCGCTATTCATATTGCCAAAGAACGCAGCGCAGGAAGCAAACCCGATGATCCAAAAGGTTCAGACTTATTACTTATTGAACTTTCCACTGGAAAAAGTCAAAACATCGGTAATGTTTCTGAATATGCTTTCAATAAAAAAGGAACCCATCTAGTCTATGCCATTGATGCCGCCAACCAAAGCGGCAATGGATTGCACTTATATACCATTGCCGCAAAACAAACCCGTGTGCTCGACAGTGATAAGGCAAGGTATCAATCCATTAACTGGACCGAAGAAGGCGATGGACTCGCAGCCCTTAAGATGGTTAAGGACAAAAAATTCAAGCAGGATAAAGGAAGTGTTTTAGGTATAAAAAACTTTTCAACACCTACACCTATAGTTGTAACCTATGAACCCGCAAAAGATTCTGTAAGATTCCCGAAAGGAATGACCATCAGCCCTAACCGTAAACCCATGTGGACGGAAGACCTAACCCGCCTATTGTTTGGTATCCATGATTTAGAGTTAGCAAAGAAAGAAGACAAGGCCGTTGATAAAGTAGAACCAAAAGAATCGGATGCCGAAAAACTGGCTAAAATAAAAACAGACACCACCATTAAATCCATTGCTGATTTACAAAAGGCCATCGCTAAACTGGATAGTAAGAAACCTGAAACAAAAGGTGACACACTAAAACCTGATATGACCATCTGGCATTGGCAGGATACACGCCTGCAATCACGCCAGCAACGGCAGGAAACACAGGATAAGAATTTCAGTTATTGGGGCATGTATGATATAGCCAGTTCATCATTCATCCGTTTGAACGATGGGACGTTGAAAGACTTGAACATTATGCCAAAGCATCGGTATGCGATTGGTCAGGATAACAGCGCGTATGAATTAGACAATGCCCTGGATGGACAATCCTACACCGATGTATATGTAATCGATTTAAAGACTGGAACGAAAACAAAAGTATTTGAGAAGCACTACCTGCCTTCTTTTTGGTCAAGCCCCAGACCATCACCGGATGGAACAAAATTTCTGTACGGTAAAGACGGTCACTATTATGTGTATGACATTCTAACCAAAAGTCATGTAAACATTTCTGAAAAAGTAAAAACCTCTTTTATCAATACAGAAGATGATCACAATGTTACAAAACCACTTACACCAGTTATAGGCTGGAGCAGCGACAGCAAAATTGTTCTGCTTCGCGATTTGTGGAATATCTGGCAAGTTCCGGTAAACGGAAAAGATGCAGCGACAAACCTTACCGTGAACGGACGCAAAGAAAAAATCCGTTACCAAAACCGTTTTCAACTTGATCCGGATGAAAAAGGAATTGATCTTAAAAAGCCTCAGTATGTGCGTACCTATGGTGAATGGAACAAGAAAAGCGGTATCGCCCGGCTTGAACCCGGCAAAACCGGACTTACACCGGGCACAAAATCATTGTTATGGGAAGATGCCAACATCAACCGCCTGTTGAAAGCAAAGAAGGCTGAGGTATATGTTTTTAGTCGGGAGAAATTCAACCAGCCAACAGAATTTTTTGCTGCCGATGCGCAATTGAAAAATGAAAATCAGGTTTCGAAAAATGCCCCCGATGTAGCTAAATATGCCTGGTCACCGGGCGTTCAATTGGTTGATTATGTTTCCGACAAAGGCGATACCCTGCAAGGTGCATTGTTCTTGCCTGCCGGATATGAAAAAGGTAAAAAATATCCAACTGTAGTGTATTACTATGAGAAACTTTCTCAGACACTGCATAGCTATAGTAGTCCTGGTTTCTCAGGCACAGGTTGGAATCCCAGCGTTTACACCAGCAATGGGTACGCGGTGTTTATTCCAGACATTGTATATAAAATGGATGACCCGGGTATGTCGGCCGTATGGTGTGTGATACCGGGTGTAAAAGCCGCCTTGAAAACCGGAGTGATTGATGAATCAAAAATTGGTATTCACGGACATTCGTGGGGTGGTTACCAAACCTGTTTCCTGATCACCCAAACCAACATGTTTAAGGCTGCTGCCGCAGGAGCACCACTTACCAACATGGTGTCGATGTATGATTTGATTTACTGGAATACCGGTGGCGGAAACATGTCGATCTTTGAAGCCTCACAAGGACGGTTTAAAGGAGCTCCATGGGACAACTGGGAGGCTTACCTTCGCAATTCACCTGTTTATCATGTTAAAAATGTTAGCACACCCCTGCTCATGTTACACAACGATAAAGATGGTGCAGTTGATTTCACACAAGGCATTGAGTATTACAATGCTTTGCGCAGGTTAAAGAAACCGGTAGTAATGATGCAATACAAAGGTGAAAATCACGGCCTGGCCAAACTTGAAAACCGAAAGGATTATTCCGCACGGATGATGGAGTTTTTTGATTACTACCTGAAAGGTGCGACTATTCCCGATTGGCTAAAGGATGGTGTTGATCACTTAAAACTAAATGATCACTTGACGGAACGCGTATTTCAGGGACAGGATTAAATTCAAAGGAATCTCTAAAAGCAGTTCATTGCGAGGAACGAAGAGATGGGTATGCGGGTGAAGTGACGAAGCAATCCATGCATAAAATTGTGGGGATTGCTTCGTCATGCTTACACACATGCCACTCCATATTCCTCGCAATGAACGAACTTATTGGGTTTTTATAGATCCGCTTAGTTGTGATTAATTACAAAATTAATAACCACAATGGGTAAAAAGAAAGTTATTTCTTTGTGTTCTCTGTGCAAACTCAGTGACCTTTGTGGTTTTACATTTAAACCTAAATGATTGTTCGATCTCCTTGCTTGAAAACGAGGCCAAAAACTTACCACCTTCATTGTATAGGAAGACTGTACACCAATCGTAACGAAGTAATGAACCCATTATCAAAGTTTACATTTTTCGGTGTACGGTCATCACCAAAGCGAACAACGCTTAAGCGAAAATCCATTTTCTCGCTCTCATCGTATTGTTCATAAACACGACTAAGCGAATAACCAAATCTAACCTCAATAAAAAAGTTACCCCTGGTATTCCATCGCGCGAATAACGTTTCATCAATGCTGTTACGTTCAACATAGTCGCCTTTGAACTCTGCCTGTCCCAGCTTATAGGTGGTAATAAATCCAAAATGACTAAAGCCTGCTGTTAGGTATTCGTTAACCTTATAATTGACCTTCAGGTTAATCGGCATTAATCCAACGATGCTCCATTTGTCATTGATCTGCCAATCCAGATAAACCAGGGGTACAAGCAAAGGGCCAAATAACTCCTGATTGTACAAGGCACCATACCGCATCAGCAACCGATTGTGATAACGATGTTCATACAAACCTATACCACCCAATTGCCAGTTCTTACTGTCGCTACCTTTAAAATCAGACATGTACCGGGGCACAGCCAACAATTGAAAGCCGTTGCGATCATTTAATTTTTGTACAATACCCGTTTGTAAAATAATACCGTGCATACGCATAGCGGTCAGGTATTCCGTTGGCCTTACTTCCAGATCGTTTGTCACATTAAACCCTGAATAAGTAAAATCGTTGTACCAGATAGTCTTCTCATTGAATTTTATGGGAATTTTCAGGTTGATCAACAAGTTGCTCTCGGTTGCTTTTCCGTAAAGTGGTTGCTGATAAGCAGATGGCATACCCACCGCTCCACTTACAGTCAGTATATCGATACGGGATTGCCCGGATAGTTTCGTTGTAAATAATAAATAAAAAACAATCAATAGACACATCAAAAATGTTCGCGTCATTGCGAGTGTAAGGGTTTGAATGTATGGTGGCGTGAAGCAATCCCAGGCTTCATCAAAAGTCTTAACTATAGTACTGGAAATTGACTCGTTATGTTTCGCAGTTTTCTGCAAGTCATTCCTCGCAATGATGTGATTATGATTTTTTGATTTTCCAGGGGATATATTTTTCATAGGAATAGCTTTTATCCCGCTCGTTTCAGAAAACCATCTAATCTTTTTTTTGTAGTAGCCTGCACTTTCTTCCTGAAGAAGGGAGTCCAACCTAAAAAAACACCGGTAAGTCCAAACGCCATGCGTGCCCAGCGGTAAAAATCAAATGAATCTTTATGTGATATTATCTTCCCATCCTTAAAATCAAATTTTGCATCAATAACGTTGTGCACTTTTCTTCCCGTAAGCGAAAATGTATAATGTGCCTCCCATCGGCCAGAGCCTGCTTTTTCATCAGCCTGAATGTTACTGAACTCCAATTTCCAGTCGCCCGGATTTTTTTTCAGTGTATCAATTAACATCGTCCACATAGCGCCTACTTCCTTTCCTTTCAAATCAGGAAAAGCAGGATCGGAAAATTTTACTTCCGGATGATAGCTGGCTTTCATGCCCTCCGCATCAAGCTGTTGGAAACTGGTGTAGAATTTCCGGATCAGTTCTTCGTTTTTATGCATACAGTAAAGTTATTGATTGCCCCAAATCAGTGTTAACACAAATCAACCAGAAATTATAATGTTTTGATAAACTATAAGTCAATGATCTCGTGGACTGTGTCGACACAGACCACTAAGAAGAAACCACTTGATAGTCTGAGCATAGTTGAAGGCTGACGGTCCTAACCATGGTCTGTGCCCTCACATAACTTCCTTTCACCTACAATGCCTTAATAAAATACCAGCCCATCACAAAACATGCGATCAACTTAATCAAGGTACTGAAAACAAAACCAATAAACGAACCAATGGCTGCTTTCAAGGCTTTATCCGATTGTTCGGTTGCCATCAGCTCGCCCACAAATGCTCCTATGAATGGCCCCATAATAATACCTAATGGCCCAAACCATAAACCGGCAATCAGGCCAATCGCACAACCCCACATACCATATTTACTACCACCAAATTTTTTCGTTCCATAAATCGGAACAGCATAATCGAGTATGGCGATGATAATCACGATCACTAACCATATCAGTAAAAACTTAATTGTAAATGCCGATTGTTCCCGCAATTGAAGGATAAGTAATCCTACAAAACTAAGTGGCGGGCCGGGCAACAGCGGAACCACACTGCCCACCATTCCGGCAATCATAAATCCACAGGCAACAACCGTCCAGAGTAAATCCATAGCAGCATTGAAAATACGGAAATTTTTTCTGGATTATGATTTAAGTCATAGCATTCACGTATCAAGCCAACTACATTTCATATCATTTTTTAACCGCTCTACATTATGGAACTCAATCAACAAATACTCAGCGATTTAATTATTTATATGAAATATGCCCGTTACCTGCCCGAACTTAAGCGCAGGGAAACTTGGGATGAAATCTGTGACCGCTACCAGCACATGATGGTTGAGAAATATCCTTTTCAATACCATGAAATTATTGATGTGATGAAATGGGTGCGGCAGAAAAAGGTATTGCCGTCTATGCGCGCCATGCAGTTTGCCGGTACTGCCATTGCCCGAAATAATTCACGCATATACAATTGTGCTTATCTTCCTGTTGATGATATCCGTGCTTTTTCAGAAACTATGTTTTTGTTGTTGGGCGGTACGGGTGTTGGCTATTCCGTTCAATATCATCATGTGGAAAAATTACCGCCTGTTCAAAAGGCAGAGAAACACAGAAGATTTTTAGTGGGTGATAGCCTGGAAGGCTGGGCCGATGCTGTGAAGGTTTTGTTGAAAGGATATTTCGGTATAAGTGAATACATTCCGGAGTTCGATTATTCCGACATCCGTCCGAAAGGCGCGCGTCTGGTAACAGCCGGTGGCAAAGCACCCGGACCTGAGCCGCTCAAAATTTGTATCGCGCACGTTCAAGCCTTGCTCGATCGAAAAGAGAACGGTGAAAAACTTACTCCCCTTGAATGCCACGACTTGATGTGTCACCTGGCCAATGCCGTATTGGCCGGTGGTATACGAAGATCAGCTATGATTTCACTCTTCTCCCATGGTGATGAAGAAATGCTCACCTGCAAATACGGCAACTGGTGGGAGTTGAATGAACAACGCGGGCGTGCCAATAACTCGGTAGTGTTGAAACGCGATATCATCACACAAGGGGAATTTTTTGATCTATGGAAAAAAATTGAACTCTCCGGCTCCGGTGAACCGGGATTTTATTTCACCAACGATACCGACTGGGGGACAAACCCGTGTTGTGAAATTGCCCTTCGGCCATTTCAATTTTGTAACCTGTGCGAGGTAAACGTGTCAGATGTGTATACACAAGATGAACTCAATGAACGTGCGCGTGCGGCCTCTTACCTGGGTACACTACAGGCCGGCTTTACCAATTTTCATTATTTACGTGAAGTGTGGAAAACCACCACCGAACAAGATGCACTTATTGGGGTGGGCATGACCGGTATTGCCAGCGGAGCGGTTCAAAAACTGGATTTAATTGAAGCCGCGCAAGAAGTTAAGAAAGTTAACCTTGAAGTTTCCGCAAAAATCGGGATACAGTTTGCCGCACGCACCACCACCATTAAACCTTCGGGCACATCATCACTGGTGTTGGGCACTTCCTCCGGTATCCATGCCTGGCATAACGATTACTACATCAGGCGCATACGCATCGGAAAAAATGAAGCCTTATACGAATACCTGCGCATAGCCCATCCCGAATTACTGGAAGACGATCAGCTTAACAGCAAGCAGGCCATTATCTGCATTCCGCAAAAAGCACCGAAAGGAAGTATCCTTCGAACAGAAGATGTGATGCAACTGCTGGAACGGATTAGAAAATTCAATGAGGACTGGGTACGCAAAGGATTCAGAAGAGGAAGCAATACCAATAATGTTTCGGCCACAGTTTCTATTGAAGATGGAGACTGGCAGAAGGTTGGCGAATGGATGTGGGCGAACAAAGCCTCCTATAACGGCTTAAGTGTTTTACCTTTTGATACCGGCAACTACAAACAAGCACCCTTTGAGGATATTACCCGGGAGAAATTCAGTGAACTGGAGAAAAGCCTGAAAGCCATCGACCTTACCCATGTTTATGAAACGGATGACGAAACCGATCACAAAGCAGAGGCGGCTTGTGCCGGTGGGGCGTGCCAGGTTGTGTAGATGTAAAAAGCAAGACGTAAGTAGTAAGACTTAAGATTTAACGAATGGGTATCGCCAGAGAACCACTATAAACACAGCCTGCCCTAAATAGACTCTTATTTATCAGCTAACGCGCTGACTTTCATCATGGAATGAAGCTGAGGATTTTGGGTACTTATATCCCATAACTTACCAAAATTGCCATGAGTAAATTAACAGAGCACCTGGAGGAAGTCACCATTCGTTTTGCGGGCGACTCCGGAGACGGAATGCAGTTGGTTGGAACACAATTTTCAGACACTTCGGGCTTTGCCGGAAATGAAGTTAATACGTTTCCCGATTATCCTTCTGAAATACGTGCCCCGGAAGGAACCCTTTATGGCGTCAGTGCTTTTCAGATTCACTTTGGCACGCGCAACATTAACACCACGGGCGATTTTGTAGATGTATTGGTGGCTATGAATGCTGCTTCATTAAAAGTTAACATCGCCAACCTGCGCGATCAGGGGATCATCATCCTCAATACTGAAGGGTTTGATGCCCGCAATCTGAAACTTGCCGGCTACACAACCAATCCAATAGAAGACGGAAGTTTGCAAAAATATCATGTAGTTGCAATCGACATGGCGAAGGAACTAAAGAAAGGATTTATTGAACTTGATGTTCCATCCAAATTAATTCAACGAACAAAAAATTTATTTGCACTGGGCATTACCTATTGGTTGTTCAACCGGCCGCTAGAAGCAACCGTGAGCTGGATAAATAAAAAATTCAAGGGAAAAGAAGATGTTATTCTGGCCAACGTTCATTCGCTGCAAGCGGGCTGGAACTTCGCAGAGAAAAATGAAGATTTCAAAAAACAATACATTATTGATAAATCTCAATTAGCACCCGGCAAATACCGAAACATTACCGGAAATCAGGCGGTGGCGTTGGGCCTGGTGGTGGCGGCTACAAAAGCACATCTTCCGTTATTTCTGGGATCCTATCCAATAACACCCGCTACTGATATTTTACATGCCCTTTCAGGTTATAAAAAATATGGTGTAAAACATTTACAAGCCGAAGATGAAATTGCCGGTATTACAAGTGCTATTGGTGCAGCATTTGGCGGAAGCCTGGCTGCCACCACTACCAGTGGCCCCGGCCTCTCACTAAAAACAGAAGCAATCGGATTAGCGGTTATGACAGAGCTTCCATTAGTGATTGTTGATGTTCAACGCGCTGGTCCCTCAACAGGCCTCCCAACAAAACCAGAACAAAGTGATTTAATGCAGGCGATGTATGGACGCCACGGTGAAGCACCTTTGCCCGTACTCGCTGCGGCCAGTTCATCTGATTGTTTTAACATGACAGTAGAAGCTGCACGGATTGCTTTGAAATACATGACACCGGTTATATTGTTGACAGACGGTTACATCGGACAAGCATCGGAACCATGGCAAATACCCGACATAAAATCATTGCCCGATATTACTCCTCAGTTCGCATCTGATCCGGCAACATTCAAACCTTATCTGCGCAAGGCGGAAACCCTGTGCAGACAATGGGCAATACCGGGTATGCAGGGAATGGAGCACCGCATTGGTGGATTGGAAAAAGAAGATGGCAGTGGTGTTGTAAGCCACGATGCACTGAACCACCAGAAGATGACCGAACTCAGACAAAAGAAAGTTGATGGCATAGCCAATGATATTCCCGAATTAAAAGTTATCGGAGACAGCGAAGGCGATTTACTTTTACTAAGCTGGGGAAGTACGTATGGCGCTGCTAAAACAGCCGTAGAAAAATTAAAAGGAGATGGTCACAACATTTCCTTTGCGCACCTGCGTTACCTTAATCCGTTCCCAAAAAATTTAGGCGATGTGCTCCATCGGTTTGAGCGCGTTGTGATTCCGGAATTAAATATGGGACAGTTAAAGAACCTGATTCAGGCAAAATACCTGAAATCTGTTATCGGCATTAATAAAGTTCAGGGCAAACCATTTAAGTCAATTGAGTTAGAGGAGAAAATTAAAATGCTGTTGAGTCTTGAAAATCTTAATCGCTGGAAAGCGAATAAAGGTGAAGTAGATATTCCTGTTGACCTGTAAAAAAACCGCCATGCTAAAATGGCCATTAAAATATATTACTCCCGGAAAGATGATGGTATCCGCCATTGCATCTGACCTTAAACAAAAAGAATACTAACAAATGAAAACACTAATTGACGATATACTGCAAAAGCCTCACGCTGGCGAAATGCAATACACCTCAAAAGATTTTAAACCCGATGTTGATGTACGGTGGTGCGCAGGGTGTGGCGCCATTTCGGTGCTTTCACCGGCACAGCGCCTGATGCCCGACTTAGGAATACCAAAAGAAAAAATTGTTTTTATTTCAGGTATTGGGTGTTCCGGCAGATTTCCATACTACATGGATACATATGGCTTTCATGGCATACACGGAAGAGCATTGCCCATTGCCAGCGGCTTAAAAATTGCCCGCCCCGATTTAAGTGTGTGGATAGTTACCGGTGATGGCGACAACATGAGTATTGGCGGAAACCATTTTATCCATGCTTGCCGCAGAAATGTTGATATGAATGTACTCATGTTTAACAACGAAGTGTACAGTTTAACTAAGGGTCAGTACTCTCCCACTTCGCATCGCGGACAAATAACCAAATCATCTCCGTTAGGCGCGCTTGACGATCCGTTTAATCCTGTCGCACTGGCCTTAGGTGCAAGCGCTTCGTTTGTAGCCCGCGGTCATGATAAAGACCGTGCACAACTTCAACAGCTGTTACAAAAAGCCCATCAGCACAAAGGTTTTTCATTTGTGGAAATCTACACCAACTGCCGGATCTTTAACGATGGCGCATTTGATTTATATACGAATGCAGAAACCCGCGAAGAACATACTGTCTGGTTAGAGCACGGTATGCCTTTACTGTTCGGAAAGAAAAAGGATAAAGGCATTAAACTGGATGGGTTTAAACCCACCATTATCAATCTGAACGAAAATGGTAACAGCATTAACGATGTGTTAGTACACAATGAACAGGATTCAACGCTTGCTTTTATCCTTGCTAACATGACTTACTCCGAAGAACTTCCACGTCCTATGGGAACCTTACAAAACCTCGAACGGAGTTCATATGAAGAGCGTGTGGTGAAGCAAATTGAAGATGAAGTGAATCTTAAAGGAGAGGGCAACCTTGAATCTCTATTATTAGGAGAAAGTCACTGGACGATTTAATATACAAACCCATTCCAGGCAAGCATTATCTCACTGTCACACCGAGCAGCGAGGTGTCTTTATAATACTCAAGCAACAGTTTAATCAAAGATGCCTCGTACCTCGGCATGACAATAGTAGCGCAAACATCCCCTCACACTCCGACAAAACAAAAGAAGTACAACCATAACCCCGCTGTCATACCGAGCAGCGAGGTGTCTTTATAATACTCAAGCAACAATTTAATCAAAGATGCCTCGTACCTCGGCATGACAATAGTAGCGCAAACATCCCCTCACACTCCGACAAAACAAAAGAAATACAAGCATACCCCCTGTCACACCGAGCAGCGAGGTGTCTTTATAATACTCAAGCAACAATTTAATCAAAGATGCCTCGTACCTCGGCATGACAATAGTAGACCAAACATCCCCTCACACTCCGACAAAACAAAAGAAATACAAGCATACCCCCCCTGTCACACCGAGGAACGAGGTGTCTTTATAATACTCAAGCAACAGTTTAATCAAAGATGCCTCATACCTCGGCATGACAATAGAAAACACATGCATCACCTTACTGCCACACCGAGGAACGAGGTGTCTTTGCAAACTCATACGAAACAGTGAATCAAAGATGCCTCGTACCTCGGCATAATAAAAGAAGAGGATTATTAAACCAATCCGGCAAATCCCATAAACGCCATGGAAAGAATGCTGGCCGTGATCAACGCTGCCGGCACACCTTGCATGTACTCAGGTAAGTCGGCTGTGTCCAACTGCTCGCGTAAGCTTGAAAAAATAATAATCGCCAACATAAAACCTAATCCATTGGCAACCGCAAACACCACACTTTTAATCAGGTTAAACTCCTGTTGGATCACCAGAATGGCAACACCCAGTATCGCACAGTTCGTGGTAATCAGCGGAAGGTAAACACCCAAAGCCTGGTACAACTCCGGGCTTACTTTTTTCATAATGATCTCCACCACCTGCACCAGAAAAGCGATCACCAAAATATAGGTTACGGTTTGCATGTAGCCAATGTTGAAGGGTATTAACAAATAATGCTGAACGAGGTAGGTAATAATGGTGGCAATGGTTATCACAAAGATTACGGCTGCACCCATGCCCACAGCGGTGGATGTATTTTTTGAAACACCCAAAAACGGGCAGATACCCAAAAATTTAGCCAACACTATATTATTAATGAATATGGCTGAAATAATGATGATGAGATAATCCATACTAAAGCATTATTTAGTTGTAGCGCTTCTGTTCTTTAACCAGTTCATCAGTGCAATCAAAAAACCAAGTGTTATAAAAGCCCCGGGAGCCAGAATAAAAACCAACATGCCGTCACCTTCTATCAACTGTAGACCAAAAATGGAAAGGCTGCCTAAAAGTTCACGGATAGCGCCTAACAACGTAAGCGCCATCGTAAATCCAACACCCATACCCAACCCATCAATCAAACTGGAAACAACGCTGTTGCGTGATGCAAAAGCCTCGGCACGTCCTAACACAATACAGTTCACAACAATTAACGGAATAAACAAACCGAGTTGATCGTACAACGCAGGCGTATAAGCTTCCATTAAAAGTTGAACAACCGTTACAAACGAAGCGATGATAACGATGAAGGCAGGAATGCGAACTTTATCCGGGATCAGATTTTTGATAAGCGATACCACCAGGTTTGACATCACCAAAACAAACACTGTTGCCACACCCATACCCAGCCCATTAAGCGCTGAAGAGGTGACACCCAATGTGGGGCACAACCCCAACAGCAATACAAACACAGGGTTCTCCCGCACAATACCCTTCAAAAAATTTTCTTTATGCTTGATATTAGTTGCCATGGTTTACCGATTGAAATGTTTCGTATGCCAACTGCACCGCTTCCGAAAAAGCACGTGAACTGATAGTAGCTCCCGTTATTGCATCTACCTCACCACCATCCTTCTTCACTTTCAAATTATTTTTTCCTGGATTTTTCCCGAAATATTGATTTAAAAAATTCGGTTGCGACATCTTTGATCCCAGGCCGGGTGTTTCTTTATGTTCCAGCACCTGGACGCGAAGGACATCGCCCGCTTCGTTAAAGCCCACCATTAACCAGATGTCACCGCTATATCCTTTAGATGATTTTGTTTTTACGGCTGTTCCGATTCGTTTGCCGTTACGCGTAGCAGGAAAAAATTCCAGACTGTCTTTCCCATTGGGTATAGCAACTTTATATTTCTCCATTACCGGATTATTGTCATACCCATCAAGCACAGCCTCAATAGCTTTAAGTTGTTTTGCCATTTGTGCTTTCGCGATGGGTTCTTGTGTCCAGTCGAAAACAAAACCCAACGATAACGAACCAACAAACGTGATCACTGCAAGCGTAATGATCAGACTGCCAAAGGTTGATTTAACTTTTGCCATGGCTACGGTGTTGCTTTTACTTCTTTTTCCAGCTTTTCCTGATAGGCTTTATGCCGTTGCGATTTTGATCCATACCGAGGCTGTTTCGCGTAGGAATTAATCAAAGGCACAAAAGCATTCATAATTAATATGGCGAATGAAACCCCTTCGGGATAACTGCCAAACAAACGGATCACTACGGTAAGCACACCTATGCCCACACCAAACACCAGCATACCCCGATGTGTAAATGGTGAGGTCACATAATCGGTAGCCATAAATACAGCTCCCAGCATAATACCACCCGTTAACAAGTGGAACAGTGGATTAGCAAAGCGGGTTGGATCGATTAACCAAAATATGCCGGTCATTAAAAGTATCGTAGCCAGCATGGAAAGCGGAATATGCCAGGTGATAATCTTACGATAGAGCATGTAAATCAATCCCAACAAAATCGCGAAGGCCGACATCTCACCAAGACTTCCTCCCTGCAAACCAAAAAAGAAATCGGTGTAGGAAGGCATTTGGTTCATTAGTTCAGGAACGGTATCACCCGCACGAAGTCCGTCTTTTAAAATACCCAATGGCGTGGCGCTGGTCACAGCATCCAACGACCAGGTAGCACCAGCCTTTGGCCACGAGGTCATCTCTACCGGAAACGATAACAACAAAAACACCCGCCCGACAAGAGCAGGATTAAATGGATTATTTCCCAAGCCACCAAAACTCATTTTACCAATACCAATGGCAACTGCACTGCCGATAAGAATAATGTGCCAGGGCAAATTTGAAGGCACATTAAAGGCGAGTAACATTCCGGTGATGATCGCTGACCCATCGTAAATTGAAGCTGGTCGTTTTAGTAAGTAGCGTGCAATTGCATATTCAATCACCACACAGAAAAGTATAGCCAACAGCGTAACATACACTGCCCCTAAACCAAAATTGTAAACAGAAAATAACAAAGCCGGAATCATGGCGATGATTACCCCGCGCATAATCTGTGGTACCGTTAGGTCCGTATGAATGTGCGGTGATGGTGAAACGGTAAGAAGTCCTGCACTCATACGTTCTTCTGTTTTTTAAGCTGTGTTTTACCTAATCGGATGTAATCCAGTATCGGGCGATTTGACGGGCACACAAATGAGCAAGAGCCACATTCAATACAATCCAAAATATGTTCCTCTTTGGCGCGTTTATTATTTCCTTTTTTCGACATGATTAACAACCGGTACGGTTCAAGGCCCATCGGGCAAGCTTCAATACACTTCCCACAGTGAACACAGTTATAAATCTCTGACCGGCTTGCTTCAGCTTTGGGAATAAGTAAAATACCGGAAGTGCCTTTAGCCACCGGCACATCCAGATCGGCAATGGCTTTACCCATCATGGGGCCGCCACTAACAATCTTACCAGTATCTTCCGGCACACCACCTGCGGCAATCAATAGATCAATTACCGGTGTACCGATACGCACTAAAAAATTTGAAGGTTGTTTTACCGACTTCCCGGTAACGGTGACTACCCGTTCCAGCAAGGGCTTATTCTTTTGAACTGCTTCATACACCGCAAAGGTGGTTCCCACATTATGAACAATAACCCCAACATCAGCCGGCAAACCACCCGAAGGTACTTCACGGTTCAGCAAGGCTTGAATCAATTGCTTCTCTCCCCCTTGAGGATATTGTACTTCTAGCGCTTCTACACCTATGTGTTTTTCATTTTTCAATAATTGCTGAAAAATTTCAATGGCATCAGCCTTATTGTCTTCAATGCCAATAATGGCTTTCTGAACACCCAAAGCCTTCATCAGAATTTTTATGCCAACAATAATTTCCTTTGGCTTCTCCAGCATCACGCGATGATCAGCCGTGAGATATGGCTCACACTCTACGCCATTAATCAGCAAATGATCAACATGTTTACCCTCAGGCACACTTAATTTCACGTGCGAAGGAAAAGCGGCACCCCCCATACCTACCACACCCGCTTCCATAATGCGGTTTACAATTTCTTTTGGCGTAAGTTTTATTTCTTCAATTAGTGCATCATTTCGATCAATGCTTTCTTCCCAGTCGTCACCTTTCACTCTTATATTAATGGCCATGTGCTTAAACCCGGTGCTGTCCATCACCTCTTCAATAACCCCAACCCGACCCGAAACTGAAGCATGAATATTGGAGGAAACAAAACCTTCATGTTTAGCAATGATCTGCCCCGTTTTTACCATGTCACCACGGTTCACCACAATTTTAGCGGGTGCACCAATATGCTGAATGATGGGTATGGTAACCATCTTCGGTAAAGGCAAAGGTGTTATGGCTACCTGTGCAGAAAGCTTGTTATCGTGAGGATGAATTCCTCCGGTTTTAAAGGTTTTATGCTTGTTTAGTCGCATCGCCATTTTGTTGTTGGGCAGCCTGGGCTGCTAATTTTTCTTCTTCTTTTTTCTTACGCGCACGCTCCTCCATTTTAATCCTATGATCGGTAGCACTTTTTATTTTTTCATCCGGAATGTTGACCGTAATGATGTTGCGCACATCGCACGTCTCAACACATTCAAGACAGAGTGTACACTTTTCAGGATCGATAGCCGCCAGGTTATTGGTTACCGTTATAGCATCATACCGGCAGGCCTCAAAACATTTAGCACAGCCTGAACACGCCACGGCACATTCTTTACGCGCAGTGCTTCCTTTCTCTTCATTCAGGCAGGCTACATAAATGCGTTTATTCTTTTTGCCCTTAGGCCAGAGTTCAAGGATGTCTTTCGGGCATTCCTTTACACAGGCATTGCAGGCCGTACATTTATCTTCAATAATTACGGGCAAGCCGGTTTTTTCGTCCATATACATGGCCTCGAAATCGCACACATCAACACAGTCGCCCATGCCAAGGCAACCGTAAGCACAGCCTGTATCACCACTATAAAGGGTTGCCGCTATCTTGCAAGAACTTTCACCATCATAAATATTGGTCTTCTTGCGGTATTCAAACGAACCTGAACAACGAACCACCGCAATGAATGGATCGCGTTCAACCGCATTGATACCCAGTATGGCGGCCACTTGCTTCATCACAGCATTGCCACCCACCGGGCAATGAAGTTCTTCCAATGTTCCGGCCTCTACAACAGCTTTGGCAAAAGCCCTGCACCCCGGCTGCCCGCATCCACCACAATTTGTAGCCGGTAAAACTTCTTCAACCTTATCGATGCGTTCATCTTCCTGAACGGCAAACTTTTTAGATACCAAATGGATAATGGCCGCGGCCAGAATTCCCAATCCGGTTAAACTGAGGACAGTATAGAGGATAACTTCATTCATCGTTTTACCACTTCAAACTGACACTGCTTCTGAAAATATTTACGTCCCAGGAGCAGCAGGCCGTAATAAGGAACGAGCGCCAACAAAGCACTCAACCCGGCAACACCCTCACTGCTATTGAAGATCAGCATAGTAATCATAACCAGCACCACCAACACAAAAGGGATAACATATAACCACATCACAGCAGCATAGCCCGTGGATGGTTTCATCCGAATCAAAACTTCATCACCTACCTGAAGTGCCTGTTGTGTACCAGGCACAACCACTTCGCGCTGACTGGTGTCGCGTAGCATACATAAACTTTTATGACAGGATGAACAACCGCCTGAACCCACCAACGAAACCTTCATCATTCCGTGTTGGAGCGAACTTATAAAACCGGGCTGTTCGATATATGCTGCCATACCCTCAGGCTATAGCCTTTACTTTTATTCGTTTACGCATCGGATACTTCTCCAACATTTGCAAACTGGTGAGAACGATTTGTCCCATGGTGTTGCACGACAGGAAAGTATCATCGCCATAAAGCTCGGCCAATTCATGGCTAAGCTGAATTATATTTTCCGAAGTAGATAGTTCATCCAGCGCCATGGCATCCATCAGCTTTGTTAATTGATCGCCTGCCGCCTGAACTCGGTTCAATAAACGCATGCGTTCTTCTTTCTGATATTGCAATTCCAGCACAACCGACATGGTTTTAAACCCCAGGTTAATGATGGGATTATTTTCTTTGAAGAACTGCGGCATATAGATGGTGTGATTTCCCTCATAGCACTGCTGATCAAAGTCGATGGCGCGCAAGCGGAAATACAGTTCGTCAAAATCAGGAATAATCTCTACCACAAAATTATCCTTGCGCATATCGCCCAATAGCTGCACCAGGCTCCGTTCATTAAACTTTACAAATTCTTTAGCAATACGCAACGGATTAAACGCATGATCTTCTTTCAGGTAACGATGAATAAAAGCATCTCCGGGAACGCCTTGTATGTGCTCTTCAATAAACGTATCGCCCTTGGTCATGTAATTGATTTTATTGGGCGACAGTAAATGTTCAAGCTCCATACCGTATACCCGAGAGGCATCCGAACGCTTGATGTAGAAATAATCAAACAGGTCGTTCAGCTTGTTCACAATCCGAACCCGAAAGGGATGTGTGTTGGCATACAAACAATAATCCACGCGATCGATATACAAGTGGTCGATAACGGAAGTATCACCACCAACTTTTAACTGAGCGTAAACTTTTCGCAGGGCTTCATGAATAAAGCTGCGATCCGACTCGGAATAAATCATTGTTTCCCACAGCGTATCCTTGCCTTGTTTATCGAACAAGGTTATGGCTCCACTGGAGCGCAGCAAATCCTGGTAACGGATGGGCGCGTCAATCTCGCGGTGTGTATCGATAAGATACTGACGCAAGCGATCGCTCACCGGAAAGACAGGCTTTTTAAACCGGATTGCTGCCATGGTAATTTATTGAAATTCGGGTTTGATGCTGGCTACCCACTTTTCGATTCGGCCGGCTGTCAGGTCTTTCTGATTGTCTTCGTCAATCACCAGCCCTAAAAACTTTCCATCGTATACACTTTTGGAAGCTTCAAAGTTGTAGCCTTCGGTTGGCCACCAGCCCACCACCGTTACTCCTTTATCTTTTATGCGTTCATGAATAATGCCCGGGGCATCAATAAACGTATCCGGGTATCCATCGGCATCACCCAAACCTACGTATGCAATCTTCTTTCCTGCAAAGTCAACATCGGCCAGTTCATCCACAAAACTTTCCCAGTCTTCCTGCAACTGACCAATCTCCCAGGTAGGACATGCCAATATAAGATTGTTATACGGCTGCATATCATCTGCCGTGGCAGAGTTTACGTTGTGCAATGCCGCAACAGCATCACCGCCAAGTTGCCTTTGTATTTCTGTTACTACGCGCTCTGTGTTTCCTTCCGTAGAGCCATAAAAAATTCCAATTTTTGCCATGGTTAAGTCAGTTAGGGGTTAATAATTATTTTCGTATTTCAATTTCATTCCACATGCTCATTCGGGTCATGCAATTCACCGTGTTTCGGATGGTATTGCATAAAAACTTCCGACCGCATAAGTATATCTACATATTGAGCCCGCTTATAGGCAAACGGATCAATCATATTTTCTTTGGATAAGGCACCTTTAAAATCATTGATGGATACATATCCCTTTCTGTCCATCCATTTTTCCAGATCATCCAGCATGGTTTCAATCTGGCTGATACCACGCTTGTAAATAGCACTTACCACCTGCACGGCATCGGCTCCGGCCAACAGCATTTTCACCACATCAGCTCCTGTAAAAATTCCTGTATTGCTAATGATGGTAGCATCAATTTTACTGTACAGCAAACCTGCAAAGCGCAGCGCCAACCGGTTATCATTTTCGCTGCTGAAGTTGTATGGAAAATGATGTCCCTCTTTTTCAATATCAATATCCGGTTGAAATAATCTGTTGAACAACACAAAACCCGAAGCGCCCAACTTATCCATCTTTGAAATCACCGAAAGGGTATTGGTATAAAACGGACTAAGTTTTACAATTACCGGAATGCGGATGGCGTGTTTAACAGCCTGTAGCGTTTCCAATTGTTTCTGCACGATAGCTGCACCGTCAGCATCAAAGTCCAGTTCGCTGGCATAAAAATTCAACTCCAGGGCATCAATACCTGTTGCGGCCATTTTTTGTGCATACTCTACCCATGTATCTTCATACACACAATTCAAACTTCCGATTAACGGGATGGAGATGGCATTTCGTGCCTGGCGTAGTTTCAGCAAATGTTCTGAAGGGCCTCCATGCTTAAGTTTTGGAAAAAAGGATTCATGCTCTGCATCCCAATTGCTGTACTTTTCATGGGTTTGTTCCATATCCAGCGATTCGAGCTGAATCTGTTCTTCAAACAAAGATTTATAAACAATGGCAGCGGCTCCTGCTTTTTCAAGCTTCACCAGATTATCCAGGTCGGTAACCAGGTTGCTGGCTCCAACAACGATGGGGTTTTTCAATGTTAACCCGCAGTATCTTGTTTTTAAGTCGGCCATAATATTTTGATTAAGGAGTTACGTGTTCTGATAAATGTTTGATATCCTGAAAGCGTTGGGTATTATCTTTCTTAGCCAATTCAGCTAAACGTTCAGCTTCTTCCGGATCGGACAGGTTGAGCGTTTTGTACCGGATTTCTGCTTCCAGGTAATCGTTAAAGGTTACTACATCTTCAGTAGCCGGTACATCCCAGCTAAATGGATCCTGACCTTCAGCGCGTAAATCGGGGTTGAACCTGTACATCGGCCAGTAACCACACTTCACCGCTTTTTCTGATTGCTTTTTCGCAAACTTCATGTCATAGCCGTGAGCAATACAAGGTGAGTAAGCGATGATGATGGAAGGACCATTGTGTTTTTCTGCTTCAACAAAAGCCAACGCTGTTTTCTCCCGATCCATACCCATATTCACAACGGCCACATAAGCGTTGCCATAGGTTGTCATCATTAAGCCCAGGTTTTTCTTACCCATCTTTTTACCATCGGAAGCAAACTTGGCCACGGCTCCACGCGGTGTTGCTTTTGATGCCTGACCACCCGTGTTGGAATAAACTTCAGTATCCAGCACCAGGATGTTTACATTTTTATTGGACGCCATCACATGATCAAGTCCGCCAAAGCCGATGTCGTAGGCCCAGCCATCGCCACCAAAAATCCATACACTCTTATCTACAAAGTAATCCTGTAGTTCAATTACCTTATCCAGCAAGGGCTTGTCTTCTTTTGCGATGGATTTTAGTTCTTGTGCCAGTAATGTCTTTAATTGATCGGCATGATCTTTTGCCTCATTGGTGTGCTCATTAAATAAGGCAAGTGCTTTTTCAAGCGCTGCTTTTGCTTCCTTGTTTGTCAGCTTTTGCAATAATGCTTCTGCATTTGTTTTCAGTTGTTTCCGATTTGCATCAACCGCCAGGCGTATACCAAAACCAAACTCGGCATTATCTTCAAAGAGTGAGTTGGCCCAGGCCGGACCCCTTCCCTTTTTATCTTTCGTATAAGGCGTGGTTGGAAATGTGCCTCCATAAATAGAGGTGCAGCCGGTAGCATTCGCGATGATCATCCGATCACCAAAGAGTTGCGTTGCCAAATGGATGTAGGGCACTTCGCCACAACCTGAACAGCTTGGAGGATATTCAATGTACGGTTCCGCGATATACGGTTCCTGAACAAACGGAAGTTTATCAATCCAGATGGCCGGATTGCCGGGCACACCGCGATATTCTAGCTTTTTGGTACCAGTAGGCACCGCGCCATTCAGCGGCATGCGCGATACCGGAATACTATCACCTTTCAACCGAAGAATCGGATCAATTACCAGGCGGGCATAATCATCAGAACCGGCAGGTATCAGTTCACTGATTTCAGCAAATTTTTCAGCTTCAGCCGGTATAGGCACGTCAATAATATTTTCACAGGTAACATCAATAGCTTTCCAGTTCATCTCCACAATTTCTTTTCCCTTGCGGGCGAATTGCTTTTCGATGTGATCTTTGATCAACGCTATCGCCTCCTTCTCCGGCACAACACCGGAAACTTTGAAGAACGCTGTTTGCATAACCGAATTTATTCTTCCGCCCAGGCCAACACTCTTGGCAATTTTGGAGGCATCAATAGCGAAAACTTTTATTTTTTTCTTCCAGATGGTTTCCTGCATGTCGCGGGTGAACAACCGGAAAATATTTTCGGGTTTCTGACTGCTGTTAATCAAAAAGGTTCCACCTTCGGTAATACCTTCCAGAATATCGTACTGGCCAATGTATTGCGGACGGTGCAGCGCTACGAAGTCAACCTTATTCAGCAGGTACTCCGATTGAATTTTATTCTTACCAAAGCGCAGGTGTGAAACCGTATAGCCTCCGGATTTATTGGAATCGTATTGGAAATAGCCTTGAACAAAAAGATCGGTGCTCTCACCAATAATTTTAATAGCGTTTTTGTTGGCGCTTACCGTACCATCAGAGCCATAACCCCAGAACTTACAACGCACAATGCCTTCCTGCTCGGTATCAATCTCTTCTTTTACCGGAATTGATTTATGGGTAACATCATCGTTGATACCCACCGTAAATCCATGCCAGCCATTATTCTCTAAATGATCGAACACCCACTTTACCATAGATGGTGTAAACTCTTTAGATGACAAACCGTAACGGCCACCTATAATTTGAATTTCCGGCCGGGTGCGAAGTGCCGTAACCACATCTAAGAAAAGTGGTTCACCCAATGCACCTGGTTCTTTTGTTCGATCCAGTACAGCAATTTTCTTTACACTGGCGGGTATTACTTCCAGAAAATCTTCAAGCGCGAAAGGCCTGTACAATCTTACTTTTACTGCACCAACCTTTTCGCCTTTCTTTGTCAGGTAGTTGATCGTCTCTTCAATGGTTTCAATGGATGATCCCATGGAAATAAGAATTTTTGTTGCCTTCGGATCACCTACATATTCATAGAGCTTATACTGCCGACCGGTTTTTTTAGCAAACAAGTCCATGTACTTCTTAACAATTGCAGGGCAGGCATCATAATATTTGTTAACCGTTTCCCTTCCCTGGAAATACACATCCGGATTTTGTGCACCTACTTTACACACCGGTGCCTCAGGCTTTAAAGCGAGTTTGCGAAATGCCTCAACATACTTCATGTCGAGCATGGCCTTCAACTCGCTGTATTCGATTGGAATTATTTTTTGTATGGAGTGCGATGTGCGGAAGCCATCGAAGAAATGAAGAAAAGGAATACGCGCTTCCAAAGTTGAAAGGTGAGCAATCACTGCCATGTCCTGCGCTTCCTGCACATTACCAGAGGCCAGCAAAGCGAAACCTGTTCCGCGTGTGGCCATCACATCTGAATGATCGCCAAAGATAGATAATGCCTGGCAGGCCAATGATCGTGCTGAAACATGAAATACCGTAGGTATCATTTCACCGGCAATCTTAAACATGTTGGGCACCATGAGCATGAGCCCTTGCGAAGCCGTAAATGTTGTGGCCATGGCCCCACCCGACAGCGCGCCATGAATGGCACCCGCAGCACCGGCTTCCGATTGCATCTGCACTACATCCACACGCTCACCGAAAATATTTTTGCGCCCTTCGGCCGACCACCCATCAGCTCGTTCGCCCATATCGGATGAAGGGGTTATTGGATAGATGGCTGCAACTTCGCTGAACGCATAAGCAATATTGGCAACAGCGGTATTGCCATCGGTATTGATGTAGGTGGATTTTCTCTCTTTGGCCATAACGATAAGTTTTATGGGAGGAAGTTATTCCAAAGACGATCCGGTCAACCTGTCGCACATCAGACTGAATGATGATTTATGTCAGGATACAAGTCGCAACCGTTTTAAATGATTAATCTGAACGGTTTTAATTGAGATTAGCAACTGTAATTCTTAACTTTCTGCCATCATTGCCACGTGATACCCGCTAAACTATTACAACAGTATAATGCCCGTTCCGTACGCACGCGGAAAGACCAGGTGCTTTTCGAGGAAGGCGAAACTGCCCATGAATTTTTTCAGGTTGATGAAGGGCAGGTTCGGATGTATATTCTCAACCACGAGGGACAGGAATTTACGCAGGGTATTTTTAACGCAGGTGAAAGTTTTGGGGAGCCGCCTTTATTCGGAGATTTTCCTTACCCCAGCACAGCCATAGCCCTCACTTCGGGAAAAGTGTGGCGATTGCCGAAAAAGGATTTTTTGAATTTGCTAAAAGACAATTTCGAGTTGCACCTCAAACTCGACCATGTATTGTGCAACCGGCTACAATACAAGTCGATGATCCTGACTGAAATTTCATCGCATGATCCAGAACACCGCATCCTTACCATTCTGAAATATCTGAAATCGAAAATGAATGTTGAGCAGCCGGGCAAGATAGTAATGCCCTACACCCGCCAGCAACTGGCCGACATGACCAGCCTGCGTGTGGAAACGGTTATCCGGACCATTAAGCGCATGGAGAAAGAAGCGAAGCTTGAGTTGCAGGGGCATAAGATTTTGTTTTGATACTACCTCCAAAAACCTTGTGTAATCATATAGTTATACAAAAAAAATATCCTTTAAATTTGACTGCAACAGGGGTTTTTAAGGGTAAAACTTGCCCTGTCGCTATATATGAAATATATTCAATTGCATAAACACAAGTGTTGTGGGCAAGGCCGCTGGACAA
>DDTK01000006.1 GCA_002344065.1 Flammeovirgaceae bacterium UBA2366
TGTAAGCTCCCCTGAAGTTCGGCCATTTGAAAGTTGAATACAAATGTTCAATTTTAAAATGGTTATTATGAAAAAGACAAGATTCACAGAGACACAGATTGTAAAGGCGATCCAGGAGCATGAAGCGGGTCGCAAGGCAGAAGATATCTGCCGGGAGTTAGGGATCACCACAGCGGCCTTCTATAAGTGGCGTCAGCGTTATGGTGGCATGGAAGCCAGTGACGTCAAGAAGATGAAGGAACTGGAGGAAGAGAACTCGCGGCTTAAAAAGATGTATGCCAACTTAAGCCTGGTGCATGAAGCATTAAAAGATGCCGTAGCAAAAAAGCTTTAACGCCTGATGAGAAAGGCATGCTGGTTCATTTCATGGTAGAAGAACATGGAGTGAGCCAACGTCAGGCGTGTGCTGCACTAAGCGTGCCCAGGAGTTCCTATCAGTATGAGCCTCAATCAAAGAATGACAGTCCTGTTATTCAGGAGTTGGAAGAACTTGTAACCCGACATCCTGCCATTGGATTTTGGCAATCATATTACCGCATCAGACGGAAGGGCTTGGTATGGAATCATAAACGAATCTATCGCGTGTATACGGCATTACAGCTCAACATTCGAAGGAGATTTAAGAAGCGGCTACCCGCAAGAGTAAAGCAGGCATTATTTCAACCACAAGGCATCAACGAGGTATGGTCAATTGATTTTATGAGTGATAGTCTTTGGGATGGCAGAAAATTCAGGTTGCTAAACATTATGGATGATTATAATCGGGAGGTTCTTTCATTAGAAGCTGATATTTCGCTTCCCGCACTACGCGTGACTCGTGTATTGGAATATCTCAAAGAATTCAGAGGGCTTCCTAAGATGATTCGAGTGGATAATGGACCAGAGTTTATATCGCACGTACTCGATGAATGGTGTCGCAGGCATGAGATTGAACTAACATACATTCAACCGGGTAAGCCAATGCAGAATGGGTATGTAGAACGATGTAATGGAAGCATTCGTAAAGAGTTGCTCAATGCCAATGTGTTTTACTCCCTGCGAGAGGTTCGGGAAAAAATTGAAGAGTGGATGTTGGATTACAACCATCACCGTCCTCACGAATCTCTGAACTACAGAGCTCCCGTTGAATTATTAACAGCAATCCAATGAAGTCATGATTTCCTTTTCAATCGATAAGCAGCGCGGCCAGGTGAATGCGGAAGGGATGTCAAGACCGGTTGATGCCAAAACAAAAATCAAAAACAATCAACCGCTCGTCTTGGTCTTGACATCCATGGAGCAGTCACCTACTTTTGCTTCTCGACTGAAAAGAAACTTTTACGTGGCCCAATTATCGGGGGAGCTTACAGGACGAAACCGCCCAGCGCATAACAACGTGTTTATGCCAGCTTGGGGTTTGGTGTAGTTACAAAGTTTCGTTTCTTTACTTAGTTTTGTAACGGTGGACAATTTGGACTGGTCAGCTTTGTCATGCTTCGCATTTAACAAAGCTTCCTATGCCCAAGCCGTCATAAACACAAACGTTGTGCGTCATGCCTTTTCAGAAAAATTCGACTCCGAATTAAGGCAGAAAATGACTAAATTGTGGAGTGAAAAAGAGACAAAAACGACACCTTGATTTGGAGATAGACAAGTTAACGAATTCAATAGAGAATTCATTGACTGGAGAGGTATTCGACACAGAAATAACCCCATTAAACAAGACTGATTTAAAAGCAATTAAGAAATCTGAATGGGTATTTGACTGGAAACTCGAATATAGGACTCCGAAAAATGAGGTTTATAAATTAACAACGGTTAACAACCCGACTATTATCCAAGGACTTCTAAGTATTGAAGACAAAGACGACCACGTTTTCATGCACTTGATAGAGAGTTCTAAATTCAATAAGGGGAAAAATAAGATTTATTTAGGAGTTCCTGGAAACCTGGTTGCATTTGCATGTAAAGTTTCTCTTGAAAAAGGTTATGAGGGTTACGTAGCCTTTGACAGCAAAACCTTATTAATTGAACATTACAAACAGACTTTAGGAGCAACTCGTCTAATTCGTCAGCGAATGTTTGTTGACCCTATCGCAGCATATAGATTAATTTCAAGATACTTTAAAGAATAAGACTATGGGACTGATTAGAGAGCCAAAAAATGTTGACTTTATTATTAAGTCAAAACCGTGGACAAAGGATGAATTAAAGCAATTCCGCGAGATAATGAAGAAACAACGTGAGAGACGGAGTAAATTAAAAATGCGTGTGCCGAAAAAGAGTAAAGTGTAAGGCACGAACGCACAACACCAGCTATTTGTAATTGCGGGGTTTGGTGTTAAATTAAAGTTTATGTTTCACAATGTAGTTCGGTCACGGGGGACAATTTTACAGCAGGTCGGCTTTAACATTCCGCTGATCTCCATTTTTAAAGCCTCCTATGCCCGCCACTGCCCAAACCCAAACGTTGTGGCGCATAGCCAGACAGAAAAAAAGTAACTCAAATTTTGTACATTTGAACTTATGAATGTAAAGAACAGACTTAGGAATACCCTTGTAAGAAAACTTCAGCAGTTATCGACAGACAAACTGACTGAAATCAATAACTTATTGAGTAAAATCGAAAGCCAACTTAAATCAAAGGACAAAACCTTAAAACTAGCTGGGACTTGGAAAGACCTAGATGACAATTTTTTCATCGAAATGACAGAGAAACTTCACGACAATAGGGCTAACGACAGACAAATCAATTAAGCGTGACAGAATCTCTTGTCGATACGGACATACTATCCTTTTACTTTAAAGGTGACCAAAAAGTAGTTGGAAAATTTAATGACTATCTTAAGGAATTCGATGTAATTAACATTTCAATAATTACCTACTACGAAATCCTAGGCGGACTTAAATTCAAGAAAGCTGAAAAACAGATAAAAGAATTTGAAGAGTTCGTAAATAACAATACAATCATTCACATTTCAGAAGAGTCAGCCAAAATATCAGGCGACATTTATGCCGACCTAAGACTAAAAGGAATTACGATAGGCACTTCAGACATTCTAATAGCAGGAATTGCTTTAGAAAACGAACTGACATTGATTACAAATAACGAAAGACATTACGACCCAATTCAAGGACTTAAGATTGAGAACTGGAAAAAGTAGGCTACGCGCCACAACACCGGGTTTGTTTAATGGCGGGCGACACAGTCGCCCGTAGTGTCAGCAAGTTTATTTATATTCGTGTAGGCGGACAAATCCGTTGGATTTATCCGCCACTAAACAAAACCAAATCGTTACCGGTAAGGTGCAAAGATGTCTTGTCCTAAAACAGCTTAACATAAATTATATACAACACAAGGCAAGGACAGACAAAAGCTACTAATTTATTAATTACCCTCTCCACGCTCCGCTGCGCCTGCGAATTCCTCGCACGGTATCTGAGGAGTCTGTCTTCCTAACCCGCAGGTACCGGCTCCCGATGACCTACCCATGTAAAGCGCTTTATCACATATTCAGGATTGGTGAACGAAGCATTTCCAGAAGGATTCCCACCGGTAACATGGAAATCTGAAAAGCCTGCATTCTGATTCATGTAAATGCCACCAATCAGATTGAAGGATACTGGTGTAGCCGCCAACGCCATCACATCCGCAATTTTCTCCCGAACAGAAGGATCAATAGTATACGCCCCACATGATATTGCTCCATGGTGAATAGCCATTTCTTGCGCCAATTGTAAAGAATGATCAGTATTCTTTGTTTTTATTAACAAAACAATAGGTCCAAATAATTCTTTACTGAACACATCCTTATGTGAAGCATCAATCTCCACAACAACAGGTGTGCTGGTACGCGCATTTTTAAACATCGGGTTGTCAATCGCGCGCGACTTTAGCCAAACCTTACCTGGCAATTTTTCGGCATCCAAAACGCGAGTGCATGTATTTCTATTTTGAATAGCACCCAACACAAAAGGTCCTGCTTTTGGATTATCGACCAATCCAGTAATATTATCAACAAGTTTTTGTGCAAACTCATCAAAGCTAATGGTACCATTAGCGGTTTTAATTCCACCTTCAGGTATATAAAAATTCTGTGGCGCGGTGCACATTTGTCCTGAGTATAATGAAAGTGAAAAGGCAAGATTACCGGCCACTTTATCAACATCGGCAACAGAATCAAGTATAACAGAATTCACACCTGTCTTCTCAGTAAATACCATTTTGCCGGGCAGCGCCTCCAGGTAACTACCAAACGTTGAGTTACCAGTAAAATCAATCAACTTCACATCAGCATGTTCCGCCAGTTGTTTGGTGATCATATTATCGAATGAATCAACTGCTAATTGACAAATGTTTGGATCAAAATCATTTTCTGCTAATACTTTCTGAATTTCAGCAACCACAATGGCAATAGGTAATACTGCTCCCGGGTGTGGCTTAACAATTACCGGATTGCCTGTTACCAAGCTTGCATAAACTCCAGGAACCGTATTCCACGTTGGAAAGGTTGAGCATCCAATAACCAACGAAATACCCTTGGGCACCGCTCTCCATTCTTTATTGAGTTGAATGTTGAATTTTCCCATGGGTTTATCCCACAATGTTGAAGCAGGAAATCGTTGTAACTCTTCATACCCTGCCGCAACAGCTTCCAGGGCTCTGTCAGCTGCATGTGGGCCGGATGCCTGGAACGCCATCATATACCCCTGCCCTGTTGTATGCATGGTGGCATATGCGATTTCAAAAAATCTTGCTTTTACCCTTTCAAGCGATTCAATTAAAATTCCTGCGCGGTCTTGGGCGCTGACTTTTCGCCAAACATGATAAGAAGATTTCGCACGCGTGATCAAGGTATCAACAGGAAAAGCAGGATACTTTATGCCTAAAAGTTCCTGTGTATAGGGTGACTCCTCAACACCAATCCAGTTTGTCGAACCTTCTTGTTTCAATTCTCCGAACTTCGTATTCAGCAGAGCTTTAAATTTCTCCTGCCCATCAGCATCAGCGGTTTCTCCATAAATTGCGGGAGCCGGATGTTCTGGATAAGCAGCAAAGAATGTGCGTTTATGAAGTGCCTCTATTGCGTTTTTTAGTACTGATTCGTGTTTCTTAAATAAACTCATAGTATCAAAGTTCAAATTGTTTTGTTTTCAATCGCTGCAATACCTGTTTGGCAAGCTTTGCGCTTTGTTTAGGTCTTGCACCATCACCGATGGCAATCATCACATAATAATCTCCATCTTTTACCCATAATTGCTGAGCATCTGGTCCGTTCACAACATAGGCTTCATCACCCACATCATCAACTTTCTTTGCGGAGCGTACCTTTTCAAATTCTTCGGCTGATGGAAATACGATATAACCAAAATGCACCTCGCCCTCAAATTCATACCCCAAAAAAGAACATCCGCGTCCACCAAGATACTCTTCATTAATTTCTTTGGGAATCTCAGATAACTTACTCTCAAGGGCTTCTTCAATCTCTGCCTTTGTTACGCAACCACAGATACCCTCAAAAGCTGTCTGTTCAATACCTGGAAAATCCTGACCATTGTCTTTTTTCGTACCACAGGAAACCAATACGAGGATCAGTAAGTAAATAAAATATTTTTTCATGTTAGTATGGTGTAATACCTACTTGTTATAGCCAAATACCTTCTTCAAAAGGTCAGACGTGCGGGCAACAGGATCTTCTCTGATCTTCTTCTCTTCACCGGCAATCAACAAAAATAATCCATCCATTGCCTTATTGGTAGCATAGTCATTCAGGTCGGGATTTACTTTTTCCACCAGCGGAATTTTGTTGTATGTGCCGACTAAATCGCCATAGTATTTGGTAGCGTTAACTTTACTTAATGAATTGGCAATTACCGGCTGAAACTTTTCATAGAGTTGAGCCGATGTAGTGCGTTTCAAATATTCAGTAGCTGCATTTTCATCACCTTTCAAAATGCTCCAGGCATCCTGAATAGTCATCTGCCTGATGGCACTGATAAAAATAGGCTTGGCTTCTTTGGCGGCATCCTCTGCTCCGCGGTTTAAGGTCATTACAAATTTATCTACTTCACCACCAAGACCCATTTGACGAAGCCTGTCTTCTACGCGTTTTACATCTGGCGGAAAAGGGATTTTAATTTGCGGATTTTTAAAAAAACCATCCAGTTGTGAAGCCTGATCAGAGCCTGTAGATATTCCTTTTATAAGGGCCTCCTTCAATCCTTCACCAACCTCTGCGGTGGTTAACGGTTGATTACCCCCTGTTGTTTTATTTAAATCACCTAAGGCCTGATTGATTTGTGCTGATGTGCATGCTGTTAAAATCAACGCCAATATCCAACCAATTTGTTTCATAATCTTGCTATTTGAGGCGTCTAAATTACCGAACAAATTCTAAAATCCTACGTGCTTATTGAATGGTTTCCCGGGTAATTTCTGAAACGTTCTTACAGCCTGCCAAACCCATGGTAAGTTCAAAGTCGGTCATGAAATTGCGCAAAACTTCATACACACCTTCTTCACCGGCAAGGGCTAATCCATAAACATAGGGTCGGCCTATGCAAACAGCTCTTGCGCCTAAGGCAAGCGCTTTAAATATATCAGCCCCACCACGCACTCCACTATCCAGCAGTATCGGAATTTTTTCATTCACGGTTTCAACAATCGCAGGTAACGCTTCAAATGTAGAAATGGAACCATCTACCTGCCGGCCACCATGATTGGAAACCAGGATTCCATCCATACCAAAATCCAATGCTTTACGCGCATCATCGGGATGTAGAATTCCTTTTAATATTATGGGTAATTTAGTTTGCTCCCGAAGAAACTTTAAATCACCCCAGGTGGTGCATGGATTGGAGTAAATGCTGGTAAATTGTTGCACCGCCCTCACCGGAAGACCTGAACGAAGTTTTTTAAAGAATCCATTTCCAGGATATCGGTTTACCATACTTACCAATCCCAGTATGGCCTGCCATGAAATTTCACGCTTCGCTTTTTCGCCAGTCGCGGGTTCATCCATCAATTTTTTAAAAACAGGGTCAGAAGTATATTGAGCAATACCTTTGCCCTCCAGAAAGGGTAAGTACGCAATGTCAAGATCACGAGTTCGCCAGCCTAACATGGTAGTATCCAACGTAACCACTATCGCTTTGCAACCACAACGTTCAGCGCGGTGTACAAAACTGGCAACCAGTTCATTCGATTTACTCCAATACAACTGAAACCAACGCGGTGCTCCACCCATCGCTTCTGCTACCTCTTCCATCGGTCGCGATGCCTGATTGGAAAAAATATAGGGCACACCTAACTGAGCAGCAGCCCGGCCAACAGCAACATCGGCTTCTGCATGTGCCATCTCTAAAACACCGATTGGCGATAACAAAAAAGGAGCGGGCAAGGTCTGGCCAAATAATTCAATTCGGGTATCACGCTCACCCACATTTTTGAGCATGCGCGGAATAATTTTATATTTTTCAAATGCTTCACGATTAGCCCGCATAGTACTTTCAGTTCCTGCACCTCCGGCAATGTAAGCGAACGCCTTTGGCGACATCACCTGCCGTGCCGCCTCCTCAAGCTTTTGAATGTCAATTTTTACTTTCGGTGTTTTACCCCAAAAACCATTCAGGTATATTTTCTTTTGCCAGTCAATAGCTGAAAACGAATTCATAGGCTGAATTTTATATCAAAATATACGGAATCATGATAACAAAGTATCCATTATTTAAATTTTATACGATAGTCAGCAAAGATACCTAAACGTCATACCGGCCCCCGAGCCGGCATCCCATTCTTAGTATTGAGATCGCAGGTCAACGCCAGCGAAGACCTTTAGAAAAGGGCTAAGTGGTATCTTTGCGGACTATCCGAATTTTATGTCATATTTGAGGCTGATCTGTCTTTATGAAGAAAATTTATGCCGAGATACTCGCCATTGGCGATGAACTCTTATACGGCCAAACCCTTGACACCAACTCACACTGGATAAGTGGAGAACTCGACAAAGCTGGAATAAAAGTAATTCGAAGAACAACAGTTGGTGATCTTGAACAGGATATTCTTACTGCTTTTGCGGAAGCTGAAACCCGCGCTGATATTATTTTGATTACGGGTGGTCTTGGGCCAACAAGTGACGATCTCACAAAACCATGTTTATGTAAATACTTCAACTGCGGACTACAAATAAATGAAGAAGCCTTAGCTGAAATTACACAATTCTTTAAAAGCAGAGGTCGTGAACTTACCGAACTCAACCGGCAACAGGCAGCATTGCCAACAGCGTGTACAAAAATTACCAACACTATTGGTACCGCACCCGGAATGTGGTTTAGCAAAGGAGATAAGATTTTTATGTCGATGCCTGGTGTGCCGCATGAAATGAAAAAAATGATGACCGAGAGCGTTATTCCTAAACTGTTAGAAAAATTTAAAACACCCATCATCCATCATCAAATTATTAAAACCGTAGGCATTGGTGAATCCTTTCTGGCCGATAAAATTTCCGAATGGGAAAAATCATTGCCGGGTCATTTGAAGCTAGCCTACCTGCCAAGTTTAGGTGAGGTAAAACTCAGACTTACCGGAATGGGATCTTCATTGGATGATCTAAAACATGATATTGCAGATCAAATTAATAAACTGAAACCACTAGCCGGTGATTATATTTATGGTTATGGCGAAGATGCCCTTGAATTTGTGGTTGGTCAACTGCTGCGTGAGAGAAGACTAACCATATCCGTAGCAGAAAGCTGTACAGGAGGCTATCTCTCCCACCTCATAACATCCATACCCGGTAGTTCCGATTATTTTCTGGGAAGTATAATTCCCTATGCCTATGAAATCAAAATGCGGCAACTTGGTGTAAAGCCTGAAACACTGGAAAAATATGGAGCTGTTAGTGAACCCACTATTATTGAAATGGCCAATATTGTGCGCGCCAAATTTAACGCGGATATAGGTGTGGCCACCAGCGGCATTGCAGGACCCGGTGGCGCAACACCCGAAAAACCTGTGGGCACGGTTTGGATTGCTTATTCTGATAAGCACCAAACAGTTACCCGTAAACTTCAGCTTTCCAAAGACCGGATGATCAATATCCGCATGGCATCTATGGCTGTTCTTAACCTGATCCGGTTAAGTTTACCTCCAAAGTCCTAAATGATTTTCTCAGGTTTTAGATGAGATAAATATTAGCTTTTGGAAATCGTTTGCATGACTTTTATCATTCATAATTAATTCCGGAATGCACAATTTAAACAGCCTGTAAACCGGCTGTTTATGAGCACCGATGTTCATCAAAATTTTTTCGTAGTAGATCCTGAACGCTCCCAATTGCTATCAGCATTATGGCAGCACCAACTTCAGGATCGTCATATTTCCCGTGAGGCCATTAAACGTTTGGCTGAAAAATACCAGCTTTCAGAAATTGAGATTGAAGGAGTCGTCTCCTTTTATCACTTTTTCCATCTGAAACCAGCAGGTAAACACACTATTTATCTCAATAAAAGTATTACTGCTGAACTCAAGGGATTTGAGCGCATACGCGAAACGTTCGAACGTGAAACGGGAGCACGCTTAGGGTTTACAGACCCCAGCGGTACGTTTGGTTTATTTGCTACACCCTGTATAGGATTGAGCGACCACGAGCCTGCTGCTCTTATTGACTTCTATCCCTTTACTAACCTTAATGCACTAAAAGTAAAGGATATCATTAATAAACTGAAGGAAGGAAACTCCGCTGCTGAAATCTGTGATATTCCGCAGGAGAATATCCGCTATACACCAGCTAACAATCGAACGATATTTTTTGCACCTTATACACGAGGGGAGGCCATTGCAAAATTGGCGACCTTGAAACAAGATGGCGTGCTGGAGCAATTAAAACGTTCAGAACTTTCCGGTAGGGGTGGCGCCTTCTTTCCCACCTGGAAAAAGTGGGACACCTGCAGGAGCTATGCCACCTCACCTAAATTTATTATCTGCAATGCCGATGAAGGAGAACCCGGAACATTCAAAGACAGGGTATTATTAAGCAATCAACCTGGCTCAGTAATAGAAGGAATGATCGCGGCCGCCTACACAGTAGGCGCATCGTATGGCATGATCTACCTGCGCGGGGAGTACCGTTGGCTGGCGAAAAAGCTGGAAGAGGAAATTGAAGCATTTCATGCACAGGGCTTACTTGGAAAATCCATTGCCGGAATTGAGGGTTTTGATTTTGATATCCGCCTGGAGTTAGGTGCGGGCGCCTACGTTTGTGGAGAAGAAACCGCCCTGCTGGAATCCATGGAGGGAAAACGGGGAGAACCCCGAACAAAATGGTTTTATCCCGTAGAAAAAGGCTACTTGCAATTACCTACTGTAGTCAACAACGTTGAGACTTTTGCAGCCGTGTCGCGCATCCTTCAGCTTGGCGCTGATGAATACCTGAAACGCGGCATCCCAGGCTCACCCGGTACAAAACTCATTAGCATTTCTGGCGATTGTGAACGTCCCGGTATTTATGAAATTGAATGGGGTCTTACCATAGCAGAGTTACTGGAATTATGTGGTGGTAAAGATCCATACTTTATCCAGGTAAGCGGCCCCTCCGGTGAGCCTATTTCCATAAAAGAAAAATTCAGGCGTATCTCTATGCTTGACCTGAAGGATCAAAAAGATATACGGTGCGGAGGATCCTTCATGATCTTCAACAGCGAACGCGATATCGTGCACATCCTCATGAATTTCTCCGAATTCTTTAAACATGAATCGTGTGGTGTATGTACGCCCTGCCGGGCCGGCAATTTCATCATTCAACGAAAGCTGGAGCGTCTGCAAAATGGATTGGCAGACATGAATGACCTGAAGGAATTAAAAAGTTGGGGAAACCTGATGAAAACAACGAGTCGTTGTGGCTTGGGTAAAACTGCCACCAATTCAATTATCCAATCGTTGGAGAAATTTGATGACTACTTTACCGGACGCTTTGCGAAAACGGATAACAGCATTATCAGAAAATTTAATCACCAGTTGGCCGTGGCCGACTATGAACGCTATAAACCCTGATCCCATGGCAACTTGTTCATTTTGGATTGACGGAAAAAAATATGAAGCTGAAGAAGGTACTAACCTGATTGACGCAGCGAAAGAAAACGGTGTGTTTATTCCATCACTCTGCTACTTCCGGCACATTGACCCTCCTCTGGGTACCTGTCGCACGTGTACATGTAAAATTAATGGTCGGAATGACCCGGCTTGTACTGCCTACATACATGAAGGGTTGCAGGTGGAAGTAAATACCCCGGAATTGGTAGACATGCGAAAAGCATTGGTTGAAATGATGTTTTCGGAAGGTAATCACTTTTGCCCCGCTTGCGAAAAAAGTGGTAACTGCAATTTGCAACACATGGGGTATGAACTGGGTATATCCGTAACGCGCTTCCCACACCTGTTTAAAGATCACTTGATTGATTACCAACCCAAGCGCATGATCATGGAACACAACCGGTGCATTAAATGCAAGCGCTGTATTGAAGAGGTACTAACAACGGATGAAAAGCGGGTGTTCATGTCTCTTAACAGAGGTAATGAAACCATGATAGGCATTGACTACGAACAGGAAGCCAGGCTTACCGATGAGCAAGCTGTAAATGCCATGAACATCTGTCCTACCGGGGCTATAATCGTTCGTGGTAAAAGTATGGCTAAACCTTTTGGTGAGCGGGCATTCGACATGGTATCAGCGCAAAAGCAATTCAAGCACAACATTCTGGAAAAACCAAACAAAGGAAACTTCGAAAAGAAAACCATTGCCACCGTTTCGCTGGCCGGTTGCTTCGGCTGCCATATGTCCATGCTGGATATTGACGAAGAAATCATGGATATCGCAGAGCTGGTTTCCTTTAATAAATCACCGCTAACCGATATCAAAAATTTCACACAGCGTTGTCACCTGGGAATAGTAGAAGGCGGTTGCTGCAACACCGAGAATATTGAAACACTAAAAAAATTCAGGGAGATGTGCGATATCCTTGTGGTGATGGGTGAATGTGCCGTGTGGGGCGGATTACCCGCCATGAGAAATACCATTCCGTTAGGTGAATGTCTGGAAGAAGCCTATTTGAATTGTGTTACCAGCGAACAAGGCGAGAATACAGTTCCCTATCACGAAGACCTTCCTAAAATTCTGGATCGCATTTATTCCTGCAACGAAATTGTAAAAGTAGATTATATGATACCGGGGTGCCCGCCAACAGCAACACACATCTGGAAAGTAGTGAAGAGTTTGTTGTGGGGTGAGGATTATTCTCTGCTGTATTCTGAATTTAAGTACGACTAACATGAAGAAAAAAGTAATCATAGATCCGGTTACGCGTGTGGAAGGACACGGTCGTGTAACCATTCACCTGGATGAATATGGAAAAGTGGAGGATTCATTCTTTCATATCGTTGAGTTCAGGGGGTTTGAGCGCTTCATCCAGGGCCGCCCCTATTGGGAAGCGCCCGTATTAGTTCAACGCTTGTGTGGTATTTGCCCGGTAAGCCATCACCTGGCCGCGGCAAAAGCCATTGATCAGCTGGTAGGTATTGATCCAGAAGATCTAAGTCCTGCAGCTTATAAACTAAGAAAGCTTTTGCATTACGGACAAATATTTCAGTCGCATGCGCTTCACTTCTTCTATCTCGCCTCCCCTGATCTTTTGTTTGGCACTGATGCCCCGGTAGAAAAACGAAATGTATTTGCCGTAGCGATCGAGAACAAAGACCTGGCTCGCAAAGGTATACTCATGCGAAAATTTGGTCAGGAGGTCATCCGGGCAATTGCAGGCAAAAAAATACACGGGGTGGCTGCTGTTCCCGGGGGCATGCATAAAGTTTTTGATCCTGAGGAACGTGATTATTTCCTGAACGGAAAAGATATTCCCACTATCAAAACGATGCTGGAATGGTCACTTGAAACAATTGAATTCATTAAGGCTTACTTCGAAAAAAATAGATCCATGCTCGATTCATTCGCCACTTTTCCCTCCGGGCATATGGGCATGGTGAATGAGCTGGGTAATATGGAGCTTTATCACGGTAAGTTAAGAGCCATTGACAGTGTGGGTAATATCACCTTACCGGATGTTTCTACCAACGACTACCAAAAATACTTTCTGGAAGGTGTAGAGCGCTGGTCGTACATGAAATTTCCTTACCTGAAAGAAATTGGTCGGGAAAAAGGCTGGAACAGGGTTGGGCCACTGGCGCGGATAAATATATGCAGTGCCATTCCTACACCATTGGCCGAAAAAGAGCGGCAGGCTTTTGTTGCCTTTACAGGAAAGAAAGTAAACAACAGCACGCTGTACTCACATTGGGCAAGGTTAATTGAACTTTTACATTGTGCTGAGGTAATGGATGAACTATTGCATGATGATGAGATACTAAGTGATGACCTGGTGCGTGAAGGCACCAAACGAATGGAGGGCATAGGCATTATTGAAGCACCCCGTGGCACACTTACCCACCACTACCAGGTAGACGATAAAGGCATGATTACCCGGTGTAATCTAATTGTATCAACCACCCATAACAACGAAGCCATGAACAAAGCTGTTCGCTGGGTGGCCAACAATGTAATCAGTCAGAAAGGAACTATTACGGATAGCATGCTTAACCAGGTTGAAGTAGCCATACGGGCTTACGATCCTTGCTTGAGTTGTGCCACACAGGCACTTGGACAAATGTCATTACAGGTACAAGTGTATAATAAGAAAGGAGAACTGATCAATGAACACATTAAAAACTAACAAAACATTGCTGATCGGCATTGGTAACTATGGCCGTTCCGATGATGCACTCGGGTGGAAATTCATTGACACTTTTGTATCACATGATGATTTATTTGATTTCGAATATCGTTACCAGCTCCAAATTGAAGATGCTGATCTGATAAGCCAATATGATCATGTAATTTTCGTAGACGCTTCGCGTGAACAATATCGCAATGGATTTTCTTTTCATGTTTGTGAGCCGTCTCCCTCCTCCTCCTTCACCACCCATGAACTGAAACCAGAAATGGTGTTGTGGCTAACCTGGGACTTGTTTGGAAAAAAACCGAAAGCACACACCATGGCCATTAGCGGAAAGCAGTGGGGGTTACAACATGGCTTAAGCAGAAAAGCGCAGGAGAATTTCAATAAGGCAGTAACCTATTTTATTGCATATATCAATAAACTTGAGCAGGTGCCCGTTTCATAAATTCATTGGCAATTCTTCTTCCTTAAAAAGAAAAGCCGGACAAATGCCCGGCTTTTCTTATGTAATGCTAACTTCTATTAATTATTCGAATACCTGGATTCACCCAGCTTCGCGTGCGCTACTGCCATTCGTGCCACAGGCACGCGTGGACCGGAGCAGGAAACATAATTCAGCCCGATTTCGTGACAGAACTGAATGGACTCAGGATGACCGCCATGCTCTCCACAAATACCTACTTTCAAAGAAGGATTTGCAGCCCGACCATTTTCAACAGCCATCTTCATCAATTTACCCATTCCCTTTTTGTCCAACACTTCAAACGGATTGTCCTTTAATATTCGGTTGGTTATGTAGAAAGGCAGGAATTTGTTTTCAGCATCCTCGCGCGAGAAGGAGAATGTAGCCTGGGTTAAGTCATTCGTTCCAAAGGAGAAAAACTCAGCCACAGTAGCCAGCTCTTCAGCTTGAAGACATGCACGAACAGCCTCCACCATAGTTCCGTATTTAACATTCAGTTTAATTTTTCGTTCGGCTTCCAGTTTTGCCTTAAGCTCATCTACAAATACTTTCACCTGAATAAGTTCTTCAGCAGCAATAACCTGTGGCACCATAATTTCGGAATGAACATCTGTGCCGGCCACCTGGCAATCTGCCGTGGCCTCCAATATAGCCTGAATCTGCATGCGATAAATTTCAGGGAAGGTGATGCCTAAGCGTACACCACGGTGACCGAGCATAGGATTTACTTCATGTAATTCCTTCACCTTCTTCAGCATTTGTTCTTTCTTCAAAATGGCTGACTCCACCAACTCCGCTCCGCTTAAGGTAAATGGTGCCGGTGATTTCTCAGGAATGTTCAGATCGGCATTTAACAACCGTAAACTGCTGAACAAATTGGTAACGCCACTTACGGTTTCTTTTAAATGGCGTAGGTTAGTCAATTCATCTCGCAATACATCTTCTGTTGGAAGAAACTCGTGGATAGGAGGATCAAGCAGCCGAACCGTTACCGGGCGTGGTGCCATCACGGTAAAGATTTCTTTAAAGTCGGCACGCTGCATGTCTTTGAGACGGTTTAATGCTGCCTCACGTTCTTTTGGTGTAGTCGCCAAAATCATTTCAACCACAATCGGCAGCCTGTCAACATCATTAAACATGCGCTCGGTGCGGCATAGTCCAATGCCCATGGCACCAAATTCTACTGCTTTCTTTGCAGTAGCTGGTGTATCTGCATTGGCAAATACTTTTAGTTGTGCCACTTCATCGGCCCAGCCAAGCAATGTTTTTAATTCATTGGAAAACACAGGGTCAACCGTTGGGATAACACCCTGGTAAACATTTCCTGTACCACCATCAATGGTAATGTAATCACCTTCATGCAAAATCTTTTCACCAATAATAGCCTGACGAAGTTTTACATCTACTTTGATACCTTCTGCACCGGCAACACAGGGTTTGCCCATACCACGGGCAACCACAGCGGCATGCGAAGTTTTACCGCCACGGCTGGTCAGGATTCCCTGAGAAGCAAAGAAACCATGTATATCTTCGGGTTTGGTTTCTTCCCGAACAAGTATAACTTTTTCACCAGAACGACCCAGTAATTCAGCACGATCGGCATCAAACACAACATGACCAGAGGCAGCACCCGGTGATGCCGGTAAACCAATGGCCAGTGGTTCCACTTTATAGGTAGCATCCAGCCTTGGATGTAGAAGTTGCTCCAGCATATCAGGTTTAATTCTAAGCAGGGCTTGTTCCTTTGTAATCAATCCTTCCTCTTCCATTTCTACAGAAGTACGCACCAGGGCAACAGTATTCATTTTACCGTTGCGGGTTTGCAGGCAGTATAAAATTCCCTTTTCAATAGTGTACTCAAAATCCTGAACTTCTTTGTAATGTGATTCCAGCTTTCTGCGCAATTCCTCCAGCTGACGGTATAGTTCAGGCATTTCAGTAGCCAGTTGAGCAACCGGTTTGGGCGTGCGTATTCCCGCCACTACATCTTCGCCTTGCGCATTGGTAAGGTATTCACCATACATAATATTTTCACCTGTGCCAGGGTCGCGGGTAAAACCAACACCGGTGGCGCAGTCGTTACCCATATTGCCGAACACCATGGTTACCACATTTACCGCAGTGCCATTAGCCATCTCAGGGGTAATCTTAAATTCTCTTCTGTAATCGATGGCACGCTTACCCATCCAGGAATTAAATACCGCCTTCACGGCTATTTCCAATTGTTCATATACATCTTCCGGGAATGGTTTACCTGTAAATTCTTTTACCACAGCCAGGAATCGCGCAGAAATTTCTTTCAGGTCTTCTGTGCTTAATCCTACATCAACCTTCACCCCAGCGCGTTTCTTTATTTCTTCAAAATGATGATCAAATTTTTCGTCAGGGACTCCGAGCGCTACTTTTCCAAAGAGTTGAATAAACCTGCGGTAAGCATCATATCCGAATCGTTCATTTCCGGTTTGAAGAATCAAGCCCTTCAGGGTTTCCGAATTTAATCCCAGGTTAAGTATGGTGTCCATCATTCCCGGCATCGACATGGCCGATCCGGAGCGAACAGAAACCAGCAGCGGATTTCTTCCGTCACCGAATTTTTTGCCGGTTGCCTTTTCCAGTTCATTCATATTCTCCCGAACCTGATTCATCAGTCCTTCCGGCAACTTTCTATCCGCAGTTTCCAGGTAGGTAAGGCAGGCTTCTGTTGTAACAACAAACCCAGGAGGAACATTGAGTCCGATCTGGGTCATTTCACAAAGGTTGGCTCCTTTGCCGCCAAGTAGCTTCTTGTTCTTTCCATCACCTTCGTGGAAGGAATAGACATATTTTAGTTGCTTTTTGGATTCTTTTCCGGCTTTTATGGTAGTGGCCGTGGGCATTTCAAGATCTATTGTATTCATAATTTCATGTGTTTAAGGGAGCTTGAATGTAGCCCGCTTAACCCCTTAATTAGAATGATATAAGTCATTCAGTTACGCGATAGAAATCATGCTTAAAAAATGATGAGAGAACAGATTTCAGGGGCTTTTTGTCCTGTTCAATAACACATCAAAAATGCTAACTTTGCCCCCGTAAACGTTTGAATTATGGCGCTAGTTGAGCTGATAATGCCCAAAATGGGTGAAAGTATAATGGAAGCCACAATTTTAACCTGGTTAAAAAAACCGGGCGATAAAATTGAGCAAGATGAGTCTGTATTGGAAGTAGCCACCGATAAAGTTGACACCGAAGTACCCTCTACCCACGCTGGTGTGTTAAAAGAAATACTGGCTAAAGAAGGCGAAGTGGTTAAGGTTGGAAAACCCATTGCTATTATCACTACCGATAGTGAAGCTGCAGTTGCTCCTGAACCAAAATCAGACGAACCTCAAAAGGTGGCTGCGCAGGTTGCCGAAACCAAAAAAGAAACATTGGTTGCGCAACCAACCAATGGAAATGGTTCCTCACATCATATAACTGACTTTAAATCAGCTTCGCGTTTCTATTCTCCGCTGGTTAAAAATATTGCCAAAGAAGAAAATATTGCTATTGCCGAACTGGAAACTATTCCAGGCACCGGTATGGAGGGCCGCGTAACGAAAAAAGACATCCTTACTTACGTTCAGCATCGCAAACTTGGGCAAACCATTCAGGCTACCCAACAGTTTAAAGCTCCACAAGGTGTACCGGTATCGGTTAGTGCAGGCGATGAAATTATCCAGATGGACCGCATGCGCAAAATGATTGCCGAGCGTATGGTGGACTCAAAACGGATTTCTCCACACGTAACTTCTTTTGTTGAGGCGGATGTTACCAACATTGTGTACTGGCGAAATAGTGTGAAGAATGAATTTCAAAAGCGTTATGGGGAATCCATAACCTTCACACCAATTTTTGTCGAGGCCCTCGTGCAGGCAATAAAAGATTTCCCGATGATCAACATACAAGTTGACGGAGATCGTATCATACGAAAGAAGGAGATCAATATTGGAATGGCTGTTGCCCTGCCATCGGGCAACCTGATTGTTCCGGTTATCAAAAATGCCGATCAATATAACATTAGTGGCTTAGCAAAACTGGTAAACGATCTTGCCGTTCGTGCCCGTGAAAACAAACTTAAACCCGATGAATTAACTGGAGGTACCTATACCTTAACCAATGTTGGTTCCTTTGGAAATGTAATGGGCACACCCATTATTGTTCAGCCTCAGGTTGGTATTATGGCCACTGGAGCAATTCTTAAAAAACCAGCAGTGGTTGAAACACCTTACGGTGATGCGATAGTGGTTCGCCACAAAATGTTCTTATCGCATTCCTACGATCATCGTGTAGTAGATGGCTCGTTAGGTGGAAGCTTTGTAAGACGTGTTGCCGATTACCTGGAGAAGTTTGACCCCAGCAGACCCTTTTAACGCTTAAGGGAAAGATAGCCGGTTTTCACTTCCTTTTTATCCACTTCAATTTTGTAGAAATAATTACCGGATGGCAACTCATTGCCCTTTGTATCTAATCCTGCAAAACGTTTACCGGATACGGTATCATCATAATTCTCAACTTCGTATACCTTATCACCCCAACGGTTAAAAATCAGCACTCTATTTGGGAATGGTAAATTTGCAATGCGCATATATTGGTTAAGCTCGAAACCATTGGGGGCAATAGCATTGAACACTTCAATTCCTGAATTATCGGCACTGGCTACGGCAAGCAATGTTTCTGTTGGTGCTTGGGCTGAGGTTACTGTACCGGTGGACAACGATCCGGTGGAATTAGACTGACCCAGGCTGGTAAACGGATCATTAAGCGCAGAGGCCTGCGACACAACCAATGATTGAAGTCCGCCACTTAGACTATTCTCATTTCGAACTGGTAATGTAACCGTAGCACTTTGCAAGGAGCCGCTCACTACATCAACCGTAAAATAGCGTTGATCAGAAATACTTTTTAATGAACTTGATTTAGGAAGAACTGTACCACCCAACTCTGTACTTGAGACACGTACTTGCGTAGCAGCGGTCGTTATTCCATTAATTTGTACTGGTAAATAGGTTGTCCCATTTCCAAGGGGAAATAATTTGTCGCCTGTACCCGAATGTTGAACCGCACCCTGTACGTGCGATTGATCTGAACCTCCGGTAATCACTACTGATTCGTCAAAAACAATTTTCGAGTTATTCTCAGCCACCATAATGCCGTTGGTCAGGATAAGTTCGCGCTCCACAACAATATCCGCCAGAAATTTTTTGGTACCACCACCATCAATTGTTAACCAACTAAACGCTTGTGCATTGTGGTTGATAATCTGTTCATCACTTGTACTGTTAAACGTGATGCGACCTTCACCGGGAACATAGGTACCGTTGTTAAGCCAAACTCCTCCCATAACCAGGGATCCGTTGTTGGTTAGTGTACCATTGTTTACAAGGCTTCCTTGTACAGAAAGAGTACTTCCTGTACCTACGCTAACAGCAGTTGAATTAGAAATAAAAAAGCCTTGCGCCATAATGGTAAATGGCAGCAGCACAATGAACAATAATATGGATCGCATATTTTAATTGATTTTTAGAGGTTTAATGATTTCCAGTGTGCCCTTTTGCTTGGGCACTGGACTTTTGGTAGCATTTTCCAATTCTTGCCGAACTTGCTCTGGGCTTAGCTTTTGTACCGTAGTCTCAGGTTGTTGATGGGATGCTTCTTGCAAGCGCTGTTGTTCATAACCAATACCCATACTAGTAGGTAGATTATAGGCTTCAGGATACAAATATTTTCCACGTTCGTCTCCCGTTTTATCCTCTTCTACTTTCACTCTGTTTTTCTCAGCATATGGATCCTTCCGGATACCCGTTAACTGCCAACTCACTTTCATACCTGGATTACCTCCAGCAATACTAAAGCGATTACTTTGAACTTCTTTGGAAATATAAACAGGTGCATAACCACCGATACAGGTTAGTTGATATCGATAATCTTTATTAAGCGCACCAAACCAATCGGGTAAAGTAACCTCTGCCTGGCCACTTGCATCCAACGTTACAACACCATCATAAATATTTTTCATATCAGGTGACTCTACGAAAGAATGGTATAAATATTTGTTAGCTGGATCAAGCGGGTGATCAATTTTAAACGTACCGCTTCCTTTACTTAAGGCACCTGTTACGGCAACCCTGCCCTGAAAATATCCCGCATATCCAGTTGTAACGTCAGCGTTAAATCCCCGAACAGCAAACCCCCCCGTTGTTGCACTACCGTAAACTCCATATCCACCGCCTGCATGACTTCCCCAAACCCCAATCCCTAAGGCTCCAGTCCCGTTGTTTATTCCACGCAGTGCAGTAGAAGAAGCCCCTGGGGCGGTAGACGTAACAACACCTGTTATTGCGGTTGCGTTTGCTACAGTTGAGTTTGTCTCCCCCCTTATCGCAGCAGCAGTACCCGCAGTTGAAGGATGAATACCATATACAGCATATCCGGTTGCACCCGTACTAAAAGTATAACCATAAACACCGTCTGCATCACCAATGCCATAAACCCCGTAGCTGCTTCCATTGCCATAAACGCCCGTACTGGTTGTGCCTCCACCAATACCGCGAACACCAACACCCGATGGTTGATCACTACGTGCCCAGACCGCTGCATTATTTCCGGCCAATATTGTTTCGAATTGTCCTGAAGAATTTTCAAAACGACCTCCATATGTGCCACCCGTTGCCTGAACACCATAATGCTTACCATTTCCATAGAGACCAACTCCGAAAACTGTCGCATCTTGAATGAAGGTATAACCTAAAGCACCCTGACTCGGAGTTGTTGTTGTTTGAACCGCACCTAGGGTACCGTAACCTCGATCGGCTCCATTAACAAAATAACCGGCAACACCATTTTGTGCAGTAACTGAACCTCCTACACCAAAATTTACACCTGTTCCTACCAGAGAAAAACCGGTTCCCGTTGTCGAAGCAGAAAATGCAGTTCCTGTATTTCCCGCATTAGTAATTCTAAATCTCCCAGCAGCGCCATTCCCTCCATCTTGAACAATATCAAATAATGTGGCGGATGCAGATGAGGAAGCAAAGTAAGGTAAGGTCAATCCACCAGCACTTTCATCTGCAGGTGCCCATTGTGTACCATTCCATTTCAATACCTGATTAGCTGTGGGTGCCGTATTAGCAACAGGCCTGCTTTGTATTTGCACAACCGTTGGGTTTGGATATGTTCCTCCAAGATTTCCACCTGCAGCACCACCGGGTGCAACACCAGCAATGGTAGTATTACCCGCAGCGGTTAATCTGCCTTGAGCATCTACTGTAAAATTAGGCACCTGGGTAGCAGATCCATAAGGGCCAGGCGTTACCGAGGTATTCGCCAGACTAACTGTTCCTGTAGCAGTAATTGGCCCTCCGGTAAGTCCGGTACCTGTGGCAATGTTGGTTACCGTTCCTGTTGAAGCTGCTGACCATGTAGGAACCCCGGCCGCAGTTGTGAGTACCTGTCCGTTGGCACCAGCTGCCAGTTTTGTAACTGCTATGGCGGCTGCGTTGCTAACATCGGCATTCGCGATGGTGCCGTCTAAAATTTTTGCAGAAGTGATAGCATTATTGGCAACCGTTGGTGCAGGATAAGTTCCTGTTAGATCACCTCCCGCAGCACCTCCAGGCGCTACACCAGCAATGGTAGTATTACCTGCAGCCGTTAATCTGCCCTGGGCATCTACAGTAAAATTAGGAACCTGAGTGGCTGATCCGTAAGGACCAGGTGTTACAGTTGTATTCGCTAGGCTAACTGTTCCTGTAGTAGTGATTGGCCCTCCGGTAAGTCCGGTACCTGTGGCAATGTTGGTCACCGTTCCTGTTGAAGCTGCTGACCATGTAGGAACCCCGGCCGCAGTTGTGAGTACCTGTCCGTTGGCACCAGCTGCCAGTTTTGTAACTGCAATGGCGGCTGTGTTACTAACATCGGCATTGGCGATGGTGCCGTCTAAAATTTTTGCAGAAGTAATGGCGTTATCACGAATATGGTTTGTAGTTACGGATCGGTTCGCATCAGTAGCCGCATCACTCCGCAATTCGGTTGCCGTAACACCATTAGCTGCTATGCCAATGGTTCCGGTTGTTGTAATCGGGCCTCCGGTTAGTCCGGTGCCTGTTGCAATATTCGTTACTGTTCCTGATCCACCCGTTGTTTCATTCTGCGGAACCCATGTAGTACCATTCCATTTCAATACCTGGCCTGTAGTAGCACCTGACTGTGTTAATTTTCCGGGAGCTACGTTGGCAATTTTAACATCGGTTATAGCATTGTTGGCAATGTCAGCCGTTGTAATAGTGCCATCTAAAATTTTTGCTGTTGTAATGGCATTGTTGGCAACTGTTGGATTTGGATATGTGCCCGTTAAATCACCTCCTGCATTGCCTCCCGGAGCTGTTCCTGTTAGACTAACGTTATTTCCACCCGATATACTTAATAATCCAGTTGCTGGATTATACGTCAAGGTTTGATTGTCTGTACCGGTGCTGTCTTCGATTACTACCCACAATGTACCGCTCCAGTAATAAAATTTATTAACGTCCGTGTCAAATACAAGTAATCCCTTTTCGGTAGAACCAAGGGTGCTGGTAAATGCAGTTGCAGTGCGCTGGGCCGTGGTGAACCGAGGAACTAAAAAGCCCTGATTATTGCCTGGAGATCGCAAGTCAAGAACTGCTTTTGCGTTTGGATTCTCGGTACCAATACCTACCTGGGCACTTACCTGATAAAACGTGGCCAGGGATAAAATGATTAAAGCTTGGGGTAAACCTTGAATTTTCATAACATTTCGGATTTACATTAGATGAAATTACTAAAAATCAGAAATAGAATAGTTGTAAAAGATCGAACTAAACACAAGAGTTGTCCGTGACTTAAATCCATTCTACTTGAGGCTATTTGGTAACTCATAAGCTGTAAATGACCTGCTATTCTGACTTAATTACTGACCTCTCGATTGATCCCAATGATTGCTTAAGCTTGTCCAATTCCGCCCTGAATTGATTGATCTGGCTGTTTTCAGTACTCAGAATTTTAACCTGCTCCTTTAACAATTTCAATTCAGCTTCCAGATTTGAGATTTCTTCCTGCTGCTCCTGTACCGCTTTTACCAAGGGAGCAATAAAATCGGTATAACGAAGACCGAGTGTTCGATCATTGTCTCCACCCACGGTCAGAATTGCGTTTCTATTGTCCACTAGTTGCTCAATATCCTGGGCAATAAAACCCCAGTTAGTGCGCTTATCGCTTAAGTCTTTCATCTGATAACTAACTGGTCTGAGTTTCAATATAAAATCAAGACCGCTATCGATGTCTTGGATATCCGTTTTCAACCGTCTGTCGGATGAGGCCGTGAAGGCTACCTGACCTTCAATTACTGTAACGGTAGTATTGCCAATGCGAACTTTGTTGCTGGCGTTAACAATAGTACCCTCACCTATGGCCGTGGCATTATTTAAGTTATTGACACTAACATCTGCCCCGTTTCCTATTAAGGTAAGCCGAGATCCTAGGGTATTTGTAGTGGCCACTGTTGTTCCAATAAAAGTATTAAAGAAACCAGTGGTAGTATTTTGACCAGCACGTTCACCAAGCATTGTATTCCCCACTCCTGTAGTTACATTCCAACCGGCTTTCTCACCAATAAAAGTGCTCACGTTTGCGGTGGTCACAAATTCGCCCGCTTGGGCACCGACAAACGTATTTCCCTGGTGATTACCGGCATTACCTGCACGCCAACCGATTATAGTACTTAACCCTAAGTTAGTGTGGTTCTCTGCCGCCTGAGTACCTATAAAGACATTATAGTTTCCAGTATTATTGGCCCCTGCTCTCCATCCAAAAAATCCATTATCGGTTCCGGCTGTAGCCACTTGATCTCCGGCAAATAAATTTCGGGTTCCTATGTTATTGATCAGTGCATTCGGACCAACGTTTGCCCATACGGCTATGCCTCCACCGGAAGTTGTCAGTACCTGGCCGGAGGTGCCCACCGAAAATTTCGTAACATTAATATTAGCTGATCCACTTATATCGGCATCCACAATTGTTCCATCCACAATCTTAGCTGAAGTAATAACATTGTTTGCAATGTTGGGGTTAGGATAGGTACCAGTAAGTTCACCTCCAGCAGCACCGCCTGGTGCAACACCTGTAATATTTATATTTCCAGCATTGGTAAGTCTGCCCTGTGCATCCACGGTAAAGTTGGCAACCTGTGTTGCCGACCCGTATGATCCCGAAGTAACCGAAGTATTCACAAGATTTAACCCTCCGTTGAACGAACCTGTTACGTTACCAGCAGCGGGTGATTCTGTGTCTAATACAACCGCAGCATTCAACCGGTTTGTGTTGATTGTTCCGGTTGTTGCAGCATCGTTAACAGCAGTTACAACATTGGTTCCGGCCGTTGCTGCGATTGTTGGGTTAGGGTATGTGCCCGCCAGATTACCTCCGGCTGCCCCCCCTGGTGCAACACCCGCTATATTTATATTTCCTGCATTGGTAAGTCTGCCTTGAGCATCAACGGTAAAGTTGGCAACTTGTGTTGCCGATCCGTATGTGCCTGCCCCAACAGTTGTATTAGCCAGATTCAAACCTGCATTAAATGAACCCGTAACCTGACCTGCAGCCGGATTTTCTGTTTCCAGTACCACTGCTGCATTTAAACGGTTAGTATTAATGGTGCCCGTTGTGGCTGCATTATTCACCGCGGCAACAACATTGTTGCCCGCGCTCGCAGCCAAAGTTGGTGCGGGATAAATTCCTGTCAAGTCACCCGATGCGGCACCGCCTGGGGCAACACCGGCAATAGGAACAGCAAGGGCATTGGTAATCCGTCCTTGGGCATCCACTGTAATTTGTGGAACTGTGGTGGCATTACCATATAATGCTGCAGTTACACCAGTGTTTGCGAGGCTTATTGTACCTGTGGTTGTAATAGTTCCACCCGTTAAACCTGTTCCTGTTGCCACACTGGTGACTGTTCCTGTGCCAACATTGTCAGCTTGAGGTGCCCATGCAACTCCATTCCATTTCAACACCTGGCCCACGGCTGCGCCAGCTTGTGTAATTTTGCCAGGTGCAACGGCTGATATTTTAGTATCACTTATTGAACCATCCGCTAAATCGGCAGTAGCAATGGTTCCATCCACAATCTTTGCAGATGTAATGGCATTGTTGGAAATAGTGAGTGCACCTGTTGATGCAAATGTTGCATCTCCATTCATGGTCACCGCAATATTGGAAGCACCGTTGTTCGTAATCAATTGAGCATTGGCCAGGGTTGGTAAAGTGCCTACACCCGTTTCATCGGCCTGAGGTACCCAGGCTGTTCCATTCCATTTTAATACCTGACCCACTGCCGCACCTGCCTGTGTTATTTTACCGGGTGCAACATTGGCTATTTTAACATCTGTTACTGCATTGTTGGCAATTAATGGATTCGGATAAGTTCCTGTCAACTCACCACCAGCTGATCCGCTGGGTGGCGGCATATTTGACCATGTGGGTGTAGTTCCAGAGGTCAATAATACCTGACCGTTGGCTCCCCCCGCCAATTTTGAAATCGCAATAGCTGCAGTATTACTAATGTCGGCATTTACTATTGCTCCATCCACAATATTAGCTGAGGTGATAGCATTATTGGCTAATGTGGGATTTGGATAAGTCCCACTTAAATCTCCGCCCGCTACTCCACCAGGTGCTACCCCTGCAATTAGTGTATTGACTACGCCTGTTATTCTGCCTTGCGCATCAACAATAAGCTGGGGTACCTGTGTTGCTGTTCCGTATGATCCCGGTGTTACTGTTGTGTTGGCTAGTTTTGCGGAAGTTACTGCACCATCATTTAATTTTAGCGTGGTAACACTACCGTCTGCAAGCTTTATTGTTGTCACTCCATTATCAGCGATGCTAATTGTTCCTGACACTGTTATCGGACCACCCGTTAGACCTGCACCCGTTGCTAGACTTGTCACCGTTCCTGTTCCAACACTATCCTCAATCACAATCCATGCACTGCCACTCCAATAGTAAAATTTGTCGTCTGTGGTATCGAACACAAACAAGCCCTTTTCTGTATCACTTAGCCCAGTTATAGCCGTACGCTGCGCTGTGGTTAATCTGGGAACCAACAATCCTTGGTTATTTCCGGGGGATCGCAAATCCAAAACTGACCTGGGATTTGGCGTTTCTGTTCCAATGCCCACCTGGGCATAGACTGATGAGGTTAAGATTAAAGCAGAGCAGCAGAAAATAAGCTGCAGAAGATTCTTTTTCATAGGTTTTTAGGGTGGATTAGATGTGGAATGTACGAAAATTGAATCGTAAACAATTATTCTATTTTTGCATCTTATTTTAAATCATTCAAATCCATGAAATTCGGCACAAAAGCTGTTCACGCGGGTGTTGAACCCGATCCCTCTACCGGGGCCATCATGACACCTATCTTTCAGACCTCTACCTATGTACAGGAAGAACCCGCCAAGCATAAAGGATATGCCTATGCCCGGGGTGCAAACCCTACGCGAAATGCGCTTCAAAAAAGTATTGCTGCCTTAGAAAATGCCCGTTTTGCACTTTGCTTTTCATCCGGCATGGGTGCCACCGATACGGTAATTAAATTATTAAACCAGGGCGATGAAGTTATTACCAGCAATGATTTGTATGGTGGTTCATACCGGATGTTCAAGCGGGTATACGAACGGTTGGGGATAAAATTCCATTTTATTGACTTGACCAACGCGGTCAATATCCAGGCGTACATCAATGAAAAAACAAAATTGATCTGGCTGGAAACACCAAGCAATCCATTAATGAACATCATTGATATAAAGGCTTGTGTCGAAATCGCAAAAAAGAATAATTTATTGGTAGCCGTTGACAATACTTTCGCTTCACCCTATCTGCAAAACCCGCTCGATTTAGGCGCAGATATCGTAATGCACTCGGTTACAAAATACTTAAGTGGCCATTCGGATGTTATTATGGGTGCCTTGGCAACCAACAGTGAAAAACTTTATCAGGAGTTGGCTTTCATTCAAAACTCCTGCGGAGCGGTTCCAGGTCCTCAAGATTCGTTTTTGGTATTACGCGGAATAAAGACATTGCATCTGCGCATGGAGCGCCATTGTTTGAACGGAAAGAAGATTGCTGAATACTTAAAGAATCACCCAAAAGTTGGCAAAGTTTATTGGCCCGGTTTTGCTGATCACCCAAACCATGAAATAGCAAAAAAGCAGATGCGCGACTTTGGTGGAATGCTTTCGTTCACCCTGAAAGATGACAGTCTGGAAAAGGCCTTTACGCTAATGAAAAGTGTTGAGCTTTTTTCACTGGCTGAATCTTTGGGAGGTGTAGAATCACTGATTAATCACCCGGCATCTATGACACATGCCAGTATACCCAAAGAGGAACGTATTAAAAATGGACTTATTGATTCACTTATGCGCTTAAGTATTGGTATTGAAGATGCTGAAGACCTTATTGCAGATCTGGATCAGGCCCTGAAGAAAGTTTAAGAAGCTTACTTAATAGCTATTAAACTAAAGCGTTACTCTTCAAAGGAAATAAAATTTCAAACGTACTGCCTTTGCCAATGGCTGTATGGAGTTCTATTTTTCCTCCCAAACGATCAACAAGAATTTTAACGATGGCTAAACCCAGTCCATTGGAACTTTCACCTCCGGTAGGTCGTGCACTTAGTTTCTTAAATTTCTGATAGAGAAACTTCAGATCACCAGGCTGAAACCCCGGGCCATCATCTTTAACACTGATCACACAATTTCCATCTCGTGAGCTGGTGGTTACTTGAACCGTTGAGTTGCTTCGTGAGAACTTAATGGCATTTGAAATCAGGTTGTCCATAATCCGTCCCATATATTCCTGATCAAGATAAACCGGCTCATTAAAATTCTGACTCAATTTAATCTCAATATTCTTCGAGGACGCATAATGACGAAAAATATTAGCCCGCTCATTCAGAAATGAATTCAAATTAAATACCGAAAATTCGGGCTCGCGATTTACCTCTAAAGCATTTACATCCAGCAAGTCAGTAATCAAATCAAGCCCCGACCGGGTAGAGTCTTTGATTAAACCCAGGTACTTCTTTTGATTTACGTTCAACTCACCCTCCATCTCCAAAAGATCTGAAAGACCTTTGATTCGGTTAAGCGGAGATTTTAAATCATGTGCTACAATATTCATGAGCGTATCCTGTTCATGATTCAATTCAGAGAGCTCGTGATTTCTCCTTTCCAGCTTTTCATTTTGTTCAGCGATCTCCTTTCGTTGCTTCTCTATCTTTTGATTTTGTGCTTCCAGTTTTACATTGGCATCTCTACGCTTTCTGCTGTTTCGCCATTGCAGCAATAAAAGTAGGCTCACAAAGGCAATGATCACGATAAGAATAATGTTTTCCAGTTGCTTCTGACGGATGATCGCACTGTTCTTCGATTCGTTTGTCTTCAGCGTCTCGTTTTCGCGCTCTTTCTTCTCAATCTCTAATTGAAACTGAAGCTTTTCGATCTGACGGGCCAACTCAACACTTTGCAATGATTCTTTCAGAATGAGGTATTTGTTGGACAGCAGTGTTGCTTCAGATTGCTTTCCCTCCTTTTCATGAATTTTACTCAGGTAGAAATAAGCATCACGCTGAAGATCAAGATGCGACTGCCCGGTTATCTTGATTACATTTTCCAGGTATTTTTTTGAGTTGCTCAACTCACCAAGCTGAAATTGAACCACGCCCATCAGCAAGGTTGACCGTGGCAATAACCGGATATTTTTGGTTCTGTTAACCATGTCAAACGCCTGACGGGCTAATGTGTCGGCCCTGCTTACTTCGCTATTATTTACCAAAAATTCTGACCAGCCAATCCGTATTTCGGCAAGACTTATGTCATCACCAATTTTTACAGCAATTGAATCGGCTTGCCGGAAACACCGGTTAGCATCTAATGCGCTTTTCATTTCACTATACACAGCGCCTAATTCTATAAGGGCCGAAAGTAAGCCTCGAGGATCACCTATTTGCTTTCGCAGTTGATAGGCCTTCTGTGCCATCTCCAACGCCTTAGCATAATCCTGCTGTGATTTATGAATATTGGTGAGACTTCGATAAACATAGGCCAAGCCTACCGGATCATTCAGTTTTTCAAAAATGACCATGCTCTTGATCAGATTATCGTAGGCACGGGTTAAATCACCCTGATCGAAAAACAAGCGGCCAAAGTTATTGTAGCAAAATGCCAACTGAGTTGAATCCTCTTGTTCCTGAGCAACTTCAACCGATTTTAAATGGTAATCAAAAGATGCTTTATAATCACCTTTATACGCATTCGCTAACCCAATAAAACTCAAGGGTTTGGAAAGCTCTTTGGGTACTTTAAGTTGTTGACCCAGTGCATAAGCCTGTAAACAATAATATATCGTGCTGTCCGGATATGAGAGTCGGTATTCAAAACCCAGATCATTCAACAGATTAAATTTCTCCACACCGGATACGCCCGGCAGATTTTTCCTAAGACTGTCAATACGAGTTATATTCTGTGCATTGGCCTGGGTTAGGCATACCATCAGCAATAGAAAACAATAATTAATCGCTGGCCCCTTCATCGATCAGCAAATTAGAAAACAATTGTAAAAGGCGCGAACAGTTTTAGAAAATTAATCATGAACAACTACTCCTCTACAAAATCCAAGTCCCTGCCAAAGGTTTCGCTGAGTGATCGTAAAGAAAGCAAGGCAATTACGATGGTGACAACGCCAACGATAAGTGCCCCATTAATTATTCCAGCATCCTCACGAAGCAGTTTAAAAGCGAAAGTTAACGGAACCACAGTACCCCGGATAAAATTTGGTACCGTAGTAGCTACTGTTGATCGTAAGTTCGTACCAAATTGTTCGGCCGCTATGGTTACAAACAGTGCCCAGTACCCGATACCAAAACCAAGGCAAAAACAGGTGAAATAGAAAAATGATTTTGAGGTAAAGGGAGGATATAAGTAAAGTAAAATAAACCCAAGCGTAATCAGAATAAAAAAGAATACAATCCTCTTTCGCGATCGAAACCATTGGCTTAACAAACCACTGCTCATATCGCCTGCCGCTAAGCCCAGGTAACTAAACATAACCGCATCACCTGCTATGATTGGTTCCAGTACACCAATTTCAACAGAGAATTCAGGAGAAAAAGTTATCAGAATGCCAATCGTAAACCAAATGGGTAACCCGATTAGAATACAATTCATAAATCGCTTAAAGCGACCAAAATTTGTGAATAGAGATAGAAAATTTCCTCGCTCAACAGTTTGTTCTTTTAGTGTAAGAAACATCCCCGATTCAAACACACTAACTCGAGCAATTAAAAGCAACAATCCTAATCCACCTCCAATAAAGTAGGCAATCTGCCAATCGAAATTTTTTGCGATAACATTAGCCAATACCGCTCCCAGTAAACCTACAGTAGCCACCAAAGTTGTTCCGTATCCGCGTAAGCGTGTTGGTAAAACTTCCGCCACCAGGGTTATACCTGCCCCCAACTCACCCGCTAAACCAATTCCGGCTATGAAACGGAAAAAGGCATATTGGTCTACCGAGGTAACGAAGCCATTAGCAATATTTGCCAGGGAGTATAAAAGAATGGAGCCAAATAATACCGAGAGGCGACCGCGTTTATCGCCCATTATTCCCCAAATGATTCCGCCAACCAGCAAACCACCCATCTGAACTTGTAATAGAAATTCACCCTTATCAAACAGTTGGGCATCCGGAACACCTAACCCCCGAAGACTTGGAATACGAACAATACTAAACAGAAGCAAATCATAGATATCCACAAAATACCCCAGTGCCGCTACAACAACGGGTATACTGAATAGCTTCTTTAAATCACCTTTTTTCATGGAGGCACTATTTGTTAGTCAGGCATTCCGGCAAAGTCAAAAAATAGTTTTGGAAGTGCAAAACCTTTAATGACCATTAATAAAAAAGTAACTGCTGAATTGGTAATTTCAGCCTAACATCATTGAAAATTCTAAACCTATGAAGCATTATTACTTTCTATTTCTCTGTTTTCTTTTGGTAAGTGCCCCGGTATTTGCTCAAAAGAAAACTCCGGCAACAGCTGCCAAGGCAACTGTTTCGTACGATGAAAAACTTTATAACGCCATGGAGTGGCGAAGTATCGGCCCATTCAGGGGGGGGCGCTCAGCAGCCGTGGCAGGTGTGCCCGGTAAACCCAACCTGTTTTACTTTGGGGCAACGGGCGGTGGCGTTTGGCGTACTACCGATGCCGGCAATAGCTGGGAAAATATTTCCGATGGCTTTTTTGGTGGGTCTATTGGTGCTGTTGCGGTAAGTGAGTGGGACAATAACATTCTTTATGTTGGCGGAGGAGAAAAAACAGTGCGTGGAAACGTTTCATACGGCTACGGTATGCATAAGTCGGTGGATGCGGGTAAAACATGGACGCACATTGGCTTGAAAGATTCACGTCATGTTTCACGGATACGCATTCATCCTAAAAATCCGGACATTGTATATGTCGCAGTAATGGGCGATTTATTCAAATCATCTGAAGAACGTGGTGTTTATAAATCCGTTGACGGTGGAAAAACCTGGAGACGCACATTATTTGCTAATGCAGATGCCGGTGCCGTTGATCTTTGCTTCGATCCGAATAACGCCCGCATCCTGTACGCCACAACCTGGCGCATTCGCAGAACACCTTATAGTTTAGAAAGTGGCGGAGACGGATCAGCCATGTGGAAAAGTACAGATGGTGGTGATACGTGGACAAACATCACGTCAAACTCAGGTTTGCCGAAAGGAACATGGGGTATTGCCGGTGTTTCTGTTTCGCCCGTAAATTCGAATAAAGTATACGCCATTATTGAAAATGAAAATGGCGGGGTGTACCGATCAGACGATGCCGGACAAACCTGGCGTAAAACCAATGACGACCGCAGCTTGCGGCAACGCGCCTGGTATTACACACGAATCTATGCCGATACAAAAGATGAAGACATGGTGTATGTTTTGAATGTATCCTACCATCGATCTAAAGATGGTGGTCGTACGTTCCAATCGTTCAATGCACCTCATGGCGATCATCACGATTTATGGATTGCGCCTGAAGACAATCAACGCATGGTCATCGCTGATGATGGTGGCGCACAGGTTTCTTTTGATGGCGGTGAAAATTGGAGCACCTACAATAACCAGCCAACAGCTCAATTCTACAGAGTTACAACAGATAATGCCTTTCCATACAGGATTTATGGTGCCCAGCAAGACAATTCAACCTTACGAATCTACCACCGTACCGATGGCTTTGCCATTACCGAAAGTGATTGGGAAGAAACAGCGGGAAGCGAAAGCGGACACCTGGCTCCTGATCCTGCCGACCTGGATGTGGTATATGGTGGAAACTATGGTGGCTTGCTACAAATGCAAAACCACCGCACTGGTGAAAACAGAAATGTAAACGTTTGGCCGAATAACCCCATGGGCCATGGTGCTGAAGATATGAAGTATCGTTTTCAGTGGAACTTCCCGATTTTCTTTTCACCCCACAATCCGAAGAAGCTCTACACCACATCAAACCATGTTCATGCTTCTTATAACGGTGGCCAGTCATGGGAAACCATCAGTCCGGATTTAACCCGAAATGATAAAACGAAACTCGGCCCTTCGGGTGGGCCTATCACTAAAGACAATACCAGTGTTGAATACTACTGTACCATTTTCGCAGCAGGTGAATCACCGTATGAAAAAGATTTCATCGTAACCGGATCGGATGATGGATTACTGCATGTGACTACGGATGGCGGAAAAGAATGGAAAAACGTTACGCCTAAAGATCTGCCCGAATGGATGATGTTCAACAGTGTTGAATTCGATCCGCACACGAAAGGTGGCATTTATGTAGCAGGCACACGCTATAAACTAGGCGACTATCGTCCATACTTGTACAAATCAAAAGACTACGGTAAAACCTGGACTAAAATTACTGATGGTATTGATGCCGGGCATTTTACGCGAGTACTCCGTGCTGATCCAAAACGAAAAGGATTGCTTTATGCAGGAACAGAAACCGGTATGTATATTTCATTTGATGATGGTGCCAGTTGGAAATCGTTCCAGTTGAATTTACCCATTGTGCCCATTACCGATCTTACCATAAAAAATGATAACCTGATAGCGGCAACACAAGGGCGAAGCTTCTGGTTGATTGATGACTTAACACCCCTTCATCAATTAAGCGACCAGCTTACCACTGCCGATTCTTACCTCTTTAAACCCATGGCTTCCTATCGGATGGGGCCAGCCTTCAGTTGGGGAAGGGCACCCAAAACAGCCGGTCAAAATCATCCGGGTGGAGTATTGGTGCACTACTATCTTAAAGATACGGCCAAAGCACAGGTTAGTCTTGAATTTCTTCAACCAGATGGATCATTGATCAAAAAATTCTCAACCAAACCCGACCTGAAGGCAAAAGAAGAAAAGCTAACATTAAAGCAGCCAGGTATGAACAAGTTCATTTGGAATATGCGCTACCCGGATGCCGACCGTTTTGATGGAATGATCCTATGGGCAGCCTCCATGAATGGCCCGCGTGCATTGCCTGGAAATTACAAAGTGCGGTTAACGGTAAATGGCAAATCTTCCGAAACAGATTTTGAAATACTCAAAGATCCACGTTCAGATGCAACTGCTGCTGATATGAAGGCTCAGTTTGACTTTGTTCAGAGTGTAATTGATAAAGTGAGCGAAACACATGGTGCTATTAAGAAAATCCGTACGGCCCGCGAACAAATCAATCGGGCTATTGACCCGATTAAAGACCAAAAGGAAGCCATGAAAGAAGTGCTGGATAAGGCCAAAGCCATTCAGGATAATATGAAAACCATTGAAGAGGCTTTGTACCAAACTAAGAACAGGAGCGGTCAGGATCCGCTAAACTTCCCTATTCGATTGAATAATAAGCTGGCTCATTTGAATTCACTTGCAAGTGCGGGAAATTTTCCACCTACACAGCAAATGGTGGAGTTCAAAAATGAGATAACAGCGGAAATTGATAAACATTTAAATGCTTTGAATAAAATATTCAAAGAAGAAATTCCGGCTTTCAATGCATTGGTTAAGCAAAAGAATATTGATGCTGTAGTTTTAAAAGACTAACATTGTCGGGCTGATCTTTTTCAAGCTCGACATAAATATTTAATTAATGAAAAGGCTCGGTTTAATTCGGGCCTTTTCATTTATATGCTGATAATTTTTCTGCTGATCAGATACCAGGCTATCGGCCCGATGAGCGGCAGTAAAATGATTACAACTGTCCACAATAATCTTTTTTCCATGGAATATTCACGCTTCCACACATCTACTATAGCAAGAACATCAATAACAAAAATTAAAAGAACCCATAGTCGCCCCATAACTATTAGCTAGTTTGATTCGAGAATTTTAAACAACTCATCCAGGTTTGGCGTAATAATAATTTCGGTACGCCTGTTCTTTTGCTTACTCTGTGGCGTATCATTAGATGCCAGCGGCACAAATTCCCCACGACCTGAAGCGGTGATCTGCTTGGGCGAAACACCGGCTTTGGTCAGTATTTTTGTTATCGCTGTTGCACGCATAACACTCAAGTCCCAGTTATCCTGCATGTATTGCGATTTTCTGGAAATTGGTACATTGTCGGTATGGCCCTCAACCATAATATTAATATCACGCTGATCCTTAACAGCCTTTGCCAGTTGCTGCAAAGCGGTTACACCCTTCGCATCTACCTCTGTACTTCCCGAAGCAAAAAGTAACTGCTCGGCAAGGGAAACATAAACTTTACCATTCTTAACATTTACCGTTAAGTCATTCTCTTTAAAGTTTAGCAACGCATTGGTGATCTTGTTCTTAAGATCATTTACGGCCTTATCCTTTGCGGCCAAAACATTCTCAAGTTCCTTAACCTTTTTCTCCCGCTCCGTAAGGCTTATGCTCAGTGAGTCATTCATTCTTTTGGTCCGATCCAAATTGTTTTGTATTGCAAGCAATTGTTCCTGCTGCTGAGCCATATCGCGATTAAGCTTACCGCTGCTGGTTAGAAGATTTTTGTAGTACGCATTTAACTGGTTGTATTCCCTATCGAGTTCCTCCAGCCTGGCAGATTTCGCACGAACATCGTCACCCAAACTTGAGGTGTCCAAAGCGAGCTTTTTAACCTGTTCATCCAGTTTTTCCAAATCAGCATTGGCCTTTTCAAGTTGTGATGTTTTATCAGCCAGGTCAGCTTCAAGTCTTACTTTTTGGGCGAGTATATCGTCATACTTCTTTTTGGTAACCACGCAGGATTGCATCAATAAGGTAGATAAGCCAAATACATAAAGGGTTGTTTTCATAGTTTAAAAAATTGAAAGACAAATATCGTTAGAATGTATTCAATTAAAAATGAAATTAAAAAATGTGAGTATCCGTTTATCGTCCTAAAATTAGTATAACATCACAACATTAACACCTCACCCCTTCCCCTCAGGGGTGTCTGAGGTACGAGCCTGCCTGCCGTAGGCAGGGACGGAGTGAGGTTTTAATTAGGACATCAAACAGATATTTAGATTAAAAAATATGTCCTTTCACTACCAGCTCTGATGACACTCTCATTTGATGCTACTGAATACTACCTGCATTTGCAAAAATTGCAAAACCTCATATCCTGTCTACTTTCATAAGCATAATCTGTTAAAAATATGTGTCGGATAACTTGAAAATGAAGATGTTGGAAAGACGATCAGAAGTAGTTTTCGGTTGAAATCAAACCAACTCCCATGTACCCCAATTTTATTTCTCTCGATAAAAACCAGAAAAATGAGATTCTTCTTGTAACAGGAAGCAATCCATCAATCTTCTATCAACTTCAAAAAAATCTTCAGCCCACATTCCAGGTACATACAATTTCACATCCCGAACAAGCCTTTTATATGACGTTGAAGTTGCTTCCCAGTTTGATCATTTCTGATCTACATGCAGGGGGATTCAAACTTTGTGAACAATTAAAAAAACATCCTTCCGCAAATCATATTCCTGTAATTCTCATCACTACGCTAGTTGATCCGGAAAGTAAAATCAGAAGCTTTAACGTGGGTGCTGATGATCTCATTTCATTTCCCATTTCATTGCAGGTATTACAGGCCCGTGTAAATAATCTCATTTCAAACCGGTTAAAAATTCGTGAAAATTTACAACGTAAGCTTCAGATGGAATTAATCTGTGCGGATACACCCTCTATGGATGAAAGGTTCCTACTTCAAGTCACAAAAGCTGTCGCGGATAATATGAACAACGCAAGCTTTAGTGTCAATCAATTTGCAAAGATAGTGGGTAAAAGTAATTCTCAACTCTATCGTGACTTGATTGCCCTTACAGGCCAATCACCTATTGCCTTCATTCAACACATGAGGTTAACACATGCCGCAGATCTTATAAGGAAAAGAGTAGGAAATGTTTCAGAGGTGGCTTATAGGGTTGGGTTTAATAATCTATCCTACTTTGCAAAGTGTTTCAAGGAAAGATTCGGAGTCCTACCATCTCAATTTTTATACAATAAAAAAGTTTGAATGGTTCCGTTGATCGCACACATAAAGCGGAACTTTTATTGGAGTAAAACTAAAACCTCATAAATTTAGCCTTCTTACTTTTGAACTATTTAAACAATAATTTTTATGGAAGGCATGCTCAAACCCGGTACATTTAAAAACAAAACGATAATCATCACAGGCGGAGGAACAGGCTTAGGCAAGAGCATGGGCAAGTACATGCTGGAACTTGGAGCAAACCTGGTTATTACCAGTCGAAAAAAAGATGTACTGGAAAAAGCAGCCAATGAATTAATGCAAGAGACTGGTGGAAAAGTTTTAGCAGTCCCCTGTGATGTCCGGAAGTATGAAGAAATCGAAAACGTGATTCGTGAAACCGAAGCAACCTTCGGGCAAATTCATGGAGTGCTCAATAATGCAGCCGGAAATTTTATCAGTCCCACCGAAAGACTTTCACATCGGGCTTTCGACATAGTGGTAGACATTGTATTAAAAGGAACATATTACGCCACCCTTGCAGCAGGAAAAAACTGGATCGCTAAAAAACAGCCTGGTGTTTTTCTGAACATTGTCACCACCTATGCCTGGACAGGATCAGGATATGTGGTTCCGTCTGCTTGTGGGAAAGCAGGGGTTCTTTCATTAACTCGTTCTTTGGCGGTAGAATGGGCCAAGTATAACATCCGAAGCAATGCCATAGCGCCCGGCCCCTTTCCAACAGAAGGTGCATGGAGTCGGCTTTTACCAGGAGATCTGGTGAAAAAATTTGATCCAGCTTCCCGTATCCCGCTCAAACGAGTGGGCGAACATCAGGAATTGGCAAACCTGGCCGCCTACCTGATGTCGGATTTTTCCGCCTATGTAAACGGGGAAGTTATCACCATTGATGGTGGCGAGTGGCTTCGCAACGGAGGAGAATTCAGTCACCTGGAAATGATTCCAGATGATTTATGGGATCAGCTGGAGAAGATGCGAGGAAAAGGATAAAATAAGATTTGGTTTTAGTCCAAACGCAGAATATTTCTTTAATCCACCAATGGAAGAATTGTAAGACTTTTCTCATTCACGAAAACCACAGAAGTCTTTTGATTTTCTTGCTTTAATACAATCCCGGTTGATTCCAATGGAACAGGCGTCAGTAATTTACCTGTGCCATCATACACATAACTCAAATCCTGTACCTTATCAGAAATAACGATATAATCATTTCCTGACCCGAAAGAATAATATTGAATATCAACCACGTTCTTACCTACAAATTCATTAACGAGAATAACCTTTCCGCTTTCATTTAATAACGTCAATTCTTTGGCATTCTGACGCGCTATCACGTACAACCGATTGCTATTCTCAGCAATTAAAGAAAACTGATCATCTACTGATGTTCGGATTAAAGGCTCCCGACTAACAATGGTACCTTCAACATTAAATTTCACTTTTATCCCATCCCTGGAAATAATTACAAAGTTTGAAGTAGCTAATGTATTACTGGGTTCAAGAAAATAAGTTCCACCAGGCCTCATATCCAGATTAAGCGGAAAGCCCTCTATATTCTCGCCTCTTCGATTCATCAGGTAAACCCATCCATCCTGTCGCACAGCCAAAATAAAATCTTTACCTCGGATGCGGTAATGACTTGGTGGAGTCACTAAAGGGCCCTCAATATTCTTAGGCTTCCAGCCTTCCAAATTTTTGCCCTCCTGATCAAACATCCACAACTTTCCGGTTTTATCTGAAATCAAAAATCTATATTTCTTACTATTATCATAATCGATAACACTTACAAACTCAACGTTTTGTTGAGGAATTGAAACTGGGAAAGGATTCACATAATTACCCAGCCTGTCAATCACATGAAGTTTACCAGCGGTTACCAAGAAAAGTTGAAGCTTGTTATTATTTAAATAATCGATCTGTGTAATTCCCCCGATCAACTTGTTTTGAATCTCATTCTTCCATTGTCGCTTTCCATCCAATGAAAAATAATGAAGTACCGAAAGGGAATCCTGCAAAACATATTCATCACGCTTTGTTGCATGATTCCGAACCACAAAAGGCTTGGAGGTGATGGCGTAATCCAGATTTACCTGAATGCGATCTCGAATCTCCACTTGCTCATTTCTACCCACTTCTGCTTTCGGGCTAAACGACCACGAAATATTAGTATAGAAGTTCTCATTCAGGTGGCTAAACTGTATGGCCCCCAGGCCGATCGCATTAAAATGATTCCGGTTTGCTGATGCGTACACTTTGCTCCAATTAGCATTCAATCGATCCGAAATAGCAGCAAGTGCACGAGAAGTATTTATGTAAATACTGTAATTCGATTCCAGCAGCGTTGATTCAAGAAATTGATTATAATAAATCGATTTGCCCCAAACTTCCTCTTTGTCTATGTCATCTAGAAATTTTCTCAATTCTTCTACACGATCAGAAAGAATTATCGTATTACCAATACTGGTATAATAAGTCTGTTTAAATCCGTTAACCAAAGGTTTAAAAAGCTTTTCAGGTAAATTATCTATCTCTATTTGTCGTATCTCATAAGATGAGTAGCGTTCCAGATAAATTGAGTCCTCTTTTTCAGAGGCTTTTGAAAGAAGATCAAAAGACTTCAGCCAATCCTGTGAATTGGATGAACTGAATAATAGAACACGCGCAATAGATTGACCAGCAGATTCGAGATAGCAAGTAACAATCTCTCTGCCTAATCCTGAAAATAAAGAGGTAACATCAATGTTAGAAAATGATCGGACAGAGTCCTGAATATCTTTTCGTTTAAATAGATCTGTATTTTTAAAGAGTTCACTTCCATCACTGATACCGTAGCTGGTTACAAGTAGCGATCGGTTAGAGATCAAATTTTTAAGCATGAAAGGAACAGGAGTTTGTCCCCTCACACTGGAGAGTATTGTAGATTGATCCTCATTTCTTGTAACCGAAAATCCATTTAAAGTTAAATTTCCCTGTCGTTGTTTGATATCCAAAACAGATGCTTGCCCTAAAACAGGAAGCACTGATTGATTTTCAGAAAAAACAGCCAGCCAATCACTAAAACCTTTCAGGTTGATATAAATATTCCCAGCATCATTCTTCACTGTAGGCAATACTGTAGCTTCACGAATTAGATTTTTAAAATTTGAACTTCTATCGGATTTATACGTTCGGATTACATCCTCAACCAGAAATGGAGTAAAGCTCCCAACCCATATTGCATCAATAAAAGCCCATGAAAAAATCCTGCCATCAATGGGAAGTTCGTTGATTTCAATACCATTAAATTCTCGTTGTGATTTTTTCTTGGTTTCCTGCCCCAATGCTTCTAACTGTAATTCTACTTGAGTCGCTTTATTTATTGGTAAATAAAAAACAAAATCAAAATCATCCTTTTTTATAATATGCAGGGAAATAATAGGACGATTTTTCGTTTCCAGAAAATTCGAAATAAGTTTAGAAGACTCTGCCGTTCCATACTCCCGAAAAATACTCTCTCTCAGTGTGGTCAGTAAAGATGTACTCCTGATCTGCCCTAAGCATTCTTCACATTCACCTACCTCAAACACAAGCACTGTTTGAGAAGGTATGGTGTCCCAGATGGTTAACTCTTCTTTCGAATAGAACTTATAATATAAAAAAAGGCCTAGGCCAATAGTAACAACTAAAAGCAGTGCAAAAATGAATGGAGTCCTTTTCACTAGATAATTAAGATGAAATAGTAGATGCTAAAGTTAAGCAACGTCACGAATCTATACCTAAACAGATTTGATCTAGTATAAAAAAAGCCCCGTAATGTT
>DDTK01000003.1 GCA_002344065.1 Flammeovirgaceae bacterium UBA2366
ACCCAAAATGGGAGTGCAAAGGTATGTTTCGGAACTTCAATATGCAAGATTGCCTGAAAAAAATTTATACCACCGAAAGTGGCCTGAGAATGGTCTGTAAGCGATCGGGGCCGGTTGAAATTAGGGTAATGGGAACCTGAAGCTCATCTTCCAGAAAATCAATGTATTGGCTCAACTCTTCTGGAAGATCGTTTAAGGAATTTCCTGTAATTGGCACATTCCAGCCTTTCAGATTTTCATAAACCGGGGTAATTTTTTCATTGACCAGTTCGTAAGGAAGCGCACTTGTAATGGATCCATCCTTTAACTGGTACTTTGTACACACTTTAATCGTTGGAAATACGCTCAGTACATCGGCCTTCATCATTAACAACTGCGTGACGCCATTTATCATGATGGAATACTTTAGTGATGGGATATCAATCCATCCACACCGCCTGGGGCGACCGGTGGTTGATCCGAATTCATTACCCTGCTTTCGCATAAGTTCTCCCTCTTCATTCTGGAGTTCGGTAGGAAACGGGCCACTGCCAACCCGTGTGCTATACGCCTTAAAGATTCCATATACCTCTCCGATATGCCTTGGCGCAACTCCTAATCCCGTGCAGGCACCTGCTGTTACCGTATTTGAGCTTGTTACAAATGGATAACTTCCAAAATCAATATCCAATAAAGAACCTTGTGCTCCTTCCGCCAAAATGGAAGAGCCTTCCTGCAATTCATGATTAATAAGGTATTCGCTCTCCACCAACTTAAACTGCTTCAAAAAAGTAACTGCATCCAGAAACTGAGCTTCAAGTTCAGCCCAATTAAAATTCAGCTCAAGATTTTTGAGAATAGCAAAATGGATTTCTGTAAGATGCCTGAACTTATCGCGGAAAGTATCGGATAAGATATCGCCAACCCGCAAACCTTGCCGTCCAATTTTATCCTGGTAAGTTGGACCAATTCCCTTCAATGTGGAGCCGATTTTACTTTCGCCTTTTGCATTTTCATAGGCTTGATCCAACAACCTGTGAGTGGGAATTATTAAAGAGGCCTTCTTTGATATGTAAAGATTCTCTAAGACGTTAAGATTGAATTTATTTAAGGATTCGATTTCGCGCTTAAAAATCACAGGGTCAAGTACAACGCCATTTCCAATTATGTTTTTGGTTTTCTCACGAAAAATGCCGGATGGTATTTGATGAAGTACGTGCTTAATACCATCAAACTCCAACGTATGCCCCGCGTTAGGCCCACCCTGAAAGCGAGCCACCACATCGTATTTTGGTGCCAGCACATCAACAATTTTTCCTTTTCCCTCGTCTCCCCATTGAAGACCCAATAAAACATCAACTTTTGCCATGTGAACGTTGCGTAAACTGAACTGATTATTTTACTTCATCTTCCGATCTAATGACCTGGAAGATGGCATTCAATTTTGTAATTACCAGAAGCTTCTTAACACTCTCTGAAGGGTTAAGCAGATAAACTTCTCCTCCTTTATTTCTGAACTTGGTTAGAATAGTAATTAAAACACCAATGCCACTGCTGTTTATGTACCGGAGTGCTGAAATATCAATAATGCAGCTTTTTATATTCTGCTGAACGGCACTTGATGCTACTTGTAATACATTCGCCCCATCATTTTCCCCTATAAGATCACCCTCCAGGTGAAGGATGAGGATATCATTTTTTATTTCACTGCTATACTTCATATCCATTTGAAATTAGAAGTTTTACTTCCTTTTATTCTCACAATCAGGCTTATTACAAGATGCGTACAAAATTAAGGAATGGTGCATGACATTAAAATGAAGAATTTCCTCAACTGTCTTTTGAATGTTCTGAATGCGGGGGTCACAAAACTCAATTACTTTATGGCAATCTGTACAGATTAAATGATCGTGCTGCTTAAACCCATAGGATTTTTCATACTGCGCCAGGTTTTGACCGAACTGGTGTTTACTCACCAGGTCGCACTCAACCAAAAGGTCTAACGTATTGTAAACCGTAGCCCGGCTTACCCGATAATTATTATTCTTCATGCTGATGTAGAGCGACTCGACATCAAAATGACCTTGACGGGAATAAATTTCTTCCAGAATGGCATAGCGCTCAGGCGTTTTACGCAAGGCTTTATTCTCCAGGTATGCTGAAAAAATTTTTTTTACTTCTTCGTATGTATTCGTAGCGGTGGTCATTTGGATTACGGGCAAAGATAAGAACAGGCATGCCCCATTCAAACAGGGAATTCATCAAGGTTTTAAGCTTATTCAACCACCTTGGAGTCGAAGCGGCTAACTTTTACAACACCTTCTACTTTCTCCAATTTGTTAACCAATTGTTCTAAATGACGGGTATCATGAACATAGAGCATGATCTCACCTTCAAAAATTCCCGAATCGGTATAGAAGGACATAGAGCTCATATTCACCTTTAGTTCCTCCGAGATGATTTTTGATACATCATTAATAAGTCCTACCCGATCGGTACCCTTGATTTTCAACCCGGTTAAAAAAGCAACTTCATGCTGGGATGTCCATTTTGCTTTAACTACCCGATTTCCATGGTTAGCCAATAATTCGGCTGCATTCGGGCAGGTGGTTCGGTGGATTTTAATCCCCTCACTTACCGTAACAAATCCAAAAACATCATCGCCAGGAATGGGTGTGCAACACTTTGCCAGTTTGTAATCCACAATATCCATATCCTCTCCTATCAGGAGGATATCTTCATACCGACCTTTAATTTTGGTGATTTCCTGCTCAATAGCCTGGGCATCAGCAACCCTTACGTTAGGTTTGTTCTTAAGTGGAGATTTAGGTTTGAAGTCCTTGAATCGCTTTACGTCAGAAGCCGGAATGATGCCCTTACCGATGCGATAAAATAAATCAAAATGAGAAGGCAGATTAAAAAACTCACGAAGTTGCTCCATTACAACTTGTGTTGGATCAACCTTCATCTGCTTCAATTTGCGCAAAACAATTTCCTTTCCGTCTTCCGCTACTTTCTTTTTATCCTCCTTCAGTACATCTTTAATGCGGCTTTTCGCCTTTGATGTAATGGCGAAGCGCAGCCAGTCTTCATGAGGTTTTTGTTTCTGTGATGTAAGTATCTCAATCTGATCGCCATTCTTCAAAATATAGTTTATTGGCACCAGCTTATTGTTGACTTTGGCGCCAATACATTTAGAACCCACTTGTGAGTGAATCTCAAAAGCAAAGTCGAGTGCAGTGGCTCCGTAGGGAAGTGTTTTTAATTCACCCCGTGGGGTAAATACAAATACTTCTTCACTGAAAAGATTACCCCTAAAGTCGTTTACAAAATCAAGCGCAGAGTGATCATTCTGCGCTAATGAATCCCGGACTTTCACTAACCATTTTTCCAGGTTCGATTCATGTGCTGAAGCTGTCTCTTTATATTTCCAGTGTGCGGCATAGCCCTTCTCTGCAATTTCGTCCATCCGTTGTGTACGGATCTGAACCTCAACCCACTGACCATTTTTAGCCATTACCGTTGTATGTAGTGATTCATACCCATTGGCCTTGGGTGTACTGATCCAGTCGCGAAGCCGATCGGGATTAGGTGTATAAAAATCAGTTACGACAGAATACACCTGCCAACACACAGCCTTTTCATTTTCGACTGGCACATCAATTATGATTCGTATGGCAAAAAGATCGTAGACCTCCTCAAAAGGAATATTCTGTTTACGCATTTTATTCCAGATGGAGTAAATAGATTTCGGGCGACCTTTTATTTCATATTTAATTTTATACCGATCTAACTCCTCTTTAATCGGTTGCATGAAGCTCTTAATGAATTTATTTCGGGATGCCCGGGTGTCATCAATATTCTGAGCGATGGATTCATACACGGGCCGATCTGTAAACCGCAGATACAAATCTTCCAACTCGCTCTTTATGGCATTAAGGCCCAGGCGATGAGCCAGTGGTGCATAGAGATAAATGGTTTCGGATGAGATTTTTAATTGCTTGTTGCGAGGCATGCTATCAAGCGTGCGCATGTTGTGTAATCGATCGGCCAGCTTAATCAAAATCACCCTTACATCATCGGCCAGGGTGAAAAGCATTTTTCTGAAATTCTCTGCCTGCTGTGAGGTTCCAAATTCAAAAACCCCCGAAACCTTGGTAAGGCCGTCAATAATCTGGGCCACCTTTTTGCCAAACATCCGTTCGATGTCGGTTAACTCGATGTCGGTATCCTCTACAACATCGTGCAACAAAGCCGCAATAATTGAGGTTGTTCCTAGTCCGATCTCCTCCACACAAATCTGGGCTACGGCCAGCGGATGAAAAATATACGGCTCGCCCGACTTCCTCCGCATATCCTTGTGAGCCTCTACGGCCATTGAAAAGGCCTTTTTTATGCGCCTGGCATCACCTTCTTTCAGTACAGGCTTGGCCTTTCTAAGCAGCTTTCTGTATCTACCAATTATTTCCTTCTTCTCCTGCTCTACATCAATTACCATTCTTCGTTTACAGCTTTGTTATGTTGAATTATGAACCCATTAATTTAACACAAAATCGGACTTCTCAATTTCCGAATAATCTATAAATTTGCGCTCCTTTAAAACTGGCGTTGGAGCTACCCCATCAAAAGTTAGGGAAATTACAGAAAATGCGGATGTGGCGTAATTGGTAGCCGCGCCAGACTTAGGATCTGGTGCCGCAAGGCGTGGGGGTTCGAGTCCCTCCATCCGCACAACCCTCGAACCCTTAATGCCCTATTGGCATTGAGGGTTCTTGATTTAGATAGAAAGACTTCAAAATTTACTGCTTTGGAAATCACACTGGACAAAAAGAATGCAACGGAAGGTTTAATTAAGGTTAAGTTAAACCAGGGAGATTATAAGTCTAAGGTTGACGAAAAGATCAGGGACTACGCCCGTAAAGCCAATATTAAAGGGTTCAGGCCTGGCAAAGTACCTAACGGAGTGATTCACCGGATGTTCGGAAAGTCTATCCTAGTTGAAGAGATTAACCAGTTGCTATCCTCAAAACTCAATGAATACATACGCGACAATAAGCTTCGCATCATTGGCGATCCACTTCCGGTAGCCGACTCCGCGAACATAATTGACTGGGAAAATCAAAAAGACTTTGAATTTGATTACCAGATTGGCCTTGTTGATGATTTCACTTATGAGTTATCACCTAAGGTTAAGATCAAATCGTATCCAATTGAAGTTGACAAGAAGGTGATTGACGAAACACTTGCTGATCTGAAAAAGAGATTTGGCAAAGTAAACTACCCGGAAACAAGTGAAGCAGGTGACAACCTTGTTGGAGAGTTAAGTAACGAGGATGCCAGCTTTAAGAAAGAAGCTGTCTTTATTCAGACGGATAAAGTTTCTAAGAAAGAACAAAAGAAATTTGTTGGCTTAAAAAAAGAAGATGTCATTAGCTTAGACATTGAAAAAATATTTGAGGATAGTACTGATCTTGCCCAGGTACTCGACACCTCGTTAGAAGAAGCCAAACAAGCTAAAGGAAAATATACGTTCAAAATTGCGACTATAAGTCGTACTGAGCCTGCGGAAATCAATCAGGAATTGTTTGATCGCGTATTTGGTAAGGATGCCGTTAACAATGAGGAAGAGTTTATTCAAAAAATAAAGGAGACCATAGCTGGCAATTACCAACGTGAAACAGAGCATTTTCTGGAGCATCATGTAGAGGACCATTTTATCAGCAATACCAAAATAAATTTACCTGAAGGGTTTTTAAAGACCTGGCTAAAAGCAACCAGTGAAGGCCAGGTTACCGATGAAATTCTGGCTAAAGAATTTGATGCTTACACCCGTAACCTGAAGTGGGATTTGATAAAGAATAAAATAGCTGAGGATAACAAAATTCAGGTTGATGCCGAAGAAGTAAAGGGCAAGGCAAAGGAAATGATAATTGCACAATTTGGCGGGCCCGCCATTGCCAGCCAACTGGCCGATCGCCTGGATGCTATTGCCGACAATTATCTATCAAATGAAAATGGCCAAAATTTTATGAAGCTTTATAACCAACTCCGCAATGAGCGGATTATGAAGCACATAAAGGAAAACATTAGTGTAAATGAGAAAAAGGTAAGTGTAGAGGAGTTTAAAAAAATAGTGGAAGAACACCGTCATTAAACTAAAATATCGCCTTTTACGACTATGGTTTTGGGACTCCCAAAACCATTTTTGTTTAAAACGGGTTTACCCTGAAGATTTATATCAATTTCGGTAAGGCTATTCCGGTAAAAACCATAATTTGACACACATAAACAGTAAACATTCCATATGAACAATACCAACGAATTCAGAAAATACGCTGTGCACCATTTGGGCATGAGCGGTGCCACTATTGACGACTATGCTCAAAAAATTGAAAACATGACGCAATACGTTATTGAGGAGCGTCCCGGAAACTTTCGTGCAATTGACGTATTTACCCGATTGATTTCAGACAGGATTATCTTCCTGGGAATGGGCGTTGACGACCAGATTGCCAACCTGCTTATTGCCCAACTGCTTTTCCTCGAATCTGCAGATCCGAAGAAAGACATCATCATGTATATCAATAGCCCAGGCGGTTCCGTCTATGCCGGGCTTGGAATCTATGATACTATGCAATACATAAACCCCGATGTGGCTACCATCTGTATTGGATTGGCCGCTTCCATGGCAGCAGTATTGTTAACGGCTGGGGCACCTAAGAAGCGATCAGGTCTTCCGCATTCGCGTATAATGATACACCAGCCCATGAGTGGTATGCAGGGCCAGGCTTCCGATATGGAGATTTCCCTACGCCAAACGCTGGAGGTGAAAAAGGACTTGTATAACATCATCGCCAAGCATAGCGGCCAGAAGTACGATAAAATCGAAAAAGATTCTGATCGCGATTACTGGATGCGTGCCCACGAAGCCAAGGAATATGGCCTGATTGACGAGGTTTTGGAGCGCAAGAAATAATTAGAACCCATCCTAAAAGTAGATGTCATCGCGGACAATGATCCACGATCCTGTTGATGATGGTGTGAAAACACGAGATACCGGCTCAAGACCGGTATGAATACGCTTTATTGGTATTTTTGAGCTGGGTTCTTGGCAATTAGCCAATAAGTCCATAAATCAATGGGTTATGAAATATTTGGTACCTTTGTATCCCATTGGCTAATTGGCTAATTGGCTAACTGAACTATTGACTAACTAATTATGGCTGAAGTTACCTGTTCATTTTGCGGCAGAAACAAGAAGGATGTAGACCTGATGATCTCAGGTATTCACGCCCACATTTGCGACAAGTGCGTTACACAAGCCAGCCAGATTTTACAAGAAGAAAAGAAAAGCAAAACCGAAGCCGGGGTAACCCCCAACTTTAAACTTGTAAAGCCTCAGGAGATAAAGAAGTTTTTGGATGAATATGTAATCGGGCAGGATGAAGCGAAAAAAGTAATGTCGGTTGCGGTGTACAATCATTACAAGCGATTGATGCAGCGCAAAATTGATTCGGACATTACCATTGAAAAATCAAATATTATAATGGTAGGTGAAACCGGTACAGGAAAAACCTACCTGGCCCGTACACTTGCTAAACTTTTGCAAGTTCCCTTTTGTATTGCTGATGCCACTGTACTTACTGAGGCAGGTTATGTTGGCGAAGATGTAGAAAGTATTTTAACCCGCTTATTACAAGCTGCTGATTACAATGTTGAAGCAGCTGAGCGCGGGATTGTATACATTGACGAGATTGATAAAATCGCCCGTAAGTCAGACAATCCCTCCATTACACGCGATGTTAGCGGAGAAGGGGTTCAACAGGCTTTATTGAAATTATTGGAAGGAACATCGGTCAATGTTCCCCCTCAGGGTGGTCGTAAGCATCCCGATCAGAAAATGATCAGTGTGAACACTGAAAATATTCTATTTATTTGCGGTGGTGCCTTTGAAGGTATATCCCGATTTATCGCCAACCGGTTAAATACCCGGCCACTTGGCTTTGCATCTTCTTCAGGCCTGCACCCTTCCGATATCGACAAAGACAATTTAATTCAATTTGTTTCAGCCCAAGATCTTAAAAGCTTTGGTTTGATTCCTGAACTCATCGGACGGTTACCCGTACTCTCCTTCCTTAACCCGTTAGATCATTCGGCCCTTCGTAAAATTTTAACGGAACCTAAAAACGCTTTAGTAAAACAATACAAAAAGCTTTTTGAAATGGAGAACATTGAGGTTGAGTTTAAAGATGGCGCGATTGATTTTATAGTAGAAAAGGCTGTTGAATTCAAACTTGGCGCGCGCGGTCTGCGCAGTATCTGTGAGGCTGTTATCAACGATGCCATGTTTGAACTTCCTTCCGAAAAAACAGTTGAGAAGTTAGTGATTACCCGGGCTTACGCAGAAGAGAAGTTCAGTCGTTCACAATACAGTAAGCTGAAAGTAGCTTAGTCGATTCAAAGATTAGTTAATTCGTTAATTTGTTGATTGCAGGTAGCGTAACATAAGTTCGGCCGTATTTTCAGAAGCCGAGCCAGTATCCAAAACATTTCTGATTTCTTTATACCTCTGCATCATTTTCTCGCGGTATTGATTATCATTTAAGATCAAGTTGAGTTCTGCTGAAACATCTTTACTATTAGCCTTTTGCTGAATCATTTCCTTTACTACTTCCCGGTCGGCAATCAAATTAACAAGCGATATATAAGGAACCCGAATTAAGTTCTTTGCAATAAGGTAACTCACTGCGCTTGTACGATAAACTACTACCTGAGGAACATTGAACAATGCTGTTTCCAGTGTTGCCGTGCCCGATGTGACAATAGCTGCTTGTGCGTGATGAAGCAGATCATAGGTGGCTCCAGAAATAAAGCTGACGTTCGGTAAAGACCTTAAGTCTCCGTAAAATTCTGTCGATAAATTATCTACTGTAGCTACTGCAAATTGACACGATGGATTTTGTTTCGCCACTTCAGCCATCAACGGAATAATCATGTTGAGTTCTTGCTTTCTGCTACCCGGAAGAAGCGCGACCAGGGGTTTGTTACTTCCTATTTTATTCCGTGTTAAAAATTCTTGATCTGCCTGATGCATTTTTATTGCGTCAAGTACAGGGTTTCCTACATAGTCAACAGTCCAATTGAATTTTTTAAAAAACTCCTTTTCAAATGGAAGAATAACAAACATCCGATCAATATTTGCTTTCAGTTTAATGGCGCGATTTTGATTCCACGCCCAAACCTTGGGTGAGATGTACCAGAAAACTTTTATCCCATTTTGCTTTGCGAATTTCGCTATGCGCAGGTTGAAGCCGGCATAGTCGATAAGTACCACTACATCAGGTTTGTATGACAGAATATCTTGTTTGCACAGCTTAATCTTCTTTGATATGGTGGAAAGATTAGCCAATACTTCAGCAAAACCCATAAACGCCATTTCCCGGTAGTGAACCACTACCTCCATGCCTGCATCCCGCATGTAGTCACCACCAAAACCGCGGCAATGCACTTCTGTAAATCTGGATTTCAGGGCCCTTATTAGATTACCGCCATGCAGGTCGCCCGATCGCTCACCAGCTACAAAGTAAATTTTTAAAGGAGTTGGATCATTCACGCAGGAAGATAAACCTATTCACCGAAGTACTCAATATAGTTGCGAGGTGTTTCATACAATCGCACGCTGTGCAGTTTTCCGCGGGTGGTAATGGCGGGTAAACCACGTTCAAGAATCTTCCAGATTTCAACAATCAGGTTTTCGCAGCTGGCCATTTTACCCTGCATGAAGTCAACATCAAGGTTGATGTTTTTATGATCCAATTTATCGATTACCTCGGTTCGGATGAGCGTACTCAGCCGCTTTAAATCAACTACAAACCCCGTTTCCGGATCAGGAATGCCCTTTACAGTAACAATTAAATCAAAGTTGTGACCATGCCAGTTGTCGTTGGCGCACGGGCCAAATACCTGGACATTCTTCTCCTTCGTCCAGGCAGGGTTATACAGCTTGTGTGCTGCGTTAAAGTGTTCTCTGCGGGAGATGTAAAGCATACATCTAATTAATTCTCATAATAGTGGAGAGCTGAAATGAGATCTGCTTCATTTTTGATCTTAATTTTTCGTTGTGTTAGAATATCTTCCATTTCCGCCTTCTTCTCTCCGCATGCAGATAAAAACGATTTGTTATTTAGTTTAAACTCTGTTGCAACTTCATTTACAACTACAAAATACTTTTCTCCGCGCTGAAATCTTTTTACCGTTGCCGCTGTGCCATAATTATTTACGACATCTTCTATAAATTTAATATCATACTTTTTCAGAACGGTTAAAGAACCATCTCCAACAATTTCAAAATATGTTTTTGATGAGTAGCCTGGAATTTGAGTTAAGCCCGAAGAAAATTTTTGTTTAACAACCTTATTACTTGAACCATCTGCAAAAGTAATTGCAAACTCAGGATAGCGATCTGTGTTTAATTGCATGACTGTGCCGTCTTGATTGATCTCCAACACATCTTTGTACGCATCATACTTGAGCAAAACATTGGGGTAAACCTTTCCAGTATTGTCGGTAATGGTTCCTGATTTCCATTCCGTATAGAGATAAGGTGATCCCTCCACATCTGCATATTTTTTAAGCCGAATTACTTCATTTCCAGCACCAGGGATATTAGCAATCTGTGCATTTACAGTAAATACGGTAGTAAACAAACTCGTTAACAGAAATAATTTCTTCATCGTATTATCGAATTATAATCTTTTTAATCTTCAATCCATTTTCAGCAGAAAGTAAATAAAGGCCTTTAGACCATCCGGAAACATCCACTACCGTAGACGTTTCAGACAACTCAATCGAGGCAACTGATCTACCCAAAAAATCTTTAACCCGCACCTTGGTGCCAACTAATGATGACGGAACTTCAATAGTTATCACATCGCTGGCTGGATTAGGATAAACACCAAAAAGTTCATCTATGTTCCCCTCTATGAATGTAATAACATAAGCTTCCGAGGGCCTGTTGCACAATCCGTCCTTCGTTACAACAAAATAAACCCCTGGCTCACCATTTGTATTATAAAGGCGATTGTTTGACTCTGGAATAAGAATACCATCTTTAAACCAGGCATATTCGGTGGCTGTTCTGAAACTAAATAATGACGAAACCCCAGTGAGAATTATTTGGTTTGCCGGAATTGAGTTTTCAGTAATAATAATTTGTTGGGAATATGATCTGCTTTCATTTCCGTTGCCAGCAGTTAATGTTACTGTGTAATCACCCAATTCAGAAAAAATATAGTATGGGTTTTGACTTGAAGAACTACTAACTCCCCCATTACTATCACCGAAATTCCACTGCCATGAATTTACAATACCTGAAGTTTTATCCCTGAATTCAGTCATGGAGCCAGCACAAGCATATGCAACCTCAAAGTCAGGGAAGAGTACGTCATCACAACTGTTTTCAATCCAGTTTAATGAATTTACAATTTCACTTGCTGTACCCGCATTAATTACAGCAGTGCCAACAACATTTACGCGGGTTATTAAAAGATTATCAAAACATAATTTGTAATGCCCTTCAAAACGTAATTGGGCCACATCTTCGCCAAGGCCAATCCCAAAAAATTCCGTTTTATTAACTGGATTGGATTGGATCACAGTTTTATCGCTAAAAGAAACTACAGCCCCAGGCAAGAATTTTATTTTTGACCCCTCCGCTACATCAACCTGCTGGAAAGATGGAGTCCCACCAAGGGTATAGTCTCCGCCCATCAACTTGAGATGACCAATAGTACTGGTGGCTAACAAAGAACCTTCGCCTGAGAACTCAAAAGAACCCGCATATGAATATGTGCCTAACTCAAAAGTTGTAGGAATAGTATTTGAATCAGCGATTGTTGATCCGGTAGTTAATAACGTAAAACCAGTGCCACTAAATTGCATTTGCTCTACACCGGTGAACTTTGCATTCCGAACATCAAGCATCCTTAGTTCATCACCTGCAGATAAAATTTTTCCAACAATCATGTGTTGGGCATTAATAGATAAATTTCCCTTTCTCAACTCAATTTCGCCTACCACTCCGGTACTCAACAATTGCCACGAAGAGTTCTCTCCATCAAAGAATAAACCCGTTGTTAAAAGATTGCTCGAACCCAAATTAATGCTGTGCTGTTCGGTACTGTTTCCGGTAAAACGCAGAGTACCTCCGTTTATTGTAAAGGAATTAGACGATACTGTAAATGGTCCGCCTACCGTAAGCGTGTTCCCATTCAATTCCATCCCAGCCTGATTTTTGGTAAGCCAGGTAACTGAATGGCAGGAAGCATCTCCTGTTAAATGAATGGTTCGATTTGTTCCTGCAAATGAATTTTCATCTACGATAACGCGATTTGTATTATTGGGTACAGTACCTGCTGGTGCCCCACCACTTGTAAGCGCCCAGTTGGCAGGGTTGTTCCAATTTCCAGTATTGCCGATCCAGTATAAGGCTACGCGTGGATCGTTTACAGAAGTATACTGAACAACTATTGAAAATTGCTGTTGACCTCCGGTTAATGTTCCCTTATGGTTTATTCTTAATTTGTATTCACGCGGTTCAGGGTTACTGAATTCAATCTTCTCAACATTATCTCGAAAGTTATCACCCTTGGTGGCGGGCGCTCCCAAATCGCCAGGATTAAGTATCCATGGAAACTGTGTATTGGCAGCATCATCTACCAGTCGCATGTCAAGGTCGTTCACTAACATAAGGTTAGTGGGATCAAGTGATGCACCTACCGGTGTACCGGCACGGTCTGTCCAAACCAAGGTAGCCGTAATTTTGGTATTGGCTTTTGGCTGAAGGGTAAGTTCGAAAGGCTGATTATTCTGCAATACTTCTTCTGCTATAATAATGTTTTGATTGTCCTCATTTAAAATAAGCCTTGCAGCTTCCTCTACATCGAGTAATCCCCAACCAAATTGATAATCAGGGCCTGGGGCAGAACCTGCTTCTTTAGTGGAATGAATAGCTAAGGCTTTCAGGGTTGAGGCACGCATGTAATTGCCATTATTTAGGTTCTTGTAAAGCTCCTGTAACAATGCCAGTGACCCGGTGGCACTGGGGGTAGCCATAGAAGTACCACTAAGCGACCCGTACTGATCATCAGTAGCAGAAGCTATGGTTGAGAAAAGATTAACACCGGCCGCTACGAGATCAGGTTTTATACGACCATCATCAGTTGGTCCCCATGAACTAAAAGAACTCATCACCACACTTCCGGCATCTACATAATTAGAAACCTTGGAAACCGCACCCACCGTTAAAATATTTTTTGCAACGCTCTTATCGGATATGCAATCATATCCGCTGCCACCATTGCAATCAGGGGGAAAAGAACCATTGCCAACATCACTTCTGTCGTTGCCGGCAGATTTTACAATTAGATAATACGGAGCATTGAAGGCAAGCTGATCCCATTGAGCAGCCGCATTGCTATAAAAGCCAAAACGCCAGTCCTCCTGATTGCTGATACCAGCATCGCCAAACCACTGCCAGGAGCCTGCATTGAACCGCCATCCAGTAATTAGTCCATACGAATGGTTAGAAAGAATAATAGTTGATTGATCGGGTCGGGCCACGCTCAGCATTTCAGGTGTATCGTTTGCAAAGTCATAGGTAAACGCTTTAGCCTTTGGCGCCATGCCCTTTGCTTGTGCGTTAAGGCCAGCCGCTAATATGGTGCCCGTTACATGGGTTGCGTGGGTATCCTCAGCTGATCCCTCAACAGAAAGAATGCGGTCACCAAATTCAATATGACTATCCACAATGCCTCCGTCCCAAACGGCTACGGTTATACCCTCACCCTCCAAGTTAAGGCCCAGGCTACCGCCTCCCCTTAGTTTAGCAGCACCAGAGGTTATGGCAGCACCAGCATTAAAAGTTGACTCATACAGGGGCAACCCATTTTCAGAAACACCAACCAACAATACCAGATTTCCCTTATCATCACGATAAGACATAGGCACATTATGCCGTAGTGCATATTCATACGCTCGCACCTGTTGCTCCTTAGTGAATTCTTGTACACGCTTGGTAAGCTCAGCAAGACCCAATCTACTTTCCTCCATGGATTGCCCGTATAAAAATGCTGTGCACGCACTTACCAGCATGGTCAGTATACCTCTTCTCAAGCCCACCATATTCCGTTTTTAATTTCTGTACAAATTTATTTTATATTCAATGTTCATCCAAAACAAAAAAAGGAATGGACGAAGTCCACTCCCTTTTTCGTTTAATGCAAATCAGCTTATAGCTTTGTAAAAGTATGCGTATTGGTCTCCACTGTCACACCACCAGTTGTTGCAACACGATAAGGTACAACAAATGAATATTCACAAGCATCGTATGTTGCCGTTCCATTTTGAGATACCACGTAAGTAACACCACCCATCACAACATTTTGAGTTGCCAACGTCACTGCATTGGTAGCGGGGTTAAACGTATAGTTTACTACACCTCCAAAATCCCAAAAATTCGTAATCGTAATGGAATTAGCATCGGGCCCAGGCGTTGATACAACAACATACGGAGAGCCAACATATCCAGGCTCAACACAAGAGTAATTTCCTAAAAAGTTTGCCCTGTTGAAAGGACACAATGTACGGATTTGCCGTGTAAACGTTTTATAATTTTCACTTATCGTAACGTTACCCGCATCAACACCAGTCAGGTCAAAACGTAGGTTCCATACTTCTCCCGGCTCGATATTATCAGCAATTACATTAAACCTAATGTATGCAAAACTACTGTTGGCAGGGATGGTAACCGAGGTACCAGTGGTAACCATGGTGTAGTGCACACCTGCCACGGCAGTGCTCGCTGAATTAATCGCAAAGTTTACAGTTACGGGTGTACTGCGTTGAGCCCCCACCAGATTAATGCGAATGGAGTCCTTTTTAGCAATACCATCGTTTAATCTTTCGTAAGATTTGCTTACCGATAAACCGGCCGAAGTGGTGGCCTCCTGTATTTCGATAAACGTTCCCTTAAGCAAGATATCCGTTCCTGCATCGTCAAAGCACGAAAACATCGCTGCTGTTAACGCCAGGAATAAAACTATTGATGAAAGATTTATCTTTTTCATTGATTTCAATTTTAAGAATTAATAACCAGGGTTTTGTACCAGGTTCGGATTTAATACAATCTGCGAGTTCGGGATTTGTTGAAGAATCCGAAAATCCGTATACGGCAAGGTAGCCACACCAGCCGTTGCCGGCTTGGTAATATCCATACCGTTACGCTTTAAGTCAAACCAGCGGTGCCCTTCAAAGGCAAGCTCCACCCTACGTTCGTTCATAATCAAGTCAATTAAACCTGCACCGGTAAGGGTTGTCGCAGCCAAGCCGCGGTTTGTTCGCAATGTATTAATGGCTGTTTGTGCACCGGCATCATTACCTCCCTGACGTGCCCGTGCTTCTGCTTGAATTAGATACATCTCGGCTTTACGAATTACAGGAATGTTCTCCACGCCACCACCCTTTTCGCCAGGCCATTTACGCGCCTGAGGCTTACTAAGTGTTGCGGCACTCGTTACATACACACCCAATCTTACATCGCCAGGTTCATGCGCAGCAATCAGTTCAGGGCTGGCTGCGGCAACATATTGAAAACCTGAAGCCAGGTTGGTGGTGATAGAAGTTAGCGAATTGTTAGGACCATCAACACCACTCCAATCGGTTGGGCGAATTTCCAATTCAAAAATTGATTCAGGGTGTGTAGTTGAACTCCATGAAGTAACATAGCTGGCCGCTGCTACCGGGTTAGGGTTAGCAAGCAGTGCCAATGCTGCTGTAGCACGTGTATCGGCATCAGCATACCTGCCTAAATACAAATAAACCCTTGCTAATAAAGCTTGTGCCGCGGCACGGTTAGCCCGGAAAGGATTGGTAATTGCACCTAAGGAAGCTGGCCATGCTCCTGTCGTGGTTTGCTCTGCCGGGGTTATTAACAGGTTAACTGCTTCGAGCAAATCACTTTCAACAAATTGATAGCACTCCGTGTTTGTGCTGCGTGAGCGCAAATCGGCATCGGTTACAACCTCGGTGGGTGTGCTACGCAAAACAACCCCTAAATTGAAACCGCTTACTTCCTTTCCAGGCTCATACGCATAAATGCGCAATAATTCAGAATAAGCAAGTGCACGAACAAACAACGCCTCTCCCTTTAGTTGATCCAATACTCGTTGTGAGGTAAGGGTAGCGGTTGAAGGTACCTGATTAATATTCAACAGCGGAAGGTACTTTAGAACGAAATTAGCATCGTTGATTGCCCGATACGCATTGGCCCAACGGTTGGCAAACGTACCAATAGCATTTACTACTTCTTGTTCGTAACGGCCTGTGCGGTTCACGATCTCGAAATTGTCAGCAAGTGCATCACCCACCATCATCGAGTTTTGGCCATACATGTCAAATTCATGCAACCTGCGGTAAGCACTCAATACAGCACTTTGCACACCGGCTACGTTATCCAACGCTTGTGCCGGGCTTAAGCTTGCCTGGTCTTCAGTCTCCAGGCTGCACGATGCAAACGCAACAATTAAAACTGTACTTATTAATATCTTTTTCATGTCTCTGTCTTCTTAAGTTAATTAAAGGCCAATTGTAACACCGGCCATAAATTGTTTACCTAGCGGAAATACACCAAAGCTTGAAATTGCTGTTCCGTTATTGTTGCTTACTACTTCGGGATCAATTCCGGCAAACTTGGTCGCTGTCCATAGGTTAAGGCCCTGAACAAAAACATTGACTTTGTTTAAGCCGATTTTAGAAACCAAAGTATTTGGCAGGTTGTATGACAAGGTAACCTGCTTCAAACGAACATAAGAAGCATCCGACAAAAACTGGGTTGATCCAAACGTTCCATGTTGCTGGTCGAATCCATCAATAATACCACCTTGATAGGCGCGCGGTACATTGGTGATATCCCCAGGATTTTGCCAACGGTTAAGCTGACTTACTAATTGATTATTTGCGCTTGAACCGGCAGCATATAAGTTATATAAGTCACCATTGAAAGCTGAGTTACCTCCCTGGAATTGAAAGAATACTTCCAGGTTAATCCCTTTGTACGAGAAATTATTGGAGAATCCGCCAAAGTACGTAGGAATGTATGTTCCACGAACATCTACATCATCCTGTGTGCCTTGATACGCCAGGTTACCGTCTTTGTTAACAATCATGGTTTTTCCATTGGCTGGGTTCACGCCAGCAAACTGTAGTAAAAACGGAAATGCAATAGGTTCACCAACAATTAGCTGAACTCCATTATTCACTAAACGTTGTTGATTATTCGGTAGTGATACTAACTCGTTATACAGCGTACTAAAGTTTGCGGTAACACGATATTGAAAACCACCGCGGTCCAACACAATGCCTCCTAATTCAAAATCAAAACCGCGGTTCAATACTTCACCTACGTTACCACGAACAGAGCCAAGACCACTATCGGTTGGTAAATCTACATTGAACAGCTGATTGTTTGTTACGTTATTATAAAATTCAGCAGATCCAAACAAACGCCCGCCAAACAACGAAAAGTCGATACCCACATTAAACTGATCTTCTTCTTCCCATCCGATAATATCATTGCCCAACCGGGTTAAGCGAAGAATTGATCCACCCAGGTATTGTGCACCAGCCGGAATACCAACTGAACCCGCTGCAGGGCTTCCATAGGCAGTGTACCAGTCATAATCTGCTATTTCTGAATTACCAACACGACCATAGGCAGCACGGATTTTTAAATCATCCAGCCAGGTGATGCCATCCATAAAACTTTCTTCGGAAATACGGTAGGCCACTGAACCTGCAAAAAATGTTCCATAGCGATTATTGGGTCCGAAACGGCTGGAGCCATCACGTCTGATTGTACCATCAACGATATATCTGTCTTTCAGGGTATACTTCACCTGCGCGAAAACACCTTGCCGGGCGTTGTCGAAGAAGAATTCACCCGCAGGACGCGCTGTTGCACCTGACGATAACAATCGAAGCGCGGGGTTAGGGTATGTAAATTGTGCAGCGGTTACACCACCACGCTCTTCCTTTCTATACTCAAAACCTGCTATACCTGAAATCTGGTGAATATCACCAAAACGTTTTGTATAGTTAACTGTAGTGTTAGCGTTATAAGCTATTGTTCTGCGGCTAACTACCGTCATTTGGCCTCCTGGGAAAACAGGCAGTGTACCAGGCCGTTGATTATTATCGGTACCGAACGATGCATCCACCCCGGCAAAACCATTAATGGTTAAACCCGGAATGATTTCATAACCAATATTGAAACTGGATACAGTTTGAGGCACTCGACCTAAACGAACTTCTTCATTTACACCCTGTACGATATTATAACCAAACAAGTGGCCTGAATTTGATGCCGGATATGGGTTGCGGTATGTTCCGTCATCATTATATGCTGTAGAAGTTGGTTGAGCCGTAAATGCAGCCTGGAATGGACCATTTACAAAGTTACCGTTGGTAATAGAACCAAAGGTTCGTTGATATGCCAAAGATATGTTTGTCCCAATCGTAAGTTTGGTTGTTGGCTTGTGGGTCAAATTTAAGCGAGCCGTTCCCCGTTGCCAATCGTTCATGATAATTTGACCTTCCTGCATTTGATAAGATAGTGACAGCAAGAAAGATGTTTTATCATCCCCACCCGACATCGAGATGTCATATGTCGCAAGCTGTCCCGTACGGAACATTTCATCTCTCCAGCTAAAATTTGTTAAATTATCATCGTTTGGATCACCAAAAACTGTATGCGCACCAGTTGGGCCTGTAAGGGGTAACCCAGCGTTTACATACGACTCAGCCTTAATGGCGGCAAATTGTTTGCCGTCCATAACTTCATACAGGTTAAAAGGCTGAACTGCTCCGCGCTGAATGCTTACATCAAGATTAGTTTTACCTTTCTTCCCTTTCTTGGTAGTAACAATGACCACACCGTTAGCAGCCTGAGCTCCGTAAATAGCCGCAGAAGCTGCATCCTTTAAAACCTCAACAGACTCAATATCATTTGGGTTAATGGATGCCAGCGGGTTTGATGAACCCTGAGTGGTTTGTCCGAAACGAGAGAGTTGCACACCGTCAACAATCCATAATGGATCATTTGAAGCATTAATGGAACCAATACCACGAACGCGAACGTTGAGCGCTCCTCCAGGAGCACCTGATGTACTGGATATTTGCACCCCAGCCAAGCGGCCTTGAATACCACGGTCAACAGATTGAACCGGTAGGTTCTGGAATACATCGCCCTTTACAGAAGCAATTGATCCGGTGAGGGTTCGTTTTTCCTGAACGCCATATCCTGTAACAACAACTTCAGATAACTGCGTAACATCAGAAGCCATTTGCACATCAATAACCGCGCGATTTCCAATCTGCACTTCCTGGGTTTTCAACCCAATAAATGACAACACCAATGTACCGCCCGAAGCTGGAACGCTGAGCGAAAAATTACCATCAACATTGGTTACCGTACCAGTGGTGGTTCCTTTCAAGGTAACGTTCACGCCCGGCAATCCCGACCCATCCTCTTGCGAGGTCACTTTTCCTGTAACGGTACGATCCTGCGCCCAGGCTGAGCCGAGCGGCAGAATAAGTAACGCTACAAACATTAGTTGTAGAATTCTCTTCATGTTAAAAAATTTAGGTTAATGTTAATTTTCTATGAGGCCAAACATAAGACAAAATAATAATTGGCAAAAGGAAAAATAGTCGAAATTGACGGGTGGAAATCTAAAAAATGCCCAAATTTTTAAAAAAATGTGATTTTTTACCCTAAATGGAAATTCACAGGGTTAAGGGGCACATTATTGTGCTTGAATAGTCTCTTTTAAAGTTTGGAACCCCAAGCATGAATTACACTCTTTGAGTGCTTTAAATTAAGGAAATATTTTACGAAAGGTGAATATTGAAAACTCATGTACTCGCCAGAAACTGAAATAACCGGACAAGATCACTCTCGTTATTCAGCTTAATGTTATTGGTTTTCATAAACTGATTAATTCTTTGCTCATATTTAGAGCCTAGAGCATCCAGACTTTTTTTAGATTTTATCCGAATTAAAGACTCTCCACTATTGAAATAGAAACTCTCTTTCTTCAGAATTCTGGTATCCTTACTACCAACATTTAGGGCAGGATTAAAATCCGGTTTTAAAACCTCAATTTTAATGTGCTTAAATAAAGCAACTTTAGCCTCAACTAATACTTCAACAAACCCTGATAAGGGTGCTCCATCTTCTTTATATTCTCTACCATTAATTAAATATCGCGGCTTGTTGGTAACGGAATCAATCCAAACGACATTTTTCACCTTGCTGCCACTCATTACCCGCACATCATTCGTAAGTCTAAACTCAAATTCATCCTTATAAATATCATACCGGGTAACATAGCCCTCCACAAGTTCATCATTCTTGTATAATAATAATGATGACTTACCCCAATGCGTATCCCAGTAAGGATTACCCACAATTTCCGAAACCGATGGAGTAGACATACCTGTAAGAATCTGCCCTACAGGTAAGCGCTGATTGAATTGACTGAATGAGGTGATTATATTATTGGCCCGAACTGATTTTGAAATTTCATCATCTGGCTTTTGACCAAGCGTCCGCAGACACCCGCAAAGTAAAAGCACAATTAGTAGAGCAGCCGTTACATTCCTTTTCATACTGCTAATTTAAAAAAAAGGCTAAAGAGTCGCCTCTTTAGCCTTTAAATTACTATGTCATTAGATCGTTACAACTTAACCAGTGTTAATCTGACACGCCTGGTCCACGTACAGTATCCATTACGCAAACCGTACTCATCAGCATCGTCATCAACACCAATTGTCATAGTGTTACCAGCTGTTAATCCGTCACTGGCAGCGGTATAGGTACCTCGGTTAGCTGTAGTTGCTTGTGGCAACCCGGGCTGCAACACCGCTCCAATAGAACCTATTGCAAAACTACCAGCCGGTGGCCAGGTCCAATACAATGCCTTATTGGTTGCACAGTTAATACCTGTATTCTGTAACGGAACATACACCGTACCGTTTTCCAGGTTAATGCGCATGGTCACATTCTGTCCCCTGTAGCTTACGGTAAACTGACGTTCTGTTGAAAGACCACCCGGTACAGTTGCCAATGTAACGGTTTGGTTTGGAAAGAGAACATTGTTTAACGAGGCAGGGTAATCAGCATGCTGGTTCCAGGTATGGTTAGGCGACCAGATAGCAGTTTGGGTTAACGAATAGGTACCTACCCACGAAGGTGTAGCCAAGGCCCGAACAAAAACCGTGTAAATAAACGGTGAACTGTAAAACTGACCACCTGTAATGTTTGGTGTAGTGTTAGCTTCTGCTGTTTTGGCAAATGCCGGGTTTACAGCAGCCTGAGGATTCAAAACTGAAAACTTTTTGCCATCCTTCAGCTTCATAATCCAACGCACAATTACCTGATCGTTTGCCAACAATGCACCACCTGGATAGGCAACCAAGCCCCCTACAGGTGAACAAGTAGGACATGCACCATCAGGGTCAGTATTTAACGTAGCCAACGCAGTTTGAATCTGGGTAGCCGTAAGTGTAATGGTTGCCCGCTTAAAAAGAGATATTGTTGGTTGTGGAACAGCGGAAAACGCAGTACCCGGAACTGTTGTTAGCAGTACTTCATCGGTCAAGCCTGTTCCACGTCTGTGGCTTACATAAATCTCCACCTCATCAAGGTTATCGCCATTTTTCTCATCAACTGCCTCGAGTGTATATTCAAAAGCAGAGGCAGCTAAATTACCAGCATCCAGTATGTTTGACCGAATATGAATAATCCGTAAGTACCCAGCAAAATCTTTGTCGGCATACGGAAGCGGATACAAACTCTCATCCCGGCACGACATCACTACCCCCATAGAAAGGATAAGCAGTGACAAAATAAATTTATAATTTCTCATAGTTGTCTTTCGTTAGAAGTCCAGGTCTTTAACCTTTTGATCCCAAAATACTTTGCCACTCAGGTCGGCCTTTTGATCCACCGAACCATTCAGGTTAGCAAAATTTGCCGGATACCAGAATGTTCTAGGAAAAGCACCAGGCGTTGCAACTATGGTAGGTTGCATACCATTCGGTAAGCCCGTTCTGCGGTAAAGATTATACGCTTCAACACCAGAACCAAAACTGGCAATCCAATGCTCGCGCGCGATGTAATCCATAATGTTATCATTGCCTACCTGGGCATCATAAGCAGCCAAAGCTAAGGTCACGTAATTATCAACATCGGTTGTATAGGTTGCCGCAGGGTAAAAAGTATCAATGGTTGCAGTTTCTGTTGGAGATGCTCCACCTATGCCGTAGGTTCCACTAACTGCCCAGGTACGTACATCGGCCATAGAAGCGCGTATTCCATTTTCGAAATACGTTCTTGCATTACCGGTTGTTCCTAAATACAAAGCCGCTTCACTAAGCATAAACTGAACATTTGAGCGCATTAAAATGGGTTGTATACCTGCACCGCGCATACCCAGATTTTGGTTTACGTTACCATTAACGTTGGCATCAAACCTGCCACCGGCTGGGTATGCACCCCACATAGTTCTGGCAAAACCATCTGGTGGAATACCCTGAGGATCGACATGGTCACGTCCCCAATAACCTCTATCGGTAGGGTAGCAAAAGGTTCTGGTCCATGCAGGATTGGCCGGGTCAGGATTAATACCTGGAGGCATACCCGCCTTAGGATTTAACAAAACTGCTGTTCCTGTTGAGGTTGGATAATGATCAGGCGTGGCCTGAACTACGCAACGAATCTCATTCGGGTCGGATGAATTAGAATTGCGTTGACGATAAAAATAGAAACGCATGCGTGGATCACCCGGTTGGCCACCCTGTGTGGCGCCATAGCCGTGGAACATTTGCCACATCAACCAATTCGACATGTAGTTTCCGGAACCCGCAACATACGTTGCTGTGAACCGAGGATGTCTGTTGTCAGGGTCAACAATGTTGCTTCCATAGCGGAAAACAAAGTTTTCATTCGCAGCGCTAATCAATCCACCGGTCGCAGAAACATCAGCAATCAGGGCATTGATAGCCGTTGTAGAAGCCGCAGGTGCCTCATGACGCAAATTGAGGTGAATTTTCAATTTAAGCGTATTGGCTAACCTGGTCCAACGTGTATAATTATTAGCGTAAAACTGATCTACAGGAGCAGGGGCCGTACCATTCAGGTAACCCCCATTTGCCACAGTAGGTGTGTTCAAATCCTCCTTTGCTTTGTCAAGCAAAGTAAGCGCAACAGTATAAATACTTGAGGCTTGATCCACACCAGGATTAAAATTAGCAGAACCCTGAAAAGCCTGTGAGTATGGCACATCGCCAAAATGGTCAGCTAGCAATAATAAGGTATAAGCCGTGATTACCCGTGACATACCCGCATGCCGGGCTAAGCCATTGGCGTCAGCAGTCTTAATTAACTCATCAGCATCTTTAAGAATAACCGCATAGGCTGTTGACCATACCCCATCAAAAGTTTGAGGTGTATAGACGTTATCATACAACGAACCGCCTGAATTTTGCAGGCGAGTCATTTGCATACCATAGGTACTGAAAGTATTAAAAAGACCACCAAGATTTCGCTGCATGGAGTTCAATAACAAATTAGGCAAGGCCTGATTTGGCTGAACAGCATTAGGGTCTTCGCGCAAGTCAAGTGTACACGCATTCGCGAGTACAAGCCCCAGCGCGAGCACTATATGTTTTATATATTTCTTCATGAGAATTACAAGTTTAGATTTAGAACGTTAACCTCAATACAGCACCGTAACGTCTTACACTCGGACCAGTCAGGTAATCAAAACCTGCTCCATTGTCAACGCCTTGACTTGATACTTCAGTATCAAAGTTTACAACCTTGGGTACATTAACAGCATTAAACCAAAGGTTATTTCCATTAACCTGGATGGAAGCATTTTTAATTGGAGTCTTACTTAAAATAGATCGCGGCAACGTATAGCTTAAGCTGATTTCGCGCAATCGAATAGTAGTTCCATCAAAAATACCCACCTCGGTTGTTGCGCCAGCACCATACAGTGTGTTGAAACCGTAATCCGAAGCGGAAATCATGATGTCGTTCGGAACATAGTTAGGCGCATCGGCTGTTCCGATATTTTTTACACCTGGCAGAACCAATGTTAAATCCTGATTGTAATCCTGAGCTGCAGCTGTACCCCGACCAAGTACTGCATTGGCAGTAGATGAGAAAATATCTCCACCGTGGCGATAATCAAACTGGAAGGAGAATTCAAATCCTTTCCAGGAGAAATTATTAATGAAGGTTACGAAATAATCAGGATTAGGATTGCCAACAACGCCCAAAATTGGTGAACGTACATACAAACCATCAGCAGCTACGATGGGGTTACCTTGAGGGTCTCTTGCCCGAACTGAACCTTTCATGATATTGAACGGCTGCCCCGGAATTGCAAAATTACCCTGATCGGTAAAACCTGATAACGCTACTTCTTCAATTTCGCCACCCAAATCAATTACCTCAGGGCGCACCAGCGTGTAGTTTACGATGGCATCCCAACGGAATCCATTAGCCAGTTGTATTGGAGTGCCTGTGAGGCCAATCTCAACACCCTTATTGCTAATCTTACCAAGGTTAACAAAGGTTGAGGTAAATCCGGTTGCAGGATCAATAGGGGCTGATGTAATCAGATTTTTGGTTGATCTGTCATATACTGTAAAGTCGATACCAAACCTGTTATTAAACATTTTGGCCTCGAAACCGAGTTCCACTTCCTGCTGTAATTCAGGTTGTAGATTTCGATTACCCAACTGGTTAGCAATGGTGTGTTCTCCCAATAATGCGCCAGTAGGGCCCATAAACGCGCGGAGGTTTTGGTTCACCACATCACGTGTTCTGTATGTTGGCGGAAAACCCGCTGAAGTTCCATAGCCAGCTCTTATTTTAAGTGAATTAAGTGTATTCGACTTGATACTGCTGAAAACTTCAGTTGGTAAAAACGAAGCGCTCACACTTGGATAAAATATAGAATTATTACCAGCCTCAAGTGTTGATATCCAGTCATTTCTACCGGATAAGTTCAAGAACAAATAGTCTTTATAGTCGAAAGAGAAATCTCCATAAACACCGTAGCGTTGGGTCTCATCTGTTCTGTAGAACACACGGTTATCAAATGCAATACTTCTGGAAGAACTGCCTTCAAAATTTGAGTGTCTCATTAAGCCGAATACGGTCTGTGTTTCAGAATAAATACCATCGCGTTGTCTGTAGTCATTTCTGGCATTACCACCAACACGAGCAGTCATATTAATATCTGAACTCAACGGTTTAGAAAATGAGAGAATTATATCGTGGTTCCAAATGGTATTATTGATGGTTTGAGTTTGTAAAACACCACGATCAATGTTTGCATAGCTGGGACCAATACCTTTATTGAATTCACGATTTTGCGTTTCAGTATAGGTATCTAAACCTACACGGTAGCTCAACGCCAGGTTATCAGTGAAATCATATGCGAACGTTGAAGACAAGAATACGCGGTTTGTTATACTCGTCTCACGATGGTATTTCGCCATCCAGTTCGGATTTGGGATATCGTTGCTGGCACGGTACCAAACACTTTTCTTTTCCAATGGTGTCTCATATGGGAAACTTAAAATATCCCAGTTACGGGGGGTGTACAGAAAGTTGGCATAAAGAGATGGAACTCCACCAAATGCCACAGAACCACCTGTAGCTCCGTTTAAAGGAGGTGTTTCAAACTCAGTATTGGCAAACAGTACGGAAGTGCGGATCGAAAATTTATCGGTAACGGCAGCGTTAAAACCAGTGGAAATGTTTAAGCGCTGAAGCTCGTTACCTGGTGCATAGCCCTCTTCAGTAGTATAGGCAACAGAGGCATTATATCCCAATTTATCTGATCCCCCGGAAATACCAATTGATGTATTTGAAACAACACCCTTCCTGAAAAATCCTATCGGATCGGGCGCAGCTTCATACGGAATACGCTTAAAATAATATTCCGGGAAAGCTTCCCGTAATGATGCATCATTTGCAAACTGGTATGGGTGGCCCACCGAGTCAACCTGGTTAAAATTTGGGCCCCAGTTACTGAAGAAGTTCCCAAACAACCCCTGGAAACCATTACCATAATTGTTCTGCATTGTTGGCCACGATGCAATTTCTGTTACTGAAAGAGTCTGTTGAAAAGAAACTTCAGCCTGCTTCTTCTTTGCACCTCCAGATTTGGTTGTAACCAGAATTACACCATTTCTTCCCTGGTCACCATAAAGTACAGTGGCAGCTAACCCTTTTAATACGTTAATTGTCTCAATAGTATTGGGATCAATATCCAAAAAGCGGCTGGTAGCCGTTGCCTGACCTCCCGTTGTAAATCCAGAACCACTATTGGTTTCTGAATTGAATGGAACGCCATCAACAACCCAAAGCGGCTGGGTACTACCGGTAAGTGAAGAATACCCTCTGATGTTGATGCTGGCACCAGCACCTGAGGTCCCACCGGTTGGGGTAATAACTACCCCTGGAACTTTTCCCTGCAGCACTCTTGAAATGTCATTAACCGGTCGTGCCGCCAGTTGATCCGCGCCAACAGTACTTGTGGCATAGCCAAGGGCTTTCTTTTCCCTGGCAATACCTTGACCTGTAATAACAACTTCGCTGAGTTGTGTGGCATCCAACGCCAAAGAAATGTCAACGACTGATCGATCACCTATTGGAATCTCCTGCGTTTGCAGTCCAATAAATGAAAAAACCAGTGATCCTCCCGAAGCGGGAATGGATAACGTGAATCTTCCTTCTGCGTCAGTGGCGGTTCCAACAGTAGAACCCTTCAGAACCACGTTCACGCCAGGAAGCGGGGAACCATCTTCGGTAGATGTAACTCTACCGGAGACAGTTCGATCTTGTGCTATCGCTGCGCTAAAAGCGAAGAGAAGCAACATCGAACTTAGTAAAAGTCTCCTCATAAGTTTAAGTTTAGGTTTAGTAAAGTGATAAAGTTATCGAAGTGGCACGAATTAAGAAAGTTCCGTTTAAATAATTTTAACCAAAATATAATTTGGCTAACAGGGCGATAATGAACTGGTCATTCCGTTTACAGAATTTGAAAAACAATTCTCCTATTAATGGCACGCCCTTTTTCTGAGTCATTAGAATCCAAAGGCCTGCTTTGACCATAACCCTTCCAACGCAATTGGTTCTGCTCTATCCCATTCTCCAACAAGTAATTATAAACCGCCAACGCCCTTTTTTCTGATAGCTGAAGGTTATAGGCAGGGCTACCAGTATTATCAGTATGGCCTCCTATTTCTATGCGGATTTGAGGATTTTCATTTAAAAATTGAATAATCTTTTGCAGCTCAGTAATTGACTTTTCCTTTAGGTCATATTTATCCGTGTCAAAAAAGATGTTGTTCAAAACCACTGAGGAGCCCTTTTTGGCCTGTTCCAGCTCAAAATCCATTCGAATCGGCTCAAAATCGGTGGTTTCCGAGTAATTGAAGTTGGAGCTAGTGAATAAATAGCCCTTCTTATTGACGTAAAGCGCATACTCTGCCCCTTGTGTTAAAACCATTAGATATTCTCCGGAAACGGAGTCGGATTCTACTATTGACTCAATTTCATTGCTTTTTATATTAAATAACTCAATGGTCGCCTTAAGTTCTTTGCCTGTCAGCTTATCGCGAACAGTGCCTTTTACATAATTACTCTTGTACCTGACCTGATGGTCCTCAGGAAACTGAATTTCATAAATCCTGCTTCGCACACTGCCCTGACCAGAGGTTTCTTCATGGGAATAATATCCCCTTTTTCCATCAGCGGTAATGAATAAGGAGAATTGATCCTCATAATCATTTACAGGACGGCCCATATTTACCGGTTCTGACCAACCCGTATCTGTTCGCTCAGAAAAGAGGATGTCATAACCCCCAAACCCGGTATGGCCTTTTGAAGCAAAATACAAGACCTTACTATTGGCATGGATGAATGGGGAAATCTCATCGTACTGTGTGTTTACGGGTGCACCAAGATTTTTAGCTCTGGTCCAGTGTCCTTTTTCATCGAGCGTAGAAACCCAGATATCGCGCCTGCCTGATCCTCCACGTCTGTCGGAAACAAAATATAAGGTTCGGCCGTCAGCCGAAAGTGCCGGCTGAGATTCCCATTCGCTTGAATTAACATTTGGTCCAAGGTTAACGGGTTCCGTCCACTCGTTTCCAATTTTGATACTCTGATACAAATCGCAACTTCCAAAACTCTGGCGCCCCATACATGAAGTGAAGATCAGCTTTCGGCCATCAGCAGAAATTGCACAGGTGCCTTCATTTAATACAGAGTTGATATTTTTTGAAATCGATACCGGGCTTGTCCAACGACCGCGGTCATCCTTTCTGGAAACCACCAGATCCTCGTCATGCTCCCCACCCGAGCCGAGTCTGCGTGTAAATATTAACTCCTGCTGATCGGCCGTAAGCACCGGAAAGTATTGCAATGGAAAACGATTTACCGTGTCGTTCAATGGCCTCAACTTCCATTCGGCATTCACTGCAGCATTGGCTTGTGCAAACGTGGCATTTTTTAGTAATTGTTCCGCGCGCTCAGCCTTCTGCCGATTCTGATTTTCAATTTTTACAAAATCACCGAGATATTTAACGGCCTTGTCGTATTGACCGGTAATCAGATACGCCTCGCCAAGATCAAACCAATATACCTTTTGCTTTTTGGGATCAGTGGTTAGCGTAAGGCCCTTTTCAAAATTGGAAATAGCTGAAGGATAATTCTTCATGCTCATATAAACCAGCCCAAGCCGATAATAGGCTTCCGCGAAATTCTTGTCTTTGGTGATAGCCTGGTTTAAAAGACTAATGGCTTGCTCGTGTTGACCACGAACGCGATAATTATCTGCCTGATTGTAAAGCTCAATTGCTTTTTTTGACTTTGTGCTGAGTTGAACCTGGGCGATTGCCCCTTCCGGAAGGAGAAACAATCCGAAAAGAAAAAATACTGAAACCTTCCACCACTTTACTTTCATGTACATGGTTTAAAACTAAAAAACTATCTGCGATATCGAAAGTTCCGGACCATCTAAACCCAGCATCGCATTAATCAGTTTTACTTTCTGAAATAAACGAACATCCTCAACACGGATTGTTGCCTCGCTTATCTTTCCCGTTTCCAGCAAGTATTGACGCATGGTGCCTGCTAATAATGGAGTTGAGGGTGTAAACCAATTGCCTCCATCGTATAAAATTACATTGCTGTAATATGAATCAGCAAGAAATCCATTTTTAACGATGAGAACATCATCACAATCCTCCCGTAGTTGATAAAGTTGATGAAGAGCCGACCGGTCTTCAAACTTATGGGCATACTCAATGCTGTCTGCTTTTATTATCTTTAAACTAGAAACAGGTTTAGTTTTGTAGGGTATGAATTCAACGCTGTGAGTACGGATATCATAAATGATTCGACACTTGAATAAACCTTGGGTCGGATAGGATTGTGCATAGAGAAAATCCTCCAACTGAATTTCATTTTGCTGATGAAAAATTTCATGGATCGATTTATTCATCCTTGCCTGATGGTGCGGCAAGCGATAGAATACTCCATCATTCAGGCAAATCGATTCAATCAATCGGGACATAAATTTTCTGGATGGCTTCTTCGTATTCGGCTTGCACTAAACTTTGGGTAGTGATTCCTCCTCCACTTCTGTAAAAATAGTCATCATCCGATTTTTCAATAAACCTGATCATCACGCCACTATCAAGATTTTTTCCGTCAAAATAACCAAACACACCTGTATAGTAACCACGCTCCTCACCCTCGGCTTCACGAATTATCTCAAGCGTTTTTGGCTTTGGTGCACCGCTGACAGATCCGGCAGGAAGAAGAGCGGTAAGTATATCTCCCAATCGTTTATTATAATCTCCCGAAAGGTTGCCATTCACTTCTGAACTTACCTGCAACAACGTAGCCGCAGTGGTTTTAATTTTATCGATATAACGAAAACGTGTTACACTTACATCCGAAGCCACCTGGCTCAAATCATTTCGGATCAGATCAACAATTGTAATATGCTCAGCCCTTTCCTTTGGATCATTCAAAATAATTTCACGAGCATGGGCAACCTGGGCATCAATAGTTCCCTTCATCGGATAGGAATAAATTTTTTGATCGCGGATTTGAACAAATGTTTCCGGAGAAAACACCAGGAACTGATCCTTGTACCACAACTTATACTTCGATTGACTAATAAAAAATAAATCCCGTAAGGATTGATGCAACTCAACTTTTGTTTTTATTGTGAAATTGGTGAGAAACGAGTCGCCATACCTGAGGTGTTGCATCACTTGATCAAAACGTTGATCATATGAAGAAAAATCAATGGGATACTTATTTAAAACAACATTCTTTCCGGGATTAACTTGCTTGTTATTGCCATTGGAAAACCCATTAAAGAAATATAAAATTTCCTGAGGATCAATTTCATCTAACCGATACGCCTGTGGTTTTTGCAATTCAAAATCAATCAAAAAGAAAAAAGGAACCTGATCGGCTCCCCATTGATTTAATGTTCTGACAAACTCAGTAATTGTCATTTGAATTTTTGCTTGAAAAGCTTTTGATACACTATGGTATATCCATGTATTTATGCACCTGCAACGATATCCGCCATTTGGGATTTTGTTTCACATAATCAATAATTAACGGAAGCATTTCCTTTTCACGCGACCACTCAGGTTGTAAAAATAATTTACACGATGTATTCACTTTTTCTGCGAATTCTTCTGCCCACGAAAAATCACTTTTGTTATAGATGATTACCTTCAACTCATGGCTTTGAATAAACACAGATGAATCCGGTGCTTTAAACTTCTTGGGTGAAAAACAAACCCAATCCCACGTACCGGTTAGCGGATAGGCGCCTGAGGTCTCTATATGCGTGCGCAAACCCTCGGCTTTCAGCGCAGTTGTTAGTTCTGTCAGGTCATACATGGCAGGCTCACCACCGGTAATCACTGCAATGTTGCTACCACTGCTTTTTGCCCGATCAACCATTTCGGAAACTGAAACCTGAGGATGAACTGCGGCATCCCACGATTCCTTTACATCGCACCAAACACATCCTACATCACATCCACCTAGACGGATAAAATAAGCTGCATGCCCCTGAAAATACCCCTCACCCTGAATGGTGTAGAAATCTTCCATTAATGGAAGGGTGTTAGTGTGCGTATGTGTAAGCGGGTTGATGTTGGACGGGTTAAGCATTGCGAAGTTCCGTTGCCCTTAGGGTGTTCAGTAACAGGGAGGCAATGGTCATGGGGCCTACGCCACCCGGCACGGGTGTGATGAACGAACATTTAGGTGCAACATTCTTAAAGTCGACATCGCCCCTAAGGGCAAAACCGTTTTTGAATTGCGGTCCTTCCACGCGTGTTGTCCCTACATCAATAACAACGGCACCTTCCTTCACCATGTCAGCCGTTATCAAACCCGGTTTACCAACGGCCACAATTAGTATATCGGCCTGTCGGGTAAAATTCGCAAGGCCTTGTGTGTACTTATGACATACCGTTACGGTAGCTCTTCCGTGTTCAATTAACATCATGCTTAATGGTGCGCCCACTAAACGACTGGCACCTACCACAACACAATTCTTTCCCTCAGTTTCTACGTTGTAGCGCTTCAACAATTCCATCACACCGAAAGGCGTTGCGGGCATCAGCAATGGATTTTTCGAAACAATACTTCCGAAATTTCTATTGGTAAACCCATCAACATCTTTATCGGGTTTAATATGCTCAGTCACTTTTTCAACAGAAATGTGTGGCGGCAACGGAAGCTGAACAATAAAGCCATCCACATCCTGATCACGGTTCACCTGGTCAATATGCTTTAACAACTTCTCCTCACTGATGGTATCGGCAAAACGCATCATCGTATAATGAAACCCAACTTCTTTACAGGCCTTTACTTTATGATCCACATATGTCTGGCTGGCACCATCATCACCTACCAGGATAATAGCCAGGTGTGGGATTTTTTTTCCTTCAGCTTTTAATTCATTAACGCGTTGGATGATCTCTTCCTTAATTTGGGAAGCTACCTTGCGGCCATCAATTAATGTATAGGTGTTGGTTTCAACCATGTTAAACCAGTTTTATTAATCAATCTTAAGCACAGCCATAAATGCTTCTTGTGGAATTTCCACATTGCCCACCTGGCGCATGCGCTTCTTACCCTTCTTTTGCTTCTCCAGTAGTTTACGCTTACGCGAGATGTCACCACCATAACATTTAGCCAATACGTTTTTGCGCATGGCCTTTACCGTTTCGCGGGCTATAATTTTCTGACCGATAGCCGCCTGAATGGCAATCTCAAACATTTGGCGGGGTAGCAATTCACGCAACTTTTCACAAAGCTTCTTACCCCACTCATAGGCTTTATCGCGGTGAACAATAGCCGATAGTGCATCAACTTTTTCTCCGTTTAATTGAATGTCAAGCTTTACCATATCCGATTCACGGAAACCGATTAAGTGATAATCCAAAGAAGCATATCCTTTCGAAATGGTTTTCAGCTTATCAAAGAAATCAAATACAATTTCAGCCAATGGCATTTCAAAACTCATCTCAACACGATCGGTAGTGAGGTAGGTTTGATTTTTAATAACACCACGCTTATCCATGCACAGCTTAATAATCCCACCAATAAACTCCGACTTGGTAATAATCTGAGCTTTGATGTACGGTTCTTCAATATGATCAACCGTATTCGGGTCAGGCATTTCAGAGGGTGCGTTGATTTCATACATGGATCCATCCGTACGGATAGCATGAAACTGTACCGAAGGAACGGTGGTGATCACCGTCATATCAAATTCACGCTCCAGTCTCTCCTGGATAATCTCCATGTGCAACATGCCCAGGAAACCACATCGGAAACCAAAACCAAGTGCAGCAGATGTTTCCGGTTCCCACACCAACGATGCGTCATTCAACTGAAGCTTCTCCATGGAGGCTCGCAATTCTTCAAACTCCGTAGTATCAACCGGGTAAATGCCTGCAAATACCATGGGCTTAACGTTTTCAAAACCTTTAATGGAAGGAGCAGGCCTGTCAACATGCGTTATGGTATCACCCACTTTTACTTCCTTGGCATCTTTAATACCCGAAATCAGATAACCAACATTACCCGCACTGATTTCGCCTTTGGCCTGCTTGAGCATTTTTAAAACGCCAATTTCATCCGCCTCATAGGTCTTTCCGGTGTTGGCAAATTTTACTTTATCTCCTTTTTTTATAGTGCCATTAAAAACCCTGAAATAAACTTCAATGCCACGGAAGGAATTATATATAGAGTCGAAAATCATGGCCTGAAGCGGAGCTGATGGATCTCCTTTCGGAGGTTTTATACGGCTTACCACGGCACGGAGAATATCTTCAATACCAATACCCTCTTTTGCGCTGGCGCGAATCACATCTTCGCGCTTACAACCAGTTAGTTCAACAATTTCATCGGTTACCTCTTCCGGCATGGCGTGGGGCAAGTCAATTTTGTTCATCACCGGAATAATTTCCAGGTCGTGCTCCAGGGCCAGGTACAAGTTAGATATGGTTTGTGCTTCAATGCCTTGGCTTGCATCCACAATCAGTAAGGCCCCCTCACAAGCTGCAATAGAGCGTGACACTTCGTAGGAGAAATCGACATGCCCGGGGGTATCAATCAGGTTCAGAATGTACTCTTGTCCATCCTGCTTATAGTTCATTTGAATAGCATGAGCCTTTATGGTAATGCCCTTTTCACGCTCCAAATCCATGTTATCCAGCACCTGGGCCTGCATTTCACGCTGGGTAAGGGTACCCGTAAACTCCAATAGCCGGTCGGCCAGGGTGCTTTTACCGTGATCAATATGGGCGATGATGCAAAAATTGCGGATGTTTTCCATACCCCGTCAGTTCCTCAAAATTTTAGAACAGCAAAAGTATGAATTATTGAGAGAATTCGTGCGGTTATTCATTACCGCACAATCCGATGATCCAGCTTTAGTGGATAGGTTTTCCAGGCGACTTTACTGAACTGTTTGCTCATCGGATTTAGTACGAAGTTTAAAGAGGATTTATCTACCACGGAGGGTATTCCGAAACACAAATTACCTGCCTGAAGAAAGGCTGTACCAAATTCCTGAGAAGTACGCTGTGGCGGAATGGCATCCCAACCTTTTGGCAGTTCTTTAAGTGGAGGAAGTTGAATGAACTGATCCGGACAATTGAATTCCATTACTGAATAAAGCACATACCGCTCGGCTGCAAAAAGTTCCGGGTCAACGGTAAGTCGTTCCAACAAAGCTGAAGAAACAGAACTACTGCCGTACAAAGCCGCGTAACCGGGCAGGTTCCATCGCCCGCCATAGCGCCTGGCACCTTCACCGGTAACATCGCAAAATTCAGTTCTGGCCAGCCGGTAAATAATCATACAGCAATACCGTGCTGCAGGCGAAAGATTTCGGTTTTTAAAAGACTGATGCCTTCTGACACATCGATGAGGTTAAGGGGTTTAACATTACCCAAACTAAATAAGGGGCGATCCATCCATCGGTGAAAGCCATCTTTACCGAAATATTCGATGCCGGTAGCGTAAAGCTCAGCTAATGCATACATTTTTTCGGATTGCACGGTATCAAAAACCTGCGTGCGTTGAATGGTTTTAGACGATACTGCCAACGCTGTTGCCAGCGTTTCGTTATCTAAACCTGTAACTTCTTTTAAACGTTCAAACGATTTTTTGCGCAATCCTTTTCGGAAGGTTTCCACACGGCTAAGGGGTTCATTCACCTTTGCAGGTTCAATTTCCAATAATTGATGTACGGCCAATTGACGGGCCCTTTCATACGCTACAGCAGGTTCATGCACTTCAGTGGGAGAATGTTTTCGCGTATATTTTCGCGTTTTCATGGATTCGGAAATTTGTCCACTAATATAACGAAATTTGTCCTAATGCAGTTTTGCCCACACGAAACTTTATTTTAATGAAGCTGTCGGAGTTAATGCCTGTGGTTTTCTTGACAGAAACTTTGTGCTTAGGTGTTTTAGTGGCCAATTAATTGAAATAGGCCACAAATACACTAAGCCACAAAATATCACGAAAATAGCAGGCAACAATAAGATTTACTGATGCGTAATATCAATCATTTCTCAACACCTGGCTGTTTCAATACGAAGCCCGTTTTTGCTTTTTCATCATCCACCATCTTTTTCACATCAGCCAACAACTTTTTGGCATCGTAGATAATACCATCTTTAATCGTATACCGAACACCACCCACCCGGATTGCTTTGTTATCATCCGAAAGTTTGATAGCACCTGTTCCATACAATACCTGAAGATTCTCCAACGGATTTTGATCCACCAACACAAAGTCGGCAAGCTTGCCCACTTCAACAGAACCCAGATCTTTTTCAACGCCCAAGGCTTGTGCACCATATAAAGTAGCTGAACGAATTACTTCCAACGGATGAAAGCCAGCCTCTCGTAAAAGTTCTAATTCACGGATGTAAGCAAAGCCATACAGCTGAAAAATGAATCCTGAATCAGAACCTGTCGTTACGCGTCCTCCTCTGTTTTTATATTCATTCACAAACTTCATCCACAGTGCATAGTTTTCACGCCAGTTAACTTCTTGCTCCGTTCCCCACGCAAACCAGTACGAACCATGGGCCCTGCGGTTGGGTTGAAAAAATGACCACAGTTGAGGAAGTGTGTATTCTTCATGCCACTCAGCCCTTCGGGCACGGTGCAAATCGCGACTGGCTTCGTAAATATTGAAGGTGGGGTCCAGCGTGAAATCAAGTTTAATCAACTCATTCATTACATTATTCCAATGTTCTGAATATGGAGGAGCAGCCTGTTTCCACAACTTACCTGCATTTTCAAACCGATGTTGTTCATTCTGATAATTGTAATCCAATGGATAATCCTGAATGGTACGATCGGCAAACAATGCTTCCGGCAGTCCATACCAATGTTCCATACTGGTAAGTCCGGCACGCGCAGATTTTAACACATTCCAACGCGCTACATCCATTTGCGCATGATGACAGGCCGAACGCAAACCAAGTTTTTTGTTTTCTTCAAGTGCAGCTTGCATTATATCGGGTGCTGCTCCGAAGAATTTAATGCCATCGGCCCCTTTAGCTTTATTGCTGCGCACCCATTCACGCGCCATCTCGGGTGTGCTGATGGGTTTATCACTGCCTTGCCCAAACGATGTATACGCGTGAAGGCGTGGAGCAGTAATGGAATTCTTTGCACTTTTTTGTTTGTGTTCTAAAACCCAATCTAACCCATTACCTGCTGAAGGATCACGCACGGTAGTAATACCATGACTCATCCATAACTTAAAAACATATTCAGCATTGGGTGCCTGACCTCCACCAATGTGCCCGTGCATATCAATAAATCCAGGCATCAGGTACATACCCTCAGCTTTTAATTCCTTTCCGCCAGTTTCCAACTTGGGTCGTCTTTCTTCGGTAATGGGTACACCCGGATAACCCACATTTACTATTCGTTCAATGCGGTTTTGTTTTACTACAATATCTACGGGGCCAATCGGAGGCGCCCCCGTTCCGTCAATAAGCGTTACACCACGGATGATCAATTGTGTAAATGGACCATCACCCTCTTTTACTTCTGGTGATTTGGCAATTCTTCCTTGGGCCAAAGTTAGTGATGTTACCAGGCCAAGCAGGTATAAGATATTCTTCATAAATGGGTGATAAAAAGCAAAAGCTAAGCAACTTCTGTTGAAAAAGGAACGAGGAAAATGATGACAGGTAAAAAGCTGGGTTATGTTAAAAGATACTAGAACCCATCTCAAAAGTAGACAACGCGTCATTGCGAGGTTAGGAACGACCGAAGCAATCTCGTCCAGAGCTTTGAGAAAATGAGATTGCTTCACTGCGTTCGCAATGACGGGGTATTTTGAAATGGGTTCTATTTTTTCCTAAAAGGTCTAGTTTACAACCCTATTTCAATCGTTTTCTATAAATTTTTAACAAAAGTGGTTCGTTTTTGACCCTTATATTTAGAAATTGAACCAAATTTTTGAACCACTACCTTATGAGTAAGCCCAAAACCCGGTACATCATAATCTTTGGCCTGATTGTTTTACTTCAGGTTGTATCCCTTTTTAGTTCTGGTACTTCATTCGACACAAGCGCCACGGAAGGCATCGATAAATCCGATACAGCCTGGATGATTGTCGCCACAGCCTTTGTGCTGTTTATGACCCCGGGACTCTCCTTTTTTTATGGCGGAATGGTGAGTTACAAAAACGTAATCTCCACCATGCTTCAAAGTTTTATCGCGTTGGGGGTAATCAGTTTACTCTGGTATTTGGTGGGTTTTAGTCTTGCTTTTGGCGAAAGTTATCATGGCCTGATTGGCAATCCGTTAACCTTTTTCAGTTTCAATAATGTGGGTTTGGCTCCAAATTCCGACTTCTCGGCCACTATACCCTTCCTCATCTTTGCTTTGTTTCAACTTAAGTTTGCCATTATCACCCCGGCTTTGATTACAGGTAGTTTTGCAGAGCGTGTAAAATTCACCTCGTACCTGATTTTCATGTGCCTGTTCTCGTTGTTTATCTACACACCACTCGCACACTGGACCTGGCACCCCGAGGGGTTTCTCCGCCAGTGGGGCGTTCTTGATTTTGCAGGCGGCACCGTGGTACATATGTCTGCTGGGTTTGCTGCATTAGCGGGTGCCTATGTACTTGGCAAGCGCGAATCCAAAAACCATCAGCCCGCCAACATTCCCTTTATAATATTAGGTACAGGTATGCTCTGGTTTGGTTGGTTTGGTTTCAATGCTGGCTCTGCCCTGGCGGCCGATGGTTTAGCCGTACAAGCTTTTGCTACCACCAACATGGCTTCGGCATCCGCTATGATTACCTGGGTTATGTTTGATGCGTTGGTGGGTCGGAGAATCTCGGCTATGGGCGCTTGTATTGGTGCAGTGGTTGGTTTAGTTGCCATTACCCCTGCAGCAGGTTTTGTTACCCTTGGACAAAGTGTATTCATAGGATTTGTTGCCGCCATTGTTAGTAACCTGGCCGTGTACTACAAGCAGCGCACTTCCCTTGACGATACGCTGGATGTATTTCCCTGCCATGGCGTAGGCGGAATTGTTGGTATGCTTCTTACAGGTGTATTCGCAGCAGATGTTGGATTAATCCATGGCGATGCTACAACCTTTCTCTACCATCTATTAGCAATGGTCATTGTTGGAGCTTTCACATTTTTAGGATCGTTGTTAATCTTCAAAATTACATCCAGCATAACCAAGTTGCGTGTTACGCGTGAAGAAGAGAACATCGGTTTGGATATTAGTCAACATGCGGAGACATTGAGCGTTGCACCAAGCAGCAACTAAACTATTGCGGGTACAAGAACTTTAATTATTTTGGTTTAGCTGATACATATATCGCGTTAGTACATGTTGCACCTGCTCCCGGTTTATCCACCAGTTTCGGCTGAAAATCCGCAGGTAGGTCCAGTTTTTATGCTCCAGCAAATACGGCAAATAAACATGAGCATCTTTTACCGAAAACATTTGTTCATACAGTTCGTCATCGGTTACTATAATGCCCTCCGGATTATTGTCTTGACTCAACACGATATCTACACTGGGCAGCGCATGTGCTGAAAAAGTAAACTGGGTTTGTTCCACCCGGCTCCAACGCATAAGGGTAGTGCGCAAGTACCAATCAGGACTATGTTTTTCTTTTTCTTGAACAGCAGAAATAAAATTACCGGCTGATACGGCTTGCGTATACTCAAGCCACTGCTTTAATAGTTTTGGGCCATCATTTTTTATGCCTTGTAACTTCAGGGCATCGGGCCAAATGCTGGCAATAACAATAATTTTCTCCCGTGCCCGCGTTACCGCAACATTCAACCGGTTTTCACCACCGGCTACATTGAGGCTACCAAACTGCATACTCATTTTACCGGATTTATCGGGTGCATACCCAACGGAGAATATGATGATATCCTTTTCATCTCCCTGTACATTTTCAATATTTTTAACGAACAAGGATTCAGGAATGGGTATACCTGCTTTTGCGGCTTCGCTATCCAGCAAATCCATAATGAGCATTTGTTGGGGAAGATTAAAGGTTACTACTCCCAATTCTTTATCCGGAAAATTTTTTATCCATTCCAAAACAACAGCAACCACCTGTTCGGCTTCCCGTAAGTTGGTCTGATCTTGCCACACACCTTCTACATGTTGATAGTCAATAGCCGGTTGCCTTTTTTCCACTTCTTTCTTGTCGGGTAAAAGCTGAAGTTTACCGCCATAAAAATTACGGTTGGAGAAATCGATCAACGCCAACGATTTGCTACGATAATGGCCATTCAGAAATACGGTATCAAAATACCGTGCTGTTAGTTCCAGCAGTGAGTCTACCTCCAGTTCGGTAACGTCTTTATCCTCTTCCCAGCGCACCTGGTAAAGTTCGAAGGGCCGAAGCTGTTTATCATCACCGGCAATCAACACCTGCTTGCCCCGGCAAATGGCCGGAATACCCCGTTCAGCAAAGCACTGTGAAGCCTCATCAAAAATCACCAGGTCAAACATTTGCGTCATGGGAAAAATAGCCGATACCGACTCCGGTGAAGCCATCCAACAGGGAATGAGTTTAAACACCTCGGTATAAAACTCAGCCAGTAGTTTTCGCACCGGCCAGATCTTTTTCTTTTTGGTTACCTGGTGGTAAAGATCGCGGTAGGTGATTCGGTTATTCAGCCGGTTGTATTCAATGCTTTCGCAAATTCCCTCACGGGCTCTTAACAAAAGTATTTCTTTACTCATGGTCATTTTCTCGTCCACCATTTTCTGGAGTTCCGCCTGCATGTCTTCCATCATTAAGGTTGACGCTGTTCGCAGCACCGGGTATTTCATTTCTATATGCTCAATCCAGGCAATGCGTAAACTGTTTTGAAACATGTTCACAAATACATCAACATCCCAGGCGTTTACCTTGTCAAAAATTCGGTTGATCACTTCCTTTTCATGTGGCTGCATGCGCTCTTTCACCTGGTCGAACTCCCGCAGATGATCAAAATCACTTTTTAATATCGCTACCAGTTCTTTGTGTTTTTCCGGTTCTTGAATAAGCTGGTTTATCTGGTAAGGCGATAAATACTTTTGCCACAGTTCGCGGTGTTCCTGTAAGGGTTCCAAACAATCCATCACGGTCCAGATAAGCCTTATAAATTCATCACGCGAATAGTCGGTGGGTTGTATACCTTTCCTGATCTCGCGCAGCGAACTAAAAAGCAATTTTGCCCGTACGGCATGCTTTTGTTTCTCAAACCATTTTTTAAAACTCTTCTGATTGTATTCTTGCGGAAGATCAATGAGCCATGATCTTTCTTTCAGAGCCGTAAGATGGTGCTCCAAGTTAAGTCGGTTATCAATGCGGCCCTCCAGCGTTCTCAAACCGGTTTTTGTGTAAGGCAATTCATTGCCAATAAGCACCCGTTTCAGGAAAAATTTATGTTCAGAAAAAAGTTCCCACTTAATCATTCGTACCAGGCTTCTACGGGCTACCATACGCTGTTGTAAGGCGCCCTGGCAAACTCCGATCTGATCATTACGCAATGAAGTTTCTACACCGGGTCCATCAAAACAATTGAGCACCAGTCGCTCCATATTTTGTAACCATAGCAAACTGGTTTCATCATCTTTCTCATCGGCCATGGCGTTAAAAAAGGTGTAAGCCGTTTCATCGGCCAGTAAATTCACCATCTCGTTTACATCTTCCCTTCGGTTGCGCAAGGTTTCACAATCTTCCAGGTTTAAGGTAACGCCAATAAGTTTTTCGAGTTGTTGCGAAAGTGTGGCCTGAAAGTAAGGGATATCATTAACAGCCCGCTCTGTTTCTCTTAACTCGGTAAGTGAAAATCCGACAAACGAAATCCGGTTTCGCCAGGCATAGTCATCTTGTTCAAAGCGTTGAGCATACCGCACATAGTGTTTCAATCGACCAAGAAAATCATCAAGCGAATAAAAATGAAACTGCTGATAAATCTGGGTAACGTTTATACCCTCCAAAGCAGGATTAGACGTGAGGTAAAGTTCCTTAACGCTTAACCCACATTCATCACTGTGAAATAATGCTTTCCTGAATTCTTCAAGTTCTTCCGTTAACTGATCAATCCTTCGGCACACCTGGTTGAATCTTCGCTCGGTTTGAATGGCATCGATTCCCCGGTTAATCATTTTGTATTCCTCCAGCCGATCAACCTGACGGGCTATCTTTGTATATACCAGCTTGCGATCGTCACGAAAATCGTGGATCAATCCTAAAAAATCCGTTAATCCAACAGCGGCCAATCGGTTATACACCACATCAAGCGCTACCCGTTTCTGACAAACCAATAACACCCGCTTACCAGAGGCAATACAATCGGTAATCAGGTTGCTGATCAATTGCGACTTGCCTGTACCCGGAGGACCTTGCACAACTATCGAGCGACCCAGTTTCACCGACTTCAGTGCGTGCTCTTGCCAGGCATCCATTGGAAAGGCTGTATAGATTTTTTCTTCTTTTACGCCTAAGTTCACCGACACCGGGTCATCAAATAATCTTCCCACCTGCGATTGATTCTTTGAAGCAAACAATGCCTCCAGGGTACTGTACTGATTTTCTTCAATCAACTGAAGATAATCCGGCACTAACTGAGATCCGGCTTGTGGAAAAATTCCAAGTACGGCCTCAGGAAAAAGTTTAATCTCACCATTGCGGTGATGCAGATCAAATTCTTCCTTTTTGAACTCCTGAAATGGAAGGAGATGGTCAGAAAATGTATCGGGGTTGAAATTGATTTCAATTCTGTCTCTAAGTAATTGATAAAGCTGCGTTCGAAATACAGTGCTGTCTGTATCAAAGTCTTCAAAGTCGGCCTCCAACAACTCTTCATTTGGTCTTACATGGTTGTAAAAAGAAAAGGCGAGCAGGAATGTTTTATTCAAAACCGCACCGGCATCTCTTCGTATTTTCAGAATCCAATCGGTTTTATCCTGCACCAGTGCTACCGGAAAAAAAAGTAGTGGGGTTCGCACCAGTGTACCATCCGCCAGTTTACCCCGAAGGATGGGCCAGCCTACATGCAGATCGTTTGATCCACGTTCATCAAAAATAAATTTATCTATGCGCTGCAGTCGTTTCAACTTTTTGCTCGCATCATTAACAGCCTCCATGCGACTATCGAGCAGTGGGCAAATTTTTTTGTCTTTACCGGCAATTAACGCCTTGATAATATTGAATGAAGGCTCGCCCTTTAGTTGACTGAGCTGCTGGAGGTCCATAAGTTGCTCGCTGTGCAAACGCAATAACAACAACGAGCGGTTGTTTCCACTCAGGCTGGTAAGCCTGCGCATAAATGCCTGCAATATGGATTGTGCCTGGTTAATCAACCGTGAGGTAGGGTTTTAATTTGGCTAGCATGGCATCATCCACATTTATAATTTTCCTAAGGTCTTCAATGGAATGGTATTGCCCATGCTGAAATCGATAAGTGACAATAGCCTTAGCCATTCGCTTTGAAATGTACGGATGAGTTTCCAATTGCGCTTCGGTAGCTTCATTTAAATTCAGAATTCTGGGGTAAAAATCAGGCTGAATAAAAGAGTTCTCTTTTAAACGACCCACAACTACAGAGTCAAGTCCATAAACTTCAAAAAGCTGATCAAGGTAAATAAATCCGCCTAACGATTCACGAAAGGCTACAATTCGTTTGGAGAGTTTTGAACCAATGCCGTAAACGCTCATCAGCAACACAGTATCTGCACGGTTAAGATCAAATTTAATTTCTACCTTTTCCGCACGAACGGTATTGGGTGTTGGTGCATCTTTTCTTTTAAGTTCATCCGGTAACAACAAAAACGGTGTCAGGGCTTTGTAAAACCCTGAGTCCATTCCGTAAAGTTTAAGCAAATCAGACTTTACCTTGAATTGACCGCCAGCCTTGCGATAGTTAACCACTCGCTTTGCTAATCCTGCCGAAAAACCCAGGGCATGAAGGTCATCCGCAGTAGCTGTATTAGGATTAAAGGCAAACAACGTAACAGGAAGAAGTTCCTCCTCGGGAAGCACGTTCATTTCACCCCTCATCCATAATGCCGAAAGGCTATCCAGTTGGGCCCGCTCAAACGAAAAATCAAGGTGTTGTCGGCTCTTCCACCACCGGTAAACCGGAGCTGAAAAAATAAAAATCAGAACCAGTGGAAGAAAAAAAAGAAAGCCATTGGTCTGGCTTCTTGAAAAGCCAAAGAAATTCCTGATCCAACGTTTAGGGTTCATAGTACAAACTATGCATTAGGCCTCTAAATAAAAAGTACCGTTTCATTTTAGAAGCCATCTCAAAAATACAATTATTGAAACCACAGAGTACACAAAGGTGTGCACAAAGGGCACAAAGCGCTACAATTCAGTGGCTTCTTCTCTGTGAACTTTGTGCTTTCTTTGTGCCCTTAGTGGTTAAACTTATTTTTGAGATGGCTTTTAGTTAATTCTGCTTCTGTAATTATCTTTCCTAACTTTCGACCTATCACACTGAAGAGACTGTATTTTGATAAGTGAACAAGAAAAGTCTTTTGTTAACCTGGTGAATGAGCACCAGGGGCTTATCCATAAGGTTTGCAACTTATATGAAACCGACCGGGATGCCCGAAATGATCTGTTTCAGGAAGTTGTACTACAGCTTTGGAAGTCGTTCCACACGTTTCGGGGCGACTCCAAAATTACTACCTGGATGTATCGTATTGCGCTGAACACCGCCATCTCAGGTTTGCGTAAACAAAAGCGTGGGCTACAAACAGAAGATCTTAACGAAAGGCATTTTAACATTTCCGATTCGTCATCGGACCAACAGGAAGAAAATCTTCAAAAGCTCCAATGGAGCATACGGCAGCTTTCAGAAATTGAACGAGCCATTATTATGATGGCCTTGGATGAAATTCCCTATGATGAAATTGCCGAAACGATTGGTATTACGCAAAACAATGTACGGGTACGCATGAACCGGATACGTGAAAAACTTAGGAAACTTATGAATCCATAACCATGGAAGAACTGGATGATTTAAAATCGATTTGGAAACAGCAGTCGGGCTTTGAGTCTAAAAACGAAGCCGAAATTATTGAAATGCTGAGTAAGCGAAGCAACACACTTATTTATAAGCTGAAACGAAGCGTATGGTTTGAGCTCATCTTTACCATAGCCTGTATGTTCGTACTTGGAACTTACAGCGTAACCTTAAAAGGCGGGGCATTAATGTGGACCATACTCAGTCTTTTGGTGTTGCTGTTATCATTTACTCTTTATTACATAAAAAAAATCATCTTGCTTAATCAGTATGATGCCGGGCATGAAAATCTCAAAAACAATCTTAATCATCTGCTCATGCGTCTGGATGCCTATATGAAGTTTTATAAACGAAGCTATTCAATACTGTATCCACTGTTTTTTGCATTAGGTCTTTTATTCGGGGCGCTTGAATCCGGGTTTGACCGTTTTATTGAAAAATTTGAAAAGCCGATGTACACCATCTCCTTCATAATCCTATCGGTGGTGTTTATGGCTGGCGTTTATAAAATCACCGATTGGTATCTGAAAAAACTCTACGGAAACCACATCGAAAAGCTTCGATCCCTGCAACAAGAACTTCTGGGGTAATGGTTAATGTGTTCAGTTTACCCCAAAGCAACGTTTTTCACCCCAAAATGAATTCATAGGTTGTGCACAAACAATAAATGAGGCTCAAGAACGCCTATGGATTAAAGGTTCTGGCGAACTTTAGCCTGAAAATTCCGTTTTTCGAGTACCATGCAATTGGCTGAAAAATTAAACACCCCGTTTCCTTTTTACCTGAACGATGACCGTAAAAATTTAGGCCTCATCGCAGTAATCACTGTTTTTGTTTTGGCTTTTATGATTGCCTTCAGAAGCAGGAATGATCATGATCTGACCTTATCTCAACATCTCTTATTTGCTGCCATTACCTTTATCTGCCTGGCTATCAATATCATTTTGTTCCCCAGATTATTTCCGGTTTGGTTTGACCCGGTAAGCTGGACGGTAAAAAAATACATTTTACTCAACATCGGCCATCTTGTGCTGATTGGTTTTGCGGCTTCCCTGGTAGATATCTATTATATATGCCCCGAAAAGACGGTTTTGGAAAATATACTTGAGGCCAACAGCCGGGTGGTGCTTCGGGGTATTATCCCCATTGCCTTAACAACGCTTTTCCTGCGCAACATTATGCTTCAGGAAACCTTAAAAGATGCCTTAAAAGCGAACAAGGAGCTTCATAAGATTCAATCACTAAAAAAAGAAACGCCTAAAAGCAGTCATGCCAACACCATAACCCTTCATTCCGACACCAGCGAAACGCTTTCGTTAAACCTCCCCGACCTGCTGTATGTACAGGCCGATGACAACTACTCTACCGTGGTGTGGAAAAATGGTGATGGCATTCAAAAAAAATTATTGCGGGCTAATTTAAAAAGCATTGAAAACCAGATAGATAACTCTTTTACGATGCGTTGTCACCGGTCGTACCTGGTAAATATTAACGCCATTGACATGGTTTCCGGTAATACCAATGGCTATAAACTTAAAATTCTGGATACGGATATTGCCATTCCTGTATCGCGGCAAAAAGGAAAAGAGGTAATCGAGAAAATAAGTCAGTGGAAGAATGTTATGGAGTTATCCTGATAAGTGATAACTGAGTTCCGTTCACCCCAAAACATTTACATTCACCCCACAGGCTTGTTCCTGCTAACACAGTTGTTACCAGTCACCACAACGGTAAAAATAATTTGATCATTAGCCCGTCATTAGCGTTGTAGTAAGACACTTAAAAAACACCGCTATGAAAACCCTGTACATGATCGCTTTGCTGTTTTTTGTTGCCGCGTCAACAGAAACATTTGCACAAACTGCCCCCCGTACTGAATTTGCCATTCAGCTCAGTAAAAATGCGCTGGAAGTAAAAGCAGGAACATCAACCGAAATAAACGTAAACATCATTCGCTCAAAAACATACACGAAGTCCAAGGCTAAACTTGGCTTCTCATCACAATTACCAGAAGGGATTTCAGTATCATTTGAACCTGCCGAAGGTCTGTTTGACACCAGCGTAGCCACCATTCATGTAGCTGAAAATACAAAGGCTGGAAACTATCAGTTTATTCTAAATGCCGAACTGAATAATAAGGTTAAAGGATCTATTGTGAAGCTTGCTGTTACCGAAGGCAAAGGCAACGCAGTGGTTACCTTGAACGAATAGCATTACATAACGCTTCCTGTATTCTCATCAGGAATGGAGTGCCCGCAAATTTCTGATTTAACTCAATTTCAATTCCCAGGTAGTCACTGCCTGGGAATTTTTTTCTAAGGATTTCTGCAATTCCATCATCGGTACCTTTATAGGGTTCGTTGAAAACAGTTTTGAATTCAGGCAACTGGTGATCAAGCATTTTCTTTACCCGCACACAAAACTCCTTCTCCTGAATACTGGCTGGATCAAACAATAACCCGATATCTACGAAGCGTGGTGTTCCATTGAATACCGGTGTGAAGGAATGGATTGACAAATGCAAGGTTGGCTTTTCGCTTTGCAGGATTACCTCTTCAATCGAATGGTAATAGGGTGAGTAAAACTCAGCTATTAATGTCGTCTTCTCATTTGGAGATAGTGCACTCGTAAATTCAGAAAATAAGGCAGCACTATCCAGCGACCGGTTCATTTCAATTAATAAACGAGTAATGGCCATACTGAACAGTGGTGCGTGCAGTTGATCAGCCAACCCGGTGGCGACTTCAAACGCTCCGGGATCCCACCCCCTGTGCGATTTCAATACCTCTTCTGTCCCGGCAAACAACGAAATGTATTTTTCAGGAACTACATTTCCTGCGTGCTCACAAGTGATGATGATGCTTCTGTAGCTCAAGCGTTTTAGGGCAAGAACAACTTGTTCTGTGCAAGACAGTCAGACAACTGGCGATACAAATTGGTTACTGAAGATGCGGCAGGATTCCCACCCAAGGCTTTTACCATGCGGGTGGAAAGAGAACCTTCTGTTAAAATAATATTCAATTCAGGCCTCCACCTTTCCAATACGGTATTGCCACGCCTGATCAGTGTTTCAAGGATAAACTTCCACAGGTCACCTGCTTTTACCGGCTTATCAGCACCAAATACTTTCAGGTAGTCTACATCAACAATCATGGCCTCTTCTGCCCGCTCAATCCCCAGGTCGAAAAATTGCACCAATGCATCCGTCTTGTACTTCATTTGAGCATCATGATCAATAAACTTTCCATTAACCAGGGCTTTAATGGTTTCAATAACCAACTCCAACACGGCAATATCGGCAGCAGGGCATTCTTGAACATCCATAATCCGTATTTCAATAGAGCCTCTGTCGAAACGTGGAATGGCACCGCGGGAATTCACCCAGATCGGATTTAATATTTGTTGTGGATCAAATGGAGCAATATCGTTCTTGATTTTTTCATAAATGGAATTGAGATAATTCCGCTTGGAGAAAATAGCCTCGGGAATCACGCGCCCTGTAATGGAAGGAATTTTCGATTGATTGGTTTTGTAATACTTAAGTCGGGTGTTCAATGACCCGGTTAATTTACCCTCTATAATAGGTGTGCTGGCGCACAAAGCAGGTAGTATGGGTAGCACCAACCGCACGGCAGCATGAAGTCGGGCAAACTCTTCATCATCATAAAAGGGAAGATTTAAATGCGTACTCTGTACGTTCGACCAGCCATGTCCGCGGCAATCAAAAATTTTATCATAAATCTCGTAAACTTCATTGCTTTCATGGGGCCACAATTTCGCTTCCGTTAACGGATTCATGAAGGGATGGGCACCGGTTGGCAATAGTCTGGCATTCCACCCTGTAAGGATGGCATTAATGCGTTTCACATTATCTGCGAAAGCATGTTGCAGCACCGACAGGTTGTTTTCAGGGTAGGTTGATTTCAACTCCAGTACGTGCAACACCAATTCGTTAGACCAGGTAACCATGCCGTTTTCAAAATCACTACCGTACGTGCCTAACTCATGTTTCAGCAATTCATCGGCAATAGGTTTAACGGCCAGGGTATCCTGATCTACAATCATGTATTCCAGTTCTACACCATAACCCTGAAAAAGATGAATACGCGGAGGTTGAACCATTATCGGTCGGCTTTGATCTTATTTAAAAATACATCCATTACGGTGGAATACAACTTGTCTTTCAGAATTTTATCTTCAATACCCCCATCAATATTTGGGTTATCGTTGATCTCGATTACATAAAACTTTCCATCTACTTCTTTCATATCTACACCGTACAAACTTTGCCCGATCAGGGCTGTTGCCTTTAAAGCCGTTCGTATTAACCCTGATGGCGCCTGATCAACCGCAATACTTTCCACCGAACCTTCCCGCGAACTTTCATGGGCATTCCAGTTTACGATCTGCCAATGTTCTGTGGCCATGAAGTATTTACAAACATAGAGCGGCTTACCATCCAGCACACCCACCCGCCAATCGAATGGCGTGGGCAGGTACTCCTGGGCAATCAGCAAATCAGAGTCCTTGAACATCATGGTGGTCACTTCCTTGAACTCATGGGCCGATCCAATTTTAAATACCCCTTTGCTGAAAGCACCATCGGGTTGTTTCAGTATAAAAGGATAGGCTAGTTTTTCAGGAAGCTTTTTGTAGTTCTCTTTGCTGATAACAAAAGATTTTGGCGTCAGGATTTTATTGGCATTAAGCAATTCAAACAGATACACCTTGTTGGTACACTTCAGAATGGATTCAGGATCATCAATTACCGCAAGCCCCAGTGATTGTGCCTTCTTAGCAAAGCGAAACGTGTGGTGGTTAACGTAAGTTGATTCACGAATAAAAAGCGCATCGAACTGCACCAGTTTATCCAGATCATTTTTAGTGATTAATTCAACATAAAATCCGGCCTGATCAGCTGCTTTGACAAACCGCTGTATGGCCTTTTCATCCGATGGTGGATTGGGTTCTTTGGGATTGACCAAAATGGCCAGATCATATTTCTTTTTATCTGGCCGGTATTCACGCTTTCGTTGCAGGTATTGCTCCAGGCCCTTTTGCAAAAGCGCACGATCCGTTTCAGGCACTTCACCAATACTCAAAGGTTTTATACTTTGCAGCAACCATTTGTTTCGCCTGCCAAACACAGCCCGCAGCGAAGGCGCTTGTATGTATTGAAATAAATGACGCGCCAGTTTGTTGAGTTGCTCCGATTGCGTAATACCAAAATAGATGTTGAACTCAACCCTGTCGTCAGTAACGTGCTTAAACGAGTTTTGAATCAGGTTATCAAAATCTTGTGAATCTTCCCGTAAGATGGAGGGGAAGCGAAAATCCTGGATGGTGGTTACCCCTGGCAGTACTTTATGATGACGCGCCTCCGCTAACAACGACACATAGTAACCATAACTTTGGTACTGATAGGATTTACACAAATTCAATACTTTTAATCCCTTGGTCTGCTGGTACGTTTCTCCATCAATATACCGGGCTGGTGTAATAACCTCCACATCCTCTAAATGAAGTTGCCAGTTATCGGGGTTCTCTACGATGATTAGTTTAGGCATCTGTCTTTACTAACTTTTTCTTACCCGGTTCAATAATCAAAAGGTTTGCGTCATACGTTACTATACCCAACATAATGCTGTTGATCAGTCGTGGAAAACTAACATGATACACCCGATCCTTTCCCATTGGGTTTGGTGTCATCGGGTCGGCCAGATATACTGCATTCTTATCCTCATCATATCCACTGATCACTACAAAATGCCCGACTGGTTCGCCTTTAATAGAATCGTAAATATTAAACTGGGGTATCTCACGCGAACTACCGTAGAGGTATGTTGCGCTGAGGCCCGTTAATACCGGAATGGATTTTTTCAGATAACCTTTGATCAACCTATCGTCCAACTCATGATGACGCACCTCACCTCCCGATTCCAGAAATTTAATATAAGCCTTGGAAGCTATCTGCAACTTTCTGCGCTTATGCTTAAACTCCATTTGTTGCTTAAGATGTTGAACAATTTTTTTTGAAGGATATTTAAACCAGGTCGGATCAAATACATTGAGGTTATAGGAGTAAATACAAACTTTATAACCGCGTTGCAAAGCATGGTTACCGAGCATGACGGCCAGCGTCCCTCCTGATTTTAGTTGCTTAACTTCACGAACAACATCTTTCAGGGAAATATCATCACCATAATATTGATACAGGGCATGCAAACAGGTTGGCCCGCAGGTGACCTCATCCGGCTGTGCTTTAATATCAAACCCAAGGTCTAGTTCTCTGCGCATACTAAATCTATAAAAGTTTTGAAATAATCATGTCCAACACTTCCACCAGAATCAGCAAAATGATTATCCATTCCAATAAACTGCTTTCACGCTGATGTGAAATTTCTCTGAACACCGTTAAGTTATCCTCAATAATCCGCATGGTGTATTCCAGTTCACTAAAGCGAACCCGTAAATCGAAGTGACGAATTAAACCAATGTGCAACTTATCCAAAAACTGATCATCCCAAACCAGCTCGGGGGCATCGAAAATGTAAATATTTTCAGCAATTTCGTTTTGCGTGTTCAATGCCCGGCCTAAAAACCTTCGCATATTTTTCCGGCTCAGACTAAGCTTTCCGCTCACTTCAAGTTCCTGGGTAAAACTTTTTACTTCGGCCAAAAGATTTTCCGTAACAGAGTGGTAATAGTCCATGGCAACAGATTGTGCCAGATTAAACATGGCTATCCGCATCACTTTATCATCATGTGAACCAACCACTACTTCATTAAATTCAAACCGGATATCACTGCCGGGTTCAAGCCGAATGTCATGATTATCGCGCAGCCAGGGCTCAACCGGGTTTCGTTGATATGCCTGCACAGCTTTAATGGCCCATTTCATTTCTTCTTCGGTATAGCCGGCAAATACAATTACACCATAATTAAAGTAGTGCTGGTATTTACCTTCGGCAAACCGGTAAAACAACTCAGAGGAAGAATCGGCCAGCAGTTTTATATCCAGAAAGCTCTTAATTCCTTTTATATCAAGCTGTTTGGCAACTAAAAAAGCGTGCAGTTTTATAGGATGGATCATAACCGAACCGGTCGTAAAACATAAATTTAAAATAAAGGATTCACAAAACAGCTTTGATTGTTTTTAAGGATATTTGCGCGCTAATTGATCAAAAAAGAATGAATAGATTACTTGTAACCATACTGCTTTCTGCCCTGTCATTTTTATCCTTTGGATGGGGAGCCACCGGCCACCGGGCTACCGGGTACATTGCCGACAAGTACCTGAGTAAGAAAGCTAAAAAAGCTATTGAGCGAATTCTTAACGGGCAGTCTTTGGCTATCGCCAGTACCTGGATGGATGAAATACGTTCGGATTCAACGTACAACTACACGGCCGACTGGCATTGGGTTACCATTCCGGATGGCATGACATACGAACAAGCTGAAAAAAATCCTAAAGGGGATATCATTGAAAGCATTGAGCGCATTGTTGCTGAACTCAAATCCAAAAAATTAACCCCACAACAGGAAACGGAAAGACTAAAGTGGCTTATTCACCTGGTGGGTGACATACACCAGCCTTTGCATGTAGGCCGTGGAGACGACCGGGGCGGAAATGATATAAAAATAATGTGGTTTCGTGCCGATAGTAACCTACACCGCGTTTGGGATAGCGATATGATTGATGACACACGATTAAGCTATACCGAACTCGCAGAGTCCTTAGGTAAACCTTCAGCCAATCAGGTTCAAACCTGGCAACGTAACACAGTGCGCGATTGGGCTACTGAAAGCATGAGCTATCGTAAGCAGGTTTACGACTATGGAAATGCCCGACTGGGGTATCAGTATTCTTACAAGTACTTAGACACCGCGAAGGATCGTTTACTTCAGGCTGGCGTTAGACTGGCCGGCTTACTGAATGAGATTTACGGATAATCTTTTTTAAATTTGTCACTTCCCTCCTTTGGCCCCGTAGTTCAATGGATAGAATAGAAGTTTCCTAAACTTTTGATACAGGTTCGATTCCTGTCGGGGCTACTGATAACACGATCAAACAATTAATAATCTATTTGTTAGAGGTTTTATAGTTGTGAATGTCGATCGATAGGTCTTTTGGGGAACAATAGATTTTAAATCCTTAGTGATTGAACTCTTACACCCCGCCTTTCCAAGTCGTTGATAAAGTTAATCCAATCCTTCTCCCATAAACTTCCTGCCTTAAAACGAATGGACACATCATCCTGTTGAATAATTCTTGCTGCAACAGAACCCCTGCGAGGCCATTCAATATTAATTTCCTTAATGTCATCAAGTCGATAGGTTTTCCCTTTCCAAAACCAGAGGTAGTTTTTTATTTGCAAATAACTATCTGATAGCAGGAAGTAGTTTGCACTGACGGCTACGTAACCAAAGAAGATTGAATTAAAGAAAATATAGGCGAAAATGTAATCCATAGTAAAAGTAACAAGGGTATACACCAGGCAACCCACGAAAAGTATGACATTAAGGTTTAGCAATAGATTGCCTATATACCTGGTAAATATTTCCGGATCCGATTCAAGCGGCCTCATACTGTAGTTTACTTTCAGCAAATGTATTGTAAAAATATTGAAGGTGAACTTCGTCTAAGGCAAGGACGTTAATGCCTCCCTTAATATTACGGGCATAGTAGTCATTTTTCGCTTCGCATAATCAAAACAAATAATTCCGGTTTTACCGCGGGCCACTTCTTTGCCGGTAGCCTTATTGGAAATCCGGTAAAGCATATCAAAACCATAGTTATGAAATTCCTGAACAGCTATTTCGATTATCAAGGTATCACCAAAAAAAGATTCTGCTTTATACACAATGGCAGCATCGGCCACTACTTGTCCTACCGGGCCTTCAATAGTTACCTCACTTTCAAATCCGAGTGACCGATAAAATAAAGCGCGAGCCTCCTGCATCAGGGTAAGGATGGAATCATTACCAACATGATTACCATAGTTCAAATCAGAAATACGAACAGGGAGTTCAGTTGAAAAAATGAATATATCGGGTAGATTAATGTGTATACGCGCCATACGAACAACCAATAACGAACCTGCCCACCGGACAGGCCGGTAACAAAAAACTATTTATCCTTACTTCCTGCATACAACTCGTACTCCAGCAACCGGCAATCAAGCTTTGCGCTGTAAAACTCAATTCTTCGCTTTGCCTTTAATCCAATTTTTTTGGCAAGGTCGAGGTTTCCTGTAAAAATGTATCCCATATACCCCTGACATTGCTTTTTCATAAAATCGCCAATGCGCTTATAGGTTAGTTCCAACTCAGCCAATTCGCCCATGCGCTCGCCATATTCGGGATTTAAGAATACCACACCTCCTCCTTCCGGTATAGGTGTTTTTTCAAAATCACATACTGAAAAATTTATAAGTTCCTCCACGCCCGCTACCTGGGCATTGATCCGGGAAATATTTATCGCATCCTCCCTGTTGTCGGTGGCATGAATAATCAAACCAGGTACTTCCTTAATTTTATGTAGTAACTTTTTATATTCATTCTGATAAGTAGCATCATCATAGCCCAATACATGCATAAAGGAATAATTTTTACGAAATAAACCCGGTCTGCGGTTGGTGGCCAGCAAGACTGCTTCAATGGCTACCGTGCCTGAACCACACATTGGATTGATGAAGGGAGAAATTTTATCCCATTTGGTTGCCATTACTGCTGATGCAGCCAATGCCTCCAGCATGGGTGCGCGCCCGGGAATTTTCCGATAACCATGTTTGGAAAGTGTTTCACCACTGGTATCCAGAAAAATTTCGGCATCGTTATCATTCCAATACAAATGAATAACCGCTTTGTCCAGGGTCGGACCGGAATCGGGTCGTTTACCGGTTTGCTTGCGCATGCGGTCAACAATGGCATCCTTTACTTTTACATTAACAAACAATTCATTGTTGATGGTTGGGTTATTCGCATTGCTGGTGACGGTGAAATAGCCATCCCTATCGAGAATATTTTCCCAAGGGTAATTCACCAGGTTCGCGTAAAGTCTATCAGCATCGTTGGCTTTGAATTCTTTTAAGGAATATAACACCTGGCTGGCACAGCGCAAGTTGAGATTTAACTTAATGCAGTCGTTGATCGTGCCCAGTAACTCAACACCTGTTTGAAACGTACGCTCAGGGAAAAAGGAAAGCTCTTCCACCTCCGATTGCAGGTACGGAGCCAATCGCTTATTGCAGGTGATTATGATCCGGGATGATTGGGTAAAGGATAGCATATGTTGAACTCAGAACAATAATTTCAAATTTTCACCATCCCAGCACTACAACTTTCTTCCTACGACCCAGAACAAAAATGTCGTTATTTACAAATTGCATAAGCAGACCGGATGTTACCAGTAAAGTTGATGCTGTAATAACACCTGCATGGGCGGTATAGGGTTGGTCATTAACCAGGGTTTCATTAACCATATCACCTAAAAAAAGAACCACACCTGTAATTACAAAGGTGGCGCCAATGGCCCGTGTATTGAATCCCGGTTTTTCGCGTTCACTCAAATCAATTTTCTCAAGTGAGTAAATAAAAGTGGTGTCTTCGCCTATCCGAAAATAATCCTGGGTTAAACCACCAATAAGCCCTACGGTAAAATGATCACGATCTTTGCGCTTAAAGCGGATGTAATCACCTTCATGAAAAGAAGTGATAACATTATTGCGTTTTAAAATAACCAAACGTTGCTGAGCTTCACCCGATTGAATACAGGCAAAGAAAACAAGAATCAGAATTACATTTTTACAATCCATCCAAACGGATCGGGTTTAAGGCCCCGTTTAATACCCTCCAGTTCCGCAAACACTTTGTTTGAAAATGTACGCGTCTCAATAGGCGGAAGATAGTAATCCTTTCCGTTGTAACCAATCAGCTCAAGATGGGCTATGGTTGCCGCAGTACCTGCACCAAAGGCTTCCTTCACACGGCCTGCCTCCATCGCATCAATTAATTCTTTTACAGAAATTTTCCGTTCCTCTACCTTCATGCCCCAACTACGCGCCATTGTCAATACACTATCGCGGGTAATTCCTGCCAATATAGAATCGCTTAGGGCAGGGGTAACCAAAGTATCATCGATAACAAACATCACGTTCATAGTTCCTGATTCTTCAATGTATTCGTGCGTTTTTCCATCGGTCCATAAAAGCTGATGGTAGCCCTTTGCCTGGGCAAGCTTGGCCGGATAAATGGCAGCGCCATAATTGCCTCCAGCTTTGGCATAGCCCGTTCCGCCTTGTGACGCGCGGGTGTAATGTGTTTCAATACGAACTTTCACCGGGGTAGAATAATAGGATCCTACCGGGCAAAGAATAATCATAAAAGTAAAATCATCCGATGGCTTAATACCAATGTACTCATCGGCTGAAAACATAAACGGACGTATGTATAGGGACGCTCCTTCGGTGTCGGGTATCCAGGCACGATCCAGGTCAATCAATGCTGCCAGGCTTTCCATAAATAACTCTTCCGGAACGGGGGGCATGCAAATACGCTCACCGGAAATATTCATACGTTTCCAATTATCCAACGGACGAAACACCAGCGCTTCGCCTTCCGGCCCCTTGTAGGCTTTCATTCCCTCAAAAATTGCCTGACCGTAATGAAGGGCCGGTGTAGCCGGACTAATCGGCATATAGCCGTAGGGCATTATTCTGAAATTGGTCCATTCGCCATTCTTATAATCGGCCATGAACATATGATCGGTGTAAATTTTACCGAACGGGATATTCGAAAAATCAACTTCACTTTTCCTGGACTTGTTGACCCGCTCTGTTGCGATTTTCATCGTTTCGACCATGCTGGATGGGTTTTAATTGTCTGCAAGTTAAAAGATATTTACAAAGGAGGCTAACGAATGTTAGGCAAATTTGTTTGAATTTCTTGTTATGCTAAAATCCCTAATCCGATTCTGTTAATTTTAGTGATCTCCAAAACCAATACCCATGCGATCATTATTAATATTCTTTGGAATTTTTGCATTCATCGGAACGGTATGCTTTTTCTTAGGCGTATACTTTTTGTTCAACACCATGGAAAAGAATTCCTCGTGGGTTGAAGCCAACGGTTCTATTTCCGGTTTTGATGGTGAAACCCCGGTAATTGCCTTCGATTACAATGGAAATGAAGTAACCTTCCGTTCAAACTTCAGTAGTTCGGATATGCGTGCTGGAGATGAAGTAGTTGTTTACTTTCCGCCCGACAATCCGCAAGAAGCGGAAATCAAAAGTTTTTTCAGTCAATGGTTCTTACCCATATTCCTCTTTGCTTTTGGATTGGTATTTGAGGCCGTGGGCGTTATCGGTGGTGCAAAACAGCTGAAACGTGTTAACGCCAAGCGAGATTTGTTCACCCATGGCAAGGGAAGAAAAACATTGGTACCTATTGCTGATGTAATTGTTGACGGATCATTTAAAGTGAACGGAAGAAGTCCTTTTGTAATTGTATGTCAGTATCACGATGCTGTATCCAATAAAGTTTTTGAATTTAAAAGCGATTACATCTGGTATAATCCTGCAGAACTTCTAAAAGATAAAAAAGAGATGGACGTATATGTTGATCCGAATGATTTAACACGCTACTACATGGACACATCGTTCCTTCCCAAGAAAGCCTGATTTACATGCGTGGCCTCCAGGGAGTTTCTTCAGCCTTTAATTCAGCCGTCATTTTCCGCGAAAGCATAAAGAGATAATCTGATAGACGATTAAGGTATTGAATAACGAGGGGGTTGGTTTTCTCCACAGCATCCAGTGCAATCACCAGCCGTTCGGCCCTGCGGCAAACAGTCCGGGCAATATGACAAAACGAAACAGACGGGTGTCCTCCCGGTAAAACAAATGAACGCATGGGTGGCAACTGTGCATCCATTGTATCAATCTCCTTTTCCAGCAGTTGAATATCGGCTTCACTCAGTGCCGGTATTTTTACTTTATCATTACCGGGTTCGGTGGCTAAAATGGAGCCTATGGTGAACAGCCTGTCCTGTATTTCAATTAATATATCCTTTCGCTTATGATTTACTTCCTGATCGCGCAATAAACCAAGGTAAGAGTTTAATTCATCTACTGTGCCGTATGTATCGATCCGAAGGTCAGATTTCAAAACGCGCTTGCCCCCGAAAAGTGAAGTACTGCCGGAATCTCCTGTTTTGGTGTAGATTTTCATACGAGACTGAGCCTTATCTCCAATTATAAATTTATAAAAGGGCCACACATAAGTTCAAGCCGTAGCTGCAAGATCACTTCCTTGTTCCTTAGTTTGCATACCGGGCAGGTATATAGGCCAGGGAATTATACTGATTGTTATTGTCCGCTCCAATCGTTGAGATATACCGGATTGTTAATGTTGTAAGATTCACTTCAACGAAATAGGTTACACTGACATCGGTATCGAACAATATGCCATATATTTTACCAGCTCTGTCTTTAGCCATTGCTTTCAATGTAAGCCAATGATTGTCGAGACTTGCCGGAAAATCAGCAAAGGTTGTTATTGAAGTAGTGTTGGTAATAGTGCCACTAGTGTTGATTGTATTGAAAATGATTTCTTTGTCATCGGATTCCTCGCCATTTGAAATCTGTAACTCACCAGTTGACCTATCATACAATAAAGCGAAACCGCAACAGGCATTAAGCTGTTTAGTTTTTGTGGACCTTCCTCCATTCACACCAAACTTAACAATACCATTTCCATTAGCATTAAAATCGCCAACGGAAATCAAACTATCATCACTGGCAACCGCCCAGTTTACTACCGCATCCCATACAGCGTAGCTTCCCCCACCACCAGTATTATCATTGATAATTGTACCCACCTTGGTTGTTGGGTCAATGGAATATAGCACTCCACTTCTTGGGTTATCCTGATCAACAAAAGATGTAGCGGAGGCAAAAAATTTATCCTCACCACGATGGTACACGAAAGCCCTAATCTCTTTAAGTGTATTTGCCCCTACTGTCGGTGTAAAAATCTCAGTAAGCACTCCTGAAGTTACATCTACCTTAAATACCTTTCCGTTTTTGCGGTGGCTGGTAATCAAAACATCTGCAGGTGTGGCATCATCATCCTTGCAGGAATTAAAAAGACCAATGGATAATAGTGTTGCCAGTAGCAATGTGTACTTCAGAATTTTCATGGATTTGATTTTATTAGTAATGCTGCAAGAAAGCACTAAAACCTACCTAAACCTATTTAAACAAGGTATTTTTAAAATGCTTTTAATGCCAAAAATTATGTGTTATAGAAACTAAGCTTACGCCTCAACAGGTTTTCCCCGTGTGATATGCTCATTCTTTTTATCCCACTCAACCAATCCATCGCGCAAACGAATAATGCGATGCGCATAGTGGGCAATGTCATCTTCGTGCGTAACCATAATGATGGTATTACCTTTATCATGCAACTCCTGAAAAAGGTTCATAATATCATATGATGTTTTTGAATCGAGGTTACCGGTAGGTTCATCCGCGAGAATAATGGAAGGATTATTTACCAAAGCGCGCGCAATGGCAACGCGCTGCCGCTGACCCCCGGAAAGTTCATTGGGCTTGTGGTGCCAGCGATCACCAAGGCCAACATTATCTAACGCTGTATGTGCCATTTCTTCACGATCTGATTTACTGTACCCTGCATAGATTAAAGGTAATGCAATGTTTTCCAAGGCAGTAGCCCGTGGCAAAAGATTGAACGTTTGAAACACAAAACCGATTTCTTTATTCCTAACCTCCGCCAGTTCATTCTCGGTCATATCACTTACCAATTGATTATTCAGCATGTAGGTACCCCCTGAAGGCGTATCCAAACACCCAACAATATTCATCAAGGTTGATTTTCCTGAACCTGATGGCCCCATAAAGGCCACATATTCCCCCTTATCAATGCTTATCGATACCGATTGAAGCGCCTTTACTTCATTGGTACCCATAATATACGTTTTTGAGATTTTATCCGTTTCGATGATCTTCATATGCGTTGCTAATGATTAAATCTTGCTGAAAGTTCTGGGACTAACGTAATCAAAACTACTGGTTTCGTAATAATCTTTCAGGGTTAACGTTCCAAACGGCCTGTTATAAGGGTAAACGGCCGAACATTAGTCTTGCTGAGAACTTGAAAATTACACCAAAACAATAGAATTAATTCTTTGATCCAGACGCAGGTTGCTGAACAAATGTTACAATTTCATTAATCACCCGGTCATCTTTTAAAATGCGCGTATGACCTAACCCTTTGGTTTTGAGAAGTCGGGCCGATGGATATTGACGGAGCAGTTCAAGCGGATGTTCCATCGAAACTTCTTTGTCATCCTCATCATGTACTAAAAGTACTTCAACAGGCTGGATGATCTGTTTAATGATGTGTGCAGCGGTAAACTCTTCAAATGGTTTCCCATACTTTTGTTGAATAAATTTCTTAAAAAAAGCTTTTGTCTTTTCACTGCCGCCAATCGCTTTTAAATAGGTGTCGATAATTTTATCCCCGATGGTCGGGCTGGCAATATTAATTATCTTTTTCACAGGCAAACCGTTCTTTGCGGCAAACAATACAGCCCCTCCACCAAACGAATGCGCTATTATGGCTTCGGGCACACCGATTTTTTCATAAACCTTCTTCAGTGTTTCTTCAAATTCAACAATGGTAGTTCGCTTACCTTCCGATTGGCCATGAGCGGGTCCATCAAATCCGATCACCTGATAACCTGCACTAATAAATGGCTTAACAAATCGTCTGAACTGTGTTGCCCTGCCCGCCCATCCGTGTACAACCACTACTGACTTATCTGAATTTCCCCAGCGATAGCATTGAATTTTTTTACCGGCTGCCGTTACACTGAACTTCTCACCAAATGTTTCTGCTTTGCGCTCCTTTTCTGTGGCTTGATATTTTAAAGGTGTAAAAAAAAGTGTTGCAAAGAAACGATACGCCAGCGGAGGGCATATTGCTTCAACTTTAGGATAACCCCATCGTATCAATTTCAATAATGGAGGGGTTTTATCTTTCTTTTTACTCATGCTTTCTGAACTCACCAAAACACAATGTACGCCCTTGAGCTATAAATGTTTTTAATTCTACAAACAAATTGAGACTATAACACATAGTAGCCTCTACCCGCTGAAAATCAGCATCTTAGTCTAAAAAATAATACTTTTAAAATGGCTACCTTATATTCAATGGAAGCATTAATGCAGTATATTTAAGGTTCTTATTATGTAGGTATGAAAAAAGGCTTTACTCTCCTATTATTTCTTTCAATTACCCTTATTGCATATTCCCAAAACCGCTTTTGGGTAGCCGCTGGCCCTGGTAACTGGAATGACCCTGCCAATTGGTCTACAACTTCGGGTGGAGCAGGTGGGGCTTCTGTGCCTGTTGCAGGTAATACGGCTATATTCAATAACCTGGGTCTAGGCACTTGTATTCTGGACATTTCGCCAAACATTAGTGCAATAACCGTAAACGCAACGTTTACCGGAACAATTGACTTGCCAGCAAACCGAACACTCACCACCACAGGAACAAACACATTTGCCGGAGGAATTGTAACCTCCGGCACAGGCGCAACGATAACCCTAAATGCTTCCGGGGTAACTACATTTAGCGGAACACAATTTAATATTCCGGTTGATGGCAGCACAGCCGGGTTGAATTTCAATGGTTCAGTGTTTAATGGAATAGTGAACATTACCAAAACAGATAATAACAATTACAACGGACAGGGAGGTAATTCTTTTAACAATACTTTAACTGTGACTACGCTGGGTGGCGGAGAGTTGCGTTTTGCATTTACAAATCCAGATACCTTTTCTGATGTCGTGTTAAACATTAACGGAACAGGAAGTATATCCATGGCCCGCAATGCGGCCGGTAATTTATTTAACGGAAACATTACAGTTAACTACAACTCTACAGGGAACGCACTGTTTGGAAACGCAGGCGGTACATCAACATTAGCGGCAACACGAACCATTAGTGCAACTTGCGGTGCATCGGGATGCAGAAATCTTTCACTGGCTGGTTTTACTCAAGCAGGAGCAACTCCGCAAAGTTTAACTCTTTCAGGAAATCCAAACGCAACACTGACGTTAGGCCCAAACAGCACCTTTAACGGACCGCTCACATTCACCTCAGAAGAAATTGTTTTTAACACCAGCACATTCAATGCACCCTGTATTTTCTCGCAAACAGGAGCAAACTCTATTGCCTCGAGAGGAGGCAATACTTTTCAAAGTGTAACCTTTAATAATATAGGGCCTGGTGATATCCACTTAGGTACTAACGCTGCCGATGCCGGAGATATATTTAATGGTGATGTTGTATTTAATAATTCCGGAGGCGGGCGCATTCGTATCGGAAGTAATACAGCTGGTAATATTTTTCATGGAAACCTGACGCTGAACAATACTTCAGTTGTTGATGTGCAGAGTCGGATTCAAATCAGCCGGTTTAACGGAGCAACGACAACCATAAATGGAACTACAACCGTTAATAATTTTGGTAATGCCAGTGATGTTCAGATAAGTTTTGAAACCGGTTCGACAACAACCTTCAATGGTAACGTTATAATTAACAATGCTCCGACAGCGCCATGCGACTTCTATTGGGGAAATGATGGTGATGTTGTTATGAATGGAAATCTCACCATCAGCAATTCTGTAACTAACAATAACCTTCAATTTAGTGTGGGTACCGGAAGCGTTACCTTTGGAAATGGAACCATTAGCATTGGCGCTGGTGGGTTTGATATTGGCCAACTTCGTTTCCGTAATTTCACTCAAACTGGTACAACCCCAGTTAACCTGACGCTTACAGGCACAGCAACCCAATTACAGGTTGGTCCTGCCACAACTTTTGGTGGGGATGTGGATATGCGGTCACCGCGATTATTCCTTAGCGGTGTTACCGTTGCCGGCAATGCTCGCTTTGAAAAGACAGGCGGAACTGAAGATACAGGTGCTGGTAACAATACGATAAACGGTACAACAACCATTGTTAATTCTGCCAATGGTAACCTGCGCACACAAGGAAATAACACCTTTAACTCAACCACTACGTTAATCAATAGCGGAACAGCCTATTTACTTCTTGAGCTTTCTTCCGGTAGCACTTACAATGGTAATGTAACATTCACCAACACCAGCACACAAAACATAAGAAGTGCTTATGCAGGTGCAACAACATTTAACGGCAATCTAACATTCAACAACCCTTCCGGCACAGGTATAATTTTTTGCGAAACTGCTGGTGCCACCGCTACGCTTTCCGATACATACACCCTGAACGTTGGTGGATCAGGATTCTCAGTTGGCACATTAAACCTGAACCGTTTTACACAAGTGGGTTCAACGGCCCAGGCCTTAACGTTAACCGGAACGGCCATATTAAATCTTGGGCCAAACAGCCAATTTGATGGTGCAGTGAATTTTGTAAGTCCACGGGTATTGTTAAATGGTACTGTCTTCAATGGATCAGCCTATATAGAAAAAAATGGAGCAACCGGTGATTCGGGTACTGGCAACAATACGTTCAATGGCAACACCACAATTGTGAATAGTGGCCCTGCCTTTTTCCGTACAAACGGTAATAACATCTTCAATGGCGTAACAACATTTACCAACAGCGGATCATCGGATATTCTTTTTGAAAATGCTTCCGGTAGCACTTATAACAATGATGTTACATTCAATAATCTTGGCAGTTCTTCTATTCGTGTAGCGTGGACAGGTGCTTCAACGTTTAATGGAAACATTATTGTAAGCAATCCGGTAGGAACTGGTGTATTATTTTGCGAATCAGCAGGAGCCAGTGCTACCCTTGCCGATACAAGAACAATAACCATTGGAGGCTCAGGGTTCAATGCGGGAAATTTATTTCTTCCACGGTTTACACAACTTGGCGCAACGTCTCAAACCCTTACGTTAACCGGAACAGGATTGCTTACCCTCGGCCCCGCATCATCGTTTGGTGGAAATGTAAATTTTATAGCCCCACAATTGCTGCTAAACGGAACCACTTACAATGGCACAGCCTATCTTGAAAAAACAAGTGTTACGGGTAACGATGGAACCGGTGGAAATATATTTAACAATGAAGCCACCATCGTTAACTCGGGTGATGCCTATCTGGCCACTGGAAACACTAATCCGGATATTTTTAATGGTACATTAAGGGTTATTAACGCAGGCGCATCAACCATTCGCCTGGCTAACAATTCCGCGGGTAATCAATTCAATGGTAACATTGAATTGAATTCAACCTTTGGTGGAGGTATTTGGTTTGGTAATGGCGCAAGTTCTACTTCTACGCTTGCTGCCACGCGTACCATCGGTGTAGGTTCTTTGGGAGTAATCAGTGGTGATGTTCGGCTTATCCGTTTTACTCAAGTGGGGCCTACCCCGCAAACACTTGACCTTACGGGTATTGCCATTCTCACCCTTGGACCTGCATCTTCCTTTGGAGGTAATATTGATTTCAGGGCACCACAACTTTTTTTAAATGGCGTAACCGTAGATGGTACAGCCTACCTGGAGAAAAAAGGGGCTACGGATAATCCTGGAGCAGGTGGAAATATCTTTAATGGTGTTACCACCATTGTTAACTCAGGCAGCGGCTATCTACATAGCGCTAATACAAATCCAGATATCTTTAATAATAGTCTAACGCTGACAAATACCGGCTCAAATATTATTTCGATAGCAAGAAGTACCACAGGAAATCAATTTAATGGTAATATCACCTTTAACTCAACACTAGGAAGTGGAGGAATTTATATCTCCAGCCAGGTTGGCGCATCCTCTACCATGGCTGCAGGCGGATCACTTCTTGTTGGCGGATCAGGATTTAGCAGTGGTTTTCTAAGCCTTAGGAGGTTTACCCAACTAGGCACCGAACCCCAAACACTTGTACTCACCGGAACGGCATTGTTGGAACTAGGACCTGCCAGTACATTTAATGGCAATGTAGATTTCAGATCTTCACAATTCCTACTCAACGGAACAACCTTTAACGGCATAACATACCTGGAAAAAACCGGTGCCACCGATAATACCAGTAATGGGGGCAATATTTTTAATGGTGTTACTACCATTGCAAACTCCGGCAGTGGATTTTTCAGGTTTGCCAATACAGCTTTAGACCAATTCAATAATAACCTGACACTTACCAATACTGGAGCTGGTACTATTCGTATGGCCGATAATGTACCAGGCACTACATTCAATGGTAACATCGTTGTAAACTCAACTGCCGGAGGTGGAATATTTTTTAGCCAAAGCGGTGGAGGTACAGCTACTCTGGCATCGGGCAGAACAATCTCCGTAGGGGGATCAGGGTTTACCGTTGGAGATCTGGCCATCAGAAGGTTTACGCAATCCGGTGCGACTGCCCAAAATCTTGCACTTACCGGTACAAGCAGACTAATCCTGGGACCAAGCGTTTTGTTTAACGGAAATGTGAATTTCAGCGGACCACAGGTATTTCTTCAAGGAGGAACTTATAACGGTACAGCTTATATTGAAAAAACCGGTGCAACCGGCAACACCAGTAATGGAGGTAATACATTTAACGGTGTAACCACACTGGCTAATTCAGGTTCAGGTGAAATTCAAACAGGAACTGCAAGCCCAGATATTTTCAATGCCGCGCTTACCGTTACCAATACCGGGACCAGTTGGATACGGCTTGCAGAAAGTACTTCCGGTAACGAATTTAATGGAAACGTTACCTTCAACAATTCAACAGGCACGGGTATAATCATCGGTAATACAGCCGGTGGATTTGCCACGCTGGCTGCCGGAAGAACCCTTAACATTGGATCATTCACAGCAGGGGAATTAAGACTACGCAGGTTAACACAGGTTGGTCCTACCGCTCAATCTCTCACCCTAACCGGAACAGCCCTGCTGCGTGTTGGAGACAATACAACTTTTAATGGTAATGTTAATTTCGTATCCCCGCAGGTTCTATTGGATGGTGGTATTTACAATGGTGCTGCCTCCATTGAAAAAAATGGTGCAACAACAAATAATAGTAACGGAGGGAATACATTCAATGGCACAACTATAATTACCAATTCCAGTACAGCTCAAATGCTGTTGGCTGCTAATGCAGGCGACACTTTCAACGGATCGGTAACGTTCTCCAAGACTTCTTCCGGAGCGCTATTTCCAGCCTGGAACTTTACTAGCAATTTCGCATCAAATATTACCATAAATGCCAATTCAGTAATCACCCTTGCTGGCGGAACTGGGGTTGTCGAATTTGTTGGCTCTAACCCCCAAATCATCAGTAAAACTGGTGGAACACCTTCGCCTATTTTCAGAAGAATCTCTACCAATAAAACCGCTCAGCAAATTACATTAGCTACTGACATCACCGTAAGCATAAGTGCTGTTTTTGGCACAGGCGTGATCAATACCGATGCTGCTAACTTCATCAACTTTGCCGATAATGCTACTGCCGGAGGCGCTAACAATGCAAGTTATATTGACGGCCCGGTGCGCAAAACCGGTGACGATCCTTTCATCTTTCCCGTTGGCGACAATGGTTTTTATCGCCCTGTTTCAATGTCTGCCCCAACAACCACCACCCACGCCTTTACAGCCCAATACTTTAATCAAAACCATTTGCTGGGAAGCCCTGCCGTGTGGGATCCTTCTTTCTGGACAGTAAGTGGTTGTGAATATTGGACGCTTGACAGAAATGTTGGTGCATCAAATGTATTCGTAACCTTAAGCTGGAACGAAGCAGCTTGTAACCCGGGCTACATTACCAACCCTGCTACATTGCGCGTAACCCGCTGGACGGGTACCAATTGGGTTAATCAGGGCAATGGCGGAACAACGGGCACAGCTACTAATGGAACCATCATTACCTCCGCGGCAGTTACGGCATTTAGTCCCTTTACGCTGGCTTCAACCAATGCTGAAAATCCTTTGCCCGTTGAACTTGTGTATTTCCGCGCAAGCCTTACCCCTGAAAAACTGGTGAACCTGGAATGGCAAACTGCATCGGAACTAAACAATGATGTTTTTGAAGTTGAACGCTCTCAAGACGGGTTTGATTTTACATCGATCGCCCGCATTAATGGTGCCGGTACTACATCTACAAAAAATGATTATTCACTACTCGATCAATTCCCTTTGTCGGGAACATCGTATTACCGGTTAAAGCAAATTGATTTTGATGGTTCATATACCTATTCCTATCTGGTACCGGTTAAACGTGGCGATGATCCATTTACGGTTTATCCTAACCCTGCCGGTAAGCAATGGGTAACCTTTAACCGAAAAGTGAACGCAGTGGTGATCAACAACCTGAATCAAATAGTAGGTAATTACAATGAGGCTGACGGATTTGAAACCTCAGACCTGGCCCCTGGCTTGTATTTAATCCGAACGCAGAACGGAGAAATTTTTAAATTGATTGTGCAGTAATTATTCGATAGCAAAACTGAATTCGTTTTGTGTGAAGTCAAAGGTATTCAGATCGTAGATACGTTCTGTGAACTGAACATTATTATCACGATCAATAAGCAGCACGGTTGAACATCGCGTACCATAATCCGGACTTTTTATAAACATCGAAGATAAAGCACGTTCGCGCTCCAAACCAATGCCTGTATCAGGCAATTGTTCATCGGGTGCTATCTGTTCATCGTAAAGCAAATCAAAAAGCTCTTGTGGATCAACAATCGTACTTTCAATCGCATTAGCAAATTTTTCCTTTCCCCGAATAACCTTTGGCCAAGGGGTATTGAATAAATGGTTGCTCAACCCATGAATACCTTCCGGTACACGCTCAATGCCTTCTTTATAATTGGAGTAGTAATACAATTCGTCAGGGTAGCCGACCACCAGGTTGAATCCGTTATACTTATGCCCTTGTTTTGCAATAGCTTGTAAGTACTCATCCGGCTTGTCACCATTCAGCAGGTAGTCAGAAACCAATTGCCCGCGCGATGGCGCTACCGGTTTTAAGTTTCTGAGATCCCGGTAGTTGGTAACCATACTTATCTTTCCGCCTTTGGACATCCCTAACCAGGTGCCGTTAGCTTCCAGGTCACGGCCACCAACAAGGTGCGGATAATCTTCCCAGAAATGTGCAGGGGCTGTTTTGCGCTTATAAAACTCATCCCGGTTAGCAGCAACTATAAGTTTATACGCTGGGTGATTGTTTAAAGAAATAAAAATGAGACACATAGTACATCAAACCAATTTGAAGGTAATCAAGTTCATCGGCAGGTATTATACCGTTAATATGGTTACAAAAAACAAAATAACCCGGTAGGCAATAATTGACATGGCTAAACAAGGAATAAAAGCCAGCGCTTTTACCAAGCTCCATACTACGGAGTCCTGATAAACTCTTCGTTGCATAAAGTAAAGTATCGTCATAGCAATGATAACGGCAATGGATGTATACACAGGATCAGTCAAATACTGATCAAGTGAAATACCCATCCATGAAATGAATTTTATCAATAAAAACATAAACCAGTGTAAGACTACATTACCGATAAAAATGAACATGGCATTAAATTCAAGCGAAACCGTTAAATGATCATAGAAGTACAGCTTCTTTCTCATATTAAGAAACAAAATGAATACTCCTGTAAACAGCACAAATACAATCAGCATAAGTTTAGCAAGACTGGTTGATTGCTGTTCATATCGAACTCGGAATACATCCAGAGAAATATTTTCTTTCTCGATCTTTTGTTCCACAATACCTCTCACCACCTTACTATATGGCATCTGATTCAGTTGTGAATCAAGCCTTGTGTTATAGGTATCCGAACTTGCCATCAAAAAATAAAGAAGGTTAACGATGAAGAACATAGATATCGGCTTAATATAAGGAGTGCGGATACCTTGAATAATCTGTGATGAAACAAAGCCTGGTTTCAGCAACATCAATTTCAATGATCGATAAAACTTGCTATCTACAAAGGTGATCGCATTGAAAACATTGCCAAGAAAATACCGGAACGATTTTTCCTTAGGGTCAATAACTTTCTCCCCACATCGATTGCAATACACACCCGGAAATGTGTTTTGACATGTTTTACAAGTATGTTGCTGATTGGAGACTTCAGTTTCCATAAGCATTCTCTTCTGAAAATAATTCCAGCTGGCTTGGCAGCAGTTGAAAGCTTTTACGATGGTACGGAGTTATTCCCAACAACTTAATTCCATCGCGATGAGCCGGTGTAGGGTAACCAACATTTGTTTCCCATCCATAACCCGGAAATTCCACCGCCAGTTTTTGCATCAACTCATCCCTATAGGTTTTTGCCAATACACTGGCCGCGGCTATCGAAAAATATTTTGCATCACCTTTAACTATGCATTCAAACGGAATTTCTCTGTACGGCTTAAACCGGTTGCCATCAATCAACAATAACTCAGGTCGGATGGTGAGCTGCCCCACCGCCAGGTGCATGGCCTTAAAAGAAGCATTCAATATGTTAATCTCATCGATCTCTTCGTGCGAAACTTCTGCCACAGCCCAAGCCTCCGCATCCCGAATAATATCCTCGCGAATACGAAAGCGCTCCTCATGACTAAGTTGCTTGGAATCGTTTAAAGATTTATGCCGGTATTTCTTCGGAAGGATAACAGCTGCCGCCACAACAGGCCCAGCCAGACAACCCCGGCCGGCTTCATCGCAACCGGCTTCTATCAAATGCTTTGTAAAGGACGAACGGAGTCTGGGCATAGGGTACCCAAAAGTCCATATTCAACATTCAAAATTCAAGGTTCCCGGTCATTTATCAATATAATTTTGAATCTTGGACCTGAATTATGAAGTATCAATTATGAATCACAATCCCTGGACAACCCTTGCAACCCGTGAAGTCTACAACAATAAATGGATACAAGTAACAGAACATGATGTGCTCAATCCCTCAGGTGGAAAAGGCATTTATGGAAAAGTTCATTTCAAAAACAAAGCGATTGGCATAATACCGGTGGATGAAAACGGCAACACCTGGCTGGTTGGTCAGTACCGTTATACATTAAATGAGTATTCCTGGGAAATTCCTGAGGGTGGTGGCGCCATGGACACAGAACCGCTGGAGGCTGCCAAACGCGAACTCAAAGAAGAAACCGGACTCACAGCCAACAAGTGGACATTACTGATGCGCATACACACCTCCAATTCGGTTACCGATGAAGAGGGTTTTGTTTTTTTGGCCGAAGACCTGATACCGGGCGAAGATGACCGCGAAGAAACTGAAGCAGACCTGGTGGTAAAGAAGCTCTCACTAAAGGAAGCTGTTGCGATGGCGATGAATGGAGAAATTACCGACAGCATAAGTGTTGCGGGACTACTAAAAATTGCCAGACTAAAAAATCTATAGTCCGGTATGAAACACTCATCTTTGCAGGCTCACGTTTGAATCCACAATGACCATCCGGCAACATTATAAAACAAATTTCCTGCTAGCCTATCCGGTTATGATCAGCATGCTGGGCCAGGTAATGACGGGTGTTGCCGACAGTATTATGATTGGACGAACAGGAGCAACACCGCTGGCGGCATCATCGTTAGCCAATGTTGTATTTATGTTGCTTCTAACCTTTGGTATTGGCGTGTCATATTGCATCACACCTTTCGTGGCCGAAGCTGATGGAAGGAAAGATAAATCGATGATCGTTGATCTTCTTCGACATGGTTTTATCATCAATATGGTAGCGGGAGTCTTGCTTGTTGCCATCATACTTCTTACGCAACCTCTTTTGTATTTTGCCGGACAACCGGAAGAAGTTGTTGACCTGGCTATCCCCTATTTACAGATTATCTCCTTCTCCATTCTTCCCTTCATGGTCTTTCAAACGCATCGTCAGTTCGGAGAGGGGCTGCACAGTACGCGCATGGCCATGATTATTGTCATCGTATGTAACCTGATTAATATCCTGCTTAATTACTTACTGATCTATGGAAGATATGGTTTCCCTGAGCTAGGCTTAAATGGTGCAGGATGGGCTACTTTGATCGCCCGTGTATTGATGGGGCTCTGCATGGCAGCATATATTTATTATGGAAAAAAATTTACGGACTACCGCGCAGGTTTTTCTCTCGGCAACTATTCACGTCAACTAATTGTTAAAATGCTTCACATCGGTATACCCGCAGGTATCCAATTTATTTTTGAAGTCAGTGCCTTTGGATTCTCGGCTATTATGATGGGCTGGCTGGGTACCAATACGTTGGCCGCGCATCAAATTGCCATAAACCTCGCTACCATCAGCTACATGACAACCTCAGGTTTAGGCGCTGCAGCAACCATACGGGTTGGTAATTATTTAGGAAAGCGAGATGTCCCGATGTTACGCACGGCTGCATTCACACTTATCGGCATGGGCTTGATGCTAATGACGGTGTGGGGGATTGCCTTTATCGTCTGGCGGTATCAACTTCCCGCCCTTTACATTGACGATCAGGTTGTAATAGCAACAGCCGCCCCTTTGCTGATTATTGCAGGGTTATTCCAACTATCCGATGGCTTACAGGTAGTGTGTGCGGGTGCTTTGCGCGGTTTACAGGATGTAAAAATTCCATCGCTAATGATTTTTGTTGCCTATTGGGTAATCAGTTTGCCGTTAGGGTACTGGCTGGGCTTTACCCTAAACTATGGTGCTAACGGCATTTGGTTTGGTCTGCTTATCGGACTTACACTAACGGCATCAGCTATGCTCATTCGCTTCAATATCCTGAGTAAGAAACTTCATCACCGAACGAATATACCATCGGAATAGGAGGATTTTCAGGATTCCTTTATCTTGAGCATACTAATATATTTCCGTTATGATTGATGAAGCGTTGCCCGTCCGCTATTCGCAAACTACCATTACCGAATTAATGATACCCGCTTATGCCAACTTTGGTGGAAAAATACATGGGGGTATTCTGTTATCGTTAATGGATAAGGTGGCATATGCTTGTGCCAGTAAACACTCCAGTACCTATTGTGTAACCGTTACCGTTGATAAGGTTGAGTTTCTACAACCTGTTGAAGTAGGCGAATTGGTTTCTTTACACGGGTCAGTTAATTATGTAGGACGTTCTTCCATGGTGGTGGGCATTCGTGTTGAGGCTTTGAACGTAAAGACACATGCCGTAAAACATACCAATTCATCATTTTTCACTATGGTAGCCAAAGATGACAATGATAAGCCGACCCCGGTACCCAAACTCATTTTGGAGAATCAGGAAGATGTTAAACGCTTTATTGAAGCCATGCGCATGAAGGAAATAAAAAATGCCGTGCGTGAAAAAATGGACGATGCGAAATCGCATATTGAAGTTGAACGGGCACAGGAAATACTTAAAAATGAACGATGCATTTTGCGATTTTAGATTCCAGACTTTAGATTTTAGATTTAACCATTGAACCCTTACTACTTATGCGGCTATTCTGCTATTTACTCTTTTTATTTACTACAACGACATTCGCACAGTACCCGGCAATTCTTTCGCAACGCGAACAGGCAAAAGTAATTGACGAGTTATTAGAAGACCGCATCCGTACGGTGCTACCTAAACTCATGCGCAGGGAAGGATTCGACATGTGGGTAGTCATTAGCAGTGAGTATAATGAAGATCCGGTAATCCGTACATTTTTACCCGCCACCTGGTTTGCTGCGCGCAGAACGACCATGCTGGTTATGTTCGATCAGGGTGCCGAGAAAGGAATTGAATGCCTGGCCGTTTCGCGGTACGATGTTGGAAAAATTTTCAAACGCTCATGGGATCCCGACTCGCAACCCGACCAATGGGCACAATTGGCTAAGATTATTGAAGAACGAAATCCTAAAAAGATCGGTCTTAACTTTTCTGATTACTATGGTCATGCCGATGGACTTACTTATTCGCATCACCAAAAACTGATCAAGGCCCTCTCAAAGAAATTTCAAAGCCATGTTGCTTCCGCAGAAAAATTGGCCGTTGGCTGGTTGGAAACACGTACGGAACGCGAGATGATTATCTACCAGCAAATATGCCGTATTGCACATGATATTATTGCGGAAGGATTTTCAGATAAAGTAATTCACCCTGGCATAACCACTACCGAAGATGTGGTATGGTGGTACCGGGAAAAAATTAAAGCGCTGAAACTGGATACCTGGTTTCAACCCAGTGTTTCCATACAACGTAATGAGTCCGAAGCAATTTTCAGCAAGCGACCTCAGCCCTATGTTATTCTTCCTGGCGATTTGCTCCATGTAGATTTTGGAATTACGTACTTACGGCTCAACACAGACACGCAACAGCACGCGTATATATTAAAACCTGATGAAACCGATGCGCCTGATTACCTAAAAAAAGCTTTTGCCCGTGGAAACAAACTTCAGGATATTCTTACCAGTAATTTTAAAGAAGGCAAAACCGGTAACCAGGTGTTAGCTGAGTCGCGCAAGCAGGCTATTGATCAGGGTATCACGCCTTCCATTTATACCCACCCCATCGGATTTCACGGACATGCTGCTGGTACCACCATCGGTATGTGGGATATGCAAGGTGGTGTTCCTTACACAGGTGATTATCCGTTGCATTACAATACAGCCTATTCGATTGAACTCAACGCCTCTGTCTATGTCATCGAATGGAAAAAAGAAGTTCGCATTCAATTGGAAGAAGATGGTTACTTTGATGAAACCGGCTTTCGGTATATTGATGGCCGCCAGCGTGACTTGATTATTGTTCCACGGCCCGATGGCATCAACCGGCAATAATTTTTTTCTTCTTTTCTGAAATGAAAATAATCAGAGCTATCTACACCGGCTATGTAATCATGGTGTTTTCATTACTCTTTCTTATTTTCTTCTTTCTCTTCCTCATACCCATTCTATTTCCTAAAAAATTCAAATTGGTTGGTATGATCAATCGTTGGTGGGCCTATGCGTTTTTTTCTTTAACCGTTATGCCATGGTCGGTTGAGGTATTAGGCAACCTTGACCCAAAACGATCATACATCTTTTGTCCGAATCATTTTTCGTATGCCGATATACCGGTAATGGGACTAAATCCGCACAACAGCATATTCGTTGGCAAGAATGACATGGAGCATATTCCGCTATTCGGGTTTATGTACCGTAAGCTACACATTACGGTGAATCGCCAAGATCTGAAAAGTCGATCAGGAACATTTAAAAAATCCTTAAAGGCTATCGATAAAGGAAAAAGTTTGGTCATTTATCCTGAGGGTGGCATTGTAACAAAAGGAGAACCTGTTATGGGGGCTTTTAAAGATGGTGCCTTTCGGATCGCCATTGAAAAACAAATTCCCATTGTACCCGTAACCTTGCCTAATAATTGGATAATTTTACCTCCGGAAGAATTCCTGATCCGATGGAAGCCCATTAAAGTGATTATTCATGAACCGGTGGAGACGTTGGGGATGACCGCAAAGGATGTTAGCGACTTAAAAGAACGTGTACGCACCATCATTGAACAGGAATTGAACAGGCATATTGTATGAAAATCACGCGTGAACTTTTGGATAAAATCGCCCACCTGGCCAGGCTTGAAGTGCATGAGCAGGATGCTGAAAAGACAATGGCCGATATGAGTGCCATCATTACCTGGGTTGAGAAATTAAATGAGGTAGATACTACCGGTGTAGAGCCTCTTACTACCATGAGTACCGAAGTCAATGCTTTCCGCGAAGACAAGGCAGAAAATAAATTTACACATGAACAAGCGCTTCACAACGCACCTAAAAAAGCTGGCGATTATTTTAGTGTACCCAAAGTAATTGAGTAGCTTTTCAGCCACTTTAATAGCTATGCAATCACGTTGGTTTTGGAAAAGTTGGTCGCTTGATTACCGGGTTATCGGTTATATACTGGGGACAGTCTTAATTTTTTCCATACTCTTTCTTTGGTTTGGTTATGGCAAAGGTGCCGAAAGCGTTTTAAGCTGGAACACCTATCACCAACAGGAAACCATTGAAACTGTCAGTCACTCCTTCGATGTTGGTAATTTCGAACTATCAATACCCATTGAATCCTACCTCACCTTTGAGTATTTCAATGGTAGCACCATACAACCCAACATCACAGCTTCCTACATTTTTTTGGTTGGAACCGTTTTGTGCAGCCTGATTATTCTTTGTGTTATCACCACACTGGAAAGGTTTTGGTACTTCGTAGGCATGGGCCTATTCATTCTGTTCATGGTTAGCCTACGGCTTGAGGTACTCCAACTTTTTGGATTAACCGGCCGGATAGTTCCCATAATAATTCTTACCGCCTTTATTCTTCCTGCATTCTATTTCAACATTCTCCGGCCATCAACAGCGTTTCTGTTACGATTTATAATTTTCTTACTACTAACTGTTATCACCGGATTTATCATTCATTTCTTTTCGGGTGTTGACTACCCGTTTTTGCACCTGGCGGTAACAGCGTATGTGCCTGGATTAATCCTGACCTTGATATTCATCCTGATGGTGGCCCATGAAATTCCTGCATCGTTTGTTTATATCACCAGTTCTGGCACCTCATCGTCAAAAAGTCTAAGGCATTTCTCCATCATCAGCATGGTGTATATGGTAAACCTGGTATTTGCCTACATGCACGAAGCAAAACTTATCAACTGGGATTTTCTCTACATCAATTTCTATCTTCTGCTTACCATTTCAGCCGTGCTGGGTATCTGGGGTTTCCAGCATCGCGAAACGCTGTATGATAATATAGTTAAGTTCAACCCCTTTGGGGCATATTTCATTGTTGCCCTGACGTCCATTACATTCCTTACGGGTGGCTTGTTGCTGGGAAATCATAATGATCCGGCCATTCGTATTGTTCGCAGCGCCATTATTTTCAGCCACATTGGTTATGGTGCCATTTTTTTGATTTACATAGTTTCCAATTTCATTGTTATGATGGCGGAAAATCTTAACGCCTGGAAAGTTTTGTACAAGCCCACCCGGATGCCATACTTTACGTTTCGGTTTGCCGGCCTGATCGCCACCATGGCATTCGTTTTCTACTCCAATTGGCGGGATCTCGTGTATCATGGTGTGTCGGGGTTTTATAATCACCTGGGCGATTTATATGAGTTAATAGACAAGCCCATTCTTGCAGAAGCGTACTATCAGCAAGGGCGCAGGTATGGCTTTCAAAACAATCGATCCAACTACGCATTAGCCAAAATTGAAGCACAAAAAAATAATGTTGCCAAAGCCCATAATCATTATGAACTGGCCAACGATAAAAGACCTACTCCCTTCTCGCTCGTTAACGATGCCAACCTGGTTATGCTTGAAGGAAGAACATTTGAATCCATCTCAGCTTTTTTGGAAGCATTAAAGAAATTTCCTGGCAATGGCATTATTGAAAACAATTTGGGCTATGCCTACTCCAAAATCCATAAACTTGATTCAGCCATATTCTTCTTTGATGCCGCCCGTAGTTACAAACAATCAAAACAAGCAGCTGAAACCAATATACTGGGGCTTATTGGGCAAGAATATTTACCCATTCAAGCAGACTCACTGGTACGTCAGTTCGACACACATGAAGCGCTAACCTTAAGCAATGCATTGGCAGTGGCAAGGCTTCAACAACAACCTTTCGATTATCCTGTCAACCTGTTTGCTTCGAAAAAACTGGATCTTGCATCAGCTACATTGTTGAACAACTACCTGGTACACTCCTTAACAAAATTAGATACAACAACACTACACCGTATCCATGAGCTGGTAACAGACTCCGTAAACCTCGACTATCAGGAAGCTTTAAAGGCATCACTTGCACAGGCCTATTATTACCAGAACAATGTAACCCGTGCACTATCCATCATGAGTGAATTGGCTTATCTCAGTCAGATTATGCAGGGAAAATTCAACTACATTGCCGGGCTTTGGGCCCTTGAGCAGGGTTGTCCAGAACTTGCCCTTCAAAGTTTTGACTACGCTGTGCAGTTCGATTATAAAGATGCCAGGCTTTACAATGCAATTGCTTTGGCTGAGGCGCGGTACCTGCCCGAAGCAAGAGTAGCAGCTGATTCACTCCTACTGCATAAAAATGAAAATATCAGAGAGATTGGCAGGCAACTAAAAAGGGTACTCACTGCCTCCAGCATCGATGACCTTAATGACCTGGAGAAATATCAGTTCTGCAGATACCGCATTGGCGTTTCCGATACTGTATTATTTGAAAGACTTGTTAACACGATCCTGGATAATGATTTAAAAGTTTCATCGCTATTAGAAATGGCCGAACGTCAGTTTGACATGACACACACTAAAACTGCCATACGGTACCTCACCCAAACCAGTGGCCTTCCTGTTCAGGATAAAGAACTTGTTGAAAAGCAAAAACATATTGAATTATTGATACTGGCTTCGCGTGGCGATGTAAATGCATTAACCAACCGTTTGAATGAAGGGGTTGAATTTGACAAGAAACAGGAGCTTGAAAAAATCCTCTACCAGGCTTTGGTGTCAGAAGCCAAAGGCGATACCCTGGCAGCAAGGAAAAATTACACTCTACTAGCTAACTACAACCCGTTTTTTGAAGAAGGTACTATTGCTGCAGCCCGGTATTTCAAAGCCCATTCACAAAATGATATGAAAGCCTATTCTATTTTAGCGGAGGCTGTTCAGCTTAACAATACTTCCTATCGTTTATGGATTGCATACGCTGCTGAAGCTGCACGCGTTGGCTTTGATGTTTATGCAGCCAGTGCAATAGAGGAAGCAGAAAAATTAAAAGTAAGAAAGTAAATCAATAAGAGGCTTAATGCGCATGATGGGTGTCAACCCGCTTAGCAGTTTTGCGTCTATAATGCTTTTTCTTTTTTCCCTTAGTCTTCTTTTCAATACGCTTTTCCTTTTTGGCCAGCGTTATATTTTCGCGGATAGTCTTCCAATAGTCGGGACCGTAATCCACAAAAATTTCAGCTCCGGCAGGGATACTCTTCTTTGATTCAATATAAGCCTTCAGGCCATCCGTAATATAATCGCAGTTGTTGGTTATGCCCTTGATTTTTGAAAGACCTTTGGCATCGTTGGCATAACGCGCTAAGTGGCGTTCAGTTTTCCAGGCATCAATAACATGGTATCGTTTTACGTAAAAAATATAGCCGTTCTTACCATCATCATCTTTCACCTCTTTCCAGGTGGTAATCTTGCCCTTGTATTCAACAATACGGGTTCCTTTAGGGATGGCCACTTTAGTGAACAAACCCTTACCGGCATTGGGTAACGATGACTTCTTTACAATAAGATGCTTCTCCAGTAGTGCCATAGAATAGTTTAAAAAATCGGGCGTGAAGATAGGGGAATTTTAACAGGCTGAAAATTTTATTAGGCCTGTATCTCACTTTTCCTTCCGGAGATCAAGGTTATGAAATACAAACAACCGAATAGCATGTGTATTAATAAAGTCCGTTCCGGAAGGTCGCTCCAGAAAAACATTCAAATACCCGAGGTGTGCATTTAAGCTTTTGGTAAACTGGTAGCCAAAACCTGCAAAAAAACGATTCTGATCAAAATAGTTATTAATAATCTCTTCCCCGAAGTTAATCATCACTTCATCACTTAAAAAAATAAAGGGTGTTTTGGGTCCTACTCCTCCAGATCGTAAAGGTATGGTAAGCGACATGTTATAGCGTATCCGATAGTTGAACTGGTAGTTGTCAGCAACTTCACCATTCAAAAGATATTCCTTAAATCGTTGCTCAAGCCGAAGATATTGCATCATATTAAAGTACTTCTTCTTGTCATACCACTGTATTTGTTGCCAGGGTCGGTGTTCATGCAGGTTGGGAACATCATCATTTCCTGAGAAATTTGTGATGTAAGCATAGCCTGCAGCCAACCGCACATTATCGTGGAGATAGTAGACATACCCTAGCCTGACTATATCCTGACTCATTCGCTCGGCAAAGTCATCGGTTAACCGTGCATGTAAATCGAGCCAAAGCCCAGATTTATTGGTAAGCCGGGTTTGATTGAAATACCCTAGCCAGGTTTGTTCACTGGTGACAATATTTTTTGTCTGTGCAAATACTGAAAAAGCTAATGCTAAAGCCGTACTTGTAGAAATGAATCTAAGCATGAAGCAATACTCCTAATGTAAACTGACTTTTACAAGTCAGTTTCACCTGGAGTAAGAAATACTTTCTTTAATCAGGGTTTACGGAGATACACCTTTCCGTACTTTGACTCAAGCATATAACGTGGGCCATTCCCCGCTTTTGCAGAAACCTGTGTCCATTTGTTGTAACCTGAGTCTGTATCCTTTGACGAGTCGAAAGGCAGATCAAGGTTGGTAAGTATTTCTCCATAATGTGTACGTGCAATCAGTTCACCTGTTGAACGTGAGTTTATGGTTGCATCTACTCCGCCATACGTGGCCGTAACCTTCAGGGGAGCATTAAAACTTAAAATTTCAACTATTCCATATTTCGCTTCTACGGTTGTTTCCATACCAGTCGGAACAAAAATTTCCAGCTTTATTTCCCTGATTATACCGGAGGACATATAGGTATAGTTACCTCCATTCTCCTCCAGGAATTTTTTCACCTCAGGATCTTTATAATCCTTGGCTTTGAAAACATATTCCATTTCTCCCTTTTTTATAATAATTCGTTTTGGCAGGTTTTCCTTATCCTTAAGTTCGGAGGTAACTGAAACCAAATTATTCTTTGTGGAGGTGATTAGCTCAAAGGCTTCGTCATTCTCACCTTTGTTAATGCTCACCTCTCCTTTTATCATTACTTCTTTTCGATCCCACGTTTGGATTTTTATAAGTTCGGGATAATCGAAATAAAGTTCCAGCTTCTGACTGCCTTGAACCGGAATTACTTTTTCAATTTTAGTTTGGGCAAACAACGGTCCGCTGAGAACTATCAGCCCCAGTAAAAGTTTCATTTTCATAACTGTTGTGGGTTAAAAGTCCAGGTCATCCTTGAACACTTCTACAAGATCAGTGTTCAAGGATGCCTTAAAACTATTGATTACTTCTTGCGCAGGTAGATACTATTGTGTGTGGAGGAGAGTTTCATATCCAGCCCCCCACCATTCAATTTTCCACTAACCTTATTGGAGCCATATTTTTTCCATTCACCCTGATCTTCAAACTCGATTTTGATGGACGGATCAACAAACATTTCACCATAGCTGGTGGTCATGGACAGGTTGGCCTTTGTTGATACCGGAATGGTTACGTCCACTGGACCATGTACAGATACGATGGATATCGGGTTGTTAATAGTACTGCCAAAAATCACATCAATACTTCCATGAACGGTTTTGACTGCCAAAGGACCGGTTACATTATCCAAATGAACACTGTTGTGAACCGTTGATACTTCAATTTCATTCGATATGTTTTTAAACCTGATATTACTGCCATAAGGTGAAGTGTGCGAATACGATACGGTTACACCTTTTGGCACCATAATTTTTACCTTCGGGCCATCCATTTTTTTCATTTGATACACCTCTACCGTGTTGCCCTTGTCTTGCACGGATAAACCAATACCTGTGTTATCCTCTAACCCCATGGCGCTTACTGCACGCAAGCCTTGTGCACGTGAATCCTTTTCTTTAATTCCATCCATAGAGGAAAATACAATTTCTTTTCCGTCATATCCTTCAATAGTGACGTTGTTAACTTCACTGATCAACAACTTACCTGAAGTTTTAGGTAATTTAAACTCCTGGGCAAAAACACCTGTTGAGATTATTAATAATGCTATTGCTACGATTTGCTTTTTCATTTTTTAAAGAGTTAAATAAGTAAACATTTATAAATACATCGCGAATGTTTCTAGGATAGCTTGAAAATTCCTGCGTGTGCTTCATCTTTCACAGCAGGCAACGACTGTTCATCGTCAATAATTTGCTTTAAGGATTTCATGACATCCTTTTCTTTAATTTGCACTAGCAGTTGAATCAATGCAATCTGAACCACTGGATCCTTTTGTTTTGATAGGGATTCGATCAAAGCCTTTCGCACCTTTTCTTCAGCAGCAAACTTGCTTAATGCTTCAACTGCTGCCAACCGCACATTACTGTTACTGTCCGTATTCATGGAGGTTACAAGCGCCTCCACAATTTCATCATCGGGCTTATTAGCTTGCACCGATTCATAGGCTGCCATAACACCAAGCATACGCTGACTGGCCGACTGATCGTTGTTCATCTGCGCAAGAACCAACCTACGGGTTTCTTCTATTTCTTTTTGCAGCGCCATTAACTCGTTTTGTTGCCTATTCTGCTGGCTGATCCAATAGCCAGTTCCACCACCAACAAGCAACAATGCTACTGCCGCAGCTACCTTATACCAGGTCGTTGAGAAAAAAACTGTTTTTGATTTTTTACCCTGCTCAGTTTCAGCCCTTAGAAACGCTTCAAAATCATTTCTAAGTTTTGCAGAGGGCTCAAGTTCTTTAGAACTATCCATCACCTGCATCACTTCCTTCAACTGCTCATATAGTTTGTAGGCCTCGGAACTTTTCACAAGTTCCTGCTCAATCAATTGCTTGTCGGTTTCATTTAGCTTTCCACCGATGTAATCAATGATCCTGCTTGCTAATTTTTCCTGTTCCATATTCATATCCTTTCCAGTTGAAAGTAATGTTCCCTTAATTTTTGAAGGGCCCGGTGTACTCTCACTTTAACGTTTGCTACGGTGGTGTCCATAATTACGGCCACCTCTTCGTACTTCATTTGCTGAAACCGGGTAAGCACCAGAAGCTCACGTTGTTCATCATTAAGCATCGCCAATGATTTGTGCAGTAACTTCTCGCGCTCATCCTGTTCATGACTTTCGTACGAATCCATGATCGTATCACCCATTTTTTCAACATCTACAAAACCCGAGGTTTTGTTTTTGGCAACCTGATAGTGATCAGAAAACACATTGCGGGCCACCTGGTAAATCCATGACTGAAACCGCATGCCTTCCCGGTAACTTCCACGGTATTTAATGATACGCAAAAACACGTTCTGCGTCAGGTCTTCCGCCAGGTCCCGATCCATTGTCATACGGGCCAGAAAATTGAAAATCCGCTTGTTATAGCGGTCAAAAAGCACAGAAGCTTGCTGAAGGTTGCCGTTTTTTACAGCCTCCATGAGGGTTTCATCGCTCATCAAATCAATGCTTTTTGTCAAGTTTCGTGTTAGTTACCGGGCAGAGCCAAAAAGGTTACAGTACCGAATTACGTCATTTTAAAATTGTTCTGGATGGTTTACTTTTGCCCCACTTTCGGGGCGTAGCGCAGCCCGGTAGCGTGCCCCGACAAGTCGGGGAGGTTGCTGGTTCCTAAATAAAGATGTCCTGCTTTACTTATATCATAGAATCAATAAAAAATCAATCATGGTATTATGGCCATAGCGATGATCCAGTAAGAAGATTGTATGAACATAATGTCGGCCAAAACAAGTCAACAAAAAGCAAAGGGCCTTGGCAACTAATTTTTTTGCGGGAATTTGGATCAAAGCAGGAAGCTAATAGATTTGAGCTTTTATTAAAGAAATACAGAAATAAAGGCTATATCTTAAAAGAATATGGCCAATATTTCATCACTAGAAAATCATTCGGGGCGTAGCGCAGCCCGGTAGCGTGCTTCGTTCGGGACGAAGAGGTCGCTGGTTCGAATCCAGTCGCCCCGACAACTTGTAAGATCTGACTTTAGGTCAGGAATTTTTATTAACTACTAACTACTCCAAATGGATATCAAACAAATTCCCCTTAACGATTTACATGTAAACCTGGGCGCTAAAATGGTTCCATTTGCCGGATTCAACATGCCAGTGCGTTATTCGTCCGATATTGAAGAACATATGACGGTGCGTAAAGGCGTAGGCGTTTTTGATGTATCACACATGGGTGAGTTTACCGTTAAGGGCCCTAAGGCGCTCGATTTGATTCAACGTGTAACCAGCAACGATGCCTCCAAACTGGTAGATCGTCAGGCACAGTACTCTTGTCTTCCGAATGATAAGGGCGGAGTTGTTGATGACTTGATCGTATATAAAATAAAAGATGAAGATTACTTGCTGGTGGTAAATGCCGGCAACATAGATAAAGACTGGAACTGGATCAGTCAACACAATACACAAGGCGCAGATCTGAAAAACATTTCCGATGACATCTGCCTGTTTGCCGTGCAAGGCCCCAAAGCGGTACCCACATTGCAAAAATTAACCAAGACAGATTTAAGTACCATCAAATACTACCACTTTGCGCTTGGCGAATTTGCAGGTGTACCTGATGTGATTATGTCTAACACAGGCTACACCGGTGCGGGTGGCTTTGAGATTTATGTTCATAAGAATCACGCTGAAAAAGTATGGTATGCCATTTTTGAAGCGGGGAAAGAATTTGACATCAAACCAATCGGATTAGGAGCGCGCGATACATTGCGTCTGGAAATGGGCTTTTGCCTGTACGGCAATGACATTGATGATTCAACATCACCACTTGAAGCAGGTTTGGGATGGATTACAAAATTCACGAAAGACTTCACCAATGCGGGCAACATCAAAAAACAAAAGGAAGAGGGTGTAAAGAAAAAATTGGTTGGGTTTAAAATGATTGACAAGGGCATCCCGCGCCACGACTATTTAATTAAAGATGCTACAGGAAACACCATCGGTAAAGTAACATCCGGAACCATGTCGCCCATGCTTGGGATTGGTATTGGATTGGGGTACGTTACTCCTGAATTATCATCACCTGGTAGCGAGATATTTATTGATGTTCGGGGTAGAGCGTTAAAAGCTGAAGTTTGCAAGACCCCCTTCGTCTGAACCATGATCGGTGTGATATGTTTGATTCTGCATGATAAAACCTGAATACAAATATTCCGAACTTACAGGAAAAATCATTGGTTGTGTCATGGAGGTTCATAATATCTTAGGTAACGAATTTCAGGAAGTAATTTATCAACGAGCTTTAAGTTTAGAGTTCAACCTACAAAACATTACACACGAACGTGAATATGAAATGCCCATTTTTTACAAAGAAAATCATATTGGCACACGCAGGGTTGACTTTTTAGTTGAGGATAAAATAAGTGTAGAGATAAAAGCATTGATCAAGCTAGAACCTGTTCATCTTGCACAGGCCATTAATTATTTGGAGGCATATAACCTGGAAGTAGGTTTACTTATTAATTTCGGAAACACGAAACTTGAATTTCATCGACTTCAGAATAAGAAATTTATTCCATCATGATTATCATCAATATCAATCAAATCAAAGTTCTGACAATATGAAGACAATTGATGTCTGTCTTAGTCCGGATTTAATGCACCTGTACCCTGTAAACGACCGGACCGTTGTGGTGGTGGATATTCTGCGTGCCACATCGTGTATGGTTACAGCTTTAGCTCACGGTGTGCAAAGCATCCGGCCATTTGCCAATCTGGAAGAATGCAGGGCCATGAAATCTAAAAATTACTTTACCGCAGGAGAACGAAATGGCGAAAAAGTTGAAGGATTCGATTTTGGTAACTCTCCTTTTGAATATATGGCTGATAACCTGAAAGGGGAAAAAATTGCTTTTACCACAACCAACGGCACGCAGGCAATTGCCAAATCGCAAGGTGCTAAGGAAATCATCATTGGGTCATTTCTTAATCTTTCGGCTGTTACCGAATATTTGAAAAAAGGAGAAGATAGCGTATTGGTAGTGTGTGCAGCCTGGAAAGGGAAAGTAAACTTAGAAGACACGCTGTTTGCCGGTGCACTGGTCGAAAATCTGAAAAATCACGTTGAACCAGATTGTGATGCACCCCTTGCGGCACAGCGCTTATATAACCTCGCTAAAAAAGATATGGTGGATTTTTTAAAAGATTCTAGTCATGTGAAGCGCCTCAATCGACTCAACATTCATAAGGATATTGAATTTTGCCTTACGCCCGATCAATACCAAACCATTCCTAAACTTGTTGATGGAGAGTTGGTGCGAGCATAATACTGCTAACTACCTGACTAAATTTAATCTTTCAACTTAGGATTCTGCAGGTGACGGAATTTATCACGCTGCGTCTTCTTTTCAAGGTTTTTCTGAAATGCTTCTGTAAGATTCACACCGGTTTGATTGGCCAAACAGATCAACACCCAAAGTACATCAGCCATTTCATCACCCAGGTCTTTATTCTTGTCACTTTCCTTTTCCGATTGCTCACCATACCTGCGGGCGATGATGCGCGCCAACTCCCCTACTTCTTCGGTAAGCATGGCCATATTGGTAAGTTCGTTGAAATACCGCACACCAATGGTTTTTATCCAATGATCGACTTGTTGTTGAGCTTGTTCGATGGTCATGTTTTCAGACATAAGTAGTAAGACGAAAGTAGCAAGATTAGTAAATATCTCCTTTTGTCTTGATACTTACATCTTATGTCTTATGTCTACTCAAGTTTTTCAAAATCAATATCCATCACTTCAAATTTCTGCCATCCGTTAAAATCGAAATGCCACCATTCAGAAGCATTGACTTTAAAGCCATGCTTGTGCATAACAGAAATAATCAGATCCCGATTTTTTTTGATCACCGGATCTTTTACCGGAGTAGTTGGCCAGGCTTCTTTTTTAAACGAATCGTATTCGGTGGGCATTTTTAGTTCTTCACCGGTTTTTAAATCGACTAACGTCATGTCAATAGCGCAGCCGCGGTTATGCCGTGAACCTTTGTAGGGTGAGGCCACATAGGTTGTGTCGCGGTACACTTCATAAAATTTCACCGTAGCCGAATACGGCCGATAGCCATCATAAACTTTTATACCGACACCATGTCTTGAAAATTCCTCCTGTGCTTTTTTGAGTGCTTCCGCTACCGGCTTACGGGCATAGGCTCTTGGGAGGGCATAGATTACCTCACCTGTAAAATTATTTGTAGTGGCATAGCGAATATCCAGTACAATTCCGGGTACGGTTGCAGCCAGGTTAACGAGCTCTTTCTCAGGATTGGCTTTTACTTGTTGTTGATATTGTTGAAGCGTAACTGGTGTGAGTCCGTATTTATACTGTGCCTGCAACAAAACCGGAAAGCAAACAAAAAGATACCATGCGTATTTCATACTTTATTTTTTGTGTCGATAATTATCGTAACCGGGCCGTCATTAACCAATGCAACTTTCATATCCGCTCCGAATGATCCGGTATGCACTGGCTTTCCGAGCACCTCACCGATTACCTGAACAAATTTTTCATACATCGGAACGGCAAAGTCGGGCTTGGATGCCTTTATATACGAAGGCCGGTTACCCTTTTTTGTACTGGCATGCAGCGTAAACTGACTCACCACTAGTATATCTCCACCATCATCTTTCACACTTACGTTCATTACGCCATCGGCATCATTAAAAATGCGCAGGTTCACAATTTTGTTGGCCAGCCACTCAATGTCTTCATCGGTATCGGCATCTTCAATACCTAACAGTACCAGCAAGCCCTTTTGAATGGAGGACTTAACAGAATTCTCAATTTCAACTGAGCAGGAAGAAACGCGTTGTATAACGGCAATCATTAGCGAAAAATGAAAACCTTAAAATACAGAAATTCTTTGTGAGCCCTACAGAAAATCCTTACCCACGAAGGGCAAAAAGATCAACGAAAAAAGTGAAGGAATTTATCGCTTTCTTTCACCCTTTAACTGCTCTTGAAGCCTGAGCACCTGCAAGGCCAGTTGCTCGGTTAAGGGTGAGGTCGTGCTGTCTCCTTCAGGAAGCTTAGCAGAGTAGTAGCCCCGCACACTCCAGATTTCGAACACATCCGTAGTCGCGATGGCATAGGGTTCATATTGTCGGTTATCTGAAACGAGTAGAAGTTTACTATCATCATCGTCAAACCGGAACACGCGCTTGAAGACAATACCCTCCTGTTGCGTGACCAGCACATAGGGCTTTCCGTTTTTTACAACGTCCAGGTTTTCCACATACTCACCAAACAAAACAGAACCCGGCTGAATGGGCAGCATGGAGTCGCCCTGAATTTCGAAGGCTCGATACGTTTTATTTTTTGGCAGAACCGGCAGATTAATTTTCGGAAGTTCCGCTATGAATTCCGGATCCTGATAGCCGGCCAGGTAACCAGCAGATGCCTTTTGTGAGACAAGTTCTACGTTCTCCTTCCCGGAAGAGTCAACAGTAATGGCCAGCACTTCTTTTGAAGTTGATGGAGTTTTCCACTCTTTTTCAGGCAGCTTACTTAAGTTCTTTCGCGTAAGTACATCCATACTCACTTTATATATACCAGATACATCCAACAGTACAGCAAGTGGTGGGGTTGCACGCTCTTCTTCATATGCTCCGATAACGGATTGCTTCAATCCTAGTTTCTCTGCGAACTGCTTTTGGGTGAGTTCGTGCTTGAGGCGGAGATATTTGAGGTTTCTATTGACGATCATAAATGGCTTCCACAAAAATAACTACAAAGGAATGTGAAGGTAGTCCCGCGTTAAACGGGATTACCTACAATTCCAGCGCGCTATGGCAAGCACATCACAAAACTAAAATATTTAGTTTAAAAGTAAAACTTTATACTAATATTTTTAGTTAATATCGCACTGTGGAAAGAAACATTATACACCTCGATTTAGACGCCTTTTTTGTGGCGGTGGAGTGCAAAAAGCACAAGGAACTAAAAGGAAAACCTTTGATTATTGGCGGCCAGAGCCGCAGGGGTGTGGTGGCTGCGTGCAGCTACGAGGCCCGCAGGTTTGGGGTGCACTCGGCCATGCCCATGTACCTGGCCATGCAACTGTGCCCCGATGCGCTGGTGATTTCGGGCGATATGGAAGCATACAGTAAAAACTCGCACCTGGTTACCGAAATCATTGCCAACTCAGTGCCGATGTTTGAGAAGTCATCGATTGATGAGTTTTACATTGATGCCAGCGGTATGGATAAATTTTTTGGTGCATTTAAATGGGCCAAAGAGTTGCGCAAAAAAATTATGCACGAAAGTGGCCTGTCGATTTCATTGGGTATGTCGGTGAACAAGCTCGTGTCGAAAGTGACTACCAATGAGTTTAAGCCAAATGCTGAAAAGCAAATACCAGCCGGTGAAGAGAAAGATTTTCTCGCTCCGTTGGCCGTAGAAAAAATTCCGATGATCGGGAAGCAAACTTCGGCCTTCTTATATGATATGGGCGTGCGTACGGTAGCCACGCTGCGCGAGATGCCGTTGAAATTTTTAGTGAGTGCCTTTGGCAAGAATGGCATCTCGTTATGGAACAAAGCTCACGGCATTGACGATTCGCCCGTGGTGCCGTACAGCGAACAGAAATCCATTTCAACAGAGTGTACCTTTGAAAACGACACGATTGATGTAAAAAAACTGAAATCGATTTTGATCGCCATGGTGGAGAAGGTGGCGTTTCAGTTACGTGAGCAGAAAAAACTCACCTCGTGCATTACGGTAAAAATCCGCTATGCCAATTTTGATACGGAAACCAAACAGATTCAAATTCCTTACACCTCGTCCGACCATGTACTGTTGCACACCGTAACGCAACTCTTTGACAAACTTTATAACCGCAGAATGCTGATCCGATTAGTTGGCGTGCGCTTAAGCGGATTGGTACACGGCAACCATCAAATCAGTCTGTTTGATGATACAGCCGAAGGCATTCGTTTGTATGAAGCCATTGATAAGATCAAACACAAGCACGGGTCGGAGAAGCTGGTACGGGCCACTACCATTGGCGTAAGCCGCAGGGTTAGAATGGAGATGAACATGTTTAAAGGGAATTTGCGATGAAGAATAGAATGACACAAATTGTCAAAAACCGGGATTATGTTCGTAACATGAAAACAACACGAACCATGAGAACAGCAGCGATTAAAACCCAGAGCCCTGTACAGGAATTGTTTTTTATGATTGCCCCGCCCCGGCACATTGCCAGCGATGTGGCCGTATTGAAAGATGATGTGCATTACCTGATCGGGCACGACTTTGAAGACCGCTTTTCGAAAGCGCACATCTCGCTATTCAAATATACAGGTGAGCATATTGAAGACATGATTGAATTTGTGGAAGAAAAGGCAGCTTCGTTTGAAGCCTTCAACGTGTTTCTAAAAGATTTCAATGTATTTCACAACGGCTCGAAGCGTACCATTTACATGGATATTGTAAACAAGTACCCGATCCGCGAGGTTTTTGAAAACCTGGTGAAGGAGGACCGTGATTTCACGCCACACATTACCATTGCCAAAAACTTGTCTGCCGAAGATTTCTTAAAGTGCTGGCCGTACCTGAAAGAGCTGAACTACAGCAACCAGCATTTCCCATGCGATCGCATTACCGTACTGGTACGCAATGGCAAAAAGTGGATGCATTATAAGGATATATGTTTTGGGAAGTAATTGGTTTGTGAGAACACAAACCAATATAAACTGATTTGTGCCCTCACAAATCAGCCACAGTGAAATGAAAAAAAAATCTCATTCAAGCAATAGTAAGGATATACCTGGGATTTTAGAAAATCCTTTATCAAAGGTTAGGATGGGAATATTATACTGGATTCCGGTTGCCGCGATAAGCGCATCCGGTAATGTTATCTTTCTTTTTTGTTTTAATGCAATGGCAATTGCCTTTATTTCATCGCTGTATGGAATAAGAACACATTCATTCAGCAGGGATTTAGAGATTTTAATTTGGGAGGGAGTAATGTCGGGCATCCCCAACAGTTCAATCTCTGATACAAATGAAACGGCAAATAGCTTTTCAGTATATGGGATAAGACGCTTATCCCCCTCAAGAAGATTGATAAGAATGTTGGTGTCGGCTAAAAAATCAATTTTCACGCCTTACTTCTTTTTGATACTTCAGCCCATCCAAGCCACGCTTCAGCGAGCCAAAATACTTTTTAAGCGAAGATTTTTGCTTGCGTTTCTCCAACTTCGAAAGTGCTTTTTCAATCTCCGGCCTGGTGGCCCCCTTTTTTATTGTGATAATCATAGATCAAATATACTAAATACCAACTTGTAATGGCAGTAGCATGTTCCTCAACTGCCATACCGCCTACAGTTTCAAATACGGCACACTGCCGGTAGACAAGCTCTTTGAAGAAGCCCGCAGGTGCGGTGTACACAAACTCATCCTCACTGAAATCAACAATACCGCCTCGTACATTGAAATGCTGCGGCTGTGCGAAGAACGGAAACCGGGCTCACCATTTGCCGGTGAACATCCATACGCGTTGGAAATTGGTGTTGGGATTGAATGCCGTAACGAACATGAATTATTGTACATCATACTGGCGCAGAACAACAACGGCTTCGAAAAAATCAACCGGTTTCTCTCCCATCACAACCGCGAAAACAAAAAACTGCCAGAGCACGCCCCGGAAATCGAAAACACTTTCATCATCTATCCATTTGGAAAAACAGAACCTGAACGATTACGCACAAACGAATTCATGGGTATACGCAAGCAGCAACTCAACCAATTTGCTCTGTACACCGCCCGAAAAGAATTCCTGGAAAAATTTGTGATCCTTCACCCAGTAACCTTTGCCACTAAAACCGATTTCAACACACACCGGCTGTTGCGCGCCATCGATAACAATACGCTGTTAAGTAAACTTCCTGAGCACGAACAGGCGCACCCCGAAGAAGTGATGATGAAGGAGGAAGAGTTGAAATATCATTTTCGTGCTTACCCGGAACTGATCCGGAACACACAGAAAATCATGGATCAATGCTCCATCCACTTCAATCTGAAAGAAGATAAAAACAAAAAAAAGGTATTGGGGTCAATACGGGCCGATTGGGACTTTTTAGTTACCCATGCGTGGGAAGGTTTTCAAAGTCGCTATGACGTGAGCCACCCCGATTTGCGCGAACGCTTTGAGCGCGAACTGAACATCATCAAACGCAAAGGCTTTGGCGCCTACTACCTCATCGCATACGATCTCATCCGATTTGCCAAAGACCGCGGGTTCGAATATGTAGGCCGCGGCAGCGGAGCCAACAGTGTAGTGGCATATTGTTTGGGCATCACCAATGTTGATCCCATTGAACTTGATCTTTACTTCGAGCGGTTCTTGAATGTGGAACGCTCCTCCCCTCCCGATTTCGACCTCGATTTTTCGTGGGACAACCGCGATGAGGTGTACGATTACCTTTTCCGGACATACGGCCAGGATCATGTGTGTCTGCTGGGCACGCATGTAACCTACCAGAAAAGATCGGTGTTACGCGAGCTGGGAAAAGTATTCGGTTTACCCAAGGCTGAAATTGATGCCATCGTTGAAGAACCCCATCGATTCAAAAACCGCGACCACATCACAGAATTGATTTTTCGGTATGCCGATAAGATGAAAGATCTTCCTGCCAATATTTCCATCCACGCTGGCGGAGTACTGATTACGGAAAAACCCATTTATGCCTATACCGCGCTTGAACTTCCCCCAAAAGGCTACCCGGTTTCGCATTTCGAAATGCACAATGCGGAAGACATGGGCATTTTTAAGTTTGATATTTTAAGCCAGCGGGGGTTGGGACACCTGAAGGAAACGGTGAAGCACGTGAAAAGAAACCAAGGGATTGATGTTGACATCCATCGGTTCCATGATTTCAAAAAAGACGAAAAGATTAAAGACCTGATGCGCCACAGCAAGGCCATGGGCTGCTTTTATGTGGAATCACCCGCCATGCGCATGCTGTTGGGCAAACTCCGTTGCGATGACTACCTCACACTGGTAGCCGCCAGCTCCATCATCCGCCCGGGTGTGGCCCGATCGGGAATGATGCGCGCCTACATTGAGCGTTTTCATGCTGTGCGGAATGGTGGAACGTACGAAGCCATCCATCCGCTGATGGATACGCTGATGAAGGAAACCTATGGGGTAATGGTGTACCAGGAGGACGTAATTAAAGTGGCGCACCACTTTGCCGGCTTAACCCTAACCGAAGCCGATGTGCTGCGCAGGGGCATGTCGGGTAAATACCGCTCGCGGGAAGAGTTTAAACGCGTGCAGGATAAATTTTTTGAGAACTGTCGTGCACGCAATTACCCCGAACCTATTATTGAACGCGTATGGTATGAAATTGAAAGTTTCTCGGGATACTCCTTTGCCAAAGGCCACTCAGCCAGTTACGCAGTTGAAAGTTACCAAAGCCTGTACCTGAAAGCGCACTATCCCCTGGAGTTCATGGTGGGCGTGATCAACAATTTTGGCGGCTTCTACAAAACGGAGTTTTATTTTCACGAAGCCCGTATGAATGGCGCCACCATTAAAGCACCGTGTGTCAATAAAAGTGAATACCTGACGACTATCTATGGAAAAGAAATCTTCATCGGATTTATTCACCTGAAAAGTCTGGAAACAAAGGTAGCGCAACAAATTGCTGTTGAACGAAAACAGGGTGCCTACCGCAGCCTGAATGATTTTATGAGAAGGATACCGTTGGGATTAGAACAGGTGCGCATACTCATTCGGATGGGTGCGTTCCGGTTTACCGGGAAATCAAAACAAAAATTATTATGGGAAGCCATGCTGTATTGCAGCAACACAAAAACCAAAAACAGGAATACATCCGAGTTATTCGATACCGAACCCAGCGAATACCCATTACCGGCACTACAACGAAACGAACTGGAAGATGCCTTTGATGAAATTGAGTTGCTGGGCTTCCCGTTGTGCGATCCGTTTAAACTGGTGGCCACATCAAATTTTGGCGATACAAAAGCGACTGAGTTATTGAACAAATTAGGTAAAGTAGTGACCATACTGGGGTACGTAGTTACCACAAAAAACACCGGTACCATAAAAGGTGAGCTCATGCACTTTGGCACGTTCTACGATCAGCAGGGCGAAGTATTTGATACGGTGCATTTCCCTGATGTAGCTAAGAAATTTCCCTTCCGGGGAAGAGGATTTTATTTCATTACAGGAAAAGTGGTGGAAGATTTTGGAATCGCCACGATTGAGGTTAGCAGTATGGAGAAAATTCCGCTGATCAATAAAAAAGAATTACCGTACGAACCGCTGCATCATACGCAGTCGAAAAATCCGGATCAATCTGTCATTATAAATCACATAAATGCTAAACACTTGTCACCCTGAGCTAAGTGTCATGCTTCGACCAAGCTCAGCATGACATCGGATTCAGAACTGCTGAAGCTCCTTCGACTCGTGAATAAATTTTCCTTTAGAATTTTGTTTAGCGAAATGAAGCATCGCCCTTGCAACTTTAGCGGAATCAATCGCTTTGTATTTCAGTGGAATCATAAAACCTAACGCTTTGTACACTACCGTTGCCGCCCCTTCCCCGGTTCTTTTCTCCATGCGCTCGCCCAACAATAATGAAGGCCTGAAAATATGATACGAATCAAATCCAACCGCATCAATGGCTTGCTCCACTTCACCTTTTACACGATTGTAAAAAATTCCGGACTTTGCATCCGAACCTAACGCTGTAATGATCAGAAATTGTATTGCTCCTTGATTCTTTGTCAGCCTGGCCAACTCAAGCGGATACTCAAAATCCACTTTTCGAAAGGCGGCCTGACTGCCGGCTTGTTTTATGGTAGTTCCCAAACAACAAAAAACATCATCAGCTTTCAACTGATCATGGTGCTCGGTTAAGGTGTTGAAATCGGCCACGATATTCTGAAGCTTGGCGTGTTGAATATCCAAAGGCTTCCGACTGATGGCTTTCACAACTGTATAATGGGAGTCTTCCAGCAACAACTCAAGCAATTGCTTTCCGATCAATCCTGTGGAACCGGCCAACAGCGCTGTTCTCATGAAAGCTTCAGATTGGATTGTTCCCAGATCAGAAACTTATCGATTTCCGTTTGAACGGAGCTGTACACCCACAATAAAATTGAAAAATCATCGGTTAAGCCCACCACCGGGGCAAGATCAGGGATAAGATCGAACGGGTTGACGAAATAAATAATAGCCGCTAAAATCGCGGCAATGGTTTTCCACGGAACGTTCCGGTAACTGCCCTTCGTATACGATTTGATAAGTCGAACCAACACATCGAGTTTGGACTTCACCCTCCGGAAACTCAAATCATTTTTATTCATCCGGCCCACCTTAATCGCCAGCTGCGAAAGCAACATAGCTATGCGTCCATGGCGACCGAAGAAGCTGGAAGCTTTGTGTAAAGCCGATTGATAAAAAATGTTGGTCATGTTAAAAAGTTTGCTGTATCTCCCGCTTTATCTCCACCAGCGCATGTGCAATGGAGTCCGGTTTATTAATGATCTTTTCAAAAATCTTTTTCGAAAGATCCAGGCTGGTAGCCTCCTGGCCCATTTCCGATGCCGCTTCATTAATCGTTACTACCAAATCTTCCTTCGCATTACGCACAAGTTCCCAACTGCTTTCGCTCATAAAAATCTGCTGCGAAACATTGTGGTTATACTCGTTGCGTATTTCACTTAGCAACACCTGGTGAAACTCGCGCGCAGGTATAGCACCCGGATTCAGGCGTACTAACAAATTTTGCGGACTGATTCGTTCCAGGAACAGGCACATTCTTTCATAGGCCTGCAAGCGCAACGGCAGCACCGTTTCAATGCTGCGGCTTCGGATTTCAAGCTTTTTCAGTTCAATTTCCTTGGCCAGGAACGACCGGACCAACAGGTATGCCGCATACAACACTAATGAAGCGGGGATCAGAATCTTGCCAAAATCAATAAGCGCATCCATAGAATTAATTTTCACTAAAAAGTGTTGAAAATTACTAATTTTAACCATCATTATGGAAAATAAACTTAAAGAGCATCTGTTCGAAATAGCCAAAAAAATTACTGATGACACCCGTCTCGAGGATGTTTATCAGCAATTGTCGCTCCTTGCAGATATTGAAGAATCCGAAAAAGAAGAGGCAGCCGGACAAACTTTAACCCACGAAGAAGTTATTTCGAAATCTGGTGAATGGTTGAATAAATCATCGTACGAACTTAACCAGTAATTTAATTGCCAGAATATTTCATACCTCGCGGAACCCGAAAAAACTACGAGGCGTTTAAACGTCATGATCAATTTTCAACCTGTAACCCTAACCCCAAAAGCTGCTGAAGAAGTCCGCAAAATCATGCAGACAAAAAATATCCCTGCTGATTACGGCTTACGGGTTGGGGTTCGTGGTGGAGGTTGTGGGGTTTCCCTGCTCATCGGGTTCGACAAAAAAAAGGAGAACGACCAAAGCTATACCATTGAAGGCATACCGGTTTTGGTAGACAAGCGCCACACCATGTACGTAGTGGGCAAAGAAATTGATTTCTATGAAGGCGATGAAGGTCGGGGCTTCATGTTTGCCGATCCGAAAGCAACCACCACAGAGGCTTAAAATCAGCAAGTTTCAGGTTTTACACCCGAAACGAACCCACCATTTTTACGGCATAATCAAACACGTACCTTTATGCTGTTGATCAGTCAGGAACACCATATTAATTACCAGCGCATTGCGCAGGCCATCGAATACCTGGAAAAGAATGTTCACCGACAGCCCGAACTGGATGAAGTTGCCGAGCAGGTTCACTTGTCACCCTTCCACTTCCAACGTATCTTCACCGAGTGGGCGGGTATCAGTCCGAAACGATTCTTACAATTTCTTACTACCGATTTTTTAAAAAAGAAATTACAGGAGAGCAGAAACCTGGAAGAGCTGGCACAAACAGCAGGACTCTCCGGGCAATCACGAGTCTACGATTTGTTCACAACGCTGGAAGCAGTAACACCACAGGAATATAAATTGCGTGGCTCTGGAATTCAGATTGAATTCGGATTTCATAAAACACCTTTCGGAAATTGCCTGATTGGTGTAACCGAACGTGGCATCTGCTGGTTTTCATTTATCAGTTTGGATGAAGACGGAAGACATGAACTGGAAAACATGAAGGAACATTGGCACAATTCTGTTTTTCATCAAAACCAAAACTTAACAGCAGAATTTGTTGATGATATATTTAACCGCAAAGAAAGCAACCAAAACAAACTCCATTTATTCGTTAAGGGTACCAACTTTCAAATCAAAGTGTGGGAAGCGTTATTAAAAATCCCGATGGGCGATGTTACAACCTATAAGGATATTGCCGAGAGAGTATCAAACCCAAAAGCGATACAAGCGGTAGGTTCTGCGGTAGGATCAAATCACATTGCCTACCTCATTCCTTGTCACCGTGTAATACGCAAAGATGGTATACTGGGCGAATACCGTTGGGAAGCCACACGCAAGAAAGGTATTATCGGTTGGGAGATGGCTAAGGCTTCAGGGTTTTAAACCCAGGTTTGTTTATCGGTATATTGCACTGTCCTCCTTGACAAAATATCTACAAACAAAATCCTCCTAATAGTTATGCACATAAAGTATCACTCTGAATTTAAAAATCCTCAACAAGATAAAGTTTGGTTTGAAAACTGGGTGAAACAGGTTGAGCACGTTAATCAAAAAACGTATACTCGCCTTGAGCTTGATACTGTGTTGGGCAAAACTGTAGTATGGGGACTGAATTCTGACCATCAAAATCTGGAAACGCTGGTTATCTTCCCAGGAGCACGTACATCCGTGTTGTTCTGGGATTTTGATAACAACCTGAATAATCTCGGCAAACCAGTGCGCTTGTTTTTGGTCGAGACTAATGGATTGCCCAACTCCAGCGATGGTGATACACCCGACATTAAATCAACTGATTATGGAACATGGGCTGCTGATATACTGAACAAATTAGGTATTGAACAAGCATACATTGCCGGTGCATCTTTTGGCGGATTAATCTGCATGAAGTTATGCATTACTAATCCCGAAAAAGTTAAAGCCGCATTTCTCTTAAACCCGGGTTGCCTCCAACCCTTCTCGCTTTCTTTCAAAAATTTGTATTACAACCTTCTGCCCATAATTGCTCCTTCACCCAAAAATGTAAAGAAATTTCTTGATACCGCGGTGTTTAGCAAACCCGAACACAGTCTTTCAGAAAGCAGTGAAAAACTCATCATCGATTATGAAGTCTTTGCCTTAACCCGTTATAAGGATAAAACACAAAAGCCTTATTACATGAACGATGAACTGAAGCAGATCAAAGTCGATACACACTTGTTTGTGGGTGATCATGATTTACTGTTTCCCTATAGTCAATCCATTGAAAACGCTAAAGCCAAGCTATCTTCCTTAAAGGATGTACTGGTATTTAAAAATGTGGGGCATGGAATTGAAACCTATTCAAAAGCAATTCAAGCTATTGGTGCCAGGCTATCTTTGTGATTTCTCTAAGCCTTTGTTGGTGTTCTTCACCAACAAAACCAAACACTTGAACAACTTGGTGAATGTAATGCTTCACTTCCCCTCCAACACCCTCACATACGCCTGCTTGTAATGCTTGATTAAATTCTTTCATCATGGCCGGAACTTTTGAACGTATTACCGTATAAATTCCACCCACTTGTTTACACACTTCCTACGCAACTTCCAGCAAGGTTGCTTTTGGAAAATCATTCGTTTCAACACTCTTCTTTTTTGACATACAATATTTCCTTTCTGAGTCAAAATGACTGTAACCGTCTTTTAAATCTAGAAATTTAATGACAAAACTTCCTGAAATGCGATCAAACTTTCAATGGACTTTGTTTTGTGCTTGGGTGCACGGAGAGACCTAATGATTATGAATTTCGAGAAATACACTATTAAATCGCAGGAAGCCCTGCAGAAGTCTGCCGAGATTGCCGTGGGTTTACAGCAACAGGCTATAGAACCCGGGCATATTCTAAAAGCCATCCTTGAAACGGATGAAAACGTTGCTTCTTATCTGGTGAAAAAACTGGCTATCAATAAAAACCTTCTGGATACCAAGCTGGAAGAATTGTTGCATTCCTATCCGAAAGTATCCGGACAACAGCCGTATTTATCTTCGGCCACTAACACCTTATTGCAGCAAGCTGAAAAAGAGCTTAGAGAGTTTAAAGATCAATACATTGCTGTGGAGCATTTGTTGCTGGCCTTACTGGCCGGAAAAGATAAGAGTGCTTCGCTATTGCGTGATGTTGGTTTTGAACGCACAGCACTGATAAAAGCAATAAAAGAGTTACGAGGCGGAAATGCCGTAACCGATCAAAATGCCGAAGCGAAATACAAATCGCTGGAGCGCTATTCAAAAAATTTAAATGAACTGGCGAAGAAAGGAAAAATTGACCCTGTAATTGGTCGTGATGACGAGATCAGGCGCGTGTTGCAAATTCTTTCGCGCAGAACGAAAAACAACCCCATCCTTTTAGGTGAACCTGGTGTTGGCAAAACCGCTATTGTGGAGGGATTAGCCCAACGTATTGTGAACGGTGATGTTCCGGAAAACCTGAAAACGAAAATCATTGTATCGCTGGATATGGGCTTGCTTGTAGCAGGCGCCAAATACAAGGGTGAGTTTGAAGAACGGTTGAAGGCTGTTATAAAAGAAGTAACCGATTCAGATGGGCAGATTATACTGTTCATTGACGAGATCCACACATTAATCGGTGCCGGTGGCGGTGGCGAAGGTGCCATGGATGCTGCCAACTTATTAAAACCAGCTTTGGCCCGTGGTGAACTTCATGCCATTGGTGCCACCACCCTTAAAGAGTATCAGAAATACATCGAAAAAGATAAAGCACTAGAGCGCAGGTTTCAATCTGTAATGGTGGATGAGCCCTCTCTTGAGGATTCCGTCTCCATCCTTCGCGGGATAAAGGATAAATACGAACTGCACCACGGGGTTCGCATAAAAGATGATGCCGTAATCTCGGCTGTGGAATTATCCAGTCGGTATATCAGTGATCGTTTTTTACCTGATAAAGCGATTGACCTAATGGATGAGGCCGCATCAAAATTAAGGTTAGAAATGGATTCCTTGCCGGAAGAGTTGGATGAACTGAACCGCAGAATTATGCAACTGGAAATTGAACGTGAAGCCATCCGAAGGGAAAAAGACAAAGAGAAAGAAAAAGTTTTGGGCAAAGAGATTGCCGACCTTTCTGAAGAACGTAATGCCCTGAAAGCTAAATGGGACAGCGAGAAAGAAGTTGTACAAGGCATTCAAAAACAAAAGGAGGTTATTGACAAACTGAAATTTGAAGCAGAACAAGCCGAAAAGGCTGGCGACTACGGCAAAGTGGCTGAGATCCGTTATGGTAAAATAACGGAGGCTGAAAAGCGTCTAAATGACTACCAGCATCAAATGAAGGAAATGCAGGGCGAGAAATCCTTATTGAAGGAGGAGGTAGACAGTGAAGACATTGCCGAGGTAGTAGCACGCTGGACCGGCATACCGGTTTCAAAAATGCTGCAAAGCGAGCGCGAGAAACTATTGCATCTGGAAGAAGAGCTGAGCAAGCGTGTGGCCGGACAGGAAGAAGCCATACAGGCATTAAGTGATGCTGTTCGCAGAAGTCGTGCGGGGCTGCAGGACCCGAAACGTCCGATTGGTTCGTTCATCTTTATGGGAACAACCGGTGTAGGCAAAACCGAATTGTCAAAAGCATTGGCAGAATACTTGTTCAATGATGAGCACGCTATGGTTCGTATTGACATGAGTGAGTATCAGGAGCGTCACAGTGTAAGCCGATTGATTGGCGCACCTCCGGGCTATGTTGGGTATGATGAAGGCGGTCAGTTAACAGAAGCCATCCGAAGGAAACCCTATTCGGTCATTCTGCTGGATGAAATCGAGAAAGCCCATGCCGATGTGTTTAACATTCTGCTTCAGGTGCTGGATGATGGAAGGTTAACGGACAACAAAGGTCGTGTAGCCAACTTCAAGAATACGATCATCATTATGACCACTAACATCGGATCGCACATCATCCAGGAGAATTTTGAAAAAATAACCGATCAGAATTACTTCGATGTGGTAGAAGATACGAAAGGTGAAGTACTGGCGTTACTTAAAAAGACGGTGCGCCCTGAGTTTATTAACCGGATTGATGAGATTATTATGTTCCGTCCGCTGAGCCGGAAAGACATTCGCAAGATTGTTGACATTCAGGTTAACCTTGTTTGCAAAAGGCTGGAAGAGGCTGGAATTAGAATCGAGGTATCAGCTGAGGCCCGTGAACGACTGGCTAAAATCGGTTACGACCCTCAATTTGGTGCGCGGCCTTTAAAACGGGTAATGCAGCGTGAAATTTTAAATGAACTCTCCAAACAGATACTGTCGGGAAAAGTTCACAAAGACTCGATAATTTATGTTGACCTCAAAAATGAAAATGAATTCGTTTTTGAGAACCTTGAGGCCGATGCCATTGTTAAAGAGATAGATTAAGGATTGGTAATTCTCCGTGCCGGGCAATCCGGCAAGTCCCCTCCGGAGGAATTCTGCGAAAGCAAGGATTGAGGGTTTGGTTAGAGGGGTTTGGTTGAATGCCCCGCTTGGGAAACCGGGCGGGGTTTTCTTTTGCTTATCCCTGAATGAAAAGTTTTCCATCTTTGCGTGAAATTTCGTGCTATGAGAAAACTTACAAAATCAATCCTTTGTGGACTTTTGCTATTCCTTATCATACCAGAAGTATCAGGTCAAGGTGATATTTCACCGTCACCATACTTTTCATACGGAAAAGGACTTGGCATCATTTCGCCTGACAGCCTGTTCATGCTGAACATCAGGTTCCGTCTTCAAAACAGGGTTGGATTGATTACCCAGGGAGATGATGACCTCTCTATCGACCGGGTAGAGGCTCGGGTGAGACGACTACGCCTTCGGTTTGACGGATTCATTTATACGCCTAAACTTTATTATTTAATTCAACTCGCCTTTACACGGGCCGACATGGACTATGATGTTACGGGCTTTCCGAATATCGTTCGCGATGCTATGATCATCTACAGTGTTAATAAGAATTTTTCTATCGGATTGGGACAAACAAAACTTCCAGGCAACCGCCAACGCGTTAACTCCTCCGGTGACCTTCAGTTAGTCGACCGATCCATTGTTAATTCAACATTCAATATTGACCGCGACTTCGGCATCCAATTGTATTACAATAATGATATACGAGGATTTAGTTATGTCTTGCGCGGAGCAATTTCATCAGGCGAAGGAAGGAATATTAATTCTACTGATAACGGACTCGCCTACACCGGGCGTGTTGAATTATTACCCTTTGGTCGCTTCACAAACGGAGGTGATTACTTCGAAGGTGACCTGGCTCGTGAAAAAAAACCTAAAATCTCCATGGGTACAACGTATTCCTCCAATCAAAACGCAACCCGTACAGGTGGTCAGCTGGGCACTTTTCTATATGCACCCCGGGATATTGAGACGTTCATGATTGATTTTCTTTTTAAATATCAAGGATGGGCGTTTGAAACTGAATTACTGAAACGCAACTCCATAGACCCTATCACCACAAACAACGATGGTGATGAGCGCTATGTTTATGTTGGCCAGGGTGAAAATTATCAGGCCAGCTATCTCTTTAAAAGTAACTACGAAATAATCGGTCGATTTTCCCGCGTTCTACCCGATGATGATATTCAACTTTTAACACCACAACTTAAACAATATACCTTGGGTGCTTCCAAGTATATTCGTGGTCACCGCTTAAAACTGCAGACCGATATCACGTATGAGAAAAACCAATGGCTACAGGGTACAAATGCTGACGCAAACTATTGGCAACTAAGGTTCCAGATTGAAGCAGGTATCTAAAAGTTAAAGTCTTTCTACACCTAAGCCGGGTTTATCTGAACAATACATTATTCCCTCTTTTAAGATAAATCCGCCAAGTACTACATCCTGTGCAAGATCAAGACTACCATCCAGATCAATATATTTGGTATTTGAGCAGGCAAAGGCTGCATGCAGGGCCGCTGTTATGCTGATAATACTTTCATCATTACAGCCCCAGAATAAATCAATTCCTTCCTGTAAAGCGATGTCGGCAATTTTTAATCCTTGTGTAATACCTCCGCATTTCATCAGCTTAATATTGAAAATGCCGCAGGCACGAGGTGGTTTAACAAGATTAAGAGCATCCTTTGGAGAGATCAAGGATTCATCAGCGGCTATTACTTCCCTTACTTCATCGGGCAATGCCTTCATTTCCTGAATGGCCTTAGCCGGAAGTGGTTGCTCAATCAATTCGATTTTTAAGTGCTTGGTTTTTTGGTAAAATTCAATGGTTTGCTGTGAGTCGTACCCCTGGTTAGCATCAATTCGAATGGCATAGCCATAACCAAACTGTTCACGCATTTTAACCATACGTTCAATATCCTCTGCCAAATCCTTACCCAGTTTTACCTTTATTGCCTTAAAGCCTTGCTTCAGGTATTCACCACTCTCTTTCAGGGTTTCAGTAACATTCTTGATCCCGATGGTATTTGAAGTAGGCATGCTCTGAATTTTTTGCCCGAGGTATTTAACCAACGGAACGCCCAGAAATTTTGTAAAGGCATCGTACAAGGCAATATCAATGGCGGCACGGGCAGCAGGATTCTTCGGAAATTTCTGCCAGGCTTCATGGGTGAGTTGATTCATTTCACGAATATCGCGGCCAATCAAAAACTCCAGATTTTTTTCCTGTAAGGCCTCCAACGTTTGGGTAAGATTCTCGCCTACTACATATTCACTGGGGTTACCGGAGCCTAAGCCAGTCATTCCATTATCTAGTGTAATTTCGACAAACGCATTGCGAACTTCATCAACGGTTTTGAAGGCTATGGTATACGGTTTGGTATTACCCAGGTCGGCACTCCAGACTTTAATATTTTTAATTTTCATAATTACAGGTTAAGTAAGCATTATGATTTGTTCTTCCTGATCAAATCAGCAAAAACACTAACCAGCCGGTCAACCCCATCTTCCAGAGGAAGAACAACAGGAATATTCAATTCAGATTCGGTCTGATTAGCCCAACTTCGCGCTTCGTCTGTTTTCATTTTCATGGTATTAACCGTAATACCCACAGTTCTGGCACCATAAATCTTAATCAGGTCAATTTCATCTTTAACAGATGGTATATACGCAGGGTAATATTCCATATCCTTATACTGCTTGCGCGATGGGTTATGTTGCAAAACCACAATGTCAGCATCGGCAGAAACAATCCACTCGGCACCCGCAGGCCCACTGGGATTTCGTAATGCGGATTGCCCCTCTATAAACATGATATCCGGTTTTACATCCTGATAACATTGCCATACGGCATGTTCCATTTCACCGGAGATAAAATCATTTAACGTTGAGTCGAAAATAAAACCATACTTCGCGCCTTGCATCCAGCCGGTTTGGCCTGTATAAATCATTTCCGCCTTGTATCCGGCTTTTGTCATGGCTTCGGTTAGAATCCGGGAGGTTGTTCGCTTACCTAAGGCACAATCGGTGCCCAATACAGCTACCTTAACCGACTTAACTTCCTTTATTTTTCCATTCCAGAAATGAAGATCCTTAAACCTCTTTGGCTTACGAACATCGATAATCTCCAATCCCTTTTTATCGGCCAATGCTTTCAGGTCTTCATGGTCGGAAACATAATCGTGCAAGCCATTTACAATGCTGAGATTATGATTTAAGGCCTCCACAAGTAAGTCATGGAGTGAATCGGGGATTACACCACCTTTGGTCGCCACACCAATTACACAATACTGTGCCTTTTCACCCGAAACTTTGATAAAATCAGGAATAGAGGCATATACCGGCAAGTTTCGATGCTTTCCGTCAAGCACTTCACCGGCATCCTTACCAGCCGATTTGTGGTCGACAATACCTAAAATATTGAATCGCTCCGTACCCCTGATAAGTCCGTGTGCGGTTTTGGCGTTACTGCTGTCGAGATAACCACCTGTAATGACAATAGCGTTGCTTTTTTTCATAATATTTAAAGGCACGAAAATTGAACTATAATCAAGAGTTTTCAAAGGCATTCGGGGTGGTTTTCATTAATTTTGTTAAAAAGGAGGTTGATATGAAAGGTTTATTGATGAGTTTGCTTTTCCTAAGTGTTTCGTGCTTATCGGCACAAACACTACAGGGAACGTGGCAGGTGGTGAAACACAGCAATTGCATGGGTAATGAATTGGGCGACCCCTCTGAAACAGAGGAAGAATTGCTGGAAAGCATGGCTTCCCTCTCAGGCAATGCCCCTAAAACTATAACCTTCAATACGGATGGATCGGGCGAAGAGAACTGGCGCTCACGTGGAAAGAAAAAATCATCTTCAAAAGAAAAATTTCTATACCGCTATACCGATGAAGCTCTTTATCTGCTGGACAAGAAATCACGTTTAATTACAGATACTTTTCTGGTAGAGGAACTCACCACCACATCCCTTAAAATGTTCAATAAAGATCGTTCTTGTGAGCGACTGGAACTTGTTCGTGTAAGGTAAGTATGCAGACTTCCATTGAAAAAAAAGATGTCCGTAAACTTTCGTTGGATGAACTCAAAGATTTTTTCACTCAACGCGGTGAAAAATCCTTTCGGGCACAACAGGTATACGAATGGCTCTGGAAAAAATCGGCAAAAGATTTTGACCAGATGACAAACCTGTCGATTAGCACACGTGAGTTATTGAAAGAACATTTTACCATTAATCACATTAGGGTTGATAATATGCAGCGCAGTGAAGACGGCACCATTAAAAATGCTGTTAAACTGTATGATGACTTGATCGTTGAGTCCGTTCTGATCCCAACAAAAGATCGGATTACTGCGTGCGTTTCCTCACAAGTTGGTTGTAGCCTGGACTGTAAGTTTTGTGCTACGGCCCGGTTAAAGCGAATGCGAAATTTATCCCCCGATGAAATCTATGATCAGGTAGTAGCCATCAAACAACAAGCTGAGCTATTTTTTAATCGTCCGCTCACCAACATAGTATTTATGGGCATGGGTGAACCATTACTGAATTACGCTAATGTGCTTGAAGCCATTAATAAGATTACGTCACCCGATGGATTGAACATGGCTTCCAAACGTATCACCTTATCTACCGTGGGCATAGCCAAAATGATTAAGAAAATGGCCGATGATGACGTGAAATTTAACCTTGCTGTTTCTCTTCATGACGCTATCAATGAAACTCGCTCAGCCATTATGCCTATTAACGAAACCAACCCGCTGGAAGAACTTGCCGAGGCATTGATATACTGGTATAAAAAAACGAAACGAAAAGTTACCTACGAATACGTTGTTTGGAAGGGGATTAATGACACACCGGAGCACGTTCAGGCGCTTGTAAAATTCTGCAAACATATTCCTTGCAAAGTAAACCTGATTGAATACAACCCGATTGATGAAGGGGAATTCCAACAGGCTTCACCTGAAGCCGTTCAGCTATACCAGACAACGTTAGAAAGAAATGGCATCATCGCGCGTATTCGAAAAAGTCGTGGCAAAGATATTGATGCCGCTTGTGGGCAACTAGCTAACAAATCATAATTGATTTTATTATTATTGCATTAACTTCGAATACAAAAAACTAGAAGTATGAAAGTGAATTCCAAGCTACTACTTCTCATAGTTTCCTTGTGCGGTATTTTAACCATACTCTCCTTCCGCTATAATTCCTTTTTCGACCTAGTCGCAACAACACTTAAACGGTACACTGAAGAATATCCACAGGAAAAAATTTATTTGCATATAGACAAACCCTATTATACCGCTGGAGAAATCATCTGGCTGAAAGCTTATCTGGTAGCTGGTTCCCATCATGAACCCTCTACTTTCAGTAAGGCTATTCTGGTTGACCTGATTAATCAGGATGGTCAGCTCACGTTTGAAATAAAACTAAGCGCTGACCAAGGATTTGCGGAAGGCCAAATCAATCTGCCGGATACTTTACATTCGGGCAACTACGCGTTACGTGCGTACACTTCATGGATGCGCAATTTCAACAATGCATTCTTCTTCGAAAAAGAAATCAAGATATGGAACCCGGGGGCAAAACTATCCAACCAAATTGCAGAAAATAATATGCAACTGGATCTCCAGTTTTTCCCGGAAGGAGGTAATTTGGTTGAAGGTATCCGGAGTAGAGTAGGTCTGAAAGCCATTGGTGCCGATGGTTATGGAAAAGAAGTGAAGGGCATTATTATTGATCAGCAGGGCACATTCATCACCGCGTTCGAGAGCAACCCGTTGGGCATGGGGGCTTTTGAATTTGTACCGGAAGACGGAGTAACGTATTTCGGCAAACTGGAAAAAGAAGATGCACAACCTTTTCCTTTACCACAAGCTTCGAAAACTGGCTTCGTACTTAACATAACCGAATCGCATGAACATGGTGATGTGCTGATCCGCATTCAAACCAACGAAGCAACACTAAATAAAAGTGTTGCCTTGATTGCACAATGTAGAGGTGTATTAGAATATATCTTACAACCTGATCTCAGCGATAACTTCGCACTAATCAGGGTTCCAAAAGACAAGCACTTGAACGGCATTACCCAGTTTACCCTGTTCAACGGTCAAGTTCCGGTGGCCGAACGGCTGATGTTCATTGATCAGGAAGAACAAGTTACACTGGAGATAACTCCGGACAAAAAAGTATACAGTCCTCGTGAGAAAATAACGCTTCGCATTAAAGCTACGGACAAGAATAACCAACCAGTCCAGGGCAATTTTTCATTGTCCGTATTGGACGCTAAACAAATGCTACTTAATCCTAATGCCGAACACATAACAGCCAACCTGTTGCTCTCCTCAGAGCTGGTAGGCCTTATTGAAAATTCTGGTTATTACTTCAACCCGGAGAATGAAGACCGTAAACAAGCGCTGGATGCACTGCTGCTCACCCAGGGATGGAGAAGGTTTGTCTGGCAAGACATTCTGGCCGGCAAATGGCCCGCGTTAAACTATCCGATTCAACAAGGCATTAATCTCACCGGAACCTTGCAGGATGTACTTAGCAAAAAGCCCATTGCTGATGGAAAGGTTACTCTCCTGTCCAACAATCCACACCTGGTTTTTTTGGAGGCAATCTCCGGGAAAGATGGCCGGTTTGCCTTTCATAATCTACAGTTTTATGATACGGCCGATATCTTTTTGCAAGGCACCAATAAACGCAACCGCAAAACAGTGATTTTCGAAATCGATCCACTTGATAAACCAACTTTCGGACGGACGGTGCAGCCATTAGCCCTGCAGCTAACCGACTACGAAAAAAATTACCTCGAGCGTAGCAGCGAGCGCCAGCAGATTGACGCCAGTTATACTTTCGATGAGAGGGTAATCATTCTCGATCCCGTTGATGTATTAGGTGAACATATGTCGGATGAACCATTTAAAATTTATGGGAAAGGAAGTCGAACGATACGGACCTCCGAAATTCCGGGGGCTGAGACATTTTTTCATCCCTATCAATATCTGCAAGGTCGTGTAGCAGGGGTTCAAGTTGTTCAAAATGGACCGTACTGGAATATATCCATAAGAGGTTCTGCCTATTCATCAGTAGGAGCTGGCACTAAACCACTCATTATGATAGATAACATTCCGATAGAATCTTCATCTCTTGAATCAATAAATCCCCTGGGGTCAATTAATCCCAGGGACATTGAATCCATTGAAATTTTTAGAGGGCCCGAGGCCGCCATTTTCGGTGCTTCAGGCGCCAATGGCGCCATCCTGTTTTATACAAAAAGGGGAAAGTACAGGCCAGTTACTCGGGAGGGTGCCATTACATTTACATCGATCGGATTTCAGGCTCACCGGGAATTCTATTCGCCCCGTTATGATGTCAAGCAACCTAGGCACATCAAACCCGATTACCGGGCCACCATTTACTGGAATCCGAACATCGTGACAGATTCGTTGGGTAATACAACACTTGATTTTTTTACCAATGACAACGAGAGCATTATGATGGGAGTTTTAGAGGGATTGAGCTTTCGGGGTCAGCCGGCAACAGCACGATTTAGTTACCAGGTAGAGAAAAGATGATTGGTTCACTTGTATCAGTCCGCATTAAAAAAAATAGCATTGTTGCCCGGATAAGAAAAAGTCGTGGCAAAGATATTGATGCCGCTTGCGGACAGTTGGCGAATAAATCCTAGATTCAGGACTTCTTACTCGCATTAAAGAGTTTCTCCTTCTCATCTTTGGTCAGGCTTTCGTAGCCCTGATCGGATATTTTATCGAGAATGGCGTCAATCTCTTCCTGCGAAGCTTTGCTGGCTGACTTTTTCGAAGGCCTTGATTTACGGGCTTCTTCACTTCTGTACGTAACCTTCACTTTTGGTTTTTCTTTGACTAAATCTTTAAACCAGTCCAATGTAGCAGTTATCCAACCACCCCAGTTAATGCCTGCCTGCAACTGTTTGATATAAATCAAACCCATTAATGCACCCCCCAGGTGAGCTACGTTACCGCCCAAATTAATTCCTTGTCGTACATAAAGCAGCGATAACACCACGTAAAACATCGCGATGTATTTTATTTTTACGGGGCCAAAAAACAACAGGTAAAAAGTATAATTCGGCAACAGTACAGCCGTACCAACCACAATTGCATAAATAGCACCTGATGCACCCACCATACCGGCATTGCCAAAAAAGCCAGGGCTGATATTATAGATAAGCAGGTAAGAGATGCCCCCGGTTAGTCCACCCAAAATGTAAAGGGCAACCAATTTATCACTGCCCAGGTATTCAACAAACACGCGGCCAAACCAGTACAACACCAGCATGTTAAAAAGGATGTGAAAAATATCCCACATGCTGTGGGCAAACATATAAGTGATTAACGTCCATGGGCGGGAAAAGAATTCGGAGATACCTGATGGTATAGTAAACTGTTTGTAAACAAAATTGAAAACGAATTCAATTCCGCCTATCCAACTGAATAGATCAAGAACAACAAACACCAGGAATATCGTCACGTTGATGATGATCAACTGAACGTGTGCGTTGTTGTGCCGTTGAAATGCGCTTTTAAATTCGTCAAACATTGTTTTGCACTAATAATATGAACCGCCCTGGCCGCGCCACACTTTGATCAGAATAAACGCTACCACTATTCCCCCCAGGTGAGCAAAATGAGCCACGTTTCCGCTTCTATCCATAATAAATGTTAATCCAAATAAAAAGAATACAAGGTATTTAGCCTTAATGGGAATTGGCGGAATTAGCAACTGCACCTCCATATTAGGAAACAACATGCCAAACCCCATTAACACCCCATAAATTGCCCCGGATGCCCCCAACATTATTCCGCCACCACCTCCAAAAAACAAATCAATTAATACGCTAAAGGCAGCTGCACCAACACCGGTTATTATATAAAATAATAAAAACCGCTTAGACCCCCAGAAGGTTTCAAGAATAGGGCCGGTAAAAGAGAGCATAAGCATATTGAAGAAGATATGCATAAAGCCTCCGTGCGCAAACATATAGGTAAATAACTGGTAGGGCTGGAAGCAGTCGGTGCGAACATTAAACAATGCCAGGTATGCGGTAACAGCATCTTGCCGGTATGAAAGGGAAACTCCAAAACAGCTGCCTACATCAACTACGGGTGACACCATTTGACCAATGAATACGATTGCATTGATCATTAACAAATTTCTGACAACGGGGGTGAGATTAAACATGCAGCGGTACGGTAAAGCGGTTAATTACGTTTAAAATACATTCCAATTCTGGCCAAATCTAAAATAAAATACGTTGTTTCCCCATCAGGTGAATAACCGGGGGCTTTACACAACAGCAAACTCTCGACCAATGATTTCATCTCCTCTGCAGTAAGTTTGTCTCCGATTTTCAAAGCTGCACGCTTGGCAAGCGCCCGTGCTAAATTCTCCCGTATCGGTAGAGACAATTCCGATTGATTGAACTTAAATTGTTCTATCAGGCCTTCAAACAAGGCCTTTTCGTTACCGGAAGAAATACCGGAAGGTATACCATTGATCACCAATGTGTTTTTTCCAAACACCTCAAAGCGAAAACCGAGGCCCTTTATTTCATGTTCCATTTCCATAATCAAGGCAAAATCAGCCGCATGAAAGGAAACCGTTTGCGGAAACAAACTTTGCTGGCTCTCGCCTGTATTATTTGTCAGGCGATGTAAAAATTTCTCAAACAACACGCGCTCATGGGCAGCTTGCTGATGAATCACCATTAATCCGTTTTTAACCTGTCGAAGAATGTAGTTATTATGTAACTGAAATAAGGGTTCGTAAACTGTTTTTGCAAGATGCTCTTCCTGCTTCGTTTGAAGAAATTCAAGTTCCTTGGGCGACAAGTCCTGATTCGAGGTAATTCCTGACAGTCCCTCTCCTTCAAAAAGTTTTTCCCATTGTTGCAGATTGGATCGTTGAAAAGAAGTTTGAAACCTCTCTTCAAAGTAAACTTCACGAGCTGCATCCGTAGAGGTGCCACTTAATTTTGAAATAATGTTTACATCTTCAGCAAAATCAAGTGCAGGTGTAAGGTTATGTGCACCCAATGCCTGGCGAACAGCCGAGCGAACAACAGCATACACGGCACGCTCATCATCAAATTTTATTTCTGTTTTGGTAGGATGAACATTGACATCAATATGTTTTGGATCGATTTCAATAAACAAAACATAAAAAGGAAAAGAGTTCTCCGTTACCAAACCTTCAAACGCATTCATTACGGCATGGTGCAGATAGTTGCTGCGGATAAACCGGTTGTTGACGAATAGAAATTGCTCGCCACGTGATTTACGTGCAAACTCTGGCCGGCCAATATACCCGGTAACTTTTACATAGTCTGTCTCTTCCGTGCAGGGAGCCAGTTGCTCCTGGTAAGCTTTACCGAATACATTGACAATACGATGACTGAGCTTACCCTGAGGTAAATCATAAATCAACTCATCACCCTGAACAAGAGAAAGTGAAATTTCAGGATTGGCTAATGCCAATCGCTGAAACTCATCAATAATGTGCTTAAGTTCAACCGGATTGGATTTTAAAAAATTTCGCCTGGCAGGAATGTTATAGAATAGATTTTTAACACTAATACTGGTGCCTTTATCACACGCAACAACTTCCTGCCGCTTTACTTCCGAGCCCTCTACGATCAACAGCGTGCCCAACTCTTTATCGGCTTGCCTGGTTTTCATTTCCAGTTGTGAAACAGCCGCGATAGATGCCAGCGCCTCTCCGCGAAAGCCCATGGTACGGAGGGTAAATAAATCCTCAGCCTTTCTGATTTTTGATGTGGCGTGCCTTTCCAAACTCATTCGGGCATCCGTTTCTGACATTCCTGTGCCGTTATCAATAACCTGAATTAGACCTTTACCTGCATCTTTCACCACCAGCCTGATCGTATTAGCCCCTGCATCAATTGCGTTTTCCATCAACTCTTTAACAGCAGAAGCTGGGCGCTGCACCACTTCACCGGCAGCAATCTGGTTAGCTATAGAATCGGGTAAAAGCTGAATAATATCGGACATGATCGGCTTACGTCTGCTTGCGGAAAAATCTGACCCAGATATAAAATGGAATAATTAATGCTAAAAAGTAAACCGAAGTGTTGCCATAGTGGAGATAAGCCATCACCCATATTACCAATATAGTAATGATAACCAATCGTAAGATATTGGCTGAGGGATCAAAATTTTTGGTTTGCTTGCTTCGTGCTGCCCTGAATGACCCGGCAATACGGGCTCGGTATTCATTGGCCACAATCTCTTCTTCATTTTTCAATCTTAACTCACGTTGTATACGCTCCTCCCGCTCCCTTCGTTCTTCATCCAGTGGATCATAATGTCGGGGCGCAAAATTAAATCTTCTGTGCTTGGGTATCCGCGTAAATAAAGAAGGAATTTTCATTGCTGGAAATATTTGATTGCCTTTGATGTAATGCAACTTTTTAAGCTGCGTCACCATTATTTTATTTGGTACTAAATCTGGTTAATTTAAAGGCTTACAAAAATGCCTCTATTCAGCTTCAATTACAAAAAAGCAAACAGCCCACACAATAAAAAAGTTTGGTTGGCTCTCTGGCTTGTTTGCCTTAGTGTTTTACAGGTTTTTAGCCAAAACACGAGGGAGAAATGGGTCGATAGCGTATTTCAAAATCTATCGTTTGAGGCCAAAATAGGCCAGCTTATAATGATGCCGGTTGACGCCTATGCTGAAGATTCAGAAAAAGATAAACTACTGAACCTGGTTAACAACTATGGAATTGGGGGGGTTGTGTTGACACGTGGTGGACCAGTAACACACCAGCAGCTTCTTAAAGAACTACATGCCCAGTCTGCTGTACCTCTGCTGGTGGGACTAAATGCGGAAGAAGGACTAGGCTCAACACTGGACAGCACCCTGGTATTTCCACAAACCTTGATGTTGGGGGCGATACAGGATGACAGCTTGCTATTTTATTTTGGTGATGAGGTTGGCCGACAGCTCAAAGCACTAGGTATCCATATTACGTTTGCCCCAACTGCCGATTTGAGTACAACCTTCAAGACGGATGATTTGGTTAACCATACTTTTGGCGAGAATCCAATACGTGTAGCCAATGCAGCCGTGTTGTATATGAAGGGCCTTCAGCATGCCGGTATTATTCCCGTAGCTAAACATTACCCCCACTACGGGCTTAAGGTTACCGGGTACACTAAAGGTGTCCCGATAATGGGCCTTGCCCAAGATAATAAACAATCGCTATATCCACTTAAGCAATTGATTGACAATGGATGCCCGGCTATTCTATCTTCCTATATCCACGATCCGATTTTCCCCGATCGGAGAAAAATAACCAGAAAGAAAAAAAGAATTGTTCCGGAAGCACTACCTACATTATATACAGCGGACTACCTGAAAAGAAATTTCAACTTTCAAGGACTGGTTTTTAGTTACGTACCCGATGTAAAAGTATTACTCAGGAAATATCAACCTGGTGATTCAGAGATTTATGCTTTTCTGGCCGGAAACGATATTCTGCTATTTCCACAAAACATTGCTGCCACTGTTCGGAAACTCCGAAGGCAAATAAAAAAGAACCCAGCCTTGTTAGCACAACTTGACGTGCGTGTAAAAAAAGTGCTTGCATTCAAGTACAATGCGGGGTTACCTGCTGACGATCCACAGGATCCTGAGAATTTGTACGAAAAACTCAACACCATTGAGGCCCGCGTGCTCAGGCGTGATCTTTACGAAAAATCAGTTTCAATTGCATTTGATGATCAGGAAATTTTACCGATAAAAATTCTGGAGAACACATCCTTCGCATCCCTTTCCATTGGTGAGCGTAAAGAAAATGAATTCAGCAGTTATCTTTCGCGTTACGCACCCTTCGATCATTTTCAGTTTCATCAGTCAGATGAGGATACAACACTGCTTATTGAAGAACTTAAAAAGTACAATGTAGTAGTAGCCGCTGTATTCCTGACCAGTTCAGGCTTAGTTTCTGAATACCCGGCACTGCTCGATGAATTGGCAAAACATACAAAAGTAGTGGTCTGCAATTTCGGGCCACCATCAAAACTTAGTTTGTTCACCGGACCTAAAACCATAGTACAAGCTTTTGTTGACGATGCACTGATGCGCAGAACAGTGCCACAGATTTTGTTTGGCGGATTGAACGCCAGCGGAAAACTTCCTCTTTCAATAAATGATAAAATTGCTGAAGGGTCAGGAAAATCCACTCCTATGTTGGGAAGATTGTCGTATTCTTTGCCAGAGACAGTTGGCATGAGCAGTCAATCATTGGAAAGAATTTCAGCTATTGTTCGTGAAGCCATCGAAACACAAGCAACACCGGGGTGCCAGATTCTGATTGCTAAAAATGGAAAAGTGATCTACGAGAAATCCTTCGGGTGGTATACTTACGATAACACACAGCCGGTAACAGACGAAACTATTTACGACCTGGCCTCCATGACCAAGGTTTTGGGTACACTTCAATCGGTTATGTTTTTATATGATCGCGGACTGATTGATGTCAATCGTAAAGTTTCATACTACCTTCCTGAACTTCGATCGACCAATAAAAAGGATGTAAACCTTAAAGATGTACTCACACACCAGGCGGGGTTACTTGCCTTTGTTCCGTTGTGGCCGCAGACCACGAAAAATGAAAAAGAGTTTTTGCCCTACTACTATAATCCTGTACGCACTGAAAAATACTCTTTGCAGGTTTCTCCAAATTTATTCGCTGCACCGGTTATCCGTGATTCCTTATGGAAGTGGACCTTTGAATCGCGAATGATTGAAAAGCCTGCGCGAACTCCCTATACGCTGCGGTATAGCGACATTGGCTTTTGGTTAATGCACAGACTATCCGAGAAATTACTCAATCAACCTATGGATGATTTCTTATGGCAGAATTTATTCGAGCCGATAGGAGCAAGCACCACAGGATACAATCCGCTAAATCGCTTCCCTGTCTCTCGCATAGCGCCCACCGAATACGATAAAATCTTCCGCAAAGACATGATCCACGGCACCGTACACGATGAGCGTGCCGCCATGATGGGTGGTGTTGCCGGGCATGCCGGATTATTCAGCACAGCCCATGATGTTGCCAAAATAGGGCAAATGCTATTACAAAAAGGCTATTATGGTGGGTATCAATACCTCAAGCCAGAAACTGTTGAACTGTTTACTGCCAAACAGTTTGAAAACAGCCGGAGGGGACTGGGCTGGGACAAGCCCATTCAAAGTGATTGGGCCACCCCTGCTTCACTCTTCTCATCCCCCCGAACGTATGGCCATACGGGGTTTACAGGCACGTGTATCTGGATAGATCCGGAATTTGAGCTGGTTTATGTATTCTTGTCAAACCGGGTTTATCCTGACCGTAGCACTAAACTAATTACGACCAATATTCGTTCTCGGATACAAGACGTTATTTATCAATCCATATTTGATTATTGTCAATACCCAAACCCATTCCTGTGGAGCAAATCAAGATAGGCATAGTATGTTACCCAACGTTTGGCGGTAGCGGAGTAGTGGCTACTGAACTGGGCAAAGCATTAGCCCAAGAGGGGCACAAAGTTCATTTTATAACCTATTCACAACCCAGCAGACTGGATTTTCTGAATGAGAATATATTCTACCACGAAGTAGAGTTCAGATCATACCCATTATTTGAATATCCGCCTTATGAACTGGCGCTGGCCAGCAAAATGGTGAGTGTCGCCATGAATGAAAAACTCGATCTGCTTCATGTTCACTATGCCATTCCGCATGCCTCGGCAGCGTACATGGCCAAGCAAATACTAAAAACACAAGGTATAGTTATGCCCGTAGTAACTACCCTGCACGGAACGGACATTACGCTGGTGGGTAAAGACGCATCGTACGAACCGGTGGTTACTTTTAGCATCAATCAATCAGACGGAGTTACGGCTGTATCAGAAGATCTGAAAAGAGAAACCTTCGAGCACTTCAAAATCACAAACGAAATAGAGGTGATTCCGAACTTCATTGATCTTGCTAAATTCAAAAAGCAAAAAAAAGATCATTTTAAACGAGCCATTTGCCCGGAAGGAGAAATGTTGGTTGTGCATACTTCCAATTTCAGAAAAGTGAAGCGTATTGGCGATGTTATTAAAGTATTCTATAATATTCAAAAAGAAATACCAGCCAAACTACTGATGATCGGTGATGGCCCTGAACGGGTTGGCGCAGAACAACAATGCCGTGATCTTGGAATCTGTGACAATATTCGATTCCTCGGAAAACTTGAAGCGGTAGAGGAGGTTCTCTCCGTTGCCGATTTATTTTTAATGCCCTCTGAAAAAGAAAGTTTTGGTTTGGCAGCCCTGGAGGCAATGGCGTGCGAAGTGCCGGTAATCTCATCCAACACAGGCGGAATACCCGAACTGAACATTCAGGGTGTAACCGGCTTTATGAGTAACGTTGGCGATACGGAAGACATGACACGCAAAGCATTGTTTGTTCTTGACAAAAAGAATCTGCCGAAATTCAAAGAAAATGCTCTGAACCGGGCAAAAGAATTCGACATCAGCCGTATACTTCCCCGATATGAAGACTATTACGTTAAGATTATCGAGAAAACCAATGTAAAAGTAATTCGTTAAAATACTGGTTGAGTGTCAGTTATTATTTTTGAAGAAATATGGAGGCGATGACAGAAGTAACACCAAAAAACAAAGGAACTAAACAGCTCTTCAAAAATCCTGTTCTCGAAAAACTTACACGAACGCACATTTCTGTGCCCCTCATAATATTTTTTACCTACGCAGCAGCATTACTTTACTGGAGCATTACGCATACTGAACTTAATCCATTATTAACAACTACACTTTTTTTTGTAGGATGGCTGGCCTTTACATGGGTGGAGTATAATGTGCATCGTTATGTTTTTCATATGCGTGCACACACGGAAAAAAGAAAGGAATTACAGTATACGTTACACGGTGTCCACCATGAATATCCGAAGGATAAGGAAAGACTGGCCATGCCCCCCGTGCTAAGCATAACCATTGCCACCGTGCTTTTACTTTTGCTTCGTTTAGTTATGGGTGATTTTGTATTTGCCTTTTTACCGGGTTTTCTGGTTGGATATGCCAGTTACCTGGGGGTACATTACATGGTGCATGCCTGTCAACCACCTAAAAACTTTCTAAAAGCACTTTGGGTAAACCATAGCATTCACCACTATAAGGATGGGGAAATTGTATTTGGGGTGTCATCACCCCTATGGGACTATATCTATCGTACAATGAAAGAAAAGCCTAGAATCTCGTAGAAGACGGATTTCTTAATACCAAAAAAGCCACCCTTTTACCTTGGGTGGCTTTTTTTGATTGCCTGGGTGTAGGCTAATCAGATTTTTGTTTCTTTAACCTCCGGCTGCTTTACAGGCTTCTTGGCATACGTGGCACACGTATAGGATGAGCAAGAGCCTAAAAAAAGCGCCAAAAGGCTTAAAACCAGTACAGACTTTTTCATAGCACTATTGTTTAATTGTTGATCAAAAATAGGCCGTGCAGACCTTGAAATATTTCCTTAATCACGGATTATATTACGTAGGTTCAAAAAATTAAGTTCCAAAAAAGAAACAGAATCCCTGAATTTAGGGTTTAAAAGGAATCTTTCACTAAATCTATGTTAGGCTACCGATTCAGTCAGTACACTCCCCCTCCAGAAAAGGCCAACAGTGATTTTGAACGCCTTTTGAAAATATTCATGCAACTGGCCCTCATTACCTCAGGTAATGTTGCTGAAGCCCTGCAATGGCTTACTGAACTGGATAAGCAATACAAACTAACTACCGATAACTACGGTATCGGTGATTTTATTGAGCAGCTTAAGCGCGAAGGCTACATTGATGATAAAGGGCCTAATGGTGAGTTCTCCCTTAAAGCCCGGAGTGAACAGAATATCCGAAAATCAGCCCTGGAAGAAATTTTCGGAAAGTTAAAGAAAACAAAAGGTGGAGATCACAGCACTTTTCACAGTGGCCGGGGCGATGAACAAACCACCGAGCGAAGAGATTATGAATTCGGTGATACGCTGGAGCAAATATCAATAACCGATTCACTCAGAAATGCTCAAATCAATCATGGGTTAGATAACTTCTTCATGACCGAAGAGGATTTGGAGGTAATAGAAAGTGAATACAAATCGCAAACCTCAACCGTTCTCATGATCGATATCTCCCACTCTATGATTCTGTACGGTGAGGATAGAATAACACCGGCAAAAAAGGTTGCTATGGCGTTGGCGGAACTGATCACTAAAAAATATCCAAAGGATACACTCGACATTATTGTCTTCGGAGATGATGCCTGGCAAATTGAAATCAAAGACCTGCCCTACCTGCAAGTTGGTCCGTACCATACCAATACAGTAGCGGGGCTAGAGCTGTCGATGGATATTCTCAGGCGTAGAAAAAATCCGAACAAGCAAATTTTCATGATCACCGATGGAAAGCCAACCTGCATCAAACAGGGCATTAAATATTATAAAAACAGTTTTGGCCTTGATCATAAAATTCTGGGTAAAACACTTACCCTTGCCAGTCAATTAAGAAAACTAAAAATACCTGTTACCACGTTTATGCTGGCCACCGATGCTTACCTGAAAGCATTTGTGCGGGAATTTACAAAAACGAATAAGGGCAATGCCTACTACAGCGGCCTACAAGGATTAGGCAATCTTGTTTTTGAAGATTTTAACAAGAACAGAAGAAAAACATATTAGAAGATTAAGACATGGATATTCATAAAATAAAAACCTTAAAGCAATTAAAATCAACAGGCTATAAACCGAAATCGGTTAAAGATGAGTTGCGCAACAACCTGATTGAAAAGAAAAGAAAAAAAGAACCTGTATTCAGCGGCATCTGGGGATATGAAGAAACGGTAATACCGGACCTTGAAAGAGCCATATTAGCCGGACATAATATTAACTTACTAGGCTTACGTGGCCAAGCCAAAACCCGCATTGCCCGGTTAATGATTAACCTGTTGGATGAATATATACCCGTTGTAGAAGGTTCGGAATTAAATGATGATCCGCTTCATCCCATCTCACGATACAGTATTGATAAACTCCATGAGTTTGGAGAGGAGACTCCAATTTCATGGGTTCACAGGCATGATCGGTACACTGAAAAACTCGCCACACCAGATGTTTCTATTGCCGATCTTATTGGCGATGTTGACCCGATAAAAGCTGCTACACTCAAGCTACCCTATTCCGATGAGCGAGTAATCCACTTTGGTTTGATTCCCCGATCGCACCGTGGAATTTTTGTTATCAATGAATTGCCCGACCTACAGGCACGTATTCAGGTAGCACTTTTTAACATTCTGCAAGAAGGTGATATTCAAATACGTGGATTTAAAATACGTTTACCACTGGATCTTCAGTTTGTTTTCACGGCCAATCCGGAAGACTATACCAACCGGGGCAGTATTGTTACTCCTCTGAAAGATCGGATCGATAGTCAGATTATTACACATTATCCCAAAACTATTGATATAGGCAAACACATTACACGACAAGAAGCACATATAAAAGAAGATCAGCAAAACCTGGTTATCGTTCATGACCTGGCGAAAGACCTGATAGAACAAATTGCTTTTGAAGCGCGTAAAAGTGAATTTATTGATTCAAAAAGTGGTGTTTCTGCAAGGCTCACCATTTCAGCTTATGAAACACTTATTGCATCTGCTGAGCGTAGGGCATTGATTAATCAGGAAAAGAAAACAACAATTCGGGTTTCTGATTTATCCAGTGTAATACCATCCATTACCGGAAAAGTAGAGCTGGTTTATGAAGGTGAACAGGAAGGGCCCGGTATTGTGGCTCAAAACTTGATCGGTAAAGCCATACGAACACAGTTTGTGAATTACTTTCCCGATCCGGAAAAATTCAGGAAGCAAAAAGATAAAAGTCCTTACAAAACCATTACCGATTGGTTTGGTGAAGGAAACAAAATAGACCTGCTGCATGAGGTTAGTGAAAAGGAATATGAGCAACTTCTAAAAAGCATACCCGGACTGAAAGAGTTGGTTAAAGCATACCATCCTCATCAGTCAGCGGCACTCCAGCTTTTTTTGATGGAATTCGCCCTCCACGGATTGGCTGAGTACAGTTTAATCAGTAAACACTACCTCACAGCCGGGCATCAATTCAAAGATTTATTAAGTTCCATGTTTAATCTACCCAAAGATGATGATGACGATGAAACCGAAGAAGATGACGATGCGGCATTCGGAGGAAGTAGAGGTAGATAAAGAAAAACTAAAGGCATTATACGCATTAGTTGCCAAAGGTGAAGGAGAGCAACTTGAATTTAAACGTAAAGCCACCCACCCTGAAAAAATTGTACGCGAACTAATAGCATTTGCCAATACCAAAGGAGGAACTTTGTTAATTGGTGTGGCCGATGATGGCTCAATACCAGGCGTTAAATTTCCGGATGAAGAGTTGTATACAGTTCAAAAAGCACTTGCAAAACTCAGCTGGCCCCGTATTAATTTCAGGAAAGAAATTATTTCCCTGACATCAAGCCGATACGTCATATCCATACAGGTACCTCCGGGCAAAAAAAGACCATATTTCTTCCGTCTAAGCAGACGAAAAAAGTGTTGCCTTATTCGTCACGCTGACAAGAGTATAAATGCCAGCCAGGAGGTACAGCAAATTATCCACCTGCGTTCAAAACAAAAGGACGTACAGTTTACCTATGGCGAACATGAGCAAAAACTTTTTCGTCATCTGGATAAATCGAGGTTTATTACGCTCTCAGAATTCATAACCCTAAGCGGCCTAAACAGCCATCGGGCTTCCTGGATACTTGTTCAACTCGTGCTTGCTAATATTCTGAAAATAGAGCCCCACGAAAAGGGTGATCACTATTCTGTCTACTGATTCAACGTGTTATCAATTTAGTAATGCGGGTGGGATTGTAAAGGTATTAAAAAATTTCACTTTCAAAAATCTTTCAGCATTACTAAGGTTTTTGTTTATTTCGATAACTAAGTTCTTTGTTAAGCATGTCAAAAGCCAAAAAGGAAAAGAAGATCTTCGTTCTGGATACTTCTGTAATTATTTATGAACACAACTCTATTCTCAATTTCGATGAACATGATGTAGGCATACCTATAACGGTATTGGAAGAACTGGACAACTTCAAAAAAGGAAATGACACCAAAAATTTTGAAGCCCGGGAGTTTATCAGGCTTATCGATAAACTCGCCAAAGATCAAATGCTTCACCATTGGAACCCTATAAACGGAAAAGGAAAAGGCGACTTTAAGGTAGTAATGGATACGGGTGGCACGGGCACGCTTGACGCCAACCGTGTTTTCAATGAAGACAAGCCCGACCATCGTATATTAAATTCTGCCCTTCTTCTGCAGAAAGAAGAAAAAGGAAGAAAAGTAGTTTTAGTATCAAAGGATGTAAACCTTCGCTTAAAGGCGAAAGCACTGGGGCTACATGCTGAAGACTACACCACCGGAAAAGTTCAGAACATATCATCACTTTATTCAGGGCGAACGGTTATAGAGGATGTAGATACGAATGCCATTAACCTGATTTATGAAAAAGGATACTGCCCCCCAGCTGAAATTCTGGGTAAATTAAAACCAGAAAAAAATCACTACTACATTTTAAAGAGCGGAAAAAAATCTGTTCTCGCCTATTACAATCCATTTAATGAAATGGTGGAACAGGTGGAGAAAAGATCTATCTACGGAGTTAAGCCACGTAATGCCGAACAAACCTTTGCCATTCATGCTTTGCTTAAACCAGACGTTAAACTGGTTTCCCTTCAAGGTATTGCCGGTACAGGCAAAACATTGATTGCACTTGCGGCATCATTAGAACAAAAACGCGAATTCAAACAGATATACCTGGCGCGGCCTATTGTACCCCTCAGTAATAAAGACATCGGTTACCTGCCTGGCGATATTAAATCGAAGCTAAACCCATACATGGAGCCTTTGTGGGATAACCTGAAATTCATCCAGAATCAATACAACGAAACTGATAAAGAATACTCTAAAATCACGGAAATGGTAAACCAGGAAAAGCTGGTTATTACTCCCTTAGCATACATTCGCGGAAGAAGTCTTTCCAATATTTGCTTTATCGTTGACGAGGCGCAGAACCTGACACCTCATGAGGTTAAAACCATTATTACCCGGGCCGGAGAAAACACTAAAATCATCTTTACAGGAGATATCTACCAGATTGATACACCCTATCTGGATGCTCAAAGTAATGGACTCTCCTATTTAATTGACCGGTTAAAAGGTAATGAACTTTATGCCCACATTACCCTCGAAAAAGGCGAACGTTCGGAACTGGCTAACCTGGCAAATAACCTGTTATAAGCGATTTTCACTCAACGCAAGATTTTTAGCCATTTTAAACCATTCGGGTAAACTCAGCGGCCAGTTTGGGACGGTTCCAATATAACCGTCCAAATCAGGGTGTAAGATTTTTAAGCGGGAAGGTCTCATTCTGTAGACTTTCCTCAATTCCATGCAAACCTTAACCTGGCTGAAAAGTAGACGATTATGATGCCACAAACCCGCTCTCTACTTTTGACGTGTAAACACAGAAAAAAGAAGCCCATGTTTAGAAAATTGTATTTCAAATGCCTCTCAGCAAAAAGTAAAATCTCAGCTTTACGCGATAAAGGAACCATGCTTGGAACGCGCATAAAAAATGGTCGTAAAGCCTACTTATTCTTATTGAGAGATTTCTGCGCTGAGGTTATCTTTCAAAATGACAACATGGATATGCATCCTGAAAAGATCACCACCTTTTCAAGTGTTAGCGAATTCAATAGTTATTTAGAACGGGAGTTCCGTTCAACCTTCTAGGCTGAATTACTTCTTAAGAACTTTCAGAATAGTTTCTCCAATATCCGCAGGTGATTCTACCACGTGAATGCCACATTCACGCATGATTTTCATTTTTGCAGCTGCGGTATCATCAGCACCACCAATAATCGCTCCTGCGTGCCCCATTCTTCTTCCGGGGGGTGCAGTCTGGCCAGCTATAAATCCTACAACGGGTTTTTTATTTCCGGTTTCTTTAATCCACCGAGCTGCTACTGGTTCATAGTTTCCACCAATCTCGCCAATCATTACAACTGCATCTGTTTCCGGGTCATTCATCAGCAGTTCAACTGCTTCTTTGGTGGGTGTACCAATAATTGGATCACCACCAATTCCAATAGCCGTTGAAACACCCAAGCCAGCTTTTACAATTTGATCGGCAGCTTCATACGTTAGTGTTCCAGACTTTGACACAACACCTACGCGACCTTTTTTAAAGACAAAGCCAGGCATAATTCCAACCTTAGCTTCCCCCGGAGTAATTACCCCGGGACAATTTGGTCCTACTAAAACAATATCCTTGTTCTTAATATATCGCTTAGCAATCATCATATCCTTAACCGGAATACCTTCGGTAATGGCGATGATCACTTTAATACCTGCATCAGCAGCCTCCATGATGGCATCGGCTGCAAAAGCCGGAGGAACAAAAATGATGGATACATCAGCTCCAGTTTTTTGAACTGCCTCCTGAACGGTATTAAAAACGGGCCGCCCAAGGTGTTCGGTACCACCTTTAGCGGGAGTAACTCCTCCTACTACATTTGTACCGTATTCAATCATCTGGCCTGCATGGAAAGTACCTTCAGAACCGGTAAAACCCTGAACTATTACCCTGGAGTTTTTATTCACTAATACGCTCATGGATGTGCAAATTTTGGTGATCACAAAAATAGGATATTATACCGTTCAGCCAAACCAGCCAAATGCAAAGAGGCTTCCAAAACCTACGTTATTGGAAGCCTCTTGAAAGTTGAAATGATTAAAACTCAGTTTGGCTTAAACCCGAAGCGCACTAGAAATTGTTCGTAAACTTCCTGATATACATCAGGCTCAGCTTCTGCTGCCTCCTTATAGGCAGTGAGTGCATCAATTAACATAAGCTTATCCTCAAAAAATGAAGCCAGTATATATTTGTCCAATCCTGTAGCTTCACCCGACAGACCAAGTTCACCAACCGCCTCATCCATTTTTTTCTTTCTGTGGCCAGAGAGTTTCTTTACGGTATACTTATCGGAAGTATTTCCATTAGCAGAAACAACCTTAAGAAGTATCTGAGAAGCACTTTCATAGCCTTTCGATAGATCAATCATAAAATTGTTGGTATCTACAGTAAAGCTTGCCAACTCATCCTCACCTAAATCCATTACAACAACTTTGTAGGAACTTGATCCGTCAGCCGTCCAGGTCAAAAAGAAATGATTACCCTGTAGTTCTGCTTTTGCAGGATCAGATGGAAGCCCCAGCATAATATCCTTTTTAACATTGCGGTGTACTGCTCCGGTAGCTGCGAGTTTATTCTTCTTCTCCTGATCACTGCTAAGAATAAAATCAGTGTACTTGTTCAAGGCACTTGAGCCTTTACCCACTTTAGAGGCAAGGTCAACTACCTTATAGTTCCCGGCCTCCTTTATCTGTAATGATTTTCCACTTGCATGCACCAGGCCTAAGTAGCCGTTACCGGGTATTTTCACTTCATCTGTAGGTTTTAACTGCGCACCTACTTTTATTGAAGTCCATTGCTCACCTGATTTAACTTCAGTAAGTCCTTTACTTGACAATACCATAAATGCATATTGCTGAGCATAGCCGATTGAGAATGAAGCTATCGTGAAGACGATGATTAAAAGATTTCGTTTCATGGTCGTTTTTTGCTTAATGGACCTTAAAGTTAATTAGTGACCTTCTTAAAAAAAAGAAGCTGCCCCATATTCATGGGGGCAGCCTAAAATTGAATTTAATAATTTCTTTTACTGCTTTTTAAGGCCATTTCGAATCAAGAATTCATCGTATGCCTCTTTGTAATAGGTAACATCCGGAGCAAGTTTAATCGTTTCTTCGTAAGCTGCTATAGCATCAATGAAAAGCCCTTGTTCTTCGTAGAATCCGGCCAGAATGAACTTATTCAAAGCCGTTTGCTCACTTACCTCGCCCATGATGTCGTTCAATGACTTTTGCACCTTTGCGTGAGCTTCAGGAGAAAGTTTCTTAATCAAATGCATTTTAGATGACTGACTGGGATTGGCCTTGGAACGAACATCAACAAAAATTCCGGTTTCATTAGCAAACTTCGGATCGTTCAAATTAATCTTAATACTGTTTTCAGTTGTTTCAATTTTAGCTAACTGATCTTCAAACATATTACTCAACGTAACAATGTATGGGCCCGTTACTTTACTGGGATCCCAGCTGATTACCGCTTCATTGTTATAAACACCAGAATGCTGATTTTCAGGAAGCATAAGTTTGATGGCTTTAGCCTCCGCAACATCGCGGTGTACCGCCCCAGTAGCACTTAACTTGTTCTTCTTTTCATCTGAATTACTACTTAAAATGAAATCTGTATACTTGTTAAGAGCGCTAGAGCCACCCTGCACTTGAGCTGCCAATTCGGTCACTTTATAGGAACCAGCCTTTTTAACTTCCATTGGCTTTCCGCTGGCATGAACTAGCCCCAAATAGCCATTATCAGCCAATTTTAATTCGTCACCGGGCCTTAGGCTTGAGCCAGTTTTAATGGGCTGCCAGGCATCTCCTGATTTAACCTCATTGGTTCCCTTATTGGCCATTACTTTAAAGGCATAGTCTTGTCCATAGGAAACGTAACCTGCTAAAACTGTAAGCAAAAAGATAGCAAATCCTCTGTTTTTCATGATTTTTCCATGTTTATACATCGCAAATTATAAAATTGTTAATGGGTTAATGTCTCTTTAGGCTTTTTGGTAATCCATTTTTCTTTAAAAGTAGTCAAACCAGCCACGATAACGCTTATATAAATCTCAAAACTAGGGCCCGCCAAGGCCAATGTTGCCAAACCAATGTTTATATCCAGCTTCAAATGATACCAGTAAAAAGCATAGGGTATTAATAATGCAAACAACGCTAATTGGATTAACTGCAGGGTTATGGAAACAGTATCAAACCAAATAGGTAATTTAAAAAATATGTACCAAAATAGTGCCACATTTAAATAACAAATCAGGATGGCAAATGCATATTTATGCCATTCCTCTAACTCCTCAACATAATCTTCATTTAAGATCATTGAGATAATGTTGGCGTGTATTACAACCCCATACATATCAGGTCTTGCTCTCCCCCCCAACTTATTGTTTAATGGAGTAAAGAACTTGTCATCCCAGGAAGTGTCACGTAAATCCTTTCCCAGAAAACCCATTAATACAATTTTGTCTTTAATCATGCTGGCAACAAACATAGAGGTGTCTAATGCCTGTTCCCAATCCAAAACCAAATAGCGGCCAGGATAAGTTGATGCACCATGCCAATCAACAATATTTCCTCTGTAATTAATGATTTCAATCTCTTTGTTTCGAGCCAAAAATTTCTTTGTTTTTACAGAGTCATAGAGCATGGCAGTCATTACAGAATAAGCAAGATGTTGCTCTCCATTGACATCTTTAGTGGGATAAAACTCCCTGCATATTTTTAGATCCTCCTGATGGGCTGCTTCAGAAACTAAATTTACAAAACCTTCATATGCCCCTACTCTTAATTCTGCATCAGTATGCTCCAGCGAATCATAAACATCAGTATTCAAATTTTCCCGAACGTATCGGGTCTGCCATAGCTTATGAGCCATCACCATGGTTTCTGTATTTCTGACAGCCTCACCAAATACAGTGTTACCAACAACGTCATAGGCCTGTGGACAATTTACAGAATCACGTAATCCACCATCACACGCAAAAATTATATCCAGGGCAATTACTTTTGGTTTAAGGGAACTTAGTATTTCTATTTGCCTACCAATAAGTTCTCTCGGCAGTTCACCTATATTTACAATAACTATATTCGTGTCTACTGGAGGATCCTCAACCCGAAGTTTTGAAAAAGCATAGTCCGTTAGCTCTGTGTCTTCAAGCGCCTGAGAAATAGGATCAAGGGCACTGAATATATTCAAATTAGAAACACCACTTAAGCCCCATAATACGGCAAAAACAAAAAGTGTTGCAAATACCGAATCTAATAAGAATTTTCTCATGTGAATGCTCTAAGAAATAGTAAATTTAAAAATTTACCAGTCTTTTACTAAGAAACTACATTTGAAAGCAAGGCTTCATCTTAAGGAATACATAAAAGGAATACTCCAGGGAGACCGGGTTGTGCTGGCAAAGGCAATAACCCTTGTGGAAAGTCAGCTTACCGCTGATCGTTTTCTGGCTGATAAGCTCATTGAAGAGGTACTTCCTCATGCTGGTAATTCTATACGCATCGGTATTACAGGAACTCCTGGAGTCGGTAAAAGCACCTTCATAGAAGTCTTCGGAAAGCAGATTATTGATAAGCATAAAAAGAAAATTGCCATACTTACCGTTGACCCCAGCAGCCCACTTACCAAAGGAAGTATTCTGGGGGATAAAACAAGAATGGAAGAACTTTCCAAAAATTCTATGGCTTTCATTCGCCCATCTGCATCAGGTGAAGCTGTAGGAGGAGTAACCCATCGGACACGTGAAGCCATTCATCTTTGTGAAGCCGCTGGATTTGATGTAATTATTGTGGAGACTGTTGGCGTTGGACAATCGGAAATTGCTGTAAAAAAATCAGTTGATTTCTTTCTTCTCTTGATGCTGGCAGGCGCTGGGGATGAACTCCAGGGAATAAAAAAAGGCATTATGGAAATGGCTGATGCTATTGCCATTACAAAAGCTGATGGCGACAATAAATTTAAAGCCAATGAAGCGCGAACTGAATACCAGCATGCACTGCATCTAGTACGTCCCGACAGTTCGGGGTGGTTACCCAAAGTATTTACCTGCTCGGCAATTTTATCAGAAGGAATCGATTCCATCTGGGATGCAATTATTGAATTTCAACAACTACTTAAGAACAGAGGAATTTTTGAAACCAGGCGTCAACAGCAACAAGTAGAATGGATGCATGAGTGCTTCGATCAACTCTTTAAAATGGAATTTCAAAAATCGCCATGGCTGCAGGAGAAAAAAAGTAGCTTAGAAAGTGATGTCTTGGCCAAAAAAATAACCCCTCAACAGGCGGCCCAAACTATGTTAAAAGAATTTATCCATTCACTCAGAGGATCAAATCAAACATGATAAGGTATTTTGTTTCTATTCTACTGCTTCTGTCTACACTATTATCCTGCACTTCAAGGAAAGAAAATGCAAACGCAAATAACACCTTAAGCACTGAAACCATTTTAAAGTATGCGAAGGGGTTTACCATTACTCGTGTTGGGCATAGTAAACTGGTAGAAGTAACCAAACCCTTTCCGGGAGCTCAAACCAGCTTTAAGTATTTATTGGTTACCAAGGGAGATGAAGTACCCGTTCATGATGCTAACACAAAAATAATTTATGTGCCGGTTTCACGTCTGGTCTGCACCTCTACAACACACATTCCTTTGCTAGACTACCTCAATGAAAGTGAAGCCTTGGTGGGATTTCCCACCACGGATTATATCAGTTCGGAAAAAATGAGAACATTGATTGACCAGGGCCGTGTAACAGAATTGGGGATTGATAAAGGGATGGATATTGAACGCATGGCCATACTAAAACCAGACATTACAATGGCCTATACCCTTTCGGGAGATTTTGGTCAATTTAAGAAGATTGAAGAGCTGGGCATCCCAGTTGTTATTAATGCTGAGTATTTAGAAGAACACCCCTTAGGCCGTGCAGAATGGATAAAATTTGCAGCTGCATTTTTCAACAAAGAAGAACTTGCCGATTCTGTTTTTGATTCAATTGAAAATGCTTATCTGGCTATTCGTGAAGAGGCTGCTAAGGTTAGTACTAAGCCTTCAATAATGAGTGGAGTTGTTTATGGAGACACCTGGTTTCTACCCGGTGGGAAAAATTTTGCAGCTCAGTTAATTGCTGATGCTGGTGGAAAATATTTATGGGCTGAAAATCCATCTAACGGTTTTCTTGAACTCAGTTTTGAATCCGTATATGAAAAGGCTAATCAAGCTGATTTCTGGATTGGTGTTGCCTCCTTTAAGAGTTTGAGTGAAATTAAGACAGCCGACAAGCGATACACTAAATTCAAGCCTTTTCAAACAGGCCAGGTATATACCTACGATGCCCGAAAAGGAGCAAAAGGAGGAAGTGAGTTTCTGGAGTTAGGCTATTTGCGGCCAGATGTTATCCTTCTTGACCTGGTCAAGATAATTCATTCGGATCTATTACCTGCGCACAAGCTGTACTTCCATCGCAGGCTTCAATAAAAAAGCCATTAACACAACGTGAAAATGGCTCTTTACAATTTTATATAGAGGTACCTACACTTTAATCTCAACATCTACACCGCTAGGTAGTTCAAGCTTCATAAGGGCATCAACCGTTTTTGCACTGTTTGAATAAATATCAACCAGGCGCTTGTACGTACACAGTTGAAATTGCTCACGCGATTTTTTATTTACGTGTGGAGAACGTAAAACTGTAAATTTTTCCTTTTCCGTTGGCAAAGGAATCGGGCCACTAACCACTGCACCTGTTGCCTTAACGGCACGCACAATTTTCTCAGAAGACTTATCTACCAGGTTGTGGTCGTAAGACTTGAGCTTGATTCTGATTTTCTGATTCATGATCTAAACGTCTTTTAGATATTTATTTTGCGGCAACAGCGCCTTTTACTTCATCAATTACTTTCTCGGCAAGGTTCTTCGGAACAGGTGCATAATGTGAGAATGTCAAAGTCGCAGATGCACGACCAGAAGTGATTGTTCTCAAATCAGTAACATAACCGAAAAGCTCGGACAAAGGCACATCAGCTTTAATAACCTGAGCGCCACCACGGCTGTCCATTCCTTTCATAACACCGCGTCTTCTGTTCAAATCACCTGTTACCGATCCGGTAAATTCATCAGGCGTAAGAACTTCAACACTCATAATAGGCTCCAACAACTGTGGACCACATTTACGGGCTGCTTCTTTAAAACCAATACGCGCAGCTAATTCGAATGATAATGAATCTGAGTCTACATCATGGTAAGAACCGTGGAAGAGACGAACTTTCATGGAATCAATCGGATATCCTGCTAACGGACCGTTAACCATTGCCTGCTCGAAACCCTTTTGCACAGGCTGTATGAATTCACGAGGAATCACACCACCCACAATATCATTAACGAACTCAAGTCCTTCTTTACCATCTTCACGCGGACCGATTTCAAACACGATATCAGCAAATTTACCACGACCACCGGTTTGCTTCTTGTAAACTTCTTTATGCTCAACGGAAGTAGTAAGCCATTCTTTGTAAGCCACCTGAGGTGCGCCTTGGTTAATTTCAACCTTGAATTCGCGCTTCAAGCGATCAATGATAATCTCAAGGTGCAATTCTCCCATTCCACGAAGAATAGTCTGACCCGTTTCCTGATCGGTATGTACACGAAGTGTGGGATCTTCTTCAACAAGTTTAGAAATAGCCATTCCCAGCTTGTCAACATCTGCTTGCTTCTTTGGCTCAATAGCATAGCCGATAACTGGCTCAGGGAACACCATGGATTCCAACACCACTTTGCGCTTTTCATCACAAAGTGTGTCACCGGTTTTAATATCCTTAAATCCAACGACAGCACCAATATCCCCAGCAGGAAGTCTATCGATTTGGTTTTGCTTATTAGCGTGCATCTGAAACACACGTGAAATACGTTCTTTTTGATTTGAGCGTGTGTTGAAAATGTATGAACCAGATTCAAGAACACCAGAATAAGCTCGAATAAAGCATAAGCGGCCAACAAAAGGATCAGTTGCAATCTTGAAAGCTAGAGCTGTAAAAGGCTCCTTTTCGTCAGGTTTGATAACAACTTCTTCTTCCGTATCAGGGTTTGTACCCACGATATTATCCTTATCCATTGGAGAGGGCAACAGCTCCATCACATAGTCCAACATGGTTTGCACACCCTTGTTCTTAAAGGATGATCCACAAACCATAGGCACAATAGCCATATCAATGGTGGCTTTGCGAAGGGCAGTAATAACTTCAGTTTCAGTGATAGTCGCTGGATCGTTAAAGAACTTCTCCATTAAGGACTCGTCATACTCAGCTACTGCTTCAAGCAGCTTCTCACGATATTCTTTAGCTTCTTCAACCATGTCAGCAGGAATAGGAACCTCTGTAAAGGTCATTCCTTTATCATCTTCATTCCAGATAATGCCGCGGTTATTAACCAAATCAACAACACCCTTAAAATTTTCTTCTGCGCCAATAGGAAGCTGCAAAGCCACCGCCTTGCTGCCTAGTTTCTCTTTTACTTGCTTGCAAACACCAAGAAAATCTGCACCAGCACGATCCATCTTATTGACAAAACCAATGCGGGCAACTTTATAATTGTCGGCCAGTCGCCAGTTTGTTTCAGACTGAGGCTCAACACCGTCAACGGCACTAAACAAGAAAACAAGTCCATCCAGTACACGAAGTGAACGGTTTACCTCAACCGTAAAATCTACGTGTCCTGGGGTATCAATGATATTTACGTGATACTTGTTGCCTTTATAATTCCAATAAACGGTAGTAGCAGCAGAAGTAATGGTAATACCACGTTCTTGCTCCTGAGCCATCCAGTCCATAGTGGCTGCACCATCGTGTACCTCACCAATTTTATGATTTACCCCGGCATAATACAATATGCGCTCAGTAGTGGTTGTTTTACCCGCATCAATGTGCGCAGCAATACCAATATTTCTGGTGTATCTAAGATCCCGTGACATTTTATCCTTCCTCCCTCAATTAAAATCTGAAATGCGAAAAGGCCTTGTTTGCTTCGGCCATGCGATGGGTGTCATCTTTCTTCTTAATGGCTGCACCTTCGCCTTTGGATGCCGCTATAATTTCACCAGCCAGTTTATCCATCATGGTTTTCTCACCACGCATACGGGCATAGTCAATCATCCATTTAATACTCAGGTTAATTTTACGCTCCGGTCTGATTTCAACAGGAACTTGAAACGTGGCCCCACCTACCCGTCTGCTTTTCACTTCAACAGAAGGCATAAGGTTATTCATAGCACGCTTCCAAACTTCTAAACCATTCTCGTTGGTCTTTTTTTCCACCAATGCAATGGCATCATAGAAGATGTTGTAAGAAACACTCTTTTTACCTTCTTCCATCAAATAGTTAACGAACTTAGTTACCAGGGTATCCTGAAACTTTGGATCAGGAAGAAGATATCTCTTTTTAGGTTTCGACTTTCTCATGAGCGTGTAAAATTATTTTTTAGCGCCCTTTGCTGGTGCTGCTGCACCGGCCTTCGGACGTTTAGCACCATACTTAGAACGACTTTGCTGACGACCATTAACACCGGCAGTATCCAATGCACCGCGCACGATGTGGTAACGAACACCCGGAAGGTCTTTCACCCTACCACCACGGATAAGCACAATGGAGTGCTCCTGAAGGTTGTGACCTTCACCAGGGATATAAGCGTTTACTTCCTTTTGATTAGTCAGGCGTACCCTTGCCACCTTACGCATAGCCGAGTTTGGCTTCTTAGGAGTGGTGGTGTACACGCGGGTACAAACACCCCTGCGCTGAGGACATGAATCAAGGGCTGGAGATTTTGACTTAGAAGTCAATTTTCTTCTGCCTTTTCGTACAAGTTGTTGAATGGTCGGCATTTATATCAGTTATTATAAACCTCTAAAAAATTAGGACTGCAAAGGTATTATAAAGAACGAAAGGATACAAAGCCTTTAGAAAAGATTTTTGAGGGGCTTTTGTGTGTTTTTGAGCTGTTTAAGGGCTTTTTTACCTATGCCTCGCCAACTGCTCCTCCAAAATTCATAGGGAATTTGGGCATGTCGGGGGTTTGCTTAATAGGGCCAAAAGAGTTTTCGTATTTCTCGATGTTGTCTTTAAGCGCAGCCAAAAGCCGCTTGGCATGTTCAGGAGTGATGATAACCCTTGATTTTACCCTCGCCTTTGGGACACCGGGCATAAGACGAATAAAATCAATCACAAATTCACTATTGGAATGTGCAATCATGGCCAGGTTGGAGTAAATACCTTCAGCAATCTCCTCCGATAACTCAATGTTTATCTGGTTTGGTGCTTGTTTGTCTTTTTTGTCTTCGGCCATTTTTTAGTACTTTAAGTTAATGGTCATTGGTCATTTTTGTAGACCAATGACCATCAACGAATGACAGCTTAATCTTGTAGTTCCTTCTCCCGATCCTTTTCCTTGGTATCAAGGGCACGGGTCAGGGTATCATACTCATCCTGATGGGTAACGATAATGTTGTTGAATCTACGCTGTCCGGTTCCGGCAGGGATAAGGTGACCCACGATCACATTTTCCTTCATTCCCATCAACTTATCGGCCTTACCGCGGATAGCAGCTTCACTCAATACTTTGGTTGTTTCCTGAAAGGATGCAGCAGAGAGCCAGCTTTCGGTTTTCAACGATGCCTGTGTAATACCCTGCAACGTAGGTCTTGAAACTGCGGCTAAAGCATCTCTTACTTCTACCAGTTTCTGATCCTTTCTGCGCAAGGAAGAGTTTTCATCGCGAAGTTCACGACCGGTAACAATCTGTCCTGGTTTGAATTTATCTGAGTCGCCTGATTCGATAACTACTTTCTTGTCCAGAATCTTATCGTTCTCTTCTCGGAAAGAGAATTTATCAACATACTCTCCGGGTAAGAAGTTTGTGTCTCCCTGGTCAATAATCTCAACCTTCTGCATCATTTGGCTTACAATGGCTTCAATGTGCTTATCGTTAATCTTCACACCTTGCAGACGATATACTTCCTGAATTTCATTCACCAGGTATTCCTGTACTGCGGTAGGTCCTTTAATCGCCAGGATGTCACCCGGAGAAATGGAGCCATCAGATAAGGGCTGCCCTGCTTTCACAAAGTCATTATCCTGAACAAGAATGTGCTTCGACAACGGCACTAAGTAACGTTTCTGAACACCATCACGTGATTCAATAAATACTTCACGGTTACCACGCTTAATTCCACCGTAGGTTACTACACCATCAATTTCACTCACCACAGCAGGGTTAGATGGATTACGTGCTTCAAATAATTCCGTAACACGTGGAAGGCCACCGGTAATGTCGCGGGATTTTCCAATGGTACGAGGAATTTTTACCAGCACCTGACCAGCTTTAATTTTCTCGCCTTCATCTACCGCAAGGTGAGCACCGACTGGTATGTTATATGTTTTGGTATCTGTTTTACCACTTACAATGATAGCCGGGTTCTTGGTTTTATCACGTGTTTCAGTAATTACCTTCTCTCTGTGTCCTGTCTGCTCATCCGATTCTTCCTTATATGTAATGCCTTCGATGATCGCTTCATAACCAATCTCTCCATCAAACTCAGAAAGAATTACGGCATTGTACGGATCCCAGAAGCAAAGTTCATCCCCTTTCTCAACGGTTTGTCCGTCCTTCACTCGCAAGAATGCTCCGTAAGGAACGTTATTTGTGATCAGCACCCGACCTTTCTCCTTATCCAGGATTCTTACTTCACCTGTGCGACCCATAACCACCTGAACTTTATTTCCATCGCGGTCAGTTGTATCCACAAAACGAACACCTTCAAATTCCACAACACCAGGGAATTTAGCTTTAATGTTTGCATCAACTGCAATGTTAGAAGCTGTACCACCCACGTGGAAAGTACGCAGTGTAAGCTGAGTACCTGGCTCGCCAATTGACTGTGCTGCAATAACACCTACTGCTTCACCAACTTCAGCCATCTTGCCGGTAGCGAGGTTTCTTCCGTAGCACTTAGAGCAAGCACCCATTTTCGATTCACAGGTAAGCACTGATCTGATTTCAACTTCTTCAATGCTGGTTTCCTCAACAAGCTTAGCCACTTCATCCGTAACCTCTGAGTTAGCCGGGCAGATCAATTTTTCTGTCAGTGGATCATAGATATCATGCACCGTTACACGTCCTAAAATTCTTTCCGACAATGGTTCAACAATATCCTCATTATCCTTTAGGGCGGTAACTTTCAAACCGCGCAATGTTCCGCAATCATCTTCCGTGATAACCAGATCGTGTGCAACGTCAACCAACCTACGCGTTAAATAACCCGCATCAGCAGTTTTCAAAGCAGTATCTGCCAAACCTTTACGAGCACCGTGCGTAGAGATAAAGTACTCCAATACATCCAACCCTTCTTTGAAGTTTGAAAGAATCGGGTTTTCAATAATAGACCCAACTGATCCGGCAAGGTTCTTTTGAGGCTTCGCCATCAAACCACGCATACCACCCAACTGACGAACTTGTTCACGGGAACCACGGGCACCGGAGTGCATCATCATGTAGATCGGGTTGAAGCCCTGATCGTCATCTTCCAATTGACGCATCAGCGTATTGGTAAGCATGGTATTGGTACGTGTCCAGATATCAATTACCTGGTTGTAACGTTCGTTATCCGTAATAAGACCCATCATGTAGTTGTTCCAAACCGCATCAACTTCTTTCTGCGCTTCTGAAACAAATTTCTCCTTCTCAGCAGGAATTTTCACGTCATTCAAACCCATGGACAAACCGCCTTTGTAGGCCATCTGGAATCCAAGGTCTTTGATATCATCTAAAAACTTAGCAGTCTTGGAAAGACCTGCTACTTTATATACATCAGCAATAATGGTTTGAAGCTTTTTCTTGGTCAGTAGTTCATCAACAAAACCCGCTTCTTCAGGAACATACTGATTAAACAACACACGGCCCGCTACAGTATCAATAGTTTGATAATTAAGCTCACCTGTATTTTTGTCTCTTACCTTAACACGCACTTTAATGTTGGCGGCCTTAGCCAGCTTACCTTCATTATGGGCGATGATAACCTCCTCAGCAGAGAAGAATCGTTTACCCTCACCTAACACTGGCTTCTCGGGTGTGCCCTTTCTTCCTTTAGTGAGGTAGTAAAGACCCAACACCATGTCCTGAGACGGTACTGTAATTGGAGCACCGTTAGCAGGGTTTAAAATGTTGTGAGATGAAAGCATCAATACAGATGCCTCAAGAATAGCCTCTTGTCCAAGTGGCACGTGAACCGCCATCTGGTCACCGTCAAAGTCAGCGTTAAACGCAGTACATACTAATGGGTGCAACTGAATAGCTTTTCCTTCGATAAGCTTTGGTTGGAACGCCTGAATACCTAATCTGTGGAGCGTTGGAGCGCGGTTCAAAAGAACAGGATGTCCCTTCAAAACGTTTTCCAAAATATCCCAGATTACCGGATCCTTGCGATCAACAATTTTCTTGGCCGACTTAACGGTTTTTACAATTCCTCTTTCAATGAGTTTGCGGATGATGAATGGCTTGAACAATTCAGCCGCCATATCTTTTGGTAATCCGCACTCATGCAATTTCAACTCCGGACCAACCACAATTACCGAACGGCCAGAGTAGTCAACACGCTTACCAAGCAAGTTTTGACGGAAACGTCCTTGCTTACCTTTCAGCATATCACTTAACGATTTCAATGCACGGTTTCCATCGGAACGTACAGCATTTACTTTACGCGAGTTATCGAACAAAGAATCAACAGCTTCCTGGAGCATACGTTTCTCATTGCGGAGAATAACTTCAGGAGCTTTAATATCAATAAGTCTTTTTAAACGGTTGTTACGAATAATAACACGTCTGTAAAGATCATTCAAATCTGATGTTGCAAAACGACCACCATCTAATGGTACTAACGGACGTAATTCAGGTGGAATAACAGGCACCATTTTAATCACCATCCATTCCGGACGATTTTCTACACGAGTGTTTGCATCACGGAAAGCTTCAACGACTTTCAAGCGCTTTAACGCTTCAGCTTTACGCTGTTGTGATGTGTCGGTGGCAGCCTGGTGACGGAGATCATATGAAAGAGTATCCAAATCCAATCGGGAAAGAAGCATTTCCAATGCCTCTGCGCCCATCTTGGCGATGAATTTCTTAGGATCATTATCATCCAGCAATTGGTTTTCTCGGGGAAGTTTATCAACAATATCCAGGTATTCCTCTTCCGTGAGAAAATCCATTTTGTTAATGCCGTCCTCTTCCTTAATACCGGGTTGAATAACTACAAACCGTTCATAGTAGATAATCTGATCAAGCTTTTTTGTAGCCAGACCTAGTAGGTATCCAATTTTGTTGGGCAATGAGCGGAAATACCAAATGTGTGCCACTGGTACAACCAATTCAATATGGCCCATGCGCTCACGTCTTACTTTCTTCTCCGTTACTTCTACACCGCAACGGTCGCAGATAATACCTTTGTAGCGAATACGCTTATACTTTCCACAGTGACATTCCCAGTCCTTTACTGGTCCAAAAATACGCTCGCAGAACAACCCACCCATTTCAGGTTTGTAGGTTCTGTAGTTGATGGTTTCCGGTTGAGTAACTTCACCATGTGAACTCTCCAGAATAGATTCAGGAGAAGCAAGACTAATGGTGATTTTAGAAAAATCGCTGTTAAACTTTTTATTTTTTCTGAAAGACATCTGGTTGTTGTTTAGTCTTTAGTGTTATTCAATTAAGCTGTTAGTTGCAGGTTCTTAGTTGATAGCTGTCGAACAACCATCAACTAAGAGCCAATAACTATATTAATCCATGGTAATCTCAAGCGCCAAACCCCTTAATTCGTGCACCAACACGTTGAATGATTCGGGGATATTCGGCTTGCGCATATTCTCACCCTTCACAATAGATTCGTAAGCCTTTGCACGGCCTATTACATCATCGGATTTAATGGTAAGAATTTCCTGCAGGATGTGCGATGCGCCAAATGCTTCAATTGCCCATACCTCCATTTCACCAAAACGCTGACCACCAAATTGAGCTTTACCACCCAACGGTTGCTGTGTAATCAGTGAGTATGGCCCTATAGAACGTGCGTGCATCTTGTCATCCACCAAGTGACCCAGTTTCAACATATAAGCAACACCCACTGTAACCGGCTGGTCAAATTTCTGACCGGACAAGCCATCGTACAGGTAGGTTCTTCCGAATTCAGGAAGGCCAGCTTCTTTCAATTCATTCTGAACTTCTTCCAGGGAGGCGCCATCAAATATCGGAGTAGCGTACTTGCGACCCAATTTCAAACCGGCCCATGCCAATACCGCTTCGTAAAGCTGACCCAGGTTCATACGGGAAGGTACACCAAGCGGGTTCAAGCAAATATCAACCGGTGTTCCATCTTCCAGGAAGGGCATATCTTCATCACGAACAATACGGGCTACAACACCCTTGTTGCCGTGACGTCCTGCCATCTTATCACCTACTTTCAATTTACGCTTCTTCGCGATGTAAACTTTCGCTAACTGAACAATACCGGTAGGTAATTCATCTCCCACTTCCAGTGTAAAGCGCTCACGTTTAAATTCACCGGCAATGCCATTGCGCTTAACCAGGTAATTTCTCACCAGCTGACCAACCAAATCATTGGTATGGTCATCGGAAGTCCAGTTATCCAATGAAACATCAGCAATCAGGTTTACTTCTTCCGGAACCGCGTAGTTACTCTCATCGCGATAAATGTTTTTATCCGGGAAAAGATTGTTCTCAATTACTTTCGAAGAGAATTTAACACCCTTGCTGATCAGTTCATCACCAAATTTATGCTTCACACCATTGCTGGATTTTCCATTCAGTAATGCTGTAAGTTTCTTCACCATTTCACTACGCAAGTCGTTCAGTGTTTTGCTGTACTTCGACTTGAGTGCATCCAACTCTTTCTTAGACTTGCTGCGGATGTCTTTATCACGCTTTGGTCTGGAGAATAGTTTAGTGTCAATAACAACACCTTTCAATGACGGAGGTGCTTTAAGCGATGCATCTTTAACATCACCAGCCTTATCACCAAAAATGGCGCGCAGTAGTTTTTCTTCAGGGGTAGGATCAGTTTCACCCTTTGGTGTAATCTTACCAATAAGAATATCGCCTTCTTTAACTTCAGCACCTACGCGAATGATACCGTTTTCATCAAGATGCTTAACGGCTTCTTCACTTACGTTTGGAATTTCTGAAGTTAATTCTTCTTCGCCACGTTTGGTATCACGTACTTCCAATTCAAATTCTTCAATGTGAATGGAGGTGTACACATCATCACGTACTACTTTTTCAGAAATAACAATCGCATCTTCAAAGTTGTACCCCTGCCAAGGCATGTAGGCTACAACCAGGTTTCTACCCAGTGCCAACTCGCCTTTGTTTGTGGCATACCCTTCAACCAGTGGCTGACCTTTGGTAACACGGTCTCCTTTTTTAACTAAAGGTGAGTGGTTAATACAAGTATCCTGGTTGGTTCTTCTGAATTTTACCAGACTATAGGTTCTTACTTCATTATCAAAATTTACTGAGCGTTGCTCCTCAGTAACATCATACTTGATGACAACCTTCTTCGCATCAACAAACTCTACAACACCATCGCCTTCGGCAGTAATAAGTGCACGAGAATCAAGTGCGATCCGGCCTTCCAAACCTGTACCTACAATAGGCGCCTCAGGGCGTACCAACGGCACAGCCTGGCGCTGCATGTTCGAACCCATCAAAGCACGGTTGGCATCATCATGCTCAAGAAATGGAATCATAGAAGCTGCTACTGAAACAATCTGGTTCGGAGCAATATCCATATACTTAAGATCCTTAGGCTCAACCACCGGGAAGTCACCCTCGAAGCGTGCCTTTACTTTCTCTTCAAGAAACTCTCCGTTAGATTTAATCTTTATGCTGGCCTGTGCAATGTTATGCGTGTCTTCTTCTTCGGCTGTTAGGAAAATAATTTCCTTGCCTTTTACCTTACCATTTTCAATTTTACGATAAGGAGTTTCAATGAAGCCCATTTTATTCACTTTCGCATGAACGCAAAGTGATGAAATGAGCCCGATATTCGGACCTTCAGGTGTTTCAATCGTACACAAGCGACCGTAGTGAGTATAATGTACGTCACGTACTTCAAAACCGGCACGTTCACGTGAAAGACCACCAGGACCAAGTGCCGACATTCTGCGTTTGTGTGTAATTTCAGCTAATGGATTGGTTTGATCCATAAACTGAGAAAGTTGGTTCGTTCCAAAGAATGAATTGATAACAGAGGATAATGTGCGTGCATTGATCAGATCAACGGGCTTGAAGTCTTCATTGTCACGAACGTTCATTCTTTCCTTGATTGTTCTTGCCATACGGGCAAGTCCTACACCAAACTGGGTATACAATTGTTCCCCTACGGTGCGTACCCTACGGTTACTCAAGTGATCGATATCATCGATCAATGCTTTAGAGTTGATCAACCCTATCAGGTACTTCACAATAAGAATGATATCTTCTTTTGTAAGCACGCGCTGATCGTAGCTAAGATCAAGACCAAGCTTTTTATTTATTCTATAACGACCTACTTCACCAAGGTCGTAACGTTTCTCACTGAAGAACAAGCTCTGGATAATATCCCGTGCTGTTTGTTCGTCAGGAGCTTCAGTATTTCTAAGCTGACGGTAGATTTGCTCAACCGCTTCTTTTTCGGAGTTGGAGTTATCCTTTGCAAGCGTGTTAAAGATGATGTGGTAATCGGCCACGTTTACATCTTCACGGTGCAGAATGATAGATTTTACACCGGACTCAAGAATGGTTTCTACATCCTCTTGTGATAAAACATGATCACGCTCCAACAACACCTCGTTACGATCGATAGATACCACTTCACCAGTATCTTCATCTACGAAGTCTTCTGTCCAGGTGCGCAGAACACGAGCAGCCAGCTTGCGGCCGGCAACTTTCTTCAGTGTGTTCTTATTCGCCTCAACTTCTTCAGATAATCCAAATAAGTCGAGTATATCTTTATCAGTACCGAAACCAATCGCGCGAAGCAATGTGGTTACGGGGAATTTCTTTTTACGATCGATGTATGCATACATCACCGAGTTCACGTCTGTTGCAAACTCAATCCACGATCCCTTGAAAGGAATAATACGAGCAGAATAGAGTTTAGTGCCATTGGTGTGCTTGCTCATGGCAAAGAACACGCCAGGTGAACGATGAAGTTGTGATACGATTACGCGTTCAGCGCCATTGATTACAAACGATCCCTTTTCTGTCATGTAGGGAATATTGCCCAAGAAGACCTCCTGTTCAATGGTTTCAAAATCTTCGTTGTCCTCATCGTTACACGTGAGGCGAAGTTTCGCTTTTAAGGGAACAGAGAAGGTTAACCCCCTGTCGATACACTCGTCAACATTGTACTTGGGCGGATCAATGGTATAATCCACAAATTCCAGCACAAAGTTCTCACGTGAGTCTGAGATTGGAAAATTCTCTGCGAACACCTTATAAAGACCTTCATTTTGTCTTTTTTCAGCGGGTGTATCTATTTGTAAAAAATCTTTGAACGATTGTAATTGTACGTCCAAAAAATCAGGGTAGTCGATAACTTTTTCGGCAGATGAAAAGTCAATTCTGCCAACACTATTTTTCTTTGCCAAGGTGCTTAACGTTTATGTTCAAATCCTGGACGAGTTTTCCGTGGCTGGTACGATGCCACAGGTATAAATAGGAATAGACCTTGTCCCGATTATGCATCGGGACAAGGTCTAACGGAAGGCGTTAGACGTACCTGCGCCTTCCAGAAGAATTACTTCAATTCCACTTCAGCACCCGCTTCCACGAGTTGCTTCTTGAGGCTTTCAGCTTCGTCTTTTGGTAATCCTTCCTTGATAGTTTTAGGAGCTCCGTCCACTACATCTTTAGCTTCTTTCAAGCCAAGACCAGTGAGTTCTTTAACAAGCTTCACAATCTGAAGTTTGTTAGCACCCGGTGCCTTCAATACCACATCGAAGTTTGTTTTTTCTTCGGCAGCAGCACCACCACCAGCAGCACCACCGGCAGCAGGGCCAGCAACAACCGCTGCAGCAGCAGGTTCAATACCGTAGGTTTCCTTTAAATAAGAAGCAAGTTCATTTACTTCTTTAACAGTGAGTTCAACGAGTTGATCTCCGAGAGCTTTAACGTCAGCCATTTTTAATAAAATTTAAAATTTTGATTCAACAATTATTTATTACCACGCTCTTCCAATGCCTTAACCAACCCTGCTACGGTATGTTTTCCACTTAACAAAGCAGATATAACATTCTTGGCAGGTGATTGCAACAAGGAAATAACATCGCCAATGAGCTCATTTTTACTCTTGAGATCACTGAGCGTATTGAGGTTTTCATCTCCGATAAAAAAATCGGTATCAATCGAGGCAGCCTTCAATACAGGTTTGCCCTCCAGTTTCTTACGGAACTCCTTAATAACTTTGGCAGGTAAATTTCCGGCTTCTTTGGAGAAGAGGACGCCTGAAAAGCCATGCAATGTTCCAAAAATCGGAGAGTAGTCAACCCCTTCTTGTTTCTCCAGCGCTTTACGAATCATGGTGTTTTTGTACACCTTGTATTCGATACCGCTTTTGAAACAAAGCCTTCTGAATGCATTAACCTGTGCTACGGTAAGTCCGCCTGCATCGGTAATGTAGAAGTGAGTGTTGTCAGCAAACTTGTGACTGAGTTCCTCTATAATTTGTGCTTTTTCTTCTCTGGTCATGTTTTGTTTTCTTAAATACCAGCAATAGAACCCGTGTCAATTCTCAGGCCTGGACTCATCGTTGTGGAAAGGGAGATACTTTTAAAGTACGTTCCTTTCGAAGAGGACGGCTTAAGTTTGGCAATCACTTGAATCATTTCCATGGCATTGTCCCTGATTTTGTCAGGCGAGAAGGAAGCTTTCCCGATGCTCACGTGAATAATTCCAGCTTTATCAATTTTGAAGTCAATTTTACCGGCTTTTACTTCTTTCACGGCTTTACCAACTTCTAGCGTAACAGTTCCTGATTTAGGGTTTGGCATTAAGCCACGTGGGCCTAATACTTTACCAAGCTTACCAACTTTGGCCATCACAGTAGGCGTACAGATGATCACATCAATATCTGTCCAGCCTCCTTCAATTTTTTGGATATAGTCATCCAAACCAACGTGGTCGGCACCAGCATCCTTAGCATCCTGAACTTTATCAGGCGTACATAGAACAAGTACCTTTACAGTTTTACCAATGCCATGAGGCAATGAAACCACACCGCGAACCATTTGATCTGATTTTTTAGGATCAACACCCAAACGGATATCCATATCCACCGAGGCATCAAACTTGGTGAACGTAATGTCCTTAAGCAGCTGTGATGCATCTTCAAGGGTATATACCTTTTCAGGATTATACTTGGCTACAACGGCCTTTCTGTTTTTTGAAATCTTTGCCATGACTCTTTTATCGTAATCAGTCAATATTAGTTTTTCCAGGGAGGTGTTCCAGATACTGTAACCCCCATGCTTCTCGCTGTACCTGCTATCATTTTCATAGCCGATTCAATCTTGAATGCATTAAGGTCGGGCATCTTTAATTCTGCAATGGTCTTCACCTGATCCCAAGTGATAGAACCGATCTTTACACGATTAGGCTCTTTGGAACCATTCTGCTTTTTCATGGTTTCCAGAATCAGGTTTGCTGCCGGAGGAGTTTTAATAACAAAGTCGAAAGACTTGTCATTGTATATAGTGATCAATACTGGAAGTAATTGACCCGGCTTATCCTGTGTACGCGCATTAAACTGCTTACAAAAGTCCATAATATTTAGACCCTTGCTACCTAAGGCAGGACCAATCGGAGGAGATGGATTTGCTGATCCCCCCTTTACCTGCAATTTCAAATACCCTGTAATTTCCTTTGCCATGATATCCTTAATCTAACTTTTCAACCTGCATATAATTCAATTCAACAGGAGTGTTCCTGCCGAAAATCTTAACCATTACGTTAAGCTTCTTCTTCTCTTCAAAAATCTCTTCCACCGATCCGGTAAAGCCGCTAAATGGTCCATCCATTACTTTCACCGATTCACCCTTTATAAAAGGTGTTTCCAGTTTCTCGTCAAACGAATCGATCTCATCAACCTTACCTAAAATCCTGTTCACTTCGGATTGACGTAGCGGCACTGGCTCCTTTGATGAACCCGAACCGTTATTACCCAGAAAACCTATTACACCGGGTATATTATTTACCGAGTGATAAGCCTCCCCGTGGGATAAATCAGCAGAAATAAGAACATAACCCGGGAAGAAATTTCTTTCTCTAACCCGCTTTTTCCCACCCCGCATTTCATATACCTTCTCCGATGGTATCAATACCTGAGGGATAAAGTCCCTTAGCTTCTCCCGCTCAATTTCATTTTCCAGGTAAGTCTTTACTTTCTTTTCCTGTCCACTAATTACGCGGAGTACATACCACTTCAATTCGCCCATGCCTTTCGCTGGTTAAAATTCTCTATAGAACCACTCCAAACCTGTCTTAAACACCCAGTCGATTGCACCAATTGCCAAGGCAAAAATGGTTGAAGCCACCAGCACCAAAATGGCGCTACTCTGCAACTCGTTGAAACTGGACCATGAAACCTTGTTTCGCAGCTCATCCCAGGATTCCAAAAAGTATGTTTTAACCTTCTGCATCAGTTTTTAGCGTTTTAGCACGGGTGGAGAGACTCGAACTCCCAGCCTGCGGTTTTGGAGACCGCTGCTCTACCAATTGAGCTACACCCGTTTAGGTGGTTCTCAGCAGGATTTTGCAGGCTTTTTAAGTCTCCTCAACCCCTTGAACCACATCTAGTTACATTCGTATACCTTACGCAGCCCAAAAGGACTGCAAAGGTAGAAATAGAACGATAGAAAACAAAGGCGTTTCTTAAAATTTCAGAAACGCCTTATGTCATTGATTATCAGCTTACTGCTTTTCAGCAGATGAAAGCGTATTAGTCGAGGATTTCAGTTACCTGACCAGATCCTACAGTACGGCCACCTTCACGGATTGCGAAGCGAAGTCCTTTTTCCATAGCAATCTTGTTGATCAATTGAACCTCAATCGAGATGTTATCGCCAGGCATAACCATTTCAACACCGGCAGGCAACATGATTTCTCCTGTTACGTCTGTTGTGCGGAAATAGAATTGAGGACGGTATTTGTTAAAGAATGGTGTATGACGGCCACCTTCTTCTTTGGAAAGAACGTAAACCTCAGCCTTAAATTTAGCGTGAGGGGTTACTGAACCAGGCTTACAAATAACCATACCTCTGCGGATTTGCTCTTTTTCAATACCGCGAAGCAATAAACCTACGTTATCACCAGCTTCACCTCTGTCAAGGATTTTACGGAACATTTCCACACCTGTAATGGTAGATTCTAAGTTCTCGGCACCCATACCCAGGATTTGAACTTTATCACCTGAGTTGATGATACCACGCTCAATACGGCCAGTAGCAACAGTACCACGACCAGTGATTGAGAACACATCTTCAACAGGCATCAAGAAATCCTTATCAATCAAACGGGTAGGAATTGGAATGAACTCATCCACAGCCGTCATTAATTCCTCAACTTTTTCAACCCACTTTGGCTCACCGTTTAATGCACCAAGTGCCGAACCTCTGATCACCGGCATAGTGTCGCCAGGAAAGTTGTAGGCGGACATAAGTTCGCGTACTTCCATTTCAACAAGATCCAACAATTCAGCATCGTCAACCAAGTCAACTTTGTTCATGAACACAACCAGTGCAGGTACACCTACCTGACGAGCCAAAAGAATGTGTTCGCGGGTTTGTGGCATAGGTCCGTCAGTAGCAGCCACAACAAGAATAGCACCGTCCATCTGGGCAGCACCAGTAACCATGTTTTTCACATAGTCAGCGTGACCCGGACAGTCAACGTGCGCATAGTGACGCTTATCTGTAGCGTACTCTACGTGTGAGGTGTTGATAGTAATACCTCTTTCTTTTTCTTCAGGCGCATTGTCGATTGAAGAGAAATCGCGAACAGCCGCGAGTCCTTTTTTGGACAATACCTGAGTAATTGCCGCAGTAAGCGTGGTTTTTCCGTGGTCAACGTGACCAATAGTACCAATGTTTACGTGTGGTTTCGAACGATCGAATGTTTCTTTAGCCATATTTGAAAATTCCAGTTAAAGTTTAAAGTGTATAAATAATTTAAGTTGTTACGCTCTTAAATCTTCTTCCTGAGAAGATACACCCTAAACATGATAAGCCTGTCGAATAAGGGTTTATTCGTCTGCCCGAAGGCAGTTTGGTTTCTTTTGATTTCCAAATCGATGGCGCTACTCATCCGAAATCAAAAAATTCCATAGTTTCATAGTTTCAATAAAATCAGAACTTCCTTCTGATGATTGAGTTTCGGTTTCCTTAACTCAGTTGAGCTGTTGATGAGAATTGAACCTGCCTACCGGCAGGCAGGCTCACGACCAACCGCCAGTATTTAAAATCAATTCTAACCAACACTCCCTTCGAGCTGTTGATGAGAATTGAACTCACGACCTCTTCCTTACCAAGGAAGTGCTCTACCCCTGAGCTACAACAGCATACGAGTTGCCAGCTGTTGGTTGTTAATTGCTAATGCTCTAACAACTAACAACTGTTAACTCTCAACTCTACTCAGAGCGGGAGACGAGGCTCGAACCCGCGACCTGCAGCTTGGAAGGCTGCCGCTCTACCAACTGAGCTACTCCCGCCTATCAATTCAAAATTCAACATTTCAGATTCAAAATTTTAAATCTTGAATTTTGAATTGACTTGGTGGGGGAAATAGGATTCGAACCTATGAAGTCATAAGACAACAGATTTACAGTCTGTCCCAGTTGGCCGCTTTGGTATTCCCCCAATTGGTTACGGAATCAGAGGATCTCCCCAAAACCCCGGTAAAAAACATGTCCTAGAACGATTTGAAACCTGAATCGATACACTCAAAAACAGGGTTTTCAAAAAATAGGAGTGCAAAATTATACGGTTTTTTGGTTTCGGCAAACATTTTAAAAAAGCCGGGGATAGCCGTCTTTAAAGAATCGCTATATCATTCACTACACCCTGCCCGAACTCCTTCTGGAAGAGCTCCAGAACCTTTGATTTGTGAAGCAGAAAATCGTTTTTCATGGCTGCAGTTTTGAATTCAACAAACAAAACCTTGTTTTTGATAAATACCTTACGGGTTCGTTTGGCAATAGGCACCCCCACCAGTCTTTCCCATGAAGCCACCACTTGCGCCTCATCAAATTTGGACTCCAGGTGATACGAGTTGAGAAGATCACGGATAGCATCCTTAATTGGTAAAATATCAGACTTCTTACCCCTTCCTTTCATTGGATACTGCTTAGATGAATGTTCCCCTTTTCAACATTAAAGATATCGCAATCAATATCAAGTTCATCCACCATAGCCTGGGTTCGTTCGGGTCCGGCATCCGTTATGAAAGACTGACCATAGTCCTTTCCTGAAATAATCTTGAGCAAACGCGCAATTCGTGTATCATCCAATTTGTCAAAAATGTCGTCCAGCAATAAAATCGGGCTAAAGCCTAAATGGGACTTAATTACCTCTACCTGAGCTAGTTTAATAGCAACCAGAAACGACTTTTGCTGGCCTTGCGACCCTAAACGTTTCAATTCACCATGGGCAAATCCAAAAATATAATCATCGCGGTGTACTCCAAAGGTGGTGCGTTGCAAAATCAAGTCCTTTTTGATGCTGCTTTTCAAACCTGCTTCAAATTCAGAGGCCTCCAGTTCAGAAGCATACGCTAACGTGGCATCCTCACGATTGTTTACCAACAGATTATAAGACGTGTTGAAAATGGGTAAAAACTCTGCCACAAATGCTTTTCTTTTTTGATGGATTACTCCGCCCGACCTGGCCATCTGCTGATCATAGAGATCAATCATATCATAGTCTATAGAATTGTTCTCCGCGAAAAGTTTTAATAAAGCGTTCCGTTGCTTAAGCGCATGATGATATTCCAAAAGTGCATCGAGGTAAGAATGGTCAACCTGCGCAATCATCTGATCAAAAAACTTCCTGCGTGCTTCACTGCTTTCCTTCACCAAGTCAACATCCAACGGTGAGATCAACACGACTGGATACTTTCCGATGTGATCGCTTATCTTATCATAATCTCTCCCATTTTCCTGAAAAGTCTTTTTCCGCCCGGATTGAACCTGACAAAAAACTTCACTTTGTTTATTCGTATTGGTGAAAAAGCCCCTGATGAAGAAATAATCCGCTCCATAACGAATATTCTGGGTGTCGGAGGAGTTTGAGAAACTTTTGGTGGTGGATAGGTAGTAAATGGCATCCAACAGGTTTGTCTTTCCGCTTCCATTCAAGCCCAGTAAAAAATTAATCCGGCAAGGAAACTCCAGCACGAGTTCTTCATAGTTCTTGAAATTCATCAGCTGGAGCTTTTCGAGATGCACAGGTAGATAGGGTAAAAATCAATAATGTGAGAAAGACCGTATTTCAGGCGCTACGCTTGGCGATTGACCAATTGTACCCTATTTTCGCAGTCCGAATCAAAATTAGGGATATGTCCACGACCGCCAAAGCTAAGAAAAGCAATGCCTCTGAGGGTGCAGAAAAAGGTTTTTCAAAAGAAACCTATCTATTCTGGTACGAGAGCATGCTGTTGATGCGCAAGTTTGAAGAAAAAGCAGGCCAGCTTTACGGTATGCAGAAAATAAAAGGTTTCTGTCACCTTTATATTGGTCAGGAAGCGTGCGCAGCCGGTGCAGTATCAGCCCTGAAAAAAGGAGATAAGTGGATAACCGCTTACCGCGACCATGCTCACCCACTCGCTTTGGGTACAAGCCCCAATGCAGTAATGGCCGAGTTGTATGGAAAAGAAACCGGATGCTCAAAAGGCAAAGGCGGATCGATGCACATTTTTGATAAGAATGTGAATTTTATTGGTGGCCATGGAATTGTAGGTGGTCAAATTCCTTTAGGTGCAGGTATCGGCTTTGCTGAAAAATATAACAAGACAGGCAACCTGTGTATTTGTTACATGGGTGATGGTGCCGTTCGGCAAGGTGCTTTTCATGAAGCCTTGAACCTTGCCATGCTGTGGAAAATTCCGGTAATTTTTGTGATCGAAAATAACGGATACGCCATGGGTACATCCGTAAAGCGTACTTCAAATGTTCATGAACTTTATACGTTGGCTGAGTCGTACGACATGCCTTCGGAACCAGTGGATGCCATGAAGGTTGAAGAGGTTCACCTGGCCGTGGCCCGCGCAGCGGAACGCGCGCGTAAAGGTGATGGCCCCACCTTGTTGGAATTCAGAACCTATCGCTATAAAGGACACTCCATGTCGGACCCGCAAAAGTACCGCACCAAAGATGAGGTGGAAGAGTACAAGCAGCGCGATCCTGTGGAGGTTGTTCGGAAAACCATAATGGACAAGAAACTGGCTACCGAAAAGGAACTAGAAAAAATAGAGCAAAAGGTTGCGACCCAGGTTGAAGAAAGCGTGAAGTTTGCTGAAGAATCAAGCTTCCCTGATCCTTCGGAGGCGATGACGGATATCTATTACGAAGCAGATTACCCATTTATTGCCGATTAACAACCGCCCAGTCTGTATCCGCAGGCGGATTTGTTTAATCTTATCTAATTAGTAGTTTTGCGCCCCTCCCGAATGGCTTTTGGGTTTGGGCAAATTTTTAGTGTAATGGCGAAGAAAGACGAAACAAAAGATTTATTACAGAACCCCGAAGCGTTGGCCGAAAAGCTGGAAGGCGCTGAAAATTGGTTGGAGCAAAATTCCAAGCTTGTAACCGGCATTGCAGGGGCTTTATTCCTGATTGTGGCGGGGTACTTTGGTTTCATGTACTACAAATCCAGTCAGGATGCACAGGCACAACGCGACATGTTCCAGGCGGTGTATTATTTCGAAGCTGATAGTTTAAACCTTGCCCTTAATGGCGATGGCAACAACTTAGGGTTCATTGATATCATTAATGATTACAAGTTTTCGGATGCCGCAAACCTGGCTCATTTTTATGCAGGCGTTTCTTATTTGAAGCAAGGAAAATATGAGGCCGCCAGATTGTACCTGGAAGACTTTAGCTCGAACGATCTTTTGGTTCAGGCACGCGCCTATAGTTTGATTGGCGATGCTTACATGGAAGAAGAAAAATTTGAAGACGCTGCCAAATACTACAATAAGGCAGCAGGTTATAAACCCAACAAATTTTTTACACCTACTTATTTGATGAAAGCAGCATTAGCCTACGAGAAATTGAATCAACCGGAGAAAGCAAAAGAAGCGTACGATCAGATTATCACAAAATATTTTGAGTCAGCTGAGTTCACCAATGCCCGCAAGTTTAAAGCAAAACTGGAAAGCAACTCATAAAAGAATTTCAACTACTTTTAAGGGATAGAATTTCTATCCCTTTTTTTATGCTCACACGTTTTTAAAACAATAGTAAAAATGACAGGCCCCTTATCATCCGGAAAAGTACTAACCCGCATAGATCTTTCCTCCACACGAATTGCTTTAGTTGTTGCTGAATGGAATGAAGAGATCACCGGGGCATTATATCAATCGGCCGTATCAACCTTGCTCAGTCATGGGGTAACCAAAGAAAACATTATCCGAAAAAATGTACCCGGAACATTTGAGTTATCACTTGGTGCACAATGGATGGCGCAACGCGATGAGATTGATGCCGTGATCTGTTTAGGTTGTGTTATACAAGGTGAAACTCCGCACTTTGATTACATCTGTCAGGCGGTTGCCTATGGCCTCACCGAGGTAGGGTTAAAAACAGGAAAGCCGGTGATTTTTGGTGTGCTTACCACGCTAACCAAGCAACAGGCTTTTGACCGGGCCGGTGGCAAGTATGGCAACAAGGGTGAGGAAGCAGCGCTGACAGCGATTAAAATGCTGGGGTTTTAGTCAACAACTTTAAATTCAGTTTGCGCCAGCACCTGAAGTGCCTCCAGCGGATTTCTTGTTTTTAGTTTTTTGTAAACCGTTTTAAGCCGGGCATCTATTTCCTTCTTGCTTATTTTTTCCGCACGTTCCATTTCTTCAACCTCTACTCCTTCGGCTGTCATGCGTAACAAACTTAACTCCTGCGTTGTAATAATTACCGGCATAACCTATTATTTAAACCAATAGCCCAAATGGGCTATTGGTAGATTGTAAGCCAACACCAATTTCCTTTGATGTTTTTCTAAAATTGATCATTCGTGTATTCATGGTCAATACCCCTTTTTAGGTATTTTAAGGTATCTTTAACTGAACTATGGAATATACTGACCTGGATGAAGCTTCCTATAAAAAACTCATTGACCTTACCCGCAGTTCGGGAAATATTGATGACGTTGAAGCTTACTTGGAGCAGTTTTTAGAAAGCCCGCAATTCCACCAGCTACAGGTTTTTACCAACCAGGCTATTCGCATTTTGGAAACCTCAGGGCTACGCTATTTATACATCAGCGACAGTATGCAGGAACTGACAGGCTTCACCCCAAAAGAAATTTCGGATGGTGGCTTAATGTTCATTTATAAACGTACCTATTGGAAAGACATCTTACGCCTTACACAAGCCACCATAAACGTGAGGCGGGCGTTGAGTAAACTTACCCCGCAGGAAAAAATGCGTGCCCGATTTTCGTTCGATGTACGGTTTAAGTGCAAAGACGGAACCCTGAAAAAGATATTACAAAACTGTCATATCCTTAAACTTAACGAGGGTGCTGATCCGCAAATCCTCCTGTTTGCCTCTACTGATATTTCAGCCTATAAGCATGACAGCAGAATGAATTATTCACTTAGCGTGTTTGAGCCTGGCAAAGGTTTTGTGCCGGTGCTGAGGGACTCCTTTCATGGTGAGGATTGTCCGTTTTCTGCACGAGAAATGGAAATCTTAAAGCTGACTTCAAACGGGCTGGCAGAAAAAGAAATTGCCGATACACTTTCCCTCAGTGTTGAAACTGTAAAAACGCACCGGAAGAATATGCTGCAAAAGCTGCCCGCTAAAAATGCTGTGGATATGGTGCGGATGGCCATTGTAAACAATTGGATTTAATCCCACTCAACTAAACGCTAAAGAGATTTAGCGTAACCAATCAAGATGCAGCTTGGACGGGACGCCTGCGAGAACCTTTTCTGCTGAACCAGTTACTGCTTGTATGGAACATAATCCCCAAAATACAGTTACAGGGATTATGTTCCATGAAGTTAATGACTTACATATTCTTCACCACTTCCAGTCCAAACTCTGAACACTTCAGCAGCGTTGCGCCTTCCATCTGACGATGGAAATCATAGGTTACACGCTTGGTGGAGATTGCTTTTTCAAGGCCACGATTAATCAGATCGGCAGCTTCCTGCCAGCCCATATACTCAAGCATCATTACACCGGAAAGTATAACCGAGCCGGGATTCACTTTATCCTGACCGGCATACTTCGGTGCTGTACCATGTGTGGCTTCAAAGATGGCGTGACCGGTGATGTAGTTGATGTTGGCTCCTGGCGCAATACCGATACCGCCTACTTGTGCCGCCAGCGCATCGCTCAGGTAATCGCCATTGAGGTTGAGTGTAGCAATCACTTCAAAATCCTCGGGGCGGGTTAACACCTGTTGCAGTGTAATATCTGCAATAGAATCTTTGATAATGATCTTACCTGCTGCGATGGCCGCCTTCTGTTCGGCATTGGCCGCCTCTTCGCCCTTTTCCTTTTTGGTTTTTTCCCACTGATTCCAGGTGTACACCTTGTCGCCAAAATAATTCTCTGCCACCCAGTATCCCCAATCGCGGAAAGCGCCTTCAGTAAATTTCATAATGTTGCCCTTATGCACCAGCGTAACCGACTTACGGTTGAACTTTACGGCATAGGCGATAGCGCTGTGAATTAACCGAACGCTTCCGCTCCAGCTTACTGGCTTAATGCCAATACCAACATTTATTTCATTCTTTACATTGGGAGCGCCAACCCTCTTCCAAAACTCTTCCGATTTCGCCTGGGTGTTAAACCGTATTTTATCGTATTCTTTAGGAAATTCTTTGGCCAGAAAATCAAGCATTTTCTGAGCTTCCGGAGTTCCTCCCTTAAATTCAATTCCCGCATAAATATCTTCTGTGTTCTCGCGGAAGATCACCATATCCACCGCAGCCGGATTCTTAACTGGTGAAGGTACACCGTTGTACCATCGTACTGGGCGCAGACAAACATACAAGTCCAAAATCTGACGAAGAGCAACATTGAGCGAACGCATGCCGCCACCCACCGGGGTAGTAAGCGGGCCTTTTATTCCAACTAAATAGTCACGGAAAGCATCCAGGGTTTCATCGGGCAACCAATTTCCTGTTTTGTTAAACGACTTTTCGCCTGCCAATACTTCCTTCCAGTTTATTTTCCTTTTGCCACCGTAAGCTTTTGCAACAGCTGAGTCAAATACGTATTGTGAAGCACGCCAGATATCCGGGCCTGTGCCATCGCCTTCAATAAATGGAATAGTCGGGTTATCGGGTACTGTTAACTTGCCGTTACTGATCGTAATCTTCTGATCGCTCATTTCTATTTATAATTAAATTTAAATTCCTTTAAGAACCCCGAAATTAAAAAAATAGGCGTACAAATGAACAGCTTTTGTGTTTTGGGGCGTTTTTTGTTTGATCATTGTCATTATGAAAAAAGTAATCCCATTTCTGATCCTGTTCTGCGCCTTATCTGCCTATTCTCCTCAACATGCAGATAGCTTAACTTGCCTTCAGCCAGAAGAGAAAAAATTGTATGAACTTATCATGGACTACCGGAAAAGTCTGGGGCTTGAGGTCATTCCCCTGTCGGCAAAGCTTACCCATGTGGCACAAATCCATGCCCGCGATTTAAGCGAAAATCACGACACAACCAATGAGAAATGTAACCTGCACAGCTGGTCGAAAAAAGGAAACTGGACATCATGCTGTTACACCAATGATCACAAGCAAGCCAAATGCATGTGGGATAAACCGCGCGAGATTGCCGGTTACAACAGCAATGGTTATGAAATATCCTATTACTCTTCAGTTGGCGCAAATGCGTTAGAAGGATTAGAGGGATGGAAAAAAAGTGCCGGACACAACCGGGTAATTATTAACGAAGGCTCCTGGAAACAAATTGAATGGCGCGCCATTGGCATTGGCATTTATAAAGAATACGGTGTTGTTTGGTTTGGTACACTGGAAGATGATGCTACTCTTGTAGTTTGCAATTATTAACCTTGATCGTGTTGATAATTTTGCCTCCTGTGCTTTTAGTGTCTTTGTGTTTTTGTGGCTGAAAACATTTATCTTTCCTTTCGTCACCAAAATCCAAAATCAACTATGAAAACAATTTACTCTTTGCTATTCATAATCATCGGATTGTCTTTTACCAACTTGGTTTTCAGTCAGGGTAATTACCCCAACACACCACCCGCGGTTTCGCCCATGCCCATGAAACCTGAGATGACCGAAATCTGGGAGCCTGAAGTGCCGGTTGTAACCCCGGGTAAGAACCTGGGTGATGCGCCTTCCGATGCCACTATACTTTTCAATGGTGAAAATCTGGATCAGTGGGCAAGCAAGAAAGATCCGTCAAGGCCAGCCCCCTGGAAAATTGTTGACAAAACACATATGGAGGTGGTGCCCGGTTCAGGAGACATTCAAACAAAAATGAAATTTGGTGATTGTCAGCTTCACCTAGAGTTCAGCGCACCAGATGCAGTGGAGAGTCAGGGACAGGGCCGTGGAAACAGCGGAGTGTTTTTTCAAAACCGGTACGAACTTCAAATACTGGATTCGTATAACAACCGCACCTATCGCAATGGCCAGGCCGGAAGTATTTACAAAGATCACGCTCCACTGGTTAATGCCATGAAGGGACCGCTCGAATGGAATACGTTCGATGTAATTTATCGTGCACCGCGCTTCAAAGCGGATGGAAGCCTGGACTCACCTGCTACCATAACCGTTCTGCACAATGGGGTTTTGGTTCAGAATAATGTTACGATTAATGGCTTAACCTTGTACATTGGATTGCATCATTACCCTGAAGCGCACGGTGATGACGTGATTTCCCTTCAGGATCACGGAAACAAAACGCAGTTCAGAAATATCTGGATCAGGAAATTATAATTGAGCGTTTAGTACATCTCTTCCTTACTCGGAAAATCTTTTGATTTTACATCGGTGATATACTTGCCTACTGCATTGGTAATTGCGGTATGCAGATCGGCATACCTGCGCAAAAAACGTGGTTTAAAATCCTGATTGATACCCAGCATATCTTGCATCACCAATACCTGGCCATCAACATCAGGACCTGCCCCAATGCCAATAACCGGTATATGCAATGCACTGGCAACCTGCTTCGCCAACTTAGCCGGAATTTTTTCAAGCACAAGTGCAAAGCATCCACAAGCCTCCAGGAGTTTAGCATCCTCCAGCAATTTAGTGGCTTCTGCTTCTTCTTTTGCGCGTACGGTATATGTACCAAATTTGTAAATCGATTGGGGTGTTAAGCCCAAATGCCCCATTACCGGAATGCCAGCCATAAGAATTCGTTCTACAGAATCTTTTACTTCGCTGCCACCCTCCAACTTTACGGCATGCGCCCCCGCTTCTTTCATAATTCGTATGGCCGAGCGTAGCGCTTCACCGGAACTTCCCTGATAAGAACCAAACGGAAGGTCAATTACAACCAGCGCACGTGTTACGGCTTTCACTACCGATGATCCGTGATAAATCATTTGATCTAGCGTAATGGGTAATGTGGTTTCATTCCCCGCCATTACGTTTGAAGCTGAATCGCCCACGAGTATAATATCAATGCCCGCACCGTCAATAATTTTTGCCATGCTGTAATCATAGGCTGTAAGCATGGAAATTTTTTCCCCACGGTTTTTCATTTCCTGGAGCTGGTGTGTGGTGATCTTCTTTAAATCGCTTTTATGTACCGACATGAATTTACGATAAGTAAACAGCTGACTCTTTACCCAGCACAACTTCTACGTGATCTTTAATGGTAGTAGCCAGTGCATACCCGGTGTATTGCGGATAAATTGGAAAATTGGTGTGACTACGGTTGACAAGTACAGCCGTTTCAATTTTTTTTACTTCAGTATCCAAAAAGGGCTTAAGGCCATACGCCAGGGTACGGCCAGTGTTGAGCACATCATCCACTAAAACAATGCTCTTCTTTTTCACTTCCTTCACATCGCAATCCAGAATAACTTCGCCTTGCTGGGGCGCCAGTTTATCCAGGCTTACTTTCACTAGCTTTGCTTCTATCGATGATATGGATTCAATCTCCTTCGCGAGCAACTTTGCCAACACATAACCCTGGCCATCAATTCCGGCAATAACAATGGACTTCTCCTTGAAGTTATTTTCGTAAATCTCGAAGGCCATCCTGCGAATCTTCTGCTTCACCTGCGCACCATCAAGAATCAATGTTTTTTCCGAAACCATATCAGCTTGGAATAGGAAGCACTTTGCTTGATTTCATGGTAGACAAAATAACCATCGATTGGAGGCTGTCCACCACATCAATGTTGGAGACCTTCTCCAGCATTAGCTGCTGATAGGCTGCTATATCGGCACAGATAATTTTTAAAATAAAATCACCGGACCCGGTAATATGATGGCATTCGATAACTTCATCTACCTGATTGATAGCCTGCATAAACTTCTCAATGTTATCCTTATTGTGGCCTTTCAGGGTAACCATAACAAAGGTGCTAACCCCCAGCCCTACCGAAGCCGGATCAATTACAGCATGATAACTCTTAATTACCTCGGCATTTTCAAGCTTGTTTACGCGCTCCAGGGTTGGTGCGGGCGACAGGCCGATTTCTTTGGCCAGCAAAGCATTGGTAATGTTTGAATTGCGCTGAAGCAATTCCAGGATTTTCCTGTCAGTACTATCCAGTTTGATATTTTTCATAAGTCGCTAGAGGGGATTATAACCAAATTATATTTGGTAAAAATAAGGGAAAAAGCGAAAGAATAAACTGAGCGCTGGAGATTAATCTGCTACTAATATTCGGTGTGTCCGGATAGTTGAACCATACCGGATTTGCACATAATACATACCCGATTGTAGGCCTGAGCCTGGGATTACTACCGTATTATATCCAACAGAGGATGTGGCCTCAATTCGCGTTACCCGTTGACCTAACGAATTCACGAGTAGAATTTCAGTATTTCGATTGTCTGAAGCCACCCACTCTACGTTGATTTCACTTTGAGACGATAGCGGGTTTGGATAAGGCGCCAGAAAAACAAACGTTTCATCCACGCTTGCACAAATGCGGTTGTCTTCCGGTGAGCTATCATCAATTTCTGCATTCACACAAACAACCTGCAAGGCCGAGGTAAACGGAAGCTCAAAATCGAAGACATGCCTGTAGGTTGAATTCGGTTCGATTGATACCGGAACAATGTCACGAATGACAGCTCCATTCAGTTCCATTCGAAGCGCCAGGTTAGCCAGCGCCACATTGCTTTTGTTTTGAATCGATACAGCAGGTTTTAAAGATTGGTTTGGCAACCGCATCAATTCCATTTCCATAAGGGCTACATCAATAACAGGAATAACCACATGAATTACCCTGCTAAAAATATTCGAACAGCCCTGTGCATTAAATGCCGTAAGGTCGGCTACATATTGGCCTAATGTTGTATAGGTAAATGTAGGCGAAACCAATGTGCTGGTTGAATTGGCCGCATCATTAAACGCCCAGGTATAACTGGTAGCATTAACCGAAGTGTTCGTAAACTGAACCTGCAAAGGTGGCGGGCCAACCGAAGGTGCAGCCGTAAAACTTGCCTGGGGCGAGTTAATAATGTTTACATTTTTAGCCACGCTATACACACACCCCGTTTGGGTGGTTACAGAAAGTGATACATTAAAATTTCCGGTATTGTTAAAGGAAAAGTTTTGAGGGTTAAGGCTTCCGGTCCCTAAACCTGCAAAGTTCCAGTTATAGGTAGTTATTGGATCGGCCGGATTTACCGAGTTGCTGGTAAATTCGGTTTGCTGATTGATACAGTTACGGGTAAAAGTAAAATCAGGTGATATTGTATTCGGCACGATCAGCGTTCGGTTTACAGATGCCACACAACCATTGGTAGACGTTACATTAAGCGTTACGCTTTTATTACCCGTTGTGGTAAAAGCATGAACAGGGTTTGCCAATGTGTAGAACGTGCTCTCAATTTGCCATTGCTGGGATTGCAACGTTCCTGTTGACGTGTTGGTAAAACTCACCGGCACGCCAAGGCAAGGCGGGGTATTTGTAAAATTTGCTGTTGGTGATTGAGAAATGGTTACAGGCTTTTCCAATACTGAAGAACAACCAAAGTTTGTTGTGGCGGTAAGTGAAACATTGTATCCACCGGCATTGACAAACGTATGCTGTGGGTTTCGTAATGTTGACGTACCACCCTCACCAAAATTCCACAACCAAGTCGTAATGTTGCTGTCAAATGGATTGGGCGTTAAATCGGTGAATTGTGTTGGCGTACCGCTGCATGAAAAGGGTGGCAAGGCAACGGAGAAATTGGTTTGGGGTTTGGAGTAAATGGTAATCGGTTTGCTGTTGGTGTTCACACACCCTGCAGCATTTGTTGCTGATAAGTTTACCGGATAAGTGCCGGGGTTGCTAAACGCTGTAACCGGATTTACCGCAGTTGAATTTTGTCCATCACCAAAATCCCATGCAAATGAACTTACCTCACCGATTGTAGTATTGGTAAATGAAACCGGGGCATCCGCACATTGACCCGTGAATGAAAAATCAACATCAGGCCCTTGCAAAACCGTGGTGATTGATTTTATCACTTCATTCTCGCAGCCCGGTATGGTTGCTTTAAGCTTTATCTCCTGACTAACCGCATTTACAAACAAAAACTCCAGGTTTTGATTGGTGGATAACGGGGTTCCATTCACGCTCCACGACCACGATGGCATGAGCGCAGCATCAAAAGTTGTTGAATTTGTAAACAGATAATTCTGGTTGGTGCAAATGGGCGATACTGCCGGCAATACAAAATCAGCTACCGGTTGATTGAAAATAGTAAGTTGTTCACGTGCCAGATTGCTACAGCCATTAGATGCCGTAACCGTTACACGAACATCATAGCTACCGGCTGTTGCATACACATGCGGTGGGTTGGGCAAGGAAGAAGTACCGGCATCACCAAAATCCCAGGCGTAGGTAGTTATATTACCGGATGTGTTATCAGCAGAAAAAAGAACATCATGATTTGCACAAACATTTTGTGTAGCGATAGAAATATCCGGTGCTTCCAGTGCACTCACAACAAGTTCGCGCGTAAAGCTGCCTGAATTGCCCTGAGCATTCACAGCAACGACTGTAATTTTATAAGTGCCCGGTGCCCCGTAGGTAACAAGTGGAGGCTGTGCGCTCTGGTAAACATTTAAACTAGCACTGCATACGGCCGGGAAAGTAAAACGAAAAAGTCTTCGGTTAGTAAGATCAACTGAAAACCCAAGCCATGTTGTGCCATCCTTTACCCAATTGGTGGCCGAATTCTCATCAGTTGTTGGTCCGAACAAATCACCCAGATTCAACCCCGTACCACTTTTATCTATTATGCTTGAACCAAACGACAACCGGTAAAGAGGACCTATGGCTGACTGAACAAACGCAGTATACTCACCGCCATCAAAAAGAACAGAAACATTTACCGGAAAAAAATATGAACTAAGAAAAGTTATTTCGCCACTGGTGGCGGGCTCATTTATCCCATTTAAAAAGTCCAACCAAAACACCTTATTATTTCCATAGGAGGTAACCAGGCCAAACCAACGGTCGCACTCTTTAACCATTGAAATACCTCGGGGGCCATTGCTTCCGGGAATTGCAAAAGAAGTTACGGTTGGTGTATTGGTTAAGGAATTTCCAAAATTTAAGTGTACAATTCCGGATGTGCCCCCATTGGTAACAAATGCATGCAGTTCGTTTTGATTCTGGATCAACTCAATACCATTAGGTGAACTCAGTATACCCAATGTTCCCAGGTTTTGAACCAGTGGAATTCCTTCAATACCCGAAGAAAAAACTAGACGTAACAAATTATTGCCACCGGTATTGGTAACCAATACCATCCAGGTACCACCCTCATTGTAAGGGTAGAAGTCGAGCGCAGCATTAAGTGCACCTGAGGGGTTGCCAATGTCTGTGACCGATGGAATATTCGCAAGTGAGGAACCATAGTTAAGCCGCACCATACGGTTAGGACTGGAGGCCTGATCGATGGTAAGGCCATACCAGTTATTATTGTCTTTAAAGTGCCTGATGGATCTTGTGCGGAATAACAATGAATTCGTTAGCACCGGGCTTGCGGAGGGCGTAAGCGCAAGATCGCCCGAACAAAAATCCCAGTAATATTCACCGGCACCTATCGAAGTGTTTTGAACGAGAACATTTGTATTTAAGCAACTTTCAGAAGGAGAAGAAAAAAAAGGTGCAGGACATTGTGCTTGGCTGTAGACTGCTGCCAGCATCAATCCTATGACAACAACACTTCGCATTCGTATTCCCACGTCCACTATACTTTTTGAAAGCATCCTGTAACCAGCCTATCATTCTAGAAGGTCTTGATATACACCCTCAACCTGGTTTGCAATAAAGCCGGTTTCAAAGTTATGAATAATAAAGTCTCTTGCAGCCAATGCTATTTTCCTTCTTTGATTTTCGTCCATAGCCAAAATATTTATAGCATCAGCCATTGCCTTCACATCCCCTTGCCCAACTAAAACACCGGTTTCACCATGGTTGATTAATTCAGCTGGGCCTCCACTATTTACAGCAATTACCGGCACCCCAAACTGCATGGCCTCAGCCGTAACCCTTGAGAAAGACTCAGACATTGAAAACTGTAAAACAATGTCTGAGCTTTTTATGAGTTTCTCAACATCGTGCTCAAAATCACGAAATTCAACTGCCTCTTTAATTCCTAATTCAGAAGCCCGTTCTTTCAATCTGGTCTTATAGTTTTGATTTGACCGGGTTGCAAACGTGCCACCTGCAATGATTAATTGTAATGAGGGCACAGATTTTCGGGCTATTGCCAAAGCCTCCAAGGCATAGTCATGACCTTTGCCCGGCACATAATTAGCAGGATATAAAAGAACACACCGGGTATTTTCGTTGCCTGCTTTAAGTGGGTACCTCTCGATTGGATTAATCGGGTTGCCAATTACAACAACATATTTTGATGACCAGGGTAAGCTTTTTTTTGTTGCGATTGAGTTACAGATAACGGCATCGGCATAACGCAGCACAATGGCTGCCAGGTATTTATAAACAAGCTTAAGATAGGAGTTGGAAAGAAGCCTGATATGATAAACCAGTTTAACCTTCGGGTTAAAAATCTTAGCGCCCACACCACACAAATTATAGAGGTCATTAACATGTATGATTTTTACGTTCTCCTTCTTAACAAGGCTTACTATCCTGAATGTGTTGAACAGTAGAATCGGTAAATAAAAGAGTACACGAAAGCTTTTGCTAAGTTCTAAAAAGGAAAATTCAAATACGGTTTGTCCCTGTTGCCGAAGCGATGGAATAAGTTTAGAACCTTTTGGGAGCGCAAAAATAAACCGGTAGTTTTTCAGGTAAGGCAAAAGCAAGGATATAGAGGTGAATGCACCTGTTGTGGCAACGGAATTGTCGATGATTAAAACGTTGTGCCGATCTTTCAATTTGCCTGGGCTATTAAGTTATTCCATTCTTGAATGGTACGATCAAGCGTAAACTGAGCAATGCGTGTCCGGGATTGATTTGAATAATGTTTTCGTTTTTCGTCAGACTTCACTAAAACACTGATCGCATCAATCCACGCTCGGCACGCTGTGGGTGTGCTCCATTCCGGAAGCAATATTCCGAAAGTTGCCCACTCAACCGAAGTTAGTTTTTTGGTCTCTGAGCCGGGTGCTAGTATTTCCCGTGGACTGTATGGGCAGTCGGATGTCAAAACGGGAATCCCACATAACATCGCTTCTGCCAATGCGTTTCCAAAACCTTCGTGCAAGGAAGGCAGCACAAATAACTTTGCCCGACTCAGAAACTTCATTGGGTTTTTCTCAAAGCCCCAAAAAAACACGTCAGCTTCCAGGTTGAAAGGTAAATTCGTGTTCTTTACCCATGTGTTTAAATGAAGCGCTTTACACCTGGCGATCAAATCTGGCATGGAAGGCCCATCGCCTAGCAGTAAAAACTTACCGGCCACATTTTCTTTTCGCAACCCAGCAATCACTTCAAGGAATTTGTCGTATCCCTTTTCTGAGGAAAGTCGGCCATGGCTAATAATTACGTGCTGTTGCAACAAAGCTTCGGCCTCAGCATCCAATGGTTCTTGCAGTTGCGTGTTGGCCCTTTCGGCACTAAAGCCATTATAGATTACATGAATGGGGCGTTTAATTTTATAATCATAAATCAACTCCTTTCGAATACCTTGATTGAGTGCAACAAGTTGATCGGCCATTCTATATAATACCGGTAACAGAAGTCGATGCCGTATAAATCCGAGCCAGCCAGTGATATGCTGATCGTGCCGTTTAGATCCTCGAATGCTGATGATTACTTTATCATTACTTTTGGTAAGGAGATTAACATAATCCGCACCCTCCAAAAAGCTGATCGATACATCAATGTCGTACTGCTGTTTTATCTTCTTAACTTTTGATAGGCGCTTTACAAAATTTACAAGCTTGCCAATAAGCGTTGTTGAAGCTGGAATATCCAGATCAAGAAGGGGGGTCACAAATTCGTACGGACCAATATTGTTTTTATTGAATACAACATTAATCACGTTATGATTTTTTGAAAGCTCACGGCTTAGCGAAGCGAATGACTCCTGTGCGCCTCCAAAATCAAGATTTGGAATGATAAGAAGTATATGCTTTCCAACGTTGGTCATCCGTTAGCCATCATCTTGTCACGCCACAGCATTAGCCCCAGAAATTTCCACATGATAACCATATTCAGCTCTTTATCACCTGTCCTGCTACGCGAATATATTTTTAATTGCTTGTCAACCCAATTATAATCAATCATGGGCCACGCTTTAGAAAATTGATGAGCTGATAGTTTAGTTTGAAAAAGATTATCTAAATCGCTCTTAAACCAGTTAAACAATGGAATACTGAAGCCCATTTTTGGCCGGTTGAAATATTCGGAGGGAATGTACCGTTCCAGTACTTTTCGAAGTAAATATTTTGTTTGTCCGTTTCTGATCTTATAATCCAAAGGCAGACGTAAACAAAATTCAACCAGGCGATGATCCAAAAAGGGTTCACGCGATTCGAGGCTATGGAACATGGTTGCCCGATCAATCTTCACTAAAAAATCATCCGGTAACAAATACTTTAGGTCCCAAAGCATAAAAATTTCTATAGGATGCAAGGAAGACTTAAGCGTTTCATCAGCCAATATGCCCGTATTATTATATGTCGCATTTTCGCTTAGGTACTGATTGATGCGCGATACATCCAGGGTTGAAATACAGGTTTTATAAAATTCAAGCCATGTATTCTCACGCATAATCTGGCCGGCCTTATTGAGTTTATTACCCAGCGGAGAAACACCAAGCAAAGCATCAAGCCCGATTAATGTTTGACTTCCGATACTCCGCACAAACTCAGGCAGGTTGAATATGCGCTTGCCATATTTGTAATACCGCTGATACGACATGTAACCGCCAAACAACTCATCGCCACCCTCCGAAGATAACACCACTTTCATACCTTTTTCTCTGGCCAATTCACTAACTAATGAGGTTGGAATACCAGAACTGTCATAAAAAGGCTCATCATAAATCTTGTAAAAATCATTAAGTCTTTCCTTCGCCTCGTTGATGGTTAATATTCGCTCAGTATGGTTAGTTTTAAAGTAGTTGGCTATTTTTTTTGCATATGGGGTTTCATCAAAAGCCGGGTCATCAAACCCTATAGTGAATGTATTTATAATACCAAAGTGTTTCGAAAGTAGGGCTACTAACGCTGTACTATCTATCCCGCCACTAAAGAAAATTCCTACCGGAACATCCGAAACCATTCGGTACTTGAATGACGATATCAGCAATTCCTCAAGCTCATCAATAAGTTTTTCTTCAGACTGTATGGTTATAGGATTGTGAATATAATCCTCTGCATTCCAATACGACACTTGCCGTGCATTGCCTTGGGTAAAATGAAGGTAATGACCAGGAAGAAGCTTTTCAATTCCGGAAAAAAAAGTATTGGCGCCAACGGTAAACCCATACCGAAGATAATCCACCAGTCCTGAATAACTAATCGTGTTGGAATTTGCCTGATGAAAGGCCTTCAGTTCGCTGGCAAATGTTATCGAGCCATCCTTACATGAATAATATAATGGTTTTACGCCCAACCTGTCTTTGGCCAGGTATAATTCACGTGTTGCCTTATTATAGACCGCAAAAGCAAACATGCCAATCAACTTCTTCAATACATCAACACCCCAATAATGAAAACCTTTTAGCAATACTTCGGTGTCGGAATGTGTAGCAAAAGAGTATCCAGCTTTTCCTAGTTCTATTCGTATCTCAGCATAGTTATAGATTTCACCATTAAATACGAGCACCAGATTATCAAAGAAAAAAGGTTGGTTAGCCGAATCGCTCAAATCAATGATGGAGAGACGGTTGTGGGCTAAACCAACGTTTTCTTCAAAGAAAATACCTTGGGCATCGGGCCCCCGATGGTGCAGGCATTTCTGTAATGTCAGCAAATCGTGCTTTGATTTTCGCGAATCAATAAAACCGGATATACCACACATAACAAAATTTTTAAATCCTTTCCTTTGGTATACCTAAAAAATTAGTCTCTGCGTTTCGGTCATAGTTTGTGCTGTGTGCGTGAATGAAATTCGCTTCGAAGCCTTCCTGCGAATATTCTTCTCCCTGGTCCAAACGAAAAAGTTTATAGTTGTTAGCCAGAAAGAAATCAAACATTTCGCGAGACGTTACACCATAAGCTTCAACATGCACACGCGCAAACTCAAACATAATTACTGGCCTGCACCGGGCAATTGTTTGCACCGCTCCTTTTAGCACTTGCAATTCTGCACCTTCTACATCAATCTTAATAAAATCAATCAGGGTGTTTTCCGGAATAACGGAATCAAGTTTTTTAGTGGTTACATGAAGTTCTTCCACCTGTGCCGACACGGGGTAATGCTGGAGTTGAAACCCACTCATAGCTTCGGCACCTACGGCTTTGTAAAACACAGTTGTATCTTCCTGGTCGCTTAGGGCGAAGTTATGCAGCGACACAGTTTTAAACCTGGTCTTTAGTTGCTCGAAATAATCAGGTAAGGGTTCAAAAGCCCAGTGTCTTCCATGCTGTGCATATTTCAGAAACAATTCTAAAAACGAACCTTCGTGGCAACCAATATCAATTCCGTTTGAATTTGGTTTAAGGGTTGATGAAAGTATTTTCTCAACGCGCTTATGATCGCGCGCTATCCGTATGGCCCACTCCGATGGTCTTGGGCTCAGTAAACGTTTAATGGAATTAACGAGTTTCATAATCGCTCACGGATAAAGGTATTAACGGAATCCATTCCTTGGTGAATTATTTTATTGTTCCGTTCAAAATCACGCAAGGTGCTTTCTTTCCATGATTGAATATCGCTAAACGTGGCCAAAATAAGGCTTTCAAGTTGTGTTGGTATTTGCTCCAACTCCAAAACCTGGGCCGACTCAGGAAGGATTCCCTTCAGGGTAGAAAGTTTCGGATCAAGTTTAAGAGCAATGGATGGCAGCCCAAAAGTACTGGCTAAAATAACTCCATGAAACCGTGACGAAACAATCAAATCATGATCACAGAACCTGGCAAAGAATTCACTCAGGTTGCCTGATTCCAAAGGCCACTCCACCAGGTTAAAATCATCCTGAACAAGTTTACTATAAGGTGTATCATAAACCTTTTCAAATGAAAAGAAGGTTATGGAGAATCCCCTATCCCTCAAGGACTTTGCAACATCAAGGGTTTCTTTCACATAATCGTTGTTGCTTTTCCAATAGCGTAATACCATACCAATACGCTTTGACGCAGGCTCAACAGTTTTTTTTAATCCTGACGGATGCCAGTATTCCGAAAAAAATGCCAAGTCGGTTGACACCACTGGACTCACCCGTGTTTTGTACCGGATGGCTGCTGCTACACTTGCTGAATCACGTACCTGCAAATAATCATACCCGTTTAATAGTGGCACATTGGTATAAAATTTTCGAGACGATGGCGTAAACGTACCAACCCCAATACCCAGGCCTATCCGGTATGTTGTTGAAATATTCTCTTTGCTCTTTACTACTTTATAAAACTGATAAAGTTTTGTGAACCACGAAGGCTTGTTAAGGATTATCCGGTTAAGGACTGAAAACAGAAAATTTCCGTGCTCATAATCATAATGTACACCACCACCACCATGAACGATGAAATCAAAATGTTCACGGGCTGAATAATTAATTGTTCGGATATTCTCACCTAGTAGCCCATTCAGATAGGAAGAGGTTTGCTCGGTATTAACAAAAACAACAAGTTCGGCTTCCGGAAAATGCCACTTCAAGTTGTGGTAGCACACCAGCAATAGAATATCGTCTCCAAGGTTCCCAAAACCATAGTATCCCTGCAGCAATATTTTTTTTCGATTCATTGCTAATTAGGCGGGTGACGGTACATAAACCAAGCTGCTGAGCAGTGTGTATAAGCGATCAGCATTAAACTGAGCGGAGTAAGCAGGATCGGCCGGGGCTACAGAAAAAAAAGACATATTTTTTTCTTTGTAGTTAATTACGGCCCTTCGCAGGTATTCGGCAATTGCGTTCACATCATCATGCACAAAACAATTGCCATACCTTCTTTCAATAACCGAACGGCATGTACTGTTGGCACCGGTAATTGCCAATATCGGGCGTTGCGATGTCATGTAACCAAGTATCTTGGATAAGAAGAACACAGAGTCGGCATCGCTGAAACGCCAATCAAATAGCAAGAGCACATGGGCTTTACGCTGACTGGACACACTTTCTTCAAACGTATACTCTTCTACAACTTTAACAAACGGATAATTGTACTGATGAAAAACCGCACGAACATCAGGATTTAACCGGCCCATAAACACAAATTCACATTTTGAAAAAAAATCAGGTTCCTGTTGGGTTATTTTCTTTATTGCCTCAAGCAAAAATACTGGGTTTCTTCCCTCACCATAAAAATTACCGGTGTGTAAAAAAATCATTTTGTCGCCAAACGCAAAAGGATTCTCCGCCAGCTCATCATCGTTGTAAACATTAGGGAAGAACTGAAACTTATGAGCAAACTGAGGATAGTGTTCAGTGTAAAGCTTTATTTGCTCGTGTGAGGTGAGCGTAACAACATCGGCATTTTCGAAACATTCCCGCTCCATCACGCCATGGAATTCCCTTACTTTCCCGGCAAACAAATGCAAGGGCGAAAGCAACCAAGGGTCGCTAAGATGCAAAACCCACGGAACCTTGTAGTGTTGCTTAAGCTTAAGCGCCATCAATGCAGAACTAAAGGGAGTTGCCCGGGAATATATGATATCTGGGCGTAGACCAATTTTCTTTATGGCCTTTTTCCACTGCCGTGGAAACATAAAATCCTCATCAGGTTTCATCAACCAATCCTTATTAATAATACTGGTTAAGAATCTACCCGCCCGTGAGCTATAGTGTGGCAGCCGAATAAACGTTGCAGGTTTAATGGCATCATAAAGTCCGGGGTCAGCGCTCCGCCACCCGTGTGCTACTTTAATGGTAAGCACCGTTAGCTCACACCGCTTTGCTAGATGATTTGCATACTTAATAACCTGCAAACTTTCGGGGGTGTTTTGGGGAGGAGCGGATATGCTAACCAAAAGAACTCGCATCAGGCAATTTTGCGGTAAATACAATTAGTATGTTCCGTAAGCAATCGAATATTACGGGCATCAAATTTATGAACAAATCCGCTATCGGACAGGGGTGCATCAACAATTTCAAAATCGGTAAAAGCGGTCGTGTCCTCAAATCTGAAATTACTATTGTATACCACAAGCAATCCACCCTTCCTTACCATAGCAGCAAGATCTTTCGCGGTTTTTGAAAACTTTGAAAATGGATAGATGGCTTCGCAATTCTGCAAGTCCTTGGTATCCTCCCAACGGCAAAGAACAGAAAGACAAAAAATAGCATCGTAAGGGGCATCTTTTAACAGGTTTTCAGGTATGCTGAAAATAAAGGAAATTCCTGGGTCCGTATTTTTTCGTTTAGCAATCGCCAGGTTTAGGCTATTGATGTCCGCTCCAACAATACGTGCATGAGGAAAATATTTCCTTAATGAAAAACACTCCTCACCGGTGGAACATCCAAACGATAAAAGTTTTAGTTTTCTTTCAGCACCCATGAGTGCTTTTGATGCCTCTCCAAACAATAGGGGATACCGGTCGGTATATGTTTTAGAGGTCAGCTGATGTTGGTCCTTGAATAACCTCCGGTAAACCCGCACAACATTGACGCGAAAAATACTGAAGTGATTCGTGCAAAAGGTAATAAGTTTTTTGAAAAAATCAGTCAATCTCTTCATATCAGGCAAACGTGTAGAAAAAGGTTACCCCAAAAAACAGCGCGAGTATAATTAAAGTATCCCGAACCACTATGCCCCGATTTAATTTTACCATTCCGAAGATAACATAAAGCTGTATAGTGTGGCATAAAATTGTGGCTAGTACATAACCCATAATAGCAGCTTTTGCATCGAAGAAAGTTGCACCCACCAAAAGCCCGATAGTTTTCAGAATTATAAACAGAAGGTTTAGGATAAAGTTTATACGCTCCCGGTGTAGAACCCGGAACAATACCGAAAGTGGATGTGCAGGAACAGCTGGAATTAAACTTATGGCCAGAAAGGAAGCATAAATACCCGAACCCCGCCAGGTTTCACCAAACAAGAACAAAAACAAGGGCAAGCTTATCATAGAGAGTACCGAAAGGCTTAGTGAACTAATCAGAAATAACCTTTTGTAAAGCCTGAGGGAAGCAGGTGCCAATTGCTCCGGTGTATCATGCTGCAACTCGGCAGCCTTTTGCAAAAAAACAGTAGTTGATGAGCTGATAAGCACGTTCATGGGCATGCTTACCAGGCTAAAAGCCAGGGCAAATAAGCCTAGCGTTGTCTGACCAAAATAGAATGAAATGATATATACCGGTAATTGATTGCTGAAGTTACTCAGCAATAAGCCGGTAGTAACAAATAGCGGGTACGCACGATAGGCAACAAACAACCGTTGAGTGTCGACCAAAGAAATTCTTCTGGTGATTTGCACCAATTGACTTCGCATAGTGCGGCTTAAACGGGCAAGACTATCAAGGGGGAATTGAATTCCATTACCGATTATCATGCCAGCAGCGTCAACACGAACAAAAAAACCGAAGAGCAGTGTTGCCAGTTTACTGGCAAATGTTGAAATTATCTTTCCAAAAGCACTCCGTTTAAATTCTTTAAGCCGAATGCTCCAGCCTGACAGCATGCTGTCAACACCAATCAAAAACAAATAAAGTGGAATAAACCACAGAAATTTTGCTATTGCTTGCCATTCAAAAAATTCCACCAGAAATTCGCCAGACGTAAAAACAACCAAGCCGGAGAGCGTTACAAAAAAAACAATAACAGCCACGGTTAGCTGCACCATTTTATAAAAATCATTATCGTCCTTAATGGTCACATACCCCGTTGGATACTGAAGTGTTACCAAGGGCGAAACATTATTTATAATGGCCATAAATAAGGAGAAAGCACCATAAGCAGCAGGGCCATACATACGGGCAATAAAAGGTGTAAAAATCAAACCAAGAGCTAGGGCAGCAGCATTGCCGGTAATGGTTACAGCCAGGTTATGGACAAATCTTCCTTCGGGGAAAATGCGCAGGAAGTTCTCTTTTAAAATCAAAAATGGCCTTGGCAACATCGCGGTTCAAACATCGCAAAAAATAAAATTTGCACCTATTGACTGTTCACCAAACTATCCCTACATACATTACAAATTTGCTGCTAAAACAATGTCCACGAAAACACCTGGTTTCAAGCTATTGTAATAATTTGCGCACAAAAATAACCGATTTGTAAACATCATTATTAACCGGTGGGGCTGGCTTTATTGGAGCCATGTTAGCCGTGAGCTGTTGAAAATCCAAAACGATGGAAAGCCGCTACAATTTTTTGCGAGATAATAGGTCCCCGTGTGAGCATGCTAAGAGGTGTTGTTTTTTCGTAATGTGGAAATCAGTTCTTGCGTAGCCACAAGATCATGTTCATATCCGTTCGGGTAAGCTTAGTTATTATTTTAATTACGGGGTTGGGCTTCGCGAACACGTAGTCATGGGTTGTCCAAAAATCGACCTGTGCAATCGAATAGTTATTCAACTGCGCGTTTTTCTCAAACGTCTCTTTTCCGAATTCATACAAGTGAAACGGAGCATGCATGGGAGAAATGTTTGATACGTAATCCATACCCCTAAGCCGGTAAAACAGATTGGCAAGCAGTTGAACAAATATTCGGTTGGACGGAACACCGATGTACACCAGGCCTCCGGGTTTTAGCCACCTTAGTGCAGTCACCAGAGCTTGGTTGGGGTCATACAAATGCTCAAACACCGCGCTGAAAAGAATCAGATCGAAAAAGCTGTCCGGGAAAGACGCCTCCTCCAGGCTCTGGTTAAACAGGCGGTCACTGGGAAAGCCTCGCGTCAAGGCATACTCGTAAAAACTTTTGGAGGGCTCCAACCCGTAGGCGTCCACATCATTTCGAATCAATGCCTTCATCACACCTCCAAGCCCCGTACCGATATCAAGGCCGCGCATACTGGCCCGGGCGGGGTAAATGGCCTTAAAGGTGTTAATCTCATGCTGAAAATAAGTTTCGGGAATTTCCTTCAACTGTTCCCCAAAGTATAGATCGACCGGTACTTCATAGTGATCTGCAATTCGTTGGGGTATGGGTAGCGGATTGGCAAAGATGAGCCCGCACGCACGGCATTGAACTACTGTAGTGGTGATCCCTATTTTTTGTTTTGGGTTTCTTCCCTGATGTTGGTTTAGCCGCTTGCCCAACACATTGAAATCGGTGCGCCCACACATATTACATCGGTCAGCATAAACAAAACGATAGGTGATCTCTTTTCGGTCCATGGTAATCTTGATAAACTACAATTGCTTGGTGTAACTCGGCTGGGCAAACAACTAGATAAAAAAGCATTTGAACAAGTGGATGATAAAAAAATTGAACCACACGGTGACGAGGCTATTTTTTCGCTTGCGGCTGGTATAAATAACCTTGACAATGTTTCAGGTTCGATGTATAACTGCTGGCGCCCAAGCATTACCATAGTTGAAAAATCTGCCCCATTTTGCTAACAGGCTTCAAAAATGTGGCACAATTGCTCATTATCCCCATAAACATCTCGCCATTAACAAGCAGGTGATTTTCTATAATGCTATGCTAGTCAAGTTTAATTGCACGGAGAAAACCCGCTACGAATCCAATCCTATTTCAAGCGATTGTAATAACTTGCGCACCAAAAATAAACCGACTTGAAAACATCATTATTAACCGGTGGAGCTGGCTTTATTGGAGCCCATGTTAGCCGTGAGCTACTTAAACTCGGTCATAAGGTTATCATTTTAGATGACCTGAGCGGAGGTTTTGAAGAAAACATCCCTGAGAAAGCAGTTTTCATTAAAGGAAGCATTAACGATCAGCAACTGGTGGCTAAGCTTTTTCAAGACTACTCCTTCAACTACGTGTATCACCTGGCCGCCTATGCTGCAGAAGGCCTCAGTCATTTTATCCGCAGGTACAATTATGAAAACAACCTCATCGGCAGCATTAACTTGATTAACGAAAGCATTAAGTATAAAATCGAGAGGTTTGTTTTTACATCCTCGATTGCGGTTTACGGGAAAGGGCAATTACCGCTGCGTGAAGACATGGTACCAACGCCTGAAGATCCTTATGGGGTTGCCAAATTTGCTGTAGAACAGGATTTAAAATGTGCCCATGAAATGTTTGGACTTGATTACACCATCTTTCGTCCGCATAATGTGTATGGAGAATACCAAAACATTGGCGATAAATACCGAAATGTAGTAGGTATTTTTATGAACCAACTTATGCAGAACAAGCCCCTTACCATTTTTGGCGATGGGGAACAAACACGGGCATTTAGTTACATCGGAGATATCGCTCCGCTAATGGCCAACTGCGTAACCAATCCCAAAGCCAGGAACGAAATCATCAACGTTGGTGCCGACCAGAACTATACTGTGAAAACGCTGGCACAGGAGGTGATGAAAGCCATGGGTACGGAAGGCGAGATTTTGTACACAGCCTCACGTAACGAGGTAATGCACGCCTGGTCGGACCATACAAAATGCCAGCAAATCTTTGGGGACATCACCTATACACCATTGCCAGATGGCCTGAAGAAAATGGCTGACTGGGCCAAGCGTACCGGCAGTAAAAAAAGCACTAGGTTTGAAAACATTGAAATTCTCGAAAAGCTCCCGCCTATTTGGCTAAACGATTAAATGAAATCAATTCTTTTTTTGGATATGCACCGTGAGGGAAGGTCGCCCTCACAACGCTTTCGGTATGAACAATATTTGCCGTTGCTAAGCAAGAATGGCTTCCGTGTGCATCATTCCTTCTTACTAAACGAAAATGATGATAAAATTTTTTATTCACAGGGTAAATACCTGGGAAAGGCGTGGTTATTATTAAAAAGCATTGCCAAAAGATGGAATGATGTCGCTCGTGCAGGTAAATACGATTTTATTTTCATCCAGCGCGAAGCCTTTATGTTGGGCACAACTTTTTTTGAAACATTGTTGTCGCGTTCCAAAGCAAAAATCATTTTCGATTTTGATGACTCCATTTGGTTGCCCCAGGTTTCCTCAACAAGCCCGAATAAAAAATTAAACTTCTTGAAAAACCCCGGCAAAACAGCCCGCATTATTTCATTAGCCGATTGTGTGGTAGCGGGTAACCAATACCTGGCCGATTATGCCTTGCAGTTTAACCCATCCGTTAAAATTATCCCCACCACTATTAACACTGAGTTGTATTCACCCAAGCCAAAGGAATCAAACAAGATTATAACCATTGGATGGAGCGGGAGTAAAACCACCATCGATCATTTTAAAGAGGCCCTTCCCGCCCTGGAGGTGATCAAAAATAAATACGGTAATCGGGTGGCTATTGACGTGATTGGTGACAATCAATACCGAAACGAAAAGTTGGGTATAACCGGAAAAGCCTGGAGCCTGGCCAACGAAATTAACGACCTGCTTACTTTCGATATTGGCATAATGCCGCTGCCGGATGATGAGTGGTCGAAAGGGAAGTGCGGACTAAAAGGCCTGCAGTACATGGCGCTGGAAATACCCACACTTATGTCACCGATTGGTGTCAATAAGGAAATTATTCAGCATGGCAAAAATGGATTTCTTTGTACAAGTACTGAAGAGTGGGTAAAATACCTTAGCCTGTTAATTGAAGATTCAGAGTTAAGGGCACAAACAGGAACAGCTGGAAGGCAAACGGTATTGGAACGTTACTCGGTTAATGCCAACGCTTCGCTTTTCCTTTTATTATTTGAATTGTAATAGATATAACCAAGCGCCAGCACATAAAACGGTAGAAGAGGTATTTTGTAACGAGCTAATGTTCCAAAGTTGAACGTTGATACCCCAACGGCAAAAGCAAACGAGAAACTAAATACGAGGCAAAAAAGTACAGTAGGGTTTCTGAATGAATAAATCAAAGAACTACTATATCGCATTATTATCACTAGTGTAGCAACCAAAAGCAATACGCTTTCCATTGCCGTAAGTAACATGAGAGGGTTTTTTACTTCCCATAAATACGGCCTGAACAATGAAACATTAATGGCCTGAGGCGCTTTTGACATCATGTTACCAAAGGTTCCGTCAAGTTCACCTAAAGAATAGCCGCTGCCAGCATCCTTCCCGGTATAGAATCCAATATCGTACGCAGTTACTTGTGCGGTGGTAGCTATACGATCAAGTGAATATTTTGGATCATCTTTTCCGATAAGAATAATGGAATAGTATCCGCTACCCACAAGTAAAGCAAAAATTACTGGTACAATCAATACCTTGAGAATAAGCGACTTAATGCGCGCCAGATAGCTGGCATAAATCCATAGTATGGCAGCCGGCAAAAAACAAAGCAGTATATACTTTTTGATTGAGTAGAGAATCCAAACACTGAGGATCAATAACATGACAGAAAATGATTTCTTCCTGTCAAAGCGAAAGAAATTACTAACGGCTAGTGTCAGAAACCCAATGGCCGCCAAAGTAAGTGTATCTTTTAATAAGCCGGAGCCCCAAAAAATTACCGATGGAATAAATAGTGTGGCTATAGCAATCCACGGATGGTGTTGAGGTGATTCGCGGTAAAAGGCAAAGAATAAAGACCATGCGCCTAAAAAACTCACCACGGCAAACAAAACGGCTGTAGCAGCATAGGATGAAAATGTAAACAAATCAAAAAGTGCAGCTATCCTTACAACAAAAAAAGATGACGGGTCAGTGTAGAATATAACAGATGAAGTATACGCATAAGCTCCTTTGATGGGTTCACCGCCTGACGTGAGCAATTTCCAACCCAACACAGGCGAATCCATAAAAGCTTCCCATATATGCCTGCTTCCATGAGTATGATAGTTAAAGGTATCGCCTCCGTGATAATAAAACTGGTACAAAAAACCCAGGGCCAAGGCACCGAAAATCCTTAGTGAAAGCGCAGGAAAAAAATATTTTCGGTTTACAGCATCAGTTACCCGTGGCCGGATGAGATAAGCCGCCACATACACCAGTATGATCACGATCGGGGTAACTATGAGGTCGCGGAGTTCCACTATTTGGTTGTTCGATAGGTGTTGTGACAAAAATATAATTTAACACGATCAATTAAGTATGCTGATTTGGAAACATCTTCTAACTATTATTAACGACCAACCAACAACGAATAACTAACCACTAACAACTAAATTTCAATCTACCTGCTCCATCTTCTTCAACCTGCGCTTGGCATCCTTAAAAGCCTCATCTTTTCGTTTTGATTTTTTCTTCACCAGGTTAAAATATTTTTTTGCATCGGTTTTATTACCCTGCTTCTCGGCAATCTCACCCAAGGCTATTAACGAATAAAGATAATAGCCCGACTCCGTGGCGCCAATTTCTTCAGCATAACGCACACATAACTCGTAATACTTTTTGGCTTCATTCAAATCGCGTTTTACTTCATTGATTTGCCCCAGAAAAAATGCTGCATAGCGTCCACTGGTAGCCTCATACCCAATCATGCTACTGTCAATCCGCGCCAGTATTTCCATACTGACAGGCTCAGCTTGTGCAAAGCGTCCAACCGAATACAGCATACGGGCGTAATAGCGATGAAAAACCGGATTATCCGGATAGGTGCTGTACAAGTATTCGCTGATCTGAAATGCGCGGGGTTGATCATTTTCATAATTATTTAATATCCGCATCAGCCACACCATGGCCTCGGTACGGGTATAAAAGGCGTTGTAAGAAACTTCCTTCAATTGTTCGAGGCCGAGCTTTTTGTCGCCTTTGGGAAAGAACCATAGAATGGGTTTAAGTGAAGGATAATTCTCCGGTACCCACACTGAAAAATAATTGAACAGTGCATCACCAAACAATAACTCCGGACTTAAATCCTGTCCTTGCTTGCTTACCTCCAGATACTTCAATGCACTTTTTCCGGCTGAAGCGGCCTTGGTCCATTGCCTCCTGTATTCATCCGAATACAAGCGGCCTTTAAAACCATAGGCTGCTGACAGAAAAAAAGCGGCTTCAATTTTATACTCCGGATGTTTCTTGAATAAATTTTCTGCCACAAGAATGGTACTATCCATATAGGCCATGAAAGTTTTATCATGTGCCTCATTTTTTGTGTTGGGCATAATTTTCCACCACTCAATAAGCCCCATTAAAAAATACGGTAATGGGTGCCATCGATATTTGTACCTCAAATACCTGAATTTCCACTCAGCATCGGCAAACTTAAAATTATAGAGGTCATTAAGGGCTTCGGTACATTGCAATTGCACACCCAGGTCGGATATCAGGATAATCGTGGTATCCTTTTTCACTTCCGGCTGTGCTTTTAACGGCAAACCCGCGACTAAGCTAAAAATGATTGCCCCGAATAGTTGTGTCTGAATTGATTTACCCATAGAATTACCTAACCCGAAAAGCTGCCCCCGGTATGCAAAACGAAAACGAAACTAAATCAATATTCGCAACCGACAAAAGGCTGCTATTCGTACTGCTTTGCCTGATTACGCTATTGTTGCTCTACGTTAAAAAGTCTTTCATTGAAAACGAAACCGCAGCCTTTGAGTTTCTGCAGGATCGGCCCGAAGGTGCTATATTATCTTTAATAAGTACGCTGCAGTTCATTTCAGTACCCGTGGTTTATCTCTGGAAGTTCACCATAATTGCCTTTGTTATTTGGGTTGGTTGTTTCATGTATGGCTATAGGGTAACCTACAGCCAGTGTTGGGGTGTAGTGGTGGGCGCTGAGTTTATTTTCTTTATCCCGGAGGTATTGAAAATCCTATGGTTTCTGTTTATTGAAACGGACCCGCTCTACACTGACATTGGAGCTTTCTATCCATTGTCACTCATGCACTTTTTCGATTACTATGCCATCGATACACGATGGGCCTATCCACTTAGGGCCTTAAACCTTTTTGAAATTGTCTATTGTTTTCTATTAGTAGCAGGTATCCATCATTACGCCCAAAAAGAAAAGAAAACCGTATGGTTTATTGTGGTGAGTTCCTACGTGCTGATCTTTCTTTTATGGCTTGTTTTTTATGTGATCGTTTATAAATAATCCACAATGAAAAGCGTTTAAGTCATTAACCAACCATCCTAAACACACTGTCGACTATCGACTAATTTACCTATTTTCGCCCCTTTATCTGCCAAAAGCGGTGGCAAACACAGTGCATAAAGCTCAATAGAAGAATATGAATTTTCAGAAGATTAATAACCTTACCGGATGGGCCATTTTCATCATCACCCTGGCGGTGTATTGGATTACCATGGAAGAAACTGCCAGTTATTGGGACTGCGGTGAATTTATTGCCGTATCCTACAAACTGGAAGTACCCCACCCTCCCGGGGCACCATTGTTTCTTTTGCTGGGCAGATTGTTTTCCTTTCTGGCATTAGGTGATGTTACCAAGGTGGCCTATTGGATAAACTTCATGAGTGTGCTTTCGGGTGCATTCGCCTCACTCTTTACCTTCTGGTCGATTACCCTCTTTGGAAGGAAACTTATGAAAATCACCAACCCGGATGAGCACGGTTTTGACAAAACTCTTTTGCTCATGGGTGCCGGTGTTGTTGGCGCGCTGGCCAATACCTTTGCTGATTCCATTTGGTTCTCTGCCGTTGAAGCTGAAGTATACGCCATGTCATCAGCCTTTACAGCCTTTGTGGTATGGGCCATGCTAAAATGGGATGTTATTGAAGATGAATCAAAAGCAAATCGTTGGCTGATCCTGATCTCCTACATGGTTGGACTTTCCATAGGTGTTCACTTGCTAAACCTGGTGACACTTCCTGCTCTTGGCTTGATTTTCTATTTTAAGAAATATAAGCCAACCACTTGGGGAATTATTGCAACCTTAGGCGTAAGCGGTTTGCTGATCATCTTCATCAACGACATTATCATTCCGGGTTTACCCTCGCTGGCTGGAAATTTTGAAGTGTTCTTTGTAAACACCTTGGGTATGTTTTTTGGATCAGGTGTTATTTTCTTCAGCCTGTTAATTATCGGGGCGTTGGTTTATGGAATTCGCTACACCCATGTTAATAATAAACCTGCTCTAAATACTTTTCTGCTCTCCACAGCTTTTATTCTGATCGGATACGTTTCTTACGCAGTAGTAGTGATCCGTTCCAACTACAATCCTCCCATTGATGAAAATGATCCGTCAGACATTATGAGCTTCGTAAGCTACCTGAAACGTGAGCAGTACGGAAGCCGCCCGTTGTTGTATGGTCAGTACTTCACCGCACAGGTTATTGACATCAAAGAAGGTGCGCCACAATACCGCAAGGGCAAAGACAAATATGAAGTAGCTGAGCGCAAAATTTCGTATGTGTACGATCCTAATCATACAACCATACTGCCCCGTATTTACAGTACCGACCGGCAGCACCAGGCGCTGTACCGATCAAAACTCGGGCTGAAAGAGGGACAGAAACCAACATTTTCAGACAACATCAGCTTTATGTTTTCACACCAGATCTACTGGATGTATGTACGCTATTTCATGTTCAACTTTGCCGGTCGTGAAACCGATGAAATTGGTGGCGATTGGTTGGGGCCCAATAGCTGGTTTGAAGAGGTGCCCGAAATGATTTCCTACAACAAAGCGCGGAATAACTTTTTTATGATTCCCTTCATCATCGGGATGATAGGATTGGTTTATCACTACTTAAACGACAAGAAAAATTTTGCTGTTGTGGGATTATTGTTTGTGCTCACCGGGGTGGCGTTGGTGGTTTACCTTAACTCACCCCCAAGCGAACCTCGCGAACGCGATTACATCTATGCCGGTTCGTATTATGCGTTTTGTTTCTGGATTGGTTTTGGTGTAATCGCTATCGCGCAAAGCATTGGCAGGTTTATTAAAAATCAAAAAGCAGCAGCCCTTGCCGCTACCATCATTGGCCTTGCAGCACCCGCTATTATGGCCGCTGAAGGCTGGGATGACCACGATCGTTCAAACCGATTCTTCTCGGTTGATTCAGCTAACAATTATCTTGAATCCTGTGCCCCCAATGCCATACTCTTTACCGGTGGTGATAATGACACGTTCCCGCTCTGGTACGCCCAGGAAGTTGAAGGGATTCGAACTGACATACGTGTAGTGGTGCTAAGCTACTACAACACCGATTGGTATATCGCGCAGAGTATGCGCAGGCACTATGAATCAGAGCCGTTCCCTTATACCCTAACCGAGCAGCATTACCGTCAGGGAGGCTACAATGACGGACTGATGTACTATGAAACCGGAATTAAAAGCATTGACCTTGCACAGTACATTGACCTGATAAAAAAAGAAAGTAAAAATCTTATTCACCCTCAGTATGGTACAACCAATATGGTTCCGTCAAAGGAACTGATGCTTAAGGTCGATACAACGTATGTAAAATCCCTGGGTATCGTTCCGACTAATATTCAAGACCTGATGGTTTCAGAGATGAGACTTCGGGTAAAGGGTAACAGTCTGATGAAACAGGATTTGGCACTGCTTGACCTGCTGTTGACCAATAATTGGGAACGTCCCATTTATGTGAACAACACATCGCTTGAACAATTCAATGTTGATTTAAAACCATTTATTGTGATTGAGGGAAACGCCTTCAGGATTTTACCCATACGCAATCCGGTTCCGCAAAACAGGTTAGTAAACACGGAAGTATCCTACACAAATCTTACGCAAAAATTCCGCTTCCGCGGATTGGATGATCCAAAGGCATTTTTTAGCGTGGATTACCGAAGTTTTGTTCAGAATCACCGCTCTACTTTCAACGAATTGGCCGGGGCACTGATTGCCGAAGATAACAAGGAACGCGCAAGAGAAATACTACTGCTTAGCCTGGCGAAAATGCCAGACACTGGCGTACCGTATGATTTTACCAATGCGCTTAGCGTAGAGTTGTTTATGGAAGTTGGAGAAACCGAAAAGGCTGTTGAAATAGCAACGGTTATTGGCAACCGGGTGGATGAAATGGCAAGTTACATGATACGCAAGGGGCAAATCAATCGTGACCTTTATAACAACATTGCCGTATTGGGTGAATTACAACGCGTACTGTACAAATATGGTGAGGGAGACCTTGCCAAACGTTTTGAAGATGCCTACGAAAAGCATGCAGCTGAAATACAGCGGTAGGTTAAGTACTTAATCCACTAAGGCCAATAAATGCTCTAAGGTCTTAAGACCTTAGAGCATTTATTTTTTTACAATCAAAAATAAATCCAACGCTTCATCGGCATTATCGGTAACCAGGTAATCATGGTGGGTAATGTTACGCACAAGTGTGCTATCACCAGCGTGTAGTTTATTACGGTTCAAACGATTCATAAACTCATACGGAATACGTAGCATCCAGGCTGGTAATTTGTGTTGAAGGTTAAAAATATCCCATCGCATAAGCCGGTTAACAGATCTTTTGTTTTCCTCATAGTACGCCATTATTTTTTCATTTCCGGTAATGCCCTTCATCTCAACAGTGTCAAAAATTTTAAGGGCTAATTGTTTTAATTCATCCGCCAGGTATTCGCGGATGTGCCATGGATTTCGGCTCAGCGATAACTTTCGGTTGGGGGTGGTAATCAACGCCATACCGCCCGGTTTAAGCACACGATGAATCTCCTTTAAGAAAAAGCGATCGTCTTTGATATGTTCAATTACCTGAAAAGTTATAATACAATCATACGCATTGTCTTGTAAACCATGAAGAGGAGGAAGGTTCATGGCTATAAATTTTGCATCCGGAAATTTTACACGAAGCCCATTCAAGGCCTCATCAATTTTATCAACTGCTGTAAAGCTTGTCGATTTTGGTTTCAGCAAGGCTATGCCCCGTCCTTCGCCACAACCAACCTCCAGAACATCACCATGTACATAGGACTTGGCCGCAACATATGCCTTAAATAAACGTTGATGAATGGGGTTATCTGAAGGAATATCTTCGGATGTTATTTCGGTTGTATATATCTTAGCCATATGAATAACGTGCGCAAAAATAACGGAATAATGATTATGCGTAAACTCTTTTTAGTAGCCTTAATCCTGTTCGTAAGTGTGGCCTCCTTGGCGCAAGGACTTCAGAGTATCAACTACAATTACATTTATTATCCTGATCAGGAGTTTTTCTTTGATTGGAAAATAACTCATCAAAACAGTCAAATTGAAATACAGTATATATTGGAGCGTGCCGGAGAAGCCGTTAACCTCACTGACTACGACCTTTTATGGGAAATCCGTAAAGATCTTTCGGAAAAGGAAGGAACTGCCATAAGCTCAGTGAAGCCATCAACGCCCACGGAGAGTCAAAAATCAGGCAAGGTAATACTGGAGCTGTCCTCAACCGGAAAATATGCTGTGGCGAAAATTGTAAACAATAAGAAGAAAGTAATGACTATTTTCTTCAAGCAGATTCCGGTTAAAGCAGAACCGTATCTTATTCAAGACAATAACCCCAATGTAAAAAACTACGCACGCTTAAACACCTCATTATCAATTTTAGGATTTGAGCCGGAAAAGCCCCTGATCATAGCGCACTACAGTAATGAATTTCCACCAGCTGCTCCACCCTTTTCTACTACACAGGCGCGTGTATCACCTCTACTTAAACCAGACACCCTAATAACAACTTCGCCCGATACCTTGCTTTCATTTAATGAAAAGGGATTATACCTGGCTCAGCAGGATACCGCATCAGCTACCGGGGTGGCTTTCAGAATAGAAGATGACTATCCCAAACTAGGCAAACTGCAAAGTCTGGTTGGGCCGATGGTATACATTTGCAGCAAAAATGAATACAGCAGATTAGCTGCTGCCGGTAACGACAAAGCTCAGTTTGACAAAGTAATTCTAAGCATTACCGGCAATACCGATCGGGCAAAGATTTTTATGCGCAGCTACTTTAGACGGGTAGAGCTTGCCAACATTTATTTCAGCTCGTATAAAGAAGGCTGGAAAACTGATCGCGGTATGATTTTCATTATTTATGGCTTGCCGCAGGCTGTTTATCTTTTTGGCAACCGCGAAGTATGGGAATACAAGAACACAACCTTTACCGGTAAGTTTACATTCGTAAAGGCCGCTACCATTTTTGATCCTGAGAATTTTGTGTTGCTTCGCGATAAGTCTTATGAAGCTAAATGGTACGAGACCATTGACCTATGGCGAAAAGCAAGGTTTTAAATTCGTTGATGGTTGTTCGTTATTCGCAATGGCTTATTTGTACTTTTGAGCCATGACTAAATCCGATATGATTTACGGCACCCGGGCCGTAATGGAGGCAATTAAGGCCGGGCGGCAAATCGAACGCATCCTAATTCAAAAAGGGATTTCAAATGACCTTATCAGGGAACTCCTTCAGGTTATTCGTTCAAAAAATCTTTCGTTTAGTTACGTTCCGCAAGAAAAACTAAATCGGCTTTCTACCAAAAACCACCAAGGCGTAATTTGTCTGCTCTCATCCGTTGAGTATGCTTCGCTGGATAATATTGTTCATGCGGCATTTAGTGAGGGCCGTGAGCCTTTTCTATTGTTGCTGGATCAAATTACCGATGTTCGGAATTTCGGGGCCATTGCCCGCACCGCGGAATGTGCAGGGGTTCATGCGCTCATTATTCCGGAAAAAGGTAACGCACCCATTACCAGCGATGCGATGAAGACTTCTGCGGGTGCGCTTAACCACTTACCGGTTTGTCGCGAAAAAGATTTAAAGAAAACCATAACCTACCTGCGCGAAAGTGGAATTACCGTCATCGCGTGTACTGAAAAAGCCACTAAACTTATTTACGAGGTTGACATTAAAGGCCCTGTCGCGTTGATTATGGGTTCGGAAGAAGATGGCATATCGGATGCCTTGCTTCGCAGTGCCGATGAACTGGTAAAAATCCCCCTGAAGGGAGAGATTGGTTCATTGAACGTTTCTGTGGCGGCAGGAATAGCAATGTATGAAGTGGTGAGGCAGAAAATTCGTAATTCGTAATTTCTTCTACAAAAACTCCCCTCCCCCTTTCATTGCCTTTACATCGTTAACAAACTGCCGGAATAAATCTTCGCGCTCTTTCTCGCAAACAATTATCACGTTACCAAACTCACCAACCAGGTAGCCGTTCAGGCCATGGGCAATCAGTAACCGCCCCGGTGTAGAGGAGCGGATAATCGAGTTGCGTGTATCATATACTAATACCTGGCCGGTAATCGTATTATTGTCTTTGTCCTTCGCGGAGATATCGTGAATAGAATTCCACGAACCTAAGTCGGACCAGCTGAAATTAGCCTGGCACACATATACATTGGTGGCCTTTTCCATAATGCCATAGTCGATGGAAATGCTTTTACACTGGGTATAAATTTTTGAAATGGCTTTCTTCTCCTGATCAGTGCCTAACTGATCTAAATTTTCCTCGAACACCTCGGCCATTTCAGGCAAATGCTCCTGTAAAGCTGCGATAATGGCTTTTACACCCCAAATAAAAATGCCGGAGTTCCAGGCAAAGTCCCCGCTCTCCAGAAATTTCTTTGCCAATGATAGTTCCGGTTTCTCCGTAAAGGTTTTTACCTTTTTTAAAATTTTCTTTTCGGGAATAAACTGGATGTACCCATAACCGGTTTCAGGACGGGTTGGAGTTATGCCCAGCGTAATGAGTTTATCCTGATCCTGGGCCTGATCTACTGCCTTCGAAATAGTACTGATGAACTCACTCTCTTTTAAAATCAAATGATCGGCCGGGCTTACCACAATTACAGCATCTTTATCGTGTTGTAAAATCTTATAGCTGGCATAGGCAATACACGCGGCCGTATTTTTTCGCATGGGTTCAGCCAGCACCTGGTTATCGCCAACATCCGGAAGTTGCTCTTTTACTAAATGAACGTGCTCTTCATGCGTAACTATAAAAATATTTTCCTTCGCACAAATGGGCAAAAACCTTTCATAAGTAGACTGAAGAAGTGATTTCCCTATACCGAGAACATCTAAAAACTGTTTCGGCCTGGCATTGCGACTATACGGCCAGAAACGTACACCAACGCCTCCAGCCATTAATACTACATAAAGATTTTTTTTCATGTTTGACGCTTAAATGCAGAACTATGCAATTCCTCCTTTTATTAAATCATGATTTTGGACAAAGCCGGTACAGGTAAAATTCCAAAACCCCTGTATACCCAACGCTTGACCGTCATCCGGAGCAAAGTAGACGGCAGCACTGGTTATAGACGCCCATTTGTTAGGACAGGTTTCTTCCATGATAGGTTCGTTAAAAACAAAATGAGACCGGTAGGAATTTGTATAGCTAACCAAGGCAACAAGTTTAGAAACCCTTCGTTTTAGTTTTAGCAAGGGTACATGTACCTTAATTTCCGGTTTAATGCCACTTTTTGAAATGCCGATTACAAAATCCTGTTTCAGAATCACGCCCAAATCGCTACGAATGGCATCTGCAGCATGCATAAATACCGCTGGTATACCGATAGTGTTAAGTGTTGTCACAATTTTATTGGCAATAATGGCACTTTTACCAATGCCTGTAACGATAACACGGCCTTTTAAAGAATAAATTTCTTTAACACACGTTCCGAAATCGTTGTCAATTAACTGTATAAGGTTTTCAATCGCAGGGGATTCATTTAATAAAACTTCCTGTGCAATGTTTTTGATATTTTTTACTATATTCAATTCTGTTTCGGGAATAGCTTTGATACAGACAAAGATATAAGAAATTGATACTAACTTTTTGGAATAGAAGATTATGATGGTGGTTGAAGAGAAGGATGAATTAAAACTTAAGCTTAAAGAGGTTTTTGGTTACTCCACCTTTCGGGGTAATCAGGAAACTATCATAAGGAATATCCTGGACGGCAAAAACACGTTCGTTATCATGCCCACAGGGGCCGGCAAGTCATTGTGTTATCAATTGCCGGCTTTAATGTTGGACGGACTGGCCATTGTTATTTCACCGCTTATCGCATTGATGAAAAATCAGGTGGATCAGTTATTTGGCTATGGTGTAAATGCCCGCTTCCTAAACTCAACACTTAGCAAAGGTGAAATAACCCGCTTAAAAAAAGATTGTGTAAACGGAGAAGTTAAACTTCTTTACGTAGCTCCTGAATCCTTGACTAAGGAAGAAAATATTGAGTTCCTGAAAAAGGTAAACGTAACCTTTGTAGCCATTGATGAAGCGCATTGTATTTCTGAATGGGGCCATGATTTCAGGCCGGAGTATCGGAAGATAAAAACCATGATTCAGCAACTGGGTAACTTGCCCGTAGTTGCGTTAACTGCCACAGCCACACCTAAGGTCCAGATTGATATTCAGAAAAACCTTCAGATGGAAGAGGCTGATATTTTTCTGTCATCCTTTAATCGAAAAAATCTTTACTACGAAGTACGTCCCAAAAAAGAAACCAAAAAACAACTGATCAAATTCATGCGCGACAACAAGGGCAAGTCGGGCATTGTGTATTGTTTGAGTCGTAAAAAAGTAGAAGAGATAGCTAACCTCTTATCGGTTAATGGATTCAAGGCCGCTCCTTACCATGCCGGTCTTGACCCGGATGTGCGCGAAAAAAACCAGGATGATTTTTTGAATGAAGAAGTCGATATCATTGTAGCCACTATTGCTTTCGGTATGGGCATTGATAAACCCGATGTTCGGTTTGTGGTGCACTATGATGTTCCCAAGTCATTGGAGGGCTATTATCAGGAAACCGGCCGTTCAGGTCGTGATGGACTGGAAGGACATTGTTTAATGTTCTATAGCCACAATGACCTGAATAAACTCGAAAAATTTAATAAGGATAAATCGGTTCAGGAGCGTGAAAATGCACGTATTCTTTTACAGGAAATGGAATACTATGCCGAGTCACCCGTTTGCCGAAGAAGACAATTGCTGCATTACTTCGGTGAAGAGTTTAAGGAAGATAATTGTGGCATGTGCGATAACTGCGTGCATCCACGCGAACGATTTGATGGCACGGAAGCCGTTAAAACTGTCTTGCAGGCTGTTAAACAGACCAACGAACGCTTTGGGCTCAATCACCTGGTAAATGTTATTCGTGGGACAGAAGATGAATACGTAAGAAGTTATGGACATTTTGATCTCCCGGTTTACGGAACAGGCGGTGACGAAGATGCTGATTTCTGGAAGTCCGTAATTCGCCAAACACTCATTTACCAGTTGCTCGATAAGGATATTGAAAATATTGGGGTACTTAAAATTTCCAAGCGCGGTGAAGCCTTCCTGAAAAAGCCAACACCTATTGAATTAGCTCGCGATCATGATTTTACCACCGACATTGAAGATGAAGAAGTATCGTCAGAGAAGGCACCGGTAAACGCTAAATCCTACGATAGTGCGCTCTTTGAACTACTCAAAGGTCTGCGGAAGAAAATTGCTAAAGAGAAAAATCTTCCGCCTTATGTAATCTTCCAGGACCCATCACTGGAGGAGATGGCAACCACTTACCCTACCACCAAAGAAGACCTGGCGTCCGTAAACGGTGTTGGAATGGGCAAGGTGAATAAATTTGGAAAAGAGTTTCTTGAGTTAATCCAGAATTACATTGATGAAAATGAAATTGAGACAGCTACCGAAGTAGTTGTAAAGTCATCCGTCAATAAATCAAAGACGAAAATTTTCATCATTCAACAAATTGATAAGAAGGTTGACCTGGAAGAAATAGCGGAACTTACCCATCTTTCTTTTGAAGAATTGCTTACTGAAATAGAGAACATCTGTTACTCAGGAACCAAATTAAACCTGAATTATTACCTGGAGGCTTTAATTGATTCCCAGAAGCAGGATGATATTCACGATTATTTTATGAACGCTGAAACCGACAGCCTGGAAGCCGCACTCAATGATGAGTCGTTGGCCGACTACACCGAAGAAGAAATCAGGCTGATGCGCATTCATTTCATGAGTGAGTACGCCCATTAATAAAAATTAAGTCTTCCCTAAAAAAGGCCTCAAGTTCTTATCTTTGAGGCCTTTTATATTTACACGATGAACATTCTGATAATTGGTAATGGAGGCCGCGAACACACCTTCGCCTGGAAGATTAAGCAAAGCAACCTGTGCGAAAATCTTTTTGTAGCACCCGGTAACGCAGGCACCACAGGTACTGCGCAAAACATTCCCATAGCTATTGATGACTTTGAGAAACTGGGGCAATTTTGTATCGACCGGAAAATAGGATTGGTGGTAGTTGGACCTGAAGCACCACTGGTGAATGGCATTCGCGACTTTTTCGAAAATCGCCCACAGCTAAAGACTATACCGCTTTTAGGGCCTGGAAAAGCAGGTGCAAAGTTGGAGGGAAGTAAGGATTTCTCTAAACAGTTTATGCTTCGGCACAGTATTCCCACAGCAAAAGCAAAAACCTTTCAAGTCAACGAAATTAGTCAGGCTATTGAATACCTGGATGCCTGTACACCGCCCCTTGTTTTAAAAGCTGATGGACTGGCAGCCGGAAAGGGTGTGATTATCACCGAAAGTAAAGAAGAAGCCAAACAAGCCATTACTGAAATGCTGGTAGAGAAAAAATTTGGTGCCGCCAGCACAAAGGTACTTGTAGAGGAATTTCTATCAGGCATTGAACTTTCGGTTTTTGTGCTGACGGATGGCAAGGATTATATCATTTTACCGGAAGCAAAAGATTACAAGCGCATCGGTGAAGGTGATACCGGTCCGAATACGGGAGGTATGGGTGCAGTATCGCCTGTTGTGTTTGCCACTGCAGACTTTATGAAAAAAGTTGAAGAGCGTGTGGTGAAGCCCACCATCTCCGGACTGCAAAAAGAAGGTATTGATTACCGGGGCTTTATTTTCATTGGCCTGATGAATTGCCAGGGCAACCCTTATGTAATTGAATACAACGCCCGAATGGGTGACCCTGAGACACAAGTGGTTCTGCCCAGGATTAAAAGTGATATCATTCCAGTTCTACTCGCAGCAGCACAGGGAGAACTAAAAGGAAAAGCGATTGAAGTGGCCGATGAAACTGCTGTTACGGTAGTGATGGTTTCTGGTGGCTACCCGGGCAATTTCGAAAAAGGAAAAGTTATTAATGGACTTACAAGCCCCACTGAAGCGCTTGTATTTCAAGCAGGCACTAAAGAGTCAGGCGGTCGTGTAACTACAGATGGGGGCCGTGTATTGGCTATAACAGGCATGGAAGCCGGTTTGGCAGATGCCCGTGAAAAAGCCTACCATGGAGTTGCCAAACTAACCTGGGAAGGCTTATATTTCAGAAAAGATATCGGACAGGATTTACTGAATTTCCAGTCTGATGCTTCAGCTAAATTCTAAATTCAGTCTTTCAAAGAACATGATATGGGTTGTGCGTGCGGAACATCAAAAGATGGGAAAGTAGCCGGTTGTAATAATAACGGAGCCTGCCAGACAGGCGGATGCAATAAAATGAACGTATTTGATTGGCTTTCCAACATGGAAATGCCAACGCAGGATACTTTTAACATTGTGGAAGTCCGTTTTAAAAATGGCAGAAAAGACTTTTACCGTAACATCGATAAACTGAATCTCACCACAGGCGATGCGGTAATTGTCGAAATACCCAATGGCCATCATTTAGGGTATGTGTCACTACAAGGCGAACTGGTTCGCCTGCAAATGCAGAAGAAAAAAATTGCCAACGACAACGAAATAAAAAAAATTTACCGGCTGGCACACACCAAAGATGTAGAGAAAGCTGAAGAGGTAAAGAAAAGAGAACTACCAACACTCTACCGTACCCGGGAAATTATACGGGAATTGAAATTGAACATGAAACTTTCGGATGTTGAGTACCAGGCTGATAACACAAAAGCAATCTTCTATTATTCTGCAGAGGATCGTGTAGATTTTCGTGAGTTAATTAAAATTCTTGCCGGTGAGTTTAAAATTCGGGTGGAGATGCGGCAGATCAGTTTACGCCAGGAAGCCGGCCGTATTGGCGGAATTGGTGTATGCGGAAGAGAATTGTGTTGTTCAACCTGGCTTGGCGATTTTAAAAATGTAGCTACCAGTGCGGCACGCTATCAGAATTTATCACTGAATCCCAGTAAGCTATCCGGTCAATGTGGTCGGTTAAAATGCTGTCTGAATTACGAGCTGGAAACCTATATGGAGGCCCTTCAGCATATTCCGAAAATTGAAACTCCTCTATTAACAGAACAAGGCGAGGCCAGGCTTCAAAAAACCGACATCTTCAAAAAGATCATGTGGTTTGGTTTCAGTGAAGAAAATACCTGGTATCCACTAAACGTAGATCGGGTAAATCAGATATTAGAATTAAATCGAGCTGGTAAAAAACCTGCAACATTAATCATTGATGTTGCCGAGGCAAAAGTTCCGGTTCAAACCCTTAACAGCGATCTGGAACGGCTGGATAAAAAATATCAACGTACCGGAAAGAAGAAGAACAAGAAAAGAAAAAACAAAAAAAGAAATCCTAACCAACCCCGTAATCAGGGATGAGAATTGTAGCACTTCCTTTCCTTCTTCTTTTCGTTTGTAATGCCTGCGACCGCAACCGGCTTTATGAAAAAAATACAGACTTTAAACAGCGCCATTGGGTAGTGTCCGAAAAACCATCATTTGACTTTGAGATTCAGGACACTGAACCTAAGTACAACCTGTACATGACCCTTCGTAATGAATCGGATTATCCAAACTCAAATATTTATTTTACTTACTACCTCTCCGATAGCACCGGTTCATCCTTAGAAAAAAAATTAAATACCGAGTTTCTTTTCGATAAAAAAACAGGCCGGCCGCTTGGCAACAGTGGGTTAGGTTATATCTACGAGCACAAATTTCCCTTACTGGAGTCCTATACCTTTCAACATCCCGGCATTTACACCATTCGTTATGAACAGTTCATGCGTACCGATACCCTTCGTGGCGTTGTATCAGTAGGGTTGCGCGTTGAAAAAGTTGATCATAAATAAGTGTTTGAACATCCACATAACATACTGAAATTCTGAATCACCCGTCATTTTAACTCCACCTCTTGTCCTATCCTACAAAGAGCGGGAGTCCTGAGCCTATTAAAAAATCAGGCATTGAACGTACCATTCAATGCCTGATCATCACTAATTTAATGCCTGGTATTAAGCCGGCACAGCTACTTTCTTGGTATCCTTTTTCTCGATTTCCTTTTTATCCAAGTCAATTACAATTGGCGCTGCAATAAATACGGAAGAATACGTACCTACGGCCACACCAATAAACAAGGCGAAGGCAAAACCTGAAAGCACCTGTCCACCGAAAATTAACAGCACAATTACAACCAATAAGGTTGTACCTGCCGTGATGATGGTGCGGGCCAGTGTATCATTAATGGCATCGTTAACAATTTTTTCCTGATCGTGGGTTGCGCCAAATCCAATATATTCACGAATACGGTCAAAGATGATCACGGTATCGTTAATGGAGTAACCGATGATGGTAAGAATGGCCGCCACAAATACCTGGTCAACCTCATAACTTAAACCCAAGAAACCCGCGATGGAGAATGAAGCAAATACAAAGAGTGTATCATGCACCGTTGCAATAATAGCACCCGCACTATATTGCCATTTACGGAAACGTATCAGGATGTAAACGAATATACCTACCAGTGAGAATAAACTTGCCTCCCATGCCGAGTTCTTGATATCATCTGCTACGGTAGCACCAACTTTCGATGAGCTGGCTATGACAAAATGGTTGTCATCAAGTTTTGAGTCCTGATCGGTGTATTGCTTACCGGTTATGGCTTGCAATCCTTCAATCAGACTTTGTTTTACCTTTTCATCAGCAGTATCACTATCATCCTCAATCAAATACGAAGTAGTGACCTTAACAGCTGAGTTAGATCCGTAATTCTTTACCTCGGTACCGGCATTATCAAAACTTTCGCTTAAGCGTATCTTTAAATCTGTTGCCACAACTGGCTTACTGAAGGAAACTACATATGAACGTCCACCTTTAAAATCAACACCCATATTTAATCCCTTCACAAATAGCAAACCTAAGCCAATCAAAATGATAGCCGATGAAGCGATGTAAGCCTTGCGGCTGTTCTTAACAAACTCAAAATTTCTACGCTTTTTAACTAACCGGGCAATAGCGGAGTCAAAGGAAATTTTGCTCGCATCACCTTTGCGTGTCATCCATTCAACGATAACACGCGAAACATATACGGCTGTAAAGAAGGAGGTAAGAATACCAATCATCAATGTAATGGCGAAACCTTTAATAGGGCCCTGACCAAGCATAAACAGGAAAAATGCTGTTAATAAAGTTGTAAGGTTAGAGTCGAAGATAGTCCAGAAGGCCCGTTCATAACCCACCCGGATAGCATCTTTAAGTTTGCGCCCATGGGCAATTTCTTCTTTAATGCGTTCAAAAATCAACACGTTTGCATCCACGGCCATACCAATGGTAAGCACAATACCGGCAATACCCGGTAACGTGAGTGACGCATTTAACTGAGCGAGAATACCCAGTATGAAAAAGATATTGAACAATAGGGCAACGTTGGCAACAATTCCCCCCTTGGAGTAATAGATAATCATAAAAATGATTACCAGTGCCAAACCACTTAAAGAAGAGAGTAATCCCTGGTTTTGAGCGAGCTTGCCGAGCGTAGGGCCTACAATAGCTTCCTCTACAATTTTGGTTGGTGCAGGAAGTGAACCAGCTTTCAGAATGTTCGCTAAGTCTTTAGCTTCATCCACAGTAAAGTTACCAGATATCTGAGAATTCCCATTTGGAATTTCTCCATTTACAGACGGGGCAGAGTACACCGCGTTATCCAAAACAATGGCAATACGGCCACGTGGAGTCTTGCTGGCCGCTTCGGCTGTCATCTTACCCCATACCCGTGTACCGGCAGCGTTCATCGTCATGCTTACGGAGGGACGAGCATACTCATCCAAGTCCTGACGGGCATCGTTAATAACTTCACCAGTCAATTTGGGTTGACCAGAACGACCAAGGTCAAGAAAATATAGTTGCAGACCTTCCGTTGGTCCGAAATCCTTATCGGGCTTATTTCCCCAATAGACACCCACATTGCGCGGTAATAAACTTCTGATTTCTGTTCTCCTGAAAATACGATTGATCTCTGCGGTATCTCTAATCGCGTAACGGAAAGTTCCCTGAGGTATGCTCTTTGCAAAAAGTGCTGAGACGCCAAGGTTTTGGAGGGAATCCAGACTTTGAAGGGTAGTGTCTCCCACCGAAGCGGTTTGCAGTTGCTTCTCTAGTTCGGAAATTGAGTCAGGTTGTGAAGGCTCAGTTGATTCAACTTTTGTAGATTCCTGGGAGGGAGTGCTTGCTGCCTTTGCTGATTGTACTTGCTGTTCTTTTACAAGCGCAGCATTAATGGCCATCAATGAACTATTAATATCATTCGGTTCAATTACATCCCAAAATTCCAGGCGGGCAACACCTTGTAATAATTTGCGCACCCTGGCTGGGTTATCCGCACCGGGAATTTCAATCTGAATTCTACCGGTACCTGGTAAGCGCTGAATGTTAGGTTGCGATGTTCCGAATTGATCAATACGATTCTTTAAGATGGTGTAAGAGCGATCAATGGCGCGTTCTATTTCTTCGTTAACCACTAGGATCACCTGCTCATCCGTATCATTGAGGCTGATGCGGCCACGGGTAGTGGTGGAAGAAAATACAGGAGCCAGTTTTGCTCCTGGATTATCTTCGCGGTAAGCTGCAAAGAATAATGCGCTAAAGCGTTCCTGACTGCTTTTTTCCCGTACTTGTGCCTTTGTTAAAGCTTTTACGAAAGCTGAGTCTTTGCTATTTCCACTTAAGCCTTTAATAATGTCAACCGGAGAAACCTCCAGGGTAACGTGCATACCACCCTGCAAGTCGAGACCACGGCTAAGTTCGTTGTCCTTAACTTCTTTATAGGTGAATTCAACGCCAAATAAATTGTATACGGGCTTACTCCAAACAGAATCCATGTAAGCCTGCTTTTTGCCCAGGTCAATAATACCACTAGCATCGGTTGCATAATCAATAGCATCTTGCTGTACCTTGTTGGATACAAATGTAAATGACAAGTAGTACAGGCATAGTGCTGTAACAATGAGTGTTAGTACAATGACAAATCCTTTGTTCTGCATATCGTGTTTAGTTAAAATTCAATAGTTAGATTTTGAAAAAAAGATAGAACTATCCTGATAAGGGAATTCCATCATAAATGAAATGATTAAGGGAAAAGATCAGGGTGCGTTCGGAGCGATGACGAACTGAAAGAGCGCCTTAAATAATTTGCCAACGGAAAGCTGGATAGTCGTTGATGCAACATCAGGTTTCTGCTCACCAAAAAGTATTTCCTGAATAAAAGAAAGATCGTGGCTTAACACGAGTGAGGTGGAAGATGAGGGCAGCGAGTACGTTGAAAGCGTAAAACCAGGCTCTTCTGAACTTTGTTGTTCAGTTTCTGGCTCTATAACCGCTTGCTCTTCATTTGGTACATAAAGAACCTGAGAAAACACGATCACCAGGGCAGTGAACACTCCCAGCACAAGACTCCATAAACGTGTTTTTTTCGAGGCTTTCATAAAGGCCTACAAAAGTATGGAATTGAATCAAAATTGAAAGAAGGACCTAAAAAAAATACGAACGGGCTGAAAATCAGGTCAATTTTGCCTGTATGGCCAAAATCAATACATCAAGCGCACGTTCAAAATGGCTGTTATTGGGAATTACGAGGTCGGCATTGTGCTTTATGGGCTCAATCAAGCGCTCATACACCGGCATTACATGGTGATGATACCGGTACAGTACATCATCCAGATCGTACCCACGCTCCTCGCTATCGCGCCTGATCCGCCTGGATAATTTAACATAATCTTTCGCTTCAATAAAAATGCTGAGATCAAGCTCTTTTTCTATTTCAGGGAAATATTGGACAAACAATCCTTCAACAATAAGTACAGGGGCAGGCTTAAATACAAGTGCTTTTGGTGTAGCGTTAGGGTTATTAAAGGTATACTCTGTTTTATGTAGTACTTGTCCGCTTTTCAATTGTAAAATATCCTTATGAAATTGCTCATGATCGATGGCTTCCGGCAGATCAAAATTCTTAATTCCACGATTATCTTCTTTTTGTCGCTCACGCGGATGATAGTAATTGTCTTGAGAAATAAGACATAGTTGATCATCCGTAAACCGATCGGCCAGGTTCTTCAGGAAATATGTTTTTCCTGAACCGCTTCCTCCGGTAATGCCTATGGTATAAGGTTTAGCCATACTTATTAACGGCTTGAAAATACAAACATCACCGATTACCTGCTATAGGATTGTTGAAGATATTCAACCAGCTTTCTGACAGCCCGTGCCCTGTGACTTATCTTATTCTTTTCTTCCGATGACATTTCACCAAACGAAAGGGTATACCCTTCCGGTTGAAAGATTGGATCATAGCCAAACCCTCCTGCTCCTCTCTTCTCTAAAAGTATTTCGCCTTGTATCCTTCCTTCAAAAAGTTTAAAGCCTGTAGGTTCAACCAGTGCTATTATGGTGCGGAATTGTGCCTTGCGGTTTGGGATGCCATTTAATTTTTTCAGTAGCAAATTCATATTGTCTTCGGCATTACGTTGCACGCCTGCATAATGGGCAGAATCAACCCCCGGTTCGCCATTCAAGGCCTCTACTTCAAGGCCTGAATCATCCGCAAAACATGAAACGTTGTAATGATCAAATACATATTGAGCTTTTTGAAGGGCGTTGCCTTCCAGCGTAGACTGGGTTTCCGGTAGTTCTTCGGTGCAGCCAATGTCAGCAAGGCCTGTTAATAAAAAAGATGGGCCCAGTATGGCGACCATCTCTTTGATTTTATGCTGGTTGTTAGTTGCAGCTACCAGTTGAATTGTTGTATACGGTACCAATATTTTTCAATCTCACGTTAAAAATCAAATTGGCATTTCCTGGAATTGATCCAATACCCTGCCTGCCATATCCCAATCCTGATGGGATATACAGTGTAGCAGAATCACCTTTGTTTAGTTGTTGCATGCCCACTTGCCATCCTGCTATTACACCATTTAAGGGAAACGATATATTACTATTTTGATCAAACACATTACCATTGAAAAGTTTTCCCTTATAACTCGTTGTAACACAATTTGACAAACCCGGTGAAGATCCATCTCCTTCTTCATGAATTACATAACGAATTAAATTATTTGGGTCCTGCAATGCGGTAATACTATTTTGAGCCAGGTAAGCATCAATTGCAGCGAGATCGCGCTCAAGTTGCTCCTCAAATGTTGGAATATCCTCTTGTTTAAAACAAGAAAAAAACGTTAGAAGAACACCAAAAGAAAATAAAGTCAATAGCTTTTTCATAATCACATTATTTTACGTCCAACACTTCCAAATCAAAAACCAAAATTGAATTCTCTTTTATTACCTCGCTACGCTGCTGCGGACCATATGCCAAAGAAGATGGTATATAAAAGGTTCCTTTAGCACCAGCATTCATGTACTTTAACGCTTCATGCCAGCCCTGTATTACACCTGTTTGATCAATGGTAACATCATAGGGCTCATAAGGTCTCATGGGGTTATAAAGGCCTTTTGCCTCCGCCACTGACTGGACACTGGAGTCGAAGTATTCACCACTAAGCAAGTAACCTGAATAATTCACTTTTACGGTTTGACCAGATTTAGCATTTTCACCTTTGCCGGGCGAAGTGATTACGTAACGTAATCCTGATTCAACCTTTACCGCATCAATCTTATTGTCAGCCAGGTATTGATCGATGGTGGCTATATCTTTTGCCAGTTGCTTCTCTCTGAACTTACTCATCATCGCCTGCTGATAGGCCATAAAATCCATTTGTGGCATAATGGAATCCACACGAATGTGGTAACTCAGTGTAAGGGTACTGTCCACGTCAGGAGGCATGGGCGACTTCACCAGGTCTTTAAAGAACTTGGAGATGGGCATACTTACAATCACGCTATCGCCTTTTGAAACCATACGCAGCAATTGTGTCATACCGTCTTCCGAAACAATAGCGGAGCTGTCGTTTGTTAAAACGGCTGCAGGCATATCTTTAGTCATTTGTGCCCACACAGAATCTTTTGAGTCTTTAAAAAGAAACTGAAACACTACTACCTCACCGGGCTTTGGCAAAACACCATCTCCCTTGCTCACTACTTTAAACTTCATCCCGCTGGGCGTTTCCTTTTCTGTACTGCTTGCGCATGAAAAAAGAAGGGCCAGGCCAACAACAAATACAACATTCAGAATTTTCATTTATCTAGATTTAATTGGTTAATACTAAACTTTATTTTTCACTTAATAGTTTCTCTTTATACTCGGGCAAAATTTTCAAGAAGTTTTCGAGGGTGGCCTGAAGCGATGTAGAGGATGTTCCTCCTGATGCATTTTTGTGCCCCCCACCGTTAAAGTACTTTCGCGCCATTTCGTTTACTGAAAAATCGCCTAGTGAACGAAACGAAAGTTTCACTTCATCATTGCGTTGATAAATCATAACAGACAGCCGGATGCCTTCAATAGACAGCCCATAATTCACAAAACCTTCCGTATCGCCAGATTGGGAGCCGAATTTCTTCAACTCTTCCTGGTTTAATGTCATGTAAGCCGTTTTGTATTCCGGTAAAACCACCAGCTTTTCACTTAGCACATAACCCATCAACCGTAAACGTTCAAGGGTATTCGTATCATAAATGAGTTTGGAAACCTTGGTTGGATTTGCTCCAAGCGAGACCAGATCGGAGGCAATCATAAATTCCTCTCGCCTGGTGTTGTTATGACGAAAACCACCTGTATCGGTTAGTAAGCCCGCATACAAGCAATCTGCAATGTCAGCGTCAATTTTTGTGCGGTCGCCAAGCTCAATTAAAAGTTCGTAGACCAAGCCCGCTGTTGAAGCAGCTTTAGGATCCCATTGTTCAAAATCGGCAAACTTTTCAGGCTCCAGGTGATGATCAATCAACACCTTTTTTGCGGAGGATTTACGGATCATCTCACCAATGGAATTGATACGGCCTAAGGCGGAGAAATCGAGGCAAAAAATAATCTCGGCTTTAGCAACCCGTTCAGCGATTTGATTCTCAATCCTGTCATTATAAATGATTACCTCATCATTACCCGGCAGCCAATTTAAAAACGATGGATAATCACTAGGTGTGATCACAAAAACCTGATGCCCCTTTTTCTTCAGGTAAGCCGCTAACCCGAGTGACGAGCCCAACGCATCGGCATCGGGCTTGTGGTGCGTTACGATAACCACCTCACGGGCGCTGCTCAAAAACTCGTTAAACTGCTGAAGATGTGTCATCTGTTCCTAAAAACAAGGGGCAAAAATGCTGAAAATACTCCATAGTCAATAGACACATTTCAGGAGGATAGTCAAAAACCTTAGAAAATAGCGATTGCAGACTATGCACTATGAACTAATCCTCTATTTTTGCAGCCGAAAACAAAGAAATACGACAAAAAATGGCAACCAACAGAACTTTTACCATGATAAAACCCGATGCGGTTAGCGCAGGAAATACCGGGGCAATCACCAAAATGATTGAAGAAGCGGGCTTTCGCATCGTAGCTGTAAAAAAGACACAATTAACCCCTGAACGAGCCGGACAATTTTATGCAATCCATAAAGAAAGACCTTTCTTCAAGGATCTTTGTTCGTACATGTCATCCGGAGCAATTGTTCCCATGATACTTGAAAAAGAGAATGCCGTTGAGGATTTCCGCAAATTAATTGGCGCAACCGATCCGCAAAAAGCTGCACCGGGCACTATCCGAAATTTATTTGCCAAATCTATTGAGGCCAATGCTATTCACGGCTCAGACAGTGACGAAAATGCTGAGATTGAAGGCAGTTTCTTTTTTGCGAAGACGGAGTGCTTCTAAGGAAAGAGAGCTAATAGAAATTAAAACCCGGATTGCTCCGGGTTTTTTTATGTTTAAATCATTTGTGATTAGTGTCAACTATTATATGTTTCAATCTCACTTTTCAATCTTTTAATAAGTGGTTCAATCTTTCTCTCTACAGTTAACTGATTAATTCTAACAATCAAGTAACTCATACCTATAGTAATTGCTCCCGCATAAACCAACTTAAAACCACTCAGTCCACTTCCCAATAAAATGAAAGCTACACAAGGGATGCACGGCAAAACATACCAGTAAAATACGGTATCGAGCAATTGCTTCTCATTTTGATAGTAACTCAAACTATGTTTAAGAAATTCAAGATTATCAGAAAATTCCTCTACACGCTTTCTGCCTTTTCTTGCCGCCAGCAATTTGTAGATGACAAGAAAAAGGTAGGGAAACATTAATAAGGCTCCTGTTTTTGCCAAAAAGCTAGGGTGTAAGTAGGCAATGAATGCGGCTACTGGCATCATAAACACAGCCACAATAATTTCAAGCCTGTTTCTACCTACTATCTTCTTTTCAATTGATGCTGAATGCTCTTTAACTTCTCTATTCAGATTTTCCTTATCAAGGTCAATCAATTCAAATTCATTAATTGATTCCCAAATTTTTCTAAGTTCCTTGTCTTGCATATTTAATTATTTTAAACAGTTGAATAATTTTTCTCTTACCCGCTTCATACGAACAGCCACATGATTTTCGGTTACTCCTGTAATGAAAGCAATTTCCTTGTAAGGCAAATCCTCCAAAAAGAGCATTACCAGATTTTTATCAGCATCATTCAATTTTCTAATACAGGTATACAAGAGAGCTATTCGCTCTTGCTTCCCAGTATCGTCATCACTCTGTTTTATCGATTCAAAATGTATACTTTTTAGTCTTACATGTGCAGATTCATGCCTATTGACTTTGAATCTCGCCTGCATACAGGTGTTTAGGGTAACACGATAGACCCAGGTAGAGAGTGCTGAGTTACCTTTGAACGAGGGCAAAGATTTCCAGAGATTGAATGCCACTTCCTGAAAAAGATCCTTTTTCTCATCTTCATCCTGTGCGTACACCGAACAAATCCTTGAAATCTGGGCTTTGTTATCTCCCAGAAGTTCCAGAAACACTTCCTCAATGGCTACTTCCATAAGTTCTTTGATACTTTATACTATTAGTAAGTGCTCATTTCAAAATATGACAGATAAATGAAGAAATTTTATTAACCCTGTCTGGTAGCCGCTGGGATGAATATAATCTAAGCTTGTCATCTATAACTGCCGCCTCAACTTCTCCAGTAAATTCAACTGATTTGTTGCCCGCACTAAATTTTGACCTTCGTATGCTATACTGTAGTATATGTCACCATTTAAATAATCAGCCAGAAATCTCAACGCCATAATGTAGGTCATCATACAGCCTGCAAAAGGAATGACTTGTATTTCTTTTTCACTAAGCTCACTTTTCATTTCCGATAAGTAGCCTTGCAGCAGCGCATCATAAATATCTTTCCGGAAAATAATTTTAGCTAAATCTTGCTCCTCTTCACTCACCGGACTCACAAAAGTGCGGATCATATCGCCCAGGTCGTAAATAAAATAGCCGGGCATGAGGGTATCCAGATCAATCACGCAAACAACTTTTCGTGATTGCGAATCAAAAAGAATGTTGTTGATCTTCGTGTCGTTGTGCATTACCCGCAGTTTCAAAAAACCATCGGTAATAAGGTTGCTGTATTCATCAACCAGATAAGAAAAATCCTGACATGCTTGTATTGCTTCGGTTGCTCTTTCTAACCGATCAGGTTTTGCACCCGCTAAGGCATCTTTAAATTGTTCGAAGCGCCAGTTTAAATCATGGAAACGATCGATAGTCGGCTTAAATTTACTGACATCGCAACCGGATAGATTTTTTGTGAGTTGCGCAAAACCCCTCGCTGCCTCGTAGGCTTCCAATGGTGTTCCCACTTCATTGATGGTAATGGAGTTTTTAAAATATGGCATTAACCGCCACGGATACCCCTCCTCATCATATACCATGTCAAGTTCTGTTTGTGATGGAAGGGGTGATAAAAAAAGATAGTCCGGATAATTTCTTTTAAGATGGTCAGACGCTAACCTGATATTAGTCGCGATGATTTCAGGCTTTCGAAATACATGATGGTTGACACGCTGAAGTACAAAACTTAGATCGCCATCATCAATTTTAAACGTGCGGTTAATGTGACCGGAGCCGAAAGGTTGAATGGGCACACCTTCATGGATCCCAAAGGCGTGTATGATAGATGCCGGGACGGATGACCTACGACCTACCAAAGCTTTTGAGGATACTCTCCCTTATCTACCAGGTTCCGGATTTTTTTGGACACCTCTTCCTTGTCCTCTTTATAGGTAACACCAAACCAAATATCGCCTCCGGAAATTACTTTAATCTTTCCCTCACCGGATTTCACGAGTTCGTTTGCAATAAGGGGTATAAAAAATTCTGCCTTAATGTTGCCGGCATTGTTCTTTAAAAAACTATGAAACATCCGTTGTGTGGCCGCAAAAATAGAGGGATGAAATCCCCAGAAATTCATCGAGGTTTTTGCTTCAGGGTTAAGCTCCACATCACCACTTGCTTCTTTGGAAATAATTTTTCCATCAACACGGGCCACATTGGTTCGTTCAACTACGGAAGTCAGGTAGCCGTTGGCATCTTCTTCACCTACACCGCGTGATACACTGCCGTAATCGGATAACACATTTTTTAAGGTATATCCTACCAAGGTATGTACTCCTCCGGCTGCACCCCCATCGGGTGTGTTGAAAAATTTGGCAACATTTTTAAAGGCTACCGGCCCATAAAAATCATCGGCATTAATTACCGCAAAGGGTTCATTAATTACATTTTTCGCACACAGCATGGCGTGCCCCGTTCCCCAAGGCTTCTGGCGCTCCGTACGTTGAAACTCCTTTGGAACCAACGTGTCTAACGCCTGAATCACAAATTCAACTTCTACCTTATTTTTCAGCTTCGGTAAAAAAATTTCTTTCACCGTTTCCAGAATTTCCTCCCGTACTATAAACACCACTTTGGTAAACCCGGCACGTACAGCATCATACAAGGAGTAATCCATTATGGTTTCTCCGCTTGGCCCAAAGCCATCAATTTGCTTAATGCCGCCATAGCGACTGCCCATGCCTGCGGCCAATACCAGTAATGTTAGTTTATTCGGAGTGCTCATGGTGTTTCAGTTTATTTGCTTTATTATCGAAGGCTAAAAATAGATGCTATGGATCAAAAGGCCAACCGTTACACGTACTCGATTGTCATAATCGGTGTCTTATTTTTCATTTTCGGATTTGTTACGTGGCTTAATGGAACGTTAATACCCTTCTTAAAACTGGCCTGCGATTTAAAAACTGATGCCCAGGCTTTATTGGTAACCTTTGCCTTTTATATGGCTTATTTCTTTCTGGCTATTCCATCATCTTTTATTCTCACCAAAACCGGATTTAAAAAAGGCATGGCATTGGGACTGCTGATTATGGCCGTTGGCGCACTGCTCTTTGTGCCCGCAGCAAACAGCCGCAGTTTCGGACTTTTCCTTACCGGGTTATTTGTTCAGGGCATGGGATTATCCCTGCTGCAAACTGCTTCTAATCCATACATATCCATTATTGGTCCGATTGAATCAGCAGCGAAACGTATCAGCATTATGGGCATTTGCAATAAAGTAGCCGGAGCACTTAGTCCCGTTATACTCAGCGCCATTGTTTTGAGCGGAGCAAGTGAAATTGAATCGCAAATCACTACAGCGGTTGATGAGCAAACGCGACTTCAATTGATGGATTCATTGGCCCAGCGTGTTATCATGCCGTACGTAATTATGGCCGGTGTGCTGATTTTATTGGCCATTATGATCCGTATGTCGTCATTACCGGAAATTGAAACCGAATCGGAAGAATTATCAGACACTCAAATATCTAAAAACAAAACAAGCGTTCTTCAATTCCCGCACCTTGTACTGGGTGCCATTTGCATTTTTGTTTATGTGGGTGCCGAAGTAATGGCCGGTGACGTCATCGGACCTTACGGGAAAGCACTGGGCATGAGCCTGGATGAAACAAAAAATTTCACCTCCTACACGTTGTGGTCAATGGTGGTGGGGTACATCATCGGTATCATCACTATTCCAAAATACATTAAGCAGGAAGTCGCATTGAAATATTCTGCCCTTACCGGAATAATTTTTTCGGTGCTTGCGTTTTTTACAACAGGCTACGTCAGCATTCTCTTCATAGCCCTGTTGGGTTTGGCCAACTCGTTGATGTGGCCTGCTATTTTTCCATTAGCCATTGATGGGCTTGGGCGGTTTACCAAGATAGGATCAGCACTTTTAATTATGGGCATTGCCGGTGGCGCTATTATACCCCAGGTGTACGGCTGGTTAATTGATACCGATGGCATGGCGTGGGATTCACAGACTGCGTTCTTTTGGTGCGTGCTACCGTGTTATTTCTACATCCTGTATTATTCAGTACTTGGTCATCGTAGCGGAAAATTAAAAGCAGTATGAAAACGATACTCACAACATTCATATTAAGCCTCGGCTGTCTTTCTGCCAGCGCTCAATCCAAAAAGGATCTGAAAGAATTATACGCATGGATGGTTGGCCAATTCAGTTCAGCCGAGCAAGCTAAACGTGACAGTAATTTCTTTGATATCCGTTTGGGTGTTTACCCTATTTGGAAAGAGCGCACAGACGGTTATTGGCTTTATGTAGAACAAGCTTCAGCTTCATCGCTTGATAAACCTTATCGACAGCGCATTTATCAACTTACCCTGACTACTCGTGGAATTGAAAGCATAATATATACATTCGATAGTCCACTTGAATATGCCGGCCAACCCGAGAAAGTTGAAGCCCTGCCACGCGATAAGCTGACCACTCGCCAGGGGTGTGAAGTTGTGCTGAAGCGAAAAGACAAACACACTTTTATTGGGGGAACAATTGAAAAAAATTGCACCAGTGAATTACGGGGGGCAAGCTACGCAACTTCTGAAGCTGTTATTACTAAGGAGGGAATGACTACACTTGACATGGGTTTTAATGCTAACAATGAGCAAGTGTGGGGCTCATCGCATGGTGGCTATCAGTTCAAGAAGCTCGTTCAATAAGCTTATCGCAATATTCTATTATACGTGATTCTCTTTCATGGTAAGAACCGCTTACCAGGGTGTACTCAATTTTTCTTCGCTCCAATTCATCCCTAAAAAGTTCGTACATCTTTCTTCGCTCCTTTTCCTCGCCCAAATCGCGCAAGCCATCACTCACCCACGGCACATCAATATCAAATAAAAAATACTGATCGTACTGTACCATCTTTTCAAACTCATATAATACAGGCGGAACCACTTTCAGGTAATGCCGGGAGTAGATTTGTGTGGTAATTAAATCCGTATCGCAAAAAAGTAATTTGTTGGCCTGACGCAACTGCTTGAAAATACGTTCGGTTTGTTTGCGGCCAATCATGATAATGTCTTCGCGGTTAAATTCATTGGTGGTAATCAACTCGCGCGCAACTTCCGGTACACTTACGGTATGATAATGCTCGGCCATCTTTTTGGCCATCATGGATTTTCCGGTACTCTCCGGCCCGTAAAAGCAGATTTTCTTTACAAAGAAAGGTTTGACAATATCCGGTATGTAATCCCAGTAACGGAAAGGATGCTCACGAACGGCTGAACCGGAAACCGGATAGTTCTTTCTGTCTGAATCAAAAGAAATATGTTGTGCGCCAAGGTGAACTGCAAAAGGTTCTCCATACGGTTCAGAAGAAAATACCACATCGATTGAGGGATATGTTTTTTTGATGAATGCAGCCCAACGTTCGGTGCGCGGCCCAATTGGTAAAGACTCGTCATCAAAATTATCCAAGACCATGGCAGGCTTTATGGCTGGATTATGTGCAAACAAATCTTGAATCCATGTAAACCGTTGTTCCGGATCGATCGGATCCTGTGGTGTATAGCTCATAGAAACAATTACCTCATCGCATTGCGAAGCTGCAAATTCAATCAGTGCAATATGCCCTTTATGGATGGGAAGGAATTTACCGATAACTAGTCCACGTTTCATTTTTCGGTAGGATAACTTTTGTACTCTTTAATCCAGTTAAAAAGTCCGTAGGCAGCAATAAAACAAAACACCAGGTATTCAAAGCCAACAAATTTTATTCCCTTGGCAAAATACATGTAGGTGGCCACCACATCCACCATAATCCATATAATCCAGCTTTCAATTTTTTTCTGAATCATCAGAAACGTGGTGATGATGCTCATGACGGTAACAAACGAATCCAGGTAGGGAAAAGCGCTGGGCATATTGAACACGACCGGAAACCATTCATGCAAACGACTGGCCAGTGAACCCACCGCAAAGGTAGCGGCAAGTCCGGAGACAGAAAGCAGTATGATTTGAGGCGTTTTCATATAACTAACCCGCAATTCATTCTTTCGATCTTCCTCCCACGGTTTAGGGTGTGTCCATCGCCACCAACCCATCAGGTTAGTAACGAAAAAGAACACCTGCAAAAACATATCCGGGTAAAGCTGCACCTGGTAAAACAGGAAAAAGAATAACGTTACATTAATCAATCCGATAGGCCAGCTCCATATATTAGCCCGCGAAGCCAAAAAAACCGCTACAAAACCGGCAATGGTTCCGAAGAACTCCAGGTAGCTCATTTGGTAGCCCCAGAGTTCGAAGAATATTTTGTTGATGTCGAAGAAACTCATTATTAGGACTTAAGTCGTAAGTAGTAAGACTTAAGACGAACCATCTTACTACTTACGTCCTGATACTTATATCTAAATTTTAATACACACATTCTTCGCTTCGGTAAAAAACCGTAATGCTTCCCAACCGCCTTCACGGCCTACACCGCTTTGTTTCATGCCGCCAAAGGGTGTGCGCAAATCACGAAACAACCAGCAGTTTACCCAAATGATACCGCTCTTAAGTTGCGCTGCAACCCGATGCGCGCATTTTAAATTTTCCGTCCAGAGAGTGGCCGACAAACCATAACCCGTGCTGTTGGCATAACCAATCACTTCGTCTTCGGTATCAAACGGCATAATGGTAACTACCGGGCCGAATATTTCTTCCTGGTTGGTCCGGCAAAATGCATCAAGATCTGTAATAACAGTAGGCTCTACAAAATAACCGTCTGCACAACGGCCATTTAGTTTTACCTGTTTCCCTCCGGTTAAAATTGTTCCGCCTTCTTGTTTCGCCAGTTCAATATAACCAAGCACTTTCTTCATATGGGCTTCCGAAACCAATGCACCCACTTTGGTTTGTTCATCGTTCGGATCACCAACCGTAAGTTTCTTTGTACGTAAAACAAATTCTTCAACAAAGCGATTGTACATACTTCGTTCCACAAAAATCCTCGAGCCGCATAAACAGATTTCGCCTTGATTCGAAAAAGAAGATTGAATAGAGGTGTGTAGCGCCTGTTCGAAATCACAATCGGCAAAAATGATATTCGGATTTTTACCGCCCAGTTCAAGCGAGAGCTTTTTAAACATAGGTGCAGCCGTAGCGGCTATCTTTTTTCCGGTTATAGTTCCGCCAGTAAATGAAATAGCAACAATATTCGGATGTTCTATAATAGCCTGACCGGCTTTAGGCCCCAGACCATGAACAATATTCAATACCCCATTTGGTAAACCTGCTTCCATACAAAGTTTAGAAAACAGAAAAGCGGTCATGGGTGTAAGCTCGGACGGTTTGGCTACCACCGTACAACCTGCTGCCAACGCAGGCGCAATCTTCCAGGTAAATAAATAAAGGGGCAGGTTCCATGGAGAAATGCAACCTACTACACCCACTGGTGTGCGCGTAGTATAGTTGATCGCCTCTTGCCCGGTAATGTGGGCCTCAGATGAAAAGTGAATAGCACCCGTGGCAAAGAAGCGCATGTTGGCTGAAGCCCGGGGAATGTCAACCACTTTGGCAAGCTTAACCGGTTTACCCTGGTCAATGCTTTCAGCTAATGCAAGCTGATCTAAATCGCGATCGATGAGGTCAGCAATTTTTTGAAGAATAGCCGAACGTTTTTCTACCGGCATAGCCGACCAGGCCGGAAAAGCAAGGCTTGCCGCATCAACAGCGTGCTGAACATCTTCGGCATCGGAATCAGGAACAAGACTATACGGTTTACCTTCAGCGGGATTATAGTTTTCTAAAAAGCTTCCAGCTTTTGGCTCAATTAATTCTCCATTGATATAGTTAAGTACCTTAAACATAATTGGAACTTTTTGTTTATTTCTTCGTCACGCTAAACTCTACTCTTCGGTTCAGTTTGCGGTTGGCATCCGAATCATTTCTTACCAATGGTTTTGAGGCTCCGTAACCCTTACTGACAATTCGTGAGGACGCTACTCCATGGGTTACCAAGTAATTCTTAACAGCCAATACCCGTGCCTGCGACAACTGCACCAGCGCACGTTGCTTACCCACATTATCAGTGTGCCCACTCAACTCTATCTCAAGCGTTGGGTTTTCCTTGAGAATAGCAGCCAGCCGGTCAAGTTCCGGATAGGATTCAGGTTTTAACACGGGTTTACCCTGTTCAAAAAACAAATTATTCAGCGCAAGACTTTCCCCTACTTCAATCGGAACCAGCAACAAATCCTTACGCAATTCAATGTAGGTACTCCTGTCGGTTAATTCCAGGTTTTCATTTACTGATAAAAAGCCTTTAGCTCTTGCAAACAAGCCATAGTTTGTTCCGTACGGTAACACAATGCTATAATCACCGGTAGAAGGATTTGAAACTGCTTCACCCACCTCTTCACGTAAGGTGATGTTTTCAAAAACAATTTGTGCCTGTAGAGGAGTTTTTGTTTTGGCATTTAATACGTTGCCGGTTACCAGCACAACAGGATCGGGTTGTAAGGAAGGTGGCAACGCAATCCGCACAATATCCGATTTACCAAAACCACCTGCCCCAGTACACAAGTAAGCTACCACACCGGAAGCAGGCACCGTGTAGTAAGCATCAAATCCATAGGTGTTAATCTCCGGACCAAGGTTTACCGGTATCGTCCAGTTGGTCCAAGTGTCATCGATTCGCTTACTCATAAAAATGTCAAGCCCCCCATACCCCGGATGACCATCCGAGGCAAAGTAAAGTGTTCGACCATCATCCGCCAGCACCGGTGAAGCTTCATTTCCATGGGTGTTTATAACCGGGCCAAGGTTGGTGAGCGCTCCCCATTTTCCATCACTTCCCTTCAGGATAACAAAAATGTCCTTTTCCTCACGGTGCTCCTCATAAAAAAGACTGCTCTTGTTTTTAGCAGTAAAAAGAATGGCTTTGCCATCTGCTGATTGTGAGGCCTCAAAATACTGGTGCTCATTTTCATAATGAACACCCAGCAAGCCTTTGCTGATCCACCCGGTGTCCGATCGTTCAAAAAGCTCAAAGTCGGTGGCCGTTACCAGAAGGATGCTGTTATTATCCTGACCAATGGAAACAATGTTGTTGACCCCTGAGGTATTTATCGGAGAACCCAAATTTCTGCTCTCCGTCCATGTAACGCCATCCACTGTTGTGCTGTACCAGATATCAGAAGCATCCTTAATACCACCTGTATTCTCCGGACTGTATTTACGGGTAAAATATATAGTCTTTCCATCCACTGAAATTTTAGGGGTCACTTCATCGTAGGGTGAATTGATCATCGCACCAAGGTTCTCCTTCATAATCCCTGTTGGCAAATCAGCCGGAAGGTTAATTTTTACATCACTCATCAAAACAAAATTATCAACCAATAAATGCATGCGGGCATACGCAATAAAACCAATTGTTTTGTTAAACCAGGGCAAGGCTTTCATAGAAAATACTTCGTTTCCATTCACAAAAAATTTCATCCATCCACTGTGTTGCTCAACTTTAAGCACATTAGGTACACCCAGTGAATTTACTCCTTCAATCTTTTTCCATGTTTTTGCTTCTGTACGCGACTTATCAGAGGTCCATACCATCGCATAGCCGTGTGACGAAATAACAAAAACATTCATGCTGGCATCTTCATCGTATCCCCAAATAAATCCAAAACCTGTGTCGGTATTTCCTTCAGTTTGTGTAAAGGTTGCCTCAAAGGAAAAGTCTTTCTGGTCATTAAGTGTTGGATAGATGTAAGTAAACCAACCACTTTCAGGTGAACGGATTTCGTAATGGCCATTTTTGATTTGAGCTGCCTGATGTTTGTCTTCCGCTTCATGCCAGCCCAAGTGATTGTCTTTAAAATCTTCCTGAAAGACAACCGTGAGTTGCGCACACGTCAGTACTCTTGTTAAGCAAAAAGCCGTGAGTATATAACTCCTTATCATTAACGAAACACTTTGTTTCTACAAGGTGCCGGTGCGCCCCCCATCCACCGGCAGGTTTATTCCATTAATGTAGGCGGCTGCAGGGGTAGCTAAAAAAGCAACTGCGGCAGCTACTTCACGCGCTTCACCAATCCGGCTGGCAGGGATTTCCGCAACCATTTCGTTCATCACTTCTTCAAAAGAACGTTTTGATTTTTCAGCTTTCGATTGTACCAGGACCTCTAACCGGCCTGTCATGGTGGCCCCGGGCAAAACATTATTCACGGTTATCCCAAAAGGTCCTAACTCAACCGACAACGTTTTAGCCCAACTGGCAACCGCCCCCCTTATGGTGTTGGACACACCCAACCCTTTCAGCGGGATTTTAACGGATGTGGAAATAATATTTATGATCCGCCCATATTTTTCTTTCTTCATGGATGGAACCACCGCCTGAACCAAGGCCTGGTTGCACAACAAATGAGCAGCGAATGCCTTAACAAACTCTTCTTGTCCGGCATCAATGGCCAATCCACCCGGAGGGCCTCCGGTGTTGTTGACTAAAATGTGAACCGTGTTTGATGATACGTATTTTTCGATGACTCGATTCACCTCATCAACATTGGAAAAATCGGCCTTCAGAAAACCATGTTGTTGACCGTGTTTAACCGGCAGTTCGGCAAGTACGCTCAATAACTTTTGTTTATCGCGGGCCAACAGCGTAACCGAAGCACCCAATGAGGCCAGTTCAATGGCTGAAGCCTTTCCAATACCCTGCGTACTTCCGCAAACCACAGCGTGTTTTCCGTTTAAATCAATATCCATACAGACTGTTAAAGTGTTAGAAAACTACCTTGAAATGTTCTTAAATTAGCAATTCTTCAATTGATCACCGACTAATTATTAAAAATATGGCTATACGCAGACCGTTTAACCTGAATCAATGGATTACCGAAAACCGATCGCTACTCAAACCGCCTGTTGGAAATAAAAATTTATATGCTGATGCTGGCGATTACATTGTCATGATCGTAGGCGGCCCCAATGCCCGCAAAGACTATCACTTTAATGAAACCGAAGAATTATTTTATCAATTAGAAGGCGATATCAACGTTCGCATTCAGGAAGATGGCAAGCCGGTGGATATTCCCGTTAAACAGGGTGAAATGTTTTTGCTGCCGGCCCGTGTACCTCACCGGCCTGAACGGCCTGCTAATTCAGTAGGGTTGGTGATTGAATGCAAACGCCCCGAGGAAAATATATTGGATGGCTTACAGTGGTATTGCGATAAATGCAATAACAAGTTGCATGAATACCGCTTTCATTTGGATAACATCGAAAAAGATTTCTTACCTCGCTTTCGCGAATTTTACGGTTCACAGGAATTACGTACGTGTAAGAAATGCGGTACCATAATGGACACAGATCCCCGGTTCGTCTAATCTTAACCTATGAACAAAACTCAAATTGCTGAGCTGTTGGAGCAAAAGCACAGTGTCTTTATCAACGAACTTCGGCATTTATCAGATACTGATTTTACTTCTTCACTTTCAGGTAAATGGTCGGCTGGTCAGCAACTTGATCATATCGTTCGCAGTGCCGGTCCGGTAAATCTTGTCTTTTTCTTTCCGAAATTTTTAGTGACCCTGATTTTCGGTAAAGCCAACCGGCCGTCAAGAACTTACGAAGGATTGGTTGAAAAGTATCAATCCAAGCTGGCGCTTGGTGGAAAAGCACCAAGTCAATTTATTCCGAAATATGTCACAGTAAATCAACGCGATCCACTCATAAAGAAATTGGAACGCATTGTTCAATCACTTACAAAGCGAGCTGAAAAGTATACGGAAGACCAACTGGATAAATTGCTTATTCCCCATCCCCTGTTAGGTAAGCTTACCTTTCGTGAGATGTTATACTTCACTGCCTACCATGTTGAGCATCATCACAAACAGGTTGTGGCCAATCTGAAAAGAAACAACTAAAGTAATGAGTTCACCCGACTATGAAATTTGAAAATTCAATACGCTTTGCAAAAAAGCTTGATAAAGCTGATGCCTTGAAATCGTTTCGTAGCCGATTTGAAATACCAACGGTTAACGGAAAAAAATGCATTTACTTTACCGGAAATTCCCTTGGTCTTCAGCCTAAATCAACCAGAAAATTTGTAAACGAAGAACTTCAGGACTGGGCAAAACTTGGTGTGGAGGGTCACCTGCATTCACGAAGGCCCTGGTTGTACTATCATAAGTTCAGTAAAAAGGTACTCGCACAACTTGTTGGCGCCAAACCAATTGAGGTTGTAGCTATGAACCAGCTAACCGTAAATCTTCACCTGATGCTGGTTTCGTTTTACCAGCCAACAAAACAACGGTTCAAAATAATTACTGAAGCAGGTGCCTTCTCTTCAGATCAATATGCTTTCGAATCTCAAATTAAATGGCACAAGCTTGATCCGGAGAAAACGCTGGTTGAGCTCAAGCCAAGGTACGGTGAGCATACACTTCGAACAGAGGATATTCTTCATGCCATTAATGAACACCGTTCACAACTTTCACTTGTCATTTTTGGTGGGGTTCAATACTATACCGGACAATTTTTTGATATAAAAAAAATTACGAAAGCCGGTCATCAAGCGGGTGCGTATGTGGGGTTTGATCTGGCGCATGCAGCCGGAAACGTTCCGCTAAACCTGCATGGTGATGGGGTAGACTTTGCCGTGTGGTGCAGCTATAAATACCTCAACTCCGGACCAGGCGGTATTGCCGGGGCATTTGTACATGAGCGTCATGCACAAAATTTTGAACTACCGCGATTTTCAGGTTGGTGGGGGCACTACGAGAAAGAACGCTTTCAAATGAAAAAAGGATTTGTACCCATGCCCGGTGTTGATGGTTGGCAACTCTCCAACTTCCCGGTGCTATCGGGCGCAGCCCATATAGCCTCATTGGAAATTTTTCAGCAGGCTGAAATTAAAAACCTGCGTAAGAAAAGTTTGTTGCTCACCGGCTATCTTGAGTTTCTGCTAAAAGAAATTGACCCTGAACAAAAAATCTTTACCCTACTCACACCATCAAACCCTAATGAACGTGGGTGCCAGCTATCCATCTATATGAAGCAAAAAGGTAAAAAGGTTTTTAGTGCATTAACAAAAGCCGGTGTATTGGCCGACTGGCGTGAACCAAACGTAATTCGTGTTGCGCCAGTACCGCTCTACAATACCTTTGAAGAGGCTTTTCGCTTCGCAGAAATTTTCAGGAAAGCGATTTAAGGTTCACCACCCAGTAAAAGGATACCCAATTCTCTGACAATTGTCAGATTTTTTATCGCTTTGAAGAGCTATATTCCGCAATGATTTAAGTAAGATGAAAGAAACCAAACATATCGCCATTGTTGGGGCCGGGCTTGTCGGTTCCCTGCTCTCCATCTACCTGGCAAAACGGGGATACAAAATATCGGTATACGAGCGCAGGCTTGATATGCGCAAGCACCTTATTGAAGGTGGCCGATCCATCAATCTGGCATTGAGCAACCGCGGCATTCGTGCATTGGAAGAAGTGGGCTTGGCCGAGGTATTAAAGCAAAATGCCATACCGATGCACGGGCGAATGATCCACGATGAATCAGGAAAGCTGAACCTGCAGCCCTATGGAAAGAATGGTCAGTTTATCAACTCGGTTTCAAGAGGCGGATTGAATATGGTGTTGATGAGCGAAGCTGAAAAGCATGGGGTGGAATTTTTCTTTGAACACCGTTGTCTCGGAGTTGATTTTTCTAAAACAGAATTAACCTTGCAAGAATATGAAGCGGTGAAGCACAAAACATTTGATCTGATCATCGGATCGGACGGAGCCTTCTCTGCCGTAAGGGGTGCCATGCAGTTCACCGATCGTTTTGAATATCATCAAACCTATATTGAACACGGTTACAAAGAACTACGCATACCGGCCAGTGATAGTGGCGATTATTTATTGGAGCCAAACGCCTTGCACATATGGCCACGCGAAAGTTATATGCTGATCGCGCTTCCCAATCCCGACAGAACCTTTACCTGCACACTATTCTTGCCCTTTGAAGGGCCTTCATCCTTCGCACAACTAGATTCAAAAGAAGCTATTCAGGATTTTTTTGAAAAAAACTTTGCCGATGTTGTGCCCATGATGCCAACCCTGCAAGAAGATTTTCGCGACAATGCCACCGCTTCGTTGGTAACCATCCGCTGCTACCCGTGGGTAAAAAATAAAACGCTATTGATTGGCGATGCGTCACATGGTATAGTGCCTTTCTTCGGGCAGGGGATGAACGCGGGCTTTGAAGATTGTCGTGTACTGAATGAATTGCTGGATCTGCACGAAGATAAATGGAAAAAAGTATTGCCCGAATTTCAGGAACTGCGAAAACCCGATGGCGATGCGATTGCACAACTGGCGCTTGATAACTTTATTGAGATGCGCGACCTGGTAGCCGATGAAGACTTTATCCTGCGAAAGAAAATTGAAGCCCGTTTACATGAACGCTATCCCGATAAATGGATTCCGCTTTATACCATGGTTACCTTCCGCGATGATTTACGTTACTCCTACGCATTAGAAACCGGAAGAAAGCAAAAGGCTATTATGGATGAGGTGCTGAGCAGACCTGGGATTGATAAAAACTGGGAGACCTTAAACCTGGAGGAAATAATCAGCAAACTATAATCGTACCGGTTATGACAAATGACCGATGACTAATGACTCTATTATTCTTATCATGCCGTTATCATCAGCTTGTACTCCTCGTACCGGCTTAAAATTGCTTTGATATAATTTACCGGTTCTTCACACTTACAATAGCCCGCTATAACCACCGGGTCGCGATAATATTTCGGGTCTGATTTTTTTAATAAATACGACTCCACAACAGCCCACGAAGTCGGATCCTCTCCATATTTAATGGTGAGCTTACGCGCATCGATAATATGCGTTAACCCAGCATTGTAGGAAGCCAAAACAAATTTTAAACGTTCATCCTGATCGTGAATATCTTTCGACCAATACTTATCCAGATGCTTTAAAAACCGCACGCCACCCCGTAAACTTTGTCGTGGACTTTCCGGATCGTTAACCCCAAATCGTTTGGCCGTTTCAGGCATGAGTTGCATCAATCCTTTCGCCCCGGCCCACGATTCGCCTTGCGGGTCAAAACGCGACTCCTGATAAATTACGGCAGCCAGTAAACGCCAATCCCATCCTAACTCCTGTGCACCCTCTTTGATGAGATCATCATACGGTGAAATTTTATTGCCAGCCAACGAAGAGTAATCGCTGGTAAGCCGAATGATAGATGTTCGCGGACTGTTAAAATACCGGTTAAAAATAACCATGAAGGTAGGTTCCTTCTTCACTTTCGCCAGCCACTCATTAATGGCCAACTGAAGCTCAGGAGAATTTTTTCGCACAGCCCATGCAATGGTTTGTGGTAAACTTATAATGGTTTCAACATCCAGATTATTATAGTAGGCAGCATTCACACGGGCAATAATATTATCCGTTACGGTGTAATCAATTTCACCTAACGCTACAGCACGAATAAGATTTTCTGTTTCAGCATTCGTACTATCCTGATTGATCATAATCTCCCCGCCTACTTCTTCCGATAAATGTTTCAGACGCTGTGAAAAACTGGAGCCGGGCATTACATAAACTTCTTTGCCAATAAGCTGTGAAGGTTTGCGAATGAGCTGGGTATTTATCTGTTCACGCGTTAATTGACGCCAGTTGTCAGGCTTGCGCTGCACCAGCACCTGGTATGAATCAAATTGAGGATTGGTGAAGCTTACTTTCTCCGTTCGATCTTTGGTTACGGTAAGCGGAAAAGCCAGGACATCACCCTCACCCTTATTTAATTGACCGATCGCACGTTCAATTCCTGACGTTACACGTATACGCAGATCAACCTGTAAGTGATCGGCCAGTAACTTCAAAAGCTCATATTCATAGCCCATCGAACGGCCTTTATAAATAAAATAGCTGAACGAGTTGTTATCTACCAGCGCAGTAATAAACCCTCGCTCTTTAATCTCATTCAGGTCGATGGAAACCAAGGGCTCATTTTCCGGCTGTTGACTGGCGAAGCGGTTACAGGAAAGAAGTGCCCCTATGAAAACAAGGGAAAAAACATGCTTTTTATGGAACTGCATAGCTCATTGAAAATAAGCATAATGGGCCTAAAATAAAAGAGGCCCCGAAGGGCCTCTTTTTTACTACTCAATGCTGAGATGTTAATTAAATGTATACCTCAAGCCAAACTGCATATACCATACAGAATTGAATGAGTTGTTGTCCCTGAAGGTTGAGGTTGCCGGCATACCTCTGTCTGTCTGCAACCTGAAAGTTGGACGAATATCTCCATTGGCAACAATTGCATTTTGATTGGTTGGTACCAGAATCGCAGGAGCATTGATAGATTGGAAAATTCCCCAGCTCTTGTTAAGCATGTTACCAAAGTTGAAGATGTCAACAGTGAATTGCAACGTATTGCGCTTGCCTCCGATATCGTGGAAAATATCCTGGGCAAAACGCAAATCTAATTGATTTCTCCACGGGAGTTTCGCACCGTTACGCTCAGCATATTGACCTCTTCTTGAACTGAGATATTTATCCTGTTCGATGTATCTGAAGAACAAGTCGCTCTGTTGTTGAGCTGTGTATACTACTCCACTATACGTGAAGTTTGTAAATGTAATTTCAGAAGGATCTTTAGGCACATAAATCAAATCATTACCATTCACACCATCACGATTGAAGTCAGCACCATAGGTATAAGAGAATCTGCCCTGGATTGAACCTTCGTAGAATAATGAAATGCTTGAAGCCAGTTTTTTCAGGTACTCTTTACGGTAGGTTACAGATGCAACAAAGCGATCGGGCACAACATATCCTGCATAGCTCATTTCCGGGTTATTGGCTTGGCCTATAATAGGTGTTAATGACCAGGTATTGAATAGCTGATCGCCTACACCATCATAGAGAACCTTCGATTGGCTGTGTGTATACGCTACAAAGGCTGAGAAACCATTGCTAAATTGCCTATCCAACTTTGCTGTTAACGACCAATAATAACCTTGGTCTGAATTGCCCAACGTTATGGGGTTAAATGCGGAATTGCCAGGTGTTCCATTGGAGTTATCTACATTTGGTAATCCTTGGTTGTTCAGATAGTTAATAAACTTCTGATTATTATTTACAGGATAAATCGGGCGTGTATCCGGGTAAGCTCCATTGGCATCAGAAATTGACATGTTTGTCGGATTTACCAGGTTGTAATTTTTGCCTTGTGCAATATTAATATCCTTGTTGTAAATGGCCTCAATACTAGCAATAAATCCTGCAGGCAGGCGCTTGTCAACTGCCACACTGGTTTTCCAGGTTTGAGGAAATCTAAACTCAGGATCAATAGCACTCATGGTAGCAGGAAGTGTAGTTCCTGCAGCTGGTGGTGTTGCCGGACGATAGGGAGCAATCTGGAAAGGCCCCGGTACGTTAGCCTGACCATTGAAGTTCTGGGTCAACTGAAGCAAACCCGCATCTCCGGATTGCGATACTAACCAAACCGTTGGAACTCTTCCGGTAAAAATACCTGTTCCACCACGAACCTGCAGTGAACGGTCGCCCAGTGCATCCCAGTTAAAACCAATTCGTGGTGACCAAAGCAGTCTTACTTCGGGCAACACACCGGTATCAAATTTCCTTCCTTCAGCAAATGTTAAACCTGCTGCCAGCGGATGGGTTTTGATTTCAGGAACACTCGGAAAGGTTGGTAAATCTACACGTAAACCAGCCGTTATTTTCAATTTTTCATTCACTGAAAATTCATCTTGTGCATAAGCTGAGTACTGCACATACTTAATGGTAGGAAAAGCCTGTTCAAAATTCGGTAACAATGAATAGGTGATAGCATAGTCAGTAGGAAGTTCACCATTCACAAAGTCATCCCATGAATTGAAACGATACAAACCTGTTCCAAAACGTTGAAAACCATTTTTTGTATTTTGAATATCCAATTGTACACCTGCGGTGATGTTATGCTTGCCGGTGGTCCAGCTCACAAAATCCACAATGGAGATTGAAGAGACATCGCGAAGGTTTCCAAACGAAAAAGGCTCATATCCAAAAGAAGTAAAGGGAGAGCCATCTTTCATGATATCAACCAATGGAAAATTCGTACTATTTGTACTTCTTGGGTCATTCTGATTGGTGTATGTAGCGCGCAACGTGTTGGCAAACTTATTACCGAACAACGAGTTCAACTCAGCTGCCAGGGAATAGAAGTTTGCTTCCTGGAAATAGTTAGAATTACTGAACCAAAGAGCATTGTTGTTTGTACGGCCTGCACCGGAAGCATAGAAGAATCCTGTACCTGTAGTAGAACCACTGATAAAACGTGGATCCTTACTTTCCACCTGGCTATAACGAATATTAAACTTGTGGTTTTGATTTATGTTCCAGTCAAGACGTGCTACAAAGCGTGTGTTTTGAGCTTCAAAATCATAATTATCGTAAGGGCCGGTTTCATAACCGTAGTTCTCGCGAAGGAATTGGCTAATGTCATCAAGCTCAGTGCGTGTAGGGCGGCTTATGTTTGGAGAGCTGCCAAAAGGATCTTGTGTAGTAGCTGCAAATTGAGTCTGGCCAGGACGAACAGAATTTTCCGTTTCAGCATTGACGAAGAAAAATAACTTGTTCTTGATAATCGGACCACCTAATCTGAATCCATAAGTGTTGTAGCTAAGGGGTTGTGTTGGCAGGGGATCATTGTTGGCCACCTGGTCACCCTGGTTGTTTTGGTTTCTCCAAAATGCATAAGCCGATCCGGAAAAATCATTCGTACCTGATCGGGTTACTGCATTTACAGCACTGCCTATAAAACCTGAGTTACGAATGTCGTAAGGAGTAATGCTTACTGATATTTCAGCTATGGCATCCAACGAAATAGGAGAACCGTTGGCCGGGAGGTTGGTCCCAATACCAAATGTATTGTTGAAATCCGATCCATCAACAGTAATATAGTTTTGACGATAATTACCACCGCCAATAGCTCCATTGCTTGTTGATGTAGATTGTGGAGTCATACGTGTCATATCGTTGATACTACGGGAAATGGTTGGCATGGTGAGAATTTCACGTGTACCAATAGTTGTTACGGCACCGTTACGATCACTATTCATGATCCTGTCTTGCACACCAGAAACGATAATCTCCTGCAACTGTGTGCCTTCTTCCACCATGTTCAAATTGATTACGTAAGGCTCACCAATTTTTAGAAAGATGTTGGCGTATTGCTGCTCGGCATAACCAATGAATGTAATCTTTACATTATACGGACCGCCCACCCTCATATTAGGTATATTAAAGCGTCCATCAGCAAGCGAAACAGTACCGTAAACTGTTCCAGATGGCTCATGTGTGGCAACAATATTCGCACCCGGAATAGCTGTTCCACTCTGCTCTTTTACCACACCAATAATCGAAGATGTGGTTACGCCTTGTGAAAAGCCAGCAAAAGCTAGAGACACAAAGCTGAATAACAGTAAAATTCTCCTCATAGTTTTGGATTTAAGTTGATTAGTATTCGGCAACAAAAATATCCCGTTTTATCAGATATGGTTTTAATTGCCGTTTAAATCTTTCCACAATTTTATTCACAATTAATTAACAGCCTCGGGTTGACCGTCTGTAAAAATGTGCCTAAAAGGTTTGGTTAAAAACCGCCCATTCGCTCTATTTCTAACGATAAACCTGTTTCCAATGAAGTTATTGAATTGCGCAATCGCTTTGCTCGTGCTAATGACTAACCCCTTAAACGCACAGCCCGATCTCTCCTATTACCTCCCGGAGGGTATTTCGTACAATCAAAATATCCCTACCCCAAAATCAATCATCGGGCACGAAGTAGGCGAATGGCATATAACCCACGACCGGCTGGTTAATTACATGTATGCCCTCGCGGCAGCTTCCAACAGGATCAGCATACAGGAAACCGGTCGCACCTATGAAACCAGGCCGCTTTTACTGTTAACCATCACTTCGCCAAAAAATCATCAGCGTATTGAAGAAATTCGTCAGCAGCATGTGCAGCTAACGGATCCCTCAAAATCTGGAAATCTGGATGTAAAAAACATACCCAATGTGGTGTATATAGGCTTTAGTATTCATGGTAACGAGGCCAGCGGAAGCAATGCCGCCCTGGCCGTGGCCTACCACCTGGCGGCAGCCCAGGGAGCAGCCATTGAAAAGCTATTGGATGAAGTTGTAATTCTCTTCGACCCCAGCTTTAATCCCGATGGCCTTCAACGGTTTTCTAGCTGGGTAAACTCGCGTAAAAGCATTCAAACCTCAACCGACCCCAACGACACCGAACACAATGAAGCGTGGCCGGGCGGACGATTTAATCACTACTGGTTCGACCTGAACCGCGATTGGCTGGTGGCACAGTTGCCCGAAAGCCAGGCACGCGCCAAACAATTTCATTTGTGGAAACCCAGTGTACTGACCGACCATCATGAAATGGGTACCAATGCCACATTCTTTTTTCAACCCGGGGTTCCTTCACGTAACCACCCACTCACACCAGAAAAAAACCTGACGCTTACACGCAAAATTGGTGAGTATCACGCCAAAGCGTTGGATAAAATTGGCTCGCTTTACTACACCCAGGAAGGTTATGATGATTTCTACTATGGCAAGGGCTCAACTTTTCCGGATGTACAAGGTGCAATCGGAATATTATTTGAACAAGCCAGCTCGCGTGGTCATGCGCAGGAAAGCATTAACGGTGTGCTCACATTTCCATTTACTGTTCGTAATCAATTCGTAACCGCGCTTTCCACACTAGAGGCTGCTCAAGCTATGCGCGAAGAATTGCTGAACTATCAGCGCGACTTCTTCAAAAACAATATTGCCGAAGCAGCCAAAGATCCAGTGAAGGCATATGTGTTCGGAGCAAATCAGGATAAGTACCGAAGCTTTCATTTTGCGGAAATCATTGACCGGCATGACATTGACATTTATAAACTCAGCAGCAGCCAAACCATTAACGGCAAACGTTACGAAAGTGATGGCAGCTACGTTGTGCCCCTTAACCAAAAGCAATACCGGCTTATCAAATCCATGTTTGAAAAGCGTACCACTTTTCAGGATAGTCTGTTTTATGACATCTCCAGTTGGACACTACCGCTTGCCTTTGCTTTAGATTACGAAGAACTGAAAACCCCTTCAGCGAATCTTCAAGGTGAACGTTTTGACCCAACTAAAAAACCTGTTGGAAAAATTATTGGCGGCACCAGCGATTACGCCTATGTGTTTGAAAGCTATGGGTACTATGCACCCCGTGCGATGTATCGCCTGCTCAGCAAGGGGATTCGGGTAAAAGTAGCCAATGGCGATTTTCATCTTCCGGATGGCAGAAAGTTTTCAGCCGGCTCCATTCTCATCCCCCTGGGTATACAGGATAAAAGCGTTGACCTTGTTGAATACCTGATAAAAGAAATAACCGTTGATGATGGTATTGACGTTTACGCTTTCAATACCGGATTAAATTACAAGGGCTTGAGTTTGGGAAGCAGCAACTTTTCTGTTCTGCGCGAACCAAAAATTGCCATGCTGGTGGGCGATGGTGTGAGCCCGTTGGATGCAGGTGAAATATGGCATTTGTTGGATACACGTTTCCATATTCCGGTTAGTCTTGTTCCGGTAGATGTATTCAATCGAATAAACTTTGATAAATACAACACGCTTATAATAAGCACAGGAACGTACACCAGTCTGAATGATGCGGCTAAAGAAAGGTTGCGCACGTGGGTACAAAATGGCGGTGTAATTATTGGGTTGAAAACAGCCCTTAACTGGTTAAATGCTTCCGGCCTTGGTAAATTTGAAATGAAAAAAGATGAGAAGAAAGATGAACCAGCCAAACCAAAACCTTATTCTGACATTGCCAACGCGGCTGGAGCAGAGGCATTAAGTGGTGCCATTTTTGAAATACAGGCCGACTTGTCACACCCGCTGTTTTATGGATATACAAGTTCTCGGCTACCGGTTTTCAAAAGCGGAGCCCTGTTTATGGAACGCTCAAAAAATGCCTTTGGAAATCCGGGGGTGTTTACGGCAAACCCATTGTTGAGTGGATACATTACCAAGGGTAGTCTGGATAAACTGAAGAATGCTTCTTTTACCGGAAGTTCATCTATTGGACAGGGCCGTGTGATTGGCTTTACCGAAAATCTGGCTTTTCGCGCATTCTGGTTTGGCAGCAATAAAATGTTAATGAATGCCATATTTTATGGACACACCATTAGTGCTGGTGCGGGAAGAGATCGTTAATGGTAAAATTTTTCAGTCACCAGTTTTCACTGTAACCCCAATCGAATCAAGCCAGTTATTTATTAACTGGGTATCTTCGGGTGTTACTTTCGCTTCGCGGTGTAACCACAGATAACTTTCCAATGGCATCCACCCTTCTGTAACAGCTTCAGAAAGCTCTTCCAGCTTGTCTGTCGCCTTATTTGCAGAGTAAGTTTTGAAGACAGAAAAATTCAGATGATCCTTTCCTTCCTTGATGTGTGAAGCCAGCCACCAACCGATGGGCTGCACATGCACATACCATGGATAGCGCGTGTTGTTGCTATGGCAATCGTAACACTTCTCAACAAGCACCGCATGAACAGCCTCCGGGATTTTATACGTATTGGAAATATCATCCGCAGCAATACCTTCTGATTTGTTTTTTTCAGGCTGGAGCAGTTGCATGACCAACAGTACCATCAACACTCCGATGATGATTTTTCTAGTCATAAGAATTATGGTTTAGGTAAACGAAGTTACAAAGGTTTTTTCTTTTAGTGATTTGGTGCTTTGGTGGCAAAAAAGAAAGACCTGTCTCACTGCCACTAAAGCAATAAAACCGTACCAAGGTAAATAACTGTAAACCTTGCCTTTCAAATGCCAGGTAAATGAAAGATAAATCACAGCTTGCTGTTTTCCTATGTACCCGCTATCTTGATTCTTTCAGTGACCAAAAAAAACTATGAGAAAGCTATTCATCATCTGCAGTGTTGTTGTTACTGCATTAATCCTGGTTTGGGCCTATTTCTGGAGAGATGCACTTTTTGCGTTTATTCTTGTGGCACCCATTATTTATATGGGTGTAGCGGATATGGTTCAAACCCGCCAGTCGCTAAAGCGAAACTTTCCGTTGGCCGGAAGGCTTCGTTACGTCTTTGAAGATTTACGCCCCAAAATCCAGCAATATTTTGTTGAATCCGACACGGATGGTGCACCCATCAACCGCATTGATCGTTCCGTTATTTACCAGCGTGCCAAAAAGCAACTGGATACCGTTCCCTTTGGCACGCAACTCAATGTTTATGCAGAAGGATATGAATGGATCACGCATTCGGTTACACCACTCGACCATCACAAATTAGATCATAGTCCGAGGGTGTTGGTGGGCAATAAAGATTGCAAGCAACCATACTCCGCCAGCATACTTAATGTATCTGCCATGAGCTTTGGCTCATTAAGCGGCAATGCCGTTGAAGCGTTAAACGCAGGCGCCAAGATTGGCGGCTTTGCACACAACACAGGCGAGGGCGGGATCAGCCCGCATCACCTTAAATATGGTGGCGACCTTATTTGGCAAATTGGCACAGGTTATTTTGGTGCGCGCGATGAAGCAGGGAATTTTTCTCCGGAAGCCTTTCAGAAAAATGCTACGCGCCCCGAAGTAAAAATGATTGAGATAAAATTATCTCAAGGCGCCAAGCCTGGGCATGGCGGCATTTTACCAGCCAAGAAAAATACACCGGAGATTGCTGCCATCCGTGGTGTAACGCCCGGCACTACGGTTTTCTCGCCACCGTTTCATAGTGCATTTAGCACACCCATTGGGTTGATTGAGTTTGTAAAACAACTGCGCGAACTTTCAGGTGGCAAACCCGTTGGCTTCAAACTGTGTATCGGAAGAAAGAGTGAATTCCTCGGCATTTGCAAAGCAATGGTGCAACTCAACACCTACCCTGACTTTATCACCATTGATGGTGGCGAAGGCGGAACCGGTGCAGCGCCACCCGAGTTCACCAATTTTGTGGGCATGCCACTGTTGGATGCTGTCGCTTTTGCTGATGATGCATTACGAGGCTTTGGTATTCGCGAGCACATTAAACTGGATTGCTCCGGAAAAATTCTTTCTGGTTTTCACATTTTCCGTGCAATGGCCTTAGGTGCTGATTTCGCTAATTGTGCCCGCGCGATGATGATGGCGCTCGGCTGTATACAAGCGCTGGAGTGCAACAAAAATACCTGCCCTGTTGGTGTGGCTACGCAAGATCCGTACTTCGCAAAAGGATTGGTGGTAGAAGATAAGAAAGCACGTGTGGCCAATTTCCATAAACATACCGTAGATAGCTTTGTTGAACTGCTTTCATCAACCGGTTTGGATAGCCCGGAGAAAATTAACCGCACACACGTATACCGCAGGGTGTTTATGAACATGGTAAAAACCTATGCCGAAATCTATCCGCCTGTTCCGACAGGTTGCCTGCTCGACATGGCTGACTCACCAATTGAATTTGATGTTTACTTAAGCCAGGCAAGGGCAGAGAGTTTTGGGACGTAATGTAAATAATCATCTGAGCGTAGCTTTTAAGGTTGCGTTGATTATATGTACAGCATTACTTTCTAAAGCGCAGGCATTCGGACAGGGTCCGGATAGCATCTTTCTATCCGGGCCAACTTCATTCAAAACCCTAACCACAACAAGGCTAAGCAACGTCATTGGTGAAAAACAAAAACGATGGATAAAGATTGATGACGTTGTTGTTGAAACCTCCAATATAGCTTTGACCCCTGTTGAAGAAACACTGGCCAAGGCCGAATCGGTGGAGATCAGGGCACTTCTGAAACGAGATACTGTTGCATTAAAACGTATCTGGCTGCGGGATTTTACCCTTGATGAACTTCACAGCAAAGTACAGCATGATCCTAATCCGTTGCCGCATTACCTCTCCTTGAATCGAAGGATAGAAAAAATTCTGATTACCGGTGATCATGCTTATGTTTCAGGAATAGAATACGCGGTGCAAGTTAAGGAAGGCAACAGTGTTGACACACAGGTTGCACGGAAGTACACCCACCTATGGATAAAGGAATTATTCGGGTGGAGGCTGGCTACTAAAAACTATGATTAATTTTGGTCTGGTTGATACAAACCACGAAATAATCAAAAAATGGCATCCCAATGGGGCTCAGCCAGAATTAAAAATTTAAAACTATTGAGATAATGTTCCTGCGGAACTCTCTATTCCATTGTGTTCAAGGCTTCGAATAATCAACTGAAAGTATCATTTAAACTTTAACACTAAAGCCCCCTCGGGGCGATATATCAATAACAAAATAAACATGATCTTTTCGAGCCCCGGAGGGGCGAAATCTTGTTTTCAGCATTATTACCAAACACGCCTACACCATTTGAATTGATGTCGTCCCTCCATGACCCGATTAGGATTATTTAACCTACCAACAAGATGGCGCTCCTGCAGAGCTTCAATTCAAGTGAAGAGGGCATACGATGGATAAGGCGTCCAATGGCCAGTCCTACATCGGAACTGACTAAGACCACTAAGACTCATGGCATTGTAACTAAATAAATTCCTATCTTTGTGAAACCTTTACGCCCGTGGTGCGCAAATTCTTTCCGCTTGATAAGAATTATGTTTTAGAACAGGCTCAGCTGTCTCTGGAAAATTCCCTCCTCGAATACATGGTAGATTACGTTAAGGTGCAGTACATGCTGCAGCATAACCCCTTAGGCCTGGTGGACGAAACCATTCAACGCATCCAACAACATCAGTCAAACGATTTCACCAAACTCCATGATTTTTACATTGCCCTGTCAGGCATATTCCGGTTCAGGTATTACCACCACAACCAGCTTGAATTCATTTTTTCAGGTGAAGAACCTTTTGATCGTTATTATCGGGAATGGTCTGAGGAGTTTAAGAAATGGGTAAGAACCTTTTCGCAGCACAACAACTTTATCATGGGTGTACTTGAACTTACCGTGTTTTACCCACATGAAGCCGAAGCGCAGTTCATCGGTAACCGGCTTACTACATTTGCTACACAATTCTTCGAAGTGAAGATTCATCCGCAAAAGGGAATTATTAAGAGTGCTTAACTCTAAATTCCCTGAAAAACCTCAAAGCTTTCCAGGTATTTGGGCACAGTCACATTCCAACCAAAAGTTTCCCGGATGTTTTTTGCATATGCATGAAGATCGGCACCTTCACCGTGGGTAGTAAACGTAATTTTCGGACTATCCTTAAAATGCTTTAACCACCGGAACAACTCACCCTTATCGGCATGGCCACTCATGGAGCTGATATACTCCAGCTTGCACTTTACCGGAACCTCTTCACCAAAAATTTTAATGGTCTTTTCACCATCCAGTAAACGTCTTCCGCGTGTGCCCTCGGCCTGAAAGCCGGCCAATAACACCGTGTCCTGCTCACGTTTTAACCGGTGGTACAGGTGATGTAAAATGCGCCCACCCGTAAGCATACCACTGGACGAAATGATGATGGCGTTTTTCTTGATCTCGTTCAATGTTTTGGAATGTTCATTGGAACGAACAAATACCAACATGTTGGTTTCGGCCTCCTTCACAAATTCATGAAGGTTAAATTCCTTTTTCAGAAACTTCGGATGCTTGAAAAATAAATACGTGGCAGAAATCGCCATCGGGCTATCCACATAAACCGGCACATCCGGAATTTTATCTTCCTTCATCAACTGCCGCAGGTAGTACAAAATACCTTGCGTACGACCTACCGCAAAAGCCGGAATAAGCAGCACCCCTCCCCGATCAAACGTTTCATTGGCTATGCGTGTGAAATCATCGGTTGGGTCATCGTACGGGTTATCTTTGTTGCCATACGTTGATTCCACAAACAAAACATCGGCTTCCGTAATACTAGTTGGTGGGTGCAACATGGCACTGGTCTCGCGGCCGATGTCACCGGAAAAAACAAATTTCTTGGTTTGCGAATCTCCGGTAATGAATACTTCCGTTATGGCTGAGCCAAGCAAATGCCCTGCATCATGATAAATAATTTCAACTTTATCGTGAATACGGATACGCTCACCATAACCATATGATTTCAGCAAAGGAAAAACAGCGTTTGCATCCTCCACCGTATACAAAGGCTTTGGATGTTCATGTTTTGAATATCCCTTCTTCTCTGCAAACTCGGCTTCTTCTTCCTGCAATTTGGCTGAGTCGAGTAGCATGAGTTCGGCTAAATCGGCTGTAGGATGTGTGCAGTAAATGGGCCCACTGAATCCTTCTTTTACAAGCTTGGGCAAATAGCCGATATGATCAATGTGCGCATGACTGAGCACTACACATTGAATGGTGGCCGGATCAACCGGAAACTCTTCCCAGTTGCGCAGTCGCAAATCCTTCAATCCCTGAAACAATCCGCAATCAAACAAAAACCGAAAATCACCGGCATCTACCAGGTAACGCGAACCCGTTACACTTTCGGCTGCCCCGAGAAATTTTACACGAACATCCATGATTTATTAACAGGTTTTCAATATGATACGATAACCACGAACATAGAATACATTGTTAAGAAATAATTCTACGTAATTACCAACGAAGTTATCGCGAAACGCGGAAATCTGTAAAGCCTCTAAATGTTGTATGTGTCTCAACCGCAACCTCGTCCACACGGGCCCGAGGCGGACCAACCCTGCACCAGGCAATCAATTCATTTAATTTGTCCTCATTACCCTCGGCCTCCATGTACACGCTCCCATCCGGTTCATTGCGAACAAAACCGTTCACACCCAACTGCTGCGCTTTTGTAACTGTTGAAGCGCGATAAAAAACGCCCTGTACCTTTCCTCTTACGTGAATGGAAATTCGCTTCATCACATAATGTAATCCGTACTCAAAAATACCGATTCGCGGTTACGGATAATGGTGCTGATGATCTGCTTGTTCGCTTCTGTTGATTTCGTAGCCACCAACGTGCGTATCGAAAACACACGAAGCGCATCCGCTACCGACAACGTTCCTTCAGCCGAATCCTTGCGACCATTGAACGGAAAGGTATCCGGTCCGCGCTGGCATTGGGTGTTCACATTAATACGGCCAACCTGGTTGGTGAACATATCTATATACGAAGCAATCTTCTTGCTGTCGCTGCCAAAAATGCTTACCTGCTGACCAAAGTTTGAATTGACGACATACCGAATGGCTTCTTCATCCTTTTCAAAAGGAACAATAGGAACGATGGGACCAAATTGCTCTTCATGGTAGATTTTCATCTTTTCGTTCACCGGACAGATTACAGCAGGGTAAAAAAATGAGTTTAAAATTTCACCGCCCTGCTCGTTCATAACTTTGGCTCCGTACTTTTTAGCATCCTCCATCAAGCCACGCAAGTAATCGGTTTTGCCGGGTTCAGGTAAGGGCGTGAGTTGAACACCATTTTCCCAAGGCATGCCCGGCTTAAGTTTGGCCACTTCGGCAGTAAACCGCTTTATAAAATCATCTACAATACTTTTATGAACGAATAAAATCTTCAAGGCTGTACACCGCTGCCCATTAAACGAAAGCGATCCTGCTACACACTCCGCTATGGTGTTATCTAAATTAGCATCAGGCAAAACAATGGCCGGGTTTTTTGCATCTAATCCTAAAATTGATTTTAACCGGTGAGGCTTGGGATGAAGTCTCTTTAAATCATTTGCACCTTTATTGGTTCCGATAAAAGCAAACACATCAACTTTTCCTGTTTCCATTAAAGCCCCAACAGTATCGCGGCCCTTCCCGTAAATAATATTAACAACGCCTGGAGGAAAACTTTCCTGAAACGCTTTTAACAAAGGACGGATCAGCAACACACCATACTTGGCCGGTTTAAACACTACCGTGTTACCCATGATCAATGCCGGTATTAAGGTACTGAAGGTTTCATTCAAAGGATAATTAAATGGGCCCATGCATAACGCTACACCCAATGGCACGCGTCTGATCTGCGCCATAAAGCCCTGCTCTTCTACCAACTTGGCCGAGTTACGGTCGAGCTCTTTCAACGACTTAACTGTATCAACAATGTAATCACAGGTCCGATCGAATTCTTTTTCTGAATCTTTAAGTGTTTTACCAATCTCCCACATAAGCAACTTCACCACCTCATCACGTTGCTCACGCATAAGGGAAAGAAACTTTTCAATGTGGGCAATGCGGTCGGCCACTGATAATGTGGGCCAAAGACCATGACCCAAATTATAGGCTTCCACAGCAGCATCCAGTGCTTGTAAGGCTTCAATGGAAGTAAGCAATGGCGTAGCACCTATTATCTTTTGTTTGTAGCTATCGTTATCATTTAGGTATACGGGGCTCTGAACCTTATTTAGCGCACCAGGCCAGTACCTGAGTTCTCCATTAATCAGGTATTCGCGCTGTTCAACATAAGAAACATCAAATTTTTCCGGAATGGATGAAGCTTCCGGAAAAACATTGGCAAGCAAATTATTCATATTTAATTCTTAAGGGGTATTTACAATTGTAACTCCTGATGAAGTCCCCAGCCTATCGGCCCCTGCATTAACCATTTCAATTGCCTGTTCCTTTGTCTTGATTCCACCTGAGGCTTTAATGCCAACTTCCGGAGGAAGAACACTTCGCATCAACCGAACATGTTCAACCTTAGCGCCAGCGGGCGCAAAGCCTGTTGAGGTTTTCACAATGTCTACACCCGAGTCAGCACAAAGCTTGCACGCCTGGATAATTTCATCCTCAGAAAGATACGCGGTTTCAATGATAATCTTAACAAGCTTCTGATGATCATGGCACAACTTACTACACTTGGCCAGTTCTATTTTTGTCCAGGGAATTCCGGTCTTGAATGATGTTACATTCCACACCACATCTACTTCATCTGCACCGTTATCGATTGCACGCTTTATTTCATCAAGTTTTGTTTCCGTCATGTTGTAGCCAAGCGGAAATCCGGCCACTGTAACAAGCGTAATTTTATTTTTTCCAATTTCACGTTGGGCGCGTTTTACCCAAAAGGGTGGAACACAAACACCAAAAAATTTATACTGAACGGCCTCCTCCACCAGCTTATCAATATCCCTTATGGTAAGCGTTGGCGACAGGTTGGTGTGTTCGATGTAATCAGCAAGGTTCATTGCTGAAATTTACGATACGAAATTGATATTATTCAGTGTTTCACTGAGGTCAGATTTGCCTGGTCTGTCAGGACACAGATCTGGAAGTAGATATACATTGTCTGTGAAGACACAGACCAAGAGGTTAAGAACAAAAATGGTTTCGACAGGCTCAACCTGACAAAGATTTCTAGTGGCGAATGCCACACTCTTTGCAGTATTTCATTTTATCCACCGGGCGTCTCTTAGGTGGGCGCTTATGACCAAAATAGGTAGGATCGGAATATTGAGGTTTCGATAATTCCTTTTCTGATTTGCGGTGAGCTTTCGCTACCTGATCCATGCGATCATAGAAGCGGTCGCGTGCATCGTAAGTGACTTTGTCGGAAGATTTTTTCTTTTGAGGTTCGTAGGTACGTTTCGGGTAATAAGGCTCAACAGAACTTGGTTGGGTAGATGGCGCTGCAGCATTCTTCTTCTTTTTAGAAGACTGGGCAAGGCCAGGCAAAAAGCCTGCAACAATGAAGACTAAAATCAGCAACCTGCTCATAACACAAAGATATTAACTGAAAGAACGTGTGAAAATTGTTCTACACGCCAGACTTCCGCTTAACGGTCAGGTTTACCCGTTGAATGGCAGGTTTAGCCCGCTTTGGGTTGCATCATGGTCTGCTGTCTGCGGTATACCCATGGAGGCGTTGGTGATTCGTCTTTCCATAAGCCTGTACCTTGCTCGCGGGCCTTTTGTTCGAGTTTTATAAATTCTTCAGAAGCCTCCTTTTCCGCTACCCATGCTAAACCGTTAGAAAGCAGTGCTTTACGAAGGTCGGTTCCTTTATTGATGTAAACCACACCAACATAATTTCCCCTACGATCTTTACCCTGTAAATGAACTTGTATGGCCTTATCGTTAATAAACTTTACTAAAAATTCCTTTGCGGCTTCACCAAATTCCTGCTCTAACTCAGGACTATCAATACCGGCCAAAACAACTTTGTACGTTTCGTTATCTTCTGAAACAATTTCAAGGGTGTTACCATCCACAACCGAAACAACCTTGCCCTTAACAGTATTGGCTAATACGCCCCAACCCATAAGAACCATCATCAAAATTGCGCCAAACGTTTTCATATTCCCTCCTCTTTTAAAATCACTTGCAAAGTACACGTGGGGAATTCACGCCAGGATGAAGTATTGTTCATCAACAAGCGTGTGTAAGATTTTCATCAAAAAGGATATATGCAAAAATGATTCCTAAACTGGAAAAAAGTCAACACGATGAAGTATCAGTATCTTAAAGGATGTTCCATTCCAAAAAAGAGAATACAATTCCTGTTTAGGTAACGTATTAAAGAAAAGGGATGCTATTTTTTTCTGCAATATTGATCAACCTGAAAACGCGCTTTTGCATCACCAAACTCAACAGCTTTACGCCAATCGAAGCAGGCTTTGTCGGTTTCCTTTAACTGATAGTAAAAATTACCGCGTAACTTATAGTAAGAAGCATTTTTCGGCTCAACCCGAATAGCGTCATCCAGGTCGGAAATGCCGGCACCAATATCATCCATTTCAGCTTTGCAATTGGCGCGGTTGTAATAGGCCAGGCCATCCTCGGGGTTAATGGAGAGCAAACGGTTATAGTCAAGTACGGCACCCTCAAAGTCTTTCAGGTCCTCTTTAATCATGGCGCGATTGAAATATGCATTGGTATTGTTTTTGTCCAAAGCAATTACGTTACTCAGTTCGGCAATAGCTGACTTTCCATCGCCCATACCGAGATAAGCCTTTGCTTTATCCAACAATAATTGAACAGAATTATCCCCGGCTTTTTGAGCAGCGTCAAAATCTTTAATGGCTGCTGCATAGTCTTCTTTTTCTAACAAAACGCGGCCCCTCTTGTAGTAAACTTCTTTATCGTTGTACCCGGCTGCAATGAGTTTATCAAAATACTCTAACGCCACTACATAGTTCTTGGCATTAAAGTAAGATTCGGCCAGTAGTTTGTATAAATCTGGTTCAGGTTTCTCCATAAGTTTTTCAGCCGCCCGTAAATCTTTCGATGCTTCTGCAAACTTGTTCATTTTAAAATAAGCCAGTCCCCGGTTTTGATAAGCTTTTGTAAACTCTTTATTGATAACAAGAGCAGCCGAAAAATCGCTAATGGCTTCTGTGTAACTTTCTTGCTCAAGAAAAGCTTTGCCTCTGTTATTAAATAATATCGGATCCTTCATACCCAGACCAATGGCTTGCGTGTAATCCTGTATAGCTCCGCTCCAGTTAGCTGAACGGAAGTGTGCATCACCGCGGTGAAAGTAAGCAACGGCTAGCTTCGGATCTTTTGTAATAGCTGCTGAAAAATCTTCAATGGCTCCATTAAAATTTTTCGATTCGTATTTGCAATACCCGCGCATATCAAAAAGTACAGCATCGGATTCGCCCTGCTGAATAGCTTTTTCCAGATCGGGTAAGGCCCCGGTAAAATCATTAGACAAAAATTTTGCTTTGCCTCGTTTGGCGTAAACATCTGCGGTTTTTTCTCCGCCATCAATTGCTCTGGTAAGATCGGTTACTGCCTTTTCATATTCTTTCATTTCCAAAAAGGAACTGCCCCGCGCACTTAAAACTTTTCTATCCTTATTTCCACCTTCAATGGCTTTGGTTAAATCATTAACCGAGCCCGTATAATCTTTCATATTAAATCGGGATAACCCCAGCAATGCATAATCATCAGCATCCGCCTGGTTACGAGCAACCAGCACGGCAATGTCTGTTATAACACCGGTATACTCACTTAACTGATACCTGGCCTTTGCCCTGTTTTTGTAAGCCAGCACATAATCTTGCTTAATACTGAGTGCGCGCGTAAAATCTTCAATGGCTTCCTTTGCCTCTCCTTTATTCAGTTTTGCTTTACCGCGATTATTAAAAATTACTTCATCGCCAGCGCCAAGCGTCACAGCCTTATCATATGATTCAATGGCTCCGTTAAAATTATTTTGTTTGAACCGGGCATTGCCCAGTTGATAGTAAACGTCTTTGTTTTTGCTTCCCATAGCAGCGGCCTTATCCAATGCCGGAACAGCTTCTGTATCTTTTTGAAGATTCAAATAAGAGATACCCAGTGCTTCGTAGGTAACTAAGTCAGCATTACCCTTCTTAACTACATTTTCAAGATCAACCACGGCTGCCGCATAATCCTTTTGCTGAAACGAAGCCTTTCCACGTTTTTCATAAATTCCTGTTTCTTTCTCACCGCCAATTTCAGCTGCAGTAAGTGCCTCAACAGCACCCTTGAAATCATTATTATCAAAGCGTAAGTAGCCGGCATACAACAAAACCTTTGAATCCTTTATACCGCCTTTAATAGCAGCCTCCAGGTTAACCTTGGCCGCATCTTTTAATCCCAGGTTATATTTGGCAATGCCCAGTCTTCGCTGCAACTCAGGTGAATCGCCCTCAGTTGTTTTTGTTTTCTCCAAATCCTCCACGGCACCGGTATAATCCTGTACGTCAAAACGGGACATGCCTCGGTTAAACATGGACTTGGTATAGGTTGGGTTCAATTGCAAGGCCCTATCAAAATCAGGTAGTGCACCTTTATTATCGCCTGTGCTGCTTTTTGCCTTGCCCCTATTATTAAAAACCACTGCATCTTTATCAGAAATTTTTATTGCCTGATCATATTGTTTAATAGCTCCGGCAAAGTCATTCTTCATAAACCGAATGTCACCGAGATTTTTAAATACTTCGAACTCGTTAGCTCCCAATGAAACCGCTTTCTCATAATCTTTCGCAGCATTGTCATAATCGTTTTGAACATACAGGCTGTGTCCTCGTGCTATGAATATCTCTTTCGAATTTTCACCAAGTCCAATCGCGCGACTTAATGACTCTGTAGCTCCTGCGTAATCCTTTGCCGCGAACTGACAATTACCCAACTGTGTAAATATTTCCTTGCTGCTGGCGCCCATAGAAGTAGCCGCTGACAATGCTTGCGTTGCACCTTTACAATCATCCAGTCTGCCAAGGCTTAGGCCGAGCATGCTGAATACATCTTTATCTTTTACACCACGCTGAACTACTTTGCCCAGCGCATCGGCTGCACCTTTATAATCCAGCAATGTATATTTTGCTGTTCCTATTTTTTGAAAAATTTCAACATCAGTCCGCCCAGTAGTGGTAAGCTTTTCCAAATCTTCAACAGCTCCTTTCCAGTCTTTTAGTGCACACCTGGTATTTCCTCTAAATTCAAAAAACTCTGCGGTAGTGATTCCCGCTTTTTCTGCCTGACTAAAATCTGTTTTTGCTTTCTCATACTCTTTAAGATAAACGTACGCTACTCCACGTTTGAGATATGCCTCCGGATTAGTATAACCCGCTCCAATCACTTGTGAAAGTTGCGATGAGGCCTCGCGGTAAGCGCCTTCATTTAATTTTTTTAATGCAGCTGCATACTGAACCTGAAAAAGTGAATCCGACTTTTGGGCATAACCCTGACCGATAAAAGAAAAGCAGATGGCTACAACGAGTATCCTCATAATACGAATGTTCATGAGAACAAAAGTATCAAATCAAAGAAGGGGAAATAGTTAAAAAAGGACAAAAAACTAACCTGACGGGAAAGTGAAGGATTAATCGATGAAAAGCGAAATGACCAAATACATTGAAATAAGTAAAATGATACCCAGCACCAAATAACCAAACACCCTGGCGCGGGAAAAATACGATTGAAGAGGAAGGTGCTTTTTCATGACCTTAATGCCTACCGGCTTATGTTGGTGAAAACCCAAAACAGGAAATAAGTAACCGCAGAAAAGGCCATTAAATAGGCAAAAGCCTTGGCTCGGGAAAAATAAGAACTGATCGGAATAGCCTTTTTCATAGCAATTAATACCTAATGTCTTAAAGTGTAACTTTAAATACAAGAAAAAGTTATCTGGATGACCATAATGCCGGTAAAGTGACAATTTGAGGGGTGGATGGGGACAGAATTTCTTGGCGTTAGGGCTAGCTCCCTCGGGGTTCATAACCCATAAGTGCATTTTGCGGGATATAGTCTTTTTGAACTTAATCAAACCTTGAGGGTTTATCCTGTATGAAGCTTGAACAAAATCTTACCGCGCCTATTTTCAACCTTACAGATATTTTCGGTCGGGCCATTAACCTGGAAAATTATAAGGACAAACGTATTTTCATTGGCTTCTTTCGCCATGCCGGGTGCCCCTTTTGCAACTTACGTGTGCACGCCTTAACCAAAATCCATGCGGAACTTCAGAAAAAAAACCTGGAGATGATTTTCTTTTTCGAGTCAAAACAACAGGTGTTACTGCGAAGTATTTTCCATAAAAAAGTTTCGCCCATTCCGCTCATTTCCGATCCTGAAAAAAAATGGTATGATGCTTACGGCCTGGAGAATTCAGCCTGGATTTCAACGAAAAGCCACCTCCTGACCTTTGTACAAACGGCCTTCAGGGCGCGAAGCGCTGGTGTGCCCATTCATGCCATGGCCGATGGGGAATCCATAAACACTATCCCGGCTGAATTTTTAGTAGATCAAGGCTTGATTATAAGAAAAGTGCACTACGCAAAGGGCCTTAATGATCGTATGGACATAGAAATCATCAAGGCCTTTGCAGAAAACGGAACTGTGTTGCAATAACCTGCAGGATGAAAGTTCGGTTATAAGTGGATCACTTCGCCATACGCTGCTGCAGCCGCTTCCATAACCGCTTCGCTCATGGTAGGGTGTGGATGTACCGACTTAATGATTTCATGGCCCGTTGTTTCCAGCTTTCTGGCAACCACAACCTCAGCTATCATTTCGGTTACATTAGCGCCAATAAAGTGAGCACCAAGCCACTCTCCATATTTAGCATCGAAGATCACTTTCACAAAACCATCAGAGGCCCCAGCCGCTTTTGCTTTACCGGAGGCAGTGAACGGAAACTTGCCTACTTTAATTTCATAGCCAGCTTTCTTTGCAGCCTCTTCCGTGTACCCAACCGATGCAATTTCGGGCGAGCAATACGTACACCCTGGCAGGTTACCGTAGTTCAATGGCTCTGGATTATGTCCTGCAATTTTTTCAACACAGATAATTCCTTCAGCGGAAGCAACGTGTGCCAAAGCAGGACCTTTAACTACATCGCCAATGGCATATACACCGTTTACGTTGGTCTTATAAAAATCGTCAATCAGTATTTTGCCCTTATCGGTTTTAACACCCACATCCTCCAGGCCAATTCCTTCAAGATTTGTACTAACACCAACCGCTGATAGAACTACATCGGCTTCAATCTTAATTTCTCCGGAAGGAGTTTTTACCGTGGCCACACAACCTTTTCCTTTTGTATCAACAGCAGTTACTTCCGAACTGGTATGAATCGTCATGCCGGACTTCTTGAATGACTTCTCTAATGCCTTTGAAACCTCTTCATCTTCCACAGGAACAATTCGCGGCATAAATTCAACAATGGTAACTTCCGTACCGATTGAGTTATAGAAGTAAGCAAACTCAACACCAATTGCACCAGAGCCTACCACCAACATTTTTTTTGGCTGGCTTTCCAAGACCATCGCTTCACGATAACCAAGAATTTTTTTGCCATCAATTTTCAACGCTGGCAACTCACGTGAACGACCACCGGTGGCTACGATAATATGCTTTGCTTCATAATCTGCCTTTTTACCATCAGCAGCAGTCACTTCTACTTTGCCACCCTTCTTCAATTTGCCGTGACCGGCAATATGATCGATTTTATTTTTCTTGAATAAAAACTGGATACCCTTGCTCATGCCGGCCGCAACATCGCGGCTTCTTTTTACCATCCCTGGCAAATCTGCCTTTGCATCTTTCACCTCAATGCCATAGTCCTTTGCATGTTTGATATACTCAAAAACATTGGCACTCTTCAGTAAAGCCTTGGTTGGGATACATCCCCAATTGAGACACACACCACCGAGCTCGGCTTTCTCAACAACACCCACCTTCATACCCAATTGAGAGGCACGGATCGCTGCCACATAACCACCAGGACCAGAACCAATAACAATGAGATCGTATTTTGACATATTCGAATCAGGTTAATAATTAAGTGGCCAAAGATAAGACCAGTCGTGGCTCTTTCAAATAAAAAGGGCTTTGCGGAGACTCATAAGAGTATATAAAAATCCATGAATTTTGAAGGAATTGGCTAATTTTGACCACCAAACCAGATTATTCATGAAATTACTCCAGGGAAAAACAGCACTCGTAACCGGGGCGTCAAAAGGAATCGGAAGATCCATTGCACTTAAGTTTGCCGAACAAGGCGCCAATGTTGCCTTCACGTATTTGTCAAGCGTTGAACAGGGCCAGGCCCTTGAGGCTGAGCTTGCATCTAAAGGCGTAAAAGCTAAGGGTTATCGTTCCGATGCCTCTGATTTTGCACAAGCCGACAAACTGATCAATGATGTTGTTGCTGACTTCGGTTCGCTTGATGTGTTAGTGAACAATGCCGGAATTACGATGGACAACCTTTTGCTGCGTTTGAATGAAGAAGCCTGGGATAAAGTCATCAACGTAAACCTGAAGTCGTGCTTTAATACCGTGAAGGCTGCAACTAAACCTATGATGAAACAAAAAAGTGGCTCCATCATTAACATGACATCGGTTGTGGGATTAAAAGGAAATGCAGGACAATCAAATTATGCGGCTTCGAAAGCTGGTATTTTAGGCTTTACAAAATCTGTAGCGCTTGAGTTAGGTTCTCGTGGCATCCGTTCCAACGCTATTGCTCCAGGATTTATTGAAACTGAAATGACCGGCAAGCTGGATGAAAAAACTGTTCAAGGATGGCGCGATGCTATCCCCTTAAAACGTGGTGGCAAACCGGAAGATGTTGCTGATGCGTGTGTGTTTCTCGCGAGTGATATGTCTGCCTACATTACCGGCCAGGTATTGCAGGTGGATGGTGGTATGTTAACCTGATGACATGACCGAAATCCAAAACCTGGGCAAACTTGTACAACGAGTTTATGACGGCAAAGCCTGGCATGGCCCATCCGTTATGGATGTTTTGAAAAATGTAGATGATACCATCTCCAGAAAAAAAATTGGTGATAGCCACAGTATTGTGCAACTCGTATTACACATGGTTTCGTGGCGAACGTTTGTTACCAGGCGGCTTTTAGGGGATACAACTTTTGAACTTTCTGATGAAGATAACTTCCCTGAAGCTACTGATTGGTCAACCGCACTGGAAAAACTAGAAGCCAGTCAGGCAGAACTTTTGAAGGCTATTGAAACCATTTCCTCCGATCAGCTGAGCGAACAAGTGGCAAGCCGAAAATACGATTCTTATGTGCTACTGCACGGAATTATCCATCACGACATCTATCACATCGGACAAATACTGCTCATCAAAAAGTATGTTCACTAACATTCGTTAGACTGATTTTTAAAAAAAATATTCACGATGCGTTTGGAAGAAATCAAATGAACACCTACGTTTGACTTAACAAGCAGCAGCGGCTGCATCGTTCTTTAACATTCCACTTATCAAGAAAGGCAGAGGGAAATGGCCCTGTGAAGCCTTGACAACCTGTTTCGAGCAATCGGAATAAGGTGCCAACTCCAACCTTGGGAAACTGAGGAAAGATAAGTCAGAGTTTAGCTCCGAAATATTCTTCAAAAAATATCAAAAAGCTCTTCTGATTTATCGGAAGAGCTTTTTTTATGTTCATGCATAAAGCTTTTTCCGATTGCCTTCTGGTAAGTGATTTTAAAAATTGTAAACCAAAAAATCATTTTGCTATGGGCACAACAACAAACCTCATTCATTCCGTACCGGTTGACGAATTAACCGGCTCCATCTCCGTTCCAATTTATCAAACCGCCACCTACGTGCAGGAAGCGCCCGGTGTAAACAAGGGTTTTGATTATGGTCGCTCCAACAATCCAACTCGTCTGGCCCTGGAAAAAATTATCGCTCAACTGGAAGGCGGGCATTCCGGATTTGCTTTTGCAACAGGGCTAGCCGCCATTGATGCTGTTGTAAAACTTTTATCGACCGGTGATGAAATTGTTGCTGTTGATGATCTCTACGGAGGAGCCTACAGGTTATTTACACACGTGTATGAAAAATTCGGTATCAAAATTCACTATGTCGATACTACAGATGCGGACAACGTGGTGGATTACATCAACAAGAAAACAAAATTTGTGTGGCTGGAGTCTCCTACTAACCCTACACTTAAAGTTTCTGATATTAAAAAAATTGCTGCTATTGCCCATGCCAACAATGCGTTGGTAGTAGTCGACAACACCTTCGCGTCTCCTATAGCACAACAACCGTTGGCATTAGGTGCCGACATTGTGGTCCACAGCGGAACAAAATACCTGGCCGGACATTCTGATCTTGTTGCCGGATTGGTAGTAGTAAAAGATGAAGCATTGGCCGAAAAAATAAAATTTATTCAAAATGCTTCTGGTGGAATACTTGGCCCGCAAGATTGCTGGCTAACCATTCGTGGTATTGAAACCATAACCTTGCGTGTGGAGCGACAGTGTAAAACCGCATTAGCCGTTGCCGAATTTTTGACGCAGTGCGAAGACGTGGACAAAGTTTACTACCCGGGTTTAGCCCATCATAAAAACCACGAACTGGCTACACGTCAGCAAAATGGTTTGTTTGGTGGAGTTATTTCATTCACCCTGAAAGACGACACAGAAGAAGCAGCAACTGCGGTTGTAACCTCTACCCGCTACTTCAAGTTGGCCGAGAGTTTGGGAGGAGTGAAAAGTCTGATCTGTCATCCTTCGCAGATGACGCATAAATCAGTTCCCAGGGAAAAGCGCTTGCAATCGGGTGTGGCCGATTCGCTTATACGACTTTCCTGTGGCATTGAAGATGCAGAGGATCTGATTACTGATTTGAAACTAACGTTTGAAAAGCTGAAAAGTAAAATCAAACAATCCGTATAAGATACCCTTGCTAACAAGTGTTCGAAAGGTTGAGTAAAAAAATTAATTCAAAACTTTTGGAAACCGAATGAATGAACACTACGTTTGTTTTATCAAGTCGAGGAAAGCATATCGCTCAATCGATTTATAAAGAAGCGCTGAGAGAACAGGCTCTAAGATGCGCTAGCAACCATCCCGCCAAAGGCGGGAAAGGTGCTAATTCCTGCTCCCGACAAGGAGTCGAGGAGAACTATAAACCGATTAAAAAATGAAAACAATCATCAACACACTTTCAGAACTAAGCCTTCAAGGCTTGCGTGCTTTACTTGCTCCCCTTACATCTCTTTACCACAACCTGACAACTGACATGCAGCAGCCTTGTTGTATGTGTATTTGTTGTCCGTGTTGTTGTTAAGCTTCAATTTTTTATAGCCTTACAACATCACGATCAGCGCACTGACCGAACGGGTTATCGGTGTGTCTGCTTTGTTTCCTTTTAGAAAATCCCAATTGTCAACTTTTAAACAACTATCACTATGTCAAACTATCGTTTCGAAACACTTCAACTTCATGCCGGGCAGGAGGTTGATCCTACTACAGGTTCACGGGCTGTGCCCATTTATCAAACTACTTCGTATGCTTTCAAAAATTCAGAACACGGAGCAAATCTGTTTGCGCTAAAAGAATTTGGTAACATCTACACGCGCATCATGAATCCTACTACCGATGTGCTGGAGAAAAGAATTGCCGCACTGGAAGGTGGCGTAGCCGCACTGGCCGTTGGCTCCGGACAAGCCGCACAGTTTATTGCACTCAACAACATTCTTCAGGCCGGAGATAACTTTATCACCACTTCATTTTTATACGGAGGCACCTACAACCAGTTTAAAGTTGCGTTCAAACGGCTGGGCATTGATGCGCGCTTTGCAGAAGGTGATAAGCCTGAAGCCTTTGAAAAGCTAATCGACAAAAACACAAAAGCCATTTACCTGGAGTCAATCGGTAATCCGGGTTTTAACATCCCCGATTTCGAAGCCCTTGCTGCACTGGCCAAAAAGTATTATCTGCCCCTGATTGTAGATAATACCTTTGGTGCGGCTGGTTATTTATTCCGACCGCTTGAACATGGCGCCAATGTGGTGGTAGCTTCTGCTACCAAATGGATTGGCGGACACGGCACTTCCATTGGCGGGGTGATTGTAGATGGTGGAAACTATAACTGGGGCAATGGCAAATTCCCGCAGTTCATTGAGCCCTCCGAAGGCTACCATGGATTGAAATTCTGGGAAATTTTTGGTGAGGGAAATCCGCTTGGCCTACCCAACATTGCCTTTATCATTCGTGCGCGTGTAGAAGGTCTTCGCGATTTCGGTCCGGCACTGAGTCCGTTTAACTCCTTCCTCTTCTTGCAAGGACTTGAAACCTTGTCGCTGCGTGTGCAACGCGCGGTAGATAATGCACTTCAACTGGCCGAATGGCTTGAACAACATCCAAAAGTGGAAAGCGTAAACTATCCGGGATTAAAGAGCAGCACGTATCATAATCTCGCTAAAAAATACCTCAGAAATGGATTTGGTGCCGTCTTGTCGTTCACTGTTAAAGGAACCAAGAACAATGCAACAAAATTTGTTGATAGTTTGAAATTGGTGAGCCACCTGGCAAATGTGGGCGATGCAAAAACACTTATCATTCAGCCATCGGCAACCACGCATCAGCAACTCTCGGAAGAAGAACAACTTTCAACCGGAGTACTACCAACGCTGTTGCGAATTTCTGTCGGACTTGAACACATTGACGACATCAAGGCTGATCTTCAACAGGCATTTGAACAAGTGTTCACAAAGGAACTTGTTGAAAACTAAGCTCAACTGAATTAGCGCATGGAAACACAAAACCATACCTATCACTACAATCAACCGTTTGAACTGGAGTCGGGAGAAAAACTTCCCGGCTTCCAGTTACGGTATACTACGCTAGGAAAAATAAATTCCAGTCGCTCCAATGTAGTGTGGGTTTGTCATGCCTTAACCGGAAGCGCTGATGTTACACAATGGTGGAAAGACTTGTTTGAAGAAGGAAGTGCCTTTGATCCGCAACACAACCTGATTGTATGTGCGAATACGTTGGGTGGTTGTTATGGATCAACAGGCCCCTTATCGATTAATCCCGAAACCGGAAAGCCCTGGTTTCACTCCTTTCCCTTGCTCACAAACCGCGATGTTGTGAAGGCTTTCGACTTGTTACGCGAGCACCTGCAACTACCAGAAATCAACACCATCATTGGCGGGTCATTGGGTGGGCAACATGCACTCGAATGGATTATTTACAGGCCGGCTGTTTTTCAACATGCTATACTAATAGCGTGCAATGCTGTTCATTCACCATGGGGTATTGCTTTTAACGAAGCCCAACGGCTCGCCATAGAAGCGGACGCATTGTGGAAAAACAACGATGAGCGCGCAGGGTTGGAGGGCTTAAAGGCAGCGCGGGCAATCGCCATACTTTCATACAGGCAATACTCATCCTTTGCTATAACTCAGGAGGAAAAAAATTCTGAATTGATAGATGGTTTTCGCGCGGCCTCCTATCAGCGCTACCAGGGAGAAAAACTTTCCAGACGTTTCAATGCCTTTACCTACTGGACACTTTCAAAAATGATGGACAGTCATAATGTGGGCAGAGGAAGAGGTTCTGTTGAACAAGCCTTGAAACAAATTGAATCAAGAACACTTGTAATCGGTATAGGCAATGACCTTTTGTTTCCGGTGTCCGAACAAGAGCTCATACAACGTTACATACCCTTGGCTGAGCTAAAGATCATTTCATCAACGCATGGACACGATGGATTTCTGATAGAATCCGATCAGCTAAAAAAAGGCATAAATCAATTTTTTAAAAAATCATTAAGTACTATTTCAACATGAGAAAGAATTTAACATTAGGCCTGTTCGGTTTCGGATGTGTAGGACAGGGGTTATACCATGTGTTAAACGAGACACACGGAATTAAAGCAACCATCAAAAAGATTTGCATTAAAAATCCGGAAAAATCACGTTTACTCCCACAAGAATATTTTACGGTTTCCAAAGAAGACATTCTCAATGATCCGGAAATTGACGTTGTTGTAGAGTTAATTGATGATGCCAGCGCAGCCTATCAAATTGTAAAGCAAGCCTTGCAAAACGGTAAGCATGTGGTTACAGCCAATAAAAAAATGCTGGCCGAAAACCTGGAAGGGATTTTTCAACTCCAGCAACAGCATGATCGTTCAGTACTCTATGAAGGTGCGGTATGCGGAAGCATTCCAATTCTGCGTAACCTGGAAGAATACTACGACAATGATCTGATCTCCGGTATAGAGGGGATTTTCAACGGATCAACCAACTACATCCTCACCAAAGTTTTTGAAGAGCGAAGAAATTATGCTGATGCTTTACGCCAGGCACAGGAACTTGGCTTTGCTGAAAGCGATCCAAGTCTGGATGTAAAGGGATTCGATCCTAAATTCAAACTGGCCATTGCCATCACCCATGCCTTTGGCGTGTTTGTTAAGCCGGAAGACATGCTGAACATCGGTATTAACAACATCAACGATTTGGATTTAAAATTTGCACGCGAAAAAGGATACGGAATTAAGCTGATTGCCCGTGCGATAAAGTCAGAGAACCGGGTATTTGGTTTAGTGGCCCCCCAATTTATTGATGCCCATCATCTGCTAAGTTCGGTTCGTAATGAATATAATGCAGTAACCGTGCAGGGAGCTTTTTCCGAAAAGCAACTTTTCATTGGTAAAGGTGCCGGCAGCTACCCAACCGGATCAGCAGTACTCTCAGACATTTCAGCGTTGACGTACGACTACCGGTATGAATATAAAAAACTACATCAGGCGGAGGACCTCCAATATTCCACCCAGGCTTCTATTGAAGCATTTGTGCGGTTTCCGCACGGAACAAAAATTTCTATACAAGACTTTGAGGAGTTCCAGTCGGGGTATGCGGCAAACGGCCAGCACTACATGCTGGGAAGGGTAAGCCTTGAAAAGTTAGCGGAGTGGTCGCGGTGGGAAAATGTTGGCATCATTCTTTCCCCAGAGGCTCAATTTGTAAGCCGGAAGGCTATCAATGAATTTGTTCAATATTCAGCCGCTTAAAGCGAAAAGAGACGTTGCACGGACTTGAACATTGGCTAAAAAACTGTGTTTTTATATACAGTTTAACGCCAGGGTACAATATATTTGTGACCCATAAAACCTGATTTTCAATGGTCATTGCAACGTCAATTCTAGCCTTTACATTCATTATTCTTCTACTGGTTGCCCTGTTGCTGTTTGCGCAGACAAAACTGGTGCAGTCGGGCCCGGTTAAACTCGTTATTAATGGCGATGAGGCAAACCCGGTAACGGTATCGGCTGGCTCCTCCCTGCTAACAACCTTGGCCAATCAAAAGATATTCATCCCTTCTGCCTGTGGCGGTGGGGGAACATGTGCCATGTGTAAGTGCGTGGTAGAAGATGGCGGTGGTGATGTTTTACCCACCGAACTCGGCCACTTAAGCCGTAAAGAAAAAGCTGATCATGTTCGCCTGAGCTGCCAGGTGAAAGTAAAACAGGATATGCGCATTCGCATTCCGGAAGAAATTTTCGGTATTAAGAAGTGGGAATGCGAAGTAGTCTCCAACTACAATGTGTCCACGTTCATTAAAGAATTTGTAGTGAAGTTGCCTGCAGGCGAAACGCTGAATTTCGAAGCTGGTGGATATATTCAGATTGATGTTCCTCCTATACATGTGGATTTCAAAACCATGGACATTGCCCCTCACCCCGACTTAGGTCATAAGCCTGATGTATTCCAGGGCGATTGGGATAAGTTCAAGCTGTGGGATTTGAAAATGAAAAACGATGAGCCCATTTTCCGGGCATATTCGATGGCTAACCACCCGGCCGAAGGAAATATTGTGATGCTGAATATTCGTATCGCTACCCCACCGTGGGATCGCGCCAATAATAAATGGATGGATGTTAATCCTGGTATTTGTTCTTCATATGTATTCTCTCGCAAACCTGGTGATAAGGTAACCATCTCAGGTCCTTATGGAGAATTCCACATCAATCCTACACAGCGCGAAATGATTTACATTGGTGGTGGTGCCGGTATGGCGCCATTACGGGCCCAGGTGTTCCACTTATTCCATACTGAAAAAACAAATCGTAAAGTTTCATACTGGTATGGTGGCCGTTCCAAGAAAGAATTATTCTATGTAGAACACTTCCGCAAAATCGAGGAGCAGTTCCCGAACTTCCAGTTCAACATTGCTTTATCAGAACCGTTGCCCGATGACAATTGGAAAGTAAAGAAAAGCTTAGACGACAGAGAAGCTGACGGATACGTAGGTTTTATCCACCAATCGCTATACGACAATTACTTAAAAGATCATCCGTCACCGGAGGATGTCGAGTACTACCTTTGCGGACCTCCGTTGATGAACGCTGCCGTGTTAAAAATGCTGGATGACATGGGCATACCTAAAGAAAACATCCGCTTTGACGACTTTGGTGGGTAATCCAAAATTCTAATTTTCAGACAAAAAGCCCTTGGAACATTTCAAGGGCTTTTTGTTTAACTTCGCATGATGACAGTTGAGGAAATCAAGCACATTGTTGAACCCATCCTTAGCCGGAATCAGGTTAAGCGAGCTTCCTTATTCGGTTCGCACGCTAAAAAAACCAATCACCCTAACAGTGATATAGACATACTGGTTGAGTTAGACGACTCCATGAGTTTATTGGATTTTGTTGGTATTAAACTCGAATTGGAAGATGCCCTCCAACGAAAAGTGGATTTAGTGGAATACGATGCTATTAAGCCAGCTTTACGAAAGTCCATCCTCAAAAGCGAAGTATCAATTTATGGGTGAGAAAAGAGAGATACGGCATTTTGTAGATGATATACATGATTCTATTGTAAAAATTCTTGAATACTCGGAAAACCTAAATGAAGATGATTTTAAAATCAATTCCGAAAAGCAAGATGCTATAATCAGGAGAATTGAAATAATTGGTGAAGCTGTTAAAAATATACCTGATGAAATTAGATCGACTTTCCCTGACGTGCCCTGGAGAAAAATTGCCGGGTTAAGAGATGTGGTGATACACCATTATTTTGGAGTAAAGCCCGATCGCATTTGGAAGATTATCCAACAGGATTTACCTCATCTCAAAACACAAATAGAACAAATCAAACTTCGATTTAAGAATTAACCTATGGATTTAACCATCTTCTTTTCCCCGCTTGACGAATCCATTTATTCGAACATTACTTCCACCTCCTCCTTTTACAAAAGCATCCGCATCTTCAGCGATAAAATGCCCGAATACAAAGATGCCCACATTGCATTGCTGGGTGTAAAAGAAAACAGAGGAGCAGGTGATAACACAGGCACCGCCAAGGCAGCAGACGAAATAAGAAAAAAGCTATACGCCTTAAAAAAGGGTAACGGCAAATACCGGATTGTTGACCTCGGAAACCTAAACACCGGACATGACCTTCAGGAAACCTACACGCGCATCAGTGAAGTGTGCCGCATACTGTTAGAGAATAACGTGCTCCCCATCATCCTGGGTGGTTCACACGATCTCGACTATGGTCAGTATTCAGCCTACGAAACCATGGAAAAACTTATCAGTCTGCTGAATGTGGATGCGTTTCTTGACCTGGATGACAAACGCGAAATGCCTGCGCAGCGACAACACATTCACAAAATTTTACTGCACGAGCCCAACTACCTGTTCAGCTACACACACCTGGCCTACCAAAGCTACCTGATTGACGCCAGCTCAGTAGCCGTGTTGGAGAAACTTTACTTCGAAGCGTTTCGCATCGGGCAGATGCGCACCAACCTGCAGGAAATGGAGCCCGTTATTCGCAATGCCGATATGCTTTCGTTCGACATCACCGCCATCAAATCGGCTGATGCCCCTGGCAATGCCAACGCCCAGCCCTTCGGACTATCCGGGGAAGAAGCCTGCCAGATTTGCTGGTATGCAGGGCAAAACGAAAAATTAAGCTCCGTTGGTTTTTACGAGTACAATCCCGACCTGGATGACATACACAAAAAAACCGCGAGTGTAGTGGCTACCATGGTATGGTATTTTATTGAAGGCTACTACCATCGCAAAAAAGAACAGAACTTCCGCAGTAACGACTTTTTAAAGTACGTAGTGGCCATGCCGGTGGAAAACGAAACCATTACGTTTTATAAAAGCAAATTAAGTGAACGCTGGTGGATGGAGGTGCCCTACCCGGGTGGCATTGAACGCTACGCGCGCAATAGCATCGCCCCGTGCAGCTACAACGATTACCAAACGGCCACCAAAGGCGAAGTTCCTGAACGGTATATTAGCATGGTGGCAAAGTTGAGTTAAAAGGGGACAAACAATTATCCCCCTTCATTTAGAAAATTACGAAACTGAATTTCTTTTTATAACGCGTAAACCAAGATACGCAGCAAGAGAAATCAGATAAATAATCAAACCATACTCTGCGGTGATGAGTGCTACCTTCAAACCTCCCATGATAACATGAAAAGGAAGTGTCTCTGTCATTCGTGATAAATCTCCGAATGCCTCGTACAATCCAATAATTGTTGAGAGTACACCAAATACCAATGCCAATAAACCAACTTGCCGGATGGCTTCCATCCAAAAAGTTGTATGCTGTTTCTTACGCAAGGCAGAAACAAACACAAAAGTGATCACCCCAAAGTTGATCAGTAATAAAATTGTTAACGGTACCATGTAAACGATACCTCCCTCAATGTGCCAGTTAAGCATAATGTTAAAGTTTAGTTTTAGTTTTCGTTTCAACAAGTTTACCGTAAGGAAATGAAACAAAAATTAAATTCCGGCAACAATACCCTCGCGGCCCGGCTTTCACACAACCTGAACGTGTTGTGGCGAAAGGGTACTCAAACGTGTTGAAAAGGGCGAATTACCACACATTGAAATTTGATTCTTCGAATTGTGTGATTAATTTTTTTAAACTTGAACTAAAATGATTCGGCTTGAGATACTTTTAGACCAGATTTTTACGCGTCATCGCTGGACAGCTCACCTATTTTTCTGGATTCTGATAATAGCCGTCTACAGTGTTTTTTTTGGTCGGCAAAATAACAACTACTGGCAGACCTCTTTCTTTGTTGGATTGCTTATACCGATAGTGATAAGCACAACATATTTTCTCAACTACTACCTGGTGCCCAGATACCTGCTAAAGGAACGCTACCTTACTTTTATTATATACTTTATTTATACCCTTATTTTTTCTGTCTTTCTGGAAGTGATGACCATGGTGCTTACGTTTGTTCTCCTGGCGGAATGGCAAATCAGGAATATGAGTCCGGCAGCGATCGATTTCTTCTTCCTTATTACCTCGTTGCTCATGGTAGTATTTCTTGGAGTAGCAATCAAACTGCTACTCTACTGGCGCAAATCAAAAGAAGATTACCAGAAACTGATGCGTGAAAAGCTGGAAGCCGAGCTTAAGTTTCTGAAGATTCAGCTTAATCCTCATTTCCTGTTCAACACATTAAATAACCTGTATTATTTAACCAGCGAGAAATCAGATAAAGCTCCACAGGCAATCATGCAGCTTAGCGAAATGCTCGACTATGTGATGCAGAGCGGCAAATCAGTTTTTGTTCCACTTGAACGCGAATTGAAGCAAGTTGAAAACTATATTGCTCTTGAGATGTTGCGCTATGAGAATCGTGTTCAAATTCAATTTGAAAAAAAATTAAATCTGGACAAATGGACTATTGCACCCATGATGATCATTACATTAATTGAAAATGCTTTTAAACACGGTGTAATGAACGCAGCAGGACAATCCTGGATCAATATTTCAATTACCGATAATACAGCCAATTTGATGATTGCCATACGCAATAGTCGCAAGCATAGCGCGCCTGGAAATGGAATTGGCTTGAAGAATTTACGCAACCAGCTCGATCTGGTCTATGGAGAAAATTATAAACTCAGCATTGATGATAACAACCTTCATGAATTTTCAGTCACCTTAACCCTTATGAACCAAGCATGACATTCAAATACCTGGTTGTTGATGATGAACCGCTTGCAAGAAAACTGGTGATTTCGCACGCTTCGAAGATCGAAGGGTTGGAATTTGCGGCCGAATGCTGCGATGCCATTGAAGCCAGTAACCTTCTGCGACTTCAACCTGTTGACCTGATCTTTCTGGATATTCAAATGCCAGAAATTGATGGTTTTCAATTTATTGGAACATTAAAGAACCCTCCTTCGATTATACTGACAACAGCCTTTCGCCATTTTGCACCCGAGGCATTTGAACTGGATGTCGTTGACTATTTGCTAAAGCCCATTGCTTTTGAACGCTTGCTTAAAGCCGTTAATAAATTTTTTGACCAAAAAAGAAACACTCTCACTACCATAGCAGGGTCGAAAGAAAGCCAAAATTTCATTTACCTGAAGGCTGATCGGAAAATGCACAAGATTTCACTGAATGACATTCTCTATATCGAAAGCCTGGACGAATACATTAAGGTTCACCTGCATGGCAAGGTCTTATTGTCGCGCGAAAACATCAGCACATTGGCCGAAAAGCTACCAGGTAAATCGTTTGCAAGAATACATCGCTCATTCATTGTCTCATCGCGATTTGTTTCTTCCGTTTCTGCAGAAGGTGTTGAAATCAATGGCAAGGTGCTTCCATTTGGAAGAGCTTATAAACTCAGTGCATTGGCGATGCTGGAAGTGCGATTGAAGTAGGGTTGTTAATGTCCTCAAATCTCGATCGGCTAAATGCGAGTTTTCAAGGTGTGGAAGTAATCAAAGAACTTGAAAATTTCCACAGAACAGACTGGACGTTGTTTACTTCTCAGTGTGGTCAGTTGTTCCTGCTCCTATTCCATACGTACCTGTTCTGTTATCTCTGAACAGCCCTGTATGAGGAGGGTAAAAGGTAAAGATTATAAATACCAAACACATGGCTAGTAATAGAATTGCCCCTGTAATATTGATCATTCTTGAGTGGTGTAATTGAAATAGTTTATAACAGACCAATTGACACAGAAGAACGCCTATGACATATGAAGTTATGTCTAACACAAGGATGTTTCTCTCTAAAATTTTTGTGTAGGAATAATAAATCAGAAGAATGGCTAGTGAAAGGATTGTTATTCCAATCGCTTTTGCAAAAAAATAGTTACTTACCACCCTACCCAACGACAGATATTCTGCAATGGAAAATGTAATCACACCCCACAAACCCATTTTAAGATGTTCCCATACACTCTCATTTACCGGAACAAAAGCACCAATAAGATACGAATCATTCGTCCAGTTATACACAAAGTGGAATAAAGGCCCGAGAATCAGGATGGTAAAAAATCCCGTTATGTTCCACTTCAGTACAAGGCTTTTATTGTTGGCTCTTTTATACAAAGTCACCTTGCTTTAATTTGATGATGTTATAGTATCAGCGAATATGAGTCTATTGATCTATCCTTGTCAATCTGTTCTTTTTTACCTGCTGGCGTTAGTTGTTCAACGAAATTACACCTGCTTTCTCGCCCAATACACCCACCCTCCCATACAAACCACCAACACTCCACTACACCAAACCAACACGTTGAAATAACTTTGGGATATCATGTTCAATGAATGTAAAGCCTTCTCCACCTGGTTCATACCAATCAATACCACACTGCCCAACATGAGCAGCAACAGAAAATTGTAAAGCAGTCCGGGTAAATGGGGTGCAGAAATTACCGTTCGTTGATTTACAACCACGATCAGTAACGCCACCAGCAACGGCAACATCAATCCGTTCAATGCCTGTACGGTAAGAATTACCGGTATCGGCTTTATACCGCTGATGCCGAACAAAAAACCAATCACCAACACGGAACCCCATACCAGTCGCAACCTGCGTGTATCTTCCCAACCAAATACAACGGAGGCAATGATAGAGGAAGCATAGGGAGCCGTAATGGAAGAAGAAAATCCCGCAGCAAACAACCCCACCCCCAAGGCCAGCGAACCCACAGGACCTAGCTTTGCATGGAGCGAACCGGCCAACTCCGGAAAAGATGAAAACGCCTGCACCGAAGTGCCCGCAATGAGAATGGCAGCGGTTATCAACCCCCCGATAAGCACGGATACCACTAACCCTACCCGCATTAACGGAATGGTTTTTCCTTTGCTGATGCCGGAGCCTAAAAAAATATTGTATGGAACAATGGTGGTGCCTACCAATCCTAAAATCAATAACGCGCTGCCGGACGGAAACGCAGGCACAACAGTGTACCTGACCACTTCCTGAATCGAAAATGGTTGTTGCAAGGCAAGAGCAAAAAAAGCAATGCCCATTAATCCTACCAGTGCAGTCATCAACCAGGATATCACCTGCCGCTTGTTGCTCCACAGTACTGCAAACGAAACGACCGCCACCAACACCGTGAGTATTCTCGTATCAAGCGCAGTTAACAGGTTTAGTCCGGAAACAGCGCCCAGCACATTTCCAGCCTCATACGCAGCACAGCCCAACATTACCGTAACGCCCACCAGTACCATCAGGGTCTTGCCCCATGTATTACCAAAACACTTTTGTGAAGCTTGCCCGAGATTTAACCCACTGCTGATAACAATTCGCGCAGATGTTTCCTGTAACAGCAAACATCCCAGCGTGCCCAGCGCCACTGCCCACAACAACTGAAGCTGATGCGTAGCGCCAGCAGTAATGGCCGTGGTAATGGTACCGGGCCCGATAAATGCTGCGGAAATAACCGAGTATAGGATAACGCTGGAGAGTTTGGAGGGTGGGCGCATACACAACTTGATCTTGTAAGATAAGTTTTCCCAGATAGAAATAGAAGATGGTTTGCTATCTTGAATGAGAATAAATTCAAAATCATGTGTAAACATCTGGCCGAATTGGAAAACGAACTCAAAGCAAAAGGCATAAAAGAAACCTATCGCGGTCAGCCCTGGTCGGACAACTGCCGGGAATGGGTGTATTTTGATTGTGTACTGGATGTAGAAAAAATAAAATCACGCTATAACTTTGCTCCTTGTGTTACCATCAGCCGGAATGATGACCAGCGATCGGGAAGAGAGTTGGGATTTTATTGCGAACAATGTTATGATGCCGTGATGGGACTACATCCGGAAGACGGCAAAGGAAAAGTTTATGTGGATTAATTCTGTATAACGGTTATAAAAACTTTTTTCCACACACCTGCTTTGAAATCATTTCACTTCTGATTTATCTTTGCGTCATGCTAATACAAAAAGGGACATATCGTTTTGAATTACCGAATAGCGATATTCGGTTTATGCCCTGGTTTTTCAGTTGATCAGCATCTGATCGCCAACTGAAAACCCGGGTTCGTCCGGGTTTTTTTATTTCTCTCGGACTGTAGTAAAAAAATTTTACCGTCTGCAAAGACGCATGGAATGATTTTGCCTTATCTGAGCGAGATTATGCAAAATCAGAAAGGAGTATGTATGAAAAGAAAAGTATTAAGCGGGAAAGACCTGGTTAAACTAGGTTACCCGGAAGGAAAGGCAATTGGCATCGCCATTAATACGGTATTGAAATATTTCCACAGAAGCGAGAAGGAGGAAATCTACGCCATGTTGAAAGCGGTGTTGACTGATCCGAAAGCCTATGTCGAAGACTCCGTGTGGAGCAAAACAGCCTTGGCGTTAGTGCCTGCTGAAAAGAAGTCGCGCGTGCATGAACTGTTGCGAAACCGATTGGAGTATCCGATTTACGGTGCAGCCGAAATAGAAGAAGGTGCGCGCAACCAAATGGAAATTGCAATGAAGTTACCAATAGCGGTAGCAGGAGCGCTAATGCCCGATGCGCATCAAGGCTATGGTTTGCCCATTGGCGGTGTACTGGCTACACACAATGCCGTAATTCCATACGGTGTGGGTGTAGATATCGGTTGCCGGATGTGCCTGACAGCTTATCCACTTGATGAAAAATTCATGGAGCGGCACCGCAGTAACCTGAAGCAACTGTTGTTAACGAACACCTGCTTCGGCCGCGAAATATTCAAACGACCAAAAGAGCACGAAGTACTCGACCGGAAAACGTTCGATGAAATCGCGATACTGCGAAACCTGAAAGGAAAAGCAGCCATGCAAATCGGATCATCGGGTAGCGGAAATCACTTTGTGGAGTTCGGGTTGATGGAAATTGACGACAACAACGAATGGAATTTGCCTGGCGGAAATTACCTGGCGGTGTTATCCCATTCGGGTTCGCGCGGACTGGGTGCAGAAATTGCGCGGCACTACACGCGGGTGGCGAAACAACTTTGTCACCTGCCGAAAGAAGCTGCGAATCTCGCCTGGCTTGACCTGAACACGGAAGCCGGACAGGAGTACTGGATCGCCATGAACCTGGCGGGTGATTATGCTTCGGCCAACCATCACCAGATTCACGAACGCATGGCGCAAAGCCTGGGCGAAAAACCGCTGCTGATGGTAGAGAACCACCACAACTTTGCGTGGAAGGAAACGCTGCAAGATGGCACCGAGGTAATTGTACACCGGAAAGGCGCAACGCCTGCCGGCAAAAATGTACTCGGCATCATTCCCGGATCCATGACGGCAACCGGCTTCATTGTGCGCGGCAAAGGATCAGCCGCATCTCTGAATTCTGCTTCGCATGGCGCTGGTCGAGTCATGTCGCGAAGTGCCGCCAAGAGTGTGATCACCAATAAAATGGTGAAGCAGGAGTTGCAGCAGCACGGTGTAGAACTGATTGGTGGTGGACTGGATGAAGCACCGATGGTGTATAAAGATATCCGTAAGGTAATGCGCTACCAGCAAGAGCTGGTGGATGTGCTCGGAGTATTTACTCCGAAGATTGTGCGCATGTGTGGCGATGATTCGCCCGCAGAAGACTAACCTCACCCCTAAGCCCTCACTCTCTTGGAGAGGGGACTTTCGGGTGAGAAATATTCACCTGAAAAGTAAATAAAGGGAATGAGAATTGAATGGATGGAACAATACATGATGGAAGCAGAAAGGCTCATCTACGACAATAAAGTTCACGATGGTTTGGCGTTGCTGAACAACCTGTTGTATGATGAGCCGGGTTACGGTAGCCTGCACAACCATTTGGGCTGGGCTTACTTGTACTACACAGCTGAAACAGCGAAAGCAGAACTTCACCTGAAAATGGCTGTACAGTTTGATCCTGCCTTTGCCGCACCTTACCTGCACCTGGGTACCTTGTACCTGCGTAACGGAAGGTACAGCGATGCATTGGGTTACCTGGAGCAAGGTGTTTTAAAAAACAACGCCAACCGGGTAGCCTTTATGGAGTGCATCGGGCAAGCGTACGAACTGCGCGGTGAATTCAGCAAAGCGATCAAAGCGTACAAAGAAGCCATGCTGGCTTCTTTGAACAGCTTTGAAATCAACAACCTAACGGATGGCATCAAAAGATGCCGGAAGAAAAGGTTAGCATTTTTTTTACGATCTAAGTCTGGTACGTGGCCAATAGCCTTAGTGCTTATGATGCTGCAACTCTTAGTTCGTATCATGCTTTATTAATCCTTGGTCTGTGATGACACAGACCAGGGTTATTTATTAACACCATGGCTTGTGTCCGCATAGGCCATGGTTTTGCTTTTGATTATAGAGCCCGCATATCAAATCCCACCCGTGTAATTAACCTTCATTCAAACTTCAGTATAGTTTATATTTGATCTCATTTTGCATCGCATGCCTCTCAAAAAAGTTTTGATTACACGCATAATACCTTCCATCGCTAAAACGATGCTGACCGATGCCGGCCTGGAAGTATTGGAATGGCAAGGTGATGGCCCGATGACTCAACCCGAATTGATTGAGCGAGCCAAACAAGTAAATGCATTACTTTCGCTGGGCGCGGATAAACTGGACAAACATTTTTTCAACCAATGTTCTCACCTGGACATCATCGGTCAGTTTGCTGTTGGGTACGATAATATTGATATTGAAGCTGCCTCCTTGGTTGGAATTCCAATAAGCAATACACCTGATGTATTGAGTGAGGCAACGGCTGATGTAGCCTTTGGCTTGATGATCGCTGTTTCAAGAAAAATGTTTTTCAATCACAAAACCATCATCCGTGGCGAATGGAAAAAATTTGAACCCTTGAAAAATCTGGGGTTTCAATTAAGCGGAAAAACGCTGGGCATTTTTGGAATGGGGCGGATTGGCCTGGTGATGGCAAAACGTTGCAAAGGCGCGTTCGATATGAGGATCATCTATCATAATCGATCACGCAATCATGAGGCTGAACAATTGTTCGGAGCAAAGTATGTGAGCTTTGATGAGCTAATCCGCGAAAGCGATGTACTTTCCGTACACAGTGTTTTAAGTGATGAAACGCGGGGATTGTTCAATCGGGAAGTGTTCAGTCAAATGAAACCCTCATCAATATTCATCAACACGTCACGTGGGGGTGTGCACAACGAAGCCGATTTGATTGAAGCATTAAATCAAGGGTCGATCTGGGGAGCTGGATTGGATGTTACTAACCCCGAACCGATGAAGCCAGACAATCCATTGCTTGACATGCCGAACGTTGCTGTTCTCCCGCACATTGGTTCCGCCACTGTAGAGGCTCGAAATGGAATGGCACGAATTGCAGCTGGAAACATTATTTCATTTTACCAGCGCAGAGAGGTGCCGAATTGTATTAATCCACAGGTACTGGAAAGTGGTAAATCATAACACATTCCCCAACTGCTCCTTAATTTTCTCCAACTCTTCCTTCATTACAACCACATGTTTTTGCATGGGTGCATCGTTAGCCTTTGAGCCAATGGTGTTGATCTCGCGGCCAATTTCCTGGGTGATAAATCCAAGTTTCTTACCGTTGGACTGAGGTTCTTTTAATACCTGCATAAAATAATCCAGGTGAGTTTTAAGCCGCACACGCTCTTCATGAATATCCAGCTTTTCGATATAAAAAATTATTTCCTGCTCCAGTCGGTTCATATCAAAACCTTCTTCACCGAAAAATGATACTACATTGTTCTTCAATTTCTGCCGCACTTTCTCTACGCGCCCGGCATCCAGACGCTCCACTTCTGCTAGCGACTGGCTTATGGATGCGCAGTACTCCTGTAGTTTACTCTCCAGCGAATTACCTTCATCCCTTCTAAAAGCATCGCATTTGGCTATCGCCCCTTCTATCACCTTCCTTACTTTCTGCCATTCTTCATCGTTGCCTTCTTCACTTACAGTGTTTTGAATAACATCAGGTGAGTTTAGCGCCAATTCAAATAGTTGTTCATAAGGAGCCACGACTTTATCGGCCAGCTTTTTTAAAGCGGTATAGTAGGCTGTAAACAACGCTTCATTATACGTTTGCTTAATTTCAGCTTCGCTGTAGCGCTGCACCTCGACACTTAACGAAACTTTTCCGCGTTCCAGTTTTTCGCTAATCAGGTTACGAATGTCCGGTTCCTTATTGGAAAATGTCTTAGGAAGTCTCAACATCAGGTCGAGGAATTTGGAGTTAAGGCTTTTTACCTCAACACTTATTTTAACCTGGCTATCGTCATGAATAACCTGTCCATAACCCGTCATGGATTTTATCATAGCTAAAACGTTAGAAATTTAATACGCGCAAAGGTAAGCTAATAGCAAAGGTATACGCATGGAGTTTTAAAAAAGTATCAGAAATCGAAGCCCAGTGTGAACAAGAACTGAGGATTACCTACCGTGTAGTTTTCAACAGGCCAGGCCAGATCAAACTTCATATAATAACCGAACATTACCGTTCGCATGCCTAACCCATAACTGTACAGCCATGGATTTAGAAAGTTTTTGATATCGACTTCAAAAGGGCCATTCTTAATACGGTCTATACGAACACTTTTTCCTGAACTGAAAGGATCCGCTCCAGACCAACTTGTACCGATGTCATAAAATCCGATAAACTGAAGGTTTCTGAAAAAGTTAGAAGAAATAGGTGAACTGCTTAATGCACGGGCAAGCGGAACCCTAAATTCAGCATTCATCAGCATTACATTTTGACCGAACAAGGTGGCATAGGGGAATCCACGCAGATTGGTTGCAAACTCTACAAACAGTATGTCCTGATTCTCCGCCCGTGTGCCGACAACGTTCTCATTTCCTTCACTATCCCGGCCGCTAACAGACAATTCATTAAATGCCCAATTGTCCATTCCGCCCAACAAATATTGCTTAGGTGATCGGCCAAAAAACGAACCTGCAAACCCGCGAACAGCAAACACAATTCCCTTGTATATTTTTTGGTAATGACGAACGTCCAATGATACCTGACTGAAGCTATTATCGGCATCATCAATACCCTGATAATGATTGAATATTAATTTTCCCCGTGTTCCTTCAATAATATTCAGACCACTTATTATTGAGTTATCGTAAACAAGCTCTGAGCGAACCCCTGCATAATAATGATTAACCGGAGTTGCTGACGGTGGCGTAATAGGAAAAGATGAAAGGCCTTGATTTACTGATCGCGCTAGCGCACCAAAAGGTTTAACGGCTAAACGAATACGATCAGTTAAGGGTATGGCTCCACCCACCTCAAGTTTCTGCAAGGAGTAGTGATAAATATTGCCATCGCTGTAGGGCTCCCAACGAATTCCCTTTCTATCGAATCGTGCGCTGAAATCAATTAATGATGGTAAATATTGAAACTCAGCAAAGAAATCGCCATTGCGCAAGTCAATGGATGACATTATTCCGCCATAGAACCTGTAATTCTCCAGCATGTCATTCATCTGGGTTTCGAGTAAAAATCCAAATCCACGCAATGGATCGATGACAAACGAGGTTACTATATTATCAGTACTGAATTTTGTTTCATACGGAAACGGGCCCATAATCCGGCTCTTTTCCCGGGTTTTCATATAACGATTCAGGAAAGTTTCACTCGGCTGGGCCTGCTTCACTACTTCATCTTCAAAAACATAATTATCGGTATTAATTACCGGAGGTTTCTTTGTTACAACAGAATCGGACCTAACCGTAATTTTTGCAGTGTCTGCACCTACTTTGATTGTGTCTGCTTTGGCTCCATCACGTTTGACTGAATCCGTAGTAACATTTCCTTGTGCTTCCTTAAGTCTGGCATTAATCAAATCCTTAATGCTCATCTTCTTATCCTCTTCCTGCTTCCTCCTTTCCTGTATCACTTTAACCTGCTGCAACTCACGTCTTCGGGTGGCGGGTGTAAACACACTGCGATTGAGGTTATAGACTTTGCTTAGGTAAATGTCATCGCGTAAACCTTTTCGCATAGTCAACGCGATCGTACTCTGATCAATATTAAAATCATACTCTCTGATGCTCGATGAAAAGTTAGAAACCTGGGTATAGATTCCTGTTGAGCGGTCAAACCTGAAAAGATTGATAATTCCCCGTTGATCACTTAGGTAGAAGAATACATCATCGTTCAGGGCTTTTGGTGCATAATCTTTACTCAACGTATTCGTGATGCGTGACACCACTACATTGGTAGTGTCAAGATCATAAACAAACAGATTATAGTTATCGGTAAGCTCACCTAACGACTTCTTGGATCCCACGGATAATGTATCAGACGTTCGGTTAGAACTGAAGACAACACGGTTGGTTCCAGGAATAAACGATGGATCAAGATCATCGTACACATCATTGGTAAGCCTTCGTACCCTGTCCCTTCGCGTACTCAACAGAAATAAATCGCTTTGCCCTTCAAAGTCTCCGCTTAAAACAACCAAACGTCCATTAGAAGAGAACGTAAAGCTCCGCACATTACTGAATCGATCCAACTCGCGTGGCAATTTGGTTTTGGTATTTAGGTCGTATAACCAAAAAGTATATTCTCCACGCTTAACTCCCACAACGCCTAATGTATTCGCGTCTGACCAGCTTATAATGGGCAATCGATAATCAACCCGCTGACCAATAACACGCGTCCCACCAGAAAGCACCACGGTTTCTTTTTTTGTGGACAACTCCCGAACCTTTACAACATAATGGCCTCGGTCATTTTCAGCGTACGCCAGGTAGCGGCCGTCTGGGCTGAGTTTAAGTGTAGTAAACTCCGTTGTTACATTGTGATTACTGGAAAATTTAAGTGAATCTGCCGGACGTATATATGATTTGTTTACCATTTCGCTCATCTGGCCATAATACTGCTGCCAGTCATTTATGAGCTGGGTAAAATTTACACCTAACGTAATTAATATACTTTTCTCTTCATTTCGCGTAACACGGGTATAATTTAAAATATTGGAAATACTGCTTTTACCATAACGCTCAACAATAAAATTCCAAAGGGATTGACCAATGTAGGATGCTTCCAAACCTTGAAATCTGTCAATTTTCTTAACATTTTTTGATTGTATAGCGTGGCGTATGTAATCATCCATTTCGGCTGTCCATCCATGGGCTACATACAAGGCTGCACCACTAACAAACCATTCAGGCAGGTTCATGAGCAAAGCGCTCTGAAAAATATCTTTCAGATTGCCTCCATACATCATTTCATTCAGCAGGAGTTCAGAAATTTTAAATAGAAGTTCACTTTTTAATTCTTGCGCGGTGCCCATGTGCGCTACTTCAACATAGGGCTTAACAAAATCTGTTTCACCACCAATGTTGAAATAAGTCTTATTAAGACCAACATTACTTTGACGAAGATCAGAAAGCGAGTTATAAAGAAAGATTTTTGCTTTGAAATAAGGTGGGTAACCAATCAGATCGGTAATTCGATCAAACTCTGATTCAAGGTATTGCAATGCCTCGGTGGCAATAGCCCTTCGGCCATCGTAATAATAAACATCAAAATTCTCTCCGCTTAGGTATTGCCAATCAAAGGTGCGGTATTGTTGCCGGTTTTTGCCAAAAACTTCACGCGCCTGCTGGGCCAACACAAGGCCAACAGAGAAAAGAAGGAAAAGAAATGTAATACAAATGCGCAATCTCACAGATCCTATCATGCTAAGCAGATTTCGAAAATAATGATTTATAACGATTAATGTCTACCGATTGATCTAATGGGTGCCCATTTTCCATCCAGCGGGTTAATTCCTCCGAAAAATAGGGTGCCAGACTCACGCCTTTGGTACCCAAACCATTAAAAATCACGATTTGTTCAAAAGCTGGATGCGGCCCCAATAAAGGCCTGCGGTCTGGTGTGGTGGGTCGAAAACCCCATTGCTGGTTCACCACGGAGTAGGGGAAAGCAATCAGTTCATTTAGTTTGTCCGTTAATTCCACCTTGCCAACCTCCGTAATGGAGGGTGATGTGTCATGGGTGTAGGTGGCCCCCACTTTCCAGAGATGTGGTACCACATATACCCCCCGGTTATAAATAACCTCTACCGGCTCATTGGTAGCAATGGTTAACGTCTCTCCTTTTAGAGGTCTGATGGGAAGCCAGGAAAAAAAAGAAGTTTGCTTTGCCATTTCTCCTGTACAAAAAATAATTCTTCTGGCTCGCCAATTTCTATAGATTACGGCATTTTTGTCAGTTTTCAATTCGTGCTCATGGAGGTCTTCATCGAGCAAGGCGTCTTTTCTTTTCAAATAATCACGCAATGCATCGGAGAACACTGTTGTGTCAATATACCCGCACTGTTTCAATAACAGCCCTCCTAAAGGATTTTTTACCTGACGAGCAAAAGCTGAGTTAGTGTGTAGCGCTTCTATATAGCGTGAATAATCTGCATCCGAACTTCTGCCCATCCACTCATTTTGTTCTTCAATAGAAACAAAAGGTCGGTACAAGGGCATCGGAAAAAAGAATTTTGATTGAAGAAAAAGCTCTGCCTGCACATAGAATGAATGGAGGTAAGGAAACAACGTATCAGCCAGCCAGGTCATGGTCATTTGTCTTCCGGTAACCGGATTAAAAAGTCCTGCCGCTACCCGGGTGGCAGCATGCTCTCTGACACGATCAATTACCAGCACACGTTTCTGGCGAAACAACAGCTGCAACGCCAGGCACGACCCCGCCAATCCTTGCCCTACAATAATATAATCAACGTTTTTGTCCGTCATCTGGTCAAAATTGTATTCATTATAAACATGCTAACAAAATCCGGATTAATTTTACGAAGATCTAAACACGATGCTGCAAATTAAAAGTTTTGAATTCAATCCCTTCCAGGAGAACACGTATATACTATATGACGAAACAAAAGAATGCGTCATTATTGATCCGGGGTGTTTTGATAAACAGGAGCAACAATCCCTGGTCAACTTCATTACCGCTAACCAATTAACCGTTACCAAACTTATTAACACGCACTGCCATATCGACCATGTATTGGGTAATGCCTTTGTAAAACAACACTTTAAAGTGAAGCTATTTATCCATCCCGCTGAAGAAGCATTGTTACGAGCCGTAAAAACCTATGCCCCTAATTATGGATTTCACCACTTTCAGGATTCAACCCCAGATGAATTTATTGATGAAAATAATGTGGTTGTATTTGGCAATCAATCGCTGAGGGTGCTCTTTGTTCCGGGTCATAGCCCTGGTCATATTGCTTTGTACGATAGCCTGAGCAAGTCGTTAATTGGTGGCGATGTTCTCTTTCAAAACAGCATTGGCCGAACCGACTTACCCGGTGGTGATTTCGATACCCTGATTACCAGCATTCATGATAAATTTTTTACCCTACCCGATGATGTTACTGTATATTGCGGGCATGGGCCAACTACCACCATTGGTTTCGAGAAAAGAACCAATCCGTTTTGTGCCATAACAGTAACTTAATGATCCGACATCTTCCCAATTTTCTTACCTGTTGTAACCTGTTGTGCGGATGCATCGGAATTGTTTTTGCGTTGGAGAATCGCCCAATACCAGCAGCATATTTTGTTTGGGTTGCATGTGTGTTTGACTTTTTCGATGGCTTTACAGCACGAAGCTTAAAAGTAAAATCACCGATAGGAAAGGAACTTGATTCACTGGCAGATGTTGTAAGTTTTGGAGTATTGCCGGCCATTGTAGTATACAAACTCTGGAATGCCGATGCCGGAGATTACCTGCCTTTCTTATCGTTTTCAATCGCGATTTTTTCTGCGTTACGCCTGGCTATCTTCAACATTGATGATACGCAGAAAGATTCCTTTCGAGGATTACCTACTCCCGCCAATGCGTTACTGCTTACAGCCCTTCCGCTCCAGGATAGTTTTGTTTTGGAATGGCTAATAAATCCGTGGATCCTCACCACGATTATTATGCTTTCATCGTGGCTGTTAGTTTCACCAATAGAACTGTTCGCCCTGAAATTCAAGAATTTCACCTGGCAGGAGAACAAAATCAGGTTTACCTTCCTTATTATTTCCGTATTAGTACTGGCTATTTGGCAGGCCCCGGCCATTCCATTAGTCATAATTTTATATATCGCTTTGTCGTTAGGGGTACAGGCGCTTTCTAAATAAGAAGATAATTTCCGGATTCGTGCAGAAAAACTCTACCATAGCCTGGCTTTTCAGTTTTGTGCTCTTTATTATAATGAGTATGGCTGTGTCTGTTACAGGTTCAGCACAAAACTCAGTTCTATCAACCGGCACCTGGTACAAGATTTCGGTTAATAAAGATGGCGTCTATAGGATTGATCAAAGTCTTTTTAAAAAAATGGGATTCAACACCGCTCAGGTTGATCCACGCAGAATTAAAATTTACAGCCAAGGCGCAGGCATGCTTCCACAAAAAAACAGTGCCCAGCGCCCCATAGACTTACTTGAATGTGTCATTTATGTTCAGGGCGAAGCAGACGGTGTATTTAATTCTTCAGATTACATATTGTTCTTCGGACAAGGGCCTGACAAAGTGAGTTTTGATGAAATTCGTCAAGTATTCCGATACGAAAAAAATCGTTACGCAAAAGAGAACTATTACTTTGTAACAATAAGTGATACGCCCGGTAAAAGAATTTCTACGAGTGAAAATTTAGCTGGCAATTTCCCTGTCGTTCAGGAATTTGATAATTATCAATACCACGAAATTGATCAATTCAATATTCTTAAATCCGGACAAGAGTGGTTTGGCGAACGGTTTGAATTAACAACCGATCAGACAATTCGCTTTAACCTAAGTAGCATTATCGACAATACTCCTGTTAAAGTATTTTCCGATGTAATGGCTCAATCGTTTTCCAATACATCGTTCAACGTGCTCTTAAATAATGTTCAGATTGGACAACACGCTATCGGAGCAATCCCCAATGCGTTGTATGGAGTAAAAGGCAGGCATGCAGCAGATACATTTCTGACTTCCAGTGCAACCGTGGCCACGGCTGGTCGTAACCTGCAAGAACTGCGCTATCAGTATGTAAAAGGTACATCAACTAATGCTGTTGGCTATCTTGATTTTTGCCTGTTACAGGTAAAACAGCAATTGAGACTTTACGAAGCACAAACTATTTTCCGGTCAGCCGCTAGCTTACAACAACCTATTTCAAAATTTGAAGTCGGCCAAACCACTGCACAAACAATTGTCTGGGACATCACCAATCCTTTTGAAGTTAAACTGCAAGCATCAGGCTTTAGCAATTCATCAACTTTGTTTTCCACAGCCACAACCGCACTGAAAGAATTCGTTGCGTTTCAACCCAATGCTCCCTCACCTAAACTTATTGGTAATGTGCCTAATCAAAACCTTCGCGGAGCATCATCTCCCGATCTCATCATCGTTACGCATCCTGATTTCAAATCTGAAGCTTTGCGCCTGAAAACACACCGTGAAAGCTTCAACAACCTGACCGTGCTGGTAACAACCACCACAGAAGTATTCAACGAGTTTTCAGGAGGAAAACAAGATGTAACAGCCATTCGTGATCTGGCTAAACATTTTTATAACAAAAATCCAGGTAGGCTTAAGTCGTTGTTGCTATTCGGTAAAGGCTCCTACGATTATAAAGACATCCTTATCGACAACAAAAATTTTGTACCTACCTATCAATCGGTGAATTCGCTTCACCCCTTATTAACCTACTCTTCTGATGATTTCTTTGGCTTTATGGAGGACCACGAAGGTGAGTGGCGTGAGAATCCGGTCGACCAACATACCATGGAAATTGGAGTAGGGCGGATTCCGGTAAAATCAGTTACAGAAGCCAAAAATGTAGTAGACAAATTAATCGGGTACGATACTGATCTAAAGCTTTTTAATCGCTGGCGAAAGAATATTGTTTTTGTTGCCGATGATGGTGATTTTAACATTCATCAAAACCAAGCCGATCAGATGGCACGGAATATAGATTTAAATCGCGCCCTCTACGATGTTAAGAAAATCTATCTTGATGCTTTTCCTCAAATACCCGGAGCTGGTGGTCAGGTTTCTCCCGAAACAAAAAAAGAAATTGAAAAAGCATTTAGCGATGGAGCATTGGTCATTAACTACACCGGCCATGGGAGTGAGCGGCAATGGGCACAAGAAAGAATTTTTGATGAAGTGCAAATTCAAAACTTGAAAAATGAACGACTGCCATTATTAGTCACAGCAACTTGTGAATTTGGTCGTCAGGATGATCCGGTTTTTCCATCGGGTGGCGAACTTTGCCTGCTTCAGCCAAAGGGTGGAGCCATTGGTTTAGTAACCACCGCACGTCCGGTAAGTTCCAGTACAAACTTTGAGTTGAACCAGGCATTTTATGAGGCCTTCTTTCAAAAAGATAATGGCAACAATCTTTCATTGGGAGAAATCTTCAGAAGAACAAAAAACAACAGCATATCTGGAGTGTCTAACAGAAACTTTTCACTTATTGGTGATCCTTCACTTTACTTGGCCATGCCCGAATACGGCATACAGGTGAACTCCATAGAAACTGCCGACAATAGTGATCTGCTAAAAGCCCTTTCAAGGGTAACTGTAAAAGGAGAAGTTGTAAATGCTGAAGCGGAGCGACTGGAAAGTTTTAACGGTATACTTCAGTCCACATTATTTGATAAAGAAACTTCCTTTACTACACTCGGAAATGAAAATCCGCCATTTGCTTATAAGCAATGGTACAATGCACTTTTTCGCGGAAAGGCAAGCGTGGAAAATGGCGTGTTCGAATTTGAGTTTATTGTGCCTAAAAATATTGCCTATGCCATTGATATAGGAAAATTAAGTCTGTACGCGTTCGATGAAAGTACCCGATCAGATGCCTCAGGCTACTCAAAAGATTTTACAGTTGGCTCAAGTGAACCTGTTTCGGGTACCGACATAACGGCTCCGGTCATATCGCTCTACATGAATGATAGATCCTTTACAAACGGTGGCCTTACCGGATCAACCACCCAACTAGTCGCCACATTATTTGATGAGAGTGGAATTAATATATCCGGGTATGGAATTGGCAACAGCATAGTTGCAGTATTGGATGATGATGAATCCTTCGTTTTAAATGATTATTACGAATCGAGCACCGATGATTTCAAAAATGGTGAAATACAATATACCCTATCAGGACTGAAGCCTGGAAAGCATACCATACTTCTCAGGGCCTGGGATACATACAATAATCCAGGGCAGGCAAGAATTGATTTTATGGTTACTGAAGGCGATGGAATAATTATCGAACAATTTACCAACTACCCAAACCCTGTTCATACCTCAACGCAGTTTACTTTTACCCATAACCAGGCAGGCAACGACTTAGAGGCAAACCTCATGCTTTATGATTATACAGGAAAAACAATTCAGCAGTACACTTTTGAGGTTCCGGAGAGCAGCTATAAGGTAAACCTGATGGAACTGGCCCTTAATGATGATTTCAATAAAAAACTTATTCCGGGGTTATACTTAGCCCGGTTAATTGTGCGTTCTTTAGCCGATGGCTCTAAAAATGAGCGGGTTACAAAACTTATTATATCGAATTGATTATCTTTAAGCCCTTGAAAAAGAAGCAGATGAAGTTAAGAGGCCTTGCCGTATTTGCAGCCATATTAGTGGGTAATTTATCCTTTGGTCAGTCTATAACTGGTCGTGATACAACCAACAGAGTAATAACCACAGCTGTTCCCTTTCTTACCATTAGTCCCGATGCCCGAAGCGGAGCATTGGGAGATGCCGGTGCAGCTACCTCACCCGATGCAAACTCGGCCTATTGGAATCCGGCTAAGCTCGTATTTATTGAAGAAGATTATGGAGGATCGTTATCCTACACTCCTTGGTTAGGTAAGATTATTAACGATATGTGGATTTCCTACCTTACAGGATATTACAAAATAACCCGCGAGCAGGCTGTTGCACTCTCCATGAAATACTTCGATCTGGGAGATATCAGTTTCCGGGGCTCTAACAATGAACCATTGGGTGATTTCAGGCCACGAGAATTCTCATTGGACCTCACCTATTCCAGAATGCTTACAGAGAATCTTAGTGTTGGCCTGACCGGCCGATACATTTACTCCAATCTTACTGGTGCCTTCACTTCACAAGGTGGTGCAGTTGACGCTAAACCAGGAAAAAGCGTAGCGGCTGATATTGGCGTTTTCTATAACAAGCAACTAAAAGGTACGAAAAGTAATAACCTCGCATTAGCTGCAGTAATTTCAAATATTGGCGCAAAAATTTCTTATACCGATAGTGAAAATAAAGATTTCCTTCCGACTAATTTAAAATTAGGAACCGCCTTCACTACCGAAGTTGATATGTTTAACAGCTTCACATTTATTGTTGATTTCAATAAATTATTGGTGCCAACAATTGATGATGGTCAAACAGTACTAGGCGGAATGTTCAGTTCATTTACTGATGCACCTGGAGGATTTGAAGAGGAGATGAAAGAATTTATAGTGAACATGGGCGTGGAATATTGGTACAATAAGACATTTGCCGGTCGGGCCGGATATTTTCTGGAAGCCCGCGAAAAGGGAAACAGAAAATACCTCACACTTGGTGTTGGTTTTAGAAAAGATAGGTTCGGAATTGATGTGGCATACCTTGTTCCCACTAATGGAAGAGAAAATCCGTTAGCGGAAACAATTCGTTTTTCACTTCTGCTTCAGGTGGCCGGTAACGAACAAAGCAGGAAATCCGTCACCGATTAATGCATGCTCGATAGGAAATCCCCCCCTGCCTTTAATCAGGACAAAACATTTCATTTATTAACCCCTGAGAATGAACGACTCACTAGTGGAAATCAGTTGCTTTTCATTCATGGCGGTGATCAGGAGGTTGTTAAAATTGAATTGATTTTTAGAGCTGGCCGATGGTTCGAGAGCAAACCTGGCCTTTCTCATTTTACAGCGATACTTCTGTCTAAGGGTACAGCTAATCTCACCAGTTATCAGATCACCAGTATTTTTGATTATTCCGGTGTGCACTTGGAAATTAATCCAGGCTTGGATTTTACTTCAATTACTTTGTATGGTCTTACCAAAAAAATCCATGATGTACTTGATTTACTGATTGATATACTTGCCACATCAACCTTCCCCGAAATCGAAATTCAGCAAGCCAAAGACATTTACACACAGGGCCTAAAAATCAACCTTGAAAAAACCAGCTATTTGGCCGCGCGTTATTTCAGAAAGAATCTTTTTGGAGATAACCACCCATACGGGAAAGATTTCGAGCCAGAAGATGTAAACAACGTTAACCAGACACATCTGATTGATTTTCGAAACAAATTCTATAAAAGTTTTGTGGGCTTTGTGTCGGGGAAAGTTTCTGATAAGGTTAAACAAGATATAGCCGCTAAGCTTAATCAACTAATCCCTGTAAATATCCCATCAAAAGAATACACTAAATCACCAGCAGTACTGCACACCAATCACATTGATAAACAGGGTAGTATTCAATCTTCATTGCGTATTGGGAAACAAATTGTAGGCCGTAGTCATGCTGATTACCCGGGCCTGCTATTACTAAATCATATTCTTGGCGGGTTCTTTGGGTCTCGCTTGATGAAAAATATTCGCGAAGAAAAAGGACTTACTTATGGAATTCATTCCTCCATACACGCCTTAAAAAACGAAAGCTACTTAGTTATTGGTACCGATGTAAATAAGGAGAATAGAATTATCAGCATTGAAGAGATAAAGAAGGAACTGGAAAGATTCCGAATAGAGATGATAGAAAGAGATGAACTTGATGTTGCGCGAAATCATTTCATTGGAAGTCTTCAATCTGATATGAGCACACCCTTTGCCCATGCTGATAAAATAAAAACGATTACACTTTTCAACCTTAAAGCAGATTACTATCAGCATCTTATTAATGCCATGATGGAGATTAGTACAGAAAATCTTCAGAGTTTAGCCCAAAAATACCTCACAGAATCCGAACTCTTCACAACCTCTGTTGGGTAATCCCACAAGTAAGCTTTTTTCGAACAGTCATTATCAATCAATCGCTTCTCGTCAAGACGAATCATTTTTGCGATTTGGTATAAAAAAAGCCCCGTAATGTT
>DDTK01000007.1 GCA_002344065.1 Flammeovirgaceae bacterium UBA2366
TATTATGAGCGAAGAATTCAAGAGTGGAAGAATAAAATGTCAACCCAAAACATAATCCGGAACAAGATTCTGGCAAGAGTTTTTGCTGTAGTTAACAGAGGAACTCAGTATGTGGATACATTAAAATACGCAGCATAAAATGTGGAAAGAAAATGGGCTCTTTCTTGACTTAGTCTTAGAATACAGGCAGGCTCGTACCTCGGACACCACTCTCCTGCGGGAGAGGGGAAGGGGTGAGGTGTTAATGTGGTGATGCTCTATTAATTTTAGGACGTTAAACGGATACTCACAAAATACTATGATAGCGACAAATGCTTATGCAGCCATCAATTCAAAGGGTTCACTGGCTCCTTATTCTTTCGAACGAAGAGAACCCCGACCTTGCGATGTTCACGTAGAAATTCTCTTCTGTGGGGTTTGTCACAGCGACCTGCACCAGGTGCGCGATGAGTGGGGAGGTTCCATCTATCCCATGGTGCCTGGTCACGAAATTGTTGGCCGTGTGGTCCGGGTTGGGTCTGCGGTTACACGATTCAAAGCTGGCGACCTGGCAGCGGTAGGGGTGATTGTCGATTCATGCCGAACCTGTAATAACTGCAAAATGCATCTTGAGCAATATTGCGAAGAAGGCCCTACGGGAACGTACAACGCCTATGAACGTGACGGCAAAACGCTGGCTCAGGGTGGATATTCCACGCACATTGTAACCGATGAGCGTTTTGTCTACCACATTTCGGATAAACTTAGTCTGGCCGGTGTGGCTCCGCTGTTGTGTGCAGGTATTACCACTTATTCACCGCTCCGGTTTGCCGGTGTTACATCAGGTATGCGTGTTGCCGTAATCGGGTTAGGTGGGCTTGGACACATGGGACTGAAGTTTGCCCATGCTTTTGGTGCCGAAGTGACTTTGGTAAGTTCTTCACCTGGAAAAGAAGCTGATGCCAGGCGATTAGGTGCGCACAATTTTCTCCTGTCAACCAACAAAGATCAAATGAAGAAGTTTAGTAGTTACTTTGACGTGGTATTGAATACCGTTTCCGCTAACCATGATTATGCCCCTTACCTGAAGTTGTTGGGCATGAATGGCCGCATGATGGTGGTGGGGCTTCCGGCTGAAGAGCCACGCGTAGATCCATTTGATCTGTTAAAAAACAGAAGAAGCGTTACCGGCTCAATGATTGGCGGAACAACTGAAACTCAAGAGATGCTGGATTTTTGTGCTGAAAAAAACATTGTTGCTGATGTTGAAGTTATACCCATGCAGTACATCAACGAGGCCTACGAACGCATGGTGCGAAGCGATGTTCGATATAGGTTTGTGATTGATTTGGCTTCGTTGAAGTAGTAAATATTGATTTTAAGTTATGCACTACCCCGACAAATGGCTTCGGCTGATCGCCTATCCGGTGTTGGCGTTTGTGATCCGCCACTTCGGGGATATGACACCCTGGGGACAATTGCTCAAACAACCCCTCTATTATGCCGACCTGTTTTGGGACATGCTGATTGTGACGGCCAGTTGGGAAGCAAACCGCAGGCTGATCATCTACCTCGATCAGCGTTACAGTTGGGTAACCCAAAAATTTCAACGGTTTGTCATCCAGTTTTTCACGGCCTTGCCGATGACGTTTATCATCGTTATACCAATGATTTATTTATGGAATGAAATCATCATTGACCGTGGCGGTTTCGATACCGCCAACCTTCTGGTAAATGATGTTCCGTTGATCATCATCTTCACCGGTATGGTACACCTCATCTATACCTCCCTGTATTATCATCAGCACTACCAGGGAGTTATTGCTGTGCTGGAAAACCGGGTGCGTGAACTGGAGACATCTGTAGCGGGCGTTAACAAATCTTCTGATCTGCTGAAGCCCTCCGGATTCCGGGAGCTGCTGATTGTGAATTACGGTACCTCTTCCGTTCCTGTTCATGTACATACGATTGCCTACATCTATAAGCAGAATGAAATCAGTTTTATCAAAACATTTGACGGAAAGGAATACACTTCTTCTTCCTCTTTGGATTCACTGGAAGAATTATTAGATCCGGGTATGTTCTTCCGGCTGAACCGGCAACTGTTGGGTAACATCAAGGCAATCCGTCAGTTTAAATCCGACAGTTCAGGAAAATTACTGTTAACACTTGAGCCATTGTTTAATGAGGAGGCTACCGTTAGTAAAAAGAAGGCTGCTGAATTCAGGGAATGGATTGGCGGCAAAGTATGAATCCCGGTGTTTTCCAGCGGAAAAATTATACAAGCTCCCAATACTGCACATAGATACCCAGCAAGATATGCCAGATGATGTAGTGCCCCCACCGCACCATCAGCGTGGCCAGGAAACCGGCACGCTTAAAGTAAACAGCCTGCAGAAAATTCATTCCGAAACCGGTAATAAGTGAATAGATAATCAGCCAGGTATTTCCGTCCGGTAATTGTTCCAGCGGTTCACGAAGAGCGGTCAGCACAGCACCAGTCCAGAAGAAGGCATAGTAGTATTTTCCTTGCTGAATGAATTTACCCATCAGCAAAAAAATGGTCATCGGGATGAGACGGTAAAATACCTCTACATCAAACGCGCCTGAGAAGTACAGGAAGATGGAGTAGGGAAATGGCTGCAGGAACGGTGGCAGCTCTGTGTAAGGCTGGGGATGCAGCATCACCTTAATCACCAGTACGTCCAGTATGCCAAAGACAACACCAATCAATGCAGGATAAAGAAAGCGTTGCTGCTGGTGAACAGTTGATGAGAGAAAATCAGGTACACCGGCTTTTTCCTGCAGAAACAAAAAGGGTATGCCTGCCAGCAGCATGAGCAGGGAAGTGTAGTTCCACAATCGGATGCCCGGAAATTCAGCCAGTATGCTTTTTCCGTAAAACATACCAGCAGCAGCAAAACCCAGCAGCAGGAGATAGATGACCAGGTTTTGCTGATGCGCAGTTTTCATAATGAATGGTTCTAAGCGAAATTATTCTTCAATACGATACGTGATGTGTACCGAGCAACTTATTTTACCAGTTGATCGAGCCAGCTTTTGTCTGAAAAGTTACCGTTGTTTTTATAAATCACGCTGATGGCTCCGTTGTCTTCATACCAAAGCACGTTGACTTCAATACCCACCAGCGCACCGTTATGGCCATATGCCGTGCCGGCAGCGGTGCGCCACACTTCGAGCCCTAATCCATATTCACATTCAAATGAATTGCAGTTGGTTAATTGTATGGTTTTCATTTGCCGCAGAGTTTCTATGGATACTAACTGTCCCGCAAATAAGCCCTTCATAAATTTCCGCAGATCATTGGCTGTGCTGATGATACCGCCATCGGCTCTTCCGCTTCCTTCGGCACGGTCCCATGAAGCAACATCCATCAGTACACCATTACCATATAAATCAACATAGCCGCGGGCAACATTTTTATCGTCCCTTTTTTCCAGCCAGGTTTGTTGCATTTGCAGCGGAATGAAAATCATTTCCTCCATCAGCTTCTGCATGGATTTTCCGGTAATCGTCTCGACCATCTGCCCCAGCAGCCAGTAATTGGTATTGCTGTAAGAATACCCTGAGCCGGGTGCGAAGTGAAGGCTTTTGCCATAGACATATTTCTTCAATAAATCATCAATGGTGCTGTTATACATCCGGGTCGGATTATTAATGATGTCCGATTGGTATTGCAGGCTTTCATTGGGCGGGTCAACAATGCCACTGAGATGTGCCAGTAAATGCCTTACCGTTATCTGGTCGGCTTGGGGAATATTGCCTGTAGTTTCAGGCAGCAGGTTACCCAGTTTGCTGTCCAGGGTCAGCTTGTCAGCTTCCACCAGTTTCATGATAACCACGGCTGTGAACATTTTCGTTACGCTGCCGGTACGAATCAATGTGTTGGTTCTGGCCGGTGTTTGAAATTCGAGGTTCGATTTTCCTACCGCACCAATCCAGAGGTCTTCCTGCGGTTTATCAATCAGCAGAATACTGCCGGGAGCGTAGGTGTCTTGCTTATATTTATTCAGGGCATCCAGGTAAAGCTGATTCTTGGGATGCTGGTCATAGCGGACGTCTTCTGCAGGATCGGGCCGGGCTATGTCGAGTTCATCCATACAGGCGGTTGCCATGATAGCGATGGATAGAACGGAGATGATTTTTGTTTTCATGAATGTTTCGGATTGAAAATGGATGTGGTCAATACTTTCTTTAGAAATAGGTATAGTTAGTTACTTCCGGCACTGTGCCTGTTAGGATGGTGCGCTGCGTAGGCAAGCCATCGGCACGAAGTTGGTATTGAATTTCGTAGGTTAACTGCTGCGAACCTGTGATGATTCGGTAAATGCGTGGAAGGTTTGGCTGCGGATTCAGGTGTGGCAGTGTCTCAACCATCGACACAGGATTCGGTTTATCCATGTAATTTTCAAAAACATGCGTGGTGAGCAGAATAAAATCTTCACGCTGTGAATCCCAGCCATAGATCTCGCGCTTTCGGATGTTACCATCAGCCTGGTAGTAAAAAGCATGCAAGAATGTAACATCAATCCCGCCTCCGGGTAAACGTTCGTAATACATCATTTCACTCACCCGACTGGCATCATCATAGTAATATTCAATAAACTGAACCAACTGCCCGGCCCTGAATTTTTCACTTTTAATAATGCGGTTGCCTTCACCCCACCGGTAGAATGTGGTTTGGTCAAACTGGTCGGTCATCCGCGCAAGCTTTCCGTTCTCATAGTGATACGTATAAAATCCATTGGTGCGATCGGGCGTTTCCTGGGTCCAGTTGATTTGGTGAAGAAGCCCATTTTCGAGATAAGTGTAGTTTCGGCTTACGCGCCATTGGTTGGCAAAGGTTTCGTACTTAGCCAACCGGGTGCCGGTCACAGGCGTATTATCCTGAAGCGTAACAGTAAGTGTGCGAAGTTCACCCGGGCGAACACCGCCAGAGGCACGGTCAATAGTAAACTGAATAACCCAAGGTGTGTTGACCTCCTCATTAGCTACTGGCCGAACAATGAGTGACAATGATGGATTGAGAGGCTCTACTGCCCAGGTGATCTCCCCGCCAATGGCCGCAGGCTCGGTGGTAAAGTCACGGCCGTAAACAGCGGACGAACTGATGATGCGAACTACTACAGTGCCTGCTGTTGGTGCAGGCGCGGACAAGGGCAAGGTAACCTGACCTGCCGCCTGATCTTCTCTCAGGGTGAGTGATTCACGGTCAAATGTGATCACCGAAGGGTTGGCAGGTAGCTGCGGTTTCGTGGGTAGATCATCATTGCGCTCTTCGCAAGCGAGGGTGACCCATAACAGAGTGAACCAAAACGTGAAGAACCGAAGTGTTTTCATAGGATGATGGAGTAATTTTTTTTGTGGATTTATTATTTCAGGTTGAATCGTGTTCCAAAATGCAAAGTCTTATGCGGTAAGGCCGGCAGGCCCTTGAAGCCAAACGGCACTTCTCCGAACATTTCGTAACGGCTAAAGAATGTAACAGCGTTAAACCGGTAGCCGGCTCCCAAGCCAAGGGTCGGCATGAATCTTCCAAAGGTGTTAGAGATTTTTTCAAAATCGGTTACCCGACTTTCATAACGTGGCTGGGCAGAGGTTACCAGCAGGTAGCCGCCACCGATCGTACCGTCCAGAAAGACGTTTCCAATAAACTTGCGATAGCCGAATTCGCTGCTGATGTAAACAACGCTTTGAAAATCCTTGTGGTAGTAGTATCCAAGGTTTACCGTTTGCAGTGTTTGGTGCCCGGGCTTGTTTGCATAATAAAACTCCGTACCCACGCGGATGCCAAAACTGGGATCCTTAAAGAAGTTTTTAAAGTTGGGAACACCAACCGATTCTGAAAACAGCGTAATGGTAATAGGTATTTGCCTGCCTTTCGGTGATTCCTGGGCAAAGGATGAGAGCATGACCAGAAACACGATGCATAGACTAATCAATTTTTTCATGGTGTTGGGTTAGAATTTTCCAAACTTGAGAGACACATAAAAGGAAGCTGCAGAGATGTCGGGTTGATTGATAATCCACCGGTAGGTGGCACCGGCAGAAGTGCGAAACCACCGGGTAATATTCAACTCCATCCCCGCACCGGGCTCAACAGCCAATGCACCACCACTTGTATGGCTGTAGCCGCCCTGCCCATCGGTGCTGATCTGTTTGCCTATACTGGCCCCGCCTAAGAGAAGATGTCCGGTAAAGTGAAAAGCCTTGTTCGGTTGATGGGAATATTCTCCAATCAGTCCGATGTAGGTAAGCTGCTGATATGTATTCGGATTATCATCGATGTTAATCTTCATGCCATTCAGCAGGGTATATGCACCAGCTCCGAACATCCATTGCTTATTGAATACGGCACCGCCATAACCGCCCAACAGTGTGGCCGGCTGCCCGTGCATTTCGCTGAAGTTTATTCGGGCTACACCATAGGCTCCGGTAAGCTGACTTTTGCCCGGACTAAAAAGGGTTTGCATGTTATCCTGTGCCAGAACTGCGACAGCCATCATGATTAAAAAAGGGGTCATTAAATGTTTCATAAAAATTTATTTTGTGTCACCCTCTTTTACGGAATGCAGGAGTGTTCAACTGTGCAGGAGTTGCTGAAGAAGCTTAAATGGAGGATGATTTGAAGTATTTAGTGGTGTGAAGGGGAAGAATGATCAGGTGAAAGAGAAGTGTGTTATCGGATATAATTTTGATGGTTCGTCCGCAATCGCAACAATGCTGTAGCGAAAACGGACAATGATATCGGTGCGTGTTTAAATTCATTTTGTGCTGCTGAAACTTTTGATCAGCAACAACGTGAAAGCGGTGTTGCCTCTCATTACATGTTACCTCACATTACCTTTCGTATTACACTGTTGTGTTTGATCATCGTCCATATATCATCAGCACAGAATGGCTGGCTGACGCTGTCAGCATTTCCTGGTAAGGAAAAATTATCCTTCACCACACAACATGACTCCATATTATATGCAGGAACCGTTTCCGGTCTTTGGCGTAGCGGTGATGAAGGCAGCACCTGGAAACAGGTTTTGCGCGGTAATCCGATCACTTCATTATTAGCTATGGAAGATGGACTGGTCATTGCCGGTGGACATCACCATGTTTATTTTTCATATGACCGAGGTATTCAGTGGGATTCTGTTGCCTTGAATAATCGGCAACCGGTTCACCGTATCATTTCGCTCACTGGTCAGGAGTTTATGCTGACCACGTTCGGATACAGTGAATTCGGCTATGACGGAGATGGTGTCTATTATTCATCCGGTGATCTGAAGAAATGGGTGAAGCGTAACGCTGGTTTACCTTCTGGTAATCCTTCAACTGATAACCTGCTGGTTGACCGAAAAGGACGTGTTTATGTTACTGTAGCTGACGAACAAACGGGTAATAGCGGAGGATTGTATTATTCTGACAATAAGGGATTGAGCTGGACCAAAGCTTCTTTAAGTACGAGAACCACTACCGGCATTCGTGTAGAAAAAAGTTTCGGGCTATCGGTCACGCCTTCCGATTCTCTTATTTATTCCTTCACCGGTGCCGCGGTGAACATTGCGGTAGGGCTCAACCTGGTCAAGCACATTGATGATGTGACGGGCAATAAGGAGTGGCGCGCCATGCTGATCAGGCCAACCAGCAACTGGTGGTACGACCTCATGCTGAATACTGTGTTCGTGGCACAGGATGGATCGTGGTACAGTTCCGTTAGTGCATCTGCGAGCCAGGGAGGTGCTTATTGGTCGGGCGATCAGGGTAAAACCTGGCAGCGGATGAATACCGGAACCGCACTCGCGTTAAGCAACAACTTTGAAGATCGGACTTTCCGGGAAAATGCTGCGGGACGAATTTACATGGTGCAGTTACTGGATGAACGTATCTATTATACTGACCGCAGCTTGCTCAACCCAGTGAGCATCACCGGAAAGGTGATCGATGATCAGGGTAAAGCATTACCCGGTGTGCAGCTGAAAAACTCCTTTGTTCCTTTGTTGTCAACAAACACTAACGGTGAATTTCAGCTTACGGTACCCAGGGGGTGGTCGGGTACGCTCACACCTTCACTTATTGATTATCGATTTGAACCTGCGGTTATTACCATAGAAAATGTCCAGGAAAACAGGCCACTGCCGGTGTTGCGGGCAACCTTCACCGGCAAGCACGTTGTGTGGGGTTTTGTTACCGATGTGTTTGGCTACCCGGTTAGCGGTATTACCGTGAAGGGTTTTGATGAAGAGATACTCACCAATGTCAACGGAAGTTTTTCCGCAGGGGTTGATCAGGGCTGGACAGGTATTATTCGTGTGGAGGGTGATGGCTGGAAGTTTGAACCGGATGCTGTTTCTGTTGAACCCGTATTCGGGAATGTTTATGCCCTGCAATTCACAGGTATGCCTGCGGGTCATGTGGTGATCAAAGGTGATGTACAGGATCATACAGGCACAGCACTACCAGATGCACAGCTGACAGGTTTACCGGAACTCACAAGAGTTAATGATGCGGGACAATTCATCGCAACAGTGCCGGTTGGCTGGTCTGGAAGAATAGCGGTATCCCATCCGGACTTTTTCTTTACTCCGGATCACATCGACATCAGCAACATTGGTGAATCACTAAACGGTATAACTTTTCGTGGACAGGTCATTACCGGTATTGATGATGACTGGGTTATGTTCAGTGCATATCCTAATCCGTCAGCCAATGGCAGTTTCAGCTTCCGGTGGCCGCAGCAACCGGCTGAAGGAAAAGTGGTTATTTCCAGCCTGAGCGGTCAGATTATCTATTCCAGTACACTGGAAAATTTTCAATTGGCAGAAAGCTGGCAGGCGCCCGGCCGCGGGGTATACCTGCTGACAATTGTTGCCGGAAATAAATCGATGCATCATAAATTAATATCCGATTAATAACACCATCCATGATAGAGCGCAAAGTCATTTATACATCGCGATGAGTGTAGACGGATACATTGTCAAACCGGGTGATGATCTTTCCTTCTTATTCATCATGGAAGAGAATGGACATTATATTCCTTACCTTTGAATGGATCAATGAGCCTGGTTGCAAACTTACTTCTTCAACTTCATCCACTTTCAGCCGAAACCATGAAAGGTTTAGACTCAATCTTGAAAAAGAAATTTTTCAGGAAAGGTGATACGCTGGTTCGCATCGGACAGGTGCCTGAGTATTTTTATTTTATTGAAAGGGGTCTGGCGCGGGTCTACTACAGGAGAAAAAGCAAAGACATCACCGATTATTTCGCTATCGACAATCAGGCCATTGGTGCGTTGCCATCGCTTTTTAGTGGACAGCCTTCACACAAGGCAATCGAAGTACTTGAAGACTCCGATATCATCTATTTTTCGTATGCGGCTTTTGATAAACTTTGCGAGCAGCATCATGACCTGGAGCGTGCAGCACGAAAAATGGCCATCATCGGGATGTTAGAAGGTCAACATCGAATAGAAAGCATCCGTTTTCTTTCAGCCAAAGAACGCTATGAAGAATTGGAAAAGCTCTATCCCGGGATTACCAATCGTGCGCCTCTGAAACACATTGCTTCCTACCTTGGAATTACTCAGGTAAGCATCAGCCGTATCCGGGCCGGCAAGCAGTAGCCGGCACTTTTTAACATATGTATAATTCAGTTTCCAGTGGAATCCGTATATGTTATTCAAACGAACCTTTGACAGATCCTCATGAAAAACCAGGTACTCATATTAGGCGGAGGCATTGCCGGATTAACTACCGCGATAGCTCTTCAACACAAGAACATCGACTTCATGGTGTACGAAGCCGTTCCTGAAATCAAGGCGATCGGGTCAGGTATAAGCCTGGCCGGAAATGCCATGCAAGCTTTAGGGAAACTAAATGTGGCTGATGATGTGAAAGCGCGCGGGCATTTGATTACCTCCATGATCATTCAGGATGAAAAAGGAAAATACTTATCGGCCCTGGACACCCGAAAGTTTATTGAAGAGCACGGCATGTATAATGTTGCCATCCACCGTGGTGACTTACATGAAGTATTGCTGAAGAATATTCCAGCCGAGAAAATGGTTACAGGAAAGAAGGTTGAAACGATTCATGAAACGGCCGATGGTGTTGTGGTAACATTTGCCGATGGATCGGAGCAACGAGGTGTGGCTGTGGTTGTTGCTGATGGTATTCATTCGGTGGTCCGAAAGCAATTACTTCCCGAATCACAACCTCGTTATTCTGGTTATACCTGTTGGCGTGGCGTTACAGCAAATAAATGGGGCATTAATCACCAAGCCGTTGAAACCTGGGGCCCTGCCGGCCGGCTGGGTTATGTGCCGATTGGCAATAACAACGTGTATTGGTTTGCCTGCAAGAACGCTCCACAGAGAGACGAACGCATGAAGAATTTCACCATTTCAGATTTGATCAAGAACTTCAATGGTTATGCACATCCTATTCCCGAAATTATTTCCAGTACACCATCGGAAAACCTCATTTGGAGTGACATCTCTGATCTCGAACCTATTTCCAGATTTGCATTCAATCGTGTTTTATTGATTGGTGATGCTGCCCATGCAACAACACCTAACCTTGGACAGGGTGCATGCCTTGGAATTGAAGATGCCCTTGTGGTAGCCGATGAATTAAGTCGAAATGCGGATCCGGTTGCTGCGTTCCAATCGTTCGAAGCAAAGCGTTTGGAACGAGCTCATTTCATTGTGAACACCAGTTACCGGCTGGGGAAGATTGCCCAAGTCGAGAACAAGATATTGGCGGCCATTCGAAACTTCGTGGTCAAATTGACTCCGCAAAGGGTGAATGAAAAACAGGTTGCCAGGGTATTGAATATTGCCTGAAGTTTAGTTGGAAATACACTTTACATTTTTTTCCATAACTACTTCTTTCTTTCCCGCGTAAAAGGCAGTAACTAGTGTTACTGCCATGACACCGATTTATTTCACCACTGCATTTGGGTTTGTATTATTAACAGCCCTTTTCTTTGGATTGGTTCTCCGTGAACTCCGAAAAGCCCTGGCCAAAACTAGCTGGACAGAAGAAAGACAGAAACGCATTCAATCGCGATCCATGATGGTTATTATCGGTTGGGCAGTGATCGTTGCGGTATTGTCGATGACCGGATTTACCAGACGAATGGAATTGTTTCCGTTGAACCTTGCACCGGTGTTATTGGTGCCCCTGATCGGCATTCTTTTCATCACATTTTCAAGAGCAGCCAAACACATTCTTCAGTTTGTTCCGATGCAGACACTCACCCGCCTTCAGGTTTTCAGGGTATTTGTAGAGATCCTGCTCTGGCTGTTGTTCATTGAAAACCTGCTGCCAGTGCAAATGACATTCGAAGGAATAAACTTTGACATTGTTGCAGGCCTAACGGCCCCATTTGCTGCTTACTTATTTTCAGTAAACCGAAAGGCAATGATCGCCTGGAATATAGTGTCCCTTTGCCTGCTCATTAACATTGTAACGATCGCCATACTATCAACACCTACGCCCTTGCGTGTTTTCTTTAACGAACCGGCAAACACGATTGTCGCGGTATTCCCGTTCATCTTACTGCCCACATTTCTGGTGCCGCTGGCTTATGGATTGCACTTTCTTTCATTAAGAAAGCTTCTCTCGAGGCAAGACTAATTTTTGGGCAGAGTTTTTTCCAGATCGGGCAAAATAAATTTATCCAGCGGACTTGGTTGCTTCATCATCGCTTCAATGGCTTCGGTGGTGCGTGGTGCGTACGATGACAAATGTTCGCAGCCATTTTTGGTAATCAGGTAATCATCTTCAATGCGTACGGCAATGCCCCACCACTTCGGGTCTTTGGTGGTATTTTCCTGAATATAAATACCGGGCTCAATGGTGATGGCCATGTTTTCCTGGAGTACATCGTAATTACCACGATCGTGCACAGCTAACCCAATGTGGTGGCAACAACCGTGTGGGTAATACAGGTGGCGGTCGGTTTCGTTTTCAATAATGTTCAGTTCTTTCAACCCTTTGTTGATTACTTTAGCTGTGGCTGAATACAAGTCGCTAAACGGGGTGCCGGGTTTGCAAATCTTCATCGCTTCTTCCTGGGCAGCCAATACTAAATCGTAAATCTGTTTTTGTTCCGGTGAAAATTTGCCGCTTACGGGTATGGTACGGGTAATGTCAGCGGTGTACCCATGGTATTCGGCACCAAGGTCCATCAGAATTAATTCTTTGCTGGAGAGTGCAGGTTTATAGTTGTCAATATAATGGAGTATGCAACCGTTATGGCCTCCGCCAACAATGGAAGGATAGCCGAGGTCTTCGGCCTGGTATTTTTTAAATACGAATTCGTGTATGCCTTGCACTTCGCGTTCGCTCATGCCTGGCTTCATGGCTTTCATTACTTCCACCTGCCCGATGCAGGAGATCGTTACCGCTTTTCGGAGGAGTTCAATTTCTTCTTTGGTTTTGATGCCGCGTAAATCGTTCATCATTTCAATCAATGCTTTTGTATTCAGGTTGTTTTGTGGCTGTTCGCGTTGAACGCTTAGCGCATCTTTGCGTGGGTAATTTACCTTTGTTTTAAATTGTTCAATCAGATCATACAGATCGCCTTTATCGCGGGCATCATCCCGAACATCGTTATGAAAATCAAGAAACAGAATTTGATCAAAGGATGAAAAGTCGATGTTATAGTCTTTAAAATCGGTATTGTTGAACGCTTGTTCAAAACCCAGTTGTTCTTTGGTGCCCAGGTTACCGAGCCTGCGCCCGGTCCACATTTCCATGATTGCATTCCGGGGCTGAACAAAAATTATTTCATCATAGAGGTTACTGTTGATTCCTTTCTGTTTGTCTTTAAAAATCAGCAATACGGCATTGGCTTCGCGATAGCCGGTAAGGTACATAAAGTCAGGATCCTGGTGGTATACATAGTCTACATCATTGCTACGGTTACGCACAGCATTTGCGAAGAAAACAGCCACTGAATTAGCAGGTAATTTTTCACGGAGTTTTTGCCTGCGTTCCTTATGCCATTCCTTGCTCAGGAAATCGGTAGGCATGTTGGGGTTTTGTGCGAACGCTGCAATACCGCAGAGAAGTAAACAAAAGCAAAGAATACGTTTCATATGACTTGGTTAATAGATCAATTATGGCTAAGAAATCTGAATAAATGAAATACCGTACATAAAACCCCATCAATTTATTCTGGTAAAATCCATCCCTGCAAAGTTAGCCTTGGCAATTTTTCCATCGGTACCCAGAATAAAAGTCAGATTACCCTTGCCATACCACTTCTTGTCAAACCATCCACGGAAGATGTCATAGTGCCAGTGTTCTAAGGTAGCTTTTACAAAATTATTTCCTTCAGCACGAAGCTGTCCGTTTTCTGTGGTGATGATCAATTCCCCATAAAGCGGATGGATATATTTACCGGCATAGGCTTCAAGTGATAAAGTGGGTGTTGTATTTAACACCCGCTGTGCTTCAAAATCCCGCTGCTTTTTCTCGTTACCAGCTGCTATGTTTTTGTACAGTATTAGTAACTCCGCATTCCAATCTTGGTTGCCCCCCAACGCAAACAGGTCGAATGCTTTGTAGATAAGTGCATGTCGCAACTCGGCATGGTCATAATTGCCGAATATATAGATTCCCAGTTTTTCTTCTGGTAATTGAGCGTTCATGGCAATTGCTCCTGCCAGGCTGCCGGTATGAAAATTTACTTTTTTCCCTTTGTAGTCATGCTGAAACCAACCGAGCCCGTAGGTTGTCCAATTAGGCTTGGTAAGTTGTGCCGTGGGGTAAAACTGGGTGGCCGGTACAAGTGTTTGTGGTTTGAATATTTCCGCCCAGGTTTTAGCTGACAATAATCTGCCGCCTGCATACTTGCTGCTGTCGAGCATGCAGAGTACCCATTTGCTGATATCCTCGGCACACGACCAAACACTTCCGGCCGCACCCACTTGGTCGGCACTGGTATGTTCAATCACGGTAATGGTTCCTTCGATTTTATAATGCGGTTTAGTCTGGTTGACATCTTTAACCTCCCGCAATAGGGGAACGGTATGGTTCATGCTAAGTGGTTGAAAAATGCGTTCACTAATAAACTGATGCCAGGGTTTGCCGCTGAGTTTTTTAATTATTTCGCCAGCGGCTACGTAAAAAATATTCTGGTAAATAAAACCTGAACGTAAACTGTAGCTGGGCTCTACGTTACGCATCCTGTGCATAACTTCTTCTGTGGAAATGTTCATCACGCTCCAGAGAAAATCTGCATTGCCTACACCTGAGTTGTGAATAAACAAATCGCGGATGCGCAGCTCGCGTGTAACATACGGATCGTACAACTGAAACTCTGGCAGGTGTTTATACACCGCGTCATCCCAATTTACTTTGCCCTCGTCTACCAACATGCCCATACAAGCTGCTACCATAGCTTTGGTAGTAGAGGCACAGGCGAAGAGGGTCTGTGCATTAACAGGATCGGGCTTTCCCAGTTCGCGCACGCCATAGCCTTTTGCGAGCAGCACTTTTCCGTCCTTCACCACGGTAACCGCCAGGCCGGGAATTTCCCAATCCTTCATGCCTTTAGTGATGTAGGCTTCGAATTCCTGGATTTTATTATCGACAGCTGATGGTTTTTGTGGCCAGCCCTGCGTGAGGGAGAATAAAATCAGTAGAATGATTAAACGCATAATGGTTAGGGTTAGTAAGTGCTCAGTAAGAAATCTGTTTTTCCATAATCATAAACTCCAGCGGCTGTTTTGGAAATCCAAACCGTGGATCAGTAAAAGCGAAGGGCTTGCGCTTTCCGGAATCATGGTAACCATGACGGATGTACCAATCGATTAGTTCTTTGCGTACGGTGAGCACATTCATAAAAATTGCATTACACTCTTGCCTGGCTGCCTCTGCTTCTGATGCTTTCAGCAATGCCTTACCAATGCCTTTACCTTGTATGGTTGGGTTAACCGTGAGCATGCCCAGGTAGAGTTTATCTTCTTCTTTGCGCAGTTCAACACACCCGATAATTTTTCCTTCATCAACATACTTAAGAATCATGCTGCCAGGGGTTTCAATTACTCCTTTTAGCAGTTCGGCATCTGTGCGGGAACCTTCAATTAAATCGGCTTCAGTGGTCCAGCCTTGCCGTCCGGTATCGCCTCGATAAGCCGCATTAACTAATTGGGCCAGCTCATGAGCATCGTACGGCAAAGCTTTACTTATCGTAGACATAGTAAGTGTATTGTGTGGTAAGTTACTACATAGTTTAGCTTAGAAGAATGAGTAGTACCTGGACAAAAAGAATTTTCGCCAGCATGGCAATCGGAAAAACAGAAGTGTAACCGATATCGGGTTGGTCGCTATGGGATTGTTCATTAACAAAGGCGAGGACAGCCGGTTGAGTTTGCAAGCCGGCCAGCATGCCCGCTAACCGAGGAAGTGGAATGTTAAGAAACCGGAAACCCAGAAAGAGAAAGATAAAGCCAATGAGAATGGTAATTCCCATTCCATAAATAAACAACGCTAATCCATTGGGGCTATTGAGTAATACTTCTTTAAATGCATACCCTGACCGTGTGCCTATGCCGGCCAGAAACAGAACAAGACCCAGTTGCCGCACGGTATTGTTAGCGCTATAGGGCATCACAAAAACCAATTTACCAACCCTGTTCATCGCGCCTAATATCAATGCAACGATCAATGGGCCGCCTGCCATACCCAGCCTTAATGTTAGACCACCGGGTAAGGGTATTGGCACCATACCCAGAAAAAATCCGGCTGCTATTCCCAGACCCAACGTAAGGATGTCGATTTCACTTTGTGCTGCGTAGCTGTCACCAAAAAACTTGCTGGCATCAGCCAGGTGTTCTTTTCGCGTGAGAATTCTCACCCGATCGCCAAACTGTAGCGTAGTATTGGCATTGGGCAACACATCCTGATCACCCCTGCGTAATCTGGTAATCAGTATTCCCATGGTGTGCGTGAGATTGAGATCTTTCAACCGATGACCAATAATAGCTGGATTGGAGACAAAGATCCTTCGCATTTCCAATTGCTGATGATCCATGGTGAGTTGAACATCGCTGAGTTCCCCAAGTAAAGTAGTAGTATGTTTTACCTCTGCAGGTTTACCCACAACAGTTATCAGATTGTCTTTTTCCAACCGTATGTAATCCTGAGCTAAAACGGTCGTTTCTTGCTGCCGCACACGGCCAAATAAGACATTCGTAGAATGATTGGCTTTGAATTCACCAATTGTTTTACCGATAACATTATCATGGGTTATCCTAACAGTAGCATTGGTAATTTGCTCGCTGTCGGCTGAAGGGGTTGTGGCAGTGAATGACGTTTTAAATATTTTTTGAAAAGCAATAATGGCTATTATCATGCCGATCACACCCATGGGATAGGCTACTGAATAGGCAACAACTGGTTCGGCCAACACCAACTCCGAAACTCCAGCTGGCATGGAATTTTTCATGAACTCAATTGCTGTAGCCAGGGCAGGTGTATTCGTTAAGCTTCCCGAAAAGAGCCCTGCCAGGTAAGAGGTTTGTAAATCAGTCACTGCATGAAGGATCAGGATAAATACAAAAGCCAAAGCAATCATGCTGAGGACAAGAATATTTTCCATCCATCCCTTTTGGCGGAGGTTACAGAAAAACTGTTCCCCACTTGATATGCCAATACAATATATAAAGAGCACCAGGCCGATCTCGTAAATAACAGCTGATAACTTAATATCAGGCGAGAGCGAGCCGAAGGCCAGACCCGTAAAGAGAATGGCCGCGATGCCTAAATTAATCCCGGCAATTTTTATTTTTCCCAACGGAGCGCCCACGGCCAGGACAACAAACAACAATAATAGAGTTGATTCTTCGAGTACTTCAATAATGAATTGCACTGCGGGTGACTTTAGGCTGTAAAATAACGAATTACATACGTTCGACTTTATAAAATCGTCCTTCCAGCTTATAAAAACAGTCGTATTTTGGAGTAAGGTGCCCGTTTCTTTGGCTCAAAAAGAAAAACTATGGAAACGACACTCACCCAATCAACCCGCAGGCACGACCTCGACTGGCTTCGGATTATCGCCATTTTAATATTGCTGTTCTTCCATACTGGCATGTGGTTTAATCCGTGGGACTGGCACGTGAAAAACAATGAACTCAGCGGCAGTTTCCGCTATTGGATGATCTGGCTGCACTTCTGGCGCATGCCGCTGCTGTTGTTTATCTCGGGGGCCGGTACGTACATGGCATTGGGCAAGCGCACCATTAAGCAATATGCCGGTGAGCGCTTTCGCAGGCTGTTCATTCCGTTGGTGTTCGGCATATTTGTGGTAGTGCCGCCACAGATTTATTATGAACACATTGCCGAATACACCGGCTACTTCGATTTCTATAAAACGGTTTTCAATTTTGTTCCTTATCCCGAGGGAAGCTTTAGCTGGCACCACCTGTGGTTCATTCTCTACTTGTTGTTGTATTCGTTACTGCTCATTCCGTTTTTCAATTACATCCGATCGGAACGTTCAGAAAAATTCAGGGCAACGGTTAGTCGTTGGCTGTCGAGCCCTGCCGGCATGCTGTTGATACCTTCCGTCATCATCATTTTCACGCAAGCGATTTTGCGTCCGTACTTTCCCGATGAAACACACGACCTCACTGACCTGGGCTTTTTTGTTTTCTACATGTGCTTCTTCTTTTTCGGGGTGCTGTTCTATTCCGACCGAAATCTTTGGTTAGCTATCGGACAAAACAGGAAGCATTTGCTGGTGGCAGCTTTATTTGTGTTGATCCCTTTCTATCTGTTGTACTTTCACTTTCGTGGAATTGTTACGTTTCCCTGGCCAGAGGATACCATCGAAACGTTGTTCGATATTACCGGTATGTTCATGAGTTGGTTTACGGTACTCACCGTAATCGCATACGGACAATACTACCTGAACAAACCTCATCCGTGGATCAGCAAACTCAATGAAGGGTTGTATCCGTTTTACATCCTGCATCAAACCGTGATTATAGCTATCGGGTATTACATCTGTCAGCTGGAGTGGAGTATTGCCGCCAAGTATTGGTCGATAGCGATGCTTACGCTGATCAGTTGTGTGGGATTTTATTTGTTGCTGATCAGGCCGTTTAATGTAATGCGCTTTTTGTTTGGTATGAGGCCGAAACAAAAGTCTGCTGTAAAATTGTCGCAAGAAATAAAAAGAGCTGCTTAAACACACAAACCATGAATAAGAAAATCATATATGCATTGGTGATCTTAGGTGTGTTGAGTGTTGCCTTTGTTTCTTGCAGTACCAAAACCTATATAGGTCGCTGGATGAAGTGGCGCGCTTCTGATATTCTCGATCACGAGAAATTTCCGAATCATCCGTTTCCCGCATCCGCCCAGCCTTTTTCTTTTATTGAAGCCAGGGATTCACGGCTTCCGGGCCTGCTGATCGAAACCAAAAAAAGCAAAGCGCCTTTAGAAAAAGTTCTTGAGTCATCAGAGACAACAGCATTCCTGGTTATTAAAAATGATTCGTTGTTGTATGAAGGATATTTTAGCGGCTATTCACGCGAGTCGATCAACACCTCGTTTTCAGTCGGTAAATCCATCACTTCGTTGCTGTTGGGCAAAGCTATTGATGATGGACTTATCCAATCGGTTAACGATCCGGTAACTGCCTATTTGCCTGAATTGAAAAATCGTGACATACGTTACGAAAAACTTACGCTGTTGCATTTACTGAACATGCGCAGCGGCATTCAGTTTAAAGACCATGATTTGCCTTGGGGAGACAAGCCTAAGGCGTACTACCATCCACGCTTGCGCGAACGCATATATGAATTACCTGTTAAGACCGAGCCGGGCAGTGAGTTTAAATACAATTCCTACAACCCAATAGTTATCGGCATGGTGCTGGAAAAAGCATGTGGGTGTTCTCCGGCTGAATACTTTGAAAAAAGTATCTGGGATAAGTTAGGGATGGAGTATACAGGTTCGTGGAGTATGGATAGCGATGAGTCACGCATGATGAAAATGGAGAGCGGACTTAATCTTCACGCCATTGATTTTGTCAAATTCGGTCGACTGGTATTGAATAAAGGGAAATGGAATAATGAACAGGTTATTCCAGAAAGCTGGATTGGTACCAGTGCTGTTGTTTCACAGGAAAATCATGTACCGGAGTTTGGTGATGAGATTCACTACGAAAAATTTTGGTGGCTGCACAGTAAAGACCATGAACATGCCTATATTATTTCCGGCTGGGGGCATTTGGGGCAGTACTTGTATATTTTTCCTGATGAAGGTGTGATCATTGTGCGCATGGGGAAAGATTTGGGTAATGTAGGGAGTTGGAAAAGCATTTTCCTTCAGGTTGTTGAAGCGGTTAAGTAAGTTACTGCCCACTATCTGTTATGAATAAATTCTCTATCTTCATACCCTTATGAAAAAATTGCAATTAGGTGTCCTTGCCTTGGTGATATGCTCGGCATGCACTGAATCATCGAAAGAACCAATAGTATGGAAATCCATTGAAAAAGATTTACAGGCTCAATTTATCCTGGCGCAGGATGGCGATGTGATTGAACTGCCTGAAGGCAACTTCATGTTTACCCGAACCTTGAGCATGGACGGGAAATCGAACATTACCATTTGTGGCAAGGGCATGGATAAAACTATCCTTTCCTGGAAAAATCAAACGGAAGGTGCACAGGGCATGCAGATCAGCAATGGAAAAAATATTGTATTGGAAGATTTTTCAGTGGAAGATGCCAAAGGCGATAACCTGAAAGTAAATGACACAGATGGCATTGTGCTGCGCAGAATCCGTTCGGTATGGGCCGATGGCCCGAAAACGGAAAACGGTGCATACGCGCTTTACCCGGTGCTTTGCAAAAATGTGCTCATGGAAGAATGCATCGCCATGGGCTCATCTGATGCCGGCATTTATGTAGGGCAGTCGGACTCGGTTATTATTCGTAACAACAAAGCCTACTGGAATGTAGCCGGTATTGAAAGTGAAAATTCAAAGTGGGTGGAGATTTACGGCAACGAAGCGTACGACAACACCGGTGGAATTCTGGTTTTTGATTTACCCGGCCTTACCACGTATGGCCACTCCACGAAAGTGTTCAAGAACACCATTCGCAGCAACAATCATAAAAATTTTGCACAAAAGGGAAATATTGTGGCCAGCATACCACCCGGTTCAGGCATGATGATTCTGGCCACGCACGACATTGAAATTTATGATAACGACTTTAAAGACAACACCACGGTAGGTATAGCCATTGTAAGTTATGAGTTGGTAGCCGCATTGAATGAAGGCGAACAGGAACGGGAAGGGTCTATTGGTGGTGTGCAAACCGTAAATAACCGATACCAGGAAGATTCATTATACAATGTTTATCCCTACAACGTTACTGTTTACAGTAACCGGTTTAAGAACAAGCATTGGTTCCCAACCACACAAAATGATATTGGCAAACTCCTGATTATGAAATCAGCATTCAGTCCACCCGATATTTTGTTTGATGGCATTGCTGATCCAAAGCGGGCCGAACGCAATATTTGTATTGGCGACAACGGAAAAATTACCTTCATTAACCTGGATGCTGGAAATGATTTTAAGAATTTGTCGAAGGATGTAACTTCATTTAGTTGTAAGTAGTGCGCGATGTTATGATGCGTTTTAAAGCGCTTTTACTGTTTCTTATTGTGTTAGGCTGCCAGCCAAACAAGCGGGAGATAGTTGTCGTGGAGGAGGTCTCGCTGGGCGTAGAATCCTCCTTGCCTGGAAACAGTACTCTTTCGAGTTATAACTTTTTCAAGGGGGAGCTGAAAAATCTTGAGCCTATGTCGGGTGTGGTTCACTACGAATTGAATTCACCCCTGTTCACAGATTATGCCTATAAAAAGCGCTTCATCAAATTTCCGGAAAATACAGCCGCAAACTTCAGTGCTGATGATGTACTTGATTTTCCCGAAGGCACAGTGCTGATCAAAAATTTTTATTATCCGGCCGATTTCAGAAAGCCGGATGAAAACATCCGTATTCTCGAAACCCGCTTACTGATTTTGGAAAACGGTACCTGGCAGGCATTGCCCTACATCTGGAACGATGCGCAAACAGAAGCTTACCTGGATATTAGCGGAAAGAGTATTGATATACGCTGGACGCACGATGACGGAACGACAAAAGAAGTAAACTATTCCGTTCCCAACATGAATCAGTGTAAAGGTTGCCACCTGCGTGGCGATCGGGTTATGCCCATCGGACCAACAGCGCGGCAGTTAAATGGATCAATACGCGGACAACGGCAAAATCAATTGGAGCAACTTGCTGCGTTGGGTTTGCTGCATAACCTCCCACCCATCAATACCGTTGCGCGATTGGTCGATTATGATAATGCAACCGAGCAACTTGATTTACGTGCCCGCGCCTGGCTTGAGGTGAATTGCGCGCATTGCCACCGGCCGGATGGTCCGGCAAAAACCAGTGGCCTGCATTTGCTGGCTGATGTAAAAAATCCATTTGAATTGGGAGTAGGCAAACCGCCTGTAGCAGCCGGTCGGGGTTCTGGTGGTCTTAACTACGACATTGTGCCCGGCAAGCCGGATCAATCCATTTTGTATTACCGCATTAAGTCCGATGACCCCGGGGTAATGATGCCCGAGCTGGGGAAGAAGTTGGTGCATGACGAAGGAGTGAAGTTGATTGAGCAGTGGATAAGGCAGATGAAATAGTCCGAATGTTGTCAGCTTAATTTTCGCTGGTAATTCCGATCGCGCCTCGCCATCAAGCTGGATTGGCAGCAGTCGGGTGTGTTTTGGAGCGTGTTCATTTCCAAAACATCAGTTGGTTTGTTTACGTTATGACTTTTTACACGGGGTGGTTGGAAGAAAACTAAAGTTTAATAATCTAGCGCACCTGTAGCGGACTTATCCCAAAGCGCTTCTTAAAAGCCGTTGAAAAATGGTTCGGGTATTTGTAGCCCACTTTTGACCCCACTTCTTCAACGCAATACTGACCGGATTGTAATAATTCTAATCCGTATTCCATTCTTTTGTTAAGCAGGTATTCAAACACTGTGGTGTTGAAATTTTCCTTGAAACCTTTTTTGAGGGAGAACTCATTGATACCAAAATTCCGGGCAATGTTTTTCAAGGAGTGATCCTGCAAAAATGTTTGATCAAGATAATCCCGTATGCCCTGAAACAATTCGGTTGCGATTGGGTTTGCTTTTCCCTGCACCGTGCTCATGGCGCTGTTCAATTGCAGGGCGATGAGTTCGTGAACCTTGGCCTCAATCAATAATTTCTTTAATGATCCGCTGATGGGGCTGTCAAAAATGGCATGGATCGCGCGCATCATCGGTTGCGACAATTGAAATTCTCCGGTATAAAAAACCTGGCTGTCCAGCAACTTCTGTTTCATCTCAGCCGACCATCTTTCTGAATCGCACAATAACGAAGTATAATAATCGCGCTTTACTTCTACGTGAACATTTACAAATATGCGTTGCATGCTCAGGTGATATTCCTGTCCGGGCAGGTATACCTGGTGAAAGGTTTTCGGGTTCAGGTGTGCACTGAGTTTCAGGTGCTGGAAGTGCGCGCCCATTTCCCCATCCACCGACATGCAGTGGTGAACATTGTCGCAGAGTGAATTGTCGGTAAAATGAACATTAACCTTCCGGTTGAAATCAGCCTTGTGTTCAAATACCCGAATGTGGCCAAGGTCAATACTTCGTTCACGCCAAGTGCCAAAATCAGGATGAACACGCTCTGCAACCTGAAAACAATCGGTTTCCTCTTGGTGGATGGTATAGCTCAAAAATTCATCGAAGGGTATTACCGGAGCGGTTTTCATAAACTCCTTTTAGCGTAGAAGATGCTCCGTTTAACGTAGGCCTTTGTTTTTGGTTTCTCCGTTTTTAACCCCTGAACGAACAATTTAACGTATGTTAATCCGAATTTTAAAGGGCACGGGCATTGCCCTCCTCTCCCTGGGGGTACTGATAGCGGGGGTGTATGGCTATATGTACCACCAGGTTCAATCCCGCATGAATGAGAAATATGTTGTGCAGGCACCGGTTTTGAATATCCGGTACGACAGCGCCCAACTGGCCTATGGCGAACGACTGGCAATTGTAAAAGGTTGCCGCGATTGTCATGGTGATGATATGGGCGGAAAAGTTTTTGTAGATGATCCCGGTTTGGGTTTACTCATCGGTAAAAACCTTACCAAGGGAAAAGGTGGTCTACCCAAAGATTACAGTACTGAAGATTGGGTACTGGCGTTAAAGCACGGCATTCGCAGAGACGGAAAGACGTTGCTGTTCATGCCCTCGTATGAGTTCACGCATTTAAGTGAAGAAGACATGAGCGCGATCATCGCGTATGCGCAAAGCCTGAAGCCCGTTGATCGTGAGTTGCCCGATCACAACCTGAAGCCACTCAGTTATATACTGGCATCGTTGGATAAACTGCCATTGATCGTGGCTGAAAAAATTGAACACTCAACCGAACTGATAAAACAGGTGAAGTCAGAAGTGTCTGTTGATTTCGGCAAGTACCTCTCCAATTCGTGCACAGGTTGTCATCGGCCCAACATGAAAGGTGGCGATCCGATTGCTCCGGGTTTTCCGGTGGTACCTGATGTAACAACATCCGGTAACGTGGGCAAATGGACAGAAGATCAGTTCGTAACCGTGCTTCGTACCGGCAAAACTCCGGAAGGAAAAGAAATTGATCCGAAAAATATGCCGTGGCCCATGACAGCCGCTTATACCGATACAGAATTAAAAGCCCTCTACGCCTATTTGAAAAGCATTTAAATCAATTAACCATGAATATAACCAATCGATACAACAGTTTTAACCAGGTGCACAAAGGTTTGCGTGCATACTTATACGATACGGCACTGAAATTACAACAAACTGATCTGGCCGATGCAAAGGCCGGAGAAGCAGCCATGCAACAGGTAGAGGAAGTGTTGGTGCTGTTTGAAAGTCATGCGCACAACGAAGACGAATTCTTTAACCGCCCCCTGGAGGAAACCAACCCTGAAGTGGCCAAACTGTTTGAGAAAGAACACGAAGAAGATCATCGGTTAGGCCAGGTACTTGCCGACCTGGTTGCGCAATGGCGTGAAGAGCCGGATGATCATGCACGTGCCGTTACCGGAAGAAATTTGTTTTATGCCTTCAACGAATTCATAGCGTTTAACCTGTACCACATGAATAAGGAAGAGATTGAGTTGAATGCGGCTTTGTGGAACGCATATTCAGATGAAGAGATCATCGCTACGGAGCAGACGCTGGTGCAGCAGACACCTCCCGCCAAGATGATGAAGTATGCGCGCTGGATGATCAGGGGGTGCAATACAGTGGAACTGACACGCTGGCTGAGTGCAGTGAAAGCAAATGCACCCGCTGAGGTATTTTTTGCACTGATGCACCTCGCAACTGATGAATTGCCGGCTGAACGGTTACGTGAATTGAAAGCGAAGCTTGAAGGATGCCATCATGCGGCCGCATGAAAAGATCACTGGCTTAATATGTTTGTCTGAATAATCGAAACGAATAAGAAGCCTTCACCCGGTGAGTCAAAAGCTTACCGGGTGACGGCCTTCTTGTTATAGGTAATTACTGCATTCCCAATTCGATCGCACGTTCCAGGGTGGGGTCTTTTCCGGCCAGCAGATCATCGCGTGTGGTCTTTGAATAAATAGCCGGAGGCAGTCCGCGGCCTTCGAAGCTGGTGCCTTCTGAATTACGGTAATCACCAACAGAAAGACTGAAGATCCATCCGTTGGGCAATTCAAAATTCGGATTGTCTGAAAAACTTCCGGCCGTAGTATCTCCCATAAACGTTGTATGGTTCAGTTCGCGGAGTGCAAGGGATAATGTTTCTCCGGCACTCTGTGTAAAGCGCGAGGTCAGCACAATAACCGGTTTGGTGTACTGAACGCCTCCGCTGGGACGCACATACCATTCATTTACTGCCGTGAACTGATCGTGTTCCGGGCCGTTGCGCTTGCGCGATGTCATGTACAGTTTTGTTTCGCTGGTGAATCGTCCCGCAACATATTGCGACACCGCATCCATGCCTCCGTAATGTCCGCGCAGGTCGAGAATCAGGCTTTGTGTGTCTTTCAGTTCGTTCAAGGCACGATCCATTGCTTTCTCAGTATCCTTTCTTGAATCTGTTCCGGTCATGTTGATATAGCCTACCAGATTATTGATTATTCCAAACCGGATGTTTTCGGAAGGTTGTGTCAGCGAGACATAATTCTTTACTACTTCAAGGGCATAATCTTCCTGCACTTTAAGGATGGTCAGGGTACCGTTTTCGTAGCGGATAACTCCTCCCGGAAAAACAGGCAGCTCACCGTTAGTAGGGTAAAGGTTAACATGATTGTCATTCAACTGCACGATCATCTCAGTAAGTACGGTATACAATTCATCGTCACTCATCTGGTCGCTCACACGCGGGCGGAATTGCTGATACATCGCGTTCCAGTCGAGTTGCTTGACGTCAAACAAGCCGTAGTGTGTGTCAAAGGTTTTCCAGAAATGATCAAAGTTGCTGACAGGTGTATTCGCTGCCTGCGGCCCGATGAGTTCTTCTTCGCAGGAGGCCATGATGAACAGGCACGGGACGATCAGGAAAAGGATCGTGCGCAAGTACTGATGAATGGTTGATGTCATGATGTCTTGGATTAAAAGTGATGATAGAAATTGGCTAATACAGTTTGTGTTGTGCCGCGGAATGGCTGTGGTGTTTGAATGCTGTACCAGTTGGCTTCATACTGCAGGCCTGCGCCCCAGCGCTGGCTGAACTGGTAGTCGTACCGCAGACCTAGTGCCGGTGCCAGGAATTTTTTCACACCGGTCCATTCGGCATTACTGAAAAATCCGGAAACTAAATTCTTGTCAGGAGCGGAAACAGTGTTATCATATGACGGCCTGGCCGGCCACGCAACCACAGGCACACGCAGGTTGGCCGCGAGGGAATGATGCTCATTGATGCGGTGCTGAACCATCCCTTCCGGACTAAAGCTCAGTGCATTGAACATGCCGGCCATGGTCCAGCCCTGGGGGTAGAAGAGTTCATTACTGATCCGCCCGCCAACGGCCACCTTGAAGGTCGATTCCTGGGTGGATGGAATTTTATAATAGGTGCCGAGCGAAATCCTTCCCGCCATAAAGCTTCCGCCTGCCGGAAACTTCTTGTCTTCCGTTTTGCCGGTGTAATCTTCTTCGCGGAAATACAGCGTGCGGTTCGGATGGTATTTGGGCTGGTTACTGCCGATCCGGAAATCAACATCCAGGGAGAATAAAAAGGTGTTGCTCTCCAGGTTATAGAACAACCGCACATTGGCGGGCTTGCTCCGGTAAATCAGCGGTGAGGTGTTTTTGTCGAGGTACGTCACCGTGCCGATACCGAGGGCCAGTCCGATGCGGTTTTCCAGGGACATCCAGGGGCGTTTTTCATAATCCTGTGCCTGCGCAGTCATCAGCAGGGTGCAGATGACGAGGGGGTAAAGCAGTTTTTTCATGTTCGTATGGTTATAGGCGAATGAACGGAAATGCCCACCGAAGTTGCTTTTTCCGGTCTCCATGAGGTCTTGAACTATCCTTTCAGACTGTTGTAGCGCTTTTTTCCTGCTGCAGCAGGTATTCCGCGGGGGTCATCCCGGTCTTTTTTTTGAACACGGCATAAAACGAAGCTTTCGAGCTGAAGCCGGATTCCAGGGCGATACCCAACTGCGACAGATGCTTTTTGGCCGGGTTCTTCGATTGCTGGAGGAATTCGTCAATCCGGTACTGATTTATGAAATCGAAAAAATTCCCGGCCGACTGGCTGTTGATGGCCTGTGAAACAAGGTTTCGGGGATATCCCGTAAGGGTGGCCAGCTCGGTGAGCGTGAGGTTATTGTTCAGGTAAAGTTTTTTGCTGACCAGTTCCTCCTTCACAGCCTGAAATACCCGGGTGAGATAATCATCATCCGATGGTTCTCTGGCGGATTTTTTTTCGGATTCGATTTCTGGCTCAACCGGATTTGCTGAGACCTGCACTCCGGTTATACCGAACAGCACTGGCTGCGTCAGGGCTCTGTACGACAGCCAGTAAAACAGCATCACCACCCCGATAAAATGATACCGGTAAAAATCGGCCAGCACCGTCAGGCCGGCAATCCTGGCAAAGAACACGGACACACCGAAGAGGGTGATCACCAGCTGGAAGACGAGGAACTGCCTCAGCCATTTTACCCGGATGCTTTCCAGTGAAGAAAATTCTTCCGACTGTTTTCGCTCCCACCACAGGTAATATGCAAGGTTGGAGACAGCAAATGCTACATGCAGGATGGATACGGCTTGATTGATCCATCCGAAATCATCTGCCCGTGCCACCTCAAAGGCATCGAGGTAGTTGCGTTTGACTTCGGCCGGTTGCAGATAGTAGGGCAGCAGTACAAAAAACAAAATGATGAACGGAAGGAACAGCAGCAATTGGTAAACAGCATTAAGCCTGGTATTCGTGATTCGCTGAACAAAAAGAAAAATAAGCGGACCGTACAAGGCACCGATAATCCACGAGATGCGACTGAGGTGAGGAAACTGCAGAAAGAAAGCACGTTCATCAAAACCGATCAGCAACAGGTGAAAGGAAAGCAGCAGCAGCAACGTACCCAGTAACCTGTTGGCCGGCTGATTTACCGTTGTTCTCCAGAGCATCAGTGCAAGAAATACACCCTGGATGGAGGCCGCAGCGTAGAGAATTTTTATGAGGAGGATGGAATCCAAGATGTCGTGAATAATCACGTGAAGTTACAACTCCCTGATCTCAAAATCCTTTCCTTTCCCGTAACGGATTACTTCTTTCAATAAGTAGCGCTCCAGGGTATGGATGTTTTTCACGCGGAAGTCACCGTCCGCCTGGATGTATTCAATTTCAAATTCATGCACTTCACCGTAGTTGATCAGGCGGTAGCGCTTACCCACACGCAGCACATCAAATGATAATCCCTTCATGGCTGCTGTTACAGTTCTTCTTCCCGTTCCAGCATCAGGATGGAGGATTGCGGAACAATGAAATACTTTTCGCTTTCGTACATCACTTCAATGGCGCCCTTTTGCAGAAAGATAGCCAGGTCGCCTTCCTGTGCTTGCAATGGCAAGTACTTTACCTGTTCATCTTTTCCTTTCCACATATCATCTTCATCGGCCGGAAGGGGAAGCGGATAGCCGGGGCCCACTTTGGTAATGTAACCACTTTGTATTTTTTCCTTTTCCTGAACACCCGGTGGCAGGTAGAGCCCGCTATCGGTTTTATCATTCTGTTTGGCCGGTTTGATCAGTACGCGATCCCCCACCACGATGAGTTTTTTGAGTTTGTTATCGGCTGTAAGTTTCATGGGGCAAAAGTACTATGTGCGCGGATTCAGCCCTTATTCTTATCCTGATTTTTACATTAGTTTGTAGAAATCGAACTATTTTATAAATTTCAGATTGTGAAAAGAGTATTCGCCATATTTCTCCTCTTTGTATTCCTGCTTAATGTGCTGGGATATTATGGCGTTTTGACCGGCCTGAAGGTTAAGCATATCCGCAATCTTTTAGCTCAGTTTGATGATGATGATTATGCCCGTGACCATGAGGTAATTATAAAAGTACCTTTAGTACTACCCTACGCTACTGATTCAAAAGATTATACCCGGGTAAATGGCGAGTTTGAGCACAAGGGAGAAGTTTACCGGATCGTAAAGCAAAAACTTCAAAGCGACACATTGTACGTAGTTTGTGTTAAGGATTTTACCTCCAAAGCCCTGAAGCAAACATTGGCTGATTATGTAAAATCATTTACCGATAAGCCATCCAGTGAGAAAAGTCAAACCAAAACATTGCAGAACCTGGTCAAGGATTTCATAGCTGCCTCTTCCTCGTTGGAAGCAATCAATACTGGGTGGAATTATGAATTGTATTCGGGCAGCATTTCGAATGCATTTCAACCCATAAGCATTCCAGTAACCAGTCCGCCCCCTCAAGCCTGATTTTTGATTTAATCCATTCTGGATTCAAGGCATTCTGATCTGTCAGTAATTGCTTTGCATTGATGCTCTTCTTTTGTCTGGAAAGTTTTCCAAACAGAAGGTTGCATCGTTCAATGTATTTAACCAAAACAAAATCAAGTACCCCATGAAGAAGATTTTACTGCTTGGCACATTCTTTTGTATTGCCGGCATGTTGTATGGCCAGACATTCTCTGATGCCATAATGATGAAGAAGAAAGAGATCTGTTTTGCCTTTATGTTCGATCAAGGCAAATGGGATCAATACTGGGAAGGAACCACGCTGATAACAAACGATAACATCGGAACCTTTACCCGCAATATGTATATGCCTATGATTGCTTACGGTATTACTGATAAACTGAATGTTTTACTGGTAACACCTTATTCTAAAACAGAATCAACCGGAGGTCAGTTAGCGGGTGTGCAAGGATTTCAGGACATAAACATTGGTGTTAAATATGAAGCCTTTAAAAAGGACTTCGGGAAACACCGTGTTTCAGCATTGGCTGTTGTTCAATTTGCAACCCCTATGACAAATTATTTGTCGGATTATCTGCCTTATAGTATCGGGCTGGGCACGCAGGAATTTACCGGCCGGGTAATCGGACAATATGAGTTTAGCAAGACAGTTTACCTTCGTGGTTCTGCTGCTTACGTGTGGCGCGGACAAACTCAAGCCGAACGACCATACTATTATGCAAACGGAAGTTACTATACCACCTATATGGATGTACCCAGCGCGGTAAACTATCAGGCCATTTTGGGAGGATGGGCATTGAAACACAATCTTCGTTTGGAGGCCAACTATACTGTGCTCAATTGTGTAAGTGGCGATGATATCCGCAGGTGGAACATGCCGCAGCCAACCAACAAGATGGAGGTTACACAGGCTGGCTTTTTTGTACAATATTACCTGAAAGCTTTTGAACCGTTGAAAGGTTTTAGCTTAATGGCTGCCTATGGCCAGGTACTGGAAGGCCGTAACATGGGTAAGTCAACCAACTTCAGCGGAGGCATCACATACCAGTTTACATTTTAATTTTTATAACCATGAAAAAGATAACTACGATAAGCTTAAGTGTTGTGCTGGTTATTGCAGCCGTTACGAGCTGCGAAAACGATTTGCCTACGTTCTTTAAGTTTTCAGCATACGAGTTTTCGGATTTAGATGTTGATGGCGGCAGTTGGCAGCCAATTTTATTTTCAAGCGCAAGCGATATTGTAATCGAGGAACCGGTAGCTGTAAACAGTGCTGAATATCAAGCCGAATTGGCTTCATTAAAATCAGCTACACAAAATATTAGCGGTAGACAACGAAATGCTGTGGAATACTGGACCAACAATCCGGTAATTCGGTGGAATGAAATCGCCCTTGAACTGGCCGCAAAGTATAATCTCATTCCGCCCCCAAATCCTGATGGTACATATACACTGCCATCACCGGCTAATCCTCAAGGTCCGCCACCGTTCCCATTTGCCCATCCGCCCTACACCAGCCGAATGCTTGCATACTTAAGTGTTGCGCAGTTTGATGGTTTAATTGCTGCATGGCATTATAAGTATGAATACAATCGCCCGGCACCTTATGTAACAGATAGCAGCATACCCTATGCATACAAAAAGAACACACTTCCATCATATCCGAGTGATGGTGCTGTAATTGCTGTGGTGTCACGCGATATTCTTAAGGCCATGTTTCCCTTGGAGCATGATTACCTTAATGCAAAAGCTGAAGAGCATTTGAATAGCCTGATGTGGTCGGGCTCCAATACTACCAGCGATATTGAAGCCGGCAAAGCAATTGGCACTACCGTTAAAACCGCTGCGCTTGCGCGTGCATCGACTGACAAAATGAGTTCGGCACAAACACCAAAGCCGGTATCAGATGCCATCAAACAAGCGGCTATTGATCGGTTCGGTTGGTCGTGGGACAACCAGGAAGCCCCGCAACGGCCTGTTGGGCTCACTCCTTTGTTTGGCCAGGTAACGATGTGGAGTGTACCCGATGTGGAAGATGTTCGTCCGGGCCCACCACCAGCACCGGGTTCTGCTGAATTTCAGGTAGCCGCCAATGAACTGAAGAACATCGCTAAAAATCTTACCGAAAGGCAACGCAAAATTGCAAACTGGTGGTCGGATGGTTTGGGAACCTACACGCCTCCCGGACATTGGAACAGGCGCGCAAAAGAATACATCGTTAAGTATGGATTGAATCCGATTCGCACAGCACGCACATTTGCGTATTTAAACATGGCTGTAATGGATGCCGGTATTGCCTGTTGGGATGCCAAGTACTATTATCACTATCCGCGCCCGATACAAACCATACCCGGCTTTAAAACTATTTTAGGTACACCTAATTTTCCCGCTTACACATCAGGGCATAGTTCATTTTCAGGCGCAGCGGCAGATGTATTGGCGTACATTTTTCCCGCTGAGACAAATGAGGTTCGTGCATGGGCTGATGAGGCAGGGGAATCGAGAATTTATGGTGGTATTCATTACAGGTTTGATGCTGAAGTTGGCTTAGCGCAGGGAAGAGCTGTTGCTGCTTATACGGTTGCAAGGGCTCAGCAAGATGGAGCGGATGATTGAAAGATCTTCAAATAATTTTGTCGTGAGTAACCATGTGAACCTTCCGGTGAAGTAGTCCATAGTCCATGGTCGATAGCCAAGAGGGTTCAGCGATCGACCATGGACTAAATTATTTTCGCCCCAACACCCAACCAATCACACCACCGGTAATCGCCATCATGACACCTGAAACAAATGGATCAACCAGGGCTGCCGTTAAGTTGGTGATGTTCATAGTCCCATACCAGCTCAGGTTAACGGCAAAGCCAAGAATAAGTCCGATAATCAGGCCCGCGGAAAAGCCACCACTAAACGTGGTGATGTTGGCCCACTTGCCGAAGATGTACACGATCAAGTATGCCTGAAACAAGTTACCGAGAATCAGTGCTCACCACACCATCTCAGTTTCCTCACGCATAACACCAGAAGCAGTGCCCGAATTAGCGGCATTAAAATCCATGAGCAGGATGCCATAAAATAGCCAGCCCAGCAGAAAGAATACGACAAACCCAGCCAGGGTTGCCAGAATACGTTTTTTTGCATCCATAAGAATAGGGTTTAGGTTTAACGATAAGGAAGTTAGTGAATTTTGAGTTTAAGGTGTTGATGAAAGTAGGTAGATTTAACCTATGCCAATATTCATGGATCGTCATTTTGTGCCGCAGGCCAATGCGAAAGCTGTTGCAGAAGCTCATCGGGATGATCTTGCCGTGCAGGATCACTTTGGCTGTAAGTGCATGACCTATTGGATTGATGAAGATCGGGGCAATATTTTTTGCTTGATTGAAGCACCGGATAAAAGTGCTGTAGTAAATATGCATCAGCGGGCTCATGGCCTTGTACCCCATGAAATAATTGAGGTGAGCACTGAATTGGTGAATGCTTTTCTCGGCAGGATTCACGATCCGGAAAGTGCTGAAGAAGATCCTGACGATGGTTTAAAAGTTTTCAACGACCCTGCGTTTCGGGCAATCTTAATAATAGAAGCGCTTGATTATGTGTTGCTTCAACGTAAGGCAGGCAAAGACAGAGCGGTTGAAATTTTCCGTCAGTACAACCGTATAGTACATCAGCAGATCCGAAACTATAATGGGTTAAACATTGAATTGGGAGGAGTAAGCATAGCCGGTTCATTTGCATCAATAACAGAAGCAACCAAATGTGCACAAGAGATTCAGCAGGCCCTGCTGGAACTGACGGACGAATTGGAGGTGCGTATGGGCTTGCATGCAGGGTTTCCGGTAAAAGATCATGCAGAATTATTTGGAAATACCATTAGGCTCAGCAGGTATTTATGTAGAACAGGTAAAAAAAATCAACTATCTGTTTCGTCTACAATTCGCGATTTCTATAAACAAGAATTAAAGCAAGAAACAGGAGTTTCAATCCGCTATTTAACGGCAAATAATGAAAATGCACTTTTTCAGTTAATGGAAGTGTTGGAGCAATCATGGCAGAACAGCCACTTTGATGTAGTTGAATTTGGCCGGCTGATGGGGATGAGCAAGTCAACGCTTTACCGGGCTTGCCGTGAATTAACCGGACAATCACCCAACGCGTTGCTTCAAGAATTTCGCCTTACCCAATCGTTAGCGTTGTTGCGATCGCAGGGCAGAAATGTAACACAGACTACATTCGAAACGGGATTCAGTAGTCCGTCATACTTTTCAAAATGTTTTCAAAAACGCTTTGGTTTGCTTCCCATGGCTTATTTAAAAGCTACTGTAGAACCCTGAACCAATTTTACCATTCTCTGGTCTTTTTGTGTTATCGGCTCAACACAAGCCATGATACATTTGGTTAATCAAAAACAAAACCCCTAAATGCTATGAAAATGTATCAAACCGTAAGAGCTATGTTCATCGTGGTAGTGATGTTCATGTTTGTTGTGCCTGCCATCGGGCAAAAGAAAGAAAAGGAAAAAGATAAAACGGCACAGTCTTCAGCTATGAAGACGTATGTGATTGAGCGTGAAATACCCAATGCCGGCAAGTTCACTGCCGATGACTTGAAAGGCATTTCGAAAACCTCATGCAACGTATTGGATGAGATGGGCCCATCTATTGAGTGGATGCATAGTTACGTTACTGAAAATAAAATCTACTGTGTGTACCGCACTACCGACAAGGAGTTGTTAAAGGCGCATGCGGAAAAAGGAGGATTCCCGATAAACTCCATTAGCGAGCTTTCGGCACAAATTAGTCCGGCAACGGCTAAGCAGTAACGCAGCAACAGAAAAAAACCCGGTACCGGTGATTTTTCTGGTCCGGGTTTTTTATTGGGGCAAATGTGCCTCATCAGAAACAGATGAAAAAGTTTACCTCACTAATGAACAATGACAAAATTTATTTTTTCCTCATTGCCTTAAACGGAAACACCATACCCATCGCGGCCAGGCCGCCTTCCATCTGGTCTTCGTTCATGGCCGCTTGAAATTGTACGGATGTGCCTGAATAATAAAGTTCACCGGTGGCTTTCTTTTCACCTTCATTCCAGTTGAAAGATTCAAACGGCAGATCATTGCCATTGGCATTCAAGGAAGCCGTGTAGTTTTCACCGTTTTTGGAAACTGTCATGATGCCGGAAAAATTTCCTTCAGGTGTATCGGTAATGGAGTATTCCCACTGCCCTTCCGGTGTTGGGGCTTTTTTGGCAGTGGTTGTTTTTTGAGTGGAGGAACAAGCGGCCAACAGGATAGTCGCCATGAAGAACAGAAAAATTTTTCTCATAGTAGTTGCAAATTTGTGTTTCCCTAAGATACAGGATTGTGTTGAAAAATGACAAACTAAACTAAATGAGTTCGTTATCGCGAGCCGAAGCCAGGGAAGAGCGTTGGAACGAAGCAATCCCAATCTATTCGTGTGGACTAAACTTGAAGATTGGGATTGCTTCGCCCCATCACGCACCCGGCCCCTCTGCTCGCAATGACGGTGCGTTGAAATTATTCAAATAAATCCTTCTGCGTTTCTTCCTTGGGCTTGTCGGTATACAACGGAAGTTTGTTCAGGTTTTTGGTGAGCAACGCTTCATCCATTTCAATACCTTTTTGTTCGGCATCGGTTTTACGTTCGCGGATCTCAATCTCCAGCTCCTTGTTGCTGATCTGTCGTGCCCTGCGTTCAATGGGAGGATTAAGTTTTTCAGCCTTTTCAAATTCAATAACCTTGTCGAGAAAATCTTTTGGCAGATCAGCTTCACTGCGGTACACCAATTCAAAAAATTGCTTGGCAAAAAAGCCATCAATCTGAATTCTTCTTTTCGACAGGTGCAAAAATTTGCCGATTACCCGGCAAATATTTTCACGCTCCTCAGGGCTCAATTGTTCGGCAAATTCATATTCTTCAATTTTGCGTAATGAAAGAATGATCGGCTCCAGCGCATCAATGGAAATCACATAAACGGTATAGTCGCTCAGCTTGTATTCAAATTGTGCTACTACCTCTAGTGTGTTAGTTGGAACCACCAGGAAAACTTCTCTGCGTACATTTTCTTCCTTTACATACTTGCTTACACTTTCAGCCTGGTTGCGCAGGTAAAGCGGGAAGTTTGAGAGATCATCGCTACCCGGACTTTTGGCATCGAATACAATAAACTCATCATTGATCTTTAGAGTATTGTCAGGTTTGCCTTTAAAAGGCACCGACTCCAGATACTCTACACCGTGCTTATTGCAAATAATTTTTATACGGTTCTTTACATCTGTTTCGTGTTTCGACCACGTTTCTTTTAGTTTTCGTAACCGCTCATACGCGATTTGCTTTTCTTTCTCTTCTTTATCGCTACGTTCTTTTAATATGTCTTCGCGTAATTTAAAAAGTTGGTTTACAGCCTTATCATACTCGGTTCTCCGTTGCTCTTCTTTGGCCTTAAGCTGAAGAATTTCTTCCCGTAATCGGCTGGATTCCTTGTCCAATAACTCAGCCTTATTTTTAAACGACTCCTTTTCGTTTGCCAGTTCAGTGCCCCGCTTCAGGTAGTTATCGTTTTTTTCTTTTAGTACGCTGTTCTCTTTTTGGAATGTGATTTTATCATCGGAGAGCCGTTCAATTGAGCTCTGAAGTTTTTGGTTATCAGTCTGTAAAGAACTTACAGATGAAACTAATCGTTGCAGCTCGGCACTGGTTTCAATTAACAGGACGCGAATCCTGCCCCAATGAAACAACCTGTCCCAAAACGTAAAGGTTTTAAGGTCGGTAAAAAGCTTTTTTATGTTTTCGATGCCACTATCCATAGCTGTAAAGGTAATTCAATTATGCTGATGCTGTGACCAATATCAGAAAGGGTAACTGACAAAGTGTGTCATGGCCAAGATGGGGCAAAGAACGCATTGGCTTTCAGCCCCTTATTTGGTAATTTGCAGCTGATTTCATCAGTAAAAACACCTATTATTTTATGGTAGAAGCAATTTCGAACAGCCGGGAAGCTATTTTGTTGGAAGATCAATACGGAGCACATAACTATCATCCGCTGCCGGTAGTGTTAAGCAAGGGTGAAGGTGTGTTTTTATGGGATGTAGAAGGCAAACGGTACTACGATTTTTTGTCGGCATACAGTGCCGTTAACCAGGGGCATTGCCACCCGCGTATTATCAACGCATTGATTGAACAAGCCAAGGAACTTACGTTAACCTCGCGTGCATTTTACAATGACAAACTGGGCGTAGCGGAAAAATATGTTTGTGAAACGTTCGGTTATCAAAAGGCGCTGTTCATGAACAGCGGTGCAGAAGCCAATGAGACAGCGATTAAGCTTGCCCGTAAATGGGGGTACACCAAAAAAGGCATTCCTGACAATGAAGCGGTTATTGTTGCCGTGAAAAAGAATTTTCATGGTAGAACAACAACCATTATTTCTGCTTCTACTGATCCTGCGGCTCGAAAAGGCTTTGGGCCCTTCATGCCAGGTTTTGAAATTGTTGATTATGATAATATCCCTGCACTGGAAAAGGCATTAGCCAATCCAAACGTGTGTGGTTTATGGATTGAACCAATTCAAGGGGAGGCAGGGGTATATGTACCGGCTGATGGTTACCTCAAGGCGGCAGAAAATTTATGCCGTCAGCACAATGTGTTGCTGATGATGGATGAAATTCAGACAGGGATTGCCCGCACGGGAAAAATGCTGGCCAGTGATCATGAAAATGTTCGAGCAGATTTATTGATTCTGGGAAAGGCGTTAAGTGGAGGCGTGCTGCCAGTATCAGTAGTGCTTGCCGATGATGAGATTATGCTCGTGATTAACCCGGGTGAACATGGTTCAACGTTTGGTGGCAACCCGCTATCGGCTGTGGTGTGCATGGAAGCTTTGCAGGTTATTAAGGATGAAAAACTGGCGGAGAATGCCGAGCGATTGGGAGTTATTTTTCGTGACCGGATGAAAGCATTGATGACAAAAACCGATAAGGTTACCCTGGTACGGGGTAAGGGTTTACTCAATGCTATTGTGATTAACGATACACCACAAAGCGAAACCGCCTGGAATATTTGCGTGGAGTTTGCAAAGAATGGTTTGCTGGCCAAACCGACTCATGGCAATATTATTCGCCTGGCGCCACCACTGGTTATTACTGAAGAGCAACTTCACGAGTGTTGTGATATCATTGAGAAGGTTGTTATGAATTATAAAAAGTAATGCGCATTATTCTTGTCGGCTCCAATGGAACAATCGGCAGCCATGTGGCGGCCGAACTCGAAAAACGTCATGACGTTATCCGGGCCAGCGCCAATAAAGGTCCACTGAAAGTCAACATCACCTCAGCTTCTTCTATTCGCAGCATGTACAAGTTTGTCGGAAAGTTTGATGCCGTGGTGTGCACAGCCGGTACGGCCTACTTCGGCCCCTTTCATGTTATGAAAGAGAAAGATTTTTACACGGGTATTAAAAGCAAGCTCATGGGACAAGTAAACCTGGTGATGCTGGGTAAAAATAAAATCAATGAAGGAGGATCATTTACACTGACAACTGGAATTCTTTATCGCGATCCCGTTCGGGAGGGAGCTGCTTTAAGTATGGTGAACAATGCGGTTCATGGTTTTGTATTGGGTGCAGCTATTGAGTTAAAGAGAAATGTACGCATTAATGCCGTCAGTCCGGGCCTGGTGGAAGATTCTGCAGCACAGTTGAGTTCATATTTTCCGGGTCATATCCCTGTGCCGATGTGGAAGGTAGTACAAGGGTATGTGAAAAGTGTTGAGGGGTTTGGTACCGGGCAGGTGATTGAGGTTTTATAAAAAAGGCCCGCTTCTGCAGGCCTTTGGAGTAATGTTCAACGTGTTAATTTTTGCTCGCCATAAACTTTTCAAGCAAGTCAGGCACTTTTTCAAATACGGCTGAAAGGCCTTTGTTTTGGTGTGCATTGATAAAGGTAATCTGATCGCCACGGGTTACCAGAAAACCAATGGGATCAATACCCAAACCAGCACCGGCTCCGCCACCCTCACCTTGTCCTTCTTTTGGAGAATTTCCGCCACCGCCACCGCTGCCAAAACCAAGACCTACCCGGATAACCGGTACACACGTAAATTCACCTAACTGAAAAGAATCACCCACAACCGTTTCAGTTTTTGCCTCCCGTTGAATGAGCTCAGTCAACTGCTGGAGAAGTTTTTCAAAATTCATTTCCATAGTTTTATTTTTTAGTTAGAAACTGAAGAAAAATCCATAGTAACCTACCGGGCCTGTTGAAGATTTCAAGATGGAAGTATACCCGTCCTTCAAAATTTGTTTGAACAAGAAATGGCCCGCGGCTGGCCAGCACGCAAACCGGAGTTAGCTTTGCATTCAATGTAACATCATCCGTATCCACCAGCAGGGTGCAGCGTTTAATGGTGAAACTTCTAATAGTTCTTTGAACCAGAAAACGCCACGCAGCAAAAGACTTCCTGAATCCACGATTTCTCTTTTCATCGGGTGCAGACTTTTTCACGGCTGATTTCACTTTCTTTCCCTTTTTCCAGCCGGTGATTGGAATCGGAAAACCAAGAAATTTCAACTGTGGTTTCAGGGTTGAGGCGTCAACAAAGAATTTGAATGCCGGAAGTTGCCGTACTTCATAGCGCTGTTCATCGGTGTCTATGTACAGGACAATTGGAGTAATAAGAAAACCAAGCAGCAGCAGAAACAGGATTCCGATAATCGTTAATGCAACCCACATACTTCAATACTTGAATTGAGCTCGAAAAGTAGTGGTTGGCATAATTACACGCCATGACATAATACGTGACACGCCATGACTTTGGTCAGCAGTTCTGGTAATACATTTTTACGCGAAGGGCACATAGTTTGATGAAAGATGGTATAACATTCGGAAGCACTAAACAGCATTTATTTACATGATTCAATTTAGTTAATTTACAGCTCGCCATAAAAGCTATCCATGTCATCGCATCATTTTGTAAAAGAGGATCAGGAACCGGCATTGGTTATTGCCCATGCTGCTACCATACCGTTCACTGTAGTGCAAGAGTTGCTGGAGTGGAGCCCGACAGTAATTGCGCTGGAGCATACCTTGCCTGAAGTATTGCTGTGGGGGATAAAATTGGATGTGGTAATTGGTCAACAGAAAAATATTGATCAGCATGTCCAGCTGCTTAAAGATCAGGTTCCTGTTAAAATATTATCGCATAGCGAAGAAGAAGATCCTTTGCAGACTGCTCTTTACTTTTTAATAGCTGGAAAATATAATGCGGTTAATGTACTTGGAGTTAACCGTGGAACATTAGAGCTATTTACACCGAAACTCGATGTGGTTACTTTTTTTGAGAACAAGCGATGGTCATATGCTCGCTACGGAAAATTTGAAAAGTGGCTTTCGAAAGGAACAAAGATTTCACTTCCTGAAAAGGTAAAGTCTGTTGATGGTTTGAATAATTCCGGTGTTGTTTTGCATGATGGAATAATAAAGGTAATGGCTGATTCCCCGTTTTGGATTGGAGAGGGGATTTATTAAAGGCCGTATCGACCAATTATTTTATCCAGATCAACTTTTTCAATAGGATGCGGAGTATTCTCCAATAATCGAAATACCCCATTCGGTAACCAATTGGCAACCTGTTCAGAAAAGGACCGGTCGGCCATGTCGTCCTGATCGCCAAGACAAACAACAATATGATTGTGTAATGTTTTTAAGTTTTCTTCGGTTAACAATGGCTTGTTTCCCAAATCCGTCATCATTTCCCCTGTCTTTTTTAATAATTCTTTCCAATCGTTAGGTGCGTGACGATGCTCCAGAATACGTGCAAAGGCCGGAACTTTCTCCAGAATCTTATCAGCATTTAGTTTTCGAACTTCTTTTTCAGCCGATTCAGGTGACCAATCGAATTTGGTGCCGAGTGTTACAATTTTCCCGATTCGCTCAGTATGCATTAAAGCGAACCAAACAGCCACGTATCCTCCCATGCTATACCCAAATACATCAACCTGATTAAGGTTGTGTTTGCTCAAGAATGCCAACACATCATCAGCAAAAATCTCAATACCAAACGATTTACGAAAAGGCTCACCGGCATGCCCTGAAAAATTCATAGCATAAACTGTTCTTCCGGACCCTTCCAGTTTGTGTTTAAGCGGTTCAAGTTGTGTGCTGGCGCCTAGTGCGCCATGAAGCAGAAGTACAGGATTCATGCAGGATTCCAGGTTGCGATAACGAATCGGTCTTTGCCGATCATATCTTTACTTAGTGAAATATGTGAATAGCCTTCAGTTTCAAAAACGGCAGCGGTATTTTCTCCTGATTGGGCATTGATTTCAACAATCACCTTTCCGCCAGGCTTCAGCACATGTTTGCCGCGTGCCGCAATGGCTTTATAAAAGATCAACGGATCATTGTCCGGAACGAATAAGGCGAGATGTGGTTCATGATCCAGTACATGTTGTTGCATGGATTGCTTTTCATGTTGTGCAACATAAGGTGGATTGCTAACGATGATGTCAAGTTCTGATACAGGAATGTCATCCTTAAGAATGTCATGCTTCAGTAAAGTTACCTGTGGCTCCAGTCGCTCAACATTGCTTTTGGCAATGGCTAAGGCTTCATCACTCACATCAGATGCATAAACTTCTGCTTGAGGCATCAGCGACTTTAGCGAAATGGCAATGCAACCACTGCCTGTTCCAATATCAAGTATTTTTATCGGGGGTTCGTCAGTTGAAGCCGGTGGCGGAACGGGAACAAGTCTTACCAGTTCTTCCGTTTCGGGGCGGGGTATCAACACAGCCGGACTCACCAGAAATCGTTTGCCCATAAATTCTTCATCGCCTAATATGTATTGCAGTGGTTCATGGCTGTTCAGGCGTGTGGCAATACTGTTTAGCTTCGTTAGCACATCATTCGAAACCCCAATATCCTTTTCCATCAGGATTTCCGTATTGGATAAACCCAGCTCATGTTCCAAAACCCTGAAGGCAAGGTGTTGAATTTCTTCAGCCGATTCCTCCAACGTAATCTGTTGTTTGAAATGGGAATAAAGTTTTTTTGCGTTCATAGGCTTTGTTAAAATCTTTCTTCGCGAAAACTGTTGTAAGTTTATACCTGCTTGTAAAAGTAATCATGAAGAAGCACGATCACCACCTGGACGAACTTTTTATGCAGCGCTGCCTTGAACTGGCGGCATTAGGCCGGAGAGCGGTTAGCCCGAATCCGCTGGTGGGGTGTGTTATTGTACATGACAGAAAAATTATCGGTGAGGGTTGGCACAAAAAATTTGGTGAAGCACATGCGGAAGTAAATGCTGTTGCATCGGTTGTCAATCAAGAATTGTTGCAAGAAAGTACGGTGTATGTAAACCTTGAACCTTGCTCTCATTTTGGAAAAACACCACCCTGTGTTGATCTGCTGATTAAACATCGGGTGAAGAAGGTGGTGATTGCCAACCTTGACACTCATCCAAAAGTATCGGGTGAGGGAATAAAAAAATTACGGGAAACAGGCATAGAAGTAATCACCGGTATTCTCGATAAGCAAGGCCGTGAATTGAATACACGTTTCTTTACGGCTGTTGAAAAAAGGCGTCCATACATTTTATTGAAATGGGCACAAACGGCTGATGGCTTCATGGCCCATGAAAATTACGATTCGAAATGGATCAGTAACGAATATTCCCGTCAGTTGGTACATAAATGGAGAAGTGAAGAAGATGGAATTTTGGTAGGTGCAAAAACGGCAAATCATGATAACCCACAACTGAATGTGCGGGAGTGGACCGGACAAAACCCAGTTCGTATTGTGGTCGATCGGTTTTTAAAACTAAGCGAGAAGTTGAACGTGTTCGATCGAAGTCAGCCAACCATTATTTATAATGTATTGAAGCACGAAGAACATAAAAACCTGATACTGGCCAGAATGGATGAAGCGGATTTTTTGCCACAACTTCTTCGGGATTTACTCAAACGCGGCATTCACTCGGTAATGGTGGAGGGCGGGGCGCAAACTTTAAAATTCTTTATGGATGCGGGTTTATGGGATGAGGCTCGTGTTTTCAGTTCTCCAAGAACATTTGGGAAGGGAATTCCCGCGCCACGGTTGAACGGAAAACTTTCTCACACTGAAACCGTAATGAACGATATCTTGTTTACTTATCACCCCGTTTATGGAAAAGATTAGCCTCAAAGAAAAATTTGCCAGGTTTTCGGATCATTGGAATCCACGCATTGTAGGAGAACTCAACGGACAGCAAGTAAAAGTCACTAAATTGAAAGGTGAATTTTTCTGGCATCACCACGAGTACGAGGACGAGCTCTTTTTGATAATTAAAGGAAAGTTGAAAATGGCCTTTCGTGATAAGACCGTAGAGGTTGGTGAAGGAGAATTTATAATTGTACCCCATGGTGTTGAGCATAAACCTATTGCCGAGGAAGAAGTAGAGGTTTTATTGTTTGAACCTGCCTCTACCTTAAATACGGGTAATATTATTAATGACAGAACAAAAAGGGTTTTAGATAAGATTTAATATCTTTAGCTATGAGAAAGTACCTCGTTATTTATGAAAGGAGTTCTGATGGATACAGTGCATATGTTCCAGATTTACCGGGTTGTACCTCTGCAGGAGAGAGTAAGGAAGATGTCGAACTTAATATCATCGAAGCAATAAAACTTCACTTGGAGGTTTTACAGGATGAGGGATTAGAGATACCTCAATCGGTATCAGATTCTGAGATGATTGTGATCTCCTAACATGAAATATCGGGAGATTATCAGAATTATTGAATCAGATGGGTGGTTCCCGGTAAGACAAAAAGGAAGCCACGTAACCTACAAGCACAATTAAAAAAGGGGAATTGTTACAATCGCGTGCCATCGTTTGTCTGATGAAGTACCTCGAGGAACATTAAATAGTATTCTAAAACAAGCAGAACTAAAATAATACGACCTGTAAGATTTACGTGACAATGGCTGAAGAACTCATCATCTCCACCTCTACCGATAAGCAACAACGTTACGAAACATTGGTTCCTCAAATCGAAGCACTGGTTTCAGGTGAACCGGATGTTGTTGCCAACTTGTCGAACATTGCAGCTGCTTTAAAGCAAACCCTGAATTTCTTGTGGGCTGGATTTTATCTTGTAAAAGACAACCAACTTGTTCTCGGTCCATTTCAGGGCCCTATTGCCTGTACACGAATTAATTTTGGAAAAGGTGTTTGCGGCACCTCGTGGAAGGAAAAGAAGACTATTATTGTTCCGGATGTAGATGCGTTCCCCGGTCATATTGCCTGCAGCTCGGCTTCCAAATCGGAAATTGTATTGCCGGCTTTTAAGAACGGAGAGGTCTTTCTGGTGCTGGATGTGGATAGTGATAAGCTGAATGATTTTGACGAAACAGATGAACGGTACCTAACCCAGGTCATGCAAATTATTCAGCGGTTTATCTGATTATTATTCTCCATCCCCCCATCTTAATGGGGTTTTAGCCCGACTGTCAAGAAAGATCTTTCCTTACGGAATTCGTTTTGTTACATTAGTGGAACCCTTAATCGGTATGGCTATGAAAAGATACATCACGGTTTCCTTTCTTTTTCTTCTTCTGAATCCAATTATTATTCTGGCTCAAATCGGGGCAAAAGCTCAGCAGGGTTCTGGTATTCAGGGTACCTGGACCAACAGCCAGTTTGGCTATCAAATGACGTTGAAGTTAAATGCCGATGGCTCCGGAGAGTTTGACGGTGAGCCCATGAAGTATACCGTGGCAGGAAATAAACTCACCTTGAATCTTTCCGGTGCTTCAACCCAATACAACTTCACCCAGCAACAAAACTCCCTTACCCTTTCTGGTGGCGATATTGATGGTAGTATAGTTTTTTCTAAAGCCGGTGCAGAGAAAGCCACTACACCTTCTTCAAATCTTCCACCCACACAACAAAAAAATTCATCAGCCTCAACACCGGGCGGCTCAGCCGATATTGTGGGCGTGTGGACGGGAAATGGTGAAATCATTGAATTCAATAAGAATGGTCAGTGCATATATGCAGGCCAAACTTTAAGCTATCAACTTTCTGGCAACAACATTATCCTTCAGGCGGCTCAAGGCAGTGCCTCTATGGGTTATTCATTAAGCGGAAATCAGCTCACGTTAACGGTCAACGGTCAAAGCTTTACCTATTCTCGTGGCGGAGCTGGTACAACTGGAACAGGACAGTCTCAATCCGCAGCCGGCAATAGACGTGTTGCTCAGGAACTGGTGGGTAAATGGTGCTGGACCAACGTAACTTCCACCAATTCAGGTGGGAGAATTTCAGAACGTTGTATTACCTTGAATGGCGATGGCAGCTATCAATACGAAGCCGAAAGTTCGATGAGTGTAAATACAAACGCCTATGCAGGTGGAACGAATTCACAGAGCAGCGATCGTGGCACATGGTCGTATGATGGTGTTCGCATTTACTACAACTCACAAGCGGGCCAGGGCTCCGGTTCTTATCTTTTGGAAAAAAGAAATCATCCAAAGAATAATGATCCGATGATTGTATTGGATGGTGAGACCTATGTAACGTTTTATCAAAAACCACGGTGGTAAACTATATAATATTATGACAACACGAAGACAATGGCTTAAGTCTGCCCTGGCAGCCGGTGCGGGATTACCGCTAAGTTTAACCATAGCAGACCAACTGATGGCTGCACCAGTTAGTAGGGCAGAGCGACTGCATGGCATTGAACCTTTTAGAAATGGCAAACTTGTTCTGTTGGGCTCCAATGAAAATCCTTACGGACCATCGGATAAGGCGCGCAAAGCCATTGTAGAAAGTATATCGGAGGGTAATCGTTACGCACATGGCGTAGCCCAGGAACTTAAAAAAGTTATTGCTCAACGTGAAGGCGTTGCCCCCGAATTTGTATTAATGGGTTGCGGCTCGTCTGAATTATTATCGCTCACGGGCATGACGGCCGGATTAGAGGGTGGTGCTGTGCTATCGGCCTTTCCAACATTCCGGTTGCTGATGGACTATGCTACAAAATTCAATGCCCGTTGGGATCGGGTTGATTTGGATGCCAACATGGTGCACGATCTGGAAGCGATGGCATCGGCTGTCAAGCCAGATACAAAGATCATTTTTGTGGTGAACCCGAATAACCCCACAGGAACCATTGTGGATAATGATAAACTAAGATCATTTTGCATGGAAATGGCAAAGAAGGCAACGGTGTTTGCCGATGAAGCCTACATTGAATTCCTCGATCAGCATGAAAAGAAATCAATGGTTGACCTGGTGAAGCAAGGACATAACGTAATTGTATCACGCACGTTTTCGAAAGTTTATGGATTGGCTGGTTTACGTGTGGGCTATTTAATTGGCCAACCGGATACGTTGAAAAAAATGGCGGAGAAACAAATTTGGGGTAACAACAATCAAGCTGGGTTGGCCGCAGCAAAAGCCAGTCTTGAGGACAAGGATTTTGTGGCGATGACGCGTAAGAAAAATGCGGAGGCGCGTCAGCACCTGTTTAATTATCTCGACAGCAAAAAATGGTCGTACGGAAAATCAATGGCTAACGTAGTTTTCTTTCCGGCACCTATAGATGGAAAAACGATTTTAGAAGAAACCGAAAAAAAGGGCTACCAGATACGGGTGTGGGACTACCAGGATAAAGAATGGTGTCGCGTAAGCATTGGTACACTGGATGAGATGAAAGGATTTACCAAAGCTTTTGATCAGGTTATTTCATGATGTCAGTTGTTTTGCGAAGGTTTCGTAAAGCATTGCAATTTGTTCTGATTGTAGTACTCATAGTAATTTTTGCCCATGCGCTTACCTGGGTGGTGGGCAAGATCAGTCTTTTAGATTCACTTGAGCAGTCTGTTCTTGATTTTGACTTTACGGATATTTACTATTCTGGAGGCTATAGGCCAAGCCCGATTGATACTAACATTATTTTAGTAAATATTGGTCCATTAGGAAAAAGTGGTATTGCCCGTCAAATTGAAATACTAAGTCAGCTTAATCCCAAAGTGCTTGGGGTAGACGTTTATTTTTCGTTAGCGACCGACTCTGCTGAAGCGGCATATTTGTGGCAGGTGATTAAGAGCACACCAAATATTGTCCTTCCAAGTCAGGGCTATACGCGGCAAGATAACTCCCCTCCAGACTCGATTGTTCTCCCCAAAAATGTAGCTAGTTTGTCTTCTGACTTTGCAGGTTATGCCAATATTAATATACCAGATGATAATCCCGGGGTTGGCACTGTTCGTTCATTTTTTTCTTCAACTGTTATTCAAAATGAACACCACTATCCTTTTGCAGCAGTAATTGCAAAGAATTACAATCAGCTAAGTTTTAATACCTATTTAAAGCGAAATCGTCCGCAGGAACAGATTAATTTCACCGGTCATCGGATGTTGTTCAATGAAAGCAGCATTAACGATGCAACCTATTTTACGATTGATTATGAAGATGTGCTTGAGAATAATATCGATGGAAATTTCATAAAAGATAAGATCATTTTGCTGGGATATATGGGCAACAACCTATATGATAAAAGCCCGGTTGACAAATTTTATTCTCCAATGAATGAGCGATTTGCAGGAAGATCATTACCGGATATTTATGGGGTGGAAATTCAAGCTAACATGGTAAGCATGATTCTTTCAGGAAATTACATCAACCAGTCGGAATTTATAGAGAGGTTTTTGGATATACTCCTGCTATTCAGCGCGGTGATCATCTTCAAATTTCTTTTCGATCGAAACGAAGAGAACTATTCAATTGTATCAAAGATTGTGGTTTTTATTATGATCAATTTAATGGTGATCATTCCATTACTGATCTATCACTTCTTTTTATTTAAAATTGATCTTCGGCATGGAATATTCTACCTCGTATTTGCTTCTGATTTATTTGAGGTACTGTACCCGAAGGTTAGACGAATAAAATTCCTTGCTGTAGCGAACTAATCAGCTAACCGACAAGCGCATTGCTGGTTGTTTCCCCAGTTCTTTCAACAACCTGGCGTGGCCTGCAAGGGCACCGATAAATGTAGGCTCGCTCTTATATGGCAGTCCGAATTCTTTTGCCGTTTCCTGTACAATATTTGAAATTTTGCGGTAGTGCACATGGCATACATTCGGAAATAAGTGATGTTCAACCTGGTAGTTTAATCCGCCAACGTACCACGAAAGTATTTTATTTTGGTTAGCAAAGTTTGTAGTGGTGTGCAGTTGATGAATGGCCCATGTGTTTTCCAACATACCCGCTTGATCTGGTTCCGGATATTCGGTACCATCGATAACGTGAGCCGGTTGAAATATGATGGCCAGAATAAATCCAGCGATGTAGTGCATCAGCAATACACCCAAAAGAATCTGCCACCAGGCAAAGGGCAAAAGCAAAACTGGAATAACGAATATATAGCCTACATAAACGGCTTTAGTACCTAGCAGGATTAACCATTCAGTAACAATGTTGGCCTTTTGCTTTTTCACCAAACCATCTTTCTGGTAGCGCACCAGCCGAACAAAATCTTTCACCAGCACCCAAACGATTGTCATTAATCCGTACAGGAGCCAGGCATAAACATGCTGAAATTTGTGCATAGGCTTCCAGTCGGAGTTAGGATGCATACGCAGTACACCACGCGGACTGATGTCTTCATCGGCATCGTGCACGTTGGTGTAGGTATGGTGCAATACATTATGTTGTACTTTCCAGTTAAAGGCATTCGCCCCAACCAGGTTTAAAGAATAACCAATTAGATTATTAATCCAGGCTTTGTTGGAATACGCTCCATGATTGGCATCATGCATGATGGACAAACCGATACCGGCTACACCAAAACCCATAACAACTACAAGCGCCAATACACCCCAGCCGGCAGTTACTGTACTTGAAATAATAAGAGTATAGGGAACAAAATACAGCGCGAACATGACACAAGTTTTAACAATCATTTCGGCATTTGCATGCTTGTTTATGCCATTGGTTTTAAAGTAGTCGTTTACGCGTTGGTTTAGTGTAATAAAGAAATCTTGCCGTGCTTGTGGAAATTTTAAGGATGAAGCTCTGCTCATGATTCAGGTAAAAATATACTGGAATTAATCTTCAAAGATAAGCATCAAAGCGATGATAAACGCCTGTTAGTCTGCCTTATATTTATAAAAGGCTAATGGAGAGTTTAAACGAAGTCTTTAAGAATTAAAACTCTGCGATAATGGTCTTACCGCCCGTTGTTTTCTCACCCAGGCTTACCTTAACTTTTGCATTAAGCGGAAGAAAGATATCCACCCGGGAACCAAATTTGATAAACCCAAACTCCTGACCCTGCTCCAGTTTTTGGCCTTCATTTACATAGCATTTAATTCTTCTTGCAAGTGCGCCCGCAATCTGACGAAACAACACCTCAACACCGTTGTCCATTTTAGCCACCACCGTGGTGCGTTCATTTTCTGTGCTGGATTTCGGGTGCCAGGCAACTAAGTATTTTCCAGGATGATAGCGATAGTAACTGATGCTTCCGCCAACCGGCATGCGATTAACGTGCACGTTAATGGGCGACATGAAAATAGAGATTTGTTTACGTTTGCTTTTAAGGTACTCAGTTTCCTCAGCGTCTTCAATAACAACCACCTTGCCATCAGCCGGGGCAATAACATGTTTCGGATTTTTCTCCACCGTAAAAATGGGGCTTCTGAAAAACTGAAGGACAATCAGGTAGAAAACACCACATACACCGATCACGATATTACGGGCAAGTATTGCTTCCGGTAACAAATAGTCAAAGGCCCAAATGATGGCCACAAATAAAATCAACAATACAAATAACAGTGTGCGTCCTTCTTTGTGTATGGTCATGTTTGTAAGTGAATTTAGAATTTCTTTTAACGCTCAAAGGTAAGCCATTTAGCTTTACTGAAAATAAAAAAGCAGCGAGCGTGACCTCGCTGCTTTCCTTATTAAGAGGTATTGTGAAATCAATATCCTCCGCGAAACTTGTATGTCTTGGCCACTTTATCAATGGCAACCATGTACGCGGCTATGCGCATGGACACTTTGTATTCGTTGGCAATTTTGTAAACATTATTGAATGCATCCTTCATGATCCGATCCGACCTACGGTTAACCCGCTCTGCTTCCCACTTATATCCTAAGCGGTTTTGAACCCATTCAAAATAAGATACGGTAACACCACCGGCATTGGCCAAAATATCAGGCACCACAATAATTCCTTTTTCATTGATAATGCTATCGGCCTTTGATGATGTAGGTCCGTTAGCTCCTTCTACTATCAATTTTGCTTTTATGTTAGGAGCATTAGAAGCTTTAATCACATCCTCTGTTGCTGCCGGCACTAACACATCTACCGGAAGGGTAAGGATTTCATCACCTTTAATTTTTTCAGCACCACCAAATCCTTCAAGCGAGCCTTTATGTTGCGCACTGTAGGTAACAGCCGCTTCAATATCAATTCCTTTTTCATTGTAGTACGCGCCACCAATATCACTCACCGCCTGAACAATGAGTCCGCGTTCTGCTAAAAGCCGTGCAGCCCAGGAACCCACGTTACCAAAACCTTGTACGGCACATGTAGCTTTATATGGATTGATTTTCATTTTTTCCATGGCCGACATGGTGGAAACCATTACTCCGCGACCAGTGGCTTCTGTTCTTCCGAGTGACCCGCCCAATACTAATGGTTTACCGGTTACAACAGCATTTACGGTCATGCCTTGTGTTTTGGAATACTCATCCATCAACCACGCCATTTCGCGTGGGCCTGTTCCCATGTCAGGTGCAGGGATATCACGGTCAGGTCCAAAGATGTCGATCATCGCGCTGGTGTATGCACGGGTAAGCCGTTCAATTTCACCGGCACTCATTTGGCGAGGGTTACAGGTTATGCCACCTTTTGCACCACCATAGGGTATATCAACAACGGCACACTTCCAGGTCATCCAGGCTGCCAGTGCTTTCACTTCATCCAGGTTAACATTTGGATCGTAGCGGATACCACCTTTTGAAGGACCCAGAATATTGGAATGTACAACCCGGTAACCTTCAAAAACCCTGATGCTTCCGTCATCCATGGTTACCGGAAGGGATACAATAACTTGTCGGGCGGGTGATTTTAAAACATTGTAAACTTCTTCTTCAAGACCCAGCAATTGTGATGCTTCGTGAAAGCGTGACATCATTGCTTCAAATGGGTTTTCCTTGTCTTTAAGGGGAGCAGGTTCTATATATGCCATAGTTGTTAAAAAGTAGCAGTAAAAGTATGTTTTTTTAGAACAACGCCATCTGATTTAAATCACTTAAAACAGAACGTTAAATCGGTTGCAAAGATAGGGTAAATTCCATTCCTGCCTTATGGGATTACAAGGAAAAAGGTATGAACGGTAAAGGTTATGCTATCAAAAAATTTCAAGATAAGCGGCAATAAAGGGTGCTGAAATAAACAACCCATCAAACCGGTCTAAAAAACCACCATGCCCAGGCAGGCTGTCACCTGAATCCTTTATTTCGATGCTTCTTTTTAACAATGATTCCACTAAATCACCAAAGGTTCCTCCAATAATAATCAGCAAGGCAATGATCAACCAGTTCACTATGGAAAGGCTTTCAAAATACAGGCTAATACCATAGGTCATGGCAATGGCTAAAGCAGCCCCACCCCAAAATCCTTCCCACGATTTTTTAGGTGAGATACGTTCAAAGAGTTTTGTTTTACCAAACAGGGTACCGGCAAAGTACGCACCCGTATCACTTGCCCAAAGTATGAGCAATGCCCCCAGGATAATTTCAAAATTGTAATATCCATTTTCGAAAGCGGCATGATTGAGAAGGGCAAACGGAACCGCGATGTAAAATATCCCTAAAAATGTATAGGCTATATTGGTGAAAGGTTTTCGCTCTGTTTTTTTATAGAGCTTAACCAGGTAAACAAGAGAGGCCAATGGAAAGATCAGCAGATAATACCGCGGAGAAATGGTGTTGCGTTCAATAAAGAATGAAAGTGTAAACAGGGTAATGCCGCTGAGTGTGCCTAAGGTTTTTAAGGGGATAAAACCATCAAGTCCTGCCAGTTTATAAAACTCAAGCAAGGAGAAAAAACAGATGAAGAGAAATACGGAAAAGTAGGTCCATTCACTATAGGCAATCCCGGCAATAATGGCGGCCGCTCCTAAAATAGCGGTGACTAATCGTTGGGTAAGGTTACTATAGCCGGATAAAATTTTCGTCACGGAGTAAAGGTTGATTGTTTGGTGGCGTAAAGCTTTCTGAAATAAAGCAAAAGTACAAATGTTGTTACAAGGCCAGTAACTACCCAGGGCCAAGGTGCGGCTTCTTCGCTATCCATGTCCAACTCCGTAACACCTTGCTGGTAGAGGTAAAGCATGATTAGGGTGAAACCATTGTGAAAAAAATGGGCAAACATGGGGATTAGTAAATTGCCCGACCAATGGTATAAATAGCCAAACAATGCTCCCAGCAATACACGAGGTAGAAAACCAAAAAATTGCATATGAATTGCGCTGAACAAAAAGGCAGCCACCCAAATGGCAACGTGTGCATTGCCTGTACTTCGCTTAAGTTCATTTTGAATCAGTCCGCGGAAAACAAGTTCTTCACCAATGCCGGGAATGACGGCAATCACAAAGAAACCAATGATTAAATCGCGTTGCGATTGAAAATTGGTGAGCACTTTGGTGAGTTCCATTAATGCATCTTCGCGTTCGCGTGCCCACGCAGCAAAATTTTTCATGAATTCCGGAAACTCGAAATTCATGTTCCACTCAATAACAGGTGTAAGGGCAACCTGAAAGCCGATACCAATGATGACGATTAAAGGGATAAGCGCAAACCAGGGTTCCTGTAAAGCAAAAAATGGCTGCAGCGGTTTTTGTTCAAGAAAGCGAATGTGCAACAAGGGAAACAAAATCAATCCAACAAAGCTGGCAATGCCTTGGGTGATCATAAGGGGAATGTATAAAGAGTAATCAGGATTGGAAGTGAGTGCGTGTAAAAGATCTTCTCCTTCGTAAAATAATGAGGCTACCCCAAGACCAATAGCAGGCCCAATCAGTAAAAAACCAGTGCCCACCATAATAATGATGAACAAAAGGGATACTAACGGATGCCTGTCGGATACGCTGGCGTTATGCATAGAATTTTGCCTTCTTTTGAAGGAGCCCAAAAATCAGTAAATCCTTCCAAATACATATTATCTTTGTGGTTTAATTAGTCTTTAACACCTCCCAGGTCTTTAAGACTTTGGAGATTTATGTATAGAGGTTTATGGATTTAAGTTGATTATGGCCAAAATCGGCAAAATAGAATTAGGGGAATTTCCGCTGCTGCTGGCACCGATGGAGGATGTGAGCGATCCGCCATTTCGTGCCGTATGCAAGGAGAATGGGGCCGATTTGATGTATACGGAGTTTATTTCTTCCGAAGGATTGATCCGCGATGCCGCCAAAAGCAAACAGAAGCTCGACATTTTTGAATACGAACGCCCTATCGGCATACAACTTTTTGGCAGCGATATTGAACACATGATTCAATCCACTGAAATTGCCACAGCTGTTCAGCCCGATTTAATAGATATTAACTATGGTTGCCCGGTAAAAAATGTTGCCTGCCGCGGGGCCGGTGCCGCGTTGTTACAGGATGTTCCGAAGATGGTAAAAATGACGGAAGCGGTTGTAAAAGCTACTCACCTTCCGGTTACGGTAAAAACTCGTTTGGGGTGGGATGACGGTACGAAAAATATTCTTGAAGTAGCCGAGCGACTTCAGGACATCGGAATACAAGCCCTTACCGTTCACGGGAGAACACGCGTGCAGATGTATAAAGGTTCAGCCGACTGGACATTGATCGGAAGGCTAAAAGAAAATCCACGACTGCACATTCCAATTTTTGGCAATGGCGATATCGACTCACCACAAAAGGCCTGGGAATATAAAAATCGTTATGGCGTTGATGGGGTAATGATTGGACGTGCTGCCATTGGTTATCCATGGATTTTTAATGAGATCAAACACTATATTAAACATGGTGAGCGGCCATTACCTCCTGCTATTACCGAGCGTGTACAGGTAACCAAAAAGCATCTGGAGTTTTCCATTCGCTGGAAGGGTGACAAAACCGGTGTATTGGAAATGCGCAGGCACTACGCCAACTATTTTAAAGGTGTTCCGGATTTTAAACCTTTCCGGATGCGCCTGGTTGAAACCCTTGAGATACCTGAACTCTTCGCCATTCTTGATGAGGTAAGCGAAACCTATTCGGGGGTTAATGTACTTGCTTAGAATCGCAAGAAAACAGATTTGAAATGGTTGGCTGTTTGTCAATCTTTGCACCCGGTTTACTTTATGTCCGAGTCTACAAAAGGCACTGCCGTTTTTTTGCTGATTGCGTGTTCCCTGATCTGGGGCACATCGTTTATCCTCATTAAACAGGGACTAAAAGTTTTTGATCCGGATGAAGTGGGTGCCATGCGTGTTTCAGCAGCAGCCCTGTTCTTGTTGCCGGCAGCGTTGATAAAGTTGCGCGAACTAAAATCGAGACATTTCCCCAAGCTATTGCTTTCCGGCCTCATGGGTATTTTCATTCCGGCCTTTCTTTTTTCAGTGGCGCAAACCCGCATGGACAGTTCCATTGCCGGAATCTTAAATACTTTAACGCCAATCTTTACCATGCTGATAGGTGCGGTTCTTTTTAAACAGCGCTTTCGGGTTATCGCTGTAGTGGGCATTGTGCTTGGTTTTGCCGGAACGTTTATGCTTATGCTTTCACGATCGGAAGGTAAAATAGAAGGCATTAATCTTTATGCATTACTGATTGTAATTGCTTGTGTGTTGTATGGATCAAACCTGAACTTCATCAAGTTTAAAATTGCCGATGTTGGGTCACTGGCTATCACCAGCGTTTCATTGTTGCTGATCGGTCCGCTGGCGCTTACTTATCTATTTGTCTTCACCGATTTTACCGACAAGTTTTCTACGCATGAAGGCGCATGGCCAGCCTTTGGCTACATTGTGTTGTTAGGGATGATGAGTACCGCCATCGCTACATTTCTTTTTAACCGGTTAGTAAAAATCAGCACACCACTTTTTGCCAGCTCAGTAACCTACGTAATGCCCATTGTGGCGGTGATGTGGGGCGTGTTGGACGGGGAGCGTTTGTATATGGGTCATTATATCGGTATGGTTGCCATTATCGGAGGGGTTTACCTCGCCAATCGCAAGAAGTCCTAAAATTTTCCGGTCCGCCTTGAACCTTAAGCCATTACTTCTACTTTTGCGGTTTCGCTAACCATCCTTTTACATCATGTCCAATCGTAAGATTGCCCGCGCCCTTATTTCTGTCTATAACAAAGAGAACCTCGACCCGATCGTGCACCTTTTGGGTAACGCTGGTGTAGCGTTTGTCTCAACCGGGGGCACACAACAATACATTGAAAAGCTGGGCTATCCGGTAATACCGGTGGAAACACTTACAGGCTACCCCTCTATTTTTGGCGGCCGTGTTAAAACGCTGCATCCGGCAATTTTTGGCGGCATACTGTTCAGGCGTAATGAGTCAGCCGACCTTAGTGAAGCAAAGGCTCATGCTATCGAAGCCATCGACCTGGTAATTGTTGATTTATATCCCTTTGAAGAAACTGTTGCAGCGGGAGGATCGGAAGAGGAGATTATAGAAAAGATTGACATTGGTGGCATTTCACTGATTCGTGGTGCAGCAAAAAATTTCAGTGATGTGCTTATTGTTTCCTCACGAAAGCAATATGCACAAACCCTGCAACTCCTGGAATCAAAGAACTGTTCATCCGATCTGGCAGATCGCAAGGCATTTGCTGTCATGGCATTTGATGTTACCTCGCATTACGACTCAGCGATTTTTAATTATTTCAATCAGGATCAATCTATTTCTTCTTTTAAGAAAAGTGTTCAGCAAGGAAGAACGCTCCGGTATGGAGAGAATCCTCATCAACAAGGAAAGTTTTTCGGCAACCTGGAGGAATTATTCGAACAGCTTCATGGCAAAGAATTATCCTACAACAACCTGGTAGATGTTGATGCTGCTGTGCACTTGCTACAGGAATTTGAAAATGAAACAGCTTTTGTAATCATTAAACATACCAATGCATGTGGTGTGGCCACGGATGCATCAGTTAGAGGAGCTTACCTGAAAGCCTTTCAAGCCGATACCGTTTCTGCTTTTGGCGGAGTGTTGGCAACAAACAAACCGGTTGATGTTGATGCTGCTGAAGAATTGAATAAACTGTTTTTTGAAATCCTGATTGCCCCGGCCTATCATGATGATGCTCTTGCCTTACTTAAATCAAAGAAGAACAGAATGCTCTTGCTTCAGAAGCAACCGCTTTCGGAGAAGATTCAATTCAAAAGTTTGCTCAATGGCGTAATCGAACAAGAGGCTGATCGGAAAACAGATGCAGAAACAGATCTGCAGGTTGTAACAACAATTGCTCCTTCGCAAGATCAGGTAAAAGCTTTACTGTTTGCCAGCAAAATTGCCAAGCATACCAAGTCCAACACTATTGTGCTGGCGGTGAATGGTCAATTGTTGGCAAGCGGTGTTGGACAAACTTCCCGTGTAGATGCCCTTAAGCAAGCTATAGAAAAGGCCAAAGCTTTTGGATTTAACCTGAGTGGAGCGGTAATGGCATCCGATGCTTTTTTCCCTTTTCCCGATTGTGTAGAAATTGCACATGACCAGGGTATCAATGCGGTGATCCAGCCAGGCGGTTCAGTTCGTGATCAGGACTCCATCGACTACTGCAATGCCAACGGTATGGCTATGGTCTTTACCGGCATCCGCCATTTCAAACATTGATCGGCAAAATCACGAAAAAGCAGTTAAAATATTACGGCAAAGGGGCACCCAATGAATATTTTGGTAAATTCAAACCTTAATCCATAAACCAATTTTTTAAACCGATACATGGGCTTTTTTGACTTTTTTACCAGCGACATTGCTATAGACCTTGGCACGGCAAACACCCTCATCATTTACAAAGACAAGATTGTTGTCGATGAACCATCCATTATTGCCTTAGACAAATCGGCCAACAAGGTATTGGCCATCGGTCGCGAGGCCATGCAAATGCATGAAAAGACACACGATCATATCAAAACCATACGCCCGCTTAAGGAAGGCGTAATTGCCGATTTCCAGGCAGCCGAGTTGATGATTCGTGGGCTAATCAAGATGATTGATACGGGCAAGCGCCTGTTTCCGCCTTCCTATCGAATGGTGATTTGTATTCCTTCTGGCATTACAGAAGTTGAAAAGCGTGCCGTGCGCGATAGTGCCGAACATGCCGGAGCAAAGGAGGTGTATATGATTTACGAACCCATCTCGGCAGCCATTGGTACGGGTATCGACATTGAGCAGCCCATTGGAAACATGATTGTCGATATTGGCGGGGGCACAACGGACATTGCTGTGATAGCCCTCTCCGGTATAGTTTGTGATCAGTCGATTCGCGTGGCTGGCGATACCTTTAACAGAGACATTCTCGATTACATGAGGCGTCAGCATAACCTATTGATTGGTGAGCGCTCAGCCGAACGTATAAAAATTGAAGTAGGCTCTGCACTAACCGAACTTGATGACGGGCCGGATGACTACGAAGTACGTGGTCGCGATTTAATGACCGGTATTCCTAAGACTATAAAGATTTCATATTCTGAAGTAGCTTTTGCACTGGACAAGTCTGTTTCAAAGCTTGAAGAAGCTGTTTTAAAAGCACTGGAAACTTCCCCTCCGGAACTTTCTGCCGATATTTATGAACGCGGCATTTACCTGACGGGTGGAGGAGCATTGTTACGAGGTCTGGATAAACGACTTGCCCTGAAAACCAAACTGCCCATTCACGTTGCGGAAGATCCACTTCGTGCTGTTGTTCGTGGTACAGGCGCAGCCCTTAAAAATCTACATCAATTCCGTGCTGTATTGATGACGTGATTCCATGGAGCGGATATTTTTATTTCTTTATCAATACCGCGCCTTCTTTACTTTCCTTGCTTTGGAATTGTTCTGTGCCTGGTTGATTATTCAAAACAATCAGTATCAAGGCGCTCAGTTTTTTAATTCATCCAACACGTTTGTAGGCGGGGTAAATAACTTTTCGCAAAACATGCGCGATTATTTCTCCTTGCGGGAAGTGAATGTGATGCTGGCGGAAGAGAACTCGCGTTTAAGAAAAAGCCTGGAGCAACGAAATCAGGAAATTTGGTCAGGAAGAACGACTGATGAGGAGATCATCAACCGGTTTGATTTTGTAAGTGCCAAAGTGGTGAATAACTCCACGGATCGTTACACTAATTTTATTACCATTAACAAAGGAAGTAAGGATGGAATTGTAGCCGGCATGGCAGTTATCAGTTCGTATGGTGCGGTAGGCAAAGTAAAAATGACTTCTGCTCATTTCAGCGTGGTAACTTCACTTTTAAATATTGACCTTCGTATTTCAGGCCTGCTTAAACGAACCGGCCATTTTGGAACCATTCAATGGGATGGACGCGATCCGCAAGTGGTAGAATTTGAATTTATTCCCCGGCACGTAAAGGTGGCAGAAGGCGATACAATCATAACCTCAGGATACAGCGGTGTGTTTCCCGAAGGAATATTGATCGGTACAATCGAAAAAATTGAACTGCGTGAAGAGGCACCTTTTTATGAATTGCGCGTTAAGGTTGCTCAGGATTTTCGGAAACTTTCATTTGTCTCTGTAGTGAAGAGCAATTTGCTACATGAGCTTGATTCCCTTGAAGTACAAATACCCGACATGAAGCGATGAACAGATCGGTTGTTATACAAGTTCTGGTATTTTTTGTTTACCTATTTTTTCAGGTTCTCATACTCAAAAATGCTGTCATGTTTCATGTGGCGTTTTGCTTTCTGTACGTAGGTTATTTACTGTTAATGCCGGTGGAAACAAACCCGCTTATCCTGATGGCACTGGGTTTTGTTATGGGTTTTGCAGTTGATGTTTTTTATGACAGCCTGGGTTTACATGCGATGTCGGGTGTTTTTATCATGTATGTACGCAATTATTGGCTTGCCGGATTAACCCCACAAGGTGGCTATGATGCCAATGCATTACCCAGTGTAGCGAATAACGGAGTGCAATGGTTTAGTACGTACGCTCTTCCCTTAATTTTTCTGCACCATACGGTATTATTTTATACAGAAGCAGGTGGGTTTGATTATTTTTGGCATACCCTTATAAAAGTATTAGCCAGCACGGGCTATACGTTGTTGGTGATGCTCATTGTGGAGTATGTCTTTCCAGGGAGAAGATCATGAATGAAGGAAGGAAAGAAATATTACAAATCGTTATTGTTTTAACCGGAATCGTCTTTCTGGTAAAGCTCTTCTTTATTCAATTGTTGGACGATCGGTATGCGCAGTTGGCCGACAGCAATTCAATCATGAAAAATATTGAGTATCCATTTCGGGGTTTGATTTATGACCGGAATGGTAGTCTGTTAGTATACAACTCACCCGAATATGACCTGCTCATTGTTAAGCGAGAGGTAACAAGTCTTGACTCTGTAAATTTCTGCGAAGTGTTTGACATGACACAAGATGAGTTGAACGTGAAGTTTAAAGAGTTGCGTGCACGCAAGGAATATTCACCGTATAAGCCAACCGTCTTTATCAAGCAATTATCCAATTACGATTTTGCAAAAATTCAGGAGCGACTCGATGAGTTTAAAGGTTTTTATATTCAACCGCGTACTTCCCGCGCCTATGCAACCAATACGCTGGCTAATGCTGTTGGTTATGTGAGTGAAATAAGCAAACCACAATTGGATCGTGATTCGTCAAAACTATATCGGCAAGGTGACTATACCGGACAAAGCGGAATTGAAGCTTATTATGAAATCCTGTTACGCGGTCAGCGTGGGGTACAGTATAAACTTCGAAATGTAAAAGGTATTGAGAAAGGCTCTTTTAAGGATGGCGCTTTTGATACGTTATCCATTCCGGGGCATAATCTCATTACCTCTATTGATCTCCCGCTGCAGGAATATGGTGAGTATTTAATGCACGGCAAGGTGGGCAGCGTTGTGGCTATTGAGCCTTCATCCGGTGAAGTTCTCGCCATGGTTTCAGGGCCATCGTATGATCCCTCCATGTTAACCGGCAGGAAGTTCAGCTCAAACTTCATGTTGGTAAACAGCGATACAACCAAGCCACTGTTTAACCGGCCGTTGATGGCCATGTATCCGCCCGGATCAATTTTTAAAATTGTTCAATCGTTAATCGGCTTGCAGGAAGGTGTGCTCACCTACGATACACGTTTTCCATGCGATCGTTCGCTGGTAAACTGCCACAATCATCCTAACCCAACAAATTTGCATGGTGCCATTCAGTACTCATGCAACCCATATTTTCATCAATCCTTTCGCAGAATCATTAACCAAAACAAATCACCCAACACCTTTACCGATTCAAGAATTGGTTTGGACAACTGGCGCGGATATGTAAAACGTTTTGGATTGGGTGAGCCGCTGGGGGTTGATTTGCCGAGTGAGAAAGGAGGCCAAATGCCAAGCAGTAATTTGTATAACCGCATTTATGGCGAAGGGCGCTGGAAGTTCTCTACTATTTATTCTCTCAGCATCGGGCAGGGCGAAATGTTGGTTACTCCTTTGCAGATGGCAAACCTAGCTGCGATTATGGCCAATAAAGGTTATTTCTATACGCCCCATTTAGTGAAAGCTGTTGAGGGTGCTGATATTGATGTGCGCTTTAAAGTACGTCATGAAACCGGCATTGATTCCGCGTACTTTACTTTTGTTCAGGATGCCATGAGCGATGCGATTTACGGTACCGCCCAGCGCGCCATTATTCCTGGCATTACACTGTGCGGAAAAACCGGAACTGCTCAAAACCCTCATGGTTATGATCACTCAGTGTTTATGGCTTTTGCGCCAAAAGAAAATCCGAAAATCGCCATCGCGGTGTACGTTGAAAATGCAGGATGGGGCGGAAGGTCTGCCGCTTCTATTGCCAGTTTAATGATCGAAAGATATTTAACCGGAGAAGTAAAGAGAAAACCCCTGGAGGCATATGTGCTGAAGGGAGATTTTCTTGATCCCGTAGTACGGGCAACACCTGCAGCGCAATCAGTACCTGTTAACATGGATATGGAATGAGAAGAGAAGAAGCCATATCGAATAAAATGGATTGGGTAACAGTCATGATCTATATGGTTATGGTGCTTCTGGGCTGGTTCAATATTTTCGCGGCTGTTTATGACGAAACGGCCCACCAAAGCATTTTTGATCTTTCGCTAAACTCAGGCCGGCAATTAATATTTATTGCCGCTTCTGCCATCATCATATTGGCCATCCTGATTGTTGATATGCGTTTTTACGAAGCGGCAGCTTACCTGATTTTTGGTGCTATACTTTTCTTGTTGCTGCTGGTTCCGGTAATTGGAAAAGAAGTAGGCGGCAATAAAGCCTGGCTGGGTATCGGATCATTTGGTGTGCAACCTTCTGAGTTTGCAAAGTTCGCCACAGCCTTGGCGGTAGCGAAGTTTATCGGAACTGTTGGTTTTAAAATGGACAGGCTGCGTAACCAACTACTTTTGTTCATTATGATTGGTGTACCGATGGTACTCATTCTGCTCCAGAAAGACACAGGAACCGCGTTGGTGTTTACGGTATTTGTGATTGTGTTTTTTAGGGAAGGAATGTCACCCTTTTTGATACTGGTAGGACTTGCGGCAGCCATAATTTTTATTCTTACCCTTTTAGTAGAAAATCAACTTTACCTCTATGGCGGCATTGGTGTGATTTTGGTTGCGGCTATTCTGTTGGGTAAAAAATCAATTAAACGCATTGCGCTTCTTACGGTAGGTGCCCTGCTTATTGCTGGTGTTATTGAAAGTGTGGACTATGTGATTACCGATGTGTTGAAACCCCATCAGCAAAACAGGGTAAAGGCGTTGATTAATCCGGATGCTGATCCGCTTGGTTTTGGATGGAATGTAACCCAATCAAAAATTGCCATTGGCAGTGGAGGGTTTTCAGGAAAGGGGTTTTTAAAGGGCACACAAACCAAGTTTGATTTTGTACCTGAGCAAAGCACTGATTTTATTTTTTGCACCATTGGGGAAGAACATGGCTGGATGGGTAGCTTTGTGGTCATTGTACTTTTTGTGGCCCTGCTCTTACGGATAATTTTTTTGGCGGAGCGACAGAAAAGCAGGTTTGCCCGCGTGTACGGATACAGTGTCGCCAGTATTTTCTTCTTTCACTTTGCGGTGAACATTGGCATGACCATCGGATTGTTTCCGGTTATTGGTATTCCGCTTCCATTTTTTAGTTACGGGGGTTCAGCGTTGTGGAGCTTTACCATTTTGTTGTTTATTCTACTGAAGTTGGATGCTCACCGTAGCCAGATGTTACAGCGGTTGTAACCGATATTAATTTTAGCTGAATCGTTTTTCCACCATCTCCATGAATTCGTGAAACTCTTCACTTTCGCGATCCCATTCATCGTACAGTCTTTCCATATACTTCAGGGCGGCTGGCATATCCGCTAACCGATCGAGGTCATCAATGGCCTTGCTGAACAATTCAAAATCGCCATGGAAAAGAACTTTGGTGAACATAAACTTCTGATTGATGGTGAGCCGGTCTTTGATCCGGTCAATCTTTCTGAAGTTATCGGCCAGGGTCTGTTTTGGCTGTTGTGCCAGCGAATCATGTATAGTTGGCTTTTCCGGTTTATCTGAATTGGGGGGTGTACCAGGCTTGGCAACCGGAGCGGGCTCAATTTTTTTAACGTATAACTTTTCAGGATCCAGTTTCTCCACACCACTAAAGCGGGTAATAAAAGAATCAACATCTTCCGGGGTAAAATTCACTTCCTCCAGAATGTGATCCAGCATGGCAAACGCTTCATTGCCCGAAATTTCTTTTATTTGTTTCTCGTCAAAATGTTGGAGCAGTTTTTCCAGAGGGGCTTTGTTAATGCGCAGGTACTTTAACTCTTCACGGAAAACATCCACGTTCAACTTGTTATTAGTGCCTGCGATAATCATAGAGAAATAATCGTATGGGCTAAAAATAACCAACAGGGTTTGGCTTACCGATTTTTTAAGTAAGGGTGCAAAATGAGGTTGGTCTATTGAAATATTTTTAGAAAGAACATTCATGAATGCTTCCAGCGCCTCCTTTACATCCGTATTTTCGTAATCAAAAAATGGACTCTTTAGTTTTTTAATCTCTTCTTTCCAGGTTTTGAACAACTCCCGAACAATGAACAGATTTATTTGCTGGATATCTGAAAAAACCAAAACTTCCTGTCCGGTAATTCTACTTTTATCAGCAAAAAACCTCTTCAGCATTTTGTCTGCGTAGGCATCACTGTATAAGGCAATTGCTTCAAGGCTGATCTTTTCGTCCATAGTGGTTGATAATCGATTAATCGTGTATACTTGTTGGCTGTAAAAATAATGTTTACGGCTAATCTCTTAAACGCAAGATGGCAAGAATTGTGATACGGAATCTGGGAAAATCATTTGAATCATCAGATTTTTCAAGATCCCTGCTTGCGCTTATTCACGATCAGGACATTGACTGGATGCATGCCTGCGGGGGGAAGGGAAGATGCACTACGTGCAAGGCAATCGTTCTTGAAGGAGAAAGTATGTTAACAGAATACACAACCGCTGAAAGCCGGTATCAAAAGCAAGGATTACTGCGGCCGGGTGAGCGTTTAGCCTGTCAGGTAAAAATCAAAGGCGATGTTGTTATTGAAGTTCCGGATACCAGCAAATTTCCGCATATGACCTACCTGCCCTAACCCGGATAAATATGGACTATCGGTTATGGACTGTTAACTTGCACCTATGTTTATTGAACCTCATTTAGGTAGAAAAGGCCCGGCCGGCCGTGCCGGTTGGATTGAAGTAATTTGCGGGTGTATGTTCTCCGGAAAAACGGAGGAACTTATCCGCAGACTTAACCGGGCACTTATCGCCAAACAAAAAGTTGAAATTTTTAAGCCTGTAACCGATAAGCGTTATCACGAACAGAACATTGTATCGCATAACGAGAATGCTATTCGTTCAACGCCTGTAAATTTTGCCAGCGACATTTTACTGCTAGCCGGTGATTGCGATGTAGTGGGCATTGACGAAGCCCAGTTTTTTGATGATGCTATTATTGATGTATGCAATACCCTGGCCAACGGAGGTAAGCGCGTAATTGTGGCCGGCCTGGATATGGATTTTGAAGGTAAGCCTTTTGGCTCCATGCCCCAGTTACTCGCCATTGCAGAATTTGTAACCAAAGTGCATGCTATCTGTGCACGAACCGGTGAGCTTGCTTCGTTTTCTTATCGGTTAAGCCAGAGCAACGAACAGGTACTGCTAGGTGAGAAAGCAGAATATGAAGCTCGTAGCCGCAGAAGTTTTGTGGAGGGCATGAAAAGGCGAAATGAGATTAATGGGTAAATACGTTTGCTTATTACGGGTTGTTTTTGCAATGGTTCATGGTCCATGGTTCATGGATTATTGTTACGCACAGGAAATTCCGCTTGGTACCTGGCGAATCCACAACTCCTACAACGCCATCCACTCCATTGCTGTCAGTTCACAGAAGGTTTATGCAGCTTCATCAAACGGAATAGTTGTTGCTAATACAGACAATAGCCTTTCTACACTCACCAAGCTTGATGGTTTAAGTGGAGTGGACATCACGTCCATAGCTTTTGATCAAACCCGGAATCAATTGCTCATCAGTTATGCAGATGGGATGCTGGATATTATCCGACCATCCGAAATCATCTCCTACAGCAGCCTTAAAAATTCACCAACCATCAGCGGATCAAAAAAAATAAATCATGTTATGGTGCAAGGAGGGGTTGCATATTTATCTGCTGATTATGGGGTAGTGGTTTTTGATCTGGCGCAGTTGGAAGTAAAAGAAACCTGGCGCGACCTTGGCCCCGCGGGGCAGTTATTAGCCATCAGAGAATCTACTGTTTTAGGTGACAGTATTTTTTTGGCCACACAAAATGGTGTATTGGCAGGATTGCTAACGGATAACCTGCTCGACTTTGCTAATTGGAAAAGATTTAACCAGGGGGCCTTTAATGCAGTTGTTCAGTCGGTGGCATCTTTCAATGGAAAAGTATATGCGGCTATTGATGGTGCCGGTTTATACATGAGGCAAAATGGAGTCTGGTCACTCGATTATTTTCCCGGTTCGGATTTCAATGCATTAACGGCCAACACTAATTTGCTGATTACAGAAGGGAATAATCTTTGGGCACTCAATGCTTCCGGAACCCTGACACAAATTCAGGATGACAAAATTCAAAAACCTGTATTTGCAAACCAGGATGGCGCTGGAAAATTTTGGATTGGTGATTTGCGAAACGGTCTGATCTCTGATAAGTCAGGAAGTTTTCAGTCCTACATCCCTAACGGACCAACATTTTCAGGTGGTTTTCGGTTGAACCTGAACTCCGCCAATCAATTGTTTGCTGTTTCGGGTGGATACACTACAAACTTTTTACCGGCCGGTAAAAATGAAAACATAAATGTATTCGCTGCAGGTTTGTGGGGTACGGAAGCTTCTTTTTTCACGCTGGATGTTACAGATGTTGATTTCAAATCAACAAAAATATTTGTTTCCTCTTTCGGCAGCGGTCTTCAGGTGGTGGAGAATAGTTCAAGTAATATTTATACTAATGCAAACAGTCCGCTTTCAACTAACAGAATTACAGCTATTGCTTCTGCGCCTGATGGACTCTGGATAACCAACTATGGTGCTGTGTTATCCTTGCACCTGTTAAAAAATGACAATACATGGGAGTCTTTTTCATTTCCGATTGCAGCAGCACAATTTCCAACAGAGCTTTTAGTTGATAGAATCGGCCAGGTTTGGATGGTGCTTAACCCCGCGCAAGGTGGAGGCATTTTGGTTTACAGCCGGGAAAAGAATCAGCACGTATACCTGAATGAAGTGGCGGGATCAGGAGCATTACCCAGTCGTTCGGTATTTTCTATTACTGCCGATCGGGAAGGTCAGGTATGGGTGGGCACCAATGCTGGAGTGGCTTACTTTCCTAATCCGGCCCAGGTTTTTTCCGGAAGTATAAATTCTGCCAAGCCAATTTTTAACGGGCGGTTTTTATTGCGCGATGAAACCGTAACCGCTATTGCTGCTGATGGTGGCAACCGTAAATGGATGGGCACACAGCGGGGCCTTTGGTTGTTCGATCCGTTTGGAGAGAAACAGATTTATAATTTCAATGCGGCAAATAGCCCATTGCTGTCCGACCGGATAGTAGATATTGAAATTCATCCGGTAACGGGTGAAGTTTTTTTTGTGACAGAAAGGGGAGTTGTGTCCTATCGTTCAGATGCTACGGCCAGTCAGCCAGCATTTGATAAGGTAAAAATCTTTCCGAATCCGGTTACGGCTGAGTTTACCGGAAACGTGAGCATTTCCGGATTGTCAACGGACGCAACTGTAAAGGTTACTGATGTTTCAGGAAAACTCATCTGGCAAACGTACGCCAATGGTGGCACCGCTACCTGGGATGTGCGTGACTATTCCGGAAAGCGTGCTGCTACCGGTATGTATTTGGTTATTGCTGTTTCGCAGGATGGCAGTGATAGTATTGTTGGGAAAATAGCCGTGATTAATTGATAGTATGATATCCGTTTAAGATACTAAAGTACTGAGTTGACGTCATTGCGAGGGAGCCTGCCTGCCGGTAGGCAGGACACGACCGAAGCAATCTCATTTTTATACTAATTGGGATTGCTTCTACGCTTGAGGCGGATCGCCATGACGCGTTGTTTGGACGGATGAGAATACTCACAATTGATAGTCCGGTTAATTACCACTGAACTCGTCAATGAAATAGGGATTGAGGTATGCTTCAAAAAACATCGGGCATCGTTTTTCGTTTTACCAAATTTGGTGACACCTCCATCATAGTAAATGTGTTTACGGAACTGTTTGGCTTGCAGAGCTATATTGTGAATGGTGTTCGCACATCATCAGCCAAAGGAAAAATTGCTCTTTACCAGCCCCTTACGCTGCTGGACATGGTGGTGTATTATAAAGAGAACGCCCAGGTCAAGCGCATTAAGGAAGTCAAGTGCCTGCATCAATATCACTCGCTGTATAATGATGTAAAGAAATCGGCCATTGCAATGTTTATTAACGAGCTGTTGAATAAAGCTGTAAAAGATGAGAGCCATGCGCAGGAACTATATTCCTTCATCTCCTCCTCGCTGATTGCGCTGGATGATGCCGAACACGGATATGAAAATTTTCACCTCATATTTTTGATTAAGCTCAGTCGTTTGCTGGGGTTTGGAGCACATGAATCTATGGAGGTTCTTTCCGGGCGTCTTGCAGATGCTCGTGTTGAGTCAACGCTACAGGAGCTCATGCTGGCTGACTATACTTCCAACTTATCGATCAGCATCAATCAGCGAAGAGAGATACTGGATTTATTGCTACGCTTTTACAAGGAGCACTTGGACTCACTTGGTGAGTTTAAATCCATAGCCGTGCTGAAGGAAATGTTTAATTAATTGAGCATTTGGTCTTTTAGTGCTTTTGTGGCCTGAATCCTTTTCCACTAAAACACCAAACCTCACCGAAAGTGTGGAGGACCAGTCGCAGCGTTGACTGGTGTGTTTATTAATCTCGAATTAATTTTTAGCAAATAACTTCTCACCCTGAAATTCGTGTAACTTAGTCGCGGTTATTTGATTCACATAAGTTTCCATGCACAATGAAAATACTGGTTTGCGAAGACGACAAGGTTGTATTAAAAGTCATTGAAGTTGCCCTGGTTTCCGAAGGGGTTGGGGCTCATTTTGTTAACAACGGCCAAAAGGCCCTGGATTTATTGGCTGAAAACGACTACGACCTGATCATTACGGATATACACATGCCTTATGTGAATGGTGATGCGGTGCTGAACTTTGTTCATGGAGAACAAGGCAAAAAGACACCCGTTGTTATGATTTCTTCTGATAATGAGGAAGAGGTTGTAGCACTGGCCAAAAAATCAGGTGTTCACGCTTTTATTTCAAAGCCCGTTCACGTGGATAGTCTTATAAAAATTGTTCGGGAAATTCGGGATAAGAATTAGCGGGCATCAATTTTGTCCATTGATTTCCAGCTTGAAACCTACCCCGTGATAATTCACAATTTGTATCCGCGGGTCATCTTTCAGGTATTTGCGCAGCTTGGAAATAAACACATCCATACTTCTGCCAAGAAAATAATCATCATCACCCCAAACGGCCTTCAGTATCTCTTCGCGTTTAAGCACGCGGTTGCGGTTTAAAAACAATAGGCGCAGCACTTCTGCTTCACGCGAAGTAAGAGTTCGTTCACTCAAATGATTGGCTAGTCTGAAATTAGAATAGTCAAAAATAAAGTTACCGAGCATAATAATTTTTTCCGGTGCCGAAGCAGATTGTGCACGCTTTAAAAAAACCTCAATTCGGCAGAATAACTCTTCCAGGCTAAAGGGCTTGGTGATATAGTCATCGGCACCGGTGCGAAAGCCTTCCAGTTTGTCTTCGGTCATGGCTTTGGCGGTTAGAAATAAAATCGGAATATCACGATTTTGTTCGCGAATAGCCCGTGCTACACTGAAGCCATCCTTTTTTGGCATCATCACATCCAGAATGCAGAGGTTAAATTTCTTTTCATGGAATAGCTTCAATCCCTCTTCGCCATCGCGCCCCAGCAAAACATCATAACCCTGTAAAGCCAGGTTATCCTGAATGACAAACCCCAGGTTGGGATCATCTTCAACCACTAAAATTGACAGTTTATTCATGGGGTTGGTAACTCAAGTGTAAACGTGCAGCCGTTACCGGGTTGACTGTTAACTGTAATCCTTCCACGATGAGCCTCTACAATTTGTTTCACATAATACAATCCGAGTCCAAAACCTTTTACATCATGAATGTTACCGGTGGGTACCCGATAGAATTTTTGGAAGATGCGTTTTTTGTTTTCCTCACTGATGCCTATGCCGTTGTCCTGAATGGTGAGCATGATTCCGCCAGGTTGTTGTGCTGTAGTAATTGTAATCACTGGTTTTCCGCTGCAATATTTAATGGCATTGTCTACCAGGTTAAAAATTACGTTTGTCAGGTGATGACGATCAGCCTTGATTTCGGGAGATAACGCATTGAGGTGTAATTGAATGGTGCCATCTTTTTCGTTGAGGGCTACCAGCATGCTGTTCACCACATCTTCGATAACGTCATGCAGATTGATGATTTCCTTTTTCAACCCTACATCTTCTTTGTCCAGGCTTGCCATTTGTAATACGCGCTCAACATGCTGTTTCAGTCTTTTGTTTTCATTTTCGATTATGGTAGCGTATTGCATGAGACGCTCAGGTTGCTGAACAATGCTGCTGTCTTTCAACACCTCTGTTGAAACGGCAATGGTGGAGATGGGTGTTTTGAATTCATGTGTCATGTTGTTGATAAAATCTTTCTGGATTTCTGAAAGACGTTTCTGCTTGAGGATAATAAACAGGGTATATCCAAAAAAAATAATCACAATCAGCAACACAGCCGATGAAAATGACCAAATACCCATCTGGTTTAAAATCTGTGCCTCCCGGTTAGGAAACTGCACACCAAAATAATAGCCGGCATTCACCCATTTGGGCAGGTTTGGGTTTTGTTCACGTTTACTGACTTTATCACTAAGCTTAACATAATTTCCATACACCATCTTTTCGTGGGTGCAGTCGTATATGCCATATTCAAAATCGGCCTGGATGTTTCGTTTTTCAAATTCTGACCGCAACAAAAACTCCAGCAGACTGGCATCAATTTCACCATTCACCATCACCACATAGTAATTGGTAGAGATTTGCTTCACGGGATTATTTGCAGGAGATGGCGTATTGTTGAGCGAAAAGATTTGAGCGGCCACGTTGAATAACGCAGTGTTCACCTGCCGGTCGAACTCAGCTTCTTTTAAACCGAAGGCACGCTTAACCCAGTAAATCTGAGTAATAGAAATTCCCAGAATGCTGATGGTGGCCAGTACAACAATAAACCTGATCGTAGAGCTTTTCACTGCCTAAAAGTACAAGGAAAATCAGCGGGGAAACAGGGTTTAACAAGTCATTAACATTTATTGGCAACCTGTTAACAAGGGGTTTCGAAGAGAATGCCGTGGTTTGAAGCATCGATCGAATAATCAATGTTTCAACTAAATCAATTAACCCCAATGAAAAAATCCATCATTTTAGTGCTGGCCACCATAGTAGCGGTGGTAGCCGTAGCCCAACAACTGGCTGTAACAACCAACACATCACCTATTGTTAGCACAGCAGATGCTGCCTTTAGCTGGGATCAAACCGTACATGATTTTGGTACGATAAAACTGAATGAACCGGTAGCTCATGAATTTACATTCACCAATTCTGGTGATGCTGCGCTGGTGATATCATCGGTGAAAGCTTCGTGCGGCTGTACTGTAACGGAGTATACAAAGGACCCTATTCCATCAGGAGGAAAGGGATTTGTGAAAGCTACGTATAATGCTGCTAAAGCAGGAGTGTTTTCCAAAACGGTTACAATCGATGCCAACACCGGTGAAGGCAGTGTGTTGCTCACCATCAAAGGCGAAGTAGTAGAGTAACGGTCCTTTCAATCAGTGGCCTGAAAATTTTCAGCACATCTGGGCAGCGCCTCTTTCTATCTTTGGACTGGTAGGGGATGCGGGGATAGAAAGCAGCGATGACCAGATGTGCGGGGCCATGCGGCCCGGGAGCAAAACAGATTGTCAATTCTTTGGGTAATCTGTAAATCCGGACTTAGATTTGTTTCATGGCCTCAGCATTTGATCAAATCGTATCCACCCGCTATCACATTTACAATAGCCTTTTTCTCAACCTTCCCTTCAGCAACATTTACCGTACGGGTACGCTGCTGCCGTTTGTTCAGCAATATGCCGAAGACGGATTTGAACTGGGAAAAGATCCGCAGGATATAGTCGAAAAGTTCTTCAGTGATTTTGCGCCCAATGCGTCACGGGAAGAACAGTTTGATCTGCTGTTCAGCTTTATCCAATATGCCGAACGACAGATCGTGTTGTTCGATTCCATCGAAGATGCTGCCTTTGATAAAGTAAATGATCTTCGGGGTAAAGGCACAGTGCCGGCCTTATTGCTGCGCGCCTCATCGGAAGACAAAAAAGAAAAGCTTAAAAAAAAGCTTGAAGATTTTAGCGTACGCGTGGTGCTAACCGCTCACCCCACGCAATTCTATCCGGGTACGGTGCTGGCTATTATCAATGATCTGGAAGAGGCTATCCGCAAAGATGATCTGGCTGGTATAAATGTGCTGTTGCAGCAACTGGGTAAAACCCCGATTATCAATCGTGAGAAACCCTCACCCTATGAAGAGGCCGTAAGCTTGTGCTGGTACCTTGAAAATGTTTTCTATCACGCTGCACCTGAAATCATAATCCGGTTGCTGAATGGATTAGAGTTAAAGCCATACGAATGGAAAAACTATAATTTGTTCCGCATTGGTTTTTGGCCCGGGGGTGATCGTGACGGTAATCCGTTCGTTACTCATGATATTACCCTGAAGGTTGCGGCCCGGCTAAAAGAAACCATTCTGAAATGTTATCACCGCGATCTCCGTGTCTTGAGGCGCAGGTTAACCTTTCGTGGAGTGGATGTCCTGATCATGGAAGCTGAGCGCAATGTTTACGAGGCCATCTATTTTCCGGGTAAAGGTTATAAACAGGCTGATGAGTTGTTGAGTACCCTGGAAAAAATTCGTGAGTTATTGACGAATGAACACGAGGGCTTATTTCTTAATGAACTGGATGCCTTTATCATTAAGGTGAACATGTTCGGATTCTTTTTTGCCAGCATGGACATTCGACAGGATAGTCGAAAGCATATGCAAGCCTGGGATGAAATCCGCACTCATTTAAAGATCAAAAACTTTGATGCGCTAACGGAAGGTCAAAAAATAAAATCGATACTTACGACCGCTGCTGATCTTAGAAAAATTAGGGTTAAAGATGCTTTTGTCCGTGAGCTGATTGATTCTGTTTATACGATAGAACAAATTCAAAAGCAAAGTGGAGAAGCTGGGTGTCATCGGTATGTCATCAGTAACTGTGGCTCTGTGGTAGACATCATCCAGGTTTTTCAATTGGCACGGTTGGCCGCAGGAAAAAAGCAAGGCCTTGCCCTGGATGTAGTTCCGTTGTTTGAAACCATTGACGACCTGGCAGAAGCAGGCGAGGTGATGAAAAAATTATACAGTATTCCCGAGTATAAAAAGCATCTTCAAAGGCGTGGGAATAAACAAACCATTATGCTTGGATTTTCTGATGGTACCAAAGATGGCGGCTACCTACGGGCTAACTGGTCTATTTTCAGGGCGAAGGAAAACCTTACCCGTATTTCACGCGAGTATGATATTACCGTAGTGTTTTTTGATGGCCGTGGCGGCCCGCCCGCGCGGGGCGGTGGCAACACGCATGATTTTTATGCATCACTCGGAAGTTCAATAGAAGATCATGAAGTGCAGCTTACGGTACAAGGACAAACCATAAGCTCGGGTTTTGGAAAAATAAATTCATGCCGGTTTAACCTCGAGCAACTTCTTTCGGCTGGTGTTGAGCGTGAAGTATTTGGTGAGGAAGCCAGTGATCTGAATCGGGAAGACAAGGCCTTGCTGGATGATCTGGCGGAGGCCGGATACAAAGCGTATCTAGACCTCAAACATCATCCCCGGTTTGTACCCTATCTTGAAAAGGTTACACCACTTGCTTTTTTTGGCGAAACCAACATTGGCTCACGCCCTGTAAAACGAAATGCATCTGATGGATTAAAGTTTGAAGACTTGCGTGCCATTCCCTTTGTAGGTGCATGGGCGCAGATGAAACAAAACATTCCAGGCTTTTATGGTGTAGGCTCTGCCCTGGAGGAAATGAAAAAGCGAGGACATTTCACGCAACTGAAAAACTTATACAAGCGCTCATTGTTTTTTCGCACCCTGATGGGCAACAGTATGATGTCGCTGACAAAAACCTATTATCCGGCTACCAAATACCTGGCCCGCGATGAAGAATTTGGCGCCTTCTGGAAAAAGATGTTCGATGAGTATACGCTTTCGCGAAAGCAAGTACTGCAGGTTGCCGACCTGGATGAGTTGATGGAAAATAACCCGGTAAACCGTGCATCGGTAAAACTGCGCGAGCGTATTGTAATGCCGCTTATTGTCATGCAACAATTTGCGCTACAACGGTTGAGAAGTGGTGAGGATAAAAAATATGTGAAGCAATATCAAAAACTGATACTGCGTTGCATGTTTGGAATTATTAATGCAGCCAGAAATTCAGCCTGATTAAAAATTCTGCTTCTCAAATCGGGTTGGGTTATTGGTTTCAAGCGCAGTGATTTCCAATTCCAGCCAGTTGAAATCTCCTTCATCTAACTTCCAGATTACCCGATTTTTATAAGGCACCCGAACGTCATCAAAAAGTTTATAATCCATAACCTCTACTCTCCAGGTTTCAAGTTTGGCCTCAGCTCCCCCGCCATAATATCGCTGGGCTTCAAAGGCTGCAATGTCACCATGCTCTGTAAAAAAGAATATTCCCTGAGCGGTAGTGTTTTTGTATTGCATGGTAGCTTTTGCTGTTCGTGAATCAATTTCTTCCCATGTGATATAGGGACTTAACACAGTAGATGGAAACCAAATCAGTTCGCCCAAATACCGTAGCATGGTTCCGGAATTTATTTTCTCATTATTGGCTTCATTCACCACAGGAATAAGCGACAGAAATTTGATCAACATCTCACCTTCACCAGTGGTAAATTTATCCCGACCGACCATGTTTATCATAGGTATCATTTCCACGTGTGTAGTCCAAACAAAAGCTGGAATATTAAAATCGTAGTATTGGGTTGCTTTGAAGTTCATCCACTTACTATCGGGTGCGGTGCGCATGCGGCCGGTTTGTTTGATACGCGCACTGTGCACAGGTTCTTTATCCGCCACTACAGACTTTCTAAGCCATTGCTGAACAGGTTCGGGTAAGTTTTCCGATTCACGTTGTGTCGCAACGAAAGGTTGACTGGCCACATTGTTTAGCAGTGCATCAATTTCTTTATCGACCATTTTTTGAAATTGAAAATTTGCGTAAGCCGGAACAGCCACCACAAGGATAATCACATTGGCGAGGGTTCCCCACGGGGCATCTTTCCAAACCATTATTATGATTAGTTGAGATAACAATGATGCTACAATTGCAGCAACAGGCCAGAACGATTTGTCCATAAAAAAGCCGGCACAGGTGATCAGGAACAAAAGGGTAACCATTAACCAGACTGCTCCGGCTGGTTTGGAAATCGGAGAAACAATGTTTTCAATGGTAGCGAGCTGAAAAGCCTTGGCAAAGCCCATCAGGTGAATCAGTCCGTGGATGAGTAGAATAAAAAGGAAGATGTATTTCATAGTAATCTCATTGAGATAACAGTACATCGCCAAGTTATTTTTGGGGAGGTTGTAAAAGAATGATAGAAGAACGTTGCGTTAATGATATTTATCAGGGTAGAGTAGGTGGACAGCATTACAGGTGAGCCGGCTTCTCAGAAAGTTTCAATCACACATTTTAGCGAATTGTGTACCTTCATGTAAAATTTAGCGCCCATGAAGACCATTTTACCTATCCTGTCCGGCTTTCTGCTGATTGCTTTGCTGGTTTTTGATTCATGCTCGTCCGGTAAAAAGTCCTTTGTCCGGGGCAATTATTACGATGCTGTAATGACATCTGTTAATCGTTTACGAAGAGATCAGAATCATAAAAAATCGATTGAAACCCTGCGTGAGGCGTATCCGCTGGCGGTAGCGTACTACGATGATCAGGCAAAAGCTGCGCTGGCATCAAATGCCCAGTTCAAATGGTCGAATGTGGTAAATGCCTATACCACGATTAACGTGATGTACGATGAGATCAGGCGTTCGCCAGGTGCTTTGCGCGTTATTCCCAATCCAATAAGTTATTATGATAAACTGGCAGACGCCAAACAACAGGCAGCTGCCGAACGCTATAATGCTGGCGTAGCAGCACTGGCGGTAAATAATCGCGATAAAGCAAAAGAAGCTTACCGGCACTTTCAGCAGGTAGAAGTTTTTGTGCCCGGGTATAAAGATGTTCAGGATATGCTGAAAGCTTCGCTGTGGGCGGCAACGGTAAAAGTGTTGGTAGAGCCCATTCCCGTTCAGGCACGCAACATTAGCGTGAGTGCCGAATTTTTTAATGATAAGGTCTCTGAATTTTTGCACAGCACTCCCATTAATGAATTTGTTAAATTTTATACGCTTAAAGAAGCTCAAACTATTAACCTCACACCCGATCATGTGGTAAAAATTGCATTTGATGATTTTGCTGTGGGTGAAGTATTTCTTTATGAAAAGGAATATGCCCTGGTAAGAGACAGTATTGTGCTGGCTACTTACGTGACTCAATCACCCGGAGGAGTGGAGAAGCCTGTTGATGGAACGGATAAGCCTAAGGAGTCTGAAAAGCCTGTGGAAAAACCTAAGGATGAAAAACCGAAAGATCCGGTAGATGATAAGAAGGAAGAACCGAAAGATCAGCCTAAGGAAGATCAACCCAAAGATGATAAGAAAGAAGACCCGAAAGATGAAAAGCCGAAAGACCCGGATCCACTTCCGGGGGATGATGACTTTGAGGAAAAAATTGATGAGAAAGATCGTGTAACCGTTTGCCATATTCCGCCCGGTAACCCGGCAGCCAAGCATACCTTGACTATTTCAAGAAATGCGCTGAACGCACATTTGGCGCATGGCGATGTGCTGGGTACCTGTGAAGACCAAAAGGGTAAAGGCCCAGACAAGAAGAATGACAACAAAGGCAAAGGAAGTGGAAACGGAGGGGCTAAAAGTGTGAACGCTTGGCATCAGGAAAAACTGTTCTATACTTTGGCTGATAAATTGAATCGCTCCATTTCGATTTCAGGTGATACTGTTAAAATTTACGGTTCAGTTAAAGCCACCTATTACTACTCGCGTAAAACCACTACTTCAAAAGGAACGGTTAATTTTCAAATCCTTGAATTACCGGGTAGCCGGATTCTCTCTGTTGAAAAAATGCCGGGAGAATTTGTGTGGGTATCGGAATGGGCAACCTTTAATGGTGATGAGCGCGCCTTAACACCGCGTCAGTTAGAGATCAGTAAACAAAAGGAACAATTACCACCCCAACCACAAGAACTGTTCATTGCCTTCACCCGCCCGATTTATGATCAGTTGGTCACAAAGCTGAAGGAGTTTTATAAGAATTATTAAACCCAAAATTGTCATTAGAAAAATTCATGAGTAGCCATTAGTTGACGAATACTGACGGTGTCGTCAGTATTGTCAGGGTTTAACCCCGACATTGAAAATGAAGAAACGCTTACTTTACAATACTTCCTGCAACTTCTTCATTTTCAATTGTCGGCACGTAGTGCAAAAAAGTCTAATGACTTTTTTGGGTTAAATGAATTATCCCGGTTATTTTTAATGCCGGGATAATTCTTTTACCAGCTACGATTTCTTTATTTTTTTCATTTCCTGTTGCTCTTCATTTTCTTTTTCATCAACCCGCTCTATTCGGATTTCTTTATTCTGGTACCGTTCGCGGTTGGACAGAAAAAATCCAAAGCCTAACCCGGACGAGGCTAGAAGTATTAGTATAACCAGGCCTGCTATTCGCAGCACCTGCTGAAATTTATTCATAACAAATGAGATTGCTTGCCTGTAGGCATTAAGGCCCTGACAAAGATTTAAGTATTACTTTTTCGGATTGCCAACGAATTGGCGATGGAGGAATTATCCCCGAAGAGAAGGTGTAAAGCTTTCGGTCATGCTTCGTGGGGTGTAGGGCATGAACGCTTGAAACTGTATAGCATTAAGATTTTTTGCGTATTTCTTAAACTGAACAGATGCCTTTTGGCTGTATGTTGCTACAAGTAAAGCGGGAGTACAATTGACCGAAGAATAATCTTTAATAGAAGATAAATCAGATTGATCATGGTAACAAGCCAGACGTTTGCTGGTGCTGGCATGTTGGTAAAGCTCAGTCTTTGTATATTGAGCGGTGTGATTTACGGATGTGGTGGGAGATGAGATGAGCGAAAGCAGACCCAATACTAACGCAAGCACCATGAACCAAGGGGTTGGTTTGCGCACTAGATTGCTGTTTTGAGCCTGATCCATGATTGAAGGTAAGTCTTTTTTTGTTATACCCTATTTTGAGTAGTCGCTTAATCTTTTACTTTTTCAAACACCAGATTTCTTACACGTCCGCTGGAAATTTTTAAAGCGGTTATCTTTTGTGTGTTACGTTCAAATTGTGCCAACCCCATGAAAAACCGATTTCCGGAAAACAAGTCGGCCATAATGGGTGTAAACTCAATATCGCTAAGCCGGGGATGTACGGCCGTTAACTTTCCGTTTTTAACAACAAGTTCATAGAACGTACTTTTACTTTTATTTCAGAACCCTCTGCCAAAAACACGGAAACCGGTTTTTCGGTTGAGAGAAATGAAAATTCTGGTCCGTACACTTTCCCGAAGTCAACATCAATCGCATAGTTCCGGGTTGGGTAAGTTTCCCACCGCGGATGCTCCACCTGGTATTCGGAGGTTTTGTGTGTGTTGATTTTTGTATAACCCCAGTAATGCTCGGTGATAAATTCAGCTTCACTTTCGGCCTCCAACGGAACAGCGTTTGGGTCCGCTTCAACGGAAAAGGTATGCCACGCTGATTTCTTCCAGCGGTAATTAATCAATAACCGGTCGGCTTCGGTTTTCCAGGTGTGTTGCATGGGCAGGGTTTCGTAGTGTTCACCATATAGCGTGTTGGCTACAAAGGTTAGGGCAGCGCGTGGCACAATCTCTTTGATAAACACCACCCCCCGCTTCCATTCGCCCTGATCATGGTACCGAACATAAAAGCGCAGGTTCACCTCTTCAAAGTTAACATGAAACGGCACCTGAATGCCCAGCACACGCGTATTCAAAAACATGAACCCCACCAGGCTTACGTAGCAGGTGTTGTTCCAGAAATCCAGTTCTGTTTTGGCGGGTACAAACGGCAAGAGCAACTCCGGTTTAACCGCATAGTTGGCCATGGCCAGTTTGCGCCATTCGGCTTGGAGGAAGGTTTTGGTTTCAGGCATTGTGGGAAAGGAGGCTAGATGTATAGGGCTGTCAACGTTTGTGTTTATATACGACTTGAGTCTTCGAAGGGCGTCATTTCAACGGTTACGAAATTGAATTAATAAAACTAAACTTCACGCTACAAGCCACCTGCTGCAGACATAAACTTTTTGTAACGCGGAAACCACCTATTTTTTAATTGTCGAGTGGAGAGAATTTAGTTTCCAGATGCCATCAATTTTCTTAAAAGTCGCACTTTCTAATCGGTCGAAAGTCCAACTTAAGGTATCATTTACAATAAAGTTGCTCCGGTTGTAGTAAATCATATACCCGCTTGAGTTGTCAATAGTTACTTTTACGTTGTCAAATTTCCATTCTCCAACAATTGACTTAAACTTGTCTTTACTTTTAACAAGACTGTCATTGGTCCAAATTTTTCCATTCTCGAAAAACACGAAGTCTTTTGTTGTTAAAGCGTTTAATTTGTTCAAGTCAAAGGTTCTTATTCCTTCACAATAGTCAGCCAATACCTTTTCTAAGATTATTGAGTCATTTTTCTTTTGGTTGCATTGTGTGAACAGAAAGAGTCCAAAGAATATTATCATTTTTACTTTCATAGAATATAGGTGTTAAACTTTCCGTAGCTACAAGATTTTTTTTTGCAAATTAATCACGATTGTCTTCCGCCTTTGTTGGAGTTCTTCTCCAACAAAGCTTTGGTTAACTCAATGTTGTTGGTGAAGAACACCAAGGGCGAGGATGGCATAAACACGTTGTTATCAGTCGCAGGGCTACTCAATTCTTCAATTTACCTAGCTGTACAATTGCGTTAGTATTTTTAGGATTCAATTGTAACGATTTTTCAAAGTTACTAATCGCATTCTCTTTATCACCAATAGACACGTAAGCTTCTCCAAGACTGTCGTATACATTAGCGGATTTTGGGAACAACTGAGTGTTTATCTTAAATATTTCTATTGAAGCTAATGGAAATTTTTTCAAAAGTCGGTATCCAAGTGAATTGATATCGCTTTCTCCCACATATAAGTCATTGAAGTTAGTAGTTTTTAACTTTTCGAATAGGTCTAATGCTTCATTTATTTTCGGTGCAGACTCAGCTGTTATAGGTTGGTCAAATAACGCTGCATATAGTTCCATGCTTAATGTCTTTTCTCGTACATCAAGAAATTCGATCTCAAAAATCAAGGTGGAGTTAGGGGGTATCGAAGGGTCAGAATTATTGTCACCATAGGCTAAGTCAGGGGGCATTATGAACGTCCCTTTGTCTCCCACATTCATCAATGAAATAGCCTCATTCATTCCTTTAATAACACCTTTGGATGGATATTGAAATGAGAATGGGGTATTAGAGTCTAGAGACGATTCAATCTTTGTCCCGTTGAGTAAATAAAGGGTATAATGCTGTATTGCAGTCCATCCTGGTTTTACTTTTGAACCGGTTCCCTTCTTAGTCAAAAAGTACTTAAGTCCAGTATCAGTTTTAATTGTGTCGTTCGTTTGTCCGAACGATGACAGCACAGAGCAAGTGCTAAGCACAGCTACTATTATCAGATGTCTCATAATTTATATGGTTAAACCTGTATAGTTATCCGTTGACTCTATTGTCTAACCCTATGGCTGGCAACAACTCCACCTTCGTTGGAGAGCACCAACAACGGATTAGGATTCTTTCCCCTGTTAAACCTTCAATGATTCGTTTGTTCAACTAGCATTGTTCAACCAGGAACAACTATTCTGTTAATGTACACAAATTAAATCCCTCAACTTAACCTACTCGCCACCTCATCCCAGTTCACCACATTCCACCAATTCGCTACGTACTCATTGCGCTTGTTCTGGTATTTTAAATAGTACGCATGTTCCCAAACATCCAGCGCAAGCAGAGGCGTGCCTTTAAAATCGCTGATGTCCATCAATGGGTTATCCTGGTTTGGTGTGGAGCCAATTTTTAGTTTTCCATTGTCGTTCACTAACCAGGCCCAGCCTGATCCAAAGCGTGTCATCGCTGCTGTAGTAAATTGTTCTTTAAATTTTTCAAAGGATTCAAAACTTCCATTTATGGCATTGGCCAGTTTGCCGGAAGGAGTACCGCCACCGGGCTTCATTACTTGCCAAAAGAAGTTGTGATTCCAAACGCCACCACCATTATTACGCGCTTTGGCTGAGAGTTTTGAAGTGTTGGAAAAGAATTCAAGTTCCGTATTAAACGTAATTTTCTCTGCTTCAATCGCCTCATTAACATTTTTCACATATGCTGCATGATGCTTATTGTAATGAATATCCATAGTCTGCGCATCAATACTTGGCTCCAAAGCAGCATATTCATAGGGCAGTTTAATTTGTGAAAACTTCAGTATGGGTAATGTATTTTTTTCTGTTTCTTCTGTTTCCGTATTGGGTTTAGAAGCACAAGCTATAAAGGGCACACCAACAGTTGTGATAACCGTAGCCCGAACGGCAGTTTGAACAAATTCTCTACGATTGGTCTTCTTCATGATTTCTTTTGTTTAAGTATTCACGTGCAGTAAAGGCAGGAGCCAGTTGATATACGTGGGCAAGGTAAATTTACTTAAAAATACTTAGCTTGCACATGGACATAATACCAACGGTATGAGCGAAATACTTTACGATGAAGTGCCTTCTCTTGACCTGGCCGATTTTACCAGTGGAGATGAAGCAAAAAAGAAAAAATTTGTAGCCGACTTGGGCGCAGCCTATAACAATATCGGCTTTGTAGCTATAAAAAATCACTACCTCACCGATGACTTGTCGGCTAAACTATACGAAGTAATTAAGAAATTTTTTGCACTGCCCGATGCTGTGAAGCAGAAATACGAAATACCCGGTTTGGCCGGTCAGCGTGGGTACATTGGCAAGGGAAAAGAGCATGCCAAAGGGCGCAATACCGGTGACTTAAAGGAGTTTTATCACATCGGTCAGGAGGTGGAGGATGATGATCCGATAAAAAAAGAATACCCGGCCAACGTGTGGCCCGATGAAATTCCAGAGTTTAAAGCCATTGGATTGGAGGTTTACCGCAGGCTGGAAAAAACCGGTGTGTATATGCTGCGCGCCATTGCACTTTATCTCGGTTTACCCGAAAATTATTTCGATGCGAAGGTGCGTCATGGCAATAGCATTTTGCGCCCTATTCATTATTTCCCTATTGAAAATCCGGAGGCCGTGCCAGCCGATGCTGTGCGTGCTGCAGAGCATGGCGATATTAACCTTATTACGTTATTGATGGGCGCCAGTGCCGATGGTTTGCAGGTGCTGCGCAGGGATGGCAAGTGGATTCCGATTACAGCCTTGCCCGAACAACTCGTGGTTAATGTTGGCGATATGCTGGAGCGCCATACCAACAAGAAACTTAAGTCTACGATTCACCGGGTAGTTAATCCGCCACGTGAAAAAATGAATACCCCGCGGTTCTCCATACCTTTCTTTATGCATCCACGAAGCGAGATGAGTTTGGCAGCATTGCCCGGTTGTGTGGATGTGGAGCACCCGAAACTATGGCCTGATATTACAGCAGGAGAATTCCTGGATGAGCGTCTGGCGGAAATAGGTTTGAAGAAAAAATAATCTTGAGGAGCGCTCTTGTTTAAGCGAGTCCGATATTACATTTTTCTGAAAGACGTGCTCTGGCTCGCCCTTACAACGTTTGGAGGTCCACAGGCACATCTTGGTCATTTTCAAAAAGTATTAGTTAAAAAACGCAACTACCTTTCGGCAGCCGAGTTGATGGAACTAAACTCTCTTTGCCAGATTTTACCCGGTCCAAGTTCTACGCAAACCCTTACTGCACTCGGATTTAAAATCGGTGGACCTAATCTTGCTTATCTCACCCTACTGGTTTGGATTTTACCATCAGTATTGTTTATGGCATTTGCCGGAATTTTTCTTTCTACTATTCAGGAGAAAGATTTTTCGTTGGAGTTCACCCGATTTATTCAACCCATTGCCGTTGGTTTTGTAAGCTATGCTGCGTATAGCATCAGTTTAAAAACAATCCATACAAAGACCGGGGGCATTATTATGGTTGCGGCTGCCTTGGTTTCCTATTTTATTCAAACCCCGTTTATCTTTCCGGTTATTCTGTTGGTTGCAGGGCTTACAACAGCTTTGAAATTTAAAAATCAGCCTAAGGAGATTAAGAAAAAAATTGAAATTCAGTGGTCTAATTTTCTGTTATGGATTGGCGTACTGGTTTTGGCTGCTGTATTGGGTGGAATTACTAAAGCTCGTCCGGTTTTGTTGTTTGAAAACTTCTACCGTAACGGCAGCTTGATTTTTGGAGGAGGCCAGGCCCTAACCCCTTTATTGTATACTGAATTTGTAAAGAAGGAATCTGAACCAAGAAGACGCGTTGAGTTTAGGAAAAAGGAGTACTTGAATCATAATGAGTTTTTGTCGGGTTATGCGGTTGCGCAATCTTTACCCGGCCCGGTATTTTCATTCAGTGCATTTATTGGTTCGCTTTCTATGCGGGAGTATGGTGTTGGTGGTGAACTTTTGGGAGCGCTTATGTCAGCAGCCGGCATTTTTTTGCCGGGCACTTTTCTGATTTTCTTTGTGATTCGCTTTTGGGATAGTTTAAAAAAGTACAGGGCTGTTCGCGCATCACTTGAAGGATTAACAGCCGCGAGTGCAGGCCTTGTGGCTGCTGCGGCTATTATATTATTTCAGCCTCTCGATAACACCTTTATGAATTTTGCCTTTACCATCGGTACGTTTGGCGTGCTTACGTTTACACGAATTCCTGCTCCGATTATTATTGTTAGCGGATTTTTACTGGGGTTTATTCTTTAAGTGAATGGTATTGTGGGAGCCTTGATTTTCAGTAATAAAGAAACCCCGTTGCGAATAGCAGCGGGGTTCTAAATCTAAAAACCTGAATTACTTTATTATCCCAACTTAAATGTAATCGGCACAACATAGCGCTGTCGTACAGGCTTACCGCGTTGCTTACCGGGGTTCCAAGCCGGAGCACTCTGTACCACGCGCACGGCCTCTTCATCACACCCAGCACCAATTCCTTTAATGGCTTTTACATCAGTGATCGAACCATCGCGGTTAATTACGAATTCAACGAATACTTTTCCCTCAATACCCATTCTGCGTGCCTGCGCAGGATATTTCATTTTATCGGCTACGTATTTATAAAAGGCACCCATACCACCTTTAGGAGTGGCGGTTTCTTCCACCACTAAAAAGATTTGATCAACATCTTCTTTTTCTTCAACCGGGGCGATTACAATTTCTTCAACCTTGGTGTTTTCCGTTACCTCAACGTCAAATTCAACCTTGATTTCTTCTTTGATTTCTTCTTCATCAGGCACTTCAATAATCTGAGGTTGCTGAATTTTTGGTGGTGGTGGAGGTGGTTGTTCGGTAGGCGGAACCTCCAGTATTTCATCTACAATATTTTGATTCTTGGCTAGATTTTTCGCGTCTGTATCATCTTTTGAAGCATATTCAAAAGCCATCACAACGATAAGCAGAGTAATCACCAATCCGATGTTGAAAAACAACCAGGATTTGTTGGTTAGATCCGCTTTTTCTGTCTTTTTAGGTTCCATAGGTTCAACGTTTGGCAATAGAATCCCAAATATAGGAAAAGGTCACAATCCGGAAATAAAAAAATGTTATTTGCGGCTTCCGAAGAATACAGTTATGAAAAGTGTGGGATAAACGGCATATTTTTCTGCCGAAGGCATAAGTTCAATACCTTTTGTATAGGCATCCAGTAATGTTCCGACCTCAAAGCCCAAAACAGAACTTTTGATTGCTCCGGTTTCGAAATTCAATGCGGCCTTTAAATTACCCCCAAAAGCTACGTTAGACTCCCCTAATCCTTGAAAAAGATAACCTGTTCCCCAAATCTGATCAGGGGGGATACCCAAATTATATTGGGTCCTAAAGGTTTGAAAGCCTCCATCCGGAGAGTATTCGACATAGTACGGGGCAATCAGGCCTAAACTTGGACCTGCGGCAAAAACAGCTTTTATCTCAACGCCTTGATAGGGTGCCTTTTTGTAGAGTATGATATCCCTGCCATATTGAAAACGGAAGGCGTACAGGTAGTTGCTTTTACCGTAAATGAAGAAATTACCTGTGATAATAGAATTCCTGCGCACCTCCTGGGGATGCTTCACATTCATTATTTCCAGTCCAAACGTTTCAAAAACCCGATCATTAAGTTTTCTCGCTTTCTTAAGGGTAAAGCCACCAATTAACCCACCCGAAGTATTTTTACTTATCCCCCAGATAAATTCTGATTGATATTCATAGCTGTCCTGTGTTTGACCGAAACCGATAAAACAGACTGAAAAAAGCAACAGCGTTAATATTTTAGTTCTCTTAAACCCGCACATTCTACGCAAACTTTGAAATACCTTTAGGTCTTAAAGTAACGCAAAATACAAATTTAAGTTAGTAACCATGACAACATTAACTACTGTATATCTGGGAGGTTTGCGTACAGAATCCACACATACGCGATCGGGAAATGTGCTTATTACGGATGCCCCCGTTGATAACAACGGAAAGGGAGAGGCTTTTAGCCCTACGGATTTGGTTTGCACAGCTTTAAGCACCTGTATGCTCACCACCATGGGCATCTGGGCTGCCCGTGAAGGCGTAGATATTTCTGGTATGCGCACTGAAGTGATTAAAGTGATGAGTTCAAATCCCCGGAAGATAGCCGAGATTCAGGTGAAATTGTCACAGAAAAATTTGGTGGCAACAAATGATCAAAAAGAAAAACTAAAGGACATTGCGCTACATTGTCCGGTAGCCTTAAGCCTTCATGATTCGGTTAAACAGTTGGTTGAGTTTGACTTTTAGAAACATCCTTAATGGTGGAGTAGTTGATTCCAAAATGTGATGCATGATAAATTGCTTTATCATCCTGAATAATTATCACCTGAGGAGATTCATGCTCTACATTAAATTTTTCCGCAATCGCATTGGAGATTTGACGATAGCTTAATAAGTCAAGGAAATAGGGCTTTATAGCTTTCATCTCATCTTCTTTCCAGTTACGTTCTAACCGGTCGAGCATAGCACGACTGGTTGAGCATTTGGTACTGTGTTTGAAGATGAGGATTTTTTGTTGTGCGGATTCTTTACTGATGTCGTCAAGCTGACGAAGCTCCGTGAGTTTATTCCATTGCATAAGTTATCAATCAATCATACCACAGTCCCTGTTCACGTTTGTCATAACGCGGCTTCTGAATCTTTTCTTTCAGGTGCTCGGGCTGGGTATCGCTTTTCTTAAATAAACGCGCCCAGAACAGCTTAAAGTTCGTGAGCATGTTTTTTTCTTCCTTCACGTTGTTCTGATTAGTCTTAACAAACTGGGCATCAGGGTGTAGTTTTTTCTTGGTGAAGAGTTCATACTTCTTCATTTTGATGTTTCCCTGGTAATCGGTGACTTTAGCAAAAGCCTTTCCCGGTTCCCTCACCTTTAACGCATCTTCATCGCTGCTGGGGTTGCGTACATAACGCCAATCCATTTTTATGCCGCGTGCATATTCGCTTGCCTTGATGGATGATTTAGACGGCCCTATCCCCGGTAATGATTCATCGGCAGCATGAGGTTTCTTATCAAAATCTTTTTCCTTCACCTTCACCTGAAGACCATCGATTTTGTAGGTGGATTCCCCTGGCCGCCTTTTCTTCAGTGCCAGTTCATCGGCATTAGGGTTACGCACATAGTTTTTCTTAAATCGCGATAAGCGGGTATAGCCTGTAAAAGTTTCTCCCTGGTCGCGCATGTCGGGATGCAGATCGAACTCCATTATTTTACCTGGGAATCCGCCAATGTCTTTGCTTGGTTCTTTTTTCTTCACCTTAACGGTTCCTCCAAAGGCAGCCATGCGTTCATCATTTCTGCCGGGTGGATATCTTCCAGGAAGGGGTTGTTCTTTGTTGTTCCAAAGTTTTCCGCTAATACTTCCTCCACCTTTTTGCGGTGCTTTACCTTTCAGGTTTCCGGAGTAGGATGCCATCCGTTCATCGTCCTTGCCCGGAGGACGACCAAGAATGGGTTGCCCTTTGTTATTCCACAATTTTCCGCTTACGCTGCCTCCGCCCTTCACGGGTTTCCTGGCTTTAATATTTCCTGAGTAATCGGCTCCTACATCGTCAAAACTTTTTCTGAACCGGATGTTACCCTGATAGGTAGCCATCTGCTCATCGGATCTTCCGGGTGCGCGACCAAGCACAGGCTGACCTTTGTTGTTCCAGAGTTTACCACTCACACTTCCGCCACCTTTCATTGGTTTTCTAGCTTTAATATTTCCGGTATAGTCTGAACCCACATCATCAAATCCTTTTCTGAACCGGATATTGCCCTGATACGTTGCAGCTTGTTCGGCACCTTTACCCGGATACCGTCCGGTGATGGCCCTGCCCTGATTATTCCAGAGTTTACCGCTAACACTACCTCCGCCCTTTAGAGGTTTTCGGGCTTTCATATTGCCGGAGTAGCCAGCGCCTTGTGTATCGAAAGATTTTCCAAAGCGAATATTCCCTTGATAGGTGTCAATTCCCTTGGCGCCAATTCCCGGTGCCCTTCCGGGCAAGGGGGCTTTGCCAGTTCTTTTTTCTCCAGACTGTGTAGCTGACTGATAACCACCACCGGGCATCATGCCTTTAAAAGGCTTGTCACCATAGCCTGCTTTTCTTTTTCGCGAAAGCATTACACCACCTTCGGTACCAGGCTTACTTGAAAAATTCCGGCCTCGTATTCTTCTACCGGAAATATCACCCTTCCAGGCTCTCGATGCAGAAGTAGCTGAACGATAACTTCCCGCTGCCGGACCTTTGTAGGGTTTGTCACCAACACCTTTTCTGCCATAATACGGAGACGTAGTTGGCCGCATCACTTTTTGGGGTGGTGTTTGATAATTTATCGTGCGTAATCTTCTGCCTGAAATATCGCGGGTGTATGGGCGTTCGCCTTTTTGTTTGCGGTTCCAAAAGCCAGCATAAGGATTAATACTTTTTCGTGATATATACGGTCTTGATGCAGTAGCAGGTACGACACGTTTTCTATCCGGTGGTTGTGGCTGACTCCCCATTTTCTTCAGTTTCGCCAATTGGGGTGCATTTGAAGTTGGGCGCTCTATCGGGCGTGGCTTTCGTGATGGATTGTTGACATACTTGTTGTATTGCGGATAAACGTTTCGTGTTTTGCCGGTAGCCGAACGAACCTGTACACGCTGGCGCTCCACTGCACGCCACTTCAATTGAGGATCTTTTTCCGGAGGACCTTTTCTTCCCATGTATTTTCCACTTTGTGGATAAACATTGCGCGCCTCATTCGATTGTGAACGGGTAGCGGGAATTCTTCGTCCGGTGATGTCACCCTTCCAGGCGCGTTCTTTTCCTTGAGGAGATTTAGCACGATAGATCGGGTTAACAGGCCTTCCTGCTTTTTCTCCTTTTTTGGTTGCGCTGGCTGCTCTTGATTTTCCTTGCGGACTCACACGCTTGCCAATACCTTTTGATTTGCTCTTTGATGGTTTTGATTTAAACCGGGTTTCGCGTGAAGGTTTTGAGGGTTGATCACCCTTCGTGTTTTGTGAAAAAGAAGGCGTGTTTAGTATAAACAGGAATAACACCACGCCCATAAAAATAGGCCTGAATGAGGGGGTGGCGGTATGCTGCTTTAAAGGGCTCAAAAAATGCCGCTGAAACGTGCTAAGATAGTAAAAATCAGGCAGTGGAGATCAGTCTGAAGATTTCCTCAATCCTTTTTTAAAACGCCAGCAATTCCGAAAGCTTACTTTTTAAACGGCCTTTAGCCAAAAAATTTTGTTCCAGGGTTGGTGCAAAAGGTATGGGTGTATCAAGACTAGCCACCCGCATCACGGGGGCATCCAGGTGTTTAAAACAGTGTTCATTAATCCACGCACTGATTTCAGCACCAATGCCACCGGTTAAGGTGTCTTCATGAAGGATGATCACACGATTGGTTTTCTTCACCGTTTGTAGTACGGCTTCCTTATCCCATGGCAGCAAGGTACGCAGGTCGAGAACATCTGCCTGAACTTCGGGCATACTTTCCATTAGTTCTTTCGCCCAGTGTACGCCCATTCCGTAAGTGATAATCGAAACGTCATTGCCTTCGCTTACCAACTTAGCTTTTCCAATTTCAACGGTGTAGTAATCATCAGGTACCATTTCTTTGATGGAACGGTACAACAGTTTGTGTTCAAAATACATCACCGGGTTTGGATCTTCGAACGATGCACAGAGCAAGCCTTTTGCATCGTGCGGATTGGATGGATAAACCACTTTTAAACCGGGGGTGTGAAAAAACCAGGCTTCATTGCTTTGGGAATGAAATGGCCCTGCTGCGGTTCCGGCACCGGTGGGCATGCGCACCACCACATCAGCATTTTGTCCCCATCGCCAATGTGCCTTGGCCAGGTTGTTAACAATTTGTGTGATGCCTTCCGACACGAAATCTGCAAACTGCATTTCCACCATAGCCTTCATTCCTTTTATGGAAAGACCAAGTCCGGCACCCAATATGGCCGACTCACATATGGGAGTGTTGCGTACGCGCGCTTTTCCAAATTGTTTTACAAAGCCATCAGTAATTTTAAATACGCCACCATAATCGGCAATGTCTTGTCCCATCAACACCAGGTTGTGGTGACGCTCCATGCTTTGACGAAGCCCATCGCTGATGGCATCGATAAATCTTTTCTCGGAGGTCTTACCCGAAGGCGAGGTAATCGCTGGTGTAAAAGGAGCATACACATCATTTGTTTCAGTTTCTGTGTTTGCTTCCGGATGGGTTTCGGCAAAGGCTGTTTCCAACCCGGCTTCAATTTCTTTTTTTATTTTTTTTCGGATGGTATCGACCTCCTTTTGATCGAGTATACTTTCGGTCAACAGAAACTTTTCGTAATTCTCCACCGGGTCTTTCTTTGCCCAGGTGTCCATCAGTTCTTGTGGAACGTATTTCGTGCCGGAGGCTTCTTCATGGCCGCGCATGCGGAAGGTAATACACTCAAGCAGTATTGGGCGGGGATTTTTGCGAATGTCTTCAGCGATTTTTTTTACGGTGGAGTAGACCTCAAGAATGTTGTTCCCGTCAACCTGAACGCCTTCTATTCCATACCCGATAGCTTTATCGACAAAACTTTTACATCGGAATTGTTCGTTGCTGGGTGTGGACAATCCGTACCCATTATTCTCAATCACAAATATTACGGGGAGATCCCACACGGCCGCAACGTTCACTGCTTCGTGAAAATCGCCTTCGCTGGTTCCGCCATCGCCATTGAACACAGCGGTTACTTTCTTTTCTTTTTTCAGTTTTGTCGCCAAAGCGATGCCATCAGCCACACCATTTTGAGGCCCCAGGTGTGAGATCATGCCGACAATGTGATGTTCATTGGTACCGAAATGAAAGGAGCGGTCGCGGCCTTTGGTGTAACCCATCATGGTTCCCTGCCACTGCGCAAACAATCGCTCCAACGGCATGTTGCGCGAAGTGAAAACGCCCAGGTTGCGGTGCATGGGTAAAATGTATTCATCTTTTTCCAATGCTTCGGTTAACCCTACCGCTATAGCTTCCTGGCCAATACCACTAAACCATTTACTGATTTTATTCTGCCGGAGAAGAATGAGCATTTTTTCTTCGATCAATCGTGGACGAAGAATAGCCTCATACAAAGATTTTAATAGAGCGCGAGAAAATTCCTGATGCTTAAATTTCATAAACAAGCTAAATACTCACAAATTTAACTGGGTGGGCGGAACTTGCTGGTACGTATTTATAGTTTATTTTTGTACGTAGCAAAACCTGGTATGGAAGAAGTTAAACTCACCTTAAAACTCAGTAAGAAAACCATCGAAAAGGGAAAAAACTATGCCCGCAAACGCAAAACCAGCTTATCGCGGATGATTGAGAACTATCTCGAAAAAATCACTCAGCAGGAGCAGGATGAGATAACCCCCTTGGTGAAAAACCTTTCCGGTGTTTTGAAAGGTGAACGGATGGAATACAAACACGGGTATTCCGATTTTTTGGAGCGTAAATACAAATGATGGAGCGGGTTTTTGTTGATACCGATGTGGTATTGGATTTACTGGGTGAACGCCAGCCATTTTACAAATCTTCAGCACAGTTGTTTTCAAAAGCCGACAAGGGTGAGATCAAAGTATTTGTTTCGTCACTAAGTTTTGCGAACATGCACTATGTTCTGCGGAAGAAGTTCCCGGATTGTGAGGTAAGAAAAATTCTATCTGGATTTAAGGTGCTGGTTTCGGTACTTCCGGTCAACGATAAAATTATTGATTTAGCGTTAGCATCAAATTTTTCAGACTTTGAAGATGCCGTTCAGTATTATACCGCCTCAGAAGGCAACATGAAGGCATTGATTACACGAAACCTAAGGGATTATCGCCAGGCTAAAATTCCAGTGATGACGGCTGATACCTATCTGAAAAGCATTTAACGATACTATGATTTCTTTCCAGGAATTTACTTTAGCAAATGGCCTCCGTGTAATCGTGCATGAAGACCCCACCGTACAAATAGCGGTGATGAACATTTTATACGATGTGGGTTCACGCGATGAGCGCGAAGATAAAACCGGCTTTGCCCACTTGTTTGAACACCTCATGTTTGGCGGCTCTATAAATATTCCAAACTATGATGAGCCCTTGCAACGGGTTGGCGGGGAAAATAATGCCTTTACCAATACAGACATTACCAATTATTACTTAACTGTTCCCGCGGCCAACCTGGAAACCGGGTTTTGGCTGGAGAGTGACAGGATGTTGAGTCTATCATTCGACCCAAACGTGTTGGAAGTCCAGCGTAAAGTTGTGATTGAAGAATTTAAACAACGCTATTTGAATCAGCCCTATGGCGATGTTTGGCTGAAACTCCGTCCTTTAGCCTACCATGTTCATCCCTACAAATGGGCAACCATCGGAAAGGAAATCAGCCACATTGAAAACGCTACCATGGAGGATGTAAAAGATTTTTTCTTTACCCATTATGTTCCCAACAATGCGATATTGGTGGTAGCGGGTAATGTTAAGGTTGATCAGGTAAAAGCACTGGCCAAAAAATGGTTTGGGCCTATCCCTTCCGGGAAGAATCGTGAACGGAAATTGCCGACAGAACCGATACAAACAAAAAAACGACTGCTTGAAGTAGAAGCCAAGGTGCCTGCCAATGCTTTTTACAAAATGTTCCACATGCCCGGCCGGTTTCATGATGATTATTTTACGGTTGATTTGTTAAGTGATGTATTGGGGAGAGGGCAATCAAGCCGGTTGTATAGTAAATTGGTAAAGGAGCAGGAAATTTTTACATCGTTATCGTCCTTCGTGATGGGTACCGTTGATCCAGGATTGCTGGTGATTAATGGTCGTTTGAAAGACGGTATTTCTTTTAACAAAGCCGAAGAAGAAGTGAATAAGATTATCAATGACGTTCTGCAAAACGGTATTGATGAAGCGGAACTTCAAAAAGTAAAGAACCAGGCAGAAACAACATTTGAGTTTGATGAAGTGGAAGTGATGAACCGGGCCATGAACCTGGCGTTTGCATCGTTATCAGGCGACACCAATCGTGTTAATACTGAGCGTAAGAAATTAAGTGGTATTTCGGTGGATGATATACAGCGCACGGCATCAGATATACTGAAGGAGGAGAATTCAAGTGTTATGTATTACAAGGCAATACTAAACTAATATCATGAAAATTCGGGTAGGGTTAGGTTTTGATGTGCATCAGTTAGAAGAAGGCCGCGACTTTTGGTTAGGCGGAATAAAACTTCCGTCAACGAAGGGTGCCACGGGTCATTCCGATGCCGATGTTTTGATTCATGCTATTTGCGATGCTTTGCTGGGTGCAGCGAACCTGCGTGACATCGGGTTTCACTTTTCGAATAAGGATGCGCGTTGGAGCGGAATGGACAGTAAATTTTTCCTGAAAGAAGTAACGCGTATGCTGGAAGCGAAAGGATGGAAAATTGGTAATGTGGATTGTACGATTTGCCTGGAACACCCCAAGATCAATCCGCATATTGAGGAGATGAAGAAGACATTAGCGCCTCTTATGAATGTTGCGGAGGAGGACGTATCCATTAAAGCCACCACCAATGAAAAGCTGGGGTATGTTGGTCGTGATGAAGGCGTAAATGCGTATGCCGTAGCACTGATCACAATGGATTCTTAATCTGAAGATTGTTTTTCCCCACCCAGAACAAGTGCCCATGTTTTTAATGCCGGAGTTCTGTCGGCTATTAATTTTAGAATACCTAAAAAGGGTATAAACAGTATTAACCCTGCAACCCCCCACAGCACGCCACCCATTACAATGGCGGCAATGGTTACTAAAGCATTAAGCTTTAATCGGCTGCTTACAGCTAATGGAAAAATAACGTTTGCCTCCAGGTATTGCACAATGGAAAACACAGCGATGACACCAATGGGATACCATATGGAATTATAGGTTACCCATGAAATAGTGATGGGCAGTAAGGAGGCAATCAGAATGCCGGCATAGGGAATAAAGGTGAGAATGGATGCGGTGAATCCAAATAAAACCGGATGCGGAATACCCAGTGCATACAATCCCAGGCTGTTAAGAATGCCAACAATCAGGTAAACCAGCAGCATACCTTTGATAAAATTGTAATAAGAGGCAATGCTCAAGTGAAGAATTTCCCGAATATGCTCTCTTCGTTGACCGGGAAATATCCGGTACAACACTTCTACCCACCGGTCTCGATGATAAAGAATCAGCACCACGTAAACAGGTATTAAAATGAACAGCACTGCGGAAACACTTCCTGCTGAAATTGTTTTTCGCAGAAAGCCCATGGCATCAGCGCTTGATTGCTGCGATATATTTTCAAGCCATTGATTTTGCCTTTCTTCGCTGATGTTAAACTCATGTGTTATCCAAACACTGAGTTCCGAAAGTGTTTGTGATAGCTTGGCTTGTAAGGCTGACCACTCCGTTGAAAAATTGCGCAATTGAAGAATAAACAGGAAAAGTATGGCAGCAAGTAGAATTAAAATCAGTGACAGGCTAAGAATTATTGCTGTCATTTTTTTAATCTTATGCTGCTCTAGCCAAATACATATTGGATAGAGAATACAACTGATAAGCAGGGCAAACGATAATGGAATAAACAGGGGCCGACCCACATAAAGGATAATGCCACCAAATACAATGTATTGAAAGATGGTTAATGTGGTAATGTTCTTAACCTGACCTTGTAATTTCACACCGGAAAGTAAACCATTCGTCTTTAAAGTAACCATGATAGAAATCATCTTAACAAGAGACGGATCGCAGACACTGCGGAATACTGAACTAAATGAGACCTATCATTCCATTCATGGCGCCCTGCAGGAATCACAGCATGTTTTTATCCGGCAAGGTTTGGAGTATAAACTGCAACAGCGCTTGCCACGGTTGGCCATTCTTGAAGTAGGCTTTGGCACCGGTTTAAATGCGTGGCTTACCGCCCAAAAGGTTTGGGGAAAGGAAGGTTTGGTTTCCTATGTCTCGCTTGAGTCTTTTCCGCTGGATCATGCCATCTGGAGTAAACTGAATTATGCCAGCGACCCGAAGGGTTTAGAGCTTTTCGAGAAAGTCCATAGCGCAACATGGGATGACCCGGTTTTGGTTACCCCGAATTTCAGTTTGCACAAAATCAAGTCAACTTTGCAACAAGCGAATCTATCTTCAGCAGCATTTGATTTGATTTACTTCGATGCATTTGCTCCGGAAAAACAACCTGAAATGTGGACACTTCCATCCCTGGAAAAAGTCGTTGCGGCAATGAAACCTGATGCTGCATTTGTAACCTATTGTGCCAAGGGCCAGGTAAAGCGTGACTTGAAAAGCATGGGATTGGTGGTTGAAACTTTGCCCGGTCCTCCAGGCAAACGAGAGATGATCAGGGCCATAAAAGGGTAAATTCTGCGTCATCATTTTTCGAACACGTTTGCAGCAAACGTTTGTTGTAATTTTTTTAGCTTTTAGCTACTATTATTCCGCACTTTCAAGTTATTTCGAAATATTATTTTGAGATAATCTTTTTAGTCAGAACAACCACCCTTTACGACTGATGACAAGAAAGGCCAGTCATGGGCTCTATACGCCAACCCTTGAACACGATGCTTGTGGCATAGGTTTTATCGCCACCATAAACGGATCAAAAAGCAACCAGGTACTGCGCGATGCTTTATCGATGCTCGAAAATATGGAGCACCGTGGAGGCCGCGGGAGTAGTCCTAAAACAGGAGATGGTGCCGGCATTCTCCTCCAACTTCCACACGATTTTTTCAAGACGGAAACAACACGCGTTGGTTTTGATCTGCCAGATCCAGGAAAGTATGGTGTTGGGATGATTTTTTTTCCACGAAACAAAAAAATCAGACAGCAATGCAAAGATGTATTGATAAGCTTAAGTAAAACACTTCGGTTGGCTTTAATCGGTTATCGTCCGGTACCGGTGGATCACAGTATCCCCGGGCCTGGCGCTTCCGAAGTGGAGCCTGTTATTGAGCAAATTTTTATACGCCCGATTGATGATGATCTTGATAGACAGCGCTTAGAGCGCAAACTTTTCATCCTTCGCAATGCTGTTACGCATGCGGTTGCCAGGCAGCTAAAAGCTGCGGTGAAGGAATTCTATATCACCAGCCTTTCCTGCAAAACCATAATCTACAAAGGCCAGTTGCGTACAGATCAATTGCGCGCCTATTACAACGATCTGCAAGATGAACGACTTACTACCGCACTGGCTCTGGTGCATTCGCGTTTCTCTACGAATACCTTTCCAAACTGGAAACTCGCTCAGCCCTTCCGGTACATTGCGCACAATGGTGAGATCAACACCATCCGCGGCAACGTTAATAAAATGAAATCCAAAGAAGCGTTGTTCAAATCTTCAAACTTTACTGATGAAGAATTGAACATGCTGTTGCCTATAACCAATCCCACAGGCTCTGACTCCGCCAACCTGGATGCATTGGTGGAGATGCTGGTATTGTCCGGTCGCTCCTTGCCGCATGTGCTGATGATGTTGGTGCCGGAAGCCTGGCAAGACAATAAACTAATGGATCCCCACCGTAAAGCATTCTATAAATATCATGCTTCGATGATGGAGCCGTGGGACGGTCCTGCTGCCCTGGTGTTTACTGACGGTTGCCGCATTGGTGCCACGCTCGATCGGAATGGATTGCGCCCCTTGCGGTATTGCATAACACGGTCAGGACGTGTGGTGGCAGCTTCTGAAGTTGGCGCACTTCCTGTTGATCCAAAAGATGTACTGGAGAAGGGAAGGATTACACCAGGAAAAATGTTGCTGGTGGATTTAGAGAAAGGAAAAGTTTTTGATGATGATCGTGTGAAGCGCTCGGTGTATGAAGGCAAGCCGTACTATCAATGGATTATTGAAAACAGGATTAAGCTTAGACTGGAACCCGTTCCATCAACGTTTGAAGAAGATTTTAACATCGAAACCCTCGCACAACGCCAACAGGCTTTTGGTTATACCAGCGAGGATATTAAAACGATAATCACACCCATGGCTGAGAAAGGCTATGAGGCCATTGGCTCCATGGGTGATGACACACCGCTGGCCGTCTTATCAAAAGAAAGCCGACATCTTTCAAATTATTTTAAACAACATTTTGCGCAAGTCAGCAACCCGCCCATCGATCCCATTCGTGAACGATTGGTGATGTCATTGTTTACCCGTGTTGGGGCGAGCTTAAATGTGTTGGAGGAAAGTCCGGACCACACCCAACAAATCCATATCTCTCAGCCGGTACTATTAAATTCCGATTTGGCCAAGCTGAAAGCCATGCATGATCAAGGCTATGATTATGCCGTGGTCAACTGTGTTTTTAAAGCCGATGGGAAAGCGGGAAGGATGAAAGAAGGTTTGGAGGCCATCTGCCGGGAAGCGGAACAAGCCGTGCAATCCGGTAAAAAAATTATCATACTTTCTGATAAAAAGATTAATGAAGGGTATGCCCCAATACCCTCCTTGCTGGCAACAGGAACAGTTCATCATCATCTTATCGACAAGAAACTTCGTACGCATGCCGGTTTAGTGGTGGAAGCTGGTGATGTATGGGAGGTACATCACTTTGCCACAGTAATCGGTTATGGAGCCAGTGCCATTAATCCTTATCTCGCGCTGGAAGTTGTGCATCATTTGAATGAACAGGGTGTGTTTAGTAAAAAGCTTACCGATAAAGAAGTGTTTTCGAATTATCAGAAAGCCATTGGCAATGGTTTACTGAAAGTGATGTCGAAGATGGGCATCAGCACCCTTCAGTCGTATCAGTCGGCACAGATATTTGAAGCCATCGGCTTAAGCACGGAAGTGATCGATACAAGCTTTCGCGGAACCATCAGTCGTATAGAGGGGTTGGGCTTTGATGACATTGCCGAAGAAGTATTGGTACGGCATCGTTATGCATTTCAATCTTCAAACACAAATCTTCCTGTTGGTGGCATCTACCAGTGGAAACGCAAAGGCGAAAAGCATTTATTCAGCCCTGAGGTAATCCATTGGCTGCAACACTCAACACGCACCAATAACTTTGAACTCTATAAAAAATATGCACAGGTAGTTAATGATCAATCAAAGGATCAATTAACCCTTCGCGGATTACTGGAATTTAAAAAGCGCAACCCTGTGCCGTTGGATGAAGTTGAGCCCGCAGAAGAAATTTTTAAGCGCTTTGCCACAGGTGCCATGTCGTTTGGTTCTATCTCGCACGAAGCACATGCAACCTTGGCTATTGCCATGAACCGCATTGGCGGGAAAAGTAATAGTGGCGAAGGTGGTGAAGACGAGGCACGTTTTACAAAAAGGGCTAATGGTGATTGGGAGCGCTCAGCCATTAAGCAGGTTGCTTCCGGGCGATTTGGAGTAACCAGTTATTACCTGACCAATGCTGATGAACTTCAGATAAAAATGGCGCAAGGTGCCAAACCTGGTGAGGGTGGCCAGTTACCTGGTGATAAAGTTGACGAATGGATTGGCCGGGTAAGACATTCAACACCGGGTGTTGGGTTAATTTCTCCACCACCTCATCACGATATTTATTCCATAGAAGATTTAGCACAGCTAATCTTTGATTTAAAGAATGCAAACCGTCAGGCGCGTATAAATGTGAAGTTGGTTTCGCAGGCCGGTGTGGGTACGGTGGCGGCCGGTGTAGCCAAAGCAAAAGCCGATGCTATTTTAATCTCTGGTGCCGATGGCGGCACCGGAGCCTCTCCGTTGAGTTCTGTTCGTCATGCCGGGTTGCCCTGGGAACTTGGTTTGGCCGAAGCACACCAAACGCTGGTAAAAAATAATTTACGAAGCAGGATAACGCTTCAAGCGGATGGCCAGATTCGAACGGGCCGGGATATTGCCATTGCCGCCTTGCTGGGCGCAGAAGAGTGGGGCGTAGCCACTGCAGCACTTGTGGTGGAGGGTTGCATTATGATGCGTAAGTGCCATCTCAATACATGCCCGGTTGGCATTGCTACCCAGGATGTTGAGTTGAGAAAACTATTTACCGGTGATCCTGATCATGTGGTAAACTTCTTCACCTTCCTTGCGGAAGATCTTCGTGAAGTGATGGCCTCCCTGGGTTTTCGTACCATCAATGAAATGATCGGGCGCACGGATACGCTGCGCGTTCGTCAGGATGTGGATCATTGGAAGGTAAAGAAACTCGATCTGTCACCTTTGTTATATCGCGAGTCAGCGGGAGAAGGCGTTGGCCTGTACAAACAAATTGAACAGGATTTTGAGTTGGAGAAAGTATTGGACTGGAAGCTGCTAGCTGCGGCACAACCAGCATTAGAGCATCTTGAAAAAGTTACAACTTCAGTTGTCATTGAGAACACCAATCGATCTACGGGCGCTTTGTTGTCGAATGAAATATCAAAACTTTATAAAGGTGATGGACTGGTTGAAGATTCGATTCGCGTTAAGTTTAAAGGATCAGCCGGGCAAAGTTTCGGGGCATTTGTTACCAAAGGTGTAACCTTTGAACTAGAAGGCGAAGCCAATGATTATTTCGGAAAAGGTTTGTCGGGTGGAAAGCTTATTGTTCATCCTGATAAGGAAGCAACCTTTAAACCGGAAGACAATATTATCATAGGCAACGTGGCCTTTTACGGTGCTACATCAGGTGAGGCTTACATACGTGGCCAGGCAGGCGAGCGCTTTTGTGTACGAAACTCAGGTGTGAATGCCGTGGTGGAAGGCGTGGGTGATCATGGCTGTGAATATATGACCGGTGGCCGTGTGGTAGTTTTAGGGAAGACCGGTAAAAATTTTGCAGCAGGCATGAGTGGCGGTATTGCTTACGTATTTGATCCGGAACAAACCCTGAAGGAATTGTACAACCCGGAAATGGTTGAACTGGAGAAGTTGGAGGAGGAAGATAAGGTGCAGGTGCATGCTATGATTGAAAAACATTTTCAGTACACCAAAAGCGATCCAGCCGATTGGATACTAGAGAATTGGGAACTCGCAACAGAAATGTTTGTAAAAGTGATGCCGCGCGATTACAAAAAAGTGCTCCTGTTACGGAAGGTGAATAAACAAAAAGAAAAAATAGCATCATAATATGGGCCAGCCAGACGGATTTATGAAATTCAACCGCGAGATGCCCAAGACTCGCGATCCACACGAGCGGATAAAAGATTATAAGGAAATTTATCCGCCTTTGGATCATCAACATGTCCATACGCAGTCGGCCCGTTGTATGGATTGCGGTGTTCCATTTTGTCACCACGGCTGCCCGCTGGGCAATACTATTCCTGATTTTAATGATGCCGTTTATCGTGGCGATTGGGAAGAAGCCATTACGATACTGAGTACCACGAATAATTTCCCTGAGTTTACCGGAAGAATTTGCCCTGCACCGTGTGAGGCCAGCTGTGTGTTGAGTATCAACAACAAACCGGTGGCCATTGAATACATCGAGAAAAGTATTGCCGAGACTGCTTTTGAGCGAGGCTACATAAAACCACAACCACCCAAACACCGAACAGGCAAACGTATTGCCGTAGTAGGATCAGGCCCAGCGGGTTTAGCCGCTGCTGCTCAACTCAATAAGGCAGGGCATTGGGTTACGGTTTTTGAGCGAGGTGACCGGATAGGGGGATTGCTTCGTTATGGTATCCCTGATTTTAAACTTGAGAAAAAAGTACTGGATAGAAGATTGAAATTGCTGGAGCAGGAAGGTATTATTTTTCGGGTTAATGCCCATGTTGGCGTAAACGTAAGCGCAAAGTTTTTACAAGATGAATTTGATGCGGTAGTTGTTTGTGGAGGTGCTTCCGCTACGCGTGATTTGCCCATTCCGGGAAGACAGTTACAGGGTGTTCACTTCGCGATGGATTTTCTCAGTCAGCAAAACAAACGCGTTGCAGGCGACCGTATTTTTTCTGGTGATGTCCTGGCCGGTGGAAAACGAGTGTTGGTAATTGGCGGTGGGGATACCGGTTCTGATTGTGTAGGGACCTCAAACCGCCAGGGCGCAAAATCGGTAATACAGATTGAACTGCTGGCCAAACCTTCACTTACACGAAATGAAGAAACTAATCCCTGGCCGTTGTGGCCTATGATATTGAACACCTCTTCTTCGCATGAAGAAGGTGTGGATCGCAAATGGGCTATTCTTACAAAAGAATTTATAGGCGATCACCTCAACAGGCTTGCCGGATTAAAAGTGGTGGATATCGAATGGACGATTGGGGAAAATGGAAAACCGGGTTTTGTTGAACGGAAAGACTCAGAACGCATTATACCTTGTGAGTTGGCCTTGTTGGCCATTGGATTTACCGGTGCAGAAAAAGGTGGACTTGTGCAGGAATTAGAACTTGAACTGGACGAGCGGGGCAATATCAAGACCCAGCATTACCAAACGAATAAGGAAGGAATATTTGCAGCAGGCGACATCCGCAGGGGACAATCGCTGGTGGTGTGGGCTATATCCGAAGGCCGGGAAGCTGCGCGTGCAGTCGATGAATGGCTGATGGGCGAATCGAAGCTTGAATCCAAAGATGAATCGTTTGTAAAGGTTTCTGTCTGATCAGAAACCAATACGCAGATGGTTCGTGTGCTTATGACCATGTTTTTCAACACTGTCTGCGTGGAGCAGACCAATAAGCCCACTTCTTACTTTTCTCACGCCACGCTTTCCGGACTTAATTAATCGGAGTAATTTTACCACCTAAATTTCAGAAGCGTGGCCAGTAAACTTGTTAAAATAGGCACCGTGCAGATGTCGTGCACGAATAATAAAGAGGAGAACCTTCACAAAGCCATTAAAGGTGTTCGTGAGGCCGCAAAGAGGGGTGCACAAATTGTCTGCTTGCAAGAGCTTTTCACTTCGCTTTATTTCTGCGATGTAGAAGATTACGAAAACTTCAAGTTGGCCGAAGTTATTCCGGGACCATCAACCGATGCGCTGTCGGCAGTAGCGAAAGAATTGGGTGTGGTTATAATAGCGTCATTATTTGAAAAGCGCACACAGGGCATCTACCATAATACAACCGCTGTGCTTGATGCCGATGGTGCGTACCTGGGCAAGTATAGAAAAATGCACATCCCGGATGATCCATCGTATTTTGAAAAATTTTATTTCACACCAGGCGATTTGGGGTACAAAGTTTTCAAAACAAAATTTGCCACCATTGGTGTGCTTATCTGTTGGGATCAATGGTATCCAGAAGCTGCACGCATAACTTCACTTATGGGTGCTGAAGTGTTGTTTTATCCCACGGCCATTGGGTGGGCAACATCACAGGATGAAGCGACCAACACCGAACAATACAATGCCTGGCAAACCATACAGCGAAGTCATTCCGTGGCCAACGGAATACACGTGGTAAGTGTGAATCGTGTAGGTTTTGAACAAGAAGGAAGAATGAAGTTTTGGGGGGGGTCATTTATAACAAATCCTTTCGGTAGCATTTTGTATAAAGCTTCACACGATCAGGAAGAAGTGCATGTACTTGAGGTTGATCTGAATAAGACCGACAGCTACAGAACACATTGGCCGTTTCTTCGCGACAGACGTATAGACTCATACCAACCCATTACAAAGAGATTTATTGACGAAGAATAGATTAGTTACCAGTTGGTTGCCGGTAACCGGTAACTGGAGACTGGTAATGGTAACTGTAACTACACCATGACCCCAAAAGAACAAGGATATTATTTTCCCGCAGAATTTGCCAGACACACCGCCACCTGGCTTAGCTGGCCGCACAAAGAGGCATCATGGCCGGGTAAAATCCATACCATTTTTCCGGTTTATGCTGAGTTTGTAAAACGTGTGGCAGAAGGCGAGTTGGTGAACATAAATGTTGCTGACGAGGCGATGAAGCAGTTTGCTGTTCAGCAACTGGAAAAAGTAAAGGCTGATCTCTCGAAGATTAATTTTTTCTTTCACCCCACCAACGATGCCTGGTGCAGGGATCATGGCCCGGCTTTTCTTATTAATCCTAAAGCCGAACAAAAGAAAGTAATAGTTGACTGGGGATATAACGCATGGGGAGGAAAGTATCCACCGTATGATTTGGATGACGTTATTCCAACGTTGATTGCAGGACATTATAACATTCCGGTATTTCATCCAGGCATTGTTATGGAAGGTGGTTCTGTAGAATTTAATGGGAAAGGAACCTTATTAACCACAACTTCCTGCCTGCTAAACCCGAATCGCAACCCGCACCTTAATCAAAATCAACTTGAAGAGTATCTTCACAATTACTATGGTGTTGACCATATACTTTGGTTAGGCGATGGCATTGAAGGCGATGATACTGATGGCCACATTGATGACCTTACACGGTTTGTGAATGAAGACACCGTTGTAACAGTTGTTGAGACGAATAAACAAGACCCAAACTATGAACCGCTTCAAGAAAATTTGAAGCTGTTAAAGACGCTTCGGCTTGAGAGCGGGAAGCAAATGAATATAGTTGAATTGCCTATGCCTTCGCCCCTGGTTTACGAAGGTATGCGCTTGCCTACATCCTATGCCAACTTTTACATCAGTAACAAATATATTGTCGTGCCTACCTTCAGTGATAAGAACGATGATCGGGCATGCGAAATACTTCAAGAATGTTTTAAAGATCGAACTGTAGTTGGTCTTGACTCAACGGATATTATTTGGGGTCTCGGTTCTTTTCACTGTCTAAGCCAACAGGAGCCGGAGGTTTAGAAGTTATAAACCTCGAACGGAGTGATAGTTGATGATAATAAGAAATCATTCGAATGGATGTCTTCAATCCTATCGACCGGGGAAAAAAGTGAGATACCCACAAATGCACACGAAGGATTACAGGTTGCCAGAAACTTATCATAATATCCCTTGCCATATCCCACCCGGTTGCCTTGCTTATCAAAGGCCAACAACGGAACCAGCACTATGTCAATTTTTTCAGGGGGTGTTGGTATACCTTGTTGTGGTTCAAGAATTCCCCAATTGTTTTTTTTGAGCTGGTGCAATCCTTCAAAATAGAAATTTTCAAGTTGATCAGTTTCGGTGTCTACACGCGGAATGCTTATCCGTATGTGCGGAAACTCTCTTCGGATGCGATCAACAATGAGCCAGGTATCGGGCTCCCGCTTCTCAACTAAAGGAAGAAAGGTGTGAATGACTTTTTTAAAGGACAGATCAATGTGCGTAAAGAAGTTTTCACAAAGCCTGTAGTTCAGTTGCTGATACTCAGCTTCGCTAAGTGCCATTCGTTTTTCAAGGTAGACTTTGCGAAGTTCCTGCTTGGTCATGGATAGCGGAGCACGTTGAAGCTGAAATCAAACGGATCGAAATGCTTGATCAATGAAGCAATAAATTGCGGGTCTTGCTGATAAAAATTCAGAAAGTTGTCCGTGCGTTCCTGTAAACTTCCGTTTGGGAATAAACTGTCCTTTACGGCCTCAACCTGTTGTAAGCGATCGGACTGTTTTCTCTTTTCTGCTTTAAGCAATTTCTTCTCAATTTTTTCAAGACTGTTGATGGCCCGCTGTTTTTCTGCGTCAACCAGGTTTCCCAGAGTTTTATCAATAGCAAGGGCATTCTGCTGTATTACCTTGAAGTGATTGATAATGGAGTCTTTTTCACCGTTCAGCACAATCGGGCTACCGGAAAATTTTAGAGCAACCTTATTGAAGAGATTATGCTTGTCTAAGAAAAAATCCTCGAGTGTAAGGCCTGTTTTGGCAAGCTTTCTTTCGGTTGGTGAGTCTACCACCAAAGCAAAATTACGGGGCATCAGTATTGGAAATGTGGTGTCGTACTGTTCAAAAATGCCCTTAAGCTGAAGCCAGTACACCACCTCCGCAGGGCCGCCAACATAGGCCAAGTTTGGCAAAATCATTTCCTGGTACAGCGGTCGTAGTACTACGTTGGGGCTGAATTTTTCCGGTGATTTCTGTACCAGCTCGCGTAGTTCAGATTCTGTAAAGGATATGTTGGTATCGACTACGTTGAATTTATTTCCAACTTTTTCAATCCGGTTTCTTAATCCATCTTCCAGGTAAAACAGGTTTATCTCTCGACAATGAATTTGAGTTTTGTATCCAATTGCTTCTAACGCGGCATCAGCTTTGTCAACAACTGGTTTATGGCGTTGCTCAAAAAGATCTTGCTCAATGCCCGGAATGAATAATTTTTTTAATGCCGGATCATCGCCATCAACAATAATCAACCCCTCGTTACTAAACAAAGCGTTGACATAATAGCGAACGGCATCACTTAATTTTTTGTGTTTGGTATAAGCTTCTTTAAACAGATTGATGTCTCCAGGAATATCAGCCAGAAGTTTTTTAAAATCGGTGGTGTTAAACCTGCCGACAGCTCCTTGCTGATTGGTTTCCCAGGTGTACTTCTTGCCATATAACCGGAAACTCCTGATCTCATCATAGTCATGATCCTCCGAGGCCATCCAATAGACCGGAATAAAATCGCAATCTGGATAGGCTTCCTTTAATCGTTTACAAGTATTGATAACCGTAACGATTTTATAAATGAAATAGAGAGGACCAGTAAAAATATTTAGTTGATGACCGGTTGTTACGGTGAAGGTGGTTTTATGTTTTAGTTTTTCCAGGTTCGACTTAACCCGTTCGGAAATGTCAAAAGATTTGTACTGTTGTTGTAAAGCGGTAACTAATACTTCCCGGTTTTGAACTGTAAAAGAGGCAGACTTTTCTTTGAGTTGATCACTGAAATTTGCAACGGTTGGGAAATGACCATAAAAGGGTTTCAGCGATTCCTTTTGGTGTATATAGTCCAGAAAAAACGGAGTAAACGAATGGGTGGCCTCAAAAGGAATTTTCTGGAGGTGCATGGGTTAACAACAGCTTGAGGTGAGTAAAAACATATCGAAATAACGTTTATTTCGCCATTGAGTTCCACATAATTTACACGAAGATTACTTCGCTACTTCTCCGTACAGGTCGAATTCAGTAGCTGAAGTAATGTTGATGTTAGCAAAATCCCCAATCCGGAGGTATTCCTGTGCCGCACTAATGATCACTTCATTATCCACTTCGGGTGAATCAAACTCCGTTCGTCCAATAAATTCACCGCCTTCTTTACGATCGATCAATACCTTAAAAGTCTTACCAATTTTTTCCTGGTTCAGCTCCAGTGAAATGCCTTGTTGAAGTTCCATGATCTCATCTAGGCGTTGCTGCTTGACTTCAGCTGGCACATCATCAGCCATGGAATAGGCGTGGGTATTTTCTTCGTGTGAGTAGCTAAAAACCCCCAACCTGTCGAACCTGGATTTTTCTACAAAATCAACCATCTCCTGAAAGTCTTCTTCCGTTTCTCCGGGATGACCTGCGATCAGTGTTGTACGAATGGCGATACCCGGAACTTTGTTGCGAATGGTTTGTAAAAGTTCTTCTGTTTTTTCACGGGTGGTGCCCCTGCGCATGAGTTGTAATATGCGACTTGAGCCATGCTGTAAGGGAATATCCAGGTAGTTACAGATGTTGCTTCGTTCGGCCATAACATCCAATACATCCAGCGGAAAACCCGAAGGGAATGCATAGTGCAACCTTATCCAGTCAATACCTTCAACATCGGAAAGCCGTTGTAGCAGTTCAGCCAGGTTACGTTTCTTATAAAGATCGAGTCCGTAATAGGTTGAATCCTGGGCTATGAGTAATAATTCTTTGGTGCCACCTTTCGCCAGATTTTTCGCTTCCAGCACAAGTTCCTCCATAGGCCGTGAAATGTGTTTACCACGCATAAGCGGAATAGCACAAAAAGAACACGGGCGGTCGCAGCCTTCTGAAATTTTCATGTAGGCATAATGACTTGGGTTAGTGAGGATTCGCTCGCCAACCAGTTCTTGCTTGTAATCAGCTTTGAACTGCTTGAGTAAGCGCGATAAATCACGGGTTCCAAACCAGGCATCTACATCCGGAATTTCTTTTTCCAGATCAGTTTTATAGCGTTCTGACAGGCATCCGGTAACATAAACCTTGTCTATAATACCTTCCTCTTTGGCATCAACATAGCGCAGTATGGTGTCAATGGACTCTTGTTTGGCATTATCAATGAAGCCGCAAGTGTTAATGACCACCACGCTGGCATCATCTTCTTTCGATTCATGAACAGCATTGATTCCGTTTCCCCGTAATTGCGTAAGCAACACTTCAGAATCCACCAGATTTTTGGAGCACCCCAGCGTTACAATATTTACTTTTGTTTTTCTATTCCCCTTCGTTTTCACTATTACCAGATAAAGTTTGCAAAAGTACGAAAAATAAGCTGGCCCGAAGTTTGGCCTTGAAGGTCAAAAACTATCTTTACAACCGTGAAAAAAGCCTTTTGGTTAATCCTTTTACCCCTGCTTTCCTGTCTTGACCAGCCGGATTGTATTCGTACTTCCGATACGGCTTTGGTTATTGATTTCAGGAAGTTGCTTACCGGGGAAAAGGACACGACAATTCTTTTGCAGGTAACAGCGGCAGGAGCGGACAGTATTTTTTATAGCCCGGGAAATGTGCCTGACACATTACGAGGAGTGTCCGCTATTTTGGCGATTAATCCGTTTGACGTTGAAACGCTTTATACGTTCTACCTTCCGGGACGTGAGCGCACACTTCGTGTAGGATACACCAAAGAGGCGCGCTTTATTTCTGAGGATTGCGGTAGTGAAATATTTTATTCATCGTTGCATGTTATTGATACCGAATTTGATTCTGTGCGTATCGTTAATAATCAATTAACTAAAAACCGTTTCGTTAACATTGAGATATTTAAGTAGCATATTACTTTTTTGTATTTCGCTCACACTAAGTGCTCAGAAAGCCGATACGGTAAAGAAAAATTATCGGCCAACCGGGGTGCGCGCGGGTATTGATTTGGTCAGCCTGATTCTTTCACCTGTAAGTGATGAATTTCAAGGCTGGGAGGGAAGTGTTGATATTGATTTTTATCGGTACTTTCTGGTGTTGGAGGCCGGAAGTTGGTCGAGGGATATTCTAACTGAAATGGATGTCTACAGTAACCGGGGTAATTATTGGCGCGCAGGTGTCGACATGAATTTTTTAAATAAGGATCCTGAAAAAAATATGTTTTTTCTTGGATTCAGGTATGCTAACAGCACGTTTGATGAGCAGCTTACCAATACACCAACTGATCCGGTTTTTGGTGTTGGAACAAACACCTTTACCAGTTCCGGAGTGCATGCTTCGTGGGGGGAGTTAACAACTGGCTTGCGCGTTAAGATGTGGAAGTTCTTTTGGATGGGTTACACCATTCGGTATAAGTTTGGGCTCAACACCAATGAAACCTCAGGGTTAACGCCTTATGATGTACCGGGTTATGGGCGAACAGATAAAAATACAACATGGGGATTTTCCTATTATATGATGTTCAGGATTCCGCTAAAGAAGGAATTTTAGAAAATGATCTAAGCTGATCATGATGGATTTACTTTCTACTGAAAAGTGAATCAACAAACTCAGTTTTATTAAAGACCTGCAGGTCACCAATTTTTTCGCCCACACCAATATACTTTACTGGTATTTTAAACTCATCGGAAATACCAATCACCACTCCGCCCTTGGCTGTGCCATCCAGTTTGGTAATGGCTAAGGCTGTTACTTCCGTTGCCTTCGTAAATTCCCGTGCCTGAATCACGGCATTTTGTCCTGTGCTGCCATCCAAAACCAGCAACACTTCATGGGGTGCATCGGGAATTACTTTTTGAATGACTCGTTTTATCTTCGAGAGTTCGTTCATCAGGTTCACTTTGGTGTGTAGCCGGCCTGCTGTGTCAATAATAATTACGTCAACACCCTGGTTTAAGCCTTCCTGAACAGCATCAAACGCAACAGCAGACGGGTCGGTATTCATGCCTTTGCTGATCACCGGAACCCCAACACGTTCTCCCCATAATTTTAACTGATCAACCGCGGCTGCACGAAACGTATCGGCCGCACCCAGCAAAACAGATTTGCCATGCACTTTGAATTGGGCGGATAATTTTCCGATGGTGGTAGTTTTTCCAACACCATTAACGCCAACCACCATAATAACGTAGGGCTTTTTACCTTCCGGGATCGTAAAATCCTGAACGTCTTCTGATTGGGTTTCTGCAAGCAACCCGGCAATTTCTTCTTTAAGAATACGATCTAATTCTGAAGCGCCCAGGTATTTATCGCGGGCTACGCGTTGTTGAATACGCTCAATAATTTTCAGGGTTGTGTTGATGCCTACATCAGACGAAACCAAGATTTCTTCCAGGTTATCCAACACATCATCATCCACGGTGGATTTACCCACCAATGCTTTACCCAGCCTGCTAAAAATATTATCAGAGGTTTTTTCAAGCCCCTTGTTCAGTGATTCCTTTTTTTCTTTAGAAAACAATCCGCCTAGAAATGCCATATCCTGACAACTTAGAAAAATAAACCCCCCGCTCCAAGTGAGCCCGGGAAAGTATAGTTATAAAAAAAGTCCCGAAAGGGACTTTATGTTTTTCAGTAAGCTCAAACTTACTTCTTAGCCAAAACTTCCTTTACCAACTCTGCAGGTACAATCTCTTCTTTGAATGTGTAAGCGCCTGTTTTTTCAGACTTAACCGCACGAATAACTTTAGCAAAGTTTTTACCGTCAGTTTTTTTCAGTGTAGCAACAACCTTCTTAGCCATGATTACTTAATTTCTTTATGTACAGTTACTTTTTTGAGAACGGGGTTGTATTTCTTCAACTCCAGGCGTTCGGTAGTGTTCTTACGATTCTTGGTGGTGATGTAACGGCTCATGCCGGGCATGCCTGTAGCCCTGTGCTCTGTGCACTCTAAAATCACCTGAATCCTGTTGCCTTTCTTTGCCATGATTCTTTATTGTTTATTTCGCCAGGTGACCTTTTTCTTTTGCTTCTTTCAAAACAGCAGAGATACCCAGCTTATTGATCGTTTTAATAGCCTTGGTGGATAGTTTTAAGGTAATCCATTTTCCTTCCTCAGGAACAAAAAAACGCTTCTTTTGAAGGTTCGGATAGAACCTGCGCTTGGTTTTATTGTTCGCGTGGGAAACATTGTTTCCAACCTGAGGCCGTTTTCCGGTAATTTCACAAACTCGCGCCATGCTTATAATTGTTTACCCCTCAAAAAGGGACTGCAAATATCGGGAAAACACCCCCAATTTTCCAAGTCTGAGCTGAAATTACCTTGAATGGGTCAGGAAGGGCTAAAATTGCCCCTTTAGGTGGTTATTGAACAATAAATCTGCGGGCATGCGATTTTCCATTTATGATAAACCGCATGATATACATTCCGGGGGATAGCGAATCTACCCTGAATTGGTAAAGCTGTTGTCCTTGCAACAAGATGGGTTGGCCTACCTCCTGCCCGGTTATGGAAAGCACATAAGCTAGAGCTGGCCGGTCTACGTTGATGTTGATAATGGGCGAATATTCCTGGTTAACCGGATTGGGATAAATACTGATTTGCGGTGTCTCGGGCAAGGGAGCACTTTCATCATGCCGGAGGATGTGCAGGCCACCCAGAATATTGCCCACAACAATAGCTGGCTTGGTAGTATTGAAAAGATTGGCAATGGATGACCAAACACGGCCACCCAGGTTCTGACTTGAATAAGTCTGGTTAAGTGGGTTGTAAATTATGTTGGTACTGGCTGAACTGGCATCTGTAGCTTCTTTAAAATTATTAACGATTCTTAGCTCTCCATTCTGGTCTCCCAGGATCAAATCCGGTAAGCCGTCTGCATTCAGGTCTCCTGCCGCCATGGACAGGTTTTGCCGTAAAATACTTGCGCTCAATCCCAGGTAAGCATTGGAGGCAAGTGTAAATGATGGTGCTGTTGACGTTCCGGTATTTTGCCAGTACTGGAGCGAGCCATCGCGTTTACCCACCAGTAAGTCGGGGAGAAGGTCGTTATTGATATGTGTTATCAGTATGTTTTCGGAAGAAAAAATCGGAAAGTTCAGCGATTGTACTTGCTGATCATTAAAATTTAAACCGATACTGCTTGTGTTGAGCACATAAAACAGGTTGGTGCCTAACCCCACAGCATTAGATGCCGTAAAAACCAAATCCATTTTGGCGTCTCCGTTTACATCTGCAAACTGTGGTTTAATGTTGGTGAAGTTATAAAATGAAAGCCCCAGAAAGTTATCGGTTATGAGTTTGTATGTGGGCTCTATGCGGGTGCCTGTGTTTTCGAAATAATAAATTGAACCCCGCACGCCATTGACAAAAGTTCCGATGAACATGTCCAGATCACCATCGCCATCGGCATCGTAAAAAGCAGGAACTGCGTTGTCACCAACATCAATCATTTCAGCCTGAAGGAAGTTTCTTCTCTGAAAGGAGAATATGGGGAGTTGTTCTGTGCCGGTGTTTTTATAGAACCAGGTTGAACGTTGTAAATCTGTTTGCAAAAACTCCCGTGCAAAAATACTGGGTGAAGCAATAAGGTCCTTTCGCCCATCAAAATCTACATCCTCGTAGTATACCGATGGAAACTGAAGAATAGCTATGGGTGCGTCAGGTGGAAAATTTAAAGCTGACGTTATGGATGGATTTTCAGTTGTGCCTACGTTGGTGAGTTGATAGACGCGTGTGCATTCCGCTTCAGCGAAGAGAATATCCATGTCATTGTCGTTATCCAAATCAAGGGCAAGCAAACTCTTGCCTCCGGCATGTTTGGTTCGGCCACCGGTATTGCAAGGTTCTCCGAATGCAAATACTCCGCAGTCGCATTCTTCAACATTACCCCATGCCTGTGTTATGCGCTCAAAGTCGAGCGAATCGCAAGTGCCATAGCGTTCTATACTAAAGTTTTTATGGAACTCGATGGTACTGGTGCCGACAAACTTCACATTTAAAATATCCAGGTCGCCATCGCCATCAATGTCCACAAGGGCAGGCAAATCATCGGATTGCAGTTGAAGGTTGATCATGCCCGAAAAACCTTTTGTTAGCAGTACCTGACTTTTGGCACCGGGAAAACCGGTGTAAAAAAGAAACTGTTCCCACGAAAGTGGCTGGCCGGTTTGTGAAGTGTTTTTAAAAACCTTTATGCCCTGAACGTCCTTCGTAAAAAGATCTTTTTTTCCATCGCAGTTAAAGTCGCGAAGCAGCATAAAGCCGGATGTCTCTTCCGGAAAAAAGATTTCATATTCGGGTGCGTACGTCCATTGATTATCAACATTAAGAAAGGTGATAACCCGGTTGGCCATGCGATCGAACAAGGCCAGATCGTCTTTTCCGTCTCCATCCAGATCGATGGTATTAAACTGGGCAGTGTTTAACCCACCGGCCCACGGCATCTGTAAAGTGTCTTGATCAATAATTACAGGAACCTGCTGATGGAACGTATAAGTAAATTGCGCCAGGCTGAAGTGAGTAATCAAAATAAAAATGGAAATAAGGCGCATGAAACTTTTTTATAGAGATTTAACGCTGGCGTTTGTCCGCCTGTTATCTTGGTGGGTAAGATAATCATGGACATTCAGAATTTATATGAAAACTACCGTAAGAGCGGTAAAGTTTCTACGGACACCCGGCAGATTACCTCAGGCTCCATATTTTTTGCCCTGAAAGGCGAAAAATTCAATGCCAATGCTTTTGCGGGAGAAGCGCTTGCCAAAGGTGCCAGTTATGCGGTGATAGATGAGGCGCAATATGCTGCCGATAACCGTTACCTGGTGGTGGCGGATGTGTTAGGCACCTTACAGGAACTCGCACGGTATCATCGGCAGCAGCTTTTTGTTCCGGTGATCGGACTAACCGGATCAAATGGAAAGACTACATCGAAAGAACTACTCCATGCTGTATTGACTAAAAAGTTTAAAACCTTTGCCACAAAAGGAAACCTGAACAATCACATTGGTGTACCACTTTCTATTCTTGCGATCGATTCAACTGTTGAACTTGCCGTTATAGAAATGGGAGCGAATCATGTGGGTGAGATTGCACAATTGTGCTCCATCGCCAATCCAACACATGGATTTATTACCAATATTGGTAAAGCTCACATCGGCACATTTGGTGGATTTGATAATATTATTCGCGGTAAGTCAGAATTATATCATCATTTGATTCAACAGAATGGCGTTGTATTTATCAATTCGCAAAATCATATTCTGGCCAACATGGCCAAGCGATTTAAGAATCCGTTGTTTTATCCTGCCGTTGGAGATTTTTACCACTGTGAACTGGCGGGTGCCGATCCATATATCAAAATAAAAACTGAGTCGGGCGATGAGGTTCAAACACAGTTGATTGGTCAGTATAATTTTGAAAATATAGCGGTTGCTTTATGTATAGGGAAATATTTTGGTGTGGATGCAAAACTGGCAAATAAAGCTGTTGCTGACTATGTACCGGCCAATATGCGGTCGCAGGTAATAAAGAAAGGAACCAATACTATTTTGTTGGATGCCTACAATGCCAACCCCAGCTCCATGGCAGCTGCTATTGAAAACCTGGCCGGTATGAAGGCTCTTAAAAAGGTTTTGATTTTGGGCGACATGTTTGAGTTGGAAGAGGAGGCCGAGACGGAACATAGTAACCTGGGCAAACTTATTCAGGAGTTGGGGTTTACCGAAGTTTACCTCTGCGGCTCTTTAATCAGTCATGCATCAAATACATTTCCTAAGGCCCATCACTTTTATACCAAAGACGATTTGTCACAGTTTCTGAAGCAAAATCCAATTGATAATGCTACGATTTTGGTTAAAGCTTCTCGTGGCATTGGATTAGAATCAATAGTGGAGTATTTATAACATCATTAGTATGCAACTTGATTTAGTTCTCAAATTTCTGAAGGACCTTTCGCGCAATAACAATCGCGAGTGGTTTGAAAAAAATAAACCTCGCTATTTGCAGGTAAAAGAGCACTTTGAAGATTTTCTTGAGGCCTTTCATAAAGAGTTAGTAAAATTTGATGAGAACCTGGCGGGGTTGAATCCGCGCAAGCAAGGTTTCCGGATTTATCGCGATGTACGCTTTAGCAAAGACAAACGACCTTACAAGGTTAACATGGGCGCTGGTTTTTCAGCCCACGGCAAAATGGAACAAGAGCCCGGTTATTATATTCACCTTGAGCCGGGTAAAAGTTTTGTAGCGGGAGGATTCTGGATGCCCGACTCTGCTAATCTGGCGAAAATCCGCCAGGAGGTGGATTACCATCCAGATGGTTTACTTAAAATTTTGAATGATCGAAAATTCAAAAAGCACTTTACTGGATTTGATGATTACGATCGGGTAAAGACAGCCCCAAAGGGTTACCCGAAAGATCACCCTCACATTGAGTTATTGAAAAATAAGAGCTTCACCGTATCACGTTACTTCAATGATCAGGGAGTGAAAGACAAAAAATTTGTGAAACAACTGGCAGAAACCTGCAAGGCCATCAAACCACTGAATGATTTCTTACAAGAAGCTATAAGCTAACTCATACTCAAGTCGCGTTGTATGACTACATAGTTGAGCGGTTCAGCTCCGGTATGCGTTCAAATAACTTAATGGATTGTAGAAAGATTTCGTTTGTTTCGTTGATAATCGGAAACAAACCATCATTACCCCATATTCTGCGGGCTATCTGTGCTTTAACATGCAGCTGAAATATTTTCTTATTTCGTTGCAGGTCTTTATAATCAGGTTTGACTTTGTTCCGTTGACCGATGCTGATGAGTTCGTTCAGCATTTGATCCGTTACCACAAACTTGGTACGGAATTGTTCAAATCCCTTACCTTCTAAATCGTCCTTGTGATGGTGGGCATAGTTGAAGGCATACTCGTAAATGGATAGTGAAGAGTACAGCGCATTCAAATAATGACTGTTCATGGATGTATCCAACGGAACAAAATAATCTGGCATAATGCCACCACCACCGTATACGGTGCGGCCATTCAGGGTTCGGTACTTCAATGAGTCATTTAGTTTTATACTATCCGCAGAAAAGAACTCACCTTTCTTATAGCGTTCAATAATATCAAGCGAGTAGGCTTCATCATCGTCATACGGTTTTTGAATTGACCGGCCACTGGGCGTGTAGTAGCGGGATATGGTCAGCCGCAGTTCTGAACCATCACTCAGGTCGAACGGATTTTGAACAAGTCCTTTGCCAAACGTTCTTCTTCCCACAATCAAGGCACGGTCATTGTCTTGCAAGGCACCGGCAAGTATTTCTGAAGCAGAGGCGCTGCCTTCATTTACCAGAATAATCAGATCTCCGGTTTCAAAACTTCCGCGTGTAGTAGAGGAGGCGTTAGTGTTAAGGCGTTTGTCTTTTCCATCGGTGTACACAATTTTTTTGTCGGCTGATAAAAACTCATCAGCCAGGTCGATGGCCATGCTCATGTAACCGCCACCATTTCCCTGAAGATCGAGCACGAGTTTTTTCATGCCTTGATCTCGGAGCTTACTCAATGCTTTACTGAATTCTTCATAGGTGGTGGCCGAAAAGCGATTCAATTTGATATATCCGATTTCAGCATTCACCATGTACGATACATCAATGGAGAATTGCGGAATCTTATCGCGTACAATATTATAATCAAGAACTTGCCGGCCGCGAAGAATGGTTACCCGTACTTCTGAACCACGCGGTCCTTTTAATTTACGCATCACATCCTGTGTGGTGATACCGATACCGGCAACATTTTCATCGTCCACCATTACAATTTTATCACCCGAGCGGATGCCGAGCTTTTCGGAAGGGCCACCGCTTAAGGGTGTCACTACTACAATTGTATCCTGAAAAATATTGAACTCAACACCTATGCCATCAAAATTGCCACGCAGTTCTTCGTTGGCAGCAACCCGATCACTTGCTGCAATGTAATGCGAATGGGGATCAAGCTTGGAGAGCAGGTGACGGATGGATTCGTCTACCAGTTTATCGGTCTTAATATCATCAACGTACTTGGTGTCAATATAGGTAAGCACCTCCCGTAGTTTTTGTACATCCTTAGTCACATCGCGTGATGGTTTGCGCGCGTTAAAGCTGGTACCAATAAACACCCCGGCCGCCAAGCCCAGGCATAAAACAAGGGGTAATCGTATCTGGTAAGGTGTATTTTTCGGTTGTTCGCTCATAAAATCTCTAAAATCGTTCTCCTTTTAACGGGTAAGAATAACAAATGTTAAGCACAGTTTATTTTCTGTAAAACATCAAATTTCAGGAAATAAAACGTTTAATCGATAATGGCCATTCTCTCAATGCGATTTTTATGGTGTTTATCTATATTTGAAGGATAGTATGGAGATTTCAGGATTAAAAAGTAAACTGGTAGGGCAACTTGTGGACGAAAATTATGTTCACGCCTACGTGTTATTTTATTTTGGAATCCGTTTTGAAGAGTATTCGGCCTTTACGCTGGAGCAGGCCTGCCGCGATAAGGGTTTGCAGGTTGAGCAGGTAGTACGGGAGTTGGAATCACCCACCCATCTTCGTGAAGCTGAACTTCCATTGATTTCCTATCCGATTGATCTGATTATTGAATACCTCAAACATTCTCATTTTTTATTCATCAAACATAAGCTTCCTTACATTGCCAAACTGGTTGAGGGTTTTAAGGCAACGAACAAGGATTACCATTCCATCGAACGTGATTTGAAAATAGTATTCCCGTTGTTTGTTGAAGATTTTATTCACCACATCTACGAAGAGGAGGATACCCTGTTCAGGTACATAAAAGCCCTCGACCGTGCGTCAAAAGGTTTTTACATTCCAACACGTTTGTACCAGCTGATGGAGCGTTGCTCCGTTCAGAAATTTGCTGTGGAGCATGACGTACACGATGATGAAATGCAGGGCATTCGTAAAATCACCAACGACTACGAATTAAATGCGGATGCTCCGCTTCGCATGAAAGTCATTTACAACGAGCTGAAGGATTTTGAAAAAAGTTTAATTACCCACGCGCGTATTGAAAATGAAATCCTTTTCCCTAAGGCCATGATGCTGGAAACAAAAGTGAAGCAGATTTTTGTGGAGCGCATCCGCTTCAACTAAGGTATGGGCAGAGTACTAGCCATTGATTACGGAACGAAACGTACCGGGCTTGCCGTTACCGATCCGCTTCAAATCATCTCCACAGCGTTAGATACCGTTCCATCCAATCAGCTTTTATCTTATCTGAAGACCTATTTAGCCAAGGAATCAGTAGATCGTTTCGTTGTAGGTATGCCCCGCACGTTGATGAATGAGGATTCTGAAACAGCACCTGCGGTTCGGAACTTTATCGTAGCCTTAAAACAAACTTTTCCCGACAAGCCTGTTCATGAAGTGGATGAACGCTTCACTAGTTCACTCGCCCAGCGAGCCATGCTTGAAGGGGGAATGAAAAAAAAGGATCGGCAGGTGAAGGGTAATGTAGATAAAGTAAGTGCTGTGTTAATCTTGCAGGCATTTATGGAATCGCGCTGATCACTTTTCAAGAGATTTACTCAAATCAAAATCAGCATGAAAGCGTAGTTGCCCATCGCGCTTAAGGATGTAACTCAATATTTTTTTATCCGGATTGAGCACCAGGCTCCACTCGTTGGTTGACGCGGCCGGTATAAGGTTGGCCGTATGCGCATCGGCCGGAAACGATTGTTCAAAAGCACGTCCACCTTGTCTTGCGTAGCCACCGTACATTGTTATTTCATCGGGTGTTCCATCTTCATGTCGGTGATCATGTTTGAGCAGCAACCCATTTTCGTCCAGGGTAAGTACCCATGTTCTGGACTTGTCTTCACCCACCTGGAAAGGTATGCGAACCTCGGTGTCTGTACATTTCGCAAAATGGATTTTAAGCGCCTGTCCTTTAAAGGGGTCTTTATCTCCTTCAGGGAACACAGCTTTTCCGGCAAAAGATTTTCCACAAAATTTATTCAGGTTTTTCAGGAATTCCTTTTCAGTGGGCGGTGTTCCTGCCATGATGGCCAGCGAAAGCACCAGAAGTGTTGATAGGGTACGCATGTTCAATACTACAGAAACCCATCTGATATCAATTTATAAATGGTGTGAATAATATTTATTTTTGCCGGTGAAAACAGTAATAAGACGCATGGTTTACCCGATTGTAATGTATGGAGATCCCGTTTTGCGCCAGCGGGCTAAGGATATTGAGCAGGGAACAGACCTAACCCAGCTGATAGAAGACATGTATGAAACCATGCACAATGCCCAAGGAATTGGATTGGCCGCACCACAGATTGGCAAAGGTGTACGGTTATTTGTGGTAGATGGTACCGTGCTCGATAAGGACGATGATGAAGCCGAGGAGGGGATGGAGAATTTTAAGAAAGCCTTTATCAACCCGGTAATGGTAGAAGAGTTAGGAACACCCTGGGATTTTGAAGAGGGTTGTTTAAGCATACCTAACATTCGGGAAAAGATAGCCCGTAAGGATACCATCAAAATCAGGTACTATGATGAGCAATGGAAACTGAAGGAAGAAGAGTATGATGGCATGAAGGCACGTATTATCCAGCACGAATACGATCACATTGAAGGGAAGCTCTTTATCGACTACCTCACCCCATTAAAAAAGCGTTTGTTGAAAGGTAAGCTGAACGACATCAGCCGCGGTGATGTGAAAACCGAATACCGCATTCTGGCTCCGCTTAGAAAATAGTTCAATATTCAATATTCGAAATTTAAGGTTATTGAATTTGGTTAATTTTAAATCTTGAATCTCAAATTTTAAATCTTGAATATAACTTCACGCCTCCCCGATGTTGGCACCAGCATCTTCGCCATCATGTCCAAAATGGCGAACGACCACGGAGCTATTAATCTTTCGCAGGGTTTCCCCGATTTTAATGTTGATCCGGTGGCCATCAACCTGATTCATCGCTTTATGCAGGAGGGGCACAATCAATATGCGCCCATGCCCGGTGTGCCTGCGCTTCGGCAAGTGATTGCAGCGGTGATTGAAAAAACCTATTCCAGAACCATCAATCCCGAAACGGAAATAACCATTACAGCCGGAGCTACTGAAGCGCTCTATGCTGCTATTGCCGCTTTTGTTCGTCAGGGAGATGAAGTAATTGTTTTTGATCCTGCTTATGATTCCTATAATCCCGCCATTCGCTTAAATGGTGGAGTGCCGGTGCATATTAATCTCAGGTACCCCGATTTTTCCATCGACTGGGATGAGGTAAAAGCACGAATTAATTTACGCACGCGCATGATCATGGTCAACACACCGCACAATCCCAGTGGTGCTGCATTAACGGCCAATGATTTACGTGAGTTAGAGAAACTTGCCGATGAGCACGACCTTATCGTGTTAAGCGATGAAGTTTATGAGCGGATAATTTTTGACAACATCCGGCACGAAAGTGTACTCCATTATCCGGGCCTGGCAAAACGAAGTGTGGCCATGTTTTCTTTTGGAAAAACATTTCATGCCACCGGGTGGAAGGTGGGTTATGCCGTTGCGCCAGAATACCTCACGAAGGAAATCAGGAAGACCCATCAGTTTATTACGTTTTCTGTCAACACACCCGTACAGTTAGCGCTTGCCGAATACATGCAAACCCCGGCTCACTACGAAAACCTGGGCATCTTTTACCAGCAAAAGCGCGACTACTTTCTTCAGGGCATAAAGGGTTCATCCTTTCAGCCCACGCCTTGTCACGGATCCTATTTTCAAAACTTTTCCTACGCAAGTATTTCTTCCTTGCCAGACCGGCAAATGGCAGAAGAGTTGACCATTAAACATAAAGTAGCTTCCGTGCCAGTATCGGTTTTCTACAACGACAAAACCGATAACAAGCTACTGCGTTTTTGTTTTGCCAAGAACGAACAAACGCTCGATCGGGCAATTGAGATTTTGAGAAAACTGTAATTCTTATTTTGTAAATGAAGATGAGTAGCCATATTGATAATTGTTCATCAATTGCCAATTGCCCACTTCTTTCGTTACTTGCAAGCCGAAATAACCACCATGCAGGACTTAAAGATCACGCTCATCCAATCCGATATTTACTGGGAAGAAATTGACGCTAACCTTTCTTCGTTTGAGGAAAAAATATGGCAAATCGGTCGGGAAACGGATGTGATTGTGCTCCCCGAAATGTTTACTACAGGCTTTACCATGAACGCGCCTAAACTGGCCGAGCACATGAACATGCGCACCTTCAAATGGATGCGCCAAATGGCCGATCAAACCGGTGCCTTGATTTTGGGAAGCCATATTGCCACGGTGCATGAGCGCTACTACAACCGCTTGTTGTGGATGGAGCCGGGCGGGCAATACAAAACCTACGACAAACGCCATCTGTTTCGCATGGCGGTGGAACATAAAACCTATTCACCCGGAGAGAGTATGCTTGTGGCTTCGTGGAAAGGCTGGCGCATTTGCCCGTTGATTTGTTATGACTTGCGCTTTCCGGTATGGAGCCGCAATACGTTTGATATAACGTCCAATCGGCTGAATTACGATGTATTGATATTTGTAGCTAACTGGCCTACCGCACGTGTGGATGCGTGGGATGCGTTACTGAAAGCCCGTGCAATTGAAAACCTGAGTTATGCCGTTGGGGTTAACCGGGTAGGCTTTGATGGCAATGGTATAGAGTACAACGGACATTCTTCAATTTATTCACCCAAAGGTGAGTTGATGTTTATTTCCGAAGGCATGGAAACGATTAAGACAATAGAATTAAATGCACATTCGTTACAAGCCTTCCGCGATAAATTTCCTGCACATCTTGATGCGGATGATTTTTCAATTGAGTTGGGGGAGTTTGAGCGGGATTTTCTGCCTGGGCAGAGTCAATAGATTATTTGTTCTAAGTCGACCAATTAGTTTTAGGAAATTTTAGTGTCTGGGTGACTTTGTGGCCTAATTAGTGCCACTAAAACCCGAACAAAACCTCACAAAAGTGTGTAAGTCTGATTAATTAATTTCAGCGCCTGATTTATTAGGGCACTACATGATTGGGAGTTTAAAGCTTTTTAAAATTTAACCCCATAGGGCATTTGGGTTTTTGATAATCATACCCGTTCAGGTACAGATAAATAGGTTCTTTCAATCCATCATAGGTAATTTCCCATTTGTCGAGCATGGCTTTGCCAAACGGAGAGCTTTTGCTTTTTACGGGCCAGCCGCTGCCTAACCTCCTGGCCGTTATTTCTTCACCGTTAGGGCCGGTGAGTTGCGCGATAAACGCATATTCGTTGCTGATGCTCCCGACCTTGATATTGGTTTTCGGTTTCGTGCCATACGCTTTATCGGTTGAAATTTCGTACAGGATAATCCGCTCATCAATGGCTTTTTCCTGCGCAAGCGTGGTGAAGGTGACCGAAAAGATGAATAGGTAAGATAATAGTGTTTTCATAAAAGGTCGGGCTTTTCCTGCCGAATGGAACTCAACTTGTTTGTATGGTTGGGTATTTTTTCAAGATGTCATATAGTTGCTGTTGACAGCAGTGCTCATGCATAAATCTTTTTAATTCTCTCTTTCAAATTTGAAGTCCCACATTCCTGTCACAATGGGTAAACACACCCCAGCCCCACTGTCACATGTCGACTGAGCAGTCCACGGTAGCCGTTTTATAATATTTAACCTCTGACCGTCTGAACTAAAGTCAACCGTTAAAGTGTCGTCAAGTACAAGTCTGAATTGGTCAGCAGTTCTTGACCAGGTACCTTGCGAACTCCATATTGAATCATACTTCGTATCAGTCATTGAATAGAGTCCACCGTCAATTTTATTTTGTTCAATAGTCAGGTGAGTTCCCATCCACTCGGTCTTTACCTCACCGTCATACAATACCTGAGAAACAGTCCAATTCCCAATAAAATTCTCAATTTCAATTGAGTCGTTGTCGGAACAGCCTGTCATTAGTAGTATCAATGTCAAAAATGTCAACTGTCGTATCATGCTGAACGTTCGCATATAAAGCGTGCCGGCAGACCAAATTAATAATTAATAATCAAAATCTGCCGGCATGATTTATATGCATTGTTAGGCCACGTTAATCTTTCAACTTATAGTCTTGGGTATCGGTGTATTTACCGGCAATCCATTGACAAACATAACCTTCTTTGTTCCAGGAAATTATTCTCACCAAAATCTCAGATTCAAGAGACTTGTCATTATTTTGGATTGCTTTCTCGTCAATGAGTCCATAAGTATCACTATATGTCCACCATTTTAGGAAACGTTTCATAACGAATCTTCCTGTTTCATCCTTATAGTCCTGCGAGGTTGTACTTCTGATAAATTCAGTCTTCGTTCCATTTGTTGATTCAAAATGCCCGGTCTTTATATGAGGAGGAATAGATACATCTTTCTCATAAGGACAATTAAACCAAATTTCAGCAATCTCGGGATTGAGCGATACGTTTTGTAATCGTAGCTCTTGCATCGCATTTGAACCAGTGAATGTGTTTATGATGTGCGAGTTAAAGAGTACATTGTCCTGAAATACATAATCTATCATCAATGATTTATTACCATTAGGATATACAACCATCAATAACCTATAATTAGTTTTATCAAAGAAATTCATGGTGATGTATCCATTGGAGGCCTCTGCGTTAAGTACGTAGCAATCAAAGTTTTGAAATTTCTTATCCGGAAGCCTGGTCAGCTTATAACCAAGGACTTTGTATCCGTACTGCAGTTGACTATATGTCCTAAGCTTTATCTCTTCTATCGTATTTAATGAGTCCACATGAATAACAGATGAACCATCTACTTTGGATAGCACTTTCCCATTGAAGAAAGTAGTCTGGGGGACATTAGTCATCGATAGTACGCTTTGCACGTACATTTGTCCTGTCTTTATTTTTTCATTAACTATAGCGGTTGATTTATCGGGTTGTATCAATAAATAATTAGCGTCTGTGGATTTAATATTCTTTATCCGATTTTCTCCCCCAGAAAACTTAATCGATGAGTCAAGAATTTGTCCAGCTGTTAAACTATTTGACCCTTGTCCAAAAAGTACTACTGGTGATAGTAGAATGATAATTGTGGTGAATATCTTCATTAGATTAATGTGGCCTAACAATTGGCTATATTTAATGAGTATATTTCTATTATAGCGTCTACCGCTCCAAACTCAACTCAAACTCAGCCAGCACCGGCAAGTGATCGGAGGGGTAGTATTTTCCGTCATGGTCTTCAATTACTTTATAGCCGCGAAGAATCCATTCTTTGGTATGGAAGATGTAATCGATAGCCCTGCATTCTATACTGCCAACTTCAAATTCACAAAATGTTCCGGTTTGGTCATTAGCAGGTCTTGTATCGTGCAGCAACTCATTTTTTGTCAACACTTCGTAGGGGGCCTCATTACGTTCACAATTAAAATCCCCAGTAAGGACAATGGGAAGATTTTCATTTTTGGTACGCGCATCGGTTACCAGGTTTAGTAGTTGTTGTGCACTGTGTGCTCTTGCTTCTTTTCCAACATGGTCGAAGTGTGTGTTAAAAATTCCAAATTCCCGTTTTAGTGCTTTGTCGTAGAAGCGTGCCGTGGTAACAATGCGGGTAATGGCCGCATCCCAGCTTTTACTGCCGGGTACCTCTGGTGTTTCTGACAACCACTGGGTTTGGCTGCTCAACAATCCAAAACGTCCGTGTTTGTAGAGGATGGCGCTATACTCCCCTGCTTCTTTTCCGTCATCGCGCCCCACGCCTATAAATGAGTAATCGGGCAACACGCGAATAAGGTCGTGGAGCTGGTGATGCAGCGCTTCCTGTACACCAATAATATCAGGATTGTATTTGCGGATAAGGGCCGCCACTTTTTCAATCCGGTTCGGCCATGCATTAACACCATCAGCCGGATTATCAAACCGGATGTTGTACGACATCACCTTCACCGACTGGGTGAATGCCAGGCTACTCATGAGTAAAAACAGAACTACAGAAAAAATCCGCATTCCGAAATTTACCCATACTACAGGAATAATTCAGGTTAAATTTGGATGAAACGTAAATTAAAAGGCCTCAACTGCCTTTACTTCGTTGGGCATCATGCGTGTAAAAAGATTTTCGATGCCGGCTTTGAGGGTTACCATCGATGAGGGACAACCGCTGCACGAGCCCTGTAGCTTTACTTTTACAATGCCATCGTTAAACGAGTGATAGGTGATGGCGCCACCATCCTGCTCAACAGCCGGACGAATGTATTCTTCCAATATGGCTTTTATCTTCTTTACTGTTTCGGGTTCGTTGGCTTCATCTACCGAGGCTTCCTCCTGCATTTCAATGATGAACTTTCCGGATTCCAGGAATTTGGTGATGTGATCTTTCAATACGTTTTGAACTTCAAGCCATTCCACATCCTCACGTTTGGTTACGGTTACGAAATTGCTCATATAAAAAACACGTTCTACAAAAGGAAAGTCAAATAACTCATAAGCCAAGGGTGCATGTGCTGCACTTTCGCGCGTAGGAAAGTCAAAACTCATGCCTTCCGGCACCAGCATTTCATTCACCACAAATTTCAGCGAATTCGGATTTGGGTTAGATTCAAGGTAAATGGTAATATTCTTAGGTGCTATATTCATGGTGGCTTATGTATAATTATTTATGTTACTAACTCGAAAATTCTTTTGTGAATTTTGTGCCTTTGAATTTTAATGGCTAAAAAAGCCACGAACGCACAAAAGCACGAAAAAATTCACAACCCCAAAAGTAAAACAGCTGACTGCAAATTTAGTTCATTGCAGGCTCTTTTCGAAAGCCATCTTCTGTTGTGGCCACAATACTTGCCACAACCGTATCTCCTGTTACGTTTACAATGGTTCTGCACATATCCAGCGGCCGGTCAATGGCAATGATCAGGGCAAGCCCTTCTGGGGAAACGCCAATGGCGCCCAACACAATAACGAGTGTAATGAGTCCTGCGCTGGGCACGGCTGCAGCGCCAATGGATGACAGGGTTGCTGTAAAGATGATCATAAGTTGATCGGCAATGGTCAGGTCGTGACCGAAAGCTTGAGCTATGAACACCGCAGTAACCGCCTGGTGTATACTGGTACCATCCATGTTAATGGTAGCACCAAGGGGCAGCACAAAGCTGGTTATCTCTTCTTTAATCCCCAGGTTTTTTTCGGCACACTCCATCGTTACCGGTAACGTAGCGGCACTGGAACTGGTAGAGAAGGCCATAATCTGGGCAGGAATAATTCCCTTCAGAAATTGTTTGTATTTAATGTGTGTGAACATCCGCATGAACAACGGATAGATCACAAGAATCATGGCGGCCAGGCTGAGCAATACAGTTATCGCGTAAACACCAAGCGCACGGAATAATTCAAGGGCTTGTTTCGGATCATCACCGGCAAAGTCAACAATGAGGGCACCAATCAGCGCAAAAACACCAACCGGGGAATAGTGCATAACAATGTCAACGATTTTCAGAATGACTTCATTCACACCATCAAAAAATCCCTTTACATAAATTCCTTTTTGTTCAGGCACCATAATCAAGGCGATGCCAAACATGATGGCAAAGAAAATAACCTGGAGCATGTTTCGGTTTGAACCCATTGAACCAAAAATATTTTCCGGAACAATGTCAACGATTACTTGTAAGGGTCCTGATTCTTTTAATTTTTGAGCGTCTGTAACTTTCAGGTTAACATCCTTCGCGTACTTCTCAGAAAGTTCAACCTGTTTTTCTTTTGACAGAAAGTTGCCCGGCTTGATGGTGTTTACGGCAATCAAACCTACAATGATCGCGATAACCGTAGTGACCAAATAAAAACTAATGGTCTTTCCGCCTATGCGCGAAAGTTTCGAAATGTCTTTCAGGTTGGAAACCCCGCTAATAAGGGAAACAAGAATTAACGGAATGGCAATCAACTTTAATAAGTTGATGAAGATGGTGCCAAAAGGTTTTATCCAATCCGAAATAAACGGCCCCCAGTGGAGAAAAATGGAAACCAATCCCAACACAATACCCAAAAACATCCCGATAAAAATGCGGATGTGTAGCGGAATTTTCTTCATAAAGTGAACACCATATCCGCGCAAGTTATGAGTTTGCGTTGCTAAAAAAATACTGCCTGACAGGATTTATTTAGGTGGCTGGCTTTCAGGTTTAGGGTTCATCAATTCGCCTTCTGAACTGGCAATAACGGTGGCAACGGTAGAGTCGCCAGTAACATTCACCACAGTTCGCAACATATCTAATGGCCTGTCAACCGCCAGAATTAGTGCTAATCCGCTAGGATCTAACCCCACAGCTTCCAATACAATAATTAACATAATAATGCCCGCCCCGGGCACAGCCGCTGCTCCAATGGAGGAAAGCACGGCTGTCATTAAAATGGTTAGTTGCTGTCCAAGGGTAAGGTCTAAACCGAAAGCCTGCGCAATGAATACAGCCGAAACACCTTGGTGGATGCTGGTACCATCCATGTTAATGGTTGCGCCCAGCGGTAATACAAAACTTGCTACTTCTTCCGAGATACCAAGGTTTTTTTCTGCACAATCAAGGGTAACAGGTAATGTAGCCGCGCTGGAACTGGTTGAGAAGGCAAGCACCTGTGCTGGTAAAATCCCTTTCACAAAGCGGATGTATGGCATTTTAGTGAACACCTTGAGAATTAGGGGATAGGCTATAAAAACCATAAGCGCCAATCCCAACACCACGTTAAGACTATAAACCCCAAGGGCTTTCATCAATTGAATATCAATATTCAAGCTGGCGAGCAAGGCAAATACACCAACAGGTGCAAAACGCATGATCAGGTCAACAATTTTTAGAATCACTTCGTTGGCGCCATCAAAGAATGATTTTACAGGTCTTATTTTATCTGGCTTGGCCAGAATCATGGCCACCCCAAACAACATGGCGAAGAAAATGATCTGCAACATATTCGAGTTGTTCGACATAGCGCCAAAAACATTTTCCGGTACAATATCAACCAGAATTTGCAACGGACCGTCATCTTTTACCTCATGTGCCGAGGTGATACGACTATTTATATCCGAGGCGTAGGCATTACCAAGCTCCTCACGTTTTTCAGGGGTAAGAAATTTTCCGGGCTTAATTACATTAACCAGCACCAAACCGATTGTTACAGCAACAACAGTGGTGGCCAGATAAAACACAATCGTGCGGCCACCAATCCGGCTGAGCTTTGAAATATCGGTGAGGTTAGAGATTCCATCAATCAATGAAAAAATGATAAGCGGAATAGCAATCAGTTTCAGCGCATTGATGAATATGGTGCCCCAGGGCTTTATCCAAGCCGTGGTAAACTCAGTCAGGCCTAGCGATTGAGCACTAAGGCCCCAAACCATACCCAGTGCCATACCGATGAGTATTTTACCGTATAAGGGAAGCTTCTTCTTCATGGCTTAAAAATAAGAGGATTTGTTTAAAGAAGCCTGTACAGATATTTTTTAGTGGCCATATACTTATCTGATAGCGGGCTTTATACTTAACTTTCATTGTTATGGGTACCGCAGGCAATGCATTTAATTTTAATCAACACGGCTTAAAGCCGAATGAAGTTGAAGAATCGCGTACGCGAAATGGAAAAAATGTGCTGGATCAGACGGGTGAAACGGGATTTCTTATTGCACTTAAGGGACTATTCGTGGAACCGATGTTTCTGTTGTTACTGGCGGCATCAACTATTTATTTTATCAGCGGTGAAATAGGTGACGGAATTTTTATGGCATCAGCCATTGTACTGGTCGCGGCAATTTCACTTTACCAGGAAGCCAGAAGTCGTAATGCATTATCGGCCCTTCGAACGCTTACACGACCCAACTGCAAAGTAATCCGCGATGGATCCGTAATGGAAATTCGTAGTGAAGAGATTGTGTTGGGTGATATCATGATGGTGGAGGAGGGAAGCATGATTCCTGCTGATGGTAGTATTGTTCAGTCAAACGATTTTTTTGTTAACGAATCACTTTTAACAGGAGAATCGTTTCCCGTTCAAAAAGATGAGCAGGATAATCAGGTTTACCAGGGAACACTTGTAACGGGTGGTTTAGCCATTTGCCGGGTAACGGCTATTGGAAATAAAACGCGCTTAGGAAAAATTGGAAAGAGTCTTGAAGCAATTGAAGAAGAGGATACTCCGTTGCAGATTCAGATTCGGAATTTTGTGAAGAAGATGGCCATTGCAGGTCTTATTGTTTTCCTGATCGTTTGGGCTATTAACTTCGCGATGTCACACGATTTACTGGATAGTTTATTAAAGGCACTTACGTTAGCGATGAGCATTCTGCCGGAAGAAATCCCGGTAGCCTTTACAACCTTCATGGCGTTAGGAGCCTGGCGGATGATGAAATTGGGCGTAATAGCCAAGCAAACGAAAACAGTAGAAACCCTGGGTAGTGCAACGGTAATCTGTACGGATAAAACAGGAACGATTACAGAAAATCAAATGAAACTCGCCAAAGTATTTGTTATGGCGAATCAAAAAATAGCCGATCCTCCAGTGTTTGATGAAGCGGCACAACAACTTGTTCGGGTGGGGATGTGGGCCAGTGAACCTATTCCCTTCGACCCTATGGAGATCGCCTTACATGAGACTTATCAAAAGTTTACAAAAGAAGATGAACGCCCGTATTTCCAGCTGGTGCATGAGTACCCGCTAAGCGGGAAACCACCGATGATGACGCACGTATTTCAAAACGGACAAGGGCACCGGATAATTGCAGCTAAAGGTGCCCCAGAAGCTTTACTGGCGGTGTCATCATTATCGCAACAGGAAAAGCAGGTTATTGAAGAAGCTGTGCGTAAACTTTCATTGGAAGGTTACAGGGTACTTGGTGTAGGCGAAACCCATATGAATGGCGATGATTTTCCGGAGAGACAACAGCAATTGAAATTTACTCTTAAAGGGTTGCTGGCTTTTTACGATCCGCCAAAAAAAAATATAACTGGTGTATTTGATGCGTTTTATAAAGCCGGCATTGAAGTAAAAATTTTAACAGGTGACAATGCCGAAACTACAGCCACCATCGCCCGTCAGGTGAATTTTAAAGGAGCTGAAAATAGCTTGACTGGTGATGAGTTGGTAGCCATGGATGAGGAAGAGCTGAAACAAAAGGTTAAAAACACTCCTATTTTTACACGTATGTTTCCGGAAGCGAAACTACGGATACTTAATGCATTGAAAGCAAATGGCGAAGTGGTGGCCATGACAGGCGATGGTGTAAACGATGGCCCGGCTCTGAAAGCCGCACATATTGGAATTGCTATGGGCAAAAAGGGATCAGAAATTGCTAAACAGGCAGCATCACTTATTCTTACCGATGATGATCTGGCCAGAATGGTTGATGCAGTAGCGATGGGCCGCAAGATTTATTGTAACCTCAAAAAAGCCATTCAGTATATTATTTCTATTCACATTCCCATTATACTTACTGTATTCATACCCCTGGTATTAGGATGGATCTATCCGAACATATTTTCTCCGGTACATGTCATTTTCCTGGAATTGATTATGGGGCCAACCTGTTCCATTATTTATGAGAATGAGCCTCAGGAAAAGAATACGATGATACAAAAACCAAGGCCGTTTACTGACAGCTTTTTTAACTGGCGTGAACTGAGTACCAGTATCGTTCAAGGGCTGGTAATTACACTGGGCATTCTTATCACCTATCAATTTGCCGTGTATCAAGGTGCCAGCGAGGCCACTACCCGCACGATGGTGTTCTCTTCCCTTATTTCAGCCAATGTTTTTTTAACATTAGTTAACCGATCATTTTATTACTCTATTCTCACTACCGCAGGTTATAAAAATAATCTTGTTCCATTGATCATCGTATTAACCCTTATACTATCCGGATTGATATTATATGCTCCGCCACTTACCAGTTTTTTTGAGTTTGAACGGCTGGCCGGACAGCAGATACTTTTTAGTATAACCGTGGGCTTTCTTTCCGTTATCTGGTTCGAGGTGTTGAAGTGGAGAAAACGAAAGAAAAATCGTAGCCAGAATTTACCAGCTTGAACTGGCCCCGCCTCCACCCGAATCGCCCCCGCCCCAACTGCCACCACTATCACTTGAGGAGGAGGAACTGCCGCTACTGTCAGAAGATGAGGAAACAACCAACATGGGAATAACATACCGGTCAATGTGTCGATGGCCGCAATGCTGACAAGTGCGTTCTTCTTCACCATATCCTTCCGCTGTGTATGTAGCGCTTTCGATAGTTCGTCTGGCACCCAGGTGATAGGTGTGAAAATTGCATTTTGGACAAGTAGTGTACCTGGACTTTTTTGTAGGATAACGAAGTGTTTCCAGTGCACCGCAGGCATTGCATTTCCACACATCATAATCGATCGTACCAATACGTTCTTCTGCAATCTGTCCAGCTTTTAAAAACTCATCTTCTTGCGCCTCAGTAAGTTTTGTGGTCATCGCTTTGCACTTTCGGCAGGTGCGTGGATAATTTCTGAAGCTGTTGCGTTTCAAACGGAACAACTGGTAAACTAAAATCATGGGTACAAAAAAGAAAACTGCAGCGGTTATCCAATAACCTTTTTGCCCATTCAAAAAGTTGTAAGCGTCCTGCTGCCGGCCAACACGTGCGAATTTGCCCCCGATCATCGCAACCCTGATAAGCCGTTCAATAAACCAGAATACAATGAGCGAGTAAAATGTGATCGAAAATAATCCGATGGACCATTTAAGATTATAAGCTAGGAAGAATAGAAGCAGGGGTACAATAAAATACAGAACGAACCAGCGGGCGCGAGTAAGCGTAACGGCAGGATAGTCGGTTGAGGGTTTGAATTTGCGTGACCGGAAAATGATGAGGTAGAAAATAAGTGAAACCACCACATATAGTCCTGCAAGGGTTAAATAGGCATAATGATCCTGCGATGAATCACGTGCAAACAATTCTTCAATCGCTTCCGGCTGAGATAAAATTGAAACCGTTGCCTTTATTCCCTCCAACATACCGGTATTGTAGTCGCCAGCCTTAAAGTGAGCAACCATAAAGCGCTGCTGTATGCGTTTGCAGGTAACATCAGGCAAAATCCCTTCAATGCCATACCCTGTATGGAAACGGACTGTGCGCTGATCCATAACCAGCAGAATCAACAAACCATTATTGTTGCTGGCCTGCCCGATACCCCAATACCGGAATAATCGTTGTGCAAAATCGACATGATCCGCCTCACCAATAGAGGGAAGAATAACCACAGCCACCTGTGCGGTTGCAGCTTTCTCCAAATCACCAAGTAATAGGTTAATGCGGTTTACGGTAGTATCGTGAAGAATTTTTGCAGGATCGCTCACGTAACTGTTATTAACCAGCTTCGTGTTGGGTACGGTTTCTACAGTATACACCTGTGCGAATACCGAAAGCGAAAGGCTCGTTAGCAGTACTACGAGATTGTTTTTCATTTATATCCGCGAAATTTTTGCGCGAAGTAAGAAATCGGCCAGCACCAGGGCAGCCATAGCTTCAACAATCGGTACTGCGCGCGGAACCACACACGGATCGTGTCTCCCTTTTCCGCTTACGGTAACTTCATTTCCTTCTTTATCTACACTTTGCTGATCCTGCATAATGGTGGCCACGGGTTTAAAGGCCACCTTGAAATAAATATCTTCTCCGTTACTGATGCCGCCTTGAACACCGCCTGAGTGATTGCTTTTTGTTTTTATTTTTCCACCCTCATTTACAAATTCATCATTGTGCTGCGAGCCCGTGAGTTTTGTTCCCTCAAAGCCACTGCCGTATTCAAAACCCTTAACTGCATTTATGCTGAGCATGGCTTTTCCAAGTTCGGCATGAAGTTTATCAAACACCGGTTCACCTAAACCCACAGGTGTATTTTTAATCACGCAGGTTACCACGCCACCAATAGTATCGCGGTTAAGGCGAGTTTGATCAATCAGCGCAATCATTTTCTCAGCTGTAGCCGGATGTGGACATCGAACAATGGTATCTTCGGTTTTTGAAAGATCCAGTTGTGTGTACGAAGGTGATTGAACATCTCCTACCTGAGACACATAAGCATTTATTTCGATAGAATAATTTTTCAACAACTGTTTGGCAATCGCGCCAGCGGCTACGCGGGCAGCCGTTTCGCGGGCTGAACTCCTTCCACCACCCCGGTAATCACGAATACCGTACTTGGCTTCATACGTATAGTCGGCATGGGAAGGACGAAACGTATTTTCCAAATGACTGTAATCTTTACTTCGTTGATCCTGATTTTCAATTACAATGGCAATAGGCGCACCGGTGGATTTTCCCTCAAAGACTCCGCTTAGTATTTTCAAAGTGTCATCTTCCTTGCGTTGCGTAGTTATTTTCGATTGGCCTGGTTTTCTGCGATCAAGTTCCGATTGAATGAAATTTTCATCAATGGTTAAACCGGCCGGGCAGCCGTCAACAACTACACCAATGGCAGGTCCGTGCGACTCGCCAAATGTAGTAATGCGAAAAAGTTTACCGTACGTATTCATGAATGATTTAACAACCAATATTCAAAATTTATTGGCAGGGTTCAAAGTTTTGAAGGTTAAACTATTTCTTAAATACCAGATAAGCCGATCCGGCCAACATCACCAAAATAAAAATGTTCAGAACGATTTTCAGCCACCCTTCATTTGAAACACTTCTCAGAGTATTGTCAGCAAAATTGATTTGATCATAGAAAGATCCAGCATCTACCGATTCAATTACTTCGTTTTTTAAACTTTCTCCCTGCACCACTACAGCTGCTTTCGCCATCAGTGTGTCATATGCTTTTTTTGTTGGATTGAAGAACACCCATTTAAAATCATCACCTAACTTAAATTCGCCTGGTTCTTTTGGAATAATAAAATAGCTGAATGTTTTACTGCCGGTAACGCGGTTGTTTTCGCGCCTGATGTTCTGCCTTATATTGGGCTCATAAAAATCAAAGTTAAGCGTATTCTTCACAGCAGGTTTTTCAATGGCGGAAATGTTGCCTTCACCGTAGATAATAAAGTCGTAAGAAAAACTTTTACCCGTTTCCAATGCGGTAGAACTTATCTTTTCCTCCAGCCGATAATCACCCACGGCAACTTGCTTACTTAACGGATGTGGAGGCAGTTCTTTAACCTTAACCGTTTTGGGCTTGGAATAAAACGTCTTGAAATCTTCTTGCCGATTCTGACCAAAGAAGGAAGGATTTTTTGCCAATTTATATTTTAACATTTCCAGTGGCACACTGGGAAACGTAACAGGCTCTGTATTCAACGGATAAAAATTTGCCTGGTACATTTTATACCGGGTGTACATTTTACCGCTTACGTTTACCCGTTCACCTTCAATATTTTCAATGCTGAAGTTTTCTTCCCAGCAGTTAGCAGGTTTTATCTTTTTGAGAATTTCAGACAATTGCTTGCTGATCTGATGCCATTGGAGTGGCGCTTTATTATCCTCGGCAACGTAAAAAGCTAATAGTGCATTAAATCCTTCACCAACATAAACTTCATCTTTACCGGTAGTCAGCGCCAGAAAAGCGTCTTCTTTGATATCGATGTATTCCGTTGGTGGAGCGCCATAAGTATTATCGCGCTCAAAGAAACTTCTGAACGGGTCATATTGCCTCGGTTGCGTAACCGGGGCGCCTACCGTTACCTTTTTACCTTCCGATGAGATAACCTGATCATTGACCTTCATTTTAAAGGGTGGCACTGTTATTACTCCCTGGCGGGAAGGAAGATAAGTCATGATAATGCTTTGTGATGAGGAAATCTGGCCGTTAATCATGCTGGTTTGCGAGGAGGTTGATTGGCCGCCTTTGGAAAAACCTTCAATGTCAGGAAAGTTATCGATGCTTTTTAAACGGTCGTTTTGAATGCTTACCGTTATCGTCCAACCCTGATTTTGGCCGATTTCATCGGGGCCCAGGGTAATCTGGATGGTTTGTCCGTTTGCGAACGTTGCGGCTAAACTGGTTAGTAAAAGCGTGAAAAGAACGTTTATCGAAAAATCCGGCCTCATACTCAATCTCTGTACCAAAATGAACGTTTAAAAGTAAAAATGTTCTTTCAGTTAATTTAACTCCGTGCTAAATTTAACTGTGTTAAGCGTAATTATTTTTTAAACCGTTCCTTACTTATTGCTATGCTAAATTATGTAAAGAAGGTGCTCACGAAAGTGAGTTTTGACGCTCAGCTCTTTGAAAAAGAGCTTCGAAAAGCCATCAATCTGTTGATTGGCGATGACATTCGGGAGCTCAAACAGTGGTGTTACACCAGGTTTGGGAATCAGTATGAGGCGATCTTGAATCGCTGTTTTGTAGCAGCTTAATGGTTTAATCAAACCCCCTTGTGTACCGCGAGGGGGTTTTAATTTTTGTGACTATCCGTTTACTATGATAATTAAACCAAAATGAGACACCTCGTTCCTCGGTGTGACAGTTCAAACAAATAGTTTTACAGACATAGCAATTTTGTAGCGGGCACTATTCAAAGAAGCACACCGATCCGCCTACCCACGTTTTATTCATATTAAATTTTACGCCAATCATTTCTCCGCGGCTTAACCGGGCGAGGTTGGTGACCAAACGTGGACGAGCCTCTCCCCTCTCCCAGACAAACAATAACCTGATTTCAGTTTTCACTAAACCATCAGGTGCCTGGATAACTGGTTCATATTGGATTTTCCGTTGCAATAAAAAGTTATGACCTTCTTCAGAAGGAATGGAGGTCAGGTCTTCTTTTTTAACGTGGAAGATGATGCCGCTGCCTGAAAAAGAGAATAGGGGTTTCAGTACATAGTTTTGCAGATCATCAGGAAAGTGTTCATAGTCGCTTAAAAACCTACACTCAGGAACATACTCACTTTTGATAAAGGGCATGGTGAATTTGCTGATGCGGAAAAACCAGTTGGGATGCCCGGCCCACTCTACATCCACTTCTTCGGTCAGGTTAAAGTCAAGCTGCAAATCTTTACGGGCGTTCAGCTCATCAAAAATTACACGATTGTAGATACGCTTCACCTGGGTTTTCTTCCCGTTATGCGAATAAAATAATTTTCTTCCTTCCCGCTTCAGATCACCAATGTGTATAGGCTCAATGCCAGTGTAATGTTTGGTTACCACAAAATCGATTGCTGTGTTTTGTTGAAGCGGATCGATTTCCAGCAAAATTACTTCTGCCGGATCATGGTCATTCAGTAATATTCTTTTTATCAACTGCTGGTATTCAGCGCTACTCAACCCAATATGTGAATTTAGATTTTCAGGAATCGGAAAGTGCTCGCGATAGCGATTAGATAGAAAATCCTGCCAGCAAAACAATGAAGGGAAACCCTGCATCTCAATGAGCTGAGGTTGCAGTTCACCGGTTGATGATTTTACAATACCAAAATCAAGAGCCATAAAGAGTGTATGGTCATCTTCATTGGGTACGTATAAATCTTTTGGTATTGCGCGTTCGGTTTTTTTCTTGAGTTCATCACTCACCAAAATGTCAACGATGCTATCCGAAGCACGAAGTAATTTTTGCTTCAAGTCGTGGCCAACAAATACGGGTGTTTCGGCTACCCGAAATTTTACCGGAAAATTATAGTAGCGATTAAGGGCATCAATAAACTGATTATACTTTTCATCTGAAAAGAACTGGTTGTATTCACGCCTGACCGGATCGATCATGATAAAACGGAAGATAACTGTGTTTGCAGGCCCATCATTAAAAAGCGAGGTACCACGGCATGATACGTAGCCATAATTTTATCGGGATCACCCAGGTGTTCCAGCATATCCCAGTATTTTTTTTCTCCGTGTTTCTGGATCACCAAGTCTTTCTTGTCTTCGCGCAACAGGTACATGCGCATACCGGGGGCATCAGCTTCCGGATGAAATTGTGTGCCGATGAAGGCTTCATCAAACCGAATGGCCATCACCGCCCTGTCGAGATGAACATGCGGACGCACCTTTTCAAGGGCCAGTAAAGAGCCGCCTCTGTTTTTTATTTTGGAAAGATTGGGATCTGTTATCTGGTAATCGCGTGAATCAACTGCCCAAAGGGGGTCATTCAGACTTCTGAACAATGGTTCGTGCATGCCCTCATCCGTTTTGTGCACAGGCATTACTCCAAACGAAGTGCTTTTGCGTTTGGTAACTTTTGCATAACCATAATACCGGCAATACAACTGAAAGGAATGACAAATCAGCAACACGTGCTTTTTGTCTTGCGGATGGTTCGCATTATGTTCATGAAGCGCATCAATTAAAGAGAAATATTTTTTTTCCCACAATGACCCCTCACTATCCAACGGACTTCCCGGGCCGCCACTGCTGATGTAGATATCATAATCGGTTTCGGGTACTTCACAATTCAACCGAACATCAAAAATATCAAAAGTAACAGGCAGGTGAGAGTCTGCTGTGAATTCCTGTATGAGTTGCCGAATGCCGCGCATCCCTTCATTGGGCATTCCTTCATATAAATCAAGTACAGCTATTCGTATGCTATCCCTTGCTATCAACGTAATAATTTTTTCAGTTAAAAATTTAATGCTTTAACAATTGCCTGTTTCAGCAATTATGTAGTCAACCACATTTTCCAGGTTACCGGTTTGGTTAAATACAGCCAATTGCCGATCCGCCCCGGTACCTTGCTCAAGCATGGTGTAAACATAATTGATGGCTTCGCGGCTTCCAAGTTCATCAACCACATCGTCAATAAACTCAAGAAGTTCTTTTATTAGCGCCCGCGTTTCTACTTCAGCTTGTTTGCCAAAATCAATCAACTTGCCATCAATGCCATACCGGCATGCACGCCACTTATTTTCATTAATGAGGGCACGCGTATAAACAATGAAACTCATGTTTTGCTTGCGCAGCTTGTATAATTTAGCTACCAACGCCTGAAATACAGCTGCAATAGCTAATGTTTCTTCCACGCGGGTAGGCACATCACAAATGCGGAATTCAATGGTATCGAAAAAGGGATGTACACGTACATCCCACCAGATTTTTTTTGCGTTGTCAATACAACCCGTTTTAATCAGCAGGTTTACATAATTCTTAAACTCATCCCAGTCAGCGAAATAATCGGGTAAACCGGTACGCGGAAATTTATCGAATACTTTCGTGCGAAAGGATTTGAAACCTGTATTTCGTCCTTCCCAAAACGGACTGTTACACGAGAGCGCATAAACGTGTGGCAGAAAGTACCGAATGGTATTCATGATATGAATAGCCATATTCTTGTCAGCAATACCCACATGAACATGTAAACCGAAAATCAAATTGGAGCGAGCCGCTTCCTGCATTTCGTTCACGATTTCATCGTAGCGTGGATTGGGTGTAATCAGTTGTTTCGACCAATGTGAAAAAGGGTGCGTGCCGGCAGCTCCAATTCGAAAGCCCATGTTTTGTGCAATACCACAAACCAACTTTCGCAGGCCACGTATGTCGGCACTGGCTTCCTGAATATCGGCACAAATACCGGTGCCTACTTCCACCACAGCCTGGTGCATTTCTGCTTTTACACGGTCTTTTAAAATATGCTGGGCGGCATCAACAATCCGTTGATCATGCGAGGTGAGTTCGCGGGTAACCGGATCAATCACCATGTACTCCTCTTCAATGCCAATCGTAAATTTTTCCATAGACTTTACCCTTAACCTTTCGAGGAGATTTTATTTTGATTTTGTTTTTGCTGCTGCTTTGGGTTTGGCTGCGGGCTTAGCGGCCGAGCCTTTTAAATAGTTTGAAACCGAATCGGTAACAAATGTGCCCCACGTCAGGTTGTCTTTACCGGGTTTTTGTTGTTGAGCCCGTTCAACAGCCATTTTAGCGGCATGCTCTACCACCCATTCAAAATTTTCCTGTCCAACGGAATGCACATCTGCATCGGGTGCAGGATTGCAAAAGTCGATGGCATAGGGAATTCCGTTTCGTACTGCTAATTCTACGGTATTGAAATCATAACCCAGTGCGTTGCAAAGTTGCAATACATAGTCATTTACTTTTTTCAAGAGCTTTTCAGATGCCGGTGGTCCATTGATCACGTAACGCAAGTGATGTGGATTGCGCGGTTCATATTGCATAATTCGAACATACCTTCTGCCCAGGCAGTAGCATCGGAAGTATTCTTCAAAAATGATTTCTTCTTGCAGCATCATCACCAGTTGGCCGGTTTCTTTATAGGCTGTAAAGAATTCATCCATGTTGTTGAGCTTGTATACACTCTTCCATCCTCCGCCAGCGTGGGGTTTCATATAAGCGGGCCAGCCGATATATTCAAAAATCTTTTCCCACGAGAGTGGGAATTTTAAATTCCGAAACGATTCATCACTGGTATCGGTAGGTTTATCGTGTGAAGGAAGAATAACGGTTTTCGGTACGGGTACACCAAGTTTTACGGCCAACGCATTGTTAAAGAATTTTTCATCGGCACTCCACCAAAACGGATTGTTAATAACGGCCGCGCCACCAATAGCTGCATTTTTTAAATACGCCCGGTAAAAAGGTACATCCTGCGAAATGCGATCAATAATTACTGCGTAGTCACTGGCTTCACCTTGTTCAACTTTGTCGATCATCACCGGCTCGGCAACGATATCTTTTAAGCCCATTTTGTTAACGCGCTCAACAAACGCTTCCGGAAAGGTGCGTTCCATGCCGTGAAGTATTCCTATTTTTTTCATGTGTATTTGTTTTCGTTATTTAATTAAGGAGAGGTAATGCGGAAACATTTCGCGCCATGCAGGCCAATCGTGTGGGTGTTCATGCCGCACATCCAGCCAGTGATTGATGCCTTTGTTACGTAAAATTTCAGCCATCTTTTCGTTTGCGCTCCAGCACATATCATGTGTGCCGGTGCCCAATACTACAAACATATCGTGGAAGTGATGGTTTTGGGCATTGGGAATAAAGTCGGGTGGATTGTTAAAATAAACGTTGTCATCGTAATGCCCATCCAGTTGATCTTTTATATCGAACGCAGCCCCCATATTGAAAACATACTTCACAACTTCCGGATGACGAAAAGCAAAATTGGTGGCATGGTAGCCTCCAAAGCTGCAACCGGCTGTAGCCACACGATGTACGCCTGTTTCGCGCTGCATCAGCGGCACTAATTCGTGTGTTAAAAACTGATCGTACCAGATGTGATTTTTAACCCGGTCAGCCGGATGAATGTTTTTATTATACCAACTCATCGAGTCAACTCCATCCGGACAATAGATTTTTACAAGGCCTTCATCCAGAAACCAGGATACACTATCAATTAATTTAAAATCTTTATTCTCATAATAACTGCCCATGGAGGTGGGAAACAGGATGAGGGGGTATCCGCGTGTGCCAAACGCAAGGGTACCAATCTCTCTGCCAAGATTGGGACTGTACCATTTGTGGAAATGTTCGTGGGGCATAAATCAGGTTATTAGTAAACTTATCTGAATGTCCGTTTGATGTCCTAATTAAAACCTCACCCCGTCCCTGCCTACCGGCAGGCAGGCTCGTACCTCGGACACCCCTCTCCTGCGGGAGAGGGGAAGGGGTGAGGTGTTAATGTGGTGATGCTCTATTAATTTTAGGACGTTAAACGGATACTCACCTAAACTTATATTTTTACAGCCTGAAAATAAGCATTTAGGCATAAATAAAATTCATTGACCGCCAAACATCATTACCATTTAGAGCGCCTTACGGATGTTCATTCCAAACTTCTGGACCGCGATACTGTAGTCGATATTTTTTTACCCTATCAGTTTGAAAAAGCGGAAAAGCCTTTTCCGCTGCTGATCCTGAATGATGGACAGGATGGAGATGCGATAGCCTTGAAAGAAACCCTTGAGGAACTTACGCTAAATAAGTTCATAAAAGATATTGTAGTAGTGGCTGTTCATGCCGGTGATCGCATGCAGGAGTATGGGGTGGCCAGCCACCCCGATTTTAAAAAGCGGGGGAAAAAGGCAAAGGATTACAGCCGCTTCGTTATGACGGAGTTGATACCCTACATTCATTACCGGTATTCTATTTCCGATGCGGTTGCCGATAGGGCGATAGCCGGATTTTCCATGGGTGGTCTTTCGGCTGTTGATATTGCCTGGCATCATGCCGATTACTTTGGCAAAGCGGGTGCGTTTAGCGGATCATTTTGGTGGCGCAGACGCGATTCGAAAAGCCGGTTGTATTCCGATACCCGCGACAGGATTATACATAGTGTTATCCGGAAAGGAAGGTATAAGCCGGGGTTAAAATTTTGGTTTCAAGCCGGATTATTGGATGAAACGGCTGATCGAAATAAAAATGGTGTAATTGATTCGATTGATGATACGCTGGACCTGATTGTTGAGCTGACTAAAAAAGGTTACCGTCCTTTTCACGACATCCAGTATTATGAGATGACTGATGGCGAACACAACTTACCCACCTGGAAGCGCGCCATGCCGGAGTTTTTGAAGTGGGCGTTTAAAAGTTGATTCGTTAACGATTTGATGTGTTGATGGAAAGATTAATCAGATTGATTTAGGTTTTAGAGTAAATTCAATGTTTCGCTTTAACCCTTCAAAGCCGGTACGCTTTACCGCTGACTTTTTAAAAATTTTCTGAAACACTTCTTCCGTCATTTCTTTCCAATCATTCCCCGACAATTTTTCCAGTTCAGCATGTGGTTTAAAACGGCTTTCATTGTGTGGTTGTGAGAAACGGTTCCACGGGCAAACATCCTGACAGATGTCGCACCCGAAAATCCAGTTTTCGAATTTTCCTTTTACTTCATTTGGTATTTCTTCCTTCAATTCAATAGTGAAATAGGAAATGCATTTACTTCCATCCACAACGTACGGTTGTGGAATGGCATCCGTTGGGCAGGCATCCATGCAGGCCGTGCATGTGCCGCAGTAATCTTTTATCGGTCCGTCATATTCCAGTTCCAGATCAAGTATAAGTTCAGCAAGAAAAAAGAAACTACCCATCGATCGGTTTAACAGCAAGGAATTTTTCCCAATCCAACCGATTCCCGATTTTTTTGCCCACACGCGTTCCATCACCGGGGCTGAATCAACAAACGCACGGCCGTTAACTTCACCAACTTCTTCATGGATCAAGAATAGAAATTCTTTGAGTTTATCTTTTATCACAAAATGATAATCCTCACCATAAGCATACTTGGCAATTTTTAAGTTGTGAATGTTGGCCAGGTCTTTTTCGGGATAATAGTTGTACATCAGGCTTACAACCGATTTTGCTCCCTCTACGAGTTTGGTTGGATCAAGACGTTTATCGAAGTGATTTTCGAGGTAGCTCATTTTTCCCTGGTAGCCTTTCGATAACCAGGTTTCTAATTTATCTGCTTCCTCTTCCAGAAATACCGCTTTTGAGATACCGCAAAAACTAAAACCGAGTTTTGCGGCTGTGGATTTTATGAAGTGCGTTTGGGTTTTTGGCGATGATGATTTCAAGTTCAATCTTTTAATCAAACAACCCCGGCCTTTTCGATTGGGGCGGAGCGAGCTTTAGGTGTTTGTAGGCCAATTCTGTTGCTTCACGTCCGCGTGAAGTTCGTTTAATGTACCCCTCTTGAATTAAGAATGGCTCATATACTTCTTCAATGGTTTCTGCTTCATCGCCCACGGCCGTGGCAATGGTAGTTAATCCGACAGGACCGCCTTTAAATTTTTCGATAATGGTTAGCAGAATTCGGTTGTCCATTTCATCCAGTCCGTGTTCATCCACGTCCAGCGCTTTCAACGCCATTTGTGCAATGGCCAGGGTAATCGTTCCATCACCTTTAATTTGTGCAAAGTCCCGTGTTCTACGTAAAAGGTTATTGGCAATACGTGGTGTTCCGCGGCTTCTTCGTGCAATTTCAAATGCGGCATCCTCTTCAATTGGAGTATTCAGAATACTGGCTGACCGATGAATGATTTTATTCAGCAAGGCTGCATCATAGTATTCCAAACGAGCATTAATACCAAAGCGTGCCCGTAATGGTGAGGTGAGTAGACCAGCCCGTGTGGTTGCACCGATTAGTGTAAAGGGATTTAATCCGATTTGAATTGATCGTGCATTCGGACCGGTATCAAGCATGATGTCAATTTTGAAATCCTCCATAGCTGAATAGAGGTATTCTTCTACAATTGGATTAAGCCGGTGGATTTCGTCTATAAATAGAACATCATGCGCCTCGAGGTTGGTTAGTAAGCCGGCCAGGTCGCTGGGTTTGTCAAGCACCGGGCCTGAGGTAATTTTTATATTTGTTTCCAGTTCGTTGGCAATAATGTAGGATAGCGTTGTTTTGCCAAGGCCGGGAGGGCCATGAAGCAGCACATGGTCCAGTGGCTCGCTGCGCTGCTTAGCCGCCTGTACAAACACCTTTATGTTATCAACAACCTTTTGCTGTCCGGTAAAATCACTGAACGAAAGCGGCCTGAGTGCTTTTTCAAATTCTTTTTCGGCTGCTGATTGGTTTTCGGAACTGCCCTGCAAATAATCCTCGCGCATGAACTAGAGTTTTGCGAAGGTACTCAATTCGATGGATTTTGTTAAAGCAACACTGTTGCATTAACGCAATTTCCATAACTTGCGCCTTCATTTTTGGGGTATGGACAATCGGAAGAAGAACATTATCTATAGTATTATACTAATCACCTCAGTGTTTGCCGTTTGGTTATACCGCAAAAACCAGGCACCTGAGCCCATGATGATTGAGGGTAAAACGATGGGCACCACCTATCACATTACCTATTTCGATGATCAGCGAAGAAACTTTAAAACCTCTGTCGACTCCTTGTTGGAAGTAGTCAATCAAAGCATCAATACCTATTTACCAAATTCAGACATTACATTATTCAATAAAGGAGAGCGTTCATTCACCTTCGGTCTTCCGTATTTCTTGCCGGTGTTGAGGAAGTCGCAAGAAGTTTTTGCTGCCTCTTCCGGTGCGTTTGATCCTACTGTAATGCCACTGGTTAATGCGTGGGGGTTTGGTCCGGCCGAGCCACTTAATCCGGGTAATTTACAGGTAGACTCCATTCGCGATTTTGTAGGCTTTGAAAAAATACAATTTAATAGGGATAGCGTGTGGAAAACCGACTCACGCACCCAACTTGATTTTGGGGGAATCGGACAAGGATATGGTGCAGATGTGGTTACAGAGTTTCTGAAAGCAAAGGGCATCGTAAATATGTTGGTTGAACTTGGTGGAGAGGGAATGGCTTGTGGTATTAATCTTAAAACACAAAAAGCATGGGAGATTGGTATCCTTGATCCAGCTTCTACACGTGATAACCTTTTTTTTAAAGCATATATTTCATTAAAGGATAAATCTTTCACCACCTCAGGAAATTACTTTAACTACCGTGAAGTTGATGGCAAGAAATTTTCACACACCATTGATCCGGAGTCTGGATATCCAGTACGGAAGGAAATTTTAAGTGCATCAGTTTTTGCCGAAGACGGCATTACTGCCGATGCCTGGGCTACCGCTTTTATGGTTATGGGGCATGAGCGTGCTATCGAAATATTGAAAAGTAGGAGTGATTTGGATGGTTTGATTATTTATTCTGATGAATCGGGCAATGCTAAAGTTTTTATTTCGAAGGGCATTGAGCAAAATGTAGTAGTGAAATAACAAATATCTCATGACCTTAAAACTTTTGGTTCTTTTCTTCACACCACTGCTTTCGGGTTTGTTGGTTTACCTTATACCCGGGGGCAGAACTAAGAGCTTCAGGTTGTTGCTGGTATTTGCAGGAGCCTATCTTTTTGGGATTACCGTTGTACACATACTTCCAGAGCTGTATCGTGGCAACGGTGAGGTAGAGTTGATCGGGTTATTTGTGCTATGCGGTTTTTTTCTGCAACAAATTCTGGAGCACTTTACATCCGGTGTAGAGCATGGTCATATCCACAAGCACGAGCATGCCCATGATCATCAGCACTCACATCAACACCAACAAGTATCAGCTCTTGTACTATTAATGGCTTTATGCGTGCATGCTTTTTTAGAAGGCGCCATGCTGGCACAGCCCGCAACCATGGGTTTTCAGTACGATGTGAATGCTATTTTGTTAGGAATTGCGCTGCACCGTGCCCCAGCGGCCTTTGCTTTAATGACGGTACTTTCTTTTCAGCTGAACTCCCGGAACAAAGCTATTCCTTACCTGATAGTCTTTTCTGTAGCCGCACCTATCGGCTTATTGATCAGCACCTATCTGGTGGAGGCTGAAATTCTCTCGCAATCTGGATTGGTATTATTGTATGCGCTGGTTAGCGGTAACTTTCTTCACATATCCACAACCATTGTGTTTGAAAGCAGCCCTGAGCATCATTTTAATGCACGTAAACTAACCGTGGCCATTTTGGGTGCTTTGGTAGCTGTAGCGGTGGAGTTCTTCCTGTAAATAAGGGTTTTTCAAGTCAAACAAATATCCGATTTTTAGGTGCCTCCAATCGGAATGCCTATGAAGTTGATTAATTCCTTTGCGGAATACCAGAAACACTATGATTTCAGTATAGAAAACCCAGAAGCCTTTTGGGCAGATGTTGCGGAGAATTTTCTGTGGCGGAAAAAATGGAATCGTGTACTGGAGTGGGATTTTCATAAACCTGAAGCCCAGTGGTTTATTGGTGGGAAATTGAACATCACAGAAAACTGCATCGACAGACATTTGCCTGAACGGGCCAACCAAACCGCCATCATCTGGGAGCCGAATGATCCCTCGGAAGAACCGCGCAACATTACCTACCAGGAATTATTCCACGAGGTTTGCCGTGTGGCCAACATGTTAAAGGCTCAAGGCATTACAAAAGGTGATCGGGTTTGTATTTATATGCCCATGATTCCGGAAGTGGCTTATGCCATGCTGGCATGTGCACGAATTGGTGCCATACACTCGGTAGTGTTTGCCGGTTTTTCTGCCGGTTCCTTAATTGATCGTATTAATGATGCGGGATGCAAACTGGTACTAGCAACCGATGGAGCCTATCGAGGTGATAAGATCATTGATCTTAAATCCATAATTGATGAAGCATTGGAGAAATGTCCCACGGTAGAGCGGGTTCTTGTGGCTAAGCGCACAAAATCAAAAGTTAACATGAAACCCGGCCGGGATTTGTGGTGGGAAGAGGAAATCCGAAACGTTTCGGATGTATGTGCGGCCGAAGAAATGGACGCTGAGGACTTGCTTTTTATTTTATACACCTCTGGTTCTACCGGAAAGCCAAAAGGCATGGTGCATACCTGCGGGGGCTACATGGTGTATACAAACTACACGTTTAAAACAGCCTTTCAATATCAGGATGGGCAAGTCTACTGGTGTACGGCTGACGTAGGCTGGATCACAGGACATTCCTATATTGTTTATGGTCCATTATCGGCAGGAGCGACCACGCTCATGTTTGAAGGGATTCCTTCCTGGCCGGATATGGGCAGGTTTTGGCATGTTGCGGAAAAGCACCGGGTAAATATTTTTTATACCGCACCAACCGCCATCCGATCGTTGGAAAAAGCTCCATTGAGTTTTGTGCGTCAATACGATTTACATTCCATTAAAGTATTAGGCACCGTGGGTGAGCCCATCAACGAAGAGGCCTGGCACTGGTATCATGACAACATCGGCCGGGGCAAATGCCCTGTGGTAGACACCTGGTGGCAGACGGAAACAGGAGGATTTATGATTTCTCCGATTGCCAACATCACGAAGCTTAAACCCGCCTATGCGACTTTGCCGCTACCTGGAGTGCAGCCTGCCATTATGGATGAAAATGGAAATGAATTGCTGGCCAACGGAGTGGAGGGTCGGTTGGCGATTCGTTTTCCATGGCCGGCCATGGCCCGAACTATATACGGGGATCATCAACGGTTTAAAGACACATACTTCTCCACCTTTCCGGGAAAATATTTTACAGGAGATGGGTGCAAGCGCGATGAAGAGGGCTTCTATCGGATTACCGGCAGAGTAGATGATATTATTATTGTGTCGGGTCATAACATGGGAACGGCTGAAATTGAAAGCGCCATTGACGAGCATTCAGCGGTGTGTGAATCGGCTGTGGTAGCTTATCCTCACGATATAAAAGGGCAAGGCGTTTACGCTTATGTAATCTGTTACGACAAACCGCATGAAGAAGAAAAGCTGCGCAAAGAGATTCGTGAACTGGTTGCTAAAATTATTGGTCCCATTGCCAAACCCGATAAGATTCAGTTTGTAAGTGGACTGCCCAAAACACGTTCAGGAAAAATTATGCGAAGAATTTTGAGAAAAGTTGCCGAGGGAGATACCTCCAATTTAGGAGATGTTACTACCTTGCTTGACCCTTCTGTAGTCGATGAAATTAAAGGTGGGGCATTGTAGAAGTAAATAAATTAAAAATGGAAATATCAGGAACAGTAGTTAGCCTTTTACCGCTTCAAACGGGACAAGGAAAAAACGGAGTATGGAAAAAGCAGGAATTTATTTTGGAAACACCGGGGCAGTATCCGAAAAAGGTTTGCCTTTCGCTTTGGGGTGAGAAGGTGGATGAAAACCGGTTAAATGCCGGTGATAAAATTACCGCATCGATCAACATTGAAAGCCGGGAGTATAACGGCCGTTGGTACACCGATGTGCGTGCCTGGAAAATTGCCAGGCAAACGGGACAGGAGCGCGAAATGGCTCCCCCACCAGATCAGTCGTTTATGCCAGATACCAACTCAAGTGACGATTTGCCGTTTTGATCAGTCATCCTACCACTCAAAGTGGGAGGATGACTATACACGCCCGCACAACAAAAAACCCTGATGGTGATCCGTCAGGGTTTTTTGTTTTTCGCGCTTTAGTGGAATCAACTTCCGCAAGCCTCACAGGCATCCGGGTTGTCCAACGAACAAGCCATATCAGCTTTCTTTTGCTCGTAATCCGCTACTGGCTGTGCAGCATAAACCATTTGTGTTTGTGGCTCAGCAACGGTTGCGGTAACCGCAGCGGTCTTTACTTCTGCGCCAACCGTTTGCTGCATGGCTGTTTTATCCAGTGTAAACTGAATGGCATCAGCAGCTGCGGTTGAACGCAGGTAATACATACCTGTTTTCAATCCTTTCTTCCAGGCGTAGAAGTGCATGGAAGTAAGTTTACCGAAGTTCGGATCTTTCAGGTGAATGTTAAGGCTCTGCGACTGGCAGATGTATGCACCACGATCGGCCGACATGTCGATAATCGCTTTTTGTGAAATCTCCCAAACAGTTTTGTAGATGTCCTTGATGTTTTGTGGAATCTCCGGAATGGGTTGTACCGAACCATTGGTAGCGATTAATTTTTGACGCATAGTCTCATTCCACAAGCCCAGATCAATCAGGTCTTTCATCAAGTGCTTGTTGGCAATGATGAATTCACCCGACAATGTTCTGCGGGTGTATATGTTTGATGTATACGGTTCAAAGCATTCGTTATTACCTAAAATCTGAGAAGTTGAGGCTGTTGGCATGGGGGCTAACAACAACGAGTTGCGTACTCCGTACTTTTTAACATCCTGCTTTAATTGTTCCCAGTTCCAGCGGTTGCTTTTTGGAGTAACGCCCCACATATCGAACTGGAATATTCCTTTTGATACGGGTGAACCCTTGAACGTTTCGTAAGGTCCTTGAACTTTAGCAAGTTCCATGGAAGCCTCCATCGCGCCAAAGTATATGGTTTCAAAAATATCTTCATTCAGTCTTCGCGCTTCTTCTGAGTCGAATGGCATGCGCAGCATAATGAAGGTATCGGCCAAACCCTGTACACCAAGACCAATCGGGCGATGGCGCATGTTGGAGTTGCGTGCCTCTTCTACCGGGTAGTAGTTTACATCAATAACCTTGTTCAGGTTACGGGTTACTACTTTAGTAATCTCGTAAAGTTTCTGATGATCGTACTTGCCATCCTCTGTTACAAACTTGTTCAGCGCCAATGAAGCGAGGTTACACACAGCAACTTCATCTTTCGAGGTGTACTCAATAATTTCTGTACACAGGTTACTAGACTTGATGGTGCCCAGGTTTTTCTGATTCGATTTGCGGTTAGCGGCATCTTTATACAAAATGTAAGGCGTTCCGGTTTCGATTTGTGATTCAAGAATCTCAAACCACAGGTCTTGTGCTTTTATTTGTTTGCGGTAACGTCCTTCTTTCTCATATTTATCGTACAGTCTTTCAAACTCCTCACCCCACACTTCGGCTAAACCGGGTGCTTCGTTGGGGCAGAAGAGCGACCACATTTCGTTGTTCTCTACACGCTGCATGAAAAGATCCGGAATCCACATAGCATAGAAGAGATCGCGCGCGCGCATTTCTTCCTTACCATGATTTTTCTTCAGATCGAGAAAATCAAATACATCGGCATGCCAGGGCTCCAAATAAACAGCAAAACTTCCTTTACGTTTTCCACCGCCCTGATCAACATAGCGTGCGGTCATATCGAAGTTGCGAAGCATGGGAACGATACCGTTGGATGTTCCACCGGTGCCTTTGATATAGGAGCCTTTTGCGCGTACGTTATGAATGCTAAGTCCAATACCTCCTGCTGATTGTGAGATTTTAGCGCATTGCTTTAATGTATCATAAATACCATCAATGCTATCGTCCTTCATAGTAAGCAGGAAGCACGAAGACAATTGTGGCTTGGGTGTGCCGGCATTAAATAATGTAGGAGTGGCGTGTGTAAACCACTTTTCAGAAAGCAGGTTATAGGTTTCAATGGCGGCTGGAATATCCTCGCCATGAATGCCAACGGCAACACGCATAAGCATGTGCTGTGGACGCTCCACCACTTTACCGTCTACCTTCATCAGGTATGATCGCTCAAGGGTTTTAAAACCAAAGTAATCGTAACCAAAATCACGATCATAAAGAATGGCTTCATCCAGTTCTGCAGCATGGTCGCGCACTGTTTTCCACATCTCTTTCGAAATGAGCGGGGCATTCTCGCCCGTTTTTGGATCCACATACGTGTACAAGCGCTTCATGGTGTTGGAAAAAGACTTGCTCGTTACCTTGTGCAGGTTGGAAGTTGCCAGGCGAGCAGCCAACTTGGCGTAGTCCGGGTGCTTGGTCGTCAGCGTTGCGGCAATTTCCGCAGCGAGATTGTCTAGCTGAATCGTGCTTACGCCATCGTACAAACCGTTAATCACCTTCATAGCAATCTCCACCGGGCTGATATATTTCATATCCAGTCCGTAACAGAGCTTTTCAATGCGAGCGGTGATTTTGTCAAACTTTACGGACTCTCTGCGTCCGTCTCTTTTTATGACAAGCATTTTGATAGGGTTGTTTAAAAAGTTTAAAAAATGGTGAAAAGTGTTTTGAAGATATTAAAAATCTTCGTTCAGTGAAAACTTGGGTGACGAATCTTTTTCCGAGCTGTTAAGTACCCCGGCTTTCTGGTATTCGGCAACCCGCTTTTCAAAGAAGTTGGTTTTACCACGTAACGAAATCATATCCATAAAATCGAACGGATTGGTAGCCCCGTAGATTTTTTTGCCAATCAACTCATTGAGCAGACGGTCGGCCACGAACTCGATGTACTGTCTCATCAATTCGGCATTCATACCAATCAGGTTTACAGGCAAGGCATCGGTAACGAATTCTTTCTCAATTTCAACGGCATCTTTGATAACATCAATAACCGTTTGTTCAGGAAGTTTATTGATAACGTGCTTGGTGTACAAATGACAGGCGAAGTCGCAATGAAGCCCTTCATCCCTGGAAATCAACTCGTTGGAAAAGCTCAAGCCGGGCATTAACCCACGCTTTTTCAACCAGAAAATGGAGCAGAATGAACCGGAGAAGAATATCCCCTCCACAGCGGCAAAAGCAATCAGGCGTTCCTGAAAATTTCCTTTGGAAATCCAACGCAAAGCCCATTCAGCTTTTTTCCTCACACAGTCCATCGTATCAATGGCATGGAAGAGTGTATCTTTTTCTTTCGGATCTTTTACATACGTGTCTATTAATAAAGAGTATGTCTCGGAGTGGATGTTTTCAATGGCAATTTGAAAGCCATAGAAAAATTTAGCCTCTGTATACTGCACTTCCGATACGAAATGTTCCGCAAGGTTCTCATTAACGATACCATCGCTGGCCGCAAAGAATGCAAGCACATGTTTTATAAAGTAGCGCTCACCGTCATTGAGGTTTTCCCAGTCAGTAAGGTCCTGACTAAGGTCTATTTCTTCGGCCGTCCAAAAACTGGCTTCGGCTTGTTTGTAAAATTTCCAGATATCATGTTGTTGAATAGGGAAGAGGACGAAACGATCTTTGTTCTCTCTCAAAATTGGTTCTTCCTGTAAAGAATTACTCATCTTTTGATGGGTTTAGGGTTGTTAAATATAGTTAGCCGGGCTTCACGGAAACGCTGAAAAAGTAACAGCAGGCCGTGTTGCCAGTTTAAAAAATCTTAAAATTTACTTGTTATGGGCTGAAAGAAGACTAACCTTTTTCCGCCCGGTGTAAGCGTACAAATATTTGAAATGGTGCGGTCAAATCAAAGGGTGTATTTTTGGCAAAAGTTCTGTTTTTGTGCTGAATTTGCATATTTCGAGGGCTTATAAATGATTGTGTTTTAGGTGGTTGATGGGCCCTTTGAATGCTCTTCTTTCAGTTAAAATGAAGCCTGAAAATTTTTATTTTTTTTTCAAGGGTACGAAACTGGTGTGTTTTGAGGGGTCCGTTGTCAAATTCTGTATTCCGTATTCTGATTTCTGAATTCTTTTTCTACCTTTGCAGTCCTATTTTTGAAAGCTATGTATGCAATTGTAAACATTGCCGGAACACAGTTCAAAGTGGCTAAAGATCAATACATCTACGCCCCTAAATTGGATGGAGAGGCAGGATCAAGCGTTAGTTTTAACGAAGTCCTTCTGCTCGACAATAACGGGAAAGTAGAAATTGGCGCCCCTACTGTGAAAGGCGCGAAAGTGTCAGGAAAGATACTGGAGCATGTGAAGGGCAATAAGGTTATTGTCTTTAAAAAGAAACGCAGAAAAGGCTATGCCGTGAAAAACGGGCATCGCCAGCAGTACACAAAGGTGCAAATTGAAAGCATTGGATAATTCCCTAAAGAGCTAAAGAGTTATGGCACATAAGAAAGGTGAAGGTAAAGTAAAGAACGGCCGCGAATCGGAAAGTAAACGATTGGGCGTAAAGGTTTTTGGTGGCCAGAAGGTGGTTGCCGGTAATATTATTGTGCGTCAGCGTGGTACCAAGCACCACCCCGGTAAAAATGTGGGATTAGGAAGGGATCATACCTTATTCGCCCTTACTAACGGAGTGGTAGTATTTAAAAAAAGTCGTGAAAACCGTTCGTTTGTATCGGTTCTTCCTCCTGCTGAAGCCTGACAATCGTTTGTAAGTCAATAAAAAGTAAAAAGCCCCGGATCACTGATCCGGGGCTTTTTTGTTATAGCATATTCAATTATGATATGCATTTTCTGGTTACTTGAATACGCATAAATACAATGTTGAATTCTCAATAATCAAAACAATACGAAAGACTCAATTGGCTTGGCAAACCGATACTTTTGATTTGGTTTTATTAGGATTCAAGTACAAAAAATTGAACAAAGTAAGTTGTCGCAAATAAAATTTTGTACTTTTCGCTGAATTTTACCTAAATCAAAACTTATGAAGAAAATTTTACTGCTATGCTTTTCGCTAGCTTTTGTTGCTTCTGTTTGGGCGCAAGAGCGTGTTGTGAGTGGAAAAGTGACCTCTCAGGAGGATGGGTCACCCATACCTGGGGTGAACGTAATTGTTAAGGGATCAACTTCCGGAACAGCATCTGATGTTAATGGGAATTATAGCATTCGCGTTCAAGACAACAATGCGGTGCTTGCATTCTCATTCATTGGCTTTGCCAATTTGGAGGTTTCAGTAGGTGCAAGAACAACAGTTGATGTACAAATGGCCCCAGATATTACACAACTGTCAGAGGTTGTTGTTACGGGTTACGGAACTCAGATTAAGCAAGAACTTACTGGTAATATTGCCAAGGTTAGTGGTGATGCTATTCAAAATGTACCGGTTACAACATTTGAACAGGCCATTCAGGGAAGAGCTGCGGGTGTTTTGGTTACTTCCCAAAATGGCAAGCTGGGGCAAGGCATGAATATTCGTATACGAGGATCATCATCCATTTCTGCAAGCAATGAACCCCTCTATGTCATTGATGGAATGATTGTAAATGCCGATAACTTTTCCAGCAATGATGCGTCTACTAATGCTTTGGCAGATATTAATTTTAATGATATTCAGTCCATTGAAATTTTAAAAGATGCATCTGCTTCTGCATTGTACGGATCACGGGGAGCCAATGGAGTTGTGTTAATCACTACAAAACGAGGTAAGGCTGGAAAGACTAATTTTTCAGCTAATTTTCAATTTGGCAGCAGCAAGCCAACCAGAAACAGGGATTTCCTAAATTCAGAACAATATGTTGAACTCATGCGAGAATCAGCCTATAACAACGACCTGCGGGATGGGTTTGACCCTATCAATAATCCTGCAGATTACCCTGGTTCGTGGTTGGAATTCTGGGAAGGCTATATGGATTATTTAGGTGGTGATACAGACTGGAGAACGCTTGAGACGGATACAGATTGGGAGAAGGAGGCCTATCAAAAGGCAAACATTACCTCGTTTGATCTCACAGCAAGTGGTGGAAACGAAAAAACCACATTTGCTTTCAGTGGTGGATATACAAATCAGGATGGGATTTTGATTGGTAATAGTTTTAAGCGAGTTAGTGGCCGTTTAAATCTTGACCATAAAGCAACAGATAAACTAAGCTTTCAGGCCAATATAGCCATTTCAAAATCAATGAATAATCGCTTGTCTTCGGATAATGCTTTTTCTACACCGCTTCAGCTCGTTGCACAAGCCCCCATAACTCCTGTTCGTGATCAGCAAGGAAATTTGTATGATGATGCCCTAAATCCGGCTATGTCATATTACCCTGCAACTGTTGAACTTGAGAATTCAAACTTTTTGGTGAGCGTATTTAGAAACATCGTTTCGTTAGGTGCAACCTATAAACTGACTGACGATTTACGTGTTATCGGTGAATATGGTTTTGATTTGCTAACACAAAATGATGATCGCTATCAAAACGAGTTTACGCAAACAGGGCGCGCTGTAGGCGGTTATGGTCAATCCCGATGGGTGCAGGCATTCAATTATACAGCCAGGGCTATGCTGGCTTACGATAAAACATTTAATCAGCACTCATTGTCAGTAATTGGTGGAACAGAACTTCAGGAAAAATCCATTGATATTACCGATGCACAGGGTCAAGGTTTTCCATTAGCCGAATTGAAGAAACTCACTTCAGCTGCTGAACCAGTGTTTGTTACTTCAACTTTAACAGAGGAGGCTTTCCTGTCTTTCTTTGCACGTGCGAATTATAAGTTCAAAGACAGGTATTTGCTTGGTGTAAGTGGTCGCACTGATGCGTCCTCCAAATTCGGACCGGATTATAAGTATGGATTTTTTCCAGCAGCTTCTGCAGGATGGATATTGACGCAAGAAGATTTTCTTGCTGGAAAAAGTACAGTTAGTTTCTTGAAATTCAGAGCCAGCTATGGCTTTACAGGAAATGCAGGTATACCCAACTACCGTTATTTGGCCCAATACTCTGGAGTAGCTTATGGCGGAGAGTCAGGTTTAGTGCCTTCACAAATACCTAACCCAGAGTTGCGATGGGAGAAAACAGGCCAGTTTGATATTGGTTTTGATTTCGGATTTTTTAACGATAGGTTAACGGGTGAGATTGATTACTATAACAAACAGACTACAGATTTATTATTGAATACCCCTGTTCCATCAACCTCTGGATTTACAACCCAGTTCAGAAATGTTGGAAGTTTGGAAAACAAAGGTTTCGAGTTGGTATTGAATTACTCAATATTGAAGAATGCCGATTGGTCAATTAGTATTGGTGGTAATTATGCAACAAATGAAAACAAAATCCTGAGTTTGAATGGAGATGAAACACGTATTGGCCCTACTGGTTCTCGCTTTTTGAATGCAGTAATTGTTGGGCAGCCAATAGGTTCCTTTTATGGTAGGGAATACGCAGGAGCAAATCCAGCTAACGGAGATGCACTCTTCTTCCTGAATAGAACGCCTACTCAAACTGAGATTGACAATGGTGTCGCTTTTATTGTTCCCAATGGTGTGTATGGCGATCGATATGTTACACGGACATTTAATTCTGCAGAATCTATAGTACTTGGTAATCCAACACCTACCGGAATTTATGGATTCAATGCTAATGTATCCTATAAGGGAATTGAGCTATCCGTATTATTTCAGGGTGTAACCGGCAATAAGGTTTTTGATGGAGCTGGTAGCTTTATGTCTGCCAATGGAAGATATGAAGACAATTCAACGGTTGATCAGTTAAGGCGTTGGCAAAACCCTGGTGATATTACAGACATTCCTCAGGCTCGTCTTTATGCGAATAACGGGGCTCAGTCATCAAGCCGATTTTTATATGATGGCTCTTATTTACGATTAAAGACGTTGACTGTCGCCTACAATATTCCAGGTGCAATTGCAAGCAAACTCGCACTTACAAGTGCGCGCATTTATGTTACTGGTCAGAACTTACTAACCTTCACTAATTACAGAGGCTGGGATCCTGAAGTAAATACAGATTTCAATGCCAGCAATGTAAATCTTGGCAATGACTTCTATGCAGCGCCACAGCCTAAAAATTTGACCGTAGGATTGAAAGTAGGTTTCTAAGAACAAACAATAAGTTAAGAATGATATGAAGACTTTAATGAATAAAATACTAATCGTTACAGCCCTTTTCTTCTTTGCGGTTGCATGTGAAGATAAGCTAGAGCCTGTTGATCCAAACAACACAGGCGATGCTGTAGCTTTGGCAAATGACAAGAATGTTAAGACAACATTGATTGGAGCATACGATGCGCTATCTGCTGGCGCATTCTATGGAGGGAATACATTCAGGAATAGTGAAATTTTAGCGGCTAATAGCGAAATCGTTTTTTCCGGAACATTTAATGATGTGGCGGATATTTACCGCAAAGAAATGATTACACTAAATGCTGATGTGGCTGCACTTTGGACAAACGCATACAGAACCATCAATGTTGCTAATAACGTTTTAAGTGCAATCAACGTAGTGAATCCTGCCGATCGTGATCAGGTAGAAGGAGAGGCGTTGTTTTTACGCGGCATTTCCTATTTTGAACTTATTAAATTTTTTGCGCAGCCTTATTCGGCTGGGAATGTAAGCACCAATCTTGGTGTTCCATTGATGCTAACCGAGGATCGTAATAGTGTAGCCCTGGTTTCACGGTCAACAGTTCAGGAAGTGTACACACAAATTGTTGCAGACTTGACAAGTGCAGAAACAAAGCTTGCATCTGGACCACGTTCCGGAAAGGCTACTAAGGAGGCAGCCGCTGCATTCCTCTCCCGGGTTTATCTTCAAATGGCTGACTATGCAAATGCCCGCGATGCTGCCAACCGTGTAATAACCTCCGGGAACTACTCAATGCGTCCGACCTATTCAAGTTGTTTTAATACCAGCACAACTTCAGAGGATGTCTTTAATATTCCTGTGAGCACGGTTGATGGTGTCAATAATATGCAGACGTTCTTTGCGCCAACGGCATCAGGTGGACGTGGTGATGTAGAAATTCAAGCAGCACACCTTGCCCAGTATGAAGCAGGAGATGATCGTTTAGCTTTTTTCTTCCTTGATCCAGGAACAGGTGAAACTCGTTCAGGAAAGTGGGTAAATCAATTTGGAAATGTAAAAGTTATACGCCTAGCTGAAATGTATTTGACTCGTGCAGAATGTAACCAGCGACTTGGATCGGCAATTGGATCAACCCCAGCTGCTGATATAAATAATATTATCAGAGATCGTGCAAATTTGTCTCCATTAGGCGTGGTTACTTTAGCTGATATTTTGCGAGAGAGAAGGTTGGAGTTGGCTCACGAGGGAGAGCGTCTGCATGATGCAAAGCGTCTCCAAGAATCAATTGTGGAGGGGGCTACGGTTTTTCCTTACAATAGTGATAAATTGGTGTTTCCTATACCTCAAAGGGATATTAATGTAAATCCTAACCTGACGCAAAATTCAGGATACAATTAGGGCACTGAAGTGCTAATAAAAGAGACAGCCCTATTAGGGCAGTCTCTTTTTGTTAAGGTTGATACTGCTTTAAAACAACAAGAGAATTCTGCTCAGTTATTTTTTCATCGTACAACGGTTCCTTAACCCAACTTTCTTGTTGTTTGCAACAATTTCTTAAACATTTCAGAAAGATTGTGAAAGAATTCTTTTGGTAGACTAAGTTCACGAAAGGGTGATCCAACTTTAACCAGCCAGCATTTTAAGCAGGGTGGTGAGTTTGCTTTTCAAATTCCTCCGATCAACGATAAAATCCAGAAAGCCATGATCTAATACAAACTCGGCACTTTGAAAGCCCTTAGGAAGGTCTTTGCCAATTGTTTCACGGATTACACGTGGACCTGCAAAACCAATAAGCGCTCCAGGCTCTGCAATATTAAAATCACCCAACATGGCGTACGATGCTGTAACGCCACCGGTTGTCGGGTCTGTCATCAAGGAAATGTAGGGTATTTTAGCCTGATCGAGTAAGGCAATTTTGGCTGATGTTTTTGCCATCTGCATAAGCGAAAGCCCAGCTTCCATCATGCGTGCTCCACCTGAACGGGAGATCATGAGGAAAGGTTTGTTGTGCTTAAGCGAATGATCCATGGCCCGTGCAATTTTTTCACCCACTACTGAACCCATGGAGCCACCAATGAAACTAAAATCCATACACGCAATTACAAGATCCATACCGCTCATTTTTCCGTAGGCAGTACGTACGGCATCTTTCAATTCAGTTTTTTCCTGGGTTTCTTTTATGCGCTTAGGGTATGCTTTGGTGTCTTTAAACTTCAACGGATCCGCAGACTCCATATTTGCATCTAACTCTGTGAAAGCGCCATCATCAAACAGGATTTCAAAATATTCTTGTGAACCTATGCGAACGTGGTAATCCTCTTCAGGTACAACATAGGCATTGTTTTTAAGCTCACGTGTATGAATTATTTTCCCACCGGGCGATTTAAACCAAAGTCCATCCGGTACTTCGCGTTTCGCTTCCGTTGGTGTTAAAATTCCTTTGTCAGTTCTATTAAACCACGACATGGTTATCTTTCAGTTAGGCCAAATCAATGCTCTCATCCAAATAAACGTCCTGAATGGCATTCAGGATTTCTACACCTTCTTTCATAGGGCGCTGGAAGGCTTTTCTTCCTGAAATCAAACCCATACCTCCGGCACGCTTGTTGATGACTGCAGTGCGCACTGCATCAGCAAGATCGCTGGCACCTTTTGATTCACCACCTGAGTTGATTAACCCGGCACGACCCATGTAGCAATTTGCTACCTGATAGCGGCAAAGATCAATAGGGTGATCAGAAGTGAGGTGGGTATAAATACGTTCATCAAGTTTGCCGTAGCTGCTGCCACCAGTGTTCAAAGCTTTGTACCCGCCATTGTTCTCAGCAAGTTTTTGTTTGATGATATCAGCCTGAATGGTCACGCCTAAATGATTAGCTTGTCCGGTTAAGTCTGCCGACACATGGTAATCCTTTCCACCTTGCTTAAACGCGTTGTTGCGGATATAACACCACAGGATAGTTGCCATACCCAATTCGTGTGCACGTTCAAAAGCAGCAGCCACTTCCTGAATCTGACGTGTTGAATTATCAGAACCAAAATAAATGGTGGCACCAACCGCAACAGCACCAAGGTTCCAGGCCTCTTCTACTGTGCCAAACATGATTTGATCATGCTTATTAGGATACGTAAGAAGCTCGTTATGATTAATTTTTACAATGAACGGAATTTTGTGGGCGTAGGAACGTGACATCATAGCCAGTACACCATAGGTGGTAGCCACTGCATTGCATCCGCCTTCAATAGCAAGTTTTACAATATTTTCTGGATCAAAATAGATGGGATTTTTAGCAAACGAGGCCCCTGCACTATGTTCAATACCTTGATCTATTGGGAGTATGGAAAGAAAGCCAGTTCCACCCAAACGGCCGCGGTCAAACATCGCCTGAAGACTTCTGAGGGTCTGAGGTGTTCTGTTGGATTGTGCAAATACCCGGTCCACGAAATCGGGCCCAGGGGTATGTATTTGGTTGGTTGGAATGGTTTTGCTTTTATGATCCAGGAGAAATTTCGCGTCTTTGCCGAGGATCTTAGAAATGCTTTGTTTAGCCTGTTTTGCCATAATTTTTTAAGTAGGGAAGCAAAGTTATCAATTATTTAAAAGTATGCTAATGCGGTAAATCACACCGGTATAAAACAAAAAAGCCACCCGGAAATGAACCGGATGGCTTTCGTAAATGATATATGATCAGATCTTTTCTTTGATTCTGGCTGATTTGCCCTGGCGGCCTTTCATATAGTATAATTTGGCTCTGCGTACGCTACCTTCCTTCACTACCTCCACTTTATCAATGCTGGGGGAAGTTATCGGGAAAATACGCTCAACACCAACGCCATTGGAAACTTTACGTACGGTAAAGGTTTCTCCATTGGAGCCATAACCCCTACGCTGGATTACAACGCCCTGGAATTGCTGAATCCTCTCTTTGTTTCCTTCTTTAATTTTAACGTGAACGTTAACAGTATCACCAGCCTTAAAATCAGGCATTTTTTCACGGGAGGCAGTGTATTCCTGCTCAACTACTTTTATTAAATCGGCCATAATAGCGTGTTTTCAAAAATGGATTGCAAATGTAGGGAAAGAATCGAGATTTTAGAAGTGCATCCAAGAATGTTTTTGAACCAAGAGGCGGTATTTCAAGCTATTTAAGCAGATTTGGGCGTCTTTTGTGGGTTCTCTCAAGCGACTGTTCATGTTTCCACTCCTCAATTCTGGCTTGGTGGCCTGAAAGCAGGATTTCAGGCACTTTCCAGTCCTTGTACTCAGCAGGCCGTGTATACACTGGCGGTGCAACGAGGCCATCCTGAAAGGAATCACTCAGCGCTGAGGTTTCATCAGACAGCACTCCGGGAATGAGACGGATTACGGCATCGGCCACCACAGCAGCGGCCAGCTCCCCTCCCGATAACACATAATCTCCGATACTGATTTCGCGGGTGACCAAATGCTCCCGTACGCGCTCATCAACCCCTTTATAATGCCCACAGAGCAGAATGAGGTTTTTCTTTAAGCTAAGTTCATTGGCAACTGATTGTGTAAATAACTCCCCATCCGGGCTCATGTAAATTATTTCATCGTAGTGTCGTTTTGATTTTAAATCAGTAATGCACTTATCGATTGGCTCAATCATGAGGACCATGCCTGCCCCTCCGCCAAAAGCGTAATCATCAACGGGTTTGTGTTTGCCTGTTGCATATTCCCGCAAATCGATAATGTCGACACTAACCAAACCTTTGGTTTGAGCACGTTTTAGAATAGAATCATTGAATGGACTTTCAAGTAAACGCGGGAGACAGGTTATGATGGAGATGTGCATAGTCAAATATCCAAAAAACCATCCGGAAGGTTAACGCTGATTATTTTTTTTGAACGGTTTATCGATTTCACCAACGGCTGGTGCGCTGGTATCATCACTTCTTTTTGTTCATAGTCCAGAATTATAAACCGGTTAATACCTGCCCGTTCCAGCGTTTTTACCGTACCCAGTAGGCCTAACGTTTGATCACTCACCTGAAAGCCAATGATTTCATCATCATAAAAATCGTCAACCTTTAATTTTGGTCGGGTGGTTTTTAACAAATAGATGGAGTGGTTTTTTAGCTTCGCAGCTTCTTCGGGTGTCGAAACATCTTCAAATTTTACAAAGGCCTTATCATTTTTGACAGAGACACTTTCAATAAAATAAGGCACCAGGGTGTTTTGATTTTCAACCAGCACCGATTTAAGTGTTGACCATTCCGCGGGTGAATCCGGATTGAGCGAAACGGTAACCTCACCTTTTAATCCGTGAGGTTTCATGATAAAGCCCGCTTTATAACAGTCTTCCTTTTTCATTTGAATAATTTTCAAAAATAAAAATGCCAATGCTGTAAAGCACTGGCATGATTACAATAGTAGGTCTAACCGAATTAAGCTTGTGCTTCTGAAGTAGGTTCAGTTGCTGCGGCCTCACCCTCGGTTGAGGCTTCAGCGGCTGGCGCGGTAACAACTTCTGCCTTCTTGCGAATAGCTTCAGCGCGGGCTTCTTTAATCTTAGCTTCAGCTTCTTTGCGTGCTTTGGCTTTTGCCTGCTTGTCGTCAGCAAGAGTATCTATTCTGCCTTTGATTTTGGCTTCTTTAGCTTGTTTCCAATCATTTAGTTTGCGGTCGGCATCATCTTGTGAGATGGCGCCTTTAATCACGCCAATCTGAAGGTGCTTGCGCAACATTATGCCACGGTAAGAAAGCATTGCTTTTACCGTGTCGGTAGGTTGTGCACCATTCATTAGCCATTGGAAGGCCTTTTCTTCGTCTAATTCAATGCTGGCCGGAACCGTTAACGGGTTATACGTACCAATCTTTTCAATAAAGCGACCATCACGTGGTGCTCTGGCGTCAGCGATGATTACATCGTACTTCGCCAGTTTTTTGCGGCCTCTGCGGGCCAATCTGATTTTAACTGCCATTTTCTTTTCAGTTTAATTGTTGGAACTCGTCCTTTTTAATATTTGGGCTGCAAATATAGGCTTTTTGGAAGCACCGACAATCCCATGTACAAAGAAAGTTGTTGATAAGGGGTGTTTTAAATAATTGTTTAAGCGAGTGTTCAATTTTTTAATCCTGAAAGGGTTCAATACATTTGATTTCTCATCTCTTTTGAACCATGGATAAATACTCCTACCTCTCCAGTGCCGATGTGGGCTACCTCGATCAGCTCTATCAAAGTTATAAAACTGACCCCTCCAGCGTTGATGCCACCTGGCAGAAATTTTTTGAAGGGTATGAATTCTCCCAACAGCGCTATGGCGAAAATGGCGCAAGCACTGGCGTAACCGACACACACGCCATAAAAGAAACACAGGTGCGCAACCTGATTTTTGCTTACCGCTCCTTCGGACACCTGGCCTCAAAAACCAACCCTGTACGGGAGCGAAGGAATCATAATGTCCATTTCGATTTGAAATTCTTTGGATTGTCTGAGGCTGATCTGGATGTAGAATTTGACGTAGCGAATGAAATCGGGATGAACCGCACTTCATTACGAAACATTGTAGAAAAACTTAAGACAGTTTATTTGGGTCCGATTGGATTTGAATACAACTATATACGCAATGATGATATTCGTCTTTGGTTTTTCAACAAATGCGAAAATGAATATTTCAACCACAACCCAAGCCTTGACGAAAAGAAACGAATCTTAAGCAAGTTGAATGAGGCGGTGGTATTTGAGAATTTTCTTCACACAAAATTTTTAGGACAGAAACGATTTTCACTGGAAGGTGGTGAGAATACCATACCCGCACTTCAAGCCATTATCAACAAGGCTGCAGAGTTGGATGTTAAAGAAGTAGTTATTGGAATGGCACACCGGGGCAGACTGAATGTGTTATCCAACATCCTGGGCAAGACTTATGAGCAAATCTTCACAGAGTTTGAAGGCAGTGTTAACCCTGATGCCACCATGGGTGATGGTGATGTGAAGTATCATCTGGGGTATGCCAGCCGTATTGAAACACCTTCAGGTAAAAAGATTTATGTAAAACTTACTCCTAACCCATCGCACCTGGAAGCAGTTAACCCATTGGTAGTTGGGTATACGCGTGGCCAAATTGACGATGAATTTGGTGGCGACCTGAAAAAGGCCATGGCCATTCTTATTCATGGTGATGCAGCCGTGGCCGGACAAGGCATAGTTTATGAAGTTGCACAAATGTCAGGATTACCCGGTTATACTACTGGGGGCACAGTTCATTTTGTAATCAATAATCAGGTAGGATTTACAACCGACTACGATGATGCGCGCACTTCAATTTACTGTACAGATGTTTCCAAGATTATTGATGCACCTGTGCTGCATGTGAATGGCGATGATGCAGAAGCTGTCACGTTTGCCTCCAACCTTGCCGTAGAATACAGACAAAAATTTGGTAAGGATATTTTTATTGATTTGCTATGTTACCGCAGGCATGGGCATAACGAAAGTGATGAACCCAAATTCACACAGCCTAAACTTTATAATATTATTGCCAAGCATCCTAACCCGCGTGAAGTTTACGTGAAGAAGCTGGCGAATAGTGGTGTAGATGCGGCTGCGCTGGCAGAGGAGATGGACAAGAACTTTCGCAACCAGTTGCAAGACAGACTTAACGAAGTAAAACAAAAACCACTTCCTTATAAATTTCAGGAGAGTGAGGAAGAGTGGGCATCCATGAGAAAAGCCGTTAATGAGGATTTTGATCAATCACCAAACACCTCTATTCCGCAGGCAACGGTTGAAAAGGTGGGCAAAGCGTTAACCACCGTTCCGGATGGCTTTAAGCCGATCAAGCAGATTGAAAAATTATTGAAAGATCGTAAAACAGCATTCTTTGATGAAAAGCAACTGGGGTGGGCCGAGGCCGAGTTGCTCGCTTTCGGTTCATTGTTGACTGAGAAATATATTGTACGTATGTCAGGGCAGGATGTGAAGCGCGGAACATTCTCGCATCGGCACGCCTATTTCTGGGATGTTAACACCAATCAATCCTACTCCGGCTTAAATCATATTTCCCCGGATCAGGCGAAGTTGCACCTCTATAACTCATTGCTTTCCGAATTTGGTGTGATGGGTTTTGAATATGGTTATTCCATGGCAACCCCGCACGCGCTTGTAATTTGGGAAGCGCAGTTTGGTGATTTTGTTAATGGAGCACAGGTAATTATCGACCAGTTCATCACCAGTGCCGAATCAAAGTGGCAACGACAAAATGGTTTGGTGTTGTTACTTCCTCATGGCTATGAAGGTCAGGGACCGGAGCACTCCAGTGCCAAACCTGAACGCTTCTTGCAGCAGGCAGCAGAACTGAATATGGTAGTAGCCAACATGACTTCTGCAGCCAACTATTTTCATTTATTGAGACGACAGGTAAAATGGGAATTCCGCAAGCCTTGTGTTGTCTTTTCGCCCAAATCACTCCTACGCCATCCGGGTGTTACCTCCCCGGTAAAGGAATTTACTTCCGGAACGTTTATGGAGGTGCTGGATGATCCGAATGCGAATGCCAAAGATGTTAAACGTGTTGTACTTTGTACCGGTAAGATATTTTTCGATCTACAGGAATACCAGCAAAAGAAGAAAATCAAGAACACGGCATTAGTTCGCCTGGAGCAACTTTATCCTTTCCCGAAAAAACAATTGGACAATGTTTTGAAAAAATATAAAAATGCTGAATTGATCTGGGCACAGGAAGAACCTCACAACATGGGGTACCGGGCGTATATGCAGCGGTTCATGCCGGAGATTGATCTGAAACTAGTGGCCCGCAAATCAAGCGCATCACCGGCAACGGGCTACTCCAAAGTTCATAAAGCTGAGCAGGAAAAAATCATAAGCCTTGCTTTCGAGATCTAATATTTTAAAAACCCCCACTATAAAATCTAAAATCAAATCATGGCTATACAAGTAAAAGTACCCACTGTTGGCGAGTCAATTACAGAAGTAACGGTTGCCAACTGGACAAAAAAAGATGGCGATGCTGTGCAGATGGATGAAGTAATTGCTGAGTTGGAATCGGATAAAGCAACCTTTGAATTAACGGCTCCGGCAGCAGGTATCTTACGTATAAAAAAACAAGTTGGAGATGCTGTTCCCATTGGGGAGTTGATTTGTGAGATTGAAGAATCGGCAGGCGCTGCTACTCCTAAATCAGAGAGCAAACCCACAACGGCAGCAACTTCTTCATCAGCAGAGCCAAAGGCTACTGGTGCCGTAAAGGAAATGAAAGTGCCTGCGGTAGGAGAGTCCATCACCGAAGTCACCATTTCTACCTGGCTAAAAAAGGATGGCGATTTTGTAAAACTGGATGAGGTAATTGCAGAAGTGGAATCCGATAAAGCAACTTTTGAGTTGCCCGCAGAAGCTAACGGTATTCTTAGAATTGTTGCGAAAGAAAAAGATACGTTGCCTATTGGCGGACTTATTTGCAAGATTGAAGTGATGGAGGGAGCACCTGCTGGTGAGCAGGCAACGGCAAAGCCAGCCGAAGCAACTGCCTCTCCCGCTGGTGATAAGTCGTATGCAGCCGGTCACCCTTCACCGGCAGCAGCAAAAATTCTGGATGAAAAAGGCATTGCGGCTTCTCAGGTGCAAGGTTCCGGTGTTGGTGGAAGAATAACCAAGGAAGATGCTGCGAAAGCGCAACCCGGGGCTAAACAAGAGCCTGCCAAACAAGCGGCCTCAGGCCCACCGGTTATTGGTGGCGGTGTTTCCCGAAATCAGCGCAGGGAGAAGATGACATCCTTGCGAAAAACTATTGCCCGCAGACTGGTAGCTGTGAAAAATGAAACGGCCATGCTCACCACCTTCAACGAGGTGGACATGAAACCGATTATGGACATGCGTGCCAAATACAAGGATAAGTTCAAGGAAAAATACGGTGTTGGTCTTGGCTTCATGTCATTTTTCACAAAAGCTGTTTGTCAAGCGTTGAAGGAATGGCCTTCTGTAAATGCGCAGATTGATGGCGATGAAATAGTGTACAATGATTTTTGTGACATCTCTATTGCCGTATCTACACCTCGTGGTTTAGTGGTGCCCGTAATCCGGAATGCTGAATCACTTTCATTCGATCAGATTGAAATGGAGATTGGAAGGCTAGCTGCCCGCGGACGTGATGGAAAACTTTCGATTGAAGAGATGACTGGCGGAACGTTCTCCATTACCAATGGAGGCGTATTTGGTTCGATGTTATCAACACCAATTATTAACCCTCCTCAATCGGCCATTTTGGGTATGCACAATATTGTTGAGCGGGCCGTGGTTAAAAACGGACAAGTGGTAGTTACACCTGTAATGTATGTGGCCATGTCCTACGATCACCGCATTATTGATGGCCGTGAATCGGTGAGCTTCCTGGTACGGGTGAAGGAAATGCTGGAAGATCCAGGACGGTTGATATTGGGCATCTAAGAACTCACCCCCTAAACCCCCTTGCCTATTTGAAAGAGTAGGACACTTTATTTTAATTAAAATCCTCTTTAAATTTTTGCTTATGGATTATCAAGTGATAGTAATTGGTTCTGGTCCCGGTGGCTATGTTGCTGCCATTCGTTGCGCACAGCTTGGTCTTAAGACTGCGATCATAGAAAAATATAGCACGTTGGGTGGTACCTGTTTAAATGTTGGATGCATTCCCTCAAAAGCATTGCTTGATTCGTCTGAGCATTTTTACAATGCAGGACACACCTTTGCTGAGCATGGCATTGAAATATCAAAACCAAAGGCCAACATTACACAAATGATTGCGCGCAAAGGTGGTGTAGTAAAAGCTAATGTTGATGGCATCGCTTATCTGATGAAGAAAAATAAGATTGATATTCACACCGGTGTCGGGTCGTTTGTCGATAAAAACACAATCAAAATCACCCCAGCAGATGGAAAGTCAAAAACCATAACAGGTGAAAAAATTATTATTGCAACTGGTTCAAAGCCAACCCCACTTCCATTTGCGCCTTTTGATAAGAAACGAATCATCTCCAGCACGGAAGCATTAGAGTTAAAGGAAATTCCTAAACACCTGATTGTAGTGGGGGGAGGTGTAATCGGTATGGAGTTAGGCTCTGTCTATGCCCGCATCGGTTCAAAAGTAACGGTGGTTGAATTTCTGGATAGCATTATCCCAACTATGGATGGAACGATGGGTAAGGAACTGCAAAAGTCAACCAAGAAACTGGGTATTGACTTTTACCTGGGTCATAAAGTTACCGCAATCGAAAATAAAGGGAAGGAAGTTTTGCTGAAAGCAGAGGATAAAGCAGGTAAACAAATTGAATTGAAAGGTGATTATTGTCTGGTGAGTATTGGCCGCAGACCGTATACAGAAGGGCTAGGTCTTGATAAGGTTGGCATTGAAACGGACCGTGGACAAATACCAGTGGATAATCACCTGAAAACAAAAGTTGATAATATTTATGCCATTGGTGATGTAGTTCGCGGAGCCATGCTGGCGCACAAAGCCGAAGAAGAGGGTGTAATGGTGGCTGAGCAATTGGCTGGACAAAAACCTCATATCAATTACAATTTAATTCCGGGAGTTGTATATACCTGGCCGGAGGTAGCCAGTGTTGGCTATACTGAAGAGCAATTAAAGAAGGATGGCAAAGCTTATAAAGTAGGTAGCTTTCCTTATAAAGCCCTCGGTCGTGCCCGTGCATCAATGGACCTTGATGGTCTTGTAAAAATACTGGCGGATAAAAACACGGATGAAATTTTAGGTGTGCATATTATTGGTGCCCGCGCAGCCGATATGATTGCTGCCGGAGTGGTGGCTATGGAGTATCGTGCTTCAGCCGAAGATGTTGCCCGCATGTCGCATGCGCACCCTACCTATATGGAAGCGGTGAAAGAAGCCTGCCTGGCAGCAACAGCCAACCGGCCTTTGCATATGTAATGTTAGCGTTTGTACTGTGCGTATGCTCTTGCGCTTAGCGCAATGACAATAGGCACCAATGAAAAATGTAGCGTCTGCGGAAGCCAGGCCCATGAAACAAGTAGCAAGGAATTTGTAATTAATACGATCAGGAAATATTTCTTTACCCATTCGCGTGGTTTAAAAACAAGAAAAGCACTTGCAAAATGTGTGGGTAAAGCCCATAACACATTCAGGTTATTTGCCGCTGCGCGATGATCCGTAGCTACCCAAAGCAAAAACAGCAAAACACCAATTAACCCAATAGCACCAAACAATAAGGCATCAAACCAGTTTGATGTTTTCCTTCGCTTAAAATCGTATAGGGTTAACGCCAGGGTTATTACTGCAAACAATGAAAAAACATAAAGTGGCTGGAAGATGCCGTTGCTGAATGTTTCGGGTCTTGCTTCATACCGGATAACCTTTTGTTTTACAAGAGGCTTACCGTTAATGGTGGCATGATCAAATCCATACTCAACATAGTCGGGCAGGAACATGTGCTCATAAGGCGTAGCGATTTTGTCCATTGGTAGCCCCAAACAAAGGTCAATACCTAAATCGCCCCATGGCTGATACTTCAGGTAGAGATCCGTGAGCGCCCGGATCGATAATGGTTTAGTGATGTACGATCCATCAAAAACAACAGACACACCAAACACTTTCTGAACAATCTCCGGAAGTTTTGTGGCGCAGTTGTCGTAGAAGTAATCGTAAAAGTAAAATTGATTTTCAGGTTGTGCGTTCCATATCAGGTAATCGAACAACTCCTGCTTTTGTTCCAAGGTTAAATTCAATACTTGCTCATGAACATAGCGGTTATAGTATTGGTACACGTATTCAAAGCGCTCAAAATCCTGAACGGCCAGGCGGTATCGGTTATGCCCGCGGGCAAAGTTCAGGTAGAAATTCGGTTGATCGAAATCAAAAACACCATAGTTAAAGGCTGCATTAATGCCATTCACGGGATCATAAACCCGAAACGCACTGTGTCCAAAAGCAGTGAACACAGCCTCTTGTCCGGGGCCGCAGGTAATGACAGATATTTCTGCCTGTTCGGAAAGTGGTTGTGAAAAGGATGCAACAGCAACCAGTAAAGCAAGTAAACTATTAAATGCCTTTTTCATGCTTGGAAAGATGGCCAATAAATGAGATTAATTCAAACTACTTGTTATTTTGCCCGCAGTAAGAATTAATAAATGGCGGTGAGTTTGAAAGGATTGGGTGATTGGCTCGGGGTGCGACATCCGGAAGATACAGGCATTTTTTTTACCACCCGAAGAACAGTCCTTTATGCAAGGATTCTGATACTAACGGGCTTTGCCATTTTACTAACGTTTATAAAAGATGCCCTTGATCAGGGTTTTTCTCCGGTGCCCATTGCTGTGTTTGTGCTTTTGGTGGTTGTGATCATAGCCTTTGCGCTTAACAAAAATGGTTACCCGCTGGCATCGAGGGTTATATTTCTATTATTATTAAATACAGTGATTGGGCTTTTGTGTTCGGTCATACCTCCGGAAAGACTGGCTTTCGTTTATTTCTTCCCATTAATCATTATTGCTTTTGTAATTTTTGATGATCATCAAAAGCATTACCGCCAATTTTTTGTGAGCTTATCGTCCATTATCTTATTAATGCTTGTTGTTACTGATTTTAAGTTGTTTTGGGATTATGAACTATCAGTATCAGAGTTGGGGCAGCGGAATATGATCATTAATATGATCGTTAATATTTTGCTTATTTCCTTCTGCATTGATTTTCTTATTCGCACCAATAAACGGGCGGAAGAGAATTTACGCAATCAGGCAGTTTATATCCAACAACAGAATGTTGAACTGAAGAAAATCAATACAGAACTTGATCGTTTTGTCTACAGTGCCTCCCACGATCTGCGCGCTCCGTTGGTGTCCATTCAGGGGCTTTCAAAACTTGCTATGGAAGAAGCGCAGAACGAAACCGATAAAAAATATTTTAGCTTGATCAATGATCGGGTAGTCAGACTGGATGATTTCATTCGTGATATTATTGAATATTCCCGAAACGCCAGAACGGAACAAAAACTTGAATCATTTGCATTAGAACCAATGATTTCTGAAATCATTGAAAATCTTAAATATATACAAGGAGCCGACAAGATTGCTTTTCAGGTTGAGTGTATAGTTTCTGAAGTATACACGGATAAAAATCGTTTTAAGGTTGTGTTATCAAATATTATCGCTAATGCTATTAAGTATCATAACCTGAGAAGGGAAGATCCACATGTCAAAATTTCGGCAGCGGTGGAAAATCAGAAACTTAATCTTTCCATTGCAGATAATGGCGTGGGAATACCAAAGGATTCTTTAACAAAAATATTCGATATGTTTTACAGGGCGAGCGATCGTGCCGGTGGATCGGGCCTTGGATTGTACATTGTGAAAGAAATGGTTGAGAAATTAGAAGGAACTATTAGCGTTGAGTCTGAGTTTGGTGAAGGCACAACGTTCTCGGTAACCATTCCCCTTCAATCAAAACAATAATGCCGAACGTCCGCGACATATTGAATGGAATTTCCAAAGCCTCACCACAACGAGTACTTAATGCTGCACGCATTTGGTCGAGTTATCATCAATCCAAATTAACCGGAAAGCCTGATATCAGTGGTTTGCCCATCAGTATTTCTATTGAGCCTACTACCAGTTGTAATTTGCGCTGCCCCGAATGCCCCAGTGGGTTACGATCCTTCACGCGCCCCACCGGCATGCTTCAGCAAGAGCTTTTCAAAAATGTTATCGATCAACTGGCATCAAAACTCAGTTACCTGATTTTTTATTTTCAAGGTGAGCCTTACCTGAATCCACAGTTTTTGGATATGGTGAAATACGCAGGCAGTAAAGGAATTTATACGTCCACTTCTACTAACGCGCATTATTTCACAGATCAAACGGCTAAAGCAACTATTGAATCGCGTCTTGATCGGTTAGTTATCTCCGTTGACGGAACCTCTCAGGATACGTACCAATCCTATCGCGTAGGAGGAAGTCTGGACAAAGTGATTGCAGGCACAAAAAAGATACTGGAATGGAAGAGAGAGCTTCACTCAAAAACGCCCCATACAGTATTTCAGTTTTTGGTGGTTAAACCGAATGAACATGAAATACCGGAGGTTTATAAACTAGCCCGTGAGTTGGGTGTTGATGAGGTAGTATTAAAGACAGCACAGATTTATGACTTTGAAAATGGTTCGGATTTAATTCCTCTTCAGGATAAGTATTCAAGGTATAAGAAGAACGAAGCCGGTAAATACGCTATTAAGAATAATCTCGACAATCACTGTTGGAAAATGTGGCACAGTTGTGTGATCACCTGGGATGGAAAAGTTGTGCCCTGCTGTTTTGATAAAGACGCACACTTTGTGCTGGGTGATCTGACAAAAAATACATTTGAAGAGATCTGGTTTGGTGAATCCTATAATAATTTTCGGGCTTCGCTACTTAAATCCCGGAAGGAAATTGAGATTTGTAAAAATTGTACAGAAGGAACGAAAGTGTGGGCTTAAGGGTAAGAAGTTTTTCGAATGCCAATTAACCTTTTAGCCTGATTTGTTTTTCGATAGCATCCACATCAATCGTGCTGCATTTTCCGCAGCTTGAAGCACAGGATTTCGATTGGAATAATTGCCATGCCAGCCGACCAAGATAAATAAGAGCTGCTGTGAATAGAAGGCCGATTAACAGTTGTTGAACCATGTTGCAAATTTATCGGTATAAACGATTAATTCCTACCGTCCGATCATGGACATTCATTTTCGATTTCGGACGTAATATTGTTGATTTTTTGCGGAATTCGGATACAATTTCACTTGGCACATCATTCGCCATAGAGGTTGCCTAATAATTCTACCAACATGTTTAAGAATTACCTGATCACCAGTTTCCGTTCATTAATGCGTAAACAGGGCTCCACGTTCATTAATTTGGGCGGGCTTACCCTTGGTATATCCGGCACCATAATTCTCTTCCTTATCCTTCAATACCACACCAGTTTCGACAAGTTTCACAGCCGGTATGACCGCATTTACCGTATTGTTACTTCCGGTAAAGGCAATGATGGTGAGTGGGGCTTTACGGCAGGCATACCTACAGTACTTCCCCCGGCATTTCGGTTGGATTTTCCGCAGGCTGAAGAAGTAGTGTTTACCCAATACCGGGCAAATTCGCTAATTCTTATTCCACAACGTGACGGTGATTTTAAAAAGTTTGAAGAAGAGCGGGGTGTGGTAATTACGGAGCCAAACCTTTTCAAGGTTTTTGATCGCACGGTGCTGATAGGCGATGTGGATAAATCATTAGACGAGCCGAACGAAGCCGTAATCAGTCGATCGCTTGCCATAAAATATTTTGGCCGTGAAGATGCCGTTGGTGAGGTGGTTCGCTTTGAAGAACGCGATTATAAAATCGGGGCTGTGGTAGAAGATGCACCGGTTCAATCTGACTTGCCATTTAATTTATTGCTTTCGTACGAGACCATCCGTGCCAACAATGAAAGTCGTGGATGGCGCAGCATATGGAGCGATGAAAACTGTTACTTCCTGCTGCGGGATGGAGAGTCCATTAGTTCCATTGAGAATCAGTTGCCCGATTTTTCTGTTAAGCATGATCCGCAAACTTCATGGGACCAGCGCAGGTATGTTATACAACCACTATCAGACCTTCACTTTAACGATGATATTGGCAATTACAATTACAATGCAGTAAGCAAAGATTATTTGATTGCGTTGGGTGTTGTCAGCCTTTTCCTGATTGTTACCGCATGCATCAATTTCATTAACCTTACTACGGCTGAGGCGATCCGCAGATCAAAAGAAGTTGGAATCAGAAAATCATTAGGTGGCTCACGTTTGCAACTGGTGTTTCAGTTTCTGGGCGAAACCAGTTTGGTTACCCTGGGTGCTATACTGCTTTCGTTTGTTGTTGTACAAGGGTTGCTGGGTATTGTAAATACATTTCTTGAACTATCGCTAACATTTGATTTAACCAACAATCCAATGATGCTGATTTTTTTGATCAGCGTATTCTGCATGGTTTCCTTGTTGTCGGGTTTATACCCTGCGTTGGTTATCTCAGGGTTTAATCCTGTATCAGCATTGAAAAACTCCACATCCAGCAAATTCACCTCAGGCTATCGTTTACGGCAGGGATTGGTTGTCACGCAGTTTGTTATTTCCCAATTGTTGGTGATCCTCACGTTGGTGCTGATTAACCAAATGGAGTTTTTCCGTACTAAGGATCTGGGTTTCCGCAAAGATGCTATTATTACCATACCTGTACCGGAGGCCACGCAATTGGATACACTCAACCAAAGCAAAGTCCGTTCACTGGCAAACGATATTTCACGCATGGCCGGAGTAGAAGGGTACAGTTTGTGTTTTTCTGCCCCATCTTCTGGTTACCAAATGAGCTCAGACTTTTTAATGGAGGGCCAAAATGAAGACCAGGCAAAGGGCACACAAGTAAAAATTGCGGATGGAAATTATCTTTCATTGTTCGATATAAAATTAATCGCTGGACAGAATATTGATGATTTGGATACACCGCGAAGCGTGGTTGTTAACCGCAAGTTTACTGAAGTAGCAGGTTATTCTTCCCCATCGGAAATTATCGGGAAGCGTGTGCGCTTATGGGGCAGGATGTTACCCGTAGTTGGGGTAGTTGAGAATTTTCATACCCTTTCACTGGACAATGCTATTGAACCCACGACTATCCAAAACCGTTTAGAGCGCTACCGGTTGCTGGCCTTGCGCATTCAGCCCGATCGGTTTCAGCAGTTGGTACCGCAGATTCAAAAGCGATGGGAAGAAGCATATCCTCTCTCTATTTTCAGTTATGAATTTCTGGACGAAAACATCCGCGAATTTTATGAAGGCGAGGAACGGTCGTCTGTTATGCTCACCGTTTTTTCAGCAATCGCTATTGCCATAGGGTGCCTGGGGTTGCTGGGATTGGCTACCTACATGGCCAATCAAAAAACAAAAGAGATTGGAATCCGCAAAACATTGGGTGCTTCCGTGGAAAGCATTCTCTTTATGTTCTCCCGTGAGTTTATGGTGCTTGTACTTATTGGTTTTGTAGTAGCAGCACCGCTGGCCTGGTGGTTGGGCAATTTATACTTAAGCCGATTTGTTTATCGCATTGAAATAGGCCCGTTGTTGTTTTTGTCGGGCATTGGCTTAACCTTGATTATTGCCTTGATAACAGTAGGGTATAAATCTTACCGGGCGGCAACGGTTAACCCCGTGGATTCGCTGCGCTACGAATAATATAATCTGTCAGACGGACGGATTTCTCTGCATGGCCCCCCGAGTATTTGGGGGGCTTATTTTTTATACCAAAGTTCGTTAATAATCTTTAGCATCTGTTGGTGCACGGCACCGGCCGCAACAATTTCACCACCGTGTAAAAAATTACTGATGCCGGAAAAATCGGTCACTTTTCCACCAGCTTTTTGCACAATAAAAGCACCTGCGGCAACATCCCACGCATGCAGGTTATACTCAAAGAACCCTTCCATACGCCCACAGGCTACATAAGCTAAATCAATAGCGGCACTTCCCAACCTGCGGATGCCGTGTGTCTGCTCCAGAAATAATTTTATGATTTCGAGGTAAACATCTTTTTTATCGAGATGATAATAGGGGAACCCCGTGGCCAATAAACTTTCGTTTAATGTACTTATCGTTGAAACCCGTATGGGTTTTCCATTACAAGCGGCAACACCACCTTCACTGGCATGAAAGCATTCATCGTGCGTAACTTCATAAACAACACCCAGAATAACTTTATTGTTTTGAGCAAGCGCAACACTAATGGCGAATATGGGAAGGCCGTGCATAAAATTGGTGGTGCCGTCAAGCGGATCAATGATCCAGCAATATTCCTGTTCTGCGTTTGTTTGCACGGTGCCTTCTTCCGTCAGAAATGCGCTGTCGGGTATTAACTTTTTTAATTCACCTACCAGTTGAATTTCAGCTTCCTTATCAACATACGACACGAGATTGTTGAAACCGGTTTTAAATTCAATTTTTGAGCGATCGAACTCCGCTGCTTCTTTTCGGATAAAGGCACCTACTTCGCGACAAATCCGAACAACTTCTTTTTCCAGGTGAGCTAACTGTATCATTTCTTGTTTTTACGCATGTATATCCAACATGGTTTTATAGGTAAATGTTCTGGACTTACTGCTTTCCTCCAACGACAATAACAACTTCTCCCTTTACCTCCTTGGCAGAAAAGTATTGAAGAATTTCTTCTAAGGTTCCGTTTTTGGTTTCTTCAAAGAGTTTTGTGAGTTCACGCGAAACAGAAGCCTGTCTTTCTAATCCAAAATACTCTTTAAACTGCTCCAACGTTTTTATCAAGCGGTGGGGAGATTCATAAAATACCATGGTCCGTTCTTCTTCGGCCAGTTTTTTCAACAGTGTTTGCCTTCCCTTTTTATGCGGCAGAAACCCCTCAAACACAAACCGGTCGCAGGGCAAACCTGATTTAATTAGTGCTGGAACAAAGGCAGTAGCACCGGGCAGACAATCGACTTCAATGCCTGCCTGCAAAGCCGCACGCACAATAAGAAATCCCGGGTCGGAAATTCCAGGGGTACCGGCATCGCTAACCAAGGCCATTTTCTCGCCTTCCTGCAGTCGCTTCACCAATGTATGTACAACTTTATGCTCGTTAAAATTGTGGAAGCTTTGCAGCGGTTTGCTGATAAGATAATGCTTTAACAGCTTGCCCGAGGTACGCGTGTCTTCCGCCAGAATAAGGTCAACAGCTTTTAAAACCTCTAATGCACGAAGTGTTATATCGGCTAGGTTTCCTATAGGTGTGGGAACAATATACAATGAGGCCTTCAACTCCATTATACCAGTGCATCAATGGCCTCCGCCAGTTTCTTATCCTTGTCCGTTACAATATTTCCCGCATCGTGTGTGCAAAGCTCGAAGGCTACAGTATTCCACGTGTTTGTCCAGGTTGGGTGGTGATTCATTTTTTCAGCCACTAACGCAACCTTGGTCATGAAGCCAAAGGCCTCCGTAAAATCTTTAAACGTAAAGGTTTTTATGAGTTTATTATTTTCTTGCTTCCACATAGCAATCGAGGGTGTTGTTGGAACGAATTTACAAGAATTTAGCAGTAACCGGGCTTACAAGGCGATCAATCCCTCAACAGTCGAAGCTTTTTGATACATCTCAATGACCACATCGCTGGAGGGGGCCATAATTTGAATAGTAATACTGGTATAATTTCCTTCGCGGGAAGCTTTTTCGGTAACGGTATGCAGGGGGAATAAATTCTTTACTTCCTGTTCCTTTCCTTTTGGAACGATGAACTTAAACATGTATAAAGAAGGCCACTGATGGTGTTGGTCGAGTTTGGTCCGAAACGAATCAATCCAATTTTGGTCCATGGTAAAAAAATACGGACGCCCTGAATAACTCCAGGGCGTCCGAAGATTTAGCAATATTGTTTAGTAGAATCTAAAGCGTCTGTCTTCAATTTTGGCAGCTTCTTTAATGGCGTCCGATATGCTGGCAGAGTTACGATTGAGTGCACTCTGCTGCAATTGTGTTTTAAACATGGTATAGTCACCAATTGCCGGTGCCAGCGTTTTTGTTTTTGTTTCGATAATCACCACACCATTTTCACCGGCATAAGCCTGTGAGCGTTTTCCATCTTCAATGGAGAAAGCTTTTCCAATAACAATGGGGTCAAAGCCTACTGACGTGAGTGAATTAACATTGAGCTTTACACTGCTGTTGGTGTATACATTGGCGTCCTTACCAAAGGCGGAGGCTATTTCATTAAGAGAACCGTCCAGACCTTTAAGTTTTTCAACGATCACTTTACCCTTCAATTCATTTTTTACAATGGGCGTAATTTCTTCTTTTACCAGGTCGAATGGTTTATAACCTTTTTCTATTTCGCCTGTCATCACCGCTACTGCATATTGATCTTGCAGGTCGAAAACTTCAGAAACCTTGTCTTCTTTGGCATCGCGGAATAACCACTGCACTACTTGTCTGGCTTCTCCTAAATTATTCACCCGTCTTTCGGCAGGGGGGATATTCTTGGCATCATAGATGGTTAGCCCTTCTTTGGTGGCACGCTCCGTGAATTCTTTCAAGCCAGAAAGTTCGCTGGCAAACATCTCGGCTTTACGGATGGCTGCGTTAATGGAAGCATCACTGGGAAGTATTTCGCGCTCAATAACAGCCAGTGTATAGAAATTATTGTCTTTTACTTCGGTTACATCAATAATGTGATAACCAAAGTCAGTTTCAACCACATCATTTAGTACGCCTTTTTTGGTGGCAGAGAAAACGGCTGTTTCAAATGGTTTAACCATGGCACCGGTGCTGAACCAACCCAGGTCACCTCCTCTTGTAGCCGTACCGTCAGTACCGAATTCACGAGCCTTATCAGCAAAGCTAGCACCGGCCTTAATGTCTTTTAAAATATTTTGGGCTTTTGTCTTAGCCTCTTTTTTAGCTGCTTCGCTGTCATTTTCCCAACGAATGAGAATGTGACTTGCTTTAGCATTGTTAATTGTGTCTTTTCCAACACGTGAAACCTTTACCAATTTGAAAGATCCTTCATCAAGAAATGGTCCTTTAACCGAACCAACAATCAATTCATCAGGGGTAATGTATGCGGGAAGATTTGATACGTTGAACCGGGTATAGGCATCTGAATTATCAGAATTGATAATAGCGAACAGAGAGTCATCCTGCGCAGCCTTGAAGTCGGCCACCAGGCGGGTTAATTCTTCTTTAAATGAAAGGGAGTCATCAGCAGAAGGTACCACTGGAATAGTAACAAACTTCATGTCGCGGGTATGTTCGCTTTTGTACTTCTCTTTGTTTTTATTGTAGTACGCTTTCAGGTCGCTGTCATTTACTTTCACGGCTGTGTCGCTGACTGCATAGTAAGGAACAAACAGGTATTGAATTTCAGCAACATCATTTTGCAAATGATATTCTTTTTCTGCTTCGGCAGAAGTCACAAAAGCACTTTTGATTAGCAGGTTTTCATACTTGATGCGTTCGCGGCCGGGCTTCAAATCGCGCTGAAAGATTTCCCATTGCATACGCTCTGGTGAAGTTTCAGGCGCGAGTTTGATCTGTGAAATGTAAGTACCCAACATACCCCGGTCGAATTGCCCGGTTTGTGGATTGATGAAGGACTGCTTGATGCCTTCATTGATATTTTTACCGGAGATCATGTCTACCATTTCGTCATCGGTAACTTTTACGCCAACTTTTTCGAATTGATTTTCGATGGCATGACGAAGAATGAGCATTTCCCAGGCCTGCTCACGAATGGTCGGCATATCGCGATCGCTTGGCTGCCGGTTAAAGTACATCATGAAATTAGCTTCGCGTTCGCGAACCACTTGCTGATATTCTTTCAGTGATACCGTATGGCCTGCTATTTCGCCAACGGAATCATCATCAAAAAGAAAAGAATTATTGCTAAAAAGATCACCGAGTACAAAGGCCGAAATGGCCACAAATACAAAAACCACCACCCAGGTGCCCATCTTATTCCTCAACGTTCCAATAAATGCCATAAGTCAAATTTTAAAGACCGCAAATTTAACCCGCTTTATGGATTAGAAAAATATGGTTTTAAAAATAAACCGTTTATTCGTGCAGGATACAACGTGCTGTAAAAGAGTCAATTAGGCCTTAAAACTGCCTTATTCGGCATCCTCAGCCACGGTAATGCGGAGGGTGTCTATTCGGTTATCCAAGGTTGACTGAATAGTGAAGGAAAACGGGGGTATAGAAATCGTTTCTCCGGGCTGTGGCAGGTCTTCGCGATAGCTAAGAATAAGGCCCCCTAAGGTTTCATATTCGCCCGTGGGGAGGTTCCAATTATAGGTATCGTTCAAATAGTCTATTTCCAGGCGGGCACTCAATAGCCAGGTGTGCTTATCCAATTGTTGCTCCACCAGGTCATCTTCATCGTGTTCATCTTCAATTTCCCCAAAGATTTCTTCAATCACATCTTCCATACTTACCAGGCCCGAGGTGCCGCCAAATTCATCTACTACCAGGGAGAGGCTTTTTCGTTCATTGATGAAGCGAATCATTAGTTCGTTGGCCAGAATAGTTTCGGGCACGATGATGATGGGGGTTAAGATATCTTCAATGCGGGTTGGTTTTTTAAACAACTCTGAAGAATGACAATACCCAATTACATCATCAATGGAATCTTTATAAATCAGTATTTTAGAATGTCCACTCTCTACAAAAGCCTGGCGCAGTTTCTCAATGCCATCCTGAATTTCTACCGCAATGATTTCAGTTCGTGGAATCATGCATTCCCGAACCCGTACGGATTTAAACTCAAGAGCATTGTGAAAAATCTTTTTATCCAGCGCAATGTCTTCATCTTCATGCTTCACCTTGAGCATGTTTTTGAGGTAATGATTCAGATCGGTTAGGCCGAACACCGGTTTTTCATCGGAATATTCTGATCTGAAAATTTTAGTGATGACAAATTTGGAAAGGGAAACAATACTGATGACTAACGGTGATAGGATATAATATAAAATATTGAAGGGCACCGCTAAGGCGGTGAGCATCAAATTCGGATTAATCAGGAATAAACTTTTGGGTAGAAACTCTGCGGTAAACAACACCAATATGGTGGCTAAAAGTGTTTGGATTATTAAAATGGCAATATCATTTTGAAAAAGCTCAGGCAACCATAGTTGAAGTTTTGGTTCCAGTAGCTGGGCCATAAAAATTCCATACAGTACCAGGGCAATGGTGTTTCCGATAAGTGTCGTGCCAATAAAAAGAGATGGCTTTTTAATAAACCTGGAAAAAATTTTTCCTGAAAGTAAGCCTTGTTTTGCCTGCAGTTCCAGTTGTAGTTTATTGGCCGATAGATAAGCGATTTCAATCCCAGAAAAGAAAAATGAAAACGTCAACGATAGCACTATGAGCATCAGCAGGGTGGGATCCATATTATTTTCGCTTGCGGTAGGTTAATACGAAAAACAAAACAACGGAAAGCATGATGGCCCAATACGCGTGGCCTAGCCCGACTGTCATAATCTGGTGAATACCAATGATTAGAAAAGCAACTGAAAGGGAGAGCAGAAGTATATCCGGCAGCTTCATAGAACGATCAAAGATAACGATTTTGCAGAGCTATCGGACAGGCGTTTCAGCGCCTTCTTCTATGGTAAACTCACCTTGAGGCTTTTTAATGGTGTATGATGACATATCCTGTTTGGCCTCAAGCCCCTCACCGTAGATCACTTCCGTTTGCATGCGGATAGTCACAAAACTTTCAGTGTATATCTGCTCTTTTTCAGGGCGCCAGAAAAGTTCTTCTGTATTGAGTTGTTCATTTTTCTCGAGGTTAATAACCTCCACCTTTCCGGTAGCTTTCCAGGTATTATCCTTTTTGGAGTAGTACGCATGATTGGCCCGAAGGGTGGAGGAGAGTATACCCAGATCATTAAAAAATTCCATGTAGATGCCTTTGGGGAATTCACGATCGCCTACCTGGAATTCATATACCAGATCGGCCAGCATTCTTACTTTCACTACCTCATTTTCGCTGTAGTGCATTTCCACCTGTTCTCCTTCACGCTGAGGTCCGTCATATTCGAGTGGCTGTATTACTTCCGTTTTGCCACAGGCAATCAGCTGAAGAAGAATAAAAAGGAAAAACAACTTATTCATATAAATGAAAAAGGCCATAGCAGAACTATGGCCTTAATTAATTTCAAAAGGATATCAATCGCGCGTGCGTACGGTAACGGTTTCATTAATCCAACAACCTACGCGCTGAGTATCTCCTGCTGACCAGTTCACCAAAAAGATATCTTCTTTAGAGGGGAATTGATCCTTAGCCATGGCCATTTTCTTGCCTTCACCGGCACGTTGATACATGTCGTAAGCGGCCAGGTACACTAAGCGGTCTTCCGCCATATTATCTTTCTTTGCACAATCAGAGAAACTTCCATAGTAGAGGTCACCAATTTTTTCATATGCTTCTTTTTTGTTGCCGTCAGCGGCTAAGGCCTGGCGGTATAAATCGCGCGCAGCTGTTTTTGAACCCTTTCGGGCCTCAATGCTGCCTTTGTAAATCAGAACATCAGCTTTTTCAGAATTACCTGGGGCAGTTTCAAGAGCAATAGCGAACATTTCATTTGCTTTTGAAAAGTTTTCCATTGACAAGTAGCGTATGCCCAGATTTTTAGAAATTCCATAATCTTTTTCTTCTTTTAAAATGGCTTCTGCGGCTTCCATCCATAACGGATCATCTGTACACTTATCCTGAAGCATGAAGGCAAATATTTTCTTCGCCATTCCAATGTCTGTAGGATTCTTCTTGAACTTAGGACCAAGGTTAGTGCGCACGAAATCGCAATTAATAGTAATGATCCCTATTAAAATTTTGTCAACGTCTTCTTTCCATCCTTTATAACGAGTAACCAAGTCCTGTTTACCCTGGCTGGAGGCTACTTTTATTTTTGCATCCAATGTGCTTTGAACCAGATCATATCGGGTAAGCACATCATCATCACTCAGGTTCTTTAATTTTAGTTTGTTGATTTTTATCACCTGCATGTATGGAAGGATCGTTCCGTCCAAAACATTGTTTCCATTTAGTTTAAAAGCCTGATCCATTAAATCCAGCACATACTTTTCCTTGCCGGTTTCGTTGGCCCAAAAGGCTACAGCAGCTAAGGCTTTTCGGTTTGTTACACTAGCTTCTTCACCACAATTTTTAATTCTCAAATCGTGTATGAGTAAAAGGGAGTCAACTAAAACATTTTTCTTGGCTGCATCTTTTTCAGCGCTGGCCAGTTTTTGATAAATCTCAGCACCGTTTATATAGATACTGGTATTTAAGTTGGGTGTATTGGTTAACAACCAGTTTATGTGAGGCTTTGCCTTAACAAATTCGTTGTTTTTACGGTAGTCGTCATACAACGAAACCTTTTCTTCTGCTTTTGCTTTCTGTTCTGGCTCTTCAGGCCACTTCCATTCTTTGCACTGGGCAAATGTTGATGCCGAACTCATCAAAAGGAAAGAAACAATCGCAAGGGGCGCTAAATACTTTTTCATCATTTTTATTTTTCTAATCAAACCTTCTTCTAATAAACCACTGATCGTTAAATGTCATGCCGAAATAAACCTTGAAATAAGTCTCTTCTAAAGTATTATTTGACTTATTGCCTCTTTTGCCTGTGCTAAAGGCTAAATCAAGACTTGAACGGCCAGTTGGTATCGATAGGCCAAAATTAATGCCAAAATCCCGAAGCTGGCTATTATTTGTTAAAAAAGGAGAGGTTTCGTAATGCAGGCCAGTTCTATACGTTATCCGCTTAAACAAATTATCAGCCAAAAAATCAGGTGTAACCTCTCCTCCGGCTGCCATTCGCCATGCCCTCCCCAGGCCTTCGTTTTGCTCGGCATTTATGTTACTGAACTGTGACCAGTCCTGAAGGGTATATTCAATGCCAGCTGACCACTTTTGCATTTTGCTGACGGAAAAGCCAATGGCCAGCGTTGCAGGGATTGAAACACTGCCTTTGCCGGTTTCCAGGGTATCCGATGAAATGGGAACGCCACTTATCGTTCTTCGTTCAAATATCGTTCGATTAGAAGCATTCAAATCAGTTGCAAAACTGTACGTTAAGCCAGCGCTGATCCGGTATTCATCTTTACGACCAATTGAGTCCTGACTGAAAGACAAGCCCCCTGTAAATTGAAAATCCTTCATGTAGGTTTGATCATTAACGGCAATGTAATAGTTGACAGGTTGAGGAACCGTTACGAGAATGTTCGTGTAATCATTTGTAACAGATCCGAACAAATAGGCAGCTTTTAACCCCACTGACCAATTATCATGAAGGCGAACACCATTCGACCAATATACCTGCGATAATCCCCCACTTCCTTGTTCTGTTACGGCAATTGTGTCGATCGGATTTGAACCCGTTACAACATCGAAATACTCCAACCGGTAGTTCACATTAGTGAATGGCATCAGTCCAACAGAGGTTGTCCATTTGCCCGGTTTTACGGGAAGAGCTGTCACCAAATAGTTCAGATTACCACCGGTGCTCTTAACATTGGTTGTGTCGCCTTTAATAGTTTTAGACTCTATCAACAGGCCTGCCTGAAAGACCGTGTAGTAATTGTAAACCAATAAGGCAGGGTTTTGATTGTTAATAAACCAATACTGAGGTTGGCTTACACCAATTCCTCCCATGGATTGGTTTTGTATCAGAGAACTTCCATACGGTTCACCTATGCCAATAGTTGAAAGAGGTGATCGCGCAGCCTGCCCTTGAGCAATCATTGAGCATAGTGATAAAATGAGGGTAAATAAATACGAATTAATGCGCGACATTATGTAATAAAATGCGGTTTAAACCAATAAGCACCAGATTTGGGCTCGCAAATATGGAGGCTTTCAGCTTGTTTTCAAAAAACGAGGCATCTCCACCACATAAAATCACCTGTAAATGGGGATATTTTATCCGATAACGGCTAATAATACCTTCTAATTCTTCTGTCATGCCCAATACTATTCCGCTTTGTATGCAGTGTTCCGTACTATCCCCAATCAATTCCGGATAGTCAACCGGCTTCACTAACGGTAGTTTTGCTGTAAACGTATGAACGGATTGAAATCGCATATGCAGACCAGGAGAAATTCCTCCACCATAAAAGTTATGGCGATGGTCAACAAAATCATACGTAACACACGTTCCGGCATCAATGACAAGATTATTCTGAGAAGGAAAAAGTTGTATGGCCCCGCAAACTCCTGCAATACGATCAACACCCAGGGTTTCGGGTGTAGCATAAAGAATTTTAACCGGAAGCGGAAGGTTGGGTTGCAACTTAATTCTATAGCTGGCATTACTGGCCCATGATAGAAGCTCATCCATATCTCTTGTAACGGAACTAACAATAACATTCTTCGCAGGTGATTGGTGAAGATATTCTTTAATTTCTGCTGAAGTAGTAAAGACGTTTTTCTCCATCAGCTTTTCATTATCGAAAATCGCTACCTTAGTCGATGTATTACCGGAATCAACAACAAGATTCATGTTGGGGTTGTAAGCAAGCAATAAAAGTATGGATTCAAAGCAGAAATATAAAGTACTTGGCTTAATGTCGGGCACCTCGTTGGATGGTGTAGATGTGGCATGCTGTAATTTTCAATACAAAAATGACCAATGGCAATTTAAAATTGAGAAAGCCATTACGGTTCCGTACACCACCTCCTGGATGAAAAAACTTTCTCAGGCACACCAACTTTCATCAGCACAGCTTTTACAATTGAATACTGACTATGGAAAATACCTGGGTGATCTCTGCAAGAGGTTTTTCAGCCTATATGGAATTAAGCAAGTAGATTTTATTGCGTCACACGGACATACTATTTTTCATCAACCGGAAAAAGGGTTCACTTTTCAACTCGGGAGTGGTAACGCACTTCATGCTGCTTCAGGCAAGCCGGTTGTCTGTGATTTTCGAAGTTTGGATGTTTCCTTAGGTGGACAAGGTGCGCCCTTAGTACCTGTTGGTGATCACTATCTTTTTTCTGATTATGATGTCTGCTTAAATCTTGGGGGTATTGCAAACCTTTCGCAATTGGTAAAAGCAAAGCGTTTGGCCTTCGACATCTGCTTTGCGAATATGGGACTCAACTATCTGGCAGCAAAGAAAGGTAAGACGTATGATCAGGGTGGTGCCATGGCTGCCAATGGTACGCTGAACACCATCATGTTAAAGAATCTTTCAAAAGTATATGCCAGGATTGAATCAAAAAGACCATCACTTGGTCGCGAGTTTTTTGAACAACACATAATGCCTGTTCTTGATGATGATAAAATTGATTTGAATGATCGGCTTAACACGTTTACAGAGTCGGTTGCTATTCACATCGCATCATCGCTGAATTACGGAAAAAGGCGAATGACAGTGCTTTGTACAGGAGGTGGAGCTTTTAATTCTTATCTGATCTATCGATTGATGGAACAGTGTGGTGATAAGGCAGATTTAATTATTCCAGAGCCGGATGTTGTAAAGTTTAAAGAGGCACTGGTTTTTGCCTTTCTGGGAGTGAAGCGTGTGAGAAATGAAATTAATTGCCTGAAAAGTGTAACCCAGGCCACACGTGATTGCAGTAGCGGTATGTTGGTTGGTTTCTGAAGGTTTTGCCATCTTTGCCGCCAGATTTTTATACGTATGCAGGAACTGCTTAAAAAATTCGAGAATAAACGCCCCGAAATTGTCTTTGAATGGAAAGATGCTGAAACTGAAGCTGAAGGTTGGGTAGTAATCAACTCACTTCGGGGTGGTGCTGCTGGAGGAGGGACGCGCATGAGAATTGGACTGGACAAGCGCGAGGTAGAGTCGTTGGCCAAAACCATGGAGGTGAAATTCACGGTTTCAGGTCCACCGATTGGTGGTGCTAAATCCGGAATAAATTTCGATCCGAATGACCCGCGTAAAGAGGGAGTGTTACAGCGTTGGTACGCTGCTGTAATGCCTTTGTTGAAATACTACTACGGTACAGGTGGTGATTTGAATGTTGACGAAATCCATGAAGTAATACCGATTACGGAAGATACTGGTATTTGGCATCCTCAGGAAGGCGTATTTACCGGCCACTATAAGCCAACGGAAGCACAAAAAGTAAATCGCATCGGGCAACTCAGACAAGGTGTAATAAAAGTGATTGAAGATGAGCGCTTCACACCTTCATTATCAAAAAAGTATACGATTGCCGATATGTGTACGGGTTATGGTGTGGCGGAAGCAGTAAAACACTTCTATCAACTGTGGGGAGGTGAACTAAACGGTAAGCGTGCAGTTGTACAGGGTTGGGGTAATGTTGGAGCCGCTGCCGGATTTTATCTTGCCAAAATGGGTGTAAAGATTGTCGGCATCATTACCCGCGATGGCGGTGTTGTTCGTGACAATGGATTTACACTGGAGGAAATTGCAAAACTTGTTGTTGACCGTGTACATAATAAAATACAATCCGCAGAACTCATTCCATATGATGAACTAGATAAAAAAATATGGGACCAGCAATTTGAAATTTTTATTCCAGCGGCCGCTTCGCGCCTGGTTACAAAAGATCAGGTTGATCGTATGATGGCTTCCGGCCTTGAAGTTTTTTCCTGTGGGGCAAATGTTCCGTTTGCTGATCCTGAAATATTTTTTGGATCAACCGGGGTTTATGCGGACGAAAAATTTTCTGTCATCCCAGATTTTATTGCCAATTGTGGAATGGCCCGTGTATTTGCTCATTTTATGGAACGAGAAGTGAGCATGGATGATGAATCTATTTTTACGGACATCTCCACCACCATTAAACATGCGTTGGAAAAAACCCATCAGGTTCACCCAACCAAAACTGGAATAGCACAAGCGTCATTTGAGATTGCATTACGACAACTTGTATGGTAATCAAATCGATTTAATGCACTGCGAAAAACGGCCAGGTAAGCAGGTACACAATAGCCCCTGCAAAATAGCCCATCAGCGCCAATAGGGTTATTTTCTTGAGGTACCAGATAAAATCAATTTTCTCCATACCCATGGCAGCAACACCGGCAGCTGACCCGATAATCAACATGCTTCCACCTGTTCCGGCACAATAGGCCAGGTATTCCCAAATCATGTGATCTGCCGGGTAGATGTTCATATCATACATACCCATGCTGGCGGCAACCAATGGCACGTTATCCACAATAGAGGAGAGGATACCAATGAGTGTAATGATGACACTGATATTGCCCACTTTATCGGTGAGCATTTCTGCAAAATTATGCAAGGTACCCATGGCCTCTAATGACCCCACTGCCAACAAAATTCCCAGGAAGAAAAGCACACTGGGCATATCGATTCGTGTTAAGGCGTGAGCCGCTGTGTATTGCTTTTTGGTGGCTTCATCCATGTCGGGATTGATTAACTCCGAAACTACCCACAATACCCCAAGACCCAACATCATGCCCAGGTAAGGAGGGAGGTGGGTAATTGTTTTAAAAATGGGCACGGATATAAGTGCACATACACCAACGATCAGCATAATGGTGCCACCGCCACTAGTTTGCTGTTCTTCCTCTTTGGTTTTAGGTGGAGCTTCACCGAGTTCTCCTTTCAGTTTGAAGTTCAGGTAAATCAACGGTATAACAGCACAAACAATACTGGGTAGAAGTAAAGTTTTTACAATATTTACTGCAGTGATTTGTCCCCCAATCCACAACATGGTAGTGGTGACATCACCGATCGGTGACCATGCGCCACCTGCATTGGCGGCTACCACAATCATGCCGGCAAAAAACAACCGCATTTCTTTATTGGGTATCAGTTTTCGGATAAGGGATACCATAACTATAGTGGTAGTCAGGTTATCCAGTATGGCGGAAAGGATAAAGGCTACACCACACACTATCCAAAGTAATTTCTTCGGACTCTTTGTGCGGATGCGATCGGTAATGAATTTAAAACCATGATGTGCATCTACCAGTTCAACAATGGTCATGGCACCCATCAAAAAGAATAAAATCTGTGCAATTTCATCAAGGTGCTCACCCAATTGTTCAAGCACAAATTCACGATGGATTTCACCTGTTGTTAGTGAACTGAAATTAGCGGCTGTTCTTTTAAGGTCATCTAAAAAATGCTGGTAGTGCGAACTTTCCAGCAATGTTGTTGGTGAATCAGCCACCATAAACAGTGTCCAGCAGATTACACCAGTCAGTAGTGCTGATGCTGTTTTGTTTATTTTGATGGGATGTTCAAGGGCGATGGCAAGGTACCCGATAATGAAGATGATAACGATGGCCAGTTCCATTAATCCAATAGGTTTAGTATCACTGCACTAATATTAATGCATGATTGCAGGATCACCAAATTAATTTGTGATTAACGGAACGTGAACCAATAAACTGCGCTCAGAACGTAGCTTTTAACGGACCCCAATGAAGCGGCCAACGTAATTATCCAAGCTTAAAAATACCCTCATTGAGTTGAATTAAAGTCTTTTCTTTATAACGGGTATCCACCAGAATAGAAATATTGTTGTACGAGCCACCTACTGAAACCATACGAATGGGAATGTCTCCAAGACATCCGAAGATTTTATCAAGTATACCGTGCTGGTTTCCTATGCGGTGCCCGACAATGCATACAATGGTTTGATTCCTGTCAATCTCAACGTTGCCAAACGTGGTAAGTTCTTCCACAATTTTATCCAGTTGGGTATTGTTATCGATGGTCAGTGATACAGCCACCTCTGAGGTAGAGATCATATCGATGGGTGTTTTGTATTGCTCAAAGACTTCGAATACCCTGCGCAAAAAGCCGTAGGCCATCAACATGCGTGATGATTTTATTTTAATAGCGGTAATGCCATCCTTGGCGGCTACAGCTTTAAATACACGGGCTGTTTCCTTATTACTGATGAGGGTGCCGGGGGCCTTCTCATCCATGGTATTCTTTAGCCTTACCGGAACATTATATTTCTGAGCAGGAACAATGGTTGAGGGGTGCAAAATTTTTGCTCCGAAATAGGCAAGTTCTGAGGCTTCATCGAAGGTAAGCTCACTAATGGGTATTGTTTTCTTTACTACACGCGGATCGTTATTGTGCATACCATCAATGTCGGTCCAGATTTGTATTTCTTCAGCACCAATGGCTGCACCCATTAACGAGGCGGTATAGTCACTTCCTCCTCGTTTTAAGTTGTCAATTTCATTTCGGTGGTTACGGCAGATGTATCCCTGGGTAATAATTATATCAACTTTTTGCAGTGACTTGAGCAGGGGCTTGAGTCGCTGTGCAATTTTTTCCAATTCAGGCTCTTCATTTTCATCAATGGACATGAAGTAGAGGGCCGGTAACAATCGTGCATTTATTTTTAGCTCCATTAAATGCTGATAGAAAAGCTCTGTAGAGATCAACTCCCCTTGTGCCAGCAATTCGCGGTAACTCTTATCATCAAACTGCCCGGCTGCCAGCAGACGGATGAAAATGAAAAACCGGCTTACAATTTCCTGGCCTATAGTTTTGAAATTTTCAGAGGCGTACAACTCCAGGATGAAGGCTTGATAATGCTTTTCAAGTGAGGCAATCTCTTTCTCAGCAGCATCTAAATCATTTTTCAACAAAAATTCTCCGATGGCCACCAGAGCATTGGTAGTACCCGACAGGGCCGAAAGAACAACTACTTTTTGTCCGGGTGTTTCGGTAACGAGAGTGGCAATTTTTTTCATTCGTTCCGGTTTACCAACCGAGGTGCCACCAAATTTTAATACCAGCATATACCTGAAATTGAGGCGACAAAGTTAGAGAAGGAGTTAAAATAAAAAAGTCCTGACGATAGCCGTCAGGACTTTTCATGCTACAAGAAAGGTAGATATTACTACTTCTTGTCGTTTACTTCTTCGTACTCTACATCCGATACATTGTTGGTATCAGTTGAGGTACCGGAGGCTCCGGCATTAGCTCCTGGCTGTGGACCGGCACTCTGCTGAGCCTGATAAATCTCTTGCGAAGCAGCCTGCCAGGCGCCATTGAGGGCTGCCATGGCCGTTTCGATAGCGGTTATATCCTGGCTCTTGTGTGCTTCTCTAAGCTTATCAAGGGCACTACTAATAGCACTCTTATTTCCATCGGAAAGCTTATCGCCATACTCTTTCAGTTGCTTTTCTGTTTGGAAAATCAGTGAATCGGCCTGGTTGATCTTTTCAACGCGTTCCCTGGCTTGCTTGTCTGTATCAGCATTGGCCTGAGCTTCCTGCTTCATTTTATTTATTTCAGCTTCCGTCAATCCGCTGGAGGCTTCAATGCGTATTTTCTGCTCTTTACCGGTGCCCTTATCCTTAGCTGACACGTGGAGAATGCCGTTCGCATCAATATCAAAGGTTACTTCAACCTGAGGGATGCCACGTGGTGCCGGAGGAATGCCATCGAGATGGAAGCGGCCAATGGTGCGGTTATCTTTCGCCATAGGACGCTCACCTTGCAGTACGTGTATTTCAACAGAAGGCTGGTTATCAGCGGCTGTAGAGAATACTTCCGATTTTTTAGAAGGTATGGTTGTGTTACTTTCGATTAGTTTGGTGAACACACCACCTAATGTTTCAATACCCAATGAAAGCGGGGTAACATCCAGCAACAGCACGTCTTTCACCTCACCGGTTAATACACCCCCCTGAATTGCGGCTCCAACAGCGACTACTTCATCGGGGTTAACGCCTTTGGATGGTTTCTTGCCAAAGAATTTTTCCACTTCTTCCTGAATGCGTGGAATACGGGTTGAACCTCCAACCAGAATCACTTCATCAATCTGCCCGACAGAAATGCCGGCATCTTCTACTGCTTTGCGGCAAGGCTCCAATGTTCTGCGCACCAGGTCATCAACTAATTGCTCAAACTTGGCGCGGGTAATTTTCTTCACCAGGTGTTCAGGAACACCATCAATGGAGGTAATATAGGGCAGGTTAATTTCAGTTTCTTGTGAGCTTGACAATTCAATCTTGGCCTTCTCAGCAGCTTCTTTCAAGCGTTGTAATGCCATCGGATCTTTACGTAAGTCAATGTTACGTTCTGCCTTGAATTCATCGGCCAGCCAGTTAATGATTTTCATGTCAAAGTCATCACCTCCCAGGTGAACGTCACCATTGGTAGATTTAACTTCAAACACACCATCACCTAATTCAAGAATGGAGATATCGAATGTACCACCACCCAGGTCGTACACCGCAATCTTCATGTCTTTATTTTTCTTATCCAGGCCGTACGCCAATGCTGCAGCCGTAGGTTCGTTGATGATACGCTTTACATCAAGACCGGCAATCTGACCAGCCTCCTTCGTAGCCTGACGCTCGGCATCGTTGAAATAAGCAGGTACGGTAATAACCGCTTCACTTACGGTAGTACCTAGATAATCTTCGGCAGTGCTCTTCATTTTTTGAAGAATCATTGCGGAAATTTCCTGTGGGGTATAAAGACGGTCACCAATGCGAACACGCACGGTGTCATTATTTCCGCTTTCAACCTGGTAGGATATTATTTTCTTCTCTTCCGCAACATCTGCGAATTTTTTACCCATAAATCGCTTTATGGACGATACGGTATTTTTCGGATTGGTAATGGACTGACGCTTGGCAGGATCACCCACTTTGCGCTCACCTTTACCGCCATCCAGAAAGGCTACAATAGAAGGGGTGGTTCTACGGCCTTCGCTGTTGGGTATAACAACGGGCTCATTACCCTCCATTACGGATACGCAGGAGTTGGTAGTACCCAAGTCAATTCCAATAATTTTTCCCATGATATGTTATATTTTAAGATTCAGATTCTAAAGACGATTAAGGCTTATCAATGGCTATGCCAGTGGGTTTTTAGTGGTGAAATGGTGACACAATGGCAGAAAAGGCTATATTTTAAGTATTAATAGGGTGCACTATTGGTCTTCAATACAATTTTTGGTGTGTTTAACTACGATGGTCAACTTATGGAATTAAGCATTAGGTAGCTTAGTTAGGAAATGTCAATTCGCACATGATTTTCCTGATTTACGTCACCACTACCACATAACTCTTTCAATATATTTGATTGTACTAGTTCTATTGGTTCATACTTCTTTGTGATGAAAATTTTACAGTACATAAACGGCAGAACAATCCTAGTTATCACAATTGCCTTAATCTCGTGTTACTGGTCGTTACGATTTGATTTCAAGCTTCATTTTGATGTTGTATTATTTGGTTTGGCAATCGCTTTTCCATTAGCCACCTCCATTCAAACAGCATTCAAGCGAAGAGAAAAAGCATTAGAATATTTGAGTTTATTCAGGGCAGGTATGATCGCTATCCATTACTCGTTACAGGGTGAGGAGAAATTAGTACCAGCAGCGAAGGAAGACGCAAAAAAAATTTTAAATAAGGTCACTGATCAATTGTTCACCCAACTGAGAGAGTCTAATGGTGATATGAAACAGTTTCAGGAAGCTTTTGATGATGTGATGAAATTTGTGCAGAGCAATCGTGAATTCATTTCCGGTAGGATTGTAGTGCGCATTATCCGCTACCTGAAGGAGGCGGTAAATGGAGCAACTTTTTTGCTCAGCCTCATTGAACACAGAACAATGGCCGGTCTCCGCTTCTATTCCTTAAGCTTCATACACGTATATGCCGTGCTTCAGGCACCGATGATGGTGTATGAGTTTAACAACCAGTTGTCAGACTGGGCCATATACTTTGCAGCAGCATTCAGCTCACTTATATTGATAACGCTGTTTAATTTTCAACGTTTGATTGAGTTTCCATTTGATCAGAAAGGAGCAGACGATATAGATCTGGATGATTTCAAATTGAATTTATAACTGCATAACCGGCAATTACTTTTTTCTGGTCACTCTACCGGATACATTTTTCTTACCTTTGCGCCCGAAAAATCGTATTGTTTTTATTAGCGAATGACACTGGAGCAAGAAATACAGAAGCGCAGAACGTTTGGCATCATTAGTCACCCGGATGCAGGAAAAACTACTCTAACAGAGAAATTATTGCTTTTTGGCGGAGCGATCCAAAAGGCCGGAGCAGTAAAATCATCCAAAATAAAAGACCATGCCCGAAGCGACTGGATGGAGATTGAAAAGCAGCGGGGTATATCGGTGGCAACTTCTGTGATGGGCTTTAACTATAAGGATGTAAAGATTAACCTGCTGGATACACCGGGTCACCAGGATTTTGCAGAAGATACTTATCGTACTCTTACTGCCGTGGATAGCGTAATTATGGTAATCGACTGCGTGAAAGGTGTGGAGATACAGACTGAAAAGCTGATGGAGGTTTGCCGGATGCGCAATACCCCGGTAATATGTTTTATCAACAAACTCGATCGGGAAGGACGCGATCCGTTTGATTTGCTGGATGAGATTGAAGAAAAACTCAGTATCAAAGTACGTCCGTTAAGCTGGCCTATCAGCATGGGGAAAACCTTTAAAGGCGTGTATAGTTTGTATGAAAAGAGTTTGCATTTATTTACCCCAAGCAAAATCAAAGTTGAAGAGGGTATTGAGTTAAAAGATATTCAAGGTGTTGAATTGGATAACCTGGTTGGGGAGAATAACGCCAAACAATTACGACACGATGTGGAATTAATTGAAGGTGTCTATCCTGATTTTGATATTCAGGATTATTTAAGTGGCAAGGTTGCACCGGTATTCTTTGGCAGTGCCGTAAATAATTTCGGGGTGAAAGAGTTGCTGGATACATTTATCCGCATTGCTCCACCGCCCATTCATCGCGAAACCACACTTCGCGTTGTTGAACCAGACGAAAGGAAATTCACCGGATTTGTATTTAAGATTCATGCCAATATGGATCCCAAGCATCGTAACCGCATTGCGTTTATGCGAGTTTGTTCTGGCAAGTTTGAACGAGGGAACAACTATTTCCACGTTCGGCAGGATAAAGGCATACGATTTTCAAATGTTACTGCTTTTATGGCGCAGGATCGTGAAACGGTTGATGAAGCCTGGCCGGGAGATATTGTTGGCCTTTTTGATACCGGTAATTTAAAGATCGGTGATACCCTTACTGAAGGTGAGAAGTTGATGTATACCGGTATCCCCAGTTTCTCCCCTGAGATTTTTAAAGAAGTCCAAAACCTGGATGCTATGAAAACCAAGCAATTGGATAAGGGCTTGCTTCAATTAATGGAAGAAGGGGTTGCTCAACTATTCACCTATGAGTTAGGCAATCGTAAAGCCGTAGGTGTTGTGGGTGCGCTTCAATTTGAAGTGATTCAATTTCGATTAAAGAACGAATACGGGGCCACGGTACAGTTTGTACCGCAAAATATTTACAAGGCATGCTGGATCAGCAGTAAAGACCCGAAGAAGCTGGATGAATTCATTGCCTCGAAGCAACGCCACATTGCTCGAGATAAGGATGGTAAGTTGGTGTTTATGGCCGAATCAAAAGGCTGGTTGCAGATGGTGCAGGAGAATTTTCCGGAGATCAGTTTTCACTTCACATCAGAATTTAAAGATTGATTGCGATTAACGTGTTACGTAATCGTAAATCAATTTTGATACTTTGGCCATAGCCTCAACACCGGCATCCGGGTTGCTCATATTTTTGGAAAGCAGCACCAACACATATTTTTTGCCATCGGGTAGAAATATTATTCCGGAATCATGACGCACACCGGTAATGGAACCGGTTTTATGGGCAACCTTTACGTTTTCCGGCAGTTGGGCGGGGATCATTTCATTGAATTTCTGATCCAGTAAAATCCTGATCATATCATCTGAGGCTTCTTTACTTACGGCAGTTCCCTTTCCAATTTGCTCAAAAATAATCATCAAATCGTAGGCTGTTGTTGTATTGTTCATGCCCAGTTCAAATGCTTTTGAGTCTTCTACCCCTCTTAACACCTGAATATCCTTTGCTCCCATGTCGCGCATGGTTTGCGTGACTTTTTTTGCGTCCACCAATTCAATCACAATGTTGGTAGCCAGGTTTGAACTCACAATAATCATATCATACATAAGAGCTGCCAGGGTACTTTTCCGGCCAACGGCCGTATATAAATCCTGTTCACTATCGTCCCCTAAATCGAGTTGATAGGTGCTTCCATCGACAATGCTGTGGAATTCATTTTTGACTACAATAGAATCAGTTAGTGATAAGTTGCCAGCTTCGGCTTGTTTGTACACCTCCATCATCACCGGGGTTTTCATGGTGCTGGCGGCATGGAACACTTCATGCTCATTCAGCAATAACGTGTCGCCTGTTTGTAAATCTTTGAAAGCAACTGCAAAAGTGCCTTCTACGGAGGCTAATTCGTTTTCTATTTGCTGCTTAAGCAATTCTAATGATGTGGGTTTATTGCAGGTAAAGAGGAGGGAGGCGAGTATAACAATCGCAATTCGTGTGGTCATGATGGTTTAATGGTTTGTCGAAATTAAATAATCCTTATGAATATCTTTGGGCAATGGGCAAACGAACATGGAATATATTGTATGAGGACAATCACCTGTTAATCATCAATAAACCTGCAGGTATGTTGGTGCAGGGCGATGCCACCGGTGATGAGCCACTGGTTGAATCGGCTAAGCGGTATGTGAAAGAGAAGTACCAAAAGCCCGGTGAAGTTTTTATGGGTGTTGTTCATCGTCTTGACCGGCCTGTAAGCGGTGTGGTGGTTTTTGCCCGTACTTCAAAAGCACTGGAGCGCATGAATGCCCTCTTTCGTGATCGGGATACCGAAAAGGTTTATTGGGCTATTGTTGGGAAGAAGCCGCAAAAATCGGAAGACACGTTAGTTCATTGGCTCAGAAAGGATGAAAAGAAAAACAAAACAACGAGTTTTATCCGCGAAACCGAAAATGCGTTGCGTTCAGAGTTGTCTTATAAAGTTATTGGTCACGCGCACGATGCTTTCCTGTTGGAAATTAAACCGATAACCGGCCGGCCCCATCAGATACGGGTTCAACTGGCTAGCATAGGTTGTCCGATTGTTGGTGATGTGAAGTACGGCTATCCGCAACCTAATGAGGATGAGAACATTTGTCTGCATGCACGCTCGCTATCCTTTGTTCACCCGGTGAAAAAAGAACTGGTAAAAATTACAGCACCACTTCCAGATACAGGCTTATGGTCTAACTTTGCTGACTTTGAAGAGTAGCTATGGCACAGTGGATTGAAAAGTTGAAAAGTCGTTGGAACCTGAAAAGCACCGGGCAGGTAGTACTTGTGTTAATTGTTTTTGCCTGTACAGGTACAACGGTTTTGCTGATAAAGCGACCATTGTTTGCGTATTGGTTCCCTGACGGGGAAAAGCCAGTATGGGCAACCATCACTTATTTTATCCTGATTTTGCCGGTCTATAATGTTTTTTTGTTGTTTTATGGATTTGTGTTCGGACAGTTCAGGTTTTTTTGGGATTTTGAAAAACGTTTTTTTAGCAGAATATTTTCAACACGAGACAACAGAAAAAATAAACCAAACTCACTATGAAAAATTATCTTTTACTTTTTTGTGCGATAGCACTGCTGGTATCGTGCTCATCACCTAAGTATGCTTACCACTTTGATCACTACGATTATAACAGTGGTAAGAAACCAAAAGTGACGAATTCAGAAGTTTCTAAGTATCAAGTTGAAGAAGTTTCATTTGCTATTCAGGATGAAGAATTGTTAGCCAGCACAACAACAGAAACTATTTATTTAGCCGAAGTAAAGGAGGGAACATCAATCCAAAATAGTTTGGTTAAAAATTCATCAACGCTCACTAAGGGTGAGAAGAGAGAGCTTAAAAAGGAAGCAGTGAAATCTATTAAATCCTATGTAAAGGCTGTAAAGGCCGGTGATCACGACAAGGCTTCAGAAATGGCCAAGGCTATGGATAAAGATTTAAAGTTTGCTGCTATTTTCGGAGCTGTTGGTATTGTTGCCGCTATTATTGGCGGTGATGTATTCTGGGTAATCAGTGCAGTAGCCTGGATTATTGCAGTCATCTTTTTTATTAAGTGGCTCGTACGTCAATGATAATTTAGGGGCACTTCAACCAATCAAAAAAGGCTGCTCTTTTCGGGCAGCCTTTTTTATGGATACAAGCGAAATGGATTTAATCAACGACACCATCCGCTAACAGGATCACTTTATTTTTCAACACCTCAACAACCCCACCAGTAATTTGTATGTTTTGAACGGAACTCTTGTCCCTGTACTCAACGGCTCCTTCAGTAAGGAGACTGATGAGCGGTGCGTGGTTATCCATGATTTGAAATGAACCATCGGCCCCTGGGAAGGTTGCAATGCTCACATCGCCTTCAAAAATTTTCTTTTCCGGTGTCAGTATTTCTAAATGCATAATATCGATTTGAAAATTGATCGATTTGAAAATTTAAGAACTCACATTACCAAATTTTCAAATCAGCTCATTGACTAATTATCCTTTGGCTTCGGCCATCATCTTTTCTCCTTTTGCCACCGCATCTTCAATGCTTCCCACCAGGTTAAAGGCCATTTCAGGAAGGTGATCATATTCACCATCCATAATAGCGTTGAAACCTTTAATCGTGTCTTTAATATCCACAAGCGCACCCTTTAATCCGGTAAAGGCTTCAGCAACGTGGAAAGGTTGTGATAAGAATCGTTGCACACGTCTTGCACGGTGTACTACCTGCTTATCTTCATCTGAAAGTTCATCCATACCAAGGATTGCAATGATATCCTGAAGTTCTTTATAGCGTTGTAAGATGGCTTTAACCCGTTGTGCACAGTTATAATGCTCATCACCTACAATATCGGCCCGAAGAATACGTGAAGTTGAATCCAGTGGATCTACCGCAGGATAGATTCCAAGCTCTGCAATTTTACGGCTCAATACGGTGGTAGCATCTAAGTGAGCAAATGTTGTTGCAGGTGCCGGGTCAGTTAAGTCATCGGCAGGTACGTAAACAGCCTGTACCGAAGTGATGGAACCATTTTTAGTGGAGGTAATACGTTCCTGCATGGCACCCATTTCGGTGGCCAATGTTGGTTGGTAACCTACTGCAGAAGGCATACGTCCTAACAACGCTGATACTTCAGATCCTGCCTGTGTAAAGCGGAAAATATTGTCAATGAAGAAAAGAATATCACGACCCTTACCGGTGCCATCGCCATCACGGAAATATTCTGCTACCGTAAGACCTGACAAGGCCACACGTGCGCGTGCTCCGGGAGGTTCATTCATCTGACCAAACACGAATGTTGCCTTTGAATCCAAAAGGTCAGCATCTTTTACTTTGGATAAATCCCATCCGCCAGCGTGTAGAGATTTCAAAAAGTCTTCACCGTAATTCACAATACCCGCTTCAATCATTTCGCGAAGTAAGTCGTTACCTTCACGTGTACGCTCACCTACACCGGCAAATACAGAAAGACCTGAGTATGCCTTGGCGATGTTGTTAATCAATTCCTGAATCAATACAGTTTTTCCTACACCGGCACCACCAAATAATCCGATTTTACCACCCTTTGCATAAGGCTCAATTAAGTCAATTACCTTAATACCGGTATAGAGTACTTCAGTTGAAGTTGATAAGTCTTCGTAGGCAGGGGCCGAGCGGTGAATAGGAAGTTTTTTGTCTCCTTTAGGCTGCTTAATACCATCAATAGCCTCACCCACTACATTGAAAAGACGACCTTTAATATCATCACCTATAGGCATTTCAATTGGACTACCTGTATCTAATACTTTCATGCCACGAACTAACCCTTCTGTACCATCCATGGCGATAGTCCTTACCCGGTCTTCACCGAGGTGTTGCTGACACTCTAAAACGATTTTAGTGCCGTCAGATTTGGTTACTTCTAGGGAATCAAGAATGTTCGGGAGTTTTGAACCCGGTTCATCAAAGGCTACGTCAACTACGGGGCCGATTACCTGGGTTACTTTACCAATATTTGCCATGTTTTAGGATTAATTATTAAGCGTTTGACCTTTAAAAATTCGCTCGCAAAAGTAGCGTTTACGGTAGGAAGAACAAAGCCCGCTTCGCGAATTATTAAGACAAGGAAAGATTGGTCATTAACCCTGAGAAAGCCCATTTTTATTCGGCAAAGGGCGTTTTTTGCCATCAATTTTCTAACTGACTTTCGCCCGTTATGGCATTCAGGGATATCCGAAAAGTGGTGCCCTGATTTTCATCGGAAGTCCGTACAAATATTTTTCCGTTGTGATAGGCTTCAATGATTCTTTTCGCCAGGGCAAGCCCCAGTCCCCACCCACGTTTTTTCGTTGTGAACCCCGGCCGGAATACCATGGAAATTTTTGAGCGTGGTATGCCCTTTCCGGTATCCGAAACGTCAATAAAAACTTTTGAATCACTGCCCCTGAGAATTTTAATGGCAATGGAACCGGAAGAGCCAATGGCATCAACAGCATTCTTACAAAGGTTTTCCAGTACCCACTCAAATAGCGGAGCATGAACCATAACGGGAATGTTATCGGAAAGTGTAAACACCTCTATGCTTATTTTTGACGAAATCCGCGGACGCAGGTAGTGCACAACATTGTTTACCAACGAAACCACATTTTCGGGTTTCAATACCGGCACCGAACCAATGCTGGAGAATCGTTCCGTTACTATGGTTAGTTTTTTAATATCTTTTTCTAACTCTGAAATAATTTCCTTTTGTTTCAGGGTAGGATCATCCCGTAAAACTTCTATCCATGCCATGAGTGATGAAATTGGCGTACCCAGTTGGTGTGCGGTTTCTTTTGCCAACCCCACCCAAACCCGGTTTTGTTCGGCAGCTTTTGAATAGTTGAATGCCAGGTAGGCGATGAAAGCAAAAATGGCAATAACAGAAAGCTGCAAGTATGGATAGAGAATCAACTGGGTGAGTAAAAAAGAATTCTTATAGTACACATAGCCTAATATTTCCACATCGCCCGCCTCGTTTCGGTAGGTCATCTCAATTGGATCATACGAAGCCTTCATTTCTTCTACCTGCTTAAGCAGGAACTCTTCTTTTCTTTTTGCCGGCCATGATTCATTAATATCGATGTTCCGGTACTGGTAGCTATTTTCTCCGGTAATGTATATGGTTGGGATGGAGTTGTTCTTGAAGATAATTTCATCCGTTACAAACAGGAGGTTTTCAGCCTCATTGCTCAGGGTGTATTCAATGGCGCGTGCAAATAGTTCAACCTGTTGCCGTTCACGACTCTTCAACTGGTCAACCAAAATTTTTGTATAGTAAATAGAGCCCACACTAATCAGCACAGAGGCCACCAACACAATCCACTTCACGTTGGTATTGCTTTCATAGAATTCTGATGAAGGAATGGAAGATCGCCTGGCCATTGGTGATGAAAATTAAACAAAAATAGCGGATGCCCGGCACCCGCTAGTATTTCATAAGTTGTATGAGTGGGCTATCAGCCTTTCATCATAAACCACTTGGCTAAAACTTTATAGTTCACCTTTGTGCCGTGCATAAGAATGCCCACCCTGTAAATCCTTCCAGCAATCCAGGTAGTTAAAATGAAGCCTCCTATAAGTAATACCTGCGAAAGAATAAGCTGCCAGAGTGGAGGGTCATAGCCTAAACGGCCTACCATGGCAACGGGTGATGTAAAGGGTATTATCGAGAACCAAAAACTGGCTGTGCTGTGCGGATCGTTCAGGATGAACATAAATAATCCGAAATAGGCAATGATAAGTGGAAGCGTTATTGGAAAGGTGAATTGCTGTGCTTCCTGTTGTGAATCAACGGCTGAACCAACCGCTGCAAATAAGGCCCCGTATAATAAGTATCCACCCAAAAAGTAAAACGCAAAGTTGAATACAATGTACCCAAAGGGTATTTCATTTACCGATTTAAGCACATTCATAATTTTCTGATTGCTCTGCATGGCTTCAGCCACTTCAGGATCATCAACCTGTTGCATTACTTGTTCCATAGCCTGCTCTTGTGGGTTGTTCAGGCCAAACAGACTAAGTGTTACTGTTGACAAAACACTGATCAATATCACCCAGATCGTAAATTGAAGTAATCCTACGGAAGCAATACCCAGTATTTTCCCCATCATCAACTGGAATGGTTTAACTGAAGAGACAATAACTTCAACAATTTTGCTGGTTTTTTCTTCAATTACTCCTAACATAATTTGCATGCCATAAATCAACACAAACATGTAAATCAATACGCCAAGAGCAAACCCGAGAATGTAAAGCATACCGGTATTACTGTCCTTCTCCACTCCGCCTTCACTCAGATTTATTGATTTCAGGTTAACGGAAGTCTTCAGACTCTTTATAGTTTCTTTATCGATATTGAATTGTTCAAGTTTAAGATCGTGGATATATCGTTCAAGCATGCTTTCCAGATCTCCCATTTTTCGGACACCAGGGTTTTCCTTGGTGTACAATGTTATTCCTTCGGGTTTGGCAAGTTCAAAGGGAGGAATGTACAGTAATGCAAAATGTGAAGATTGATTGAAGGTTGTTTTAGCCTGATCTAAACCTCCTGATAGCGGGATGAACTCAAACTTATTGGTATTTTCAAATTTTATCTTACCACTTTCATCAAGCACCTCAACCACTGTTTTACCAGCTGTCTCTTCCTGCTTCATTAAAATATATCCCATTACGGCAATTACGGCCGGGAAAATGAGTGGTACGAGGATGGTAGCGATAAGGAAGGATTTTTTCTGAACCCGATTCAGAAATTCACGCTGCATGATTAACCATATCTTATTCATAGTGTTGTCGTTGTAAGTTTTAGAGGGATGGATCTTCTTTTACCAGGCTGATAAATATTTCGCTCATGGTAGGTACTTTTTCTGTAAATCCATGAACTTCCGTTATTTCCACCAGGTCGCGGATTAATTGATTCGGTGTTCCGGTTCCGCGAATGCGAACAGTGGAGTGGTAAAAACTATCTTCCGGGTTTCGTTGCTCAAGTAAATCATATTTTTCGGCAGGCAGCTGAATGCTGCCGCGATGCTCCACTGAAAAAGTATTGGTTTTGTAGGCATCTTTAATCTGCTTTTTTGGACCCTCCAATATTTTTTTCGATCGGTTTATTAAGGCAATATGATCACACAAGGCTTCAACAGTTTCCATACGGTGTGTGGAGAAAATAATGGTAGAACCCTTTTCGCGCATCTCCAGAATTTCATTGGTGATGAGTTGGGCATTGATCGGGTCAAAACCGGAAAAAGGTTCATCCAGAATAATCAATTTGGGCTCATGCAACACGGTGCTAACAAACTGCACCTTTTGGGCCATGCCCTTACTGAGGTCTTCAACTTTTTTATTCCACCAGTCTTTGATCTCAAACTTGGTGAGCCATACTTTAAGTTTGTCTAATGCTTCCGCTTTACTCATCCCTTTAAGCTGGGCCAGGTAAAGTAGTTGTTCACCAACTTTCAGTTTCTTATAGAGCCCACGCTCTTCTGGCAGGTAGCCTATCGTACCAATATGTTTTTCGCTAAGCTTTTCGTTAAAGATGGTGATGTCTCCACTGTCGGCATCAATGATCTGATTAATGATACGAATCAGCGTTGTTTTGCCCGCTCCGTTGGGCCCCAACAGGCCGTAAATACTTTTTTCAGGAATGGTGAGCGATACGTCATCCAGCGCCAGATGCTGTGTATAACGCTTGGTTACATTTTTGGCGGTAAGTGCTTCCACGAGTTTCTATTTTTTAACACACAAATTAGTGTCAAAAGATAGAAAGGAATTACAGAAAACCTTGTGTTACTGGTTAACGTGTTTGAAAACAATATTGCCCATGGACACATCAAGATCGAAGTTGAGGGCATTTTTTGAATCTTTTTGATAGGCTTCGTTGGCATAGCTGCCATCGCTTAACTTTTTGAAGCTCCGTGGCATCTTCACACTGCACAACCAGGATTCTTTAATCTTAACCGAAACGGGAGTTTGATCGGTGAAGGGCAGGAGGATTACAAGATTGCCGGCTCCAACGCTTCCTTTAATGGTGTTGCCCGAAACAGAACCGCTACTAAAATCAAGCATGATATTTCCGAGGCCAACATCGGCTGTTATGTACTTGCTTTTTGCCAGGCTTATATTCTTTGCACTCACTGACCCAAGGTCTACTTTGAAGGCCAGGGTGTCCATGATTACAAGGTTATCTATGCCATTATAATAGCCAACGGTTACATCAGCACTGGCCGTATTAATCTTTAGATTTTTTACCGCTAATCCGGAAAGGTCAATATTGGCGCTGCCCAGTCCATAAGAAAATTCAAGATCATAGGGCTTGTTATCAGTCAGATACATTTTCCAGATTTTATCCGATGTTGGTTTTTCTGAACTGAACACCTTATAGGATATGGATTGGCTGAAACCTTTGCTTCCTACGTCCTCAAGGGAAAGGAATACATCACAAACTTTACCCTTTACTTCTTTTCTGAAGTGGTGGGAATAATCGCCTGGTTCCTGGTTACTGAATACGTTTAGTACTTCGGGGTTATGGCTGGGTTTTATAAAACAATTGCCACTGTTTGCCTTAATCTGAAGCTTAATGGTTTCACAGATGGTATTGTCTTCGACCGAAAATTGTTTTTTAATCTGGCCAATGGCCAGGCCTGAAAAAAGCATAAAAATCCCCGAAAGGCCTAAAAATCTCCGCATGCAGAATAAAACGAGCCACAGCCCCAAGGGTTGCAGCTTGTAAGAATATTTAGAAAATAGTTAAAAAACAGCGTGAATAATGCCTTTTACGGCAATTTGGCCATTTGGGTTCACCGATTAGTGAAAAAACTCCTTCATTTTTTCAAAAAATCCCTTGTCTGAGGCATCCGGGTGAGGGGTAAAATTGGCCGAATGACGAAGGTTTTCCAGGATTGATTTTTCTTCGGATGAAAGTCTTTTAGGGGTCCACACATTTATGTAAATCAATTGGTCTCCTGTTTCATAGCCATTGATGTCCTTAATGCCTTTTCCGCGTAGGCGAAGAATTTTACCGCTTTGTGTTCCGGGATCGATCTTGATTTTTACTTTTCCGGAAATAGAGGGGACCTCAACTGAGGTGCCCAATGCTGCATCAATAAAACTGATGTATAAATCGTATATCAGGTTGTTGCCATCGCGTTTCAGCACTTTGTCTTCCTGCTCTTCAATCAGGATTAACAAGTCACCGGCAATACCTCCGCCAGGGGCTTCATTTCCCTTTCCTGACATCGATAATTGCATGCCATCGCTAACACCGGCAGGAATTTTAATGCTGATAACTTCTTCTTTTGATGTTAATCCGGAGCTATCCACACCCGGAGGTCGCTTATCAAGCAATTGACCGGAGCCATTACATTGCGAACAGGTAGTAGTGGATACCATTTGACCGAGCATGGTGTTCACCACTTTGCGCATTTGCCCGGTGCCCTGACAGGCTGTACAGGTTTTGAAGGTTACACCTTCGGCATGCACTAACCGGTTTACTTTGATTTTCTTTTCTGTACCGTTAGCGATTTCCTCCAATGAAAGCTTCAGCTTAATGCGAAGGTTTGATCCCTTACGTTGGCGCCTGCGGCCACCACCGCCACCAAAAAAACTATCGAACGGACTACCACCGCCACCGAAGATGTCTCCAAACTGGCTGAAGATATCTTCCATATCCATGGTGTGACCACCGCCAAACCCACCATTGCCGCGCGAATGACCAAAGCGATCATACTGCGCGCGCTTGTTGGCATCGCTTAGCACTTCATAGGCTTCAGCAGCTTCCTTGAATTTTTCTTCTGCTTCTTTGTTATCCGGATTTTTATCCGGGTGAAACTGAATAGCAACCTTGCGATACGCTTTCTTTATCTCCTCAGGTGTTGCGCCTTTGCTTACGCCTAATATTTCGTAGTAATCTCTTTTTGCCATGCTCAAGTCTTTATTGACCCACTACTACTTTGGCGTAGCGGATTACTTTTTCATTTAATAGATAGCCCTGCTCAACAACATCGATAACTTTTCCTTTCAGTTTTTCTTCCGGTGCAGGGACCTGCGTAATGGCTTCATGAACATCGGCATTAAAATCCGAGCCGGCTTTTATGTCCATTACTTTAACGCCTTTTTGTTCCAGTGTTTTTTTGAATTTGTTATAGATCAGCTGAAAGCCTTCAAGCTCTTTACTTTCTGTTCCAATCAATGCTTTTTCGGCACGCTCAAAATCATCAATAACCGGTAGCAAGGAAACAATTAAACTTTCGCTGGCGGTTTGAATCAATTCCATTTTTTCTTTAGCGGTTCTGCGCCTGAAGTTTTCAAACTCAGAGTAGAGCCGTAAATATTTATCTTTTGCTTCTGCCAATTCGTCCTGTAGCTTTCTTAATTCTGCCTGAAATTTAGGCTCATCTGAACCATTTAGAGTCTCAAAGGATTCGGGTGAATCTTCTGGTGTTTCCAGCTCAGCAGGCTCGGGTATAGCTTCATTTTGCAAATCCTGATCAGTTTGCGGGTTGTTTTCCATGGTAAACAGCTCTTAACGTTAAATTCAAGCGCAATTTGTCAATAATTCTGCCAATTGCCTTATGCGTGTCAGAGTGACATTAGTGTAAACGATTGTCATTAGTTACAGGTTATTGGTCATTAGTGGGTCGAGCATAGTTACAGATGACCAATTACCCATGACAATTAATGGAGGTTCCTCCAAATCAGATCCTTCAACTCTGTAATTCCTTTGTTCGTAACAGAAGAGATAAAAACATAAGGGATATCGGCTGGCAATTCTTTTTTAATGGCTGTTATCAACTCATCATCCAGCATATCTGATTTAGAGATGGCAAGAATTCTTTTTTTATCGAGTAACTCTGGATTATACTTCCTCAATTCATTCAACAATATTTCAAATTCCTGTTTGATGTCTTTTGCATCGGCAGGTACAAGAAACAGCAACAATGAATTTCTTTCTATGTGTCGTAAAAAACGAATACCTAATCCACGACCTTCCGCAGCGCCTTCAATGATACCGGGGATATCGGCCATCACAAAAGATTTATCATCCCGATAGGAAACCACACCCAGGTTTGGTGTTAAGGTTGTAAAGGGGTAGTCGGCAATTTTGGGTTTGGCAGCTGATACCACCGAGAGCAGCGTTGACTTTCCGGCATTCGGAAAACCCACTAATCCTACATCGGCCAGAAGTTTTAGTTCAAGAACAATCCACTCTTCTTTACCGGGCTCACCGGGTTGTGCAAAGTTTGGCGCTTGCCGGGTTGATGTTGCGAAATACAGATTGCCTCTTCCACCACGACCACCAGGGGTAAGAATAAATTCCTGCCCGTCTTCGGTAATCTCCACACGTACTTCTCCGGTTTCGGCATCACGCGCAACCGTGCCCAGCGGTACATCAATGATTTCATCTTTTCCTTCGGCACCTGTACAGTTTTGTGATTCACCGGCTGTACCCGATTGCGCTATGATATGTTTTCTGAATTTTAAATGAAGGAGTGTCCACATTTGTGAATTGCCCCGTAAAATGATGTGGCCGCCACGGCCGCCATCGCCACCATCGGGACCTCCTTTGGGCACAAATTTTTCGCGATGGAAATGCAGGCAACCTGCTCCACCCGCACCTGAGCGCGAGCAGAATTTTACATGGTCAATAAAATTGGGAGACGACACGTCTTCTTACGATAAAAGATGATTATCTATTTCGCGACAAAGGTTGGTGAAAATCTGTTCAATATCACCTACGCCAACAACAGCGGAGTATTTGCCGAGTTTTTTATAGTGTTCCGCCACGGGTACAGTTTCGGCTTTATATACAGCAATGCGGTTTGCGATTACTTCAGGCTTGGCATCATCGGGGCGATTCTCTTTGTGCGCACGTTCGGCCAGGCGCTTCTTTAACTCTTCTTCGTTCACCATCAACTCTACCAGCGCAGTAATGCCGGTATTGTTTTTTGTCAGCAAGGCATCGAGCGCTTCAGCTTGTTTAACAGTTCGTGGAAAGCCATCGAAAATAATTCCGTTAATGTTTCCGCTGGTTTTGATTTTGTCATCGACCATGTCAATCACCACCTGATCGGGAACCAGGTTTCCTTTGCTCATATACTCCTGTGCAAGCTTGCCGAGGGGAGTACCTTCTTTTAAATGCTTCCTAAAAAGATCACCTGTAGAGATGTGGATGAGTTGGTACTTATCGATAAGCTTGGCGCTTTGAGTGCCTTTTCCTGCACCAGGTGGGCCAAAGAGAACGAGATTAATCATGGTTTAGTTGATTTTAAGGTTCGCAAGATAGTGATCTATTCTTAATTAGCCGATGACTGAGCGCATGGGGCGGAGGAGGGAAAACCCCATAAAACTCACTTTATTTGATCGTCAGGTGTTGCTTTGCTTATAAATATCTTTCAAGTTTCTTCCAAGCCCTTCGTAATCGAGTCCGTAGCCAAGAATAAATTCGTCTTCGATATCGAAGCCAACATATTTTGGTTGAACCGCATGCTGACGGGCAGGGGCTTTGCGCACCAGCGTAACTACTTCTACCGATCGAGTGCCGAGACTTCGGAGCTCCTCCACTACTTTACTTAAGGTTAACCCGGTGTCCATAATATCTTCCACGATGAGAATATCTTGGTTGAAGATACTTTCATTTAAGCCGATTAGGGTTTTAAGCTGACCAGTACTGGCGGTGCCTTGATAGGATGAATGTTTAACAAAGGATACACGACACTCCAGTGTAATATCGCGAATCAGATCGCTGGCAAAAATGAATGATCCATTCAGAATAGGAAGAAATAACGGAGTGCGATTTGTATAATCCTTATTAATCTCATCGGCCAGTTCGGTAACTTTACCTTTGATTTTTTCTTCGCTGATAAATTTTTTGAATGTGAGGTCTTTGATCTTCATAATCCTATAAAGGCTGCAAAGATAAAGGAATCAACAAAAGAACTATAAGTCGTTTTTATATCAATAGGAATCGTCCAGCGCAAATGTATTCTTACGGTGCATCCATTGTCCTTTGGTAAAATCAGGAAAGGCCAATGTTTCTCCACCCAAACGAATGGATGTTTCAGACAGTGGGGTTATAGCGCTCCACGCAACCGCATCATAAACATCCATAGGGGGTAGTGTTTTTCTTTTTACCGATTCGATAAACGCATTTAAAACAAACCAGTCCATGCCGCCATGTCCTGCGCCAGCAGCATCGCTTGAGTATTTTTTCCACAGCGGGTGATCGTATTTATCCAGCCAGGGTTGCGCGTCTTCCCAGCGGTGCGCTTGTTTGCTCTGACCTTCAATGTAAATGGATTTGTTTACATCCATCCAGATGCCATTGGTTCCTTGCACACGAAAACCTATGGAATAAGGTCGCGGTAAATTTGTATCGTGTTGCAGTAAAATAGTTTCTTCATTTGCACATTTAATCATGGTGGTCACCACATCACCCAATTTGAAATTTATTTTTGCATTAGGATGATTTTCGCCTGCTGTTTTGACAACGTAATCATGCAGACCGCGGGCTTTTGATGAATAAGAAACAAGTTCCGTAAACCGGTTTCCGCGATTGATGTTGATCATCATGGCAATAGGCCCGATACCATGGGTAGGGTACAGATCGCCATTGCGGTGTACGGAATGCTCCGTGCGCCACTGGGCTTCTGAAAATCCCTTTTCGCCAAACTCTACACCACCGCCATACGGTTTTACACCATCATTGAATTTTACTTCCCGTAAATCGTGCTGGTAGCCACCTTGTAAGTGCACCAATTCACCAAAAACATTTTGTCGTACCATGTTCAACACGGCCATTGCATCGCGCCTGTAGCAAACGTTTTCCAGCATCATCAACGGCATGCCGGTGCGCTCAGATGTTTGCACTAATTCCCAGCATTCTTCAATGGTTGTTCCGGTGATTACTTCGCATCCCACATATTTTTTTGCATTCATAGCATCGAGGCATTGAACGGTGTGCCATTCCCACGGTGTGGAGATAATCACCGCATCGATGTTTTTGTTTTCCAGCATCTTCCGATATCCATAAGGTCCTTCCAGGATTACCTGAGGTTTTGGTTTGCCTGATTTCTGCACCATGTTCAAACTCATATCCATCATACGTTGCTGAATGTCGCACAAGGCCACTACTTCAACATCATTTCTGCGCAAAGCAAGATCAAGGTGATTTTGTCCGCGTAGACCTACACCAATAAAACCGAGCCGTACTTTTTGTGTTTTGTCCTGTGCGAACAGGGATGAGGAGGGAAGAATAGAAAAGGCAGCACCGGCAAAGGCTGTGGTCTGAATGAATTTTCTGCGGGAAGTGGATGTTTTCATAAGGGCAATGGATGAAATTTCTTTAAATTTGAACTATGCACGAATCAATTACAAGACCGCCCAAAACAATTATGGAAGTATACAAAATGCTTCCGGAAGGTACGCTAGCCGAACTTATTAACGGGATACTGTATATGAGCCCTTCACCAGTTGAAAAACATCAGCGAATTATTACCCGACTTATTAGCCAAATTTACGCCTTCATAGAGAAGCATGATTTGGGCGAAGTTTTTACTGCTCCATTCGATGTTTACCTCGATGATGATGCCAATGCTGTTCAGCCTGATATTTTATTCATTGCCAAAGAAAACCTGTCCATCATTCAAGGCCACGTACATGGTGTGCCCGATTTGATTATTGAAATTCTTTCTGAAGGTAATCCCACACACGATACGAAACGCAAGAAAGATCTCTACGAAAAATTCGGAGTAAAGGAATACTGGATTATTGATCCGGAAACGCGGCAGGCAACCGGTTATACTTTTGCTGATGGTGTTTTCAAATTGCTTCCTTCATATTCAGGCCAACTTGTTTCACCGCTATTGGGCGAAATGTTTTCTTTCTAAAGCTCCTTCATCAGTTTTTCATACAAAGCAATCATGCTTTTGATGTCGTGTTTGTGTACGCGCTCGTGTGGAGTGTGCGGATTTTGTTGGGGAGCGCCAACAAAGCACCAATCGAACGGATAGGCTGAAGTTTGCAACTCACGACCATCACTGGAGCCCATTCCCTCTACTTCAAGTTGAAATTCGAGTTTATTTTTTTGTGCGATCTCGATAATACGATTCACAAATTTTTTTCTGGGAATATTCCGGTCGCGCATGGAGATGGCCGCGCCTTTGCCGGGCTCCACACCATCCGATACCCAGGTGATGTCAGCGATAATGGCCTGCCGCAGGCCCCATTGCTCGTGCATGTATTTGGCAAGGTATGGAACAGAGCCTCCGCCATGCTCCTCCCAGCAGCTGAAAGCAATTACACCGTCTTTCAAGGTCTCGGCAACCTTCAAGGCAACGTAAACCCCAAGCCGGTTATCGAGGTAAGCGGATTGAATGTATTGTTTCGTTTCCCTAAAATCAATTTTGTAGGTAAGAGAGGTGCCGCGATCAATGGAACGACCAAACCGATAGAATGCATGGTTTTCCTTATCGTATTCAAGCTCGCATTCAATCGGGCCTTTGCTATCATGCCCAACGAGTTTAGTGCCCATTTCCGCCTCCGGACTTCCAATGGGTAACAATTGATTGAAGTACCGAACCGTAAACCCAATGCTATCCAGGTGCGCAAAGATGGCCGTACGCGGCTTCCCGAATTTCAACAGCAGGCAATCCTGAAACTCATCTTCACCATGAATAATAACAGGTTGGGTTTTCCACGATTTCTTTGCTTTACTGATGTGACTCAACAAAAATTCTTTCATCGCGAATTCTTCACCTGAAGGGGCGTGTACTTCGCAAAGTTGTTTGAGAAGCCTGAAGTCACTTTCTCCAGGAAATTCTATTTTTTTATTTCGCGGCATAGTATTCGGTATGCAACATTACTATTACTTCAGTTAGAATGGGTTAATAAAGTTAAAATTTCATTACTCTACTATTTTCAGTGTGCTTGGGCTACGCCTATTTCTATCTTTGGTCTGGCGGGTGTATGCGCGGATAGAAATCAGCGTTGACCAAGCACACGGGGCCATGCGGCCCTAGAGCAAAATATCCTATCGTTTAAAGTTCTTTCTTAGATTTCTTATTGTGTTAAAGTAGCGTTAAATTTTGGTTGGAAAAAAGCCCAGCATCATGACATTCATTTTAAACCAGACTAATTCCATTGCCAACAGTATGTTGAAAGAATTGCGTGATAAAAATCTTCAGCAAGATCGCACTCGGTTTAGAAGTAATGTTGAAAAACTCGGCTCCATACTCGCCTATGAAATCTCCAAAAAGCTGATGTACAAACAAGAAGAGGTTCAAACTCCTCTTGGTAAAAGTGTAGTTCAGGTATTGAGCGACCAACCTGTCTTAATCCCTGTACTACGGGCGGGCTTACCATTCTTTCAGGGCTTTCAGCATTTTTTTAATCAAGCCGACAGTGGATTTATCGGGGCATACCGTAAGGAAAATGGAGAAGACATTGTCATCAACTTAGAGTATCTTGCTTCGCCCGATCTTTCGGGTAAACAATTAATTATGATTGACCCGATGCTGGCTACGGGAAAGTCGTTTGTAAAATCGATAGAAGCTTTGATGAAACATGGAAAACCAGCGCATGTTCATATTGCATCGCTGGTGGCCGCACCCGAAGGTATCGCATACCTTAAAGAAAAGCTTATACTTCCCTATTCCGTGTACACCTGTGCGCTGGATGAAAAGCTTAACGCGCAATCGTATATTGTGCCTGGCTTAGGCGATGCAGGGGATTTATGTTATGGTGAGAAGCTATGATGTTCAATTGAATATATAATGATTGATAGATGAGTCGTTTGAATAAGTTTGATTACTGTTGATATGACTGAGGAGTTATTGAAGGCTTTGCCGGTATATTTTTCATGTCTCATCAAATTTGTAATTGGGCCAATAGCAGGCTACGGTTTAGGGTTGCATATCATCACCACTATTTTAACAACCATAGCCGGCACAATGACCAGCGTAGTAGCCTTTACCTATTTTGGTGACTGGCTTCGTGCTAAAGTGCTGAAGCGATGGATAGCCACCCGAAAAAAATTCAGTCCGGGTAACCGGAGGGCGGTGCGTATATGGCAACGTTTTGGATTGATTGGTGTGGCGGTGTTAACTCCTCTCTTGCTCACACCTATTGGCGGAACTGTACTGGCGGTAAGCTTTGGAGCGCCTAAGGAAAAAATATTATTTTATATGTTGGTGAGTGCTTCTTTTTTTGCGGTGCTATTTTCCGTAGCTATTTATGGTTTTGGTGAGGCCGTAATACCGGAAATGCTGCGTCCCTCTTTGTAGTATTAAATAAACCGAGGCAATCAATTGATTACCCCGGTTTATTGTACATCAAATGTTAATCTTTCGGCTGTATCAGGTAAGGCGTTTTGCCATCCGTTATAATAATCTTGGTGTTGGGTGAGTTGGCCAACTCGCGAAAGGCTTCAATACTGCGCAGCTCAATGATTTCCTTGCTTAAGCCTTGCGAAAGAATTTGTTGTGCATCGCGTGTGCCTTCGGCTTCAATTTTTCTACGCTCGGCTTCCCTACGCTCACGATCCAACACAAACTCCATGCGTTGCGATTCCTGTTCGGCTTCGAGCTTGCGTTCAATGGCGCGCGAAAGTTCGGTGGGTAGCTCAATACTCTTCATGAGCACCTGTTCAATTGTAAAGCCACGGCCCACCAGAACATCCTCCATACGTTTTTTGATTTGGGCTTCAATTACGGAACGTTGACCGGAGTGCATATCCTTGGCCATAAAATTGGCCGATACATCTGCCGCAGCTGAGCGAAACACCGGAAGGATAGCGGTGTTTTCATAGTCCAATCCGATCTCGGTAAAAATTTGCGGCACTTTGTCTTTCTGAACACTGTATAGAATGGAAATCTCTGAATTGATGGTGAGGCCTTCTTTGCTGGGTAGCCTAAGTCGTACTTCCAGGTTTTCGGTTTGTACACTGGTTTTTAGCATACGTGCGAAGAATGGATTCACGGAATACATACCAGGCCCCAAGCTTCGTTCTTCCAGTTTACCGAACTTGCGTTTAACACCTACTTCACCTTGCCGGATGACTGCGCACGAACCCAGCGTGGCAATCATAAGTACATACGGTATGATTTTCATACTGAAAAAATTTAATGTATACCATGATTATACGCAGTCTCTGCTGTATTCGTTGGAGTTAATGGATTAGAAAGAGATTAGAAAGTTGTTGAATCCGTTATTGTCCGCTTTGATTTTTTAGCGTTGGTGTAATAGCGTTCGTATTTTCGAAACAATAAAGATTCCTCCGGTGTTAAGTTGCGCCTGGCTGAAATACTTTTCAGTAAATTCCAGGCATACCACGTTCCACTGTATCGACCAGGCATGTCGTGCATGGCATTCAATTGATTGAGCAAGTATAACGACAACCGAGGCGTGATTATGCCGGCATGCCGACTGTAGTACCGCGAAATAAATGTCATGGATTGTTGTGCAATTTCGGTTTGCCGGGAGTTGCCCGGCTCGAAATAAAGACTCAGGTATTGCAAGGCCTTCAGGTGGTAATCCAGATAAAGTTGAATAATCTGATCCGGACAAATTCGCTTGTTGATTTTTTTAAGCAAGCTCACCAGTTTGTTCATTTCCTCCAACTGTACTTCTGCATCCTGAAAATAGTTTTCTAACGGTTCCCAGTTTGTAACATTATAGTGAACCAATGTCAATAAGTCGAATTCGTACAGGTTATCGGAGCTGATGACGTGCTGCCGGATGCTCGGTTCCTTAGCAACGAAAAGCAATTTCAGGTAAAACAACAAGGGACTGTAAACAGGTTTGCCGTACGATGGCCGATACCGTCCATCCGGAAAGGATACTTGTAATGAGCCACCGTAATCTTCCGCCAGTTCATCCAGCCAATCATCGGAATACGTCTTGGGTTTTTCATTTCGTGTAAGCACCAATTTTTCGCAAGGCACATCACCAAACTGTGTCATGTATTGCAAAAACGACAACTGATTGAGTTTGTAGCTCCTAAACCGGGGGCTGTTCGGGTAGTCCAGCTCACACATCGCTTCCAACGACAGCCAACCATTCTTTACATAATCAAAGGTGTAAGTTTGTATGTCTACCAATTGCCTGCGGAACTTTTCGTATTGAATGTGAAGGTTACCGGGCCGTTGAATCAACGCGATCAGGTTTAATTGGGCCACCAGAAATGAGTCGTTAAATTTTCTATCGTTGGCATATTTATCCCAAAGCAACGAATCGCGATGGTTACTTCGCTCGAAGAGAATGATTTCATGGTACACAGAAAGTATGCGTGTTAGGTTGTTGTTTACCGCATTATCGATTACATCGGCATACTCCTTCGAGGTGATTTGATCGTTCACCATCAGCTCAAACAGGTAAGCAATGATGCCCATGACACGCGCCTCTACTTCAGGCGGTGATGCACCCTTGCTTTCTTTCGGATCAAGTTGCCTTTCCCAATACGTGAAATCGCGCTTTACCCGTGCAAACAGATCTTCTCCTTCCAGCCTTTTTGCCAGCACCAGCCTAAGCGATGCTTTTCGATGTTGGCTCAGGTACGGTTCTACCGATTGAAGTAATGCGGCATCGGTATTTAACCGTAGGCGTAAATCTTCATTGCTCAGGGTATCGAGTCCTTGATAAGGCGTGTTCTTTATTGACTGCCGAAACAATTCATACCCAAACATGATGATGAGCGTATCCGACACAATGGGTTCGCTGTTGTATTGACGCAAGGCATCGAGCAGAACATTGGCCCGTTTCTTTTGCAACCGCAAGTTATTTTCTTCGCTGCCTTCCATGGAAGAATACCCTTCGATGGTGGCGTTGAGGATGCTGTAATTGTTTTCGCGCAGGAATTCAATTACCCGTTTCAGGTCTTCCGGTTTAGGGGTTACGCTGTTTTTATCAAAATAAAGTTCAACGCTGTGGCGCACAGGTTCGCGGTCGGGTGCACGATAACGGTGGTACTTGAAGCGATCGATGCCGTAGCCGTTCATCTTGCGTAATTCGTGAAAACGGTTTATCGGTGTGCACGGTGTAGTATCCAGGGCGGGCAGGCGGGGCGCAAAACTCATGGGCAACCTATCGGTTCGGTACCGGGCTTTACGGAACAGGGTGCCGTATACGTTCAGGGTTATGGGTGCGGTGAGCACTTCCGATACGGTGTACACCGGTATCCAGTTGTGTTTAAAGAAAAAGCCGCCTCCGCTACCGGCAAAAAACTTGTCGCGGTTGCGCGGGTAAAATTGAAGCAATTGCTTTTTGCGTACCCGGTTGGTAAAAAATGTTGTGTCAGCTTTTAGTTCGTCTACCCGTGCATCGAGTGTGGGCTGCACGGCAGGCAGCATATCCTTACGGGAGAAGCGGTAACGCTTATTGGCCGATTGTAGCGTAAAGCGCTTGAAGAACTTGGGGAGCTTATCAAAATCATTGGCCACCACCCAGGCGGATTGTGGTGAAAACCGGATGTGCAGCCGGCCGGGGATACGCTTGTTTTTCTTTTTCAGGGTGAGGTCGCGGTAGGTGATGGTGATGGAGTCTTGCTGTGATTCGGGTTCCAAAAAGAACTGGGCTGTGGCCAACAAGGGCCATGTAAGCAAAAGCAAGAACAGGTTGAGGCGCAGGACAGTCATAACCGTATACCTTACACGTTAAAAGTGCAACGGGTATTGTGACAAGTGCTGACAAAAGTTTAGGTTGCCCATCCGGATCACAAAAATGAACCGATTTGGGCTACTCATGCCTGATCGCCTCCACCGGATTTAACCGTGAAGCGCGAATGGCCGGGTAGGTACCGAAGATGATGCCCACCAAAATGGAGAGTACGGTTATCACCAAAAACGTGTTCCAGGTATATGCGGCCTGAAACGGTACTTCGGTAATGGCTTTGATGATGGGAATGATCACCATGGTGCCGAGCACGCCCAGCACCAATCCTAAAAAACTGCCAAATGCCGAAACGGTAATCGACTCGGAGAGAAACAGCAACATGATGTCGCGCCTGTTGGCGCCCGTGGCTTTGCGTATACCGATCTCGGCCGTGCGCTCCGTTACAGATATGAGCAGCACATTCATTACGCCAATGCCACCCACCAAAACGGAAATGCCTACGATCAACCCCATGATCACCCGGAAAAGCAAAAACCCCTTGGTGGCCTGTTCAATGCGAAACTCGTTGGTGATGATGCGGAAGTTTTGTTTGGCATCTGGATCGTGTTTTTCCAGCCAGGTGTTGATGTCGGTTTTCAGTGCAGGAATTTCTTCCGTCTTTTCGGCTTCCAGGATAATTTCCGGTGGTGTGCCTTGCAGTTCGGTTTCACTCAGTGTGGTTATGGGAAAATAAATTTTCGGTGTGTTTACTGCATCTTCTTTGAGTATGCCTTTTATGATGTGTGGTTTGTTGTTAATGGTGATGGTGGTTTCCAGCGCAGTGGTTTCATTCAACTCAGCAGCGTTTAGAAACGCGTGGTTCACTACGGCATAATTTCTTTTTTCGGTTAAATCTTTTTCTGTAAAAGTTGAGCCGGTGGCGACTACACACGTAGGTTCAAGTGTTTCGCTGGTGGCCAGTAGCAGTGTTCCGATTTTTTTACCCAATGTAAGCCCTGCTTCTCCGGAAGATGTGGAACGTATATGAGGTTTAGCCGGCTTGCTCAGGTTTTCAGTAAGCTGTTTGAAACGGGCGTAATCAATTATGTTGATGCTGTCTTTGCGGATGCGCACTTCGTTTACCCGTTTGTAGGCTTCCGTTTGGATGATGATGGCGTTGAGGGAGGTGGTTTGCGAAATCTGGTCGCGGGCAAATTCTTCCATGCCGTCAATGAGTGAAAGAATGGAAACCAACGCGGCTACGCCAATGACAATACCCAAAACCGAGAGGAAGGTATGCAGTACGTTCGACCGGATGTTGGCAAAGGCCAGGGCGAAGGAGTTGAGGATTTTGCGTAGCATAGTGGAATTTTCACCAAAGACTGAAATGCGTTTGATTTGTTACGCTTAAGATGTGATTATGTTATTTTTTCATTGAATTCCTTGGCTGTTACAATTTTTGTGCGGCCATAAATTTTGATATGAAGCAAGTCTTTATCTCCGGTGATTAAATAGTTTGCTTTGCTTTCTTTAGCCAGTGCCAGCAAGAAATCGTCTTTTGGGTCCCGACAGATCGGATCAATTTTTCCTATTCTGATTTTTTCAGCAATAATATCAAGAAGTGAAAGTAAATCTGAAACTTTATCCTCCTCAAAATACTTCTTTAGTTTTGTCCGAGAAGTAACAAGCTTCAATTCTCTGATCAGTTGTTCTGATATAATTATTTTTACCTTTTCGTTAACGATCAGATCTTTTAGGTTATGCAGCTCCTTACCAACTAAAAAGCTAATCCAAATATTGGTATCAACAATGACCCTACTTTGCTTTTGACTGCGCATATAATTCAGTTCTTACCTTTTCAACTTCCTTGTCGATGGTAGACTGATCCAGGTCATCTGTTTTAAAAGCTTTTAGTAGTGCAGTAAGCTTTGCATCAATGATCTCTTTCTCAAGCTCTTTTGATAGCCGCAGTTTTTCCTTCTTCGATAACTGTTTAACCAGCTTAAGGATTTGGCTGAATTCCAAGTCAATGTTGTATGTCTCTGTTCTCATGACTTTCAAATTTAGTAAAATTTTACTCGTCCTCAATTTGGGACTAGACCTTTTTAATTATCGTCTCCTGAACAAGTAGAACCTGCCTTCATTCTCCATCTTCTCCCTCTTGATTGGAGTTTTTCTCTAACAAGGTTTGGTGAGTAAATGCTTTGTTGGTGAAGAACACCAGCAAAGGCAAAGACTGAGAATCAATTCTAATTGCTTACTTCAACGCAGATAGCTGTTACTCTTTTTCCCCTAAGCGGTTTATACGAATTCTTAACTATATAATACCATTTTTCACTCGGAATGTCCACTTTAAATATTTCCCCAAAATCATTTTTTCTTATTGCATCTTCGAATTCATTCATCATCATACCCTCTTCGAACCAGCCTAAATCTCCACCGTTTTTTGCGTTTCCGTCCATCGAGTACATTTTTGCCAAGTTGTCAAATGACTCTCCACCGTTCAGCTTATTTAAAATTAGTTGTCTTAAACTGTCAATTCTATGAATATCAATTTCATTATTGTTGAAATAGATATACTGGACTCTCAACAATTCAATATCTTCAAATTGAAGTATTTTAAATATGAAAGTCTTGTTTCTGTCATTGCTTTCAAATGCTAAAATATCTCCAGCTTCTTTTGATAGAAACATATTGGCAAGTTCACTAGTATCATTTGAATTGTATTGATACAATTGACCTCTAAAAAGTTTTTCTTTTGCTTTTAGATAAGACTCCGCTTGTTCCGGTGTTTTTATATCTGATAGTTCTTGTATAATGGACTCTGTACCTACTTGTCCATTTGAAGTAGCGAATGCAAACAGAGAAATTATTAATAATAAGTACTTTATTCTCACCGTTTAGTTATTGCTGTAGTCATTGTTTGCACTTTAATCACTTCACCTCCTCATCCGGCAACATCTCAATATCGTGAATCAATACTTTTTTTGCAATGGCTTGCCCGGTTTTGGTGGCGGCAAGTCCGCCCAACGCTGTTTCCTTGTAGCGCGTTTCCATGCTGGCGCCTATCTCGCCCATGGCTTCAATCACCTCATCAACGGGTATTACGCTGCTTACATTGGCCAACCCAATTTGTGCGGAGCTAAACGCAATGGCTGCGGCACTGGCGTTGCGTACAATGCAGGGCACTTCAACCAGTCCGGCTACGGGGTCGCATACAAGGCCTAACATGCATTGCACCGTAATCGCCACGGCATTAAAAATCTGGTCGGTGTTGCCTCCCAAACAAAATACAATGGCGGCTGCGCCCATCGCGGCAGCCGTGCCGGTCTCTGCCTGGCAACCGCCTACGGCACCGGCAATGCTGGCTTTCTGTTCCATGATCAGCGCTACACCGGCAGCAAGCAACATGGCCTCAAGAATTTTTTTATCGTCAACGCTGTGAATTTCCTGCAACGTGTACAGTACGCCCGGCATAATGCCGCTCGCGCCCGCTGTCGGTGCGGCCACCACGCGCCCCATGCACGAGTTTACTTCTTTCGCGGCCAGCGCGCGTGAAATCAGGTTTTGAAATTCTTTGGAAAGAACGGTTTGCGGATGGTTGTACACTTTCTTGGCCCCGTTGTTTACCATGCCTGAACGCGAAGTCATGTCTTCGGTAAGCCCGGTAACTACGGCTTCTTTCATTACGGTCCAGGCTTTTTCAAGGCCATCCCATATCTGTTGTTCCGATCGTCCTTTTTGTGTTTGCTCATACTCAAGCACTACTTGTACCAACGACAGGTTGTTGTCGGTTGCGTATTTTTTCCAGTTTGTAAAGGAGTCAAATAGAAAAGCCATCGTAAGTCAGTAATTTATTGTTCTTTTCCCGATTTCAGTTTGAAGTTACATTTTTATAACCACACCAGTTCTGCAATTTTTTGAATGGCTACCAGGCTGATCACGATAAGAAAGAGAATAGTCACGGCCCGAGCTGATATTTTATGACTAAGTGTTACGCCTAATGGCGAACCAATGACTACACCGATTACAATGGGTATTATCATAGGAAAGACAATAAGCCCTTGGCTATTGGGTATATTGAATGTCGGCTCAAAGAAAAGATTGTTGATGCTTAGCCACACTGCTATCGCGGCAATGGTACCAAACGAAATGGATTTGGCTTTCAGGATATCAACTCGCTGCCATAAATTAAGCATGGGTATAATGAGGGTTCCGCCTCCCAAGCCGGTGAGGGCCGCGGCCGAACCGGCCAGACTACCTGTTACCAGCAGCTTTGGCCGGGTAACGTGCTCTGCGCCCACACTGGAAAGCCTGAGCTTCTTAAATGTTTGAATGATGATAATGAACATGAAGAACACAACGACTCCATTAAATAATTCGCGTGAGTAGAAACTACTCTTAGCCACAAGCTCAAACACTGCAAATGAAAATGATACAGCGCCCAGGGCTGTCCATAAGGTTTCTTTAGGATAAAATGACCTATGCCTTAAGGATGTAACTACATTGGATAGCGAAGAAACCATAGTGGCAAAAATGGCGTTGGCTATGGTAACACTTACATAATGCTGTTCAGGTACACCAAACCGCTGCAACACCAGCGGAATAACGGCCACCATTAAGAACCCTGTGCCAATACCGGTGAGTCCGGCAATAAAGCCACCGATCAGGCCGGCCAGTACCAAAAGTAAATTTTCAATCATGGAGTGAAAGAAACAAAGTATATTTCAAAGGTAATGGCAATGATCAATAAACTTATCATTCTGTTTCTTTTCTGTAGCTCAGTTTCCTTTGCCCAGGAGGTTGACGTTTGGCAGGTGCTTTCTGAAGTCGGCTTTGAAACCCAGCCGAGCCGCGAAACCGGTTTTGAAATTGAATCGCCAAAATTCAGCAAGCGGCTGTGGAGTTACAACGGTAAAGTAGTTCGGGTGAAAGGATACCTGATACCAATGGCCGAACTGGGTGGCAGGAATGAATATATGCTTTCTTCGTTGCCTTTTAATCAATGTTATTTTTGTGGAGGCGCAGGACCAGAAACAGTAGTGGAGGTGCAAACCAAACAGAATATCAAGTTTGTTACCCGTCAGATAGTATTGGAAGGGATTCTATTCTTGAATGAATCTGATCCGGATCATCATATGTATATTATTAAAGACGCTAAGCTTATTGATTGATTTGTTGATGAGCTAATTCGTTGATTTGAAGATTTGAAAATGAATTAATTTGAAAATTGTATGCGATATTTTTTACTGGTTGCGCTGTTATCCACAAACCTGAAATTACCGGCTCAATCAACAGATGAGCAATTTATCAGAAAGATTTACGATGAGGCATTGGCACGGGGACAGTCGTATGAAATGCTGGAACACTTGTGCACGAAAATTGGTCCGCGCCTGAGTGGTTCACCCGGGGCTGCGGCAGCAGTTGAGTGGAGCCGCCAGGTGATGCAGGCCTTTGGTTTTGATTCAGTGTGGCTGCAACCGGTAATGGTACCGCATTGGGTTCGGGGCAAAAAGGAAATCGGGCGAATAGTCAATTCAAAAAAATTGGGATCGGAAGAAGTTAACATCTGCGCCTTAGGGGGTTCAGTAGGAACCGGAGCAACCGGAATGTTGGCCAATGTGGTGGAAGTAAGAAGCTGGGATGAGTTAAAGCAACTTGGTGAGAAAGGCATAAAAGGCAAGATTGTCTTCTTTAACCGGCCTATGGATCCAAAAGTGATTCCAATGTTCAGCTCCTATGGCGGAGCGGTTGATCAGCGTGCAAACGGTGCATCAGAGGCTGCTAAGCTTGGCGCCATTGGTGTGATTGTTCGTTCGATGGGTGTTAACCTCGAAGATTATCCTCACACAGGTTCGTTACGGTATGCCTTGAATGTTCCGAAAATTCCGGCTGTTGCAATCGCTACACGCCATGCCGAGTTGTTGAGCAGTCTCTTGAAGGATGACAAAGAATTGAAATTCTATTTTGAAACGCACTGTGAAACGCTACCCGATGCACCATCTTTTAATGTGGTTGGCGAATTGCGCGGCACACAATACCCGGATGAGATTATTGTAGTGGGCGGCCACCTGGACAGTTGGGATTTAGGACAAGGCGCGCACGATGATGGCACCGGCTGTGTGCAGTCGATAGAAGTACTGCGCATTTATAAAGCCATGGGTTACAAACCCAAACGCACCATTCGTTCGGTTATGTTTATGAATGAAGAGAACGGTTTGCGCGGAGGTGTGGAATATGCCAACCAGGCAAAACTTAAAAATGAAAGGCACATCGCAGCCCTGGAATCTGATCGAGGTGGATTTACCCCACGTGGTTTTACATTACCATCCGATGCAAAGGCAAAGGAGAAAATAAGAAGCTGGAAACCGTTGCTGGAACCTTACGGACTTTCTGATTTCAGTCAGGAAGGCGGTGGTGCTGATATTAGTCCGCTCGCACCGCAAGGTGTTCCGCTTATGGGTTTCTTACCTGACTCACAACGTTACTTTAACTATCACCACACATCAGAAGATACATTTGATAAAGTAGATAAACGCGAGCTGGAGTTAGGTGCAGCATCCATGGCTGCATTATTGTATCTTATCGATCAATACGGGCTTAAATAGATTTAATTTTATGAATCGGGTTACGGTCAGTACAACTTACTTATTAAGGCATAATTAACATATGCTCATGGAATCTGAAAAAGAGAAGCGAAGTTTTGTGCGGGAGCGTATCAAGCGAATTGCACGATCAACGGATCGTTTTGATTCGGCTATAGTAAAAGTAGTAGTAGGTGCGTTGCTGGCGCTGATAATTTTTCTGGCTGGCTATTACTACCTGATCGCGTAATTAAAAATCAATCACGCCTAAAAACTCAGCCTGCTCCAAGGTGTAAATCATCAGGTCAGGATTTTTATCGTTGAGCCGTAAAATACCCTTTACTTCAATAGGTTTTTCGGTGTAGGTAATTGTACTTTTTAAAAATACCTGCACTACCGATTCGGGTCCACCCACTCCGCAAAAGAAGCACGCGTTTAACGGTAATGACGTAAGCATAAATACAGTGCCCTTTGTTCCATTGTCGAACGGTACCATGTAGCCGGGGAGCACAACAGTTTTACCAGCCAGTGATTTGGCTGCAGCACTGAATATAGGTTTGTCATATTCACCGTTATCATCAAAGGCTTTTTCATACTGAATGTCGTACAACTTAGGCCAGATTAAAGAAGGAAAACCCTGGTATTTGTTTTTTGTTTGGGCATGAACAAAACCTCCTGCCTGAAAGAATAGTAATGCGATCAGAAGTTTTTTCATAAGATGATTTTAAAATGCAAACCACAAAGTGTACCAAGTTTTCAAAAAGAAATCACAAATAGATTTGAATTGAAGTTGCTTTGTGGGCTTTGTGTCTTCTTTGTGATCTTTGTGGTTAGCTATTGCTTAAACCGCTGCAACTTCCGATTGCTCATAAAGCTCAACCGGCAAACAACTGCACACCAGATTTCGGTCGCCATAAGCATTATCGACACGACTAACACTTGGCCATACTTTTGCTTCGCGAACATACGGTAGCGGGTAGGCAGCTTTTTGGCGGCTATAAGGACGTTCCCAAACATCGGCAGTTATTACCGATGCAGTGTGTGGTGCGTGCTTCAACACGTTGTTTTCCTTATCGGCTTTGCCTTCTTCCACTTCACGAATTTCATTTCTGATTTCGATCAGCGCATCACAGAAGCGATCAAGTTCATCTTTTGTTTCGCTTTCAGTGGGTTCAATCATTAACGTTCCAGCCACCGGGAAGGAAACCGTTGGAGCATGAAAGCCATAATCCATCAGGCGTTTGGCAATGTCCTCTACCTCAACACCAGATTTTTTGAAATCACGACAATCTACAATCATTTCATGTGCACAACGGCCATTACTGCCGGTGTATAAAATTTTATAGTGACCTTCCAGCCGTTCTTTAATATAGTTGGCGTTTAGTATGGCCATCTTGGTTGCGTTGGTTAACCCTTCAGCACCCATCATGGCAATGTAGGCATATGAAATAGCCAATATACTTGCACTTCCCCAGGGTGCGGAGGATACAGCCGTGATGGCATGATCACCACCGGTTTTCACGAGGGCGTGTCCCGGAAGGAATGGTTTTAACTTATCGTTTACACAAATGGGCCCCATGCCGGGGCCGCCTCCGCCATGCGGAATGCAAAATGTTTTGTGCAGGTTAAGGTGACACACATCTGCACCGATGTTGGCCGGTGAGGTTAAGCCCACCTGTGCGTTCATGTTGGCGCCATCCATGTACACCAGGCCACCGTTGGCATGAATGGTTTCACAGATTTCAGTAATGGCTTCTTCAAACACACCATGCGTGGATGGATAGGTTACCATCAGGCACGAAAGTTTTTCTTTGTGCTGTGCTGCTTTTGCTTTCAGGTCGGCTACATCGATTTTTCCATCCGCATCTGATTTCACGATCACTACCTCCATACCGGCCATTACGGCACTGGCAGGGTTTGTTCCGTGTGCGGAGGCAGGAATCAATGCAATGTTTCGGTGATGGTCACCACGGTGCTGGTGGTAAGCGCGAATTACCATCAGGCCGGCATACTCACCTTGTGCCCCGCTGTTGGGCTGAAGCGACACTCCGGTAAAGCCGGTAATCTCTGCTAACCATACTTCGAGGTTATTTAAAATTTGCTGGTAGCCTTGGGTTTGATTGGCCGGTGCAAAAGGATGCAAGCCCCCCAGTTCTGGCCAGGTAACAGGAATCATTTCGGTGGTGGCGTTGAGTTTCATCGTACATGATCCCAACGAAATCATGGAATGTACCATGGAAATGTCTTTATTCTCTAAACGCTTGATGTAGCGCAGCATTTCATGTTCGGCATAGTAGGTGTTGAATACCGGATGCGTCATGAACGCGCTGGTGCGCACCAGGGTAGCAGGTATTCCTGCATCCTTAACTTGCTTATGCTGTAAAAGGGGAGAAGTGGTACGGAAAATTTCCAACAATTCATTGACATCTTCAACGGTTGTAGTTTCATCTAAAGAAATACCAACATGATTCTCGTTAAAATACCGAAGATTAACACCACGTTTTTCAGCCTCTTCAGCAACAGCATTTTTGTTCGGGCATGGTACGGTAAGGGTATCGAAAAAGTTGTTGCTAACCGGTTGAAGTCCGATGGCGAGTAAACCATCAAACAACATTTTGGTAAGTGCATGAACGCGACCTGCAATTTTCTTTAATCCTTCCGGCCCATGATAAACAGCATACATACCCGCCATTACCGAAAGGAGTACCTGGGCTGTACAAATATTGGAAGTGGCTTTTTCCCTGCGGATGTGTTGCTCGCGGGTTTGCAACGCCATGCGATAAGCAGGTTTGCCTTGTGCATCGATGGAGGCGCCAATGATTCTACCGGGCATCTGGCGTTTAAAGTCTTCCTTTGTAGCAAAGAAAGCGGCATGTGGTCCGCCAAAACCCATGGGTACACCAAAGCGCTGGCTAGATCCTACCACCACATCAGCACCCATTTCGCCTGGTGACTTCAATAAAGTTAACGCCAACAGATCAGTTGCCACGGCTACATAAACATCATTTTCGTGTGCCGCCTGAATAAATGCCGAATGATCTTTAATGGCACCGTTGCTATCGGGGTATTGAATAAATACAGCAAACAAATCCGGATCGGTAATATCAACCTTCGCAAGGTCATCAATCACAAGTTCAACACCCAGTGGAGTTGAACGGGTTTTCAGTACATCAAGCGTTTGTGAGAATGTATTTTGATCTACAAAAAATTTACGTGCATTTTTTTTGGCTGGCTTTAATGAAGCGTGTAGTAAATGCATGGCTTCTGCTGCAGCAGTGCCTTCATCCAATAACGAGGCGTTTGCGATTTCCATGCCGGTTAAGTCAATCACCATGGTTTGGTAGTTGATCAGGGCCTCCAATCGGCCTTGAGCAATTTCAGCCTGGTAGGGGGTATAGGCCGTGTACCATCCCGGATTTTCTAAAATATTGCGAAGGATGACATTCGGTGTGTAGGTATTGTAATACCCCATGCCGATATAGGATTTAAAGAGCTTGTTTTTAGCGGCCAATGCCTTGAACGACTTCAAAAAAGCCTGTTCGGTTTGGGCGGTAGGCAGGTTCAAAGGTTTTTTCAACCGTATGTTGGTGGGCACAGTTTGTTCTATCAATTGATCAACAGAAGAAGCCTTTACGGTTTTAAGCATTTCGGCTATCTGCTGTGGATTGGGGCCATTGTGGCGGTATTCAAATTTTTCAGCGTAAGTAGTATTAAAATTCATAGTCGTGGTTTCTAATCGCCCGGAAGGGAAAATTTTGCACAAATGTAAATCAGGCGGAACACAATTGTACACCGCTCACCTATGATTTCCATCATCCCATTTAACCACTCCGCAACCTTTTTGTTAAAGCCTGAATGTCAAGGCTTTTCTATTCTGAACCGATCCCTATCTTTGAAAAATTCTAATCCTTAACGAAATATGAAAATCAAGTTTTTAGTGTTTTGGCTGGCGGTGGTTTTTGTGGGCGTTCAAGCCCAGGATCCGGTAGCCAAAAAGTACGGCCAACTGGTAACGGCAGCCGATTTAAAAGAATATTTAACCATCATAGCTTCCGATGCCCTGGAGGGACGCAGAACAGGTTCGCGTGGTCAAAAGATGGCAGCAGCCTTTATTGCGGCTCATTTCGAAGAGCACGGCTTGCAGGGCCCTGTTAATGGAAGTTATTTTCAACCGGTAACGCTCTACACATCAGGCATTCCTCAAGTTTCCCTTAATGCCGGTGGTGCACCACTCAAAGAAAACGAAGAGTTTGTGTATTTCGGATCAGGCGACACGGGTGGATTGCTGGAGTTGCCATTGGTTTACGCAGGTCGTGCAACGGAAGATGATTTGAAGCAAGTAGATGTAAAAGGAAAAGCTGCTGTTGTTTTTTTGGAAGCCAACGCTTCGTTGCGAAACAACCCGGCAATGGCCAAACTGCGAGAGAAAGAGGCTAAGCTGATGGTGATGGTAATGAACAGCGAGGAGGATTTTAAAACTATGGCCGGCCAGCTGCGCATGTTTGCCGGTGGTCGCATGACGTTAACGAAAAGTGCAGCCACACCCAATCTGGGTTTGTTTTTGTTAACGCCTGCTGCTGCAGCAAAAATATTTAAGTCGACACCAGAAAAATTAAAAAAGGCCGCTGATGATAAAAAATTAGCGAAAGTAAAACCTTCAACCTTGGCCATCACTGTGGCACAGAAGCACAAAGAAATAAAGACGGATAATGTACTTGGCTTTTTGGAGGGCACTGATAAAAAAGACGAAGTGCTTGTCATAACAGCACATTATGATCACATCGGAAAGCGCTCATCCGGTGAAGGTGATTTAATTAATAATGGTGCGGATGATGATGGCTCAGGAACGGTAAGTGTAATGTCGCTGGCGAAGGCTTTTGCGCAGGCAAAGAAAGATGGTAAGGGTCCACGCAGAAGTATTTTGTTCATGACCGTTACCGGAGAAGAGGAGGGTTTGCTGGGCTCACAATTCTATGCCGATAACAGCCCCGTGTTTCCGTTGGAGAAAACTGTTGTTAACCTGAACATTGATATGGTGGGCAGGCGCGATCCGCAACATAAAGATAGTGCGCCTTATGTGTATGTGATCGGCTCCGATAAACTTTCAAGTGAGTTGCACAGCCTTAGTGAAGAAGTGAATAAGAAATACAGCAACTTGATTTTTGATTATACCTACAATGATCAAAATCACCCCGAACGTTTGTACTACCGCTCTGATCACTGGAACTTCGCCAAGAAAAATATTCCCATCATTTTTTATTTTGATGGAATTCACGAAGATTATCACCAGCCCAGCGATGAAGTTGATAAAATTGAATTTGATTTAATGACCCAGCGCGCGCAGCTTATTTTCTACACAGCCTGGGAAATTGCTAACCGCGAAGGAAGAATTGCTGCTGATAAAAAGTAAAAGTGAAATGGATCAAGCACCATGGGGTTCAGGTATTATAATCTTTCTATTGATTGTTTGTTCGTATGCAGCAACTGGTCAATCTTTTGATCTTATCATTCGCAACGGAAAAATAATTGATGGTACCGGAAACCCGTGGTTCTATGCCGACCTGGGAGTGAAGGATGGAAAGATTGCGACTATCGGTAATCTTAAAGAAGCTGCTGCCACTACTATTCTCGATGCAAAGGGACTTGTTGTTTCTCCTGGCTTTATCGATGTGCACACCCATATCGAAGGCAATGAAATCCGCATCCCAACGGCAGGCAATTTTATTCTCGATGGTGTAACCTCAGTAGTTACCGGCAATTGTGGATCTTCTTCGTTGGATATTGCCGACTACTTTCGAAAAATCGATAGCGTTAAAACCTCTATCAACATCGCCACACTTATCGGACATAACACGGTCAGGCGTGCGGTATTGGGCGATTATCAACGTGACCCAACAGCGGATGAACAAAAAGCAATAGAGTTATTGGTGGAAAAGGCCATGCAGGATGGTGCCGTGGGATTATCCACCGGTTTGATTTATGTGCCGGGCACCTATTCCAAAACCGAAGAAGTAGTTGGACTGGCCAAAGCGGCAGCACGATTTGGTGGGGTGTATGCCTCGCATATCCGCAATGAAGGCGATCAGGTTACGCAAGCCATTGAGGAAGCTATCTCCATCGGGGAGGTGGCTGGTATGCCTGTCGAGATTTCACATTTTAAAGTTACCTACAAACCGAACTGGGGAAGATCAGTTCACACCCTGGAACAGGTTGAACGTGCGCGGTTGCGTGGTGTTGATGTTACCATCGATCAATATCCTTATGTGGCCAGCAGCACAACGTTAAGCACTACCGTGCCCAGTTGGGTTTTCTCTGGCGGAAAAGATTCTGTGCTGTGGCGATTGAATGACAAAGCCACACGACAGAAGATCAAGAAGGAAATGACCGAGACACTCAAAAGTAAAAAGCTGAAGAATTACAGCTATGCTTTGATTGCGCGCTATGCTCCCGACAGCACATACAACGGAAAAACAATAACGGATGTAAACAAATTAAAGGGAAGGAAAACCAAACCCATGGAAGAGGCAGAAACAATCCTGGAGTTGGTTGCTTCCACCGACCGGGTGCAAATGGTTTACTTCAGTATGGATGAAGCAGACTTGCGAAGGATTTTACAATACCCGTTCAACATGTTTGCATCCGATGCCGGTATTAACCGGTACGGTACCAACATGCCACACCCACGCGCCTATGGAACCAATGCACGCGTGCTCGGTCAATATGTACGTGAACTCCAACTCATCCGGCTGGAAGAAGCGATCAGGCGCATGACTTCTCTGCCTGCTACTAAATTTAACCTGCGCGATCGCGGATTATTGCGCGAAGGCATGGCCGCGGATATTGTAATTTTTGATGAAAATAAGGTAGGTGACAGAGCTACCTATGAAAAACCGCATGCCTATTCGGAAGGATTTGAGTACATTATCGTTAACGGCCAGATTACAGCCGAAAAAGGAAAACATACCGGTGTGCGCAACGGTGTGGTGTTAAAGCCTGTCCGTTGATTTATATAATCTGAAACCTTTATAGTGCTTCGTGCGTCTTAACCCCAAATCCATAAATTCTATGATCCGTAAAACCCTGTCACTCATTCTCGTTCTTTTTTCATTTGTTGCTTTCGCGCAAAGCACGGTTGATAATCTGGACAAAATTTTAAATGAACGCTTTTCTGCCACCGAACCTGGGGCTGCCGTTCTGGTTGTTCAAAACGACAAGGTTCTTCTTCGTAAAGGCTACGGCATTGCCGAGATAAACCGCAAACAAGCTATTGAGCCCGACATGGTTTTTCGTATCGGTTCCATTACCAAGCAGTTTACTTCAACAGCAATTTTAAAACTGGTTGCAGAAGGGAAGCTTTCACTACAAGATGAGTTAAGTAAATATTTACCTGATTTTAAAACTCAGTACCCTATAACAATTGAGCAACTGCTTAACCATACCTCTGGAATAAAAAGTTACACCAGTGTAGAGGAGCGTATGACCACGGAAGCAAAAAAGACAAAGGTTAGTGTACCTGACATGTTGGGGTACATCCAAAGTTACCCGGTTGATTTCAAACCCGGTGAAAAATGGGCATACAATAACTCCGCTTATTTTATTTTAGGTGCGGTAATTGAAAAAGTTACCGGTAAAACGTACAACGATTACATCAGTCAGACTTTTTTTAAGCCGTTGAAAATGAGCGCCTCCTACCCGGATGACAGTAAACCGATTGCCAGGCAGGCTGGGGGCTATAATAAAGGAGCGGAAAATGTGTACACAATGGCCGATTATGTCCACCCCTCCATACCGTATTCAGCAGGCTCAATTTTTTCATCGGTTGATGATCTGTGGAGATGGAATCAGGCTGTTTTCAATTATAAACTGGTGAAGAAGGAACTTCTTGATAAGGCGTGGGAACCAACCCATACAACTTCGGGCGATGTGGAAAGTTACGGGTATGGCTGGCAGTTAGGGAAGGTTGGTGGAAGTAAGGCCATTGGGCATGGTGGCGGTATTGATGGGTTTTTGTCGTTTGAGGTGTATGTACCTGAGCTTAAAATTTATGTGTGTTTATTAGCGAATAATACCAGTGTTAACCCAGAGGATATTGCCTACACCCTGGCCGAAGAAGTTGCCGGAGTTCGCGGCAAAAAACCAGAGCCAATAATCTTAACGGCTGCACAAGGTGATGCTTATGTTGGCGTGTACAAAATCAATGATCAGGAAGAGCGCGTAATTACACGAAAAGGTGACCAATACTTCTCGCAACGAAGCGGTGGAACAAAGTTTGAGATTTACCCGTATGGTGTGGACAAATTTGCTTTTAAAGAAACCAATACCCGAATTGAATTTAAAAGAGACAATAGTGGTACGGTAACAGAAATGGAAATGCTTGATCGTTCCCTCGTAACGCGAAAATCAACAAAAACCAATAAGCCCATTCCTGCCGAACGAGAGGAGTATGTTATGAACCCAACGGATTTTGATGTGTATGTTGGTGAATACGAACTGGCACCGACATTTGTAATAAAAGTGTGGCGTGAGGAAAATAATTACAAAGCTCAGGCTACGGGCCAGCCTCCGTTTGATATCTATCCGGAAAGTGCCAGCAAATTCTTTTTGAAAGTTGTGGATGCACAGATTGAGTTTAACCGCGATGATAAGGGTACCGTAACCAGTATGATACTACACCAGGCAGGAAGGGCTATGCCGGGGAAGAAAGTGAAGTAGGCGTTATTCAAGCGCCTTTTCTACGATTTTTATGGCGATAGATTTCTTATCGGTAAAATCCGTTTTGCGCATGTCAACGTAAAGTTGAACATCAGTATAAAATACACTTAGGCGGGAGTTTCCTTCGCCCCAAAAGGCAGCCTTCTCACCAACATTCAATGACACAGGCTCAAGGGAATCACTTGCCTTGAACATGGCCAGCGATTCTGCCACCTTTTCAATGTTACCAAACGTGCTGAATACGTACGCAAATTTTATCTCCTTTCCGAAATCATTCCAATTGTAGGAACAGTAATGCCCGGTGGTTCCATCATACCCCGAAACACTTCCCATTTCTTCAGCGATACCTGTGATGGTGGCCACTTCAGCGATAGTAAGAAAAGCACAAACCTGAGATTTAAGATTGGCTTTCAGGGTTTCCGTATCCACTTCCTTTGAAGGAGTAGCTGTTTCAACTGTCGATTCTTGTTTACTACTACAAGCAACCAAGCCGAGTGTAATGAGTACAATGAAAGAATGAGTATATCGGTTCATAAAATTTTAATATGATTAAAGATATTCCCTAAAGCCAAATGATACAAATTATTTACTTTTCAGAAACCTTGTCATAACATTCTTGTGTAAGCACCGGTGTCCAAATAGTGGGTTGTTCATAACCTTACGGAGCTAAGTATGTTACATCTTATCTAAAATATTGGAATCAAATACGTCTCTATACGTACAATGCTGGAAAATCAATACATCAATCCATCGGCACATTCACATGCCGTTCAGCATGATAGGATGAACGAACCAACGGACCGGATTCAACATATTTCAATCCGCGTTTCAAACCTTCTTCACGGTACATATCAAAAGTTTCGGGGTGAATGAACTCGGCTACCTCAATGTGCATTTTGGTGGGCTGTAAATATTGACCGAGCGTAAGAATCATCAATCCGTTTTCGGCCAGATCATCCATGGCCTTAAATACTTCTTCTTTGGTTTCGCCAAGCCCAAGCATAATACCCGACTTGGTGCGCTTGCCGGCTTCACGTGTGCGTTTTATTTGTTCAAGGCTTCGCTCGTATTTTGCCTGTGGTCGCACAATGCGATAAAGACGGCCAACAGTCTCCATGTTATGGCTTACCACTTCCTGCCCGCCTTCAATCATGCGATAGAGTGCATCCCAGTTTCCTTTGGTGTCAGGAATGAGTGTTTCAATAGTTGTGTCCGGACTAATCTGTTTTGTTTGCACTACGGTTTGGTACCAGATTTCCGCACCGCGGTCTTTTAACTCATCGCGGTTCACCGATGTGATAACGGCATGTTTTACGCCCATTAATTTAATGGCTTCAGCAACGCGTCTGGGCTCATCTGTGTCGTATTCAGGCGGCCTTCCGGTAGCTACTGCACAAAAAGTACAACTGCGGGTACAAACATTTCCTAAAATCATAAAGGTGGCAGTACCTGCACCCCAGCATTCGCCCATGTTGGGGCAATTACCGCTTTCGCAGATGGTGTGCAGTTTATGTTCGTCCACCAGCCTGCGCACCTTGGCATATTCCGGGCCAACCGGCAACTTTACGCGAAGCCAGTTCGGTTTGCGTTGGCGGGTTTGTTCGGGAGATATGGTGGGTAGTTCGATCATGCTTTTATCGTTGTTCGTTGTTTGTTATTCGCTAATAATTTGGCTAACAACTAACAACGAAAAACCAACAACTTTTATTTACCAATAAGTTCCTTGTACTGATCGGCTGTGAGCAAACCATCAACGTCAGCCGAATTTTTTACTTCCACTTTTACCATCCAACCTTCGCCATAGGGGTCTGCATTTACTTTTTCAGGACTTCCGTCAAGTGCCGGATTAACTTCCAGTACTATTCCGCTCACGGGCATGTATAAATCTGAAACGGTTTTTACGGCTTCTACGGTACCAAAAACATCGTGTTGGTTTACATCTTGCCCTACGGTATTGATGTCGATGTAAACAATATCGCCCAGTTCGCCTTGCGCAAAATCGGTAATGCCAACAATGGCGGTGTTTCCATTAAGTTTTACCCATTCGTGGTCTTTGGTGTACTTCAAATCGGAAGGAATATTCATATACGTTGTGATTTAGGCCCCAAATTTAGCACAATTGTTAATTGACGAGACAATTACCCGGTAATTATTGGGCTAAACTAAACCTCACCTGGAAGCCAAAGCGGGTAGTTGCCCTGCGGAAGGAGTTGGAGACTTGCGGATCGTTGATTGTCCGTTCAAAATACATCTGCACATTCAACTTCTGATTTACCACGTAGCTGATGTTTGGCCTGAGCTGGAAGTTAATATTACCATTGGTAAGTACATTCAACTCTTCAATTTTACGTTGAATGGTCGACTGATCGCTCACCGTCAGGTTCATCCGGAAGGTCACATCATTCTTCAACACAATGGTTCGTCCGTTTGATTTGATGGGCAACTTCATGTTGTTTTTGGTATACCCCAGCTCCATGGACACATCCTTGCTATTGACTTCAGTTACCTGGGCATTGGAAATATTCATAGCCAGCTCGCGCTTGGTTTTATATTCGGCCCGCGCAGTTAAGCGGCTTTTGGTTCGAAGGTTAACACCAATCAGCGGTTGGAATGATTCTGTAATTAATGCCTGGCTGATAATATAAATGGGTACAGGTCTTCCGGCTTCATTCGTGAGGTTGGAGAAAATTCCATTATTATATTTCTCGAGGGGTACGTTGATACCTACATCGTTTGGATTTTCGTATTGTAATGAGTTCGAATAATTTAAAACCGAATAGGTTGCTGCATAGGCATGTGAGATGGTAATGGATTGAAACAGGTTTTTAAAGAATTCAATTTTGTTCAAACCGTTGTAATCAATTCGCCAACCGGGTAATGGAGTTTTAGGGAATGGACTTAAGTTTATTTTGTCTGCGCTTTTGCCACTGTAGGCTGCAATAAACGCAGGGATAACCACATCCTGACTGATGGAGTCATATTCGAAGTTAGGGTTCACCTGCCGGAATCTTTCCTGAATGGTGAGTAAATTTTGCTCAAACTGTTTAAAGGTTGTTGATTCAAGATTGTTGTTGTCGGGTCTAAACGTTGTTTTAATAGCGATGGTTGAAATCCTGTAACTTCCATAGCGACTTGGATTCAGGGATATGTAATTGTTTTCTAAGTCATCATACCTGAAAATCTCCTGATAGCCATCGGTAATATCCTTCTTAAGATCCAATTGAATTTTTAAATCCGCTGAAGGGTCAACGTTTGCACGACCGCTAAAAGAACGGGTAGATGTTTGGGTGAAGGGTAATGTTAATGAAGTAGTTTTTACCAGCCAGTCATTTTCAGCGGCTTTAAACCTTATGTTGGGATTCTGACTTCCAAAGATGAAATCCCAGCCGGGTGCATTAAATCCTTTGTCCATACCAAACAAATGGGCATTAGGTTCAAAGCCTGGCAGTATAGTTCCTTCTGTAACGGTGTATGTACCGTTGATGGAGCGAACAGACATCAGCAAACGCAAAAATCCCTTAATAATCGGTGGGGTAGTTTGTGTTTTTACCGTATCCGGTTTTTGATTGGGCTGTGGCCGCGTTGTTGTTGGGCGTGGGGGATTATTTATATTTTTAAGAAAGCCAACTTTGTTATAAAGCTTCACCATGTCAAGTCGGCCAGACAATGTTTGGTCTCGATTGTTTTGAATAGTATTTCGGAAATCGAGGTTATCGGGTAAGTCAATCACCTCACCGGGTTTGTCGGGTCGGTTTACAGGCCCTGCCATCCAGTTATAATTTGCCTGGAAGCGATACTCAGCCCCAATCCAATCGGTAATCGGAAACTTGTCTAGCGGGATAATGTAGTTTACCGTAACGCTTTGGTCAAAATTCTTCATCCGACCAAAACGCTTAAGATTGGTTAATACACTATCGCGCTTTTCACTGGTATTGATATCACCTTCAGGTTCATCAACAATCGCATTGGCTCGCGCAGCATAATTGAAGGATAGACTTTTAGAAAGATTCCACTGCAAATTATAGATGCGATTAAACGTGAAGTACTTCAGGTAGTTCGATTCAGAATTCGACAATGAATTGCGGTAGACGATTTTAGAGAACGATCGATCCAGGTCTCCCCGAACCATAATATTATTGGGCAAAAAACTCAGGTTAAAATCTTTTATAAACTTCAAATAGGGTGATTTAAGTCCTTCAGAATTTTTGAAAGGCTCAACCCCGGCTCCTTTCGGTGAAAAATTGTATGCTACGGAACCACCTATGTCTTTCTTCAATGACTCGGCAATGGTGAAGCTTTGCCGCACATTGTCGCTGTAGCGGTAGCTGAACGATAAATTTTCGATATCCCACAGATGTGCTTTAGCCTGCGGGTTCACTTTAGTCTTTCTTACGTTTGTGAAGTTCATGCTTCTGCGCACTTCACGATCGCGGATGAGTTTAACATAGTCATCTTTTTCTTCTTGCGTATTAAAGGATGCCAGTGCCGCATCCAGTTTTTGATCGGGGTTGGCAGGGTCGTAGTTGGGGTTAATGGTGGTGCTTTGATAACTCAGCAACATGGGTACTTTAATACCATGATTTCCGGGAATCAGTTTATCGACATTCACATTGGCGGTTACATCATACGCAAAAGTTTCTTCACGGGTGCGTTCACTTATTTTTGAACTCACGCTTCCAAAACCATAAGTCATGTAGCGCATAGAACCTGATACCATAGCAAAATCAGCAAGCTTGGCGTTAAGCGTTGTGTTTACCGCCCAGCCGGCAGTCCTGTCGAAGTCGGTTAACCGAAGTTCATTGGCCCATACGCAAACTGAGTACGGCCGGTTGTTACTTGTGCGTGGATTCCGTACACCAATCATAATCACCCGTACACTGCTCAGGTCGGGTCGGCCCAATACCCGCACGCCATGTTTACCAAATTGGGCAGGTCCTTGTTGCGGATACAATTCATCCAGCGAAAATCCCTCACGATCTCGCCTGGCTTTCAGACCATATAAATCCTTAAGGTAGAAATCGAACTCGTTTTCAGAGGGCCAGATGTCAGTTGCTGATATAGCAGAGCCTGGTGTGATTTTTAGCGGTAGCTCCACCTCATAGTAATTCTGATCGAAGTCGGTACCCAAACGCATAAATACCCGCAAGTCATCGTCCTGCGCATTCGGACTATTGGCATGAACAAACATTTTGATCCGACCGTAGTTGAAGAAATCCATGTCGATATTTTTATAAATGGATCTTGCATCACCATTTTTCAGATTCTCCACACACACCTGAACGGATTGTTCATTCAGCTCGCGGTAAACCGATGAGGTATTATCGCGGTCGCGGATAAAGCCGGGTGGAAGTACATAGGGTGGTTTGCCGCTACTTGGATCTGGTGCTGAATTTTCTTCTATGTTTACAACAGAAAGAACAAAGTTATCGAAGTCAGGTTCCGGCTCTGGAATAAGGCCACCTTCTTCCAGGTTCTCAAGATATCTTCTCCACCGACTACCAATCAGGCGGAAGTTAGCCATACGCATTACTACAGGCTGATCGAAATCCGTTACAATCATCCGTATATAACGGATGGATTTAAATCCTTCAAGATTACCAACGCGGTTTTGAAAATTACGCACGGGTACACGAAACAGGTACCAGGTTACCTGATCTGGATTATTTTGGGTTGGTGTTATTTTGTCGACAATAAATTCTTTCCCAATGTCAAGTTTTCCGGGCTCCAGACTAATCTCATATTCATAGTACTCTTCCAGTTCATTTAATGTGTTGTCGGCATTGAGGTCTTCATTATCAGGTAAAAACCCATTCGAGCGCGGTATATCGCTTCCGGTATTTATAGGTGTGTTGTTTTCCAGGCCATTGTAAAGCTTATAGCGTTCCAGAATTTTAGCATTCTTTGAATCCAGGCTGCTGCCAAAGTAAAACTGAAAATCATCTGCTGATGGGTCGTTCAATACAATACTCTGAACGTTTGTGTTTGAGGCAAGTGCATCAATGAAATCTTTGTACTTTTCCGGTTCATTGAGGTTTGAAATACCATCCCACCCCACGTCTTGGTTAACCCGGGCCGTTGTTGAATTATCAAAAGCGTTGGTAATGTATTGGCGATTCGCCACATAACCCCACGGGGTTTCTGTTGTGGTTGTTAAATCACCATCAGGAGGAAGACCATTTTCAAACCCGTGACGACCATCGCGAATAACATCTTCTGAAATGCTGCCTAAATGAAAAATTAGTTTACCCCCCGTGGTATTGAAATCATTGTAAACACCGTCAATGATCTTACCTCTGTCTGAGTTGTTGATAAACGGATCCAGCATCCAAAACTCGACATATTCAATATTGGCTTTATCAAAATCAACTTCTGTACGAATGGCCGTAGTAATCCCTGCCCAGTTTTGTTTGGTTAGGTTATTGAGCTTGACAATGTTCTTATTGGAATCAAAAGTCAGGTCTGGATTGTAGTTGTAAGGTCCTCGCTCGTACGGATAATAGGCGATATCTAAAATGGGCTCAAAGAAATTTCCTTGTGGAGGGTTCCGTTTCGGAAATATTTCAGTAGGCACTACCGCGCGTACGTAGTGATTTTCAAGATCGGTAGTGGTGATGTTGCTTGGCTTAAATTGCCCGCCATCCCGATAAAACTGATTATCAATAATGTACCATGCCAGTCGTGCACGTTTATAACCAGCGCTTGGATCATTAAGTGCACCACTTGTAATGTCATAGCGCGGATCTTTCGGTACGGAAGCCAGTTTCCAGGCCTGTGGACTCATGAGTGAGTAAGGTGTAGCCGTATTTTCAAAATCATCGATGTAGCCGGTTCCTTCACCATCTACTATGTTGGATGTGCCGGGTAGTAATTGTGCAAATTCACCACTCCAGTTAATGGATGACATTTCTTTGGTTTGAATGCCCGGTATAGCATCAATAATTTTTGTCAGCAATCGGCTGTTTTTTCGAACATTGAAATCGAATCCATATTGCAGGTTGCGGGCAGGTTCGGTGCCTATAGCATTACGGGTAATGAGGGGTCGCTCATTATAATAGAGTAACGTTGATCCCAGGCTGATATCTTCATTTAACTGGTAATCGAAACGAGTTCCAAGCAGGGATCGCGTTTGAAAAGCAAAGGGATCGGCTTGCTCATATTGAATGCTTATATTCTTTCCTGAATTAAGGATCGCATCGCTTAAGATAGTTACGCGTCCGAACGTATAGTCAACCGTGTATTCTGTGCCTTCCATTAACGGTGTGCCACCGGCAAAAACCCGAACAGAACCTGGCGATACACCAAAACCCGGAATCAGAATTTCTTTTGCGGATCCTGCTGAGTAAGTACCCGTGAGGAAAAATTTATTCTTTGCAGCCACCAATTCAGCATCGGCACGTGTAGTTCGATACAAGGTATCGTAAGCGTATTTCTGAATCAGGAAACTTTCCTGGGGATCACCTTTGAAAGCTTCTCGCAAAGCTTTACTAAAGGGTTCAAGGAATGGAAATATAATAACGCCAGTTTGGGTGTTGATGGTCAGCCCTTCTACAAAATCAAAATTGCCATCGCGTTGCGGGTCATTGACCGGATTTAGTTTATCCAGCCCGAAGACTTCAATTAATTGACGGTTACGCACATCCTGGCCTTCCTGAAGTTGCGGGTTATCAATACCGGAGCGGTCATCACGATAAATAATGCGAAGTTGAAAATTTTCGCGGGTAAGCTGGCTTACATTAAGTGAGTAAATATTTTTTGCCATCAAATCCCATGTGGGAATAATGTTACGGGCCTGATCGCGAATACTTACTTTGCGGGGTCGCAACATTTTCAGGAAAATCACTTCACTGTCGGGGCGGCTGGCATAGTCTTCTGAGAGTTCGCCCACTTTATAGCTTCGTCCGTTGTACGTATATTCATAAGCCACGGCAAGGGCCTCATCGTTTTGTAATTTACGGGTGAGGGTTATATAGCCCAATTGTTTGTGAAAAGTATATTCAGTTGGGCTAAGTATTCGTGCTCCGGTTATTTTTTCATAATCCGTTCCATTGTTTGAGACGCCCGAGAAGTAGTCATCAAGTAATGCGTTAATGCCATCGGCATTCCGGTTAAAATTACGTACGTCTGCATACAAGTTGTTGGCATCATTGGTGTTGGGGAGGGTTGGGTTAGCGGATACAACGGTTGAATTATAAATACGCTGCGGTTCTGCCAGGTCCATCAAACCTACCACGTTTCGAAGTGAGCGTGTATCATTGTTACGATTGAGAATGTAGATTTCAACACGGGTGATGTTTATGCCGGAATAGATTTGAGGAGGATTGGCTGTCCATACTTCAAAGTTGTCACGGAAAAAGTGCCCTAAAAAGAAATGGCGGTTTTCATCGTAACTGGAAGCCACTATTTCAAAAGGTCGGCCCTGGCCGCTGTTGCCACCGGGTATATCAATAGAGGCGACTTTACCGCGTTGGGTGGAGGCAATGGTGGTGACAAAAAGTTTACCAAATTGCAATTGTGCTTTTACGCCAAATAAATTCTGTGATCCCTGGATAAGTGTATTATTCAACGGAAGGCTTACGTTACCGATTTCGAGCTTCTTCAATATGTCTTCTTTGAAACCCGTATACTCTACCTTCATATTATTCTGAAAGTCGAAGGAGTTGTTGTTATCAAAGTTTGCGCTTACGGCAAGTTTTTCTCCCACCTTTCCAATAACACTCATGTTTATTTGCTGATCGAATTCAAAGCCACCGTTGCGTTGCTGGCGAATGGGAATGTTGGGATTATCAATCCGTTGAAAGGCAACGCCAAAATCCAGGGTTACAAATCCCCGCGGAATCAGTTCCACATAGCTGCCACCAAAAATCCGGTCAAGTACGGGGCTAACATAAATTTTAGGAATAAGTCCGCGGCTGCTCACCGCACTCTCTCCATCCTGACTTTTTGATTTACCCTGCCAATAACCTTTAAGCATCTGCCTGTCCTGGTACGCTTTAAATTCTTCGAACGACATGGTGGTAATGGGCCTGTAGTTGAGGTCGCCTATTTTTTCATAGATGGTATAGTTGAGACTGGAGTCGAGTGCTATTTCATAATTAACCTTGGTAGGGTCTTTCAGGAATAAGGGAGACTGTGTAGTTGTGTTTGAAAAGGGGTCGCCATATCGGTCGCGCACCTGGAAGGTAGGCCTGCGGCTTGGGCGGTAGGATTGTTGTCTGGTAGTGTCCTGACGTGCTGGTTCCTGCTGCTGAAAAAAGAGCTCAGCATGTGCATGGGCGACAGGCTGCCCGGTAAGGAGCAGGGTTATCGCTACAGGTACAAGTAACACGTACGTTTTGAGCGTCACGCAGGCTTAGGCGTTTTTCAAAGCTTGTTTAACTAAATCTTCCAAAGTAAGCGTATTTCCCGACTTTTTAAGGACGGTATCCACACTTTTCTCCGCAGCACTTTTGGTAATCCCAAGGGTGATTAGTGCAGATAACGCTTCGCTTCGCAGGGTATTGTGCTTAAGTCCCGGAATGCCCTGAATAGCGTCTTCCGAGAGGTCTTTCCTGAGTTTGTCTTTGAGCTCAATAATTACCCGTTGGGCGGTTTTTCCGCCTATACCTTTAATGCGTTGCAGGGTCGTTACATCCTCTTGAACGATGGCCTGCTTCAACTCTTCAGAGGATAGGAAGGAGAGCATAACAATGGCGGTGCTGGGCCCAATGCCATTTACAGAAATAAGTTGTTGAAAGAGTTTCTTCTCAGCCACCGAACTAAAGCCGTACAGCAGGTGTGCATCTTCGCGGATAGCGAGGTGCGTATGAATAAGGGTGTTTTCCTGATCTTTAATTTCCGCAAAAGTTTGTAAGGAAATACTGAGATGATACCCAACACCATTTACATCAATCACAACATGCGTTGGATCTTTTTGAACAAGCCTTCCTTTAAGAAATGAAATCATGTCGAATTTAGATTGATGATTTTCGATTTACGATTGGTATTAGGTTGTCCAATACAAAAATCATAAATCTAAAATCGAAAATATTAAAGGTGATCATTTCGCTCGTGAAGTTGCGCATCCACAACAGCAATAGCGGCCATGTTCACAATTTCCCGAACGGAGCTTCCTAGTTGCAGTACATGTACAGGCTTTTTCATGCCTAATAAAATGGGTCCGATCGCTTCTGCTCCGCCAATTTCCATCAGCAACTTGTAAGCAATGTTACCAGCCGCCAGGTTAGGGAAGATGAGCGTGTTAGCTCCACCATCCACCAGGTTGCTGAACGGATAATTTTCGCGTTGTATCTCGGTGTTAAGGGCAACGTTGGCCTGAATATCCCCATCGATAATCAAATCGGGGTGCTTTAGTTTAGCCAGGCGTACGGCCTCGCGTGTTTTTTCCGGAACTTCCCCGCGTGATGATCCGAAGTTTGAATAGGAGAGCACGGCAATCTGTGGCTCAATATCAAAGAAACGTACTCCTCGTGCAGTCAAAGAAATAATATCCACTAATTCGTGTGCTGTTGGGTTGAGGTTAACCGTTGTATCGGCAAAGAAATAAGTACCTTTTTTATTCAAGATGATATACATACCGGCCACGCGCTCAACACCTTCGGCCATACCAATTATTTGAAGTGATGGCAAAATTGTTTTTGGATAATCTTTGGTAAGTCCTGACACCAGTGCATCGGCTTCACCAACCTCTACCATCATGGCGGCAAAATAATTACGGTCGCGCATCAATTGCTGGCAATCACGATAGGTAAGTCCTTTACGCTGACGTTTCTTGTACAACACAGCTGCATACTCATCAACTTTTGCAGGTTCCCTGCGTGGATAGATAATGGGACAATCCAGTTCTAATTTGTGTTCGTTGATTAAGCGTTCAATTTCATCTTTATCGCCTAACAATATGGGTTTGGCGATTTGCTGATCCTGTAGTTGCTGGGCTGCTTTTAAAATTTTTAAGTGGTGAGCTTCGGCAAATACAACACGTTTTGGATTTTGTTTTGCCCGATCAATAATCCGTGACATTAATTTCTGGTCAATCCCAATACGGTTTAATAACTCCTGGTGATAAGCACCAAAATCAGTAATGGGTTTTTTAGCCATGCCTGAATTCATAGCAGCTTTTGCTACTGCCGGAGAAATGGTTGTGATTAATCTTGGATCAAGAGGCTTGGGTATAAGGTATTCTCTGCCGAACGAAATTTTTTCAGCACCATAGGCTTTTACTACAATATCGGGAACAGATTCTTTGGCCAGGCTGGCAATGGCGTGAACGGCAGCCAGCTTCATTTCTTCATTGATTTCTGTGGCTCGTACATCTAATGCACCCCGGAAGATGTATGGAAAGCCAAGTACATTATTGACCTGGTTAGGATGATCAGAGCGACCGGTTGCCATGATTAAATCCGGCCGGGATTTTTTAGCAAGGTCGTAGGCGATTTCCGGATTGGGATTTGCTAAAGCAAAAACGATTGGATCTTTGGCCATTGACTTTATATCGTCTCCGGTAAGGATATCAGCCACCGATAACCCGATGAAGAAATCAGCACCCTTAAGTGCTTCTGGTAAAGAATTTAAGTTGCGTGATGTTGCAAATTCTTTTTTGATATCATCCAGCCCGGGTCGATCAGCACGAATCACTCCTTTACTATCGCACATCACCAGGTTTTCCTTCTTTACCCCCAGGCTCAGGTAAAGCCGTGTGCAACTTACGGCTGCTGCTCCGGCACCATTCACCACCACTTTAATCTGATCAATTTTTTTATTTACAATTTCCAATGCATTGAGCAAAGCTGCGCCTGAAATTATTGCTGTGCCATGCTGGTCATCATGCATTACGGGTATGTTCATTTTTTCCCGCAACTCATGTTCAATCTTAAAACACTCCGGTGCTTTAATGTCTTCTAAGTTTATGCCGCCAAAGGTGGGTTCAAGTGCTTTTACAATCTGGATGAACTTGTCAGGGTCTTCTTCATCGATTTCAATATCGAATACATCAATACCGGCAAATTTTTTGAAGAGTACACCCTTTCCTTCCATTACAGGTTTTGATGCTTCCGGTCCGATATTACCTAATCCTAAAACAGCGGTACCATTTGAAATAACCGCTACCAGGTTTCCCTTGGAGGTGTACTTGTACACATCTTCTTTGTTGGCAGCAATTTCTTTACAGGGTTCCGCAACACCGGGTGAGTAGGCCAGTGCCAGATCAAGTTGAGAGCTCAGTACTTTTGTTGGAACAACTTCTATTTTACCAGGTTGCCCTTGCATATGATAATTAAGGGCATCTTGTTTTCTGATTTTCAGCGACATTAGAAATGTATTAAAGAGTCAAAGATAGTACTCTGCATCATCTCTAAAAACCATTCAAAAAAGACCGTTTAACCGAATACCTAAAGCATTCAGTCAAAAAAAGAAGATGGACTAAGGACTGGTTTTGCTAATTCCGGATTTGAATGTCCACAGAATAGCTTCAAACTCACGAATAGTTTCGCGTTGATCTTTTCCCGGACTGAAGCAAAATCCCTCTATATAATAAATACGCTGTTGTTCATTGTCAACTAAACCATAACTAATGAACGGCCCCCCCATGGAGTTGTTATTCGTTTTCCATAGCCAGCGCATTTCCATGGCAAAGCGATTATTGAAGTTAACCTGAGTGGCTTTTAAGGGTTTGAAAGGTACGGACGTTTCGGTTACAACGTAACTCTCAGGATTATCAGGATCATCGAATAAATATTTTCTGGCAATTTCGTTCCGCCAATGAATTAAACTGTCGGGTAGTAACTGATACTCGCTCTCATAGGGTTTCCAACTGATAAATATATTTTTATCAACCCGGTTGTCCATTAAGCGAAGCCATACAAAGTCTTCCTGCTTATCAGCCACCTTAAATCCAAAGGGGAGTTTAATTTCGAAGTCAAATTCTTTTCGGAGTGCTTCGGTTACTCCCCGTGTAGTAGTACTTTTTTCAAGTCCTGCATTTAACCTTTTCTTTTCTACCGTATTGAAGTAATCCTGAATTCGCTTTCCGTTTTGTCTCAGCTTTTTGATGAGGTTTTCCTGGGTATCGCTGAAGAGATACATCACCTCCTGCCCGCGTGAGTACTCATCTTTAGAGGTTACCAGAAAAAATGAAGTGTCCGTTCGTATGCGATCCAGCGTCTCTTCTGTAAAATTTTCCTTCATGATTTTTGAACCAGAAGTCTGCTGATCCAGGGTAAACACAAAAACCAGGTTTCGGATTTGCGTGAGCAGGGTAAAGCCCTTACGCGGATAGACATAGATCAGATCAAAAAGTGGTTCTTCACGAGGTAAGCCGGCTACTTCAGCTTTAAAAATTTTTCGCAACTCATGACCCAGTTCACCTTTCCATTGCACGGAATCAAGGATAAGAATCAAATCACCGGGTTTGCCGGTAGCAGCGGGTAAATTTTCAACTCTGTTTTTTTCAGATGTATTGCATGCCCAGAAGCCAGCCAGAAAAATGATGCTGATAAAAATAATTCTCATACCACAAGTTTAAAGCATAATGCAGAATTCACTGCATTCGTCACGAAAAAAAAGATGGAACCCCACAGGGAATTTATCTCGAAATAATCAGGGTTTGACCGGGCTGTATTTTGCTGTCGGAAAGATTGTTCAGCTCCTTAATCTTTTCAATGGTCAGCCCTTCAAATTGTTTAGAAATACCCCACAGCGTGTCGCCAGCCTGTACCACATACCTTTTAGAGTCTGGAACCGGAATAGGCTGGGTGACTTTAGGTGCCGAAGTAGCTGAGGCAATGACTGTACCCTCCGCTGGTGGCTTTATCCAGATTGTTAACGGTTGACCAATTTTAATGATGTTGCTGTTCAGGTTATTCCATTTCTTAATGTCTTCTACGCGCACTTTGTAGCGCATGGCTATGCTGCCCAGCACATCACCACTTTTTACCCGATAAACAATACGATCCTTACCGTAGGTTGTTTCTTCTGTATTGCGTGCTAAAACCTCCAACTCACGCCTGCCAACTTTTGATGCTGAGTCCAGTATAGCCAAACGATTTTCGTCAAGCAGTTTTTTTGCCACCAAAGGAATTTTTATGATGTGAGGTTTGGTGGCATCCGGCACCGCGTTACGTAAAATTGACGGATTTAATTTTTGTAAATCCTCCAGGCAAACTTCGGTAAGTTTGGCAAATGTTTCGAGGTGAAGGTATTTATCAACGTGTAGTGTGTCATGTGGCATAAGCACCTCATGTTCACCCTGAATAAAATTATGTTCTTCCAGGTAATTCATAGTATAGATCATGGCTACGAATTGCGGAACATAAGAACGCGTTTCGCGTGGAAGGAATGGATAGATCTCCCAAAATGATTTTTTATATCCTGATCTGCGAATGGCCTTCTTTACATTACCGGGCCCGGCATTATAGGCGGCAAGTGCAAGTTCCCAATCGTTAAACATGCCATACAAATCCCGTAGGTAACGGCAGGCTGCTTCGGTAGACTTTTCAGGGTCCATCCGTTCATCAATGTACCAATCGGCCCGCAAGTTGTAATGCCTGCCGGTGGCATACATAAATTGCCATAAGCCGACAGCGCGTGCCCGTGAAATTGCTTTTGGATTTAAGCCTGATTCGATGATGGATAAATATTTCAATTCATCAGGAAGTCCGTAGCGTTGAAGATGTTTTTCGAAAACAGGGAAGTAAATATTTTTCCTACGAATCACCATGCGGGTGTACTCACGATCGCGTACTGTGAAGTAGTTGATAAAGGAGTGAATACGATCGTTGTAGTGCAGGGGAATGGATTTTTCAATACAGCTCAAGCGATCCCTGATGATAGCGGGCCGGTCATCGCCCGGAATAAATTCAATGTCGGAGAGGAGGGTATAAAAAGCAAAACTGGTGGTATCTTCCTTAAAAACCATTTCCTCTTCGGCCATGGCTATTTCAAGAGAGTCAATAACCGGTTCGCTTCCCTGTGCAAAACAAGGAGTTAAGGCTATTGTTAAGAGAAAAAATATAAACACTCTGCTCATATCAGTTCAGTTTCATCAGATAAGCTGAAAACTGTAAAAGATTTGCCTCATCAAAATCAGTAGCCAAAATCTGAAGGCCAATAGGTAAACCTTTATCATCCACACCGCAAGGTACGGAAATACCAGGTACCCCTGCAACATTGGCTAATACAGAGAACAAATCGGCCAGGTACATTTCCAATGGATCGCTTGTATGCTCACCCAGTTTAAAGGCTGTTGTTGGAGCGGTGGGCATAAGGATGAAGTCATATGTTTTGAATATTTCCTGCATCTTATTTCGGATAAGCTGTCGCACCTTTTGTGCTTTGGTATAGTACGCATCGTAATAGCTCGCACTCAGAACAAAAGTTCCTAATAGAATTCTTTTTTGTACTTCTTTGCCAAAGGCTTCCGTTCTGGTTTTTTTATAAAGCGATTGTAAATCCGATGTAGCCGGACTGCGGTACCCATAGCGAACACCATCAAAGCGTGAAAGATTAGAACTGGCTTCAGCAGTTGCCAGAATATAATAGGTTGGTAAACTGTACTCGAGCAAGGGAAAGTCCAGGGCATCCATTTCATGACCTGCTGTCTTCAGTTTGTCAAGATTGTCAATTAAGGTTTTTTTTATTTCCGGTTGAAGTCCGGGTGAGTCAATCGTTTCGTGAAAATACGCAATCTTATATTTTTTGTTAAGGGGTTGAGCGAGTGCTTTGGAATACTGAGGGACAGGTTTTTGCGATACCGTGCTGTCGTATTCATCAGCTCCGGCAATCACCTCCAAAACGTATGCTACATCCTCCACGTTCGTTCCGAAAATTCCAACGCAATCAAATGAAGATGCATAGGCAATTAATCCGTATCGCGAAATTCTTGAATAGGTTGGCTTTAATCCAACAACCCCGCAAAAGGCTGCTGGTTGGCGAACGGATCCTCCGGTATCGGAGCCCAATGAAATGCGGCACATGCCGGCTTGTACGGCTACAGCAGAGCCACCTGATGATCCTCCTGGAACGCGGAGATTGTCGACATCATTAAGCACGGGGCCAAAAGCAGAATTTTCATTAGAAGAACCCATAGCAAACTCATCGCAATTTTGCCGGCCAATGATAATGGCATCTTCATCCAGTAAGCGCTGAACAACCGTGGCGTTGTATTGCGCTGTATAGCCATCCAGTATTTTACTGCTGGCTTGAACCGGATGATTTTGATACGATAAGACGTCTTTTAACCCAATAACCAAACCGGCCAGTTTTCCGGCTGTTTTGGTTTTAACTTTTGCATCGATGGTTATGGCTTGTGTACGCGCTTCTTCTTCGAACACGCTCAGAAATGCATTGAGGTGTTTTTTTTGATGGATAACGCTGAGGTGGTGTCTGACTAAGTCCTCACAAGAGACGTTGCCGCGAAAGAGATCATCCTGAATATCGCGCAGTGTCGCGTAATCTTTCAATCCTAGTCTTCTATTTTTTTAGGAACTTCCTTGCCAGCCTCGTCCACTTCCTTTTTTACATCTTTTACAGCATCCTTAAATTCCCGAATACCACGGCCAACACCACGTGCAAATTCAGGGATTTTTTTCGCTCCAAAGAAAATCAAAACAGCAAGCGCAATGAGAACCCATTCCATCCCACCAGGCATTCCAAGCAAAAAAATTGAATTCATGTTTTTGTATTTATCGGGTAAAGATAGAGCATAAATCTGAATCCAAAAAAATAGCCATAGAGGGCATTATATACCCTTAAATGGTCAAAAATCAGTTTCTAAGCCATTGTTGGGGATCCAGCGCAGTGGTGTTTTTACGCAATTGGAACCGTAATTCAGAAATTCCATCGGCATTGGATAATACCTGACCTATCTCCTGGTTGGTGTTCACCCGCTGCCCTTTTTTGACGTACACTTCCTTCAACCCCGAGTAAACGGAGAAATATTCACCGTGGTTAATAATAACAGAGTTACCGAATGGTGGGATTACAGCAATGTACCGTACTTCGCCCTCAAAGATGCTTTTAACCTTTTCGTTTTCTTTTGTTTGGATGTTAATGCCATCATTCTGAATAATAATGCCCTTTAACACCGGATGGTTTTGCTTACCGAACTTCTGCGAAACAAAACCTGTTGCCGGCCAGGGAAACTTAGCTTTGTTCTCCTCAAATGAGTTTGACAACGCTACCGATGCGGCACTTGTTGCAGCCTTGGATTCGCGTGCTGCACGTTCCATTTCTTCTTTAATAATTTCATTAATTCGTTTGTCCAGAACAACAAGCGCTTTTTTGGTGTCTTCCAAATCCTTCTTCAATATCTTTTCTTGCTTTTCCAGTGATTTTACCAGGGTATTTTGTTTGGCTTTAAGATTGACCAGGCTATTATTTTCCTTAACCTGTTGGCTTAGTAATTCGTTTTTTTCTGATCGCTTTGATTCTATTTGTTTTACCTGAACACCTAATTCAGTTTGTACTTGCTGGATGGCCTCCACCTGAATTTTGCGTCTTTCAGAATATTGACGCATATATTGTAGACGCATCATAAGTTGATCGAACGATTCGGCAGAAAACAAAAAGGTTAATCGTGTAGCGCTGTTATTAGCTTTTTGAGCAGCAAACAGCATGGCCGCATATTCTTCCCTGAGTTTTTTCAGGTCTTCTTCAAGGGCCAGTATAAAACCGTTGTTGTCGGCAATGTCTTTATCCAATAAACTGATTTCGGATTTTATGGATTGAATTAAATTTTCCTGCACGCGAATGCGTTGATTTAAGGCATTAAGTTCCCCCAGCGAACTTTTTTTTCGAACTGAAGTTTCATCAAGGATTTTTTCAACCTCTTTTATTTTCTCCAGGTTCTGTTGTTTTTCTTTTTGTAACTGGGTCTTTGTTTTTTTCTGGGCGGTTGCGCCCAGTGCCAGTAGAAGAAGTATAACCGAAAGCAGTATTTTTTTACCTGCGGTCATATTTTTTTGGAATGTTGAACGGGAATTTTAATTCTTTATCGCCAACCTCGGCTTTGTTATACTCAAAAATAACAGAAGTGTTTAATAAACCGGCTGAAGTTTTGTACAGCAACGATATGGTGGCATTATACGGAAAGGTTTTGCCAGAAACGGGTTGAAAATTTCCATAATTAATGGTGAGCGAATTATGTGAGTCATTCTCCTTGAGTTCAACCTTTTGGATTTTCATGGTAGAGGCACTGATGTAATTCATAACGTCTACCGTGCCGGAAGATTGCTTTAATAAAAATGTGAGGCTTTTTTCGTCAACCTCATCTTCTTCTTTACGAGCCATAAGCAAGTTGCCTAAAAAGGCAGATTGAATAACCTTGTAGTTTACCTCAAAATTGAAACGCTTGGAAAGTTCAACGTAATCAAAAACATAGTATTCCTTATCGACATTGCTAATCACTGTAATAGAGTCTTTGTTAATCAGTACGCGACCACCCTGTACACCAATTACAGTGAAGTTCATCCAAATCACACTATCCTTTCGTACTCGTATCACCGATTTAACTTCACGTTCTTTGTTGCCGTCTTTCAGCACCATTCTTGCTTTTCCATGAAAATACTCAAAGTCGATTTCTTCAATAGCCAACGAAGCCTTGGGTTTCAGGTCACCTGAGGATGCGGTAATTTTTTTACTGCACGAAGTAATTACCAGGGGTAATGCAACGCAACAGAGAAAAAGAAGCCTATTCATATATTTTTCGGTTGGCGATTTTTTTATTCAGTGTTTCATGGCTGGCGTTGAGCATACCCTTGGCTTTTTCCCATTGCTGCACAGCCTGATCCACCTCACCCAACTGAAAGAGTATATCGCCATAGTGCTCGATATGTGTGGCGTTAGCCTGTCCGGTAGCAATGGCGCGCTCAATGATTTTTCTTGCTTCTTTATATTTCTGCCGGGTATAAAGAACCCACGCGTGCGTGTCCAAAAAGGTAGGATTGTCTGGATTATTTTTGATCAGCAGAGTCGACATCTTTTCAGCTTTATCAAGCGAAGCCTTGCGCAACGCGAGATAATAACTGTAGTTGTTCAGTACGCTATAGTTATTAGGATTAAATGCCAGCGCTTCATCATAAGCCTTGTCTGACTTATCGTATTCCCTGGTAGCATTAAAGGCATCACCCAACATGGCGTTAATTTCGCTGGTCATACCAGGGTTGTTCACTGACAGTTTTTTGCTTTGTTCCAATGAAGTAATGGCTTCCCTGTATTTACGTTTTCGCAAATGAGCCAATCCATTGAAATAATAGAGCATGCCTTGGTTTGGATAAAACTCCAATGCCTTTTCGGAAGAATTAATCACGGCATCAAAAGCTTCCATTTGCGTTTGCAGGTAAAGTAAGTTCTGCCACACTTCAAAATTTACCTCACCTAGTTCAATAGCTTGTAAATACTTTCGTTCAGCGTCTTTATTTTTTCCAACGGATAGATAAAGATCGCCCCCCAAAATGAAAGTGTTAACTTCATCCGGGTATTGTTTTTCCAATTTCTCCAACAACTCAACGGCAAAGGCTTCAGTACTGGCATCTGAGGTCCCTTTTGTTTTACTGTTATTAAGTTCAGCGTTGTAGGTGCCCAACACCATCAGTTTACTGGTGTAGTCGGTTTCGGGGTCGTCAAAAATTTGTGATAATAACTTGCGCGCCTTCGTTTCTTCGTTTGTGTCGCGGTAAAGGCCGGCAAGAAATACCGATGCGCTTGGTGCAGATTCATTTTCTTCGATGAATTTTTCAAGAAACGCAATCGCCCGGGGCAGTTGGTTTTGCTGGGCTAACAATTCCGCGAAACCTACAGCATATTGCTCTTCATCCGGAAAAGCTTTTGTTAACTTTTCAGCTTCTTCAATCGCTTCATTTATCTTATCCATCTCCCAATAGATTCGCTGCTTTTGTGTAGAGGACGTTTCGTTAATACCAAACACGCTCTCCGCCCGATTATAAACTTTTATAGCCTCTGTTGGCTTGTTGGAATATTGATAGAGAATGGCTAATTCATACAGGTATTCATCTGTGCCTGGTACCTCTTGTAGCATAGCTTCATACAATTGAGCAGCCCGGTCAAACTTTGAAAGGTTTGAATAGATACTGGCACCCAACAAGTAAAAGAATTTATTTTTTCGTTCATACTTCAAGGCCTGCTCTATGCTCAGCGATGCCCTGATCAAATCATCCTGTTTGCTGCCCTGTGCTAAAACTTCAGCAATTTTATAGTGAATGGTGGCATTGGTAGGGAGGATATCCAGCGCTTTTTGATAATACACCAAAGCCTTGGCAAAATCTTCGAGAATAAAATATTTCTCTCCTTCTGTAAAATAGAACTCAGCTTCGCGCGATTTTAAGCTGGTTGGTGCAGCGGCTTCATCTGCTTTCTTTTTCTTCTGGGCCACCAAAGACAGCGGGAGCAGGGTGATAAAAAAGATGATGCTATATAGTATTCTGGTAGTCAATGCGGTGCTGATAAAAATTGAAGCCAAAATTAATGAATTTTATTCACTGCCGGTGTTTAATCTGGTGTTGGTTGATAGGGTTATTTAACCGGACAAATGGCGTGATAAACTCTATCCGCCAGGTATCTTCATTTTTTTAACTTCCAAAACATAAATCATACCGGAGAAGATCAGCAGGATGGCGAGCCGCACAACCATTGCAACATACAGGCTGTTGAATTCAATCAGGTTCACCGCATAGATGAGCAACAGTGTAATGGCGATGTAGGTTAAATCCTTAACAACCGGATAGGGTACCGGGTAATGTCGTTGTCCATAATAATAACAAACTGCAGCCATCAAAAAATAAACAATTAACGTTACCCAGCTGCTTCCTTCATAACCGGCTATGGGAATAAGAAAGTAGTTAAGTACAACAGTCAGACCGGCACCACCCACGGCAATCCAGGTGCTGTAGTAGGTTTTGTTGGTGAGTTTGTACCAAATAGAAACGTTATAGTAAATCCCCAGAAAAAGGTTGGCCAATAACAGCACCGGCACAACGTGCATACCTTGCCGGTATTCCGATCGTCTCAGCAAATGTTCGAGCACATCCAGATTAGTACTAACCGCCAGCAGGATAATGCATCCAAACAAAATGAACCCATGTGAAACCTGGCTAAACAAAGCAGGTGAATTTTTATCGGCAGCACGTGAAAAGAAAAATGGTTCAGCTGCATACCGGAAGGCCTGAACGGCCAGCGTCATGAAAACAGAAAATTTATAGACTGCACCAAATATACCAAGCGCTTCTTCACTGGTTAAACCCGGATAGAAATTTTCTGGTAACCAAAAACGCAACGCCCACCGGGAAAGCATTTCATTGGTAACCCAGGCCAATCCGGCAAAAAGAATCGGGTACGCATAAACGATTAAGGGTTTTAAATTCGGCCAGTTTAACGTAATACGAAGTTGCGCCAATGTCCTCCATAAAATTAAAATCAACGCAGCATTAGCCATCAGGTTGGCAATAAAAACGTAGCCAACCTGCAACTCGGGATTGTAGAATTGTGCGACTAAAGATTTTAGTGAGGATAATAGTTCACCGCGTAGAATGGCCGGACATAAACTGAGAAAAAATAGATTGAGCACAATGGATAATGTAATGTTGATCAGTTTGGCAAGGGCGAACTGTTTTGATTTCCCCTCTAACCGAAGTTTGGCAAAGGGAATGGCCATTACGGCATCAATGGCCAGGATAAAGGCAAACCAGATGATATAATTTTCCTTGCCGGGATGTTGCAGGTATTCGGTAATGGGTGTAGCAAAGAGTATGAGCAGGCCTGAAAAGAAAATGCTGCTAAGTAAAATGGCACTGGTGGTTAGGTTAAAAATACCGGGCTCATCCTCCTTTTTTAAAGTGGCAAAGCGGAAGTACGCTGTTTCCAGTCCGTAAGTATAGAGCACATTAAAAAAGGCGGCATAGGCATAAAACTCTGTAACCACCCCGTACTGGTCGGTAGCGAATACATAAGTATAATAGGGAACCAACAAGTAATTAAGCAACCGCCCAAGGATGCTGCTGGCACCATAGATTACTGTATCACCCGCAAGTTTCTTAATTGCACTCATTCCAATTCCCAAAATGATTTCATATCTGCTCCAAATTTGGCATTTTTGTTCAGCTTTAAACCAAGTTCGAATACTATTTGCGCTAATTCAGGTGTTTTTTGCAGTATTCGTTAGTAAGGCTATTTTTTTGACTATGATTTTGTTATGCTCATCTTTGCAAGATTTTTTATTTCGTTCAAGACAGTTTTTATGAGAAATGCTATAGTTGTTGGCTTTTTAATGTTGCTGAGTTGGGTAAGTTGGGCACAGACTTGCACCATTACCGCTTCAGGTGGTTGGAGTTCACGGGTATGCAATGAAACGGGCTTGGCGCCCGGTGCAGGTAATACAATTGTTATTAATCCTGGCGTTACGGTTACCTCGAATAGTAATAACCAGGTGCTTCACACCGGTAACGTTATCATTTTTGGCACTTTAGATATTAATCATAACAACGTAGTCTTAAATGGTAACCTAACGATTGAAAATGGAGGAGAACTGGACTTAACAGACGGAAATCTTAGTTTAGGAACTTCTGCAAATTGTGGGTATACAGTTTTAGTAAAAACGGGAGGTTTAATTGATATTGGATCAACGGGCTCTGACAGATTAATCATTTGCGGTGTTGTAATAACCCGGGGAGGTGGAGGATGTGGAACCTATCCTACGGGGTCGCTTCCATACTGTGAGCCAACCGGTGGATTTACGGGGCCATTGAATCTTGATGAAACCGGTGATGCCGGTCGTACCTTCACTTGGGTTGGGACTACAAGCAACTGGACTACAGCTTCTAATTGGAGCCCGACACGAACCACTTTAACCACAGAAGACATTCTGATTTTTAACGCCACTGGTGCTATTAAAAATGTAACCAATGTGCCAACCCAAACGGTGGGGCGAATTCAGGTAACGGGTAATTCTGCGTACACTTTTACAGATACATCACCAAGGGTACTCACACTAACTAATACAAATTCTGTAGTTGGTCCGGCCATACAAATTGACAACGGATCTTCTCTTTCTGTTGGTAATGCGGGTAATGCTTTAAGTCTGAACTTGCCAACAAATGGTTTTGGCGAAATTGGTGGTCAGCTAAACCTTATCAATGGAAATTTTAATATTAGTTCTGCAACGCTCACGCTTCATTCCAGTGCAAGCCCGTTGGCAAGAGTTGGTGGTCAGGTTACCGTAAACGCATCCACTGTACTTAATTTTGGCAATGCATCATTTACGGGTGGCCCTACAATTGTACTGCCCAACGATATTTTTGTTGCCTCACCAATTACCATTTCCGGATTAACAATAAACCGAACGAATGGGGTAACATTAGGCAACCAGGCAATTACGGTTAACACTACCACCACCCATACACTCGGTAATCTAAACACCAATGCTGCTGGTTCAATACGATACAGTACTTCAGCAACATCACCCGTTGAGTCAGCAAACAGTCATATTGTTGGTGTTGCAGAAATGGCCTTGCGCGCTGTTGGTACCGGGGCAATTGATTTTTTAGGATTTAGTATGTCAGCCGGGGCCAATAATATTGGTTCAATGACCATCGTTAGGCGAACCGGGCCTACTGGTATTAACACTTTCAATACGAATCAAAGTATCGCTTCCACATGGAATGTTACCATTAGTGGGGCTGAACCTGCTGGTGGTAGAAATTTGGTATTTAGATGGCTCCCGGCATTCGATAATGTAACAAGTTCCATAAATCGTTTTCAATCCTATATCTTTAATTCAGGTCCGGGCTGGACAGCTTTAGGTCCTCTGGCAAATTTAACCGCTACCAGTCCTTTACGACAAACAGCAGCAGCATCAACCACACGACTTAATGATACGTTCACCGTTACTGATGAAACTCAAGTGTTACCAGTTGATTTACTTTACTTCACTGCACGCGTAGTGAAAGAGGGTATCAAGGCAGAATGGGCAACTTCTAAAGAGGAAGGTTTTGATTATTTTGTTGTTGAGCATTCTATTGATGGCGTTAATTTTTCAGAAATAGGTAAACTGCCCAGTGCAGGTTATAATACTAACACGAAAGTCGAGTATTCCTATCTTCATTTGAATCCAGTGAATTCAATTAACTATTATCGGTTGAAAGCTATGGATTTGGATGGCTCCTTTGAATATTTCGGTCCCATCGCTCAATCTTTTAGTGGTGAAAAACAGATTCAACTTTATCCAAACCCCGTATCGGAGGGTTATCTGAATGTTCAGCTGAATTTTAATCCTTCTGAAGATTCACGACTGACTATCCTAAACATGCACGGAATTGAAGTGCTGAATGTTTTGAATGTGGACGTTCAAAATAAGTTTGAAGCGAATAACTTATCGAAGGGCTTGTATCTTCTACGCTATTCTTCCCGTGATTTCACTGAAACAAAGAAATTTATTGTCAGGTAAAACCTGATTAAGCTTCCTGGGCTAAAAGCTCCGGAAGTTTTGCCAGGATATCTTCTGTCATTTCTTTTAGTCCGAATTGATATTTCCATCCCCAGTCTTTTCTGGCGGCAGAGTCATCAATAGATTGTGGCCAACTTTCAGCAATGCTTTGTCTGAAATCAGGGTTGTAGGAAATCGTAAAGTCCGGAATACGCTTTTTAATTTCAGCAGCAATTTCAGCCGGAGAAAAACTCATAGCTGAAATGTTGTAGCTTGAACGAATCTTGATTTTATCAGCAGGAGCTTCCATTAAATCCAGCGTGGCTTTCACCGCATCGTCCATGTACATCATGGGCAGGTAGGTATTTTCCTTCAGGAAGCATTCGAATTTTTTATCGGTAAGTGCTTTGAAAAAAATGTCAACGGCATAATCGGTGGTACCGCCACCGGGTTTTGTTTTGTAGCCAATCAATCCCGGGTAACGCAAACTGCGTACATCAACGCCTTTATTTCTGAAATACCATTCGCACCAACGTTCACCGGCTTGCTTACTAATGCCGTAAATGGTGGTAGGGTCCATAATAGTATCCTGTGGTGTATTTTGTTTTGGTGTTGTTGGCCCGAAGGCCGCGATTGAGCTTGGCCAATACACCCGGTCAAGTTTAAATTCAATGGCCGCATCAAGCACATGTACCAATCCATCCATATTTAAGTGCCACGCAAACTTTGGATTTTTCTCACCCGTTGCTGAAAGTACTGCCGCCAAATGATATACCTGGGTGATTTCGTTTTTCTTAATAAAATCGAAGAGGTTCTTCTGTTTGAGAACGTCCAGAATTTCAAAATTCCCCTGACTTAAAATTCCCTGCGGATCCTTTATATCGGTGGCAATTACATTTTCTTTTCCATACAGGCTCCATAGGCCTTGTGTCAATTCTGAACCCAGCTGCCCGCCTGCGCCTATTACTAAAATCTTGTGCTTCTTCATGGTATTGATTGGGGCCGAAAGTTAAAGAATTTTGGCTTTTTACTACCACCTGTTAGGTTCACTTTTGGTCGAAGCGATTAACTTTGCGCCACCTGACGCCTACCCCTCTCCGGGTAAGAGAGGAGCTTGATTAAAAATAAGTTTATGTATAAAAAACTGAAACCCGTATTGGAAAAAGAACTTGCCTCCATTAAAGATGCAGGATTGTTCAAAAAAGAGCGCATCATTATTTCCCCGCAAGGGGCTGATATAAAAATTGAAGGAGGAAAAGAGGTTATTAACTTTTGTGCGAACAACTACCTGGGACTTTCCTCGCACCCCAGGGTAATTGAAGCCGCCAAGCGTGCCATCGATACCCATGGTTTCGGTATGTCCTCTGTACGTTTTATTTGCGGCACGCAAGACATCCATAAAGAGTTGGAAAAAAAGATTTCTGAATTCTTGGGTATGGAAGATACCATTCTCTACGCAGCAGCTTTTGATGCCAACGGGGGTGTATTTGAACCTTTACTCGGGGCTGAGGATGCCATTATTTCTGATGAACTAAATCACGCGTCCATCATTGATGGTGTGCGGTTGTGTAAAGCTATGCGTTACCGATACACGCATAACGATATGGATGATTTGGAAAAGCAACTGCAGGATGCAAAGGCTGCCGGAGCGCGTCAAATACTTATTGTTACCGATGGGGCATTCTCCATGGATGGTACCATTGCCCGTTTAGATTTGATTTGTGATTTGGCCGATAAATATGAAGCGCTGGTGATGACGGATGAATGTCACGCAACAGGTTTTTTAGGTAAAACCGGAAGGGGTGTTCCTGAATATTGTGGGGTAACCGATCGGGTGGACATTATTACCGGAACATTAGGCAAAGCGCTTGGTGGAGCATCAGGCGGATTTACTTCTGGCAAGAAGGAAATTATTGAGTTGCTGCGTCAGCGGTCACGTCCGTATTTATTTTCAAACACGCTGGCGCCCTCCATTGTGGGTGCTTCCATTGAAGTGTTCAATATGCTTTCGGAAACAACTGCGTTGCGCGATAAGCTGGAAAGCAATACAACCTATTTTAGAAATGAGATGACCAAAGCCGGCTTTGATATTAAACCCGGTGAGCATCCTATTGTTCCCATAATGTTGTATGATGCTCCATTGGCTCAACAGTTTGCTGAGAAACTTCTTGCTAAAGGAATCTATGTTATCGGATTTTTCTTTCCGGTAGTACCGAAAGGAAAGGCCAGAATTCGTGTTCAGATTTCAGCAGCCCATGAAAAGCATCATTTGGAAAAGGCCATACAGGCATTTACTGAAATTGGAAAAGAGTTAGGTGTACTGAAGTAGGCACCGGCATTTTTGCCTTCCATCTTCATGATTGAATTTCTTATGAAATAATAGAAATCGGTTTACGGTTTAATTTCTATATTTCACACCCTAAACCAATTCATTCATGAAGAAATTTCTCTTTATCCTTGTTTCACTCAGTGTAGTTGTAACTGCCTTTACACAACGGACTACCAAAAATCAGCAACCTGCTCCTGTTGTAAATTCAATTGATCTTAATGCCTATTATAATTCAGTAAAGTGGAGGAGCATTGGGCCCTTCCGTGGTGGACGTTCAGTTACGGCAAGTGGTGTAGTGGGCGATATCAACACCTATTATATGGGCACTACTGGTGGGGGTGTTTGGAAAACCGATGACATGGGTAATACCTGGAGAAATATTTCGGATGGTTATTTCACGACAGGCTCGGTGGGGGCTATTGCCGTTTCAGAGAGCGAACCCAATACCGTTTATGTAGGCATGGGCGAACATGCCGTTCGTGGGGTTATGACGCATCATGGTGATGGTGTCTATAAATCCACTGATGCCGGAAAGACATGGAAGAAGTTAGGACTTGAGCAAACCCAACATATTTCACGAATTGTCATTCATCCGCGTGATCCGAACATTGTTTATGTAGCGGCTCAAGGGGCTTTGTATGGAAAAACACCGGAACGTGGTGTTTATAAATCTGTGGATGGCGGAGCAACCTGGAAAAAAGTTTTGTACGTAGATGATAAAAGCGGATGCGTAGAACTTTCTATGGACTACAACAATCCGCAAGTATTGTATGCTGCCATGAATGAATATGGCCGATTGCCGTGGAAGGTGATTAGCGGTGGGAGCGGAAGTGGTTTATATAAGTCTGGCGATGGAGGAACAACCTGGGAGAAAATTCAGAATGGCTTACCCAAAGAATTGGGGAAAATGGCTGTGGCAGTAAGCCGATCGAATTCCGAAAAAGTTTATGCGCTCGTAGAAAGTGATTCCGATAAAGAGCAGGGGGGGTTATTTGTTTCAGAGAATGCCGGGAAGAGCTGGACACGTGTTAGTGATGATCATCGCCTGGTTCAACGTGCCTGGTACTACATTGAAGTTTTTGTTGATCCACAAGACGAACATACTGTTTATGTGTTAAGTGCGCCTGCTTTACGCTCTATTGATGGTGGTAAAACCTGGGAGTATGTTGAGGGTGCGCATGGCGATTACCACGATTTATGGATCAACCCAAACAATCCAAAAAATATGGTCATGGCCGATGATGGCGGGGCTTCCATTACACTGAACTATGGCAAAACCTGGTCGACACAAAGCAACATGCCAACGGCACAACTTTATCGCATTAATGTTGATAACCAGTTTCCGTATAGAATATATGCAGGTCAGCAAGACAATACCTCATTGGCTATAGCCAGTCGTGAATTTGCCAGCGGTGGAATTTCAGCCAAAAGCTGGGCTGCATCGGCCGGTGGTGAAAGTGCTTTTCTTGCATTTAATCCGGATGATCCGCGATATGTATTAGGAGGAAGCTATCTCGGAACCATAGAAGTGTTGGATTCTAAAGCAAAAGCAGGCACCAACATTATGGCAGCTCCTATTCAATACCTGGGGCGTGATTCAAAAGATATGAGATACCGCTTCAACTGGAATGCCCCCATCATCTGGTCGAAGCATGAACCCAATGCTTTTTATCACGGAGCGCAGGTTCTGTTAAAAACTACAGATATGGGCAAAACCTGGATGGAAGTTTCACCTGATTTAACCCGTAATGAAAAAGAAAAACAAGGCAAAGGCGGAGGACCGTACACTAACGAAGCGGTAGGTGCGGAGAATTATGGAACATTGAGTTATGTGATCGAATCCCCTCACGAAAAGGGAGTTATCTGGACGGGTAGCGATGATGGTCTTGTACACCTTACTCGTGATGGCGGAGCCACCTGGAAAAATGTTACACCTGTTGGTTTGCAAGAGTGCCTGATCAACGCCATTGATGTTTCCCCACATGATCCGGCTACAGCTTATATCGCCACCACACGATACAAGTTTAATGATCATACACCTGCGCTATACAAAACAACCGACTATGGAAAAACATGGACCAACATAACCAAGGGAATTCCACAAGGCGCATTTACACGTGTAGTGCGCGAAGATGATGTACGAAAGGATTTACTTTTTGCCGGAACAGAAACGGGAGTTTACATTTCTTTTAATGGCGGTGTGGCGTGGCAATCTTTTCAGTTGAATTTGCCGGTAACACCCATTACTGATCTTAAAATTCACCAGGGCGATCTTATAGCATCAACATCCGGTCGTTCATTCTGGATATTGGATGATTTGGGTTTAGTGCGTCAGTTTAAAAATGAAACAACGAGCTTCTCAATTTTTCAGCCGGAAAATGTAATTCTGGTTACAGGCTCAAGTGAGTTGGATGGATCAACATCAGAATTTAATGGTTCGCATCCCTACCGGGGAGTAAATCCCGCAACAGGCAGCGTAATCTATTATCAATTGCCTGAGTTGAAGAAGGATGATCATATTTCAATTACCATAAAAGATGCTTCTGGTAATGTAGTGCGTCAATTTAGTTCAGTTATCGATACCACCTTTGTTACCTATGCTGGTGGTCCATCACCTGAACCAGTTTTACCGAAAGCAAAAGGTCTTAATCGGTTTGTGTGGAACCTGCGCTACCCTACTATGCCCGGTGCAACCGGTGTTTATATTGAAGCAAGTTACCGCGGACATAAAGCAGCACCGGGAAAATATACCGTTGTTTTAAAGTCTGGTGATCGGGAGTTGAGTACCTCTTTTGAAATTTTGCCCAATCCACTATATGAAACAGATGCCAGAAACTATCAGGAGTATCATACGGTGATGAGTAAAATGGAAACAGAACTTACGCTGATGCATAACCTGGTAAATTCAGTGCATGATAAACGTCAGCAGCTTGAGCAACTTCTTAACTCCCTTCCTTCAGAAGAAAAGTTTAAAGCGATTAGAACAAACGGACAAGCGTTGACTCAACGCATGAAGCAGTGGGACGAGGATATGGTGCAACGCAAAGCAAAGGCGTACGATGATGTAGAAAACTTTCCAAACAAATTTACCGCTGAATATCTCTTTTTGATTAATCATACGGAAAGTGATATTCCTAAAGTAAATAAACCTTCGTTAGATCGGTTAGATGAACTTACGAAAGAGTGGGCGGGTCTTCATACACGCATACGCGAAATTTTGGAAAAAGATATTCCCGCAATTAATAAGCAATTGTGGGATGCTGGTGTGGGTGCAGTTTGGAAAAATTGATTTCAGCGCTTAAGCTTTGACACCATTCTTAACTGAACTTGGTTCAACTTCAGGCGCTGCTTCTTCCCAGTTTGTAGGCTCAGTGTTATGCAGGTAGGCGAGAATTTTCTCTTCTACCTGTTTTAATTTTAATGCCCTTAGAAATTTTCCATTTCGGGCCAGTATCAGTCTGCCGGTTTCCTCTGATATGGCCAGCACCAGTGTATCCGTGCTTTCCGACATGCCCACTGCGGCACGGTGACGCATGCCAAAGTGAGCAGGCAAGTGATCGTTTTCACTTACCGGCAACACACAGCGCGCAGCTTTAACCCGACCTTTATGAATGATAATAGCGCCATCGTGCAATGGACTGGTTTTGTTAAAGATTGAAAGTATAAGCGCTTTTGTAATCTCTGCATCCAATGGATCACCGGTTTCAGCATAGAATTTTAAAGCTGTATCGCGTGAAAAAACGATCAGCGCTCCGGTTTTTGTACCCTTCAGTGTTTTGCAGGCCTCAATGATTTGATGTACGTCCGTTTCATCGTTGTACTCGCCTCGCCAGTTTGCCAGGGTTTTTAAGAAATTGTCGCGGAATTCAGTTCCTCTTCCAATAACTAATAAAAACTTACGGATTTCAGGTTGAAACAAAATGATCATGGCCAAAACACCCACACCCATAAACTGACCGAGTATGGTAGCCAGTAATTCCATTTGAGCTGCACGTACAATCAGGTAAATTAGATAAAGCGCGAGTATGCCTAAAAATATATTTACGGCAATACTCCCCCGAATCAGCTTATATACCTGGTACAATAAAATACTTACCAGGCCAATATCTACGAGATCAACCCAGGTAACATCCAGAAATCCGATTTTAAAGAGAAGGATCATTGGTGTAAAGGTACTAAACTCTGTCGTCAGCTTGGGTGAGGTGTGTAAAAAGTTTCACCGCTTCAACAGCTTCCTTCACATCATGCACACGAAGAATGGATGCGCCCTTCATCAAGGCAACCATATTCAATGCAGTTGTTCCGTTAAGGGCGTGTTCAGGTGTCGTTTGCAAGGTCTTCCAGATCATGGATTTTCGGGAGATACCCACCAGCAGTGGCTTCTTTAAAATCTTCAGCACATCAAGGTTATGCATCAATTGAAAATTCTGCTCAACGGTTTTGGCAAACCCAAATCCAGGATCAAGGATAATATCCTTTTCTCCGGCTTGCTGTAGGGCGGCTACTTTTTGATGAAAGTAGGTGATAATTTCATGTATCAGATTTGAATACTGCGTCAGGTTGTTCATGGTTTCCGGAGCACCCTTCATATGCATACAACAATACGGTACCCGAAGATGAGCCACCGTGTTGAACATGTCTGTATCGAGATCGCCACCTGAAATGTCATTGATCATATCGGCACCAAGGGAAACTGCCTTTCGGGCAATGCCTGATCGAAAGGTATCTATGGAGAGAATGGCCTCGGGAAATGTTTTCTTGATGGCTTGAATGGTACTTAATACACGCTGTTCTTCTTCCTGTTCCGAAATATTTTCAGCCCCTGGTCGGGAAGAGTAGCCCCCAACATCAATCAGGGAGGCACCATCGGTCAACATTTTTTCAGCCTGTTTTAGGATTTCTTTTTCATCCATTTGTCGGCTGCCCGCATAAAAACTATCGGGTGTTACATTAATCACTCCCATAACCAGCGGGGTCTGTAAGGTGATTAGCCGCCCACCTATGTTCAGTGTTTTGTTTGTTGAAAATGCCGTATTTTGCCCCGCTGAAATCATGATACACGAAAAAACTGCCACCGAATATAAGCAGGTGATTGCCACCTGCAAAGCACTCTTCCTCAAGAAGACAAAAGATTATGGAACAGCCTGGCGAATACTTCGATTACCTGCCATTACTGATCAGATATTTATTAAAGCCAAACGCATCCGCAGCATACAGGAAAAAGGATCTCAACGAATTGATGATCCTATTTCGGATGAATTCATTGGCATTATTAATTATTGTGTCATTGCATTGTTACAATTAAAGCTGGAGGGATCGGCACAGACTGAGTTAACCGTTGAAGAGGTGGAGCCGCTCTATACTTCGGCTATTGATGAAACTTTTCATCTTCAGCAAGACAAGAATCATGATTATGGTGAAGCCTGGCGCGATATGCGGGTGGAATCCATGACGGACATTATTCTTATGAAATTGTTAAGGGTGAAACAAATTGAAGATAATGAAGGTAAAACACTGGTAAGCGAAGGAGTAAAGGCCAATTACCAGGATATGATCAACTACGCGGTTTTTTGTTTAATTAAACTGAAGGAGAATACCTAAGCGATATGAGGAAATACATTGATGGCTTCTCACGGTTTTTTGTTGGCGGACTGTTTATTTTTTCAGGACTGATAAAACTTAATGATCCTGTTGGTACGGAGATCAAGCTAGAAGAATATTTTGAAGTTTTTTCTGCCGACTTTGGTTCGTTTTTTCAACTATTTATTCCGTATGCATTACCCATCGGGTTGATACTGGTTGTGCTTGAAGTTGTGCTTGGCGTTGCCGTACTCATCAACTATCGAATGCGGTTAACAACAACCGTTTTGCTCGTACTCATTATCTTCTTTACCTTTTTAACAGGTTACTCGGCTATTCTGAATAAAGTTACCGATTGTGGTTGCTTTGGCGATGCCATTAAGCTAACCCCATGGCAATCGTTTTATAAAGATCTTATCCTGATTGTGTTCATTCTTCATTTGTTTTGGTATCGTAAATCGTACGATTCAGTGCTTCGTTCCAGGGCGGGTCATGCAGTCATGGCCGGGGTAACCATCATTAGTTTTTTTCTTGGCATTTATGCCATTCGCCATTTGCCTTTTATCGATTTCAGGGCCTACAAAATTGGGAACAACATACCTGAACAAATGAAATTGCCTCCGAATGCAAAACGAGATAGCGTAGTGATGACCTTTATTTATGAACACGTAGGTGCCAAGAAGGAACTCACAATGGACCAACTTGGCCAGGTGGATTCAACCTATACATTTGTTGACCGCATTGATAAGGTAGTGCGTCAGGGCGATCGTCCTAAGATTATTGATTACCGGGTGGAAAGTGCAGAGGGCGAAAATTTTACCCAGCAGACTTTTGATGGTGTAAAACTTTTGATTGTTACCTACAATGTAAAGGATGCTTCCGTTAAAAATGCTGAAAGTATCTCCAAGCTTATTAGGGAACTGGAAGGAAAAGCTGAAGCGGTCATCCTTACCTCGTCTTCAGCGGTTGATGTTGAGGCATTTCGTCACGAACATCAATGGGCAGCTCCCTATTATTTTGCCGATGCTACAGTATTAAAAACGATTATCCGCTCAAACCCTGGCTTAACCTTATGGGTAAACGGAACGGTTAAGGGAATGTGGCACTATAACGACACACCATCAGCCGCGGAAGTATTGGAGTTACTATAATGCCATTGAAAATTTTTCTTATCGGTTTGCCCGGATCAGGAAAGAGTACATTGGGTAAACAACTGTCCGATGTACTTCATCGGCCATTTATAGATTTAGATACAGAGATAGAAAGGGAGTGCAGGATGCCGATAGCTGAAATTTTTAAATCAGAAGGGGAGACTTGGTTTAGGGAAAAGGAAGCACACGTTTTGCGAAAAGTAAGTGATGCAAGTGATGAATTTGTTATGGCTACCGGTGGGGGTACGCCATGCTTTTATTCGGGTATTGACTTCATGAACAGCAAAGGACTGAGTATATTTTTAGATGTATCAATAGATGTTATTACAGAGCGAATCAACTCCAAAGAAAAATCAAAACGTCCTTTACTCACCCAGGAAGATATTGATATCAGCAGTGTAATCAGGAAGTTGTTGAACGATCGCTTGCCATATTATTTGAAGGCTTTACATAGAGTTAGTGCGGATGATATTGATGCAAATACCTTAGCGAAACTAATTAAAAGGGAGAGAACTTAAAAGCTGAACCCCGCTGTAATCATTATCGTATTAAATTTTGCCTTAACCGTAACCGGATCAGCATACCCATTGGAAAAAATATAGGGGAAGTAAAATGATTCAGCTGTACGGGAAACAAAAGCAGCATCTGCAAAAAATCCTTTTTTCCGTAAGCCAATCCCTGTACTCCAGTACTTGTTTGAGTGGGTGATATTTTCATTTTGGTATGGATTACCCAATAGTCCGTACCCTGCTCTGAATCTGAATATTTTATAACGGTATTCTCCGCCTAACCTGAAATTAACTACTGACTGATACGCGGTTTCAATCACTGCATTTTCATCGGAGAATGAAAAGCCCCCTGAACCCGATCCATATTTTGCTTTCGCAGGACTGGTAAACTCAACATCAGCAGTAATAAATCCATTTTTCAAAAAAAATGCGGCCCCGGTTGAAAATTTTAACGGTGTAGTAAGACTGTAATCCGTGAAAACTCCACCTTCATCGGTTGTTGCAAATTCATTTGTTAGTATTACTGAGCCATCCGCGTAATAGTCGAACGAATCCCAGCGTGTATACATTTCAGCATTGTATACACTGGTAAGTTGATAATAGGTAGGCGTTGTAAGGGAAGCTCCTAGTTGAAGGGCATTTGCCGGCCTAAGTGTGACGCCAAGGGTTGCATTAAAGCCTGTGCCTTCAATGGACACACCTTCATCAAGTTTCAAATCAAATAATACATCCTGTTCAAATACTTCCGAATATGTGGTGGATGATTCATAGCGAAGGGTTGCTATTCCAACTCCGGCACCAAAAAATATTTTATCGTTATAATTTCCACCGTAGGATATACTCCATTGATTGGTTGCACCCTTGGTGGTGATGGATTCGCGTTGAAGGGCTATTCCCGCCACATCAGTGAAGTATTGATTATTTGGTCCTGGAGGATCCAGTATATTCTTTGGACCAATAAGGTAATTATAATAAGCCAAGCCAGTGGGGGTGTTAAAATTCGACTGCCCTTCATCAAACTGACTGGTTGTTCTTCCATTGGCCTGATCAATAAAATAATCAATAATTGAGGTATTCGGGTTTTCACCACCGTATTGCATAGAACCATTGAAGTCGTTGGTACGGGTTAACGAAATACCAAACGTACCTCCAATAAATCCAGAAGTGTTTTTTGGGGTATGGAGTACTAAACTAAGACTTGGAATATTGAACTTTGATAAACTCTGGTTGTCAGCATTATTGAAATACGTAGTACCCAATTGATTGGTGTTCACAGCGGCAGAAATAGCAAACTCTGACCGATTATACATTCCTAAACCGGCAGGATTGGAATACGCCAGGCTAAAGTCACCGCCCAACGCAATCTGTGCTCCGCCTAATCCTTGAATCCTGGCGCTTCCGCCTGGCAGTGTTGAACTGAAGAGAAGAGCATTCTGCACAAAATTCTGACTTTGGGCAATATTAAAATCCATGCACAATAGTAGAACAGGGAGATGTGTCAGAACCCCAATAAATCTCTTCATATGATGTTGAGCTTAATTACCGCCTCGTGATCTTCCGGTGCTCGTTGCTCCCGAAGATCGGGCTGGGGCAGAATATCCGCTTGAAGATCCGGAAGACATACCGCTTGAACGAGATGGACTGCTATTGCTATTCGACCATGATGATGAGTTGCTTCGCTGATAGCTATTGTTCCCACTGGAGCGCATCCCATCTGTCGACTGTCTTGAATTTGAAATCGAATTATAATAAGCTTCATTCATCATGGCTGCTCTTCTTCTCGGATTGTAGTGTTCGTCCCCTTGTTGGGTTGATGAAACCCGACCATTGGAAACATTGCTACCTGATGTACTTCGGTTATTTACTGCATTGTTTGTAACACTAGCATTCGGATTATAGGCGGTGTAATTCCCTGCGCGCGAAACGGGCTTGGCATAAGTGGCTCTTCGTGTATCACTCACCAGACCAGGATTGCCTGTAGGGCAATACCATAAATTTGAAGGCCAACGCATAGGATTGTAAAATGAATTTCCCCATGTGTATCCTAATCCCATATTCCATCCACTGTTCCAGGGATTTCCCCAGCCCATTCCATAACCAAGTGACATATTCCAGCCACTGCCCATGTAAGGATACATTCCCATGCCTCCCATACCCATGTAGGGATTCATCCATGGATCATTCCATGCCCATGGGTTATTCCATCTGTTATAGTAAGCGGGTCCGTACCAACCAGGATTGAACATGTTCATGTTATTCATCTGGTTTCCATTCCATCCATTGTAGTAATATCCTTGATTGTAATCGAAGGCATTTGTAGTAACTGCAGCAGTATATCCCTCTACGAAATAATTCTGTTCGTCTTCACTGGCCTGTTCAGAATAGGAACGAGAAATATATTCTGGGTTAACGTTACGGGCTGAGTAACTATCCGTGGGATTCCTGTACTCATCCAGCATGGTGGGTTCAGTGAAATTCTTCTTTTTGAAGGTTTCATAACTATTGCTGGCATAAACCTCTTCTGATTTTGCAGCTTTTAATGTAGCATTTTGCTTTTCCCGGTCTTTCGAACGGAAATACATATCATCATACTCTTGAGCAAACGCACCTGCACCTACTACTGTCAACATCCCTATTATTATTCTCGTTTTCATAAGCGTATTGTTTGAATCCGTTCTGTATACTCTATTAACGTTAAAACTGTCAAATTGTGTTCAATAAAGGTAAGAAATTAAGCCGGTTTATCCTCAAAAATGCCCCTTTATCCGTTTTTTAGCGGCCTCCTGCCTGTATATTTGCCGCATATCTAAAATAACAAGAATTATACCAACATGGGCAAAGAAATTCCCTCCCGCAGTGAGGATTATTCGTTGTGGTACAATGAGTTAGTGAAGAAGGCCGACCTGGCAGAGCATTCAGATGTGCGTGGGTGTATGGTGATTAAGCCCTACGGGTATAGCATCTGGGAGAAAATGCAACAAGCACTGGATGGCATGTTCAAGGAAACCGGGCACGTAAATGCCTATTTTCCGCTTTTTGTGCCTAAAAGTATGTTTGAGGCAGAAGAACAAAATGCAGAAGGTTTTGCCAAGGAGTGTGCCATTGTTACCCATTATCGTCTGAAAAATGATCCTGATAAAAAGGGCAAATTGATTGTCGATCCGGATGCAAAACTGGAAGAGGAGCTGGTCGTTCGCCCTACCAGCGAAGCGATCATCTGGAGTACCTATAAGAAGTGGATTCAATCCTACCGTGATTTGCCTTTGCTCATTAACCAATGGGCCAATGTTGTTCGTTGGGAAATGCGCACCCGGTTATTTCTTCGAACAGCTGAGTTTCTTTGGCAGGAAGGTCATACGGCACATGCAACCGCTGGTGAAGCGGTGAAAGAAACCAAACAAATGCTGGATGTATACGCTACGTTTGCGGAGCAATACATGGCCATGCCGGTGATAAAAGGAAAAAAGTCGGAAGGTGAAAAATTTCCGGGAGCAATTGATACGTATTGTATTGAGGGTATGATGCAAGATGGCAAAGCGTTGCAAGCCGGAACGTCACACTTTCTCGGTCAGAATTTTGCCAAAGCCTTCAATGTGCAATATGCAGGCAAAGATGGCAAGCTTGAATATGTATGGGGAACCTCATGGGGTGTGAGTACACGTTTGATGGGCGCCCTCATTATGGCACATTCTGATGATGATGGGTTGGTGTTGCCACCCAAACTTGCACCCATTCATGTGGTTATTGTTCCGATTTTCAGAACCGATGAGGAGTTGGCCAGAGTTTCTGAAAAGGTAAACACAATAGTTAAGACGCTTCGTGAAAAAGGCTTGTCAGTAAAATTTGATAACCGCGATACCCATAAACCGGGATTCAAGTTTGCCGAGTGGGAATTGAAAGGTGTGCCGGTGCGATTGGCGATTGGTCCACGTGATCTTGATAATGGAACCGTTGAAGTGGCCAGACGCGACACCAAGGAAAAACAAGTGATGAAACTGGATGATGTAGCCAGTCAAATTCCCGAATTATTGAATACAATTCAGGAAAATATTTTTAACCGGGCGTTAACGTTCAGAAATAGTATGATCACTGCCGTTAATTCTTTTGAGGAGTTTAAGAAAGTTCTTGATTCGAAGGGCGGCTTTGTTTCCGCGCACTGGGATGGCACAGCTGAAACGGAAGCTTATATAAAAGACCAGACGAAGGCTACTATCCGGTGCATTCCATTGGATGCAGTGGAAGAAAGTGGCTCTTGCATTTATTCAGGAAAGCCTTCCGGCAGACGCGTATTGTTTGCACGGGCCTACTAAATGCTTGCTTAAAAATATAAAAGAGGCTTAACGAAGTCGTGAAGCTTCTTTTTGTACTTTTGATTCCTTTTGAAAATTTCCTATGCTCATGTGGTTAGCAATAGCAGCTTTAATTCTTGCCGGTATCATAATGATTGTCGTAGAAGTTATTTTTATACCGGGTACAACGGTGGTGGGGTTACTGGGATTGGTCTTCACGGTAGTTGGATTGATATTCGGCTATAGCGAATTTGGAAGCGAGACCGGTTCCTGGATTTTACTGGGCACTTTAGTAACCCTTGCGGTGGTGCTTTACATGAGTTTTCGAAAGGGTGCGTGGAAAAAGTTTTCGCTCAAAACCAGTATCGACAGTAAGGTAAATGAGGGTATTCTTGGTGCTTTAGCAGTTGGCGCAGAAGGTATTGCTTCCTCAGCGTTGCGGCCCATGGGTACTGCAGAATTCAAGGGTAAAATGGTTGAAGTTAAAACCAATGGCGACTATCTTGCGGCAGGTACACGTGTAAAAATTATTCAAATTCAAACCAACGATATTGTTGTTGAACCCATTAATTAAACCCTAAATCAATATGGAACTTGAAGGTGCAATGCTTCTTTTTATGGTCTTCGCAGGGATTGTCCTGTTTTTTATTTTTCTCTACTTCGTGCCGATTAACCTGTGGATCACCGCGTTGTTTAGTGGTGTTCGTGTAGGGCTATTCGAGCTCGTATTCATGCGCATTCGTAAGGTTCCGCCACGTGTTATCGTTGAATCATTAATTACAGCAACCAAGGCTGGTTTGAAATTAACGTCAACAGAACTGGAAACGCACTACCTGGCGGGTGGTAATGTTCCGAATGTTATACGCGCATTAATTTCAGCTGAGAAAGCAAACATTCACCTCGACTTCAAACAAGCTACGGCTATTGATCTTGCCGGTCGCGATGTGTTTCAGGCGGTGCAGATTTCGGTTAACCCCAAAGTTATCACAACCCCCAAAGTTGCTGCGGTTGCTGCTGATGGTATTCAGCTTATTGCTATTGCACGTGTAACGGTGCGCGCTGCTATTCAACAGTTAGTGGGTGGTGCTGGTGAGGATACCATTCTTGCCCGTGTGGGTGAAGGTATTGTAACAGCAATCGGTTCGGCAAAATCACATAAAGAGGTGTTGGAAAATCCAGATAAAATTTCAAAAGTTGTTTTGTCGCGCGGATTGGATGCAGGAACAGCTTTTCAAATTCTTTCTATTGATATTGCTGACGTAGATGTGGGCGCAAACATTGGTGCAAAATTGCAAATCGATCAGGCATCAGCCGATTTGAAAGTAGCAGAAGCAAAGGCTGAAGAGCGCAGAGCGATGGCGGTTGCCGAAGAGCAGGAAATGAAAGCCAAGGCGCAAGAAGCCCGAGCCAAAGTAATTTTGGCTGAGGCCGAAATTCCAAAAGCCATTGCTGAATCATTTGTAAAAGGAAATTTGGGCGTGATGGATTACTACCGGATGCAAAATGTTCAGGCTGATACAGGCATGCGCCAGGCGATATCGGACTCCGGTAAAGGCCAGGGGCCGAGCAATGCTCCAAAGAAGGATTAATTTAAAACAGTAGTAAAAATAATGAGAGGGCCGCAAGGCCCTTTCTTTTTTGTAACTGATTTGTCGAAGTCGACTCAAGTACTCAATCATCCTTGATTCAGAGTTTCAGTTCCCTGAATTCACTTTTCTTCATACCAAAGAATACATTTTTTACCGGTTCATAAAGCAGTAAATCGTATTGAAGGGGTATGGTGCTTAGTCCTTGCTGGGTTACCAAACCATAGTGGCCATTCTGCTTTACAATAACGAAGCCATTATGAAGATCATCGATGAATTCATACTTGGGTTGAAGCAAAATATTTCCATCGGCATCAGCAAGACCTACAGTATTGCCGACAGTGATTAAAATTCTTCCGTTCTCCAGCAACTTGATATTATCATAGCGCACATCCAATGCTAAATTTCCATCGCGTTGCAAGAAACCATACTTTCCATTTTGTTTCACCAGCGCGTAGCCTGTGGTAAATGAACTCACTTCTTCAAATACAGGTTGAATAGCAATTTTGTCTTCCCGATTAATGTAGCCCCACTTGCCCCTGATTTTTGCACCGGCTAATCCTTCTTGAAACGGAAGAATATCCTCATAGCGATTGGCAATGCGAAGCCTGCCTTTATCGTCAATAAAGCCATATTTTCCGTTTTTCTTGATGCCCCGTAGCCCTTCACTTGAGGGATAAATTTTTTCATTACGTTCGTCATGCGGTTCTTCGCGATGAATGATCTGCCCGTTAAAATTAATTGTCCATTTTCCACCGTTTGAAATTGTTTCGATCAGGTTATCTCCTGCAATTTCAAATGGGTTGCTCGTAAAGTAAATGGTTGTGCCGGTGATGGATTTCAAAAAAGTCAGGTTATCAGAAAACTCAAAATAACGATCAGCGTTAAGCAACTTAATCGGATTGGGCTGAGGTATAATTTTCCACTCTTCCTTCAGATTAATAATTCCATACGCACCCTTGAATTTCACCGCAACCAAATCTTCATACACACTCACCAGGCTATCGTATGCACACGCAAGGATTTCTTTTCCCTGATGATCAATGCCACCGTAGAAACCGTTTTTCTGTACCGGGTAAAATGATCCATTGAAGCTTTGAATCCGGTCATAGGCTTTACTGGTAAGGCGGTTTCCGGTAAGCGTATATAAAGCCGAAAATTCCTTTCCCTGGCTTTGAGCTGATGTGATGATATAATCCGGGCCGATATGCACTTGTTGAAAAGCAGGAGGTAATAAAACGGATCCGTCTTCCTTCATCACACCTTTAAGTTGCTTAATGGAAAAAACGGCCAGACCATGTCTAAAGGGTTGAAGCCGGGATACTTCTTCTTTACTGACCTTGTTCAAGTCAAGGTCCACTACTTGTGTTCCTGTGGCGGATACAAATTTGATACGGTTGTTGCCAACTGGCAGCAGGGAGTCGGCTTCAACTTTTTTTACCAGGGAATTACTTGCTGTAAGAATGTGCCATTCATTTGACAAACGTGCTTCCGGAACACCACTATCTAATTTAATTTCGCGGAACGCAGGTTCCTTAATAATAACACCTTCGCGATTCATCAGGCCTTGTTTTCCATTCTGGTAAATAATGGCGAGGTTATTTTGTATGGGTGAAATACTGTCGATATCAAATCCGGTAATCTGTTTTCCGTTTTCTGAAAACAAAGATGTTTTCTGCTGAAAGTTCTGAACACCAAAGCGCAAACTCCCTAACGGATAGATATTCTGGTAGACCTGAGGGATCAGCAGTTTGTGTTCCAGGTCGATCAATCCGTATTTCAGTACTCCGCCATCAAGGGTGTACACAACTGCCCTTGAATGGTGTATCCTTATTCCGGCATATTGAAACGGGATAATGATTTTACCGGTGGCAGTAATACAACCGGTGCTAATCCGAAGTGACAAGGCTGATTGCTTACTGGCAATAAAAAGATTGGGTGGGGCAGGAGTTAAAGAACTGTAAACTGGTTTTGTAACTTGTTGATTGCTAATACTGATCAGACCCCACTGATCGTTAAGTTTATACCCGGTAACTTTTTCAACCACAGAAAATGAACCATCACTCCAACCCAGTGCTTCATATTGGGCCGGCACAAGGATGGTGCCCTGTTGATTTTTAAGGCCTACCTTTCCGTTATCGGTGAACGTATAATAGGAGTCGGAAAAAACCTGCTGAACCGTACTTATCAGCAGCAACGACAAAAAGATTAATCTCATAAAGCGTCAAAGATAAGTGTCGCTTTTCAATGAACAAGTATACTTTAAGGGCTAACGTTTCCTTCCCGTTAGGCATGTAGATAATCTCAATTTCTATTGTGAATGACATTCGTTTGGTTTTTTCAGAACGAATGTCATTTTTTTTAGACCACACCACAGCTACCTTACCCACCTCACCAGCCAGCCATTTTCTATGCGAGTAGCGGTATTTTTTATTCTTGTCTGGGGGCTGCATCACCTGCTTGCTGCGCAGCCAGTCATGACGGCCGAAGAAATAGTGCGTAAAACGGATGCGAATATGCGCGGTAATACCATGCAAGCCGAGATGGTGATCAAAACCATCCGTCCAACCTGGACGCGTGAGATGGGGGTAAAGACATGGATGAAAGGAAACGAGTATGCCATGATCCTGATCACCTCACCAGCCAAGGACAAAGGCGTTGCTTTTCTGAAACGCAAAAAGGAAGTCTGGAACTGGGTGCCGACCCTCGAGCGAAGCATCAAGTTGCCCCCGTCCATGATGTCGCAGTCGTGGATGGGCACCGATTTTACCAACGATGACCTGGTGAAAGAATCCTCTGTGGTGGAAGACTATACCCACAGCTTTGCAGGTGATACGGTCATCCGCGGTGTAGAATGTCACATTATCCGTATGGTGCCCAAGCCAGAGGCTGCTGTGGTGTGGGGTGCATTGAAGATGTATATCGATAAAAAGAATTTCGTGGAAATGCACATGAAGTTTTACGATGAAGATGGTACCCTGATCAATATCATGAACTCTTTGGAAATAAAGCCGATGGGCGGACGGATGATTCCCACACGGGTGGAGATGATACCCATGGACAAGAAAAACCAGAAGACGGAGATCGTTTATTCCTATCTGCTTTTCGACAAGTCTATTGATGATGCCTTCTTCACGTTGCAACAAATGAAAAATCTTCGATGATATGTGGTTGCTAAAACTAGCGTGGAAAAATTTATGGCGTAACCGCAGCCGGACAATCGTTACCCAATCGGCTGTGTTTTTTGCCGTACTGCTTAGTGTGACCACCAACAGCTTGCAGGACGGAGTGTTCGATCACTTCATCCGCAACATGGTGAGTTTTTACAGTGGTTATATCCAGGTACATAAAGCTGGGTACTGGGATCAGCAGATTTTGGATAACGGATTCGAGCAGAATACAGGTGTTGAGAATACGATAACCCGTCATCCGGAAGTGGTTTCAGTTGCTTCCCGAATAGAATCCTATGCGCTTGCTTCGGTGGAGGAGATCACCAAAGGGTGCATGGTGGTAGGTGTTGATCCGCAAGGTGAAAAGGCTATTACACAACTTCACGCCAAAGTGATTTCCGGAGACTACTTTGAACTGGATGATCATCGTCCGGTAGCGTTATTGTCAGAAGGGCTGGCCAAACGACTGAAGCTGCAGGTACACGATACCATTATCCTCATCAGTCAGGGCTATCATGGTGCTATGGCGGCTGGTAAATACCGGGTAATCGGACTGGTGCGTTTCGGTTCGCCCGAACTGAATGAGCAGTTGCTCTATTTGCCGTTATCGGTGGCACAGGAATTTTTCAGTGCTGAATACCTGGTGACATCAAAGGTACTGTCGATTCGTTCCGACAAAAAACTGGAACGCATTGCCCAGGAGGTGCAACAGGCAATCGGGGAGGGATATGAAGTGATGACATGGAAGGAGATGATGCCGGAAGTGGATCAACATATCAAAACGGATAAGGGTAGCATGTACATCATATCCGGAATCCTTTACCTGCTCATTGGCTTTGGCATATTCGGCACGCTGCTTATGCTGATGGCTGAACGCAAATATGAACTCGGCATGCTGATCGCAATCGGCATGAAAAAACAAAAGCTTGTCGTAGTACTGCTGATGGAATCGGTGTTGAACGTAGTGGTTGGCTGCCTGGCCGGTATGTTGGGCAGTGTTCCGGTAGTTTGGTATCTGTACGTGCACCCAATACGTTTTGGCGGTGAACTGGCGGATGTGTATTCGCGGTTTGGATTTGAGCCGGTGTTCCCGGCTTCCACTGATGTGTGGATTTTCATAACACAAGGAATCATTGTACTGATCATGGGTTTCGTGTTATCCCTCTATCCGATGATTACGATATGGCGACTGGATGCAGTAACGGCAATGAAGAAATGATATGATAGTCAGTATGGCATGGCGGAATATCTGGCGTAACAAGGTTCGCAGCGTGGTCATTATCACCTCGATCGCCTTGGGTTTGGTGGCGGGCATATTTATTATGGGGTTGTATGATGGCATGCTCACCGATCGGCTGAATACTGTCATCCGGCAGGAGGTGAGCCATCTCCAGTTGCATAATCCGGAGTTTCAGAAAGATTACGAGGCTATTTATAGCATCGAACATGCCATGGAAATCGTTGAATTGATCCGTTCAGAGGATTATGTAAAAGCTGTCTCGGCACGTACCATCGCCCATGGCATGCTGGCCACAAGTACAGGCAGTGCCGGTGTACAGATAACCGGTGTACAGCAGGACGATGAACATTTAGTTTCCCGATTAAATGACAAATTGATCGAAGGTGAAGGATTAGTAGGCGATAGGCGCAATCCGATAGTCATCGGTAAAAAGCTGGCTGATAAAGTAAAGATCAGCTTAGGCAGCAAGCTGGTGCTTACGTTTACAGACAGGGAGTATAATATTGTTTCTGCTGCATTTCGCGTAACAGGTATTTACCAATCGGCCAATGCACCACTTGATGAGCGCAATGTTTATGTGCAATCAGCGGATTTAAACCGGCTGATGCTGTTGGAGGATGCGTGTCATGAAATCGCGGTGTTGTTAAACAGCGATAATGAATTAGTTGTGGCACAACAGAAACTGAGCGGGCGTTATCCGGAATTGATGATCGAGAACTGGCAGCAGTTATCTCCGGAAACAAAGTTGATGATCGAAACTACCGATACCTATTCCATCATTTTCATTGGCATCATCATGCTGGCACTGATGTTCGGTATCATCAACACCATGCTGATGGCTATACTTGAACGCACCCGCGAAATCGGTATGCTGGTGGCCTTGGGAATGAACAAGCTTCGGTTGTTCCTGCTGGTATTGTGGGAGACAGTATTGCTGACACTGGCCGGTGCTCCATTCGGCCTAATTCTATCGTGGCTGGTCATTATGTATTTCAACCAATCCGGTATAGACATTTCATCTTTTTCCGGTGCGGCTATGTCGGGTTTTGGTTTTAGCAGCCTGCTTTACCCGGAGTTTCCGTGGTTAAAAATTCCGCTTGTATTGTATATCGTTGGTGTTACTGCCTTGCTGGCTTCACTCTTTCCATCTTATAAGGCATTACGGCTTGTTCCGGTGGAGGCTATGCGGCAATAAAATTTTCTATTATGGATACGATTATTGATGCGCATCATGTCACGAAAACCTACAACCCCAAAACTATACCGGTGGTGGCGGTGAATAGTGTGCATATGCACCTGGAGCGGGGTGAATTTACTGCCTTGGTTGGGCCTTCAGGTTCGGGAAAGACAACACTGCTCAACCTGATTGGCGGACTCGATAAGCCCGATACTGGCAGCATCATGATCCATGGTACGGATATCACACGTCTTTCCGCCAACCAATTGATCGACTTTCGGTTGAGAAACATCGGCTTTGTGTTTCAGGCGTTTAATCTAATTCCGGTGCTTTCTGCGCGTGAAAATGTTGAACTAATTATGCAACTGCAGGGATTACCAAAAAACGAAATCAATCAGCGTGTTGAAACGCTGTTCCATCAGATCGGACTGGAAGACAAGTTGGATACGCGTCCGGCTCAGCTTTCGGGCGGGCAGCAGCAGCGTGTGGCAGTTGCACGTGCCCTGGCATCGCGGCCGCAGGTGGTGCTGGCTGATGAACCCACAGCCAACCTCGACTCGAAGTCAGCCGCCAATCTACTCGACATAATGGCTAAACTCAACCAGGAAGAAAACATGACCTTCATTTTCTCTACGCACGATCAACGCGTGATTGAACGTGCGAGGCGGGTGATCACTTTGGTGGATGGAAAGATTTTTTCTGATACAGCCGTGGTAGACACGTCACTGCCTCATGGAATTTCACCGGCATGAGCCATGAGACTGATGTGCGTCATCGGATGCCTTCTGACAGCTTCCTTTGCAGTAGCTCAGGACAGTGTCCGTGTCAGGCCGCTCACCATGACCGGGTATATAAAAGATATGCAGACGCTGAACTTCAGCGGAGACTTCAATGACCTCATCACTGGCAACCTGATCCACAACCGACTTAACTTCCGGTATCAACCAACAAAAAAAATCACCGCTGGTGTGGAAATGCGTAACCGCCTCTTTTGGGGGGAGGAAGTACGGCTCGTTCCTGATTTTTCCTCCGGTTTGCCCTACAGCAGTGAGTGGGCCAACCTGGCGATCACCTGGTTTGAAACCGAGAGCATGCTGCTGTACACCAACATCGACCGGCTGTGGGTGGAATATGCTACCGATCAATGGAATGTGCGTGCGGGACGGCAGCGCATCAACTGGGGAATATCAACTACCTGGAACCCAAACGATCTGTTCAACACCTATAATTTCCTTGATTTTGATTATGAGGAACGTCCGGCCTGTGATGCCGTGAAAGCCCACTATCAGTTCAGCGGCATGTCGTTTACCGAATTTGCTATTTCCCGCAGCAGCAACATGGAAAATAATATCATTGCAGCCGGCCGTTACTTCTTCAACCGATCGAATTATGATGTTCAGGTAATTGGCGGTTGGTATTTGGATCAGCCCACGGTGGGTGCAGGCTGGTCGGGCAGCATTGGTAATGCCGGATTTAAAGGTGAAGTGCAATACTTCGTACTACACCACGAGGTTATTGATCAGTTGAATATTTCTCTGGAGGCCGATTACATCTTCAGTTCGGGCTGGTACGTTAGCGGAGGTGGCTTATACAACAGCCGGGGCCTGAATGAACCCATCAGTCAGTGGTCAGTCGCTTCTCTTGAACTGTCACCACGCAATCCGATGCCCACACAATGGAACGTGATCACTTTTTTTTCCAAACAAGTAACACCGCTATTTACTGCCAGCCTGGGTTCAGTGTATGCACCGAAGACCAACTTATTGATTTTGCTGCCGGGGCTCCAGTACAACGTGGCAACCAACCTGGATGTCAACCTCTTCTGGCAATCTTTTTTTGCTGAACAAAGCGGTGTATTCAAAGGATTGAACCACCGGGTATTCATCCGGTTTAAGCTGAGTTTCTGATTTGTACTCTATGATTATTATTAACAATTGTCAATGTGCTTCTTATAGCGCAATAAATCCTCGGGAGTATCCAAATCAATTTCGCCACCCGGCAGGTCAACAGCCAAAAGGTTTTTCTGGTGTTTCATTACGATATTCTTGGCACCCTGACGATCAGGTAACTGAAGAATTTCCTGAAAAAGTGTATGATCAAAAACGGCAGGCACACCGAATGTTGAGGTGTACTGAGAAGCCACTATAGGTTTCTGAGTTTTGGAATACGTGTCGATTAAATTATTCAGATGATGTGTGGTTATGCTGGGCTGGTCGCACACCATAATCAGGGTGGCTCGTGTTTCCGGAAATTTTTCCTCGCATGCGGTCAGTCCTTTTTTTAGTGAGCTACCCATGCCTTCGTTCCACTGATCATTCACTACAATTTCAACCGGTAAATGTTCAATGGCCCCCATGCTCTTCTCACTTTCACTTCCTAATACAACTATTACCTGATCGGCTTTTGAATTTTTTGCGGTAAGCACGGCATGTTCGAGAAGCGAATAGCCATTAAGTTTTATCAATTGCTTGGGCTGGCCCATACGCGTGGAGGCACCTGCCGCCAGGATGATGATGGTAATCGCGTTATGCTGCGATGTAATCATGCTGTAGGATTATCCGTTTGTGCCTTGCGAACCTTCTGAATGCGTAAGCAATACCTGTTTGAAGATCTGATCGGTTTTCTTATCACGATGATGAATGGGACCTGTTCGGTATTTCAGGAAGCCTCCTGATCGGTTGGCAAATTTACTTTGAATCTCAGCCAGAATGGATAGCGCAATTTCATCAGGTGTCTCAGCACCGATGTCCAAACCGATGGGGGAGTGAATTCGATGATGCTGTTCTGTGGTTAATTCAAGTCCTGAGTGTTTAAACTCTTCCAGCATTTTATCGAAGCGCTTACGTGGACCGAGAATACCAATATAGGGTGTTTCGGTGGCGATAACTTTCTTTAAAACATCTCTGTCGTAATCATAATTGTGTGACATCAACACGCAGGCAGTATAGGGTGTGATGACAAAATCGCGATCGATAAACTCACGCTGGCAAAGGGATAGCTTATCTGCGGTTGGAAAAAAAACAGGAGCAATGTGCGCTACACATTCATCGGTAACCTGAACATCCCAACCCAGTGCTTTAGCCATCGTGCTTACCGGCCGGGCATCGAACCCTCCACCGAAAATGATCAGGTTAATATTGGGTTGAATGAGTTCCATAAAAACCTCATGGTCACCAAAGATTTTTGTTTCACTCTTGTGATTGTCAAACACACCTTGTAAATCTTTAACAACAGAAGTATTGAGTTGATCGGAAGAGAATTTCTCAAGCACATTTGCGTTGGCATCAAGCACTAATTTTTCTCCGGCAAATTTTCCTGCAATACCCGTAGCAAAAGCTACAGGCTCATGTTTTGCTATGATGGTTTCGAAAAGTTTTACGGTGTTTGCTTTTTCATTTGAAACCGGTTCAATCAGAACATCGATTACTCCATTACAGCCTAATCCGATCCCCAGGTTTTGATTACTCTCTTCGCGGGTATCGTACGTTACCGTCATGGGTTGGTTATCCGTCATCACTTGCCTGGCCTTCCGCAGCGCATCACCCTCCAGGCAGCCTCCGCTGATGGAGCCCACCCATTTTCCGTCATCGGTGATGAGCATGCGTGCGCCTGGGCTTCGATAGGATGAGCCTCTTACTTTTACCACGGTAGCCAGGGCAGCCTTCCGTTGAGAAAAATCAACTTTTCGGAATGCCTCTACTATGGCTTTAAGTTCTTTCATGGCTTCTGTTAAGTGAAAATACTATGGAATCAAATAATATCCTATGACGATTGGATATCTGAATGTGATTCGTGTTTTATTTTAGTTGTTTCCCAATTATTTCGCTGACGCCCACAGATTATATCGTTACAAATTCTGTGAATTTATTTCTGAAGAGTATTTAACAAATTCCTGCAGCGTTCTTTCCGTTGTTCATCATCTGGTTCTGACAACGGGAGTTTTAATGCTCGCTGAAGAACTTTCACAGCCTTTTCCTTTTCACCTAAATCGGCATAGGCTGATGCCTGACCAAACAGGTATAAAATGCTGTTGGGGTTAATCGATAATGCTTTGTTGAAATATTCTAACGCAGCTTGTTTAGAAATCTCTTCAGGCAGACCACCGAACAGTAATTTACAGGCCAGCAATTCAAACCAATTTAACCGCGACAATTCCAGTTGCCATTTGCCTAAAACGAAATACGCTTCTCCGTAAAGGGAGTCGAGTTCAATAATTTTTTTTGCTTCTCCATGAATGAGTTTGGCATCCAAAACTTTTTCACGTGGGTTTCTTGAAATTTCAGATAGCAACCCCAGTGAAATAATATGCGCCAGCCGGGCGTCCGGATCATCTGGGCTTAGTTCAATACTTTTTTCTGCATACTTGCGGGCTTTTTCCAACAACTTTCGCTTTTCTTCCAGTTTGCTCATGGGTAGCCGTCCGCCCATATTTGATAGCATGCGGCTGGCGTGTGTGTAAGCTTTCGGATGTTTTGGGTTTTGCTTAATGACCGCCTCAAATTTTTCAAAAGCTTGTTCAGTTTTGAAGGCTTTCTCTAACGCCAGACCTTCTTCAAAGGTGTTTGCATACTGTGCATAGGCAAGTGATGGAAAAAAAAATAAAAAGAACAAAAAACATTTTTGATAATCAATCCCTTTTAGTGTGGCGTGCATGCATTCAAAATTTTATCTGCCTCTTTAACGTCAACAAGTCCCCGCTGGTATTCCCACGCATTGTAAATGTAGGTGGCAATTTCGGCAATTTCCAGGTTGGTGAGAGTGGGTACACCAGGCATAGCCTGGTTATAGTGGATACCATTGACAATCAGCTCACCTTTTATTCCATTTCGCATCAGACAAAGTACCTGTTCGAAGTTGTTCTCCATAAAATCCGATTTGTTCAAGGGCGGATAAACCCTTCCTAGTCCGGTTCCGTTGGCTTGGTGGCAATTGCTGCAATGCTGCGTGTAAAGTTGTTCGCCTTGCCGGAAGTAGTGCGTGAATTTATTCGAAGCGTTGCGGTCAGTACCAGACTGACCGCAACCTTGAATCAGGGAAAATGCAAGTAGAAAAAAGTTGAAAGCGAGAACTGCCCTGCGCAAAAATCGAAAAATCACATTCGTTCAATATTTACCAGATCCGCTTGCGCAAAAGGCTGAGTAGTTAACCGTTTACCAGTGGCGGCATACAAGGCGTTGGCCAATGCAGCACCCACAGGAGGCAAACCGGGTTCTCCTAATCCAGTCGGATCAATTCCATTATCGACAAAGAAGCACTCGATTTCGCGAGGTGCTTCGCTATTTCGTATCAGCTTGTAGTTGTGAAAATTGCTTTGGTCGGCTTTGCCTTCTTTAAACGTCATGGTGCTGTACATGGCATGCCCGATGCCATCCACTACACAGCCCTCCATTTGGTTTATAGCGCCATGTGGGTTCACAACAATACCACAGTCGGCAGCGCACCAAACTTTCTGGATGATGGGTTTTCCATCTTTCATAACGATATCAACCACCTGGGCTACATATGAATTATGGCAGAAATATGCGGAGACTCCTCTGCTGATTCCGTCTTTCTTTTCGTTCCATCCTGATTTTTCGCGCACAAGTTTCAATACACCAGCATAACGTGCAGCATCATAATCGTTTCGTTCGCCTACCGGTTTGGCAGCAGCACGTTCAAGAAGTTCAATCCTGAAATCGATCGGGTCTTTACCCACCGCTTCAGCCACTTCATCGAGGAAGCATTGTTCAGCAACCGCAATGAAATTTGATCGTGGTGCACGCCAGGCACCCGTGGTAATGTTTGAATCAAGTGAATGGTTTTCTACCAGGTAATGATCAACCGCACCGGCAGGAAAGCGATTGGCAAATACAGGACTTTCATGAATGCCTGCTCCCCGAATCTTTATACCAACCAGGTTATTATTTTTGTCGATGGCTGCCTGATACTTCACTTTGTATGCCGGGCGGTAAGTGCCTTGGGTGATGTCATCTTCGCGTGTGTAGACCAACTTCACCGGAGCATTGGCACGCTTTGAAATCACAGCGGCTTCAACACCAAAGTTTCCGTACAGTCTTCGTCCAAATCCTCCTCCCTGGCGAGTCATGTCTACTGAAATCTTTTCTTCCGGCATACCCAAAACCTTGGAAACAGTTGTGCGCAATTGGGCGGGAGTTTGAATGGGACCAATCAACTCAGCTTTTTCAGCCGTAACATGGGCAAAGAAATTCATGGGCTCCATGGTGTTGTGTGCCAGAAAGGGTGCGCTGTAGGTTCGCTCAATTACCTTCGCGGCTTTTTTAAAGGCTTCATCCGGATTCCCATCTTTCCGTGCAGGCTCATCTGCTTTTTTCTCCAATAGGTCTGTGAGGGCTTTTTCGTACTCATCGGTACTTTCAAGTTTTGAGGTGGCCTCCCATTCAATCTTGAGTGCTTTTTTGGCTTTCATTACTTCCCAGGTGCTGTTACCGACAACCACAACCAACTCAGGGAAAGCATTTACATCCGACCACTGGCGTTCTACACCATCCGGTAGCGAGTTTATGATGAACACATCTTTAACACCAGGCATGGAACGTGCCGCTGAATCATCAACCGATTTTGGTCGCATACCAAATGCCGGAGCATGTGCAATCATGGCGATTAACATGCCCTCGCGTTTAATGTCAAATCCGAATAAAGGTTCGCCATTAATTACTTTTTTGCCGTCAACATTTTTTGTTGGCTTACCGATGATCTTAAAATCTTTAGGGTCTTTTAACTGAATTTCTTCAGGCACTTCAACACTTACGGCCAGTGAGGCCACTTCACCATATCCAATCGATTTTCCTGATGTGTTTTTAATCACGCCCTTATCGGTACTTAGTTCACTTACTGGAACCTCCAATTTTTTCGCAGCCGCCTCCATCAACAAACGCCTGGCGGTTGCACCGGCCACCCGCAGGCTTTTCCATTCCTGCCGGATAGATTGGCTACCGCCCGCCAATTGCCGGTTGAATTTTTCTGTATTCAGAGGAGCTTGCTCTACCAACACCTTACCCCAGTCCACATCCAGCTCTTCGGCCACAATCATAGGCATGGCAGTTTTTACATTCTGTCCGATTTCCGGATTTTGAGAAAAGATGGTGACTACACCGTTGTTACCAATTTTCAGGTAAGCATTTATGTCGAACCATTCATCGGGTAAGGCAAGTTCGCCAAGCTTTTCGTTACCGGGCGAACATGACATCAGCCAGTTAAAGCCGATCATGATTCCGCCACCGGCAGCAGCCGATACTTTTATAAAGGATCTTCTATTAAAATGTGTTTTTACAATTTCCATGGTGAGTATTTAAAGGTTTTTTAACCGCGACCAATCAACTTATTGTGGCGGCTTTTTTTACAGCCTCGCGTATGCGCACATAGGTACCACAACGGCAAATGTTTCCATTCATCGCTGTAAATATTTCCTCATCGCTGGGGTTCGGATTTTTCTTGAGCAAAGCAGCAGCCGACATCATCTGGCCGGCCTGGCAATAGCCGCATTGCATTACGTCAACCTCAAGCCATGCTTGTTGTACCGGGTGATCGCCTTTTTCTGACAGACCTTCAATAGTAACAACTTTACCCGTGCCTACAGCCGAGACGGGCATAGAACAGGATCGCACAGCTTCGCCATCAAGATGAACCGTACAAGCACCGCATTGGGCGATGCCACAGCCAAATTTAGTTCCTGCCAGATCGAGCGATTCACGCAATACCCACAATAAAGGCGTATCGGGTGCAACATCTACTTCGCGGGTTTTGCCATTTACATGAAGTTTGAAAATTGCCATAAAAAGGAATTTAGTGTTAAACGTAATTACAGGAGATCGAAAACTAAAAAGGAATTCTAAGTTACCACACTGGCATGACAATCCGCAACCGGAATTAGATATTTTGAGACTTGGGGGGATAGGCGGTTGAATAGTATTCAAAAAGCCTAAATGGACGCCAAATGGGTTGTTACTATTTTGTTAAACAGCAGCCACCATAAAGCGTGTGGCCAACGTTAATGGGATACGGGTTGTTATCGATTATTTAACCAATTCCTTTTTAATTGATATGGTTTTAACCCTACCATCCGCTTCTTCAACCTCAAGTGTCAATTCACCTTTGTCGGCAAGGTCTTTCAGCTCATCGGAGGCATCACAAAACGAAGCAGCGGATAGCCTCATTTTATTTACCATGAGAATTCGTTGCCCCGCCATTAGGCCTGCCTGCTGAGCATTTGAGTTTTGCCAAACCCTGCCAACAATCAGGTATCCACTTGCCACCGAAGGCTCAAAACCCCAATACGATTCGGTGATGGGCATTTGATTGGTGTAGGGTTCAAACCAAAACCGCTTCTGAGTATAGTCGAGCGTAATAACACCATATTGAAATAGTTCAGCCCCAAGCTTTGAATTTCGATCGGGACTTGTGGTGATAATCGGGCGCGAAAGTTTAGTCTCGTTGACCTTCAGAAATCGAAGTCTTAACAGATAAGTGGTATCCGGATTATCTCCGGTTCCGTATAGGCCCAGGGTAGATGATCCGATGCCTTTTGATAGTTCCACTTTTTTCAATCGGTTTCTGTTTGTAAAGAATTTATAATTTCTATTGCACAAAGAATATAAGCCGGTGAACCCTGTATCAAAAAGCAGTTCCTCAGAAGTTCTTGGTCCCGGATTAATTTTCAGGTAAGGTGATTTTTGTTGATCGAGGTTTAGCGCTACCGGCTTTTGAGTTGGTGTTGTTTCAACTTTATCTGCGATGATGATTTGGTTGGCCCGGCTGTCTATTCGAATAGCCGTGTGGTGCAGGAGGTTGCTTCCAATAATTCCATCAATACCCAAGCATTCAAAAAAGGGATTTTGTGCATCCATTACACCGGCCGGTATTTCCTGGAATTGCAACTTCCCTAAACTGACCAGTTTAAGTGAAACAAAGGCCGTTGACCGTGAAACTTCATGTATATCTGATAGTTCTATGGTAAAGATGGTGTCGGCTTTTATTTCATTTTGCAGCCCGGCAGAAATGACCGTTGGGGCCCCCGTATCCAGCAGAAATTTTCTTTTAACATTGAGCACCGAAGCCTCAACTATAATCAGGTTTTGGTGGAGCGCGATAAGAAGTGTGTCGCTTGTATTTTTAGTGATCAATTCTCCTGATAGGAGGGATTCCTGATTTTTAGTCTGTGCGAGTGCCCATCCGGGAGAAAACAACAACCCTATGAGAAAGATTGCTCTATGTCTTTTACTCATAGCGCAAACGCTTAATATCTTTAATCAACCGGTTCACATCTTCTTCCACGGTGCCATCGTATTTTCCGCGTATCCTGCGCTGTTTATCGATTAGTAAAAATGCACCGCTGTGAATAAAGCCATCAGGTTCAGTTTTATCAACCATGGCGGTAGCGAAGTAACTTGTTTGTGCGATGTCGTAAATTTTTTCCTGCTCACCGGTTACGAAATGCCACTTGTCACTGGTCACGCCCAGCCGGTCGGCAAAATCGTGTAGCAGCGCAACGGTGTCGTGTTCCGGATCAATGGTATGCGAAAGTATCGCCACATCAGGCATATCTTCAATGGCGTTGTACACCCGTAGCATTTGTGTTTTCATGATAGGGCAGATGGTGCGGCAGGAGGTAAAGAAAAAATCGGTTACATAAATTTTTCCGGAAAAGGTTTCGTTGGTAACAATCATGCTATCCTGATCCACAAAAGAGAAATTGGCAATGGTATGATAAACCGTATCGATAACTTTCTTACCGTCAATCTCTTTGGCTACTACTTCGCGGTAGCCGAGGATGGGTAGTTTTTCTTCTTTCTTTTTATCACCACAACTTATAATTGAATTAATGAACAAGAATGAGGTAATGGCAAAAATTAATATGCTCTTCATTTTATTGTTTTCACTAATTTATCCTTCTCCCACACACCATGTACCTTTAGTTTTCCATTTGGTTCATAGAGTTTTCCTTCTCCATGACGCATATCGTTTAGCCACTGACCCTCGTAACGACCAGCTTTGGCTGTGTAAATTCCATAACCTTCACGCTGATCATTCACGTAATCCCCTGTGTATTTTTCCCCATCAGCCCACAAAAAAGTGCCCTTTCCGTGTCGCATATTTTCTTTCCAGTTGCCCTCGTAGGTGCTACCGCTTTTCCAATATCCAAAACCCGTACCGTTAGCTTTTCCACTTTGAAGGTCACCGAAATATGTAATTGAACTATTGCGGTTACCTGTGAACGTAAGGACACCCTTTTTCTCAACGTTGCTTTTGTCTTCGCGTTGAATCTGATTTAATTTTTCTTTTAGGGTAAAAATTTCGTTTAACAATTTTGATTCATTGTTTCTTAGCTCTTCCAATTCGGGATTTGTCATGTCTGATCCTTTTTCCTGCTTTTCGTAAGCACTTAAAAGAGAAGTTGCCCGTTCAAGCTGGCGTTGGAGGGAGAACACCTGTTCGTTTAAAGCTGCATCATTTGTAGATGTAAGTAGAGCAGAACGTTTTGATACCAGTGAGTCACCGTAAACTGAATCAATAAAGGAATAGCGAGTTAACGCAGGGGCTTGATTTCCAAGTATAAACAGTTCATCGGCTTCTGCCTTAAGTTTAAGGTATTCTAAATCCTGAAGAATTTTTTTTTCATGGCCTTTAGATTGAGTTCCGGAATACAAAAGCCATCCTGTTGTTACCAACAACAGAGCTGAAATTGTGCCGAGTATTTTTGAAGTGACTTTCATCAATCGAAGTAACGTACTTTTAAAATGTCTTTCGTTCCAAGCAATGAAACCTGGTCAATATAAATTCCGACCATTATCCCTTTGTCCATATCGTATTCAAATCCGGTTGCACCCCGTGCCCGTACACGATCAACATAGCGTAATTCAACGCGGGCAGCTGTTAAGAATCGATACCCCATGCCAATATATAATCTGTTTTGATTAAACATGTAGGGCACATTTTTGCCGAAGTTTATACCAATCTCATTTGAGATGGCTGTGTACAGCGTTTTGTTTGCATAAAAATCTGATGAATTCAAACCAACACGGATACGGTAACGTAGCCTGAAGCGATTAAAGTACCGGTAGTCATCAAGTGCTGGTTGTTCCTGCCAGCGCAATTCATACCGGTAGCGCCAGGTGTGCATAACCCGGCCTTGTGCTTGCTTGAGGTGATGAAAAAACTGAAAAGTTGTGCGGAATTCGTGGTAGGGTAACCTTAAGTAATCAACAGGTTTACCAATATAATCCTGTGTATTCATGTACCCGATAGGTGAGATACTTAGGCGGGCATTTTGTGAGAATTGGTAATGAAACCAGGGTCGATAACTTTCGCGTAACATACTGGTGAAAATACTTCCTTGGCCGAGCTCGTTTTTGGTTCGATAGACAAAATCAAAACCAAGTCCCCATTTTTTCTCATCAAAAATCTGGTTGACTTCAGTTTTCGACCAGAAGGTATTGGTATTGTACGTTACCTTTTGTGCCTGCGCAAAAGATTTTGAGCAGATTAAAGCGAAGGGAAGAATCAGAAAAGTACTTGTTTTGCGAAAAAACATGCGGCAAAGATAGGCCTACAACTCAAAATGAAAAACCTGTTTTATGATTGGTATATGAAGCGTGTGACAGTCAAAATTAAGATATGCGTACCAACTTGGGACAGACTTTAGTTTGAATTTACATTTACGTTTCAGTTAATTAATACGGCTTTTTTATAATCAAAATACCTTTGAGAATTTACATAAAGGGCTTAGAATTGTGTTTAAATACTACTAAAACGGTAGATTTTATAGACTATTAATTTAATTTGCTATGTCACGGAATTTCACAAACCCACTAGTCCTGATCTTTTCAGTTTTATGTCTGAATCTAGGTGCCCAAAGCCTTATCAGAGGCCAGTTATTTGATGCCTCTTCCAACGAACCCCTTATTGGAGCAACGGTTATGGTAAAAGGTACCAACAATGGTGAAGCAACAGATGCCAATGGAAAATTTGAATTGAAGTATTCAGGGGATTTCCCGGTTACGCTGCGAATCTCCTACGTAGGCTATGATTCAAAAGAAATAGTGGTGGATGGGAAAAGTGATTTATCCGTTTCGCTTATTGTATCCAGTTCAGCGCTTACGGAAGTTTTGGTAACCGCCCGAAGACGTAAGGAAGAAGTACAGGACATTCCTATTCCGATTACCGTATTGGGTTCTGTGCAAATTGAAAATACGGTATCGTTTAACGTTAACCGGGTAAAAGAACTTATTCCATCCGTACAACTGTATTCATCCAACCCGAGAAACACTACCCTGAACATTCGCGGTCTTGGTTCCACGTTCGGGCTGACCAACGATGGTATTGATCCCGGTGTTGGCTTTTATGTGGATGGGGTATACTACGCGCGCCCGGCTGCCACCACCATCGACTTTATTGACATTGAACAAATTGAAGTATTACGCGGACCGCAAGGAACATTGTTTGGAAAAAACACCACAGCCGGCACATTTAATATCACAACACGCAGGCCGAGCTTTAAAACTGGGGGCGATTTTGAGTTGAGTTATGGCAATTTCGGATTCACACAAGCTAAAGCTTCGGTTACCGGTCCGTTGGTAAACGATAAGCTTGCGTTGCGCGTATCCTTTACCGGCACTCACCGCGATGGATTGATCTACAACCAGCGCACCGAAAAATATGTAAACACCTTAAACAATCTGGGCGTGCGGGGGCAACTGTTGTACCTGCCTACGGATAAGATTGAACTATTATTTACCGCAGATCATACCCGTCAACGACCCGATGGTTACGCACAAGTGTTTGCCGGTGTGGCACCAACACAGCGCGCAGCCTACCGGCAGTTTGAAAACATCATTGCCGATTTGAATTATGATCTGCCCACGCGCAACCCGTTCGATAGAGTGATTGATCATGACACGCCCTGGAAATCAGGCCAGGATATGGGCGGTGTTTCGTTGAACGCTGATTTTGATCTGGGTAAAGGCAAGCTCACCTCCACCACGGCTTATCGGTACTGGACCTGGGATCCGTCTAACGACCGTGACTTTACCGGATTGGAAGGACTGCGCTTATCCCAGGCGCCATCCAAACATTACCAGCTTTCGCAGGAACTTCGGTATGCCGGAGACTTAACTCAACACTTGAGCGGGGTGTTTGGTGTCTTTTTGTTCAGCCAAAGTCTTAAATCCGATCCTGTTCATACCGAAGAAGCAGGTAAGGACCAGTGGCGTTTTTCGCAAAGCACAACAAGCGAATTATGGGCAACACCGGGCTTGCTCGATGGCTATGGCATTAAGACCAATCAGTTGTTTGAAAATTTCAGCGGAGCTGTTTTTGGTCAGCTCGACTGGGCCGTTACCGAAAAGTTTTCAGTGTTACCCGGCATCCGCATCAACTACGACACGAAAAAAGTTGACTTTTCGCGGGTAACCTATGGCGGATTGGAAACAGATGATCCGGCATTGATTGCCATTAAACGATCGGTGTATAACGACCAGGCCTTTGTAGCCGATGCAGACGAGACCAACTATTCGGGACAATTAACCCTTACCTACAAGGTCAACAAGTTTATTAAAACCTTTGCTACCTATGCCCTTGGCTTTAAACCAATAGGACTTAACCTGGGTGGTTTGCCCAGTGTTGCCGGTCAGCCCCTGGTAGAACTTGCCGTTATCAAACCTGAACAAGTGAACCATGTTGAGTTGGGAATAAAAACCCAGCCTGTTGCAAACGCTATTTTCAACCTTACGCTTTTCAACACCGATATCCGCGATTACCAGACCCTGGTGCAGGTGGCGGACTTAGCCGTGAATCGTGGTTTCCTGGCCAATGCTGAAAAAGTACGTGTACGTGGTGTGGAAGTAGATGCGAGTTACCGGTACAAAAAAGTCATCGCCTTGAATGGTGCTTTGAGTTTTACCGATGGCACTTACGTTTCGTTTCCCAACGCGCCACCGCCATTGGAAGAAACCGGTGGCGACACATTTAAAGATATTTCAGGCGGGCAGTTGCCCGGTATATCCCGCTGGGCAGCAACTGCAGGTGCTGAGTCGGCTGTTACAGGTAAATTTCTGGGGCAGGGCGGTGATTATTTCGTTGGGCTGGATGCTTTCTATCGTTCGTCATTTTCTTCCAGTCCGTCACCATCGCAATTCCTGAACATTGATAGTTATGCGTTGCTGAACGGAAGGCTTGGCTTTCGTGCCACAGAAGGGGTAACCTTATTTGTGTGGAGCCGGAATTTGCTGAACGTTAATTATTTTGAACAACTCTTACCGGGCGCTGGCAATGCAGGGCACTATGCTGGTGTACTGGGCGATCAGCGAACGTTTGGTATTACCATTCGATACAACCTTTAAATAATGCGAGTATCCGTAAAGAGTCCTAAAGTATTAAGTTGACGTCATTGCGAGGGAGCCTGCCGGCCTTTAGATTTGTAATCAAG
>DDTK01000011.1 GCA_002344065.1 Flammeovirgaceae bacterium UBA2366
TAACATAATATAAATTATATAACTATTTCCTGCGCTTCTGCCTGATGCTCAGTTATATAATTATATTATGTTAACCATCTGGCGCCCTCCATCACACAATCCCTGCGGGCGCCATCTGAGGGTTTACGTTCTGTATGAAGTTTGGGGAGTTGCCGCGCCTACCAGCCGCACAGTTATATAATTTGACGTTATATTAAATAGCCGCTCAAGCCTGCCCGCATCCGGGCCTCAGTGCACACAGTCTTGAGCGCCTGTTAATGATGAAGCGCACAGCTAAAAGTTTTTTTGCCAACGCGCATTAAAGGCACCAACCGCGCAAAGCATAAGTATTGCAGGCCGCGCAAACCAGCGCGCAAGCCAAAGCCCGCAATACACATGCTTTCTTGCCAGCGCTATTAGATTTCTCAAAAGCATTTTGGTGCTGGATAAAGCTCACACAGTGTATTTGATTTGCTCCGCTCGCGCTACGCATTAAGCATCGGTGTTCGCACTTTTTGTTATGTACTTTTTGCCTTGATGCAAAAAGTACCAAAAAAATCAAGGCCCAAAAATGCTTCCGCCCACATGCCAACGCACCACCCCGCTTTTGGGCCAGGCCAGCGCGCAGCTCTACTTAACATAATTTTGGTTTCAGTCAAGAAACTGTAGACTGCCACTATTTAAGTTGTCCTTTGTAATCAGAATTCTGAATCTTGGATTGAACTCCGAAGACGCCTGCAGTAATTTCCTTTCATTGATCAGAAGCGAAGGAGCCTTATCAAAATGATCAACAAAGCCCAATGCTTCTGGTGAAGTCAAGTCAGAAAATCTAGGGTCATCCAGAATTTCGTCAATCCGGTATCTGGTTAGACTGGTCAAGTCAAAGCCGTTTAAAATATTAGCAATGCCTTTATCTGCTTCTTTTGTATTCAGAAATTCAAACAGTTGATAGAATGGCCAGCAAATTCCCGGATGCATATCACGAAACATTGGAGGAGTTGTTCGCTTTTTAAAAAACTTGTTCTTTATTTCACTAGCGCTTCCAATTGAACATCCCCACAGTTGCTCTATACCTCCGCTGACCTTCAACAATTTGGGTGTTATGTATTCATCATAGTTGTAAAACATGTAAATAGGGTATCCTCCTACCTTCTTAGCGTGTTGGATTAGGAGATCAATTTGAAGTTGATGCCCGACTTTATGATACAATGCTCCATACCTCTGAGTCGCGTAAATTATTTTTGCTTGACAAGGAAGTTTAACTACGCTTCCATCAAGTTCTAAAAGGATTTCAAGGTCGCTGCCATTTACTTTTTCATTCGTGCTTTGAAATATTTTGACGGGCAATATCTTATTTGCCGCCATTATGTAAAATTGGTACACCAATTCCTCGGTAAGGGATGCCTCGCTTATTCTAAGTCGACCCTTAGGCTTGATGCTTCGGGCAAATTTAATGCGACTCCAGAAGTAAGCCGATATAATTTTGGCAAAGTCGATTGGTGTAAGGTTGGCGATATCTGGAATTGTCATCATAATCTAAAAATACTTAAACATGCACAAAGTTACGGGCGTGCGGAATAGAAAGCCGCAAGGGTTTCGCTGCTCCTGCTCGTAAAAAGACCCCCACCCTCCCCTCCCTGACAGCACACATCCCTTGGTAGTATTTTAACGGCAGCCCTTGCAACTTTCTATCTGGTTGCTGGTGGCTGCTGCTTGGCGTTTGGTGTTCAGGTTCTCCGTTTGGGTTTCGCATGTGCCGTTCAAGCCCACGCGAGTATTCGCTCAGGTTCTTCTGGCTTGAGTGTTCCATTTCAGAGCTCCATTTTTAGGGGGCTCTTTTTCAAGGTTTCTCAACTAAGAGAGGAAACAACTGTAAATGATTTTATCCTCGGCCTGAGCCATTTCTTATCCCCCTTTTCATCATTTGTGTAAGCAATAACATCTTTGTCATCAAATAAAATAATTGTTTTCAGCATGATCTCTGAATCCGTTTTTCCAATTTTTATAAAGTATGAAGTTCCATCGCTTAGTCTTCTAGCAAAGCCAGTTCCCTTTTGCTGATTCAAGGTCGTAATAGCTGCCATATTTTGGAATTTCTCACCCAATTCCAGTCTACCAATTAGTGTAGCTAGCTTAGAAAATGATAGTGATTTTTCACGAGCAGCAATTATCGAGTTTATCAAATCAAGCTTGTCTTTATTTGATAAAAGAGGGTGAATGAGTTCTACTAATTGAAATACTTCTTGTATAAATCCCTTTAATAATCGACTTCTAAAAACATTTAGAAGATCTTGATTCGACACTATGTCTGGAAATGAATTCTTAAAAGCTACTATGGCCGCGACTTTTCCTTTGGCAATTATAAGAGGTACAACTTGAGCAATGTACGCCCGTTTGTCTACATCAAATGACTTTAAATAAAGTAGGAGAAGATTGAAGAATCCCTGAGATAAAGCCCTCTCACATAATAGTTCAGCAAGTTCTTTGTTGCCGTCTACAGAAAACTTTCGCAAAACATTAAGGATTCGAAATGCATGGTAAAGCTCAGAGCCAGTTTTATATTTCTCAAATTTGTCTTTAACCCTAAGGTTTATTTGCGGCCGCAGGTCCATAAGGGAATCAAAGCCACCAACCATCTCACAAGTCTCTGCGAAAAGTTTTGAGCTAGTGTCTGCTTCATATATGATTACTTCTATTCGTTTCTTAATTTTTTCCAAAGCTTTAACTGAAATTCCTAAACTGCGAATCAAGAAAATATCTTCTATTTCTATCTTTCCAGTTATTAGAATCAACTGGGCGTTACCAATTGTGTCACTGTCAATAAAGGATTTACTATTTGGCCTATTAACAAACACTTTCAAACACTGCCTAATCCTATTTTTGCCAGTAAGTCCGAAGTTCAGCAATTTAAGGGCGATTAGTTCTGGGCGCTGACAATGAGATAGGGCCTTGGTAAATGAATGCTTTCTCATTGCGAGATGCTTAACAACAAGCCTAAATGAGTCGTTACTTGAAAGTTCCAAAAGGGCAGTTATGGTCTCAAGTTCATTCGTATTTTCATTCAAAAGCCTTTTTTGACATTCGCGAAAAACAGAGCTCGATGTTTGTTCAGATATTTTGGATCCAGAGGCAATACATCTTGCAGCCAAAATAATATTGGTTAGAGAAAGTCGATCGACAAGGTCATCTGGGTTTTTTAAGATGCCTGATAGGATGATAACGCTCTCGTACCATTCAGGTTGTATCGAAAATTCGAGAGCTTTTTCTGGATCAAAGTAATAGAGCCCTTGCAGTTTGAGCGCAGTGTAATATTCTAAAACTAATTCGTGAAAGAAACTAAGTTGTTTTTCAGAATCCCTTACTAAGATTCGATTGTCTAAAACTTGATCTAAGAAAGTTATGGCTCCTATTTTTTCCCTGAGTTTTTCTATTGATTGATCTACGATAGCGACTGCTTGGTCATAGTCAATTGCGCGTGCAAGCTTTAAACGCATTTTAAATGCAAGCTCTGCAAGTATCTTCTCTTTTAAATTAATATCGATTTGTGCCTCTTTCCGTCTCTCTCGTTCTAGAAGCCAATTAACAAATTTCTGGAACAGCAATCCGAAGTTTGGCTGTATATTCTCTTTGAGACCAACTTGAATTAGCATTTTCAAGAGGAGTGGGTTCTTTGCAAAATCTAATATCAATTCGTCTGAAAGCTTTAGCTGATTTATTAGATTTTCAGCGCCCTGCGAGTCTCTTACGTACTTCCTAATATATTCATCAATTTGGGGCAAGCTCAAAGGAAGGAGTTCAAAGGTTGGAAATTCGAGCGTCTTTGTAAACCCGTACCTCCGACTTGAAATATTTATGGTTATTTCTTCGTATTCGCCTACTAGATTAATTATCTCATCTTGTAGCTTGATTTGAATACTTTCAGATACTTCATTAATACCGTCCAGTACTATCTTCAATTTACCAAGAGCAAGTAACCTATCCAATTCATCAGCGCTCACTCGAAGTGTATCCTGAATGAACTTTATTAAGGATCGGGATTCATTGATAAGTCTTACTGCCAAATACACTGGTATTTTCTTGGTGGCAATGTATCCGCTCATGAGAATTTCATCTGCAACTGACAGCACGCTCACCTGCAAAGAGGTTGTTTTTCCAGATCCAGGCTCCCCAATAAGCCAGACGTTAGTATCTTCTTTTAAAAGGATGGTTATCGGTTTTTTGGCAAGATCACCAACTTGAACGCTCGCGCTCGGCTCGGGGAAGAATTGAATTGCATCTAAATCAGGCAACTCAATTTTGTTTTCAATTGAAGCTTCGGATTCTATGTCAACAAAAAGATTGTTTAAGGAATAAAATTTTTTCCTTGTAGAATCTAGATAAATGAATACTGGATCAACGGTTTGTCGTATTATGGAGATATTTTCGTGAGTAGCATAAAAGTAAGCGCTTACACAATGCTTAAAACTTGTTAAGCACTCTGAAATCGTTCTGTTTGGAGAAACATGAACTTCATTTCGTAGTAACCTTATATAATTATAAACCTTGTCCTTTATAAGTGGGCTGCTGTATGAGAATGCGACTATAGGTTGCACCAATTTTGGAATTCTGGTGTCCTTGGGATTTACTTTAGCGACTTCGCCTTGAAGCAATTTCCCAAGAGTGGTTTTAACAAAGCCAAGATAATCAACTCCATCTCCTTTAAAGAGAATCGAGTCTTGCCCAAATTTGACTTCAGCTATTTTTTTTAAAAAGCTTTCAAATCCAGCCGAAAGCGTCTCTATTCCATTGGACAATTTATCAACATCGATGCTTGACGATGCATAGATTGAAATGGCTCCCAGAATCTTATTTCCGGTATCTGCCAACTCCGGACTAACAGTTTTGTGATTCAAGAAGAGTAAGAAACTTTCAACTAACTCATAAAAATTACCGAACGAATTTGTGTCTGTTGGGTCGCTCGGGTTTATTGCGATGGGGCATTCTTTTATTAAGAATGATTTAATAATCCTCAATTCCTTGTCTTCCATGCTGAGCTAGTTGAGCGAATTTCATTTCAATTTATACATTGTGGCTGATTCCCGAAACTAAGAAGCGCCAAGAAAAGTTTTGCTATATATTTTCCACTAATTCATGAAAGGTCTTTAATCTTCCTCCTTTTGCTTTATCTGCTACAATTCTCCGAAATTTCGCAACTGCATCTGGCAAACTGAGCATAACCTTTTGAACTGCAAATTCATTATATGATCCACAATGCTCGATTAGGTTTCGTTGCTCGTACGCTTCTGTTAGCATTTTTGAGTAGAAATTATTTGCATGTGCAATCTTTCTTTTAACAGTTGTTTCTATCTGCCATTTGAGTTGGCGACTTACATATGGATGGTGAATGATTTCAGCCATTCGCTTGAAGTTTGAATTCACTACCAAACCAGGATGAAGCAACTTCCATAACTCTTCTCTTGTAACCCCAAAACTTTCTGGCTTCAGACCCCAATATGGCGGATACAAAACGTGATGGGCTAAGTTAAAATTTACGAAAGCAAAAGACTCCAAGCTCGCAAGACTCAATATTCGGCCAACCTGTTTCTTAACATCCTCTGCTTTGTAATTTGTTTCGTCAAAAAAACTTTCAAGGTACCTCCAAAGATTGACTAACTTTTCCTCGTTGTGGTGCGCACCCAACCCTTGAAAATATATTACATCGGATGAAATGATTCTCCGGGCTAGTCTTGAGTTTACACCCTGCAAGTAATTGATGCTTTTCCCGTCATTGAATAATTTGCTTGCAGTATCGTGAATGACTCTTGGAGATACCGTTTCACGGATACAATTTCCATCGTCACAGATAATACAATCTGTAGTTACTAGCTGTGCATTAGCTTTAAGTGTCGCATTGAAGTAGTTCAATCCAATTTGTGCATTCCTTATAGCCTGAGCAAGGGTTGTTGGCTTATCGCCTTTCCTAACACTCAAGCTGACAAACATTCTGCCGCGGCCAGTAAAGAATGATGTAAACTCTCTTCGATCACCTCTATTGACATATTTCTTGCGAAGCTCATTCGAAAATACTGCTAGATCGTGTTCCAGAGTTAGTGGTTTATATGCTGAGATATTCGCAAGTGGAAAAATGATCGTTCTTTCCTTTAACGAATTCTTGAAAAGATGAAATATTCCTTCAAACTGCTGTTTTAAGCTTCTATTCTTTAGGTAGTCACTGGCGGCCTCAAAAAATTTAGCAGAGTCCGCTTTTAATTCGATTAATTCCGATGGAAGTGGAGCTAGGGTCTTTACTTTAGTTCCGTCAATTTGAATATCTCTTTCAAAGATCCTTCTAAAAAGCTCACTAAGGTCCTTGTTATTAAATCCGGCTAATACAAATTCAGAAACTAATAGCGGAGTGCAGTACTCGAATATTTTAACATGATTATGTTTAGATAATGGGTATTTGCATAGAATTGCAGTGACCACTTCATTCAGAACATTCTTAAACAAACTATCATTCAATTTTTCAATGAAAGGTTGAATAGTTTCCATAAGAAATTTAGGCTCATTGTCTTGAAAGTATTTCTTCTTCGCATCATTTATTAGCCTCCATTCCTTAGAATAATACTCTTTTATTAATTGATCCTTACCTGATAAGTATGGATTGCTAAAGTAATGGGTGATATAACGTTTCGAATGTGTTGTGTGATTATCAAGTTGAGTGAGTATTTTTTCAAGGAGTGACTTGTGGGTTTCCAGTTCTGCAGTTCCTAGCTTTCCTAAATCTGCCGCAACAAAATCAAAGATATCAGCAAAATAATTCGCTTTATCTGCTATCAGTTTCTCTGGGTGCGTGATAGCGCTTTTAAAGTGATACATAGACATTCCAAGTGTTCATTCAATTTTTGAAGTTACAGTTTTCCACCCAGCATCGCCACCCATTGTCAGGCCGCGCATCCCTCCCACTTCCAAAGCCCGCCAATAAGTGTCGCTGCTACAGCCCGTTGTTAAGGGAGAGATTGAGTTCTGTAAATCCCGCGCTAAAAAAAACTTTTCATGAAGATTGGGTAAGGCCCGGAGCCAAAGCTATGTTAACATAACGCCTGAACATTATATAACTTTTTCCTGACTATACTTTCTTAGAGTGGACATCCGGCATTAAGGAATAGTCTATTTTATTAAAGCAAATCCAGTACCTTAATCAGCCCCAGTTTTACCTCTTCCATTTCCTTTGTTGACAGAGAACCTAGGTGCTTAACAAATCTTTCTTTAGAAATTGATTTTACTTGAAAGCAATCAGCAACACTTTCCTTCGAAATTCCATTACCCTTAGACGGATTTAGGAGCACATGCCAATCTCGAATTGATCGGACTGCATCGGTAATAGGAACTACAACTTTTAATTGAAGAGCTCCCATGCTATCATGATTCACAATTACTGCAGGTCTTACTTTATCGATCTCTTGTCCAACTTTTGGAGCAAAATCAACTAACCAAACTTCGCCATGCCTCATTCTTCAAGTATGTCAAGATCAACATCTGAGAAATTGTTAGCACTCTTAGCATAAAAATTTATAGTTTCAGGATCGTTAGCCTGAGATTCTATTCTCTTGTAGAGGGCAGCTTTGTTTTTCCTCAATTTTTCAATGGCTTTTTGAAAATTCGTATTTTGTACAGCAGAGCGGATTAATATCCCATCGTCTGTTTCTTCAATTACAACCTTTTCGAGTTTGTATTTTTTAACCATTTCAGAAGGTAAAATAACAGCCTTGCTATTTCCTACCGATGTTAATGTTTTAATCATATTCAAATATACGAATAAAGTTATAACATTGTTATAACAATTGATTATTTTTTGTAAGCCCTTGATTTATAGCTAAATGAGCCAAATTTGGCCTATCCCATTGCAGCAACACACATTGTGCAGGCCACACATTCCTCCCACTTCCAAAGCCCGCCAATAAGTGCAGCTGTCCAGCCCGTTGTAAAGAAGAGAGATTGAGTTCTGAAATGTCCGCGCTAAAAAAAACTTTTTATGAAGATTGGGTAAGGCCCTGATACCTAAGCTATGTTAACATAACGCAATAACATTATATAACTTTTGCTTGGCTAAATGGCTGACCCGCAGTTATATAATTATATTATGCTAACCATCTGGCGCCCTCAATAACACAATCCCTGCGGGCGCCATCTGGGGGTTTACGGTTCTGTATGAAGTACGGGAAGTCTTGCATCGACATCACGGCTATAGTGTCTTTACATTGTATTAGCGTGGCATAACACTTTGGCGAACGCCAAATAGAGCAAATACAGAAAATAAAGATTAGAGCGGTGAGTCCAACAAGTAATACAATCTTCTGGTTCATTTATAGTTGAGCTATGGAAGCACTAATTATTCATATGAATTATATCTATTTGACTTACTCCAGCACAAAATCAAAATTCTGCTTGCCTAATCGACCATTTCTTTTTCCTTCAATACTGGCAAACAGGTTGTTCTTGATTCTGCGGTAAGCAATGCGCTGCGGAAAATCGTGTGCCGGGTTTTCGGAAATAAATTCAGTGCCACGAACAAATGTTACCGTAAATGATATTGTCTGATTGTTGTTTTGCCCTTTAACGCGTGAGGAATAGACCCACTGCCCTTTACGATAGCTTAGCTCCAGTGTTTCCTGCAACGATGAATCGCCCGCTGCTTTTACAAAATAGTTTATCCCGTTTAGTGTGCTGTCATTAAGCTGAATCCACCTCTCAACAATTGTACCTCTGTCTGTGGTTATCTTCCAAACACCCACTAACCAACTCATGGATGGAGCCTTCTGAGCATATACAACCGTGCTCATGATAAACAGAATAAGTGTCATTCGAATTTTCATAATAATTAATTGTTTTAAGCTTGATCAAATACTTTTTCTCAATTTCAGAAACTATTACTCAACCACACTTATTATTTTATTCAAAAACTTCCCACCCATCCAGCTCATGTTTCGACTTGCAGGTGATAAATCACAGGATTGCCGCCTCACTAAAACAAGATCTAATTCGGGGAATACAATGGTCATCTGACCAAGATCACCTGTGGCTGCAAAGTTCCAATATTTCGAATTCTTGTCGATCCACCATAAGTAACCGTAATAGGGAGCAAGAGCACCTGGTGTAGTGGATCCGGCAATCCATTTTTCAGATACTATCTGTTTGTTGCCAACCTTTCCCTTATTCAACATCAACTCTCCTATTTTCATCGCACTTGTAGCAGTTGTTGTACATCCACCATAAACAAGAACATTTCCGGAGTCATCTTTGGCAAAGCTGGTGGAATCGATACCCAATGGTTTGAGCAAATAATGTTGGAATGCTTCGTCTGCTTTTAAGCCTGTAACTTTTTCAATCAATATGCCCAGGGCTTGTGCCGATTCATTTGAATAGGCGAAGCGAATACCTGGTAATGTATCGGGCTTTAGTGTTAGCACAAATTGATTCATGTTTGATTGGGATAGCACGCCTGCTCCACCCAGTCTTTTGTATCCGGCTGTCATGGTGAGCAAATGCTTTACAGTTATTCTATTCCGGCAGGCAATCTCCCATTCGGGAATATACTGACAAACTAAATCATCAACCTGTTTAATTAACCCTTTGTCTACTAAAACTCCCACCAAAAGCCCTGTCCAGGATTTAACCATGGAGGCAGTACCCATGTAGGGCGTTTGACATTCTTCGATATTGTCCCGACCCTCGATTGATTTAAAATCGCTTCTTTTCCAATGCGTTACAATTTTGCCGTTGTGACTGATGAGTACTTCATCTGCCTTCGTACTGTCGCAATACTGGATAAGGTTTGCCAGATTATTTGAATTAATACCTTGACCGAAAAGATCATACTGAACAATCAGAATGATTAAAATAAGTACATATTTATTCATCGCTTAAAGTACGGGCTTATTTTTCTGAGTGTAATCCGATTCTATTTCCTTCCGTGTCTATAAAATGAGCGATAAAACCGAAGTCGCCAATACTGGTTTTAGGAAACAGAAGTTTACCCCCTGCTGGTTCCACTTTAGTTGCCTCTATAGCCACATCTTGTGAACCAAAATAGATGACTGTTCCCCTGTTGCTTGGTGCATTGTCATTTGTTTTTACCAATGCTCCACCTACTTCTCCACTCTCCTGGTCTGCATTAAACATGTACATCGGTGCTTCGGGCATGTCTACAAAAGTAAACTCCGAACCAAGGACTGTCTGATAAAACGTTTTAGCGCGTTCAAGATCGGTTACATTTATTTCAAACCAGGTTAACTTGTTTTTCATAGTTTATGATTTTGAGGTTACTAGTGTTTAATTATTCCATTTAAGAAAGAGAAATCAATTTCCAATTAATCTATGGATGTTCTTTTAATTCTGAAGTCTGCTGCTTTCGACTGGGTTTGGACATTTTTTAGGGGAAATCCAATTTCATTTTATTGACAATGACCGGCAATAACTTCAACACCCTTACTCGTCCACCTATCACCATAGATGGACTCATAACAAATATTCATACTAAAATCATGCTTACGCATCTCGCCAAATACTTGAGCGGCCCATTTTGCATCGTTTACTTGAAACAACCGGATGGATTTACCTGCCGGCAACACCCGGTTTTGCACAGTGGATGTGAAATGTGGGAAATAGGAAGTACCTAACAACTGAACAAGTAAGGATTCGATATCACTAAAGTTCTTATCATCTATCGCTAAGTCCACATTTCTGATGATAGCAGGACCAATTCCATTATTCGAAATTTCAATGTAATAAGTCTCTTCATTAAAACTTGGCAACCACTCCAGGTAAGGCCACGCAGAAGCATGTTGCTGCTCTTGCATGATACGTGCCTGATACATGTAAACCGATACCGTGATGATGTTGATGACAACCGCCATGATACCAATCCATAGGCCCATGTCTCTGTATGGTGGTTTGCTTACTACTATTTTGGTTTCGGGTTCCATATATAAGATCAAATTTTTATCTGTCACTTTGTTTTTCGAATGCCCTCAAAATCAATCCAATAAATATTGCCCTGATTATTTAGTGTGTTCCCCCACAGACTTTGAATAGTTGAGTAGGTTGCGTTAGATGGAAATGATTTCACCGGATTGTAGCGTGTACTTGTAATGAACAGCTTCTTTCCGTCAGGACTTACATAGGGACAATAATCCAAGTATCTGGAGTTTATTTCAGTCAGACAGCGCGCCTGTGTCCATTTTCCGCTAGCATCTTTCTCGCTTATGTAGAGATCTCCGCCACCGGCATCGTCTCTACGACCATAACAGGTAAATAAAATGTAATCTTCATCAGGGCTGATAAACGCATTGAACTCATCTACTTTTGAATTTACTGCAGAATCAAGTGCTTGCGGCACCTGGAATTTCCCGTCTTTCCATTCGGCACGATAAATATCTTCACGGCCCATTCCCTGCCCTTTGTAGCTCGCGGTGAAATACAAGTGACCGGTTTTAGTAAGTGATGGATAAAATTCATCCGAAGGAGTATTGACAGGCGCACCGAGGTTAACCGGTGTGCCCCAACCACTTCCTTCGCGCGTCACTTTCCAGATGTCAAAATCTTTCGGTGTAGTTCCTTCCTGCGGTCTGTTGGAAGCGAAGTAAAGCGTTTTGCCATCGCTGCTAAAGGCTGGTTCCAGGTCGTTGTAGGTTCCGGCAAAGGAAACCACTTCAGGTTTTGACCACTCCCCTTCTTTTAATAGCTTACAATAAACAATGGTTTGAATATCGCTACGGGGTGATGTGATGGTGAAATAAATTTCTTTGCCATCTGGCGAAAGCGCAAAGTCGCGTTCGTTGATGTGTGTGGAGATAAAACCCTCACCTAAAATTGACAATTGTTTGGGGGCATTCTCCAGGTTAATTTTATTCACTTGACCCATTACAAGGTTTGAGTAGAGAAAGAGGAGTACGAATAATTTTTTCAACATGGCTAGTGATTGCAACTGCAACAGTTAAGAATCCAATAGGGCATTATTCATCATGGTTAATATTTTCGAAGCAATATTATGGGCAGTCTGCAGCGATTTTGCACGATTGCGTGAAAAGCCAATGAAACGGTCAAATAGGAATAGATTGGCTTGATTGATTTGTGGATTGCCTTCCGCATCGGGTCGATACTCCAGTGCCAGTCGTGTCATGTACACTTCCGCTTCTTCTAACATTTTGATATGTTTATAAAGCAGCAGCAGTTGTTCATACAACTGAAAATCTATTACATCACTATTTCGGGCATTAATAGCATATTCGATTACTGAATAATTATACTGGGGCTGCAGATAATAGTAGTAGTTAAAGTCGGAAAGCTGACCGAGGTTATGCAGACTGTCCCATGTTTTGGTCATCTTAAATTGGTAAGTGGCCATCGATGGAAAGTACTCGGTCATTTCGTTTAATTCACCTTGTAAGCTTATCAGTACTTTCTTTCGCTCCTCCTTCTCTTTTTTAACAGCACTCCAGTTGCTCAATAAAAAACCGACTGTTACTCCGGTAATTACGATAGCCAAATCCAAAAATGGTTTACCGTACTTTTTGAGAGAATTGAACTGAAATTTCATTAGCAGACCAGTAAGTTGAGTAAAACTGATCATTAAAGTTCAATCCCATAACGGTCATCAACCGAATGTTTTACTTTGTCAACAGAAACACATGCTGCGTCAACCAAATTTGCGCGCCAGATTGCTGGTCATCTGAGGAATTGCCTACCTTGGTCTTATTATTCGCTATGCCAAGGGTACTGCTTCACATTCTATTTTGGTTTACTTATGTGCTGGCACTTACCTACCTTAACGTTACCTATGATGTAACGAGTTTTGAATTGCTGCCGGAGGGCGCCTTAACAATTTTCTACCAGCAGTTTACAGTTCAGTTGATTTTGCTTATCGTCAAGGTGCCGTTTGCTTATGCTTCCCTGTTTCTATTGGATCGATATCTCAGCCAAAAAATCAGACTGGTAATAGTAATTGGGGTACTTGCCGTGCTGCTGGCGTTAGGTGCAATAGCGATGAGCCTGCTCAACCATCAATTGATTTTACCCTATCTGCATAATATTACATACAACGAGTATTCAGTATTTTCAACCGGAAGTCTTATCTATCACGGACTTGCACTTGCTTTTGTTACCGGGATGGCTGCAACCTTAAAACTGATGCGTTGGCGACACCGGACTCAAGTGCAGGTCGCGAAACTCCAACAAGAAAAGACCGATGCAGAGCTGAAATACTTGAAAGGTCAAATTAACCCTCATTTCCTTTTTAACACCTTGAATAACATTTACTCACTGGCGCGTAAAGGATCTGAAGCAACCGCAGACTCGGTCTTGAAGCTTTCTAAACTTATGCGGTTCATGCTTTTTGAAGCCGGCCAATCGCGCATAATGTTGAAAAATGAAATTGTATTAATTGAGGATTATATTGAATTGGAACGACTTCGCTATACTGATCGTCTTCGCATTGAATTTAACTGCGAATTGGATAACCCCGATCAGGAAATCGCCCCACTCCTGCTTATACATTTTGTGGAAAATGCTTTTAAGCATGGTGTGAGCGAAACACATAATGCTTCATTTATTAACATTGATGTTAAACTGCTCCAAAATTTACTGAACGTCACGATTGTCAATTCTGTGCCACCTGTTTCCGGTAAAACGACCAGTGCCAACATAGGAATGGAAAATGTGACCCGACAGTTGGAATTACTTTACCCCAGGCATCAATTGGAGGTAGAACATAATGTTGATACCTTTCGTGTAACACTTACCATTCCCTTGTCCTGAATGTATGCTTACCTGTTTAATCGTTGAAGATGAACCCCTGGCAGCAGATGTCATTCAAGATTACATCAGCCAGGTTCCGTTCCTCACCCTGGCGGGCAGATGCCCGGATGCGTTAACAGCACTTGACTTCCTGCGGAACAACCATGTGGATGTTGTGTTTCTCGACATTCACTTGCCCGGTTTAAAAGGTCTTGATTTTTTAAAGACGCTGAAGAATCCACCCGCTGTCATTTTAACAACTGCTTATCACCAGTATGCGGTGGAAAGTTATGAGCTAAACGTAGTTGACTATTTATTAAAGCCTATCGACTTTAAACGCTTTTTGGAAGCTGTTAACAAACTAACGGAACCCAAACAAGCCCTTGGTAAGGTAATCAGCATACATGCGGATCGGAAAACGATACTTATTCCACTCGAAGAAATTCTGTTCATTGAAAGCCAGAAGGAATACATTCGAATACAAACACTGACCGGCATATACACAACTAAATATTCGCTCACAAAATTTGAGGAAGATCTGGGCACTGCCAACTTCATGCGTGTACACCGTTCCTTCATTGTCGGCTTACGTTACATTAAAGCATTTAATACACAGGAGATAGATGTTCCGGGCAAGTCAATCCCAATTGGAATAAACTATCAGAAGCAGGTTTTAGAACAGCTTAATCGGGGTATTTCTCCAACATATTAGAACACCAGAGCGTACTCTCTTTTGAATTTCTATCAGCCTTGCCGGCATCAACACACATTGTCCGGCCGCGCATCCCTCCCACTTCCAAAGCCCGCCAATAAGTGCCGATGCCCAGCCCGGTGTGAAGAAAAAAATTGAGTGTTGAAAGATACACGCTTAAAACTTTCGATAAGATTGATTTAGGCTTCCGCGAAAACAGCATTATAGCATTGCATATCGAAAAATAAATTAAATTGTGCAAGATCGCCAATATTTTCAATGAAGGACAACCAGGATCTGCTTATTCCTGCTGAGAGAGACACTACTATCATTAAAATCCAGCACCATTACCCATTGTGCAGACCACACATCTCACCCACTCCCAAAGCTTGTAAAATGTTTCATCCCACTGTTTGCGGTAGAGTGTTGGTTCCTAAAGTTTCCGATAGTTTGTTAAATGTATTTTCTTTGGAAAATGAAAGTGAACTCACAGAAAGGCCTGTTAATAGTATTGGTTTGTGCATTTGTCTGTTTTAATTGTTTAGGCCAATTTGCATGGTTTAAATCTTATGAAGGAGCCGATTATACCAGCCTTGCGGCATCTTCATTCGATAAACAATCAAATTCCGTTTTATCTGTTGGAAATTTTTCGAATGGAATTACCCTGTCAGGGCAGACGATTTCAGGATTTGGAAGTTTTATAGTCAAACACTCCCTTGAAGGTGATGTTATCTGGCATAAAGTAATCCGGTATTCCGAACCCTCCTTTTACCACCTGGGCTATGTAAAAACCGATGGCCAGGGTAATATTTATGTGGTGACGCAATCCCCCCAGTGGACAAGAATTGATGATACTACTATCACCTTCGATGGGCAACCAAACAGTTTATTGGTAAAATTCAATGCCCAGGGCGACTTGATGTGGGTAAAGAAATTTCGCCATGTACAAGAACTTTTCAGGATGGATGTGAATGCATCCGGTCACGTAGCCATAACGGGCCACTTTTTCAACTCCATTACTATCGATCACATTACATTACATGCACCTTTCAGTACTTTTGTCACACTTTTTAATTCAGACGGTGACCTGCTTTGGGCCAATGGATTAAGTTCAGCCAATGCATTTACCAACTGGCCCGTAGCCTTGGCGCTTGACGAAGAAAGTAACTTTTACTTTTGCGGTCGTTACACGGGTCCCCTAGAGGTTGGTTCGGTTCAGTTAGCCAATCAGGGTTCAGCTAACTACAATCTTTTTTATGCAAAATTCAACAGCCATGGAAATGTTGAGTGGGTGACCCAAGGCCAGCGAAAAATTCCCTCCATATATGAACCTCCTGCTCCACCAGGTGGTATGCTCACAGAAATTGGTGATATGGTTGTCGATACACAAGGCAACCTATTTATGTGTGGTGTTTTCTATAACGAACTAAGTGTGGACGGTAAAACAGTTACTTCAGCTATGGAAGAAACCCTGATGCATAATCTTTTTACAATCCGGCTCAATTCCCAGGGAGATGTTGATTGGCTGGTGCCCGATTTACTGGAGTCTAATGGGTATGCCATGACTGCTGAAAATATTGCACTACACAACAACACCGTAATCATGTCAGGTATTTACCAATATGAACCATATTTCAGAACGCTGTCAAAAGCTGGTCTGATTATAAGGGAACGCACAACCCTACCTTTGATTGGCGATATTGGCAATGGAATGACAATTGATAACAATGGAGATGTTTATTTAAGTGGAAGGTATCGTGAAAGTTTTTCTTCAGAAAACAAATTCAAGGGATATTTGCTTAAAGTGGGATGGACAGCCAGTATTGTGGATGCTCCGGATTTGGTATGTAGTAACGGCATACTGCATGCTGTTGCTTCAAGTAACGATACGGCTTTGCATTATGAGTGGGAAATCACCTATAACGGCACAAGTAAAAAATTCATTACCACGAACTCCCATGAATTACAAATTGCTACTGCCCAATTTATGCCTACCACCCACCTTTCAATACGCGTTAGGATTCTTACATCCGAAGGTTTAAGTGGTTACTCCACAACCAGAATAATTGAAGTTATTCAACCAAACAATAACATTCCAGTCATTAAGAGGCGAATCTGTAATGAATTAACTGCAACAGGTGGATCGTTTTTTAAATGGTACCTTAACGATGAAATAATGGGTCAGTACAGCCCGGGAACCGGATCCATTATTGCCACCGTTCCCGGAAATTATTATGTTATTCAGGAGCATGCTTGTGGCAACGAAAAAAGTAATGTCATTGCTTTTGAACCCTTTGATGTGAATTCACTATTTGTTCCCAATATCATTACGCCTAATGGCGATGCCATTAATGAAAATTTTATTCTTGATCAACAACTTACAAGCGCTGCATTGGTGATCTCATCGCGTTGGGGAAATGTAGTTTATCGTACTGACGAATATCAAAATGATTGGTCCGGTGAACAGGTAGCAAATGGTGTTTACTACTACGTCATTACTCATCAGTGCCTTCAAAAGCCCTTGAAAGGAACGCTTACGGTTATTCGATAGAGTGTATGGAGCCGAGATTATGTTAGCAACACACATTGTCAAACCGCGCATCCCTCCCACTTCTAAGCTTGCCAAATGTTTCATCCCGATTTTTCTGGAGAGTGTCGCTGCCCCGGCTCGTTGCGAATGATGAAGATTGAGTTATTGAAAGCCAACGCTAAAAAAAACCTTTTTATGAAGATCGGGTTAGGTCCGGATACCAAAGCCCGTCCGACTGGCGTCAGCCAGGCGATCCGGGCCTCAGTATCAAGGCCCAAAAATGCTTCCACGCACATTCCATCGCGCTCACCCGCCTTTGGGCCAGGCCAGCACGCTGGCGTTATTTAACATAATCTATTATGAGTATCCGTTAAGAGTCCTAAAGTATTAAGTTGACGTCATAGCGAGGGAGGTACGACCGAAGCAATCTCGTTTTCTACGTTAAAATTGGGATTGCTTCTCCGCCTGTGGCGGATCGCAATGACGCCAATTTTAGGATTTGAAGCGGATACTCACATAATCTATTTTAGCCAATCAATAGCATGTTGTAATGTACGATCAATGCCCTGTTCCATTTCCTGTTCTTGATTTTTAACCCAGACATCCGGAGCCAGACCTATCCCTTCGTAACTTTTACCATCAAACATTTCCACTTTCTGTATGGAGTATGAATATACCCAGCCATTGGCTAATTCACGTGATATTTTGGTTCCGAAAGTACCGTTGGTGGTATCGCCCATGATCATGACATTAGGCAAAGTTTTGGCAGCCATTACCATACGCTCAGCAGCGCTCACGGTGTAGCGGTCGGTTAATATAATCAACGGTTTATCAATATATGGATTTTGCTTTTTCAGGTACCAATTGTACCAGGGTGTATAATCGTTGGCTCCTCTCCCATTTTTTGTTTTACTGCGAAGAAAAAATTTATCTTCTTGAATAAACTTGCCCAGAAAGGAATAGCTGTACGAAACATCACCCCCATTATTGTGACGTAAATCAACAATATATCCCTTAACGTGTGGGAAGGCTTTGAGCATGGCTTCAAGCTTTACAGCTTCTGCACGAAAATCATCAAAATAAATGTAAGCGATATCGTGTGATTTTATTTTCCCGTAAACGTATTTAGCTCCTTCCGTTTTTTCTGACTCGTCAAGATAATTTCGTTTGATTAGCGATAAATCAAACAACTCATCATCCAATCTTTCCTGGAAATATTTATTCGCATCAAAGGCTCCATGATGAGACGCCATTAAGGCCACATGCCCATCTTCGATTGGCGCTATCATTTGTGTAAAAATTTCATAGAGCTCAGCATCACGGGTATTGATATTCACTTGTGGCCGATACATTTCATAGGTAGCTTCCCAGTCAACATTTCTCTCGTCAAACAAAGCATAATCATCTTTAAAAGTTTGCCAGAAATTTTCGAAAATGGCTATGGGTGATTTCTCTGGCTCTTCAATGAACATAAGTTCACAGGCAGTTAAACAAATTGACACGGCAAAAGCAATTACACTATTCTTATAGTTCTTCATATCATTAAAATTTTAATGTGGCATTAAGATTCAGTTGATGCTGGTAACTCAGAAGCGTTCTTGGAGTATTCGTATGAATAAAATCGAACCTATATTCCGCACCAATTTGCACATGACTGGAAATGGGATACTTATATTCAGCAGCAAGGTTTAATTTTCGCAACCGATTCCATGTCGTTAATTGTCCATCACCCATAAATGCCATGATTATTTTAGCACTGTTATGCGAAGAAATATTCTCAATGAATTCATCATCTTCGGCCAGATATGGTGGACGAGCCATCCAAGATAGAATTGGTAAGGCCACCTGCACGGATAACTGGTGCGTATCATTAAAAGTGTAGGCTCTACGGTACCAAACTAGTGCAGATTGATTGATGAAATAGCCAAACATGTTTGAGAGTGCAAAGTTGTAGAAGCCGGCCTGGAGATCGGACTGAATAGCCCCACCTATCCAGGCACGATAGTTTGCATTGGGTTGCACGGCTTTTCCAAAACCATAAGAGAAACCAATATGCAGGAACTCATGCGGCATCATCATGTGTGCATGGTCGCCCATATCCATTTCAGATGTTTCGCTTAATTGGGATGAGTTGTAAGTAAAACCAACTTCTGCAAATTGAAAGTACGTCCCTATTCGCTGATACCGTAATCGATAACTGTGCATTGAAATATCGTCATGCACGAAAGGTGAATACGCCAGGTCTTGTCTGGCCAGGAAAGACATTCCGCCAGACACAGACAAAGTCTGTTCCTTCTGTTGAGCAAACAATAACTGCATGCTGCAAATACTGTATAGGAAGAGAATTAATAGTGTTTGTTTTTTCATATTGATTATTTGCTAGCACTAGAAGTTTGATGGATAGTGTCCAACCAATTGTTGATCAGATTGAATAATTCGGGATGCACGGTTTTATCAATTTCATTCCAGTTATAGCAAAGCTCAGAGCGTAAAAACTGATGGTTAACACCTTCAATAGTATATATCCAATGGTTCTCATTGTTGTTCCATAATAGTTCCGTCATCAAATGAGTATTACTGATATCATCGACCATATAATCATTCTCGGCATATACCGTAAGTATGGGGCATTGAATGCGTGGGATGTATTTTGCCGGATCGTGCCGGATGACATGGCTTAAAAAAATTGGTTTGATAACATGTGATGAAGTTTTAATGACTGCCAGGGAGATCTTCAACATGTTCATTTTGAATTTTAGCTTTCTGCCTTCAAGCCCACGACAGCTATACTGGTTGCGCATGTCAAACAAAACTTGCTGATGCACACGTTGCGCAGGGCCCACCATGTTGATGAGCAAAGCAACGTCATCAGAGTTTTCAGCAGCCACTAACTGTGCGATGTAACCACCCTGGCTATGCCCCATCAACCCGATTTGTGTAGGGTCAATCTCTGGTCTTTGCTTCAGGTAATGAATTACTCTTGCTGCATCGGCAGCATATTCTTTGAATCCTGCTTTGCGCCAATTGCCACCACCATGGTTAATGCCCCTTTTTTCTAAAAAGAATACCGCGTAGCCCCGTTCCAGCATTAGATCGGCCAGTTCTTTACAATAGGTATAGTCTGCTTCCGTATGAAAATGTGAACGATAAGAAAAGTCACCGCTGCCACTGATGAAGATGAAAGCCGGTACGGGCTGGCCTTGTTGAACATGCTTTGGAAGTAACAAAGAACCGGAAACATCTACTTTGCCCGGCAACAGCACCTCTTCGCCCGGACATACCTGCGGATAAATCATCTTCTGGCAAAATCCGGTTTGGAATACTGCGATGACAACGATACTTAAAACAATTTCCCTCATGTAATTGTGTGTTTGTTGGTGGATTCAAACGCAAAAGTAGAAGGCAAGTACACGGCTGTTCAGGACAGTGACCGGACATATCAGGACAACTTACACTGACGCATGCGGCACGCTAAAATATATGGCCGGAAATGTCCGTATCTTGTCCTTTATTAATAGATTATCAGGGATTTACCTTTGCAACGGGTCGAACATAAACAAACCAATAGTGCCATGAGCAAAGAAATTAAAGTAGTATTCGCCATCTTACCAAAAGTACACTTGATCGATCTGTCAGGTCCCGTACAGGTATTCTATGAAGCCAACCAATTTGGTGCAAACTTTAAGATTGAATATTGTGGCTTGAAGGATAATGACACAGTATACGCGCAACAAGGTTTGCAGTTTGCCGGACTGCAATCCTTTGAACATGTTGAACTAAGCAAAAACGATTATCTGTTTATTCCGGGGATGGAATTCAGTTCTATAAAGGAAGGACAGTTGGCCAGTGGCTATGCTGATTTTTATAACTGGATGCACGCACAATACAAGAAAGAAGTGAATATATGCACCGTATGCAGCGGCACTTTTGTGTTGGCAGAATCCAATATGTTAACCAATAGAACTTGCACCACGCATTGGAAGTGTATTGATTACCTGAAGACGAATTACACCTCGATTAAAGTGGTTAACGACCAACTTTATGTAAAAGACGGGCACATGTACACCAGTGCCGGCATGACTTCGGGTATTGACATGGCCTTGTTTATTGTGGAAGAAAACTTCGGGCCTGTTATTACCTCCAAAGTGGCACGTGAAATGGTTGTATTTTTACGCAGACCAGGTGGCGATTCTCAGGGAAGTATTTATCTGGATTTCCGCACGCACATCCACCCTGCCATACACACCGTGCAGGATTATATAATTCAACATCCTACCGGAAAAAATTCCATAGAAGAACTGGCAGAAATGGTAAACATGTCGGAGCGAAACCTTACCCGTTTATTCAGAAAGCATACTGGCATTAGCATCAATGATTTTAAGACAAAATGCAGACTTTCCCATGCAGAAAGTTTACTCAAGCATCCGGGGTACACTATTGATTATATTGCTTCACAATGTGGCTTTGCAGATGGCAGACAATTAAGAAGGATGTGGAAAGAACATTATGGAAATTCACCTTCGTCTTTCAGGGACGCTAAGGAAGTTTCTCGGATTACTTCAGATAAGAAACCAGTACTCTAAGTAACTCCACAATTACAGGCACTAAAACGTGACGGCATCAGCACAAATTGTCAGGCAGCGAATTCTTCCCACTTCCAAAGCCCGCCAATATGTGTCGCTGCAGTATCCTGTAGTGAAGAATGGAGATTAAGTTCTGAAATGCCTGCGCTAAAAAAAAACTTTCTATGAAGATTGGGTAAGGCCCGTAGCCAAAGCTATATTAACATAACGCCTTAACATTACATAACTATCCTGAGCGCAGGTAAGGACCCCAGACCTGAGCACCAGGGAATCCGAGAGCTTCCAACCCATGAGCAGCACAGCCCCACGCTCAGTTATATAATTATATTATGCCAACCATCTGGCGCCAGCCATTATACTCAGCCTTGCAGGCGCTATCGACCCTGGCCCTAAAATTCCATTTAAGGGCAATTTGGTAATTTTGAGATATTCCGAATAACCAATAATAATTATTGTAAATAGTATATTTTTTATTGATATTCAATAATTTTATCTATTATTGCATCATAATTCAATAATCTATGACAAAACGTAATGATTTTATCTGGAAAGCCATTCAAACCGTATGTTGGTTCATTTTCGCAGGCTTTTGTGTCCAAACGGGCGCCCTATTATTCAATTACATCTACAGTCTGTTTAGACCCATAGCTACAGAAAATCTTCACCTGGGTCTTAATCTATCCGAACTCTATAAGAAGAGTATTTCAATCTACACCCTTCTGTTTACAATCATCATCGGACTTTCGGTCATGAAGGCCCTGGTATTCTACACCGTTATTCGAATCTTCAAAAAACTGAATTTAGTGAAGCCTTTCAGTAACGATGTGCACCAATTTATCTTAAAGATTACCTACTACGCATTCTCAATAGGAGTCATCAGCCTGATTTCTCAAAAAATTGCTGAGAAGTTAATTGACCAAGGCTATGACATTGGAATTATTGAACGCTACTGGAATGACTATCTAGCTTATTTGATGATGGCGGCAATACTTTTTGTTATTGCTTTAATCTTTAAAAAAGGAATTGAACTGCAAAGTGAAAACGATTTAACTGTTTAAGCCATGCCAATAATTGTAAATGTTGATGTGATGATGGCCAAGCGAAAAATGTCGCTAAACGAGTTATCCGAAAAAGTAGATATAACCCTTTCAAACTTATCTATTTTAAAAACAGGAAAGGCAAAGGCCATACGGTTTAGTACACTCGAGGCTATTTGCAGTGCGCTCAATTGCCAGCCTGGCGACCTATTAGAATACGTAGAAAAATCAACTAGTGAACCATTGTGAAACAGCCTATTGCTCTATTAATATTCTTATTGATTTGGAATCAATTTGTTATGGCACAAAAAGATGCCGAAATAATTTCCATCGGAGAAAAGGTAACGTTCTTCTCTAAGACGCTAAATGAAGACAGAAGACTCTGGGTGTATGTACCAGACCAAACATCTTTCCAAAAGAATGTAGAAAAACGATATCCTGTCTTATATCTGTTAGATGGTGAATCGCAATTTTATGCAACCGTAGGCCTGGTGCAGCAACTAAGTCAGGCAAATCTCAATTCTATTCTTCCGGAAATGATTATCGTTGGAATCGAGAACACCAACCGGTATCGTGATTTAACCCCGAAGGTAAACACAACAACTCCTTTCATAACATTTTTGGAAAGGGAGCTATTTCAATATATCGATGAGAAGTATAGAACCGCACCTTATAAATTATTGGTTGGGCATTCTTTAGGGGGATTATTGGCTATTGACATTCTAACAAACAAGCCAGAGATGTTCAACGCGTATATTGCTATTGATCCCAGCATGTGGTATGCCGATGAGCAATTTTTGAATCAGACCCTATCGCGCCTTCCTAACCAAAAAATTACCGACAGAAAGCTATTTGTTGGAATCGCCAACTCCCTCCCTCCAAACGTAACTCTTAAGAATGTTTCGAAGGATAAGTCCAGCGAGACCAGGCATATTCGTTCAATTCTAAAGTTGGGAGATTTTTTTAGCAAACAGCCAAACAAGGGCATTCAATACAAGCAAAGCTTTTATGAAAACGAGAACCACAACTCTGTTCCATTGCTGACTCAATATGATGGTCTCCGCTTTGTGTTTGATTTCTATCAGTCCGATCTGTCAGAAAAAGACTTTCAGGATTCAACTGCCCTAATCATTAACAAACTCAGAAGTCATTATGAAAAGGTATCAAAAGGATTGGGTTATACAGTGGCTCCTCCTGAGGAATTTATCAATTACCTTGCTTACGATGCGCTGGGCAAGAAGCACCTCTCAAAAGCTAAATCCCTATTTACCCTGAACCTTGAAAATTTTCCTCAAAGCAACAAAGCTCACGCAGCCTATGCCGATTATTTAGCCGCGACAGGAGACATCGCAAAGGCTACAGAGTATTACAAGAAGTCGTTGCAAATAAAAGATGACAAGGCAGTACAGCAGCGGCTGCTGACCCTTACCAGTAAGGGCATATCGTTAACAGAGAGCGATCTAATACAATATGTCGGTCAATATATATTGGACGATTATAAAATTACCATTGTGCTGGAGCTGAAAGACGGAAAGTTGATATCCAAAGTGCCCGGCCAGGCAGACAGTGAATTTGTTCCTGTATCAAAAGACGTTTTCACCGTAAAAGACAAGCAAGGTTACAACATCACGTTTCACAAAACCAACGACACAATAACAGGCTTTACCTCGGTTCAGCCAAACGGAATCTTTAAAGCAATGAAAAAAGTTGAGAATTATCCGAGCGGATCAAAGTAAGGCAACAATAAGTTATCATATGGTAACCAGTCAAACCAACCTAAAGTATTTTCTTGTTAAAAATTATTTCATGTTGGTCGCTCCTAATTCCGTTAATTCACTAAAACCGTCCGTTGCGTATTCGGCTCAGGCTTTGCTTGGTGATACCCAAATAACCTGCCATATCAGAGACCGGTATTTCGTTCAGATGCTTGGCATGAGTGTTTACCAATTGTTTATAGCGATCTTCAGCCGTAATGGCCAGAGAATCGATCAGTCGGTTTTGCAGCACAGTGACATAGCGGGCCAGAAAGAAATTCACCGTGGCGAGGTATTTTTCCTTTTTCATTTCCTGCTCAAGGTCCTGCCAGCGGCACACAGTAATGTCAGCATCGGCTACAGCCACAATAGAAAAATCAGTTCGGCTTGTGCCAAGAAGCGATGCAGGGTCTCCGTCAACATCACCGGGGAATGTGAAGCCAAGAATAAATTCGCGCTGGTCGATTGGGCGCACCGTTTTAAAAATACCTTTTGTGATATAGAAAAAGAAATCGTTGGTAGTATCAGGCGTCATGACAGACTCCAACCGCTGCACGTGCCGAGGCTTGCCAATTTTACTTAATGCAGCAAGCAGATCAATCGAAAACTTGTCGTGATTACGGTGGATATGGAATTCGGGCATCATGGATTTAAAAATAATCAATAAGTTAACACAGGTGCGCTTCGCTCACTAAGTAACGATAAAAGACGGATTGAAATTTACAAAAATGTGAAATGCAAAAAATAACTTTAACTCATGCTTAGAAATTATTTTCTTCTTTCGCTGCGAGGCATGTTGATTGCTTTAGCATCAACACTCAGCAGTTGCTCATCGGGTGATGAGCCTACGGCAAACAAACCTCGAAAAGTCCGATATGAAATCACCGGAAATTTCAGCGGCACGTTTACGGTGGTCTACACTGCGCTAACCGGTGGAAGTCGAGTGGAGAACAATGTGCCAAACGGCTGGTCTATGGAAATGGATTATCCTTCCTCTACCACATCAATTGGCATCGGAGCTCAAGCAACAACTCTGGGATCGTCCGGTCAAACAGCCGTGATACGAATATATGTGAATGAAATGGAAGTAAAATCTTCAGCAGGCACCGCAGGAGCGCTGGGCGAAATAGTAATTCCTACCATTGCCTACTCCTTCTAATCAAGCAATACTATGATGAGTGAACAATTAAAAGAGTGGAAAGCTAAAGGTCAGTATTACCGGCATCGCGGCCATGCTGCATTCTACCGTATGGAAGGCAGTGGGCAAGCATTATTGATTTGCCACGGATACCCATATAATACGTATGACTTCAAAGAAGTTTGGCCGTCCCTTACTTCTATGTTTCAGGTAATCGCCCCAGACATGTTGGGGATGGGTTTCTCTGACAAGCCGAGTAACTATGCTTATAGCTTTGAGGATCATGCAAATTTTTTTACTGACTTGTTGCACCACCTTGGCGTAAGCAAAGTGCATATCTTGTCGCACGATCTGGGCAACAGCGTAGTTCAGGAATTACTGGCTCGCCAACAATCGGGTAGTAATTCATTTGAAATCCTTTCTATTGCATTTCTAAATGGGGGTCTCTTTACTGATGTTTACAAACCGAGGCTTATTCAAAAACTACTTTCTCAAACGCCCCCACCAATTGGGAAGTTAATCAGTCGATTGATGTCGAAAAATAGTGTAAGTCGGGCAACAGCAGAAGTATTTGGTGCTGCAACAAAACCTTCTACTGAGTTATTGCACGATTTCTGGGAGATACTCAATTACAATAAGGGCAAGTTACTCGCTTGGAAAATAGGTCGGTTGATTTTTGATAAAGAACCCCATCAATCACGATGGATTGCCGCTATGCAACAAACAAAAGTACCGATGATATTTATCAATGGGCCTGCTGATCCCAACTCCGGCATTCACATGGCGAATCGGTATAAAGAGTTGATTCCGAATCCTCATGTCATTTTGTTGCCGGAGGCTATTGGTCACTGGCCGCAGTTGGAAGCGCCTGATGAAGTGTTGCGTGCATTTTTGCAATTCCATCAAAGATTAAATACAGAAATTAAATCACTGAAATAAATACATTCGACCGTAACATGAAGGAGCGCTCCAACGTCTTCAAAACGAACTTGTGATTGATGAAGTTTTCGCAATTAAAAGATGACTATGTCCATACACTTCTTGGAAAGTATTTTAGGGATTTTTCATTTTCTCGATTGTCCGGTGGGGAATCTGCAGCTGAGCTCTATAAAGTTAGAACAGAGTATAATCGAAGTTATATTCTCAAAAGACAAAAGCAAAGTTTAGAAAGTGAATACCTTAATTATAAATGGCTTCAAAATAAAGTACCGGTTCCTGAAATCATTTTCTATACCCATGGAGATGGACAGGATTTTCTATGTATAACCGAGGTCCAGGGGAAATCACTGGATCTATTCATTGGATCGGTTGAGGCTGATGTGATTGTTAGTAGCTATGCCAGGGCGCTGAAACTACTGCACTCACAGAAACCAGACAATAAAGCAATTGTTTGTGATCTCGATAAAAGAATCTCTGAAGCGGAAAGGAATGTGAAAAATAACCTGGTAAACTCATCTCACTTTCAGTCTGAAAACCAACAGTACGAACCTTATGAACTTTTTCTTCAGCTTAAAAGGAGTAAGCCATCAAGCGCAGAACTCGTATTTACGCATGGCGACTATTGCTTGGATAATCTGATTTACAATGAAGGAAAGCTAAGTGGTTTCGTTGATTTGGGAAACGGTGGAGTGGCCGATAAGTATCAGGACCTGGCCCTGGCCGTCAGAAGCATTCTTGACAATTTTACCCTTGACCATGTCGAGTTATTTTACAGGGAGTACGGCCTTCAAAACATAGACAAAAGCAAACTTGAATTCTATACTTTGTTAGATGAATTTTTTTAGGAAATAGTTCGCTAATAAAAAAAATCAAATCTATTGTAAGCGTATTTTTAGTCATACTTATTGCATTCTCTGCTGGCGATTCGGATAATTGGCATAACATCAGTGTAAAGAAAGGCAAAGCCAATAAGACTAATGTGTTAATACCTGCGGCACGGTATGCCGCTTCTATCCCTCTTGCTTTTGCCACCTTGGCATCAACCCCAGTCTCACTTCCATACGGGCTGACCCATTCAGGGCCCCATTTAGTGGCAATACATTGTCATGTCCGAAGAAAATTTTACCTGGTTGATCGAGCGAGAATTCAAGTATTGTAAACGTGTTTGAATTATTTTGCACCTGATGCGCGCAGCGGATATCATGTTGGTGGTCATTAGTGGCCTGGGGGTTATCCACGGGTTACTGCTGGCTGTATTTCTCTGGGTTTACCGGAAAGGGAACGCGCTCTCCAACCGATTGCTTAGTGCGCTGCTCCTTGTACTGTCCCTCCGGGTTGGTAAATCAGTGTTCCTGGCATTCACCGACCGCATTGACATCAAAATCATTTTTGCAGGTCTTGGCACCATCATGGCTATTGGGCCACTGTATTACCTTTTCATCCTCTCCTGCACACGTAAATCATTCCGGCTGGCTACCCGGCATCTTCTCCATTTCATCCCAGCTTTCATCGGCTTCGGTATCGGCTTGCTATTGGAGGAACACCACACATCAACGCTACCGCTCGGCTTTTTCGTATCGCTTTTTATTTTCTACTACCTCCATTTGCTGATCTACCTGCTGTGGAGTTACCGGTATGTTCTTCAACAAAAAGCCGCTGGCCTGAGTGCGGATACCTTCGTTTTACTGCGCCTGTTCTTTTACGGACTTCTCGTGATTTGGGTGGCCTACGTACTCAACCTGCTGGACGATGTGATACCCTATGTGGTTGGACCTATCCTCTATTCTGTGGTAGCCTACGCCATCACCTTCATCGTCATCAGTCGGGGTTACCTTTCCAGGATTGACCATGTCAAGTACAGAACTACCCCCGTCTCGGTGGAACAAAGCGAACAGATCTATGCCAAAGTGTTAAAGCTTATGGTGGAAGAAAAGCAATTCCAAAACACCGACCTTACCCTGAAATCATTGAGTGAGTCGCTGCATGTAAGCCCACAGGTGCTGTCGCAGGTGATCAATCAAAAAAGTGGTAAGAACTTCAATGGCTTTGTGAATGCGTTCCGTATTGAGGAATCGAAACGCCTGCTCCACCAGGAAGCATTTAAAAACCAAACCATCGCTGCGATTGCCTATGAGGTCGGTTTTAACAGCCTTTCCAGTTTCAACACGGCTTTTAAAAAACACACGGGCGAAACACCCCAGACCTACCGCCAGCAAATGACAAAATGATCTTTTACTCTTTCGAAATGATCATTTAAGAAGCCTTTGACACTGCACCACCCCACTTTTGCCCGAAAAAAAAGCATGTCTGGCAAAAGAAAAATCATGAAGTGGTCACTGATTGTAGTGGCGGTTTTGGTTGTATCCATTGTTTTGTTCGGGGCATGGTTCATCAGCCTCATTCCTCCGGTACCCGAATCGGTCAGGAACATCAAGGCGACTGCGCCTGCTGACCTCCCCTATCTAACAGAAAACATCGTTCCGTACCGGGGCAAAATACTAGCGGTGGTCACCAGCACCGGTCAAATGGGCAGCAGCGGTAAAAGCACGGGGTATGAGTTGACCGAGCTGTCGCGCGCCTATTACGTATTTCAGGCCAATGGGTTTAAGGTAGAGGTAGCCAGTCCGCTGGGAGGCGTGCCACCCGTGGTGATCGATGGCGAAGATATGAATGCATACGATTATGCTTTCTTGAATGACACTACCGCGCAAGCAAAGGTGAAGCAGACCATCGCGATGAAAGATGTAGACCCCAAGGCTTATCAAGCGGTATATTTTGTGGGTGGCAAAGGTACCATGTACGATTTTCCTGACAATGAATACATTCAAGCGCTTGTCAGAGAATATTATGAGTCTGGTAAAATAGTTAGCGCAGTATGCCATGGCCCCGCGGCACTTGTCAACGTCAGACTAAGTAACGGAGATATGCTATTGACGAACCGTCAAGTCAGCAGCTTTACCAACAGAGAAGAGCTGTTACTGATTCCCGATGCTGCTGAAATATTTCCTTTTCTGCTGCAGGACAGACTCATTGAAAGGGGTGCGCGCTTTAACGAGGGTTTTCTATACCTGAACAAAGTAAGCAAAGATGGAAACCTGGTAACGGGGCAAAATCCTTGGTCAACCTGGATGGTAGCCGAGTCGGTCATCGAACAGATGGGTTATGTGCCCAAACAGCGTGTCGTCACGCAGGAGGAAAACACCATATCCATTCTGGAAACCCTGGAATCGGAAGGCTACCAGCAAGCGAAAGTCGCCATCGATCGGTTTTGTATCCACGATCCAGCATCGATCGACAGAAGGTTGCTGGCCATGCATGGCGTGGTAGCCGCCATGCAATTTGATGGGATGAAGGTAGTGAAGCTGGCGCGGTTGTTATCGTACAGCAACAGCTATATGTGAAAGTTACCAATACGTCTACGACAAATTTACCTCCAGACGCAAAAAGGAAAGCAGAAGTTAATGATGGCCTTTGAAGTTACCATATGGTAACTCTACTGTCATTCGGGAAAGGTAAATTGCCGTTTTTAAATAAGGTAATAGAATCTGAATTTGTAACTATTGCTGAGTCAAAAACATCTATCAATCCAAATTGAATTTTCAGAATAACAAAAAGTATGAATGAAAGAAGATACGATTTAGATTGGTTGAGAGTAATGGCCATATTGCTATTGCATTTATTTCACTCAGCAATGCCATTTGTTTCAGAATGGGGATGGCACATTAAAAATCCAGAAACGAGTAATTTGTTTTTGGAATTTAACTATTTCTTGTCCAAATGGAGAATGCCCATCTTGTTCTTTATTTCTGGGATAGGTACTGTATTTGTTCTTAATCAGTTTAGTGCGAATTACTATATTCAACAAAGAACCAAAAGATTAATAGTACCTCTTTTATTCGGTATGCTTGTTGTTGTTCCCCCTCAAATTTACTTCGAAAGAATTTCTAATGGAGTGCCTTACACGTCTTATTTTGATTTTTTTCCGTCAATTTTCACAACAGGTGCTTATCCGAGTGGCAATCTAAGTTGGCATCACCTTTGGTTTATTGTATACCTATTCATTTATTCATTAATTGCCATTCCACTTTTTTGGTATTTCAACTCAAGAAATGGAAAAATTACGCTTGACTATGTGGCAAAAATCCCGAAAGGTTTTGGCTTATATGCATTGGGTTTAATACTATTTATCGCGAGTTTTTTATACTTCTGGTTCACAGAAGAAACACATGCACTCATAGATGATTGGGCTGGTTTTACTCGTTATTTTCTATATTTTATTTTTGGTTGTTTGATAAGCACACATGCTACTTTTTGGAATACAATAGAAAATAATAGAAGGTTACATCTAAAATTGGCGTTTTTTAGTATCATATCCATAAACTTCTTGCGTTGGAATGACATAGAGCCTGTATGGGGCTGGAATTTGCCCAATTTACTATTCCTGGCATTAATGGTTTTTAATGCTTGGTTTTGGGTTCTCGCAATATTGGGTTATGGAAAAAAATATCTCAATTTTAACAATAGAATTTTAAAATATGCAAATGAAGGCATATATCCGTTCTATATATTACACCAGACTTTTATCGTAATTATTGCATATTATGTTGTACAAGTAAAAAACGAAAGCATACTGAATAAATATCTATTTCTGACTTTTGTTTCGTTTATACTGACTATGGGAGTGTACGAATTTTTGGTTAAACCATATAACTGGGCAAGGTTCTTCTTCGGAATGAAACCAAAATAAAAAACATCAGCCAACAACGGTTTTGCAAAGGCGGGGGTTTAATGCATTCATTAACTTCACTGGCTTCTTTGATAACGAAAAATCATTATTACAAATATTGAAAATGTATTTTAGGATATACAATAGTTTGGACTTTGACTATTGCAATTTCAAAACAGTTTGCCAAAAAGTTATTTGAAACCAGGACAATGGATATTACTTATTGACGGACTTATTTACTTAGGAACAAATTAATTAGACCTATGCTTAAACTTGGCGGATACCTGAATATCCTATTTGCAATCTTACATATTGTTGGATTGCTTTGGGCTGAAAAAATGTTTGAACTTGTTGGTATAGCAGAGGGAATGGCTCTTGCTAAACAAGACATACATCCTCTGTATCCGTATTTTATTACGGTAGTAGTAGCAATTTTATTTTATATAATGGGTTTGTATGGGCTCTCGGCTGACAACAAGTATAAAAAACTGCCATTATTAAAACCAATGGTATTTTGTATTGGAGGGATTTATTTGTTACGTGGAATAGGTGAACTCCTCTTTGATATAGGATGGCAAAAAGCAAGTCCATTGTTAGAAAACACCTACTCCCTAATAGCGATTTTCGTTGGACTTTTGTATTTAGTAGGAGGACTGAATAAATGGAAAGTAAAACAGACAAAATAATAGACAACGACCCGCTTACATCGGTTTCGTGTTGTGGGGGCTGAAGTGCTTCGTATGAACAGTATTGCTAGAAATCCCCCACAGCGCAAAGTCGAGAAGAATATTGCATTTTGTGAAGTAGTCGATCTGTATTATTTGGCTGAATCTGCGGAAGCAAAGAGCAGCAGGACAAAGCCTACCCAAATGTTTCATCCCGATTTTTAGCGGGAGAGTGTCGCTGCCCCAGCCTTGCGAGGAAGGAAGATTAAGTTCTGAAATGCCCGCGCGTGAAGTCTAGTATTAATTTATTCCTGAGGTACAGCTAAAATCATATCAATTCCCTTAAAAAGAAGTAAAAATGCACCTTTTACTCCATTAGTTGTATATATAAACAAATATGTTTACAATATCTTATTTATACTTATTTGATTATATTTGCCTTATGAATAAGGAGCTTGAAATACTGAAAGGCATTCATCCAGGGATTATTTTGGATCGTAAAATCAAGGAGAGAAAGCTCTCAAAGGGCCGCTTTGCCCTCATGATTAATGAATACCCACAGACATTAGGAGCAATAACTAATGGCAAGCGGAGTATGAATACCTCTCTCGCATTGAAGATTGAGCAGGAGCTTAATTTAACAGAGGGATTCTTAATGACTCTGCAGGTCTTTTATGACATTAAACTAGAGAAAAGAAAAATTGAAAAGGCACGTCCTGATTTCTCCAAGTTAAGACGAGGATTATTTTGGGATACCGACATGGAAAAAATTGATTGGCAGCTACAAAAGCGAGCAGTTATTCAACGGGTTTTCGAAAGAGGAAATAGTAAAGAAAAAGAGGAAATAACTCGTTTCTATGGTGATTCAGAAATTAAGCAGTTCACTAAGAAACCAGATCAAATGCATGCCTAAAGGATTGTTCTGGGATACTGTACCACCGTTGCTAAAAGATGCTTTAACTAAGATAATGGAAGATGGTCCATTTCAGCAGTTCAGACTAGCTGGTGGTACTTCTCTAAGCCTTCAGTTGGGTCACCGCATTTCTTTTGATATAGATTTATTCACAGATGCTGTATATGATTCAGTCGACTTTGACGGTATCGACAATTTCTTGAGAGGTTCTTTCACTTACGTTTCTGAACCTCAAGCAGGGGTAATTGGAATTGGTCGGTCGTATCTGATTGGAGAAAGTGAAGATGATACAGTTAAGCTTGACTTATACTATACCGATACATTTATACAGCCAGAGTTACTAGCAGCTCCAATCCGACTAGCTACTGTAGAAGAGATAATTGCAATGAAAATTGATATTGTTCAGCGAGTTGCCAGAAAAAAAGACTTCTGGGATTTACATGAATTACTGACACAGTATACTCCAAGCAAAATGATTGAACTGCATAAAACAAGGTATCCATACAATCATGATGAAGAGGTGATCCGAACAAATTTTACAAACTTCACAATTGCTGATGGGGACTTTGATCCTATCTGTCTAAAAGGGAAGCACTGGGAATTAATAAAGTACGATTTTGTTCAAGTTTTACAGCAACCTTAATTTCCCCTACAACATCAACACACATTGTCAAACCTCACTTCCCTCCCACTTCTAAGCTTGCCAAATGTTTCATCCCGATTTTTATGGAGAGTGTCGCTGCCCCGGCCCGTTGTGAATGATGAAGATTGAGTTATTGAAAGCCAACGCTAAAAAAAAACTTTTTATGAAGATCGGGTTAGGTCCGGATACCAAAGCCCGTCCGACTGGCGCCAGCCAGGCGGACAATTTAACATAACACAATGCCATTATATAACTCTTGCTTGCGCTTCTGCCTGATCCTCAGATATGATCCATGCGGGCGCCATCTTGGGGTTTACGGTTCTGTATGAAGTACGGGAAGTTAGTCCATAGGAAAGTCCGAGACCATAAAAGGTTTTGCTTTTTAATACAAATCCACCATCTGAATGCAAACCAAGATAATCAGAACGATGGAAAGGATTTTTCTGGTTTTTGATACATGCATAAGAAGCAATGAAGCTTAATAAATCACTTTTTCGCTGGCCATTTGTCACGTTGAAGTAGCTGAACCTAAATGCTCCTTCTTGAGAACGCTACGAGTAAATACAGTAAGTGATTTTAATTCAAGTTGTGGAAATATCACACGTTTCAGTTTTTTTAACAACCAATTAATAATAGGTTTTTTTGACTTAAAATAAATATGAACATCGCTGGACCTTCCTCCAATCCGCTGCTTAACCCAATAAGCGGTTTGTCCCAAATTTATCAATCTTAATTTCCGTGCAATGGCAAGTTCAATAATGCCATAAACAAGATTGAAATATGAGTCCGCTTCGTCTTTTGCATTTTTTCTTCCAACAAGCATAAAAGTAAGTTCATCATTATGCTGCATTAAAAAACCTGCACTTAAAATTTCATCTTTGTGTTGAACTGTGAGCAACTCCATTTTTGCAGCATATTTTAGTTGAAGCTGTTGAAAGAACTCCAAATTAAGTGTTTCTAATTTTGTGGGTGTGCGCTCCATAACGGCCAAGTACATATCATATAAATTTTGAGCTGATGTTAAAGTAAGGTTACTCAAAACCAAAACAGGAAATTGAGAATCTTTTGGCGCCTTGTGAGCGGGGTAAATGAAAGGTAGTTTGTGGCCTGATTTCTTTAGTGATTTTAAAATTACTCTCCGATAGGGATGCCGTAAACTTTCAAGATATTCCGAAAACGAATTCCAACATACTTCCATTCTCATGTATGGAAGACTATACGCTTTGAAAAAATTGCTTGACAAAAGAGTTCTGAATCGGTCGGACTCAGCCTCCTTAAATTCCTTTACGCACAATAGATTTATTTTCTCTTCCGCAGCCAATCTCTCCATTTGGAGAACCAGCAGCCTCGAAATTTGTTCATCATATTTTCGGGAAACAATTTTTACATTAGACTGACCAAAAGAAGCCGGTAACCCACAAATGAGAACTCTTACCTTAAAAAATCCAGATCTGATTTTTTTAATCACATGCACAAATCGATTAGCTGAGATAAAAAGATCGAGTGATATTGTAAATGATGAAAGTACCGCATGACCTGCTAACACCTCTCCATCGTAAAACAAAAGATACCAGAAAGTAGCATTCTCCACCTTTGCTTTCTCTACCCCATCTATGAAATCATGTGTATTGAATATTTCATTTTTGGAAAGAATAGAATCCCAAAGTTCTGATTCAATAAGTGAAATGCTATTGAAACACTTGACCTGAAGCATGATCATTTGCCGGATTAAAATCAGGACGAACCTTAAAGAAATTCTCTATTTGAGGTGATAGCCTCTGCTTGCTGCCCTCCGTGAATATGGGTTGAAACTTCTTTTGTTGCTGCATACCGTTTGCATTATGGATTAGCTAACTCTGTAAGCTTTGATTGAACTTTTACAGGTCTTTTACTCCGTGGTTTAAATGCTAAGCCAGGTACTTCGGGGCCACGATTCATTGCCCTCGCCAATTCCTTTGGAGAATGGTGCTGATGTGCCTGCAAAAATTGCCTACCTATCTTCAGTGCACCATACAACATTCTAAAATATTTCCACGACCACACTGATGGCAGCGTGCGCTGAGTATGTTTGTTTGCTCTTGAAATATTTAAAATAGTTTTTCCGTACAACTTTAATAACTCCCTATAATATTTCTTTAAGGGCATTCTTGTAGGCAGTAACACATGCGATAGATCCCAAAGCCCATGGGCTTCACGCGGAACAGTAACTTTGTCTTTATAGGAAGGCCAAATTTCTGTTCCAGGCATTGGTGTAAGCGGTGAAATATTTACATAATACAATCCCGTTTCCTCAATAAATTGCCACAGTCTTTCCCAGTCTTCACCTGTGTAATCAGGGCTAGGAATCAATGAACCATACGTGTCTACCTTATACTTGCGCAATACTTCAATGGCTCTTCGATTATAATCCACTGAGCATTCCTTGTTCATAGAGTCAAGTTCAATGTTAGTAGCAGCCTCAAGCCCGATAAAGACAGCACTTAATCCAAGCTCGGCCCACTCAGCAATCAGATCTTCATTTTCAGAAATAAAATCAGCGCGAGCATATACCAAATATTTCTTTCGGATATTGTGTTCACGCAGCAGAGCCGCCAGTTTATTGAGTCGCGACCGATTTATAATAAAAATATCGTCCACGATATAAATATCTTCAGTTTCAATTTGCAGCAGCTCTTCAACGATTGATTCAGGACTTCGTGAATAAGGTAAGCCATCTGTAATTCGCCACGTATAACAGAAATTGCATTTGTACCAACATCCCCAGGTGGTTTTTAGTGTAGCCACCGGTTGATGTAGCAAATAATAATATTTGTGTTGGAGGTGAGCAACTAAATCTCTTCTTGGAAAAGGAAGCGTATCTGCTTTTGGCATATAAACCTTTCCTTCCGTGCATTCAACTTCACCAGGCCCAACAGGAAACGCGAGTCCTGCTATGTCGTTCAGGGGATTACTATTTTCCAAAGCCTCAATAACTTCGGGCATTGTAGTTGTACCATCACCCATAACAATACAATCAACAGCCATATCGGCAAAATCTTCAGGAACTTGTGAGGCCTGAACTCCTCCAGCAATGGTAAAACACTTTCGATTCCAGATTTTTACTTCACGGAATAATTTAATGACTTCGTTAACACCGGTTATGTAACAACTGCTGGCTACTACATCAGGCTTAAATTCTTGCAACCTCTTTCGAAAACCTCTCTCCACTATAAGATCCATGATTTGAATGTCGTGACCAATTAATCCAGCCGCAGCATATTCTAATTCAAGAGGTTCGCAAATCATAATATGCTTTAAGCCAATGGTGTGTGGTGGAACCGGAGGACGAACAAAAAGTATTTTCATAGTCATTACTTAAAATGAAAAACAAATAAATCTCTCTCACTCTTTGAATTACACAATACCGGGTGTAATTCTTTGCCGGATGTGATTACGATAATGAAGGTTAATAGCCAATACCACTCCTCGCATATACGCACTTTGTAAAAGAGGACTTCCGGTAATTCTTTTTAGAATATTCCCTCTTGTAAACAGCTGTTCATATAGCTTCCAATAATTTTTTTGCAAATCGTCCGCATTAATTCCTTTCGGTCTAAACACTACTCGCCCTCCGCTGTATTGACTAAAATCATCGTGTAAAATTCTCCCTTCATCTTTCATTTCTTTATAAAGCGGAGTTCCCGGAACTGGAGTAAGAATGTGCACACGCGGAACAGAAATTCTGTTTTGGAGAATGAAGTCATACGTGTTTTGAAATACATCTTCTCTGTCACCATCCATACCAATAATCATTTCAGTAGATACATCAATACCAAACTTTCGGATGGTTTTTAATGATTCTTCATAATTGGTGGGTTTATTAAACTCCTTTTCAATCCAGGCCAGACTTTCAGTATTGGTAGATTCAATTCCAAAAGAGAGTAACCGACATCCACTTTTGTATGCGAGTGCAAGCATATCGGGCTTGTCGGCAATGTGAATGCTGCATTGGCTCATCCAGATTATCTTTTCAGGAATGAGAGCAGTCATTAGTTGTTCAAAATATTTCCAGTCAACACCAATGTTATCATCAACAAACGCAATAAAATGTGTACCACTTTTTTTTGCTGCCCTCACATCGCGCACAACTTGATCAACCGGGCGCTTACGATAGGTTCTTTCAAAGTACGATTGAATGGAGCAGAATGTACAAGGGAATGGACAACCACGGGTAGCTTGCACCGGTCTCCAAAATCCCAGTTTCTTTCGATTCATTAAATCATACCGAGGTAACGGGAGTGTGTTAATATCAGGCCGATGCTGCATATCATACTGCTGTTTCAATCTTCCATTTCGGAAATCTTCTATCACTAGCGGCCAAATTTCCTCTGCTTCACCTGTAACTAAGCAATCAACATGGTTAAGTGACCATTGCGGATCGCATAAACTTGCAGCAATACCCCCCATAACTACGGTTACTTTTCTTTTTCTGAATTCATCTGCTATCTGCCAGGCTCTGTAAATGCCGGAACCCATACCGGTTAATCCAACAAGGTCCCATGGTTCGTCAAAAGGAATTTCCTCAACGGTTTCAGAAACTAACTTAAGCTCAACATCGGGTGGAGTTACTGCTGCCAGCATAGATAAAGTGAGGCCGGGCAAATGCAAACGTCTTTGCTTGATAGGCTTACCATTATACTCTAAAGCAGTAGGCCCGATTAACAATACACGCATGAATATTGAGGTTAGGGTCTATCTAAATTTAAGAAATTAAGTATATTAAATTACCAGCTTGAAGAAATTAAGCTAGAATTTGGTTGAAAAGGGCACATTTATGAATACGGAAGTAAGGGAAACATCTAATTGGCGCGAACAAAAACTATTCATTACGCTTCCTTACGTGCTTAACAACAATGACTCTATGTGGGTGCCTCCCTTGCTTGTAAGTCAGAAGGAAATTTTAAGCAACAATCATCCCTTTTGGAAGAAGAATGTTCACCGGTTTTTTTTGGCTTTTCAGGATGGTCGATGCGTAGGTCGAATTGCTTCGTTTTTAGATCAGGATCATGAAGCTCATTTTAAGAGACGAGATGGTTTTTTTGGTTTTCTTGAAGCCATCGATGATCAAACAGTATTTAAAATGTTGTTACAGAAGGCTGAAGAATTTCTTCAATCACAGGGCTGTAGAACCATCAGCGGCCCACTCAATCCCAACATTCATCACGAATTAGGTATTCTTACAGAGGGATTCGAACATCCGCCTTTTTATATGCTTACTTATAACAAAAGATATTATGGCGGACATATTCATGCCTGCGGCTATCATCCTTTAAAGGATTTCTATTCATACAAGCTTCACTCAGATGATTTTCGGCTATCTGAAAAAATGGATCGCATAAAAACAATGCATCAAAAGAAAAATAACATAACCATCAGAACACCCAACTTAAATGATTTTATGAAGGAATTAAAATTTTTTCATGACATCTATAACAACGCTTTTCTCGGACATTGGGGGTTCTCACCTATGAGTTGGGAAGATTTTCTATTTCTCGGTAAAGACTTGAAATTGATTCTTGATAAAGAAATAATTTTAATTGTAGAGAAAGACAAAGTGCCGATTGGTTTTTTGCTTGCCATACCGAACCTGAATGAAGTTTTAATCAAAATTAAAAACGGACGGCTATTTCCATTTGGAATCTTCAAACTTCTAGTGCTAAAGAAAAGGATTAAGAGTTTGCGTGTCGTTACGGTTGCCATAAAACATGAATACCAACATCTTGGAATAGGAAGTATTCTCTATCCAGAAATAGCACATCGGGCAAAACTTCGGGGATACAAATACACCGAACTTTCTTGGGTTGTGGATGATAACAATCAAATGAACAAGATTATTAAAGAAACAGGTGGAGTTATTTATAAACAACATCGCTTATATGCTAAAGCTATTTGATCAAAATTTCAAGGTTAACTGGTATTTCAGAATAAAACTCAGTAGTAATTAGCTAAAACTACCTGAATAACTACCCGAATAATAAAATACACCCATTTTTTTGTGGTTAAAATTGGCTTGTAATATCGGGGTGCATAAAATGTATATTTGAATACTTTACTGAAAGTAAATGAGAATAGAGGAGAAAATAAAACAGACTTTTGACCCCTACTTCAATGCCCCGCTTGAGGTATGGAAATCATTTTCAGACTTGGGGGAAGTAATTCAAGCCAAAAAAGATCAGATTTTAATTTGATATGCTGATCGCTACGAAAATCAATTGGCTATTCTATTTAGTAACATCACCCTGGCTGAAATAGTATCCAACTTCAAAAACGCATTAAGTTTACTATTTAATCTCAAATGAGATTGGTCCAGCCACGTCACCTGATACACCTAACAACCCGGTTACGGTTTCCCCCGGGCCGATGGTACGATCCAGTAAATTGGTGTTATTTAACTCGCTTAAAAACTTCTTATTGGACGAACTTGCCACACTGGTGTTTCCGATGCCTATAACCAGACCTACCGGCAAAGGAATTGAACTGCAATCATCGTTTTCACATGTGGTAATAAATACCCAAAGCAATCCCCAAAGCATATACAACCCGGCCGGTTGTTTAAGGCTTTGATGTATTACTGTGCTCTCCAACGGAAATACCGGACGACTCCCCATGGAGATCTTAACATCATTGCGAAAGTTTATGGTACGATCTGACTTATTGGTAAATTTAACTGCGTAAAGTTTTAACGGTCGCTTCAATTCCCTATTGGCATATTTCTTATTTCCAGTTTCTGATAAAACATTGGTAATGGTAGCATACTCTGCGCCTTCGGTTGAGCGTGAAGTACCATACGCAAGTCGTTCTGGGTTAATGGTCTTATAAGAACCGGCACATGAAAATAGTGTTGCCAAGAGTAAGGCAATAGATAATTTACGAATCATAAAATTAAACAACGGTTAGGGTTAGTATTTTTAAGCAAGATAGCATTCTTGCAGAATTATGAAAAAATTTACTATCAAACTATTGACATTTTCTCCAAAAGAAGGCGCATCTATCGAAAATCAACGTTAGGTATTGGTGCTGATATGTTACGCTGACTGTTAGCGTTGTATAAACAAATCCAGACTCACCCACATTCTCAGACGTTTCTATCAACAAGCAAGCGAACTTCGCTCCCACCCGATTTCATATCTACTATTTTCAATGATGATGCTTGTGAGCATGACTCATTATTTCCCTGACCGGCATCCCGTCAGCAACAACTTCAAAATTGGCCATCATGCCCGCCTGATGGTGTTCGAGTATATGACAATGGTACATCCAGGTACCCGGCCGGTTATCTGGCATCCAGGCAATCTTCGTTGCACTTCGTGGCTTCAGATTGATGGTATCCTTCCATGATGCGAAATCAGGCTGCTTCCCATTTTCTTCAAGAACTTGAAAAAAGAATCCGTGCAAGTGAAAAGGGTGATCCATTAAACTGGCATTTACTATTTCCCAAACCTGGAGTTCACCCACTTTAACTGGCTTATCATTCACATGGACTGAACCGTTAATCAAGAAATCCATTCCATCTTTCAAACTTGGTCCAACTGATAATACAATCCTTCTATTTATTTCAGCATGAAACGCAGCCAGTTGCGGAATCGCTCTCAGGGTATTCGGAACCTGCGCAATCGATGGGGCACGATGTCCAACCTGGATAGTCGCAAACTTTTCGCGTCTCGGCTTGAGGAATGTCATTCTGTTATAGGCAAGAGATTCCATGAAAACTATATCCCCTTCTTCAAACGGACCCACTATGATATCGAATCGTTCACCGGGTGTAATCAATTGTGATCTTACCGGTCTTGGTGATTCCAGAAGCCCGCCATCCGTCCCTACTATTGAAAATTCTTTTCCGGCAAGGTTCAGATCAAAATAATGTGCACTGCTGGCATTGATAAAGCGCCAGCGCTCTCGTTGACCAGCAAGCATCTGAATGGTTGGATTTTCTTTTCCATTGATCAAAAGAGTATTTCCCTGACGTCCGTCATGCCTTTCGACAACACGGGGGATGAACCATCGTGGTTTTGTGAACGCTCCGTTCGCGTCAAGCTTCATGTCGTCAATGATGAATACCCGCTCTGCATCTGTGATTATCTCGTCCGCTGTATCTTCAACAATGAGAGCTCCATACATTCCCTTCTCCATTTGTACCGTTTCGTTGGCATGCGAGTGATACCAGAAGGTTCCTGCGTCCGGCACAATAAAACGGTATTCAAATGTTTCACCAGGTAAAATCGGTTTTTGAACCGCATCTGTTCCATCCATTCCAGCTGCAAGCCGAATTCCATGCCAATGGATAAGGGTTTGTTCACTCAGGTTGTTGGTTAATTTCACAATAACGGTGTCGCCTGCTTTGGCCCTCAGTTCGGGACCGGGAACTTGTTTATTAAAACCCCAGGCTTCAATGGTTTTTCCGGAGGAGATTTCCCAGCTAAACGCGCTGGCTTCGAGATGATACTCAACGATCTTTGTCTTGGTTTTCATAAAAAGTTGTTTTGGTATTTCCGTTTAATTTCTCTTTTGATGAAACAAAGGTGGATGGCTTCAAGGTTAATTCATAGGTCAACGAAGCGTCATGAACGGACAGACTTGTAGTCTGTAAAAAGTGCACCTGTGAGAGCACCCCAATCGACTACCACTCATCGCACACCTTAGCTTTTATCAATCCGTCCTGCCTTGTTTTTGGGTTTTAGGCATTCTCATTATTTAACTTCTGATGTTGTCCTTTTATGACGCGTTGTTGACCTAGCGCAAGAGGCTTCGGCACCACACCTTTGTGTCGCAGAAGCAAAAAAAAATTAAACCAAAAAAAACTATGAAAACAATTAAAAAAATGACCGTAATCCTGGGAATAATTGTCATGGCATTAGTTCTCAGTGTATTGTTGAGTTCGTGCGAGGAAGAAATATTCAATCCAGCATTAACAAGAACATTTACGATTGAGTCTCCGTCCATTGGCGTTACTTACCCTATACAAGTGGCCCTGCCAGAAAACTACAATACATCCGGAGAAAAGTTTTCAACAATTTATGTCCTTGACGGGGACCAGGATTTTGACCTGGTGGCGAACACCTGCAAAAGTTTATCAGACCGCTACGGGGCGCCAAATGTAATAGTTGTAAGCATTGGCTATGGAAGAGATCGAAGTATTGATTATACACCAACCAAAACCGGTTCTTCAACCGGAGGCGCTCCTGAGTTTCTTGAGTTTATAACAAGTGAGCTTATCCCAAAAATCGAACAGGACTATAATGTTGAAACAACGAGGGAAAGCAGGACAATTCTTGGCCATTCGTACGGTGGCTTATTCGGGGCCTATGCCTTCGCTGTAAACAACAGCGTGTTTGGAAACTACATCATGTTAAGTCCATCGCTTTGGTTTGACGATGAAGTTTCGATGATACTGGAAAAACAAAACAGAGTTGACAATAAAGATGTCAGCCAATTGGTATTCATGGGTATCGGTGAAGCGGAGAACACTGGCAAAATGCAAGCTCCCTTTGAAGCGTATTACCAAATCCTTCATGACAACTATTCAGACATGAGTTTATCTAAGAACCGTGAAGATGATCTAAGTCATATGGGCTCGAAAGACCCCAACATCGTGAAAGGACTCAATTACTACTTTCAAAACAGATAATTACTAAATACTTAAAAATCGATATTGATATGAAATCTCTTACATACTTATTTCTAGCGTGTGCTTTGTTTGTTTGCACCACAGCATCTACTCAGAGTAGAATACCAACAGCAGTTGTTCGACAATTAACCATTGAACCTGGCGTTGGCATCCATACAAACTTTGGAACTGACTTCCTGCTTACAAACCTGGTTCAGTGGAACCCAACTAAACGGTTTAGTCTTGCTTCCCACACCTCGTTTAATTTAAATAATATTTATCAGCGCGATGTTAATTATGTGAAAACGAATTACAACTATTCCATCAATCAAAAGTTTGGAGCAGGTACTACTTTTTATTCAAAAAAAAGCTCGCACACGGCTTTGTTGATGATTGGCTTCAAGTATACAGCCTTTAAGGAAACGCTGCATAACCCCGATCTTGATCCGGTTAGTGTTACGATCAACGGATTTAGTCCTGACTACGGATTGATGTATAGTTATAAAAAGGGATTGAAAAAATGCTTTTTCACTTTTCGCACCTACATACCTCTTTATCCATGGCCTGTTAAAGGATCTAACATAGACTATATCGATGGTAATCGCGATAGCATAGCCGTTGAGTTGGGAATAGGCCTGAAAATTAAATAAAGTTCAAAACTCCACTAAAATAGATCATGAAAAAGATAGCATTCATAATTCCTCCAACTGTTGAGTTATTGGATTTAGCCGGACCCGTTCAGGTATTTACCGAGGCTAAGTTTTATGACTTCGAGATTGAGCTTGAATTTTACGTCATCCAGAATAATCCTGTCAGCACATCAGGATTGGGTTTTGGAAAAATCGCAAACTATTCCAAAGCCAATCTAACGGAGGGTGATTTTGTCTTTGTGCCGGGAATGGATCAAAATTATATCAGGAGCATTGCTTTTCGAAATGAAACAAAATTCTTTGAATGGTTAAAAAAATGCGTAGACAGAAAGGTAAATGTCAGTTCTGTTTGTAATGGAGTATTTGTTTTAGGAGAAGCGGGTTTATTGAATGGCATCGAATGCACTACACATTGGCGAAGGGTAGAAGAATTGCAAGCAAAATTCCCTCAAACAAAAGTGTTGGCAGACGTCCTGTATGTCAAGAATAGATATGTCTGCACAAGTGGTGGAATCACCGCGGGCATTGATTTAGCCCTATCAATTCTTGAAGATTTAGCAGGTGGGCTTTTTGCTCAAAAAGTGGGTAGAGGACTTGTTGTATACCATCGCATAAATGGTCATTATAAACAGGAAGCAATCTATCTGGAATTTAGAAACCACTTGAACAACAAAATTCATGACGTGCAGGACTATCTTGTCCGTAACATTTCTGGAGAAACTTCTTTATCTAATCTGGCCTTAATTGCCGGGACGAGTCCAAGAAACCTGACACGTCTATTTAAGCAAACAACTGGAATTACCATTAATCAATATTTAACACAGTTACGTTTGCATACAGCCAAAACACTTCTCCAAAATCCTGAAAACAGTCTGACATTCGTGGCTTCTGAATGCGGCTTCAAAACGGTAAGACAACTTCAAAGAATTTTGAAATAGTGATTAAATCTTGAATCAACTGAACAAAACTAAATTATATGAAAATGAAAGCAACTGTGTATAATCAATATGGTCTTCCGGATGTTCTGCAACTTCAGGAAGTAGTTAAGCCTGAACCTAAAGAGAACGAAGTTCTGGTACGAATTAAAGCTACAGCGGTTAATTCGGGAGATGTACGATTACGAAAAGCTGATCCCTTCGCGGTCAGATTAATTTTTGGTCTGTTCAAACCAAAGATTGGTATTTTGGGTAGTGTTTTTTCTGGCGAAGTTGAAAATGTAGGCAACCAGGTCAAGCGTTTTAAAATTGGTGACCAGGTTTTTGGTCATACCGATATGAGCTTTGGTGCTTATGCTGAATACCTTTGTATTTCAGAAGAGGGTACGTTGGCAACGAAACCTGCCACCATTTCGCATCATGAAGCAGCCGTTATTCCTTTTGGCGGTGTTACAGCATTACATTTTATCAAAAAAGCCAGGATCAGGGAAAACCAAAAGGTTCTTATCGTTGGGGCCTCCGGGGCGGTTGGAAGTGCAGCCGTACAGTTGGCTAAGTCGTACGGGGCCATTGTTACCGCAGTGTGCAGCACAGCGAATATGGATTTGGTGAAATCCATCGGTGCCGACAACGTGATTGATTATACAAAAGAAGATTTTACTCAAAATGGAGAAATCTATGACTTGATTTTTGATGCTGTTAATACGGTATCTGTCTCTCGCTCCTTAAAGTCGCTCACTAAAAATGGGATCATGATTTTGAGCGCGGCAGAAATGTTGGAAATGCTTCAGGGATTTTGGTTTTCTATGACAAGTAAAAGGAAAATACTGACCGGTGTAATTAGTCATAGCACGAGAGACATCCTATTCCTAAAAGAGCTCATTGAAAGGGGTGTATATAAACCCGTACTTGATCGAATATATACATTGGAGCAAATTGTTGAGGCGCACGCTTATGTTGAAAAGGGGCACAAGAAAGGTAACATCGCTATAAGTATTTAATAATTCAGTTATGACAGCCTTTTTTATTGGTCTTTGTACCACACTAACAGTAATCGCGTTTGTAGAGATCGTTAGGAAAATTGACCTGAAATTCTTCGCGTCACTGTCCTTAGCGGTAATACCGTTTATTTATATAGGATTTTCAATCGATCCGTACGCGCTTTTACTTACCGTTCCGGCAGCATCATTGTTCTTGCTTTTTGCCTATTGGGGTTATAAAAAGAATTACATGCTGACAGTTGTTGGGCTTGCGCTCCATGGATTATGGGATGTTATCTTTCCCCACGTAAGCACGGTGGCGCCACATCACTATGATGTATTTTGCATCACCATAGATGTTTTGCTTGCCTTATATTTCTACTTAAAGCTGAAACCAGTAGTGCGGCAACCATAGGGCTTTCTTTTAAAAGGGCAATAACATACGTGCTCGCTGCGAAACACAGCCGTACTAAGTATTCAGGGTATACGCCAGATCGTTGCAAACGCTCACAAAGTTATGTTTTAGAAATTATCAGTAACTTGACTTTGATAACCAGTAGAAAGGCATGTTGAAGATAGCTTTTATTGTTCCTCCCTATGTTGAGTTATTGGATCTTGCGGGGCCAGCTCAGGTATTTACAGAGGCCAAGTTACATGGACTTGATGCAGTGATTGAATTTTATAGTTATCATGATAGAAATATCTCTACATCGGGCGTTGGTTTCGGTGAGATTAAAAATTACAAAGAGTCAAATTTGAATGCGGGTGACTTTGTATTTGTGCCCGGGACGGACCATAGCTATTTGCAGAGCACTCAGTTTGTTTCAGAGAGTGATTTTTTTAAGTGGCTGGCGCAATGTGCTAACAAGAGTGTGAATACTTGCTCGGTATGTACCGGTGCCTTCTTTTTAGGCGAAGCCGGCTTACTTGATGATAGGGAATGTACCACGCACTGGAGGCGAACAGCTGAACTGAAGGCCCGTTTCCCAAAAGCAAACGTGCTGGCAGACACTTTATATGTAAAGAGTGATAATATTTACACCAGCGCGGGTGTTAGTGCCGGCATTGATCTCGCATTAGCGAGCTTAGAGAATCTGAAAGGCCCCAATTTTGTTCATAAAGTTGCCAGAGGGCTTGTGGTTTATCATAGACGTGACCCCTCACATTCACAAAAAAGCATTTACCTCGATTTCAGAAATCACATTAACCCTAAAATACACGAGGTACAGGATTATCTTATTAATAACCTCGCGAAGGAAAATTCTATTGAGTCTTTGGCGGAAATGGTAGCCATGAGCCCAAGAAATCTGAGTCGTGTTTTTAAGGATTCTACGGGGCTGACTATTGTTGAGTATCTTACTGAGCTTCGCAGGGAGACAGCAAAAACGTTGCTCAATAATCCAGATTACACCCTTGACTACATTGCTTCACAATGTGGGTTTAAGACAGCAAGGCAGCTTCAGCGGATTTTGAAATCATAGTTGAGCACTTGTACAAATTCAGGGAGCCTGATCAATCCATAATCATTCTGACAATGAAAATGCAGTTGTTAGCAAGCAGATTGTTTAACAACATCATATAGTAACAATTAACAAACAGTAATAAAAATTAAGTTCTAACTAGAAATACTCTAAGCATTAAATAAAAGAAAATGAAAGCAACAGGCTTGTAGTGGGTGCTTCGGGAGCAAGTGGCAGAAAGTATTGGCTGGTGTAATAAGTCACAAAGCAGCCGATACTACCGGGTGGCAATCTAATATAACCTGCCTCTACCAACAGGCACAATAAAAGCCCTGAACCACGATGATTGACCAGCTTATCTCGTATTAAGTTTTCCCTAGCTTAATACAAAGTTATGCGGTATAGTGGCGTCTTTTTTTACCACCACAATTCCTCCTGAAATAACATACAAGTCTGTTTCCCGATTTTCAAGATGCGGGCCTCCTATGATCGTAACATTATTTCCAACTTTACAATTCTTGTCGAGAATGGCATTTTCAATATGACACTCCTCGCCAATGCCCATTAATATCTCACCCGGCCTTTCTGCAATTTCTTTTAGCGTTTCATACGAGTCACTTCCCATCATATATGTTCTGATAACGGTGCTTCCTTTTCCAATTCTTGATCTCACACCAATCACAGACCGATCTATTTTTGATGCATGTATGATGGCACCATCTGCAATAACAGAATCATTTATTAAGGTACCGGAAATTTTTGAGGTTGGTAGAATTCTTGGGTGGGTATAAATGCGTTTCCTATTGTCAAATAAATTAAAACTTGGAATGTGGTCGGTCAATCCCATGTTAGCATCAAAAAATGACCGAATGTTTCCGATGTCTGTCCAGTATCCTTCAAACTGGTAGCTGAGCACTTTATGTTTGCCGATAGATTGCGGGATGATTTCCTTTCCAAAATCATTTGTACTTGGATCATTCATGAGCTCGATTAACAAATCTCTGTCAAAAACATAGATGCCCATGGAAGCAAGATATAACCGCCCTTCTGATTGCATGTATTCGCTCACATCCGATTTCCATTTCAGTATTTCTTCAGCATTCGGTTTTTCAATAAAACTGGTGATCATGCTTTCATGGTCAGTTTTCATAATGCCGAACTCCACCCCTTCCTCTGCTTTCACCGGAAGTGTAGCAATGGTAATTCGGGCACCACTGTCAATATGCCGTTGTATCAGTAAATTAAAATCCATTTGATACAACTGATCTCCTGAAAGAATTAATACGTATTTGAACTCATGATTGATGAAATGGTGCATGCTCTGACGCACGGCATCCGCGGTGCCCTGAAACCAACTTTTGTTGGACATCGTTTGTTCAGCTGCCAGCAAGTCAACAAATGCACGGCTGAACAAACTAAAATTGTAGGTATTCTTGATGTGACGATTGAGTGAGGCCGAATTAAATTGTGTCAGCACGAACATCCTGCTGATATTCGAATTAATACAATTAGATAAGGGTATATCTACCAATCGGTATTTACCCGCAATAGGCACAGCAGGTTTAGATCGTTTCGCTGTAAGAGGATACAAACGCGATCCCTGGCCACCGCCAAGTATTATCGCTATCACGTCATCATTAATCATGATTCATTACTTTTTTATACAATGTTGCTGTTTGGAGGGCGATCGCCTTCCAGTCAAAATATTGTTCTACTCTTTTCCTTCCATTTTCTCCCATTGTTTTTCTTAATTTTTCATCGGCCATCAGTTTATTAATTCCTGCAGCCAGGTCGCGTGAAAATTTGTCTGGGTTCGATGCTTCGAAAGGTGCTGCGTTTTCTTGTTCCAGCGGTATTAGGATTCCCGTTTCACCATCCACCACTACTTCTTTTATACCACCCACACTACTTGCCACCACCGCTGTTTTACATGCCATCGCCTCAATGTTGATAATGCCAAACGGTTCATAGATGGAGGGGCAGCAGAACACGGCCGAATGCGAATACAATTGGATTGCTTCTTTTTTACTTACCATTTCAGCTATCCAGATTACATTACTCCTGTTTTTCTGAACCTCTTCCACGCTCTGTTTCATTTCACGGCCAATCTCTTCCGTGTCAGGTGCACCTGCACATAAAACTACCTGCGTATCACTATTGATATAGTTGATGGCATTTACCAGATGGATAATTCCCTTTTGCCTGGTGATGCGGCCTACAAAAAGTACATACGGCCTCGATTTATCGATACCGAATTTGTCCAGTGCAGATGTCTCATGGGTTACATTGTATTCATCCAGGTCGATGCCATTATAAATTACGCTTACTTTGTTTTCATCTACATGAAAGTATTTCAATACATCCTGCTTAGTTTCCTGTGATACGGCTATAACCGCATCGGCCATTTCAATGGCAGTCTTTTCAATCCACGAAGATGCGTCATATCCCCTACCCAATTGTTCCCGTTTCCATGGCCGGAGTGGCTCAAGCGAGTGAGTGGTTACAATAAGCGGTGTTCCATAACAGAGTTTTGACAAGATGCCTGCAAACTGAGCATACCAGGTATGGCAGTGTACGATATCGGCATGCATCACGCCACTATTCATTTGAATACAGGTATTCAGGGTTTTAAAGATGGGGGCTAATTCTGGTTGTGTATTGTCCAGGGTCAATTGGTCAGCTTTGAATCCTAAAATTCGTAATTGTTCTGCTTCATTATTTTGATCGCCAAAGCAACGCACTTCAACTTCCATTAAACGGGATAATTCACGCGCCAGGTATTCCACATGAACACCAGCACCTCCATATACATAGGGTGGGTATTCACGTGTGTAAAAAAGTACTTTCATAATGCGCTACTTCAGGTATTTTAGTACTGCAGGTAATTGAATATGATCCTACTAAATCTCAATCGGCTGATCATATTTATGTTCTGCTAATGCTAGTCATTTCCTGTAAATTTTACAATGAATTTAATCAGGAAAAGGACTGTTCAATATCAGAATAGTAAATACTTAATTACATCGCTATAAATACTTCTAAGCATGAGGATCAATGACAACGAAAGGTATTCATCATTAATCTTCTAAAACTGCTGTTTCATTGAAAGTATCCTCAGAAAACCCTTCAAAGGGTATAATGCTGGATTGCAGTATTCGTTCCATGTTCAATCACTCTTAAAGGACCAACCTAACCACTTCATAATAACTACGAAAAATGACTTCAGGTAGGGTACAGTCGTTTACATGATAATGTTTGCGGCTATTGAATGATTTGTAAATGCGTTAATCAACCATAAAAATAATACTGATCATTTTGCAGTCATTTTAATACTAGTATTGAAGAATGAAATGGAAGCTCGCTTTGGGTTGATCAGGATCCATCCCCCTCGCTATTGTTTTTCAGAATACGTCCGAGCAGCGAACCAGGCTTTTTCGTAAGCAGATAGAATAATCCTAAGACAAAAATCAAGGCTGATAAACCGAGCAAAACACCTGCACTTGCATGTTCAAAATCTATGGCCAGCAAATGCCGTACAATGGCAATCAAGGCAATTTCAGTAATTACCGTTACGTAGTTTGCACTACCAACTTTCAGGTATTCCACAAGTGAGGAGATCAGTTCAATAAGGATCGTCAGCAAGAGTATTGCAGCAATCAGTCCTTGCACTTGCCCAAAAAATACTTTGCTCCTCTCAATGGGCCCAGGAGAAAAATTGAATGCCGCATGATGCGTGAGTGCAGACCTTCCTAACAGGAAGATAAATTCGACTAACGAATAAAGTAGCATGAAAGTAATCAGTACAATAAGCACCTGAATTACTCTCTTGGTGATGGTATTTATTATTTCCATAATCAGAAATTTTTATTAAATCCAAACTGATACAAATGGCCCCGGTTCTTTATGGTGGATTCGTTGGTCGCGAACTCTGCCAGTACAATCAAGTTAAAGCCACCACCTAATGCTTTGCCAATAATGGGTGATAGAATCAGGTCAACGTTGTCATTGGTTAAGTCGATCACCGGCCGTGGTTCAAACACAAAGAAGTAGCCATTGTTAGTAAACTTGGCAAGAAAGGAACGTACCGTGATGACACTGAGCGAAGGGTTGACAGGATCCTTCATCAGGTCAAAGGTGTATTGGGGTTGTACCGCGAAGAAAAGACCAGGGTTAATGGTATAGGAGTAAGTAAGCGAGGGGGTAACAGAAAAATATTGAGAACCGAAACCAGGCTTACCGGTAGGAATCGAAAACTCAGCTCCACCCGCCAGTGCATGTTTTCCTCCTATAAAAAAAGCATTCAATAGCGAAAACTTTATATCACCCATGCCTGAGATAAAGCCACTGCCAGGTTCGCCAGTGGAACGTGTAATGGCTTCATACTTCATGCTGAAGTTCCATCGGTTTACACCAAGGTTTAGTGAAAAACGGTTATTAATTTGGCCGGTAGCAGCTTCCTGATCATAAACCAGTATTGTATAACCTCCACGTGATTGAACACGGGTTGGATCCACTCCTGACTCCCTTCTCAATTGTTCAAGTTTTACCGAGTCCGGTTCAGACTGAGCAAATATTTTTGAGGCTATAAAAAGTATGAAAAACGTAACGATTAATTTTTTCATGTACTTCGGCCCTTGTAGTGGAGGGCATTACAAATTCAAAAGTGTTTTACTGGCATGCAGGAGTTAGTTTTTTCATGAACTCATCCATAGGAATGTTCCAGACAGAAGGCCAGTCTTTTTCCCGCCATGCTGCTTCCATGCCGCCATCAATGACAATCAGCTGCCCCACAATAAATTTTGCTTCTTCGCTGATCAAGGGTGTGAGTACTGCACCCGGAGCAATGGCGTTCATCGTGATTCCGCTACCCGCCCAGCGAGCCGTAGCAGCATGACTTCTCATCCAACGCACTACAGCCAGTTTGCTTACCTGATAGGCCACACTATGTGCCTCGCCTAATGAGCTAATGGCTGCATCAAGATTGTGATTCAATAAATCAACTACAGGAGTTTCAGGAATTGAAGGAGTAATGACAACAGAATTAGAAGCAGTGATTACAATCCGTGTATTACCATTTGATGCAAGTGCATCATGTAATCCTTCCAGTATTTCGATAATGCCAAAATAATTCAATTCAAATACCAACCGAACATTTGAATTATCTACTCCGGCATTGGCAATAACGCCATCGAGTTTACCTTGACATCGATCGAGGATGTCACACACGACACGAATTCTCTCCTGCTTGTTCGATAAATCTCCTTCCACTTCAGCACCTTTGCCAGGAAGATCAATTCCGATTATATCATAACCTGATTTTTCCAGCAATAATCGGAAAGCTAAACCCATACCTGATTGACTTCCAGTTAGGGCAATCATCTTTTTTATCATGCGGATTTTGATTAATGTAGAACAGGTAACTTACTTCTACTGTCCTGGCTTCAAGGTTCCTCCTTCTTGTCTGGGAGGAAACAGGGCAAGGGTATTAAGATGTTCACGTAATATGTCCTGTACTTGACCTCCCCATGCAACTCCCAACTTCATCGCCACATCTCGTGACTTCCATTGGTCATGCCTTTCGAAGGGATCCTGCTTCAGGTTAAAAAGTAAAGCACTGGGCTTGTTGTAATCAAAAAAACCTTCACGCTGCATCATGTGTGATTTCCAGTTCCCTATACGAATAGCGGTAAGCTCCTTCTCATTATAATAGATTTCAAAATTTCGGTTAGATGGACCTTTACCCATCCAGTGGTTTAGGTTATTGATACCGTCAATATAGACTTGATGACTTTGTTTAAGTTCATCATGAATATTATCTACACCAGCGGCCGCAGCCAGCGTAGTAAATAGATCCGTGTTATCCTGTATCCCGTTGGAAACTGATCCCGCCTTTATTTTAGCGGGCCAACGGATCAACATCGGCACCCGCACACCACCTTCCCAGGTGGTTGCCTTTTCTCCGCGGAAGGGAGTGGTACCTCCATCCGGGAACCAATCGGCCATGGCGCCATTGTCCGCAGTAAAAATCACGATGGTATTTTCTGCCACACCCAAGGTTTCCAGCTTCTTAAGCAGTTCGCCAATCATCATGTCCAATTCCATCATGCCACTGCCAAACACATCAAATTCTGAAGAATGTGATGTAGCAAGGTTTCTACGCTCAGGCCGCAAGTGGGTGTAAATGTGCATACGGGTGGGGTTATGCCATACAAAAAATGGTTCGCCTGCTTTTACCGAGCGCTCTATAAAGTCCATGGCTTTTGCATTGAATTCGTCATCCACTGTTTCCATGCGCTTAGGGTCCAGTGGTCCGGTGTCTTTAATCGTCTGCTTTCCAACTTTACCAAAACGGCCATCCACTGTTGGGTCGTCTATAGTTGTTGCTTTGCAGTCGAGCACACCTCTTGGTTTATAGCGTTGATCAAATCCCGGGTCTTTAGGCCATGCAGCCAGAAAGGGTTCTTCTTCGGTATTGAGATGATAGAGGTTGCCATAAAATTCATCAAAGCCATGCACAGTAGGCAAATGTTCGTTGCGATCACCCAAATGATTTTTTCCAAACTGCCCGGTGCGATAGCCTTGCGTTTTTAATACTTCCGCCAGTGTAGGATCCTTTTCACTTAACCCGATAGGCGAACCCGCCATCCCAACGGTAGTCAATCCTGTGCGAATAGGCAATTGCCCGGTAATCATCATTGCACGGCCTGGTGTACAGGTAGGTGCAGCATAATGATCTGTAAATAACATACCCTCCTTGGCAAGACGGTCGATGTTGGGTGTGGGCACCATCATCCCATGGCTATAAGCGCCTACGTTCCAGATGCCGACATCATCCGTACAGATGAGCAAAATGTTAGGCTTAGAAGGATTTGCTTTTACAGCTTTCTTTTGTGCGTATGCCGTAAACCCTGCAAGGCATAATAATAGTAGTGTTAACCTTATCATGTTGATTTAATTAAATTCACGTTTCAGAAATTATGACTAAATCTAAATAGTATTTAAATTCAAAACAAAATTTTGTTTTCATTTCAATGGGGAATTACAGAAAAGGCATCGAAATGCGCCAGCACATCATTCTGGAGGCGCGCAGAATTTTTAATAAAGAAGGTCTTTACCTTACACTGGAGCAATTGGCAAGCAGACTCGAACTTTCTAAAGGAAGGATTACGAACTATTTTCCTACAAAAGATAACCTGTTTGTCGCGATATCGCAGGATTACGACCTGCGGTTTCAGGAATTAATGATTTCATTTAGTGGAGTACAAAAGGTAAGCTTCGAGTGGCTAAAATCCGTTTGCTCAGCAGTGATGGACCTGCAATATCAATATCGTAGCGCAATTGTATTTGTTGCTACAACCAGCAGTAGCCAGACTGAAATGCATAACCAAATAACCAAAAGTTATAAAAAGAATAGTCAGCAGGTGCGTAAGACGGTAGCGTTATTGGTTGAAAATGGGTTGCTTAAACCTGAACTTTTGGAGCTTCCGAATTTTGAAGTATTCTGCTTTCAACATGTGAACCTGTTCACGACATGGGTTATTAGTCTGGAGATTTATCATAGTTCGAGTTCTTACAAAAAAATGAAACCTGTTTACCTTAAGGGAATCGTTGGTTGTTATTACCCTTACCTTACAAAAAAAGGCCAAACACAATACCAAGCCCTTCACTTTAAATGAGATCGATTAAAGATGAAATCTTATATAACGTCCACGCCTGTCTAAATTGGCAGGAGGACTAATAAATTTGGTATGTAGTTCGTATTGCTCCTGGTATTCAAACTAAAGGCAAATTAGTAAAACTTGTACAAGGCTCCCGATGAGGCCGACAGGTGGAGTTCTTCATTAAATGAACCGGGAGCAAATGGTAAACCCTTAATACTCAAGAATAAACTTCGATAAATTCTGATGGGCATCAAGCCCTAGTTTTTTGCGCAGTCGATAGCGGGCAACTTCAACTCCGCGCAGGGAAATGCCCATAAGGTTTGCAATTTCTTTTGTATCCATTTTCAGTCTCAGGAAGGCACAAAGTTTTTGTTCACCGGGCGTGAGATCTAAAAACCGGCTCGTCAACCGCGAAAGAAAATCGCCATGAACACGGTCGAAGTGGTGTTCAAATTGTTTCCAGTCTTCCTGCACCCTAAGCGTTGTATCAATTTCCTTAATAATGCGGTCCAATGCCCGCTGTTTATCTTCTACTTTATCGGTGACTTTTGCTTGTCGGATTTCCTCTTTTATGTTTTCCATAAATTCATTCTTCACCACCAGGTTCATCGCAGAGGCGGCCAGCAGATTATTCACATGTTGTAATTCATTTTTTATCTGTTCTTCTTTTAATTCCTGAAGCTCCCTTTGCTTTAGTGCAAGTTCCTTTTGTTTGGCCTGTTCCAATCTTACTTGTTTGCCTGTGTAGTACTGCCGCTGGAGGCGATAAATCTGGTACAGAATGGAAATACCCAATACAAAATACAATATTCGGGCGATGAGGCTTTTATAGAATGGCGGAGTTACAATTACCTGTAAGGGCTTACTGGTTATAATTTCTCCGCGTGAATCAAATGTCTGAACGAGAAATGTATACGTCCCGACTTTCAGGTTAGTGTATTCTTTAACACTTGCATTGGTCCACTTTCCAAAATCATCATCAAAACCGCTGAGGTGATACCGGAATTGTTGATTGTTTACATCTTTAAACTTGAACGACTCTACCACAAACTGTAAAACGCGTGTACCTTCAGTTATCCGAATCGGCTCAACTAATCCGGGCCTGCTGTGAAATGGCATACGGGAATACAATATGCTATCTTCAGCCACACTAAATACCCGGTTAACAAGGGGTTCGCTTAAAATTGAAACCCTATCCTCAAGATCTGGGCTATAGTGTATAAAACCTTCATTGGCATTAAACAGAATGCCATCATAAACATTTCGGGAAACATTTAGTAAGTCATTGTTAAAGGATTGTCGTAATTGAAATAGGGATGATGGTACATAAACATAATTACCAGGACTAATCTGCTTGTACAGTCCCACCAGGTTTTCGGAATAGATGTAAACATTCTTTTGCTTATCCTGTACAAGTTGATATACCCAGTTCTTTTGAACAGCTTTAGAAAAGATCTCCTCTTCTTCAATCGTATCTGTTGCTTGGTTTAACTTGAAAATACCCTTGGAAGTACTGATGTACAGCTCATCATCAATTCGGCTTAAAAAGATATATTGTTGAATGGGAAGTCTATGTGACTCAGAAACTTTCTTTACAACTGCTTCGCGTAGTGAGTCCGTTAACGTGAGCAGGTACAAACCTTTATAATACTGCCCTACCCAGATTCTGCCTTTTCTGTCTTCTTCGAAAAACCTGCTGGACTCATTAAATCCTTTAATTTTCTGAACCTCCCGTAATTCGCCACTGGGTTGAATCTGAAAAAGATGGAGGCCGGAATAAGTACCACCAATGGCATAAGTAGGATTTGATTGCAACTGCTTCACTTGCCACAGCCCGTCACTGGTAGTAATTCTGGTTGCTTTTCCGTTTTCTAACTTGAACAAACCGGTGTGGTGTCCTGCATAAAGTTTTTTATTAATGATTTGCATGCCATAAGCCGGCCCTTCGGTTCCGTTAAGAAATGAACTTATTAAAGCATTTACAGGAAGAAAATAAATTCCATTCGAAGTGGTGTAGTAGGTTCCCTCCTCTGTTTCGAAAGCCTCATAACCACTACCCTGCAGTCCAATATTCTGGTTGATTAACCGCAAGGGTGATTTAATGTCAATTAAGGCAATTCCATTTTGCATCCCAACCCAAAGGTTACCGCTTTTATCCTGGAAAACCCGAAGACAAGCATTTGACATTAATCCTTCTTCCGTGCTGATATTTTCAATTTGATTTGAAATTGGGTCATAAATGAATAATCCGGCTCGCTGTGTAGAAATTACTAACCGACCATCTGAAATTTGGGTTACATGGTTGATATATTTTCCGTTAAGCGTTTTGGCCAGATCTGTGTACGTATCGGTTACACCGAATGAATCAAGGAGTTCAACTTGTCCTGAATTATAGAAAACCACGTAACCCATTTCGCTTCGGATTACACCCGCAACAACCTGGTTTGCACGATCATTGTGAATAAGCGGGACGAGCCTGCCTCTTTCAATTTCAAAAAGTTCGCCTGATGGTGATTGTGTAAATAATTTTTTACCCGCTAAAAAAGATCGGTTAAATCCAGCCGGGTTAGTGAGGATGGATACATCATTGCCATCGTAGCTATAGATTCCCTGAAAGGTGCAAAAAAACACCATGGAATCGAATATGAAAACATCCCATACTTCGTCAAAGTCCCGTGAGTTCTGAGGAATTTTATCGAGCAGTGAAACATAGTTCCAATTGTCTTCAAAAAATCCAAAGTCACCCTGCGAACCAACATAAAGGCGATTTGCATTTTCATCAAATGCAAGCGATCGTTGCTTTTTGCCTGTGTTTAGGGCATGTGTTTGCCATTGATTTCCATTGAAAGACAGTACCCCAAGGTTATTGGCTACAAACAGATTCAAATCTCTGTTCTGAGCAAAATCTATGTTTTGAATACCAGCTCCATATTCAGCAGGCGCGAAATTCTTGATTGGATATTTTCCGTTGATGGCGTATAAAGCGGAGGCAGCGGATAACCAGAAGACAAAAAGTAACCGAATTTTTAAGACACACCCTGAATGACGCATAAAACCTGCTTTGAATGGCCTCTGTGTAGGCTATGAGTAACAAATATATTCCTTTAATCGGCCTCAGAACTACAAAATTGAAATTTTGTAGTAGTCAGTAGAAAGTATTGATGTAGTCATTTTTTTCATTTCTATGACCCTTATGTCCAAATTTCAATCGATTTCGGAGTGAAAGCATAACAATCGATTGCGTTCAGTCCTTTATACACTGTAAATCAAACCTATATGAAGAACATCTACGTATTACTTGCCCTCCTATTACTAAGCGCAACTGTAAACGCTCAGTCTGCGCAAGTAGCTGTCGTTCAAGACAATAGTGGAATGAAGCTGCACGTGAATGGCAAGGAATTCATGGTTAACGGCATGAATTGGGATTATTTTCCGGTAGGCACCAATTTCAATTACAGCCTTTGGAAGCAGCCCGATGACATTATTATGGCTGCTCTTGATGCCGAGATGGCCCTGTTGAAAAATATGGGGGTCAATGCCATACGGCAATACACTGGCGTACCCGCCAGATGGATTCGCTATATCTATGAGAAGTACGGAATATATACGATGCTTAATCATTCTTTCGGCAGGTATGGATTAACCCTGGATGGTGCATGGGTTGCCAATACAGAATATGCTGATCCCCGTGTCAGAAAATTACTCTTAGCCGAAGTAACCCAAATGGTAAATGAATACAAGGGCACTCCGGGCCTTCTCCTCTATTTACTTGGAAACGAGAACAACTATGGACTATTCTGGGAAGGTGCCGAAACTGAAAATATTCCAATAGAAGACAGAAAATCTACTGCTCGCGCAACAGCAATGTATAAGCTATTTAACGAGGCAACGGTAGCCATGAAAAAATTGGATTCGACTCATCCGGTGGCTATTTGTAATGGCGATCTGCTCTTTCTGGAGATCATCAAAGAAGAATGTAAAGACATTGACATCTTCGGGACGAACATGTATCGCGGAGTTTCATTTGGTGATGCCTTTCAACGTGTTAAGGATGAGTTAAACAAACCAATACTCTTTACCGAATTTGGAGCTGATGCATATAATGCTGTTGAAAATTCAGAGGATCAATATTCGCAAGCCTATTATATGGTTGGCAATTGGAAGGAAATCTATGAAAATGCAGCAGGTTTAGGAAAAACCGGAAATTCATTAGGAGGTTTCACTTTTCAATTCAGTGATGGATGGTGGAAATATGGACAAACAACAAACCTTGATATTCATGACACCAATGCTTCATGGGCAAATGGTGGTTACCAAAGTGATTTTGTAGAAGGTGAAAACAACATGAATGAGGAGTGGTTTGGTATTTGTGCAAAAGGACAAACCACACCGCGTGGATTATACACACTTTATCCGCGTGCTGCATATTATGCCTTGAAGGAAGCTCATGCATTGAATCCATATTCCGATGGAATGACGCTTTCCGGTGTTGAAGGTCATTTTTCTTCTATTCAGTTAATTGATGCGGTACTTAAAGCGCGCAGCGATCAGGCTGCCTTAGTCGGTGAACAATCTCAAATGCTTAGAGTAAGTCAGTTAAGAGCTGAGTTTACAACTTTTTTTACCGGGGGTAATCTCACAACTACACCCAATGTTCCGGATCCTAATAATGTAACGTATCCAAATCAATTAGGCTTTGACCATCTTGAATCTTTCTTTGTGGGCATAGAGGCAAACCCTGCCTCCAATGTTCGTGCAAATGTTGTATTCAACGTGCTGGGAAACGTTGCACTTAATCCGATCAACGAAATATTTTATGAGAATCGCGGGCGGCCTCTTGATGTACAAACCCAAACGGGTACCCAGGTGCTAAACTCGCTTAACCGTGTGGCAGTATACAGAGCAGATTACTCGTGGAATCATAAAATGTTTGACCTCCAGGGATTTTACAGAACCGGACACTACCATTGGGGATATGAAGGCGATTTTTTCGGACTATATCCGGAAGCAAACTACGGTCCTAACATCGACATCTATAATGGACTTGCCCCACAAGGCATTGAGATTACAGGTAAGAAATCTATCAAGGGATTTAAAGTGGCCTTTGGTCGTGAACTCTGGTGGGGCGCAAACCCTGCCGTACTGGTCAAGTATCAACGAGAAGTTGGTAAGCTAAAGTTGACCGGAATTTACCATGAAGATCTTGACGATCCGGGAGTGGCCATCAGTTCAATAGCAGTTCCTCAGCCAAGAACAAGAAGGGTAACGTTACAGGCAGAAACCAAATTATTCGATAAACTAAAAATTGAAGTAGGTGGTATTTGGGGTGGCCAGCCACTTGTTGGTCGTGAATTCCAGGTTGTGCGTGGTGAAGAAAATAATTACCAGGTATATGTGGATAAGGTGCAGGAATCTGATACCTGGGGTGGTAAAGTTAAGTTTAGCTATTCTGCCGGTCGTTTTAACTGGTACGCACTGGCTGCAGCACAAGGCTTGGTAGCTAATGGTGGTTATGATAACACACGAACATTTACCGGCTGGACACTTAAAGACAGCGGAAGTGGAAATAAAAATCTAATCCTATCAGGTTTAACCTTCATACAAGGCAATTGGCAAATAGCACCCAACTTTATGTGGCAAAAGCCTCTTGTTGATCCCATTCCCGGTGATATTGGAAGCCCAGAAAACCCCAGCCCAGCCAGACCCAGAAATATTCTGGACGACCCGTTTGTCGTGCGCTCAAACAGGGAAACGGTTGGAGGCGAACTTCTCCTGACATTTGATCCAACCCCCGGTACGTGGATGTATGAATGGGATAACGATCGCGCAGAGGATGCCAAGTTCGCTGCAAACATTGGGTTTGTGTTCCGTCACTTACCTACCACACAGGATGCTGCCGTTATTTTCCCGGGAACAGGACGCGAACCAGCAGCTGCCTCCGCTGCACCACCTGCGCTGGATCTGTGGGAGATTAATTCACGAATTGTATCTAAAATTAATCCTGAGCTTGGCCTCATTGTGAATTTATATGGAGGCAATGGCCAGGCGAATGGACCTGATCCACGAACAGTCGAACGGTATGGAGGTGATGTCAGGGTAATCTATAAGACCATGAAACTTTCATCACACCTCAAGTTTAATGATTGGGGTCCGTTCGACTATCACCGTGATTTTAACTTAACCTTTCCCTTACAAGTAATGGCCGACATTTCCACCACAGTAGGTAAACAGGATTGGTTTATTCTGCCAAATACTACACTGGGTATGCGGTTTACGTGGCGTTCACTGAATGAATATTCTCCGCGTTACCTTCCTAATGCAGCGGAAGAATTTGCAACATCACCAATTATAAGCCCGGTTGGTTTTCCGAATGGAAACGAATGGGAATTAAGAACGTACCTGCACATCAATGTTGGTAAATAAAAGCAAGTAACATGAAAAGTATAAAAGTAATTAGTATAAGGATAGCGCTGTTCGGATTCATGTCGTTCATCCTTTCCAACTGCGAACGAAATTTATCGGGCGATGTGGAGTTTGCACGATTCTCAACCAACCCGGAAGTTTTTATTGATGGCTTTAGCAGCGGTCTGCAATACTTCCCGTTTCAAGGTTCAAAACTTGATGCATTTTCGGTAGACACTGAAATTCGGTATTCGGGGTCTTCCTCCATGCGATTTGATGTTCCAAATTTTGGCGATCCTGCAGGAGCCTTTGCAGGTGCTATCTTCCCCGATAATGGAGGTCGTGATCTGACCGACTATGATGCACTTACTTTTTGGGCCAAGGCATCACAAAGTGCTACGATAAATGAAATCGGTTTTGGAAGCGATTTTGGTGATAACAAGTTCATCGTTACGTTAAACAACATGCGAATCAGCACCGCATGGACAAAGTACACCATCCCGATTCCTGACCCAAGCCGGTTGGTAGCTGAGAAAGGATTGTTCTGGTATGCAGAAGGACCAGAAGATGGGAATGGCTATTCGTTTTGGATTGATGAATTAAAGTTTGAAAAACTTGGCACTGTGGCGCAACCAAGGCCCGCCATGTTCAATGGCATAGATGAATCGGTGGAAACGTTTATCGGAACAAACATTTCCATTGACGGATTAACACAAACCTTTAACCTGGCTTCCGGACAAAACGTTACTGTTTCAGCAGCTCCGTCCTATTTTACCTTCAAGTCATCAAATGTTGATGTGGCCCGCGTCAATGAAAATGGCATGGTCTCCATTGTTGGTAGTGGCACGGCAAAGATTACCGCACTATTAGCAGGTGTAAGGGCTCAGGGATCACTAACCATTAACTCAGTGGGTACTTTTGTGCCGGCTCCTACCCCAACTCGTAATCCTGCAGATGTTATTTCAGTATTCAGCGATGCGTACACCAATATTCCGGTTGATTTTTATAATGGATTTTTCGCACCATTTCAAACTACACTCGGTGGAGCCGTAAACATAGGCGGTGAAAATGTTATCAGATACACTCAATTGAATTTTGTTGCTACTGAGTTTAAAAACCCAACTGTTAATCTATCGCAGATGACACACTTTCATGTTGATATTCAAATTCAAGAGCCGATTAATCCCGGAGACTTTATTTCGATTGAATTAGGTGACTTTGGTCCGAACAATGCTTTCGGTGGTGGTGATGATTCCAGCGGGCGGGTAACATTTACGAGCACTTCATTAACCCGAAACACATGGATAAGTCTGGATATTCCGCTAGCCCAATTTGGTTTAGCAAGCCGAAACAATATGGCCCAGATATTCTTCATATCGGATGCTACCATTTCAACTTTGTTAGTGGATAATATGTATTTCTACAAGTAAAGAGTTTAACTGAATAACAAATGAATCAGCGAAATCAATTTAAACTTAGAATCATGAACAGAATATGGCTGCGTATTTCTTCCGCTTGTATGCTGGTGGCCCTGCTGAGTTGTTCGGATTATGAACAAACCGTAACCACAATGAATGAACTTGTCATACAAGACGAGTTTGATACCAATGGCGCACCCAACAGTGCCATCTGGGGGTATGATATCGGCACAGGCACAAATGGTTGGGGTAATAATGAATTACAATACTACACCGATCGTAAAGAAAATGTGACCGTACAAAATGGCTACCTGATCATTACGGCTCGGAAGGAATCTTATCAAGGATCACCCTATACGTCAGCAAGATTACTAACCAAAGGAAAATTCGAGCAGGCATATGGACGTTTTGAAGCCAGAATCAGACTACCCTGGGGACAAGGCATGTGGCCGGCCTTCTGGATGCTGGGGGCAGATATTGACACCAATCCATGGCCTGCAGCGGGCGAAATTGACATCATGGAATTTCGTGGGCAAGAGCCATCCACGGTACTCGGTACTGTTCATGGCCCGGGGTATTCCGCTGGCGAATCAATTTCAAAAAGTTACACCTTAAAGAACGATCGGTTTGATACCGGATTTCATGTGTTTGGAATTGAGTGGACACCTAAGTATGTAAACTTTTATGTTGATGATGTGCTATACAATCAAATAACTCCTGCTGATGTTCCCGGTGAGTGGGTATTCAACAAACCATTCTTTATTCTGATAAATCTTGCTGTTGGTGGATCGTTTGTCGGATCGCCTAACAGTGAAACCGTCTTCCCGCAAACCATGCTGGTTGACTACGTAAGGGTATACAAATAGTTATTAAACCAATAAAGCCAAAGATTATGAAGATGTTTACGATGTACGCAAAGCTGATGTTAGCTATCAGCATGATAGTTTTCCTTGCGGGATGTAAGGGTGAAGATGAATTGCTTCCGCAGGTAAACGCTGACTTTACCTACACGCTTAATGAGGATACTGGCACAGTTACATTTATTAACACCTCTACTAACGCAACCAAATTTGTATGGGACTTTGGCGATGGAGAGACGTCAACCGAAATCAACCCTATAAAAACTTACCCTACAGGATCCTATACGGTGCGCCTAACAGCTTCTAATGTTTCAGGGGCATCAGATTTTTTTGAGGATACAGTCGTTATTGATATCAAAATTGTAATTTCATTACCCATTACTTTTGACAACAACAACGTAAACTATACACCAACAGTTTTTAACGGTGCTTCCTTTGCTATAGTTGATAATCCAAGTCAATCAGGTACGAACAATAAAGCCACCAAAGTAGGTGCCATTACGAATAGTGGTGTTGCTTTTGAAGGCTTATTTTTTGACCTGGGCAGTGATATCGACTTGGCAACCGACAAACGAATAAGCATGAACTTCCGATCGACTGCAGCAACCACTGTATTACTAAAGTTGGAAGAAGGTACAGCAGGCGCAATTGAACTTACCAGTAATCATGGTGGCACTGGTTGGGAAACTCTAAACTTTGATTTTAACTCCTCGGCTAAATATTCACGATTAACTTTATTCGTTGACGGCCCGGGCACTACTGCAGGAACATTTTATCTTGATGATATAATACAGGGACCTGTTACCGGTGGCGGTAGTGGATGTGCCGGTACTCCAATCGCTGCCCCTTCTCTTCCGGTAGATTTTGAAGGCTGTGCAACGTTTCTTTCGTCCGAGAATTTTGGAGCTGGTATTACTTCCGAGCTAACCACCAATCCATCTAAAACCGGAATAAACACATCTAACTATGTGCTTAAGGTAGACAAACCAACGGGTTCCGATTTCTACGCAGGGATTCAGAACACTTTTGCAAGCAACTTTAATTTAACGACAACAAACACCTTTAAGGTGAAGGTTTATTCCACAAAGGCCAACGTTGTATTCCGATTTGAGTTAGCTGTCAATCCTCAAACAGTGCCTGTAACCGGTAATCCTGCACCAGTTTTCAGAACAATTACAACGGCCAATGTTTGGACCGAGGTCGCCTTTACGTTCACCGGTTTACCCGGTGGACCAACTGCCTATAACCAGTTGGTTATTAAGCCAGATAATACTGAGACGGATAGCCCAATAACCGCAGGAGGTACGTACTACCTTGATGATCTTACACTATCAGCCGGAGCAGCAACCTCACCTACTACAGCCGCACCTACCCCACCGGCACGTGCTGCCAGTGATGTGGTCTCCATCTTCAGCAATGCATACACCAATATTACCGGTGTTGATTACAATCCTAACTGGGGCCAGGCCACGGTAGTTACCACAATTGACATTGCCGGAAACGCTACTCTAAAATATGCTGGCCTAAACTATCAGGGAACAGACTTTAGTGGAAATGCACAAAATGTTTCCAGCATGCAATTCCTTCATGTTGATTTTTGGACGGCCAATTCAACAGCCCTGAATGTTAGTGTCATTAGCCCGGGTCCATCAGAAAAGGCAAAAGCTCTTACTGTACCTACCAATGGAAACTGGACAAGTATTGATATTCCTTTGTCTGATTTTTCACCACCCGTTAACCTGGCAGAAGTTTTCCAGTTAAAGTTTGACGGAAACGGTGACATCTACTTAGACAATATCTACTTCTACAAAACCGGACCTGCACCTACAGCACCTACAACAGCAGCACCCACCCCACCGGCACGCGCTGCCAGTGATGTGATTTCGATTTTCAGTAATGCATATACCAATATTACCGGTGTCGACTACAATCCTAACTGGGGCCAGGCTACTGTAGTAACCACCATCGATGTTGCCGGAAATGCTACCCTTAAATACGCTGGCCTTAACTATCAAGGAACAGACTTTAGTGGAAACGCACAAAATGTTTCCGGAATGCAATTCCTGCATATCGATTATTGGACTGCCAATTCAACTGCTTTAAACGCCAGCATCATTAGTCCGGGGCCATCAGAAAAGGCAAAAGCACTTACTGTACCTACCAATGGAAATTGGACAAGTGTTGATATTCCGCTGGGAGATTTTTCACCACCCGTTAACCTGACAGAAATTATTCAATTAAAGTTTGACGGAAACGGAGACATTTTCTTGGACAACATCTACTTCTATAAATCATCTGGCGGAGGTACCCCTGGCGCCAACTTAGTAACCAATGGTGATTTTGAAACGGGTGATGCAACCGGTTGGATGTTATTCCAGAATGGAGGATCTGCAGCATTGGATAATACTACCAACAATGGCGGTACCTGGTCTGGTAAGTTAGCCACGGGTGGGCCCAGTAACCCTGCCTTTAAACAAGAGAGAATTGGTGCTGGAGTAGTGAAAGCTGGCGATGTGGTTCGGATAAAGTTCGATCACAAAGGAGCAGTTGTTCAGCCAGGAGCAGTATTCAATGTATTACTATTCGGAGAAGGTGCCGGAGGAGCTTCGTTTACACATGTGTTCAATCCGGCTCCCGTACTGGGTAGTAATTGGACAACCTTTACCGGTAACTTTACGATTGCCCCGGGTACTGACGTATCGGAAGGTATCTCATTTTTAATTGAAGCAGTTTGTGGAGGAGATTCAGGGTGCAGTGTAACGGCCAATATTGACAATGTTTCGGTTGTTCTGAATCCATAAATTTTAAGAACCAATAACCTTGAATACGAAATAGGTCGAGTCATAAAAACTCGACCTATTTACAAGTAAGCCAAGATGCCCCTCATTTGCCTAAACCAAATTTGTAAGAGGTGAAAAACGAGCAGACTCAGTTAACACAAGTTCGGATTGACAACGAAGTCTATTTTCAGATTTCAAATGTCGATAAAATGCGTCCATTTTTCATGAGCATCTTGAGTGATTCTAACCACTGGATATTTATTGGAAGTAATGGCGGATTGAGTGCAGGAAGAAAAGATGCTGAACATGCATTATTCCCCTACTACACAGACGACAAAATCGTTGAATCTTCTGAGCTCACCGGATCGAAAACAATTATCCGTATTCAAAAGAATGATAAACCATATCTTTGGGAACCATTTTCCATTCGTTATTCCAACTTATATGACTTGCAGCGAAACCTGTACAAAAGCATTTACGGCAACACAATAATTTTTGAGGAGATCAATCATGACTTAAACCTTACCTTTCAATATCAGTGGAGCACAAGTAATCGCTATGGTTTTGTCAAGAGCAGCAGGTTGATAAATGAAAATACAGCTGAGATAAGTATTTCGTTACTCGATGGTATTCAAAATATTATGCCGTATGGGGTTGGCAGCGCGCTTCAAAGTCAACGAAGCAACCTGGTGGATGCTTACAAGAGAAGTGAACTAGAAAAGGAAAGCGGAATCGGGATATACGCACTGAGTGCCATTATCGTTGATAAGGCCGAGCCTAGTGAAGCCTTAAAAGCAACAATTGCCTGGTCAATAGGACTGGAAAATCCCACACGACTTCTCTCCTCTTTACAACTTGATAATTTCAGAAAAGGACATTCTATTAAACAAGAAGAGGACGTAAAAGCAGAAAAGGGCTCCTACTTTATCCAGGCTGATATTGCACTGGAATCGAAAGGTAAAAAGGAATGGCTAATAGTTGCCGATGTGAATCAAAGCACCTCACAAATCATAGCCATAGCCAAAGCCTTAAAGAGCGACAAGCATCTTCGCTTTAGAATTAATGAAGATATTAAATCCGGAACCAATCAGCTTATTCAACTTAATGCGGCTTCGGATGGCCTGCAACTCACATCGGATAGACTAAGCGATACAAGGCACTTTTTTAATGTGATGTTTAACATCATGCGGGGAGGGATATTTGATAATAATTATCAAATCGAGAAAAGTGATCTAAAAAGCTATCTTTCTAAAGCAAATAAACAAGTCTTTGATCGTCATAATGAAAGTATCCAAAAACTTTCCAACCAGTTCTCTCTTGCTGTACTAAAAGAATTTGCAGAAACCTCAGACGACAAAAATCTTAAGCGCTTGTGCCTGGAGTATTTGCCGTTAAAATTCAGCAGAAGACATGGTGATCCCAGCAGACCCTGGAATCAATTTTCCATCAATACCCGCAATGAAAGTGATGGATCAAAAGTACTTGACTATGCCGGCAATTGGAGAGATATTTTTCAGAACTGGGAAGCGCTGGCACACTCCTATCCTGCATTTATTGAAGGAATGATCTTCAAGTTCCTGAACGCATCAACGTTTGATGGATACAATCCCTATAGGATTACAAAGAATGGTATCGACTGGGAAAAAATTGAAGCTGATGATCCTTGGTCCTACATCGGCTACTGGGGCGATCATCAGATCATCTATCTGCTAAAGTTTCTGGAATTTTCAGAACATCACGCACCCGGTCGACTAGCCAATTATTTTAATGAAGACATTTTTGTGTATGCCAACGTGCCCTACAAAATAAAGCGTTATGAAGACATACTGAAGAATCCTAAAGACACAATTGACTTTGATCGTGAACTTGATCACGCAATAGAAAAGCGATGGTCAACATTAGGCGCTGATAGTGCCCTGCTTCAAAATAAAAATGGCGATATCCACCATGTTAACTTTGTTGAAAAGATACTGGCAACGGTATTAGCCAAACTTTCCAATTTTATTCCTGAAGGTGGGATATGGATGAATACCCAACGACCAGAATGGAATGACGCCAACAACGCACTGGTTGGTAACGGTGTATCGGTAGTGACACTGTGCTACCTGAGGAGGTTTTTGAATTTTTTCAAAGATCTTCTGGAAAAGAGTAAAATAAATGAGGTGACGATTTCAGAAGAATTGGGAGTCTTCTTTTCAGACATAAGGGATACACTTTTCAAGAATCAACACTTACTTGCCGGATCGATTTCCAACAAAGACAGAAAAACAATTCTGGATGGATTGGGGATAGCCGGAAGCAACTACCGGATAAATATCTATGATCAATCCTTCAGTAATCAGCGGAGGTCATTGCCCGTTAACGATTTGATTGAGTTTTCAGAAGTTTGCATTAACTATCTCGAACATACCATTCGTGCCAATAAGCGACAGGATAACTTATATCATGCCTACAATTTAATGACGGTAGAAAACAGACAGGAAATTTCAATCTCCCATTTAAGTGAAATGCTCGAGGGGCAAGTGGCTGCTTTAAGTGCAGGTTATATGACATCCAACGAAGCATTGGAAACGCTAGACGCCTTGAAAGCAAGTGCACTCTTCCGGGCGGATCAGTTCAGTTACATGCTTTATCCCAACAAAGATTTACCGGGCTTCCTAAGTAAGAACACTATTCCAAAAGCTGAGCTATCAAAATCCAAATTGCTGTCAACCCTGATAAAGGATGACAACACCACTATTGTTGAACAGGATGTATATGGCGGTTACCACTTCAATGGCAATTTTAAAAACGCCTCCGATCTTCAAGCAGCGCTGGAAGAATTGGCAAGCAGTCATCCCCAGGTAACACCTGTTGACAAAGAAGAAGTGATTCAGATCTTTGAAAAAATATTTAATCATAAAGCGTTTACCGGAAGGTCTGGGACATTTTTTGGCTATGAGGGCTTAGGATCCATTTACTGGCATATGGTTTCCAAACTGCAATTGGCCGTGCAGGAATGTTGCCTCAAAGCAATCCAGGATCAGGAAAGCGAAATCGTGTTTGGCAAACTGCTGGAACACTATTATGAGATTAATGAAGGAATTGGCGTGCATAAATCGCCAGCACTTTACGGAGCCTTCCCTACCGATCCCTACTCGCATACCCCTGCCAACAAGGGAGCACAACAACCAGGCATGACCGGTCAGGTGAAGGAAGATATATTATCACGCTTCGGAGAGTTAGGCGTGTTTGTAAACGATGGCCAGCTTTGTTTCAATCCATGTATGCTGAGAAAAGCTGAATTCTTATCTAAAAAGCAGGTCTTCAACTATGTGGATGTGCAGGGAAAAACAATTGAATTAGTGGTTGAAGAGAAATCATTGAGTTTCACTTACTGTCAGGTGCCGATTGTGTACACACTCGCTGATGAAAATAGACTCGAGTTAATGTTGAATACTGGCAGTATTTTAAAATCTGAAAGGTTGATCCTGGATAAACCGAACAGTCAGAAAATATTTGGCAGAACCGGGGATGTAGTTCGGATAGTCGTTCATGTAAATCAAGTGATGTTGAGGTAATGCGAAATTATTTTCCACATCATATCAAAGTTATTATATGCTTATGTCTTTTTTCTTCATGTAATCTTCCGATGGATAAAAAAACAAACACCGATCAAATCATAGAACAAAAAGTTGATGCCTTGCTCGCACAGATGACCCTCGATGAAAAGATCGGTCAGATGACACAGGTACGGCATTTTGATGATATCACCATCGATGAAATAAAGACTAAATTCATCGGGTCGATTATACATACGCAGGGGCCAACGCCCGGCAAGGATGCTGCCGAATGGCAAGCCAAATTTGTTGAACTTCAAAAGCTGGCGCTATCCACTCGGTTGGGCATTCCCATGTTTTTTGGTGTGGATGCAGTGCATGGACAAAATACATATGCTGGCGCCACTATTTTTCCGCATAACATAGGCTTGGGGGCTGCCGCAAATTTAGAACTTGTCGAAAAAGCAGCGGCTATCACTGCGTTGGAATCAAGGGCAACCGGATTCAACTGGGTGTTCTCTCCATGCGTGGCTATCCCGTACAATGAAAAATGGGGCCGTGTGTATGAAGCATTTTCTGAAAGTACTGACATTACAACGGAGTTAACTAAAGCTTCTGTCCGAGGACATCAAGGTCTATCCGGCCAACCGGTATCACTTATTGCCACGGCCAAGCATTTTATTGGTGATGGTGCAACTGATTTTGGTGTGGAAGGCGGTAACACAACCTTGAGTCAGGAAGAGGTGTTTAAACGCTTACTTCCACCCTATCGTGCAGCCGTTGAAGCCGGTGTGGGTTCTGTGATGGCCTCCTTCAACAGTTTGAATGGAGTGCCCATGCATGCACATCGTATGATGATTACGGATGTACTAAAGGGATCATTGAAATTTGAAGGTATTGTTGTCTCCGACTGGAAGGCTTATTCTCGTTTTGGCGGAACGGATGTTATTAATGCCGGTGTGGATGTAGTGATGGCCGTTGAGGGTGATTTTAATATGTATCAGGAAGGCGTACGCAATGGTGTCTTGAATGGAATTATTCCACAAGAGAGAATTGATGATGCCGTGCGTAGAATATTACGGCAAAAATTTCGAATAGGTCTGTTTGATAATCCATTTCCAGATGCAAGTCTTATCCCAAAAATTGGCATACCAGCACACCGCGATGTGGCACGACAAGCTGTGCGCGAGTCGCTCGTACTGCTTAAGAATGAAAATAACCTCTTACCCTTAAAGAAGAATGCCAGGATTGTTATAGTTGGTGAGTTTGCCGACAACTCCGGGTTACAATCCGGTGGATGGACAGTAAACTGGCAGGGATTGAAAGAGAATTATGCAGGTGCTACAACAATTTTGGAGGGATTCAGAAAAAAATCAACTACAGAAATTTTATATGATAAAGATGGTGATGCCTCTTATGAGGATGTCGATGTAGCCGTAGTTGTTGTGGGTGAAACACCTTACGCTGAATTTATGGGTGACATTGGCGGAGAGATGAATATCTATCAGCTTACAATAACAGAGGAGCATCAAAAGCTTATTGGTAAATATGTATCTAAAGGAATAAAAACCGTGGTGGTGCTAATTTCAGGAAGGCCGTTGGTCGTAACTGAGCAGCTTGAACAAGCTAATGCATTTGTTGCTGCCTGGTTGCCGGGTTCAGAAGGCGATGGTATTGCCGAAGTGTTATTTGGTGATTACGACTTTAAAGGAAAGCTTCCTCACTCGTGGCCAAAATCAGTGGAAGATTATAGCGGAAAATATGGTCCTAATTTCTGGGACAACACGATAGAACCACTTTTTCCTTTCGGCTATGGATTGAACTATAAATAATTGCTATGAACGAATGATGGAAATATACAGTCAGACATAAAGAACTTCACTATGAATTCGACTCTAAAAATTCTTTGTTTGGGAATGGTGTTAACAGTAAGCCATTCTTGTAGCACAAGACAACCAGAAAGACAGTCCGATAAAACAGTTAACCAAAAAGAAGTGACAGCGAAAGATATTTTAGGCAATGCAGCGTACCAGGCGATAAGCTATGAAGGGTACAGGGAAAAATCACGAACAATTCAGCCCACTGTTGATCAATTAAAAGAAGATTTAAAAATTCTATCGGCCATGGGGGTGAAAATAGTGCGTACTTATAATGTACAATTCCCGCATGCATCCAACTTACTCAAAGCCATCCAAGAGCTAAAGAGTGCTGATCCGAATTTTGAAATGTATGTGATGTTGGGTGCCTGGATAGACTGTAAAAATGCCTGGACGGATCTTCCACCTGATCATGATATTGAAAGCGAACAAAATGAAGGCGAGATAGAACGAGCGGTGGCACTGACCAGCCAATATCCTGACATCGTCAAGGTACTGGCGGTGGGGAATGAAGCCATGGTGAAATGGGCCGCAAGTTATTACGTTCAGCCTTCCGTTATACTGAAGTGGGTCAATCACCTGCAATCACTTAAAGCAGCGGCTAAACTCCCCAAAGAATTATGGATCACCAGCTCGGATGATTTTGCATCGTGGGGAGGCGGAGATTCCAGTTACCATACAGAAGACCTGGAGAAACTAGTCAAGGCAGTGGATTACATATCCATGCACACGTATCCGTATCACAACACGCATTACAATCCCGATTTCTGGAGGGTACCCGCTAATGAAACGAAGCTTTCCGAAGTTGAAAAAGTTAATGCAGCCATGCTGCGGGCTGTTGCATTTGCCAAAGCACAATATGACTCTGTCGCGAAGTATGTGAAAAGTCTGGGAGTGGATAAACCCATACACATTGGTGAAACAGGTTGGGCAACAATTTCCGATGGTTTCTATGGCCAGGAAGGATCGCATGCCACCGATGAGTATAAACAAGGATTGTACTACAAACACATGCGTGAGTGGACCAATGCTTCAGGTATTTCGTGTTTTTATTTTGAAGCCTTTGATGAGGTGTGGAAGGATGCCGGAAATCCGAATGGCTCCGAAAATCATTTCGGACTTTTTGATGCCTCAGGTCAAGCTAAATATCCGCTATGGGATTTAGTGGATAAAGGAGTATTTAAAAACCTGTCACGCGGTGGTAATCCTATTAAAAAAACATACGAGGGCAACGAAAAGAAACTTCTGGAAGAAGTAAAGGCACCACCAGTTAAATAAGTGTTTCAACTACTTCCATGAAAGTAATCATACAAAACAAATTCACGGCCACTAAAAAATAAGAACCATGTCAACGAGCACAAATCAAGTTCCTTTTGGGCAAAAAGTAGCCTTTGGCCTGGGTATGTTAGCCAATCAAATGTTCCCTGCCGTGTTAGGTATCTTCATGGTGGTGTTGGTACAAGACCTCGGCTTTCCAGGTTGGATGTGGGGAACGATATACTTTTTTCCCAGAATATTTGATGCGTTTACAGATCCCATTATGGGCTTCATCTCCGACAACACAAAATCCAGATGGGGAAGACGAAGACAATACGTTTTCATTGGAGCTGTATTAATGGGGCTTGCCTTTGTAGTGATGTGGCAATTGTATAGAGTAAATGGAGTCGAATACAATTTTGTTTATTTCATCCTTTGGTCTTTTGTATTCTATCTGGGCCTTACCATTTTCAGTGTTCCGTATGTGGCGATGGGGTATGAAATGAGTAATGATTTTCATGAACGCACAAGCATCATGGCGGTAGCACAATGGATTGGTCAGTGGGCATGGGTTATTGCCCCCTGGTTTTGGGTGATCATGTATGACAATACCTTATTTGAATCTGCTGATGTGGCTACACGTACGCTGGCCGTTTATGTGGGGATTATATTTGCACTATGTGCAATGGTTCCTGCCGTATTCATAAAAAGTAAATCGACTCTTTATGAAAACTACTCCCCGCTTAGTCTTTCAACTATAGGCGGTAGTTTAAAGAAAATACTTTCCGGCTTCAAAGAAGCATTTAAGCTAAAGCCTTTCAGACAACTCTGTATTGCCACTTTTTTGGTTTTCAATGCCTTCAACACCATTGCTGCCTTTTCATTCTTTATTATTGTATACCACCTTTTTGGTGGTGATGCCGGAGCAGCGGGTATCTGGCCTACCCTATTTGGATGTTTGGGTGCTCTTGGGACAACCTTTTTAGTTATTCCCATTGTTACCCGGTTGTCAAAAAAATTAGGTAAAAAGAGAGCTTTTATTACTTCTCAAGGAATATCTATTGTGGGTTATATCATGTTATGGTTTCTTTTCATTCCAGGAAAACCTTATATGTTCATATTCGCATTACCCTTTTTCTCCTTCGGTATCGGAAGTTTGTTTGTGTTGATGATGTCGATGACTGCCGATGTGATTGATATGGATGAACTCAACACGGGATTAAGAAGAGAAGGAACTTTTGGAGCAATTTACTGGTGGATGGTAAAATTTGGTTTTGCCATTGCCGGTGGATTAAGTGGTGCAATCATGAGTATTGTAGGGTTCGATTCCGGTGCGGCTACACAACCCGAAGGTGCCATTGATGGGTTAAGGGCATTTTTCTCAGGACTTCCAATTTTAGGTACGTTAACAGCCATGTATGTAATGCGTAATTATGACGTGACCGAAGAACGTGCCAATGAGATGCGTGTAGAGTTGGATAAGCGTAAAGCAGCGAAAACAAAACCTTATACATCCGTGTATCAACAGGAGAAATTCTTATCGCGTAAGGATTTTCCTGTAGTAGCTTCGGATATAGACTTTACTTCTAAATCAAATTCAGAAATAAGAGAATTGGTTGGTAAAACCTTAAGTAATGGACTCCATGGAATTTGCTTTAGCCCGTACCTGGAGGGACAAAACATTGGCGACATCTTATCCGAAGAGCAGATTCAAAAAAGGATGGCGATTATTGCACCCTATACGAAATGGGTTCGTTCATTCTCCTGCACGGAAGGAAATGAATTTATTCCAAAAGCGGCCCGCGATAAAGGTCTGAAGGTGATGGCTGGTGCCTGGATTGACAGCAATAAAACGAATAATGAAAAGGAGATTAAGTCATTAATCAACTTGGCACAAAAGGGATATATTGATATTGCTGTAGTCGGAAATGAAGTCCTGCTCCGCAATGATTTATCCGAAAAGGAATTGCTTGATTACATTCATCAGGTCAAAAAGGCGTTACCCAATATACCTGTTGGCTATGTCGATGCCTATTATCAGTTTAGGGAACACCCTGCGCTTGTAGATGCCTGTGACCTTGTCTTGGCGAACTGCTATCCGTTCTGGGAAGGTTGTCCTATTGATCGGGCATCAGCCTACCTGAAACAGATGTACACGGTTACGAAAGAAGCCGCGAAAGGCAAAAAAGTTATCATAACCGAAACAGGCTGGCCCGATCAGGGAACCAGCAACAGTGCGGCACAACCATCACAGGATAATGCTATGAGATATTTTATAAATACCCAATATTTGTCGCAGCAAGAGAACATTGAAATGTTCTATTTCTCTTCCTTTGATGAATCGTGGAAGGTTCGTCATGAAGGTGACGTAGGCCAACGTTGGGGGATCTGGGACAAAAATGAAAATCTGAAATACAAGTAACTATGTCGACCAAAGCAGAAAAAATATTATCACTGGCAGGTGTTTCGTTTGAAGGCGTTACAGGGGAATCCTTGCGGCAGCTATTCAGAAAAGTGTTGAATGCCGGCATGTACGGCATTGGGTTCAGTGCCTATACCGAAGGACAAAAGCCCGGTGACATCCTCACCGAGAAGCAAATACGAAGAAGGATGGAAATCATCCGGCCTTATACCAAATGGATCAGATCATTTTCCTGTACGGAAGGAAATGAGCTTATTCCTAAAATTGCCCGAGAGTACGGAATCAAAACACTGGTGGGCGCGTGGCTGGGCAAGGATGACAAGATCAACCAGGAGGAGATAGCGAATCTCATCAATCTATCGAAAGAAGGTTATGTTGATATAGCCGCAGTTGGAAATGAAGTCATGCTCCGTGGCGACTTAACCGAGGATGAACTAATCGCCTTTATCAATCGGGTGAAGCAAGCAATACCCGGAATTCCGGTTGGATATGTGGACGCCTATTTTGAATTTGATGTGAAGCCAAGAATTACACTGGCATGTGATGTCGTCCTGGCAAATTGTTACCCGTATTGGGAGGGTTGTCATATCGACTATTCCCTGCTGTACATGAAGGAAATGTACAACAGGGCTATTCGTGCGGCCAACGGTAAGCCGGTGATCATCAGCGAAACAGGTTGGCCGAGTCAAGGCACTAACTTTGGAGCCGCCATGCCATCTGAAGAAAATTTCATCAAATACTTTATCAATACACAGAAGTGGTCAGTAGAGGAAGATATTAAAGTATTCTATTTCTCATCCTTTGATGAAGCCTGGAAAGTGGGTGCCGAAGGTGATGTGGGCGCTTATTGGGGTTTATGGGACAAGGACGAAAAGCTGAAATTTTAGTAATGAGTAACATCCTTACACGGGCATCAAGACATTCTGCGGACAGGTATATTCACATTGCGTTAAAGGCAGGCGGGTACTTCCTGATGTGCGTGTAACATTTGAGTCAGTGCTCTTTATTTTACTGAATACTCTTCGACTCCTTTTTCTTCTTGTTGCTCACCCTGTTGGTTTGCCATTGTGAAAGGTTTGCAGTTGTTCGCTCCGCTCACTGCTGCATTTGGCTTAGCGCAAACTACCATTCCGAATATCACCTCATCACCTGCACCCATCCATTGTGGGTTTTGTTGCTTCTCAACAGGTACAGCGAATAATAGTACACTCCATTCGGCAGGCCGCTGCCGTTCCAGTCATTGCTGTAGTTTATTTTCTTGTACACGGTTTCACCCCACCGGTTGTAAATGTTCAGGGCGTTGTCCGGGTATAGGTATAACCTGGGGATCACAAAATACTCGTTCATGGAATCGCCATTGGGTGTGATGATGTTGGGTATCATATCAATGGGATTTTCAAATTCGAGCTCCAGGGTGTTCGACCACGATATGGTGTTTTCATCCTTCTTTTTCGCTTTGACTTTAAGCAGATGGACGAAACCATCGGCACCGTGCTTGCCGGCATAATCGGTTATTTCGCCCGGGGTAACTTCCAGTAGCCGGTAGAGGGAATCGCCATCAAGTTTTCTCCAGATTTCGTAGCGCTCTACTCCGTGCCAGCCATTGTAATCATTCCAGTGCAGATCGATGAGTTCATGTTCTTCCACTTTATCACCCTCAAGACGGATGGTGTTGTGGACCACGGTCTGAAGTCCTTCATCGCATTTGTTGAACCCTTCCACCTTGTACTCGTAAATGTGCAGAGAAGTTTGCACGTTCAGGTCCAGGAAAGACTGGACATTCTTTTGAAGCGTTGCCACCACCTGCCAGGGGTCGTTGGTTCCGGCTATTCTGCGGCTTATAATGATCAGGTCGGAAATTCTCTCCAGTAAAGTAGCTTCCCATTGTATTCGCACTTTCTTGTCATCCGTGTAGTCCACACTCACGAAGTTCATGGTGATAGCTGCCAGGTCCTGGAACACCGTAACGTGAAGTGTATCGGAAAGACCTTCGCAATAATCGGTGCTGGTGGTGTTTTCCTCTTTCACCCACAGTTTGTATTGCCCCAGTGCAGCCCAATCAATTTTGACTTGTGAAGTTGACTGGCCTTCAGCTACCTGCCCACCATCGCTAAACCAGGTGTACACCGAGCCATTGGTGTAGGAAGATTGATAGGGGACACCCGTTCTGAAGTTGTAGCAGACCGAATCCATTCCACTGATGATTTCCGGTTTGAGCTGGATCTGGATCTTAACAGGGAAGGTTGCGGTATCGGTAGGGCAACCGTGCTCATTATACCCTATGGCCTTTACGGATGCGTTGAAGTTGGTGGGGCCCCAATCTACCTTTATGGTATTGTTTTGCCGCGACTTCAATACGCCTCCTTCAATAAACCAGTTGTAAGTGTACTCAAGAATGCTTGCACGATAGTCGACTTCGATGATATTGGGGCAAACTATTGGACTGCCGGAAAGGCTGGGAACAGTAGGAACCGGAGGTGAGTTGACTACTACTGGTTCGGGATTGGAGCTGCATCCTGAACCATTTGAAATAATTACGGAATAGTTGCCGGGTATCAGTCCTGTTTTTATGTTCTCGGATTGAAAAGTCAATCCGCCATCAAAACTGTACAGCATGCCATCATACTGAATGTCAACTGTTATGGTTCCTGTGGAATCCTTGCAAAGGGGCTGCAAAACCGAAATGACAGGGGCAGGCAGTATGTTTTCTTTGCTGTCGCCTGTGATGATCCAGCCTTTACCAGTTATTAATTGTGTGCGGGCTGTTTCGCCAGCACAGTATTTCAATCCGTCAGCGCCAAGAGCAACATTGGGTTGTACATTTTGTGCTGCCCAGCCGATCAATGTTTGGTCGTAATTGGCAATATCAAGGCCGCTGAAGCTTAGCAAATATTCCATTCCAGAAACCTTGCCTACATCCCAGCTTCCGATAGCCTGGTTGAAATTTTCGGCAAAATAAAACATCCAACTCATGTTCGTTACATTGCTCACGTCCCAGTTCCCGATGGGCTGGTTGAAATTTGCTGCCCCAAAGAACATCTGGTTCATATCGGTCACGTTGCTTAAAATCCAGTTGCCTAAGGGTTGATTGAAGTTTATTGCACCGCTGAACATATTACTCATATCGGTCACGTTGCTCACATCCCAGTCTTCAACAGGCTGGTTGAATGCTGAGGCTGCGAACATCGAACTCATATCTGCAACTTTGCTCACAATCCAGTTGCCTAAGGGTTGATTGAAGTTTAATGCACCGCTGAACATTCTACTCATATTATTTACGTTGCTCACATCCCAGCTTCCGATGGGCTGGTTGAATTTATGTGCGGCATGGAACATTCCACTCATATCTGTGACTTTGCCTACACTCCAGTTGCCTATGGGTTGATTGAAGGAGTCAGCGCCACCAAACATAGTAGCCATATTCGTGACGTTACTTACATCCCAGTTCCCGATTGGCTGGTTGAAATTCTTGGCAAGATAGAACATCCCACTCATATGGGTCACGTTACTTACATCCCAGTTCCCGATAGACTGGTTGAAACTTTCTGTCCAACTGAACATACTACTCATATCGGTCACGTTACTTACATCCCAGTTACCGATGGGCTGGTTAAAGTGGCTGTCGTAGAACATGTAACTCATATTAGTTACCTTGCTCACATCCCAGTTCCCGATAGGTTGATTGAAAGGGTTGAGCCAACCAACCCCTTGCGTACCAAACATCCAGCTCATATTCGTTACATTGCTCACGTCCCAGTTCCCGATAGGCTGGTTGAAACGTGCTGCCCCACTGAACATCCCACTCATATCGGTAACGTTGCTTACATTCCAGTTACCGATGGGCTGGTTGAAGTGGCTGGCAAGGCAGAACATGTAACTCATATTAGTTACCTTACTCACGTCCCAGTTCCCGATAGGTTGATTGAAAAGGTTAAGGATATCTTCCCATTGACTACCAAACATCCAACTCATATCCGTTACCTTGCTCACATCCCAGTTTCCCAGGGGTTGGTTGAAATTGGACGCAACATGGAACATTCCACTCATATTCGTTACATGGCTTACATCCCAAGACCCTATGGGGGAATTAAATGAGATAGCCCCATTGAACATATTGCTCATATCTGTTACCCGGGATAAGTCAGGGGTATCGGCAGCGGTAAAATTCAGATACCGGCAACCCTGGAAGGCATGTGCCATACTTGTCCACTCGATGCTTCCCCATTGTTCAACGCGATAAATTTTCCTGGAATCGGATGTTAACGGAATTGGATTTGATAGTTCAAGGTTTCCTTGCTCATTGAAAAAAATCCTGGGAAAAGACCCGGTAATATGAACACGGTAATCCCCCGCAGTGGGGAATGTAATGGTGTAATTTCCGGTTATCGGCCCTGGGACATTACCGTTAATGGATGGATTGGATGCACTCTCCCAGTAAATACTGTAGCTGTAGCCATCCCCGGTGGTGGGGATGGTGATCTGGTTACTGTTGCTTATACCAGGTTGGTTAGTTTGCCACCTGGTGATAAACGCTTGTCCGTAAGCCGTTGCAGACCAGAGGATAAGGAAAGCAGGCAACAACTTTTTCATGAAGGGGTCGGTTACCTGATATGAAGATAACTATTTTTTATTCGACATTGAATCGTTTCAACCCATCATCCGGAAGAGTCCACATCCAACAATCACCTCATCACCTGTACCCATCCATTGTGGGTTTTGTTGCTTCTCAACAGGTACAGCGAATAATAGTACACTCCATTCGGCAGGCCGCTGCCGTTCCAGTCATTGCTGTAGTTTATTTTCTTGTACACGGTTTCACCCCACCGGTTGTAAATGTTCAGGGCGTTGTCCGGGTATAGGTATAACCTGGGGATCACAAAATACTCGTTCATGGAATCGCCATTGGGTGTGATGATGTTGGGTATCATATCAATGGGATTTTCAAATTCGAGCTCCAGGGTGTTCGACCACGATATGGTGTTCTCATCCTTCTTTTTCGCCTTGACTTTAAGCAGATGGACGAATCCATCGGCACCGTGCTTGCCGGCATAGTCGGTTATTTCTCCCGGGGTAACTTCCAGTAGCCGGTAGATGGAATCGCCATCGAGTTTTCTCCAGATTTCATAGCGCTCCACACCGTCCCATCCATTGTAATCATTCCAGTGCAGATCGATGAGTTCCTGTTCTTCCACTTTATCACCCTCAAGACGGATGGTGTTGTGGACCACGGTCTGAAGTCCTTCATCGCATTTGTTGAATCCTTCCACCTTGTACTCGTAAATGTGCTGGAAGGTTTGCACGTTCAGGTCCAGAAAAGACTGCACATTCTTTTGAAGAGTTGCCACCACCTGCCAGGGGTCATTGGTTCCGGCAATCCTTCGGCTCACGATGATCAGGTCGGAGATTCTCTCCAGCAGGGAAGCCTCCCATTGTATCCGCACTTTCTTATCATCGGTATAATCCACGCTGACAAACTGCATGGTGATAGCCGCAAGGTCCTGGAACACGGTAACGTGAAGCGTATCGGAAATGCCTTCGCAATAGTCGGTGCTGGTGGTGTTTTCTTCTTTCACCCAGAGTTTGTACTGCCCCAGTGCGGCCCAATCAATTTTGACCTGTGAAGTTGACTGACCTTCGGCTACCTGGCCACCATCGGTAAACCAGGTGTACACCGAGCCGTTGGTGTAGGAGGATTGATAGGGAACACCTGTTCTGAAGTTGTAGCAAACCGAATCCATTCTGCTGATGATTTCCGGCTTGAGCTGGATCTGAATTTTGACAGGGAAGGTTGCCGTATCGGTGGGGCAACCGTGCTCATTATACCCTACGGCCTTTACGGAGGCATTGAAGTTGGTGGGGCCCCAGTCTACTTTTATCGTGTTGTCTTGCTGCGATTTCAGCGCGCCACCATCAATGAACCAGGAGTAGGTGTACTCCGGAATGCTTGCACTATAATCCACCTCAATGATATTGGGACAAACCACAGGGCTGCCAGAAAGAGTGGGAACAGCGAGAACCGGAGGTGCGTTAATTACTACAGGGGTAGCATTGGAGCTGCATCCTGAACCATTTCTAGTTATTACAGAATAGTTGCCGGGCTGTAGTCCTGTTTTGATATTCTCGGATTGAAAAGATAACCCACCATCAAAGCTGTACATATCTTCATCACGCTGAATGGTGACTTCGATTGTCCCTGTTGAGTCCCTGCAAAGGGGCTGAGAAACCGTTAACTGGGGAAATGGAAGTACATTTTTGGAATCGCCTGTAATGTTCCAACCGTTAGCGGTTATTAGGTGTGTTCGTGCCGATTCTCCGGCACAGTATTTCAATCCACCAGCGCCAAGAGGTACATTGCGTTTCACATTTTGTGTAGCCCAGCCAATCAGGGTTTGGTCATAGTTGGCGATATCAAGGCCGCATGCAGTCAACATGTTATCCATATTTGTAACCTTGCTTACATCCCAGTTTCCCAGCGGCTGGTTGAAGGAAATTGCCTCTAGGAACATCCAGTTCATGTCTGTCACATTACTTACATCCCAGTTTTCCAAAGGCTGGTTGAATTCATAATTCCATCCAAACATCCTGCCCATATCAGTAACTTTTCTTACATCCCAATTGCCGATGGGCTGGTTGAAGCCCGATGCAAAAAACATATAGCCCATACCCATAACATTGCTCACATCCCAGTGTTCCAGAGGCTGATTGAATACAGAAGCCCCACTGAACATCGAATTCATCTCATTAACTTTACTCACCCTCCAGTTGCCTAAAGGTTGATTGAAGTTGACAGCGCCATAAAACATATAAGCCATATTCATGACGTTCCTTACATCCCAGCTTCCAATAGGATGGTTGAAATTATTGGCACTGGCGAACATCCAACTCATGTCTGTGACGCTGCTTACATCCCAATTGCCGATGGGTTGATTAAATGACCTGGCATCTGAGAACATTCGGCTCATATCTTTTATGTTACTCACAACCCAACGACCGATTGGCTGATCAAATGATAGGGCAAAGCTGAACATCCAACTCATATCGGTTACCTTGCTTACATCCCAGCTTCCGATAGGATGGTTGAATTGATTGGCGCTGGCGAACAGGCCCCTCATGTTGGTTACTTTGCTCACGTCCCAGTTTCCGATAGGCTGGTTGAAACGATATGGGCTATCCTCCAGATATGGATAGCCGAACATCCAACTCATGTCAGTAACGTTACCTACATCCCAATTGCCGATGGGCTGGTTGAAGTTGCTGGCAAGGCAGAACATGTAACTCATATTAGTTACCTTGCTCACATCCCAGCTACCGATTGGCTGATCAAATGAAAGGGCACCGTTGAACATTCCACGCATATCCGTTACATGGCTTACATCCCAGGACTCAATGGGGGAGTTAAAGGAGATGGCACCACTGAACATATTGCTCATATCTGTTACCCGGGACAGATCCGGTGTATCGGTTGCGGTAAAATTCAGGTAACGGCAGCCCTGGAAGGCGTTCGCCATGCTTGTCCACTCAATGCTTCCCCATTGTTCAACACGATAAATCTTCCTTGCATCAGAGCTCAGTGGTTGGGGAGGGATAGATCCAAGGGGTTCATTAAAAAAGATCCTTGGGAAGGACCCGGTAATATGAACACGGTAATCCCCCGCAGTGGGGAATGTAATGGTGTAATTTCCGGTTATCGGCCCGGGGACATTACCGTTAATGGATGGATTGGATGCACTCTCCCAGTAAATACTGTAGCTGTAGCCATCCCCGGTGGTGGGGATGGTGATCTGGTTACTGTTGCTTATACCAGGTTGGTTAGTTTGCCACCTGGTGACAAACGCTTGTCCGTAGGCCGTTGCAGACCAGAGGATAAGGAAAGCAGGCAACAACTTTTTCATGAGGGGGTCGGTTACCTGATATGAAGATAACTATTTTTTATTCAACATTGAATCGTTTCAACCCATCATCCGGAAGAGTCCACGTAAAATACTTTGCTGTCCAGAAGTAAACACCTGGGCTAACATTTGCGGCCAACCATTGGAATTCCAGGTTGTTTGTCTCATATACCTTATTTCCAAGCCGGTTAAATACCGATAATTGAAAATTCTCAATACCGTTGGATCACACTTCAAAAAAGTCATTATGGCTTTACCCGTTTGGCGTAAAGACATTGGGTAGGTACATAAAGGCTGTCTGCTACGGCCCCTACATAAACCGTTAGTGTGTTCAGCGTGTACGAGTGTTTAGATACTTCTGCCCGGTAGTCCCCAGGTTCAACAACAGTCAGCATAATGGCATTTTCACTGGGGTTTTTATTTCCAGCAGGACCAAACCAGGCAATGGCAGATCGGGAATCGACATTAACGACAATAACGCCAAATTACGGTTATATTTTTTGTGCCGATTACAATGTATGGTACACACTCGAGTATACCAAAGCAAGAGCACAAGTGTAAAATGATAGTACGCTTTGAGTTGGCTGTGTCATGAAATGGCTTCTACTAATTACAATTATTGAATTTTGGCAAGTTGATAATGTACGGGTTTCAGATTAAATTAATATCTTAGCAGATATAACCATAACCCTAATAACAATGAAGAAAATTAAACTTACCCTTTTATTAATTGTCGGACTTTTTGCCACTGGCTGGGCCCAAGACAATGTGATCAAATTGAATATTTTCAGCCCGATTGTAAGAACATTTAATATGTCTTATGAGCGCAAAATAAATGCGAGTGGGAGTTTTCAACTGGGTTTTTTTTACACCGGATACACAGATGACGGCAGCAGTTTTAAAGGATTCGGCATTACGCCAGAATATCGAATTTACCTCAGCGACACAGAAGCACCCGAAGGTTTTTACCTTGCACCATTTGTACGGTATCAAAAATTCGATGCGGATGATGAATTTGGTAATGCAGGTACGCTTTCAGGTTTTGGTGGTGGACTAGTAGTTGGTAAGCAATGGATTTTTAAAAAGAAGGTGGCACTTGATCTGTTTATCGGCCCTTCCTATGTAAATTCTTCATTTGAACAGACTGCCGGAACAGATGAAATTAGCGCGGGCACTTTTGACGGATTTGGTGTACGTTTCGGATTAAACTTAGGTTTTGCATTCTAAGCAAAAGCCTTATCAACAAAAGCCCCCTGACATGTCAGGGGGCTTTTGTTTTAGGCAAATAACAGATGAGAGAATACCTTAACTTTTTTTTAGTAAGTATTCCTACTACCACTTAATTTCCATCAATATCCAGGGCATACCCGAACAGTTCAAGTAAGGCATGGTCAGCTGTGGGAGGAAAATTCTACTTGGTAGTGTACACTCTTGAGCCCTTGTCTCTAAATTAATAATAGAATGATGCCAATCACTGCAAGCCTCAGCAAATAAAATCGAGTTCTGTTATGCAAAGTCACAAATCATTGAGTTCCTAATAGAAGTAGGCGCTACACATATGCGCTTAAAGTTCCAGAATTGGATTCACTTATGCAAAGTAAGGCAATACGGCAGTCTATTTCAATACCGCCAAGCGTTTGTGGTGATACACATACGATAATCCGCCCAACACAAAGGGTACCAACATGAACAGCATTTGCGGATGAAATCCACCTGTTATCAAGCCGGAATAAACAGCACCGGTTAAGTCAAAAAACATACCGGCATAGGCCCACTCTTTGATGCGGGGGAATCCGGGCACCAGCAAGGCTATGATGCCCAACAATTTGGCAACGCCAATGAAGGGCAACATGTACAAAGGGTATCCCAGTTGTTTAAAAACCTCTATCCACTCGGGCGCGGAAAGTATGTTGGGTATGGTTGACATCATCATGAAGGCGCAAAACAATACTGTAAAAACCCAGAACATGATGGTGTTGCGCTTTGTATTTGGCTGTATCATAGTGTTATTTTTTTAATAGATAATTAAAGCTAACTCCAGCGACAATAACGCCAAAATACCTTTTTTTAAATTTTTCTTTCGTGTGAAGATGATGAATATCGGGAATGATCCACAGTTATTGTTATTGTCATTGTTGTGGCCGTATTCCAAATAGCAACAAATAGCCAATCATCCAAAACTCTCCAACCGTTGCTGGTATTGTTAACATATCAATTCCTGGAAATTTGAAACTTGCATAATTCAAAAAGGCACTGGCGATATAACCGGCACCACCGAGTATCAGTACTCTACCCAGCCAGACCGGCATCCGTTGTGATTGTACTATAATATATCCCATAGGAATAAGCCAAAGACCAAAGAAGAGGCTGCCCACACCCCATGAGTTTTTAATAAGCTGATCGAAAATCTGAATCATGATAAGTTTATCGCCCACTATCGTATCAGCGTTTGCAACGTTAATAGCCGCACCCATTGCTATAGCACTTATCATGATTGCCCCTGCGTTCATCATACCCCAGGCGGCCAATGCCCACGAAGCAAAATGGTTGATGTCCTTAAACAACTTAAAAAAATAAACCGCGGCCAATGCTTGTGAAACCACAATTGCAAACTCCAGCAAAAGTCGCAGGCGGGCAAGGGTTTCTTGTTCACTTAAATTTACAACCGTTTTTGATATATCACCGGATACAAAAATTTGCGGATGCACGACAAGAAAACCGACTACTCCTGAAATGGCCAAAACCAAATACCATGTACCCGCTATGCGGGCAGTAACAACTAAATCTTTTTGCTCATTCATATTTGTTATTTAAAGCATAGAGACGGTTCTAACCACCATTAAGTTACATGTCCTACGTCTCTTTGAGGTTGAGGAGTATAAAACTTGCTCATTAATGAAATTACTTAAATCGAAGCTATGCATCTGGCACTTCTACAACTTCTTCAACCCCTTCACCTGCGTCTTATCTGCCTCTACAATACTAATAGCAAATCCACCACCCGCAGCCGAACGTTGTGAAAGTTTTGATTTATTGGTTACAACAACTTTTCGGATGGTATAAGCCTGTGGATTGGATTTGTAATGTGCAGTGGGTGCATCGGCATAAATAGTAGCAATGTAAGTCTTGTCACGCTCAAGGAAGTCAAAAGAAACAGTCGATGTTCGTGGCGTTTCACCATTTACATTACCAATGTACCACTCCTTTTTTCCTTTTGCTTTACGGGCAACGGTAATGTATTGTCCGGGTTCGGCTTCCAGATACTTGCTGTCATCCCAATCTACTGCTACATCCTTTATGAACTGAAACGCATCTAAAAATCTGCTGTAATTTTCAGGAAGGTCGGCAGCCATCTGCAACGGACTGTACATGGTTACGTACAGGGCCAACTGGTTGGCGAGTGTGCTATTACAATGCGAATCGTTATTGGGGTTAAGCTTACTGATATCCATTTCAAATACTCCTGGTGTGTAATCCATAGGACCACCAATCAACCGTGTAAAGGGCAAGATGGTAACATGGTTCGGTTTTGAACCACCAAACGCCTGGAACTCTGTACCGCGGGCAGATTCATTTCCGATAAGGTTTGGATAGGTGCGCGCGATACCTGTCGGTCGCACTGCCTCATGCGCATTGATCATAATTTTGTACTCGGCAGCTTTTTCAAGCACATACTGATAATGATTTACTGTCCATTGATCGTAATGGTAATATCCCTTCGGAAGGATTGGCCCGACATAACCTGTTTTCACGGCATCATAGTAATTGTCTTTCATAAACTGAAAAGCCTTGTCCAGGTGACGCTCATAATTGCGGGTCGAACCGGAAGTTTCGTGGTGCATCACCATCTTCACTCCCTTTTGGCGGGCGTAATCACGAACTTCAGGCAGATTGAAATCCGGGTACGGAGTTAAAAAATCAAATACATAATCTTTCTCATTTCCAAACCAATCTTCCCAACCAATATTCCAACCCTCTACCAACAGTCCATCAAAACCATGTTCGGCTGCAAAATCAATATAGCGCTTCACATTTGCAGTGGTCGCCCCATGGGTACCATTTGGTTTTACGGTGGTATAATCTGTAATGCCCAACTGTACAGACGGTAAATCGTTAGTGTACGACCATGAACTCTTTCCGGTTATCATCTCCCACCATACGCCCATATATTTCATGGGTTTAATCCACGAAGTGTCTTCAATCTTGCACGGTTCATTCAGGTTATAGGTCATTGCTGAAGCCAGTATGGTGCGCGCATCATCACTTACCATGATCGTGCGCCAAGGTGATTGTGTTGGTGCCTGTATATTTCCTTTATCGCCAGTGGCATCGGGTGTAAGCCACGATTGTAATATCATATTTGTATCATCCAGGTTAAGATGCATACAGGAATAATTGATTAAGGCAGCTTCGTGCAGGTTTATGTACAGTCCATCATCGGTTTTCATCATTAAAGCAGTCTGCACACCGGTTGGTGAAAATGGTGTTTGCGAGGCATTGGGTGTAACAGCGCTTTTACTCAACTTGCGGATTTCGGAAAGACGAGAAGTGGTATAATCATATTCCTGCGTATCGTAATCACCGGCAATCCAAAATGCGGTGTGGTCGCCCGTCATGGCAAACTGGGTTCGTTCTTCTTTAATAATAAAGTATGCCAATTTTGACTGAAGAGGAAATTCATACCGAAATCCAAGACCGTCATCAAACAGTCGAAAGCGGATGATCAATTGTCGGTTAGTTTCCTTTTGGTTTAGCGTGATGGCCAACTCATTGTAATGATTCCTGATTTTTTTTACCTCTCCCCACACAGGCTCCCAGAAGGATTCATGTGACGAAGTTTGAGTACTGGATATGGTAAAGTCATCCAATAACGATTTTGAATCATTTTTTAACTCTAGCCCCAGCGAGCTGGGTTTGATAACGGTTTTTCCTTTATAAGAAAGTTGATAGGTGGGTATGCCATTTCCCCCAAGTGAAAAGCTCATCACCAACTGATTGTTGGGCGAGCGTAGTTCCTGGGCGTAGGTTATTGTTGCAACAAAAATAAGTAATACTGTAAAAATGATTCGGTTCATTGTAATTACTGATTAAATGATCTTCTCAATACTATAAAGATATCTGCTTGATTACAACCCTTTTTAATCTGTTCGGCAACGGGCGTTTGGTGCATGATTTTGATCATGGTTTGGTACTTGGTAATCTGATAAATTCGAGTTTGATTGCAGTATGCACGGTGGCACGTGCCTTGGAGTGTGCTCAACCGCATACTATACTTTAAATCTATGTTTGGCAACTATCTCATCACTGCCCTGCGTAACTTTTATAAGTTCCGTTTCTATACATTTATCAATGTTGTCGGTCTTACCATTGGCATAACCGTATGCCTGATCATTCTTCTGTTTGTGCGATTTGAATTAAGCTATGATCGGTTCAATGTTAATGCCGACAGGATTGTGCGTATTGACTGGGATCTTCATATGGGAGAAACCCGTACCTATAATGCTGCAGTAACACCACCCATGGCCGAAGTATTCGTGCGCGATTTTCCGGAAGTAGAAGCAGCTACACGATTCCGCTACAGCGGTTCATTTCAGTTTAAACGCGATGCGGAGAATATTGTAGAATGGCGGGTTGTCTATTCAGATAATGATGTGTTTAACATCTTTACCATTCCATTTATTTATGGTGATCCGTCTACAGCGTTGAAAGACCCCCACTCCATGGTGATTACAGAGAAATGTGCCGAACAATTTTTCCCGGGTGAAAATGCACTCGGCAAAACATTACTAAAGGACAATGAAACATTATACACCATTACCGGAGTTGTTAAAGACCTTCCTGAAAACAGCCATTTTCATTACCGGATGTTTTTGTCGATGGAGGGATTGCCGGAATCAAAAAACGGAAACTGGATTGGCGGACCCTTCAACACTTATCTTCTCCTGCGGCCGGGTACGGATGTAAAAGCCTTTGAAGAAAAAATACAGGTAATGGTTGAAAAGTATGTATTGCCAAATGCCCAATCTTCATTGGGTTCTTCCTTCATGGATAACTTCATTGCACAGGGTAATACGTTAACCTTGCGCGTAAGGCCATTAACGGATATTCATCTTCACTCCAATCTTCGCAATGAACTGGAAGGCAATGGTGATATTGATTATTTATACCTCTTTACGGGCATTGCTGTTTTCACACTGGTTATTGCCTGTATCAATTTTATGAACCTTGCCACAGCACGGTCGGCCAAACGCGCACGAGAAATAGGAATTCGCAAAGTAATGGGATCAAGTCGTTTCTTTTTAGCGCTGCAGTTTATTGGTGAATCTACTATGCTAAGCCTGCTGGCATTTATGCTGGCTCTGGCACTAACCTCTGTGTTGCTTCCTATGTTCAACACACTTACCGGTATGAACCTGACGATCCCCATCACCAATATCTGGTTGGGTATTGGTTTGCTTGCAGCTGCCTTGGTGGTTGGCATCCTGTCTGGACTTTATCCCGGCTTTGTGCTGTCAGCTTTTGAGCCAGCCCATGTACTCAAAGGAAAATTAACAGGCAGTGGTTCTTCTACGCTTCGAAGCGGACTGGTAGTGTTCCAGTTCATGATCTCCATCTTCCTCATTATTGGTACTATTGCGTTGCATCAGCAAATGGATTACATGCGCAACAAAAAACTGGGCTTTAACAAAGAGCAGGTTGTTGTGCTGCGTGATGTTGAAAATGTAGGTGCACAGTTAGAGGCCATCAGGAATGAACTGATCGATAATAACCTGATCAAATCGGGTTCGGTATCTTCTTATCTCCCCGGTCCTGGTTCTGCACGGAATACACCACTTATGTGGAAGTTCGGATCACAGCCTCTACCGGAAAACTCATTAAATGGAGAAAAGTGGGTGGTTGATTATGAATACGTTCCAACACTCGGTTTGGAAATTATTGAAGGACGCAATTTTTCACCCGATCATCCCTCCGACTCCTCTGCAGTAATTCTTAATGAAACAGCCGTGGCCCGGTTTGCATTTCCAGATAGCCCGATTGGCCAAAAGATTTCCTTATTCCGTCAAAATGCCGATGGCTCACAGGATCAATCGCACCTTGAGCATTGGGAAATAATTGGTATAGTTAAGGATTTCAATTTTGAATCATTGCGAAAGAACATCACCCCTCTCGGATTATTTTTTGGCTCAAGCCGTCAATCCATCGCCTTTCGTTACGAAACCGACAATACACAAGAAGTGATCAACACTCTTGAAAAGAAATGGAAAGCACTTGCCCCGGGTGAACCATTTCATTATAGTTTTCTAGATGAGAACTTCGAGAGTTTGTACAATACCGAGGCAAAGGTTGGTAAATTGTTCACTGCATTTTCAGCATTGGCTATCATCATTGCCTGCCTCGGTTTGTTTGCCCTCACCGCTTATACAGCAGAACAACGCACCAAAGAAATAGGTATACGAAAAGTAATGGGGGCAACAGCACAAAACATTGTGTTGCTTTTATCGCTCGACTTCAGCAAACTAATCCTCATCGGCTTTGCGTTGGCTGTACCCATTGCCGCGTATGCTATCAACTGGTATTTACAAGAATATGCCTATAGAAGTCAGATCACGTGGTGGATTTATGCAGGCGCAGGAATCATAACCTTTCTATTAGCAATTTTAACGATGGGTTACCAATCCATTGTGGCGGCAAAGGCTAATCCTACAGAAGCGTTGAAAAGTGAATAGTGTATTATTTGCTTTCAGAATCTCCTTTCACTGTTACATACCGGAACAATAAACCCGACACTGAATATAACATGGCAAAAAAGGAATTAACACCAATTATTTCTCCAACGGATGCACCGGGATAGTGTTGCATTCCCAAAAGCAATTGGATAATCCCAACCAACACCACAGAAGATGCTGCAGTAAACATAGTGCGCTCCATTCCTTTGAAAGTAAAACGCGACAGGTAGGTACCGATCAATACAACCATTACCACCCCAATGTACATCAAGTTGGCCGGGTTTGGGCCCCCACCGATCAGACCTACCGCGAGGTTCACCCAAATCAACAGAAATGTTGAACCGATTGCCGAGGCAAATGCTGCCCGATTGATGAGGCTTGATGAAAAACGTGTTATTAGCACATAAGCAAGTCCGGTGCTGAACAGCAGAATACCCATAATAATAAAATCGCTAAAACTCCAGTTTACTTCATTGGTAAATTGCATGGCCACCAGCGGTACCATTAAGATGAGTGCGGTGATTAGAGCGACTCCAAAAATGGATTGGGGAAATTTCAATAATGCCTTCATATACCTTGTTGTTTAATGGTATCAAAAGTACTTTGTAATTCAAAGTATAACAACTATTTCATTGTTTTTTTTACTTTAGGCCTTAAACTTCTTGGCTTTTTTAGCGGTGGCCATTTAATATCTTTGAGTCTACGTTGGTATATGCGCCTTCTATTAGTAATTTTTTTATTTTGTTTTGCGCTGGTCAGGGACCTGCATGCACAATGTCTTACGGATTTCACCAAACTGGTGCCCTCTCCTTCCTTTGACTATACTCTTGATTTTGGTCGTTCAATTTCTTTATTCGATGATTTTTTGGCGGTAGGCATCCCCAATAGTGATACTCTGGGACGCGTTTCAGGCTTGGTCCAATTGTTCAAAAAGAATGATAACGAATGGGCACATACTGCCTATGTTGTCCCACCTGAACCGTTGGATGGCCTGCAATTCGGAGTGTCAGCCAAACTCTCAAAAGATTATTTACTGATAGGAGCCGCAGGGTATGGCGGGAAAGTGTACGTTTTTAAAAAAACAGATGAAAATTGGAGTGGTGTTACGCACCTTGCAACGTTCACCTATCCAGGAACACAATTGTTTGGTGTCGGATATGGGTCTGCAAATTCAATAGAAATATCGTCTGACCAACAAACCATTGTAATTTCTGATGTTTTCTTTTTAAACCTTTCTGAATTTTCAACACGTTCTGGGGCACTATTTATCTATCATAAAGAAACCTCAGAGGAATGGAGCAACGGATTAGATCCTGTAATGCTCTTTTCGCCAGAAGACGAGACACATGATTTCGGGCGTGCCGGCATTTCTATTTCAGGAACGCGGCTCATTACAGCTGCGCCAATCGCCTCAACAGCAAATGGTATACTCTATGTGTTTAATGATCCCTCAGGCACTTTTCAAAATCTGGAAATTGAAGCTAAACTCAGTTCTGGCACTGCGGCAGAGTCATTCTTTCTCGGCACTTTTAGTGTAGTAAGCACAACGGACGGGATATTTACCATTGCAACCGTTGACTATCCTGATGATCCGAAGTTTGGTATCATTTATTATAAGAAGCCCGACTCCGGTTTTTGGGAGGACGCTACGCCTACTTGCTTTATCGACCCTAAGGGAGACACTCAACTGGCGAACACATTTCCACTCACCCTGTCAACCAATGGTACAGAAATTTTCGCGGCCAGCAGGGATGTAAATGGCAAAGGGTATTTTATTAAACTTTTCGGAGATCCGGATGAATGGTGCAACCCAAAAAGAGAATTTATTGACATCCATCCCGCACCTCAGCAAGGTCTGCCAAATAACTATGGCATCGTCCATACAGTAAATCCTGCTGCAACTCACGCAGCAATTGGTTTTATTTCTTCCGAAAACGAAAATGTAGCAAACGCCTTACAGGTTTTCTCCCGCCAGGAGGATAATTTATGGGAAAGTTCAATCCTTCAGTCGAATAGAAAAAGTACAGCCGGACATTTATTCGGAAGAAATATTATCGGCTTTAATAATTATCTGTTTGTTAGCGCACCTTACGATGGTACCGTTAAAGCAAGCGCTGGTATTGTTTACGGTTACCGAAAAACTGGAAACACCTGGCAAGTCAATACTACTATTAAACCACCTCTTGGTGGCCTCTATGACGATGTGTTTGGTACATCGTTAGCTACTGATGGTGAAGAATTACTAGCCGTAGGGGCTTATGGGCATGAGCCTCATGGTAAGGTTTTTGTTTACAAAAAGTTGGATGAGCATTGGTCAATTTTTGAACTTATGCAGGAAATTACCTTACCGGAATTTCTGACAGTTTACCAGTTTGGCGATAACCTGGCAATACATGGAGAGTGGCTCGCCATACCATACATTCAAAATAGCCCAGCCCGTATCATGCTGGCCATATTCAAGTATGATGGACAACAATGGCAATATCACCAGGTAGTTGAGGGTGGAATTACACTTTCAAAATCTAATACAATGGCGGTGGCCATTTCCGATGACCTGATGGTGATTGGTGGAAATATATTGGAAATAAATAATGAAGGATTCTGGGAGATTCGCCACATCCTTTATCCATCCGACCCTGAGCCGATGCAGATCTCACCGGATTTTACGCACTGGATAACTAACGGATCACTTTTCGGGCACTCAGTGGCCATACACGACAATACAATATTTATTGGCGCACCTTTACGTGATTATGGCAGTACATGGGATGTAGGTGCTGTATATGTTTATGTAAAAGATCCTGATGAACCTTGGTCATCACGAACTGAAACGGTAAAGCTTGTTCCCCGGGTAAAAGAAGAACGTGAACTTTTTGGCGCATCAATAAGTGCATTTTACAATACCGTTATTATTGGCGCTATAGGTTCAGACTATAACAAGAATGACACCCCAAGGAACAAACCAGGAAGGGCATACATTTTTCAAGCGGAAGACTATTACTGGGAAAACGTAATTCCCCTAATGGACTTCACCGGTGATTCATTTGAAAAGGATTATTTCGGGTTTTCCGTGTACATTGATAGATCTGATTTTTTTGTGGGAGCCCCTATTGAAGATATTTCAACCGGACAATTGTCAGGCTCAGTCTATGTTATACCACCACCACCTATTGTAAAATTAATCCCTCCGGTTTGCGTTACCGAAGGTACACGCACACTCTTTGGTTATCCGTTTGGAGGAACCTGGTCAGGTCCTGGTATCGTGAATGCCCAAACCGGTCAACTTGATTTGAATTTGGCAGGCGTAGGGAATCATGAGTACGAATACATAACGCCAAGTTGCACCTATACCGGAAAACTTCGTTTGCGCATTTTACCGGCTCCGGTGCCTATACTCCAGCATGGAACGGAAATATTTGTTTGTAAAGACTCACCGGTAAACCAAACATTACTCGTAATACCACAAAGCAATACATTTTATCTCTGGTTCTATCGCGCCAACACCTCACAAGCATTTACATCTTTGGAAATAAGAACACCGGAAATGCAAGCGACACAAAGAGGTGAATATCAAGTGATGGTATCAAATGGAGCATGTTCGGTGTTATCTCCGATAATTAAAATTCAGGATGAGAATATTGCAATTACTATAGATGAACCTGGACAAGCTTGTGCTGCCTCTCCTATACCCATTCCGCTTGCAGCTTCTCCTTCCGGAGGTACCTGGTCAGGAATGGGTGTTAGCGGAAACACTTTCTCTTCGCTTACACTTTCCGCAGGCAGTTATGTATTGACGTACCGCTACACCTCTCCCCTTGGATGTGTTTATCAACAACTTATCTCAGTACCGGTGATCAATAGTTTTGTACCTGCTATAAATAGATTTAGTGGTCATTTGTGCGATGACGGAATTGTTACGCTTGGCATCGCGGGAACACCTCCTGCAAATTTTGAAAGCGAATGGGAACTGAAGCGAGCCCATGAAAATTATTTTACAACTTACCAATCTGGCGGTTTAACAGTAAATGTAACGGAACACGGCAGCTACAGAGTAAAGGTAAAGCATGCAACATGTGAATCTGTTTCTTCAACAGTTAGCATAACCGATACATTTTCAGCTATGGTATTGCCTTCGGGCGGACCTTTTGAAGTATGCGCTCACGAAGAATTTTATCTCTATTTGCAGCTACCAACCGGAGGGAGCTCAACGTGGTTTTATTACGAAAATGACAAGGCGTTAACCGAGGTACTTAATCAACAATCATCGGAAGTTCACACGTTCAAAACAGGATATTACTACGCCCGGGTAAATAAGAACGCCTGTGTTTTTGAAACGGAACCAAGGCATGTTGTGGTTTATCCTTCCGATAGTGTGTTTGTGCCGAATATCTTTACCCCCAACGGAGACATCTTTAATCAAGTTTTTCGGGCCACTGGTGAAGTAACGGAATTATCACTTCAAATCATTAACCGTTATGGTAAGACAATCTTTATTGGAGACGGCTACAAAGGATGGGATGGTGGCGATGCCGCATCAGGTATTTATTTTTGGACTGTCCAGTATCCGGGGTGTCGGAATGAACCAATAACCAAGCGGGGAACCGTTCATTTATTTCGTTAGCACTTAAGTACTTTAAACTATTACGAGAGCAACCCCGGTGAAGGGCTTCCGGCTGGCTTGGATTTATCTTCCGGAAGGGGTACAAATTCATGGTTATCGGTTGGGGGCAGTATAATCCTGCCCTGCTTCCAATCTTCCTTGGCTTGCTCTATTCGCGCTTTGCGCGAGGAAACAAAATTCCACCAGATAAAACGTTCGCCTAAAGGCTCACCACCTAATAACATAAGCGTACTGGGTTCTTTTGCTATGAGAACTGGATCGATACCTTTCTTGAATACCAGTAACTGCCCTGCGGAATAGGTTCTTCCTGAAACTTCCAGGCTTCCTTTAGCTATATAAACGCCTCGTTCCGAATGCTCTTTCGGCAGACCAAACCTTGCCTCTTGTTCAAGTGTGGCGTGCAAATAAAACAATGGTGAGTGAGTTTTCACATTACTCTTTAGGCCGTATGCATTTCCGGCAATCAATCGCATCCATACACCGGTATCTGTAAAAACGGGTAATACTTCGGGTTTATAGTTTGTAAAAGCAGGATCTGCTTCTTCATCTTTCTCAGGCAAGGCTACCCAGGTCTGGATCATTTCCAACTCCCCTCCTGTCAATACTTTGGGATCTTCAAAACGTTCGGAATGCGCAATGCCACGGCCAGCTGTCATCCAGTTTACCTCGCCCGGTTCAATCATTTGCTCAACTCCCAGACTATCGCGGTGCATTACTTTGCCGCCAAACAGATAACTTACTGTTGATAAACCGATGTGCGGGTGAGGTAATACATCCATGTTCGATGCTTCGGTGGGTTGCACATGAACCGGCCCCGCATGATCCATAAAAATAAATGGTCCAACCATGCGCTTCTGGCGGAATGGAAGAATTCTTTTAACCTCCGTACCGGGGGCTAATGATGCCTTACGACTTTCAATTACAATATCTAACATGCGTCAATTCATTCATCATTTCAGTTGTAATCTACTGATTTCACTTCACTTTTTCGCAAAGCAAACTTTGTTAAGATGTAGGTAAATTTATGGCTGAAAAATTCTTTTTATACATAGCTTTAGGCTAAAATTCCTAATTAATAACAAGGGCGTTTATGAGTAAGCTGAAAGATGCTTTTATTATCGAAGGGGTACGTACCCCTATCGCCAGGTTTAGAGGCGGATTGTCAGATGTTCGCGCTGATGACCTGGCAGCCATGACTATAAAAGCTTTAGTGGCCAGGCTTCCGGGTATTAATCCTTCATTAATTGACGATGTAATTCTTGGCTGCAGTAACCAGGCTGGTGAAGACAATCGAAATGTTGCACGCATGGCTTCGCTGCTGGCAGGTCTGCCTGTTGCTGTGCCGGGCGAAACCATCAATCGCTTATGCTCCTCCGGTATGTCGGCTGTAATTCATGCCAACCGCGCAATAAAAGCAGGTGATGGCGATGTGTTTATTGCAGGTGGTGTCGAACACATGACCCGTAGCCCGTTTGTACTTTCAAAAACTTCATTACCCTATGGCAGCGATGCCAAACTTTACGATAGCAGTTTTGGGTGGCGCTTTGTTAATCCTTTAATGAAGAAGCTTTACGGCACTGAAGCCATGGGCGAAACTGCTGAAAACCTGGTGGACATGCAACGCATTTCCCGCAGCGATCAGGATTTATTTGCCTTACGAAGCCAACAAAAGGCAGCGAAGGCACGAGATACTAAACGATTGGCTCAGGAAATTTTTGCTGTAGAAATTCCGCAACGAAAAGGTTCTCCGCTTTTCTTTTCAGAAGACGAATTTATAAAACCTGATACAACACTTGAAGCATTGGCTAATCTGAAACCGGCTTTTCGCGAAAATGGAACAGTAACAGCCGGTAATTCTTCCGGATTAAATGATGGAGCATGTGCGTTGTTGATTGCTTCAGAAGATGCTGTGAAAAAATATTCTCTTAAACCCATGGCACGTATAGTCTCCTCACAGGTGGTTGGTGTTGAGCCACGCATTATGGGCATTGGCCCGGTAGAAGCTTCCAACAAAGCTCTCGCAAAGACCGGCCTAACCATGAATGATATGGATGTGATTGAACTGAACGAAGCATTCGCAGCTCAAAGTCTGGCATGCATCCGCTCATGGGGCTTGACTGATGATGACCCACGTATCAATCCAAATGGTGGTGCAATTGCATTAGGGCATCCGTTGGGGATGTCGGGCGCTCGTATTTTACTTACTGCTGCCGTTGAACTTCAACAACAAAAAAAGAAGTATGCATTAAGCACCCTGTGTGTTGGCCTCGGGCAAGGTTATGCAACCATTATTGAGAGGGTTTAGCGCACTGTATAGTATCTGAGCCCTTGCAGATAGTTTTTTATTTTATAATCATAATCTGATTTTCCTCTCCTACGGAATTGAAATTTTTTGGTTCGGATATTTCTTGATTTTCTTTTGCCATTAAAACACCATTTGGCGCGCTGTTTGTATCACTACAGGTACAATAAACCATTAATGCTATGAAAACGCTTAGGTTAAATGTACTGTCGTTGGTATTCGTGATGAGTGGAGCGATAGCAGTATCAGGTCAACAGAATCGGATTGAGGTACCAGGTGATTATTTCTCTCTGGAGGGCGCTTTGGAACTATTCAAGAAGTCATCCTCACCGGAGGAATTTGAACGACTCCTCAATTCTTCGAATTCGAAGGTAAACAATCTGGATCTTAACGGAGACGGTGAGACTGATTACATCCGTGTGATCAATAGAAATGAAGGTAATGTGCACACGTTTACCCTTCAGGCTATTGTATCGCCAACCGAAAGTCAGGATGTAGCCGTTATTGCATTGGAAAAATTAGCTAATGGCAAGGCTGTGCTTCACATTACCGGTGATGAAGATATTTATGGCATAGAAACGATTATTGAACCTACGGAAGAGGTTCGAATAAACGCTGGCACTAGTACGGCACGAAATGTTGTGAATGTTTGGACATGGCCTTCTGTTCAATATGTTTACAGTCCTTACTATTCTACCTGGGTTTCTCCTTGGTCATGGCACAGAAGACCGATTTGGTGGAGCAGTTGGAGGCCAGTTACATACTACGAGTACTATGGCTGGTGGCAACCTTACCGACCTTATTACACGGTATGCCATACTCCCAGAATTGTATATGCGCACCGGATATACCGTCCGTACAGAACAACATCGGTAGTGGTTTATAACAGGCATCACAGCCAGATTGCAAGCTACCGCTCAGTACATAGGGATGATCACAATAGAAGAGCCAGCTACAGTGACGATCGGAATGGGCGAAACAGATCCTATGCTGAAGATAGGACAAACAGAAGCCGGTATGACGATGGGCGCTCTGGAAGAAGTCAGTACGATAATCGTTCTAACAACCGACAGGATAACAATATGAATAGAACTGCACCGGTTCGTCAACGCACATCGTATGGTGATGATCATGGAAACTCAAAACCATCTCCATCGGTTAACAACCGGCCTCATCATCAAGAGAAATCAACTATAAACAACAGGAGAAATGACTCGGCTCCTGTTAGTAAACCAGATGTGCGCAGCAGGCCTGATAATGGACAACGCAATCCAGTAGCGCAACCCCGAAATGACGGCTCAAAGGGAAGATCGGGCGAAGTGAATACAAACAGAACTGTACCTAAGCGTGAGGCCAGACCTGATGTTAACTCCGGACGTAACCGTTCTACAGATGGCGCTGATAAAAACAGATCAGGTAATCGAGGTAACTCCATAGACTGATGGAATAATAAAAGGGAGGGCAATGCTCTCCCTTTTATTATTAATCGGTAAGTTATGGCGTAGGGCCGGCTTCACTGGTTCGTTCATCATCAACAGTTATGGGACCTAACCTTTTTGGTACAATCCATGAAAGTGCAATCGTAACACTCAAGATGGACAAAATAACCAGCAGGGAAACTTCTACTGGTATTTGGAAGAGATCACTTAACAACATCTTACCTCCTACAAACACAAGTATAATCGACAATCCATATTTCAGATAACTGAAATACTGTTGTATGCCCGCCATTGCAAAATATAAAGAACGCAACCCTAGAATAGCAAACACATTGGAGGTGTAAATGATAAATGAGTCATTGGATATTGCCAGGATAGCCGGTATTGAATCTACCGCAAAAACCACATCGGTTGCTTCAATAACCATGACTACTAAAAATAACGGTGTAGCCCATAAGCGCCCATCAATTCGCGTAAAGAATTTATCATTATGATAAGAACCGGTTACCGGTACTACCTTTCGTACAAAACGTAGAACGGGATTCTTCTCCGGTTCAATTTTATCATCCGTAGAAGATAACAATTTGAATCCCGTGTAAACCAGAAATGCCCCGAATAAATAAATAAGCCAATGAAAACGGGTAATCAGCTCAATACCCGCAACAATAAAAATGATACGAAAGACCAATGCACCTAATATTCCCCAAAACAAAACTTTATGCTGATAATGCTGAGGCACATTGAAATAGGAGAATATAATCAGCATGACAAAGATATTGTCAACACTGAGTGATTTTTCAATCAGGTAACCAGTGAAAAATTCAACAGCGCGTTGCTGTCCAAACTGATAATAAACTACCATGTTAAACAGCAAGGCCAGCACAATCCAAAAGAATGTCCAGCCCAGTGCCTCACGAACGCCTATAGTCCTGGTCTTTCGGTGAAAAACGCCCAGGTCTAAAATGAGCATGATCAGTACAAATACATTAAATGCAACCCAATATAAAGTTGTATAGTCCATCGGAAAATTCATAACCGGCTCATTTGATGTTTAGATGAACGTACCCATTCACGCAATTGCTTGGATTCACTAACCGTTAGCCATTGCAGAGATTTTCGATACTCCTTAGTCCAAAGTCTCTTGTCAAAGGTTACGCGTTGAAGAATCTGTTTGCAGTATTCTAACATTGATGTTTTCATAATCGGATAAGTTTTATGGTTAAAAAATTAGAATCGAATACGCAACGTTGGTGCATATTGATCACGATATTGATCAAGCAACAGGTTGGGAATATCGTTGTTGCTTACATCGATATAACGCAGCTTTTTCAAATCTTGAATTTCAGGAGGCAATTCTTTTAGTCTATTATTATTCAGATACAGATACTCCAACGATCGCAACTGGTTGATTGTAGAAGGTAATTTGGTGAATTGATCACCCTCAAGATGCAGTTCGGATAACTTAGGCAACCTCGCCAGCACACGAATGTTGTTAAGGATATCAAAGCGCATATCGTTGTTTACATAGAGCACATTGAGATTTTTCAATTCAGCAAACGATTCTGGCAGGCTCTTAATATGCGTATCAGATAATTCCAGGTACTCAACATGCGCTAATTGACCTACCGATTCGGGCAATTCCTCAAGGCCCGGTATTTTTAAATGCAAAGCCTTTAGGTTAGGCAGTTGAGCCAGTAATTGGAAGTCACGATCCAGATTTGTTGGCTTGTTGTAACGTAAATAAACGTACCGAAGAAAGGATAAAGACTTTATCTCCTCAGGTAACTGCGAAAGCTCGCTATTCGACAAATCCAAATAAAAGAGCTTATCTAAATTTTCAATTTTACCTGAAATCACCTTTATCGGATTCAGGCCTAAGTCGAGATACCGGGTATTGTGCAAAGCAAATAGTTCATCTGGTATTTCGGTAAGCCCTTTGTTGCGTAACGATAACCATTGTACACTATCAGTAAAGAACAAGGCATGCTCCAACGAAGTATAATTTTTTGCCGGTTGTGCAGTAACCAAAAATGTTATAATTATGCCTATCACACACAGCATGCCCTTCAGCAAGTTATTTGCAGTCATCATAAATTAGTTATTAGGATTGTTCGATTAAAAAGTAATAGACGTCCACTGGATGGGGACATAAGCTGCCCGATTATCAGTGGTAAGATCGATTAATCGTGTGGTCAAAGTCTAAAAACCCGGTAAAGAATGGTGAGGGATTGAACGGATTTTACGTTCTGGTTGATAATGAAATTACCCTTTTCTAATCGCTCGGGTTTGCAACAAAAGGTATCTGTGAGAAAAGAGGTCAATGGCTTCTGTACCTCTACTCGGGTAACTGCAAAATTCCTGGTACGCGAAAAATCAAAAGCTTCCTGCTCGTAAGTTTCATTTAAGCATACAACTGTATTCGCCTGTATATCAGCAATAAGGAATAATATTGCAAAAACGAGATAAAACAGCCGTTTGATATGCATACTCTCGAATATGATAGTAATACTATTATAACGTTATTGTTGATCAAAAGTTTCGAATTACTCGATATTTGTTTTGGCATTCCACCTTGAAAAGAGAAAGTAAAACACGTAAAAAAGAATGTAAAAAACCGGGATGGCAGAAAGCAACCACACTGCTATGCCGCTAATCGTTACGTCCCAAAGCTCTGAAGCAACAGCACTGAAGTCATCTTTAAACCGAACAACGAGTTCAGCATACTGAAGGGACTTTACCGGAAGTTGAAACAAGGTTATGCCAACCTGCATAAAGGGGAAAATCAAAAGTAGTTGAACAGGCGTGAATGCATAGTTTACAGCCTGTATTACAACAACGTTTAAACGAAATACAATGGCAGCAACAAAACACAACAACGTTGTTCCTCCATAAACTGGAAAAACAGACAGCACAACGCCTAAAGCACAAGTTATGGCCAATTTGCGTGGAGTGGTTCCTTGCTTTAAGGCTTTTAGCAGTACCCCTTTAACTTTATTTATCGACCTCCTGATCAAAATTCAGCTAGTTTGTTGTATAATTTAATTCAATAGGATTACGGCAAAGTTGTACCTTCCACCCTGCTAAAATAAACGCTATGAAAAATCTTCTTATCGGCATTGGTATTATTTTTTTCTTAACCACCTGCAACACGAAACCCGAGTATGATGTAATTATTCGCAGTGGCATTATCTATAATGGCTCAGGCAATGAGCCCTTTGTGGCTGATGTTGGAATCAGTGGAAATTCCATTTCATTTATTGGTGATCTAAGAAAAGCTAAAGCCATAACAGAAATTGATGCAAGAGGTTTAGCCATAGCACCCGGTTTCATAAACATGTTGAGCTGGGCCACAGAATCCCTCATTATTGATGGAAATGCCCAATCAGACATACGCCAGGGTGTTACCCTGGAAGTAATGGGAGAAGGTATGTCGATGGGACCGCTCAATGACGCGATGAAGGAAGAGATGGGGAAGGATATTAAACGGGCGGGTCTCAACTATGAAGTAAACTGGACAACCTTGGGCGAATACCTGGAGTTTCTTGAACGCAAAGGCACTTCAGTAAATGTGGCTTCTTTTGCAGGCGCTACAACATTACGTATACATGAACTGGGTTACGCCAATCGTCACCCCACACCAGAAGAGCTTGAACGCATGCGTGCATTGGTTAAACAAGCCATGGAAGAAGGTGCGCTGGGTATTGGTTCAAGCCTGATTTATGCTCCTGCCAGTTACTCGTCTACAGAAGAACTTATTGAGTTGTGTAAAACCGCATCGGATTATGGTGGCATGTATATTACCCATATGCGTAGCGAAGGTGACAATATCTTTTCAGCTGTAAATGAAACTATACGCATTGCGCGTGAAGCCAACATTCCTGCTGAGATTTATCACTTGAAATTTGCCGGCCAACGCAATTGGAATAAAATTGATTCGGTCATTAGCATGATTGAAACAGCAAGAAATGAAGGGGTACACATAACCACGGATATGTATACCTACACCGCTGGTGCTACCGGGTTAGATGCTTCCATGCCTACCTGGCTGCAGGAAGGTGGTATTAACCAATGGATAGCCCGGATGCGGGATCCTAAAACCCGTAATAAAGCTTTGATTGAAATGCGTCAGCCCTCCGACAGTTGGGAGAACCTGTTATTGCTGGCGGGTGATCCATCAAATGTACTGTTGGTAGGCTTTACAAATGACTCGCTTAAGCACTATACAGGCATGACCCTGAAGGAGGTTGCAGAAATTCATGGAAAGAGTGTGGAAGAAACCGCCATGGATTTGGTCTGTGCTGACAGTACACGTGTAGGCACGGTTTATTTTTTAATGAATGAAGAAAACGTGAAGCGGCAGATCGCTCTGCCCTACATGAGTTTTGGCTCAGATGCTGAAGCCCCGGCTACTGAAGGATACTTCTTAAAATACAATACCCACCCCCGTGCATATGGAAACTTTTCCCGTTTATTGGGTAAATACGTTCGCGATGAAAAGGTTATTACACTACAGGAAGCTATTCGAAAATTAACATCATTGCCGGCATCCAACTTAAAAATTGAAAAGCGCGGCATCCTTGAGCCTGGCTACTTTGCTGACATTACCATATTTGATCCTGCAAAAATTCAGGATCATTCAACTTTTGAAAAGCCTCACCAATACAGCACGGGAATGGTTCACGTTTTTGTAAACGGCATTCAGGTATTGAAAGATGGCGAGCACACAGGTGCGAAACCCGGACAGGTTGTGCGTGGACCAGGTTGGACAAAAAACCAGTAGACTAAGTGAGGGATTCAATTTTCTGTTTGTAAGAATATGATATAAGCCTACTAAATCCTCCTTCAATTGTCTACTTTTACATCTATGAATATTGTAAGAAGTTGGCGAGAACAAAAAATAATGTTGAAGCAACGTTTTCCGATACTCAACGATGAGGATTTTAACTTTGAAGTTGACGAGCGGGAAACGATGTTTAAAAAGCTAGAGGCCAAGCTGAACAAAACAAGAGCGGAGTTAGAATCCTTGTTTGCCGAATTGCAACTTTATTGATACCGCCAACACATTTCTGGTAACGATTTGACTTACTCTTCAAACTCGCACCGAGTGATTTGCCAGAGCCCTATACTTCATTATTTTTATCCAAATTTTCAAGGCATAGCAGGGTATGAAAATGAGCATAATCCAAAGCAAAAAATTCTGGAAGCGAATCTTACTATTCGTAGTGCTTACACCCGTACTACTATTTTCCACGCTTACGGCAATTCTCTTCTTAAAACAAGATGCCATCGTTCAGCACTTGTTAACCACCGTTAATGAAGAATTCAGGGGAACCCTTGAAATTCAGGACAGCCACATCTCACCTTTTGCCAATTTTCCATACGTGTCCATCGACCTTGACCATGTAAAAATATACGAAGATAAAATCAAAAATGGTGACCCTTTACTGGATGTAGCCGATGTTTACCTTGGCTTTGATATCTGGACCCTTCTTCGTGGCACTCTGGAAATTCGCTCATTGAAGCTCTCAAAGGGATTTATTAAACTCACTCAATTTGCTGATGGAAGTTTTAACATTACAAACGCCCTCTCAAGCACTAAAGAAAGCAAAGAAGCTGAGGACAGCTTCGCCATGGACATCAAAACCATTCAGCTGCAGAATATTGATTTATTAAAATTTAATGAAGAAAGTAATGTATTACTGGATGTGTTTATCACGAGCGCCAAATCAAAATTCAAAACAAGCCCTGACCGGATAATGGTTGGTGTTGATAGCAAGTTTGAATTAACTGTTATTAAGGCTGGTGACACCACATTTGTTAAGCAGAAGCACTTTCAGCTAAGCACTCAGCTTGATTATGTAGAGAACGAAAAAATACTGACCATTAAACCATCCGAGGTTCAACTTGAAAATGCAAAGTTCAAAATGTACGGTCAGGCAGACTTCGATGACGATCTGTACGTTGACATTGCAATTGAAGGCCAAAAGCCAAACTTCGATCTGTTTTTAGCCTTTGCCCCTGCTGAGATCACTCCCGTTTTTCAGCGCTATGAAAATGCAGGAAAAATATTTTTTAAGGCATCTATTAAGGGTAAAACTATTAACGGTAACAACCCCACCGTATTGGCTGAGTTTGGTTGTGCAGAGGCCTTCTTTAGTAATAAGCGCTCAAGCAAGCGGCTTGACGACTTGTTTTTCAAAGGCTACTTTACTACCGGTGAATCTGGAAAAGTATCAACCATGGAGTTTGGCCTAATGGATTTTAGTGCACGACCGGAAGCAGGTACATTTAGTGGAAGTTTAGTGGTGAAGAATTTTGAGTCACCTGAAATTGATATGCAAATTCGGTCAGAGTTTGAGTTGGATTTCCTTGCTGATTTTCTCAATATAACTGACCTACAGGATTTGAAAGGCCATGTAGCGCTCACCATGAACTTTCATGACATTGTGGATTTGGCAAATCCGGAAAAAAGTATTGAGAAACTTAATGAGTCTTATTTCACCGAATTGGAAGTGAAAAAGCTTGGTTTCAGAACAACAGCCTTTCATCTGCCCTTTAGTGATATTGATATAAAGGCTTCCATGGATGGTCACGAAGCTACCATTGATCACTTTCGGATTAAAGTTGGAAATTCAGATTTAAATATTCAGGCAAACATTAGTGACCTGCCAGCCATTTTACACCATACAGCCGATCCGGTAAGTGCCTCACTATTCATTAAGTCATCGATGTTGGATGTGAAAGAACTTACTTCTGGTGATACACTGAAACGGAAACCCGTGAATGAGCTGATTAAAGACATGAGCATGAAATTCAAATTCAACAGCTCAGCCCGTGCCTTTACTGAATCACCCAATTTACCGGTGGGCGAATTTTTTATTGAGGACTTCTATGCCAAACTCACGCATTACCCTCACACCCTTCACGACTTTCATGCTGATGTTTTTATCGATGACGAGAATTTCCGGATCATCAATTTTACTGGCATGATCGACAAGAGTGATTTCCATTTTAATGGAAAGCTCAATCATTACGATTTATGGTTTTTACAGCAGCCGTTGGGCGATACAAAAGTGGAATTCAATCTTACCTCTAATTTGCTGCAATTGGAAGATTTGTTTTCGTATGGTGGAGAAAACTATGTGCCGGAAGATTACCGACACGAAGAATTTAAAAATCTGAAAATCCACGGACAGGCCGACCTGCATTTTAACAAAGGACTGAAATCCTCCGATATCTATATCGATAAACTTGAAGCACAGATGAAAATACACCCCATGCGCTTTGAGAAATTTAAGGGAAGAATTCATTATGAAGATGAACACCTGGTGGTTGAAAATTTGAGTGGTAAGGTTGGTAAAAGTGAATTTTTGGCTAACCTGAATTACTACTTAGGTCAGGATAAAACCATTAGAAAAAAGGACAATCACTTTTCACTTCAGTCAACGCATCTCGATTTTGATGAACTATTCAATTATAATCCCCCACCCCCGGGTAAACAGCTAACTCCTGAAGATCATGAAGCCGTGTTCAACATCTATGATCTTCCCTTTACGGATATGACTTTTGATTTTAACATTAAGCATCTTAACTATCACCGTTACCTGATAGATGATTTCTATGGACGAGCCCGAACACAAGAAGATCACTTTATTTTTATTGACACACTATCCTTACGTGCTGCAGGAGGTGCAATATCCATGAAGGGTTATTTTAATGGATCTGACAGGAATAAAATTTATCTAAGTCCGGATATGCGAATAAAAAACGTGGACCTGGATAAATTACTATTCAAATTTGAAAACTTCGGGCAGGATCACCTGATTTCTGAAAATCTACATGGCAAGATCAGCGGAACGTTAACCGGAAAGATACATGTCCATGCCGATATGGTTCCGATTATTGATGACTCAGAAATTAAATTGGATGTAGAAGTTATTCAGGGAAGATTGGAGCGTTATGCTGCGTTAGATGCACTATCTGACTACTTTAAAGACAAGAATTTGAGTCGCGTTTTATTTGACACCCTTCGCAATCAGTTTGATATTAATAAGGGCGTTCTTACCATTCCCAAAATGACAATCAATTCAACATTAGGCTTTATTGAAATATCCGGAAAGCAGGATATAAACATGAATATGGAATACTACCTGAGCATTCCTTTAAAACTTGTAACCCAAGTTGGCATGCAAAAGATATTTGGAAAGAGGGATAAGGATCCGGAGAAAGAAGATGAAATTCAATACCGGGATGCTTCAAAAAAGGTAAGGTTTATTAATCTGAAATTAACGGGGACGCCCGACAACTATAAAATTTCACTCGGGAAGGATAAATCAGTTACCCAATAGTAATTCCTCCTGATTATCGAACACTACTGTTCATTTCTGCACATACAGGTTAAGCACGTGTTTCCATTGTCGATAAATATTGCATGTTTTCCTCATGGCATATTTATTGGGCAAAGGCTATAATTCCTGTATAACACCAGCGTTACTTTTGCATGCACAAAGTCTCATCCTTTTTCCTGTTTGCTTCCGGAGCAGACCGGGATGTACTAAAAGATTGTCCAACTGATCATAATAAATATGTTGGCATTGGTGCCACTATATTTTTTACCGGGCTTTTTGCAGCGCTAGCTGCTGCTTATGCCCTATTTACCGTATTCGATAGCTATGTTGTTGCGGTACTTCTGGGCATTACCTGGGGTTTATTGATTTTCAATTTAGACAGATACATTGTTTCAAGCATGCGCAAAGACTCCCACTTTTGGCGTGAACTTGTTTCTGCTTCCCCACGACTTGCACTTGCCATTATCATATCACTCGTTATTGCCAAGCCTCTGGAGTTAAAAATCTTTGAAAAGGAAATTGAACCTAAGTTGATAGTAATGGAGCAACAAGTGTATGCGCGGCAGGAAGCTGAAACCAAACTTCGCTTTGAGCCTGCCATACTTCAAATAAGACAAGATGTTATTGTGCTGAAGAATGAAATAACTGATAAACAATTACAACGTGATGAATTGGTACGCTTAGCGCAGCAAGAAGCTGATGGAACAGGTGGAAGCAAGCAAAGAAATCTGGGTCCGATTTATAAACTAAAAAAGACCGATGCTGAGAGGGCTGAAAATGAACTGACTGCGCTCATCAGAATAAACCAACAAAGAATCGCTTTGCTGGAGAGTCAACTAGCTGCACTGGACTCAGCAATGATGACAGAGGTCAACGCGTTAGTGAAGTCCAAACGCAATGGTCCGGCCGCCCGACTGGAAGCCCTTAGCAGACTAACAGCACAAAGTTCAGCCATCTGGTGGGCGAATTTCTTTATTGTCTTACTCTTTATTACTGTTGAATCGGCACCTATCATGGTAAAGTTGATTTCAAAAAGTGGCCCTTACGATTCGCTATTACACATTACAGAGCATGGTTTTTTGTGTAAAGAAATAGAAACTATTGCCGTTTCAACAGCTGAACTAAAACAGCGGACTACTACACTTGGAGAACCTGAACAGACCTATGTAGCGCGAAAACTGGACACTGAGTTATTGTAACTTATTCCGTTCTTAAACTATTAACCGGATTAACTAAAGATGCTTTTATAGCTTGTGATGCTACTGTCATCCATGCCACCACCAATGCTGTTAACCCCGCTGCCAGGAAATACCAGACTTCGAGTTCAATATGAAAGGCAAATTGCTCCAGCCATTTGGACAGCAACCAGTAGCTTACAGGAAGGGCAAGCACTATCGAAGTCAACACCATTCGGGTGAAATCGCCAGATAAGAGCAGTACAATATTTGTTGAGGAAGATCCTAAAGCCTTTCGTATACCTATTTCTTTTTGTCTGCGCTCTGCTGTGAAGGCGGCCAGCCCAAATAAACCCAGGCAAGAAATAAGTACGGCAAATCCGGCAAAGTATCCGGATAAGGAAGCTACACGCCTTTCTGATTTATATAATCGTGCATAGTCCGCATCCTGAAAACGATAATCGAAAGTAAAACCCGGATTAAACGATGAATAAAATTGTGTTAGCGATGCTATAACCTCTTTCTCTCTACCTCCTTCAATTCTTATCATAACATTCCATGTACTGCCTGGATTGAGTACAAAAAACAAAGGGTTAACCTGTTCGTGCAGTGACGAAAAATGAAAATCCTTCACCACACCAATAATTTCCAGATCATACTGCCCCCACAGCCTGATTACTTTGCCGATAGGATCTTCAAGGTTCATTACCTTTATAGCAGCTTCATTGAAAATGATTTTTGCTGTATCTGCGCCATAATCTCTTGAAAAAAAACGACCTTCAGCCAATTGCACACCAAGCGTTTCGAGCAAATCATAATTAACCCTGACATTTTCAAATAAGATCAGGTCATCCGGATTCTTCCCCTCCCAGGTAAGTCCGCTGGTGTTGTTATTACGTCCTAGCAAACTATGGCCCATACTGGAAGCATCAAGAACACCCGGAATGTTTTTTACTTCATTCAAGAATGCATCCAGTGAGGTCTCAACTTTACCCTCAATCGGAATTTTAATCAGGTTGTCCTTCTTATACCCAAGACTTTTCTGTTGAACAAACTCAATCTGTTTGTAGATAACCAGTACTGAAACGATCAGTATTACAGAAAGAAAAAATTGAAACACTACCAATCCTTTGCGTGCCCAAAGCTCACCCCACGATCCTTTTAGCTCTCCCTTCAAAACCGCAACTGGCTTGAAACCAGAAAGAAAAATTGCAGGATAACTGCCTGATACTAATCCTGTAACAATGGTTATGACAAAGAATACCAAAATCACAGCCGGGTCTTTCAACGACAATGAAATTTGCTTGTCGGTAATCAGGTTGAATTGGGGCAGAAACAGCCAAACCACGGCAAGTGCTAAAACCAGGGCCAAAATAGCTGTGATCAAAGACTCACTTAGAAATTGCATAGCCAACGAATAACGCTGTGCCCCTACTGATTTCTTAATGCCTACTTCCTTTGCTTTCCGCGATGCACGCGCTGTAGAAAGGTTCATAAAATTTATGCACGCTATCAATAAGATGAATATAGCGATAATGGAAAACAGACGAACATATTCAATCCGTCCTCCAGTCTGTTGACCATTTTCATATCTACCGTACAAATAACGTTCAGAAAAAGGCTTCAGAAACAGTGATACGTTAGATTGCTCATTTCTTGCCTTTACAAAATCCTTTATCTTTTCACTTACCGCCAAGGCATCACTGCCTTCATGAAGTATTATGTGTGTAGAAGGGCCGTTACTACCCCAACTCCGCAACCACTCTTGTTCGGCTTTTTTCTCTTCAAAATTCATAACAAAGTCGAACCGGAAGGATGACTGATTTGGTATAGGCTCAAAAACCCCGCTAACGGTAAAAGTTTTTTTGTGTTGAAATTCAACCGTTTTACCAACAACATTTTCGGTGGTGTTGAAGAGTTTATATGCAAGGTCCGCTGAAATGACCATGGCATACTTGTCACTCAATACTTTATCGGCATCCCCTTCTATCAACGGAAAAGAAAAGATATTGAAGTAATCAGCACCCACATGGTATCCATCGGCTTTAACATTGTGTTCACCGACACTCAATGTATACGACTCAATCCAGGTAGTGGTGGCGGCATACTCAACTTCTGGTATCTCTTCTTTCAGAGTTTCGGCCAGCAACCCAGGAGTTGAACTTGTGGTCATTATATTATCGGCATATTGCTGATGCTCCATAACCTGAAATAACCTGGCTTCCTTAGTATGGAATTTATCCATATTTAGCTCATCGCGTACCCAAAGGAAAATGAGCAGTGTACAGACCAACCCAGCTGCAAGGCCTATAAGGTTAATGAGGAAATATCCCTTACTGCGAAGAAAATTCCTATAAATGATGAGCAGGATGTGCTTAAACATGGGCGTAAATTTCACAAGAGACCCTGTAATAATTAATAAGGTTGCATAAGGTTTACCACGCCCTTTTTGAAAAGTTACATTTTTCGAAACTATTTTATCGCAGTAGGCGAAACCCTAAACCCTTCCCCTATTGTCTTTGGCTTTGTCATTCTAATGACCACATCACTCCTGTTATTTTGGTTTCTTGAACTTCCAAAAGAGATAACCAAACGCAAGTGAAACGACCCTCTTTTTGAGGCGTGAGTGCCAGTGAGGTTAAGGTTTTGTTAATTTATTTTTAGTGACAGGCGATAAGCTTCCATATAAAATTCTGTCAGGTTAGTGATAAAAAAATACTAGTAGAATAATTACCCGGCTAACCAAATTAAAATATGTTATTAGGAATCAATGGCACCTTAAAATTCGGTCTCGCGAATCTTGACTATATCCTTACATGTAACGGTTACATCAAAACCATTAACATCATTTAGCGTTGAACTAACTGACATTTGCAGAGCAATTGATTACAGATTAGATACCAGAATAAATGAGACAGGCTTTTTATTGCATCGTTACATTTTTGTCCGCCATTACATCCCTGGCAGCCGATCCTGATCGCTTTTATTCTGTTGAAAGCAACGGGGCAGGGATTTTTACAATTTCGTATCACAGCAAGCAGGCTGATAAGATTAAGGTAACCATTTACGACAGTAAGAACAGACCTGTATTTTCCGAGGTGATCGTGAATGTGAGCACCTTTTCCCGTCCATATAATTTTAATGGCCTGCCTTACGGAAAATATATACTTGTGGTTGAAGACAGTGCAGGTAAACATGAAGAAACACTTGAGCATCAGGGAAAGGAGAAAAACCTGTTGCGCCTGCAACGACAAGTACCTACCCGTTAGTCCGTTATTCTCAAGCCTCCCAAAACTGAATTTTCAATAGTTCAGGCACTTTGCGGTTTTAAATATTTATCTCAATTTTAGTTGAGATGGATAACAATACCATGTTTCAGTCAGGGCCATTTCGCTCACTCTACTACCTACTTTTCCAGGCAAGACGCCCCATGCGTCTTGTTAATTTCATCACCTTTTTCAGGATTTTAGCCTTCCCTGTATTTATCCTTTTACTTTTCCAAGGAAAATATGATCACTTCAAATGGCTACTCGTATTCAGTTTTTTAACCGATGCCCTTGATGGATACCTTGCACGTAAATTCAACGTGAGCAGTATTCTGGGTTCACGCCTTGATTCTTTCGGTGACGACTTAACTGTTCTCGCAGCTTTTATCGGATTGTTCTTTGTACATCCGGAATTTTTGAAGGATCAATGGGTGGTCATTTTAATTCTCTTTCTACTTTACTTGATTCAGTTGGTTTATGCCTTTGTGCGCTACCGGAAAATGACCAGTTTTCATACTTACCTGGCTAAAACTGCTGCTGTTTTTCAGGGATTTTTTATGTGTACAATGTTCTTTATTGATATACCTGTTTATTGGCTATTTTACAGTACGGTTGGATTAACAGCCATCGAACTTATTGAAGAAATAATTATGATTCATATTCTCCCTACCTGGCGAGAAAATATAAAGGGCCTTTATTGGGCACTGAGGATCAATCAAGATGAACAGAAGACATAACTACTTACTTGATGCTTGATGCGATCGTGATAGGCGGAGGTTTTTCCGGTCTGGCTGCTGCACTGGCTTTACATAAGTCTTACAAATCATTTATTCTTTTGGAAGCCCGAGACAGGCTGGGTGGAAGAACTCATACGCGAAGACTTGATGATGGAAGCTATGTAGACATTGGCGGACAATGGATTGGCCCGACTCAGGATCGAATGTATTCGTTATGCAAAGAATACAACGTGAAATGGTATGAGACTTATAATCAGGGAAGGAATATCATTGATCTGAACCAGGTCATCAAAACCTACACCGGCTTAATTCCCAAGATGGATGTTGCTTCACTGATCAACATTGATCTTTTATTAAAGAAACTCGACCGAATGGCAAGAGGCATTTCAGTGGATAAACCCTGGAACAACAATCGGGCAGTGAAATGGGACAGCATATCGCTTGACGTATTTGTGCGGAAAAACTGCTACACAAAAAATTGTTATAAAGTTGTTCGGGCTGGGCTTGAAACGGTTTACGCCTGTGAAATGAATGAAGTGTCATTGCTGCATGCATTATTCTACATTCGCTCCGGTACCAATTTGAATACACTCCTTAGCATTAAAGGTGGTGCACAGCAACATCGTATTAAAGGTGGCATGCAGGCACTGACGGATCGTATAGCCGAGACCTTAATGCACTCCATACGCCTGAATAGAGTAGTAAAACAAATTGTTCAGCATGATAATTCAGTGACTCTCATAGGAGAAGGATTCTCCTATGAAGCCAGGCGGGCAATTGTGGCTATTCCCCCACCGCTTATCAAAGCAATCGATTTTCAACCATCACTCCCATTACATAAATCTCAATTGCTGGATAAAATGTCTATGGGCATTGTTGGAAAGGTGTTTGGTATCTATGAAAAACCATTCTGGCGAGACAACGGTTTTAGCGGACAGGTAGTGGCTGATGAGCTAAGTCCATTTCAAACTTTTTTTGATTCCTCACCCGCTGATGGAGAGTACGGGGTATTGTTGGCTTTCTGTATTGCCAACCGGGCGCGTGATTTCTTTTCTAAAAATGAAGCATCACGAAAGCAAATTGCCCTCAACTCCTTTGTGCGATACTTCGGCAAAGAAGCTTCCAACCCAAAGCACTATATTGATCATTGTTGGGCGGACGAGGCATGGAGCCGTGGATGCTATGCCGGAATTTATTCAACCGGTGCCTGGACAAACTTTCGGGGTGAATTATCCAAGCCTTTTGGAAGGATACACTGGGCCGGCACAGAAACATCGGATATCTGGTATGGTTATATTGAAGGTGCTGTTCGAGCCGGTGAACGTGCAGCAAATGAAGTAGTTAAGCTAATTTGATAAATGAAAAGAGTAATACTTATTTTAGCACTTATCGCTGTTCTTTATAGTACCTGGACATTTATTGGTCGCGATGAACTGCCACTAAAGCCAGATGCTCATCCAGACCGAATTGAAGATCTTTCAGCACAGGACTCGTTGTGCTCGAAAAATATTGTCGGTATTCAACCCTACATGCTTCCCGTTGATTACCAGAGTAAAGATCATTTTTACGAAAAGCTGAAGTCATACTTTAATGAAGCCAGCAAGGCGGGGTATTTCAAGACCAATACCGTTGTACTTCTTCCTGAATACCTTGGAACCTGGCTGGTGGTGAGTCATGAAAAGCACTCGGTCCTCGAAGCCTCTTCGATCACCTATGCCATGACACTGATGGTCTTGAGTAACCCCCTCCAATTCATAAAGGCCTATACAAAAGGACTTAGTGAAGGTGATGCCTTCGCTGCTGCCCTGTTCAGAATGAAGGCACAGGCTATGGCTCACATTTATGCCGAGGTTTTCATGAAGCTTGCCAGTGAATACGCGGTGACCATAAATGCGGGTTCTATTGTTTTGCCCGGCCCGGCTATTCACAATTCAAATCAGATCAATGTTGACTTATCAAAGCCTTTGTATAACACCAGCTTTATTTTCTATCCTGACAGTACTATTGATCAAATCGTAACAAGAAAATCTTTTCCCATTAGCAGTGAACAACCCTTTGTAAGTGCCTATCCGATAAATGAGTTACAGGCTTACGATCTCTCCATTGGTAAAACAGCTGTACTTGTTTGTGCTGACTCCTGGTATCCTGAAAGTTATGTACAGATTAGTGAACTGAAAGCTGATGTGGTATTGGTTAATTCTTATTGCTCAGGTGAAAATACTATGGCTATGAAGTGGAAAGGATATGATGGGGGTAATAAACCTGGTGATGTAAATCCTGATTATATTGGCAAGCTAACTGAGCAAGAGGCCTGGATTAAGTATGCACTTCCCGGCAGATTAAAAAGTTGCGGGGCAACGATTGGCGCAAATGTATTCCTGCGTGGAGAATTGTGGGATCTTGGCAGTGATGGGCAGCCTTTTTTTATAAAAGACGGTAATTTGCTTCCTATGCAGAAATCTGATAAGGGCGGAATCTGGAATCTTTGCTTTTAACCTATGTGCGATACGTTTGTTGCCCTTCCAAAAGCCACTTATGATGGTCATCTGTTGTTAGCTAAAAACTCCGATCGCGAACCCCATGAAGCCCAGGCGATAATCCATTGTCCGCGAATGCTTCAGGCAGAAGCTTCCGTTCAGTGTACCTTCATTTCAATTCCGCAGGTTTCTGAGACCTACGAATGCATTTTATCAAAACCCTTTCAGATGTGGGGTGCAGAAATGGGGGTTAACGAATATGGTGTATCGATTGGCAATGAAGCGGTGTTCACCAAAGTGAAGTTTGAAAAGCATAATAATGGTCTCACTGGAATGGATTTACTACGGTTGGCTCTGGAGAGAAGTCAGTCGGCCCGTGAAGCTGTTACCTGCATTACTTCACTTCTTGAGTTGTATGGTCAGAATGCGTGCGGTGGTTATAAGAACAAGCGATTCTATTACCATAATAGTTTTTTAATTGCCGACAGTCAATCAGCATTTGTGTTGGAAACCGCTGGCCTGGAATGGGTAGTACAAGAAGTAAATGACATACGAAGTATTTCAAACCGATTAAGTATAGGAACTCGCTATGATCAGCTAAGTTCAGGCGCAATGGAACTAGCCAAAATGAATAAATGGTGGAATGAACAGGAGCCATTTGATTTTCATCAAGCCTATTCAGATTGGTTATATACACGCATGGGCAGGGCTGCCAAACGCGAGGCCTGTACTGCAGAACTTGCCATTCGTAAGAGAGGAAAAATTACCGCTGCGGACTGTATGACCATTTTGCAAACTCACAATACAGCGGAACCAACATTCAAACCTTCTAAAGCGAATACAGGTTCCATTTGCATGCACGCCACTGGTTTACTGAATCCCAGCAGCACCACCGGAAGTATGGTTGCACAAATAAGGACTGAAGGGCCACACACTGTATGGCTAACAGGCACTCCTCACCCATGCTTATCCATATATATACCATTCTTTTTTGGGACTGATGTCATAAGTAAAGTAAAGCAGCCCTCCGCAAAACCTGATGATTCTCTCTGGTGGCGTGCTGAGATGCTCCACCGATGGATCAGCAAAGATTATAAGAATAGAAAGGTATTGATAAATGAGGACCGTATTAGTTTACAACAGCAGTTTATCAAACAGGAGAACGAACTCATTAAGTCAAATGTCTCTTCACAAGAACTCACATCATTCAGTCAATGGTGCGTCAGTCAGGTAAATGATGCTTTAATTCGTTGGTCTTCTACGATTCCTTCACATTAGATTTTGTATTGCGTACTAAGCAGTCCTGATTAGGAATTTCAAGTTTTACGAAAAATAGTAAACCAATTTTACGTATTTTCGTTGAAACAGTTTTCCGACTATGTGAATACTCAAAATGATACAAACCAGCATTTTAGAGCAGTTTAAACGTTCATTCGAATCTATTTCGCTTCTTACAGGTGAATTATTTTTCAAAGATCTCGTCAGCAGTATTAGCAATTCCCTTCAGATGGACGGAGTGTGGGTAACGGAATACCACAAAGAACAAAACTCGATGACAACGATGGCATTCTTTCATTCGGGCCATTATGTAACCAATTTCACCTACCTTATTGATGGCACGCCTTGTGAAAAGGTAATTAACTCACAGGTTATTGTCCATTATTCTGAAAAAATTTACGACTTGTTCCCAAGTGACCATAAGATGCTCAACAAATTCAAGGGTGAGAGTTATGCGGGAGCAGCACTACACGATGATAATGGAGAAGTTATTGGAAGTATTGCGTTGATGAACAGCAAACCATTGGAACTTACGGAGGATATTTCAACTGTAATAAAAATAATTAAGTCGCGGGCAGAAGCTGAGCTACAGCGCCTGAAAAGAGAGCGTGAAATAATCCAACGCGAAAATTTATTGCGTGGACTGATCAATGGTGTTCAGGATTTGCTTATTAATCTTAATCAAAAGGGTCAGATTGTCATGCTGAACTCCACTGCCGAGTCCATGCTTGGCTTGGCGGAATTCTACAAGAACTCCTATCACATCTCAACTTTCCTCAATGATGGAAGCAAAAGCAAATTAATTACGTTGATTGAAAGCATATCGACCAAAAAGTCTGAAGATGGATATGTGTGGATACCAGGCAGTTTAACAATTACACCACTTAACGGAGAGACATTTGATGTAGAGGGTACTTTGAGCCGGTATGAATTGGATAACAAAGTATATTTCACCCTTGTTGTACGGAGTCGTGATGATAAAGCGGAGTCTAAAGAAAAAATTAAGCAGCTTATAGACCAGACAGAATATTTACGAGAAGAACTGGAGGACATCAAGCAAAATCATCAGCTTATTGGCGAGAGTAATCCTGTTAAGCGATTGTTGCAAAATGTTTATATGGTAGCCCACACAGATGCCACGGTGCTTATTAATGGTGAAACAGGTACAGGAAAAGAATTGGTAGCGCGCCATATTCATACAACCAGTAACCGAAAAAATAAGCCCATGGTAACGGTTAACTGTGGGGCTATTCCTGCTTCTCTGATAGAAAGTGAATTCTTTGGACATGCAAAAGGTTCTTTTACCGGGGCTACTGCAGAGCGTAAAGGACGCTTTCAACTGGCACATGGTGGAACAATATTCCTTGACGAGATTGGCGAACTGCCGCTTGATCTTCAGGTGAAGATATTGCGCGTAATCCAGGAAGGTGAATTTGAACCAGTGGGAAGTTCCAAAACAATAAAAGTTGATGTACGCATTATAGCCGCAACGCATCGAAACCTTTTTGAGCTAAGTAAGGAAGGGAAATTTCGTGAGGATCTGTATTACCGTCTGAATGTTTTCCCCATTGAGACTCCTCCCCTTCGGGAACGCGGAGATGACGTGATATTAATCGCTAATACTTTTATTATTAAGTTTGGAAAAAGAATAAACAAAAAAATTCAACCGCTTACGGATCAACAAATGAAAATCCTCAAATCCTACAGCTGGCCCGGTAACATTCGTGAACTACAGAATATAATTGAGCGGTCAGTGATCCTTGCTCAAAATGGAATACTTGATTTGAATACAACATTAGGAATTGCAAAACAAAGTGAGGAGACAATAACAACGCAAGTATCAGATCGTATTTTAACAAAGGATGAATTTCTGGAATTTGAAAAGCAAAATATTATTCGAGCACTTAAAGCTGCAAACTGGAAAGTTTCCGGTAGGGACGGAGCTGCAGCTTTACTTAAAATGGTTCCTTCTACCCTAAGCTCACGGATCAATGCACTAGGAATTAAAGTACCAAAAGATTAATAGAAACTGATGGATTACCACAAATTTGATAATGTGTTTGCTAAAATTGGAGGCATCAATGCCCTCCATGAAATTGTCGATCGTTTCTATGACAAGGTTATGGCGGATAATACTGTTAACAACTTTTTCAAAGATGCTAATATGGATATTCAACGCGGCAAAATGAAAGCCTTTCTTATGATGGCGCTTGGTGGTCCGGCAAAGTTTACAGGCAAGGATATGCGGCAAGCACATGCACGCCTTGTTACAAATGGTTTAGCTGACATCCATTTTGATACCATTATACTTCACCTTGATAACGCATTAAATGAATTTGGTGTGGTTGAGTCTACTCGTAATGATGTTCGAGGTGTTATTGAGAGTGTTCGGGCTGACGTACTAAATAAATAGAAATCTTTATTAACTACCACCTTTTGCTGGTAGACTATAGGTATAATGAATCAATGCCTTACTTGAGAAGATTGGATGTGTTGATTCAACTATCCGAAAGTTAGTATTCCGGATTTCCCTGTACTCAAGTCGTAAGTTATGCCTTTGACTCCTGAATTGTGTAAAAGCAATTAATCCTTTAAAATCATTAGCGCTGTTGTGTAGACAGAATAATCCCGAGTTCATATTTCTACTTAACTTCCAATCAAGTTTTATTCGAATGAGATAACTATTGACATCTGATTCCCCAGTTACTTTATTCAATTCGACATCTGCAAAACCACAAAATCGGGGAGTTAAGTTGAATCTTTCTCCTATTCTAAAAGAATAGCGATTAGCATTTGCATAGTATGTTCCCATAGTTGCTTCCAGATAGGAGGATAGTCTGGATTTAGTTTGGGCAGAATACCGTATGGAAAAAGTATTCAAATTATAGACGTTCTCCTTTATCAATAAGTCACCATACAAAAATGATCTGTTCAAAATATCGTTTCGTTTTTGTATCAGTACAATCAAGTATGATCCATTGGTCCCCTTCAATGTACTGGTAACATCAAATTCCTGAGTGACCTTTTCCGAAGTGTTCTTGTCCCAAATCATAAAATTTGATAAACTGACTGAAACCGAGTTAAAAGCTGAGTGTAGAATTTTGAAAGTCCGTTCGATAGACTTATACTTTGAAATATGATTATCTCTTAATGCAAATGCTACACCTGATGTATTGAACCGTTCAATACCAGAAACTTCTGTAAAATACTTCCATCTATTCTGGTGTGAGGCTTGGTATGTTATAGAAATCAGGCTGGTAGGGCCTCGGTCTTTCCAAATAACAGGTGATACAACAACAGTAGAGGATTCGTTGGTCGTAAGATTTACGCTTGCTGAACTAGCTGGCAATTGAGCAAGTAAAATCTTGACACCGGTATACAGTAATAGAATGGTATTGATGAACTTTTTCATTTAATTACAACATATCCTTTCGCTACGCGCAGTATAGCTTCCAGCGATTGACGGATATCAAGCTCAGTAGTCTTATAACTAGAGATACTGATACGCATGGCTACCCTACCCTTCCATATTGTACCGCTGCACCAGCAGGTTCCGTCTTGTTGTACCTCACGCACAACTCTATTAGTTTCATCATCGGTATTAAAATGGACCAATACCTGATTTGTTTCCACCCGGTTCAGAATTTCAAAGCCTGCTAATTTTAACTGCTCGGCAATAAATTCTGCATACGCACAAGTACGTGTAACCAAATCATCAACACCAGCTTTACCTAATGTGCGCAGAGCTGCCCAAACATCTATTGCACGGGCGCGTCTGGACAGTTCAGGTGTATATTGGTAAGGAATGCGATCACCTGACTGATCAAGATAATCACCGCTCATACTCATTGCCCTTATTAAGTGGCTCCCATTACGACAGATTACGAGCCCATTATCATACGGTACATTCAGCCATTTATGTCCGTCCGTGGCCCATGAATCAGCTAGCTTATAACCATTTGTCAAATGCCTTTTATAATCAGATGCACCTACCCACAATCCGAAAGCTCCATCAACATGTACCCAGGCTCCTGCTTCCTTGGCTTTGGCAATAATCTTCCCGTCATCAATAGCACCTGTGTTTACATTACCTGCCTGTACGCAAAGAATAGTTCGATTATCCATCGGTGGCAAGGACTCCATCCTCATCCTTCCGTTTTCATCTGTTGGTACCCTCACCACACGATCCATACCCAGACCAAGCATGCTCAACGCTTTTAATAAACTTCCATGCGCTTCCTCACCAATTACAACTGTAATTCTCGGGGCGCCATACAATCCGAATGCCTCTACGTTCCAATCCATGCTTTTAAGAATGGCTGATCGTGCTGCAGCAAGGGCACAGAAGTTCGCCATGGTAACACCTGTAACAAAACCGACCGAAGATCCCTCAGCAACGGGAAGAATTTCAGTTAACCATTTTTCAGTAACAGATTCAATCCTGGCATTTACCGGGCTGGTGATACCCAAGCCTGCATTTTGATCCCAGGCGCTCGCTAACCAATTGGCTGCCAAAGAAGCAGTATGCGAACCACCGATAACAAACCCAAAATACCTGCCGGCATTTGAAGCCATGGTTGCTGGTGAACCATATCGATTAAGGAAATCAATGGTTTGTAATGGATCATGACCAGTCACTGGAAGATCTTCATCGAATGCCCTTAAATTATCTAAGGCTTCATCCTTTGGTGCTGTATTTCTTTCAAGAATTTCCGTCAGGTAATCAATAGACTTAATGGCACTCGACAGTAAGGTTTGTTTTTCAGTGTAATTCATAGTTGAATGATTAATGATTAGAATGATTCAAGCTCAGCAAAAATCGAGGGGTTAAGTGAAGAAGATCAAGATTACTTGTCGATATCGCCTCGCTTGTAATAATTAAGGTGGTGAAAACGCCCAGGACTAGCATAATGTGACGGGCATTCTGAGTTCCACTTTTGGAGAATCCAAGAAGACTGAACAAAACGTGACTTAACTTTTCCATTGGGTTGTTTTGATTTGATACACATCCCCTTTGACAGTAAGTGTGCCATTGTATTAGATGCTGATTATCAAAGCTTTACACATGAAAGAGTTTGTGAAAATTCGTAAATCACGAAATATCATAATCGAATTCTCGAAAATTCGGGATACATAAATCATGAACACTTTACTGTTATGCGTGATAAATATCATGGCGCATTCCAGTAAATCTTCCTTACTTATTGCATGGCAAATCGCTGTCAAAAATGAAATTTAATCCTGCTCAAAACATTCAGAACCTTCAGTTTTTTGGAGAGTTTGGAGGGGTAAACCCATCCATAGAAGATTCTTCAACCTATACCTTTTTAAAGGCTTCTAAAATGGAAGAGGTTTTCGAAAAGGGTATTGAGGGGTGCTACCTCTACTCCCGCCATTGGAATCCAACCAACCGATACCTGAGCCAGGCCCTGGCTAAAATGGAAAACACGGAGTCGGCTGCGGTGACTGCATCCGGAATGGCAGCCATTACCTCCACACTGCTTCAACTTTGCGGACAGGGAGATGAAATTATTTGTAGCCGCATGGTTTACGGAGGCACCTATGCATTTCTGAAGAATGTAGCCCCTCGCTTTGGCATTATAACCCATTTTGTGGATATCACCAAAATCGATCGGATTGAAAAGGCGATAACCCCAGCTACTAAAGTCATCTACTGTGAATCTGTAAGTAATCCCTTGCTTGAAGTAACTGATATTAGGGCACTTTCCAAACTAAGCAGAAAGCACGCTTTAAAGCTGGTTGTCGACAACACCTTTACACCAATGATTGTATCACCAACCAATCTCGGGGCTGATATTGTCATACATAGCTTAACAAAATTCATAAATGGTACCAGCGATACCGTAGCCGGAGCTATATGCGCTTCCGATGAGTTCATACATCAACTGAGCGATGTGAACAGTGGTATGATCATGCTTTTAGGTCCTGTTATGGATAGTATGCGGTCAGCTTCCGTACTCAAAAATCTTCATAGTCTTCATGTTCGTTTGCAACAACATAGCAAGAATGCCCTTTACCTCGCAACAGCGTTATCAAAAGCAGGAATTGAAGTCCGTTACCCTGGACTATCAACGCATCCACAGCATGAGTTGATGAACTCTATTATGAGCCGTGAATTTGGGTATGGCGGTATGCTGGTAATTAACATGGGCACTAAACAAAATGCTTACAGGCTAATGGAGCGTATGCAGCAAAAGAATCTGGGTTACCTGGCTGTAAGCTTAGGATTTTATAAAACCTTATTCAGTTCTCCGGGAAGCAGTACCTCTTCTGAAATACCCGATGAGGAACGTGATGCCATGGGACTTAGTGATGGCTTGGTACGAATAAGTGTTGGGTTAGATGCCAACATAGAGGAAACTTTTTCAAAAATGAAAAATTGCCTTGAGGAAGTCGGGTGTATTCCCGCCTAGTATTGGTACCGTACATATAATCTGCTAATCCGTTTCCTGAAAATTTATACTTTTAGGATGAAAATCCATCCATGAGTACATTCTCCTTACAGGTTGAATTGCGCGATTTATATCTGCTGGTGACAGGCCATGGAAGCCGTAACAGCTTAAATAAAGTACTGGAAGGAACACAGCAAATTGCCAAGGCCATAACCGAAACCAATTGTCGGTATCTGTTGGTGGATTATTCGAAGGTAACGACAAAGCTTCCGGTGGCAGATGCGTTTAACATTGTCAGAATTTACGAATCAAAAGTCTCAGAATTTCAGCACATTGTAATGGCCATCGTTATAAACCCGGATGAGGAGCAATTTGAATCCTTTTGGGAAAAGATTTGTCGCATGCGCGGATATCAATTCAAAATATTCACTGATCTGCATGTGGCTGAAAATTGGTTGAAGGATAAAGCAATAAAGCATTGAACAATTTCATGTTGCGAATACTTTACGGACTTCTTGTTATCCTTATCATACCGGCAGTTAAGGCGCAAACATGGGATTCGCTGAATGCCAAAGGACTAAAACTTTACATGGAAGGTAATTATGCCTTGGCGCAGGAAATAATGGAAAAAGCTTTGATCCGTGCCGAAGTTGATTCAGGAAAGATCAGTTCAGCCTATTCCAGCAGCCTCACCACACTGGCACAAATCAACAAGGCTACAGGAAATTATATAACTGCGGCTAATCAGTTTCGTTTTGCAATCATCATTGCCGATAAAGAATACAGTATCACACATATAGACAGGATTCAAACAAGGGTAGAGCTGGCAAACCTGTTTTTGGAATCTGGGCAATACGATAGCTGTGAAATTTACCTCAAACAATGCCTTGATTTAATTCAACTCGCTTACACAAATAATCGAGATTACTATATCACCAACCTTCAGGAATTTATATTAGCCTTTGCCAATACACAAAATTCCATGGCTTCACTCCATCGAAGAACCGGGCAACTCAAACGAGCCATTACCGAATTAGAGGAGACCATCTCATTTCTAAAAGAGACAATGCATCTGCAGGTTAAGACCCTGAACGAGTACAAAACAATACTAAGTAATCTGTGTAATTATTATCTTGAATACGGTGATCTTGAAAAAGCAACTGCACTGAATACAGAATATCTTTCACTTATTACTGATAGACAGTCCCTCTCCTATTTATATGCGTTGCAAAATCAGGGTAATATTTACCGCAGACTTGAACAAACGGATTCAGCCATTCATACGTGGAAAGCTGCGTTAAGCACGATTGAGCAGGGTCTCTATTATGGAAGTCAACTCCACATCTCCATTTTAGCAAACCTGGGTGAGTCATATGGTTATTTGGAGAACTATGAAACAGCTCTTTCACATTTGCTATCCGCCAGAGAATTACTCGAAAAAACAGGAAGCATTAATCCAAGAATCTATCAAACTACGTTGTTAAATCTTGGACTAACCTACTTTTATAACACTAATTTCAAAGAAGCAGATTCTGCATTCGCTACACTAACAGATCATTTACTTAAGGAGGTCAAACACAATTTCACCTACCTGAGTGAAAATGAAAAGATTTCCTTTTACCGGAACCAACAGGATATCCTTCAGGAATATTTATTCTTCGCCTTAAATGTTTCCGGAACAATTCCCGGACAAGATTACCAAAACCCGTATATCACTAAAAAGCTCTATGATCTTCAGCTCATTACAAAAGGCATCATTCTGAATACCAGTCATAAAATGAAAACGGCCATTCTGGATGGCGAAAATCAACAACTAAAAAATGATTACCAGCGGTGGGAACTTTTAAAAAACGAGCTGGCACAGTTAATACGCAGTGACCATGCACCGGCAAATCAAATTGCTCAGCTTACAGCCATTGTAGAAGACCTTGAAATGAAATTGAGCCGCGAATCGGCTGCTTTTAAAAAGGGTTTTCTTGTAGATGAAGTTTCCTGGAAGGACATTCAGAAAAAATTAAAACCGGGTGAAGCAGCCGTGGAGATGGTGCGAATGTATAACGGACTAATCTATGCTGCACTTATCATTACACCGGAAACAACGGAACGACCTGTAATGGCTATTGTGAAGAGTAGCGAAAAAAGAAGACTTGAAAAGGAATATGCCAGACAGTATATAAATGCAATCAATTTTAAGTATACTGATACACTTTCTTATTCTGTTTACTGGAAACCCATTGCTGATGCAATAACAAAAGCACTTCCCAAAAGGCAAAAATTAAAGCGTGTATTTTTTTCACCTGATGGAATTTACAATCAGATTAATTTGAATACACTGTATGATTTTCATTCAGAAAAGTATTTGATTGATCAGGTAGAAATTCATCAACTCACGAACACAAAGGAAATATTAAAATCATCTAAATCTGAAACAGAAAAGTCTTCAATAAGGCATGCTGTGCTATTTGGAAACCCAACGTTTACATTGTCCACCTCTTCTACGAACGAATCATTTACAAGTCTGCCTGGTACTGAAATGGAAGTAAACACCATTTATAATCTGTTGCAAACAAACAACTGGTCGGTTGAGTTGTACAAAGGATTAACCGCAAACGAAATACAATTAAAATCAATAAATGAAGTATCAATCCTTCACCTCGCAACACATGGCTATTTCAGCGGTCAGGAAAACACATCAAATTCGTTGGTGTGGATGTTAATTAATTCAGGCATTGCGTTGGCGGGAGCCAATCAGCCCAACCTGTTGACCGAAGAAGATGGAATACTAACAGCATATGAAGCAGTCAACCTGAATCTTGATAAAGCAAAGCTTGTCGTGCTATCCGCCTGCGAAACCGGCTTGGGCGAATATCACCCAGGCGAAGGTGTGTATGGTTTCAAGCTCGCCTTACATTCTGCCGGAGCCCAAAATATTATAATGAGCCTGTGGAAGGTTGATGACTTTGCCACCCAGCAACTAATGACTACTTTCTATAAGCAATGGTTAAAAAATCAGAAGCACATGCGTAGTGCTTTTCGCATAGCGCAACAGGAAATAAAAAAGACCCGCCCAGAGCCTTATTACTGGGGGGCCTTTGTATTGTCAGGCCAATAAAATAACCTATTAACCTAAATATGCTTTCAGACTGCGGCTTCGGGAACTATGACGTAACCTGCGGGTAGCCTTTTCTTTTATTTGTCGAACGCGCTCACGGGTGAGGTTAAACTTCTCACCTATTTCTTCCAGCGTCATTGCCTGCTCACCATTTAAACCAAAGTAATAGGCAATAACATCTGCTTCGCGTTGGGTAAGTGTAGCCAAGGCACGCTGAACTTCTTTGCGTAGCGAATCCTCCATCAAGCCTGAGTCAGGGGTTTCTTCACTGTTATTTTCCAACACATCCAGCAGGTTGCTCTCTTCACCTTGTGCAAAGGGAGCATCCACTGAAACATGGCGGCCTGATATACCCAGGTTATCACGAACTTCCTGTGTTGTTATCTCAAGCACATCCGCCAATTCTTCAGCAGAAGGTTCACGCTGAAATTTCTGCTCAAGTTCTGAAAAGGTTCTGGAAATTTTATTTAAGGAACCTACCCTATTAAGGGGCAAGCGCACAATTCTCGATTGCTCAGCCAATGCCTGCATAATGGACTGTCTGATCCACCAAACGGCATAGGAAATAAATTTAAAACCACGGGTTTCATCGAAACGAGTGGCTGCTTTAATAAGGCCCACATTCCCCTCATTTATCAAGTCGCCCAGGGTAAGGCCGTTATTTTGATATTGTTTGGCTACCGAAACCACGAAGCGTAAATTCGCTTTAGTGAGTTTTTCAAGAGCTACCTGGTCGCCAGCTTTAATTCGCTTGGCCAGTTCCACTTCTTGGTCTGCCGTAATAAGGTCTACTTTTCCAATTTCCTGTAAGTACTTATCGAGTGATTGACTTTCCCGATTCGTAATCTGTTTGCTGATTTTTAACTGTCTCATGAAGGAATGAACGATTTCGTGCAAAAATAGTTCAAAAAGCCCATTAATTAAAGATAAACCTGATAAAAGGCAGGTAGCCATGGGGTTATACCTTCTAAAAACACCCTATGAAGTGGGTAAAAAGTGATGGTTTGATCCTACAAAAGAAATGGAAGTGGCACTAAAAATGGCTACCTTTATGACTTTAATTTTCAATCCTTTATAAACCAATCTGTAATTTCTGTGGGACCTAACATTTATACTGCACTCTGGAACAAGTACCGACCTGTCATTTTAAGCTTAATGACAGCTTCCGCTGATGAACCTCAGCACTATAAGTTGTTTGTACACGAGTTTAAGGCTGCCGGTGAAAAGATTAAGTCCGGGTACTCCTTTACCCTGGAGGTAGCAAAAGGTAAAGCCCTGAACAATATCAAAAATTCGGCTGCTGCGATGGATTTGCTTACCATGCTTCAGCAATCCAAACGTGCTTCAGAACTGATGGGTGAAGCAACTTACGAATTTAGTATGGACAAGCAGTTTGTCTTTCATGTTACCCGAAAAGCCGTGCTATCGGAAGCTGTAAGCGAGTAATTTCCATTTCTTTAAAGCACAAAAAAAGCTATCCCGTTAAGGATAGCTTTTTTATTGATTTAGAATGAGCTTAGTTGATTACTTCAACGTTTACGGCATTCATGCCTTTGCGGCCTCTTTCTACATTGAATTTTACTTTATCGTTTTCACGGATTTCATCTGTAAGACCACTTTCGTGTACAAAAATGTCCTCACTTGAATCCGATGGTTTAATAAATCCGAATCCTTTTGTGCTGTTGAAAAATTTTACTGTTCCTTCTTGCATAACTTTAATTATTAATTGTTTTTGTTTGTTGTTTTTACTTCTGTCTTCTTTTCGGGTGGTGTAGTCGTTAGGTTACCGAACTCATCAACATATGCCATCATGTTTTCAAGCTCCCCTCCGGTTGAATTCCGTTGACGTTCAATTTTCTTACTGATTTTTTCGAGCTTCTTCTTACGCTTAACTTCAGCTTTCTGCTTTTTTATAAAGGCGTTGTTGGATTTTGCCATGCGATCTGTCTTTAGTTAATAAATGTATAAGCTTTACCGCCTTTACCGGCTCGGCCTGTACGGCCTATGCGGTGGATATAGCTATCGAAATTTTTTGGCTGCTGGTAATTGATCACGTGTGTTACCTCGGTAATGTCTAGTCCCCGGGCTGCCACATCCGTTGCAATTAAAACCTGTATTCTGCCAGATTTGAAGTCATTCAACGCTTTCAATCTGTAATTCTGCGATTTATTGCCATGAATCTGATCTACCCGAACTCCGGCCTGGTTTAATTTCTTATACAATGAATTTACACCACGTTTAGTTTCAGCAAACACCATTACTTTTTGAAAAGCTGTTTGCTTGATCATATTCATCAATACATTGATCTTATTCTCTCCTTCTTTCACTTTCACAATTTCCTGATCGATGTGATCTCCTGTTACATTTCCTTTACTAACACGCACTTCAACCGGATTATCCAATAGCCCTGAAATTAAAGCACGCTGACTTTTTTCTTCTGTTGCAGAGAACAGTACGGTATGATTTCGATTGGTCATCGTATCAACAATGTGCTGAATATCTTTATAGAAGCCCATGTCCAGCAGTCTGTCGAATTCATCGAGTACCAGTGTTGAAAACTGATTGATCTTTAATGCACGTTGTCGTTCCAGATCTAATAATCGACCGGGTGTACCGATAACAATATGAGGCACTGATCTTTTTAGTAACGCCAGATCGCGTTGCAGGTTGGTGCCTCCAATAAAACAAGCACTGTCTAAGCGTAAATCCTTTGAAATGCTTTTGAATTCCTGCTCTACCTGTACAGCAAGTTCGCGTGTGGGTACAACAATCAATATTCTGAAATGCTCTTTGGCTGTCAAAAGTCGGTGAACCAGTGGAATAAGAAATGCACCCGTTTTACCCGTACCGGTTTGAGCAATGCCCAAAACATCTTTTCCATCTACTATCGCATCTATTGTTTTGTCTTGTATCTCTGTGGGATTAGTATATCCCTTTGCCAACAGGTTATTCTTTATCTTTTCGAGAACTGGAAGCTCACTGATTTTTCTTGATGGCGTATAGACGCGTTCTTCTGGAAGAATTGCCCTTTTTACAAATAAATCAGGGTTAATGGTACTTACATTTGAAGCTTTCGGGCGGCTGGGGCGCTGACTGGATTGTGATCTGTTGGAAGATGAAAATGAATTATAATTCCTTGGTCTCCTCTTTTGTGTTGAATTCATATTTTAATTTACTGTTAGCTGTCCACCGCCTTGAATTTGAACATACAAATCGTAGCATTCCCGGATGGAATCGGTATTTTCAGCTAAAAAGATGGGATAGAAAGAATGCAGGATTACTTCACTAAACAGATTGCTTCTGCTAAAAATGTTCACAAAGATACATTGGCTATTACTAATAACCTAATTTCAGCAAAAGCTGAATTCTTTCTTTAATTGTTCTTCTTGAAATACAGAATAAAAGTTGTACCCACATCCAGTGTACTTTCAACTTTTAACCTACCACCTAGTGTAGTGAGTTGAGTCTTTACAAGGTAAAGGCCAAGCCCCTTCCCTTCTACATGTGTATGGAAGCGTTTATACAACTTGAACATATCCTTTTCGTGTTTGGCAAGATCGATACCAAGTCCATTGTCACGTATTTCTAACCGAATAAAATCCTTCTCTTCTTCTGCACTTATCTCAATTTTCAGTCTACGCTCTGGATTTCTGTATTTCACTGCATTGCCCAATACATTATAGAGAATACTTTCCATGTAGGGTACTAAAAAGTTTACAGAAGTAATGTTATTAAGTTTAACGGATACCAAAGCTTGTGTAGCCTCAAGTTCCGGTCCTAATTGTTCCAGCACCCGATCAACCATAGTTTTCAGATTGACCTGGTCAAGAATTTGGGTATTTAGTTTTTCAATTTCCAGTATAAGGTTGATATCACGAATAACCTGATCAAGATCGCCAATTGCTTTGGTGATATGATTCAGTATTTCATCTGTTTCAAGAGCACTCTTGCTTGATTTAAGAATTGAACTCAAACCAAGTATTCGCGCTACCGGTGCTCTTAGGTTATGCGAAACGATATACGAAAATTGCTTCAAACGGTTATTATGCTCCATTAACTCAGCATTGGCATTCCGTAAATCGAAGGTTTGGCGCTCTACTTCTTTTGTAAGCTCCTTGTTGACATCTTCTATAATTGAATTTTGCTCTTGAATAATAGTATTGGCAGATGTTAATGCTTCATTTTGTTTAAGCAAAACGTTTCGTTGTAGTTCAATTTCTCGTTGCTGAAGCTCCAATTGTTCGTTGTGTGCTGATATTTCCTCATTCTGAGCTGAAATCTCTTCATTCTGAGCCAGAATTTCATGGGTTCGTTCTGCCACCAGCTTCTCAAGTATAACATTCTGGTCAATCAGCAGCTTGTTTTTTTCTATTTCCGATTGCCGAAGTTGTTCCGATACTTTAATCAGACTAAGCGAACGATAAGCACCGTAAAAAACCATAGGTACGGTAAGTAGAAAAATAACAACCTGAATGAGGTACGCATTACGGAGTGCAATCCTGTACTGCCTTTCACTTGCCATTTTTATGCTATTCTCAAGTTCGAATACCGAATTCCTGAATTTCACGTAATCCAGATAAAGAGGGTATCCCCTATCTTGTGCCAGGATAGTCTTAAAATCAGCCAGCCTATCCTCATCAATTAATCGATACATACTATCGATAAGTTCAAAATAGGCATCCACTTTAAGCTTAAAGTTTTTAAAATTCGCCACCGGAAACTGCTGCCTGTTAAGGACAGGTTCAAGGTATTTAAAAACTTCTTTCATAGACTGCTTTGCGGTATCCGTGGACAACCTTAAGGGTTTACTCTCTGGAACCAGAGCAGTACCCCTCAGACCCAGGTCCGCAAGGTGCAGGTGTCGGATTATGCTGGCGGTGCGTACTTTAACCTGCTCAGTTTCATCCTGAATTTGCTTATTTCGTTCAATGATGATGGTATTCTGATAGCTCAGGTATATGCTTACGATCAACAAAACTGCAATAACTGAAGCTATTGGATATAGATTTCTTTTGCTTGAAAATTTCTTTTGTGAAATCATGCTTCCTGAATTCTATTCCGATAAATCCTTAATTCTGATTCGTAGCGTATAGCTGTTGTGAAAAATAAATATATTGTCGAGTAAATAAAAATTGATGTAAGAATTGAACAATGATTAAAGCTTATTATTACCGATCGGTGGCAAAACGAAGAGCAAAATCCAAATCTACCCACTCACTCACTTTTACCATACCCATCATTCTAACCGGTGGTGTTAGTCCAAAGTCGTTAAGCAGTATTTTCTGTTTACCAAAAATCAACAGGCTTCCAGGGCTTTCAACTTTACAGCTAACCGTATAGGTTTTTACGATTGCATTTATATTCACGGTAATCTTAGCTTTTCCTTCGCGCCAAACATCATTCGGCTGCCAATCCGGCATTAAGGCTTGAAGTTCAACTTGAATAAATGGATTTTCTTCTTCCAATAGCATCTTTCTGAAATCCTTATTCATTATACCATTGCCAGAATCAAATGCCTTGACTTTTAGGTTGATCATACCTCCTGAAAGATATAACACACCATCTTTACGATTAACCCGAACAGGTCTATCGATAGCGATCTCTTCCATGTACTCAAACTTAAAACTATTCACATTGGTGGATCCATAAACCGTAACCTTACTGGTGGGATGAATAAAAATCCGGTACTCCTGCCCAAAAATTGCCGAAGCGATGCAAAGCATAAAACATAGGGTGATAGCTTTTAGCATACAGAAGAGTTAACTGTTGCTAAAGTATGGATAATGTGAATATTATTTAGTGGCCATAAAGACCAATTTATATTCAACAGAAACTTCATTTCCGGTTTTGATGGTACCAAAAAGTGCTGTGGGCGGTTCAATATTATAATCGGTCATTTTTATTGGTACTTTACCTTCAAAGATTATACCAGCAGCCGAGGGTATTGCCTTCGCGGTTATGCTTATTTCTTTAGTTGATCCGGCTATTTTGAGGATACCCACTACTTCTAAAGCAGTTGGTTTTACAGAAACCAGCCGGGAAAAAGTAAATGTAATATTAGGATACTTCGTAACGTCCAAAGCTTTGTAGACATTCTTATCCATGTTTTTATCATAGTACTCTCCATTATCTTTAATGCTCTTTATAAAGGAAGAACCAGCAATGAATACCAACGAATTAATGTTTTTCACGCCTCCATTTATCAACTCTGCCTTTAACTGACCCGATACCTGTTCAGCCCGGCATTGCCATGGGTGGAGCGATGATGTTCCCCGAATAATCATCTGACTATCTTTTCCCGACAGAATCAGTTCGCTTTGACTACTTACTTGAAATGACATGAACCAAAAGCCGATCAGCAATACTCTGTATTTCATAATTTCTTAATCAAGTTCATGCAAATATAGCCAGCACTAAATGGACATTAACTGACTATTATCAGATAATCAACTTTGTGCGACTGGTTCTCTCTTCTCCATGAGCCGGGTTTCATCCAGAAAGTTTTTTGCGATACCTAAGGGTCGCATGATGTAGCGCTTTTTGTCAACATGACCAATCTGACGCCTTAATATATTATCCAGCACCTGAATGGTCTTGACCATGTGCACACCCTTATTGAGCATAACGCATTCAGCCATAACCCCCATGGCAGCGTCTGTCATTTCAGATCGGGTGGCAAATCCGGTTTTATTCAACGACTCCAATACTTGTGTTGCCCAAATCACCGGAACGTGGGCTGCTTCACATATCCAAAGAATTTCCTCTTGTATTTCACTCAAACGCTCAAATCCGATTTCAACAGCAAGATCACCACGTGCAATCATAACCCCCATGCGCTGATCTTTCATACCGGTTAACAGTAACCCCGGAAGATTCTGAATAGCGGATAGTCTTTCAATCTTAAGAATGATTGCCGGCAATTTATTTTCAGTACCATGTTTACGTAATTCATTTCTTAGTTTCTCCAGATCATGTGGTGTACCTACAAACGAATACCCAACCATATCGGCATGTTTGCAAATAAAAGGTATGTATGATAAATCTGTTGATGTCAGAGCCTCGATGGATAAATCAGAATCAGGAAGGTTAATACCCTTCTCGATCCGAAGAAAGGGTTTCTTAGTCGAGATTCTTACAATTTGAATAGTGGCCCGACTATCACTTACCTCCATTACCTTGGCTTCAAATTTTCCATCATCAATAAAAACATGTTCTCCCGGCTTAATCATGGAGATAATTTCAGCAGGCTCAATCTGAATAACTTGTTCGTCAGTATTGCTGTTCTCCGAAATAGTTCCTATTAAAAATAACTTATCCTGCTCCCTCACTTTTAGTTTCTCATACAGCTCACCTTTATAGTTGATTGATTTTATCCTGATTTTTGGTCCGGCCAAATCCATATAAATCTTACAAGGCATACCAGTTTTAGCCACAGATTTTTTTAACGTAGTGATCATTTGTTGCCATACATCCGGATTATCATGCGCACAGTTTATACGGGCAACAGTCATACCGGCCAGTAGAATTTCCTCCATGTGCATGCGGTCGTTGGCAACCTCTGATGACAAGGTGACCATAATATGTGGACGGCCAGCATAGGGATCAGCACCCAGCAACAATTCTCTTTTTTCCTGTCGAATGCGGCCCGCGACCTCAAAGGTGCAGGCGATGTCATCTCGTTGAACATAAGATGGAGATAACCAACGCAGAACATTATTGAGCTGCGACAGCACATGACTTTCACAACTGGTTAAGGACGAAAGTCCGATCTGGTGCAGGTATTCCTGTACTTGCCGGATTTCAGCCGTACGCAAGACCAGGTAGTGGATCAGGTTTACTGCACTTATACGGTTACTGATGTGTGTATTTTCAAGCGTATTGCCGAACGAATCTTCAACAGACTTCATGTCCGTTGCCAAAGTCTCCAACTGGTTGAAAATGCGTTCGTGGTTAATATCACTTCGGTAAATATTCATACCGAATACTATTGGTTTCCCAAGGCCTTTTCTATGACTTACATCAGGTAGAAGGATGATTTACTGAATAAAAGCAGGAAATCAGTTAAATGGCTTCATCACTTTCCATAACCGACTGAATTCTTTTAAATACGACTTCACCACCCCGGTTTCCCGGGTTAGCAATATATTCTCATGATTAAACCGTGCAGCACTGCGGGTCCAGTTGTAACTCCCCGTAACCAGAACTCGTTCATCCGCCACCATAAACTTATGGTGCATATGATAAGGTGTGTCATCAATCTTTACCTCAATACCTTCACTGGCCAATTGTTCTATATCCGACCCTTCATCAAGCAATTTATCGTTATCAGTTACCACCTGAACCGCTATCCCCTTTTTATGTGTGGTAATAAGTGCGTTGGTAATCAGATCATCGCTGATGGTAAATACACATATCTTTAATTCCCGCACAGCACTATTTATTTGCTGAATAATAGCCGTACGACAAGCATCACCCGGGCTAAAATAAACATCGGACGTATCTGAAGAACCAACGGAAGGTGTAACTAAAGCACTGTTGGTATTTTTGATCCATTCGATAATAAATTGGTAATTCTGGGGTGTTACCCGCTGATTAGCCAATTCATAAATTTTACTGCGCAAAAAATTAAGTTGATGCTGATCCAGCGGTTTTTCACCCAATATGGCCTTCAATGTTCTTCGCTCTGATTTCGAAAAGAATTCATCTTCAATGCTGGCCTGCAAATGAGTAATAATTTCATCCATAATAATTCTGAGAGCTTTTTATATATTAAACTTATAAAATTAACGTCAGGAAATTGACTGCTACCTGTTAATTTGCAGGCTTAATTCTTACTAACTGATTATGAAAATAGCAGAAATCCACACCAAAAAGGGTGTCATGAAAATTAAGTTCTTCGAGAAGGATGCTCCAGGCACGGTTAAAAACTTCATTGACCTGGCTGAGCATAATTTTTATGATGGCCTCACCTTCCATCGGGTAATCCCTAACTTTGTTATTCAGGGCGGATGTCCCAATGGCATTGGCAATGGTGGGCCAGGTTATCAAATCAAGTGCGAACTGACGGGAGACAATCAGTACCATGATCGCGGAGTTTTATCCATGGCCCATGCTGGTCGTAATACGGGTGGTTCCCAATTCTTCATTTGCCATAGTCGCGATAATACCAGTCACCTGGATGGTAACCATACCTGTTTCGGCAAAGTTTATGAAGGGCTGGAAGTAATAGACCAAATCAAACAGGGCGATGTGATGGAAAGGGTTATCATCAAGGATGTGGAGTTCGTATAGCAGCTTCTTTTGGTATGGTTTATGTTTAAATTTATGTAACTTAAAAACCAAACCCTATACCACATGAAAAATTATCTTTTAACAGGGATGATACTATTATCATTCACTGCCTTTAGCCAGGGATTTATTGCAGCACTGGATCCCGATGATATGAGTTTTATTTCTAACAAACCGTGCATTGTTAAACTTGCTTCGGGTGAAGAAATACATGGAAAATTCCTTGGGGGCAGCATGATAAACGGCTACCTCAATAACTTTAACATTAAACTTGAAAATGGCGAAAAGGCCAAGTTCAAGCCCGAAGATGTTGCCCGGTTATCGGTTGAAACATCCAGGTTAGCTAAACTGGCCATGATGGCTGAATCAACTTCCTCGATTAAGGAATTGACCAGCACTAATTTTGATGAAATAGTAAACCGTAATCATATTGTATTTGAAACGGCTATGCGCCATAACAAAAAGGAAAAACTAAGATTAATGCAATTGCTGAATCCCGGATTCGATTCCCATATCAAAGTTTTTGCCGATCCAAATGCCAAGGAAACAACAGGAATTGGTATAGCCGGTGTAAAGCTTACCGGTGGCATTGATAAATCATACTTGTTTGTTCAAGACGACCAAAAGGCGGTTTTGGTGAAAAAGGGGAATTACAAAAAAGATTTTTCCGAACTCTATGCAAAATGCCCAATGATGCTTCAGGCTTTTGCTGGAGAGAAACTTAAGTGGGACGATGTAGCCGGGCACGTGTTTGTCTATGCACAGATCTGCGATTAATAAACTTAATCCTATCATAAAACCGGCATCGTCCGGTTTTATGATTATTAACATAATTGAAACCATTTGATGATTAAAAGTAGTTTAGCATTAGCCATTCTGATTTGTGTTATTCAACCGTTCGTGTTTGCACAACGCTCAGCACCTGATCAAATTGAAACTTCAAACGGCCGGTTATCAATACAACCCATTCTGCACTCTACCATGGCGTTAACCTGGAACAAGGTAACAATTTATGTTGATCCGTATGGTGGAGCGAAAGCATTTGAAGGTATTGCCGCACCTAATTTAATTCTGATCACCGACATCCATGGTGACCATATGAATATTGAAACCTTGAAGGCAATTGAAACCATGCGGGCTATCATCATTGCGCCACAAGCTGTACGTGAGCAACTCCCTGAAAATCTTGCAAACCAAACTATCCCGCTTGCGAACGGTTCTACCATCCAACAATTTGGCATCACCATTACGGCCATGCCAATGTACAACTTGCCGGAAACAGAAGATTCGCGCCATCCGAGAGGCCGGGGTAATGGTTACGTGCTGGGCATTGGCGGAAAGCAAGTTTATATCTCAGGAGACACACAAGACATCACTGAGATGAGAGCTTTAAAAGATATTGACATCGCCTTTGTGTGTATGAACCAACCCTTCACCATGACTGTGGAGCAAGCGGCCAGTGCCGTGTTGGAGTTCAAGCCCAAAATTGTCTTTCCGTTTCATTATCGCGGACAAGGAGGCATGAGCGATGTTGAAAAGTTCAAAAAATTGGTGCGCGACAGTAATGCAGCAGTTGATGTAAGGCTAAGAAACTGGTATCCCTCCTATTAATCAATTCAAACGGCTTTAATAAAGTATTTTTCCGGTCATCTAATATCAGTTGATATTCTAAGTAAATCTCCGGAGCTTTATTTCATATCTCGGATGGTAAATCCGCCCGAATATGAAAAGGCAACTTTTAATCACACTTTTTCTATTTGTTGCATCGATTCATGCATGGTCGAACGGCATTCTTATTCCTATGGATGAAAGCCAACGCAACCACCTGAAGGCCTATGGCATAACTTATTTTATGCTTCAGAAGGAAGTACCTGTAGACTGGCTGCTGAATTACCGTGGTGGGAGTTTTCTAATGGAATATTCTCCTCTTGCAGAAACCGAGTGTAAACTCCGTGGTGTTTCCTACGAAGTGATCAGTACTGCTGCAATTAATCGGATTCTCAACGAACTTTCGAGCCCGGCTATAAATATGAGTGCCGTGCGATTGGAAAAAGTGCCACGCATTGCTGTGTACTCACCCAAAAGTGAATTTATTCTTGACGAAACAGATGCAGTAATTCTCGTGCTGGATTATGCCGAAATACCATACGACATCATTTACGATGAAGAAATCCATAACAATGCCTTGGCGCGATACGATTGGGTTCACCTCCATCATGAAGATTTTACGGGCCAGCCGGGACGGTCGCGCTGGCGCGAGTCGTCTATACTGGAATATAAAGCACAGGAAGTAACGGCAACAAAGCTCGGCTATGCCAATGTACCCGAGCTGAAACTGGAGATCGCAAAAAAAATAAAATCGTTTGTGGCGGCTGGTGGCTATTTGTTTGCCATGTGCTCAGCAGCGGAATCAATTGATGTGGCATTGGCTATGAATGGTTCAGAAATTTATGAACTGTCGGATGAAGAAATGCACGACACTTCAAGACTGGATTATTCCCAAACGTTTGCTTTTGAAAATTTTAGTATTGAACCACCGTATAGCCGAAGATTTTCAGATATTAATGTCGGCAGACGCGATTTCATGCCGAGCGGTGATTACTTTTCCTTATTTACGTTCTCAGCCAAGTGGGACCTTATACCCTCATTACTCACACAAAACCACACGCATGTAATTCGTGAGTTTTCTGGGCTCACTACTGCGTTCAGCAAAGACCTGGTAAAGCCTGATGTTTTATTGTTGGGAGAAAACAGAAAAGAACGAAACGTGCGCTATATGTTCAGCGAGCTGGGTAAAGGCTTCTGGACATTTTACAGTGGTCATGATCCTGAAGGTTTTCCCGGACGTGGAAGAACACCCACAGACTTAAACCTGCATCCTAATTCTCCTGGGTACAGGTTGATTTTAAATAACGTGTTATTCCCATCGGCACAGAAAAAAAAGCAAAAAACGTGATTAGACATAAAACTTAAGTTGAAAGTAGCAAGACATAAGTAGTAAGATATAGTTGTAAAAATAAAATGAAGTACTATGAAAATCATTTGCTTGTTAATCCTGATCACACATGTATCGTTTGCACAGATACCCACCGCTGAAATTCAAATCAAAACAGCGGTGCTTGCAGCACCAGAAGATAAACGGGATGGAGCCATGGTTTATGGGTACAATGCCAAGGGCGAGTTTGTTGTTCTCCGAAAGGGAACAAATGAATTTGTCTGTATCACCGATGATCCTAAATCAAGCGGGTTTAATGTTTCGTGCTACCACAAAGATCTGGAGCCCTTTATGGCACGTGGGCGCGAATTGAAAGCACAGGGCAAATCATTTCAGGAAATCTTTGATATACGTGAAACGGAAGTTAAGTCAGGAAAACTCTTTATGCCCAAACAGGCCACTAATTTACAGGTATATACTGCTCCTGCCGAAAACTACAACGCTGAAACCGGTGAAGTAACAAAAGGCAATTTCCGTTACGTGGTTTATATTCCGTGGGCTACAGCAGAAAGTACAGGGTTGCCCCTAAAGCCTGAAGCACCCGGTATGCCGTGGATAATGGATCCGGGAACACACCGCGCACACATTATGATCAATCCACCACCTAAGAACTAAAACCAGTGCGGTAAGCGGACAAGTATACTATTTCCATTTAGCAGACCACCTGCTGGCATTACGTAGTTTTTCCATCGTGCCATCACGCAAGTATTGCTCAAGTTTTGGATTCATTGAGCCACGTGAAGTAAGGTGAAACTGTCCGCATTCATCACATTGATAAACCGCAACAGGACCCGACCGCTTGCCATAATCAAATTGCACATGGGCCTCAATGAGCGCTTCAACAGCAATTGCGTCATTGTTATAGGATCGCTTTCCTGAAGAACAGGTGGACATGAGCCGCTAATGTAATTATGAAGCAAATTTCATATAAAAACCTGAAAACCTGTCGAAAAGTTTTCACAACTTGAAGTATACCCTAATTACCATGAAGAAGTTTTCACTCCTGCTATCCGGCCTGCTGTTTGTCAGTATTGGCTTTGCCCAGAACCCGCAAGCTGTATATAAGAAATTAGAAGAGATCGCCATCATTGATCAAAAGGTGATGATGCCTATGCGCGATGGTGTTCGCCTTGCAACGGATATCTACCGGCCGAAAGGAAGTGCAAAGGTACCTATTGTCTTTTCACGAACGCCTTACAATTTCAATACCTGGGTTGATGGGGAAATGCGAACCCGTACCCTCGAGTCCGCCATTGAAGCTGTCGAGCGCGGATACGCCTTTGTGGTCCAAAATGAACGCGGCAGGTTTTTTTCAGAAGGTGAATGGGATATACTGGGCACACCAATTACAGACGGTTATGATGCTTTTGAATGGATGAGTAAACAATCCTGGTCGAATGGAAAGATTGGTGTAATCGGTTGTTCATCAACGGCAGAGTGGCAAATGGCCGTGGCTTCACTAAACCATCCCGCCCTGGCTGCCATGGTGGCTCAAGGCTATGGTGCAGGTGTGGGCAAGGTTGGGGAATACTATGAACAAGGAAACTGGTATCGCGGGGGTGCACAACAAATGTTATTCACGGCCTGGCTGTATGGAACACAGAATGATAAGTTCAAGCCTACATTACCGAAAGACATTACCCAGCAAGATCTCATCCGTATCCAACGGTTTTATGATATGGCTACAGAAATGCCGCGTCAAGACTGGGCACAAGCGCTCCAACATTTGCCGGTACAGGACATTATAAAAAATGTAAACGGTCAAGAAGGCGTGTATGAAAAAATGATCAGGCGCAAGCCAAACGACCCGGCCTGGTTTGCCGGGGGCTTGTACCACGATACCATGCCATTGAATGTACCTGCCTACTGGTTTGTATCCTGGTATGATGTGTCATCCAGTCCGAATTTGGCGTTGTTCAATCATGCGCGCAACAATGTGAATAAAGAAATTGCCGACAACCAATATTTGGTGATTGCCCCTACCCTGCATTGCGCCTATAAACGCGCAACTGAAAATACCATCGTGGGTGAGCGTAGTGTTGGCGATGCAAGGTTAAATTATGATGAGCTTACCTGGGGTTGGTTTGATCTGTTGCTAAAAGGTGAGCAAAATGATTTCAAGAAGAGCACTCCGCGTGTCCAGTACTATACCATGGGCAGCAACAAATGGCAAACGTCTGACACGTGGCCGCCAAAAAATGCCGTGATGACAAATTACTTCCTCAGCAGCGAGGGCAAGGCCAACACGCGAAATGGTGATGGTAAATTGGTGCCCAAAGTTCCATCAGCCGATAAGCCCGATACCTTTAAATACGACCCGATGAATCCGGTGAAATCGCATGGAGGTAATGTTTGCTGTACCGGAAATGCCGTACAAGGCGGAGCGTTCGATCAATCCGAAATGGAGTTGCGGGACGATATACTTGTGTATACATCAGAACCGCTGAAAGAAGGGATTGAAGTGAGTGGCTTTATTGAATCGACTTTGTATTTGTCGAGCGATGTGAAAGATACCGATGTTACCATCAAACTAATCGATGTACATCCGGACGGCAAGGCCTACAACCTGGACGAAACGATTCAACGGGTTCGCTATCGTGAGGGTTATGAGAAAGAAGTGTTTATGGAAAAGGGGAAGGTTTACGAAGTGAAGCTTACGCCTATGAGCACGAGTAATTACTTTGATGCAGGTCATCGCATTCGAATAGAAGTTTCAAGTTCAAATTTCCCGCGCTTTGAACGCAACCTGAATACAGGCGGAAATAATTATGATGAGTCGAAAGGCATTGTGGCTACAAACACGATTCATCATTCGAAAAAGTATCCATCGGTGGTGAGGTTACCCATCGTTAGAAAATAATGATTGAACTAAATCCTTTGCGCCTTTGCGGTAAAGATTTCAGCTTACCGTTGAATAAATAACCGCTAAGGCGCTGAGACGCAAAGTAACTTTCATTGAGACACTATTTAACCCCCAGTACCTTAAACGGAAACATCAGAATGGCACCAATAAATTGGAACACCAGGCTGATGGATAGTCCGATGATCTTAAACGGAAGTAAGAATAACCAGATCAACGGAAAGAGAAAGATCAGCAAAAGGGCCAACGGCCAACAGAGTACCAGTAAAATAAACCAAAGGGTAACGGCAATGAGTGTACGCATAAGGTTAGACGGTCTACCCCGGCTATACAAAATCAGCACCATAATGCTAAGCTGTTGATTCTCACCCATAAACACAAGCGACTTATGCACTTGCTATCCGGTACTGTACACCCGACTGTTCAAGGATGTACAGCAGGTGGAAATCAAAAAAATTCCTATTTTTAACCACCATGCCAAAACTTATCATCAACAGCTTTGCCGAGTTTGAGCAGCATATCGGTAAAGAACTTGGGGTATCTGAATACCACAAAATCACGCAGGAGCAAATCAACCTGTTTGCCGATGCCACCCTTGACCATCAATGGATTCACACCGACCCGCAACGGGCGGCAACGGAAAGTCAATTTAAGTCCACAATTGCGCATGGGTATTTAACCCTATCGTTGGTCCCGCACCTGTGGGACCAGATTGCCGAGGTGAACAACTACACCATGTTGGTAAATTACGGCATCGAAAATTTAAAGTTCAACCAACCGGTACTGGTAAATCAGGAAGTAAGGTTACGCGTGGTGTTGCAAGCCCTTACCAACTTGCGCGGCATAGCAAAAACTGAGATGAAGGTAACGCTGGAAATCAAAGACAATCCCAAACCGGCTTTTACCGCAACCATTGTATTCCTGTATCATTTTAAATAATCTTTCACCTTAACCATGACAAGAGACGAACACCTCGCATTTTGCAGGCGCTGTAAAAACCGTGCGTTCAATGCTAATGATGGCATCATCTGCGGGCTTACTAATCGTATTGCCGATTTTGAAAGTAGTTGCCCAAGCTACTCCATTGATGAGTCCGTAAAGATTGAAGACCCTGCCAAAGCTACCGTTGAAAACTTTATTGAACCAGGTGATATCAGTAATGAGGCTAAGAATAATCTCCGACTTCAGCAGGATACGGTCTATGCTATCATTGGTGGATCATCTTCCGCCATTGTTGGCGCATTACTTTGGACGCTGATTACGGTAACTACAAAATACCAAATTGGTTACATGGCTATTGGTATTGGTTTTATCGTAGGATTTGGTGTGCGTTTTTTCGGTGCAGGCATCGATCGCTATTTTGGAATAATTGGTGGCGCTTTTGCATTGTTCGGTTGCTTGCTTGGCAACCTGTTAAGCCAGGTATATTTTGTGGCAGAAGCAGAACGGCTTGGATATTTTGAAACCTTAACCCTGTTAAATATTGATGTTATTAACTCAATCTTTACAGAATCTGCTCACCCAATGGACTTTTTATTCTATGGTATTGCAATAACAGCTGGGTACCGCTACGCCTTCAGAAAAATTACCGATGAGTTGCTGCAACAAGCCGAAGCTGGTGCATTGCCCATACCCCCCTTCTCACAATTCAGAAATGTTGGTGTAATCATATTATTTTTATTCCTTTCAATAGGTGGCTATTTTTTATACACGGCAGCGGGTGGAGAGCGAACATTCTATTATGAATCCGGGACACCACAATCAAAAGGGGAAATTGTAAAAGGCAGGGAACATGGCTATTGGGAAATGTACTGGGAGAACGGCAATCCGATGGCGAATGGATATTTCAACAACGGCATACCTGAAGGTGAATGGACCTATTTCAATGAGGAAGGCGAACTCTTCCGCATCGGAACCTATAAGGCTGGTTTAAAAGAAGGCAAGTGGACAGAGTTTTATGCAAATAAACAAGTAGCCTCTGTAGGCGATTTTGAGTTCGACAGGCAAATCGGAGAATGGGTGTATTATTACGAAGATGGGACACTAAATGGTCGTACATCCTTTACATTGGATATGCCTGAAGGAAATTTTGAAACCTACTACCCCGATGGCACCCCAAACACAAAGGGAATTTACAAGCGTGGTGATCCTGTAGGCCAATGGACTTTCTATTATCCGAACGGCAAACAAATGCAGGAGACAGAATACATTTCTAAGAATGTAATAAAAATATTAAACTCTTGGGATGATTCCGGTAAACCTGAAGTAGTCAATGGAGAGGGACTATACAAGAGAAGAAATGAAGACGGTGCTACTATTGAAAGTGGAATGGTGAAGAGGGGTTTGCAAACAGGTATCTGGACCTCCTATTACGCCAATGGACGCAAGCACGAAACCGGTGAATACATTGATACAGTTTATTACGTCCAAAATTCGTGGGATGCAGCAGGTAAGCCTTTAGTATTAAATTCAAATGGCTATTATGAAAACTATCACGACAACGAAGGAGAAAACGTGCATGAATACGGACTGATACGGAATGGGTTGCGCCACGAGAAGTGGGAGTATTACTACCCAACCGGAATAATTTCAGTGGAATCAACTTATGATCTTGGAAAATTGCATGGGCCCTACCTCGGCTATGGCGAAAACGGTTCACTTAGCGTTGATGGAAAATTTGAAAATGATCATCGTGCAGGACTTTGGACTTGGTATCATGAGAATGGAAAGAAATCCTCGACATCCATGTATATCAAAGGAAAAAAGGAAGGCGATCAACTTTTTTACAATGAAGCTGAAAAGCCAATACGAATTGAAGTCTATAAGAATGGAGAACTGGTTGAGAAGCGTAGCTTATGAAAATCTGTAACTTACAAGCTGAATAATTTTAATCATGACCTGCACCAACTGCCAGCAAGAAGTAAACGGAAAATTCTGTCCGAACTGTGGCCAACGATCAAATGTAAAGCGTATCACTTTTCGCGAAGGCTGGAACGACTTCTGGTCAAGGGTTTATGGCTTTGATGGAATGTTCCCGCGTACCATCCGTGATCTGACACTTCGACCAGGCATAGTGGCCAGGCATTATATTAATGGCAACCGTGTACTCTACTATGGGCCCGTGGGGTATTTCTTCTTGATGCTTACACTTTATATACTCCTGCTGTCCTTTTTGCAAATTGATATGTCCGAAATGGCTAAAGCTATTAACCCATATACTGAAGAAATCAAAGAAGGAAGTGGTCAGGAACAATTTAACCAGGGATTGATGGGTTGGATCAATGATAACCAGCGTTTAGTATCCTTTATTTTCGTTCCGTTTTATGTATTCGGTGCAGCTTTATTCTTCCGCAAAAGCAAATTCAACTTGTTAGAACACTCCATCTTGGTTTTTTATACACAAGGACATTACCAGTGGCTCTCCATTGGGTTTTTGGTTTTGTTTAAGCTTACAGGACAATATATAAACATTTTCCTTTTTGTGGGAACCAGCGCCACATACTATGCCTGGGGTTGCATTCAGCTTTATCAATCGTACCGTGCAGGCTGGGCATTTACACGTGGTATTTTTGTACAATTGTTTTTCTGGATCTCCCTTTTCATTTTTCTAGCTATCCTCATGATTATTGCTTTCATACTTAATCCCGAGTTAATGGAAATGGTACAGCCCCGTAACAATTAATTTCTGATTACATCAAAAATCCATTTTCTTCTTTTATCGGTGGAGGTACATCGGTTTCGCCCATCATCTCGCGTAGATCAATTTCAATATTTCGCGCTATGGAGGTAATGGGAACATCATTGTAGGTTCCTTCAAAAGGATTCTCGGAATAATCACCAATTTTTTCCATGAGAAAAAATACCCAAATGAGCAATCCGGAAAAAGGAGCATTAAGCCAAACCCAATAGGACTCAACGAACACACCCAATAATCCAAAAGGCACAAGCATACTAAAAACCAAAGTAGTCCATAGGGCGGTTGATGCATATTGCCGCGGAAATGGAAAGTTTTTAATACGTTCACATTTTCCCTGTTCGTCATACAATGCACCAATTAATTCCTGTAACCGAAGTTGCTCCATTTCGCTTATATAATTCAGGTCTTTTAGCGCTTTTATCTTTTTGCTTTGAGTGGCCAACAGTTGCGTTGCCATGTTGGTTTGCCGTTTGTATTGCTCCAATTCATCAGGGTGAATAAAAGTAACAATCTCATGATCCAACTGGTTGAAGTAAGCTTCGCATATGGTGGGTACATACATCCCGTTTAATCTTTCATTAACGTGTTCCCATTGACGGCTAAGGCGCAATTGATACCGCAATGCCGTGAGCCAGGCAATGTGACGGTAAATCAAAGCCTGTTTTATAGATTGCTCTTCGCTTTTGTTATCGGTTTTTATGTAGGCCATTACTGTAGCCGCAAACGATCTGCTGTTGTTTACAATGGCGCCCCAGATTTTACGGGCTTCCCACGTGCGGTCATAAGAACTATTGTTTTTAAAACCCAGGTAAAAGGCTACGGCAATACCCATAACGCTAAGCGGTTGCCAGGGAATAACTATGTTCAGTGGGGTGAATACGTGAACAGCTGTAATGGCAGCGGCATAAACAAATCCATATAGAAATGGCTTTCTCGACCAATTCAAGGTCATCCAAAAGCTGTAGTTTCTTCGAACGTACATAAACTAAGGTTAATGAAGTTAAATTATCATTAAAGATATTCCATTCATCCAAAATTCATATAGAACCCTGCTTGATTTTGAATACATTCACATGCTCAACCAAAATCAATACAGATGAAAAAGCTTTTGTTCTTTTTATCGGTTGTTTTATCCCTTCAACTCCCCGCGCAATCGCTTCGTGATACAACTGATCTCGAATCCTTTATGGATGGTCTGCTAACAGCTGTGTTAAAAGAAAAGAATATTGCAGGCGCTACGTTAGCGGTGATTGTGGATGGCAAAGTAACACTTACCAAGGGTTATGGATTCGCAGATATTGATAAACAAATACCGGTTGATCCGAAAACCACACTCTTCCGGATTGGATCAATAACCAAACTATTTGTATGGACCGCGGTGATGCAACAAGTGGCGTTGGGCAAACTTAACCTGGAAGCAGACATTAATACCTACCTAAAGGACTTTAAGATTCCGGATGAATTCGATCAGCCTATTACCCTTAAGCACCTGATGACCCATACACCCGGTTTTGAAGATCGGGTTATCGGATTGTTTGCAAAAGATTCAACAAAGCTCCTGCCCCTGGGCACAATTTTAAAAAAAGAACTACCCGACCGTGTTCGTCCGCCCTTTACACATGCATCTTACTCTAACCACGGTACGGGTATAGCCGCCTACATTATTGAACAGGTTACCGGAATGAGTTTCAACGATTATGCAGAGAAATTTATACTTGAACCGCTTAGCATGAAGCATTCAACTTTGCGCCAGCCGGTTCCTGCACTACTAAGAAAAGATCTTTCCAAGGGTTATGCATTTAAAAACAGCTTAATCGAAAAGAACTTTGAATATGTTCCGCTCTACCCGGTTGGTGCAGCAAGCGCTTCTGCTGCCGACATGACTCACCTGATGCTGGCTTATTTAAATAACGGTGCGTATGGAGACTTTACCTTATTGGATAGTACAACTTTTTCAATCATGAAGTCGGAAGTAAAACGTCATCACCCTGCAGTAAATCCTATGCGCTATGGATTTATGGATCTTAGTCAGAATGGTGTAACCGCTATCGGGCATGGTGGCGACACGTTTTGGTTTCATTCACTACTGGCTATACTTCCCGATCATAATGCCGGATTATTCATCTCCTTCAATACCGACACAGGTGGCGGAACATACATCAATGTATTCGAAGCTTTTATGGATCGGTACTTCCCGGATACTACTGCGCTCCAACCTGCCATGCCTGTAACAAAGGAATGGCTGGATAAATTTTCAGGTGAATATCGAATGAACCGATATACCCAATCCGACATTACCAAGATCGCGTCACTCTTCAGCATAGCAAGAGTTGAAGTTAAAGACTCAACAAAACTGGCTGTTACATTGCCAGATAAAACTGAATATTATGTTCCAGTTGACAGTTCAACTTTCCGTAAGGAGTTCTCCAACGATCGCATAGGTATGGCTTATGATGAACGTGGAAAGGTGGTCTTTGCATTCGATGGCCTCCTTTCAATTTTTGTACTCGAAAAAGTGAGTGGTTTGGAGTCACCAGCATTTCACAATAATCTATTGATCTTTCTTATCACCTTAACACTCGTTACTGTATTCTATTGGCCTATGGTAGCCATAATCCGCAAGCGCTATCTGCCCGGGCCAATGGCAAAAACCACTCTTCCAATGGCTATAAAGTCGGTTGCCTGGCTACATTATTTTCTTTTTTTACTTTTCTTTATTGGAGTACTCATAGCCCTGGCCGACCCTCTTGAAATTGCATTTGGTGTGCCCGGCCTGTTAAAAGCAACGCTTGTTCTCCCCATACTCATGATCGTAACAACCTTTGGCATGCTCGTTATGCTTATACCGGTTTTACGAAGCAATCGCTTCCGTGTTCGTAGTCGGCTTTATTATTTAATACTAAGTCTTTCCGGAATTGCCTCCTTATGGTTTCTCAATTACTGGAATTTTCTTGGCTTTAAATTTTAAATTAAGGTATTGACCTCATGGAGATTTGATGTAAGGAATTGTTCAATTGTTAATTTTTCCTGGTCATTATTTCCACAAAATTGCACCTCATGAATGATGAGGTGCTTAATCTTCCCAATCAGCCTGCAAGCGAAAGCGAGGCCTTACAAAAGGCAGCAGAAATCATCCGCAAGAATGAATATCGCTTAAGAACGCTTTTCAATTCTGCACACGATGCCATCTTTACGATGGATTACAAGACATTTACTGATTGTAATGATGCCACCCTACGCATTTTTCAATGTAAGAAAGAGGAGATTGTTGGCCAAACTCCATATCGGTTCTCCCCTGCCTTTCAACCTGATGGCAGAACATCGGAAGAGGCAGCTATGGAAAAAATCAATGCCGTACTGGCCGGTGATCCTCAATTTTTTCAATGGAGACACATCCGCCTGGACGGCACACCCTTCGATGCAGAAGTTTCACTCAATCGGTTTGATTTAGAAGGCGATGTACAAATATTAGCGGTTGTCAGGGATATCAGCGATCGAAAAAGAACTGAGAGTGAAAAGGAATTGCTGGCACTTGTAGCGAATGCCACCACCAACATGGTTGTTATTGCCGATGGTGAAGGCAAAATTGAATGGGTTAATCCTGCCTTTGAGCGTACTACTGGTTTTGCACTCAAAGAAATAATCGGGAAGAGACCCGGCACTTTCCTGCGTGGTCCGTTAACAGATGTTGAAGCTTCAAGACACATGCGTGAGCAGTTGCGTTTGGGTAAGGGTTTCAAGAATGTTGAACTGATTAATTATACTAAAGACAAAAAGCCGTACTGGGTATCGATTGAAGTTCAGCCTATTTACGATACGCATGGAAAAGTCAGCAAGTTTATAGCCATTGAAAGCGATATTACCGAACGAAAGGAAAGCCAGCAGGCATTGGAAGAACGTAACGAAGAACTGGTAAAAATCAATGCTGAATTAGATCGATTTGTTTATTCGGCATCACATGATTTGCGTGCGCCCATATCTTCTTTGTTAGGCCTTATAGAAGTTGCACGACTGGAAAAAGACCCGGCTTCATTGGAGCAATTACTGGAGTTAAAAAAGAAAAGCCTTTTACGACTGGATCAATTTATCAAGGATATCGTAGATCACTCACGGAACATGCGACTTCAGGTTGAAGCTGTTCCGGTTAATTTCGAAACACTTATCAACAATGCTTTTGAGCAACTCCAGTTTATGGATAACATGGAGCGCATTTGGCGGGTAGTGGATGTAAAGCAAGAAGGCGTTTTTTACAGTGCTCCAAGCCGGCTAACCATCATTCTTAACAACCTTATTTCCAATGCCATAAAATATGCCGACCTGCGCAAGGACAACCCTTCGCTTGAGGTACGCGTAGTAGCCGATGCACAACAAGCCGTTTTACGAATCATCGATAATGGTGAAGGTATTCCTCAAGAGGCTCTCTCTAAAATATTCGACATGTTCTATCGGGCTTCTACAAAAGGTATGGGTTCCGGTTTGGGGCTTTATATTGTGAAAGAAGCTATTGATAAAATTGGAGGTTCCATTACCGTAGAAAGCGAACCAGGAAAAGGAACAGTGTTTGAAGTTATACTACCTGCCATGCAAAAAAAGGAAAACAACTAGTTTAATTTCCCTTTCAAATTCGAAACACTACGCCTTAATCACAACGTAATTACAGAAAGGTATAACGGCATGCCTACTGTAATATTAAAAGGAAAAGTTACCACTAACGTCATCGGCAAGTATATGCCGGGGTTTGCCCTGGGAGCAGCAATCTTCATAGCAGCAGGAACCGCTATATAAGAAGCACTGGCGGCCAGTATTGCAAACATAAACCGGTTGCCGATTTCATCGGTTACAAACCCACTGAGTACAGCAACCAATACACCATTTAAAGCAGGAATAACTACAGCAAAAAAAGACGGAAACCATCCTCCTGCAAAGAAATCATTCAACCGCCTGCCACTGGCAATACCCATGTCCAATAAGAATATGGCAAGAAATCCTTTAAAGATGTCTGTTGTAAAAGGTTTTATTCCCTGAGCTTGTTGATCATTAGCCAAAAAACCAATCACCAGGCTTCCGACAATTAGAAAAACACTGCCATTGGTGATGGAGTGCCGGATAATTGAGCGAAGACGTGGCACGGACGATTTATCGGGAGTATACCACCGTATCAAAATAACACCCACAATAATTGCCGGAGCTTCCATCAGCGCCATAACAGCAACCATGTGGCCGCCAAAATCAATAGCATGGCTTTCCAGAAAAGAAACAGCGGTTACAAATGTTACGGCACTTACCGACCCGTAAGCCGCAGCCACAGTGCCGGCATCATCAATATTGAATTTCCTTTTAAGCCAATAGAATGTGTAAATGGGAATAATAAGCGCGATAAGAATGCCAAAAAGTAACGACCATACAATCTCCATTGAAAAGTGACTGTGCGCAAGCTCCTGACCTCCTTTGAATCCGATGGAGAAAAGCAGGTACAGTGAAATAAACTTGGAAGAATTGTTGGGTATTTCCAGGTCGCTACGAACGCGCACAGCCAAAACACCCAATGCGAAGAAGAGAAGTGCCGGATTGGTAAGGTTCTCCAGCAACAGGGATAAATCCATTCTACTTCACCAATTCAAGTTGAACGGAACAGTGCACCCGCACTTCCATTTCATTGTCAAAGGCGATGTTCAATACTTGCCGAATGGCCTCCTGCGTTTCCTTTAGCTCTTCGATGCGCTTAATGGAATGTGAGATATCACCGTTAAAACGCTCACGCATCGATAGTATTTCAAGATTGTGGTAGTCAATTTTACTATTTATTAATTTCATCAAAAAACGGTTGGCATCAGCCGGCATAAAAGTTCCATCAATAAGTTTATGGTCTTGGGATTTTTCCCGAACGGGGTTATTTTTTTCTTTCAGCATCATAATTTTTTGATTTAATAACGCAAAGATGAGTTGATATGATCATATATTTTTATTTAACTTTATAATCCAAATCATTAATATATTTTATGAATTACACCCTGCATCAGCTTCAGATCTTCCTGAAAGTGTCGCAAGTAAAAAGCATTACCAAAGCCGCTGAAGAGTTACACCTCACCCAACCTGCGGTTTCGATACAGTTAAGAAATTTCCAGGATCAGTTCGATATTCCATTGACAGAAGTGGTTGGCCGTAAACTGTTTATTACTGACTTTGGAAAGGAAATAGCCAGGGCTGCGGAAAATATCCTCAACGAAGTTTATGCTATTAACTATAAATCAGAGGCTTATCAAGGACAACTTGCCGGTCGCCTGAAAATCTCTACTGTTTCTACAGGGAAATATGTTATGCCCTACTTTCTTGCCGACTTCTTACAACACAATCCTGAAATTGAACTGGAATTGGATGTAACCAACAAAGCAAAAGTTATTGAAAGTCTCGAATCCAATTTGGTCGACTTCTCCCTGGTTTCTATTCTGCCCAAAAATTTAGCAGTTAGTCGTATTGAACTTCTTCAAAACAAGCTTTTTTGGGTAAGCAGCCCGGAGGTAAAGGCCAAGTTAAAAGCAAGTGCAAAGGTAGCCTCAATATTAGAGAGTACTCCCTTGATATACCGCGAAACCGGATCAGGCACGCGACAAATCATGGAAAGGTACATTACTACCAAGCGGCTTACTATTAGAAGAAAACTGGAGCTTACTTCTAATGAGGCTGTTAAGCAGGCCATTATTGCAGGCCTTGGCAGTTCCATTATGCCGTTGATCGGAATACGTAACGAACTGAATAACGGTCAACTTCAGATTATTCCTGTAAAAGGTTTACCCATTAAATCGCAGTGGCAACTTATCTCCTTAAAAGGGAAAAAATTCTCACCTGTAGCACAGGCATTCATTTCTTTTATTCATCGTGAAAAATCACGAATCATTAAGGAAAGGTTTAGCTGGTATGAGGAATATACCTGATCTACTGTTTTAATATTACCTTTTTTCCTGTACGCGCACTTTCAATTGCGGCATCCAGTATTTCCATTACGATCATATTATTCTCAAGTGAAGAAAGATCAAATGGTGATAATTTGATACGCTTCTGAACAACATCTGCCAGCAAAGCAAATGGATCATCATAAGGCTTATCACGTTCAGGAAGAACTTCTGTTCGCTCAGCACTATCGCCTTTTACTCTTGTGCGCATTTGCGATCGGTTATCACTTATCGTGTAACCCGTAGTACCATAAACCTCCATATCTTTTCTGTTAAAAGGCCAATTCCATGATGCCTGAATAATTCCCTGCATATCATCATACTCCAATACAATAGTAGCTTCGTCATCCACCTTGGGGTAAACCTGTGGCTTGAATTGCTGCGTAACCGCTACTACCGCTAGAGGCTTCTTGCCATTCGCAAGCCATGTAATCAGGTTGGCGCCATAACAACCAAAATCAGTAATAGCTCCCCCACCATTTAGTTTAGGGTTGGTGAGCCACTCCAGAAATTCGGTGTTAACCCCAATCTCCTTAGGACCTTCATGTCCATCGTGTACAACCACTTTGCGCAACTTACCCAATTGATTCTGTTGCAAAAGTTCATATACTTTATGGTTGGTGGCATACCATGTGGTTTCATAATTGGTGAGCAACTCTATGTTGTGCTTCTTGGCAAGCATCTGCATTTGCCTGGCGTGATCCAGACTAACCGCCAGAGGCTTTTCCACCATCACATGAATTCCTCGAGGTGCACAAGCCTGCACCACGGCAAGATGATCGTAAATGGAGCCAAAGGCAGTAACAGCCTCTGGTCTTGTTTTCTCCAGCATTTCTTCCAGGGTGTTGAACAAAAGCGACAGGGGTAGTCCATGTTGTTCAAGATAACGTTTGGCTAATTCTGTATTAGGCTCTGCAATGCCTACCAGTTGAATATCACCTCGATCAGCCCTACCCAAAATCCAATGAACATGCGTATGGGTTAAACCGGCTACACCAACGCGCACGGGTGTAGCCGTTGCGTTACAGGTGATTATAAAAAGAACTAAAACAAGGGAGAATCGATGCATAGTAACGTAAAAATTGTTGTACTCACTTATATTTCAGCAACCCTATAGTGATGGTGTTAAGGTAAAACATACGTTGCGTTTCACAAAGCATTTGTTAACCAGGATAAGTCGAAGCCTGTAAGCCAGCTCAATCTTTCCGCACTTGTTTTCCCAATAATGCCAGGGCTTTAACCGCTCAGAAAAGCGCGCACGAAAGATCTTTATTACTATGAGGGCTGATCTCTACTTGTCTGCCAACGTTACTTTTCCGCCAAAAACATCGTTAATCAGAATATCCTTAACCCGTTCCGGGTCTTCAAAATGCGGACTATGTGCTGCATTCTCAAATGTATAAAAACCCTTAACCGGTGCATGAAGTGTCTCTAAGTATTGCTTTGCCAGCGAGTAGGATACTGTATAGTCATATTTTCCGTGAAAAAAATAAACCGGAATATTCACTTCGTTTACCTCTTGTGCCAAATCAGTTGAAATCATATTATTCCAGAGCGGATGAACACCCGATTGAGATTTACCCCGCCATAAATTAATTTTCTCTTGAAGTGTGTACTCGCTACACAAGAGGGAAGGTATAAACAAGCCAGTTACAACAGACTTCATATCGTGTGTTGTACCTATTCCCAGCCTGTGCATAGCCTGGTCACGAAGTTTCAGGTATTCATAAGGAATGCTGTCCTTAACTGGTGAGGCCATCAGCTTTTCCACCATTTTTCTGTCGTTTCTATCCTGGTATTCTTTCAGGATATACTCATACGCAATTCTTTCTGATTTTAGCTGATCGGACATCTGTCCAATTCCAATGTATGCGTGGTATAACTCGGGTGACTTTGCAGCCGCGTAGATACCGATGAAGGTTCCTCCAGAACGTCCCATGATGTATATCTTGTCTTGTGCAAAACGAGTTCGGAGGTAATTGGATAGCTCCTTCGTGTCAGATAGCAATTGATCAAGAGTTTTGCTCTCTATAGGTATGCCTGAATTGTACGAAAGGCCTGAGCCGCGCTGGTCCCACCAAACCACCGTGAAATATTCGTCAAGACCCGTGGGATGCGTCCGGGAAAGGAAGTAATCAGGTATACCCCCATGAAGGTAAAGCAGCACCGGGTTTTTTACATTTTTACTTTTTATAAACATACCCTGTCGTATACCGCCTATTGTAATAAATATCTTCTCTGAAATACTTCCGGATATCGCTCTACCGTGATTGTCCAGAAACGGTTTAGGTACACCTGGGCTAAGGAATAGCAGCACTCCCAAAGCAATTAATAAAACTGTGACAATGAGAACCACTATCGATAGCATGTACTTAAGATGTTTTATAGGCTTTTTCAATCTCCATTATAATTTACAGTTTAAACGATAGTCGTATTCCGTTACATCCGATGAAACTTCTGTGAAGGGCATCATCAACCTGGGCTTATAAGGCGGCTGGCATACACTGCTTATCCATTTTGATAATTGACCAACACTTCTTCAACGGATCTCCTAAACGAATACGGCATTACCTCACCATAACCAAACCGGATAAGCAGCAATGGCTGCTTATCGTTTAGTATATTAAAGTGTTGTATTATTTTTTGACGAACCGGATTTTCTTCACATGGCATATTAACATGTGCATGCTTTAACTTCAATTGCGTAGCGGTTAATGCAAACCGTTGAAAAGATTGTCCTAAGCGCACCCAGTTTTCTCTTCCATTTTTATTGCTAATAAAAAGCGCAAACCCAGCTGACTTGCTGATCAACTTCTTCCATCGCCTGGCTTCACTTTGGGCAGACACCAGGTGTTTCATGATAACACTGCCGATACGTTTCCCAATTCCTGGCATGCCCATGCTTGCACTCCAAATACCGTCCCTTAGTTTTTCTGCACTGCGCTTTGAAAACCGGATCCACGAAACCAATTCGTTAACAAACTGCCTGTTGTTAAATTGCAAATTACTGCCCTCGACAATGAACGATTCAAGATCCGCGATTTCGGTTTTGCTCGTGATAAAAATAACCTCTGTATCTTCATTTATTGCACTATCCCTAAGCTGGCGTAATATTGATTCTTCAACTGACTTAGCCTCGTAGGCACTTCGGGTGCACTGCCGCATGGAAATATAATCATAGAGTGCATCTTTTTGATCAATTTCTGACTTGCTTAGCGCTATGCTAATTTCATTCTTATCGTTGGTAAAATTCATTGTAACACTGGGATTAAATCGATGAGCTTTCGCTGACAGGATCAAATTCTCCAACGCACAACCCAAACTGATAAAAAGCGCGTGATTATCAGCATCTACCACCTTTAGGCTACGGGCAAAGTCCGGTTTGATAATGATACGCATCTCATCTACCTCAAATTTCCAAGGCTGTGTATTATGACCGGAAGGTGCCTTTATGGCATCCTCTATGATCTCGATAATCGCAGGGTTTAACTCTTTGACTGACTTCATTTCGGTTTGTTTTGCGGATTGATTGTTTAAAAAATAATGTACTTCAAAAACCGGTGCCGAAACCCCTTCCCCTACGGCACTTAAGTTTCTTTACTTTTTTGCTTCTGCTCAAAACTTAAACGACAGACCCAATCCCACTGAGAGATAATTTAAATCCACAGAAGTTTCTACATTTTCAATACTGATATCCCGGCTTAAGGATCTGTAGCGTACACTTGGCATTAAACTCCATTTTCCGCCAATGGGTATGGCTAGTCCCCCCTCTACTTGCCAACCAAAACCATGGCCCGAATCAGCGATTACATTCCCTCCTTGTTCAACTTCAATATGATTTGACAATCCACCGGCCTTTGCCAGCATATTAATTTTAGAATCGCCTATTGGGTGAATGAATTGCAGCCCAAACGTATAGCCCGACTCCTCATAATCTAAAGTTGCACCGTTTATTTTTTCATTAGAACCAAATTTATTCCAGCTCCACCCTGCGTATACGGACAGGTGAGGAATAAATCTATAGGCAAATGTACCTTCAGCTCCGAAGCCTGTATTTAAATTAACCTCGCCCATTTCTTTTGTGGCAAAATTTACACCCGGACGGAATTCAAAACTCCATCGTTCTTGTGCCTGTGTAGTGTGTGAAACGAATACCATAAGAAAAGTCATCAGCATGACCAGCGCCCCTCTATAAAAATTTACTTTCGTTTTCATGGTGTATGTGGTTTTAAGTGCTTCGGTAATTACCGCGGCAAAAGTTATCATGGCTACGTAAAAAAGCTAAGATATTCATCATGCAGCCCCCTGCTTTTTGTCATAGGAAGATGAGGGTACCTGTGCAAGCGCAGGTACTTAAAAGAATGTCAGGCAAAAGCCCTGTACTGACCCACACAAATTGACAGGAGGAAAGAAAAAATATGAACTTATTTGATTGATAAAATAGTTTTAACTCAATCAAAAATTATGATCAACGGTAACGTGTTCGACAGTAGCAGATCTCAAACCATTAAACAGCGAAGTAGCAACGCCCTTTGATTTACAGATGTTTCTCTATTCAAAATAGCATTGAATCCGCTGTTGCTTATACACAATGTTGTGTTCAGTTTACATTGAATCAGTTTATGACACCTATTTATTAATTTTGGTAATAGCGGGTGGCGTCCAATCGCCTGATAACACATTATCTCTTGGCCCATATATGCGCATCATGACATTGAATTCGCCCGCAGGCGCAGGAAGCCAATTTGAGATTCCGGCCTCAGGAGGCTTCGTGCCGAAATAAATTGTCAAACTACCGTCCTTGTCCACTTTTAAGTTCTTGGTGCGATCACTAATAGAATATCGATCGATTTCGTTTTCAACTAATAATTGTGTCTCCCCATCGTACATGGTGAGAGACCAAAAATACTTTGCTGGAGGTAAGTTTCCTTCCTTAAATGTCACCTTGTAATTGTTTCGCCCATTCAGATTTTCTCCTTCGTTATCAACGAATGCTATAGGGTAGAACGCCTCAAAGGGTGTATTCGCATATATTCCCATTTTAGCCACTCTTGTTCTATCGTCATAGTTGGATCCGAAGTACTCGCCTAATGGATACATGGTCCAACCATTTTTTACAGTACCCAATTTTTTTGATTCAGCATTAATAGTGTCTATTCCTTTCTGTATTCCTTTTAAAATTGTACTCTGCAGATCCTCATTATTATTGAAGAACACATATTCTTTACCAGCAGCAATACCTATATCTCGATAAGAATTGAGAATATCTTGTTCATCTTCCGTGAGTTCAATGAATTGAAGCAAGAAATTAAGCAACTCGAAAAATCGTTGATCTCTCATCGCTTCAGCAGAATACTCGGGAAACTCGATCGTCTCTACTGGTTTTGGCTTGAATTCAGGATGAACTTCACTCAATTTTGTAAGCTCGTATTTTGCCTGGATTGCCTTCGCCTTCGCAACATCCAAAGAGTCCGAAATATTTACTTGTGTTCTACCAATAAAACCCACTATTGAAGAGGGTGAATTAATTTCCACTAAATCGCCAGGCAAGGCTCCTTCAAAATCTGGCCCTGTAATGACATATTCTCTAGCTGCGGTGCCGGTGGTGTTCGTACCTATGTAAGCGAAATTATCGGTAGTCATACTGATAAACTGAAATGAATAGTATCTGTCTGTAACTTCAGGCACTTTGAGTATCATTGGTCCTGCTCTGAGGTCCAGGTTTGCGGTGGTGTAATAGGTGTCGTTGTTGGGACTTACTACAAATTTATCTGCGGGAGTATACAGTTTAGATTCCTTGGTTAATTGATTCATTGGTGTGTATTTCGGAGAGGTCTTTAATACGCGGAATGCATATATACCTTTATAGTTTTCAACTATTGGGAAGAAGTGGAAATACGCACTCGCTACTTTATCCTCCACTTCCTTTTTGGTTAATTGGGTTTCATTTGAACCGCAGCTAAATACACCAAGTATCAACGCGAGCATAAAATGACAAGTAGTTATTGATCTACTTTTTATCTTGAACAATTTCATGTTAAGTGTCATATCTTCCGGATTATTTATTTTACAATAGTTATTTGCACTTCTTCGTGCAAAGATTGGACGTAAGCAAGTATTTCGTCTAAGCTATTGGGCATGTACAGTCGGATAGTAAGGTTCCAATTTTCGACAACTTCGATATTGTTCTGACGACCTTCACAATTGAAATGGAAAGTGTAACTTCCATCCGGGTTGGGCATAGCTTGCTTATTATTTAGGGCAAAAGCATCTTTGGTAATATAACCATCAGGCCCGTAAGTAGTGAGAGAAAAGAAACCACCCTTGTCAAATTGTAAGGGCGGTTTTGGAATCGTGATTTGCGAACAATTTCCCTTCAGTGCTGCTCCAGTTGGTTGAATGTTTGTGACATATGTTGCATGCTTAACTGGAAGTCCAGCCCAACCAGCAGCAGAGGCAAGTAAAAAGTCATTTGGTTCTACCTCTTCCTTTTGACCAAACGCTTTCCACGCCCTGACGTTAACCGCTTCTGAAAGCAATACGCTTCTTAAGGAGTCCAAAGACTTTGAATCAAAATTCTTGGATTCATAATTCTTGGATGAATTCGCGTTTATACTATAGCTATCCTGATGTTTGTGAGCTTCTGCATAGCCAATTGAATCTAGAGACCGAACACCTGTTCTGATATTTAAATAGACATGGTCGCCCAATGCAACATCTTTTTTCGTGATTTCGAGTGTATCTCCAGGATAAGCCACTCCAATGGTATAATGGTTTTCGTCAATTACCTGAATACTCGAATAGACATCCCAATAAGGGTTAATGATAGTAGCACCCTCAGAAATATCAACCAAAGCATTACTGTAGTATGTATCCTGATTTTCTCTAATGACAAATTGATTGTCCTTACCGGACATCTTTCTTGCATGGTATATAGTGTTAATATCATGCTTACTCGCAAATTCGGTAAAATACTTGTCTGTTTCGGCTATGGTAAAATTATCTCGGGTGACTTTTGTAGGCGAGTCCTGATCTGACATACTTTTTCTTTTTGCCCCTTGATTACAAGAAATTAAAGTGGTTATAGCCAAAAAAACTATTGTAATTTTTATTTTATAAATTTTCATATCCAAATTATTTAACTGAGCACAACGTTTGTGTATGTGCCGTTGCCGGACTAAGAGCCAAAATGAATGCCCGTAGGGAATGATTTTGGCGACCTGCTCCGACATTGTCCACCGTGACAGAACGTACTTGCGAAGATAGCCATTTGTTTGAACCTGAACCCGGCAATGGTCACATACATATTGTTGGCAGCTGGCAATTTTAACCGAAATTTCTTTTCTTCTTTATTGTCTTTAAGTCATCAATTCCAAAGAATTTAATCATCAGTTCTCCAGTGAGTTTTGGCAAGTGTTCGTACCAATTAACTTTGTCCAACTGGCCTTTATCGTCTACACGTCTACCGTGAAATATTTTGTTTCGAAGGCCCTTCAGTTCTTCAAAGTCCAAGTCATACTTTTTAGGGTCAACATTAGCGAATTTGAAGTAACTGTCAAATTGGTTAGACATTGACATCAATTTAATGTCTGGAACTTTGTTTGGAATTTCAGACTCAAAAGTCGCTTTATCCTCCGGAGCTACAATCTCTGTAATTTGCTTAAGTATCTTTTTAATGAAATTGTTTGTTTTATCTACTCCATGCACAAACTTATATTCGTCTCTTACTTTATTTGGATTCGGTGGATTCCCTGCCTTATCCCTTTCAATTTGTCCGGTTAAAATGTAGTGATTGCGCAATTGTTCAAGGATATTATAAAGTATCATGAACTTTGTTTCATTTCCGACCTTTAGAGCGTAGTTGAATCTTTCAACAAGTTTCGAGACAAGTTCCTTGTTGTCAATTATTGATTTGGAATTAACATTCCTTATCAAGTTGAGTGGATTTTGAGCAAAGTCCCAAATAAATATCCCATGTAAGTCCCTATTTTCTTCTTGAACGGTCTCCCTGATTTCTACAAATAGTTTTCCGTCCGCGTATATTCTCGAATGCTGCCAGTCAATCTTCTTATTGGTATAAAAGGAGTAGAGGTCGCAAAGTGAGTTTACATGGTCTTTAACTTCTTTTTCAGTTGTGCAAGAATGAATTATTCGAAGTCTTGGTTCCTTTTCAATATTTACTTTGAGGTCGGTACTTTTATTATTAACAAAGAAATTGTGCTCGGGAATAAACTTAATATTATTGAAGTCAATGAACTCCTTGATATTATTTATTGGTTCAAATTTAAATTCCTCATTTTTCCATGGGAAGTTGGCATTATACCTATAGTTTAATTCAATCAGTCTAAAGCGGTTTGATTTAAGTAAACATTTGATTCCAATTGCTCTGGAGCTTCGTAAATTAATTTTATTCCTTGCAGTCTGATTATAAAATACTCCTTCCCAAATTCTCCATAATCCGTACTCGAACTCATTCCTTTGTAGAAGTAGTCACAGAAGTCAACGTGAAGTAGTCGTGTTGGAGTTACAACTTTTGCAACAGTGAATTTGGATAATATGCTATAGGAGTATTTGGGATCCCATGACATTATTCGTGCAACGTATTTGTCAGCTGGTTCGTGAAATATTTTTAAGAAGAAGTTTGTGTTTGACTCGAAAACTAATTCTGCGTCATAGTCAAGAACTATGCTGTCGTCTAACTTAAATAAGTCGGAGATGTCAATTTTTAGCTTTAATAAAATTCTTTCGTCCAAGTCTCTTTCTTATTAGTCCTCATTTTCTAAAAATTGCTTGCTACCAACACCCGAATATAGTCATTGAATATATCTCCCCAATGGCTGTGGCCCTTACTTTAAAATGGCTATGTATACATTTTAGCCTAACCACCACGTTAATTTAACACCATAATAACTTTTTACTTCCAGGTGTAGTACAAACGTCATCAAGAAATAGTATAAGGCCTCCGCGGTTTAGATGAGCATTACTCTCCGGGATGGTAAATTCGAGTTGCACGCTTCTCTACGTCCTCCTTATAAAAGGCAACATCTTTAAATTGCATATCGGCATAGCGCTGGGCCTGGTCGAAGAAGTGAGGCGATAACGGGTCTCCGCTTTGTCCGCCTGCTAAAATACTTTTGGCCTTTACCCGCTCGCCAAACTCAACCACGGCCACAAAACTATTCCCGTGTACTCCGTATAACTTTTTTGTATTCGGTCCAGGGCGAGAAGCATAGGCACCCAATGCCCCCCAGTTACCGGACGCCATACCAATGGCAATGCTCGGTTCATTATCATCTAATTTTGGAATGATCGATCCATCCAGTCGCTGAAAGCGGTTGACCTCACCCCACGGCTTGTTCCAATCTCCAAAATCATCTTTTAATTTTTGAATTGCCTCGGCAAAAATTTCAAGACGCTGTTCATGCGGTGTACCGGTTCCGAAATAATTCACGCGCTCCATAGGCGATAATCCTTCCGGCCGTGGACCTTTATGCAAATACAAGCTTCCATAAAAATGCGCCAGGGTCATCCCCACCGCTTCCTTCGACACATTCAAATCCCATGAACGCAATACCTCAATGGCAGGTTTAAGGTCAGCATATTTCTTCCCGGACTTATCGAATGCATCAATCAAACCCGGTATCAACTTTTCAAAGCCGGTAATGTACGGATCATATGCAGTTTCAATCAGCTTATCCAACGTGTATCCGCTCCTTCCGGTGAGTACTTTAATGGCGTGCACACCACGAAAGTTTTCCGGCTCGGTGGCCATGTAGTATGGGTAGTTTTCCTTCTTCGGACTGTATTCCAACGCTGCGGTAAATGGTGTAGAGTTACAATTCTGTATCCAGCCGTTACCGGGATTTAAGAGTTGAATGCAATCCTTTACCTCATGCAAGCCCTGCCAATCGGTTGCCGGGTTACTACCGTCAACGGGTTTAGCGTAATCAAATTGAACATCACGCCTTGGGATAAAATTGCCCTGAAAGTATGCAATGTTACCATCGGCATCGGCATATACCGTGTTGTTCGATGAATTGGTTTTCAATTCCATTACCTGCTTAAACGCTTCATGCGAATTTGTTTTGGTACGGTTATACGATTGTTGTAACGCTTTCGATGGGCTCCACATCATGGCGGTGGCTACCCACTTATCGTCCTGCTTATGCGTAACCGGGCCGTGATGGGTTCGGTAAATAGGAAATTCCTTTTGAATAAGGGTATCACCACTTTTATAGTGAAGCAACACCTGCTTTTCTATAACAGGTTTCAATTCATCTCCATAGCGATAGAAATACTTGCCATCCTGTTCTTCGATAGTTTCTAAAAACTCATCCATCACATCCGTGTAGGATGAAGTGTGCATCCACCCATTTTTTTCGTTGAAACCCTGGTACACAAAAAACTGGCCCCAGGTTACGGCACCATATACATTCAAACCCCGTTCGACCGGGTCGTCAGGGTGGGCTTCTTCACTAACCACATGCACCTCACCCCGGAAGAAGAATGAAGTATGCGGATTGATCAGCAACATGGCATTACCGGATTCTGTTAATTTACCGGAGATAGCAAAACCGTTTGACCCTTGAGGATCGGCTGGTGTAAATAACCCTTCGGCTTCCACTAATGCTACTGGTTGATCTTCATAAAACTCTTTAATCTTTCGTGTTGATATGGACTCAATATCACCTCCAATGCTACCCTCACTGAAATACATGGGCATCCAGGGCTCAAAACGGGTAAGCAATTTTGGTTTTACTTCCGGATGGGTGTGCAAATAATAATTGATGCCATCCGCGAAAGCTTGGCAAAGTTTCTTTAACCACTCCGGGCTATTTTCATATTCGGCTATAGCTTCTTCTTTAGTCATGAATAGGTTGGCGCGCAGATCACTGTACAGTGCATCCTCCCCTTCCACTTCTGCCAACCGGCCAATGGCCCAGGTGTAGTTTCGCTCTACGCGAGGAAAGTCATCTTCGCATTGAGCGTACAGTAAACCAAAAACAGCATCGGCATCTGTTTTTCCATAAATATGCGGCACGCCAAAATCATCGCGGATAATGGTTACGTTAGCGGCCTGCTTCTTCCACCTTGAAAAATCATCGTTAACAGTGGTACAAGAAACTGTAACTAAAAGAACAAGAAGTACAATAGTGATTCGCATGATCTTATTAAAATATAGTCAATATAGGTATACCGATTAACCTCTATAAAACCGATAGTCAAAAATTTTGGAGAATATGATTTAGATGATGCGGTCATCCATTTGAAAATTGACGATCCTGAACTACATTCGAATACCTATGCCTGATCTATATATTGTTGGTCGCCCGCTACGGATGAGTATGGTCGGGTTGGCTTTACTGCTTGCCTCACTTGCCTGCGCCCAGGAAAGAGTACTCCATTTTAAAAGTTCGCTGGTTTTACAAGCCAACCATGCTATTGATGTAACGGAAACCATCACCATACTGTCTGCGGGTATCAATTTCAAACGTGGTATTTACCGAACGTTGCCGTTAAATGATGCTAACCTTAGCTATGAAGTAGTTTCCTGTACACGAAATGGGTCGAAAGAATCCTATTCAATCGAACGAAACAAAAATTCATTTTCTGTTATAATCGGTAACGATTTACTGGAGCCCGGGGAACACACCTATGTAATTATGTACCGTGTTTACCCTGAGGCAAATGCATTTAATCCCTTTCAATGGTCCGTTACCGGATCCTGGGATTTTTCGATGGACAGTGTAGAGGCTGAAATCCGTTCAGCGGATGGAAAAATTACCGATTTTAAAGCAAGCCTGGAAAGTGCAAATACATGTAACTGTTCATTTGAAACAGCGGAAAATACCTACGGGCGCGTTATCCTTAATGAAAGACTTAAGCCCGGAGATAATTTATTACTTCAAGTCAACTGGGCTACTTCAAACAATACCGCTAACCGGTGGACAAATACAGAACGTATCACCTCCTTTAAAAGTCTCCTTCAGGTACATGACGACCGAACCCTTACGGTAACTGAGAAAATTACCGTTCAGTCCAAAGGCGTAAACATAATACATGGAATTTACAGAGAGCTATTGCCGCAGGCAGATCTGGGAGGTTATGAAGTACTGACCGTGTTGCGTAATAGCCAACCGGAACATTACCAGGTAGAAAGCATGGGCAAAAAATTTAAAATAAAAATTGGCCATGAAAATATTTTTTTGGAACCTGGGGTGCATGAATACCTGATTCGGTATACGGTTGAACGGGAAGTTCATACCCGGTTAGATTTTCATTTTGTTTACTGGAATGTAACCGGTAACGATTGGAAATTTCCTATTGACACCGTTGAAGCCACCATCATAATTCCTTCAAAGGGGTTTATCTCCTTTGATGGCTATTCAGGAAAGCGCGGAAGCAAACAATGTGAGCGTTGTGTAATCGGTCTATTGAATGACTCTACATACCAGGTTCAATCGGCAACCACACTTCCACCTGGTTCAGGACTAACGATACTAACCAAATGGAAACATAACCTGAAATTTTCAGAGGTTATCACCAACAGTGTACATGACTACGTACTCACCTTAGGTTGGATTATTATTATTGCTGTAATGGTTTTCCTACTTGAGCGAGCACGAAGGCAGGTTAAAACAGAAGTGCAGAAATTACAACCCGGTGAAATTAACCCCGATGATTATTCTCCCGCGTTACTTACTACACTGGCCAGCAAGTATATTATCACAGAGCACCGTATGAAGGCTTTGTTGTCGTCCTTATTCAATCTGTCGTTGAAAGGTTATCTTGAAGTTGATGAGGGTTCATCAAAAAGGAGAAGTATAGTTCGTGCCAAAGAGAATACCGAGCCTGTTTATGAAGAGGATGCAGCCTTGTTCAAACTATTGTTTAAGGAGGATACAACGTTTGAATTTTCAAAGAGAAAATCGCATAAGGTGCAGCGCTTGTTAAGCGATTTCACTTCCTTTATGGAAACCCATTATAATATGGAGCAATTCATCCATAATAACTATGGCAAAGTGATTGGCCCGTTCCTGCTTTATTTAGCTGCTATACTGCTCACCGTTGTGTTCCACTCAGGTGCTGAGCGATGGATGCTACTCGCACCGATACTTGGTTCCGCAATGTTTCCTGCCCTCGCAGAAAGTTTACGCCATATGTTTCTTCACGAAAAGGAATTGTTCCACAAGGCCAACTGGTTGCACATATTTTGGATAATTGTTTGTGCCGGCCTTACCGTTGGGGCGTTCATTCTTTTCAACTACCTCGACATGGCCAGGCCGGTAAACCTTGTTTTGTTTGCGGCCGCTGCCTACCTCTTATCCCATTACTATTACGCCATGAGGGTAAAAACTTCAGAAGGAATGGCCATTCTCAATTACATCAGAGAGCAAGGCACTACTGCCAATCGGTTAATGAAACAAAAATCGTTTGCCGAAGATGATATGAACTGGCTTAAGAACAACCTGCCCTTCCTGCAAGCCTACGGTGTTAAACCCAAAATGCTGGATAAACAACTTGGCGTATTAGACAAGAACTTATCGGCTGCTATGGCAGAGTTCTACAGGACTGTCAGGGTAGCAAGTACCATCAGTTTTTCTGTTAGTTCATCGTCCTCCAGCGGATCATCCGGAGGTGGTGGCGGTGGCGGAGGTGGTGGCGGCTGGTAAACTTTCAATGATCGTAGCTGATTACGCGGGAGATTTTCCATTGTTGATGCTCGTATTTCCATACATGAACAAAACGGAATGTTCCGCAATCTTCCTTTCCATTTTCCATATGGCAAAATCTATGCGAGGCTAGCTGAACGGCACCGTAATCACCTATCGGGTAAACTTCCATACTACCCGGCACCAAGGTACGGGTGAGTCCGAGTTTGCGATCACAATTTCCTTGTATAGCATTCATGGTGTGCGTATAGTTTGTCAGTCCTCCCGTATCGTGGTAAAACTCCAGGTCTTTGGTAAACATAGAGCCAAATTTTTCAATGTCACAGGTATTGAAAGCTGTAAAAACGATGCTATCCAGCGATTCAATTTTTTTAAACAAATTATCGGAATGCTGAGCTGCTACAGCAAGTGAAACAACTATCAGGAATGGAGTCAGGTATAATTTCATAGTGGCGATTGGAATTCGCAACAGGCATAACGAAAAACAATGCCGAAAAGAAACCTTTGATTTCAACCGCTCACACTCGTCAGAAATAACTAACGTGTACAAAATCGCAGATCTTCATGTTCAAAAGTGAACAACCGATATGTTATGTAACAAGCAATTAATTATTTTGGACAAAAAAAAAGCTTATGACCATCGATCCAAAATACAAACCCATTCTCCTCGAAGCTTTGGAGGAAATGATGTACAAATTATCCCTTCAACTGGCCGAGTTAAAAGGTGGACCGTTAACGCCTGAACGCAAGAAATTAACAGCTAAACAAAATTCAGTGGAAGAATTGCAACACCTGATCTCAGCAATGAAGTGACGATTTTTCAGAGCAACTACTCAACAACAGGTTTGCCTGATTCCTTCCATGCTTTAAAGCCACCATCCATATGGGCAACATTTTCGTAACCCATTTGCTTTAAGGTGGCAGTAGCCAGGGCTGAACGCCCGCCCGAAGCACAATGCAGAATGATTCTCTTGCTTTTATCAAATTCAGGTTTGTAATAGGGCATTGACGGATCAGCATAAAATTCCAGCATGCCACGAGGCGCATGTACAGCGCCAGCAATTTTGCCATTCTGCTTAAGCTCTTCAGTTTCCCGAATGTCAATTAATACAACATTGCCTTTCGCCAACTCATCTTGTACTTGTTGGGGTGTCAGATTTTCAATTTGTTGTTTGGCTGCCTTAACCATTTCGGCAGCCGATTTAGGTGCAGGATTAGATTGTGCTAAAAGTAATGATGAAAGAGACATCATCATTATCATCAGCACAATTACGCTGATTTCTCTGTTTGCATTTTTCATGATTTAGTCCTCCTTTAGGTTTAGTTAGATGATAAATTTACCTCTTAATCACTAACTCCTGATAAACCAACTATTAATATTTACCCATTTTCACTGAATTTACGAACGTTACACCCCATCTGGCCCGATTCAATCACATTGAATACCTATCCCATCGTTCCATACGGAAGAAAGCCCATAGTTTCCTATCTTTAACCAACATCAATTTATCGCAATATGATCCACTCCCCTTTTCTCAAAAACAATCCAAACCTGTATGTTTTTTTACCCCTGCTTTACACAGTTTGGTCAGATGCTGTACTTACTCCCAGTGAAGTTTCAACCCTGGAAGGACTGATCAACAGCCAGGCGTGGCTCAAGGATGATGAACGTAAATTTTTATTAAGCCAGCTCGATCCTGCATCTCCCCCATCCCCGGACGAGCTGATGAACTGGCGTGAAGAAATAAAAAAAGTAGCCGGCCAAACCGGCACAAAAGATAGTCTGGTCGATTTAGGCATTCGTCTTGCCGGGTTGTATGGTAATGGAACCATTGGCGACACATTGATAAAAGCAAAACCATCGCTTGCTAACATTGAAGCAACACTGGGCTTTATCAGTCATGAAATGGTGTACAACTTTAAGGATGTACACGAAACCATTACTTCACAACAGGAAACAAAACACAATTTCGAAGTTGATACATTGGCCAGATTGCTGGATGGCGATCAGGCAGAAATTATAAGGAAAGTAAAAACACTTATTTCCGATCCGGAATTTCAATACATCGATCCGGGAGATTTGGGTAAATACCGGGCACAGGTTTTAACCTGGTTAACATATCTGGCCGAACAAGGCTATGGCGCAATGGCCTATCCGAAAGCCTATGGTGGGCAAGCTGACATGAAGGCCTACTTTACCATTATGGAAACATTAAGCTATCATGATCTCAGCCTGGTGATAAAATTTGGTGTACAGTTCGGCTTGTGGGGTATGAGCGTTTATTTTCTGGGCACGGAAAATCATCATAAAAAATATTTGAAAGACATAGGCTCACTGGAATTACCGGGCTGTTTCGCCATGACGGAAACCAATCACGGATCGAATGTAAAAGGTATTGAAACCACGGCTACCTACAATCACGTCACAAAAACATTTACCATTCATACGCCAAACGAATATGCACGTAAAGAATACATCGGCAATGCCGCCTTGCACGGCAAAATGGCTACCGTATTTGCTAAACTTATTCTCGATGGAAAGGATTATGGCGTAAGTGCTTTCGTTGTTTCCTTACGGGATAAGAATGGAAAACTGGAAAAAGGTGTAACCATTGAAGACTGTGGCAGAAAAATGGGACTTAATGGTGTTGATAATGGCATCATCTATTTCGACAATGTAGTTATCCCAAAGGAAAATATGCTCGACCGGTTTGCCGGAGTAAGCGAAGAGGGAAAATTTACCAGTTCTATCTCCAGCGACAACCGCAGGTTCTTTACCATGCTGGGCACACTGGTTGGCGGACGCATTGGCATACCACGTTCAGGAGTAGCCGCGTGTAAATCAGGGTTAACCATTGCTGTTCGGTATGGCGACCAGCGCAGGCAGTTCGGGCCGGAAGGTGGAAGTGAAGTACCTATTCTTAACTATCGAACCCACCAGCGCAGGCTTATGCCACTGCTGGCTAAAACCTACGCACTTCATTTTTCATTGCAATATCTTACCGAGCGCTTTTTGAAACGTACCGAAGAAGAGATGCAGGAAATTGAAGCACTTGCCGCAGGCTTAAAAGCGTATGCCACCTGGCACACTACAGGCACCTTGCAGGAATGTCGCGAATGTTGTGGTGGCAAAGGATATATTTCGGAAAATCGTATCGAAGCGTTGAAAAATGATACAGACATTTATACCACCTTTGAGGGCGACAATACCGTACTGATGCAACTGGTGGCGAAAAGCAGGCTTACCGAGTTCAGGCAGGAGTTCAGCAACATGAATGTGTTTACTATTCTTAATTACGTGGCCGATCAGGCTAAAACTTCTATTACCGAAATGAACCCGTTGATTGTTCGTAACACCGATGATGAGCATTTACTGGACCCCGAATTTCAACTCAATGCATTTAAGTACCGCGAACGCGATATCCTAACCTCGGCCGCCAAACGGTTGAAGCGTCACATCGATAGTGGCATGGACTCCTTCGATGCTTTCAATGTGTGCCAGCATCACCTCGTTGAAGTTGGCTTTGCCTATGTTGAAAGAATTGTATTGGAACAATTTCAACTTACCGTAGAAGCAACCAAAGACTGGGGCTGTCGTACCGTATTAAAAAAGCTGTGCGATTTGTATGCATTAGAGCAACTGGATAAAAACAAAGGCTGGTACCTGGAACAGGGTTACATGGAAGGCGTAAAAACAAAGGCCATACGCAAGCTGGTCAATCAACTGTGCTGGGAAATACGACAAGATGCCGTGCCCTTGGTAGACGCTTTTAATATTCCTGAAAGCTGTCTGGCTGCGCCTATTGCGTTAGCAAAATCACAGAACAAATTGGTTTGAAAAGTAATTAATGAATGGTTGATGTTTTGCCACCACTTATTATTTCAAGGCATCAGCTGTAACGGTAACATAAAAAACAAACTCAATACTAAACGAACTTGGCGTTTGGCTTAGGTTACCCTGAAACTTAATGGTTTCACTTTTGTTAGTCTTTAACCGGGCAGAAAGTTGATCAAAGCCTTCCTGATCTATTGTCAGTTCACCAGAGACTGATTCATCAATGGCCTGACTACCAAGAGTAGCAATCGTTTTACTTGTTGGTGAAATCAGTACTGATCCATTTGAAAAAGTGACCCCGGGATTATCCACTCCGTAAATAAAGTAGGTCACTTTCGTAACCTTCACATCCTTTATTTTGCTGGCGTATTCTTCAACATCAGGGTCGGATGTTAAATCCAAAAATTCAGTAGCGGAATATGCCTTACCTCCGGGATTTGATTCAGTTTCATTAATAATGAACCGGACAGGAAATTCAGTATCAAAAGAAACATCATCAAGGTCTTCAAATAGCGAACAGGATGAGTACGTTATCATAACAGTAGCAATCAAGGTGATGTTTACGATGAAGGATTTCATAAGATTACGATTTAGGGTATACTTTTATACCAAAGAAAAGATAAAAAGTATAGCCAGTCACCTACATAAGAATGTAGTTAAAACCATTGGCATTAATAAGGGTCAATAATCCGCCTCTATCGACTTAGAATCGGTCCCTGCCACGTAGGCATGGTTTCAAAAATGGCGATAAATTTTTCCACAGGGTTGGTTGATTAGTACAAATCAATCAGTTTCATCATCACGGGCAATAAAAGTCACCTGGTTTTTTTAAGAAGCCATCTGTATTGCCAATTTGATTGCTGATATAAGTAAATTGCCGGATATCTTATACTCATGATTGATAAAAAAATATTCTTAGTACTTACGCTACTGGTTTTCTTAAGCATAAATACTTTCGCTCAACCGAGCGACTCCGTCCGGCAACATCTAACATCAGTTGCCCGTGAAATCATTAGCCGTGCCGAGCATTGTGTCTTCATTACTGTAGATCAAAACAGGCAGCCGCAAGCACGCACGATGGATCCTTTTGAACCTGAAGCGGATTTTACTATCTGGCTGGCTACGAATCCCAGCAGCAGAAAAGTGAAGCAGATCCGGAAAAACAGCACCGTAACAATCTATTATCATGATGGTGATAATGGCTATGTATCCCTTTACGGAAAAGCAGAACTGGTGAACAACCAACAGGAAAAAGACAAACGATGGAAAACGGAATGGGCAGATTTTTATCCTAACCGAACAGACGCCTATTTACTCATCCGGGTTAAACCATCACGTCTTGAAATCATCAGCTACAAAAACAACATTATTGGTGATTCAAAAACATGGAAACCCGAAGTTGTTGAATTCAGGAAGCCGTAATATTTACTTAACTGGTGCCAGTGTGTTCGTCAGGTCGTTAACAATGTCTTTCATTGGCCTGACACTATGCACATACTCAATAGAAGGCCCGGCACACCAAATGGTTTTGTAGGTTGCCTTTGAAGCGGCATTTTCAATAGCCTTAATTCCCCGTAAGGCAACAAACATTTTGATATATTTTTTTAACCATTTGTTCTTAAGCATCACGCGCTCAAACCAGGTGGCTTCAGTTCCAATTTGCTGAACATAAGGTGTATTAATAACCGTAAGGGCCGAACCGGAGAGTTTCGTAGTTTGCACGATATCCTTTTCGCCATAGTCAACCAGGGCTTGTTTGTATTCAGGTGTTACATCGGCTTCCTCAGAAGCTATAAAGATAGTGCCGACTGACACACCGGCAGCGCCCATAGTCAATGCTTCCTGCACATGTTGAGCTGTTGCAATTCCGCCAGCGGCTATAATTGGAATAGATATATTCGCTTTTAATAGATCAATAAGTTCTTTTGGTGGAATTTTACCGGTATGACCTCCTGCTCGGTTGTTAATAGCAATTACCATATCTGCTCCCAAGGCTTCTACTTTTCGTGCATACTCCAAATCAATTACATCGCAAAAAACTTTTATGCCTAATGGTTTACACACCTCGATGGTTTCCTTTGGATTACCTAACGAGGTAATAACAAACGCAGGTTTAAGTTCTGCCACGGTTTGGAGTTGAGCCTTAAACTTATAATTCGATTTATTCACAATAAGGTTAATGCCAAAGGGCTTATTCGTGTAGGCTTTTATCTCCTGAATAGCCCCGCGCAATTCCTTATCGGTTCTGTAATTCAAAGCAGGAAAAGCAGCCGTAACACCACAGTCTAAAGCCGCCTTAACCATTTTAGTATTGGAAATTAAAAACATAGGGGCTACGATAATCGGGTATTCAATACCCAGCATTTTATCCAGAGTAACTGCGGTCATGCTGTTCTTATTAAACTTCAAACTGATCATTTTATCTGAAAAAAGCTAATCATATCGGTGGTGTAGAAAAATGTATCAATGCCCTGATTTTTCTCAGTAAAATTTATGATTTAATAAAGAAGATAACCTTGCCATTTATTACATAATCTACTCGTTCAGCCTGTATATTTGAATGAGTTATATAAACGAGCTGATCATGCATGAAAGTGTTCAACAACTAACCAATAAAATTTACCAGGAAGGAATTGAAAAGGCGGAAGTCCGGGCGAAAGAAATACTGGACGATGCTGCTCAAAAATCCCGCGATCTGGTAGATGAGGCAGAAGCAAAGGCCCGCATAATCATTGAAAATGCTGAACGAAAGGCAACGGAGTTGAAATTGAAAAATGAGGCTGAAATGCGACTCTCCGCACGTCAGGCTATGGGCACCCTTAAACAACGTATTACCGATTTGGTAACGTGGCAACTTAATCATGACGCTATTCATAAAGTTGCGCGTGACACTACGTTCATGCAAAACTTAATCAGTAAGCTGATGGACTATTGGCTTGCCAAATTTGGCCAGGAAGAACGGTTGAGAATCTTACTGCCGCAGGAAGAGTACCAGGCCTACAAGAATTACCTGGAAGTAAGAACCGGTGAACTTATTAAAACAGGTATCAGTATCGAATTTTCTGGTTTGCTGAAAAGTGGTTTTCAAATAGTCGCCATTGATCAGGGGTTTAAAGTCAGTTTTACTGACGAAGATTTTGAACACTACTTCAGCACGTTTGCCAGGCCGCGCATCCATAAATTACTTTTTGGCCAGGATGATAAACCGTGATGACTAACAGATGAAAGAAGGATATTATTACCTTATTACTTCCCTGCCCGAACTTAGCCTGACAGACAAATACCCTGGCTACGACACCTTGTCTTTTCGCGCATTTGTCACGGAGCACCTAACACCTGAGGATAGCCGGTTGATGCGCACATTGTACTATCCTTATGATATTGAAAATTTAGTTACGCTAACTAAGAATACAGACCAACCCTGGAACACTTCTGCAAATTATACGCGGGAAGAAATGCAGCACATGCTGACTGAACCCCACCTGTTGCCGGAATTTCTCCAGGGATTTGTCAATGAAAACCAAAAACAATGGGATCGCTTAACCGCAAAGGCATTGATTAATTCTGCCACTACCCTTTTCATCGATTGGTCGCACACTATCCCCAACAGGTTCTTAAACAAATGGCTGCTGTTCGATCAGAATTTAAAGAACCTATTGATTTGGTTGAATTGTCACAAGTTCGGACTTAATCCAAACGAAGAAGTACTAGGCAATCATTATGAAGCCGAATACCTGAGAAATTCAAAAGCCGGAGAATTAAATCTTAAAACATGGGACTTTCAGTTCAGAGAAGCGTTGCACCATTTCGATAATCCTGATATTGCCTTGCGCGAACTGATCATTAATGAAATGCGATGGCACTACCTTGATGAAATTATTCAACCGTATTCATTTGGAATTGAGCACCTGCTCGCCTTTGCAATACGCCTTCAACTGATCAACCGAAACCTTACGGATACTGCCGTTGAAGGCAACGAAAGGCTTACAGCATTGATCAATGGGATTATGCACAACTATCAATTACCCGAAACGTTCTCCCGCTCATGACAACCACCTCTACCATTAAAAAAGGAACTGTAACCGGAATCATCTCCAATCTGGTGATGGCTGTTAGCGATGCACCTGTTGCACAAAACGAAATTTGTTATATCAGCATTGGTGAAGAACAACTACTGGGCGAAATCATTAAGGTTATTGGTAAAGACATCTTCATCCAGTGCTTTGAAAGCACACGGGGAATGAAGGTGGGAAACACTATTCGGTTTACCGATGAAATGCTTGAAGTTACCCTGGGCCCCGGTATGCTCTCAAAAATTTATGACGGATTGCAAAACGACCTTAAGAAATTCGATTCGTTGCTAATCAAAAGAGGAAAGCGAAGCGAAGCCCTTGATACCAGCAGTCGGTGGCATTTTGTTCCGTTAGTAGAACAAGGAAAAACAGTAAGCGCTGGAGACTGGCTCGGAGAAGTAAAAGAGAATGCCATTCCCCACCGAATCATGGTTCCCTTTAAACTTTCGGGTCGTTACAAAATTAAGAAGCTGGTTGATGAGGGTGATTTTGGCATTGATGATGTACTGGCTATTCTTGAATCGGAAGAGGGAGAAAATATAGATGTTAAACTCTGGCAAAAATGGCCAGTAAAAAAACCACTTAAAGGCTATGTTGAAAAGGTAAGACCATTTGCCATGCTGGAAACCGGAGTACGCATTATCGATACCCTTATTCCGATTGCCGAAGGTGGTACGGGTTTTATACCCGGGCCATTTGGTACGGGTAAAACAGTATTGCAACATGCCATATCAAAACAGGCCGATGCTGATGTTATCATCTTTGCGGCATGCGGTGAACGTGCTAATGAAATCGTAGATGTATTCACCGAGTTTCCGGAACTGGATGATCCGCATACGGGCAGAAAATTAATGGAGCGAACCATTATCATAGCCAATACATCAAATATGCCCGTTGCTGCACGCGAAGCATCAGTCTATACAGCAATGACCATTGCCGAATATTTCCGCAACATGGGGCTAAAGGTTCTTATTCTTGCCGACTCCACTTCACGCTGGGCACAGGCGTTGCGCGAAATGAGTAACCGCCTGGAAGAATTACCAGGACCCGATGCGTTCCCTATGGATCTTACGGCCGTCATCGCCAACTTTTATGCCCGGGCAGGATATGTTTTCCTTACCAACGGCTCCACCGGCTCTATTACATTTTTAGGTACGGTATCACCCAGTGGTGGAAACCTGAAAGAACCTGTTACAGAAGCCACTAAAAAATCAGCACGCTGTTTCTATGCGCTTTCACAAAAAAGGGCAGATCAAAAACGCTACCCGGCAGTTGACCCTACGGAGAGCTATTCCAAATACCTGGAGTACCCTGAAATGCAAAACTATCTGCACGAACATATTTCGGCACTGTGGATCGATATGGTAACGCGGACAAAGGACATACTGTTGCGCGGTCGCGAAGTACACGATCAGATTAACATATTAGGCGATGACGGTGTGCCGCTTGACTACCATGTTCAATTCTGGAAAGCAGAGGTAATTGATTTTGTCATTCTTCAGCAAGATGCATTCGACACGATAGATGCCATGACACCCATTGTTCGCCAAAAGTATATGCTTCAACTGGTGTTGCAGATTTGTCAGATGGAATTTGATTTCAAAGATTTTGAAGAAGTAGCAGGGTTTTTCAAGCGCATTATCAACAAATTGAAACAACTGAACTACAGTACATACGAAAGTGAGCAGTTTAAAAAAATAGTGGAAGAGTATACGTTGATCATTAACGAAAAACGCATTGCCTGATGGAATACAAAGCCTTTCAACCGATATTCTACAACATTACCCGCATTAATAAAGCAACCTGCGAGTTGCAATGCCATATGGCCAGTTACGATGAGATGGCCATCATTAACGGAAAACTCGCCCAGGTTGTAAAGATTGTAGGCGACCAGGTTACTTTACAGGTATTCTCCGGAACAGAAGGTATCCCCACAGATGCTGAAGTATTATTTACCGGTGAACCACCAATATTGAAAGTGTCGGAAGATTTGGCGGGCAGGTTTTTAAATGCGTACGGAAAGCCGATCGATAATGGCCCTGAAGTACAGGGCGAACCGCGAATGATCGGTGGACCATCGATAAATCCTACCAAGCGCGAGCGACCATCAGAACTTATACTCACCGGTATTGCCGGTATTGATCTGAATAATACACTTGTTACCGGACAAAAAATTCCATTCTTTGCAGATCCTGAACAACCGTTTAACCAGGTAATGGCTGATGTAGCGTTACGGGCCAAAGCTGACCGTATCATTTTAGGCGGCATTGGTTTGCAACATGATGATTACCTCTTTTTCAAAAATATTTTTGAAAATGCAGGTGCCATTGATCGGATCGTTTCATTCATCAATACAACGGAAGATCCTAGCGTTGAAAGGTTACTCATTCCCGATATGGCGTTGACCGCAGCTGAATATTTCGCCATAGATCGGAATGAAAAGGTATTGGTGCTGCTGACTGACCTTACATTGTATTGCGATGCATTGAGTATTGTAAGCAATAACATGGATCAGATTTCATCAAAAGACAATATGCCTGCTTCACTATACAGCGACCTTGCACGCCTCTACGAAAAAGCTGTTCAGTTTCCTGCCGGTGGCTCCATCACCATTATTGCTGTTACAACACTCTCAGGTGGAGACATCACGCATGCCATACCGGATAATACCGGTTACATAACCGAAGGACAACTATTCTTGCGAAGAGATGCCGAGATAGGTAAAACCATTGTGGATCCCTTCCGGAGTTTATCACGCTTAAAACAACTGGTGATTGGCAAGAAAACCAGGGAAGATCATCCGCAGGTAATGAATACCGCTGTAAGGCTTTACTCCGATTCTGCGAATGCCCGAACAAAACTGGAGAATGGTTTTGACTTGAATGATTACGATAAGCGATGCCTGAGTTATGCTAAAGAGTACAGCGAAAAACTGCTGGCCATAGACGTGAATGTTGACATTGAAGATATGCTGAATACAAGTTGGAGTCTGTTCTCCCGATACTTTAAAAAAGAAGAACTGGCTATCCGGCAAGATCTGGTTGATAAATACTGGAAGGACTAAGAATCATGGCGTTGAAATTTAAATATAATAAAAGCGCGCTGTATGAGCTGAGTCAGCAATTGTCGGTTCGCCAAAAAGCATTGCCCACACTAAAAAGTAAAGAAGCCGCCTTGAGATTAGAGATAAAAAAAATAAAGGACAAAGCATTGACCTATGAAACTCAGCTTAAGCAGCGGCTTGATGAAGTTAAAAATCTGGCGAGACTATGGGTTGAATTTGAAGAGGGCCTCGTTAAACTAAAAACAGCTACCTATCGCACACGGGTAATTGCCGGTGTAAAAATACCACTGCTGGATACCCTTGAGTTCAAGCTTGCAGAAATCAGTCAGTATCATAAACCCGATTGGTTTTTAGATGGCATTCATATACTGGAAGATCTTACCCGGCTGAGGTTGTTGCACCAAGTGGCAGCACGCGCCACAGAAATTCTTGAATACGCCCGAAAAAAAACAACACAGAAAGTAAACCTCTATGAAAAAGTGCAAATTCCGGAATACCAGGAAGCCATCCGGAAAATCAAACGATTTCTTGAGGACGAAGAAAACCTGGCTAAGGCTTCTCAGAAAATATTAAAGAAAAGATCGCAGAAAACTGTACCAGCATGATTGTGCCCATGATTAAATATACCATGCTTCTCCATCCGAAGGATAAAGATGCCTTCATGGAAAAACTCATGGACGTTGGGTTGGTACAGATTAATGGCTACGAAATAGGCGAAGATGCCGAAACGCAGGAGTTGTCTGCCACGATACGAGAAATTGAAGAAGCTATCAGGCGATTCAAAAAAAGAAATACAAAAGCACTGGATAATCATTCCATAAACCATGATGAATTCCCTGCTCTATCCGATATAGCGAAAATGGAGCGAGAACTGGAGCAAGCACAACAGCATTCTGAAACACTGGCACTGGAAATTAAATTATTGGAACCATGGGGTAATTTCGATCGGGAAGCGGTGAAAAAGATTGAACAGCTTACTGGTCGTGAAGTAAAATTTTTTGAATACCCTGCCCGAAGGTTTGATCCATTGTGGCAACAAAAGTATGCTCTCCAAATTGTCAATACCGTTGAAGGCAATAACTACTTTATAATTTTTAGAAAACCTGATGAAGAATTACCTCTTGCTCCGATTACCCTTCCGCCATCATCACTTTACAGCCTGCAACATGAACAGCATGAAATTCTAAAAAAAATTGAAACATTGAATAGCCGGTTAGATGGTTATGCCGCAAAGCTTAGCAATGGTTTACACGACAAACTTATACAAGCTAAAGATCAGTTAGCCCTTCACCTGGCGCAGCAACAAATTCAATCGGTGGCAAAAAATACTATTTCAATAGTTGAGGCCTGGTGCCCTAAGCCAGAAGAAAAAAAGTTAAATCAATTTCTTGATGATGAAAAAGTAGTATACCTCACAACACCGCCTTCACAAAATGAATTACCGCCTGTATTGCTTAAAAATAATTGGTTCACCCGATTATTTGAACCCATTGGCGCATTGTTTGCCTTACCGCGTTATTCCGAAATGGATTTAACGGTATTTTTCGCTCCGTTCTTTCTTTTGTTTTTTGGGCTTTGCCTGGGCGATGTGGGTTATGGTGTTGTTATTGTGCTGGCCACTACCCTTCTCAAATTAAAAAACACCAAATCACCTTATCGAAGTTACCTCACACTGGCACAACTACTTGGCCTTTCAACGATTGTTGCCGGAATGCTTTCCGGAACACTATTCGGTTTGGAGATGGGAAAATTAGAATGGTTTGTCAGCTTAAGTTCCATGTTTCTGGATTACGACAAACTATTTAACCTGGCACTGGCTATTGGATTTCTTCAAATCCTTTTTGGCTTAGGGGTGCAAGCCTATAAGCTATGGATATTTCAGGGATATAAATTTGCTTTATCCAAAATTGGCTGGATTATATTATTGATTAGTCTGGTAGACCTTTACCTGATCAATTCCTTCACCATGATAAGTGGTATGATACTTTGGGTGGCTTTAGCCTGCATTGTCATTTTCGGTGCACCCGAAAAAGGCTGGCTTAAATCCATAGGCTTTGGTGTAACCGATCTCTATAATATCACCAGTTTATTTGGCGATTTACTAAGTTATATCAGGCTGTTTGCATTAGGTGTTTCCAGTGCTATTTTAGGCATTGTAGTAAATAGCATTGCCCTGTCCGCCAAAGGCATTCCTTACCTTGGATTTTTCTTGTTCCTGCTGGTACTGATTGTAGGCCATACAGCCAACCTGTTACTCTCGTCATTGAGTGCGTTTGTCCATCCGATGAGGTTAACCTTTGTTGAATTTTATAAAAACAGCGGATTCATGGGTGGCGGAAAACCTTTCCAACCTTTAATTCGAAAAGCCAATACTAATTCATTAACTCATTAACTATACAACTATGGAAATAACATTAGCATACCTCGGACTCGGCATCATGGTTTTCTTCTCCGGCATTGGCAGTGCCATTGGTGTTTCCATTGGCGGGCAAGCCTCCATTGGTGCTTTAAAAAGGCGCGAAGATGCCTTTGGCAATTATATGTTGCTTAGTGCTTTACCCGGAACACAAGGCCTCTATGGATTTGCGGGGTTCTTCATTATCAATAACTCAGGTGTGATAAGTCCTGAAATAACTTTACTACAGGGAGCCGCTATATTCGGGGCAGGTATTATGTTAGGTGGTGTTAGTTTCTTCAGTGCCATTCAACAAGGAAAAATCTGCGGTAATGGTATTAACGCGTTGGCTGGCGGCCATGATGTATTTGGAAAGACAATGATACTGGCGGTGTTCCCCGAACTGTATGCCATTATCGCCTTTGCTGCCACCTTCCTGATCAATGCATCCCTGTGATGTCAGAAGCGCAGAACCTTGCCACGTTCGGATAAAAGTTCCTTGGCTTCTTTCCAGGATGGAAAGGTATCGGTTTGGTAAGTTAGTGTCCTGATTTCTTCGGCTAAATCAGCACTTACCTTCATGGCTTGAAGATGGGCACCGCTCTTTGCAAAGGTTTTCAAATCCTCTTCACTCTTCCATGAGGTAATGGTATAGTGCATGGTCCAGATGCCGCGTGCCTTTTTCTGTAAAAAATTTGTACTCTCCAATTGCCGGATGATCTTCATGGCGTTGTAAGAAAGCGCAAAAAACTTCCAGGGAGATCTCAACTTAATACTGGTAATGGTAACCATCATAACCGTAAAGAAATTAATCAACCAACTCGGCCAACTCCAGCCACCGGGTTGTCTTTTGTTCTATTAACTCAGTTGTTGTTTGTAATTGTTGACCAAGTTCAACTAATTTAATATGATCTGCAATACCTGAATTGATTTTTGCCTCCAGTTCACGCTTCTGTCCCTCCAGTAAATTAATCTCAGCTTGCAACTGCTCGTATTCTTGTTTCTCTTTAAAGGAGACTTTCTTAGAAGAAGACTGCAACTCTTTACTAGCAGGCTTTTCTGAAACCTGTACGTTCTTCAACGCTTCCTGTTCCTCAACCCAATCCCGATAATCGGTATAGTTACCATTGAAGAAACGTATCTTTCCATCTCCCTCAAATACGAACAACTGATCGACCAAATGATCCATAAAATAACGGTCGTGCGAAACCAGTAGCAAACAGCCGGTAAATTTTTCAAGAAAATCTTCCAGTACATTTAAGGTATCAATATCAAAATCGTTGGTGGGTTCATCCAGAATAAGAAAGTTAGGATTAGTCACCAACATCTTTAACAGTTGCAATCGCTTCTTCTCTCCCCCACTCAATTTCTCAACATACGTATACTGCTTGTCGGGAGGAAATAAAAAATTATCCAGAAATTTAGATGCCGATATTTGCGAGCCATCCGATAGCGTAATGAATTCGGCTATATCTTTTACCTCTTCAATCACACGATTTGAAGGATTGAGGTTCATAGAATCCTGTGTAAAGTAGCCAAACTTTGTAGTTACACCAGGCAGTACTTCACCACTATCCGGTTTAAGTCGCTGTGTAATCAAATTTAAAAAAGTGCTTTTTCCGACACCATTACTTCCCACAACACCAATGCGATCGTGCTTTTTAAAAACGTAGGAGAAATTGTCGACCATTGATTTACCGGCATAAGCTTTCGACAGATGATTAACTTCAAGAATTTTACCTCCCTGGCGTGCCTCCTTAATATCAAGTTCAAGCCTGTCCTTCCTTAAATCCTGCGATGCCTTTTCCTTAAGTTCGTAAAAAGCTTCAACCCGGTATTTTGCTTTGGTGCCGCGTGCCTTTGGCTGCCTGCGCATCCAATCGAGCTCCTTCTTCAACAGGTTACGGGCTTTGCTCACTTCAGCCTTCAAAATTTCTTCTCGTTCTGATTTCTTTTCAAGATAATAAGCATAGTTTCCTTTGTAGCGGAAGAGCTGTCTTCTATCGAGTTCTATGATTTCGGTGGCTACGGCATCCAGAAAGTAACGATCGTGCGTTACCATAATCAACGTAATTTGCTGACCCGCTAAAAAATTCTCCAACCACTCAATAGCTGAGAGATCAAGGTGATTGGTGGGCTCATCCATAATGATGAGATCGGGTTCATTCAGCAGAAGTTGAGCCAAAAATATCCTCTTCTTTTGCCCTCCGGATAATTCCTTGAATTTCTTATCCATATCAGGGACACCCAGTTTGCTGGTAACTTCCTGAACTTTTGAATCATAGTCCCAGGCACTAAGCTCTTCCATTTTTTCCAATGCAGCCTGCATGCGTTCAGGTGCTACATCCGGATGATGAATACAATCTTCATACTCTTTTACGGCACGGGCTACATCGTTGTCTTCACTGAAGAGTATATCCTTTACCTGTAGATTTTCATCTACGGCAGGTTGTTGAGTAAGATAACCCAATCGAATACCTTCACGGATCACCACTGTGCCTGAATCAGGCGCCAGTTCACCCGTTAAAATCTTCAATAAGGTTGATTTGCCAACCCCATTATTACCCACAAAAGCCAGTTTTTCTCCTTGCGAGATGCCTAATGAAAGGTCTTTAAAGAGCCACTTATCATTAAATGATTTAGAAATCAGCTCTGCAGAAAGGTAATTCACAACGTAAACATTTTAATAGGGCGCAAAGGTACAAGGAAGGAATGATGTTCCCCAGTGCGCTCAAAAACAAAAAAAAATGCTAAGCCATTCCTAACCTTCTGAGATGTACGAGGTGTGAATAGAATGCCTTAAACATGGAGGTATATTCTACGTAGACTATATCATATTCCTTACACACCTCTTTAACAAATTTGCTAACCTGCGGGTAATGAATATGACTTATGCGTGGAAACAAGTGATGTTCAATCTGAAAGTTTAATCCTCCTAAAAGCCAGTATAGAGTCTTGCTTCGGGTGGCAAAATTTGCTGTGGTGGTCACTTGATGTATAGCCCACTCATTTTCAATTTTATTGGAATGTTGATTGGGTGCAGGAAATTGTGTGCCTTGCACTACGTGCGCTAATTGAAAAACAATGCTGATAAACAGGCCGCAGATAAACGTAATAATAATAAATCCAATAAGTGCTTTGGCAAATCCTACCATGAAAATAGGAAGAACAACATAAACACCAACATAAGCCAGCTTGGTAAACCAAAACACAAAATGCTCTTTCGCATTCCACTTTCTGGCCTCCATGTGTACTGCTATTTTACCCGTAAAGTACTTTTGAAAGTCATCGTAGAAAATCCAAACCAGGTAAGATATGCCGTAAAGCAATACCCAATAAATGTGTTGAAACCTATGAAACCAAAAGCGTGGCTGTTCATCATGCAGTCGCATAAAAGGCAATACATCAATATCTGAGTCCATCCCTTCAATATTGGTATATGTATGATGGTTAACATTGTGTTTTACTTTCCAAAAAGATGAATTACCGCCCAGTATATTTAACGAGTACGCTGAAATACTATTAATCCACGAATGCCTTGAAAAGCTTTGATGGCCGCCTTCATGCATCACATTAAAACCGATAAGGGCAAGGTTAATACCCAATAAACCACAAAGAATAATCGACAACCAAGGCACTGGTGTAAAAAACACAAGAATTACATACAAAGAAACGGCTGTTAAGACTTGAAATATTCCTTTTGTGTACAATCTCCAATTCCCGGCCGGATTCAAGTTATGCTCCATGAAATACTGATCAACCTTTTCCTTAATGGCCTTAAAAAAGACACTTTGACTGTTATCGAAACTTACTTTAGACATGTATTGAGTTTAATTGCCTGCATTATAACACTAAATCCTGAGAATCGTTCTCCGTCAATGGAAATGACAAATATCATAGGCAGTAAGGTCGTAATGGTATTATCTTGGATTCAGTTAAAAATCTGGCTCTTACCTAATAATGGATTCCATAACACACGTTGCACTTGGGGCAGTAGTTGGAGAGGCATTGGCCGGCAAGCGCATCGGTAAATCGGCATTATTGCTTGGTGCCATAGCACAAAGTTTACCCGATATTGACTTTGTTGCCTCTTTTTGGATGTCCTTCTCGGAAAATCTGCTGGCGCATCGGGGTTTTACTCACTCATTTTTGTTTATTGGGCTTACGGCTGTTGGATTAGCAATGTTTACCGATCGATGGTATCAAAAACCGGATATGCCCTTTCGATCGTGGTTATTCTTCTTTGGCGTGCAGATGCTCATTCATTTACTGATTGATGGATGCAATGCCTATGGTACAGGCTGGTTTGAACCCTTCAGCCATGAGCGCATTTCATTTCATTTTATTTTTGTAGCCGATCCATTCTTTTCTGTTTGGATTAGCATAGCCGCAGTTGTATTGATGATCGCTCGCCAGGATCATGCATCACGAATGAAATGGACGGTAGCATCCCTGATCATCTCAACGATATATCTATTTTACGCTGGCGTTAACAAAATCATAATTGAACGCGATGTTACCCGGGCGCTTACCACTCAAAATATAGCATATTCACGCTTTCTTACTACTCCTACTCCGCTTAACACCTGGCTTTGGTTTGTTGCCGTTGAAGATGACAGCGGGTTTCATGTTGCGCATCGATCAGTTTTTGACCAACAAGAAAAAATAAACTTTCATTACTTCTACAAAAACAAAGAATTATTGAATGAAGTGGCCGGACATGAATCCCTGCAACATCTGATCAGGTTCTCGCAAGGGTATTATACCGTAAAGCGAAAAGAAGGCAAATTAATTTTCAATGACTTGCGTTTTGGGCAAATAACAGGTTGGGCCACCCCCGAAAATGAATTTGTATTTCACTTTTATTTGAGTCATCCTGAAGATAACCTACTGGTGATTCAACGCGGAAGGTTTGCAAATTGGAATGAGGAGACGGTCAGGTTACTGCTTAAACGAATACGGGGAATAAAGACTCCAGAATAAATTCAGATTTCAATCTCTTGTTGCATAATCGAAAACAGATTTACAAATGAAAGTCTTACTTATAGAAGATGAAGAAGCACTTGCCCAGGATATAGTAAAACACCTTCATGCCCAATACTATACCTGTGAGTGGGTAACACGGTATACCGAGGCAGAAGAAAAAATAAATCTATACGAGTATGATTGTATTCTTCTGGACATAGCCTTACCAGACGGCAATGGCCTAAACCTGCTGCAAAACCTGAAGCAGCATCATAAAATGGACGGTGTTATAGTCATCTCAGCAAAAAACGCTCTTGAAGATAAGATAAAAGGTCTTGACCTGGGTGCAGATGACTATATGGTGAAGCCATTTCATTTAGCGGAACTCAGTGCCCGCATCAGTGCAGTTATACGCAGAAAACAAGCAGAGAACACAAGCCCCATTATTCTGCATGACCTGAAAATAGATCTGCCTTCACGATCGGTTTATTGCAAAGAAAACAGACTAGACTTAACCAGAAAGGAGTTTGACCTGCTTATGTTTTTATATTTCAATAAAAACAGAGTTGTGTCCAAGAATGCAATTGCTGAGCATATCAGTGGAGATCATGCAGAAGGCTTTATTAATTTTGATTACATCTATTCACACATTAAAAACCTGAAAAAAAAGTTAACAGAAGGAGGCTGTGATGATTACATCAAAACAATTTATGGTATTGGATACCGAATGGAAGTATGAAACTCCTCACACAAACTACACGATATTATTTTATGCTGGCGGTGGCCCTGCTTCTGCTTAGTATACCGGCCATCTATTTTACATTGCGCACAGTACTCATTCATAAAATTGATGAAGAACTTCGCGAACATAAAAGCAGCTTTTTTCAGTCATTACGATTGATAACTTCAGAAAAAGAATTAGAGGTTTATAAGCACTTTTATGAGGAGTTTTCGCTGAAAGAGATTACCTATAAAATCGAAAAGGACTCAATTTATACCACCGAAGAATACGATTCCTCCGAACGCAGAGTCACGCCCTTGCGAATTCTGCGATCAGGTGTTTATCTGAATGGAAAGCATTACGAATTACTGATTCGGGAGTCGTTAATTACAACGCGGGACCTTATCTCCATTATCTTATTTGTCAAAGCAGGAATACTGGCAAGTTTGTTGGCCGGCTTACTCATAATCAATCGAAAGCTAACCAAAAGAGTATTTACCCCTTTTTATCAGACAGTCAGTAACTTAAAAAAATTTGAGATTGACAAAGATTCAGCCATTCCCGAAATACATACCAGAATCACTGAGTTCAATGATCTGAATAAAGCCCTTATTCAGCTTACTGAAAGAAATCACCAGTCATACATTAGCCAAAAGGAATTTACGGAAAATGCTGCGCATGAACTGCAGACCCCCCTGGCAATTATCCGCACAAAGCTGGAGTTGTTAATACAAACATCAGAAATGACTAATGAGCAAGCTGAAATAATCAGTGAGTTGTATGATGCTTCTGATCGAATCAATCGACTGAACAAGAGCCTGCTCCTTCTTAGCCAGCTTGAAAATACCGGTACACTTGAAAGGGAACCCGCAAATCTGCATGAACTTGTTTTGAAAAATGTTAACCTGTTCAATGAAATTTTCGTAAGCAAGCAAATTGTACCAAAAATAACCGGTAGCAACTCCATTTTTAAAACCAACATTGCGCTGTTTGAAATATTATTGACAAATTTAATTTCAAATGCAGCACGATTTACACCTGATGGAGGCTCCATTCATATTCAATTGTCAGAAAATGAACTGATTATTTCCAATACCGGAAATCCACTCCTAAATCCTGAAAAGATATTTAATCGCTTTCATCGTGAATCAAACCAGAAAAGCGGAACAGGTTTAGGGCTTACCATATCAAAGCAAATCTGTAAAGTGCTTGGTTTTGACTTACGTTATAGCTTCAAAAATCACGAACACACCTTCACTCTATTATTTAATTGGTCAGATTATCCCTGATTTTTGTCAGTTCGTCACAAATAACCTCTTTCTCCAGAAAGTCTTCAGATTTCTGTTTTTCATTTGATTCATAAAATCCTACATAGATGAAACCAGGAATTTTATGGACAATACTAGCGGCACTTGTAATGGTTTCGGCAATCGCATTCTGGCTCTACAATAAACCACATCGAACAGCCGAGCAAAGACCATTTGTTTCCCTTTCTGCAACCGAATTGTTTAAAGCTTTTGAGTCAGATGAAATTTCTGCAAATGAGAATTATCTGGATAAAATAATTGAAGTACATGGTGAAGTTGATGAGGTAACAATAGATATGGATAAAAATACAGTTGTGATTTTCAAAAGTGACGACCCGATTTTTGGTATTCGATGCACGCTTGAAGCCAACAACACACACATTAAACCGGGAGATACGATTCACCTGAAAGGAATTTGCAAAGGATTTTTGTCAGATGTGGTTCTCACCGACTGTATCTATTTAAAGCACTAAATAAAACGGATGAAATTGAAATATTCTTTTACGTCTATGGTTACAACAAGAATGCTTTTTGCTATTCTTACCGGGCTTGTAATTTCCTGTGTGCACGATCCATTTTTGGACCCCAACTCGCTTAACGATGGAAAGCCAAGTATCCCGGGATGCACACCAACCGGACAAATATGTTTTGAAGCCAATGTACTGCCGATTTTTATATCCGCTTGTGCCCGACCCGGATGCCACGATGCTACAAGCCATGAAGAAGGTTACATGTTGGACAGTTACGCCAATATTGTAAAGAAAGGTATTAAACCAGGCAATGCCAACGAGAGCAAAATCTATAAAGTGCTATTTGAAACCGGGGAAGATCAGATGCCACCAGATGGAGCATTAACGCAGGCACAAAAAGATTCTATTAAACTGTGGATTAACCAAGGTGCAAAAAACACAACCAATTGCGCATGTGCTTGTAATGAAAATGAATTTACCTATGCACTTTCAATAAAGCCTATACTAGACAACTCTTGTGTAGGCTGTCATAAACCCGGCTCGTTAAATGGTAACGTAAATCTTGCCGACTATACGCATGTGAAAAGCTATGTGAACGATGGAAGTTTGCTGGGCAGCATAAAGCATACCAGTGGCTTTGTACCAATGCCCCAAGGCACCAAACTTTCTGATTGTGAAATAGCCAAGTTTGAAAAATGGATTGAAGCAGGTGCACTTAATAATTAGTACAATGAAAAAATTGAGTATGGCGGTAGTCATTTCAGGCATTTTACTAATGTCGGGGTGCTACTATGATAAAGAAGGAATACTATATCCGGGCACTGCAAACTGTGTTCCATCAGCCTCTCCATCATTTAATGAAGAGATATTACCCATTTTAGACGGTCGCTGTAACAATTGTCATAGTGGCAATTCTCCTTCGGCTAACATTCGCTTAGACAACTATGCTGATGTACTAATCTATGCAAATAATGGTAGTCTGATGGGGAGCATAAATCACGCTGGTGGCTATTCGCCAATGCCAAAGAACAGCGGTAAAATGCCAAACTGCGAAATTCAAAAAATTCAAAACTGGATCTCTGCCGGAAAATTAAACAACTAAATGCAAAAGAAATGAAAAGTTCGCTTCTCTCCCTTACCCTGCTTATTACTATAGCAAGTTTTGCACAGCCCATGTACATGACCCGCAATGGACAAATATCATTTTACTCCAAAACGCCCATGGAAAATATTGATGCTGTAAATAATGAGGTTACTGCCATGATAAATTCATCCACCGGAGAATTGGCCTTTGCTGTTTTGATTAAAAGTTTTCGGTTTGAACGCGCCCTGATGGAAGAACACTTTAATGAGAACTACATGGAATCCGATAAATTTCCTAAGGCGACCTTTAGTGGAAAAATCACCAACCCTGGAAATGTTAATTTCAACACCAATGGCAACTACCCGGTAAGTGTAGAAGGTGAGCTAACCATTCATGGTGTAAAGAAATCAATCACCTCAACTGGTACAATAAATATTTCAGGAAGCAAAGTAACCACCTTAAGTACATTTTTGGTACGTCTTGCCGACTATAATATTTCAATACCTGCTTTGGTTGCCGATAAAATATCAGAAACCGTAGAAGTAAAAGTAAACTGTGAATACCAGCCCAAAAAATGATAGCCCGTAAATCAACGCTTTTCATTCTCCTATTTCTCTTGTCACAGGTTGCTATGGCTCAGGATGATTTATTAAAAATGCTGGAAGATGAAACAGAAAAAGACAAAAAGCCTGATTACACTACTGCCACTTTTAAAACAACTAGACTCATCAATGGACATTCCGTTGAAAACGTAGCCGGGGGCGTATTGGACTTCAGAATATCGCACCGTTTTGGGTACATCAATAGTGGTTTATATGAATTCTTTGGATTAGACCAGGCCACTACCCGATTGGGTTTGGACTATGGACTAACCAACAGGTGGATGATAGGTATCGGCAGGAGCACATTCGAAAAGCAACTTGATGGTTTTACCAAGTATAAGTTGATTCGACAATCAAGTGGCGCAAAAAAAACACCTGTAACCGTTAGTCTTATGGCCGCAATGGTATACAAGACAATAAAGCCCAGTACCACCGATCGTGAAAATTTCAAAACATCTAATCTTTATTACACTTACCAAATACTTGTTGCCCGAAAATTTAATGAGAGCCTCTCCCTTCAGCTCATGCCCTCCATGAACCATTATAATTTGGTACCGGGTACCACCCTGCCAAACGATTTTTTTTCATTAGGTTTTGGTGGACGATTAAAGGTTAGTAAGCGCGTGACCATCAATGCGGAGTACTACTATCAATTCCCAAATTCAAAACTACCAGACACAACAAACTCGCTTGGTATTGGTGTGGATATTGAAACCGGGGGACATGTTTTTCAGTTATACCTGACTAATTCAACCGGCATGACTGAACGATCCTTTATCACTGAAACAACAGGAGATTTTCTAAAAGGAGAAATTCATTTTGGATTCTGTATTTCAAGGGTCTTTACTATTCGGGATCCAAGGAAATAATTATTGTTATACCAAATCTGCTTTTCAGTCTCGTTGTTTGAAATAAAACGTGAAGAGAAAAAGGATTATCCTGAAGATATCGTAGGCACTTCGTTGCAAAAACAACTCGAACAGCGTTTGCTTTTTAGTATAAAGTTCAGGAGTTACCTGAATGCACTCCAACTCAATAATTCTTTCCAGTCTCTTTTCAACATTGTACGCAAAATCAGGATTATACACATCAACATTCAATTCCACACTGGCGTATGCACTGATGTTATTCAGGTTATAAGAACCAACCGTTACCCACTGGCCGTCATAAGTACCCAACTTCGCATGAAGTACTTTGCGCTGGTATTCCCATATCTCAACACCTCTTCTTAAAAACCAACCGTACATATAGCGCTCAGCATATTTTGCGAGGGTTACATCAGAAATGCCGGCAACAATAACTTTAATTTTTACCCCGCGCTTGGCAGCTGCTGCAATATGCTTGCGTAAAAGATTGCCCGGTAAAAAATAGCTTGATATCAGGTGAATGGAGGATTGCGCCTGACGGAACATCTCCAGGTAACTGGAAGTAATCTGTTTTTTTCTTCGTACCCAATCATTGATACGTGGTCTTGCTAAAATAACAGGCAAACCTTCCTGTTTAACCTCTCGTTTGTGTCTTCTGAAATATTTTTTTTTACCCTTTACACGAGCCTCACAAATCTTCTGAAGTCTTAAGCTCACATCTCCGTCAATAAATACAGCCCAGTCAAGCCAGGCTACATTTTCTGGTGTATCGTTGTAGTGGTTACCGATATTTATTCCGCCTACCATACTAAAGCGCCCATCCACAACACAAACTTTGTGATGTAGTCTTCGTCCAAAATAGAAGTACTTACTCTTGAAATATGCAGCAAAGAATCGGAAGTAAATACCCGCTTCGCGTAGTTTTTGAATGAATTCTTTGGAGAGATTTTGTGAAGCATAGCCATCCACGATCAGGTAAACCTGTACACCACGTTTGGATGCTTTAATGAGGGCATTCGCCACACGCCTGCCTGTTTCATCCGGCTCAAAGATGTAGGTTTGAAGGTGAATCGTGTTTTTTGCTTCGTGGATAAGTTTCTCCAGTAAATCAAAATACTCATGACCGGCTCGAACTAAGCGCACTTCAGCATTAGGCCGATATCCTCGTCTGGCTGGTAAAGAAGAAGGTAATGCTGTCATCAGTGATCAGTAAACACTTAAGGTATACAGAGTTTGAACGAAATCACGAAGCTGTATTAAGAAAATTACAAAATCATTTTGCGTTTCGTGGAACCTTATGCTCCACCTTTCGTTTATATTGCATTGAAACTATAAAACTATTGATTCACAGTAAGTTACAAATAATTTTTTACGAATACGTCAGCACCATACTATCGTTGGAAGTTGTACGGAAGCCCGTAAGTAAATACTGCGAAAGATGAAAGAAGGAGTGTTCTCTATGGAATGGATTACTGTTTATATTTCCGGAAAGCCGGATTTTAAAGAAGAAGTATTACGCAATCTGGATAAATCAAACTTTCCGTTTATGCCGGGCTCGGCAGAAAGCGACTCATTGTACTTGCTTTGGATTGACGACCGGTCATCGCTGCGAGACCTCAAAAAGGCTATTGGAAGTAAGGCCGTTTTTAAATACCGGCTACAATTCTACCCGAGTCTTGAGAAATACTTTCAATCCATCCGGAAATCAAAAGAAACAACCTTCTCCCCGCAAGAAAGAGAACTGATCAATCAAATGTCGGAGTGGGAAGCTGGCTCACGTCTATACAGGCATAGCGCATAAGCTATTTTCTGGTTTTTTTGTTTTTCTCACGCGATTCAAAAAACAGGCGAATACGCTCTATTATTTTACTTTCACTTAGGCTATCGCAAGGTTCGACCGTTAAAATTTTAGACTTAAGCTCAGGATTTTTCTTAAGTTGCTTTTCTAAATCAACTTTTGCTTCTGCCGGCCCAATTATATAAAGGCTATCTACTCCGCTTAATGCCTCTATTACCCGGGCGTAGTATCTTTTCAGCTCCTCTTTGAACTTATTCTTCTGCGAACTTTCATAGTCAAAACCAATACCTCCACGTTTTGTTCGTTTTGATTTCTCACCCTCAACTTTAGGTTTTCGTTCTGCGTCTGAAAGGACATGAACAATTCTAATTTCCCCTTCACTTTCCAGGTGAACAATCACAGCTTCACGCGTATCAATCCATATTCCTGTATTTTTCATATCGTAATTTTTAGTTGTCGTAGTCTAAGATCGTTGAGTTTTATACAAATTAGCCTGATCAAGATCAAATGGTCCACTGATATTGATCATCTCAAACATAAAAGCAGAATCCTACTTTACAACTATGAAATTGAATCGGGAATGGCATCTTTCCCATCGTATGCCAAAAAATGCAACGCTTGATCAGCGGATTGCCTGGCACATTGAGCATCACAAACATTGCTCCTGCCGTGAAATACCTAAATCCATCCTGGACCAGATAAAGAAGCGAAATAAATGATTTGAGTATTTTTGGAGAAGCCATTTCAAAAATAAAGAGTACGTTATTGTGAGGGAGCATGCCTGCCGGACAGGCAGGGAACGACCGAAGCAATCCCACTTTCCACGTTGAAATTGGGATTGCTTCTCCGCCTGTAGCGGATCTCAATGACCTACGTATTTTTGAGATGGTTTCGAATAACCTGAGCTAAAATTAGTTATCAGCACTTGAATCTCCGACACGAATTACTGAAGATAACAAACAAAGCGCAGGTACTGCGGATTATCAAGTATATCGGAAACGATGCTACGAAATTCAATGACCTGGTTAAACTATTCTTAAACGGGCCTTATCGCCTTGCACAACGGGCATCCTGGCCGCTAACGGTTTGTGTTGAAAAGAATCCGGAATTGGCCAAACCCTACCTGAAATTACTTCTGCAAAATCTAAAAAAGGAACCGCTTCATAATGCTGTAAAACGCAATACCGTCCGACTTCTTCAGTATGTAGATATTCCCGGAAAACTTCAAGGTTTAGCTGTTGATTTATGCTTTCAGTATCTTATAGATCCAAAAGAACCCATTGCAGTAAGGGTGTTTTCCATGACCGTGTTAGCTAATATTGCTGAAGATAAGCCTGATTTGAAAAGGGAGTTACTTCTAGTTTTGGAAGACCAACTGCCGTATGGTTCAGCCGGGTTTATTTCCAGAGCAAGAAGAACAATTAAAAAATTAAATAAATAAAACGTGTCTGCGCTTCACGAACATACCTGCAAAAGTTGTGACCATCACTTCAAGGGAACTTACTGTAACCTGTGTGGTGAAAAAGTAATATTACCCAAAGACAGAACATTGCGTGCCTTTTTGAACAACATACTAATTGCCGTAACCTTTGCCGATAATAAATTTGTTAAGTCCCTGTGGCTATCGGTTGTTAACCCCGGTTTCATTTCAAAAGAATATGTGGATGGACGCAGGGTTAATTACATACGTCCATTACAACTATTTTTTATTCTTAACCTCGTTTATTTCTTATTTCCAATCCTTCAATTATTCAGTTCATCGCTACGCACACAAATGTATTACCTGTTTCACAGCACCATGGCGAGAAACATGGTTGTGAACAGGCTTACCGAAGAGGGATTGAGCCTGGCGGCCTTTGAACTGATGTTCAATGCCAAAACCACAAGCCTCGCCAAACTTTTAATCGTCATTTTTGTTCTGCTCGCTTCCATTCCACTCAGCATCATTTACAGAAAGAAAAACCGGTACTTTACAGATCATACAACGTTGGCGGTTGAACTGGCCTGCTTCAACATTTTTGTCAATGCGATTTTACTATCGGCAATTTTATGGATTACAAATATTGTGCTTCGGTGGGGTAATTCGGGGTGGGAAGGCTACCTGAATGATTCCACACTTACTGTTGTATTTGTGGCCACCAATCTTTATTTCCTGCTTCGTGCTTCGCAAACTTTTTACGCGCAAAAGGGTAAACGGTTGTATGTGAAGTGTGCACTGGGCATTGTGGGGTTATTTCTTGCGCTGGAGGCCTACCGGATTATATTATTCTTCCTTACGTTTTACCTGGTATAACCTTAAAGAAGTGAGCTCAACTGATCAATCAGTTGATTAACCTGCTTATGATCATCGGCAGGCGATAAACGCGTAAAGTGGCGAAGGGCTTCCACTGCTTCATTAAAGTCTTTGGTTACCGCAAGGGTTAAGCCCAAATTGAAATAACTGTTAGGATAAGAAGGCTCCAGCTCTATCGCTATGGTGTAATGCACTTTTGCCAGATTATAGTTTCCTACTTCGGCATACAAATTAGCAAGGTTATAATGCGACTCGTAATGTCTTGGATCTTCCTTTAGTGCCCGGGTAAAATTATCAATGGCACGGGAGTGGTTGCCTTCGTACGACTCCAGTATGCCAACATTACAATATGCATCAGCCAGGCACTCTCCTTCTTCAATGGCTTTATGATAAAGATTTTTGGCATTAATGCGATCGCCCTGTTCATCCAGCAGCAGTGCTTCTTCAAAAGTTGATAATTGACCAAGCTTAATAACCCTCCCACCCTGAAACAGGTTAAGCTGGCCGTGTTTCTCCAGTTCGCTTCGTTTCTTTTTTTGTGCCTTTTGTAACCCGAATTTAACAGGCTCTGGCCCAGGAAATTTTACCACTTTCGCCATACGACAAAGGTAAGCATGAATGGGGAATCAAGTACAGTAAACTTAAGAGCTATTGACGATTGTCAATGACTATTAACCTTTGACTAGCGACTAAGTGACCATTGACCTCCGCTATGCAGACTTCCTTCTAACCGAAACTTTCTTCTCTTCCCCGGCTTTTCCTTTGGCCTTCTCCATGGGTTTCTTTTTGGCCTGCTCTATACTGGCTTTCAGGGCTGTCATGATATCCACAACCTCAGGTTCCTCTTCTGCAACGGAAATAATTTCTTTACCCTCAATTTTGGCCTGGATCATTTTCTTCAGTTCTTCGGTGTAATGATCTTTCATCTCAATATCCACAAACTGACGGGTCATGGAATCGACCAGGGTTTTTGCAAGTTTAAGTTGTTCCTTATCGGCATTAATGGTTTCCAATATACCGGGCACTTCTTTAATGCTTCGCACTTCATTCGGGTAGCGCAGCCTGTAAACCATTAAACCGCTTTCATGCGGGGCCAACAGCACCACCGTTTCGCGGTCGCGTAATACTACACGCCCCACACCTACACGACCTGTTTGTTTCAAGGTTTCGCACAAAAGCCCATAACTTTTGGCTGCTACATCACCATCAGGACCTATGTAGTATGGTGATTCATATAAGGTAGCATGAACTTCCTCAGCCTGCACAAAACCCTCAATATCTATAATACGCGTACTCTTCAACTTGACCTTGCTGAAGTCCTCCTCGTCAATAATTACAAATTGCCCAGGCTCATATTGATACCCTTTAATGATGTCCTCAGTCTTCAGGGTTTCACCCGTTACCTTGTCCTTCTTCTCATAAGCAACAGGATTATGCCCCTTACGGGAAAGCAAATTGAAACTTATGGTTTGGGCAGAATCAATGGCATTGTAAATCCGCACAGGTATAGTAACCAGCGAAAAACGGATATGCCCCTTCCAGATGGCTCTCATAACACTTAGTTTAAAAGATTAAATAAGTAATACTAAAGTATTGACAATGAATGTATTTAACAAATTAAGTTAAGGGCTGTTATCTTTAAGCATATGATCCTGAAAAAGCTCCTTCTTCTTTCTCTTTTCTCCAACCTTCTTTTTATGGCTGGGTTGCGTGCCCAAACGGCCATGGATTCGCGCGAACCCTATAACCCGGTTAATATGGAGAGCAGGCTGGGAATCGACTTTGACTCCTACTATTTTGTTGCCGAAAACAAGTTTTTTGCCTTCCGGCCCGGGTTTTATTACGGATTGCCCGGAAAGAGACATTTAATGGGCATAACCTTTCCTGTAGTTCATTTTATCTTTAGCAGTGATTTTGCCGGATTTGAAAATACCACCGGAATTGGTGATATAAAATTTACATACATCGGTGTTCCGATCCAGAAAAAAGATGCGCTAGGACTTCAGCGCATTTCAACCTTTATGGAGGTAACAGCCCCAACCGGAAACGAGCAACTCGGCAGAGGTACAGGAGCCTGGGTGTTTAAACCAGGCGTGGTTTTCACATACAGACTTGATCCTGCATTTTATCTCTTTCCGCAAATTAATTTTCAGTTTTCATCCGCACGATTAAATAGCCTTGGTGGCGGAGACGGTGTACCTGATCCGGAGGATCAGGATAAAGAAGACAAACTACAAGTGCTCAGCATAAATATTCCGGCCACATTCGTTCTTGACGAATGGTCTGGCTGGATTTCATTAAATCCTGAATACATTCAATCATTCGCAGAGGATGCCTACTTTATATTCTTACGTCTTGATCTGGGGAAAATGATTGGTGAGCGCACGTCAGCCGCACTGAACATTACCAAATTCATTGCCGGGCAACCTCGCCTCGAAACTATGTTTAAAGTCAGGGTGAATTTTTTCCTTGATAACCAAAGGCGCTAATCTGTTACGTGTGTTATTTGCACCTTCGCCTTCAGATCATGCAATAAGTTGTACAACCCAAAATATGTGCGATTAATGTACAATGCATCACGAACACCCCTGGCCTTTTTGGACTCTCGTAATTCTTTCATGTTTGACAGCTTTTCGCCAAAGTTGTAAAGCGTTTCAAAATAGGCGCCATCGGCAAAATCAAAATACTCCCCATTGAACGGACGGCTAAGTAACTCAACAAGCTGCGTGAAAAGCTTTATAAAAAACTGCTTGTCTTTGGCTGGGTCATCGGCATAGATAAAATGCAGATCATAGAATACTTGTTCTAACTCCTTCGGGTTGTTCAGTAGGTTACGATCCAATAACCTGAAATATAGTTTATAAAATTTATCAGGTATAACTTTTACGCAACCAAAGTCGATAATGCCGAGTTGATAGTCGGGCGTAATAATAAAATTTCCCGGATGCGGGTCAGCATGAACGCTGCGCAGCTCATTCATCTGAAAGTGATAGAAATCCCACATGGCCTGCCCTAACTTTTGTCCGGCTTCCTTCGGAAAGTCCTTTCCTATAACTTCACCCAGGGGCTTACCTTCAATCCAGTCCATGGTTAAAATCCGCTCGGAAGAATATTGTGGATAGTACTGAGGAAAAAGGATGTTGGAAATATGACTGCTTTTCTTTGATAAGTCCATAGACCGCTTCAGCTCCAGTGTATAATCGGTTTCTTCCATCATTCGCATTTCCACTTCCTGGATAAACTCATTGTATTCGGCCGGATTAAGATTGAACATGCTTAACGCGATTGGTTTAACCATCGCCAGGTCAGACTTAACACTGTTCCCGATTCCAGGGTATTGAATTTTTACCGCAAGCTTTTTGCCGTTTAGGGTAGCCTGATGAACCTGCCCCATAGAGGCAGCATTGACAGCTTTATGGGTAAACGTTTCAAAAATCTTGTCAGGGCTCTTGCCAAAGTACTGCTGGAATGTTTTTACCACCAACGGATAGGATAGCGGTGGGGCACTATACTGTGCCATCGAAAACTTTTGTTGGTAAGCTTTGGGTAAGAGGTTCTTATCCATGCTTAACATCTGGGCAACTTTCAACGCGCTTCCTTTTAGCTCACTTAGTGAATTATAGATATCCTTGGCATTATCCTCATGCAACTCATTTCGGGTGGTTGTCGGATCGACTAACTTTCTGCCATAATGCTTTAGATAATTGGTGCCAATTTTAGCACCAGTAGCAATAAACTTTGAAGCCCGTTGCACCTTGGTAACGGGAATTTTATCAAATTCTTTCACGTGGTCGTCCCTTCGGATTAATTAATTCATTCTGCTTTGGTATAAAAACTTTCCGAAATCAATGGCGGAGTCGAGCGCTCCCTTACCAATCAGGTCGAAAGCAAGATTTACTGATTTCTCTATGAAAGCATCTGTCTTTTCAAAGTCCGTGCTGTCATCATCTTTCCAGAAGAGTAACAACAAGCTCAGGTGCACCCAAAACAATTGAGGGTATCGTTTATCAAGATAAGGACGTTCGGCAACTTCACCTTTTGATTTGCCATCATTTAACACCTGGCTAACAAACTCTTCAAATTTGCTTTTGAAAGGCTTTAAAAAGCCGGGCACTATCTCCAGCTTTGGATGACGGTTTAACAATAACACGCAAAAACTCCGGTTAGCTTTCAACGTTTCGGCTAAGGTGAAATAAAATGCCAACAGCTTTTCTCTTGCACTGAAGTTTGCATAATCACCATCAGCTTCCAGGCGGTCAATTGTTTTATGGATATAATCTGACCATATCAGTTTCTCCAGGGCTTCAAACGATCCTGCAACTTTGTAGAAATCGGCCTCTTTAAGACCCAAGTCGAGGCAAAACTTATAAACGGTTGAAGGTTGTTTGCCATGCGTGAGCAGATACTCCTGGTAGGCAGCTAGTAAGGCTTCAGCTGAAGCAGGTGCTTTGGCTTTTCGGGTTGATTTTTTTGACTTATCCATAAACTTTTAACAAACGGCAGTACCAAAAGTTCGATTTATTTCGGGTAAAAGTTTGTTACTTGGTTAATACTCTGCATTGTTCGATTATGCGAATTGTAATCCTGCTTATTAGCCTTTTCATTTCCCTTGCCGGCTTGGCCCAGGTAAGAAAGCAGCGAGCTGAAGAATTCTATAATCAGGGCATTTTAGCGATGGCATCAGGCAACTTTGAAGAAGCCAGAAGCCTTCTGACAAGGAGCATTTCGGAAGATCCGGGTTTTGCCGAAGCCTATTCTACGCGAGCAGCCGTTAATGAACGGTTAAATGATTTTAACAGCGCCTTACGCGACTACACCATAAGCCTGGAGTTTATGCCCGATCAGTACGAAGTGCTGCTGAGCCGGGGTGCCCTTCGCTACCAGTTAAACCAACCCCTGCTGGCGCGCGAGGATTTTATAAAATTGCTAAAGCTCCCTGCCGGTGAAACCAATACCATATATTACAGGCAATCGGCCCACAGCCCAGGCACTGATCAGATACTGACGGCCCAGGGAGCCATCCAATCGCAGGTATATAATTACCTCGGGTTGATTGAAACACAGTTGAAGAATTGCCCTCTGGCTATGCAATACTTTGACTCAGCCATCAGGCTTAACATTAGCGAAGCCGATTACTTCATTAATCGTGCTATGGCCAAACAGGCATGCGCTATTGCCGGAGCTGATGAAGATTTCCAAAAAGCATTGACATTAGATCCGGATCATCCCATCGCCAAGCATAACCTGGCATCTCTTTCAGCTCGCAAAGGTGAGTTTAATACAGCCGAGCAACAATTAACCGAAGCCATTGAAGCAGATCCACTCATGCTTGATCCCTACCTTGAGCGGGCCTATTACCGCTTATTGCGAAAAGATTATGCCGGTGCATTGGCCGACTACAATCAGGCTATAAAACTGGATCGGGCAAATCCGGAAATCTGGCTCAACCGTGGCATGGCAAAAGAAAAACTACATGACCTTGCGGGCGCCTATCGCGATTATACCGAAGCTATTGAACTGGATGAAGGCTTTGTAAAGGCGTGGGTTAACCGTGGAAACATTCTGGCAACACAGAAAAAATATACAGAAGCCATTGAAGATTACAGTGCAGCCATCACCTATCAGCCGGGGTACGGGGTGGCTTATTATAACCGGGCGATTGCGTATTATCGGTTGAATAAAATGGAAGAGGCCTGTGATGATTTAAAAAAAGCGGAGAAATCAAATTACCGGGTTGATCAAAAAGTTAAAGAAGGGTTTTGCAGGCCTATTAAGTAGTTGTATCAGCGTTCTCTTTGTTTCTAATCGCTTAAAGTGCTAAAAAACTTCCGATTCAGCAGCTTCAATTCTTCGCACAAATTCATCGAGCTCAATCAAAACCGTTGAAGGTTGCTCCATATGAATGTGATGCTTACTATCTACCAGTATGTGCTTGTTGATTTCATGTGAATACGTATCCAGTATTTTCTGGTTCCATTTCTTAAATAACGCAACATAGGTTGGGTTTGATTTTTCAGCCGTTAACAGGTAGACAGGCAGATGCATGCCATCCCTGCGAACTTCAGAAAACTGCTTTAACGAAATGCTTTCTGCGAATGCCTCATTTCCAAATGTTCTCAGTGCTTTGGATGTTTTGTAGGTAGGATGCGGAGGATCAGGCAGCAACAAAAACGGGATGCCGCTCCACGAAGCATTTCGCAACATCCAATTAATTAGCTTATAACTTGTGGGCCACTCACCAAATTCCTCACGACTCATCTCCTGATACGGATCAATGAGAAAAACGCCCAGTATACTATCCGGATATTTGTACGCATAATACCTTGCCAGGAATCCACCTGCAGAATGCCCAACCAGAACATAAGGCCCGGGGATATTTTCCTTTTTCAAGAGTTCATTTAATTCATTTGAAAGATTATCCACTGAACGCGGTAAAATTCCTTCTTCACTGTGACCCAGCCCGGACCGGTCGTACATGAATACCCGTCCTCTGGTTGCTAACTCCTCTTCTATCTTATGCCAGGTATTGAGGGTTTCACCTAATCCGGATAGTAAAATAAATGTGATTTCACCTTTATCATAGTACTTGAAGTGAATCCTATTTGCTCCGATGTCGGAGAATGTACCCGTTGGCGGAAACTCCCTTTTGATATAAACATTATAATTCTGTTGCTTCACCATGCCGTATATAAAAAACATGAATAACAGGCCCATCATCGTACCTATTGTCCATTTTATAATTCTTCGCAGCATATGTAGATATAAAGGGCTTAATTTCTCAAAATAGATTATGTTCAAATAGAAATCAAATTATTAAATCATCAAATCCTCCCGCAACCGCACAAACACCGGTTCCCTGAAGTTTTCATCCGGGGTGAGGGATGCGTAGGTTACCTCAAGTACTATTTTTGGTTCCACCCAGGTGGATACTTTCTCATCAAGTACTTTTTCTTTAACGGGTTTCTTGATTTCCTTCAACTTTTTAATGCGTGAAAAAATATCTTTGATCGTGGCGTCATCAAAACCGGTTCCCACTTTTCCACGATAGACTAATGCATCACCTTCCCACTGCGCCAGGTGCAGTCCACCAAAAGCATCTTTCCGGTTGCCTTTACCTGTGTTGTACCCGATCACTACGCAATCGGCTGTATTCCTTATCTTGATTTTTAACCAGGAATCACTTCGCCTGCCGGGAAAGTAACGTCCATCCTTGCGCTTGGCCATAATACCTTCCAGGTTGTGCGCCCGCGCAGCCTCCAGCAAGCCTTCACCATCTTCCATCCACTCACTTATGCGATAAGGTGTATCTTTTTTGATGGCGTCCTTCAACCAAATTTTGCGTTGCAACAACGGCTCATTGATCAAGCTTCGGCCATCTAAATACAGGCAATCGAAAATGTAGCAATACACCGGGCTCGATTTCGATAACGTATTGATGTTGGTTTCACCGGAAGCCTTTAGCCGGTTGATCACCTTCTTGAATTCGGGTTTTCCTTGCTTATTCAGGCAAACGATTTCAGCATCAAACAATCCGTTCGTAGCCCTGAAGGCCTTATCGGGAATCAGCAACTCCGGAAATTGGTTGGTGATGTCATTCTGATTCCGGCTTCGGATACGAAGTTGTCCATCCTCCAATGCAATCAGTGCACGAATGCCATCCCACTTCACTTCATAGATATAATCATCTGTACGTGAGGGTAACGCTGAAGAGCTATCAGCCAACATGGGGGCTATCTCATCTTTCAGAAAATCGACCTGAGGAATGTCCACCCGTTCAAGCAAAAACTCTTTCTGCTTGATCTGGTAAATGCGATACTCCCCTGTCAGCTCCTTGCTGCTCAACCTGAAATAAAATCCGTCTTTCTTTTCTTTGGTGATCGTGTATTTGCCCAACGCATAAATCCACATGTCGCCACCACCGTATTGTCCTTTGGGAATCTTGCCATCAAACGTCAGGTACTTCATGGGGTGATCTTCGGTTTGAACGGCCAACCGCTTCACACCCGGATGGGGCGGCATGCCTTTGGGCACGGCCCACGATTTCAGCACACCATCCTGTTCCAATCGCAAATCATAGTGAAGATGTGAGGCATGATGCCGGTGAATCACAAAATTATTTCCACCGCCTTCCACAATCCGGGCATCAGGCTCCGGTGTTTTTTTGAAGTCGCGTTTCTTTTCATATGATTCAAGCTGGGCGGGTGTCTTTCTTTTCTTTGAAGCCGGTAACTCCTTTGCCACTACGCGCTTTCTGTGGTTGTGCAATTCAACGGCAAACGCATCCATGCCTTCCCAGGCATCGCCATCATTCAAAACTTTATCAATCGCGTTGTATATGTTGTGTTCCAGCGGACGCTTCAATACCGCCAACTCTTCCCACTTCAATGGCATGGACACCGGTGCTCCTACCCGACCGCGTAAACTGTAAGGCGATACAATGCTTTGTCCTGAGCGTATCCGGTATATATCAATCAACACCCGACCTTTTCGTGCATCCTTTTTTATGTGAAGCGTGGTTTCTTTTGCATTTGCATCCACAAAAGGCTGTGCAATGAGTTGTGCCGATTCAAACACCGTATGAAAATCAAACTTCGGTTCAAGCGGGCAACAGATGTGAACTCCCTTTCCACCAGTAGTCTTGACAAAAGCCGTGTAGCCGAAAGATTCAACATGAGCCCGCAAGTCGAACGCCAGGGAAACAATCTTTTCGAACGAGTATCCTTCCGGTGGATCGAGGTCGAACACCATGTAATCCGGAAAATCGAAATTTGGCCTGCGGCTATGCAGTTGATGTAACTCAAGCGAAGCCAGGTTGGCAAGCCAGACCAACGAGGCGGGCTCGGTGGCAATGATGTAATCCTTTTCTTCTTTGCCCAGTCGCTCAAACTCCAGCCACTTGGGCGCCCACTCCGGCCGGTTTTTCTGGTAGAACATTTCACCATGAATGCCATCCGGAAAACGAATTAAGGTTAACGCGCGACCTTTGATATGATTTAAAATAGTGGGTGCAATCTTTAAATAGTAGGCAATCACTTCCGCTTTCACAATGCCGTCTTCAGGAAACAATACCTTATCCAGGTTGGATAATTCCAACTTGCGTTTGCCCACCTGTGTCCATTGTGATTTCTTTGCCATCTATTCTTCCAATACTTCGCCTTTGATTTTTTTCGGTAAAAAGATCATGCCGATAATAAATGAGATTATGGCAATGCCTATCGGGTACCACAATCCGGCCAGCACATCACCGGAAGGATTTGTTTCGGATTTGCTGAGTTCATACAAACTGGTAGCAATAAATGGGGTAAGTCCGCCAAAAATTCCATTGCCGATATGATACGGCAACGACATAGACGTGTACCGTATGCGTGTTGGAAACAATTCAACCAAAAACGCTGCAATCGGTCCGTAAACCATGGTTACAAAAACAACCTGGATGAACACCAGCAAGATCATCATGCGCTTGGCTTCATCATTTAACACAATTTGCTTAGCTGTTCCCACTTCAACATCAGCAGCATTGAACTTTGTTGTTTCAAGAAGCTGATAACCATCGGTATACTGATGCACACGCGACACCACTTTTATCGAATCGGTATTGTCAAGTTGGTATGAAGTGCTTACTTCCAGCTTTTCTACAATTTCGGTTTTACCGGATAGATTCGACAACGCATACATTTTACTGTAAAGGGGTCGGTAACAGATAACGGCCAATATCAGGCCGGCCATCATAATGTATTTCCTTCCCACTTTATCCGACCACCAACCGAAATAAATGAACAACGGTGTGCCGATCAATAAAGCAATGGCTATGATGTGGTAAGACTGAACAAATTCAATGTTGCAGGTTTTTTGGATAAACGAGAGTGCATAGAATTGTCCGGTGTACCAAACCACACCCTGTCCGGCTGTTGCGCCAAACAAGGCCAGCAACACCAACAACAGGTTTTCTTTTTTGGTAAAGCTTTCCTTAATCGGATTTTTAGAAAGCTTTCCTTCCGACTTGATTTTCGCAAACAAGGGCGACTCCTGCATGCGCAACCGGATGTAAATGGAAATCGCGACCAGCACGGCAGACAAAATAAACGGAACACGCCAGCCCCATGTTGAAAAGGCTTCAATGCCAATCCACTCGCGTACCGCTAAGATTACACCGATGGAAACAAACAACCCCAGTGTTGCCGTAGTTTGGATAAAGCTGGTGTAAAACCCTCGCTTTGCTGCAGGAGCATGTTCAGCTACATACGTTGCCGCACCTCCATATTCTCCACCAAGAGCCAGCCCCTGCACCAACCGCAGCACCAAAACGATTAAGGGTGCTGCCATACCTATACTTTCATAATTCGGCACCAAACCAATCGCGAACGTGGAAGCCCCCATCAGCGTAAGCGTTACCAGAAAAGTATACTTTCTGCCTACAATATCACCTAACCGGCCGAACACCAGCGCACCGAACGGACGTACGATGAAGCCCGCTGCAAACGTGGCCAATGTAGAGAGGAAAGCGGCTGTTGGGTTGGTCTGCGGAAAGAACTGCTCGGAAAGAATTACAGCAAGGCTACCAAAAATGTAAAAGTCGTACCACTCAATTAAGGTGCCTACTGAAGAGGCGGTGATAACCGACCATAACGTTTTACGGCTGCTGATATACTCCATATAAAAGGCGTATTTACAGCAAAACAGATTAAAAAACTACTGACTGAGCAACCGTTTTACAAACGGATGAAAGGCTATTCCTGCTAAAATGAACCCAAGAAAAATGCAACTAATGAATGCAACAACAAAGTCACCAAAAAAACGAAATCCAAATACCCAGCGGATCAAAAATGCAACAGCAAAAAACAACAACACAAGCAACCAGTAACGCCAATTGCAATTACTACGAATTATCCGAACCGGAAGAAAATGAAAAAACATAGCAATGATTATCGCACCTACTATTGTGCTGATGTGTTGAATATACCGATACAAAGGTTTATCGGGTATTCCTTCATATTCCACATTCCAGGTGAGGAACTCCATATGCTCGACAAAGTAGGCATTGGAATGCGTAAAGCTATCCCAAAAGATATGTGACAAAATTCCTATTTGCAGACACAACAAATAGCCAACATAGTTTTTGCGGAAGGACTGAATAAAGTCCAACGTGTACAAATCCATTAAGCGTGATTGAAAATAAGTTGGTAAATTTTCAATCAATGGCTTTTTAACGATCAGGTGAAAAATAAAAATCAGCATTAAAGCGATGGGAAGATCAACAATGAAAGCACCGTGCCAGGTATGCATAATCCTTCCTTTCAACTTCATCTGAAGAAAATATTGGAAGTCGGGCGTCATGCTGCCCACCACCAAACACGACATAGAAACATAAGCCGATCGGATTTTGGCAAACGGGAGAATAATAGCCGGATGGGAAAAGGTAAAAGGCATTGCTCAAAAGAAAATTTCCTGGGCTAACCGGTACGTGTTGGCATGCGCCTCAATAATATCACGAAAGTTCTCGGAGTATCCCCCGCCCATACTCGCCACCAGAGGAATGCTATTTTGTTTAGCAGCTTCCAATACAATACGATCACGTTGTTTGCATCCTTCGCGTGTAACAGAAAGTTTCCCTAATTTATCGGTATCCAGTATATCCACACCCGATTGAAAGAAAAGGAAATCGGGTTCAACCTTATCGAGAAGGTTCTTCAGGTTTGTATCCAGCGTCTTTAAATAAAAGGAATCATCAGTCTTGTCCGGCAAGCCTATGTCTAAATCCGAGTGTTCTTTTTGTAAAGGATAATTATTCGAGCCATGCATACTGAAGGTAAACACCCTGGGCTCATCCCTGAATATTTGTGCAGTACCATTTCCCTGGTGAACATCAAGGTCAACGACCAGGATTTGTTTTACCAATTCATTATCAAGCAAATAGTTTGACGCAATGGCTATATCATTCAACAAGCAAAATCCCTCACCTTTGTTTGTAAAAGCATGGTGTGTACCACCTGCAATGTTCATAGCCACACCATATTGAAGCGCATAGTGCGTGCATTGCAGTGTTCCTTGCATAATGGTTACTTCCCGTTGCACCAACTCCTGTGATAACGGAAATCCAGTCCTGCGTATTTCCTGTGGCGATAAGCTTTGCGAAGCTAATTTATTCCAGTAAGCATCATCGTGTGTTCTCAAAATCCATTTTTCCTCAACGGGTTCGGGGGCAAAAAAATTTCCGGGTTTAACAGTGCCTTCGTATAATAACTGCTGAGGCAATACGTCATACTTGCTCATCGGAAACCGATGGTTTGGAGGAAGTGGCAAAACGTACGATGGAGCCCAGGCAATCTTAAACATAATGCATCAAAAATAACAAGGCACCATCCAGACAGTTCTGAATGATGCCTTAAAATAATCTTATAATTTCTCAGTGCTTGTGTTGATGGCCGTGTTCCCCACCTTTATACCATGCATCCTGTAGATCATGGAACAAGTCGTGAAGGTCTTTCAGCGAAGCTCCAATAGCAGCTTCATCGCCACCCTGAACCAACTCAGCAAAAGCGGCTGTTTCAGTTTTCAAACTTTGCAAATTAGCCTTAACCTCATCGTTATTAACTTTTGATGGAAGTTCCGCATTGCTCCATTTTTCTGCAAGAGCAGCCATTTCAGCGGCATTGGCAATGGCCGGTGCAATGTTGGCTGAATCTTTGAAAGGGTGAAAACTTTCAGCCATCACCATGTGAAATTCATCCATCAACGGCCACTCTTCATCGGCAACGGCAGTTTCGGCCTCCTTTTTTGCCGTACATGCCGCAATGAGTACAAAAACCAAAAGTGATAAATACCTGAATAATTCCTTTTTCATTTTTATGAGTTTTTTAGTGCGCGCAAAAATAAAAAAATCTGGTTTATCGACCCGAAAATATCGACTGATTTATGTCATTCAGTCTATGTTTTGTCAACCCTTCTGTAACGCCTGTTTTCAATCATTTGAATGATTCTGCGCAAGCCATCAAAATACAATATGACATAGAATACCAGCGTCATACTCCAGATAACCGCGAGGTTGAAATATAAGGTATCAATGATAAATCCAGAAAAATGCTTGGTGGGCTGGTAAAGATTAGCCGAAAAATCGAACAAGTAGCGTGGCTTATGCTCATCCATATAAATGGGATAGAACTTTTGTATCAATCTTCCGTCATACTCAACAATCCTATGCATCGCGTTAACATTCCTTACTGCATCCGCTACCGATTTATTCTGATAGGTATTCCTCATCTTCTCGTAGGCAGCCAGTTTTTGGGGCGTGTCCATCATGGATTGCCTCAACGAATCCAATTTCTTCATAGATTTGTTTTGCCGAAGCAGGTAAACATTTTTAACGGTAGATAAAAATTGCTGTGCGTTCAGGTAAACTGTTGAGTCAAAGCGACCCACCGCCAGTTTATCTAAATCCGGAAAACTGCTGCCGCCAATTTGGGTTAGTTCATTGGCAATTTCATTATGCAAAATCAATAAAGCATTTTTAATACCCTGGTGATTGGTATTACGCCATTGCCCCCTGTTAACCATGCAATACGACAATTTCGACTCCAGCTCGGGTATTAAGTAGATTCGTTTATACTCAGCTTGTGCAACTACTTTATCCAATTCATAAAATTGCTTCTCAAACGGGTTATCCTTGTACTGGGTAACCATGTATGCTTCAAATGCCCAGCGTGAGGCCATGATATTACCCATTAGCGGCACACCAATAGGCTTGGTAACTTTTGGATTAAACTTATCAAATTCAATTACCACACCACTCAGCAGCAGTTGTGGGATAATCAACAATGGAATAAGGATATAAATAGTAACTGCACTATTAAAGGAGGCCGATATATTCAACCCCAACACGTTGGCATAGCATGAAATACTAAATAAGATAAGCCAGTACCTGATTTCGGTGAGCGGTATTTCCAGAATAAAATGCCCCACCAGAATAAACAGTAACGTTTGAACAGCGGAAATAGAAAACAATACAATAATTTTTGAAAACAGGTAACTGGTACGACTTAAATGAAGAAACTGTTCACGCTTTAATATCTTTCTATCCTTAAATATTTCCTCCGCGCTTAACGTAAGACCAAAAAACAATGCCACCACTACGCTCATAAAAAAGAAAACCGGAATATTCTGATTCTCATAAAAGGTGTAGGTTCCGTTTTCGCGGGTAACTACGTTATAATACTTTACCATGAAACTGATAAAGAAAGCCAGCACAGGGGCTTCCAATAAGTTTATGTAGAGGTACTGTGTATTGGATAGTTTGGAAAGGGTATCCCGAATGGCAAATATTTTCAGCTGGTGTAAACGATTGGCAATTTTTTGGGTAATCGGCAGTGGATCATTTACGTGTTCTACTTTAGGAACTTTAAGCTTCTGCTTGAAATACTGATACCACTGCCCTGCTGAAATTTTTCGCGTATTGGTAAGTCGCCCATATTCATTTACAACCTTGGTTTCAATAATATTGAATACCTGTTCGGGGTTAATGTTTCCACATTCCGGACAAGCCCCCTGGGTTTTGTTGGCCGCATTAATAATGTCGCGGAAATACACGACAGCTTCTACCGGGTTACCATAATAAATCTGAAAACCTCCTACATCCAGAATCAGAAGTGTATCAAACATTTTGAATATATCGGAGGACGGCTGGTGGATGACAACAAAAACCATCTTACCGCGAAGCGCAAGTTCCTTTAACAGGTCCATAATGTTTTCGCTGTCGCGCGATGACAGGCCGGATGTGGGTTCATCCACAAATAAAATGGTAGGCTCACGAAGCAGTTCTAAGCCTATATTTAACCGTTTGCGTTGTCCGCCACTAATTGTTTTCTGTAGGGGTGAACCTACTTTCAGATTTCTTATCTCGCTTAAGCCCAACTGCACCAAAAGCTTTTCAACTTTCTCCGCGCATTCTTCTTTAGGAGTTTGGCCGAAACATAGCCGTGCGGCATAGTACAGGTTTTCAAACACGGTCAGGTCTTCCATCAGCAAATCATCCTGAGGAATATACCCGATTACACCCTGAACCTTTTCAGGATTTTCATGAATATCTATTCCATTGATGCGCACCCGGCCGCTGGAGGGCTTTTCGGTGCCGTTCAAAACATTCAGTAACGTTGACTTGCCCGAACCACTGGCTCCCATAATGCCAATGAGCTTACCTCCATGTTCGGCAATGTTGATATTTTGAAGACCCGCTTTGCCGGATTTAAAATGATAGAATATATGATCGCAGGTAAAGGTTAATTTCTGCTGGTTCGCCCCTACCAGGAATTTTCCTATAATGTCACTATAATAAATCGGGTCAATTTTATCTCCACGAATAGTGCTACCCGTAGGAAAAACATCAATCTTGCGACTCTTTAATAAAATACTGTTCAGGTAAACAACGGATATTCCCAGGTATTTAATAAAGTAAGAATCAGAGAGTTTTAGAATCGCGATAAGGCCGGTTAGGTTTTTCTCCACAATGCGCGGTCCGGGATATGGAACGTCATCATAGCCCTCATCAATTACCAAAATATTCTTTGAGGCAAGCTCATCAATATCCTGACCGGCCACAAAACCCTTCAATTCATTAATATCCTGACGCGGAACCTTTAACGCCTGGCCGATATAATACACAAGATTTTCCTGGCGTTCCGAAATTTCACCATCGGCATAGATTAATTCAATAATCTTAATAATCAGCACCAGCTTTTGCTGCATGGTAAGCGCCTGATTTACCTGCTTGCTGATCTGCATGATCTTCGCCCAGTCATCAACAAACTGAACGGTGTCTTCATCTAAAGAACTCAGGTCCTGCTCCGACTCAATTTTGTGATTTTTGCAAAACTCATCGAATAAATTAAGGTAATACTTTATGGCATCCCGGTTCAGGTGCAGCCCCAGAAACTCCTTTATATTGTTACGTTCATCGTCCGTAATCCGTTCGCGGGCTACAATGGCAAAAAGTTGAATAACAGCTTTTAGCAGTTCTTCACTCATACAACGGCAGGGCTTGGATTAACCTTCATTTTGGCTAAAAATAGCTATTAAATTGCAGAAATTATTGGGTTAGGATGAGGATGACTTCTCTTCTTACGAAAACCGTATAAATTTGTTAAAGCCCTGTAATAGATGCAGGTTAGCTCCGACTAATCCACCAAAACAACTAAAACTCTATGAAAAACAGATTACTAATTACCCTCTTTCTTTTTCTGTTAGGCACAAGCCTTCAGGCACAAACAGTTGATCAGATTTTAGAAAAGTACTTTGAGAATACCGGTGGGCTCGCCAAGTGGAAAGCTCTGAAATCGCAAAAAGTTGACGGTAACATGTCTATGCAAGGTATGGACTTGCCATTTACCATGACCACAAAAGCTCCCAATAAGCAACGCATGGACATCCAGGTGCAGGGTATGCAAATTATTCAGGCGTACGATGGCACTGAGGCCTGGATGCTCAATCCCTTTGCCGGAGGAACAGACCCCGTAAAAATACCAGCCGAAGAAGCCAAAGAAATGGCCGACAGAAATCTTGAAGATGAATTTATAGATTACAAGAAGAAGGGCCACGAAGTTACATTATTAGGAAAAGAAGAAGTAGATGGCGTTTCCTGTTATAAAATTCAGCTCATAAAGAATAAAGCTAATGATAAGGAAGATGTAACCGAAATACACTATTTCGATTCTGAAAATTATGTACCCATTATGATTGTTGCATACGCCCGCTCCGGGCCGATGAAAGGAATGGAAAGCAAAACCTATGTAAGCGATTATCAGGAAGTGGATGGATTGATGATTCCCTTCTCTATGGAGGTTAAAGCCGGTGGGCAATCCGTACAGAAATTAACCTTTAAAAAAGTGACGCTGAACGAATCTGTTGAAGACGGCATTTTTGCTTTTCCGAAAAAATAACTTCAAACGAATGATCAACTTAAAGACTACTTCAAGTAGTCTTTTTTATTTAAAACCAAAAGGAATATGAAAAAAATAAAACTCTTATTATTTAGTTGCCTGGTGGCATGGCAGGCGGAGGCACAAAATGAATTATCTGGCAAAGCTATACTAGGTGATTTGCGCGCACGGAGTATTGGCCCCGCAACTATGAGCGGTCGCATTACCGATATTGATGTGGTGGCGAGCAAGCCGGAAGTTATTTATGTCGGCTCCGCAGGTGGTGGTGTATGGAAATCAGTTAGTGCGGGTACTACCTTTCGCCCCGTGTTTGATGAACATACCATGTCCATTGGTAAAGTCACCATTGATCAATCTAATCCTGAAACGGTTTGGGTTGGCACCGGTGAGTCGTGGGTACGCAACAGTGTTGCCATTGGCACCGGACTGTATAAAACGACCAATGGAGGAACCTCATGGGAATTTGTGGGCTTAAAGGATTCACAGCACATCAGCGATATTTTAGTGCACCCAAAAGATGGAAATATAGTTTATGTTGGCGTGCAAGGACACTTGTGGGGACCGAATCAGGAGCGCGGTGTTTTTAAAACAAGTGATGGCGGCAAAACCTGGACAAAGGTTTTATATATCGATGAAAACACCGGTTGTGCTGATATGGATATTGATCCTAAAAATCCCGATGTGATATACGCTGCCATGTGGAGCCACAGACGTTATCCGGATTTCTTTGATTCAGGATTTACGGGCACAAGCGGTTTGTATAAAAGTATTGACGGTGGCAAAACCTGGAACAAAATTCACAACGGCCTGCCAACAGCTAAACTGGGTAGGATTGGAATTGCTGTTGCACCTTCAAATCCAATGGTTCTATACGCCAGTATTGAAGCCGAGGGAACGCAAAACAAAGGCCTCTATAAATCAACTGATGCCGGAGCAAGTTGGAAGAAAGTGAACAGCGACTTCAGTAATACGGTACGGCCATTTTACTTTTCTCGCATCACGGTTGATCCATTAAACGAAAATAACCTTGTTAAATGTGCTTACATTCCCATTATCAGTACGGATGGTGGTTCAAAATTCAGGTCAATGGGCAGCCCGCATGCCGATCTTCATGCGGCATGGATTGATCATCGAAATTCCAACCATATAATACTAGGAACCGATGGAGGCATCTATGAATCTTTCGATCAGGGGTACTCTTTTAGAATGTGGCCCAATCTTCCGGTCGGTCAATTCTATCATGTTACCGTAGATAATGATAAGCCCTACAATATTTATGGTGGATTACAAGATAATGGATCATGGTATGGACCTTCGCAAAAGGCAGGTGGTATAACCAACAGCGATTGGCTCAATTCACTTTATGGCGATGGCTTTAACTCACATCGTCATCCAACCGATAAGGATATCATTTATTCAGAATACCAGGGCGGAGGTATTACACGGGTTAATAAGAAAACAGGTGTAGCTAAAAGTATAAAACCCCTGCCTGAAAAGGATGATCCTAAGTTGCGTTTTAACTGGAACACCCCATTGGTTCAAAGTCCAAGTAAAGCAGATCGCATTTATGTAAGTGCACAATTTTTGTACATGTCGGACGATCGGGGTGATACCTGGAAGAAAATTTCGCCTGATCTGACCACCAACGATCCGAAAAGGCAACGTCAAAATAGTTCAGGAGGTGTGTCTATTGACAACTCAACGGCAGAGAACAATGCCACCATTTATGCGGTGGCCGAGTCGCCATTAGATGAGAAAATTATTTGGGTAGGAACGGATGATGGCTTCGTTCAGGTAACTGAAAACCAAGGGTTAACCTGGAGCAACCTGACAAAAACTATAGCGGGTCTTCCTTCGGGAAATTGGTGTTCGTATGTTGAGCCCGGACATTTTGATAAGCGTACAGCATATGTAACCTTCGACAATCATCGCAATGGTGACATGAAACCTTATATTTACAAAACCACCGATTTAGGTAAAACCTGGACCTCGCTGGTAACCCCCGAAATTGAAGGTCATGTTTACGTTATTCGTGAGGATTTAATCAACCCTAACCTTTTGTTTGCAGGCACAGAGTTTGGTCTCTACGTTTCAACAAACGGTGGGAAGCAATGGAGCCGGTTTGAAAACAACCTGCCTAAAGTGGCTGTGCATGACCTTGTGATTCATCCGCGTGAACACGATTTGGTAATTGCAACCCATGGACGGGGTATTTACATAATCGATGATCTTACCCCGCTTCGCCAGGTTACTCCTGAGGTTTTAGCCAAGACTATACACTTCTTTGATATAAAGCCTACCGTGCTTAACGATCCCGGACTGAGTGGAAGAAACCCATCCCCTGGTGATGATCAATTTTATGGACAAAATCCAAACACCCAGGCTAAAATTGTTTACTTCATGAACAAGCGTCACACCTTTGGCAAAATGAGCATTGAAGTATACGATCAGAACAATAAACTGATTCGTGAAATACCAGCGGGCAAAAGCGCTGGCATAAACGTAGTGCAAATGACGACTAACTATAATCGCCCACGTATTCCACCCTCTGAAACACGTGAGTCTATCGGTGGGTCAATTTTCGGGCCAAGCCTGGCTGCAGGAACATATAAGGTTAAAGTGATCAAAGGAAAGGAAGAATTTAATACAACGTTTACGTTAACTTACCCGGAAGATTCACCTTATACCCTGGAAGACAGAAAAATAAAGCAAGATGCCGCCTTGCGCATGTACACGTTATGTGAAGACCTTGCCTACATATACGATGCCCAGTTGGATTTGCTAAAACAAGCCGTTAGCGTGAAAGACAAAAATCCCAAATTAACGAAAACGTTAAATCCTTTCATTAAAGAAATTGAAGATCAAAATGCAATGATTGTTTTTAAGGGAGGTGATTTTTATGTAGCAACCGAAGAGCGAATGACTGAACGTGTAGCCGAGTTGTACGGCTCAATCAACAGCTATCCGGGAAAGCCTGGGCAATCGCAACTTGATCGGGTAAAAGGACTTGAGGATGAGGTGGCTGCTGTTCGGAAAAAATTTGATGAACTTAAGGGACCTAAACTTGAAAAACTTAACAGCGCATTGTCAAAATCAAATTTAAATGCGTTAAAAGTAAAATCCGAAGATGAATTCAAGAGTTCAGCTGATCAAACTGGTGGAACTGGTCAGCAACTCAACCAGTTGTTGGATTTTCTTCTGATTAGATAATTCAACATTCACTTCATATAAATAAAAAGCGGGCCTTAACCCGCTTTTTTCTTATCCAATTTTGGATGTAATCAGATCGGTTAATACCAGTAATCCTTCGCGCAGATACTCGTCTTTCATGTTAAGACCATTCGTAACCGGTTTCCCTTCCTTATCTACCTGGGTATTTCCGGGTTGGCGCGTAGCGCTCACTTTTTTCTCTGCCTCTTCCATTTCTTTACGCCTTATCTCCTCATTAAGTGAAATTTTAGTTTGATTAAAGTTTTTTCTGGCTTCTTCCGTTTGAGTAACGAAATCATTTAAATATGCATCATTCTTTAACCTGTCCTGATATGACTTATTCAGGTTAGCCAAGACTTTACTATTCACATATGGAGTTTTCTGGTAGAGTGCGCTCCGGATTTCATCCCAAGGTAAAGCTCCCGGGCTGGCACTTTCGCCAAACTGTGCAGGATCAAGTGCAGTAGGTAATTTTATATCTGGTACTACGCCTTTATGCTGTGTGCTGCTTCCGGTAACCCGATAAAATTTCTGTATGGTTAATTTTAAGGAACCTGCCTGATCTTTATCCTGAACATAACGATCAAGCTCAACCATGGTTTGTACCGTGCCCTTTCCATAGGAAGATTCACCCACTACAATACCACGATTGTAATCCTGTATGGCACCCGCAAAAATTTCAGAAGCTGATGCGCTGAAGCGGTTTATCAAAACTACGAGTGGTCCGTTGTATACGATGGATTGATCATCATCATTCAATACTTCCGTACGCTTCATAGAGTTTTTAACCTGAACAACAGGACCACCTTTAATAAATAGGCCGGTAAGGTCTATCGCCTCTTTTAATGATCCGCCACCATTATTCCTGAGGTCAAGTACCAGGCCATCAATACCTTCCGTTTGCATGGCCTTTATATGCTTTTTAACATCACCGGAAGTGCTGTTGTATTCTGGGTCTCCTTTTTGATAGGCCTCCCAGTCCATATAAAAGCTGGGAAGGGTAATAACACCCAACTTCATATTTTTTCCATCCTTGGTGTATTCAACTACCTGTTTCTTGGCCGTTAAATCTTCCAGTTTTATTTTATCCCGAACGAGTGATATGACTACCGGGGGTCCGGTTACGCCTGTTTCTGCAGGCAGGATACTCAGGCGCACGCGTGTTCCCTTAGGCCCTTTAATCAACTTAACTACTTCATCCAATCGCCAGCCAATTACATCGACCATTTCACCATCGCCTTGTGCTACACCAACGATGCGATCGTTGGCATGAATCAGTTTGCTCTTTTCAGCCGGTCCACCAGGAAGAATTTCAGCAACTTTTGTGTAATCATTGTCCGATTGCAAGCGGGCGCCAATCCCTTCAAATGACTGTGCCATGTTCTGCTTAAACACGTCTGCCGTTCTGGGCGAGAAGTAATTCGTGTGTGGATCATAGGCTTCTGCAATGGCATTCAGATAGCTGCCAAAAATATCTTCTGCCGTTGTTTGATTCATGGATTTGATGAATCGCTCATAGCGTTTCTCAAGTGCATCTTTAATTTCCGCTTTGTCTTTGCCTGCCAACTTTAAACTTAGAGCTTGATTCTTGATAATCTTAGCCCAAATCTCATTCATTTCTTTTTCAGAAGCCGGCCAGGGTTCATTCTCCCGATTGGTTTCATAATATTCATCAACAGAATAATCGAAATCTTTTCCAACCAGATGCTTCATAACATAATTCATCCGTTCATTAAACCGCTTTTGAAAAACTTTATAAATATCAAAGGCAGGTTCAACGCGTTCAGCACGTGTTAAATCATCCAGTTGATTGCGGTATTTTTCAAAGGAAAGGATATCAGATTTTTGAAAATAAATCTTGTTGTTATCCAGACTGGCGATGTAACTATCCAGTACAACCGAGGAAAGGGAATCATTAAACGGCAATTTCCGGTAATGGCCAGTCTCCAGAATGGAGCTGACAATCTTAGCCTGTTTACCATAAACCGGCTTAATTTGAAAAACTGTATCAGGCGTATTTCGGGCATATCCACTCCCAGCCGCCAATACCCATACAACCAACAACCATCGCTTCATCATACGCTCAAAGTCAAATTTTTATGTAGTATACGTTAATACCTATGCAAATGATATGCTAAAGGCTACTCAGAATCGAATTCCGACAAGAATTTCTGTGCCTGATCTAGATTCTGGAACTCAAAATGCTTCCGTTCCCCTGAAACGGAGTGAACTTCCACCTTTACCAGATCAATGTTTTTATTCTTCCTGAACTTAAACTTATCCTTTTTATAGTCTTCAGCCTCTTTGGTTGAGATGCGAAACGATGTTGCCCGTACCGATTTACAATAAGTACATTGATAGCTTTTTACCAATTCACCTGGCTCTCCGCCTTCCGGATGCTTGGTTACCTCTTCCTTAACCACGCGCATCGTATAGAATCCACAACTATTGCATTGGAGTGCCTGAAGCCTGCCCTCATATTTCTCTACTTTTACATCCCCGGTTTTCTCATCAATCCAAACATCATAATCGATTGAAAACACATTTTCTTCGGCAATCATTCCTTCATCCAAATGAACATCTTCTTCTTCTTCGCTGAGAAGGCGCATTTTGTTACCTGATTTAGGATTTATCCGTGAGGCATAACGATATCGCTTAAGTTTTTTATCAAGCTTAGTAGGATAATAGTATTCCAATACCAGGTAGGCGATGTACCCGATTAACGTACCTCCGGCAATAGCCATGAATATTCTAACAACAAACCATATACCTACTTCCGTCACTTCCCCCATGCCATAAGTATTAATGGCAAAGAACACCGCAACTCCCCAACAGTAGAATACTTTCTTAAAATTCTTGATTTCGTATTTGTTAAGGTAGTCGTACTTGTGGTGGTATTCCCTTATAGATGAAACCCTGAGGCTATGAACTAAATAGATAAGGATACCCACGGTAACCATAACAATTGCCCCGGCAATCATTGCGTAGTGCCATATGTCTAGAAAAGGACTAGATTCTAAAGATTCCATAACTTTATTGTCAATATTAAAGAGCTGAATTTCTTAAAGCTTTAAAGATAATGATTAATCAATACTGAACTTAACCGCTAAAAGAACGGCATCATGAGAAAACTATTTTTTAAAAGTCTGGCTAAACTGAACAAAGTCATTATGCCACGCTTTAGTCAGCGTAACCTTCTCAAGCTAAAAAAATGGGAGCAGGCCTTGATAGCCTACCGATATTGGGTCACAACTAACGCCCTTGACTAAACTCTATTTGACAGAAAGCTTACATTCTGTTTTTCAGTAGGTTATACTAACTATAACCAAGTAGCACTACAACTTATAATCACCTGCTTACTTGGAGCATTTACTCAATTGAACACGTATGAAGTTAAAGCATTTAGGAAAAATCTAGTTAAAGTATATGTGCAAATTTGCACTGTATTACTTGTTTTTTAATATAAAATTATAGTATATTGTGCAAAAATACACAAATATGAGCGACTATGAACGGAAAAAACTTGAGCTTGAATTGAGATCATTTACCTCAAGAAACTTTGAGCGACCAGCCGATTGCCGGAATTCAGACCAGGTAAGGTTCTACGTACAGGAGTTATGCAGCAAAATTGAAGAGTATAATAGCCGCTTTAACTATGTGCCCGGATGGGCGTATGCATTATTGGCGCAATATAATGCCCGACAAAACAAGTTTATTCAAAAGGAATTCAGAAGTTCTTACCAGTAATGCGGTATATCCCCTCCCCCATCCCTATTCAGGTTAACCTGGTCTATAGAGCTGAGGCCAATAAATCGGGCCGGATGCAGTATCATAAGATACAGCCAGGGCGCAGTAAACTACGCATTAGCAGAGCCGAATTTATCCGTGCGTTCAATAACTCGGCTATTGTGGCTCTTAACCCATTGCCTATAAAGAACAATGAGGTAGATTTTCAAATTGAGTTCTACGTGTGATTTAATATCTTTTCAAGGTTAGCTGGCGAATAGCCAACTGATTTTATAGTCTTATTATCTGATTTGCGATACACCAACCACTTGCCACCCTCCTGTTTGTAATAACACTCGGTTCCGTCTTTTGCCAAATAGTGATCCACAGTGGCTTTTGCTTCATCTTCAGAGTTACATGCTTTACTCATATTAGACCGCTGCACCTCCTCAAATAAATCTTTAAATTTATCGGCCAGGCCAAATTCAAGTATGGCTCCGGAGAGCACGTATTGAATATCGCATAGTGCGTCAGCAACTTCTACAATATCCCCCTCCAAAATGGCCACCTCCAACTCCTTTAACTCCTCGGCTATAAGTGCAACCCGTAACTTGCATCGGTCTTCTGCCGGTATGCCCGGTTTCTGTAAAATTGGATGTTTGAATGTCCGGTGGAAATCTGCCACAAGGTTAAGTGCATCTGGTTGTTTCATGGAATGGTCTAATAACCGCTCAATAAAGAAATTCTATCGCACAAAGGCAAAATTGAGTACTTTTGAGAATATGACTTTCAGAAATAAACTCGTGAGCCGGTTCTTTTCCATTACGATTGGAATAGTGTTTCTAAACCTGAGTTTCATTATGATAGAAGCTGAGTTGCTTAGTATTTCTGACAAAAACAGCTCACTTTATGAAAACCTTATCAGATTTGTTTCCGGAGGTGGCTGTGAAGAAGAGGACTTTTCGGGTGATTCCTCAAAAGATTACAGTTCCGGTGAATCGAAATTCAACACTCATGTATCTGATGGGTTTCTGAATGATAGAAAATTGATTATCAATGGCTTATTCTTTTATACACAATGTGATAAAATAAGATTAATAAGTCTTGATATAAGTACACCTCCCCCAAAAGCCTAACCTGGTTGGAATATCAGCTATTCCAATCTACTGACAATTATCAGTGACTGCGGTAAGTACAATCAACTTTTCACATTAACTCAATTCATGCACTTCAGGAGGTTATTACCTGATATAACCGCTGGCCTAACCGTTAGCTTTGCTGCCCTTTCATTAGGAGCAGCCTTTGGTGTTATGTCCGGCAGAGGTGCATTTGCCGGTATGATTGGCGCTGCGGTAATACCAATCATAACCTCTCTTTTCGGGGGCACCCGAATTCAGGCTTCGGGCCCAACCGCGCCCATGACAGCCATAGCCGCACTGACAATAGCCTATGCATACGATAGCTTTCCTACCCGAGAATTGGCCGAGCAGTTTATTACACTAGTATTTATTCTCAACGGAATCATTCTAATACTGGCAGGCCTGGCGCAGTTAAGTCGCTTGATTAAGCTGGTGCCAAATGTAATTGTTCTGGGATTTATGAATGGTATAGCCGTTCTAATCTGGTACGACCAATTGGTGAAAATATTTGCCCTGCAGGGAAAGAATATTATGGAAGGCGGTGTGTGGGTGAACCTCGCTATTGCTTTATCCACATTTTTAATGATATACCTCATTGTTATCATCACTAAAAAACTGGTTTTGCGGCCACAGGTAAGGGCACTATTTTCTGGCATATTGTTCAGTATCATTATCATGACCACCCTGGCGACTTTGTTCAATATGCAAATTGAGCATATCTCCCTGGGAAGTACCATTGGCTCCCTTCAGGAGTTCAAAGGAATGATCATCAATTATTGGCCACTCGAAATTTTAACCCTTGATAATTTTATTTTGGCTCTCCCCTTTGCCTTGCAGTTAGCCCTGCTCGCTTATCTCGATTCATTGCTTACCGCGTTGGTGGTCGATAAAATTACCATGGAGAAATCAAACCTGAACAAAGAATTGGTGGCCCAAGGCTTAGGCAACAGCATCTCGGGCATTATGCAAGGTATACCTGGGGCACAAGCTACAATACGCTCCGTTTTGTTGCTTAAAGAAGGAGCTCAAACCAGACTAGCAGGAATTCTGTTAGGTGTCTTTGTTATTGTAAGTCTTGTGTTGTTAAAAGACTTGCTGGTTTTAGTACCCGCAGCAGTATTTATTGGTGTGCTCTTTAAGGCTGGCCTGGATGTAAGCGATAAGGATTTCCCCAGAACCTACCTGTTAAAGAGGTGGTTTAGAATACCCAGGCGAAATGTTCAACTCTTTTTTATTCTTTTTACCACGGTAGTGACTGTTGTGGTCGATTTGAACATAGCTGTTGTATCAGGAACAATATTATTTTACGGAGCAAAGTACTTTTGGAATGTTGTTGATGTAGAGCCCGAATTCCAGGAGGTTTCAGAACAAGAAAGAAAATTAGTAACAGGATAAATTTTAAAACTATGGATGTTTACAGATCACTATTAGAAGGAAACAAGCAATGGGTTCAGGAAAAATTAGGCGAGGACCCCAACTTTTTTAATGACCTCGCAAAAGGTCAGTCGCCACAGGTATTATGGATAGGTTGTTCCGACAGCCGGGTTCCTGCCAATGAAATTACCCGAACAAAACCGGGCGAAATTTTTGTGCACAGAAATATCGCCAACATGGTGGTGCATACTGACATGAATATGCTTAGTGTGCTTGACTATGCAGTGAATGTTTTAAAGGTGCGCCATGTTATTGTTTGTGGTCATTATGGATGTGGTGGTGTTTTGGCTGCCATGGGTAGTCAACAATATGGAATAATTGACAATTGGTTACGGAATATTAAAGATGTTTACCGGATTTATTCCAAAGAACTGGATGCCATAGAAGATGATAAAGCCCGGTTCGACAGGCTTGTAGAATTAAATGTAATGGAGCAGGTGTTTGATCTCACAAAAACATCCATCATTCAAAATGCGTGGCGTGAAAGAAACCTTCCTATTGTGCATGGGTGGGTATACAGTCTTAACACAGGTATCATCAAAGATCTGGGTGTAAGTTTTGACAAATCATCGCAGCTATCCTCCATTTATCAGATTGAAGCCAAGAAAGTTGAATTGGCATAATCACTAAAGCAAAACAATTCCAAGGAGGATTATGACATCAGCACACAGCTGTTGTTGTAATCCTTTTTTTATAACATTGCGCATTGATCTATTAAAATGAGTCCATTACATCCACTAAATAATTTACGTAACGACATACCATCCTCCATTGTTGTTTTTCTGGTAGCCCTCCCCCTTTGTCTGGGTGTTGCACTGGCTTCAGGGGCTCCCTTGTTTTCAGGAATTATTGCAGGGTTTGTAGGCGGTATTGTAGTGGGTTATTTCAGTAAATCAGCATTAAGCGTTAGTGGCCCCGCAGCTGGGTTAACAACCATTGTGCTGGCATCCATTCAGCAACTGGGAGCCTATGATATTTTCCTGGTAGCCGTGGTGCTGGCCGGTGCAATGCAAATTACATTAGGGTATTTGCGGGCCGGCACCATTGGCAATTACTTTCCCTCATCGGTAATAAAGGGAATGTTGGCTGCTATTGGACTAATTCTGATACTAAAACAAATTCCGCATGCAGTGGGCTATGACAGTGATTTTATTGGTGATGAAAGCTTCATGCAACAAGATGGCCAAAATACATTTACGGAAGTAATACATTCACTTAATTACATCCAGCCGGGTGCTGCACTGATTTGTTTGCTTTCCATTGGCATCTTAATTCTTTGGGAAAGACCGTTTTTGCGCAGAACACTTTTTTCCAGAATAATACCTGCCCCATTATTGGTAGTTTTTCTTGGCGTGGCGTTTAATGAAATCTATCGGTTGTATTTTCCGGGTTTGCTCATTTCAGCAGAACACCTGGTTTCACTCCCGGTATCCGAAGGACTACCTTCTTTTATAAGTCAGTTTACTTTCCCGGATTTCAGTACCATACTCAATCAGCAGGTATGGATTGCAGCTGTTACCATTGCCGTAGTGGCGAGCCTGGAAAGTTTATTGAGTATTGATGCTATTGATAAACTTGATCCATACAAGCGGTTAACACCTCTTAATCATGAGTTAAAAGCCCAAGGCATGGGTAATTTATTGAGTGGATTGGTGGGCGGTTTACCGGTAACATCCGTAATCGTAAGAAGTTCGGCCAATGTTAATTCAGGAGCAAAAACAAAAACATCAGCTATCATACATGGAATGCTCTTGTTGGTAACGGCTATGTTAATACCCGGATTACTGAATAAAATTCCACTGGCTTGCCTGGCTGCAATATTGTTAATGACGGGTTATAAGCTCACTAAGCCTTCTATAATTCAGGCTATGTTTAAAAAAGGATGGCAACAATTCATTCCATTCATCATCACCATACTGGCCATTCTCTTTACCAATTTGCTACAAGGAATATTTATTGGCCTCGGCATCGGACTGATCTTTGTGTTACGGGCTAACTTTCATAAAGCATTATTCTGTGTTCAGGAAGGCAATCGTTACCTGGTTAGGCTCACCAAAGATGTTTCTTTTCTCAACAAAGCGCTGTTGCGAAATACCCTGCGCGAGATACCCGACAATAGTCATGTTATAATTGATGGGGCCCGATCTACCTTTATTGATAATGATATTATTGAAACCATTCAGGACTTCCAACAATCGGCATTAAGCCGAAATATTTCTGTTGAGCTTAACCAATCAATTACTGCAGCGAATCCAATTTTTAAAGTATGACCACACGAGAACGCATATTGCTTGAAAGTAAAGCCTGGGTAATGGAAAAACTGACCCTTGACAAAGGCTACTTTGAAAGACTTTCTTCCATGCATGTTCCAGAAATTTTATGGATTGGATCATCCGATAGCCTGGTGCCTGTGCGTGAAATAACGAATACTGAGCCTGGTGAAATTCTGGTGTACAGAAATCCGGGTAACCTGATAAAAGAAAAAGACCTGAGTTTAATGGCCCTTTTACAAGATGCCGTTGAGATATCCAGGATTAAAATTATTATTGTTTGTGGCTATAGCCATTGCAGTAGCTTAAGAGAAGTTATTAAAGGTACTGACAAACATCTTATTCGGGAATGGCTGGTTGACCTGCGCGCGATCTATGAACTTTATCACGAAGAACTGGATCCGCTCACGTACGAACAGAAAGAAAGACGCCTGGCCGAGCTTAACATTGAACAGCAGGTGAAAAACCTGAGTCGCCTGGATATTATTCAAAAAGCATGGCGGTTAGGTTCCTATCCAAAACTATACGGTTGGTATTTTGATCTGAATACCGGGTCGTTCACGGAAATAGTTGCCATCGACAAAGGTGTGCCCATAGACACACACCGCGTAAATTAAAGCATCAACTTTCTTTCACTCTGTTATCTTTGCAGCCAAAGTAAAGTGTTAATGAAAAATTTTGTTGAAGAACTCCGGTGGCGTGGCATGTTGCACGATATTATGCCGGGCACAGAAGAGCAACTACAAAAAGAACCTACCGGTGGCTACATTGGGTTTGACCCTACGGCAGACTCCCTGCATATCGGGCACCTGGCCCAGATTATGACCCTGGTTCACTTTCAACAAGCCGGACATAAGCCCTTTGCCCTGGTGGGTGGAGCCACCGGTATGGTTGGCGACCCTTCGGGCAAATCGGCCGAGCGAAATTTACTGTCGGAAGAGGTGCTTCAACATAACGTGACCTGTGTTAAAAATCAACTGGAGAAGTTTTTAGATTTTAACGCTGGAGCGTCAGGTGCTGAAATGGTGAATAACTACGATTGGTTTAAGGAGTTTCGCTTTTTGGATTTTATTCGTGATGTAGGAAAACACATCACCATCAATTACATGATGTCGAAAGATTCAGTAAAAAACAGACTTGAAACAGGACTATCCTTTACTGAGTTCAGCTATCAACTGGTGCAGGGGTATGACTTTTACTACCTGTACACGCACAAGAATTGTAAATTACAAATGGGCGGCTCCGACCAATGGGGAAACATTGTAACCGGTACTGAACTGATTAGAAGAAAGTCGAATGGCGAAGCTTTTGCCTTAACTACGCCACTCATTAAAAAAGCTGACGGAACCAAATTCGGAAAAACAGAAGGCGGAAACGTGTGGCTTGATCCCAAAAAAACATCGCCCTATGCGTTCTACCAATTTTGGCTAAATACATCCGATGAGGATGCGGCCAATTACATCAGAATATTTACGTTGAAATCAAAGGAAGAAATTGACGCACTTTTACAACAACATATCACTGCTCCTCACTTACGGGCGTTACAGCAATCATTAGCAAAAGATATAACCATTCGGGTTCACTCCGAAGCTGACTATGAACAAGCTACAAAGGCCTCTGGCATTTTATTTGGAAACTCCACTGCTGAAGATCTGGAAAGTCTTGATGAGCAAACATTGTTGGCCATCATGGATGGTATACCACAAGCAACCCTAAGCAAAAGCGTATGGGAACAAAGGCCTGGGGTTGTTGATTTATTATCCGAGCTAACAGGCGGCAGCATCTTCCCTTCCAAAGGTGAAGCAAGAAAAATGATTCAGGGTGGTGGGGTGAGTATAAACAAAATTAAAGTGAACGATGTGAATCAGAAAGCAGACTTCAGTCCATTGCATGACAAATACGTGCTCGCACAAAAGGGGAAAAAGAATTATTATCTTATTGTCATCAAATAAAAACGGCCGGTTTTCGGCCATTTTTATTTAAGCATTAAACAGATTACTTCTTATTTGCCGAATTTAAAAAGTTTGTAGCCTACAGAAAGCTGAAACACCTGATTCTTGGTTGCTGTTAACCTTGCATCGTCTTCAATCTCACTTACACCAAGATTGTACCTAAAGTCAACTGTAAGTCGCAATGGTAAATCCCAACCTATACCCAAGGCTACACTGGTATCCGAGTTTTTATACATGTCTTTTGATACATCCACGACTTCCCCATCAGCTCCGAGAATTTGACCATCAGCAGAATTCAAAAATCCAAACTGAGGACCTGCCTGAAAATTCAATCCAAAAGGCAGATAAAACTTGAGCAGAATTGGCACGTTCAAGTAGCCAAAATTTGACGACAAATTCTGACCATTGAATGTAAAATCAGAACCTTGTTGAGAGAAAATCAACTCGGGTTGAATAGCAAAAGCAGTGAACTTAGCCAACACAAAAGCTCCACCGTGAAAGCCAGTTTTGTTTTGGATGCTTCCGCCAACATCACTTACATCAAACTTGGCGAAGTTCAATCCTCCTTTTAATCCAATTGAAAATTGGGCCTGCGCAAACAGACTTGACACACCAGCCAAAACAAAGAAAAGGGTAATTAAATAAGCTCTTTTCATACTATAAGGGGTTTAAATGCTTTTTAAGAAAACAACTATCATACCAAAATACGTCAATCCTTACCTAATAAAAAAGTTATACCAATACTGGGACTAAGGGGATTAATATCGACAGCAAATGAGGATTCATCATCACCGCTTCCAAATTCGTAGATCAATCCAGTCATAGTAAGTTCAAAACCAATCCATTTAGCAGGATAAAAAGCAAAACCTGGAGATAATGATATAAACGTTGCTTGACCCTCAATTTGATTTCCTGAAAAAAGATCTGTTCCGCGAAGTTTTAAAAAGTTAACTCCTGGTTGTAAAAAGAAATATGCTTTGGATTCCTCGCCTAACCTTATGTAATTCCGTTGAACAAATGAGGCTGTTGTTGTTCTTACATCTCCGAACAAACCCAAGTCAAAATCGTAACCGTTTGACCGTGATCCGGAAACCGATAAGCCAACCATTGTCTTATCAGAAAAAAAATATCCCAGACTTAGACCAAGCTCATGGCTAGTCTCAGCATCACCTCCAGGATTCACGTAGTTAATTGTTCCGCTCAGCAAAACTTTGCCATGCTGAATCTGTGCCATTACAAGGCCAGGAAAAATGATAAAAACAGTAAACAAGAAAGTCATTCTAAAATAAGTCATAGCAAATTAAAGGTTTAGTAAATTAACATTGATAAGTCTATTTGGCACCTATGAGGTTTGGTAAGAATAAATAAAGGATTTTCTTTTTGAGCTTCGTAAGCTGTGGATATTGCATGCTCATTACCAGCCCAGGCCCTTCGTGCAATACCATTGTTCACATCAAAGTACAACATATTCCGTAACTTCCTGTCTGCATCCGCACTACCATCCAACAATAAGCCAAATCCTCCATTAATTACTTCGCCCCAGCCTACTCCACCACCATTATGAATGGAGACCCAGGTAGCTCCCCTGAATGAATCACCAATAACATTGTGAATGGCCATGTCGGCTGTGAATTTTGATCCATCATAAATGTTAGAAGTTTCTCTGAAAGGACTGTCCGTTCCGGACACATCATGATGATCACGACCTAAAACAATCGGCCCGATCTTTCCTCCAGCAACGGCTTTGTTAAATGCTTCCGCTATCTTAATCCTTCCTGCAGCATCGGCATAAAGAATACGCGCCTTCGAACCCACCACTAATTTATTTTGCTTGGCCTGACTGATCCAATTTATATTATCGGTTAACTGCGGATGGATTTCCTTAGGAGCAGATACTAAAATTCTCTCCAGTGTTTCTTTAGCAAGTTTATCGGTGTAGTCAAGATCAGCTTCCTTACCGGAGGTACATACCCACCTGAACGGACCAAAACCATAATCAAAACACATGGGTCCCATAATGTCCTGCACATAGGATGGATACCTGAAATTGATGCCATCTTCGGCCATAACATCTGCACCGGCACGTGAAGCTTCGAGCAAAAAAGCGTTGCCATAATCGAAGAAATAGGTTCCCCTCTTGGTGTGCTCGTTAATAGCATCGGCATGTCTGCGTAAGGATTGCTGAACGCACGCTTTAAACTTCTCCGGATTTTCAGCCATCATCGTATTGGCCTCATCAAAACTAAGTCCCACTGGATAATATCCACCCGCCCATGGATTATGCAAGGAGGTTTGATCAGATCCTAAATCAATAAAAATATTTTGCTCGTCAAATTTCTCCCACACCTCTACAATGTTTCCCCGATAGGCAATGGACACTACTGCCTTGTTTTCTTTGGCCTTGCGCACCCGGTTAACCAACTCATCAAGGCTATCGACCACCTCATCAACCCAACCTTGTTCATGTCGCTTTTGAGTAGCCTTATCATTTACTTCTGCAATCACCGTAATACAGCCGGCAATGTTTCCGGCTTTGGGTTGAGCACCGCTCATTCCGCCTAAACCTGAAGTAACAAATAGTTTACCGGCCAGACTTTCACCAGACTTGGAAATCATTCTTCCCGCATTCAAAACCGTTATGGTGGTGCCGTGCACTATCCCTTGCGGGCCAATGTACATGTATGAACCTGCGGTCATTTGTCCGTATTGCGTAACACCTAGTGCATTGTAACGCTCCCAATCATCCTGTTTTGAATAATTCGGAATCATCATACCATTGGTAACGACTACTCGCGGTGCTTCTTTCGAAGATGGAAACAAACCCATGGGGTGACCGGAATACATATGAAGCGTTTGCTCGTCTGTCATGATAGCGAGATACTTCATGGTTAACAAGTATTGCGCCCAATTCTGAAAAACCGCACCATTACCACCGTAGGTAATTAACTCGTGTGGATGCTGAGCCACAGCCGGATCAAGATTATTCTGGATCATGAGCATGATCGCACCGGCCTGTTGACATTGAAAGGGATATTCGTTTAACGGGCGGGCGCACATTTCGTAGCGGGGACGAAACCGATACATATAAATCCGTCCATATAGAATCAGTTCCTGGTAAAACTCCCGAGCTAAGATTTCATGATGTTTTGGATGGAAATAGCGTAAGGCATTTCGCACCGCCAGCTTCTTTTCATCCGGGGTAAGAATATCTTTCCGTTTTGGCGCGTGATTAACACCGGAGTCATATTCGCAAACAGGAGGTAACTCATCCGGAATACCTTGCAGTATTTGTGCTTTAAAATCCAGCATCAATGTTTAAGTGTTTCGTTAATCTGAAAGTCGATGGCTTTATAGTTGGCCTTCGTGTACTTATAACCGATTTCAAAAATCTCCTTTCCCTTGGCCAGGTCGAATGTACTGAACTTACCCAAATCAGGTGGTTCAATAACATGCGTGCAATGTGTTTTACTGAGGGTTGTATTTACATTGATGGCAATTAATAAACTTCGTTCGGTGATGTCTTTAACGCTGCCTAAATCGAAACGCTGTTGTACCGGATTACAATGACTTCCAATGATCATATCGCATTTCCCTACAAGAGGCCTGACAGGAAGATTATCCATAATACCACCATCCACATAAAAATTTTCTTTTTGCTGAACCGGGTTAAACAACGCTGGTATACTGGACGATGCAATAACTGAAGATACCAATTCGCCTTCGTTAAAGTAGACGATCTTACCCAACCGAATTTCCGTAGCCGCAACAGTAAGTGGAATTTTAAGCGCACTGAAATCATTCTCCGGCATACAACGGAGCATCATCTCTTTAAAACCATCCATACTTAACAACCCGGCCCAGGCCCATGCGGGCCGCACGGAATTAAGAAAACCCATCTGACTGATCAGGCTTAATGTTTCATCGGGTGTATAACCGTAGCAATAAAACGCTCCGGCAATAGCTCCGGCACTGGTGCCCGATACTTCATAAAACCGGAGACCAAATTCCTCCAAAGCTTTAATTACGCCCAGGTGTGACATGCCTCGTGCTCCGCCACCGGATAATGCTAATCCAATCTTCATAACTCACTAAGCTTAAATACCTGATCCACACGAACTCCTTTATCCGTATGCTTAACTGTGCAGCATTCATTTATCGGATCATGTTCAAAAAATAATACATAACCATAGTCTGCTGCTTCACGGAGAAACCGATCCTTTTCCTCAAGCGTTATCAATGGCCGGGTATCATAACCCATTACATAGGGCAATGGTAAATGGCCAATAGAAGGAAGCAGATCGGCTACGTAGCAAATAGTTTTTCCTTTATAACGAATCATAGGGATCATCATTTTATCCGTATGTCCGGAGGCAAAGAAAATATTAAATTGAGAAAAGGGTGATTCATTATGTTGGTCAACAAACTCCAACTGGCCGCTTTCTTTCATAGGCAAAATATTCTCCGTAAGAAAACTTGCCTTCTCGCGTGCATTCGGTTCGGTAGCCCATTTCCAATGATCGGCATTTGACCAGTAGCGTGCCTTGGGAAAAGTAAGTTCGAATCTTTCGTTCACACGCTTCACACCTCCGCCACAATGATCAAAATGAAGATGTGTAAGAAACATATCGGTAACATCATTCACAGAAAAACCAGACTGATGTATGGAACTGATCAATGAATCGTTGCCGTGCAAATAATAGTGGCTGAAGAATTTTTCGTTTTGCTTATCACCGATTCCGTTATCAATTAAAATTAACCGGTCGCCATCTTCAATAAGCAGGCAGCGCATAGCCCACGAGCACATGTTGTTGGCATCGGGCGGGTTTGTTTTTTGCCAGATGGACTTAGGGACTACACCAAACATAGCCCCGCCATCAAGTTTAAAGAATCCGGTATCAATTACATGAAGATTCATCTTTTCTAAAATATCGGTATGATGTTCAAAAATCTTATAAAATAAAAAGCTTCAAGCTGCAAGCTACAACCCGTAGCTAAAAGCTTGAAGCTTAAAGTATTTTTAACAAATCATTCCTTCACTACACCCATCGCACAAAACTTATCAATGCGTTGCTGAATGCGGTCTTCCAATGATAACTTACTTAATTCCTTTGTTGCCTTCAGAATGTTCTTTTTCAGTTCTTCAGCCATCCACTTAACATCGGTATGGGCTCCGCCCAATGGCTCTTTAATGATGCCATCAATCATTTTTAATTGCAGCATATCTTTAGCCGTGAGTTTCAGCACCTCAGCTGCTTGTTCTTTGTAATCCCAACTTCTCCACAAAATAGACGAACATGATTCGGGTGAAATTACGGAGTACCAGGTATTCTCCAGCATATAAACCTTATCACCAATACCAATACCAAGCGCGCCACCGGAAGCGCCCTCGCCAATAATGACACAAATCACAGGTACTTTAAGGGTGAACATTTCTTTCAGGTTTCGGGCTATTGCTTCGCCTTGTCCGCGCTCTTCAGCCTCAAGACCAGGAAAAGCACCGGGAGTATCAATGAATGTAATGATTGGCTTGTTAAACTTTTCCGCCATCCGCATAAGACGCAACGCCTTACGGTAGCCTTCCGGATTGGCCATACCAAAATTCCGGATCTGACGCTGTTTGGTATTTCTACCCTTTTGCTGACCAATTAGCATAAAAGTCTGCCCATCAATAGTGCCAAAACCACCCACCATAGCTTTATCATCCGACACATTCCGATCGCCATGAAGTTCAATGAAATCGGTGGTAAGGGCGTAGATGTAATCCAAGGTGTAGGGTCTGTCCGGGTGACGGGAAAGTTGTACACGTTGCCAGCCGGTGAGGTTTTCAAAGGTTTCTTTCTTCAGCTCGAGTATTTTCTTTTCCAATGCCTGAATGGCATTGTTCACGGTCTTGTCATTATCACCAGCCAGGTGCTTCATATCATTTAACTTGGCCTCCAGTTCCGCGATAGGTTTTTCGAATTCCAACAGCATAGCTCAAAATCTTAAGGGACAAAGTTAGCAGTATTATGGAATTTGAGAACGAATCTAACCTAAAACTACCTAAACAAAAAGCCCTGTAAACTTTTGATTTACAGGGCTTTAAGCGGACCGGACGGGACTCGAACCCGCGACCTCCTGCGTGACAGGCAGGCATTCTAACCAGCTGAACTACCAGTCCTTAAAAGAGTGTGCAAAGATAGCTTTGCCGATGGTTTCTCCAAAAATTAGTTTTAGAAAATTGCCAGCTACACGTTGGTTTGACCATCTACCTTAAGCTTACTGATCATAACCGGGGTTAAGGCATCGGCATAAACACCATAGGCATCAACCAGCAAACCCTTCATCCCTGTGGCGGATGAAATAGCAAAAAGTATGGTGCTATCATCGGGGTTTGTCATTCCTTCAAACCGATGGATTTCATCCACATGAAATTCTTCCGGTGCCAACCTTAGCTTAAGCGATGGGCACTCAATCCATTCGGGATGTAAATTGAAATCCTGCACATAACCCCTTTGCTGAAGGGCCTTTATGGCATCGGCCAGCGAATCGTAAACGTTCATCTTATCTTATTTCAAAAATGATGTGTACATCCAAACCAATTTTTCCTGTTCGCGAATGTAATCGCTCATTAAAGCATTAGTACCCTCATCATCCGCTTCACCGGATACCTTTAATATGTTGCGCTCCTTAATCAGCAACACTTTATATCCCTCCAGAACAGCTTCCACAGCCTTAAATCCATCCGATATATTCTTATACTCCTTAATCGTTGAATGTTCAATGTAATCGGAAAAACTATGCAAAGGCGTATAGCCAAGGGTGAGTATGCGTTCGGCAATTTCATCAACTTTAACCAGTGCATCCGTATATATTTCTTCAAACTTGAGGTGCAATTCAAAAAATTTCTCACCCTTAATATTCCAGTGAAAGGCCCGGGCGTTCATATAAAAGATCTGGTAGTTTGCCAACAAGTCATTTAGTCCCATGGCTAATACTTGTGTGTCCTTCGTTGCTAATCCAATCTGATTCGTCTTTGCCATGATTATCGGTGTTTGTTTAAAAATACTATTTTTAGAACATAATTGACCATGAAAAAAGTCATCCTTCCGGCACTTTTAATGATTTTTGTTCTTTCCGCCTGCAGCAAATCAGCGAGTAGCTCGAAAGTAGTAAAGCCTAAGTACCATCATAGCTGGTACAAGAACCATGTCTATAAAAAGAAATGGCAGGTGGGACGGATAAAATTCCAACCGGAAAAACAAGGTGTTAAAAAAGTAAGAATGAAGGGATAGATTATTGAAGCCCTTTTAAAATCAAATCAAGATTCTTCCTAAAGAAAAATTTAACCGGACTGATTTGATTGATATGACCGGTAACAATGGAACCCAGCAAAATTGTCATTAACAGGTTGGTGATATCCCGTGTGGAGGATGATTTTGTAAACTCCTTTCTGAAAATTGCTTCCAGTGTAAACTTCTCCAGCATCTGATCAAGCGACTGAATTTCCAGCGATTGAATATCCTTAATATCAGGATATAAAATTACCTTTTCCTCAGCTTTAACCGGAAATGGTTTGGGGGCTCGCTTTACATCGGCCAAATAGCCAAGCAGGCTTAACATCAAGCCAGGATGCTTTTCACACTCTTCGCTAAGCTTGTCACTCAAGTAATATATACCTTGCAGACCTTCTTTTGGTTTGCCTGATAACTCAACAACCCGATCGAGGCACCATACCCTGAAATAGTAGAGCAGCAAATCTTCTTTTTGTGGAAAGTACTTGAAGAAAGTAACCTTACTTACTTTTACGCGTGCACAAAGATCATCTACATACAGGTCTTCAAACGGGCGTTTGCCAATCAACTTCAGGGTATTATCCAGAACATGAACTTTCAGGCGGGCGGCCTTTTCTTTGCGCAGACTCATTAGCTAAACTTTACTTAAGTTGGCATTTAATTAATACATTTAAGAAAACGTAACCAATTTATTTATGCTAAAGCGTACAATCCTGCTACTAATTGTTGTCGCAGTCGCTGCTTGTAAGCCGGATAAAAAATCGGAACCTGTTATTGGGCTCATTGCCGATTCGGCAATGGTGGTTTCAGCCCATCCGTTAGCCTCAAAAGTGGGATTGGAAATCCTGAAAAAAGGTGGCAATGCTGTGGATGCCGCCATTGCAACGCAATTGGCCCTGGCGGTTGTATTCCCTGCAGCCGGAAATATAGGCGGAGGTGGTTTTATGGTCGTTCGCCTGAATAATGGAGAAGTGGCAGCACTTGATTACCGTGAAAAAGCACCGGCTGGCGCAACAACCAACATGTATCTTGACAGTGCCGGAAATGTCATTGAAAATTTAAGTACAGCCGGTCACCTGGCCTGTGGCGTTCCTGGTTCTGTGGATGGTATGGTTGAGTCGCACAAGAAATATGGTTCACTACCCTGGGCAGAACTGGTACAGCCGGCAATTGATCTTGCCCAGCATGGTTTTCCATTAACTGAGCGGGAAGCGAAATGGTTGAATGAACTACAAGAAAGATTACTTAAATACAATACGGTTAAACCCGATTTTCTTATTCGTGAAACCTGGAATGCCGGAGACACTATCTATTGGAATGATTTAGGAAAAACACTGGAGCGCATCCGTGACAACGGACGTGCTGGCTTCTATGAAGGAAAAACAGCCGATGATATTGTTGCTGAAATGGAGCGGGGTAAAGGATTAATCACTGCTGAAGACTTAAAAAATTATTCATCCACCTGGCGGGAGCCGGTAATTGCCCCTTATAAAAACTACAAGATCATTTCCATGCCACCATCCTCCAGTGGCGGGGTATGTCTTGTTCAATTGTTGAAATCGGTTGAGCCCTACCCCATCCGTAAGTGGGGATTCAATACGCCTGAAACAGTTCACCTCATGGTAGAGGCTGAGCGCAGGGTTTATGCAGATCGTTCAAAGTACCTGGGCGATCCGGATTTTTATGAAGTGCCTGTTCAGCAAATGATTGATAGTGACTACAACAAAAGCAGAATGCAATCCTTTAATCGAAAGAAAGCCACACCCAGTACGGAAATTAAACCGGGTAGTATTGAAGGGTATGAATCAGAAGAAACCACCCATCTCTCGGTGGTGGATAAATATGGCAATGCAGTTTCAGTTACTACAACGATAAATGGTTGGTTTGGCAACTATGTGGTAGTGGCAGGTTCAGGTTTTTTCCTGAACAATGAAATGGACGATTTCAGCGCTAAACCGGGTGTACCGAATATGTTTGGTGTGCTCGGTGGTGAAGCAAATAAGGTTGAACCTAATAAACGGATGCTCAGCGCCATGACACCCACCATCGTGGAAAAAGAGGGTAAGCTATTTATGGTTGTTGGAACACCTGGCGGAAGCACCATCATCACCTCAGTGTTTCAGGTTATTCTTAATGTGATTGAGCATGACATGAGCATGCAAGAGGCCGTCAATGCAAAACGGATACACAGTCAGTGGTATCCGGACGAGATTGCTCCCGAGTACAAAACCTTTTCAGAAAAAGATAGTCTGAAATTGGTTTCGATGGGGCATACATTTAAATCGCGTAAAGCGATTGGAAGGGTTGACGCTATTTTGGTTTTACCCAACGGAAAACTGGAAGGCGGAGCAGATCCGCGAGGTGATGATAAGGCAGCGGGTTTCTAGGTAACATTTGTTTATCAAGCATTTGCTCCCGGGCCGCATGGCCCTGCCTACCGGCAGGCAGGCCCGTGTACTCATCCAGCGCTGTGCCCAATCCGCACATCCCATGGCCAGGCCAAAGATTGACCGATGCGCTGTCTGAGTACACTGAAAAATTAAAGATTTACCTTGATTAGATTTGGTGGAATCAACCACGGACTATAAGATTATTTTTTCTTGATTATAAACTCTACTCTTCGATTGAGTACCCTGCCTTCTTCGGTATCGTTACTTGCCACAGGTTTACTACCACCATAGCCTTTGCCGGTAATGCGTTTCTTATCAATTCCTTTTGATACCAGATACTCTTTAACACGATTAACGCGCTGTTGAGACAACTCCATTAACTGGCGAAAGGATCCCCGACTATCGGTATGACCTGCCAGCTCAATTTCAACCGTTGGGTTGGATTGCATAAAAGCTACTACCAAATCAAGCTCCTGGTATGACTCAGGTAACAAGGCGGGCTTGCTTTGCACAAACAACACGCTTTTCAGATTTACAGTAGCACCAATGGCAATGGGCTGAAGCCTGAAATTCATTTCAAGCTCGCGTAACTCCAGCGTATGCAGATCAAGTTTTTCCAATGAACTGATGTACCCATCGGCAATAACTTCAAGCGAGTAGGATTCCGTAGAAATTACGTTTATAGAATAACCCTGTACTCCCTGAGCTTGTGAAGAAAATGCTTTTCCTGAACCCGTGAATTTCAAATTCGCACGAACAGGCGAATCGTTGGTAGCATCGTATACTTTTCCAAAGATGCGGATTTCATTTTCAGCAAGCACATCATATTTCTTCTCCTTCATTTTGATGACCGTATCCGGAGCGACCACTAAAATTACTGTACTGTCCTTTGGTTCAGGAATGAAGTAACGAATATCGCCATAACCATCACTGTTTTTGGTGCTGGTGTACAGCGAATATCCAAACGAATCATAAGCCCTGAAAAATAATTCACGGCCCTCGGAGTTAATCGGCACGTTAATATTAACAGGCTCCGACCAACGCAAATACGAATCATCCAACCGCTGACTGAAAAACACATCAAAACTTCCCAAGCCCCTTCTTCCATTGCTTGAAAAATACAATATGCTGCCATCTTCACTTAATGACGGACTAAGTTCCTGAAACTGTGTGTTGATTGTTGCGCCAAGATTTCGGGGCTCCGACCATTTTCCATCCGCACCGCGCACGGATATGTACAAATCCTCTACACCATATGAGCCATAAGTTTCTGCGGAATAAACAAACACCGTTCCATCGGATGCTACATGCCCACTCTGCAAGGAAGATTTATTTTGAAAGTAAGGAATAAAAATATTTTCTGGCCGCGTCCACCCTGAACCAGTTTTTCTGGAAACCGAAATTCCCTGCGTGCGTGCCAACCCTGATGGATCGTAATGACTTAACAAAAACATCCGGCTCCCGTCATTAGAGAAGCCAGCTACCCCATTATAGCCACGGTTGTTTAATACAGGCCCCGCATGTACCGGAGCCGACCAGCCATCGCCTATCCATACCGAAAACCAGATATCACCGGGGTCTCGTTTTCCATCAATGTTTTCAGGATGGTTGCCTCGGGTGAAAAAGAGCGTATTTCCATCAGGACTAATCACAGGATTTTGCTCATCAAAAGCTGAATTAACCAGCGAAAAGGATGACGGAGAAAATGTTGATTGGGCAAACCCATAAAAACTTATACTGAAAAGTACAAAACCAAAAAACCTATTCATGAATACCAAATCTTAAATCTTAAATCCTACTTATCCACCGATTGCCCTTCATCATAAAACGCCACGGCAAGTTAGCATCGTCACCTGCATAATCAATGCCGATACGTTTACCGGCTTCAATATGCTTTGAGTTGATCTTCATGCCGATATCCTCAATCCAAACATCATCATCATATAAAACTTTGCCGTTATAGGTACGATCAATCCCTAATGCACGGGTCAGTTTACCCGGTCCGGAGGTAAGCTGATAAAGACTTACCTGGCCCCTGCGCCTGTACATATTCTCCAATCCGGTTACGGGCTCAATAGCACGAACCAATACAGCATCTGCCACACCTCGTTGATTGGTGACAACATTAAACAGGTTATGCACGCCATAACACAGGTATACGTACGCTCTTCCTCCTTCCTCAAACATAACTTCATTGCGAGCAGTTTTTCTTCCGCCATAAGCATGGCAGCCCCGTTCCCTCCACGAATAAGCCTCAGTTTCAACGATTATGCCACTTGTTTGTGAACCCTCAATAGTTGTTACCAAAAGTTTTCCGATCAAGGATTTCGCCACGGAAACAACATTTTTTCGTCTATAAAAGGATGGCTCAAGCTTCATACAATCTACCTTTCTTAAACCAAAAGAATCACTATTTTTGCTCCCCTCAAACGTTTTAAACCTTATAAAATGATGATTAATATGAAAAAAGTGTTGACCCTTTTACTGGTTGTGGTTTGCCTGGCTGCTGAAGCCCAGATTCAAACCCCGGCCGCCAGCCCAGCTGCTACGGTAACTACCGTTGTTGGTTTAACAGATGTTAAAGTTTCGTACGCCCGCCCCAAAATGAAAGGCAGGAAAATTTACGGATCAGGCAGCGACTTCCTGGTTCCTTATGGAGAACTCTGGAGAACCGGTGCCAATCAGGGTACTGTAATCAGTTTCTCTGATGATGTGAAAGTTGATGGAAAAGATGTTAAAAAGGGTGACTATCTCCTTCTCACCATCCCTGGTGCAAGTGAGTGGACAGTAATTCTTTACAGCGATGTGGCCATGGGTGGTAACACAGCTGCCTACGACAAAGCGAAAGATGCTGCACGGTTTACCGTCAAGCCAGAAAAGCTTACAGAACGCGTTGAAACCTTTACAGTAAACATAACTGACATATCGGATGATAATACAAAAGCAAACGTACAGGTTGCCTGGGAAAACACTTCTGTGAAATTTGGAATTACCGTTGATTACGAAAGCAAAGTAATGAAGTCTATTGAGGCTGGAACAAAAGTAAACCCTGGCAATTATATAGCAGCTGCTAACTATTACTTTGAAACCGGTAAAGATTTGAAAAAAGCCCTGGAGTGGATCACGCTGGGCATTGACAACGGAAACCAGAATGCCTTTTGGAACATTCACACCAAAGCAAAAATTCAACATGCTTTAGGCGACTATAAAGGTGCGTTGGCCACAGCCCAACTTTCTATGGACAAAGCAAAAGCAGCCCCAAGTGATTTTGGTTATGTTAAACTTAACGAAGACCTGATTGCTAAAATCAATGCTGAGATGCCAAAGACTCCGGCTAAGAAAAAGTAAACCGATCAAATAAATATTCAAGAAGGCAGTCTAACCGGCTGCCTTTTTTTGTTTACTTGTAAAATGGCAGATACTCATTTCGACTACATCGTTATTGGCTCCGGTTTTGGAGGCTCGGTTTCGGCTATGCGCCTGGCCGAAAAAGGTTATAAAGTTTTGGTGATCGAGAAGGGAAAACGCTGGAAGGCTAATGACTTTCCTAAGTCAAACTGGAATTTAAAGAAATACCTATGGCTTCCGTTCTTTCGATGGTTCGGGTTTTTACGGCTCAGCTTTTTTAAAGAGGTATTTATTTTAAGCGGTGTAGGTGTAGGCGGTGGATCACTGGTGTATGCCAACACGCACATGATGCCACCCGATACATTTTTCAAAAACCCGATCTGGTCTGGTGTTAAGGACTGGAAAAGCGTGCTCGCTCCATTTTACAGCAAAGCACTTTTTATGCTGGGCAGTGAAAAATATGAAAAGGAAAATGCTGAGGACCTGGTTTTAAAAGACGTAGCAAGAGAAATGGGCAGGGAATCAACCTACGGAAGGGTGGATTATGTGGGCGTTTATTTGGGTGATTCAAAAAAAGAAGTTGATCCGTATTTCAAAGGCCTTGGTCCATTGCGAAAAGGCTGTACCGAATGTGCCGGGTGCATGGTAGGTTGCCGGTACAATGCTAAAAATACATTGGATAAAAATTATCTCTGGTTTGCTGAAAACCTGTTTGGCACAAAAGTGCTGGCAGAAACAGAAACAACAAAAATCGAAGTATTACCTGATAACAATTACCAGGTTCACACACAATCCAGTACCAGCTTTTTAAGGAAAAAGAAATCGGTTTTCACTTGCAAAGGTATAGTAGTAAGTGGTGGTGTGCTCGGCACGCTTGACCTTTTGTTAAAGCAGAAACATATTTATAAAACACTTCCCCTGCTATCCGATAAACTGGGTGATAACCTGCTCACCAATTCCGAAATGCTTTCGGGTGTGGTGGCAGCCGACCGGAAATTAAATCATGGCTTGGCGATTAGTTCAGTATTTAATCCGGATGAACACACCCACATTGAACTTTGCAAGTTTCCGGATAAGTCGGGTGCCATGATACGGTTAGCGGTAATGGCAGCCGGCAACGGGCATCCTATAGTTCGTACTTTGAAAATGATTGGCAATTGTATCATTCATCCGTGGGATTTTCTTCGTTCCCTATTTCAAGCCAATACTGCGCGTAACTCGGTTATTTTCCTCATCATGCAATCGTTACCCAACGCCATGCAGATGAAACTTAAGCGAGGGCTATTCGGGCATTCACTTGCCTTTAAAAATACCAGTGGCAACAAAGTGCCCAGCTTCATACCCATTGGTCAGGAAGCGTTATACAAGTATGCCGCAAAAGTAAAAGGCGTGCCGCAGAATGCATTCAGTGAAATCATGTTTGGCCTGGCTTCAACAGCACATATTTTAGGCGGGTGCCCGATGGGAAGATCAGCAAAAGAAGGTGTTGTTAATGAATGGTTCGAAGTTCATGGTTACAAAAACTTTTATATTCTGGATGGTTCGATTGTTCCGTGTAACCTGGGGGTTAATCCATCGCTTACCATCACGGCATTGAGCGAATATGCGATGAGTCATATTCCAGCACATCCTGCCAATGAATTGAGATCGTTGGATCAACAATTGATTGAAATCGATTCCTAAATAGACTATTCAACGGGGCCTTTTGATGAGGTGCTGGTGGACGCATCATCGTCTAAAATTGTTGTTGAGGCAAAGTGAATGAACCCTGCCAGCAATTAAGAGGACCTATAAATTATAATAATAGTAAAAGCGATAAGTGCTCCCAAAACCCCCAATCCATAACCATATTTAGTTAATATTTCACCAAATGAGTATTGATCACGCTTTGACATCCATATACAATATGATCCCAAAACTCCAAAAAGTGTAATAACTAATCCTTCGAAAATTAGATAAATCATTAATTCTTACTGTTACTCCTGAACATAACCTTGAAAAGAAGACGATGAGGTATTTAAACTCAGTACTCCTTCGGTTCTTGTTTCACATGACGAAATCGCAAAATGATGATTTCCTTAGCCGATACTTTATATGCAACTCTGTAGGAATACTTCTCAAAAGCCCGATAATTACCAGTATTGTCCTTTTTGAATCTATCAGGCGGATACTTCTCCGGGTGATCTGGTAAACCTTTGGTTATCTTGAGAATTTCATTCCTAACGCGTTCTGCATTAGCAATTGAATCTTTCTTAATGTATTCGAATGCCAATTGAAAAGAAGCATATGCAGGCTTGTCCCATACTACTTCAAGCTTGGTTTTCTTCACCATTCCTTCGCCATCTTCTCTACTTCATCGTGCGAATAAAACTCACCTTGCGCCACACGTAATTCCGCTTCATCCAATTCTTTGTTGTACTGCTCAATGCTTATGCGCCCCTCATTTTTAAGTGCGTAATGAATCATATGCTTCAACGCTCTCAAAAAGGAGATATCATTGACTTGCTGTATTTGTTTAATAATAAGTGATCTTTCTGCATTGATGTCCATATCCCAGGTGGTTTTATCTATCAAAAGTAACAATTTAATGGCTTTTTTATGCCTCACTAATTTGAAACCTGAAATGTTCGAATTGGAATTTCACAAAAAGTTGCTCTACCTTTAGCTAATGATTAACGGTAAATTCCTTTTATTAATTGCTTTTTGCGGCTTCCTTTCCTGCCAGCGCGTGGAGAGAACGCGTCAGTCAACCGAAGAAGCATCAACGAAAATTGACTTACCCGAACCTCAAAGACTTCCTGCAGATTTACAGATTCTCACAATCAACGAATCTTTTGAAGAAGAACGCCCATCACTTGACGATTATCTGTTTGGTAAGTTTTTTCAAGATCGGGCTGAATTCTTTGTTATCCAGCACTCAAACTCAACGATTTTCGATACTCCGGTGAGCACGGTTGTTCTGTACTACCTGGATGGGGATCATTGCAAAACAAAATTCATCCTTACAGAAGACATTGGCGCACGATTAATGGCTGAGTATGGAAACTTCAAAATCATTCCCCTGGATGAACCCACCAAAGAATTGCTATCACAAGAAGAAATTATAGTAACGGATAAGGATAAAAAAGTAATCAACAAAGCATTACGAAAATACGAACTGCTTTGGAAGCTGAATACAAAAATTGTACGATTCAAGGTTGACCTTGACAATCCTACAGAACCATTTGTTTATACAGAACACGTTCCGCATTATGATAACCTTTATCGTAATCTGGAAAGCGCCAGCTGATACCCATTACGGATTCTTGGCTTTTAAAAACACCTGAAGCAGTAGTGAACCGCCCACAACAATTACACAACCAACTATATTATATAATAAGAATGCCAGGTCGGTAAAGAAATAACAATACAGTACTACTGCCTCGGCCAGCAGCGCAGCCCAAAAAACTGCTGTGCCTTGAACACGCTTAACATAAAAGGCAGTAAGAAAAATTCCTAGAATAGTTCCATAAAAAAGTGAACCCACAATATTCACAAACTGGATTAAGTTCTCTGCAAAGCTGGCCAGCATGGCAAATACCATTGCCAGTAAAGCCCACATAATGGTAAACCCACGCGAAGCTTTAAGGTAATGTTCCGGTGAAGCATTTTTGTTAATGGATCGTCTGTAAATATCCGATGCCGTGGTGGAAGATAACGCACTCAACTCCCCTGCCATAGATGACATGGCTGCCAGAAACATTACGGCCAGCAACAAACCAATTATGCCATGCGGCAGATTACTGAGCACAAAATTTAAAAAGATGTAATCACGATCCTGGGTTTTGGCCAAAGGAATGGCTTTTTTGATGGTGGCTTTAACCGAATCGCGTATCGATTTTTCTTTCAAGCCAAAGCTTAGCACCGCTTCGCGTGATGTATTTATTGCCAACTTATCTTCAGTCTGAATAGCCTGAACGAGTTGATCAACTGCTGCACGCTTTTCGGTATACAATTGGTCATATTCCTGTTCCAATGCACGAAGGTTATTACCTTGCGCAGTTTCAACAACGCGATTCTTCAAAACCTGATTATGAAAAACAGGAGGTTGGTTAAATAAGTAAAAAACAAAAACCAAAACCCCGATAAAAAGAATAACAAACTGCATGGGTATTTTAAGCAATCCGTTAAAAATCAATCCCAGCCGGCTCTCCGCAATTGACTTTCCACCGAGGTAACGACCAACCTGCGATTGGTCTGTTCCGAAATAGGATAAGAATAAGAATGTACCCGCAATTAACCCCGACCAGATATTATAGCGTTCGTTCGGATTGAACTCCAGATCAACGAGGTTAAGTTTACCCAACTCCCCTGCCAGGTTAACGGTATCAGAAAAAGAAATATGATCAGGTAATAATGTAAACGCCAGAATACCCGCCAATATCATCCCACCCATCACTACCGAAAGTTGCATGCGCTGCGTTAAACTTACCGCCCGCGATCCGCCCGAAACACTGTAAATGATAACCATTGCACCAATCAATAAGGTTGTAGCTGTAATCGACCACCCCAAAATAGTTGACAGCACAAGTGATGGCGCAAAAATGGTAATACCGGCAGAAAGACCACGGAGGAGCAAAAATAAACCAGCTGTTAGTGAGCGGGTCTTGAGATCAAATCTCGATTCAAGGTATTCGTATGCCGTAAGAACATTTAACTTATAATAGATTGGCACAAAAGTTACAGAAATGATAATCATGGCTATGGGCAATCCAAAATAGAATTGAAGAAATCGCATACCGTCTTCAATGGCCTGCCCGGGCGTTGAAAGAAACGTGATGGCACTGGCCTGTGTTGCCATAATGGAAATACCAATCATCCACCATTTCAATGTGCCATCCCCTTTCAGGTAGCTCTCCATGGTTTTATTACCACGGGTTTTCCATACGCCATACGAAACAATCGCGAGGATTGAGCCAAACAATACAATCCAATCCAGCAAGCTCATGAATAAGAAAAGGTTAGCCAGAGATAAAGGATAATTTGTATCACGAGTGCTCCCAGCAACAATCCGTACCAGTGGCTCCACTTTTTAAATACAGGAGGATTTTCTGAACTCATGAGAAAGATTTTAAGACCTAATTATTGAACGTACAAGTTACTTTTTCTTCTTGTTTTTCTTTGTGTTGTTACCGGAAGCGGTTGTTTGTTCAACAGGCCTTTTTCCCAGTGAAACAAGATTTGCGAAAAGTTTGTACGCGCCCGGTACACCTTCAGGTAACTCACGAAAGAATGATAAACCGGTATAGACATAAAAACCCTCACCATATCTGGCGATAAGTAAACTTCCATCCTTGGGCTTCTCATCTTTATCGTTCATCGAAAGCAGTGCTTCAAAATTTGAATCCCATGTATCGGGGAAATACAAACCGCGCTCTTGTACCCATCCGTCAAAGTCGGCTTTGGTAATTTTATTCGGAAAGTTTAAAGCCGGATGATCAGGCTTGAGAATCCTCACTTCAGCGTCTTCTTCAGCCACACGATCACGTGATATTTTTAGTGGATAAGGAGAATAGGTTGAACCTAAATCAAAATTAGTATTGTATTGAATCACCAGCGTACCGCCATTCTTCACATAATTCAAAAGCTCAGGCATCAGAAAGCGCAGACGCTCATTGGTATTAAATGCCCGGACACCCAACACAACAGCATTAAGTTTAGCCAGGTTTGCCGCGGTAACTTCTCCATTTTTAAGTTCTGTCACTTCATAACCCATATTGCGTAAGGCCACTGGTATGTCATCACCTGCCCCCTTTATATACCCGATGGTGTTCCCTTCGTGTTTAATATCCACACGTACAAGCCGGGCTACTGCCTTAGGCAATAGCGTTTGAACAGGAATATGATCATACTGGATGGTCTGCAGCGCATAATCATATCCTTTGTTACCGATAGTCATAATGGCTCTGACCGTTCCGATCATTTCGCGGGAAGCAGGGTAAATAGTAAAGGATTGCGCAAACTCTTCGCCACGCTTGTTTAATGATAAAGTAACTGATGATGGTTCCGATCGCCATCCTTCCGGAAGTTGCAGCGATAAATCTCCCTTAATCAAATCAGTTGATGCCTTTACCACCACATTGACCTGCCGGGGCGAGTTATCTTTAAAGATCAAGACTTGATCAGTCAAATTCACAAACACTGGCGGCACTATTTCAAATGGCCGGTAAAGTTCACCTTTAACCGGATCGGTCCACTTATAAACAACCGGCACAGCGAATAAAAGTCTTTCACCATCGATAGCAACCTGAACATCAACCTGGACGGCCGGGTCATTTTCAGGTTTACCAATTAAGTATTTATCACTTACTGTAAAGCGACCAAGTTCATGTGGTTCACGTAACCAATACGGATCGGAATACAATTTTTCAGGATGGATAGTCTTCGCAGATTTGAATGTGAATGGTGCATTATTTTTTAGTGTGGCCGCAAAGGTTGTATCGAGTGTCAATGAGGACGATGCCAACCGTTGTACTACAACTTCAGTTTGCGAACGATTTATGATTTCATAGTTGAAAACCACCCTTTGCCCGGGTGAAGCGTAGTAAGATGATGCCACCACTTCAACAAAAAGACCTGTGCAGTCTTTAATCAGTTGCTCTACTTCACGCAACTTTCTTTCCTTCCAAATCCCAGGTTCAACTTTATCAATGGCCTTACGGATTTGCAGTAGCAACGGAACTGACCGGAATGGTTTTTCAATATCAAACTCACGAATAGCTTTTTCAACAAGCGGCTGAACAGCATTGCCGCCTTTCACCCGGCCCCATGAGGTATTCACGCCATCAAAAATATCAGCGGTTGCCGGAGCACCCTTAGCCAATTCAAAGAATTCCTGTGCATCTCCCCTTCTGCCTGAAGCACCAAACCCCTGGCTTTTATGCTGGCTGCGACTGGAGGCTGCGATCTCAGCATAGGAGGCACCCAGTAAAGCATTGTATCCGCCCACGTTAAGTGTAGTTACGCCCGGAGTATTCTCATCAATCGTATTACTGAAAAATCTACCCGTGTTAGTATACACACGTATCGGTTTCCAAACCGGAAGAGTAGTTAATTGATCAGGGTAAGCCGTGGTTAACCCCGACAAATCAAAAGCCTCTTGCGCCAGCATAGCAGAAGCTGTGTGGTGGCCATGGCCGGCACGTTCATCGGGTGGGAATCGGGTTATAACAACATCAGGTTGAAATGCCCGGTAAATCCGAACTACATCAGAAAGTATTTCATCTTTGTTCCATATCGCCAGCGTTTCATCCGCTGATTTAGAATAACCAAAATCGTTTGCACGGGTAAAAAATTGTTCACCGCCATCAATTTTTCGGGCAGTGATAAGTTCCTGGGTGCGGATCAATCCCAATTGGTCACGTATTTCAGGGCCAATCAAATTCTGTCCCCCATCGCCACGCGTCATAGAAAGATAAGCCGTAGCAGCCAACCGTTCGCTGGCAAGCCAGGCAATAACCCGCGTATTTTCATCATCCGGATGTGCAGCCACGTACAGAGCTGAGCCAAGAAAATTGAGCTTTTTTAACGAGAGCTTAATTTGAGAAGCACTGGGTTGATGAGGCTGTGAAAAAAGTATAGCAGGAATACTAAATAACAGAAAAACTAAGCTTTTCATGCGAAGAAATTTTGCGCTAATAAACGGATAAAAGTTGAGTAAGATTACCGAATTCCTGGCCACTTACACGATTAGTTCAATAAGCGGTTGAGTGGTATGATGACTGTACCCTGACTGACCTATAGCCTGCCACGTTTTTGGCCATTAACAAAATAGTCACCGTTTGGATCAATCGTTATTACAATGCGGTTAATATCCTTCTTGTCAGCATTCATAAAATAGATAATGTGCTCGTACCCGGATATCTTGTCCTTGGCGTCATCCGTAAAGCCAACTTCAATTTTAAACTCTTTATCCAGCTCAATCTTTTTGTTGTTGATTGTATTTTTTCCATCACGAAGTACACGCATGCGGATCTCACCTTGGTTCACATGCTTTACATTAACATATAATATAAGATAGGGAAGTTGATTGGTGCTGTTACGCTTCTGATATTCAGCCATAGTTTCTGATACATTGACCGTATTGGAAGCCGATTGAGGTCGTAGTTTAAATTTTAAGTCCATCCGAATAGAGAACTCGTCATCCGGTTTATAGGGAATATCCTGATACAGCAAGATAATTGAAACAAAAAGTAATAGTTTGCTCATAGCGCTATTTTAAAATATACCTCTTCGCGACTTTCGGGAAGTTGTGCCAAAAAGAACCCCAAAAACACCACGTACCAACTCACGTCCTATTTGCTTTGCCATTGGGCTGCCTACTACCTTATCCATGGTTGACTTTTCTTTTCGGGGTGCGCGAGGAGTTGAAGTGCGTGTTGTGGAGGTCTGCCTGGGCCGTGGAGCAGGAACTGGTATTTCCCTGCTGGTGTTTTGCGCTTCATACTGCTTCATTCGTGCTTCCAACAATTCATGTGCACTTTGCGGATCAATGGTGTCCTTATACTTTTTATACAAATTGGAAGCACTCAGAAGTTGCTGATATTCCTGTTCAGATAATGGTCCCATAACAGAAGCCGGAGGTGCCAGGTGAGTAACAACAGTCTCTGTAGGAATACCCTTATCATTCAACACGGTGATAAAAGCCTGCCCTATACCCAACTGGGTAAATTGTTGCTCCATATCGTAAAAGGATGAGCGTGGAAACGTATTGATTGTTTCCCTGAGTGCTTTTACATCGTTAGGCGTAAATGATCGTATGACATGATGAATGCGATTTCCCAACTGAGAAAGTACGTTTTGCGGCACATCCTGGGTTAACTGCGTACAGAAAAAAATACCGACACCTTTGGAGCGGATTAGTCGAATGATCTGATCAATCTGATCGAGAAATGCCTTTGGAGCATCTTTAAATAATAAATGGGCTTCATCCAGAAAAAAAACGAGTTTAGGCTTATCCAAATCGCCTGCCTCTGGCAAACTTTGATAAATTTCGGCTAACAACGCCAGCATAAAAGTTGAGAAGACTGCAGGCTGATGCTGAATATCGGATACGTTTAACAGACTAATAACCCCTCTTCCATCTACCTTTTCGAAGAGATCATCAATTTCAAAGGAACGTTCACCAAAAATATGATCAACCCCTTGCTGCTCCAGGGCTACAATTTTCCTCAAAATAGTTCCGGCTGATGAACCGCCTATTTTTCCATAATCACTTTTAATTTCATCGGCACCCGGACCTTCCGTTAAATAATTCAATACCTTCTTTAAATCTTTAAAATCTACAATGGGCAACCCATGATCATCGGCATATTTAAAAAGCATGGTGAGCACACCGGTCTGTGTGTCGTTCAACTCGAGGATTTTACTGAGTAAAATGGGACCAAATTCAGTAACCGTTGCACGCATTTGTGCCCCTAATTTTCCAGTGAGTGAATAAATTTCGACAGGAAAAGCTGAGGGTGTATAGGTTGTGCCAATTGCGGTGGCACGCTCAGTAAGTTTATCGTTAGGTACAGCTTCCTTTGCCAATCCGGAAATATCGCCCTTCATATCCGGCATAAAAACTGAAACTCCTGCTGATGATAATTGTTCAGCGATTAACTGTAGTGTTCTTGTTTTTCCAGATCCTGTTGCTCCGGTTACCAGACCATGCCGGGTCATCATGCGCAATGATAAATTAACAGTAGCTTCAGGAAGAATTTGCTGTTTCAAAACGCCCGCCCCAAGGAATATCTTAGGGCCGGAAAACCCATACGAGTTTTTAATAGCTTCAATAAATGAGGTTCGTTCCATAATTAATTTGAAAGGATAGGAAAGATAATACAAATGTCAGTAGATTTCCGAACACCAAAACTATATTCTTCGGATTCTAAAATCCCTTAAAATTTATTTAATTAGTTTCAACATTATAACCAACTACCATGCGGTTAAGTTTACTAATCACTCTCTTGCTCATTGCCGGTTGCAAACAATCAACCGATTCTAAACAAACCCTTGCAAAACCTATGATGAACGAAAAACACAGACCTCAATTTCACTTTACTCCTGCAGCCAATTGGATGAACGACCCCAATGGTATGGTCTATCATAATGGTGAGTATCACCTATTCTATCAATACTATCCGGATGGAAATGTGTGGGGGCCTATGCATTGGGGGCATGCTGTAACCAAAGACCTTATTCGTTGGGAGCATTTGCCTATTGCACTCTACCCCGATTCGCTCGGTTATATTTTCTCCGGCAGTGCCGTGGTTGATCATAAAAACACTTCCGGATTTGGAACGCTTGATAATCCCCCCTTGGTATCGATTTATACGTACCATGACCCTGAACAGGAGAAGGCAGGTCGTATAGATTACCAAACACAAGGCATTGCTTATAGTCTTGATCATGGACGAACATGGACGAAATACGATAAGAATCCTGTACTCAAAAATCCAGGCATTAAAGACTTTCGCGACCCCAAAGTTTTCTGGCATGAAGGAACGCAAGCATGGATCATGATACTGGCCGTATTGGATCATGTACAACTCTTTAACTCAACTGATCTGAAGCAATGGAAAAAAATAAGTGAGTTTGGAACCGATCAGGGAAGTCATGGTGGTGTTTGGGAATGTCCTGATTTGTTTCCCCTTTCCGTTGACGGAAAAGAAAAGTGGGTGATGCTGGTGAGCCTGAATAATGGCGCACCAAATGGTGGTAGCGGAACACAATATTTTATAGGCTCATTCGATGGTATTAATTTCATTAACGAAAATCCAAAAGATAAAATTCTGTGGATCGATTACGGCAAAGACAACTATGCAGGCGTTACCTGGTCGGATGTTCCCAAAGAAGATGGAAGGAGATTGTTCATTGGATGGATGAGCAACTGGAATTACGCCAATGTGGTACCCACTACCGTTTGGCGTAGTGCCATGACTACCCCGCGTGAATTAAAGCTTATAAATACTGCTGCCGGATCAAGACTAATCTCCATTCCTGTTACTGAAATTAAATCGCTATACGGCAAGCAGGCACAGCAGGAAGCGCAAATTATTACAGCATCACTTGACTTAACCTCTGAGATAACACGTGATAGTCAGTATGAATTAATGATCGATTTCAATACGCAAACTAACCAGAGATTTTCCATTGAACTCTCCAATGCAGTAAACGAAAAGCTTGTTGTTACCTATACCCCTGTTGACAACACACTAAGTGTTGATCGAACCATGGCCGGTAAACATGATTTCTCCAGCGATTTTGGTGGTGTTCATTCGGTTCAAAGAGAAATACAAAGCGGCATTTCATCGCTTCGTTTAATAGTAGATTGTTCGTCCATTGAGGTCTTTGCTGACGATGGACTTACCGTTATCACTGAACTGGTATTTCCCAGTGAAGTTTTCGGTAATCTTAAGCTTCATGCTGCTGAAAATGAAACATTAAAAATCAACAGAATAACCATTACTGAATTGAAGAGGATTTGGTAGTCCTGATTAATTGAGATCGTAGTCCATTTATTTTTAGTCGTTCGCGGTGCTTCTGTTTAATCAAATTCTTGCCTGCTGGTTTTTGATGAATCCGCTTATGCTGCAGCATTACCACCTCCAGGTCATGCCAATCGCCAATGGCGTCCTCCAATGTAGAAGCCACCTTTAGATTACAAAAGTGGTTTATCGATCGCTTAAATTCAGGTGAAAACTCAGCACTATACAATATCCCCTTCAATGTCTTTCGGCTCTTGTGCAAGTTGTAATCCACTAGCTTAGTGCTGAACCAGCGTTCTAAATGTTGCTCCAAATCATAGAGATATTGGGCAGAACTGACGGAACACCTCGATAATTCTTTGGTGATCTTCAGGTACGAGTGAACTATTTCAGGAAGATAAAGTATAGCTGCCTGAGGCCATTTTTTTATTAACCTCCCCTCCTTTGTTCTTAAGGACTTGAAAATGGCTTTATCAGTATATTCATCAGCATATTTCCGTAATAAATAAACCAGGATATGATTTTCACGAATACGCCCTGCATACCTAAACAATTTTGTATAGGGTTTAAAACTTCGTTGAGACTTAGACTTACCATATCTCTTTAAAAAGTTTCCTATAAACCTGATTCGCTTTAGACTTATTCTTAGCTGATGAAAGTTTTCAGGCGATGGATCATCCAGTGTATTGGTAGCGCAGATTATCACATGGCGATAGTGATCACTGAAGTAGTTATGTGCTGATTGTGCCAAATTATTCATGACGTGGTATGCTACTCATAAATACCGTTCGAGGCTATGATATTCATCATCTTAACTGGATTTAAAAGTCATTTCTATACCTGAACACTCCCCCTATATTCCAGCCACTATTGCTTTTACCATCATGGGCGAACAACGTATCAGTATTGCTGAGCATTCAGAAGAGCGAAAAGCTTTTCTAAAGCATCTCCTGCACGATGTTCAGGCCCTTGATATTATGATTGACCAAGGATTACTGGAAACTGGAGTGAGTAGAATTGGCGCAGAACAGGAATTTTTCATAGTAGATAAGCACCATAAGCCCTCACGAAATGGTCCGGAAATTCTAGCCCAACTTAACGATCCGCATTTCACCACCGAACTGGCACGCTATAACCTTGAAATCAATCTTGATCCTACGCTGCTTGGCGGAAAATGCTTCAGTGAAACCGAACTGGAATTACGAACATTACTTCGAAAAGCCGATGCCATAGCCAATACTTTTGATGACACCATCATTCTAACCGGTATTTTGCCATCTATCGATTTACGTGCTGTTGAGATTGACTATCTAACCCCAAACCCCAGGTACCATGCCTTAGGTGAAATTGTAAAACGATTACGTGGTCAGGACTTTGAATTAAATATCAACGGTGTAGATGAACTGCTACTGGCCCATACCAACATTTTATTTGAAGCTTGCAACACCAGCTTCCAGGTACATCTTCAACTGGACGCAAAAGAATTTGTGGCTGCCTATAACTGGGCACAGGCCATTGCCGGTCCGGTGTTGGCCATTGCCACTAATTCCCCACTACTGTTTGGACGTGAACTTTGGGCAGAAACCCGGATCACATTATTCCAACAAAGTGTAGACATGCGCAGACGTCAGCAGCACCTGCGCGAAAAACAGCAACGCGTTTCATTTGGCAACAAGTGGATAAAAAATGTAACCGAAGTTTACAAAGATGATATTTCCCGATACCCCCTTATCTTCATGTCGGACATTGAAAGGGATTCGTTAGAGGAATTAAATGCAGGGAGGTTGCCGGGTTTAAAAGCTTTGCGAATCCACAATGGAACCATTTGGAAATGGAACCGGCCCTGCTATGGCATATTAAATGGTAAGGCCCATTTGCGCATTGAGAACCGCTATATTCCTGCAGGCCCAACAGTTCTTGATGAAATTGCCAACATGGTTTTTTGGGTAGGCTTGATGAAAGCCATACCAGAAGAATACAAAAGCATTTGGACTAAAATGGATTTTGAAGATGCTAAAGACAATTTCTTCAAAGCGGCTAGATTTGGTATTCAGACGGGCATGATATGGGATAAGTCAATTCTTTCTGTGCAGAAGTTAATACTTGATACTCTCTTACCCCTGGCCCAGCATGGACTTTCTATGGCAGGCGTTGATAAACCAGATTCCATCAAGTATCTGAACATTATAGAAGAGCGTACACGCTCCGGAAAGACCGGAAGCCGATGGATGGTCAATGGATTCAGAACTCTGAAAAAAGAAATGGGGCGTGATGAGGCCATGGTCGCCCTTACTGCTACTATGCACGATAGAAGACTAACCGGTAATCCGGTACATACATGGGCTGGTGTATCCTCTGCTGATTTACACCTGGCAAACATTCAATATGATATTGTAGGCAATATTATGACAACAGATCTGATTACCGCACAATCATCTGACCCGCTTGAATTGGTGCTAACGATAATGAACTGGCGAAAGATCAGGCACATGCCGGTGGAAGATGAACAAGGGATTATTACCGGAATACTAACGCGAAGGCGAATCGAAAATTACTTAGCATCAACTAACGCAAACCCTAATGCTATCGCGGAGGATATTATGATTAAAGATCCAATTTGTATTGATGCCTCCTGCAACATTATGGAAGCTATGGATCTTATGCTCCAAAAGAAAATTAGCTGCCTACCGGTAATTCAAAATGCTCAACTTGTTGGCCTAATTACAGATTTTGATTTAACCAATGTGCAGAAAAAATTGAAGTCACGAATTCCTCGTGCGGACTGAGATTGTTTCATGCCAATGATTTATCTTTCCGGGCAAACTTGGTCTGATGAAACTCAAGTACCCCATCAATCTGCACAAAGGTTCTACCGCCTTTTTTGTTATCGGTTTAATGTTCTGTTATGAAAACTTCAGCACAGGTGCATGGCTATACTTAGCACTTCACGGCAGCTATGGATTTCTTTGGTTGCTAAAGAGTCAACTGTTTCCGGATAAACAATGGGAACAAACCGCAACTGTTCCCTATAGCATTTTTGTGTTTCTTGTATTAGGACTTTATTGGATTGCACCGTTTGTTTTGATCACTTCTGATTACGTACCGAACGGCCCGGTAATGGCACTATCCGTTGCACTGAATATTGCGGGTACCATGCTACACTTTAGTAGCGATGCGCAAAAATATTTTACATTGAAATACAAACCCGGTTTAATAACAGAGGGCTTTTTCAGTAAATGCCGGAATACAAACTATGTGGGTGAACTGATGATCTACACAGGCTTTGCCCTTCTTTCGGGAAGCTGGCTGGGTTTTATTGGCATTACTGCCTTTTTTATTGGCGCATTTATACCGAACATGCTGAAAAAAGATAAATCGCTGGCCCGTTATCCGGAATTTGCCACGTATAAAAAACAATCCGGGTTGCTCTATCCTAAATTCTGGTAATCAAACCTATTTGAAATTGTTAAGTTAGTTAACTATGCGTCTACTATTTTACCTGATTACCCTATCTAGTATACTAATATCCTGTAGTAAGAAAATACATTCTTATCCACCTTATGATTCCGGCAAAATTCCTGCAGCGCCTGATTATACATCACTTTCATTTTGGGCAGCGCATCCCGAAAAGGAAGATGAAGCTGACCGCTTGCCCGGCAAAAATAAATTCAATAAAGATGATCCACTTCCGGATGTCGATGTTTTTTTTGTTCATCCAACCATCTATACCAAAGAGCATAACCCCAACTGGCCCTGGCAAGGCGATGTATTTAATGTTGAATTGAATGAACAGGTAGATAATTCCACCATCCGTTACCAGGCAAGCGTTTTTAACGGAAGTGCCAACGTATATGCACCGCGCTACCGCCAGGCACACCTGCAAGTATTCACGATCGATAACACAGCACTAAAAGACCAGGCACTACAATTAGCCTATGAAGATGTGAAGAAAGCGTTTGAATATTATCTTTCAGAGTATAACCATGGCCGACCGTTTATTCTAGCATCACACAGCCAGGGAACCATTCATGCTGCACGATTAGTTAAAGATTATATCGAAAACAAACCATGGGCCAACCAACTGGTTGCTGCTTACCTGGTGGGAATTGCTTTGAAGACTGATTTATTTGAAGTGCTTAAACCCTGCACTTCAGCTACAGAAACCGGATGCTGGGTTTCGTGGAATACCTATGAGCGAAACTACTATCCACCAAAACATAAGGAAATATTTGCACCGGCACTCAGTACAAATCCATTAACATGGTCGTTGGATACTGTGTACGCTCCCTCAACCCTTAACACGGGTTCCATCCTTCGAAATTTTGATAAAGTCTACACCAACCTTTGTGATGCACAAAACCACCAGGGATTGTTATGGATTACCAAACCTAAATTTTTTGGAAGTGCATTTTACCGCTCAAAGCGCTATCACATAGCAGACTATAATTTGTTTTATGCCAACATCCGAAAAAATGTTAGCGATCGAATTGATGCATACCAGCAAGAGAAGGTTGATTCCAAAAAATAACCTCGTAAACTATTTCAAAAAAAACGCATTAATTCACTAGTTAAGCTTTATTCGAGTCTGAAAAACAGGTTTGAAATTAAATAAGCCCCTTAATTAACTAGCTGGCATTAAATACCCTACCTTTAATTAGTATCCAGATCCCGCCTACCGCTTCGGGTACCTATTTTATCAATACCCTAAACCTAAACCTGTAAAAATTATGAAAATCATTCTTTCCATTTTGGTGGCTGGTTGTGCTATGGTCGCCTGCACGCCATCAGAAAAATCGGCAGATCCAGCCACTTCAGAGCCTGCCAGCGCAGTTCAACTCCCGTTTACCGCAAGTTATTCCTCACAGTTCACGCAAGATGTTTCAGATCAGGATCTGCTTACTGTTTTAAACAGCTATAAGCATTGGGAAACTGGTAACATGACTGCGCTTCGGTCAACACTGGCAGATTCAATTTCGTTTGAAAGTTGGGATGGCTTTATTCACAATGGAACGGCTGACGAGCTGATTAAACGGTGGTCTTCCTCCCGTGATAGTTTAAGTTCAGTTAAGATTACCATGGTTGCATGGATCAAGGCTCATTCTACGGATAAAAATGCTGACTTCATTACGGTATGGTATACAGAAATTGATACATATAAAGACGGAAAAATTGATTCTGCACGTTGGTCAGATGTAAACATGGTAGCCAATGGAAAAATTGCTTATTATTCCCAATACAAGCAGGAGGCAAAGTAACCTTACATTTTCTCTTAATAAACTCCAGATCGTTACAGGTGATTACCAAACAGGAATCACCTGTAATTATTTTGTTACCGCATTAAATCATTTACCTGAAGCATAGTCTCAATCGAAAAGTCACATACCAAGCATTGCTTACGACCACTTTTGTTGATATTTTACTGAATAATTCCAGTAACCTAGCACATCAATATGGCCCGTTACGTTAGCCTTGAGCATATTAAATTTCTGTTACAGGAAGTACATGCTGTTCATGATCTTTTTCAACTCGATAAATTCAGTCACTTAAACTGGGAACAAGCCTGGATGATCATTGAATCTGCGAAACAATTGGCCGACCGGGACATGCATCCATTTTTCAGAGAAATGGATGTTCACAACGTACACTACGAAGGTAAGGGTGGCGTAAAAACACATCCTCAGCTTAAAACCATAATCCAAAATGGAGCTGCTCAAGGATGGATCAGCGGATCAGCTAAACTCATTCATGGCGGCCTTCAGTTACCCATGATGATTTTCAACTCCGGACATCATATTTTTTCTTCTGCCAACAACGGTGCTATCGGTTACATGAGTCTTACAGCAGGTGCTGCAGCACTAATCAACAGCTTTGGAAACGAAGAGCAACATAATCTTTTCGTTCCCAACATGTATGACGGTAAATGGCAGGGCACTATGGCGCTTACTGAGCCTCAAGCCGGTAGCTCGTTATCCGATATAACAACAACAGCAACTCCGATAGGAGACGGATATTATAAAATCAAAGGACAAAAAATATTCATCTCTGGCGGGCAGCATGAAGCGTGTGAAAATTTTGTACACCTTACACTCGCGCGTATTGAAGGAGCTCCCGCTGGCACCAAGGGAATTTCACTATTCATCATTCCCAAGTTCTGGCCAGGAAAAAACGGTGAACTTACCTACAACGATGTATTTTGTGCCGGTGATTTTCAAAAGCTGGGTCAGCGCGCCTACGCCACAACACATCTTGTATTTGGTGATCAGGATAACTGTAAAGGTTGGCTGGTAGGTGAACCGCACAAAGGATTGGCCTACATGTTTCAAATGATGAACGAGGCCCGCATCAGTGTAGGCATGGGTGCCGTTACCATTGCACAGGCAGCTTACTATGCCGCATTGGAATACGCACAAGAACGACCCCAAGGAAGATTGCCCAGTGAAAAAGATCCGCTAAAACCCCCAACCCTGATTATTCATCATGCCGATGTGCAGCGCATGTTACTTACACAAAAGGCGATTGTCGAAGGGGGACTTGCATTATCTATGGAATGTAACCGTCAGTTTGATCTTGCGCATGGAGCAAATGACAACGAAAAACAAGAGGCCTGGCTCTTGTTGGAAATCTTAACCCCCATCGTTAAAGCCTGGTGTTCAGAGCAGGCCAACCGGTCTGCTGCATTGGCCATACAGGTTTTTGGTGGGTATGGATACACTATGGATTTTCCTGTGCAACAGTTTTATCGTGATCTTAAAATTTATACACTTTACGAAGGCACAACCGGTATTCAGTCACTTGATTTGCTGGGGAGAAAAATGTCGATGGAAAAAGGAAAAGCGTTGGCATTGTTGGTAACAAAGATTAACGAAAGCATCAAACAAGCACGATCACATGAAGAACTTCGGGATCATGCCAATCTTCTTGAGGAGGAAGGAAAGCGCATCACTCAGGTATTGAATCATCTCCGCACGTTTATCGAAGAAGGTGATGTTGATCGCTATTTATCTGATGCAACCGTATTCATGGAAATGATGGGCAATATTGTTGTGGCGTGGCAATGGCTCAAACAATCGGTGCATGCACAGGCACAATTAAAGGCAAAACATTTTGAACATCAACAGCGTGAGTTCTATGAAGGCATTATCCATACCATGAAGTTCTATTTCCGATATGAATTGACCCATGCGGAAGCCTGTGCAAAAACCATAATGCACCCGGATTACCTGATCAACCTGAAGCAAAATGAAGTGCTGTTCTAAAGCACACGTACTACTTGCTGGGTTTCGGATGAACGAGTTTCATCTCTTTCACTAAGTGTCCGGCACCGGCATACTTATCAACAATAAACAAGATGTATCGGATATCCACCATGATGTTGCGGCAAATGGAAGGGTCATAGTTAATGTCGCTCATGGTTCCCTCCCACACCCGATCGAAATTTAATCCCACCAGATTTCCCCAGGCATCTAATGCCGGACTACCTGAGTTACCACCGGAGGTGTGATTGGCGGCAATAAAATTTACAGGAAGCTTTCCGTTAACCCCATACTGACCGTAGTCCTTCTTTTTGTACAGGTCAATTAGTTTGGCCGGTAAATCAAATTCATAATCACCGGGCTTATATTTTTCCAGAACACCATCCAGGTATGAATAATAATCAAACCGGATACCATCGCGGGGAATATATCCATCCACTTTTCCATACGTTAAGCGAAGCGTGCTGTTCGCATCAGGATAAAAACGCTTTTCTTTAAACACTTCCATTTGAGCGGCCATGTACTTACGCTGTAAAGCATTGATCCTGTCCTGGATAGGATTTAAATTTTGTTGAACCTGGTTCTGATATGCGCCCTGCATGTCGAGAAATAACTGCACGATTGAATTATTCCGAATACTCTCCACCACTTCTTTCGCAGGTTTATTCAATAAGCTTAACGTATGTTGCTTGTCGTCAAGATCAGTTTCGGCAAATAAAGCCTTGGAGAGCTTTCCAAAATCGCCTTGATACATTTTTAACTTTTCATTTAGCAACTTCGACCTGAACTTTTCATCCTGATCATTTACATATAATGTTAATAAAACCTCAAACATTTTTTGATCGACCACCGGACTGTAATCACCATAGAATGAATTTAGCCTGCTTTGTACCTGGGGTAATCGAGTAGTATAACCACTTTCTCCATCTTTATCATAAGCCGCTACAAGCATATTGAGTTGCGAGGCAATGACAAGCAGTTCCATACGGCTTGTGATTTCAGTGTAATAGTCGCGGGCCAGACCGTAGGGCTTCAATTCATCATAGGCTTTATTAAGATCACTTAATACAGTTCCATATTTGCTCTTTAATTCAGGGCTGGCATTCACTCTGTTCTGAAAATCAGTTTCCAGTTTTTTCTTTCGTCCTACCCCGTCAACCCTGTTCAGGCCCAACAGTTCACCTTGCCACTTTTTCCACGCGTTGGAAACCGAAGCCCACTTGGCGGCATATTGTATTTTAATTTGGTCATCAGTGCGCATATAAGCATCCATCACCGACAATACCTGATCGCGCACTTTAATTTTTGCCGGATTATTTACTTCTATCAATTGTTCAACAGCCACCGAGGGAAGGTATTGGTTTGTTCGGCCGGGAAATCCAAATACCATGGTGAAGTCATTCTGAGAAACACCATCCAGTGATATGGATAAAGAGCGCTTTGGTTTATACGGAACATTATCAGGCGAATACGCAGCCGGCATATTGTTCTTATCGGCATAAATGCGAAACATGGAAAAATCACCTGTGTGGCGCGGCCACATCCAGTTATCCGTATCCTTACCGAAATTTCCGATGGAGGAAGGCGGAGCACCTACCAACCGAACATCGCGATATGTTTCGGTTACAAACAAATAATATTGATTCCCCTCAAAGAATGGTCTTATCAGAATATCCTGATAGGTTTCTCGCTTAGCAGCACTACGAACTATGTTAATATTTCTATCAATCTGAGATTGACGTTCGCTCTCCGTCATACTTCCATTAACACCATTCAGTACAGTTGAGGTAACATCTTCAATACGGACAATAAACGTTACGAATAAATTTGGATTGGGTAACTCATCTTCCAATGACATGGCCCAAAAACCATTGTCGATATAGTTGTTCTGCAGCGTAGTATGACTTTGAATAGCACCAAAGCCGCAATGGTGATTGGTAAGCAATAACCCTTGTGACGAGATAACCTCGCCCGTGCAAAATCCACCAAAGCTTACAATGGCATCTTTTAAGCTGCTCTTGTTTATGCTGTAGATATCCTCTGCGCTGATCTTCATCCCCATCGCCCTCATCTCCTTTTCGTTGAGCTTGGCGAGCAATAAAGGCAACCACATGCCTTCATCGGCCAGGGCCAAGGTTCGGATAAACAATAAGCCAATAAGAACAAACACTTTAATCGATTTCATGGTTATAGCTGTTTACTTGATTCTAACTACCAAAATCAGGAATCAAGTTACTATTTCTTGTACATTTCAAAAGTAATTGAAACAATATCCAAAAAATCACTATGAAAACCGCACTAATAACCGGAGGAAGTAAGGGCATTGGTTTAGGCATTGCAGAAATACTAATAGCGAATGGCTGGCATGTGGGCATTACCGGACGAAATTCAAAATCAATAGACGTGGCTGTAGCTAAACTTAATGCCATCAATAAGGATCATGCCCTTGGCTTAATAGCCGATGTGCGTAAACTGGATGAACAACAAAAATCCGTTGAAAAAGCATTGGATACCTGGGGGCAATTAGACGTATTGGTAGCTAATGCCGGCATCGGGCACTTTGGCTCAATTGAAGAATTGAGTGCAGAACAATGGCATGAAACCATCGATACTAATCTTACCGGGGTGTTTTACAGCATTAAAGCAAGTCTACCTGCTTTGAAAAAATCAAAAGGATATATTATTACCATTGCCAGTCTGGCCGGTACCAATTTTTTTGCCGGTGGCAGCGCCTATAATGCCAGCAAATTCGGATTGGTGGGCTTTACGCAGGCTGTTATGATGGACGTTCGCGATCACGGTGTCAAAGTCAGCATCATAATGCCCGGCTCTGTAGCAACATACTTTAACGACCATGTTCCCTCATCTGCAGATGCATGGAAAATACAACCCGAAGACATCGGTCAATTAGTACTCGGCTTACTCACGATGAACCCTCGCACGTTACCCAGTAAAATTGAAGTTCGACCGAGTACGCCTCCAGGCAAATGATACATTGTGTAACTTGTGTTACACATAACATGTACGCTACGGTTACTTAAGTTACAGAGTCTCAATATTGTATGATTTAAATCAAGCATCAAACTGAGAGCCGTCATTTCGATTCCTATTGGTTCAAACTACTTTCGATCAACCAATCAACAAGAACCAATATGAAAAAGATTTTAATACTCGGGGCCGGCACGGCAGGTACCATGATGGCCAACAAACTTTATCGCAACCTGAACAAAGAAGTTTGGGAAATTACTATAGTCGATAAAGATGAGAATCACTACTATCAGCCTGGGTTTCTTTTCATACCGTTTGGCATCTACCAGCCCGAAGATGTAATCAAATCCAAAAAAGATTTTCTACCCAGGGGTATAAACTTCCTGATCAACGAAGTTGAAAAAATAAACGCGGAAGGCAACCAGGTATTTCTGCAGGATGGGACAATTCTTTTTTACGATGTTCTGATTGTTGCCACCGGCACAACTCCGGTGCCGGAAGAAACAGAAGGGCTAAAAGATAAGCTATGGTATAAGGACATTTTTGATTTCTACACCTATGAAGGCAGCACCAAACTGGCCAAGAAATTAGAAAACTGGAAAGGTGGAAACCTGGTGATTAACCTTGCCGAAACTATCATCAAATGTCCGGTGGCACCGCTTGAGTTTACTTTTCTGGCCGATGCTTACTTCACCGAAAAAGGCATGCGTGACAAAGTGAACATCTCGTATGTAACACCACTGTCAGGAGCCTTTACGAAACCAAAAACTACAGCCTTGCTCAGCAGGCTTATGGAAGAGAAGAACATTACTGTTGTGCCTGACTTCTATTTGCAACGTGTGGATAACGAACGCAAAGTGCTGGTCTCCTACGATGAACAAGAAGTTCCGTTTGATTTACTGGTCTCCGTTCCTGTAAACAAAGGTGATCGCGCTATTGAGAACAGCAACATGGGCGATGAAGATGGCTTGAATTTTATACCTACCGACAAGCACACCTTACAGCATAAAAAGCATGAGAATATTTTCGTGATTGGCGATGCTACCAACCTGCCAACATCAAAGGCCGGATCAGTAGCACACTTCGAAGCTGAAATATTAACCGATAATATTTTAAGCTACATTAACGGACAGCCGCTGGAAGCCAAATTTGACGGTCACGCGAATTGCTTTATTGAAACTGGGCATGGCAAAGGAACGCTGATCGATTTCAACTATACCACAGAACCCCTTCCCGGAAAATTCCCCTTTGCCAGCATTGGCCCCATGAGTTTATTGAAAGTTAATCGTGCCAACCATTATGGAAAGCTGGCCTTTAAATGGGTGTACTGGCACATGTTGCTTACGGGTAAAAAACTTCCGGTAAGCACGAATATGTCGATGGCCGGAAAAATTGTAGAAGCATAAAAGAAACCTTAAAAATCAATTATATGGAAACCTTAACACTTGCAGGAACTTCAGTTGATGTGAATGCCGAAGGGTATCTCACCAACATGGATCAATGGACACCTGAACTGGCCCGCGAAATGGCGGCACAGGTAAATATCGAATTAACCGATAAACACTTTGAAGTATTAAACTGGCTGCGCGCTAAACAAAAAGAAGGCGTACAACTAAGTATTAGAAAATTAGGAAATTCCGGTATTGTGGACATCAAGCAATTTTATGCCTTATTCCCTGGCGGACCACTGAAAATTTCGAGTAAGCTTGCGGGTATACCAAAACCTGCCAGTTGCATTTAAAAATTTACAACGTATAACTCAAAAAATTATGACAGACGTAATGGAAAAACCCGTAGCAAAACAAGCTGATGTTACGGTTGATAAGGATAAAGGAAAATTGAAAAAAGTATTGATCATTTGTTCCAAAGGAAAACTTGAGGATGTATATGCTGCGCTTGTTATGGCCAACGGTGCACTAATGGAAGGTATTGAAGCCAAAATGTTCTTTACCTTCTTTGGTTTGGATGCCATCACCAAAAAGAAAGCTGATCATTTACATACGGCAACAGTGGGAAATCCGAATTTTGTGCCCGAAATGCCAACCATCCTTGCAGGCTTGCCTGGCTTTGAGGCGTTTGCATCCTACATGATGAAAAAGGAAATGGATAAACTGGATATGCCTCATGTTACCGAGTTTATTCAAATGATTGATGCCGGTGGAGGTGAAATCTATGCCTGCAAACTGGCAGCTGATATGTTTCACCTGAAAAAAGAAGACTTCCTGGATGAAGTAAAAGAAATCATAACCGTGGGTGATATGTATGCCTTGGCCGAAGGCGAGGGAACACAGATCATCTTCATATGATTGGTTCTGTTGAGGTTGGCCGCCCTGAGAAATCGGGGCGGCTTTTTTAGTGACCTTATTTAATAGGAACCACAGAATTTCCTGAATAGAATTATATTGCTTTTATGGAACGCAAACTTGTTCTGGAGGAAAAAGACCTAACCATCTGGAAATACCATGGTATTCCTGAAGAAGGTATTGCGTTTTTTAACCATACTAACTGGGGAAGTGCAGGCACGGTATACGAGCGTAAAAATTCAAACGAACTAATACGATTATTAAAAGACCCTTACTTGTATGCCATTGAGCAAAATAATGCAATTGTAGGGACTGCCGTGTTCTGTCACACACAGCCGCTCGTGGCGGATCAGCCCTACAATTGTTATATCATCCGGTACTTCGCTGCCGGTGCAGCCATACAGGGCAAAAAGATAATCAAGCATTTTGCCGGTAAAGTAATGGAGGTTGTGCGGGAAGGCGAAACAGAAAAGACAATTTATGTTGGCTGTGTGGAGAAAGGAAACATCCGTTCGTATAAGGTGGTTAAAAATGCAGGCTATGAAAAGTTAGGACTATTACAGGTACAAGCGTTTAGCCGCTTTTTTCCAAAAGAGCAAAAAGACATGGAGCAGATTAGTGCAACGGAAAAGCAGCATGAAGTATTAAAGCTACTCAAGCAACATTATAAAGATCACGCACTCTTTCATACAGATTACCTCTTTCTGAAAAACAACTATTTTATTATCCGAGAAAACGGTGAAATAGTTGCCGGTTGTCAATACCACCGGGTGCATTGGGCTATCAATCAGATGCCGGGTATCATGGGCAAAATTATCATGAATATTCTTCCACGTTTACCCTTGATTAACATACTATTTAATCCAAAGCGATTTGAATTTCTGGCCTTCGAAGGTTTGTATTTTAAGCCGGGTTATGAAAAAACATTACTTCGATTATTTGAAGGATTACTTCACCGCGAAAAAATAAACTCCTCCCTTTTCTGGATGGCTGAAAACTGTCCGTATAGAAAATCACTTGTTGCCTATGGTAAACTGGGATTGTTAAATTCATTTGTGAAGGATTCCGGAGTATACATCATGACATCCTACAAGCATTTGGATGAAAAGGAAATCGGTACCTTACGATCAAAACCATTATACGCCTCTGCATTTGACTACATCTAATCGAAAAACAATGAAAAAGATTTTTACTGAAAACGCCCCTGCAGCCATTGGCCCCTACAGCCATGCAATACAATCCGGCAACCTTATATTCTGTTCCGGTCAAACCCCGCTAAATCCGCAAACCATGATCATTGATGGGGAAACGGTTACTGAACAAACCGAACTGGTCTTATTAAACCTTGAAACTGTTTTAAAAGCCGCGGGATGCGACCGCTCACACATTATAAAAACATCGGTGTTTTTAAAAAACTTTGCCGATTTTGAAAAGATGAACAAAGCGTATGAAGCCTTCTTTGGTGCTCATAAACCTGCAAGAACTACGGTAGAAGTAAGCCGCCTGCCCAAAGACGCGTTGGTAGAGATTGAATGTGTAGCCGAGAAGAGTTAGATAGTTTTTCCCACTCTCTCCAACAAAGCCTTTGTAGCACGGATTCCATCAGTTTCCGAAAGTTTGCTACCCTCGTATTCAATGCCAATGTAACCGGTGTAACCACTAGCCTTTACAATTCTTAGCATTTTATCATAGTCAGTTTCTATACAATTACCGGCTTCATCAAAATCATAACTTTTCGCACTCACTCCTTTGGCAAAAGACATCATTTCTTCAACACCCTTATAACGATCATACCACTCCAGGCATTCGCCTCCCCACTCACTACCATCACCTCGCTTCAAACAGAAATTTCCGAAATCTGGCAACGTGCCGCAATTGGGCATGCCGGTACCGGCAATCACGGTAGTAAGCCACTGTCCGTTTGACGAATAGCTGCCATGATTTTCAACAATCACATTAATATCAAAATCAATGGCAAATTCGGATAATGATCGTAATCCGTCAGTAGCTGCTGCAGCTACTTCCTCTTCACTCCCACGTCCAAAAGCGTTCACCCGTATAGAGTGGCAACCGAGAAAATTTGCAGCCTCTATCCATTTTTTATGATTATCCACCGCTTCCTTTCGTTTGGCTTCATCCAGATCACCCAGGTAGCCTTCACCATCGCACATGATGAGCAAACTGGTTACGCCATGATCATCACAACGCTGCTTCAGTTCCGCCAGATAAGTCTGGTCTTTCACCTTGTCTTTAAAAAACTGATTGACATACTCTACGGCTGAAATACCATAGTCCCTTTTCGCTACCACAGGAAAATCCAGGTTGGTGAGTTCATTCGCAAAAAGTGCTTTATGCAGCGACCATTCTGCCAAGGATATTTTAAAAAACATGTCAGTTGAATTTTCTTTTGATTTTGGTGAACAGGATGTGGCTAAAGCAGGAACCATGCTAACGCCCAAAGTGGCCAAGCCCAAATGACGAATAAACAGTCTGCGGTTAGTTTCATTCTTCATATCTCAAATCGTTTATAATTAAACTCGTATTGGCTACACCCTACTTTAGTGGCGAAAATGGAAGCGTTTTAAAATATTTTGACTCTATACGCTCAACAATTAGTCCGCTAACTTCGGAAGCATCACGTACCCTTTTCCAATCCGGATCATCGCGAAATTTATCAAATGAATTCTTTGCCTCTTCAACACTTTTATGTGCCAACAGATAGACCAGCTTTGACTGAGCGTTATCAGGTTCAACGGTATACCAGTAAACTACATTGGTCATACCGTGGTGCTCAAATAATACACGGGTATGATCACGAAAACGGGCGTTAATCGCATCTACTCTTCCCGGATACATGAAATAAGTTCTCATCTCGAATATGCGCTCTTCAGCGGCCAGCTTAGCAATACCCGAACTTAACTCAGGTGCCAGCGTCATAAATGTTTGATCAATCTTAGTCAATAGCGGTCCATTAGCTTCCGATTGCTTAAACACAGCTTTCCATTCCGGATCATTGGCAAAGGCATTCCATAACCGGTCCCGCGATTCGCGGTTGGGATACGCGAGTATAAAAGTCAGTGTATTATTACTTTCATCTACCGGCAAAAAGTAAGCAATGTTTTCAATTCCATTTTTCTCAAACAATTTGACTGTATGATCCTGAAAGAGTTTTATTAAATCCGGGCGCTTTCCTTCATTACAATGATAGGTGCGCATTTCAAAATACCGGGAATCTGCTTTTTGGGCAACTACAGGGCAAACAATGACCAGAATAAGTAGTGCAATAAATAAATTCTTCATGACATAGCTGTATACACTGAATATTCTGAAGCCCACCATAGTTTCAGTTTTGAAAATCATTCTTAAATATACATAATTGAGATAATAAGGAATCATTCAATGGAGAGAATGAAGTACGTTTTACCCTGAAAAGATACTTTCTCTCCTGCACCTCTACCCATCAGCGCTTTGGCTATTGGCGCATCTGCAGATATGCAGAAATACTTTGTATGATCATATTCGATCTGGCCCAGACTAATACTTATAAAAAATACTCCCTTAGTTGTCGTGACCATGGAACCCGGAACTACAGCATTCGTGATTTGTGCTGTCCGCAACTCCTGCAGTCTCCTATGAAGCTTTTCCACCTCTGCCAATTGTTGAGTACTCCTTTCAATTTCAAGCTGAGTCATAGCCCGGCCAGTTTCGTACTTGTCGCCTGCACTGCTTTTGGTTTCAGTATTGGCAGATAGCTGTAGCTGCCTAATCTCGAGCTGCATACGCTTAATTCGTTCTTCAACTACTTGCAGACAATACTCGAATAATTTGCTCCTTAGCTTCATTGATTCTCTGATTTTCTATTTAATATTTTTTTGAACATCTTACCTAATGATCTGGATAATTGTTTTTCTATTGTGGATACTCATCAAACTAAAACTTACTCAACGAAAGTATATGATCCAGGCTGCCTACAAGAATAAGCTAAAGGAAGAAAAGGAAACAGAAAAATAAATCAAACCATGCGAAAAGAACTGGCTACCCAGGAAGGTGAACGGAAAAAATTCAGGGCGGTGTTTACTCGCCTTGGAAAAAAAACGAATTACAAAGGTTACAGCGAAGAAACTATCCTATTGAGCAATATAGTTGATGCCGGTACAAATAAACCAGTAACGGATCACATCTGGTTTAGCTATTCCAAGGCCTTTGAAAAAATCAACCTTATAAGAGGATGTATGCTGGAATTTGAAGCCCGGGTAAAAGCCTACAAAAAAGGTTATGTGAATACCCGATATCGCATGAATAACCAATCCTTAGATTTTAAACTTAGTCACCCGACAAAAATCAGAAAAATTGAAGTGTAATTTCCCTACTGATTAAGACTCGACTTCTCCGGATGACGGGCTGTAAACTTTCGATAGAAATTCTGAATTTCCAGAAGATCACGTTGATAGTCACCTGTGGGGTAAAACAAATCACCAAACCCCGCTACTTTTTTTCCATAGTCGAGATATCCCAGGGCAATGGGCACACCGGCACCAACAGCCGTGTGGTAAAATCCTGATTTCCATTCTTTCACATAACTGCGTGTACCTTCCACAGCAATCATCAGTATCAACTCATCATGCTTTTGAAAAATGCTAATCAGTGCATCCACCAGGTTATTGTGTTTTGAGCGATCTACCGGCATGCCTCCGGTAGCGCGCATAAGTATACCAAGAGGAAACTTAAAAAGGCTGTCTTTAGCCAGAAAGCGAACCTTTACCCCACTGGCGTACAGGGTAGCCAGCGCAATCGGGTAATCCCAGTTGCTGGTATGGGGTGCAGCAACCAATACACATTTTTTAACCGAAGGATCAAGTGTACTGCCAGTTCTCCAACCAATCAATTTCAAATAAAACCTGCAAAGCCATTTCATAGCATAAAATTATACTACAAGGTGTAACATTTTCACCTTTTACAGAAACAGATAAAGTTTTAGTTATCAGAAAGTATTACCTGATTTAAATCATAAACGGCTCTGAATTTAAGATGTACTTTTAGGCAATCATTATTCAAAAAAGCATCATGTCCGAAAAGAAAGAACCTGGTAAGGAAAGTTTATCCGCACAAGCCACTACGCTTGATGATCTTATTGTTTACCAACCAGATGCTGTTGTTAGTAAAACCATTATTAAGAAGTCAACCGGTACAGTAACCTTATTTGCATTTGATAAAGGACAAGGATTAAGTGAACACACGGCACCCTTTGAAGCACTGGTTTACCTGGTAGATGGTAAAGCAGAAATTTCCGTTGCCGGTAAGCCCAATGTAGTAAGCAAGGGTGAGATGATAATTTTACCGGCTAATATTCCGCATTCGCTCCATGCTTTGCAGCCCTTTAAAATGTTGCTGACGATGATCAAATCCTGACAGATTTTCGGGCTGAAGAGCAGCTACTCAAACTCCATATCGTCCGTGTACTTCATGCGAATGCGCATGTACTCCTTTTCCAACCGATCCCATAAACCATTTTCCCATGTGTAGCCACTGATTTTTATGGCTTCCTTACTGGCCGCCTTACCGGTTACCGGGGGCGTCATACAACTTACATTCATACCTGCCTGCTGCATGCCATAGGTTTTATTGGTAAACGCATTTTCATTGGATACCTGCCCGCAGACTTCAAAGGTTCGTTTGGTATCATCGCGAATGACCAGCCAGTATTTTGAAAACATAGATTTTATATAAACATCTCAAAATTAACAATCAAAATCTACAACAACACAATCATATAAATACATTACCTTAAAGGCTGGAAACAGTAAAAATGAATAATCATGAAAAAGCTCAACAAAGAAGATATTAACCAGGAGGTTTTTGATTTATACGATGATTACGCGCACAACAGGATTGACAGGCGGGAGTTTTTAGATAAGCTCTCTACCTATGCTGTTGGAGGAATAACGGTGGCGGCACTCTCGAGTTTTTTAATGCCTGACTATGTAAATAAAATTCAAGTACAGTCAAATGACCCACGTTTAATCAGCGATTACACAACATACGATTCCCCGAAAGGAGGAGGAAAAATTAAAGGATTGCTTTCGCGACCCAAAGAAGCAAAAGGCAAACTACCCGGCATTGTGGTGGTTCATGAAAACCGCGGCCTTAACCCCCACACCGAAGATGTAGCCAGGCGTTTTGCATTAGAGGGATTTCTAACGCTGGCACCGGATGCCCTAAGCCCGTTAGGCGGATACCCCGGCACCGATGATGAAGGTCGTTCCATGCAAGCCAAGCGCGACCGCAATGAAATACTGGAAGATTTTATAGCGGCCTTTGATGCGTTGGTAAAAAATGAACACTGCACCGGTAAAGTGGGTGTGGTAGGCTTTTGTTTTGGCGGATGGGTGTCCAACATGATGGCAGCACGCGTACCCGGGCTTTTAGCAGCAGTCCCCTACTATGGTGGTCAAGCCCCTGTTGATTTAGTGCCAAACATCAAGGCTCCCTTACAACTGCACTATGCCGGTTTAGACACACGTGTAAACGAAGGCTGGCCGGCTTATGAAGCCGCATTGAAAGAACATAACAAATCATATGAAGTTCACTTTTATCCTGATGTGAATCATGGCTTCTTAAACGACACCACACCACGCTTCGATAAAGCCGCCACCGACCTGGCCTGGAGCAGGACGATAGAATTTTTTAAGAAGCAGCTTGGGTAAGGTGAAGTCGGATTAGGTATTATCAAATAACTACCTTTAGTTACATCCTCGCGCCATAGTCCAGCCAACCCAAGTCAAGCTCATCTTGTTTCTCTTTGCCGTTGTATTGGTAAGGGTTGTTCATGCTGCCGGCTCTTTGGTAGCTCTTGTCGGCAATGGGTAAACCAAAGGCGTAATAATCTTCCACCTGTATTACGGGGCTCTTCACGTGTGTGTAGGTTACATCGTCAAAATAAATGTCTTGTTGCACAGCACCTTCGTTACTCAAATATACATACACATACCCGGCTTTGGTATGATTACGTTTCAGTAGCCTCAGAGTTCTCTACGAGTAACTCTGAGGGGGTGGAATGCAATTGAAATGCTAATTGGCCCTTAACGTCATCTGTTGCCTCCAATATTTCTATTACCAGGTTTAACCGGTTGTCCAATAAATATACAATGTCTTCAAAGTCCTTGCTGGTTCGTGGCGATTAATTTCAACTTCAAATTCTTTTGCACAAAAAAACCAAAAAGGTACTAGTTACTCAGCCGAAATCTCAATCCTAAATCAGAACTAAAAGCCAGATTCTTCGAATATGAACTTATATCGAAATAATCCAATTCCAAAATTACTGGACCTGAAGTGCCTGTTATCACTATTGTATCATTTGAGTACTTACCGTCAACTTTCAATAGGCCTACTGATGCTTGGATTTTTATTTGCATAAATACTCTATCATTTATTTTATACTCAATTCCAATCCCTCCTAAAAAGCCAAAATCAAAGTTCTTGGTGAAGTCCTCATCTGTTTCAGTATATCGCTCAACTCTCTCGCTAACGATTACACCATCAGAACTTGTATAATCATGACTAAAGGATTTTATAAAGGAATCGGTCAACAAAGATGAATACAGGCCAAAATCAAAAAAATACTGAACTCTCTTTCTCCCCCAATTGCTTCTAATGAATATTGGCACTGTTGCATAGGCGTTTTGAATCTCAATTTCTTTGTACTTAGAATCAATGGTATTACCGCTTTCAATGTACTCTTCATAAATACCCCTACCGCCCCGTTTTGCTAAGGTTAACCCTGTCACCGCATGAAACTTATCTGTGAGCTTAAAATCAACCAGAAGGCCAAATTGGATATTGTCAATGCTGTTCATTTTGTAGCTTAAATCGGAGAATGGAGATTTTGAACAATACAGAATTGATTTACTCAATCCTACCTGCGGAATCAACGAAATCCTTTCAATAAATCTTTGACCATTAACAGGTGCATTAAAGAGAATGCAAAACATAATAATGGGTATTAGAATCCGCATCGCCTTTTTACAAATCCGTTTTGCATATAATTTATGATTTAGATTAAAAAAAATCATCAAAATTGTTTCAGTAATGTTTCAGTAAAGCCAAAAAAAAATCCTGCAATCAATTGATCAACAGGATTTTACTTCGATTTAGTGGAGCCCCCTGCCGGAATCGAACCAGCGACCTACTGATTACAAGTCAGTTGCTCTACCAGCTGAGCTAAGGAGGCAAAAATAACTCTGGTTTTACCTACTGATTACAAGTCAGTTGCTCTACCAGCTGAGCCCTGCCTGCCGGCAGGCAGGTAAGGAGGCGAATTAGGAGGTGCAAAAATAGCGGTTGATTTGTTCTTTGCAAATGCCGGGTTAAGAAACTGTGCGAAGCAGCTTGATTTGCTGTTTTAACTGTTTAAGGTGGTCGCTGGCCTCCTCAATTTTAGCGTTGAACTCCTCACGTACCTTTTCACCATTTTTAGCCCGGGCAAAAAACTCCAGGTTATTGCGCCATACTGCAATATCATTCTCCACCTTCTGCATCTTCTTGCGGATGGCCTGCTCCTTATGATAAATCTTCTGATCGGCCATCGGATCGTTCTTCAAATCCTGCAGCTGGTTTTCCAACACCAATTTGCTCTTTTCATTATCCGAAACACCCTCCAGCGCACTTACAAACTTCTCAACAGCCTGGTGATAGCGGGCACGAATAGCGGCCATATCCTTTTTAGGAACAAAACCGATAGCGTTAAATCGATCTTCAAACTGCTTTAACAACTCAGTGTTAGCCGTTTTTTCTTCGGCATGCTTTTCTATTTGAGCACAAACCTCCTCCTTAGCCTTCAAGTTATCAACCTGCTCATGGTCCTTTTTACCTTGCTCCGATCTGCGGTTCTCAAAGAAAAAATCGCATGCCTGTTTAAACTCATGATAAATTTTTTCGCGGAGCTTTTCAGGAACGGGACCAATGTCTTTCCACTGCTGCTGAAGGTTTTTAAGTTCTTGTGTGGCCTTTTCCCAATCGGTGCTCTCCTTTAACTCTAGTGCCCGTTGCAACAATTGATTTTTCTTTTCAAGATTCTGTGAACGTTCAGCATCTAGTTTTTTAAAGAATGCATTCTTACCGGCAAAAAAAGCTTTGAATGCTGACCAGAATTTTTTATTCAGATCTTTTGCCTTGTTGCGCGGCAATCCTCCTTTTATTTCCCACTTCTTTTGAAGCTCAAGTATCTCCTTGGTTTTTTGATTCCATTCCTTAATACGGTCTGTCTGGAATGAAGCAAATGCCTGTACTTCATCGGCTAATGCCTGCTTCATGGCTAAGTTTGCTGCCAGTTCCTGATTCAGACTTTTTACGAATTCATCTCTACGAGAATACACCGCATCCGAAGCGGCTTTAAACCGCTGCCACACATTTTCCTTTTCTTCAATGGGCACCGGCCCAATGTGCTTAAACTCGTGATGAAGTTCATTCAACTCACGCACTGCGCTACGTATCTCGGGTACCTCGCTTAACTTTTCTGCGCGTGCACAGAGCTCAATTTTGGCTTCAAGGTTCTTTCTGCGATCAAGCTCCTTAAGTTCAAAGTAAATACTTTGATTATCGTAAAAGCGATCGACTAAGGCGTGGTAATTGGCCCAAAGAGTTTTCGCCTGGGTACCCGGTACGGCACCGATAGACTTCCATTCCTTTTGAAGTTCTTTAAACTGATCAAACTGATCCTTTACATCCTGCGAATCTGTAAGCGAGCGAAGTTTCTCCAGCAACTCCTGCTTTCTTCTCAGGTTTTCATTTTTCTGATCTTCCTGGCTGCGCATAAGCTGATTGCGCTTATCGCGGAAAGCTTTTAGTATGGCGTCAAAACTGGAGTCTAATTCATCACCACGGTATTCAAAGTCGTCAGGATTGCTGCCATCCAGAATGAATCGATTTAGTGCAAGCGTACGTTCCTGATCCCTGAACTCATCAATGAGCGGTTTAATATTTCGCAATTGGCCGTCAACCTTCTTTACATCAGTTTCCTTTACCAGGTCTTTTACCAAATTGACCAACTGGGCTTTTGTCAGCTTGCTGTAATCAGGATGATCCTGATCATCATCATGCGTCACCTCGGCATGATCGGCCAAATCGGCTTCAGTATTTAAAACAGTCGGTTCGCCATGGCTTTCATCCATCCCGGCTTCTCGCACATCTTCCAACTCCGCAGTTTTTTCGTTCTCCAATTCCATGGTGTTCATTAAATGTATATTCGAACAGTAAAGTTACTAAAAATGGCCTAATTGAGCCTTGGATCAACCGGGTAGTTAGAATAAACGGAAAACCGTCCACCCATGTTTTCAAGGGCTTTTTTCCACATTAAGGCTGAGTCCGTTTCAAAGAGAAGGTCTTCGGTAACAAAGTTGCAAACAATCCACGAATTCTGCTCCAATTCTTCTTCCAGTTGCCCGGCATCCCACCCACTATATCCTAAAAAGAATTTGATATCGGCCGGAAACAATTGATGGGTGTCTGCCAGGTTCAATACCTGATCGAATGTGCCACCCCAATAAATACCTTTTAATATCTCCACTCCGTTTTCAATCGATTCGGTGCGGTGAATAAAATGAAGCGTATCCTGCTGCACAGGGCCGCCAACATAAATCTCATGATCGAAGTTTTTCAACTCATCCATTACATCCCCAGCCTTCATAATGGATGGCTTATTCAGCACGAATCCGAAAGAACCTTCTTCAGTATGTTCGCACAGTAATACAACTGTACGTTCAAAATTAGGATCAGGCAGGAAAGGCTCTGAAATCAATAATCGGCCCCGTTCAGGCTTTATTTTGTTTTTATAGTTGAAAAATTCCACGTGTTTTACCCCGTAACAGGGTTCAATAAAATACTTGTAATGCTACGATGCAAATTTTATTGTTTTAGGTGAACTTTCGACTAAATATTACTTCAACGTATGTCAAGCATTTCCTCCATCCGCACCGAATATTCAAAAGCATCATTAGATGTTAACTCTGTACACCATAATCCAGTTGAACAGTTTTCAGTGTGGTTTAATGAAGCGCTGGCCGCCAAACTACCGGAGCCCACTGCTATGCACCTTGCAACAGTAAATGAACGGGGGAATCCTGCGGGTAGAATGGTACTGTTAAAAGGTGTAGAGGAGTCGAAATTTGTGTTTTACACCAACTATCAGAGCCAGAAGGGAAAGCACCTGGATCATCATCCGGCATGTGCATTAACCTTCTTTTGGCCCGAACTAGAACGGCAAGTAAGAATTGAAGGGATTGTTTCCCGAATTGATGATAAACGCTCAGATGAATACTTTCAAAGCAGGCCTCGCGCCTCACAAATCGGGGCGTGGTCATCACCACAGAGTCTGGCTATAGCCAACAGGGTAATATTGGAAGAACGCGTAAAAGAGATTGAAAAGCGTTTTGAACACCAGGATCCGCTGCCTCGCCCAAAGCAATGGGGTGGCTATGAAGTTGATCCTTTAATGATTGAATTCTGGCAAGGAAGACCAAGCCGATTACACGACAGAATACTTTATGCGAAAGATAATAATGAATGGAAAATCAGCAGGTTAGCGCCTTGAGTAAACGCATATATTAAATCAAATCAAACAGATTCCGAACCCCGGGATACCTTCGGTGAGTAAATCCCTCACCATATTTTGCTCCAATGGCATGGCCGAACTCAATAGCGCGTGCCTCGATAAGTTTCAAAAATTCAGGTTTTGAAATATAGGTCTCCGGTTCCTTGCTTTGCGGATCGTATAGCTGGCTTTTGTAGGCCATATAAGAAGCCAGTTTTACATCCCAGAAATCGGAAATGTCAACAATAAAATCAGGCTCAATAAACTGGCTTTGGATATAATGATACACAGATTTGGGTCTCCAGGCTTGCTGTACCTTGCCATCAAGTTGCGTTTCTACCTTAGCTAATCCGGATAAAAAGCAGGAATTGGCTGCCAATTCTGATGCTTTTCCGTGATCTGAATGGCGGTCGTAGATAGCATTGGCCAGTACAATTTCGGGTTGGTATTTACGGATTGCCGTTATAACAGCCTTTTGATGTGTTTCATCATTACGAAAGAAACCATCTGCCAAGCCAAGATTTTCACGAACCGATAATTTTAGAATTTCAGAAGCTTTTGCGGCTTCTTTTTGCCTGATCTCCGGAGTTCCCCGAGTCCCCAATTCGCCCTTGGTAAAATCTACAATACCCACTTTATAACCAAGACTGATATGCTTAGCCAAAGTACCGGCACAACACAGTTCGGCATCATCAGGGTGGGCAGCAAATACGAGTATATCGAGTTTCATAATTAATATTTTACGATAGTCCGCAAAGATACCAGCATCGTCATTTGTAATGGTTATCGCGGGCTTTGACCCGCGATAACCATTACAGAGCTGCCGGCCTGCCTGCCGGTAGGCAGGCTCAGCGGCCGGCATGACATTCGCATCTTTGCGAACTATTAGATAATAGTTAAACTAACCGACTAACTCAGCTTCTTTAGCTGCGAGAAATTTCTCAGCATCAAGTGCTCCCATGCAACCTGTACCGGCTGCGGTCACAGCCTGGCGATATACTTTATCCGCTGCATCACCTACTGCAAAAACCCCTTCAATATTTGTCCTGGTGCTTCCGGGTTGTACTTTAATGTAGCCGGTTTCATCCATCTCAATATAATCTTTGAAAATATCGGTATTGGGTTTATGGCCAATCGCCAAAAAGAAGCCTTGAATCGATAACTCCTTTTTCTCACCTGTCTTATTGTTCAGCAGACGAACTCCGGTAACACCACTGTCATCACCTAAAATCTCATCTGTCTCGGTATTCCAATGTATTTCAATGTTGGGTGTATTCTTCACACGCGCCTGCATAATTTTTGAAGCACGCATCTCATCGCGCCTAACAATCAAATGCACTTTGGTGCAAAGCTTTGCTAAGTAAGTTGACTCTTCAGCTGCTGAATCGCCTGCACCTACAACCGCTACTTCGCGACCGCGGTAAAAGTATCCATCACAAACAGCACAAGCCGACACACCCTTGTTGGCAAATTTTTCCTCCGAAGGAATACCCAGATATTTAGCTGTTGCTCCTGTTGCTATAATCACCGTCTCAGCTTCGATAACATCCTTTTCATCTATCGTTACCTTATGTGGATAGCCGGAGAAATCAACCGATGTCACTAATCCATAACTTATCTTAGTCCCGAAACGCTCAGCTTGCTTTTGCAAATCAACCATCATCTGCGGGCCATTAATACCATCCGGGTAACCGGGGAAATTTTCAACATCATTGGTTGTAGTAAGCTGGCCACCTGGCTGACCTCCTGTGTACAAGACAGGGCTAAGACCGGCACGGGCAGCGTATATGGCAGCTGTGTAACCTGCAGGACCAGACCCGATAATCAATACTTTTACTTTTTCTGACATAGACTTATTTGTTAAAACAAAGGGCCCCGCATTTCTTTGAGACCCTTCAAATGGAATGCATTATAACATTATTAACCCAGGTAAGGTTTTAAGGCCTTGCTTCTGGAGGTGTGACGCAGTCTTCGTATCGCCTTTTCTTTTATCTGACGTACCCGTTCACGCGTTAAATTAAACTTCTCCCCGATCTCCTCCAGTGTCATGGCATGCTCACCGTTCAGGCCGAAATACAGGGTTATAACATCGGCTTCACGTTGAGTTAATGTAGACAACGCCCGCTGCACTTCTTTGCGGAGTGAGTCGTTCATCAAACCCGAGTCGGGAGTTTCTTCACTGTCATTTTCCAGTACATCGAGCAAACTATTTTCTTCACCCTGAACAAATGGCGCATCCATGGAAACATGCCGACCAGATATCTTCATGGTATCCACAACTTCTGCTGTGGTTACTTCCAGTACTTCAGCAAGTTCTTCAGGGGAAGGTTCGCGTTCAAACTTCTGTTCAAGTTCAGAGAATGTTTTTGAAATTTTATTGAGTGAGCCAACGCGATTCAAAGGCAAGCGAACAATGCGTGACTGCTCAGCTAACGCCTGAAGGATGGATTGGCGAATCCACCACACGGCATAGGAGATAAATTTGAAGCCCCGTGTTTCGTCAAAGCGTTGTGCTGCTTTGATCAACCCAAGATTACCTTCATTAATCAAATCCCCCAGCGATAGACCTTGGTTTTGATACTGTTTAGCTACCGAAACCACAAAACGAAGATTGGCCTTCGTCAGTTTTTCAAGGGCAATCTGGTCTCCGGCTTTTATCCGCTTGGCTAAATCAACTTCCTCATCAGGCGTAAGTAAATCAACCTTGCCAATTTCCTGAAGGTATTTATCCAGGGACTGGCTCTCTCGATTCGTAATCTGTTTGCTGATCTTAAGCTGCCTCATCAGATTCTAAATGTTAAGTGGTGTAACAATATAGAGCAGAAAGATAGTTCCTGTCAACAAGCCATAAAATTATTCAGCCTTTGCGGTCTCTGGTCGTGGTGGTTTAGGTAACAACGCCTTACGGGAAAGACGGAACTTGCCCGTTTTTTTGTCAACTTCTACCAGTTTAACTTTTACCTCTTCACCCACTTCCATTACACCTTCCATAGTCTCTAAACGCTCCCACTTAATTTCTGAAATGTGAAGCAAGCCATCCTTACCGGGCATAAATTCTACGAAAGCACCAAATGGCATTATGGACTTAACCTTGCCATCATACACCTGACCGATTTCCGGTACGGCTACAATAGCTTTTATACGTCTTAAGGCAGCATCCATTACCTCTTTGCTGGTAGCAAATACGTTAACGATACCTTTGCCATTTACTTCCTCAATAACTACGGTAGCGCCAGTTGTGTTCTGGATATCCTGAACAACTTTACCACCCGGGCCTATAATGGCACCAATCATTTCTTTTTCAATTACCACAGTCTCTGCACGAGGCGTATGAGGCTTAAGATCAGCCTTGGATGCAGACAATGTCTTCTTCATCTCATTAAGAATGTGCAGCCGTCCTTCTTTAGCTTGAAGAAGTGCTTCTTTCAATACGTCATAGGTAAGACCGTCTACTTTTAAATCCATTTGGCAGGCAGTGAGTCCTTTTTCCGTGCCGGTGGTTTTGAAATCCATATCACCCAGGTGATCTTCATCTCCAAGAATGTCAGAAAGGATTGCATATTTTCCTGTCTTCGAATCAGAAATCATACCCATGGCAATACCGGATACGGGGCCCTTTACAGGAATACCAGAATCCATCAACGCCAATGAACCTGCGCATACGGTGGCCATAGAGGATGAGCCATTTGACTCAAGAATATCTGAAACAATACGAATGGTATAAGGATTTTCTGTGTCTGGCGGTATAACATATTTCAATCCGCGCAAAGCCAGATTTCCATGCCCCACTTCCCTTCTTCCAGGACCTCGGTTTGGTTTCACTTCGCCCGTTGAAAAGCCGGGGAAGTTATAGTGGAGTATAAATTTGTTAGAGCCTTCAAACATGGCACCATCCACCATCTGCTCGTCTAATTTTGTTCCCAAGGTTACCGTAGTGAGTGATTGAGTTTCACCACGAGTAAAAAGTGCCGAACCATGAGCTGAAGGTAAAATATCAACTTCACTTAATATTGGCCTGATTTCCTTAGTGTTACGTCCATCTAGCCGAATACCTTCATTCAATACCAGATCGCGCGCTGCCTTCTTCTCAATGTCATGGTAATAGCGCTTAACCAATCCTTTATCTATGGTGGTGTCTTCAGGCAAGGTCGCCAGATAGTCTTCACAGATTTGTTTGAAAGCCTTACCTCGGGCCTTCTTGTCTTTGATTTGTTGCTTAGCTACCGCATATACTTTAGGGTACAGAAGTGCATTCAACTCTTCACGAAGAGTTTCATCGTTCTCTTCATGGTTATAGGTACGCTTTTCTGTTTTACCAAGCTCTTTCGCCAGGTCTAATTGAACCTGACATTGAACTTTAATGGCATCGTGAGCGAGCTTCAATGCTTCAAGCATGTCATCTTCGCTAACTTCTTTCATTTCCCCTTCTACCATCAATATGTTTTCAATGGAGGCGGCAACAATCAGATCAATGTCTGCACGTTCCTTATCAGCCAACGTAGGGTTAACAATAAACTTTCCGTCAACGCGCACTACCCGAACTTCGGAAATCGGACCACCCCAGGGAATGCTGGAAATGGATAATGCCGCGGAGGCCGCAAAGGCCGCCAATGAATCAGGCAGGGCATTAGCATCACCGGAAATAAGGGTAATATTCACTTGAGTTTCCGCATGGAAATCACTTGGAAACAAAGGTCTTAACGCACGGTCAACTAAACGGCTGATTAATATCTCGTAATCTGAAAGTCTGCTTTCGCGTTTCAAAAAACCTCCTGGGATTTTTCCGGTGGAGGCAAACTTCTCCTGATAGTCAACAGAAAGTGGCATGAAATCAACGCCAGGCGCAACTTCTTCTTTGGATACCACCGTTGCCAGCAACATAGTGTTTCCCATGCGCAATACTACAGAACCATCAGCCTGACGGGCCATTTTGCCCGTTTCGATGGTGATCTCCCGTCCATCAGGGAGTTTACAGCTTTTTGATGTTACAGTTAATGTCATATAAATTAGGTTAATCCATGCCGCTATAACTGCAGGCAGGATATTGTTAAAAATGCAAAAAGGGAACCTTGATTCAGGTTCCCTATCGTTAAATATTGTTTGTTATTTCCTCAGGTCTAGCTCTGCAAGAATAGACCGATAGCGGGTGATATCAGTGTTTTGCAGGTAGTTCAGAAGTCTTTTTCTCTTACCAACAAGCTTTAACAAGCCGTTTTGGGTTGAGAAATCCTTCTTGTTTACCTTCAGGTGATTGGTCAAATGGTTGATCCTGTGGGTAAACAGGGCAATTTGTGACTCCGTTGAACCGGTGTCCTTGTCAGTCTTAGCAGCTCCGTGCTTCTTGAACAGCTCTTTTTTTGTTTCCGCGGTTAAATACATCGTGTGTTTTTACTCTTAGTTTCAGCCGGCAAAGATACGGTAATGACGCTGAAATATCCAAAAATGGCCGATTATTTTACTTTGGCTGTAAAATTCCTGTTGCCTATCCACCGGCTTACTTTGTCATACACAACACGGTAAAAATCTGCTTCAAAAAGCCTTGCATCAATGCGAGCCTGGCGCAGAAAAACTAGTCCAACCAGCAACAGAATAAAATCTGCAGCCCAGACACCCACCTCAACACTTACGATACCTTGTTTAGCCCATTTCTCGCCTGTCATGGTCAGCAGGTAATACACAATAAAAAACAGTATCGAAACCAGGAACGGAACCCCAAGTCCACCCTTTTTGATGATGGCACCTAAAGGAGCACCAATCAGAAACATGGCAACACAGGCCAGTGAACTTGCCAAAATCTTATGCCATTGAATGCGAAAAACCCGCTCATCAATCGCATAAAAATCAAACGTACTGACAGCTCCAGCCAACTGCGATTTTACTACCCTTGCTTTGTTTACCGCAGAAGTATAACCACTCTTTGTAACGGGAAGCGCCATTATGCTATCCAGTTTTGCGAGGCGTGCTGAGTCGGTAAGGATAGGCTTCTTTGGTATAATCGGCTCAACCCGTTTTGACTCAATGGTTATTTGTTGAATACTCCTTGCCTTTTCAGTATTTCGTGTTCGCTTTTCTCTTACCGGCTTAACCGGCATGACCACAGGTTTAGTTGGGACGCTGTCTGTTAATTGTTGCTGCGCGATCGAATCTTTACCTGGGCGTTGTGACGAAGGTATTTCAATAGCTTCCGATAATTGTTCAGCCTGCAGTGTTGAAAGTTGCGCTAAAGAGTCCCTTTTTAATTTATACGAATAGAGGTCGCGGGGAAGTGGAACCGAATCTTTACGCGTAAGATAATTGAAGAATGTTCGATAGGACGCATAATGACTAATCTGTTGATTTAATACTTCGCGATTAAGTGAATCCAGGTCGCTATCAAGTTCTTTGAGATTCCGCATTATGCGGTTACCCTGAAACCACTTTTTATCCGTACGCACTAAACCAAATGAAGATAGATCAAATACCACCTGTGTTTTGGCAAACTTGCTTCGGCTTAATGTCTCCGTTCCATAGCTGGCTGTTTTTCCAACAAAATCCTGACCTGCACTGGCACCTTCCGTGTAATTATATCCATCGAACAATTCCAGTTTGAGGTAGCGTTCATTTAAAATTGTATACATCTTACCGGAATCAGCAATGGTTACATCTTTATTGCCATCATTCTTCCGGTGATCATAAATGATCACATCTTTCAGGGTTATACCATCCGGGAATTTTTCATTCACCTTGATACTGATATCCGGAATGCCGTTGTAAAAGGTACCTTCACGAAGATCAAGTGCCGGTTTTTTTTGCTTGATATCGTAGAGTAAACTATAAGCTTCCAAAGCTGCTTTCGGTACCAGGTTATTGTTGATATAAAAAGCACAACCTGTAAGTATGAGCACAAAAAAGAAGATTGGCTGAATCGTTCGAAGTAATGAAATACCTGCACTTTTAATTGCCGTTAACTCAAAATGCTCCCCCAGCGCTCCAAAAGTCATTAAGGAAGATAGCAGCACAGCTAAAGGCAGTGCAACAGGTGTCATAAATACAGCAAAATAGAAAAGCAGCTGACCGATAACATCAAAACCCAGACCTTTACCGATGATGTCATCGAAATACTTGAGCATGTGCTGCATCAACAGGATAAAAACCACCACCAGAAAGGTGAGGATAAAGGGCCCCAGAAAGGATGACAGAACCAGCTTGTCGAGTTTTTTCATCAGGAATTAAGCGCCCCGAAAAGAATCAAATAACACGCCAAAGATAATGGCAGAAGCATTTGAAATGAACTATCCGCCAACGGTTTTGCGGAGTAATTCCACCAGACCGTCCCATAAATCGTTCAACTCCCGCAAATCATCAAAGTCGGAGTAATCTGTAACCTTTAAAAATACCGATTGGGTGAGTTCATTAAACTCAAGGCGGAGTTCAAAATAAGAAGGGTCCTTTTCGTCATCTTCATTCTCAGGAACAAACTCAAAACGGGCAAAATGATTGGTACGGTGTGAGGTAAGTCGGGCTTTATGTTCTTCGTGATCCCAGATGAAATTATATGTTTTGTCAATATTGTTGATGGTCACATTATCAGCAAACCACTCCGACAATCCACTGGCCGTTTGGATGTACGGATACAACATCTTAATGGAGGCATGTATCTCGTAATCGGCTGTGAATAATTTCTTTTTTGCCATGGTGCGCATAGGTGTTTGAATTTAGATTAATTTTTCCGCACGGGCAAAATAAAAATCAGGTTTGGCAGAATAGTATCAATCTTTGTAAGTTTGCGGGCTTTTGAGCTGCTGAAGTATTGGTTTAAGTCGCGGAAGGAAGACAGGAACAGTGGTTAGGGCGTTGGATTCATATCCGCCACAGGCGGACGGGGGTTCTAAAAAGATTGGTATAAAATAAATGGCGCGGTAGCTCAGGTGGTTAGAGCGTTGGATTCATAACCCAAAGGTCGGGGGTTCAACTCCCCCCCGCGCTACATCAAAGCAGCTGTCCGCTGCTTTTTTTATGTACACCCTGCTTTTTTAATTTACAACCATACTCCAAAGCCCTGTTCTGATTTAGTATCGGAACAGGGCTTTTCGTTTTATATTGCATGTCCTAATCATCATTACATGCTGCCAATAGTAAACCCTACTGAGACAAAATCCTGGCGAAACCTGGAAATTCACTTTCTTTCCATGCAAGCCCTGCATATGCACGATCTGTTCAATGAAGACTTAAACAGATTCAAAAAATTTCATATTCAATTCAATGAAATCCTGGTTGATTACTCCAAGAACCTTATTCTGGAGGAAACCCTTCAACATTTATTCAGCCTGGCTAATGAAGTTGAGCTAACGGCCTCCATAGAAGCGATGTTTAAGGGCCTTAAAATTAATCAAACAGAAAACCGACCCGTACTTCATGTAGCCTTACGTAACAGGTCGGATAAGCCAATGCTGGTAGATGGTAATGATGTAATGCCGGAAGTAAATCGTGTATTGGAACAGATAAAGAAATTCTCCACCGCTTTGCAAGACGGTTCGTGGAAAGGATATTCTGGCAAAGCCATTACTGATATTGTAAATATTGGTATCGGAGGATCAGACTTAGGGCCATACATGGTCACGGAAGCACTTCGCCCCTATTGGTCGACCATCACACCACATTTTGTTTCTAATGTTGATGGAACCCATATCGCAGAAGTGATGAAAAAAGTAAATCCTGAAACAACACTCTTCATTATTGCTTCCAAAACATTTACCACACAAGAAACCATGACCAATGCAGAATCGGCCAAAAAATGGTTTACGGAGAAAACAGGTGGTAGAGGTGCCGTTGAAAAACATTTTGTTGCTGTTTCTACTAATCAAAAAGCTGTTACCGAATTCGGTATTGATCCCGCTAACATGTTTGTATTCTGGGATTGGGTTGGTGGACGCTATTCTTTGTGGTCATCTATTGGGTTATCGATTGCGTGCACGATTGGCTACGACAACTTTGTTAAACTACTGGAGGGCGCCCATGAAATGGATAATCATTTCCGGACAGAGCCCTTCGAAAAAAATATCCCTGTAATACTCGGCTTGTTGGGCATATGGTACAACAACTTTTTCGGTGCCGCTTCAGAAGCTATACTTCCCTACGATCAATACCTGCATCGCTTTGCTGCATATTTCCAGCAAGGCAACATGGAGAGTAACGGAAAATCAATCGACCGCTCCGGTCAGCCGGTAAACTATCAAACCGGACCCATCATTTGGGGCGAGCCAGGCACCAACGGACAGCATGCCTTTTATCAATTGATTCACCAGGGAACAAAATTAATTCCTTGCGATTTTATTGCCCCCATAAAAACACACAACGCTGTAGGTGACCATCATCATAAATTACTCTCCAACTTCTTTGCGCAAACAGAGGCGTTGATGCGCGGCAAAACACCGGAAGAAGTTGAAACAGAATTGCGTGCAGCAGGATTCACCAAGGAGCAGATTAAATTCCATTTACCGTACCGGGTATTTGAAGGAAATAAACCAACCAATAGTATTTTAGTTGAGCAAATAACACCGCGTACATTAGGTAGCCTGATTGCTATGTATGAGCATAAGATTTTTGTTCAAGGTGCACTCTGGAACATCTTTAGCTTTGATCAATGGGGTGTAGAACTTGGCAAAGCCCTGGCGAAGAAGATACTTCCTGAATTAGCATCAGAGGAAGAAATTACTTCACACGATGCCTCAACAAATGGCCTCATCAATCATTTCAAACGATTGAAATCCAGTTAAGCTTGCTCACATGAAAAAGTCGCTTTGAACCACTATTTTTGAACGTTTTAGCATATTCAATGTCATCCTCTATTCAACGAATTGGCGTCTTCACCTCAGGAGGAGATGCACCCGGAATGAATGCCGCCATACGTGCCGTTGTGCGTACCGGCATCTATCATAAAAAAGAAGTTTATGGAATCATGCAAGGCTATGAAGGCATGATTGAAGGTGATGTAGTGAAATTAGGCGCACGATCCGTTGGCAACATACTTCAGCGTGGCGGTACTATATTAAAAACTGCACGCAGCGAAGACTTCAAAACAAAGGAAGGGAGGAAAAAAGCCTATGATCAATTAACTAAGGTTGGAATTGATGCCCTAATTGCCATTGGTGGCGATGGTACCTTTACTGGTTTACATGCCCTTTACAACGAATTCAAAATGCCATCGCTGTGCATTCCCGGCACCATAGACAATGACATTGCAGGCACAGATTATACCATTGGCTTTGATACCGCAACCAACACAGCTGTTGAGGCGATTGATAAAATCAGGGATACTGCCCTATCGCACGACCGCCTGTTTTTTATTGAAGTGATGGGCCGTAACTCCGGATACATTGCTTTGTATAGTGGTGTAGCCGGTGGAGCCGGTGCCATTATTATTCCTGAAAGTGAAACTTCTTTTGACCGGGTTTATGAATTATTAACGGCAGGAGAAATTACCAACAAGCGCTCAAACCTGGTAGTGATTGCAGAAGGATCAAGAATTGGCGGAGCTAATGAAATTGCACGCAAAGTTGCTGAACGTTCTTCGTACTTCGATATTAAAGTAACCATATTGGGTCATCTTCAACGCGGTGGATCACCCACCTACTTCGATCGTGTGTTGGCCAGTAGAATGGGTGTTGCTGCAGTAGAAGGAATACTGGCCGGGGAAACCGATGCCATGGTAGGCATACGCGATAATAAAATTGTTTTTAATGCCTTTGATGCTGTTATGAACAGGCCACATGATATTGATCACGACATGCTGCGCATTGCAAAAATACTGTCCATATAAAACTGGAACACATGAAAGAAATTACCATCGGTATCGACATTGGAGGAACAAACACCAAGTTTGGCATCGTTGACCGTTCTGGAAATGTTTTGTTTCAAGATCGGATTAAAACCCAGGAATATGAAGAAGCTTCTGATCTGGTTAACGATCTGGCTAAGGCCATAAAAGAATCTATAACCAACCTGGGTATCGATTATTCATTAGTGGGCATTGGTGTTGGCGCAGCCAACGGCAACTATTACAAGGGCACCATTGAACATGCCACCAACCTGAAATGGAAAGGAATTATTCCTTTGGCTGATATGCTTTCCAAACCCTTTGGTGTGCCGACCCTGGTTACCAACGATGCCAATGCAGCCGCAGTAGGTGAAATGGTATACGGTGCAGCCCGCAACATGAAAGATTTTGTTGTCATAACATTGGGTACGGGGTTAGGTAGTGGCTTTGTGTGCAATGGACAACTCATTAATGGCAAACATGGCATAGCCGGAGAACTCGGTCACACTACAGTGAATTATGCAGGCCGGTATTGTAACTGCGGAAAACGAGGTTGCCTTGAAACCTATGTTTCGGCTACAGGAATTAAACGATCGGTTTATAAGCTTTTGGCTGATCACCTTGAGCCCAGTGAACTTCGGGGTATCAGCTTTGATAACCTGAACACAAAAATGATTACGGAAGCCGCTGTGCGCGGAGACATTGTTGCCCGCGAAGCTTTTGAATACACCGGCAGGATACTCGGAACCAAGCTTGCCGAAACCGTTGTGCACACCGATCCCGAAGCAATTTTTTTATTTGGTGGCCTTTCGCTCGCAGGCGATCTGATCTTCAAGCCTACCATTAAACACATGGAGGCTAACCTGATGCCGGTGTTTAGAGGAAAAGTAAAAATTCTTCCCTCCGGACTTCAGAACCAGGCAGCACCAATTTTAGGCGCAAGCAGTCTGGTGTGGAATTACCTGGAGGAAAAAGGAAAGGTTCACGCCTGATATTTTTCATAATCGCCAACTCTCATTCAATTCGGTTGAAGCTTCAACCCAATGGCAAAAGAAGCATTTAGTGCTTACCTTCACCCTTTCGATAGACAAGTTCATTTTGTATTCTCTTAAAAAAAAACGATACCCACTTATGGTACCTATTTACGCCATGCAACATCAGCAGGCCTTGAAAATGAACGGGGCTTTTATTCGCATCGATGTACAGGATTTTCAGAATATTTTACGCAAAGCTGAAGGCCTGCTGGTGATCGAATCGAAAACAGGAATTTTTTCAAATACTTTCTTGTACCTGACTTCCTACAAAGGCTTTATTTGTTATTGCAAAACAAAAGAACAGCTTGGAGTTCCGGGCAGTCACGAAAAAATATATGCCTCACAGGTAAGTCTCCCCCAAATGTAAATAGCTTCGAATATGGAAATTAACGAATTAGAATCATCACCAAAACTAAAAGCAAAACTGGAAGACTTTGGCATGACCAAAAGTTTTCACGAAGGTGATGTAATTGTAAATGAAAACGCATACATCAAATCCATACCCATTGTTACCAAAGGGAGCATTCGGGTACTGCGTACCGATGAAGACGGTCGCGAAATTTTACTGTATTACATCAAGGCTGGCGAAAGTTGCATTATGTCGTTTTTGGGTGGCATGCACCAGGACACCAGCAAAGTAAAAGCCGTAGCCGAAGAAGAAACCGAAATACTTTTTATTCCGATTGATAAGGTAAGCCTCCTGATTAAAGAATATCCGGAATGGCTCGATTACATTTTCCGATTGTACCACAAGCGTTTTGAAGAATTATTGGATGTGGTGAATGCCATTGCATTTAAAAAACTAGACGAACGGTTACTGGACTTCATTCATAAGAAAGTTGAGCTGGCTAAAAGCAACACCCTGAATATTACTCATGAACAGTTAGCCAACGAACTCGGCACCGCACGGGTGGTAGTTTCGCGCCTGCTGAAGAAAATGGAGGAAGAAGGGTTGGTGACCTTGGGAAGGAATAAGATTACGGTTGCCTGATGATATAGCTAAAATATGTGCATTACATAGAGACAATTGTTAGTGTCAAGCGGTGGGACGACTCAGACTACAAAAATTGACATGAATAGAATCGAACGACTTTTTACTATTGCTTGGTGGGCAGTAATTATTGGACTTTCAATTTATTTCTTCCTTGAGAACGTAGCGGTCTACCTGACTGGATTTAAGAGTACGAGTTTTATAAATAATCCATTTTGGGTTGGACTACATTTAATTGGCGGGACTTTAGCACTTCTATTTGGGCCAATTCAATTCTCAAAATGGGTGAGAACTAAACACTTGCCTTTTCACCGACTGACAGGTAAAATTTATATAATCGGAGCTTTTATTGCAGGACTTTCCGCACTTCGACTATCCTTGATAAGTTCTTGTGAGCCGTGCAGGGTTTCACTTTTTATTTTGGCCGTCTTGGTTATTGGGACCACATTTTCTGCATGGTGGTCAGTAAAAAAGAAAAACGTAACGGTACATCGACAATTTATGATTAGGAGTTATATCTGCGTTTTCTCATTTGTAGCAGTACGAATAGGTGGACTCTTTCCGTTAGACTTTTTATTGGACAAATTGACGACCCGACATTTGACCGGACTGTAAATGAATATTTCTTTTCATTTGTGCCGCTGATTATTGGAGAAATATTTATGATTTGGTTGCCAACATTGACGACAATACGAGAAAAAATGAAAGTGGGACAAACCTCCAGCCGCTAACAAAAGCGGCTTCGAGAAGGCCACTGCAGAAACACAAACGCTACTCCACCTTCACCTTCAAATTCTCACCCAGCAATTTAAACTGGGTAAGCCACTCCGGCTTTTCGGCCCCTCTTTCTTTCGACATTTCGAAATACAGGTTTTGGGTTTTATACAGGATGGGCTCCAGCTTGAATTTCTGCAACAAGGGAAACACCCTGTTTAACCGTTCAATGCGCTTTACATTACTGCGTTCTGCGCTGATGCGTTTTAATTCCTTGTAAATACTCTCCCCTGCCAGGCGTTCAATTTTATCAGGATCTTCAATGGTTAGTTCCCACTTTACCATCTCACCCATAATACGCTCAATCTCTTTTACATTAATTTTTTCTGGCTGAAATGAATTCACTAGGTCGGCATTGAGAATGTATTCAAATGTAGTGGTGTACGCGCGCGGTATCGGTATATCGTTATTCGACAAAGCATTTACTAACGGGTAATCGCGGTTATATACCCTGCGTAACGATTCTTCCAACTCGCGCATACTTTGCTGGGTAATCATATCCAGTACCTTGCGCTTTTCATCCTTAAACAACTGCCACAACGTATATTTATCTGGCCCAAAATAGGTTTGCATGTATCCCAACACATCACCCAGCCGGCCTTCATCAAAAGCAGTTCCCACCCTGAATTTCATATTTTCGAAATCAACGGGGTCCATATCCAGCGCCAGGTTTCCAATAATGTTATGTTTACCCATGTACACCACAGCAAATGCCATACGCCTTTCGGAGCGGGTTACGTTGGATTGTACACGGGTTATACCCAGCGTTAGTATCTGCTCGCCCGCTTCCTTTCTTAAAAAGAATTCGTTGGCCGTAGTGTAATTAAACACCGGGGTTTCTTCAGGATCTTCTTCAAACAGGGAAGCCACTGCATAATGCATACCCACACGTTGCAGGTTTGTTTTTGAAGGTAGTACATAGCGTCTGTATACATTACCAGCATTCTCAAGCGATGGAATATTACTGGGAGCCTTTTCCAGTTTACGAATAAACTCATCTTCAAAATCGGCTCCGGCTGTTTGGTGTAGTAATTGAATTGCCCGGCAAGCGTACTGTAAAATCTGGATGGTTTCAATACCGGAAATTTCATCAAAAAACCAACCGCAACTGGTGTACATCAACAAAGCATTGCGTTGCATTTCCATCAGGCGAAACACCTTGTTTTGCTCTACGTCCTTTGCACAATGGTTTTTCAAAAACTTTCGAATGGTGTCGTCATTTCGCTTAAGGATTACATTGATGTACTCATCGCGCGCTTTCCAGGGATCTTTAAGTACATCGGAAGCTTTGGCTTCATAAATCTTAACTAATTCATCGCGAAGCCAATCCAACGCCTCGCGCAAGGGTTGCCGCCACTTTTGGTTCCACGTTGGATTACCTCCTGAGCTACAGCCACAATCACTTCTCCAACGCTCAACACCATGCACGCAACTCCACGAACTGTTTTCGTGAATTTGCACTTCATACAAGGGTGGAAAACGGTCCAGAAACTGTCCATAATTCATAATATGGTTATGCTTCAGCCGGTGGATATGATCCAGGCAAAACGCCAGGGCCATATCGCCATGTTTGTGGTGATGCCCGTATGATTCACCATCGGTGGCAACATGAACAAGCTGCGGCTCAGCATCGTCCTTATCAAAAGCATTACGCAACCGGTGAGAAAATTTTTCACCATCATTGAGCAAACCATTGAAAGCCACTCCTTGCGCGATATCACCATCGTAAAAGAAAACAGCAATACTTTTTCCGGAAGGAAGATTCACCTTGTAAACCTTACGTGTGTTGATACTTGTTCCATTGAGTTCTGACCAATGATCTGCTCCTATTTTTCGAAAAGCCCTGGCCTGACGAGGTGCCAGTATAGTAAACTTAATATTATGCTCTGCCAATGCTTCAAGGGTTGCAGTATCCACGGCAGTCTCAGCCAACCACATGCCTTCTGGTGCACGACCAAAGCGATGTTCAAAATCACGTATGCCCCAAATAATTTGGGTTTGCTTATCACGTGCATTAGCCAGCGGCATAATCATATGGTTATACACTTGCGCTAAAGCAGAGCCATGTCCGTCAAAAACCTTCTCACTTTCTTTGTCAGCTTCAAGAATAGCCTCATAGGTCTCCTTGTCATTTTCCTCCATCCACGAAAGCAGCGTTGGTCCGAAATTAAAACTGATGCGGCTATAGTTATTGACAATATTCTTGATGATACCATCCTCTAAAATCCGGGAAGCAGCATTGGGTGCGTAACATTCGGCTGAGATCCGCTCATTCCAGTCGTGATACGGATGGGCAGAATCCTGCACTTCAATTACTTCCAGCCATGCGTTTTCCCTGGGGGGTTGATAAAAATGTCCGTGAATACAGATGTACTTCTCCATTTATTCTGTCAATAGTCAATAGTCAATGGTAATTGATGACTCATCAGTAATTGGTGACTCTAATTATTGCTAATTGTTAATTACTCTAATTCAAATTCTGTTTCTTCTTTTTCCAGTTTCAGTACGCTAATACCTAATGGTGGAAGGGTGAGAGATAAGGAATAATCCTTTTGATGATACTTTATGGGAGTTGTTGTAAGCGCTCCCTGATTGAGTACACCACTTCCGCCATATTTAAACTCATCCGAATTAAAAATCTCGCGCCACTGCCCACGATAGGGAGCACCCACACGGTAATGATAGCGTGTTTCAGGTGTGAAGTTGCATACAACAAGTAACAAATCCTCCTTCTTGTCAGACTTGCGCTGGTAAATGATTACGCTGTTCTGATGATCGGAATAATCAACCCACTCAAACCCACGATCATCAAAGGCATAATGGTACAACGCGGCTTCCGATTTATACAACACATTCAAATCCTTCATCAATTGGTAAATTCCCTGATGCGCAGGGTATTGCAATAAATGCCAATCCAGACTTTGATCATGATTCCATTCAGAAGACTGTCCGAACTCACCTCCCATAAACAAGAGCTTTGTACCTGGATGGGTGTACATATACGAGAACATTAAGCGAAGATTGGCAAACCTGCGCCACTCATCACCGGGCATGCGTCCCAGCAATGATCCTTTTCCATGCACCACTTCATCGTGCGAAAGCGGCAACATAAAGTTCTCCGTAAAGGCATACATAATGCTGAAGGTGATTTCATTTTGATGAAACCTGCGATGAATAGGATCATTCTTGAAATATTTCAATGTATCGTGCATCCAACCCATCATCCATTTTTGCCCGAAGCCAAGTCCGCCTAAATAGGTTGGTTTGGAAACACCCGGCCATGCGGTAGATTCTTCCGCGATGGTAATGATATCCGGAAATTGTGAATAGGCCTGCTCATTAAATTCTTTTAGGAGTATAATGGACTCAATATTTTCACGACCTCCATATTCGTTAGGAATCCATTCACCTTCTTTGCGAGAATAATCCAGGTAGAGCATGCTGGCCACAGCATCTACACGTAAACCGTCAATGTGGTAACGATCAAGCCAGTAGATTGCATTGCTGATAAGAAATGACCGCACTTCATTACGACCATAATTGAAGATGTAGCTCTTCCAATCGGGATGAAAACCCTTGCGGGGATCGGAATGTTCATACAAATGTGTGCCGTCAAACTTATACAGGCCATGCACATCACCCGGGAAATGCGAGGGCACCCAATCGAGTATAATTCCGATACCAGCCTGGTGAAAACAGTCGACTAAATACATGAACTCCTCGGGCGTTCCAAACCGGCTTGAAGGCGCGAAATATCCTGTGATCTGATAACCCCACGATCCGAAAAACGGGTGCTCCATCACCGGCAAAAATTCTACATGGGTAAAACCCAAATCGGATACATAGGCCACCAACTCATCGGCCATTTCACGATAACTTAACGAGCGATTTCCATCATCATACTTTCTTCGCCATGAACCGAAATGCACTTCATACACGGAGTATGGTTTGGGTTTGCCGGTTTGTGCTTTGCGTTTCTCCAGCCATTTTTTATCCTTCCATTCGTATGCTGTATCCCAAACAATAGAAGCTGTTTTAGGTGGCGTTTCAGCAAACATGGCAAACGGATCAGCCTTTTCCAGAAAATCACCTGTATTGGAATGGATAGCATACTTGTATGCTTCACCCCGCTGCACACCAGGAAAGAAACCTTCCCATATTCCGGATTCATCCCAGCGGGGCGCAAGTTTATGACTTTCACTATTCCAATAATTGAAGTTTCCAATCACAGAAACAGTGCGGGCATTAGGTGCCCATACGGCAAAATAGGTTCCCTTCTTACCATTAAACTCAACCGGAAAAGAACCGAGCTTTTCATAAAGTTTAAAGTGCTTACCCGTTTTAAATAAGTGAATATCAAAATCGGTTAACCGGCTGTAAACATCCGCGGTAACATTTGCTTCGAGTGATATCTTTTTCTTTTTACCCATAGTAAATTATCTTACGTAATAGACTTTATGCCACTAAAGCACAAAAACACAAAATTTTATAACACAAAACGTCTTATACCTGAACCTATGTTAGCAACATTAAAATTTATCAGATATCCCAGACGTTTATTGGTTATTTTTAAATGACTCAGAATTTGAGCATCCCAAACTGGATTTACCAGAACCCATCTCAAAAATAGACAACGCGTCATTGCGAGGGAGGAACGACCGAAGCAATCTCGTCCAGAGCTTTGAAAAAATGAGATTGCTTCACTGCGTTCGCAATGACGGGGTATTTTTGAGATGGGTTCCAATTTAACAGTAAACGCAGAATCCACGATAAGTTTTCCAATTCGCTCAAGCTCTTGAGGAATGGGCTCAAATACCTTTTTGTGCGATTTGGTGACTTCGTGATTTTGTGGCATTGCAATTACTGATAGAAATTTAATCAATGAATAGAGTTTATTTTTTCGCTTTCTTCTTACTCTCCCGATCTTCCTTGGCTAATGCATACCTGCTCATATGGTAATAAATCCCACGTAACGGTATCGCAACCCAGTCGGGACGACCATTTAATTCATAACCAAGTTCATATATAGCTTTCTCTATCAGAAATGTACGGATGAGAACTTCATTTTCGTACGACAACTCCTTGCCCAAGCCAAGCCGCTCAAGATAGGCTCCAAAATAAAAGCGACTTACATAATGCTGCCATTGCTCAGCCCATGATTCCAGGAACTCCATGTCCCGATCACGGTAATTTTCATTGAGTAAAATCTTACCAAAGGCTGCATATTGAAATGAGCGCATCATGCCCGCAACATCTTTCAACGGATTTTTCTTTAGTCTGCGTTCACTAAAAGAAAATCCAGGCTCACCTTCAAAGTCAATAATTACAAAGTCCTTACCGGTGAATAATACCTGACCCAAATGAAAGTCGCCATGAATCCGTGTTTTCGTGGCATGAATGCGTACCTCGTAGATTTCCTTGAAGCAATCCAATACGTCATTCTCCATGGCAAGAACCTTTTTAGCGAGTTCCCGAACTTCAGGATTAAGTTTAGAGAGGGATGACTCCAATAAATTAAACCGATCGCGTACAAGCTTGCGTAACGATGAATACAAGGATCGTTGGTAGTTAGCCGTAAATTGCTCCGGTGCAAAGGCTGGATTACTCTGGTCTGATGCAAGCGCCAGGTGCATTTCAGCTGTTCGTTGTCCAAGGCGTACTACTCGTTCATAAAAACCTCGCCCGATAAACTCTTGAATCAATTCAGGTGCCTCCTCAAAGGCTATGCTTGATTTGTTTATCAACTTTGGAAGCTTCTCCTTTTTGGCTTTTGTGATAACGCGTTCAAAGAATCTTCCCACCGAATCGGTGGTCATACTCCAGGCTTCACCCTGATTTTCCACTTTCTCCTGTAACAATCCGAATACAATAACACTACCGTCTGAATCCACAAACTCAACGCTTCCGGCATATTTCGGACTGTTTGAAAAACTGGTGTTCTCCGAAAGGAATCTTACAATCTCCAGATCAGGGTTAATTTCTCGCTCAAGCTTTCGATAAAACTTAAAGAAATATTTGTCATTATAGATGATGGCTGTATTGCTTTGGTCGGCCTTTAGCACTTTTGAATCAACTTCATCGTCAAGAATAATCTTGTTAAACACACTTGAATTAAATTCTAAAACTCCATCATCAAACTTTACCCGTGACTTTTTATCCATACTCAGGAACAGATAATCACGGAAGCTCTTGTCATAGCTGCTGTCCATTACAAAACCAACTTCATCCTGAATCTCAGCCCGGCATATCACACTTTGTGCATGATATTCTACACGATCAATCACCGTATCGGCTGGCGCAAACGTGAGGGGAAGGAAATACAACTCCGGCAAGCGCTGAACATAGTGTACTTCCACCAATGTAAGGTAATGTGTCTGACCATTAACCTTCAACGGAATCATTTTTTCAATACCCATTTTGCTGATGACTTTGGCTTTTCCACCAAACCACCGGCATTTCTTCATAAAAGGTGGAAGAATTTTTCGTTCGAACTGGCGCTTCTCATTATAAGAATTGAAAACCTTTTCCCACGAAATATCTGTGGCAAAAAGCGGAAGCTCGCCACTGGTTTCAGGTTTGGATTTTTTATCAACCGTATCCAACTGCAACCAATAGTACCCGTACGGACCAATGGTAATAGGGTATTGTCCATCCCCTACGTTCATGAATCTATTCTGACTAAAAACTTCGGTCACATCACAATCCTTAAACTCAGTAAGATTAAGTGAAGTGACCTGTGAAAATTGTGAAAGGTTAGCCACCAGAATTATGTGTTGTTTTTCGTAGGATCGCAAAAAGCATAACACTTTACTATTCGTGCTGTCAATAAATTTCATATCGCCACGACCAAACACACTAAGTCTTTTGCGCATGGCAATAACCTGCCGAATCCACCACAGCAATGAGGATGGATTTTCATCCTGTGTAGCCACGTTCACCGATTCATAGCGATAGATCGGATCGGTGATAACCGGCAAATAAAGCTTTTGTGGATTGGCGTTGGAAAAGCCGGCATTTACATTCATACTCCATTGCATGGGTGTACGAACACCAAATCGATCACCTAAATAAATATTATCACCCATGCCAATTTCATCGCCATAGTACAGCACAGGCGAACCCGGTAGCGAGAGTAAAATAGAATGAAGTAATTCAATTTTCTTACGGTCATTATTCAACAAAGGAGCTAATCGCCTGCGGATACCCAGGTTGTATTTGGTATGCGGATCGTTCGCGTAAGCTTTAAACAAGTAATCCTTCTCTTCCTCCGTCACCATCTCCAATCCAAGTTCATCATGATTTCGAAGGAATAATGCCCACTGACTATTGGGAGGTGTGTCGGGTGTTTGTTCCAGAATATCAACAATGGGATAACTATCTTCCGTTCTTAGCCCCAGGAATAAGCGTGGCATTAGCGGATAATTGAAATTCATATGGCACTCCTGGCCATCCCCAAAATAGGTGGCTGCATCTTCAGGCCAAAGGTTGGCTTCTGAAATTAGTATCCGGTTTTTATAATTCTTATCGATGTGTGCACGAATACGCTTTAAGAAATCATGTGTTTGTGGTAGGTTTTCACAACTGGTTCCCTCCTCCTCAAATAAAAACGGAGCGGATGGCAATCGAAATCCATCAACACCCATCTTCATCCAAAAGTCAATGACCTTGATCATTTCCATTTGAACTTCCGGGTTTTCGTAATTCAATTCCGGCTGATGGCGATAAAAGCGGTGCCAATTGTAAGCCTTCGCCTCAGGGTCCCACGTCCAATTCGAGGATTCATCATCCTGAACGATCAATCGCGCCTCGGCATATTTGTTCGGAGTATCGCTCCAAACATAAAATTCACGATAACGTGAACCGGGCTTTGCTTTGCGCGCACGCTTAAACCAGGGATGTTGATCGGAGGTGTGGTTGAGTATCAGTTCTGTAATTACGCGTATGCCCCGTGAATGAGCTTCCTTTAAAAATGCTTTGAAGTCGGATAGCGTGCCGTAATCCGGATGGATGTCATAATGATCTGTAACATCATACCCATCATCTTTTAGTGGCGATGGATAAAAAGGTAAAAGCCACAAGGTGTTAATGCCAAGATCTTCGAGGTAATCCAGTTTTTGAACCAAACCGTTAAAATCACCAATGCCATCTCCGTTGCTGTCATAAAAAGCACGTACAGACACCTCATATAAAATAGCATCTTTAAACCATAAGGCTTCTGAATTTTTTGGAGAGGCGCTCATCTTACATATGGGATTCGTGTATGTTTAGCTTAAATAAATGGAAAGGTATTTTGTGCGGATTCAATTCCACAAAATTCCACTCCTGTGTCCAGGTGTGGTGCTCATCCGTCATTAAATCATGAAGTTTAACATTGATATGATCACCGATATTCAGCAGATATTTCGGTAATTGAACATAACCATGCTGCTTATTATGCTGATCAAGATTTACAATCACCAGAATGATACTGCTTAGATCATCGGTATACTTGATATAGGCGAGTAAGGCATCATTCTCAATGGAACAAAATTGTATATTCCAGGTTGACTGCAGTGCCTTGTGTTCCTTGCGCGCTTTGTTGATGATGGAAATAATATCCGTCATCCGGTTGGTGCGCCTCCAGTTAAATTCTTTTATCTCATATTTTTCCGAATCCATATATTCTTCCTTGCCGGGAACCGGATTGTTGTCGTAGAATTCATAAGGCGGACCATAAATTCCGTAACTGGATGAAAGTGTTGCTGCTAACGCCAGGCGAATGATAAACATGTTTTCGCCCTGATGCTGGAGATGATACGGAAGGATATCGGGTGTATTGGGCCAAAAGTTAGGACGGAAATAATTTCGTGATGGACCGTATACTAACTCATTCATATACCCGATTAACTCCTGCTTGCTCACCCGCCAGGTAAAGTAAGTATAGGATTGTGTAAAACCCGATTTAGCCAGTGAGGCCATAATTCTTGGACGGGTAAACGCCTCGGAAAGAAATATAACATCCGGATACTGCTTATGCACTTCCGCTATTGCCCACTCCCAGAATGGAATGGGCTTAGTATGTGGATTATCCACCCGGAAAATGGTTACTCCTTGCTCAACCCAATACAGAATTACAGACTTCAATTCATTCCATAAGCCTTGCCAGTCTTCGCATTCAAAATTGAAAGGATAGATGTCCTGGTACTTCTTAGGTGGATTTTCTGCGTATTGTATAGAACCGTCTGGCCGCTGCTTAAACCAGCCGGGATGTTCCTTTACATACGGGTGATCCGGTGCACATTGAAAGGCGAGATCAAGCGCAATATCAACTCCCAGCTTCTTTGCTTCCGCGATTAGTTTTTTATAATCATCTAACGTACCTAACTCCGTATGAATAGCTTTATGTCCACCTTCATCGCTACCGATAGCCCACGGTGAGCCTGGTTCACCTTCTTTCGCCTTTACATTGTTGTTTTTCCCTTTACGGTTTACTTTTCCGATAGGATGAATGGGTGGAAGATATAATACATCAAACCCCATAGCCGATACACGTGGAAGTAATTTTATTACATCTTTAAAAGTACCATGCTTGCCGTCAGCAGCCGCTGATCGTGGAAATAATTCATACCATGTACTGAATAATGCTTTTGACGTTTCAACTACTACAACCAATTCTTTTTTATACCGGTTTTCAAATTCACGTAACGGATGGTTGTGAACAAGCTCATTAAATTCGGCACTTTGAACATACTCTACATTTTCCAGGTACTTTTTATCGTCTCTGAATTTTGTTGCCAATTGAATCAATTCCTTTTCTTTCTTTCCGGCAACACGCTCCAATAAAATAGCACCTTCCAATAGTTCCAACTTTACGTTAAGCATGGCCTGCGCCTTTTTCTTTATGCCATCATGCCACGTCTCCAGGTGATCAATCCATGCTTCCACGGTAAAAACATAATCCGATTTATCGGTTGTGTAGAAAGAACCTCTCCATGAATCGTTACCCTGTTCCACCATGGGCACTCTGCTCCATTCTTTTGTGCCAACTTTTCTATACAGAACTTCGGCCCTCACATGGTCGTGACCATCTGCAAAAACATCTGCGGTAACATCAACCCTTTCGCCAGTTGTTCGCTTGGCCGGATAGCGACCACCATCCACCTCGGGTTGTACATTCTCAATCATTACCCGAACCTGTCCGGGAATTTTTTCTAAACTCATAATCAACTATTCTATTTCAAAAACAAAAGCTCCAAATGCCGGAAGTTCAAGATTCACCGTAAGCTCCTTCAGTGTCTTGCCCTCTCCTTTCCATAAGATTTCTCGAAGGGTGTATTCTTTATTTGTACTGATCAATAATTTATCTGCTACCAATGATGGGATTGAAACGCTAATCCTTCTGGCCGATGTGTTAAACCCCGCAACTACCAGTAATTTTCTATCGCCAGTAAATCGAAGACAGGCAAACACATCATCATTAAAATTTTTCTGATCAATGTTATACGCTGTTATATCTTCATAATCGCCAGAGACAATAGCAGGATGTTTACCCGCCAGATTCAATATTGATGAATAAAAGTTTCTAAGTTCTGTTTGATCCTCACTGAGTAGTGCGCCATCAAAGGCCCCACCATTCATCCATTTCTGATGTTCCGGAACACCCCAATAATCCCATTTAGTTGTCACCCCTGGCCCCTCAATACTCCCAAAACCTGGGTTTCCTGTGGCAGGTTCTCCGACCTCCTGGCCAAAGTAGATCATCACCGCCCCTTGATCAATTGTAGAACTAATCACCATGGCTGGGATCGCTTTCCACGGATTACCTGCAAAATGTTTTGAAGCAATGCGCTGCTCATCGTGATTTTCCATGAAATGAAGCATGAATGAATTAATGCCATCCAGACTTTTTTGTATAGCTCCAATATCACGCGTGCTTTTTCTTCCTGCAATCAAATCCCTAAGCGTATCATATAATTGAACTTTATCATACAGAAAATCGAAACGACCTTTGTTAAGATAATTTCGATACTGTGCAGGATTATAGATTTCCGCTATGAATAGAATTTCAGGGTTAACCGCTTTAACTTGTGGGATGGCCCAATTCCAAAATTCTACTGGTACCATTTCCGCCATATCACACCGAAAGCCATCCACTTTTTTGCCAGCCCAATAAACTAAAATGTCTTTCATTTTTATCCACGTGTCCGGAACAGGATCAAACCCGGTATTATTGCCGCCTAGTATATCGACACCATAGTTCAGTTTTACCGTTTCAAACCAGTCAAACATACCGGGAGAAGATGTTAAGCTGCCATTACCTGAAATTTTGGCGGGCATCTCCTCATACTTTCCATCTTTCGTAAGAAATGTGTTATCAAGTCCAAGTGAATTATAATCCCTTGGAACCTGAAAGGACTCTCCGGGTAAATAATAAAAATTATTACTTGCTTTAAATTTCACAGAAGTATCATCGTCCTCACCTAAATCCCTTACGCCTTTTGGTCTCGCATCAGATTGATATGCCCTGGCCACATGATTGGGTACAAAGTCAATCAAGACTTTTAACTCGTGGCGGTGTGTGCGTTCAATAAGTTGCTCAAACTCCTGCATGCGGTTAGTAACAGAAGTTGCCAGGTCTGGATTAATATCGTAATAATCTTTAATGGCATAAGGAGACCCTGCTCTGCCCTTCACCACATCGGCATCATCCAACGGTATTCCATATTTTGTGTAATCGGTAAGCAGCGCATGCTCCAGAACACCGGTGTACCAAACATGTGTAATACCCAACTGCTTTAGCGATATCAGCGCACGGTCGTTAATATCCGAGAACTTACCTACACCATTCTCCTCCAGAGTTCCGTAGGGTTTGTTTAACGTTTCCTTGTTTCCAAAAAGCCGGGTCATTAGCTGGTAAACAATAATCTTTCCGGACGATGTTTGCATGGTGGGTAGTGGAGGAATTTCCTCTTTCTTCTGGCCGCATCCTGACAGGGCAAGAATGGCTAAAATAAGGGTAAATCGGTACATTCTGAAAGATAAGCAATGATATGAACCCACTACGCCTAAGCAGTACAAAATTTCATGCAAACGATTGCGAAGAAAAATTATCGTCAACCAAAAAACACCCGCAATTACCCTCTGAAAAAATGCTTATAAATGAGACGTTCCAGTATATTTACTTTCTGTCATAATTGAACCCCTTATGTACCTAAACATTGACGCAACAAAAGAAAACACATTCGATGCTATTGTAGTCGGCACTGGCATCAGTGGTGGATGGGCCGCCAAAGAACTTACTGAAAAAGGATTAAAAACTTTAGTGCTGGAACGTGGAAGGGATGTGAAGCACCCTGACTACCCTACTGCCACAAAAGATCCCTGGCAATTACCCTTTGCCGATCGCCCAACAGCTGAAGATCTGGAAAAACAGGGCGTTCAAAACCGAACCGGTTATACCATTCGCCAATCCACCAAGCATTGGTTTGTCAACGACCTTGAAAATCCATATACGGAAAAAGAAGGAAAGCGCTTTGACTGGATGCGTGGCTATCATGTAGGTGGCCGGTCTATTATGTGGGGCCGTCAGAGTTATCGCTGGGCACCGTTGGATTTTGAAGCCAACGTGAAAGATGGAATTGCCATTGACTGGCCGGTACGCTACAAGGAAATAGAACCCTGGTACGATTATGTTGAGACCTTTATTGGTGTAAGTGGACAGGCAGAAGGGCTTGACTATCTCCCGGACAGTAAATTTATTCAGCCCATGGAGCTGAATTGTGTGGAGAAGGAATTGAAGAAATCCATGAAAGATAAGTTCGGCAGGGTATTAACCATTGGTCGTGTGGCCAACCTGGCCGGTCCATTAGCCCATGATAAAAGTCCGCAACGCGGAACGTGCCAATACCGAAACCAATGCAGCCGCGGTTGTCCCTATGGGGCCTATTTCAGCAGTAACTCAGCTACGTTGCCCGCAGCAGCGGCAACTGGAAATATGACACTTCGCGCAAATTCCATTGTTTACGAAGTAATTTATGATGAACAGAAGGGCAAGGCTACAGGCGTAAAAGTACTTGATGCAGAAACCGGTGAACAGGTAGAATATTATGCTAAAGTAATTTTTCTATGTGCCTCAACGATGGGGTCCACCTTTATATTAATGAATTCAAAATCCAATCGTTTCCCGAACGGACTAGGTAATGACAGTGATCAATTGGGCCGCAACATTATGGACCATCATTTAGGCGTTGGTGCCAGTGCTGAAGTAGATGGTTTTGAAGATCAATACTACTACGGCAGGCGGGCGAATGGCATTTATATTCCTCGCTTCCGAAACTTGGGAAAAGATAAACGCGATTACCTTCGCGGTTTCGGATATCAAGGTGGGGCAAGTCGTCAAGGCTGGGGTAGATTAGTAGCCGAGTTAAGTATTGGTGAGCAATTGAAAGAAGCCGTAACTACACCAGGAAAATGGAGCATCGGTATGGGTGGGTTTGGTGAAGTACTGCCTGATCCTACCAATAGGGTTACCATCAACCCTGACAAAAAAGATAAGTATGGCTTGCCAACGTTACTGTTTGATACGGAATTCAAAGAGAACGACTATAAAATGCGTAAAGACATGGCGAATGATGCAGCCGAAATGCTGGACGCAGCAGGCTTTAAAAACGTTCGCTCCTATGATAATCCCAATCAGCATGGACTTGGGTTGGGTATTCACGAAATGGGTACAGCCCGCATGGGAAAGGATCCAAAAACTTCAGTACTCAATAAAAACAATCAGGTTCATGCCTGTAAAAATGTTTTTGTAACGGATGGTTCATTTATGACATCCGCTTCGTGCGTAAATCCATCGCTAACCTACATGGCCTTTACGGCCCGGGCAGTAAATTTTGCTGTTGAAGAACTTAAAAAACAAAACCTTTAATCAATCGCTCTATGAACAGAAGAGAAGTAATTAAACGAACAGCTATTCTGATGGGTGGTGTAGTTTCAGCACCCGCCATTATGGGCATTTTAAAAGGTTGCAAAGCTACCCCAGGCCTTGAGTGGACACCTGAATTTTTCACAGCAGATCAAGCCTTTGTAATTACTGAGGTTGCTGAGATTATCATACCTAAAACGGATACCCCAGGTGCAAAAGAAGCGGGTGTACCATCCTTTATTGAGCAGATGATTTATAAAGCTTACAAGGAATCTGATCGCGAGAAGTTTATGACGGCCTTAGATGAATTTATAACCACCTCGGGATTTTTGAAATTGAATGGTGAGAAACAAAAGGCTTACGTACTGGAGGCACACCAAAAAGCTATCGAAGAAAAGCCGGAACAGAGACCTTTCATAATGATGATGAAAGAACTCACCATGCTGGGCTTTTTTACCAGCAAGCCAGGTGCAACGGAAGTCTTACGTTATGAGGCCGTGCCTGGATACTACAATGGCTGTATGCCATTGAGTGAGGTTGGGAAAACATGGGCGACATAACGACAGCCACCAAACTAAAAAAAAAGCCAGTTAACAACTGGCTTTTTTATTTTGTGAGAATACGTGCCCTTAAATAATTGTCTTCAGATGATTATACCCTAATGAAATCGCCTCTATCTGTGGTCGGGTAAAATATTCTTGCTCCAGAAAGAAATGCTTCATCCCTGATTGTTGCGCTGCTGCAAAAACTGATTTATAATCTATTGAACCTGAGCCTACATCGGTTTGAAGCTTGCGGTCAACCTTATCCATGTCTTTAACGTGCCATAAATGAATTCGTCCTGCGTGTTTCTTAAACAGTTCCAGAGCATTCACTTCAGCAAAGGTTGTCCAGTAAATATCCAGTTCTAAAACAACAGAAGGGTCAAGTTCTTTTACCAATACATCATAAGGAACCTGATCTTCAAGCTTAACAAACTCAAACTCATGATTATGATAGCCAAGGGAAACGCCAGCTTTTTTACATACTTCGTTGGCCTTATTCATTAGCTGCCCTACCCTTTTGTAATCATCCAACGTTTTGCGCTCATCGGGGTGAAGCCAGGCAATGATCATGTACTTCTGACCAGCCTTTTGAGCATCCTCCACCGCACGTTCCCAGTCGTTTACAAGTGTGCCTTTCATTGCGGGGAATGCCTGACCGGTACTATAATGTCCACTCACCACCTTCATGCCCATTCCGTTGACCATAGAAATAAAATCCTGATACGGAAGACCCAGTGCCTTACCATCACTGTAGCTGTACGCCTCCAAATCTTTAAAACCAATATTTGCTACTTGCTGAAGCGTACCCTTTACATCTTTAAGAATAATATCTTTTAATGTATAGAGCTGAATACCGACAGACTTTTCAGTTGAAGGTATGTTGCAACTGAGTAATGACGGTAGTAAAATACCACCTGTAGCGGCCAGGGCTGAATGTTGAATAAATGTTCTTCTTTTCATAAGTTATACGTTATCGCGTTCTAATCCACTCATAGGCTTCCTCTTCATCTGAAAAAACAGCAAGCTGAACTCCGTGTGTTGCAAATTTCTCCTCTGCATTCAACTTAAATTTCTCCATAGGATATTCGGCAAAAAAGTCATCGCCTAATATCACTCCATGATACTTTACACCGGCTTTTACAAACAACAAATCTTCCCACACATTAGAAAACCATTCTTCAGTTTCCTGATCTACCTCGCCCAGTAACTGCGTATCCGCTAACCAGGCCAGGTTAGCATAGGACTTAGCTAATTCAATATATCGTTCCTGAATGGTAATTAAATTAGCACGAAATGTCTCTCCTGGAGGTTCAATTTTCCAGCGATGCTTCAGAACAGGTAATGCATCATCCAGTTCACAGATGACATACTCGTTCTCAAACACCAACTGAGTCATGATTATTTTTTTTCTTCACCGTCAAGTGAAAGAACATAAATCGCCATCTTCTCAGCATCTTCTTGTTTCAGATCTGGATGACCATTCATGGGTACCTCACCCCAAACACCGCTTCCACCTTCAATTATGCGTTTAGCAAGGTATTTAATATTCTCATCGTTGAACGCATACTTTTCAGCCACTTCTTTATGTGCCGGACCTATAATTTTATTAGTAGGATGATGGCACGTTTTACAATCTGAATCATCTACCAGCATTTTACCAATAGCGGCTATTTGACTGGTTGAAAGTTGAGCAGGTTCATCCTGATTTTGGTCGGCTGTTTTGTTTCCTCCACAGGAAACAATCAAGGACAAAAAGAGTGCTGTTACTAAAATTTTGTTCATCATATGCCTAGTATTTTTTTGTTCAATTTAACATCTGTTCCTGCGGAAGCAAAATCATCAAATGCCTTATCGGTAACCCGAATAATATGATCCTTAATAAAGCCAGCCCCCTCCAATGCACCTTGTTCGGGGTGCTTTATACAACACTCCCACTCCAGCACGGCCCATCCGGCATAATCGTATTGAGCCAGTTTCGAAAAAATGCTTTTAAAATCTACCTGGCCATCGCCCAACGAGCGAAATCGACCGGGACGGTTTATCCAATCCTGAAAGCCACCATAAACACCACTTTTACCCGTAGGATTAAATTCTGCATCCTTTACGTGAAACATCTTTATGTAGGGGTGATAAAAATCAATGTATTGCAGGTAATCTAATTGTTGCAATACAAAATGACTTGGATCGTAAAGCAGGTTAACCCGAGGGTGATTACCAGTTTCTTTCAGAAAACGCTCAAAGGTTACACCGTCATGCAGGTCCTCGCCCGGATGTATTTCATAGCAAACATCTATACCCGCTTTATCAAATACATTTAAAATCGGAAGCCAACGTTTTGCAAGCTCTTTAAATCCCGCTTCTACCAATCCAGTAGGGCGCTGTGGCCACGGATACACGGTATGCCATAACAGTGCACCGGAAAAAGTAGCATGTGCTTTTAACCCCAGGTTTTTACTGGCTTTTGCCGCGAGTTTAAGTTGATCAACAGCCCAGGCCGTTCGTGCTTTGTAGTTGCCCTTTAATTTTTGGGGAGCAAAACCATCGAACATAACATCATAAGCCGGGTGCACAGCCACAAGCTGACCTTGAAGATGCGTACTGAGTTCGGTTATTTGAACCCCACATGATTCAACTGTCTCACGGTATTCATCCGCATAGGTCTTGCTCTCCGCTAATCTTTTTAAATCAATAAAGCGCTCATCCCATGTGGGTATCTGAACACCCACATAACCCAATGCTGCAGCCCACTTGCAAATTGACTTGAGATCATCAAACGGAGGTTCGTTACTTATAAACTGAGCTAAGAATATGGCCGGGCCCTTAATTGTTTTCATAGATACTTATACTTCAAACGGTGTCCATTTTTCTTTACTGCCGCCACTCTTCACAACATTATCGATAAAAGCCATACCTCTTATTCCATCGTCTACCGAAGGAAAATCGAGAAGAGCCGAGGGCTTTGTTCCATCCAATCTTGCTGATAGTGTAAGGGCAAAGTTGCGATACAAGTTGGCGAAAGCCTCCAGGTATCCTTCAGGATGTCCTCCTGGAGTTCGCGTATTGAAAGCGGCCTCCGCGTGGATAAAACCATTAGTACCCGCTTTTAAAATTTGTGTAGGCTTATCTAGCCATTTTACCAGTAGTGTATTCGGGTCCATTTGCGCCCACTCCAATCCACCATGCTCTCCATAAATCCGGATGCGTAAGGCATTCTCTTCCCCCGCTGCTATTTGTGTTGCCACCAGCACTCCGGCCGCACCATTATCAAATTTTAATAACACGTTTCCATCATCATCTAACGCCCTGCCCGGAACTACAATGTTGAGATCGGCACACAAGTGTGTAATCTTTAATCCAGAAATAAACTCTGCCAGATGTGCCGCATGCGTTCCTATATCGCCCATAGCACCGGCTTTGCCAGACCGTTTTGGGTCAGTACGCCAGGCGGCTTGTGCATTACCCTCCCGCTCACTCATTTTACTGAGCCAGCCTTGCGGATATTCAACCATAATTTTCCTGATTTTCCCAAATACACCGTCACGAACCATTGCCCTTGCTTGCCGCACCATGGGATAACCGGAGTAGGTGTGAGTCAGGCACAATAACAAACCGGTTTCCTCAACTTTCCTTTTTAGTTGACGGGCCTCATCTAAGGTAAGCGTAATGGGCTTTTCAATAACTACATGGAATCCCTTTTCCAGGGCCAGCATGGCAGGTGCAAAATGCGCGAAATTCGGTGTTACGATGGTTACAAAATCCAGGCGCTTGTCGGCAGGAAGTTTAGCTTCTTTCTCCAGCATTTCTTCATAAGTCAGGTAGGTTCGCTCCTCTTCCAGAAAAATCATTCGTCCACTTTCTTTGGCAGTCTCTGGGTTTATACTGAGGGCACCGGCCACAATCTCAATCAAACCATCCATATTGGCTGCAATCCGGTGAATGGATCCAATAAAAGCATCCTTACCTCCGCCTACCATACCCATTCGTAATTTTCTATTCACGTTAAATCAGGTTTAGTGTTCACGAGCAATATATCGAAAAGAAGTAAAACCTTTGGGTAGATTTTATGCAAACGTTTGCAATTTATCTGAGTACTTGCGCAATCGATTTATTCGTGCAATTTTAGATGCTCAATCCGATTCAAACCATGGCAACTCCACACACTAATCTCAACCTACGCTTAAGCGTGATGATGTTCTTCCAGTTTTTTATTTGGGGCGGCTTTTTTGTTACCATGGGTAGTTACCTGTTGGAGGCTTTTAAAGGCACCGAGGGAATCAACTCCATTATTGGCAGTGCCTATGCAACACACAATTGGGCTGGGTTGCTGGCGCCTTTGTTTGTTGGGCTTATTGCTGACCGCTACATAAACGCGGAAAAGGTAAATGCTTTTTGCCACCTGGTTGGCGCTGGTTTGTTATGGTATGCGGCACAAATAACTGATCCGGGAACTTTCATCTGGGTGATGTTTGCCTATTTCATGCTGTTCATGCCTACACTGGCGTTAGTCAATGCCATTGCCTTTGCCAACATCGATAATCCTGACAAACAATTCCCCGCTATTCGCGTATGGGGAACCATTGGCTGGATTATGGCCGGGTTGGTAGTGGCACAAACTGTTTTGGGTTGGGTTGATATCCCGTTAATAAAAATGCTTACCGGTATCGAAAATGCGCAGGCCACTAACATCCCCCTAAAGATGTGCGCCCTCATGTCACTTATTTATGGGCTTTACAGTTTCACGTTACCTGCTGCACCTCCGCAGGCAAAAGGTCAGGCGTTTAGTTTCAGTAAAGCCCTTGGCCTTGATGCTATTAAACTTATGGGCGAGCGTAACTTTGGCATTTTCGCGTTATGTAGTTTTCTGATTTGTATTCCACTGGCCTTCTACTATGCCCGCACAAATGATTTTATAACAGCGATGGCCTTTGGTGAGAAATCGGCCTCCTTCATGACCATTGGTCAGGTAAGTGAAGTTTTATTTATGCTCCTCGTACCATTTTTTATTATCCGACTGGGTGTAAAATGGATGTTGCTGGTAGGCATGTTAGCCTGGACTTTGCGCTACTTTATTTTCTCCAGTTTCCCTGAATCTTCAGCACTTCTTATCGTTGGTATTGCCTTGCATGGCATCTGTTATGACTTCTTCTTTGTAACCGGTCAATTGTATGTAGACCGCAAAGCACCCAAAGACATACGCGCCAGCGCTCAAGGATTGTTTGCACTACTTACCTATGGAGCAGGTATGTTAATTGGCAATTACATTCTAGGTTGGTGGGGCGACCGCATTCAACTCGATGGCTCCTCAACCGCAGGTTGGCTGGATGGTGCTTTTACCTTTTGGATTATGCCTTCTGCCCTGGCCCTGGGAGTAGCCATACTTTTCTTCGTGACATTCTGGGAAAAGAAAGATGAAATAAAAGCTTAACCATCACTAACTGGTGTTACGCAGCATAAAACCTAACCACAAAGAACACTAAGTAAAATGCACACAAAGGGCACAAAGAAGGACATTCTCTCAATGTTCTTTGTGTAAATTCCTTTGTGATCTTTGTGGTTCATGAGCATATTGGGTAACACCCGTTACTAATTATAGGTGGTTTTCATAATTGCCTTTACTTCCTGAAGTGGTTTAAAGACTGAAAATGTTTTACCCTGCGTACGAAGCGCCCCCAACGTATTTCCATACTGTGCAGCAATAATATATCCGGCAGAATCTTCAAGCAAGCCATAACCAACGCCACCTGCAAATGAGTCTCCGCAGCCGGTTGTGTCAATTACCTCCTTAACTTTCACGGCAGGAACCATCGTTTCAACAACTTTGCCCTTTTCTTTATAGTAAACCAGACAACCGGTTGAATCAGCTGTAATGTACACGCAACGGACGCCTTGATTAAGGCAATGTGTGGCAAACTTCAATAGCTCTACCCTATCAAGATGTGAAGTATCGGTATAGTCACTGGTTTCGTATTCTTTCTTAAACCACGAAGCATGTGCTTCTTCCAGGTTCATTTTTAATACATCAATATACGGGAGCCACTGATCACGATCGATCCAGAATTTTCGCTGGCGCTCACCATTGAACAAACAAGCGGAGGTTGGCCCGTGGGCATCGAAAATTATTGTCCCCTTGCTTTTACTCTTAATAAACTTCAGGGTATCAAGCGATATTTCGTAGTCACTGATTGGGACAAATACAAAAACATCGCTGTTCAGAATATCCTTTACATCATCCGGTAAAATAGGATCCATGAATCCGGTTTGTCGCTCAACCCGGTTGTTCATGTCCAGAAATTTTAAGCTGATAATATCACCCTGATCATTTTTGGTAGTAATACATTTTGTATTGATGCCTTTGTAACCCGCGAAAACTTCTTTTACATTATCGAGATCAACTTTGCGTACGTGTGCAACTGGAATAATTTCCAATTGATCACCCGCCATAATGGATAAGGCAATAACCGGATGCGTAATACAACCCCACTTTTGAATCAGATCACCATTGTGTGTGACGATATGGTCACGGGGGATCGGGCCAAGAACTGCAATTCGTTTCATAAGTTTTAATTTTCTGTTAGAAAAGCTGCCCCAAAAACACCCGCACTGTCGCCCAACAATGGCTTCACTACAGGTGTATCCAGACGATCGTTAAAAACATATTGTTTAAGATAGTTAATTCCTTCAGTATAAATAGAAGGAATATTACCTACGCCTCCGCCAATAACGATTACATCCGGATCAAGAATGTTGATCACTACGCTTAAGGCCTTGCCAAACATTTCGTGCAATCGATGAATGGTTTTAACTGCCACTACGTCTGATTTATCAACCGCGCGGGTATAGATTTCCTTCAACTTAAGTGATTGCCCGCTTTGTTCCCGATAATAGCGCTCCAATGCGGGGCCAGCAATAACATTTTCAACACAGCCAACTTTACCACAATAACATTTCCCTCCGGATTCATCCAGAAAATTATGCCCCCACTCACCCGCTATTCCCTGCAGACCATTTATTACTTTATTGTTTACCACAATGCCACCGCCACAACCTGTGCCCATAATCACACCGAAAACAACTTCTGCCTTTGGAAATTTCTCTTTCACAACACCCAAACGCGTTTCAGCTAATGCAAAACAGTTGGCATCATTTGCAGTAAGTACTTTTATCCCCAATAATTTTTCAAGATCATGTTGAAGCGGCTTAAAATTAAGAACTGTTGAATTACTGTTTTTAAAAAGACCCGTATGCGGATCCATGGTTCCTGGGGTACCCATACCAATCTTCTCCGGGCGATAACCTGCTTTGGCCTCCATCATATCCACCAGCCTCTTTATTTGATTAAGCACATGTTCATAGCCAAGGTTCGCTTCTGTGGAAACACGATCGCGAAAAACAGATTCGGCACTGGAGGAAGATTTCATAATAATACCTTCCACTTTTGTACCGCCTAAATCAATTCCCCAAAGTTCCTTTTTGTTCATGATCATAAAAACTACTTATTCTCACCTGAATACTGTGTTGTTTCTTTATGAAAGGTACGCCACGAATGCCAAAACTCTTGATAAGCCTGAATTCGTTCAAGCCGGCTGTTTATTAAGTCACCCTCAACACATTCTCCTTTCGCATTCCATATTGAATTGGTTTGATCGTCCTTAATCGCATCACTAGTCTGATCATAAGAAAATGTTAATGAATCACGATTCCAGACATGAAAAGAGGCTGAATCTGGCTGCACGTAAATCAATAAGGAAACTCCACCTAAAATATCATTCAACACTCTTTTTTCGAGTAATTCATTCCAGTCGTATGCACGCGATTGATTTTTAACTGTTACGCCAATCACCCACGATTTATCCTTCCAGGATAGCGAGTCGCGGTACTCCAGGTGGCTTTCAATAGTTCCCCGATCAAAACCTTCAAGCTTTTTATACTTTTCAAGATAAAGGCTGTCGGGTTGCATAATTTTTGATGAAGGGTATAGGTTCAGCCATGACCGCAGCGACATTTGTTGAGTTGGGAATTCTTGCAGAACACTACCCATTAAAGGGCCGATAATGGCCTCTCCGTTTGCCTGACGCCACCAGCTTTTTGTGGATGTATCTTCAAACATAGCATTGAAATGGTCCATGCCCACCAGTCTGAAATTTTCAAGTTTACCATTAACCATTGGGCTAAATATCCGTCCTGTGCGGCAAACCGTACAATAGGTAACCATAACCGGAACTCCACCGACACTATCACGCACCTGGTGATGATAACCAATGATTTCGATGGGATAAGCTTTTGCCTCACCATTGACCAGTATGCCAACTACTAAACTGGATTGATCGACTTTATTGACTATGCTGTTACTGAATACAACATGGGTAGGCTGATGGAACATCTTGTCGGCCAAAAAGCGGAAGTTGAACATGTAAAACACAACACCATACAAAATTATACCTGCGCCTAATGCTGCTTTCCACCTTATCTCTAATTTAGTAAATGCTTTCGCGACACTCCCTAAGAGTAAAATCCAGCCAATAATTCGTAATACCAGAATATTATTTTGGAGAAAATAAGCTATCGATATGCTTTCCTGCTGCTGGCTGCCCGGAAAGGGCATAATAAAATACACCCTTAAAATCTCAATAAAGATTAAGTAGACAATGCTTAATACAATAACTACTCTTATAATTTTCATTGTTAATGACTCATTCCTCCTTTTAGTTCAACAACTTGGCCCGTTGTAGGCTTTACACGAATAAACAGCACCGCAATGGCCGCCAGCGCCAGCAGTACTCCGGCAAATAAAATAGCATAGCGCGAATCGTTGTTAAGGAAGTGCTTGATTACAAATCCAAAAGTTAGGTTTTGTAAAATCATAGGTATAACAATCATCATGTTAACAATACCCATATATACACCATAGCGCTCTTTCGGAATTGAACTCACCACCATCAGGTATGGTATGCCCATCATACTGGCCCACCCTACACCAAAACCGGTAATAGCAACGAATAACAAAGTCTTATCGGTAATAAATGGAAACCAGATAAACCCAGCAGATGCGAGGCACAGGCATAAAAAATGAACCATCTTAGGGCTGTACTTCTTCGCTAGCCAGGCCAAGCCAAAAGCAGTAAGAAAAGTAACAATGTTGTACCACCCATTGACTAAACCAGTCAAACTTACCGCCTGCTCGTACCCTGCAGGATTTGTGGATGGTGTGGCGCTAAAAATAGATAGTGCAATACTCTTTGAAGAATTCTGCCAATAACAAAACAACGCATACCATTGAAATAAATATACTAAAGCAAGTTGCCACATAACAAACGGCATATCTTTAATGGCCGCAGCAATATCTTTAAAAGAACCAAAAAGACTTAAGGGTTTCGATCGGATTTCTTCCAACTCTTCCGGTGATGGTGGAATTTCAGGTGTGGTGCGAATGCTCCACCAAACTGAAGTGATCGAACAAAAAGCCCCCAGGAAAAAAGAAGCGAATACCCAGTTCGGAATCGCACCGGTTTTACCCACGATGATTAATGGAAAAGCAAACAGAGAGAAATTGGCAAGGGTTTGACCTAATCCGGTGAAAAAACTTTGCGCCTGAAATCCTATCCGCTGCTGATCTTCTGGTAATTTATCAGCAATAAATGCACGGTAAGGCTCCATAGCAGTATTGTTACCGGCATCTAAAATCCACAACAAGCCGGCCGCCATCCACAACGAACTGCTAAATGGATAAATCAACAGTGTAATGCTGCATAATAGTGCTCCGATAAAAAAGTAAGGATGCCTTCTGCCCCAGCGAGGATGCCAGGTTTTATCACTGAGGGCTCCAATGATGGGCTGAACTAACAAACCTGTAACTGGCCCGGCAAGATTCAACAACGGAATCTCATCCGGAGTTGCACCTAAAAAATCATATATGGGATTAACGGCACTCTGTTGTAAACCAAAGCTATATTGAATGCCAAAGAAACCGACATTCATATTGATGATTTGCCAGAAAGATAACGAGGGTTTATAGGCGGACATGAAGGAACATTAGCTCATAACTTCATGCCTAAAGTATTAATTTATGTCTGAAATTTCTATAGATAATCAGTATAAATAAACATAAATAGAACTCTCAAAATCAAGTATTTACATCACTTCAAAGTGAGCATACTTTCTCTTCTTGTTCGGATATTTGATATTACCCATTCACCCACGCTGGTTCCTTGCTTAACACCTTCATCGATGGCAGGACGGTAATGAATGCCACCGTACAACCGGCTGATGGCAGCTTCATCGGAGGCATGTTTAAATGAGGCAAAACTCCGGGGAGGCAAGCCAAATTCCAGTTCGGTTGAATCAACAAAGCTGAAATTCTCGCCCAGCAATTTAGTCAGTGCTACAGACGCGGCACCGGATATTACACTGTGACCGCTGGTGTGCTCGGGGAATGGCGGTGTTTGAAGTAAAGGCAGCCAGTTCTCATCAATAAACTGGTTAATGTAGGTTTCGGGCCTGACGAGTTTACTACGATACTTCTCATCCCAACAGGAAATAAATCCATCTGCCAACGTTAATGATACAGTAGCATAGGCTTCGGCAGTTTCAAAAAAATCTTTTCCAGCGCTCGTGCAACTGATACGTGTAATGTTAATCCAATGCCCACCTGGTGAAATCTTTTTAGTAGCAAACATAACATGGCCACGAACATTCATTTTAAATGGATTACAATCCCAGAAATTAGCAATTTCTTCATACTCACTGTTAGCACTGTTTACCGCATCATAAACTTCCATGGCTTCCTGGTAAAATTTACTTTTTGGATCGGTGCTAAATGCGGTTGGTGGTTCCGGAATAAATTGGGTTGATGAATCCAATACAAATGTTCTTATTTTCGTCCAGCTGGGTTCGATACCCTCCATATAAGCAGGTGGTGTGGGCTTCCACCTGGAAGGGTCATTCAACAATACCGTATATTTTTCAAAAGTTCTCGTCTGCTTATAATTGTCTTTACCAGACCAATCCAAAATATGCTTCGCCACAGCTTCACCATAAGCCAATGAATTCTTGTACATGTCATCAGGCATACCTGAATTCTTAAACTCCTTAAGTGTTTGCTGATGAAAAGTCTCCATCTCAGCCTCAGAAAATATCAGAGCCTTTCCAACAAGCGACAAAGCATGAACGGAGGATAACTCAAAACAATATTTCTTGGTAGAATCAGGTTGTGGAAGAGCTTCGAGTCCATTTAATTGACCCGCCAGACTTATGAATTGGGGATTACCCGGTATTGCAGCTTCATAGGCGGCAATACTGCTGTAAGCGTAAATACGACTGGCTACAGGTGGTGAAAAGATATCATGAACAATGATATCCGTAATCTTTTTCATGGTGCGGTGCAAATGACCAGGATCAACAACACCAGGATCAAAATCTACATTTTCCTTTCTGCTACAGCACACCAGCATACTGCCAGTGAGTATCACTAAAATCCACTTCCTCATATTCATTTCAAATGGTCGTACAAAATTAGCTATTTAACAGAGTAGTTCATGCGACTTACACCAACTCCTTTTAGCTCAAGCGAGCGCCATTTGGAAGGCAGCTTTGCCTTGGTTTGCTGTATTCCCTGATCAGTAATCGATAGGCCGCCAAAACCAAAAATAACCGCCTGAAGCATACCGCCTGCCCCGGTTGCGAAATATGGATTGGTTCCACCGGCAGTTTCAGCCAATACGCCAAAGGGAGGAACTTCATTAGGTTTGTACGACTTAATAAACAGTTCATGTGCCTTGTCCATATTGCCTAATCTGGCATACAGGGTAGCTAAAACAGAATTGCCCATGGCAGGTCCGTCTTTAGCCATTCGAGGTTCATAATATTTCAGATCCTTTTCAATTTGATCACGTGAAGTGATTACATCCAATGGAAAGGCAAGCAGGTTAACATCAGCTTGCTTAATGTCTACTCCGTTATACGTAGCGTTCTCTTGTGTAGTGCCATCAGCAAATTTCAGAATGGGGATATTATTGGCCACCAGCATCCAATCCGGATCAGGCTTAATACCCAATAAGGTAGCAGCCTGGGTGGCATATTTCAAAACGGTAATGGCCATGCCATTGGTAAAGGCATTGTTATCAATATTCTCTTCCCATTCATTGGCCCCAATAACATTGTTGATTTCGTACTTTCCAGGACCTTTTCGTTCAACCCTGCTGGCCCAAAAATCAGCTACTTCCTTAAGCACAGGGTAAGCTCGTTCGGCCAAAAACTTTCGGTCTTTTGTTACTTGGTAATATTTCCAGAAAGCCCAACCAATACAGCCCGTAATATGATGCTGAAAAGGGCCCGTAAGCGCCCATACAGGCGTATCTTCCGTTCCATCGGCAGATGATTCCCAAGGAAACATAGCACCCTTATAACCGTGTGAAAATGCGTTTTGACGGGCTGCTTCCAATCGTTCAAAACGATACTCTAATAACGATCTGGCCATTTCAGGTTGCATGACCAGCAGCGGTGGGTACATCCATAATTCTGTATCCCAAAAAACGTGACCGTTATAGCCCAAACCACTTAACCCCATGGGCGACAGACTGTACGCGGTTCCTTCCCGGGCAAATGAATACAAGTGGTACAAGGCAAACCGAACATCGCGCTGTGCCTGATCATCCCCGGTAATAATAATGTCACTCTTCCATAATTTTTCCCATTCAGCCTCATGGCGCATCAATAAACGATCAGTGCCTTCCAGCATGGCATACACGCTTAATCGCTCGGCCTCATTATGCGGATCTTTGTAGTGCGCGGTAGAAACAGCTGAAGAAACAATGCTGAAGGTGTATGTCTCCCCTGCTTTTAATTTCTTATGAAACTTGGCTAAGTGCATGTTGTAATCCCAATCCTCGTGAATCAATTGAGGTTCACTGCCATGAGGTTCAGAAAAAATAAAACTATTGCTGGCTGCAACGGTATGCTTGCCGGAAGGGCTCTTTGCAACCGAAGTCAGCAATGGAATTTTAACATGCGGTCTATCAATTTCACTAAAATAGTTTCTAACATCCGCCAGGTGATCAGGCGCCTCAATTACACTCATGGGTGTAATGGCTACATCCTTCTTTGCTGAGATGGAAACAATGCTTAACGCTGTATATGGTAAATGACGAAGTGCCATCATGGTGTGCTTGACGCTAACTTTATCACCAACATCAAACATAGTGATCAGCGCAGCCTTTCTCATGTCAAGTGTCTGCTTATAATTACTAATAGTTTTGGCATTTATGCGTTGGCCATCCACATCGAGATTCATATTTACATGATTGAATGACTTTAAGATGTTAGAAACTCTGCCACGTTGATAATTGTCGTAAACTCCATTTAACACTACATCCTGCACGCGCAATGGATTGGGTGAGGAAACTATGCCCACCATGCCATTGGCTACTGTGACGCCATAATAGTGTGATGGATTGATGTCGCTTGCTGGAACTTGCCAAACATTAAGTTGTGGTTGGCAGAACACTGGTATAGAAGCGAGTGATATAACCAGAGTAACATAAAGCCTAGAAAATAATTTCATATGATATTTGTTAGTTATTCGATTGACTCAACACCGGTAAATAGATATCCGCCTTCCATTCGCTTTCGTTTATGCCTAAATTAGGGTTGTTGTGAAAATACTCTAATGGGAATCCGGCTACGTCATATCCATTTTTATTTGCGTAATTGATTAACTCATACCACGCCCTATCTGACGTTATGTAATTGCCGTAATATTCAGCCTTTAAAACTTTCATTCCGCCTACATACGTATAAAAAAATAAATCATAAACCGGCAATGTGCCCTTTCTTACAATAGGAAAACAAAAATCATACTTCAAAGTACCCCTACTATGACTCCAGTCACGAATGCGTATCACAGGAACTCCGGACGGGGTCAAATTAAATTCCTGAATAAACGAAGTGAGAAGAGGAAAATCCCGCATCATTCCATAAGCCTTATCCGTTTGGGTAGTCTCCACTGAACTGCATAAACAAAATGTTGAATCCAATGTAATTTCACCTACTATCTTGACCTTGGTTATCTTCAGATGAATTTTTAGAACATCATAAAATTCCTGAACCAATTTTCCAATATCACGCTCAATGGGCTGATGCGTTATGGGAATCAATAACTTATTCAACAAAGATTTACCTGACTCAGAAACCTGAACGGTTACAAAAGTAGCTGAATCATTACTTGTCTTAAAATTCCATACGAGGCTATATTTTCGGTTTTCTATGTCAACCGTTTGTAACAAAGTAAAAAATGAATCTACCTGTACAATCCTTCCTGTATCTAATGATTTATTCCAGATTCTAATGGTCTCAATCAAATCTCCGGGCAATGTGTTTGACTTAAATTTCACATCATACTCAAATGGTTTTACGAAAAGGTAGTACACTAAAAAAAAAACCAATACACTTAATAAACCCCAAACAATTCGATTCATTTCTTACCTAAAATTTTATAAACCTGACATTTACCATTATGCACCGTTACAAGAAGGTACTTTTCTTCTTGAAAGGATAACACATTGAAATGCCTGATTGACTGGTTAAAGAAATTGACACCAATTGCCTGTGAAGGAAGTATTTCTGACTCACTTTTAATAAGCGCTCCTCTGAAAGATCCAAACCTGCTGTGAAAAGGCTGAACACCAAAGTAGTTTCCACCCACCAAAACCTCCTCGTGTCCATCTGAATCAAAGTCATAATTGAGCAAGGAAAGGATCGGAGATAATTGAAGATTATCAGGAAACGGTTCAAAATTGAATTTACCACCATTATTTCTTAGAAATCCAGAAGCCAACTCATGAACCTCAAAAATTACCGCCTTTTTTAACTGTTCTTTAGTCAAAATCTGTTCAATTGTTTTACCAGCAAAAGACTCGTAAGAGGTAAAACTTTTCCGAAGCATTGGAAGCTGACTCGCCAACACATCCAATCCATCTAACGGAAAATATTTACCGCCACGAGCTGTTGTTACAATCGTTTCAGTTCTTCCATTATTATCAAAATCACCATAATACATTTTCATGGGATAGGATTTATTGGCCGTATACTTGGAATTCAATCCCCAGTTACCTAAAACATAATCAGAATCACCATCACCATCAATATCAAACGGAATTATTGATTGCCAAAGTCCATTCAGTTTCCCGGATATCACTTCATTACGCTCAAACTTTCCATTATTATTTTTAAGAAAAATTGGTAAAAACCACTCCCCTACGATAACTAAATCCATTTGGCCATCTTGGTTATAGTCACTCCATACAGCATCCGTTACCATTCCAAGGTTTTCAAAAATTTCAGGCTGGTGTGGAGTAAACTGGCCATTGTTGTTTACAAGAAGATATGACTTTGGCATTGCTCCGAAATCATTTGAAACCGACCTACTTCCCACAAAAAGATCAAGGTCACCATCGTTATCAAAATCAAATACCCGCAAACACGAAACATTCTCAAAGTAGCCTTCAATTTCCTTAAATAAAAAATTCCCGTTCCCGGTGGCTTCATAGTAGCTGTCAAGAAGCGGTCGCGATTGATTATAAAAATCTGCCCCGCCGGTACCTATGTACAAATCTGCTTTCCCATCACGATTAAAATCGGCCATAATAGATTCAACATCCTCTTTAACAGAATCCTTCAGAATATCCTTAACATTTAATTTGACAAAACCGGTTTCTGTTTGAATAAAAAACTTGCCGGAGATATACTTTGATCCACCAAAATGAATGTCCATAAGGCCATCATTGTTTATATCACCAACAGATGTAGCAGGGCCACGATCAGATAATTGATATGGCAAGAGTTTTAATCGATCAAAATCAGTATAACTATCCTCCTTATGTTCGAAATCAATACCAATTTCCTTTAATTCTACTTGATTAAAAATTGGGCTTTCATTTTCACTTCTCCGGAATTTTTTTGACTCACTTTGCTCACGGTAGCTTATTGCCAATGTTTGATTAGTGTTTACAGAATTCAATTTATGTTGTTTACCGTCAGGCCATATTACTACAAGTGAATCGATTGTTGTGTGGTCTCCGTAACCAAAGTGAATAATGGGCTCAGAAGAAGATTGAAATCCACGAGCTGTATAGACCTCCTTCATTTGCATTATACCATTATGATAGGAGTAAACACGTGATCCTATAGCATAATAATTTGGTTGTTTGTACTCTAGCCTAATCTTCAAATAGTTTGCAGAAGTATTCGTTTGGTTAATATAAATACCGGGCTTACCATCAACATTGTTTACAATAATATCGAGATCACCATCATTGTCCAGATCGGCCAAGGCAGTTGCTGCAGAGCAGGTCTTTTCCTGTGGCAGCCATTTGGTAGACATGTTTTCAAATCTGAAACTACCCGAACCCTTAAAAATATAATTCTGAACATACCCGGGAGGCATCAAAGCCAGAGCCTCTTGATCGACCAGCTTTGTCGCTTCCATTTTACTTACAATTTGCTCACTTGAGATAAATTTTATGTAATCCAAATCATTAGGTCGTTTGGGAATTCCGTTTGAAATAAATAAATCCTGATTTCCATCCTGATCAAAATCCGAAAAAATTGCACTCCAACTCCAATCCGTTGCAGCAACTCCGCTTAACAATGCACTTTCAACAAATTGATTGTTTCCTTGATTTATATGTAACATGTTGCGCGGAAACTGGAAATTGTAGCCATACTCTTCCGTTCGCATGCGCAACGTGTTAATACTTTCGTCTCCGTCCGATCTCTTCAACACAACTTCATCATCGGCCAGCATATCCAAGGTGATCAAATCGGGGTAACCATCGTGATTAATATCACTTACATCACACCCCATCGAAAATTTACTGGTATGAGTAAACACCTTATTACTCACCTCCTTAAAAGTTCCATCGCCATTATTCATGTATAAGTAATCATCTTCATGAAAATCGTTACCCACGTAGATATCAGGATAACCATCAAGATTAAAATCAGAAACAGCAATGCCCAGTCCATAACCGGTAATACCTCCAAAAATACCAGCCGATTCGCTAACGTCTACAAATTTACCTATATCGTTTCGCAATAGTTTATCTCCCGATGAATATGAGCGGACGTTTCGTAAACGTGCATGCCCAAAAGATTCGGGTGTATGAATGGCATGGTTCAAAAGATAAATATCGAGGTCCCCATCAAGGTCGTAATCCAGGAAAACTGCAGACGAGCTATAAGAATCGAAATCTAAACCATATTCTGCTGAACGCTCCGTGAATGTGTTATCGCCATTGTTGATAAACAATTCGTTATGGCCTTGAAGGTTTTTCAAGCCAACAACGGCACAGACATAAATATCCAGCAATCCATCTCCATTTACATCTCCCATTATGCTGCCAGTGTTCCATGAACTTTTGCCAGCAACACCAGCCATATCGGTTATATCTTCAAAGATCAGATTTCCTTTATTCAGATATAATCGATTCTGCACTTGATTTCCTGAAAAAAACAAATCAGGAAGACCATCTCCATTAATGTCACCAATCGCTACTCCACCACCATTATAAAAGTAGAGGTAATCAATTATGTTAAAATCCTCGGTAGGTGTTAATGTATTCTCAAAATCAATTCCGGCTTTCACTGGATCCAGCGAAAAAAACAATTGGTTTTCATTGCTACAAGATGACAAAAAGAATAAAGCAACTATTAATCCTCTCAAGGGTGTTCGAACATTCATGTCAGGATTATTTATTGTTTATATTCGTAAACCCTTGGAACTCCATTGTTAATAGCAGCGATTAAATAGCGCTTTCCACTTTTATCACTAAACGTTCTAAGTTGCCGTATTTCATCTCTTATAAAAAGTCCACTCTCCACATAGGGCAGCCATGTAAACTCAAGATTGCCTTTCCCTAATAAGACATGTCCGTAGCTTGCATCCTGACGTGAGAATTGAGGTTTAAACTCAAAATGATTACCTCCCAACATTATATCAGGAATTCCGTCTTTATTGATATCCATACACGTAATATCACACACACAGGACCATTGTACCCGATCGGGAAGTGTTATTAATGAAAACTTACCACCGCCATCGTTAATGGCCAGCATAGATTCTGAAGTATTCACTTCCTTGACAACAGAATTCTTAATCATACCAGGTTTAAACAGTTCATGGATTGTTCTCTTGGCATAATCAGAGGCCTTCAAATTCTGCTTTTTAAGGATTGGCAATTGGGCAGTCATTTCTTTACGCATATGAATGGGGTAGTCTCCACCTTTACTGTGGGTAGTTGTAATTTGTTCAATAGTTCCGTTGTCGTCAAAATCATTTACCCAAAGCTTCATAGGATTTTCGCGGGTTCCTACATAGGGAATATTCAGCCCTGCATTGCCAAGAATAAGATCCTGATCACCATCACCATCAAGGTCAAACGCTTCCATAGTTTTCCACCAGCCTAGTAGCGAATCAAGACTTGTACTCCACTTGGCTAACCGCCTTCCTGAATTTAAAAATATTAAAGGCGCACCCCAATCAGATACAGTAACCAGGTCCAATTTTCCATCACCATCCATTTCTATCCACCTGGCATCAGTAATCATTCCTGCATCCTTTAACTCGTAGGCATACCTTTCCGTGCCGTCAGTAAACGTTCCATTTCCATTGTTAATAAGCAACAAATGTTGGGGGTTCACTCCATAAATTCCTGGTACACTCCGCGAACCAATGAACAAGTCAATATCTCCATCGCCATCAAAATCGTAGGGGGCAATTACGGACACATTGGCTTTTACACTGGGGAGATTATGCTCGGATCTAACAAACTGTCCCTTTCCGTTATTTAGATAAAGACGGGTATAATAAAGGTTCTTATCCGAACCGATATTACCACCTGACCCCACTATAAGATCAAGATCACCATCCCCATCAACATCACAAAATGTCGCGGCCGTATCTTCAAATCCTGCATCAGTCATAAAACATTCATTATTGCTGAATTGCAGGTTGCCATTGCCAGTGTGCAGGTAAATAGCACCTGCTTGTCCTCTTGCACCACCAATAAATACATCCTCAGCGCCATCTTTATTTATATCACCAATGGCGAGTGACGGGCCTTCCTTTGAAAGGTGTTTGCTGATAAGTCCCTCCTGATCAAAATCATCAAAATGATCCTCAACATGACTCGCCAAAAAATCGGCATTTATCTCGGTGAATAAGGGTGAAATAGTAGTGTGTTTAGGCGATCTAAAATTTCGTTCTGTTGCTTCCTTCTGATTTAAGACTAATTTTTGGTTGACAAGAACCTTACTCATCAACGTTTGTCTTCCATCAGGCCAAAGTACGCTAACCGAATCGACTATCTTGTGTTGTCCCAAACCAAATGTTAGGATATAATCCATGGATGACTGAAAACCACGTGAAGGCATTTGCTCCTGAACAATTACTTCATTATTAACATACAAACTTATAGTCGTGCCAATGGCAAACGTATTCCCTGCGCTTCCGATCAACTTAAATTGCAAGTAGCTGTTGTTATTAATTTCTCTACTTTGGTTCTTAAAAATGAATGCTTCCATATTTACATTGTTAACAACCAAATCAAGACCCCCATCACCATCCAGATCGGCATAAGCACAACCATTTGAAAAGCTTGGAATATCTAGTCCCCAATCGGCCGTAGCGTTTCTAAACTTAAAGTCTTTGCTATTCTGAAAGGCATAATTTGAAAGTGCAACAACAGGCATCTTATCTATAATTGAACTAATGTCCTTTTTTTCTCCGGTAAGAACCATATTCCGGATCACTTCATCGGCCATAAAATCAACAAAATCTATGTCTGTTAAATCATGTATAATTCCATTAGTAACATATATGTCCTTATAGCCATCGTTGTCCATATCAAACATCAACCCTGCCCAACTCCAATCGGTTTTCGCCACACCACTGTAATAAGCAATCTCTGAGAAGGAGTTATTTCCATTATTTATCTGAAGTGTATTTTGAATATACTGCTGATGGAAATCGCGGCTTTGCTTTAATTTGAAGACATCGTAATTCTCGAACTCCATAACACTTTTTGTTCGCACTTCATCATCGGGCATCATATCGGTAACAAAAATGTCGTATAAACCATCATTGTTTAGGTCAGCTATATCAACACCCATAGCTGATAGACATAAATGCGATGTCCAGTTTTTTATTTCTTCTTTAAATGTTCCGTCCTTTTGATTGATATACAAGTAATCGCGCTCATAAAAATCGTTGCTAACATAAATATCCGGATAGGTGTCACCATTTATATCGCATACCAAAACACCTAGTCCGAAACCAATCAAACTACCATAAATACCGGCCTGCTCACTTACATCCACAAATTTTCCGTTGTCATTTCGAAGTAAAACATCACCCACTCCCCTAAATCTCTCAGGCACATTTTCCCAATCACTGGCGCGCTTTTCACGGTCAGCAGCGTATCCGAGACTACTTACCGGAATATTACTATTATTCAATAAATAAGCGTCCAGATCTCCATCCTTATCATAATCAAAGAAAGTAGCATGTGTAGAGAAACCACTTTTGGCAAGATTAAATTCAGCAGCCCGTTCTGTGAAAGTTAAATCACCATTATTTATATAAAGATCATTATCGTGATTATTGCCTTCCATATTACCTGCATTGCTTACATAAATATCTAAGAACCCGTCACCATTTATGTCTACCATAACAACACCTGTACTCCATGGTTTATTACCACCCACACCTGCTGCTTCTGTTATATCTTCAAACTTAAAATCACCCTTGTTCAGGTAGAGACGATTCTGTTTCATATTGGCTGTAAAATAGATATCTGGGAGACCATCGTTATTAATATCTCCAATAGCTACTCCGCCACCATTATAAAAGTTTCGATACTTAAAAATGTTAAAGTCCTCCTGATCTTCAATCCTATTGATAAAATCAATGCCTGTTTGGCTGGAGGATAGTTTGATAAACAAAGATTCCGAAACTGCCTTCTCACCTTCATGTGCTGGCTGATTGCAGGCACCAACAAAACAGGACACCAAAACAACAGCAACTAATTTAACTATTCTTGTTAGATACATTTCTTTAAAAAAATTGGCCTATTGTTATTTATTGTCACTACATAATAAGTATCTCCACGGATAATGATTTTGCCAATGTCACGGGCAGGACCAGCAATATTAAATTTTTGATTTGAAGTTGACTTAAAATACCCAGCCTGGTCATTAAGCAGAAGCACTCCATGAGACGCATCAAGCCTACCAAGCTGGGTACTAATTTCATAGTTGTTACCAACTAACAATACGTCCATAAAACCATCAGCATCAAAATCATCAACAAAAACTTTGTTGACAGATGATTGTTGGGCCTCTGCCGGTAATATGTGGATTTTAAACTTATTAGCCCCTACATTTTCAAAATAACTGGTTGACAAGACCTTAACTTCTTTTCTCATAGCACTCTTAAGCTTTTCTTTTGAAAAAATATCCTCAACATTAGCTCTTGCAAAGTCATTATAAAAAAGAAATTTCTTTTTGATGAAAGGCATTTGCTTGTGCAGTTCATCTTTGGAAGCCAAAACCGTACGTTTACCCTTATAGTAGTAGGTTATAAGGGTTTCAATTGTGCCGTTATCATCAAAATCACTTCTAAATAGCTCGATAGGCTCACGCATTGAAGCCATAAGTCGGGTATTGTGACCCCAATTTCCCGCTACAATATCTAAATCACCATCATTATCAAAATCCTGCAATGCCAGAGTGTTCCACCAACCCTCAGTATCCGGTATGCTGACCGTTTTCAGTACTTTTCCATCATTAAAAAATATTGTGAGTGGCATCCAATCCCCCACCGCCACAATATCGCTAAAACCATTACCATCAATGTCAGCAATAGCCAGGTCATTGATCAGACCTACTTGCCTAAAATCTTTACTAAAAGATATAGTTACATCGGTGAAAATTCCGTTTCCGTCATTCATGAAAATCAAATTACCTGCTGGCTCACCGAACCTTCCTGGCAATGAATTCGACCCAATAACTACATCACTATAACCATCATTATCGATATCAATAGCTTTTACAACTGATGCATTTATTATCGCACCTGCAAAAGCTACAGAATCATATCTGAACCTACCCGATTCATTAATATATAGCCTGGGCTTTAAGGGTTCTCCATATGTAAATTCATTCCCTCCAGACACTACCAGTAAATCCGCATCTCCATCATTATCAACATCAAGAAAAACATGATCAACATCTTCACTTTTTGCATGTTGGGAAAATAGTTCACTTTGGTGAATTACAAAATCTCCGCTTTCCAATTGCAGATATAATGCACTGGACTGCATCTTTCCTCCACTTATAAATATGTCATCTAATGAATCATTGTTGATGTCCGAAATAGAAATACCAGGCCCTTCATTACTGAGCGCAAATGGTATTAGCGGATCCCGGTCAAAATCAAGCGTAGCCTCTTCATGATGTTTAAAATCCAATCCAGTTTTAGAATTACACAGAATTGAAGCATGATCGTGTAACGAAGATCTATTTATCTTTTTTGCATTTCTATGATCAAGAATTAATGTCTGATCAACATTAATGTTATGGCGAGTTTCGGTCAAAAGATCGGGCCAAGTAATACGAAGTGAGTCAATACTAACGCGATTGTCCAGGCCCACAACGATTTCATTTGGTACCGATGACAGGTATGACTTTACAGGAAAATGTTCTTCATAAACATACAAATCACCTGAATAAACCTCAATCCTTGATCCGATACCAAAACGGTTATATTCACTTCCTTCAAACCTAAACTTGATATAATGATACTTTTTTTTGTCACGTGTTCGATTTTCAAAAATAAATGCTTTTTGATTTGCATTATTAACAACAAGATCCAGGTCGCCATCATTATCGAGATCACCATAAGCACTACCATTGCTGAAGGATGGCGAGGCTTTAAACCATTTGTTTGTGACGTTGGAGAAAGAAATGTCTCCATTATTCCGAAACGCATAGTTCTGTGTTTTCTTTTGAGGAATATATTTCATAAAGTCTAATGTTATTTCCTCGTTCTTAATTTCTCGTTGTACATAATCCTGTGAGATGAAATTGATATAATCCATATCGTTAGTGGCTCCCAATATCCCATTAGTAATGTATAGGTCTTTCAGACCATCCATATCAAAATCAGCAGCCAGTACTCCCCACGACCATTCTGTTGCAGCCACCCCGGCTTGAAATCCAACCTCGCTAAACATATTATCGCCTCTATTCAAATGCAATGTATTCTGCATATACTGAGGCGAATACCCGTTATTTAAATATTGGTTATAGGTGGAATAACCATCCTCGACACCTGAGGATTTCAACGTTATCAAATCTTCGGGTAACATATCAAGGCTCACGATATCCAGGCGACCATCGTTATTGAGGTCGGCCATGCAATTACCCATTGAATAATGTGATGTATGACCAAAAATTCTAGAGTCAGTTGAAATCAACTCGGAAAAAGTCTTATCTCCATTATTGCGATAAAAATAATCGTTCTCAAAAAAATCATTCCCAATATAGATATCAGGAAACCCATCCTTGTTTAAATCGCCAATGGCAATACCCAAGCCATAGCCAATTCTACTTTGAAAAATACCCGAAGGTTCAGTCACATCAACAAACTTTCCATTTACATTCTCAAAAAGTCTGTCACCAGTTAGCGAATCTCTTACTACTCGGTTGACACCACGGCCATAAGCGTGGTTTGGATGCACTGAGTGTGTGAGCAGAAACATGTCCAAATCGCCATCCAAATCAAAGTCAAAAAATGCTGCTTGGGTAGAGAATGTTGCTATGTCCAATCCAAATGATTGAGCGTCTTCTTTAAAAAATGGTACTCCGCCTTCCCCAATGCCTTGATTAACAAATAAAAGGTTTTTACCCTTGATAGATTTATAGGCCCCAACCTTACAAACATAGATATCAAGTAAACCATCATTATTAATATCTATGTGGGTAACACCTGTTGTCCATCCCTCTGAATTTCGGATACCAGACCCTACGGTTATATCCTCAAACTTCAAATCTCCTCTATTAAGGTATAGTTTATCTTCTCCCTGATTACTTGCCAGATAAATATCATTGAGGTTATCATTATTAAAATCAGCAATAACAACTCCTCCCCCATTGTAATAGTAAAGGTAAGTCAGGATGTTTAGTGAGTCAGTTGGATTTAACGTATTCACAAATTCAATTCCGGATTCAAGTGATGGAACTGATCGGAAAACTTTATCTTCATTTCGGCAAGAAACGAAAATAAGCATGCTTAAGGACAGTAAAACATTTAAAGAAGCTCCCTTCATTTCGTCATCTTCACGCCTGATCAAAATTAGAAATAAATAAAAAAAGGAGGGAATGAAACCCTCCTTTTTTTGAAAACAAGAATTTTAACAAGGAATCAATAGCCTGGGTTCTGCACCAAATTAGGATTTGACAAAAGTGCACTTGCGGGGATCGGGAAAAGGTCAGTATGACCATCACCAGCTTCTTTAAATTGCCAGGCATTTTTAAACACACCAAAACGGATCATGTCCATTCTTCTCCATCCTTCAGTATAAAGCTCACGACCTCTTTCATCAAGCATTATTGCTTCAGTTATAGATCCCAAAGGTGAGGTATTATCACGAAGTGCTCGTAACGCATTAACATCAGTCAGAGCACCGGCTGAATTTCCTGATCTCAACTTTGCTTCAGCTCTCATCAAATAGGCATCAGCAAATCTGGCCATCACAACTCCACCAGTAAATGCGCCATTGGCAGGGGAGTATTTCAATAATCTTATGCCTGTTCGTTCGTTATTACCCACCAAACCTGGCAAATCCTTAGTGAAGATCAAGGGATTACCAACCCTATCATTTAAAGCAACAGCCTGAGGAACACCTTCAATTGTCCTCCAGCCATACATTTGACCTAACTGGAAACCATATCCAAAACCAAGATTTGTAGCATTGGTTGATGCCAATGTATGTACATATCCTCGTCTTTCTTCTTGCGGTCCGCCAATTGTATTCACCGTTGGGGGACCTTCAAACTTATCATAGAATTCAGCCAATGTTGTAAAACCATTCCAGCCTCCACCGCCATTATCAGGGTGAGCCTGGTTGTAATGAAGTCCATTCCACATCCTGTTTCCTACACCAGCAGTTACATACCAGATGACATCAGTATTGGTAAAGGTAGGGCCTCTAAAAACACTAAAATAGTCATCTACTAATGCATATCCTTCAGCCTCTATTGCATCAACAAGATTGATCACATCCTGAAGGTCATTAGTTCCATAACTACCCTTATACACGTTTGCATTTAATTTTACTTTAGCCAATAAGAATCTGGCTGTTGCCTTTACCGGTCTTGTTTTATCTGCCGCGGTAGCATTGCTTGCTGGCAATCCTGCAATTGCATCAGTTAAATCCTGAACAATCATATCGTAAGCCTCAGCTCTTGTCATTACAGTTGGCAATACTTCTGGGCCATCTGTAGGATTTCTGAATGGAACCTGACCAAAAAAATCCATTACGATATGCATATTATATGCGCGTGCAAATTTTGCTTCAGCAAGCTGAGTAGCATTGGCATTACTCAATGGGTCTATAACTTCTGTTGCCCGAAGTACCCCATTATTCTTTTCATTCCAAACATTGAGTACCTGTGGATGAGTTGGACCCCAGGTATGAGCATGTATAGTTCTCCAAACGCCATTGTCCCCCCAGTCAGTACCCCGAGTCGGCACTACCAGTTCGTCCGTAGATACTTCAGTGAGGGCATATAAGTTAGCCTGATCACCAATTTGTCCAGATATATTATTATAAATGGTGTTCAATGAACCTTCCACATTCTCAACACCATTAAAAATGGCTGAACCCCCTTCTGTAATAAGTGAATCTGTCTCTTCAATATCCAAGCTACAGGCAGTCATAAAAAACCCAGCTAGTAAGGAGGGTATCCAAAATCTGCTTTTCAACTTTCTTGCGATTATCATTTTCATATTGATTTAGATATTTTGCTTTAATTAAAAATTTGCAACTAAGCCAATGGTCCAAACGCGAGGTCTTGGGTAAGCTGCATAATCAATACCTGCCGTTGGCAACCCATTGAGTAAATTAAAACTGGCTGGGCTTGAACTCACTTCAGGATCAAGTCCGTTATAATCGGATATCACAAACAAGTTTTGGCCCGTGGCATAAAACCTCAATTTCTTAATATACTTCGTATCATTAAGTGCAACATTATAACCCAAACTTAAATTTTGCATTCTTACAAAATCACCGCTGTACAAAAACCGTGTTGAAACCGCTGCCTCGGCTGAACCCGCTTCTCCACTCGTTAACACATCACGTGTTACGTTTCTGGCATTGTTTATTGAGCCTGCGGTAAAAAACGCATTCTGTGTGTTGTTATAGATGTAGTGACCAAATTGACCCGTCATGTACATCGCAAAATCAAATGCCTTATACCTGGCATTTAAAGAGAAGCCCATGTTCCATGTAGGTAAAGCTGATTTTCCAATAAAGTCCTGATTATCACCTATGGGCTGGCCATTGCTGTCAAAACCTTCGAACTCCCTGAGGTGGTATGAAAATAAGGGGTGCCCTCCTGCCAAACGCTGAGCATAGGCACCTGTCAATCCCTGTCCATAAATTGTACCCGCATCCAATGCCCCGGCAAAGTCCTTTAGCATATTCTCGTTGTAAGCAATATTTCCACTAACGGTAAAAGAAGCTTCCGATTTCTCTATTGCATTCCACGATAATCCCAACTCCCAACCCTTATTTTCAACCACTGCATCAAGATTCGCGAATACCAACCCTACCACCGGTGATGGCGCTGCTGGCTGAACACGCAACAGCAAGTCGGTTGTACTCTTAGAATAGATATCGAATGTACCGGTTAGTTTATCGTTGAAAATACCGAAATCAATTCCAACTCCAATCGTTGTAGTCTGCTCCCACTTTAGTTCATCATTGGGGTTTCCTGTTGCAGAGGTACCTGGTAATGTAATCTCACGATTATCGCCAACGCCTACATCACCATATCTTTCCCTTCTAATGAATTCTCCGTATCCCAATCCGTCCTGATTACCCACAAGACCATACCCTGCACGTAATTTAAAGTTACTAAACGCATCAGGCATAAAATTCTCCTCATGCATTTTCCACGCAACAGCTGCTGAGGGAAATACACCATATTTGTTTTCATCACCAAACTTTGACGATCCGTCAACACGTATTGTTGCAGTGATCAAATACTTATTAAAGAAAGTAAAATTACCACGTCCGAAATAAGATTGTAAATAATCTGTCTGGTCATAGAAATTCGCTCCAACACCAGCCAGTGTTGCACCGGCAGGTCGGGCAAAAAAAGATTGCTCAAAGGTTCGTTCACTGAAATTGATACCACTCACAAAACCTCCGGATGTTTGAGGTGCGTTTCGTAAGTCATTAGTTACTCCCCAGTTATTGTAGTCTTTATAAAAAGAGGAGGCTACAGCATCAATAGCATCAAAGTTGCTTCTCAATTCAGATTCCATACTGGAGAAACTATTAGGATCTGTAAAACCTCTGCCTGTTACCCAATGCCATTGATTACTGAAGTCCTGATAGGAGTACCCTCCAACGGCTTCAATTTCTACGCTACCGAGTTTCTTTGTGTAGTTCAGCGTTAATTCAACAAGGTTATTTACGTTGGTATTCTCATTGATTTGACCCTGACCGAATCCGGCAACTCCGTTTCCACCATTGATTGTCTGTCCTGAGGCAAGTGTAACGGTTTCTCCTTTCGACCAATCAAGTCCGTAAGTGCCTTTAACCGATAAATCATTAGTTAACTTATAGGTTACAGAAACATTATTCAAAAATCTGTTTGTCGTACCAGTGCTTTGATAATACGCAAGCATGTTAGCAGGGCTTCGCTGACCACCTGATTGAAAATCTGGATCTGTTGGCCATGTTGGATTAGCTGAATAGGCTGCACCTAACAAATCACCCTGAAAACCTGCACTTGCACTAATGGCTGGATCCTCTCTGTTGACATTAGAATAAGTTGAAGACAAGTCAATAGTCAATTTATCATCTAGGAAAGACTTACTACCATTTAATCTTCCTGTAATCCTCTTCATGAAGGAGTTTTCAATAATCCCAACCTGATTGTCATAGCCAAATGAAGCTCTTAAAAAACCACCATTAAATCCTTTAGAATAGGAAAGATTCTGTGTATTTGATACTGAAGTACGGGTAATATAATCCTGCCAATCAGTTTCAGAGCCAAAATTTTGAGCCACAGGATCTCCACCATATTGCGCAACCCCATCAAGAAATTCAGAAGGGCTCAATAAATCATATTTTGATTGTGGCGAGGCAATACTAATGCTTGATGCTAATGTAAAAGCACCTTTATTAGCTCCTTTTCCACTTTTGGTAGTAATAATTACTACCCCGTTTGCCCCCCGTGAACCGTAAATTGCTGTAGCCGATGCATCTTTCAAGATGCTCATGCTCTCAATATCATTAGGGTTTATGAAATTCAATGGGTTTGTATCTTGATTAGTTCCAAAACCAACATCAGCTGCTCCTGGCTGAACTCCACCGGCTAATGGAACACCGTCTACCACAAAAAGTGGATTGTTATTTGAACGAATGGAATTAGTTCCTCTTATTCTGAATTGAACCGCATCGCCAGGTTTACCACTCGCAGAAACCATTTGAACACCTGCGACTTTTCCCTGAATCAATTGTTCAGGGGATGAAATCAAACCTCCATTAAAATCCTTTACTCCAACAGCCGCTACCGCTCCTGTAGCATCTTTTACACTAACTGTTCCATAACCAATTACAACAATTTCGGAAAGCGCAGTTACATCCGATTGAAGTACTACATCGACAGTAGTATTACTACCAACCGAAACCTCCTGAGGGGCGTAACCAACGAACGAAAATACAAGAGTAGCATTGGAACCGACAGTAATTGTGTAATTACCGTTTGCATCTGATGCTGTTCCGTTAGATGTACCTTTCTCCTGAATGTTTACACCAGGAATTGGGGAACCATCATCAGAAGCGGTAATCTTGCCAGAGACTCTTTGCTGCGCAAACGCAGAAAAACATCCCAGCATCAGTAAAACCGCTAAAGAGCTGCGGATTAACAGATAAAGTTTTGACATAGAGTTGAAGGTTAAGTTTAAGTGAATAATTCGTTTTTGAGTAATAACAATTAATAAATATAGGCTAAAAAGCCTCAATTTAACAACTTCTTCCTCTCACTCTCCAGTATTTTTTTTCGGAATCGTTATCGCAAACGTTTGCGGTTAACAGTATAAATTCTGGATAAAAGTCCTACCCAAATCATGTTTAGAAAGGCAATGCTATTATTCACCAAATGAATTCGAAAGATTCAACAGCATAGATTATGCTTTTACCAAGGCTTTCCCGCTAAGATTTATACTGAAACAACAACGATTTGTTGCTTAACCAATATAAATGGCTTTCCATAAAAATTGACCGCTAGTTTGTCACCAGAAAGCAAAACAGCATCAATGCTGGCTTTTGAGATCTTAATTTTAAGTACATGACCACGAAATTCTATCCGGAACGAATACGATAGCCATTGATCAGGGATAAACGGATTAAAGTGAAGTTGTCCATCTTTTATCCGCATACCTCCAAAACCTTTTATAACACTCAGCCAGGTTCCCGCCATACTGGTAATGTGACAACCATCTTCTGTATCGTTATTATAGTCATCAATATCAAGACGAGCGGTGCGCAAATACATCTCGTATGCTTTGTCCTTATAGCCTAGTAAAGCGGCTTGTATGGAATGCACACAGGGTGATAAGGATGACTCGTGTACCGTCATCGGCTCATAAAAATCAAAATTGCGTCTGATAGTCTCCACATCGAAATGATCTTCAAAGAAGTAGAGTCCCTGAAGCACGTCTGCTTGCTTGATAAAACATGATCGCAGAATTCTATCCCACGACCACTTCTGATTAATCGGTCGGTTTTCTTTGCCCAAATCATAGACCGTCAATAGCTCCTTATCTAAAAATCCATCCTGCTGAAGAAAGATTCCACGGGTCTTATCTTCGGGATAATACATGTTGTCAATAATTTTCGTCCATTGCACAGACTCGGCTTCAGAAAATATTACACGTGATGTAAGCTCATTAAACGCACGCTCATCCCTGGCTTTAACATAGTTAATGGCTTCTTGCGTATAGCCTAATGTCCAGCAGGCTATGTAATTGGTGTACCAATTATTGTTGACATTATTCTCATATTCATTAGGTCCGGTTACCCCCAACATCACGTATTTCTTCCGCTCTTCCGACCAGTTTACACGCTGCGCCCAGAAACGGGAAATTCCAATCAGTACTTCCAGACCATACTCAATCAGATACTCCTCGTCTCCCGTATATCGGATATAATCGAAAATAGCATAGGCTATAGCACCGTTGCGATGAATCTCTTCAAAGGTAATTTCCCATTCGTTGTGACATTCTTCACCATTCATCGTTACCATAGGATAAAGCGCAGCACCATCTTTAAAGCCTAACTTAGCCGCATTCTCAATGGCTTTTTGTAAATGCTTGTACCGATACACCAGTAGGTTACGGGCTACATGTTGCTCGGCCGTACCCAGGTAGAATGGCAAGCAATAAGCCTCAGTATCCCAGTACGTACTTCCGCCATACTTTTCTCCGGTAAACCCTTTTGGTCCGATATTTAATCGCGGGTCTTCGCCCGTGTACGTTTGACTTAACTGAAAAATATTAAATCGGATTCCTTGTTGGGCAGCTATATCCCCATCAATGGTAATATCGCATTCGTTCCATTTATGTTCCCAAACCCTTATATGGTCTTGAAGAAGCCTTTCAAAACCGGTAGCAGCTGATTCAACAAGGATTGTGGAGCAATGATTTGCTAATTGATCTTTCGGATGATTCTCTGATGATAGGACAGCAGCATACTTGTATACTACCAACGCTTTGCCCGCATGAAGGTCAACCTGAATAGTATTGCCTGCAAATTTATCCCGCGTTTCAGTAGTGATGTGTAAAGGAACTTCCTGACCATCCTGTTCTACGGTATACCGAATTCCGGTGGCTACCTGAAAGCGTGTTTTTTTTGTCTCGGCAATTACTATACATTCTTTCTGATCAGCTCTTTTAAACACTTCATCCCAAAACTTTTCATCATAGTTTGAATCTGTATTTTTTACATCCGCATCAACAAATAACCTCAGTACAGCTTTTGAAGAAAAATTGACAGGGGTTATTGAGTACCGTATTGCTCCTACTTCTCCGTTGGCCATACTACAAAATCGCTGAGCATCTACATTGATTTTCTTACCATCCGGAAAGGTGGCCGTAAACGACCGTGAAAGCAGCCCGGATTGCATATCCAGCACACGTCTGAAGTTTTCTGTCTTGCATTTTGCCAAATCCAGTTTTTGATTTTCAATCTCTACATGAATGCTTATCCAGTTTGGTGCATTCAACACTTTGGCAAAATATTCAGGGTACCCGTTCTTCCACCACCCTACCCGGGTTTTATCCGGATAATAAACACCCGCCACATAACTCCCTTGCAATGATTCCCCACTGTATTCTTCTTCAAAGTTGGCTCGTTGCCCCATGCGTCCATTTCCAATGCTGAAAACACTTTCAGCAATTTTGTGGTAATGGGGATTAAATCCTTCTTCAATAATATGCCAGGGGTGATGTTTAAAATAATCCTTCATGGGTATCAGAGAGTTTTTAAAATGTCATACGATAGTTTTCCGATGTGATCAAATACCAGGTTAGCCTTGCCCAATTGTTGAGGTTTGCCAATACCTATACATTTCATGCCTGCCCGCAAGGCCGCCTCTACACCGGCTTCGGCATCTTCCACTACTACACATTCAGCAGGACTAACATGAAGTAGTGCTGAGGCTTTTAGAAAAATTTCGGGATCAGGTTTTGACTTATCAATCATGGTACCGTCAACAATAGCCTCAAAGGAGTTTTCAATTTCAAGTTTCTGTAAAACCGTTCGGGCATTCTTACTGCTGGAGGCCAACCCTACTTTTATATTATGCCGATGAAGGGCATCAAACAAATCTTTTGCACCCGGAAAAATTTCTTCTTTTTTCATGGCTTGAATATACTCTACAAACCAGGCGTTCTTTTTAGTGGCCAGTCTTTCCTTTTCATCATCCGGTAATGCAATACCTCCAATCTCAAGAATAATATTCAACGACTCAATTCTTCCTACACCTTTCAAACGTTCGTTCTCCTGCTGCGTAAGATCAACTCCCAATTCTTTCGCTAATTTTTGCCAGGCCATGAAATGGTAATGAGCCGTGTCTACAATTACACCGTCTAGATCAAAAATACAAGCAGTCACCGGTTATTGGTTTAATTGGTAAAATAAATTTTGCCCTAATATTAGCTTTAGTTTTTAAATGTTTTAGGTTTAAAGGTTGTAATAAAATCAGGTGCTAAAATGGAGCAAGTACTGAATTTTCATGCAGCTGATATGAGTGCAAACGATTGCGAAAATTTATTGTAACTTGTTCATCGAAAAATAGACTATTGAATTGAAAGTAATGGCATGAAGTACAATCAGGTAACGATTAAAGACATTGCGCGGGAATTGGGCATATCTCCCTCTACGGTTTCCAGGGCACTAAAAGACCACCCCGACATTAGTCCGGATACAAAAAAAGCGGTAAACGAACTGGCTGAGAAACTCAACTATCAACCCAATATTGTTGCACTGAGTTTACGCCAAAGTAAAACCAATACGATTGGTGTCATCATTCCGGAAATTGTACACTTTTTCTTTTCAACTATAATCAGTGGAATAGAAGATGTGGCTTATAGTGCTGGATACAATGTAATTATCACGCAATCGAACGAATCGGAAGCTCGCGAAATCCTGGACATGAAAGCGCTGTTTAACAGCCGCGTGGATGGCATGCTGATGTCGGTTTCGCGCGAGACCACCAATTTTGAACATATCGAGTCGATGCTGGCCAAAGGTGTACCCATTGTTTTTTTCGACAGGGTTTATAACACAGATCAGGCCAGTAAAATAATTGTTGACGATTTTACCGGTGCAAAAGATGCAACCCTTCACCTTATTGAACAAGGTTGCAAACGCATTGCACACATTGAAGGTCCTCCTAACCTGGAAATAAGCAAGCAAAGACTTGAAGGGTATAAGGAAGCTTTAAAGGAAAATAATATTCTATTCAACAAAGACTTAATAGCGATTTGCCCATCTGGCACTATAGAAGAAGGGAAAAAAGCAACGGAGAAATTACTTAGTTTAAAGAATCCACCGGATGCCATATTCGCTACCAATGACCCTTCCGCTATGGGCGCCATGCAAGCTATTAAGGAGAAGGGCCTGAAGATGCCAAAAGACATCGCGCTAGTTGGCTTTAGTAATTGGTTCTTTAGTGCATTAATGGATCCGCCACTTTCATCGGTTGATCAGCCCGGCTTTGAAATGGGTCAGGAAGCGGCTAAACTGCTCATCCGTCAAATTGAAAAACAAGACAAGGATGATCTGGACATTTTACCAGAAACCAAAATACTCAAGACTCGCTTGATTATTCGGGAGTCATCCAAAAAAAAATAATTGTAAAGTAAATAACCGCTACTTTTCTAACCGGATACTTTCAATAGCTATGCCATGCTTTTCCTGAAGTTGATGCGCTGGTATACCCGGACCTATTGAAATCTGTAAACTCTCTGTGTCTTTTATTGAAAAATCAGAAACAGAAGATGGCTCAAAATAGTAGGACAAAAAAGTTGGGTAAGGCCTCGGCATCGTTACTGGTTTAACGCTTCTTAAATCAGGTAGAGAAATTATAAACTCCCCCTTTTCCGGAGTTACCACAAGTGAATGAGCATAGGCAGATCCATCCTTCGCAACTAAAGCTAATTGAACCGTACATGGTTTGTCATTAAGCGACCGGCCAGTGAATACTACTTTTGTAAAACTCTGCAAATCCTTCTTCCTCCCTTCAACTTTCCTACCAAAGAAATAGCGCATGGAGTAGTCATAAATCCTTTCCTTATCCTTCTGCTCAGGATCCTCCCTGAATAATTGCTCGATATTTACCAACACTTCAGCTTTACCGGGCCCATCAGCTGGTATGATTGACGAACCACGCACCCATTGCCGGATCAGCTGATCAGAATCGGTAAATGCATTAAATAAATAAAGTGGAGAAGTACGTTCAACTACCGGTACTGTATACGATTCGGTAGCATAAAAATCCCAATCGCCAGGATATGTTTGAGCGCCTGCTGGAAAGGTGTAAAATTTCCCTTGCTCCTTTACCGTAATAAAATACCGTAGAAATCCGGGTTGAAGTCTATCAGCTGTAATTGTAGCTGTATATGTGTAGCCGTGTTGTTTGGTCATTTTAATAACCTGAGGACGAAAACCTACCCACACATGCAACTCAACATCTTCTGGTGGCTGAACTGAAACAATAGTAGCGGATACCTGATAATCACCCCCTGAAGAAAGTTCAACGACCGGCTGGTGCAGAACATGAATTTTAGTGACGGAAGCCTGCGGGGCAACATACTCGCCTATTAAAATATTCTTCCACTTATCTTCTCTATGAATACCGGAGGTAATGCCTTGCCGTGTCAATACATATGTACCGGGCTTAACCTGTATGGTTTTTTCAATAGCCTTTCCGGAAAGATTATTTCCAGCATTTAATGCTTGAATGGCATAGACTGAACCGAGGTCAGGTAACTGAATGGTCATTGGCCAGGTTCTCCAATTAATAACCGCTATCTCCTTCTTTAAACTTGTCCGTTCAAACGGATCCTTTATCCAAATCGCATCGGGCATTACCTCCAGGCGCCAAACGCCATCACGAATGCGATCAAGAAAATAGGCACCCGTTCCTTCATATTGCACCACTGTAGAATTACCACTTCCTGCAACCTGTTCTAACTTATCAATAGCCGGAATTTGTGATGATGTATTATTGGTATAGATAAATTGCTTCTCAGTAATCATTTCTGCCAAATCACGCTCATCGTCTACACGAAATACATCGAAGGAAGTGTTATCAGGATACCGGCCAAAGGATTTGTACATCGGAACACGATGGAACACCGCTGATGAAATCATCAGGCTCAACGCTTTTTGTGGAGTGTAGGCGAGATTCATGTAATGAGTTCCATATTCGGTATTGGCATACGCCATGTACGTTGGATCATACGAAAAATGGGTGGCTACCTGCATACCGGCTTCCCTAAAACTTCTCGCCATTGCTGGGTAGATGTACGACCGGCCAACATCCGCAGCATCAAATTCATATACAATCTTTGCCATGCTTTTGAATTTAGGATTATTCGCGAAAGGAATAACATACCGGTCGACATTAGGCAAAAGGTTGCCGCCAAGCTCGTGGCGGGCACCCAAGCCGGTTGGGTACCACTGAAAAGTTCCACCCTGCATGGCAGACTTGAAATAAGCATCTGCTAGATGAATACTGTGTGTTATGTTATAGAGAATGGGTTTCTTACATCCAGTGTTTCGCATGGCTTTCACCATGCGGTTAATAAATGTAGTAACATTCTCAGGGGATTCACGATGATGTGGCTCATTAGAAACTTCAAAAGCGATAATATCCGGATCATTTTTATAAGGAATGCCTGTATAAGAATTCACATGATTAAGAAATTGAAAAAGGTAGCGCTCCTGGGCCCTAATAGCTTCGGGATTGGTAAGGCATGCATCCTTTCCATATTTGCGGGAGAATCCCGGAGTAGGCTCGTCAGGCTCAGGCCATCCATTTCCCCAATAGGCAATAGGTGTAATAATAAATTTCATTCCCCTCTCCTTCATCTTCATTACCATATAGTCGAAGAGTCTGAGGTTTTCAGAAGGAAGCAAATTTCCTAACGTATCACTGATCTCGGTATCCCAAACGTGAACCCTGTACAAGTCAAACCCTAACCGGGCAAAATGATAAACATCCTGATCGATTGCTTTTTGAATATCAATCCCCATGTTTTTGGCCGTACGATAAGCATGGGCAAACGGAACAGTATAATTTATTCCAAATGCGCGAACTTCCTCCTTAGAAGTTCCCCAACGAAGCACACCATTTTTATCAACAAATACATCGTCTGAATTACGTTGAGCTTCAGAAATCAGGTTAAACAAAAGGAAAAATGATAGTGTTAGAACAAAAGTATTTCTCATGTTTTTCGTTAAAGAAGTGAGCTAAAAATATTTGAGTAATTTACTGCCGAATATAGAACCGAAAATGAATTGTTCCGAGTTGAATTTGATTAAGTGGTTAGTTGTATTGATGAGTATTCTCTTCTTGTCAGGATGTGGTGAAAGTGAACCGGATCCTCCTGCTTCATTATCTTACCCGCTTGACATCCGCGCTGCAGATATCTCCTTTCTGCCTGAGATCCGGAACGATGCAGTTCAATTTAAAGATCGTAACGGCCAGGTAAAAGATGTCCTCACTGTACTTCAGGAAGAAGGTTGCAACACCATCAGGCTTCGGCTGTGGCATACACCCGAAACAAACCATTCAGGGTTTGAAGAGGTAAAGCAGTTTGCTTCAGAAATAAAAAGCAAAGGGCTTAAGCTTTGGCTTACCGTTCATTACTCCGATACCTGGGCCGATCCGGGACACCAAACTAAACCTGAAGCCTGGAGCACGCTTTCCACGGCCGATCTTGGCGACAGTGTCTATAACTACACAAAAAAGATTGTTAAACAACTTTCACCAGACTTCATACAAATAGGAAATGAAATAAATGCCGGGTTTTTGTGGCCCAATGGCAGCACGTCAAACCTAACCGATTTTATCAACTTACTAAAAAAGGGTGTTCAAGGAGTACGCGATGAATCAGATAATGCACAGATTATTATTCATTATGCGGGTACCGATGGATCCGTTTGGTTTTACGATCAGTTGAAAAACAATAATGTTGATTACGATATTATCGGTATTTCCTACTATCCAAGATGGCATACAAAATCATTAATTACTCTACGCTCGATACTAGCCCAATTGAATACCAACAGCAGTAAAGAAATTGTGCTGGCAGAAACCGGGTACCCTTTTACCCTTGATTGGAATGACTGGACAAATAACTTGATTGGCTTAACTGATCACCTTTTGGTGGGGTATCCTGCTACTCCAAAAGGCCAACATGATTTTATGATGCAGCTTAGAAAAATGATGTCAGAGTTAAATGGTGGACTAGGCATAGCCTATTGGGCACCCGAGTGGGTCGCATACAAAGGTCCAGAAGCCACTAATGGCTCACCATGGGAAAACATGGCCCTTTTTGACTTTGACTTTAAAGCACTGGAGGCTGTTAAGGTCTTCAACGAATAGGCCTTAATACTTAATAACTTTCGTTCTTTTAGTCCCAGCTGGCTGATGGATAACAACGATGTAAAATCCTTCCTTTAGGGAACTTACATCCCACGAATTTTCCGAAATTCGATTGGGTGAGTAGCGTACACCATTTAGTGTTATCAATTGCAAACTATTTATTTCAAATTCAGACTGAACAACCAATACATCCCGAACAGGATTCGGATAAACAGAAATAACATTGGCTATTTCCTGATCTACTGATGTAACCAAAGGATTTGTAATTTCTACATCGGTAAATATTTTGTATTCACCGGCTGCGAGTTGAATGGTATGCGGCAGGCTGGTAACCACTACAGGGTTGCCATAGGCATAATAATCGTACCAGGTGCCCGTATGCGGAAACGTTATGTTAACCGCGTTTTGCTTAACATCAAAATTAACAACTACCTGAGCATTCATCTGATTTACATTTGCAGGGTTGGCTGTATACGGCTTATTCTTTAGCGTGAGTTGCTTGATGTGCACATTACCTGTTGTTAACGTAGCATCACCATCGGTAAACACAGAATATTCATGTCTTAGTCTGATTAAATCTGCTATATGTTCATAAACCCGGTACCGTTGGTAATCATCACGATACTCCCATTTAACCGGCTTTGGTGAAACACGTCCACCTTCGTCAATGGATACATCATAACCAAGTTCACCAAACTGCCACAGCATTTTAGGGCCAGGTATAGTGTAAAAAATGGCAGAAGCTGCTTTTACCCGTTCCAACCCAGTAGAGATATTTTTGACATTATAGGGCGGACTGAGATTTGAATTCCCGAATTGAATATTTTTATACATCATCCGCTCCTCATCATGGCTTTCCATATATCCAATAACATGAGGCACCGACCAAGTCCGGGTTCCATGATAAACCCAGGTTATATCGGATTCCTGAGCATACCCCATTGAATTTTGTATATAGGCATGGTTTAAATTACCCCAAAACAACATACCCTTGCCTTCTGCAGCACGGTACTCCGCTAATTCCTTCTCTTCATTGTTCGCGGCAAAATGTTCGAGGATTACGTATGCATCTGGTGAATGTTCCCATATCTTATCCGCCATGCGTTTTAGCAAAGCCACACGCGAAGCGTCATAAGCCGACCACCCACTGACATTATTTGGATACGTGTTGACCTGCGTAAATCCTTTTGACAAGTCGAATCTATATCCATCAACTTTATACTCATTAAGCCAGTAGTAGTTAACTGTATCCAAATAAGCCTTCGTATAAGAACTTTCATGGTTCATGTCGGAGAACACGTTAAACGGATGCTTTGGATCAGTGTTAAACCATTTATTGGTAGGATTGGGCTTACCCGTACTAAAATTGAAATCTTGCATTAAATAGGCATTAGGTATGTCTTGATGGTTCATGGCGATGTCCAGAATTACTGCCATACCATTCTGATGACACACATCTATAAATTCCTTGAGTTCGTTTTTAGTACCGTAGTACTTATCAACAGCAAACATAAATGTAGGGTTATAACCCCAACTATCGTTGCCATTAAACTCCATAATAGGCATCAGTTCAATAGCATTTACACCAAGCTGCTTCAGGTATGAAAGCGTGTCTATTAAATTCCGATAATTGCGATCGTTTGGGCCAAAGAAATCGCGGATAAGCAATTCATAAATAACCAGCTTTTCTTTTGGCGGCCGCTGATAATTTGTGGCTTGCCAAACATAGGGTGTTTGGTTTGTTTGAAATACTGCAAGACGGTTGGAGTACCAATTACCTAACAAAGCCGCAGCCGGATAAGGTTTTAAGTTGGGATAGGTTGACGCTGGAATATTCTGATCATCCGGATCAAGGATTTTATCAGCAAATGGATCGGCTATCCAAAGGCTTTCATCTACCAGATATTGAAAAGCATACTCCTCACCAGGTGTTAAACCCGTAAGTTCAATCCAAAACAACTCCCCCGACCTTTTCATCTTATATTCAGGCCGCACCTCCCACGCGCTAAAGTCTCCGCGCACATAAACTGATGTTTTATCAGGGGCTAATAAACTTAACGTAACTTTTGTGTGATCATCATGATAATTTATTCCAAGCAATATACCCGGAGGTATTGTCTCAACAACAGCTTGGGTACGTATGATATATTGAAAACTTGCCTCACTCACTCCATTTGGAGAAGTACCAACCACTTTTACACGATGAAGTCCGGAGCTCTCTGTTGCCGTATGAACATAAGTATAGACAGTTACTGCAGAGCCTGAGTTATGCACAACAACATCATCAACAAAAGTTTGAAAAGTAGAAGCAACAGGTGCATTTGCTTGTATGTTTATCGTGCCGTTGGTGTTAACAAAAACCGGATTTGCTGAGGGTGAAACAAGCGTAACTTTAAATCCGAAATTAGCAACGAAGTCGGTGGTCTGGCAACTAGACGCACCACAGCCGGTCCAGTGACTCCCCTTAAGTAATATGCCCATTTGGGTTTCGCCACTAATATTCTGATTAAAGAAATCGGATGGTTTAAACGTTAGCCTGAAGTATGTTCTTCCAGCTTCAACAGCCTTCGTAAACTTGGCAGGGTCTGCTGCTGCCGTTGCTGGCGTTATGTTATACTTTGCATCAATACTTTTTCCGGGTATCCAAACCCAGGCCCATGCATTGGTTAACGATGTGAGAGGTGTTCCGGTAACATCGTACTGAACAGTTATTTGATCGTTGGGACCAAACAGAGCTGGCGTAATGGTTGGGGTAAGATTTACATTTTGTGCAAGAAGGTTAAACGAGCAAGTGTAAATCAAACAAAAAAGTATTCTTCTCATAGCTAAAACAATTACCAAATCCGTTTAAATAAAAAAATCAGGAGCGTACTTACTCCTGATTTTTTCTGCAATAATCAGTATTAATTCAATGTAACAACTTTAGTAGCCAGGTTTACCTTAATAGTTCGCGAACCTGTTGTACCTACATACCTAAGGTTACTATCCCCATCAGCAGCGTTTACAAAATCGGAAGCTACCGTGGTGAAGAATGGATAATTATAAGAGATTGGGCCCCAGTTGGCTTGCGCAAAGAAGCGGAAGGTTTCATTGTTGTAAAAGGTAGCAGTTGCCTGATAGGTATCAGGTGCAATATAATTCATTTTTATACTGGCTCCTGTACCGGGTTGATCCCAACCGCCAATACCGGCACCGGTCATGTACAATGGTGGCACTACAACAACTGTCTTTTCGTTAACATCTACAAGCACAGTTTGCTGGCCCGTTGTACCGACATAACGAAGGTTTGAATCCCCATCATTGGCATTTTCAAACAATGCATTGACAGTAGTAAAATAAGGGTAATTATATGATGTAGGTCCCCAGTTGGCTTGCGCAAAAAAGCGGAAAGCCTGACCATTATAAAATGTTGCCGTTGCAAAAAATACACCAGGACGAACATATGTCATTTTTATACTCGCGCCTGTGCCCGGCTGATCCCAACCACCAATACCAGCACCGGTCATGTACATTAGGGGCTCCTGCGTTGCTTCAGCAGTTACCGTTTTTGCAATTAAATCTACGCGTACAAGGTACCAGCCAGTGGCTGCAGCAACCCGTAAATTGCTGTCACCATCACCTGCATTTTCAAAAACTGTTGAAACAGAAGTAAAGTAAGGATAGTTATAAGAAACAGGTCCCCAATCCAATTGCTCAAAAAAGCGGAAGGCTTGTCCATTAGTAAAGTAGGCAATTTGTTCATACTTCTTAAACTGTTGACTAGGCCATTCTACTGCATTATCCGGCCATGGACCCCAACCTTTCAGGCCTGCACCCATTCCCCAAATAGAGGGAAAACTGGTGGCATAGGGTGTAACGCTTGCTGTTTGATTAGTGGAGAATACCGGTGCCACGTTACTGCTTACAACGGAAACTACCCTAAACTCCATATTGGCAGCCTCAAAAGGGTTTTGACCTAATGCCAACATGGCATTGTTCAGTGTCTGAACGGTAACAGAAGTGGTTAAATTTCTGGTTTCAGCCAAATCAAAAGCGTTGGCAAAATTGCTTCCAACCACATCCATTTCAACTGTGTAAACAACTCCAGCTTTAAATCCAAACTCAGGTGCTGTCCATGTGAACGTAACGGCTATTTCATCTGAATCTTCAAACTCTAGCACAATATCATTATTGGAAAGATCCTGCAACGTATTCGCCTCAACGTTTTCATTTATGGCTACTGTTTCAAGCTCCTCACACGCTATATGCACAAAGGCTCCCAAGACTAGCATGAACCATATTAATATTCGATTTTTCATAAGTTTTGATGTTATCAATTTCATAGTTAATAACCAGGATTCTGTACCAATGTTGGATTAGTAGCCAGATCAGCTGCCGGAATCGGGAAAATTTTCATGTGTTCCGGTATGCTGCGACCTTCAGGTGTACCACCTTTCCAATCCCAGATGTAAGCACTGCCGGTAAATTTACCGAAGCGTATCAAGTCAGTACGTCTGTGACCTTCCCAATACAATTCCCTACCTCTTTCATCAAGAATAAAATCAAGATTTAATTGTCCCGCGTTAATATCTCCAATGGCAGTATCACCTGATCGATTACGAAGTGCGTTAATATACGTTAAAGCAGTTGCACCGGAGCCATTAGTGGCGCCACGTAAATGCGCCTCAGCATACATCAAATATGCATCCGCTAAACGGAACAAAGGAAAATCTGTATCTATAAAACCCGTCACATCATTGGCTGGTGTTGTACCATCTGCTTTCTGGTTACGAAACTTGAATACACCATAGCCATGAGTTGAGTTATTGGGCTCTGTAATACTTCTTTGTTGACCTTTATCTTCCTTTGCAAAAATGCCTCTGTAATCATTGGGGTTTGAGTCAAACAAATCAACGAATGCCGAACGAGTACGCAACCCATTCCAACCACCATTACCACTATTACCCCTAATCATTACCCAAACACCATCGTAGGCTTGTGACTTCGCACCATCATTATTAAAAGTAAAGATCATTTCAGGACTTGTGTGATTATCAGCCAAAAAGTTATTCAGGTATTTTGGTGAAAGCGTGTAACCTCCTTCAAAAACCTTATTTAACTCAGTGATAACATCATTGTAAAAATTACGACTTGCATACTGAGGAGGGATTGTTGGTGCCAAAAATACCTCAGCATTTAAGTACAATTTAGCCAATAACATAGAGGCAGCAGCTTTATCAGCTCTTCCGTATTCAAAGCGTGGGTTACCCAGATCATTGTAGATAGCTAAAAGCTCAGTTTCAACGTACTCAAAAATTTGTGCTCTTGTTCTTTGCTTAGGTAAAAACGCACCGGGTAAATTTTCTTCGGTTACCACCGGCATACTGCCATACAAATTGAGCCCATAGTAATAGCCCAGCGCCCGCAAAAATCGCGCTTCAGCACGGTAACGAACCAGGTCGGCATCAGTGGAACTACCAGTAGCCCTGATATACTCATTGATAATCACCATAGAGGCCATTAAACGACCAAACAAAGCAGTGGGAATGCCATCAGAAGGAAGCCAAGTGTTAAAGTAAAGATTGGAAATAGTTCCTTCTGCATCATTCGGATAAGACCAAATGGCCTCATCAGTTGTTAGCTCCTCCAAATTCCACATGGAGCGGGTAAAGCAACTAAAACCCTCATCAACACCGGAAACATCAGGCTGGCCTGATGGACCTTGCTGACCTGTTAAGATAAAGAGTGCATATAATTTTGCCAGCCCTTGCTTGTAAGCCTGGGGACTGTTGTAAACCGTTTTACTGGTTACCAGGTTAGGATCCTTCGGAACAATGTCCAGATCACCCACGCAGGAAGCCATAACAAGAATTAAACTTGCGATGGTCAGTTGATATATCATTTTCATTTTCATAATCTGTCTCTTCTTTAAAGATTAAAAATCTAAGGTTAACCCTAACAAAAACACTCTTGGTCGTGGGTATACTGTGTTATCAATACCACCATTAACTTCCGGGTCAATACCTTCATACTTGGTAACAATAAAAGCATTTTGTACAGTAAGGCTAACTCTTGCCCTTAACTTGTTGGACATCAGGTTATCAACATTGTATCCCAGGCTCATGTTATCCATCTTAAAAAATGAAGCATTTTGAACATAGTAATCAGACAATTGCTGTTGGCTAAAGAAACCGGTATCGAATATTGCCCGAGGAACGTTACTGAAGTAACCGTTGGCATATACATTGTTTAAGAATGCACGGCCAGCAACAGAATTATTGTACACAAAATTCCCTAAGCTTAAGCGGCTCGAGAAAGAGAAATCAAACTTTTTGTAATTGAAACGTGAGTTTATTCCAATAAGGTAATCAGCTATTGGATGCTCAGGCCGGTACTTGTTATTATTATTCGATGATACCTGAGAGTTTTCACCAGAGCGATTAACATACAAACCTTCAATGGGGCGGCCGTCCGGTCCATACACTTGTTGCAGTACCCAGAAGGAGTTTATGGGGAAACCAACCTGTTGATTCTGTATAAATTGTCCAACACCAACGCTGCCGGCCGGTACACCATTGTAGCTAGGATCATCAACCAAAAGGAGCTTTGTTATTTTATTAACATTGCGAGCAAAGTTAAGCCCAAGGTTCCAGGTAAAATCACCTGTGGCAACAGGAATTGCGTTGATGGTTACTTCTACTCCGTTATTCTCCAAATCACCAACGTTGGTTGTCAGGAAATTCGAGAAGTTTGTACCGCTCGCAATCTGAACGTTATTTAAAAGATCATAAGTTTTCCGGTTGTAAACTTCCACTGTACCGGTAAGTCGGTTATTATATAATCCGAAATCCAAACCAATATTCAATGTGCTGGTTGTCTCCCACTTTATATTCGGATCATAGGCATCAGGACGAAGGGTAGTATAAAATTCATTGCCCAATTGGTACTGCGCTGTTTCGTTAGAAGACCTGTAAATTGCCTGGGATGGATAGAAGGATCCAATATCCTGCTGACCCGTTTCTCCGTAACCAACTCTAAGCTTAAGTTCGGTTAGTTGGTTCACACCTGATAAAAATGCTTCATCTTTAATTCTCCACGCTGCAGATATCGCTGGGAATAAACCCCATGGATTTTCAAATCTGGAGGATCCATCATATCGCAACGTAGCTGTAATTAAGTACCTATCTAAGAACGAGTAATTTGCTCTTCCGAAAAATGAAACCAAATAATTTTCACCGATAAAAGGAGGAGGAATGTTAATAATTGTTCCGTCTGCCCTGCGATTTACAGATTCGCTCTGACGATAAAAATACTGCCAGCCGTAACCAGCGGTTACATCCATTTTATGATTACCTAATGTTTTGGCATAATTCAAATAAAAATCCAATAGTCTTGAACGATTATCTGCTGCATATGTGTTGTCGCGGCCTTGTAGTATCGTTCCGGCATCCGTTACAACCCGGGTAAAGTCGGCTGTCACTGGAGCCCGATTGTAACCATCACTTTTCTGATAGTCCATACCCATATTCAAATGAGCTTTTAACTCCGGAAACTTGTGGAATTTATATTCAAACTCAACATTACCAATTAAACGATTTGCTGTACCAACATTATCCGTAAGTTCGGCCATAGCAACCGGGTTGAAGGTAATGTTATTGGCCGGAACCCCAGGAACACTTAACCATGAAAAATAACCACCGAAGGTTTCATTTCCATCGCGAACAGGTTTAGTAGGATCATATGAAATAGCTGCACCAACTGCACCAGCTTCACCAAAGTTGCTTCTCACGTTACTGCCCTTTGCATTAATATTTACCTTCAAATGATCATCCAGAAAGGATGGAGATACACTTACATTTATGGTATGTCTACGAATATCAGTATTGATCAAAATACCTTGCTGATCGGTGTATCCGTAAGAAACACGGTAGGGAACGTTTTTGAATGACCCTGTTGCACTTAAATTATTATCTGTTGACAGTGCCGTTCTGAAAATCTCATCCTGCCAATCTGTATTAACCGTGCCCAGTTTGTCGTCTACATCAGCCTGGTTAATACGACCAATATCAACTAAATCATTAACTAACTCCGTATACTCGGCAGCATTAAGCACATCAAAGTACTTGATCGGTGTACTTACCGATAATGTTGTATTAAAAGTAAATTTAGGTTTACCAGCCTGACCTTTCTTAGTGGTGATAATAATAACACCATTTGATGCCCGTGAACCATAAATGGCTGTTGCTGAGGCATCCTTTAATACTGTAAAGGTCTCAATGTCATTCGGGTTTATCGTGGAAAGCGCATTTGCCACACCAGATATCCCTCCGTTGTCAACCGGAAAACCATCAATAATAATTAAAGGATCGTTATTGGCCGCTAATGAAGAGCCACCTCGGATACGAATGGTTGAGCCCGCACCGGGTGCCCCGCTATTTGAAATCACATTTACACCGGCAAGTTTCCCAACAATCAAATCCTGCGGTGAACTAAGCACACCCCGGTTAAAATCTTCGCGGGAAATATCGGCAATTGCCCCGGTAACATCTTTCTTTTCGATTGAGCCATAACCAATAACAACAATCTCCGAAAGTGCCGTTACGTCTGCCTGAAGAGAAATGTTAATAGTTGTCTGCGCACCCACTGTAATTTCGGTGGCAGAATAGCCGATAAATGAAAATACTAATACTGAATTTGAGCCACCCACCTGAATGGAAAAAGATCCGGAAGCATCAGTTACGCCACCATTGCTGGTGCCTTTTTCGAGAATGTTTACACCTGGTAGTGGTGTACCATCATCCGCTGAAGTTACTTTACCAGTCACTACCCTGCTTTGCGCCCAAACCAATGTTGAGCTAAGAAGAAAAATGACCATTAAGAACTTCCCAAAACTCCTGTAAAATCTAGTCATATTATCATAGTTAAAAGTTTGTGTTAAGTGTATTAAGCGCTTCAAAATAGTGATTAAAGAATATCATATCACCGTAAAATCCAATCAATTTTACTGAAAACGATTTCGCAAACGTTTCCGAAAAAATCATTGCAACAGTTTGATAAAACAGATCAATGATAGGTATTGTTTTATGCCTGCGCACTGACTTTGATCATAGTTCAAGGCGATTTTGCAAGAAGCAATCTGAATTTTGTCACAATGGCTGTCGGGTTATAGTGTAATTACCCTTACTTTAAGGAAAAATTTTATTCAACCGCTTACTCATATGACGAAATTCAAATCGGTTGTGAGCCGATCAGCCGGAGTCCTGATCTCTTGGGAAGAAAAACCAACAGGGATTATCGTAAAAACTGCAGAAGCTAATCTTTCTATCCGCTTTTACTCGGACAGTATTGTACGTGTAACCTTTACAACTGAAGAGTTCTTTGAAGAGTTCTCTTACGCTGTTGAAGCTGAACCTCCCAAAAACATTAAGCTCAATATTTCTGAAGAGGCTTCGTTGATTATCCTCAAATCCTCCACGTTACAGGTGCACGTTTCTAAAAATCCTGTGCGCCTAACTTTTTTAAATGCTGATGGACAGATAATTAACGAAGACGATCCATTAAGTACCCGCTGGAACGGTGAACATGTTACCTCCTACAAAAAACTTCAGGAAGGTGAACGCTTTATCGGGCTCGGAGAAAAAACCGGACCCCTTGACCGCAAAGGACAAGGTTATACCAACTGGAATACGGATGCCTATGCTTACCACACAGGGGCAGATCCATTATATTGTTCTACCCCTTTTTATATAGGTTTGCATAGCAACCTTATTTATGGAATTTTTCTCGACAATACCCATAAAACATTCTTCAATTTTGGTGCGTCCAACAATCGCTTCTCCAGCTTTGCCGCAGATAGTGGCGAAATGAATTACTATTTCATGCATGGCGACAGTGTGGGTGAAATCATTAAGCACTACACCCATCTGACTGGCCGTATGGAAATGCCTCCATTATGGAGTATTGGATATCAGCAATGTCGCTACAGCTATTATCCCGATAAGGAAGTGATGACCCTGGCTAATACATTCCGTGAAAAAGATATTCCTTCCGATGTAATCGTGTTCGATATCCACTACATGGATCAGTACAAAATATTTACCTGGAGCAAAAAGGATTTCCCTGATCCTAAGGGAATACTTAAGAAATTAAGAGAACTAGGGTTTCGCGTAGTGGTGATGTGCGATCCGGGAATAAAAGTGGAAGAAGGCTATCATACGTATGAAGATGGAAAAGCCAAGGATGTATTTATCAAGTTCCCGGATGGTGAAAACTACACCGGCATGGTGTGGCCGGGCTGGTGCCACTTTCCTGATTTCACCAATCCGAAAACGCGGGCCTGGTGGAAAGAACAATTTAAAGACTATGTTAATCTGGGGGTAGAAGGTTTTTGGAACGACATGAATGAAATTGCCACCTGGGGACACAGCCTGCCTGAAAATATTGAGATGGATTTTGAAGGCAACAAATCCACCATGCGCAGAGGAAGAAACATCTACGGCTTTCAAATGGCACGCAGCACGTATGAAGGCACCAAAGAATTACTGAAAGGCAAGCGTCCATTCAACCTTACCCGATCCGCCTTTTCCGGCATACAACGATACTCAGCCGTTTGGACAGGCGACAATGTTGCCTATGATGAGCATATGATGCTCGGTGTTCGCCTGGTAAACAGTATGGGCTTAACCGGAATTGCCTTTGCGGGATATGATGTGGGCGGCTTTGTTGGAAATACCGATGAAAAACTTTTTGCACGTTGGATTTCCATTGGCGCCTTCTCTCCTTTCTTCCGCGGGCACACCATGATCAATACCCGCGATTCCGAACCCTGGACATTTGGTGAGCGGGTAGAAGAAATATCACGCAACTATATCAAACTAAGGTACAGGCTGCTTCCCTATTTGTATTCACTCTTTTATGATGCATCAAAAAGGGGTATGCCGGTTAACCGATCTCTTGCCATTGACTATCCGTTTGACAATCATATTTATGATCACCGTTTTCACAATCAATACCTGTTTGGCCCGGCACTCTTAGTCGCGCCCGTGGAAAGCAACAAAGATCTTGTGAAGGTTTATCTGCCTGAAGGTAACTGGTACGAGTTTCTTACCGATGAACAACATTCTGGTAACAGCATCATCGTAGCCGATTGCCCGTTGGACAAACTTCCGGTCTATGTGAAAGGTTCCTCTATTCTACCCATGCGTGAAAAAGCAGGTTCAACCGTTGCTGATCGTGGCGAAGTGCTGGAAATACATGTGTACAAGGGTAAACGCGACAACAGTTTTGAATGGTATGAAGATGATGGTGAAACTTTTGCCTATCAGCAAGGTGAATTTTGCACGCGTAAACTGGAGTACCTGCATGCTGAAGGAAAATTTGTAATCCACGCGGCTGAAGGAAAATATTTACCTGCTTACAAGTCGATTAATATTTTCTTTCATGGATTTGATGGACTTCATTCACTTTCTTTAAATGGTGTTTCACAAACGCTGCAAAAGAAAGATTATCGTTTTGTTCAGCCCATGGCCAATTACGATCCGGTTAACACTATGCCCGATGGGCCTTCGGTAAAAAACTTACCTTATCTTTCGGTTGTGTATGATCAACAACAAGCAGTTATTCAGTGGTAGAACTTGTTAGTTATAAAAAGTAAGTTCAATAAAAAGTAAAAGCATGTCATCATCAACAGCACCCGTTATAAGACCAAGGCTAAGCTTCTGGCAAATCTGGAACATGAGCTTTGGATTTATGGGCATTCAGTTTGGGTTTGCATTACAGAACGCAAACACCAGCAGAATATTTGAAACACTCGGCTCTGATCCGAAGAATCTTGCCTTGTATTGGTTAGCGGCTCCTGTGACCGGTTTAATTGTACAACCTATTATCGGTTATTACAGTGACCGTACCTGGCATCACAAATGGGGCCGCAGAAGGCCATTCTTTGCCATTGGCGCTATTTTGGCTTCCATTGCACTTTGCCTTATGCCTAACTCTCCTGCCTTATGGATGGCCGTTGGGGTGCTGTGGATTATGGACGCTTCGATTAACATAAGTATGGAGCCTTTCAGAGCATTTGTTGGTGATATGCTCCCTCCGGCACAACGAACAACAGGCTTCGCCATGCAGAGTTTTTTCATTGGCATTGGCGCTATCATAGCCTCATTCCTACCCTGGATATTTACAAACTGGTTTGGCATTTCTAATGTAGCTGATGAGCCAGGAGTAATTCCTGACTCTGTGAAATATTCCTTTTACCTGGGCGCCTTTATGCTTTTCCTAACCGTGATGTGGACGGTGTTCAGCACCAAGGAATATCCACCAGAGCCTGGCGTAGAAGAAAAACTACGAAACAGGGAACGTAAGAAAATTGATAATGAAGAATTCTACGCTGCCAAATTTTCTAAACTCGGTACAATACTATTAGTGTTGGCAGTTATTGTAGCGGTAGCTGTGTACGTATCCGGCATTGAAAAAGAACTTTATGTTCTTTCCTTGGGATTCGGAATTTTTGGATTGGTGCATCTGCTCGCAACCCTTTACATTAAACAAGGTCGGTCCTATCTCGGTCTGGTGAATATTGTCAAGGATTTTAATTCTATGCCAAAGACCATGATTCAACTGGCATATGTTCAGTTCTTCTCATGGTTCGCACTTTTTGCGATGTGGATTTACACCACATCAGCAGTAACCAGTCATATCTATAAATCAACCGACCCAACATCAGTTGCCTACAATGATGGCGCCTCCCTGGTTGGGAATTTATTTGGTACATATAACGGTATTGCAGCATTGGCAGCGCTACTACTACCGGTATTGGCAAAGTATACCAGCCGTAGGATAACACACATGCTGGCACTTTTTTGTGGTGGCGGTGGACTCATATCCTTTTATTTTATTGCCGATCCATTCTGGCTGTGGTTTTCCATGATTGGTGTTGGTATTGCCTGGGCGAGTATACTTTCGATACCCTACGCCATGCTTTCCGGTTCTTTACCAGCCGAAAAGATGGGCTACTATATGGGTGTGTTCAATTTCTTTATTGTAATTCCGCAAATTGTTGCCGGAACGCTGTTGGGCTTTATGCTAACACACCTCTTTAACGGAGAGTCCATTTACATTTTAGTGGCAGGAGGAGTTTCCATGATCATCGCAGGATTACTTAATTTGTTAGTAGAGGATCACGATGAGATAGTAATTAAAGAAAAAGCTTGAGATTTATTTTTAACATAGCTTTCTGTATTCCCCTACTCGGCTGGGCGCAGGATTATGCTGTCTACACCGAGACAATCAGAAATTTTTATACACTGCCTCAGGAGACAGACACACGCTGGAAAAAGTTAGTAGCCGAAAACAAAATTCCGCTAGTGATTGAAGACTCTGTAGCATTTCTTTACCGTGGCGATGCAAAATCCATTTCGTGGATGGGAGATTTTAACGGTTGGGGGTATGACAAAACGTATCCGAATAAAGGTACTCAAATTCCAAACACCAACATCTGGATACTGAAAGCTTCATTTCCAAAAAATGCTCGCATCGATTATAAAATCCTCATCAATGAAAAAGATTGGATCCTGGATCCGGCCAATCCTAATCATCAATGGTCGGGTGTAGGTGGCGGCAGCCCGAATTCAGAACTTCGGATGCCCGATTGGCAACCCGATCCGATTACTGTTCATCGGGAAAATATTCCTCGGGGAAGACTTAATAAGGATGCCTTATTCGACAGTAAAATAATGGGGTATCAGGTTACATATTCAACTTACCTACCCCATAACTACAGTACCGATAAAACCTATCCCATCCTCTATGTAACCGATGGATATGAGTACCTCCATGAGCGAATGGGGAACATGACGGTAATATTAGATAACCTTCTTGCCGATAATAAAATTGAACCTATATGTGTTGTCTTTATTGATCATCGCGAACCGGCAAACCGGTCGAACAACAGAAGAATGACGGAACTCTCCATGAGCAATAAATATCTGAACTTCATTACGCTGGAGTTTATACCCTTTATGGAGAGCAACTTAAGCGTATGTAAAGAACCTGCCCAGCGGGGAATTTTAGGTACTTCAATGGGTGGATTAACGGCTGCTTATTTTGCCTTTTCAAAGCCGGAAATCTTTGGACTGGCTGGTATTCAGTCGCCAGCATTCTGGTTTAAGCCTGAGATCTATACTTTCTGCGATCAGGCCGAAAACCCTCCGGTAAAGATTTACCTGACTACCGGAACCATTCACGATGCTAAAGAAGGTGCGCTCAAAATGAAATCGATTCTGGAAAAAAATACCTGCACCTACCAGTATATCGAAACCAACCAAGGGCATTCGTGGGGTAACTTCCGCAATACCATTGACGATATTCTTGTCTATTTCTTTCCACCGCGGTAGTTAAATTCAGGCACCTAATTTGTAAGATTGTATCAAAATCCAAACCCTATGCGTATTTTATCTCTGGTTAGTCTTGTTCTGATCCTTCTATTAGGCGCCTGCACCTCAGGCAAAAAGGCCTACGAACGTGGCGATTATTACGATGCCGTTATGCAGGCCATTGGTCGCTTGCGTCAAAACCCCGACCATAAAAAATCAAAAGAGACTTTGCGGAACAGTTATCCTGCCGCACTGGAGTGGCTGGAAACCGATGCCAAAAATCAGATCGCCTCCAACGCTCCAAATAAGTGGAACGGTGCCCTGGTTTCTTATGAAAGAATAAATAACATGTATGAGGCTATTCGCCAGGCACCGGGTGCTCTTAAAGTTATTCCCAATCCAAAAAGCTACTATGATCAGATTGGGCCCTTAAAGGAAAAGGCTGCCGAAGAATTATATAACTCAGGCATTGCCCTGCTTATGAAGGGAACACGCGAAGATGCCAAACGAGCTTTTTTTCATTTCACGGATGTAAACCGATATGTACCCGGCTACAAGGACGTTGTGGAGTACCTGGAGAAATCAAAATTTGAAGCCACTACATTCGTTGTTGTGGAGCAGGTAGCCGTACCAACCCGGTATAACCTGAGTGGCGGTTTCTTTCAGGATAAAGTTGAAGAGTACCTGAACCGGAATTATACCGAACGCAGTTTTGTGCAATTCTATACCCCCCAGGCAGCGCAAAGCATGCGTCTAGCCCGAACTGATCAGGTCATGCGTTTGCAATTTGATGACTTCAGTGTTGGTAACACTACCGTGCGCGAACGGGAAGAAACGGTTAAAAGGGATAGTGTAAAAGTGGGTGAAGCTAAAGTGGATGGCAAGACCGTTCCGGTATACAACACTGTTACCGCCAAGCTGATAACCGTTCGTAAAGAAGTAGTTTCGGAAGGCTTACTGAGTATGATCATTGTTGACGCCAAAACAGGTGGTGTATTATCCCACCGTAAGTTTCCCGGACGATACGAGTGGTTTACCACCTGGGGGAGATTTAATGGCGATGAGCGTGCACTTTCACAAGCCCAGTTAGACATGTGCAAACGGAGGGAACTACAACCTCCGGATCCACAGTCCATGTTTCTTTCCTTTGCCAGCCCTATATATGATCAGTTGGTGCCGGCTATTCGTTCGTTCTACCAGAATTATTAACGGAACAAGGCAGGTTAATTTTAAAAAAGTCAGATTTCCAGATTGAAACCTTGCCTTAACACGCTAAGGACTCTGATAAAAGAAACTGTTCATAGTTTACAGCAAATTATACGCTGCGTATAGGATAACGAAAAAAGACCAAAAACAGACCACACAACGGTTGCTTGAAATCGAGTAGTTTCAATGTGCCTACTTTTCTAAGTGCTATTATTTTATTGCATCGCTTATCAACACCAACCTCCAAGTCTCACCACCATCATGAGTAACCTGCAAAACGCCCTTAGCCATGGCAATCCCGTGTTGTTCATTGAAGAATGAGATACTTTCACCATAGAAATCCTTATCCATGATTTGCCAGCTGGCGCCACCGTTTGTTGATTTGGCCAGTTTGCTCACCCATCCGAATGATGGATTCTCTTGTTGGCCTATTACCGCATAAATTGTATTTCCATTGATAATTTCAATGTCCTGAATTTTCCCTGGCATTGGAAGTGTTATTTGTTGCCACTGCCCTACATTAGTTGAAACATAAATGTTGTCAACGGACTTGGCAACAACCAGGCCTTGCGATTCCTTTATGGAAGAAATGATCTGATTGCTTGTAATCAAAGAAGCATCTCCCCAGTTTATTCCGTCTTCTGAAACGAACACATGATATTCATTAGCAAATGCCCTTTTTGCCAAAAGAAAAAAATAATCATCCGAAAAGAATATTTTAACCGGGACTAATGCTGTTTCAATCTCTGCCAGTACCTCCACCTTGTCATCAATAAAAGAGCAGACCTTCACAATTCCGTCTCTGTACGCTGTAAATATCATGGTATTTAAACCTAACACTGTTGGTCTTTGAACATTGACGAATAAATCAAGCTCCTGATTTTTTATCCGCAAATCATAAGGCTCTATAGTTTTAGCAACGGATGCAGTTGTGGTACCTAACGACAACTGCCAGTTTGAATAAAGCGTCCATGCATTAGCACCGTCAAAAAACAAGGTTTCACCAAAACAAGGTATGCCATTCTCGTAATCTCCAAACACATTATAACGATACGTCTTAAAGTCGTCCTCTGTAATAAGGCCGTATCTTCCGGTAAACATCACAGCTGAGTTTTCGCTCACCATTCTAGCCCAAACATCCTGGCAGTAGCCATCGGAAAGAAAGGGGTTAGCAGAAAATGCTGGTTCATACTGATCGATCAACAAACCATCTGTTGAACAGCCTGTGCACCACAGAATAACAACCAAAAGAATTTGACGTGGTCTCATAACTTCAATGCAATAGCAATCATTAAATTGTCGAAACTCATGCGATTAGATGGAAAATCAATAATGCTTCCATACAAAGGAGAAGTAATATTATACGGAGCAAAAAAATTTTTTGCCTCTTCGCTAATGGATACCACAGGACGGTGAACGTTGTACATTAACCTGACGATCACTTTTTCGGATGCTGGAACAGTTAAGCCCGCCCTAAGATAACCACCTTTGCAGGAAAGAATTTGAGTCGTCTCCCGATCACTATTGATTTGATTGCTGGAAACAAAAAAATCCTGTCCCCACACATAACCAACGCCCAGTAACGGCTGAACCTCAATTTTCCCTAACAATATCCCTTTGTACGACAGATTCATTAATGGGCCGTATAAAATGAGATAATCCGTTACGGCATCATTGTAGTTGTTCATAAAACCATTAACCAAAACCGATGCTCCAATGTCAATCTTATCACTTAAGGCGAAACTCAAGCCGGGCTCTAAAGACAAACCGGCTTCGTAACCTGCGGACAGATCATTTCCGGTAGGAATTATAAATCCAATGGCTACCCCGGTTGAAAAAATCGGTTGAGCAACTAACGAAGCGTTAACAAGTAACAAACATGTGTAAAGTACTATTCTCATTCTCATTCTTATTCTTATTCCCTTTACATACTATTATTAATTCCCTTACTGCTTTATTTGCTTATGGTGTTTTAATGCAGAACTATTTCTTCACCCTCTTAAAATACTCCTCTAAGGATAAAGTTACCAATGTTTCTATAACTTCTTGTGGTACCTGGTAATGTAATTGCTCATCTCGTTCACTGAATACTTCCGTCCAATGGGAGCGGGAATCCATATATAGTAAGGTCCTGTTTTCGGAAATCGCTACAATAAATTTGTACTCTAACCTATGAATATCATTTCCTAGGTCAATAAATTCAACCTGACCTACTCCCACTTGACCTACATCAACATTTTTTGAGGTCTGTGGAACAATATTTAGTGCTGCAAAAATTGAATATTCTTTGTGTTCCTGTCCCTCAAACGCTTTTGCTTTGCTACGATAATTTTTTACGACAATCGAATCACAGTTTTCATCCCAAAAAGGCTTTTGGCTGGCTTTATAAATGACTTTATTGAAATGGTTCTCTAACGCATTTCTGATTGATTCTTCCAGAGAATCTCGTTGGAAAAAGATTTTGCCTCTGGTACGATGCCTGCCGGGCCAATCAACTTCACGGCATATCCTGATCTCATCGATGGTAAGGGTATTAATAGGGTTATAATTCTTTTCAAAGAAAGTAGATTTCCTGTTTGCACGGCTGTATAAGTCTGTGTAGAAGAAAGCATTCTTGCAAGAAGTAAAACTAAAACAGGTATACAGGAAAATTATATACTTAATCATCGCATAAACTCATCTAATCCTATCCATATTCCACTTGAAGTAGCTTAAGACTGACTTATTCAGTTATGATCCAGTGTCTTTTACTCCTTGATAGTTTGTTTTTATTAATCCATTAACGCTCCAAACAATTCCTTGGTAAGGGAGAGAAGTTCCAAAAGAAGCATAGTCTCGCTTCAAAGAAACCTGCTCAAAGCACCACTTAACCACATGCCTCCATCCTCTTGATCTAAAGTCCTTTTCTTTGGAATAGGCAAAATCAAAGGCCGTGTTTTGCAGGCCGTATTTGATAAAATTACGTTGATAGCACCGGTTTTCAAATTTATAGCAATTGCCTTTTTTGTAAAAATCTTGCCTGCTACTGGAGCAAGAAAAGCCCATTCCCCATCCGGGTCTATCATGATTACCAGGTTGTTACCCATAGCCAGATAGGGCAATGCGCGGGACATGTAGGTGTTGGTTTTTAACTTAAAGTATTAGCGCAGTTAAGCGCTCAGGGGAAGCCATCCAAACCTGTAAACCAGCTGACAAACCCAAGGTTTAACTAAACTATTTTGCGCCCACGGCAGTTAATGCAACATGAAGATACTAATCATTTACTTTGTTGTTGCCTTTGCAGGCATGGCCTGCGCCCAACAAAAGGAAAAAACTAAACCGGACAATATGAAAATCGAATTGGCCTTGGCCACCTTTGGCAGTGGATGTTTTTGGTGTACAGAAGCTGTATTTCAGCGGGTTAGAGGCGTGGAGAAAGTCGTTTCTGGATATTCGGGCGGCAAGGTTAAAAACCCTACCTACCGCGAAGTTACATCAGGCCTTACGGGTCATGCCGAGGTTACTCAACTAACCTACAATCCGGCAGAAATTTCTTTTGAAGAACTACTCGAAATCTTTTGGGGAACACATGATCCTACCACCCTCAATCGCCAGGGGGCTGATGTAGGCACTCAATACCGTTCGGCAATTTTTTACCACACCGATGAGCAAAAAAGACTGGCGGAGCTTTACAAAAAGAAACTAGATGCATCAGGCGCTTTTGATAAACCGATCGTAACAGAAATCAGTCCGTTTACGGCTTTTTACGCTGCAGAAGATTATCATCAAAATTATTATAACCTCAATGGCAATGCACCGTATTGCTCCTACGTTATACAGCCCAAGCTTGAGAAATTTAAAAAAGTATTTCAAGCCAAGCTTAAACAGAATTAGCACCACTCAAACAAAAATTTTCCCGATACCTGAAATTTTTTGCAACCTTTATCCTAACAAATCGTTAAGTCTAGTGAGTAGAGTAATTCTTCTCATAGGTTTAGGTTTAGGTAAACAAAAAAGTCCCGGGGCGCGGGACTTTTTTGCTTTTAAGAAGTTTTAATACTTCTCTAATGCTATTTTAATCTTAAGCTTCAACCGATATCTCCATGATACGGAGTATCTCCCCGGTCCTTCCTTTTACAGGAGAGAAATATGATCTCACATTCACCACGTCACCTTTGCGGCTCAGCCGTTTGAATACACCTTTACGAGCTTTTCCAGCTTCAAGATCGCGCCAGAATTGACGATACTCTTCGCTGTTTTTCTCTTCTTTAGAAACAAAAATCTTGTGATGCTCGCCTATCACTTCATTCTGAGCATACCCCAACAGGCTCAGATAGTTTGGATTGATCTTCGCGAGCTTACCCTCAACATCATACTCAGCCATCGATAATGATGTATTCAATGCCTGCATGGTCCCTTCAGTTTCTGACTGGTTGCGCTGCATCTCTTCCTGCGTAGCCTGCAACTCCTCCATATTCTGCCTCATCTCTTCTTCCTGCGCCCGCATCTGCTCCGTCATCTCCTGCGACTCTTCCAACAAGCGTTGCGTACGCGCGTTTATTTTTACGGATGAAATAGTTGACGCGATGCTTTCCGCGATCTTTTGGACAAACTCCATCTCGTAATCGGCAAAGGTGTTAAATGAAGCAATTTCAACCACTCCGAAAATCTGTTCGTTAACTTTTAAGGGTACAATCAGAATAGCGGTAGGATTAGCATCGCCTAAACCTGAAGATATCTTAATGTAATTCTGTGGAACTTCCGTTAAATAAACGGTGTCCCCTTCCTGCCAGGCTTGTCCAGCCAGCCCTTCACCTTTATGAATTTTATGATCGATAAATTTCTTTTTGTCCCAGGCATAACATGCTTTCATCGACATGGTTGGTTCATCGCCAGCCTCATCATCCATTATATACAAAGCACCCTGATTAGCCTTGAGGTATTTTACTAAGTTAACTATAATTTCATCGGCCAGTTTTTCAAGGTCGTTTGTATTGGAACGTAGAATCTCTCCAAACTTGGCAAGTCCTTCTGTTGCCCAGTTACGCTTGGCGTCATCTTCTGCTACACGCGACAGGTTGTTGCGCATGTTTATAAGCGCGTTACCCAGCACATCGTGTTCACTCAACGGTTTAAAATCTGAACTGTAATTGCCCTTACCGATATTTTCCGCAAATTGTGTTGTAGCCTTAAGCCCGCTAACCAGATTATCCATAGCGGTGGCCATTTCGCCAATTTCATCATTACTGAATTTGGTCTGTTTGTCTTCTACCAGTTCACCATTTCCAAGCTTCACCACTACATCTTTCAGGAAATTTACCGGACGCGTAATAGCACGCATCAGCAAGTAGGCACTCATAAGGCCAAGTAAAATGGTAATACCTGCCAGAATAAGGGTAATGTTTCTTAACCTTTTTGAAGAATTGATCAGCTCTTCATCAGAAATTGCATTTCGGGTGGTTTGCGCTTGCGCTAAACCCTTTAAGTCCAAGAGTATCTCTTCAAGTTGCGGATTGATTGTACTCTCCAAAACATCCTCAGCCAATAGTTTGGTAATACCATCTTCATAACTCTCAAAAGAAATGAGCTGTGTGGTAATCTGGTCCTCCGCATACTTTTGTACGCGCTCAAAACTTTTAAACACAGTATCTACGATAGTCTTCTGACTATCCACATCCCAGGTGCTTTTAAGAAGTTCAATGCGTTCTTTCAGTGCCGGATACTCATGATTCACCAACAACTTGAGTGAATTCTTATTCTCATCATTGGTTTGCAGGTATACCCAACTGGTTATAAGCTTTTGATAGCGTTCAACCACTAATACGAATTCGTTAATCGCATCTTTTGAAGGGCGAACAACTTCGGCCGATTGGCTTACTACATTATCAATTTGATTTCCAGTAAGAAAAATGATAGAGGCGTTAATAACAAACAAAACCATTACCGCCAGAAAACCTGCCAGAATCTTGTTGCCTATTGTAAACCGAAATCGAAAGCGTCTTTTTTTGTTTTCCATAGAATAGTGAAATACTGCTAAAAATTAACCTTAAAAAGCACCGGCAATGTACACACGTTTGCACATACTGCACAGGCCGAATATGCTTAAAGGCGAGCAAAAATAGAACTATTCCCTGTGGCATAAATCTCAAAATTTCCTGATTTTCTGACATCTGAGTTCTATTTCCAGAACTTGCTAATTTTTGTGCTTTCCATTCCTGCTTTTGCGCATCAAACCACCTATATTTCCTTAAACAATAACTTTATGTGCCGCTTAATGGCTTACAAAGGCACGCCCATCCTCCTCGATGAGCTGCTGTACAAACCCAAGAACTCACTGATCAACCAAAGCATAAATGCGAAAGAGCTTGAAGAGCCATTGAATGGCGATGGCTTTGGTGTAGGTTGGTATACCCAGACCATTAGCCGGGAACCTGCCACCTTTGTTTCTTTAAACCCAGCCTGGAGCAACCGCAACCTTCGCAACCTGGCCCCCAAGATTCAGTCGGATTGCCTGGTGGCTCATGTACGGGCAGCCAGTGTGGGCGAGGTATCAGAAGCGAATTGCCACCCCTTTCAGTATAATGAGTTATTGATGGCGCATAATGGTGGCGTAGAAAACTTCTCAAAAATCAAACGCGAACTTCGCTCAGGTTTAACAGACTCAATCTATAACTGGATTAAGGGGCAAACTGATTCTGAACATATTTTTGCCACGTTGGTGAATAGAATCTATTTCGAGAATAAAAGCATAACACCTGAATCGGTAACCGAAGCTTTTGAATATACCTTTCAGCACCTGAAAAATCTAATGGTGAAGAAAGGAATTCATGAAGAGGCTTATTTGAACATGGTGGTCACCGATGGGCATTTTATTGTGGCCACCCGCTATGTTACCGATCCGAAAGAAGAACCACTAACCCTTTATCACTCTGAAGGAAGCCGGTATGTAGTAGAAGATGGCATTACCCGAATGGAGGCACCGAAAGATGATGATGAAGCCGTGTTGGTGGTTTCAGAAAAATTAACCGATAGCGATCAGTGGACTATCATCCCAAAAAATCATTTCGTTATTGTAGAGAAAGATTTAAACGTTCGGATTAAACCAATCAATGCCTAAGTCCATTTTGAAGCATGTTGTATCTTCCTTAGTTTCGCTGCAAATTTTATTTCCGTGAGGTATGATGTAATTATTGTGGGTGGTGGTATTGTTGGCCTGGCAACTGCCTGGCAGCTACTGCAAAAAAATCAGGCGCTTAGGATTGTTCTTCTTGAAAAGGAAAACGCATTAGCCAAACACCAAACAGGCAATAACAGTGGTGTTATCCATTCCGGATTATACTATAAACCCGGAAGCCTGAAAGCCACCAACTGTATCCACGGCTATCATTTACTCATCGATTTCTGTGCAAAACATAGTATTCCTTTTGAACTGTGCGGAAAAATAGTGGTGGCCACTGAGCAAGAGCAGATACCCTTGCTTCATAATTTATATCAGCGCGGTCAGCAAAACGGACTTAAAGACCTTGCCATGCTCACCGCAGAAGAACTCAAAGAACATGAACCTTATGTAAATGGAGTTGCAGGAATATTCGTTCCCCAAACCGGTATTGTGGATTACATTAAAGTAGCTGAAAAATTGGGATACCTGATCCACGAAGCGGGTGGTGAGATAAAGCTTGGCGAAAAAGTAATAGAGATTCATCCTGAAGCTTCGCATGTAAACGTAGTGACCGAAAAGAAATCGTATCAGGGAAATCTGCTGATTAATTGTGCCGGCCTATACTCTGATAAAGTAGCCCGAATGACTTCAAAGGTGAACCTTAAGATCATCCCTTTCAGGGGCGAGTATTTTAAATTGGTGAAAGAGAAGGAATACCTCGTTAAAAACCTGATCTACCCCGTTCCTGATCCAAACTTTCCTTTTCTTGGGGTGCACTTTACACGCATGATGCGCGGTGGTGTGGAAGCCGGGCCAAACGCAGTACTGGCGTTTAAACGCGAAGGGTATAAAAAATCAGACATTAATCTGGGTGAACTTGCAGAAGCATTGGCCTGGCCTGGATTTCAAAAGGTAGCCTTTAAATATTGGCGAACCGGACTTGGTGAAATGCATCGTTCATTTTCTAAAGCTGCCTTTACCAAGGCGCTTCAGAAACTAATACCCGAAATACAGGAAAAAGATTTGACCGATGGCGGGGCTGGTGTTCGCGCACAAGCCTGTGATCGAAACGGTGGATTGGTAGACGACTTTATGATACTGGAAGAAAGACAAGTAATCAATGTTTGCAATGCACCTTCTCCGGCTGCTACCTCATCACTGGCGATTGGTGAAACAATATCCGCTTTAGCATTAGGAAAAATTAAAGGATAAGTTCACTCATCCCATTCCTTTCGACTAACAGGTTTAAAAATCCGGAACACAATGCCAGCCTGTACGCCCCAAACCTCAATAGAATTATAGTATCGCTGATACACCGCACCAACAGAGAGATTTCCGTGCAAGGCACCGGCACTAAAAATCTGATGTTGATACTGCACACTGAATTCTCTTCGTGGATTGGCACCCGTATCCCAATCTTTCGAAAAGCGATACTCAAACCCAATAGTTTTACTTTGATCAGGCGCATGAATACCCAGGTAAAAAGCTGACTCATTAAAAGTTCGCCTGGCTTCAAAAGCCTCAGTCATGATACCCGTACCAGCACGCAAGGTTATAAACCGGCTGGTGATTAAATTCATTTGAATAATCTGCCAATCGTTGGTGCGGATATGTTTATATCCTTCAATGTCTTCCTCAATCAAATAATTCATTCGAAAATCAGTGCTGAATAACCCCCAGTTTCCCCGGATACGGGGCCATAGAATATAATAGCTGGATGGCTTTACAGCTCCCTGCAACATAACATCAAGCGAAACCATGGAAGGATACCTGGCACGATCATCTTTAAGTTTCATTCCTTGCCAGTCTGCAATGCCGTTAAAAAATATATCCATAAACAAAAAGAATCCATCACCGTCACCATCTGAGGAGTTGGAGGAGTCCCCAGATGATTTACTGGAACCTTGTGAATTACTTCGCGATTCTGATTTAATGGCATCGACCTGCGCAAGCGATGGTAAAGCCAGCAGCAGGGCTAAACTGATTACGAGGGCTTTCATGGGGTTGGGGTTTTGGATATGAAAGCAATTAGTTTGCCATAGTTAAAAACTACTCTTTTACTGCCGTAGCCTCAATCTCAACCAGATACTCCGGTGAAATCAGGGCGCTTACCTCCACCATGGTGGTGGCAGGTTTTATCGCCCGGAAGAATTCACTGTGCGCCTTTCCCACTTCTTCCCAACGGGAAATATCGGTTACGAAAATTCGTGTTCGAACTACGTTATCTAAGGTGAAGCCAGCCTCCTTAATGACCTTCTCCATTTTCTGAATAATAAACCGGGTTTGCCCATACATATCATCTTTACCCACCAGCAATCCATTTTCATTTACGGCCACAGTACCCGTTACTTCCAACTGATTACCCACCAATACGGCCCGGGAGTAACCAACAATATCCTCCCATTTGGCCCCGGTTGAAAAGTTCTTTCTCATGTGTGTTTTGTATTTTTGGTTTGTGAACAAGTTAACACCAGAAGAATTAACTCGCTACAGTCGCCACCTGGTTTTGAAAGATTTTGGTACAGAAAATCAGGAGAAACTAAAAAAGTCGCGTATACTAATGGTTGGTGCGGGGGGCTTGGGCTGTCCTGCATTGTTGTATTTAACAGCTGCGGGGGTTGGAAAAATTGGAATAGTCGACTTTGATGATGTGCAGGAATCTAACCTGCAAAGACAGGTTTTATTTAGTACCGAAGATGTGGGCCAAAATAAAGCAGTGGCAGCTCAAAGAAATCTGAACAAGCTGAATCCCTTTGTTAAAATCATTACCTATGCGGAAAAACTCACATCCAAAAACGCATTGAAAATTATTTCTGAATATGATATTGTTTTGGATGGCTCCGACAATTTTCCTACACGTTACCTGGTAAACGATGCCTGTGTGCTGACCAATAAAGCAATCGTGTATGGATCCATTTTACAATATGAGGGACAGCTTTCCGTATTCAATACCCAGACAACTAAAGGATCTTTCACACAAAACTATCGTGATTTATTTCCAGATCCGCCAAAACCGCATGAAATTCCCAACTGTGAACAGGCTGGGGTATTAGGGGTACTTCCGGGTACTATGGGAAGTCTGATGGCCAACGAAGTAATTAAGCTCATTACCGGAATAGGTGAACCACTGGTAAACAAACTTCTTATTTTCGACAGCCTTTCCTTGCAAACCTTAACCGTTACCATTCCCAATCGAAATTCACGCGTCAACATAAAAGAGTTAATCGATTATGATGATTTTTGTGGTTTAAATGACCAGAAAGATAAATCTTTGAGCATGAAAGAAATTACTGTACTGGAACTTAAAAAATTGATTGATACGCAGTCTGATTTTCAGCTTATTGATGTGCGTGAAGTTCATGAATTTGAACAGGCGAATATTGGCGGGGAGCATATTCCGATGGCTGAAGTGCCGCACCAAATTGAGCGAATACAAACCACGAAACAGGTTGTTGTGCATTGCCGAAGCGGTGGAAGAAGTGGTAACATTATTCAATGGTTGGAGAAAAATCATGGTTTCAATAACCTGTACAACCTGAAAGGCGGTATTCTTGCCTGGGCAAAAGAAATCGATTCATCGCTGGATGTTTCTTAGCCCGATATGTTTCTGTAAAAGTTATCTGATGCTTCGGATAGGCTTTGGCTGACAAGTGAAACTGATTTAGCTTCTAGAACTTTTTTGTTGGCCAGAAAAGACTTCCGATAACCATAGTTAACAGACTTACGACCACAGCTGGTACCAACCCTGGTATATCCCATGGATAAAGTTCAAAATAAAGCCATGCCCCTATTCCGGAGGTCATGGATAAAATGGCTCCTGTAGCGCTGCTTCGTTTCCAATACATGCCCAGCGCCATGGGAATAAATAGTGACACTAAACTTAAGATTGATGCCCCACCTACCAGTTCATAAATATTTGATTTTAAACAAGCCAAGATGGTAGCAATTATGCTTACCAGTAAAAGCATCAGCCTTGTTATCATTAAAAAATGTAAATCTGTTGGCTTGTCCTTCATCATGGGTTTCAAAATGTTCTCCGTAACAACTGCTGCCGGAGCCAGCATCGCTGAACTGGTCGTGCTCATTATGGCCGATAGTAACGAACCAAAAAATAAGATTTGTACCGGCATGGCAGCATGCTGCAGTACCATGTTGGGCAATGTTAACTGCGTATCTCCTGCCAGGCTTTCGGGGTAGAGATGTTTTGCACATAGGCTAATGAACAAGGGCAACATAGCAATGGTGAGGTATAAACCAGCGGCATAGTAGCACGATTGTACTGCAATTCGAGAAGACCCTGATGACATAGCCCGTTGAAATACATCCTGGGATGGTATCGATCCTAACCCTAATACCGACCAGGCTGCGAAATAGGAAATAACTGATACACGATCGAAATCAGGCAAAAATTTAAAAGTTTGAGCTGGAGCCGATTGAATAACATAAACAACACCACCAGCCTTTGAAGAAAGTATATACGCCAGCACACCAAGTCCCACCACAATAATTATACTTTGAATAAAGTCAGTTACTGAAATAGCCCACATACCACCAACAAATGTATAGAGCGTAACAACTATGGAGCTGGCAACAATACCCTGCCAAACAGGTATGCCCATTACAACATTCAAAATAAGCCCCAGGGCTACCAATTGAGCAGCGATGTAGCCAAAGTAAGAGGGCACCATAAAAACACTGGCCACAAATTCAGTTTTTCTATCGAACCGATGGCGAAAATAATCGCATAACGTGAGCAAGTTCATCGCATAGAGCTTGCGCGCGAAAAACATTCCAAATAAAACCAGGCAAAGGGCCGCGCCAAAAGGATCTTCAATTACGGCATACAAACCACCATTCAAAAATTCAGATGATGCCCCGAATATGGTTTCCGAACCAAACCAAGTAGCGAATAAGGCTGAGGTGCTCAGCACAATGGGCAGGCTTCTTCCGGCCAGCATAAAATCATTTGAAGTCTTCACCCTTCGGGCAGCCCAAATGCCAATCAGCACAGTTACCACGAGGTAAAGAATAATGGAGGTAATCAGCAATTTGCTTAAGCAGATTTAATTTCTGCTAAAGATTACTTTTTTCTGGTTAACTCAAAATATCTGCTGTTTGTTGGCAGCATGATCCAAAAACGAAAAACCCCCGAAGTCCTTGACTCCGGGGGTTAATCTTGTCTATAGTTGGCTTTAATCTGTAACAAACATACGGGGAGCCTACTTAACAACAATCGGGTATTCGTCAATCGGTTTAATAGCGGGACAAAATGCCGTTAATAAGGATAGAGTGACCCTGGCTAGAAAAATGAAAATCCCCGACATGTTCACGACAAGGGGGATTTTCAAAGTCTACAGTTGGCTTTAATCAAAGGTAAAGGTAGTAGAAAAAATTAAAAAAGCAACTCAGGTTTACCTTTTAACCTCCAGTGAATCCTGTTTCAGAGAGTCCTTTTTCACGTAATCACGCTCAATTCGTTCTTTTAATTGGGGTTTTGACCCTGGAAACGTGGTACGCGTAGCAATGTCGTAGCTAGCATAAAACAGTAATGCAAAGAACACGATGGCAAAGCCCAGAAATATCCTTTTGTTACGCGACATATTTTTTTAAAAAATAAAGGGGCTTTCGCCCCTTCCATTTGATAACCTGATTACTATTTTACCTTATTCACTACCGCGTCAAAAGCTTCGCGGTGATTCATGGCCAGATCGGCCAATACCTTGCGATTAAGGTCGATACCGGCTGTTTTTAACTTACCCATAAATTGTGAGTAGGATAAGCCGTGTTCACGAACACCGGCATTGATACGTGTAATCCATATCGCGCGGTATTCTCTTTTCTTGGATTTACGGTCGCGGTAAGCATATACGAGACCCTTTTCTACGGCATTCTTAGCTACCGTCCATACGTTTTTCTTACGACCAAAAAATCCTTTGGCCAGCTTTAAGATGCGCTTACGTTTTGCGCGGGATGCAACATTGTTGACTGATCTTGGCATTTTACTTTACATTTTTTGGTTGTTGGCGAATCTTCTGTTTCAAGTTTGCTTAGATGCCAAAAACCGGGTTAAACATAAACCTACCATTGCGTGACACTGGCAGGTCAACCGATTATTAGATTAGTATTAAAGAGCATACGGAATCATGAACTTCACGTTGTTCATATCTTCCGGTCTTACGATAGCCATTTTTCCTAATCTTCTTTTTTGCTTGGTTTCCTTCTTGGTTAAGATGTGGTTCTTAAACGCATGTTTACGTTTTACTTTACCGGTACCTGTTACTTTAAACCGCTTCTTTGCACCAGACTTTGTTTTTACTTTAGGCATTGTATTACAATTAAATCAATTTCACTTTCTATTTACTAGCCTTGCCCTTCGGTTGCACGAACATTGACATCCGTTTACCTTCAAGCCGTGGCATCTGCTCTACTTTTCCATGTTCTTCAAGACCTTGGGCAAATTTTAACAATAAAATCTCACCACGTTCTTTATACACAATGGTACGGCCCGGAAAAAACACCGTAGCCTTTACCTTTGATCCTTCTTTGAGAAAGTTGATGGCGTGATTCAATTTAAAATTGAAATCATGTTCATCAGTGTTCGGGCCAAACCTTATCTCCTTCACCACTACTTTAATGGCTTTGGCCTTAATTTCCTTCTGCTTCTTCTTCTGCTCGTACTTAAACTTCGAGTAGTCGGTAACTTTACAAACCGGGGGATCTGCATTGGGGGATATCTCCACCAAATCCAACCCTTGTTCCTGTGCTATTTTAATAGCCTCCTTAACAGGGTAAACATCAACTTTAACGTTTTCGCCTACTAACCTCACCCTGGGTGCGGTAATCCTTTCATTAATACGATAGGGCTCCTCTGGTCTGTACGGGCCCCTTCGAAAGGGTCTGTTTGTCTGGTTTATAATACTTCCTCTGGTTTAAATTCTACAAAATTTTATGCTCAACGAGCCTATTTTAACTAAAAATAGGGTGCAAATATCGCTATATTATTCAGAAATCAAAACCTTACGATCAGTTCTCAGGTGCAGCAGACGAGGATTTAAACTCCACTACAAACTGATCGAAGGGCATGGTGCCGGCATCACCCTTACCATGTATTCGGACGGCAACTTTCCGTTCAGCCGCTTCCTTCTCCCCCACAATGAGCATGTAGGGTATTTTCTTAACTTCGGCATCCCGTATTTTCCGTCCAATCTTTTCATCACGATCATCCAAAAAACCTCTGATATCCAGAGCTTTAAGGGTATTGAACACATCCTCTGCATAAGCATTGAAACGCTCTGATATGGGCAATACAGCAATCTGATCTGGCGAAAGCCAAAGCGGAAAATTGCCGGCACAGTGTTCAATAAGTACAGCTACAAACCGCTCGAGCGACCCGAAAGGCGCACGGTGAATCATTACCGGACGATGGCGCTGATTATCTGACCCTACATACTCCAACTCAAAACGCTGAGGAAGCTGGTAGTCGACCTGAATGGTACCTAATTGCCAGCTTCGGCCCAAAGCATCTTTCACCATAAAATCCAGTTTAGGGCCATAGAAAGCAGCCTCGCCCTTTACGGCTACGGTTTTCAACCCCCGCTCATCGGCAGCCTCCTGTATCTCACGCTCGGCTCTATCCCACAATTCATCATCACCGATATACTTTTCCTTATTGGCAGGATCACGGAGGGAAACCTGGGCGGTGTAGTTTTCAAATCCCAGTGATTTAAAAACATGAAGCACCAGGTCTATGACTTTAATGAACTCTTCCTTTACCTGATCGGGGCGACAAAATATATGAGCATCGTCTTGGGTGAAACCCCTTACCCGTGTAAGACCATGAAGTTCACCACTTTGTTCATAACGATACACAGTTCCGAACTCCGCCAGCCGGATAGGAAGATCCTTATATGACCGGGGTTTGGAATTGTATATCTCGCAATGATGCGGGCAGTTCATGGGTTTAAGTAAAAACTCTTCACCTTCATCTGGTGTGCGAATGGGTTGGAATGAATCTTTACCATACTTTTCGTAGTGACCTGATGTTACGTAAAGGCTTTTACTGCCAATATGGGGAGTCACTACAGGATCATAACCCGCCTTTACCTGGGCTTTGCGCATAAACTGCTCCAGGCGCTCACGCAGTATCGTTCCTTTAGGCAACCAAAGCGGCAACCCCATGCCCACCTTTTCTGAAAAGGTGAAAAGCTCAAGTTCTTTGCCCAGTTTTCGGTGATCTCTTTTCTTCGCCTCTTCCAACAGGTGCAGGTATCCTTCAAGCTCTTTTTGCTTTGGAAAAGTGATACCATAAATGCGGGTAAGCATTTTGTTCTTTTCATTGCCTCGCCAGTATGCACCTGCAACGTTGAGCAATTTTATTGCCTTGATAAAACCAGTATGTGGTATATGCGGACCTTTACATAAATCCGTAAAGTTACCTTGTTCATAAAAAGTTATGGTGCCATCAGTTAACTCGCTGATCAGTTCCAGTTTGTAGGGGTCATTCTTCCTGCTAAAAAAATCTAACGCTTCGGCCTTGCTAACCTCTCTCCTCCCAAAAACACTTTCCTTCTTTGCCAACTCTTTCATCTTCGCCTCAAGTGCAGCGAGATCATCATCGCCAAAAGCCTTACCGCCCAGATCAACGTCATAATAAAATCCATTTTCGATGGGTGGGCCAATACCAAATTTTACACCCGGGTGCAGTGCTTCAAGTGCTTCAGCCATAAGGTGGGCTGATGAATGCCAAAACGCGTATTTGCCTCCACCGTCATTCCAGGTAAGAATTTTAACGGAAGCATCCTGATCGATGCTTCGGGAAAGATCCTGTATAGTACCGTTTACTTCAATAGCCAGTGCATTTCGTGCCAAACCTTCACTTATACTCTTGGCTACTTCAATACCTTTAACGCCAGATGGAAACTCACGAATGCTTCCGTCCGGCAAACTAATTTTAATCGTCATGTCTTATAGTTAAAAATCTGCGCAAATATAAGGAATGCCTGTCCACTACAGCTTGAACTGAGCCGTAAACAACACACCAAATTTGCGGGCCCGGTCGTTTTCCAGGTAGCTTAGGCGGTGAACAAAATCGACTCTCAAAAACCGGAAGATATTTTCTACACCATAGCCTAATTCAATATATGGCTTATTGAAGGTCAGGTTACTATTTCCGGCAGGAAAAGGCAGCGGATCGCTAACGGTTAGGTTTTCGTCACGTAAGTCGCCATAAATGACATTGGTTAACCCCGTCAAGCGCCACTTAAGCTTCCTCATCAGTGGCACTCGATTCAACAAAAATCCTTCGAAATTCTGACGGTATTGCATGGAAACAAAGCGGTCGCTGAAGAACTCACCAAAGTTCATAAGACTGTACAAAACATCTGTATAAAAGGGTGTTTCATTACCCAGATGCACCGATAATAATGGGTATGGAACGGTGCCCAAAATATATTCCCCAGTTAAGGTGAATTTACCGGTTCCTAAAGGTCCCATCGGAAGCTTTTTCAGAACTGATAACCTGAATTTATCGTAATCAAAATCGCTACCCCCAATACCCTTTAGCCCCAAGGTGTAACGAAACGTTATGATAGGCCACTTTTGAGCCCCTAAACTCACCCGCTCATTATCATATTGAATAAAAAGTTCATCACGTGAATATCTCGACTCCAGTATCACTTCTGCTGTTTGAAAATTTTGTTGAAGTGATGATACATCGCCCGGATTGGCATAATAACCAAAATCGAAAACCGGATTAAACGTGTTGTACTTAAAGGCGATGCGCTGTGAAAAGCCCTTTACTAGCTCCCGTTGGAAATTAAATCGGGTCTCATCAAAATAGTAGCCTCTTCTGAAAACACCGAAGCGCGATGCCGCTAACAAAAGGTAATCATCGGCTAAATTTTCATCATCAATTCCTACTCTGCCCAAATCACTTCGTACCCGAATTCCAACCGTGGTCCAGCGCTTTCGGTCCAGTATATGCTGTACAAAGGCTGAGTATTTCACACGATCATCACGAAAACCATAACCCAACTGGCCGCCAAAAACCCACTTCCTGCTAAAGTGATAGTTGGTACGGAAGCCGGATTGAAGGCGCACACCTTCAATATCATTCAAAGCCATTAAACTTAAATATGGACCTATATCAATCTTCCCAACACTTTTGTACCCATTGATAAAGATCTTCACGATATCAATATACGTTCGTACTACCGGAATATTTTGCAGCGTATCAATCATCCGGTAAACATTCTTCTCCGTTTCCGTTAATGGATCGTGTCGTAAGGTATTCCAATGATCTTCATCACTTTGATTAAGAATATACCCCTCATCAAGCACGATAGGCTTTTCATAAAACTTAAGATCCTTGGGCTGATTTACAATTATATTCTTATTGGATGTATAGAATTTTGCCAACAGTCCTGCCCACTGATCACGAACTTCACCCACATCAATAAGTACTCTGTTTTTTACCGGCAACCAGGCACCTCCCTCAGACTTACCTAACTCTTGCTGGATTCTTATTTTTTCGATGAAATTTAAATTAGCCTGCTTACCAATGGTTGCTTCTATTTGCTTGATTGCAAATTCATTTTTTGTTATCCACATCACACCGGTAAACGCTAAGGCCTGCGGACTTTTCGGATAAAAATCAATGCGGTAACAGAAATCGGCACCCACATAAAGACTATCCATTAAATCGTAATCGTAATAAAGCTTCCACCCATCCGCAATGGGCGATACAAAATCTTTATCCAGAATGTTCAACCAGTTTTTATAAAAATTATACTCCTGAAAGGAACTACCTACAAGCTGCGCCATCAGTGAGCCATCTTCAAAACCTACTCCACTGATCTTGGTTTCCTTTATATTTTCAAACTTAAGTTCAGGGTTTGCGCGGTAGTAAACTTTGGATACACTCTCAGAAATAAATATGGGTAAGATTGGCTTCCCGTCTTCACCGGCAATGCGATCAATACTGTCGAGTACCTGAGTGATGCGCGACATGATCTTTTTTTCCCTGAATTTGTCGGTGATCTTATCTATATCAATCTCGATCTTGGAATACGAGTCAAGTTCATAAGCACTCAGCTTCCGCTTATCATTAGTGTCTTTGTTCTTAATAACATTCCGAAGAATTGGGAACGCTGGATTTTCACCTGCCAGCACAACAATATCCCTTAACCGGGTAACCTCTTCCTCCAATTGAAAATTGATGGTTTGCTCTACACCTTTCTTGACATATCGAGTGCGGGATCGGTATCCTATGTAACTGGCATGAAGTGAATCGGTTGGCGAGTTTGTGCGCAGTTCGTACTTGCCATCAAAGTCAGTGGTAGCACCAATACTGGTTCCTTTAAAAACCACATTAACAAAAGGAATAGGATCTCCAGAAAAGGCATCTGTAATCTTACCCCGTACAACAGTTTCCTGCGCAATGCTATAAAACGTAACCAGTAAAAAAGCTACGGAGAAGCCTAAACGAGCAATTAAATTCACAACAGGTTTGTATTGTGTAGTAGTTGACCTCAAAAATAACGAATTAAACTATGTTGAGAGGGTTTAGGTTTCAATTAAGATGAAGTAATGATAATTTCTTCTTTTTCACCTAAATACTGAGGATTGGTTTTAAATACATACAGGTCAAGAACGGCTTTGGCTCGGGCGAAGTATTCCCGTATTCTGACTTTAAAGGCTGACTCCAGTTCAGGTTCTTCCGCACCCATGGCAATGGCATCAATACCATAATAATCGCTTATAAAAAGTGCCCGATAGCTATGGAAAGATTGCGTGATAATTAAGATTTTATCCTGTCCAAAAATTTCTTTACTGCGCACAACCGAATCCAGTGTTCGTAGTCCGGCATAATCCAAGGTTATGGCTGTTGCCGGCACACCCCTTGCCACTAGCGCTTTACGCATTTCCAAAGGCTCATTATAATATTTTGTACGATTATCGCCACTCACAATAAAATGATCAATCTTACCAAGCTTATAAAGTTCAGCCGCACGATCCATCCGGTGGTCAAAGAATGGATTTGCACCTCCGCCAACAACTTTGTGACTTGTACCTAAAACAAGGGCAACCCGGTGATCCTTTAATTGTTCACTGTCTTTATAAACCCGCGATTCAGTGCTCTTAACCACCCAAATATTAGCGATAAGGAAAAACAAAAACACAGAGGCACAGGCCAAAAAAAGCACACGCTTTACCCACTTCATGGAGAGGAAATTAAAACCAACCGGCCAAAGTTACGGATTTGCGCGCAAAAACTCCTTTTCAATAATTTGTGAGCGCTTTACCATCTTTCTGTACCAGGCCAGTCGAAGTTCATCCTTTTCTGTAACGGATAAACCATAGTTTTCTTGTTCATGTTTGAGTTTAGCGATAACAGTACTCAGACTTATGGCCACGCTGGCCGAAATATTTAAACTCTCGGTAAACCCATACATGGGGATTTTTACTTTGCTATCAGCATGAGTCAGTGCATAATCAGAAAGACCTTTTAGTTCATTTCCAAAAACCAACGCCACCTTTGATTGACTCACATCTATATCATGAATAGACATATTTTCCTCGGAAGGATCGGTCGCATAAATCTGATAACCATTTTCTTTTAATTGACGAAAGCACACCTCTGTATTATTAACACCCTGCTTTTGATAGCGTATTAGATTCTCCCATTTATATGAACCTTTTAACACATATTTATTCACTTCATATTTGGTGGTATTTTCAATGATGTGAATATCCTGAATACCCATGCATTCGCATGTACGCACTGCCGCGCTGGCATTTTGTGATTGAAAGATATCTTCCAGCACCACGGTGACATGCCGCGTACGCTCGTTCAAGACTTTTTCTAATAATTGCTTTTTATGTTCAGAGATATACTGAGCGAAGTAGTCAACCAGCAATATTTCTTGCCTGGAGAGAGACATAAGAATCTTAGCTAAACAAGGCCCCGGCAATAGTGGCCGTCATCATGGTGGCCAGTGAAGCCGCCATCAAAGCCCGAAGACCCAAACGGGATAAATCAGCCTGGCGATTCGGTGCCATGCTACCAATACCACCAATTTGAATAGCTATGGAGCTAAAGTTTGCAAAACCACATAACGCATAGGTTGAGATGATGATTGACTTATTACTCAGCACCCCCATTGACTTCATCTCCGCCAATCCGAGGTAAGCTACAAATTCATTGATAACAAGTTTTTGTCCGAGTAAGCTTCCAACATAAATGGTTTCCGACCAATCAACACCCATTACAAAAGCCAACACACGAAACAGCTGACCAAAAATATACTGAAGCGAAAATCCGGTAAACGATCCATTCGTAGTTGACTGAACCCAGGTATTTAAACCCGTCCATGCGCCAATACCATCAACTAGAATCCAATTGATGGCATAGATAATGGCAATGAAGGCTAACAACATCCCGCCAATATTCAGCGCTAGTTTAATTCCATCGGCAGCACCAGTGGCAAAGGCATCGATAACATTAACGCCAATAGACTCTTTGTTGACATTTAGTTGCCGGTCAATTTTTTCAGGCTCGCTTTCCGGCAGAAAGATTTTGGCCATCACGATAGCTGCGGGCGCATTCATAATGGATGCCGAAAGTAAGTATGTAGCAAACTTGCCATATTGTTCCGGATCGCCTCCACCCAAAAAAGTAATGTATGCTCCCATAACGCTACCGGCAATGGTGGCCATCCCGCCTGTCATTAAACAATGCAATTCCGATTGGGTCATCTTTGCAATGAAAGGTCTTACCAAAAGAGGAGCTTCAGTCTGGCCCAGAAAAACATTCCCTGCTGCCGATAAACTCTCTGCACCTGAAAGGCGCATAGTCTTGGTCATGATCCAGGCAAAGACGTAAACAATTTTTTGAAGTACCCCCAGATAATACAGCCCTGCCGTTACCGATGAAAAGAAAATAACCATGGGTAATGCCTGAAAGGCAAACAAAAAACCCAACCCGTGACGGGTGCCTTCCTGGTTATCACTGTTAAAAGCAAGGTCACCAAATAGAAATTGTGCTCCTTTTCCCGCAAAGCTTAGAAAGGTAACAAACCCATCGCCTAACGCGCTGAAGCCCTGTTGAACAAAAGCGACTTTCGAAATTAGAAGTGCAATTACGATTTGAAGGATAACACCAGAAGCCACAAGCTTCCAGTCAACCTTTTTTCGGTAAAGAGAAAAAGCAAAGGCAATAGCGATGATTACACCCAGACCAATTATTCCGCGCAGGTAGTCCACAACATTAATTTCGTTTGCTTAATTCGTCTCTGATTTTCGCTGCCCGTTCGTAGTCTTCTTTATCGATAGCGTCCTTCAGAATTTCATTAAGCTTATCTACAGAATAATTTTTCAGGTCCTCTATCCTGCGGGAAACAGGTTCCTTTTTAACTTTTGCCTTTTGCTCCGCTTTGGGTTCATCTTCATCCTGCTCATCGGTTAAAACAATTCCGGCTTCCGCCAGGATATTTTCATAGGTGAAAATCGGAGAGTCAAAACGAAGACCGATAGCAATAGCATCGGATGGCCTCGCATCAACTTCAGAGCGTTTCAAACCATCAGAGCAAACAATCTTGGCGAAGAAAACCCCCTCTTTAAGATCAGAAATAATGATCTCTTCTACTGTAAAGTGAAAGTTATTGGCAAACGACTTAAACAAGTCGTGCGTCATGGGCCTGTTTGGAATGATCTTTTCAATCTCGATAGCAATAGCTTGTGCCTCAAACATGCCGATGATAATGGGCAAGCGCCTGTTGCCTTCTGTTTCACCCAACACCAGGGCAAACGAACCCGATTGGGATTGACTGGATGAAAGGCCGAGTATTTCGAGTTTTATTTTCTTCACAACTATTTAGCAGCTTTAATAGCTTCATTCAATTTAGGCAAAATATCGAAAGCATCACCCACAATTCCATAATCTGCAGCTTTAAAAAATGGTGCGTCAGCATCTTTATTAATCACAACAATACACTTGGATGAATTTACCCCGGCCAGGTGTTGAATGGCGCCTGATATACCAATGGCAATGTATAATTGAGGAGCAACCTTTACTCCGGTTTGCCCTACGTGCTCATGATGTGGCCTCCAGCCCATATCCGATACCGGTTTGCTGCAACCCGTAGCAGCACCCAGAGTTTTGGCAAGTTCTTCAATGCCACTCCAATGCTCAGGACCTTTCATACCCCTTCCTCCCGACACTACAATGTTTGCTTCCGGAAGCAACACATCACCGGTTGCTTTTTCAGCAGAAGTGATTTTCGTTGAAAAATCTGCATCGGATAAGGAAGCCTGATAAGGCGTAACCGAAACATTGCCCCCTACTTCTTTCACTTCGGCAGCATTTTTTTTGATTCCGATAACTTTCTTTGGTTTTGTAAGTTCAACGTGTGCAAATGCTTTACCGGTGTAAATGCTGCGCTTCACGTTGAATCCTGCCGATGTATTTGGAAGTTCCACCACGTTAGACGCCAGGCTTGCACCCAGTTTGGCCGCCACCCGTGCGCCTACCGGTGTGCCTAATGAAGAATCCGATAAAACAAGCACATCACTGTTCTCATCCTGAAAGGCTTTTGCAATTACAGCAGCGTATGCCTGAATTACTCCTTGATTAAGTTTCTCATCTGCAGCATGCAGCACTTTCTTAGCACCATATTTTCCAAGGCCTTCAAGTTCGGAAATTTCCACATTTCCCAAAGCCAAGGCTGTAACCGAACCGCCCATGGCCTGAGCAAATGCAACTGCCTCAAGCGAGTTCTTCTTAATTTTTCCTTCTGCACTTTCAACAAATACCAGAATATTCATAATTATCCAATTCAGATTTTATAAAACCTTTGCTTCGTTCTTTAATAAGTTCACCAACTCCTGCACATTGTCGGCTGGAATCATTTTAACCGAACCTTTGGCCGGTGGCAATTCAAACTTTTGCAGTTTCACACCGCTATCCACCGTTGAAGGCTCAACTACTTTCAAGGGTTTGGTGCGGGCCGACATAATGCCTCGCATGTTCGGTATTTTCCATTCAGCGATTGGCTCCTGGCAGCCTGCCACAAACGGAAGAGAAACCTCCATATACTCTTTGCCACCTTCTATTTCGCGTGCCAGCTTAGCGGTATTCCCTTCAATATCGAGTTTCATAACAGGAGAAATGGATGGCACACCCAACAGCTCACCTACAATACCGTGAACTGCCCCACTGTTATAATCAATAGACTCTCTGCCCATCAAAATCAAATCATAACCACCCGCTTTTGCCTGTTCTGCAATCTGCGAAGCCACAAAAAAGGAATCGGTTGGTTCTGCGTTTACACGAATAGCATCATCTGCACCTATAGCTAAAGCCTTGCGAATGGTTGGCTCAGTATCCACTAAGCCAACATTAATAACAGTAATGGTCGCACCGGAGGATTCTTTCAATTCAACAGCACGGGCCAGTGCATAATCATCATACGGACCAATAATAAACTGAACACCATTTGTATCGAATTTAGTGTTGTTGTCAATAAAATTGATTTTGGAAGTAGTGTCAGGAACATGCGAAATACAAACCAGGATCTTCATCGTGCTGTCTGAAAAATTTAACTATACGAAATTTCTTAAACGGGCCTCAAGATAAAGCATAAAATCCGAAATTTGGAAGGCCAAAAACTCAAAATAAAATGAATTTGACGCGAATAGAGCAACTTTTGAAGTTTCTGGAAGAAGATCCGAACGATGTCTTTTCACTTTACGCCCTTGCTCTCGAGTATAAAAAAAACAATTTGGCAGAAGCCGGGAAATTGTTCAGGCATCTTTTAACCCATCACCCTGAGTATCTGCCCACCTATTATCAGGCGGCTTTGATGAAGGAAGAAACTGGAGAGACGAGTGAAGCCCTTCAACTCTACCAACAAGGAATTACGTTGGCCAGAAAGATGAATGACTCAGCAACCTTAAAAGAACTTCAGGCTGCATATAACTTGCTGGCTGATGACTGATCGCTTTTGAAAATTATCAGAACGGCATATCGTCTTCGTTGCCCGAAACAGGGGGCTCGTCTTCAGGCCTGATTTGATTAATACGGCTTTCCCGCGTAATCATGCCACTAAATGGATTCTCATGTGGTGTGGGTGAATCGAAATCAGCGAACTTGGTATACTTGCCAATGAACTTGAGCTTGGCAGTTCCGGTTGAACCGTTACGATGTTTGGAGATAATCACCTCGCCCATACCTTGTGTTGGCATGCCTTCTTCATCTACCGTAATCTTATAGTATTCAGGACGGTAAAGGAATATTACCATATCCGCATCTTGTTCAATAGAGCCCGATTCACGCAAGTCGGAAAGCTGCGGACGCTTATCCCCACCACGGGTTTCCACCCCACGACTCAACTGTGACAGCGCCAACACCGGAACGTTGAGTTCTTTTGCAATGCCTTTCAACGCACGCGAGATGGAAGCAATTTCCTGTTCGCGGTTACCGCCTGCATCACCCCGCATCAATTGCAGGTAGTCAACAATAATCAACTGTATACCATGCTCAGCTTTTAGTCTTCGTGATTTGGCACGCAACTCCAAAATAGAAAGTGCAGGAGTATCATCAATAAAAATTGGAGCTGAAGACAAGCGGTTGGTTTTATGAACCAATTGCGCCCATTCAAATTCAGCTAATTGTCCTTTGCGGATTTTCTCGCCTTCCAATTCCGCTTCCGCAGAAATCATTCTGTTCACCAACTGAACAGAAGCCATCTCCAACGAAAAAATTGCCACCGGCCGTTTGAAATCAACTGCAGCGTTGCGCATAGCTGACACAACGAACGCGGTTTTACCCATACCGGGCCGTGCCGCGATAATTACCAGATCAGAATTTTGCCAACCGGAAGTCATTCTGTCCAGCGCAGTAAAACCGGAAGGCACTCCTGTTAATCCATCCTTATGTTCTTTCAGTTTTTGAAGTTCCTGAATGGCACGATACATCAGGTTCTTCATATTATCGTAATTCTTGCGAAGGTTTGAATCCGATATCTCAAAAATGGATTGCTCTGTTTTGTCTAATAATTCAAAAACATCCGTTGTGTCTTCATAGGCATCATGATGGATTTGTGATGCAATCTGAATCAAGTCGCGCTTAATGGCCAACTCAATTACTACACGGGCGTGGTATTCAATATTGGCCGCTGAACTTACTTTAGAGGTTAACTCAGCAATGTAGTAGGCACCGCCTACCAGTTCAATCTTGGCATTTTTGCGCAACTGGTTTACTACCGTGCGCATATCTACAGGCTCTGAGCCTTTGAACAGATCAATGATGGCCCTGTAAATCTCCTGGTGTTGCTCCGAATAAAAATGCTCTGGCTTCAGGAACTCAACAACTGCGTTAAGCGCACCCTTTTCTAACATGAGCGCGCCTAACACAGCCTCTTCCAGATCAAGCGCCTGTGGAGGAAGTTTTCCCAGACTTTCGGAGATATCACGCACCAAAAGTTTGCCTCCCTTGCCGGAGGGCATCATGGTTTTACTTCCTGTCCGCATTGGCGTTGATCGGTTTTGCTCCATACCGTGGTTGTTGGACGTGTTGCTTTTTAACAAGGTGACAAACGTAAGCAAACACGACTCCCGTTTAATAACATTCGTTCAATACAAAAAAATGATGAATACACATGCTCATTAACAAGTTGTACACATACAAAATTCAATACTTGTTCAAGTATAGTTGATAACAACTGACAGGCCGTGACAAACCTTCGTTAACTCAGGCTTTTTCAAAACAACTATTTAAGTTACTTTCGCACTAACCGATTATCTGTTCAGGCATGACCATTCAACCAGAGACTATCCTTCAACAATCCCTTGACAAGCAGCGCATTGTCATTACCGGAAGCCGGGGAAGAACAACCTTAACAGCTTTACTTATTCATGTACTCAATTACTATAAGCGCCCTTTTGATTATGTTATAAGCGCTGCAGTGCACGGATTAAGCGCAAGTTCCAGGTTATCGGACGCACCAATTATTATTATAGAGAGCGAAGAGCAAAATATGGAGCTGTATAAACATCATATAGGTCTGATCAGCAATATCATATGGACTGCCTCCGATGAGTTTACCGCAGAAGAAGATTATGTAAAGCTATTCGACAAATTTGCTGACAGCTCACCCAAAGCAGGGTTGTTGTTTTATTGCGAGAACGATCCGATTGCCCTGCTGGTGGGATCAAAACCACGGCCAGATGTGCTTAGTATTGGCTATAAAATCCATCCGCATACTTCTGAAGCGGGTCGGCATTTTCTGATATCCGGTAAAGACAAAATTCCGGTGAATATTTACGGAAGCGTAAACTTTCAAAACATCAGCGGAGCCAAAGAACTCCTAAAACGGATCGGTATTACTTCAGAACAATTTTATCAGGCCATTTCCAGCTTTCCGTTATAAACTTATCAGGGTTACTTCATCCTGATTAACACTACACTATGCAACTTAACCTCCGCAACCCGCTTTGTGTTTTTGACCTTGAAACCACCGGCACCAACATTTCTACCGACCGCATTATTGAAATTGCAGTTATAAAAGTTATGCCCAATGGTGAGATCCAAAAGAAGGCAGCAATACTTAACCCTACCATTCCCATACCGGCTGAATCGACAAAGTTTCATGGATTAAAAGATGAAGACGTTAAGGACAAACCCACGTTTAAAGATGTAGCTAAAGATTATGCAAAATTCTTTGAAGGTGGCGATCTGGCCGGGTTTAACGTGCTCAAGTTCGACATTCCCATTTTAGTTGAAGAGTTTCTAAGAGCCGGTGTTGAGTTTGATTACAGCCGTAAAAAAATAATTGACGCGCAGCGTATTTTTCACCTCATGGAAAAAAGAACACTTTCAGCCGCCTATAAATTTTATTTGAATAAGGAACTACAGGAATCGCATACGGCCGAAGCCGATACACAAGCCACATTGGATGTGCTGCTGGCGCAAATTGAAAAGTATGAAGGCCAGCCGGTTGTTGATGGCCTGGGCAAGACCATAGGCGAAATCAAAAACAACATGGAGTCATTGGCGCAGCTCACCGGTTCAGGATTGGTTGACCTGGCCGGGCGAATGGTAAAAAGTGAAAAAGGTGAAGAGCTTTTTAATTTCGGTAAACACAAGAATAAAAAAGTATTAGACGTTCTAAAACAGGAACCCTCCTACTACGACTGGATGATGAATGGAGATTTCCCATTGGATACAAAACGAAAGCTCACCGAGATTAAGCTTCGTGAGCTGAAGAATAAATAACTGAAATCTGAATATCCGTAAAAGTCCTAAAGTACTAAGCTGATGTCATGGCGAGGGGGGTACGACCATGGCAATCTCGTTTTCAACGTTGAAATTGAGATTGCTTCTCCACCTGTAGCGGATCGCAATGACGCCAATTTTAGGATTGGAGGCGGATACTCACATAACTGAAATTATTATCTAATTTTCGTTCCTGATAGTGTGAATTACCCACGTATTGCCGTTAAGATCATTTTCTTCCTCAATGGATTTATTCATGCCAACCTGTATTCACGCTTACCCCGTGTGCAGGAACAATTCGTCATTGATAACGGCACCTTAGGATTTGTCCTGCTTGCTTCATCGATTGGGGCTATTGGTGCCATGCCGTTTACCGGCTGGTTTATCATACGGTTTGGCAGCCGAAGAATCACCTTGTTCTCTGTTTTCTTCTACTGTCTGCTTGTGCCGTTTGTTCCCTGGACTTTTAACCTTGCCGGCCTGATAATACTGTTCTTTCTGATGGGCATTTCGGCCGGGATGCTAGATGTATCTATGAATGCACAAGCGGTAATGGTAGAAAGGCAACTTGGCAAACCCATCATGACTTCCTTTCACGCCTTATTTAGCATTGGTATGATGCTGGGTGCAGGCATGGGCTCGTTGTTTTCCTCACTGAATACACCGCTATTCACTCATCTCGGTACAATCACTCTTGTCAGTGTGATCATATCCTTTTTCATGCGGTATTATCTTATCCATGATAAGCCCACTACAAAGCAGGAAGGCCCGGCATTTCGTCTTCCTAATGTCGCAATGATCAGCATTGGCATTATTGCTTTTTGCAGCATGCTGGGCGAAGGTGCCATGGCAGACTGGAGCACCATTTACCTTGAAAAAGTTTCTCATGCCGATACGGCACTGGCACCCCTTGGCCTGGCGGCTTTTGCTTTGGCCATGACGATCGGTCGCCTGGCCGGTGATAACGCACGGTTCCGTCTAGGTGATCAACGCCTTATTCTCATCTGCGGACTTATCGCTACGGCAGGCCTCAGCATCGCTATCTTTCTAAACGAACCCCTCTTTGTCATTACCGGTTTCTTTCTGGTGGGTATTGGTCTTTCCGTAGTTGTACCTATTGCCTACAGCCTTGCCGGTAACGCACCTGATCTTCCACCTGGCGTTGGATTGGCCATGGTTACCACCGTTGGTTATTCAGGTTTTCTGGTGGGGCCGCCTATTATCGGATTCATTGCCGACTGGCAAACATTGCGCATTGCCTTCATCTTCGTTTTACTACTTTTTTTAGCCATGATTATTTTAAGTGGCCGTGTTAGACAGAAATCAACTAACCCCTGACTTAAATTGACCCGACTTATTGACATCATATCTTTTTATGACTGTAAATTTAATGTTGCCAGGGAAGACAATACCTTACTTTGACTATATGTAAAACTCGGATTTTCCGTTGGATAGTAAAGCGAAACCTACACGTTTGAATTTAGGCTTGTTCATCAAACATAATTTATTAGTATGAAAATGTTCTTAAGTATCCTGACACTGTTAGTGGCTTTGAAATCACTTTCACAAACCATAGAGGATAAAAAGGGTTACATCGGTATTACGCTTGGCCCCGCATTTCCGTTGGCCGATATTAAAGACAAGGGCGATGGAGGCACAGGGTTAAATATAAACCTGGTAAACTTTGGGTATCCGGTATGGAAAAATGTCGGGTTTTGTGCCTCATTGTTCAGCGGTGCTCATTTAAGCAAAACGTTGCGCGAAGATGCTCTTTCCGTTTATGGTGCACTTTTGGCTGGCCCCATGCTATCTTCCAACCTTTCAGAGAAATCCATTCTCCATATGCGGGCCATGGTAGGTAGTGTGTATTCAATGTTTGAATATGCCCATAATTCGGGTCGTTCTGCCAGTGAAAGCTGGACTTACGGTTACTCGGTTGGGCTTATGTACCGGTACAACTATTCTAAAACCTGGTGCCTGCTGTTCAATGCCGATTACTTTTCGGCCAAATCATCGGCCTACGATCATTTAGGAGAAATCGCAGCCATTAATGTTAATGCAGGTATTGGTCTCAGATTGAAATAACGTTAAAAATTATTCCTGCGCCATTATGAAAATTCTCGTCAGCATTTCCATTATTTTTATGCGCGGATAGTTCTCATGATCAGAAAACTCAACACCTTTTTACTCACGCTCTGCCTCCTGGCATGGTCTGTCATTACTCCTGTACAGGCCGCTCAGTGTAAGCAGAGTTTCAAAGCAACATCCGGTAAGGTGGTGTTCCAGAACCTTACCACTCCCTCCACTTCATCAGATACTGCGGTGAAGAAATTCACCGACTCTGCACTAAGAGCTTCAACAAATTTCCGCTTATCACGATTACTGATTTCTTCAGTTCAGTCCGTCTTTTCGCTGAACAGATTTATCTATCGTCATCCTATTTTTAATACCCTCTCGGCTCAGGCCCCCTGATCTTTTCAGAAGTATACTGCTCCCCAACTCAACGGGTAGAGCCATTCACTTTTGTTTCACCTTCTGAAATCATCATTTACGTATGAAAAATGTAATCGAATTCTTTGCACGCTATTGGTTCCCGCTCATCATGCTAGCTTCCTTTATCGGACTCATGATCGCGGTAGCTAATTTTTAATAGTAGTTATTCAATATTCTTGACACCAAGTTGTAAATATGTCTATACCATCTACTGAAAACCGGGGCCAGTGGGGCTCTCGTTTTGGTTTTATAATGTCGGCCGCAGGTTCGGCCATTGGCCTCGGTAACATCTGGCGCTTTCCATACCTTACTGGCGAACATGGCGGTGGTGCCTTTGTATTCGTTTACCTGAGCATTGTTCTGCTAATAGGCGTACCCTTGTTGTTCACGGAAATCGGACTGGGGCGGCTCACCCGAAAAAGCACCATCGGTGCCTTTCGCGATACAGGCGCGGGCCCGGTATGGCTGGGCTTCGGTGCCATACTCGCCCTGCTGGTCAGTTTTTTTGTGCTTTCTTACTACAGCGTAATTGCCGGGTGGACCATCGGTTACGTGTTTAAATCACTAAGCGGTTCAACCTCTTCCTTTGCTTCTTTCGCAGCCAATCCGCTCTACACTATACCGCTGTTGGGCGTGGTGATTGCCATTACCATCTCCATTGTGTTGGGGGGAATTTCCGGAGGAATTGAAAAAGCTACTAAGGTGCTCATGCCGGCCTTGCTCATTCTCATTCTTGTTGTCGCGCTACGCAGCGTAACGCTCGATGGCGCATGGCAGGGTGTTGTATTCTATCTTACCCCCGACTTCTCCAAAATCACGGCCAACACTATTCTTGCAGCTTTAGGCCAGGCGTTCTTCTCACTGAGTATCGGCTGGGGCATTATGGTAACATACGGTTCTTACCTCTCCAAACAAACCAACATTGTTAGCAGTGCTGTATGGGTTGGACTTATGGACACCACCGTGGCATTGCTTGCCGGATTAATGATTTTCCCAGCCGTGTTCGCGTTTGGAAAATCTCCCGAAGCCGGACCCACACTTGTATTCCAGGTTTTGCCTGAAGTGTTCCGCGCCATTCCCGGTGGCGCTATTGTGGGTGCAGTGTTTTTCCTTATCCTCATGGTAGCTGCCATTACCTCCACCATCTCCATGCTTGAAGTGCCGGCCTCCTACTTCATCGATGAGAAGAAATGGAAACGCAAAAAAGCTTCTATACTCATCGGTATCCTGGCCTTCCTCGTAGGCGTTCCTGCAGCCCTATCATCCGGAGGTTCGGAGTACTTCTCAAACATGACCCTGCGGGGATTGGATGTAAATGCAGTATCGACAACCGTTAAACCGATAAACGGTAACTACCATGTTGTACTGACAGGAACTGTAAAGCAAGAGAATGTCAATCGATGGGAAACTGAACTGAAGGAAGAGACTAACACCGAATTCACGGGTACAGAACCCAGCGATGAGCATGTGGCTTTTGTCTTTCGTTCGGAAACCTCTGCTAATGCTTTTGCTGATAAAATCGGCAACCTGAACCGCGGTTTCCTATCTATCCTCGATTATTACTTCGGTACATTCTTCATTATAGTAGTGGCATTTACGACCTGCATATATGCAGGTTGGAAAATGAATATAAAGGATTTGGTAACCGAACTCGGGGAAGGTTCAGCCACCTTCAGGAAAACTATTTGGGCTCAACAAGCTTACATATTTTTCATCCGCTTCGTGTGTCCGCTACTTATCCTCGCTGTGTTGCTGAATATGATGGGCGTATTCAACTTCGGCTAAAAAGAAACTACCTGTAAACCGCAGACAGCGTCTTCCCGAAAGGGGGCGCTGTTCTGTTTTTTATTGAGGCTATTCAGTCGCTCAAGATTGATTTTCTTAAGAAACAATTTTAATCAACACTAATCAGGTATGCGGTATAGGTGATGTAAGCGCCCAATAGCATAACAGCCTCCCACCGGTCTAGTTTTGCACGGTTTAATGTAAACATGAAAATCATTAACACGATGGTTGAACCCAGCAGCACATAGATATCAAAGTTTAATTCAGTGTTAAAGGGTATTGGTGAAATCAATCCGGTTGTACCCAAAATGAAAAATATATTGAAGATGTTGGATCCGATTACGTTTCCTATGGCAATGTCGGTGTTGCGTTTAAAAGCAGCTACTGCCGATGTGGCCAATTCAGGTAAGGAAGTTCCGGCAGCCAGAATAGTAAGGCCTACTAACTTCTCACTCAATCCAAAGTAGTGTGCAATATCAATTGCGCTATCTACAACAAGCTTGCCCCCACCGATCAACATCCCTAGCCCAAGTATAACCATGCCTATTGCTGTCAGCATTCCATACATCTTTGCGTTGGTTCCGGTGTCCTCATCTGTTGAGTTTTTCATGGTTTTGTAAACGTAGCCCATGAAGGCTACAAAGAACAGCAGCAACACAACACTATCAATACGACCAAGCGAATTAATATTTTCATTCCCGATGAGTTTGTCATTCACCAGAAAAAATAATATACCTGCGGCCAACAAGGATATTGGTATCTCAAACTTCACGGTGCTCTTTTGTACCACCAGTGGATAAATGGTACCCGCAAGCCCAAGGATAAAAAGAAGATTGAAATTATTGCTGCCAATCACATTACCGAAGGATGCATCATTTTGTCCATTTATGGCAGCCAAAAGGCTCACAATCAACTCCGGCATAGAAGTGCCAAAGGCCACCACGGTTAACCCGATGGCCAGGTTTGATATTCCATACTTCTTTGCAATTGATGATGCCCCGGCCACCAGGAAGTCGGCTCCTTTTATCAGGATTATGAATCCGGCCAACAGCAAAAGTAAGTTCATCATCGTTCTATAGGATTAAAATGTTAAAATGAATCATAGATAGCTTTCCATTAAGATATAGGCCGCAGCACCGGTAACGTATCCTATTAGGGCCAGTAAGCTTATCCTTTTAATATACCAGATGAAATCTACCTTTTCCATTCCCATTACAGCCACGCCAGCAGCTGAGCCTATAATCAAAAGACTTCCGCCTGTTCCGGCACAATAAGCAAGATACTCCCAAACCATATGGTCCGGGGGATAGACAGAAAGATCGTACATGCCCATGGTTGCCGCTACCAGTGGCACATTATCAACAATAGCCGATAATAGACCGATTAATGTAACAATGATACGCTGATCACCAAATGTTTGCTCAAGTGTTTGAGCAAAGTGTTGCAGTACCTGCATAGTTTCCAATGCACCAACAGCAAGCAGAATTCCAAGAAAGAATAATACACTGGGAACATCTATTCGCTGAAGGGCACCGGCCACGGTATAGTGCTTGCGATTGGTCTCATCTTTTTCAGGGTTAAGTAACTCCGACACGATCCAGAGTATGCCTAATCCAAGCAAGATGCCCGTATAGGGAGGCATGTGCGTAAAGGTTTTGAAAACAGGAACTGAAATCAAAGCACCCACTCCTGCAAAGAGCATTACTTTTCCGTGTGATGTTGTTGATCCATCTACTACATGTTTGTTTTCTGTCAATACATGGAATGAACCTTTCATGGTTAAACCCAGAAATAGTAAGGGCGCCATCAAGCAGATTACACTCGGTACAAAGAGCATTTTCATAATATTCAAAGCAGTAATCTGGCCGCCAATCCACAACATGGTGGTGGTTACATCCCCGATGGGAGTCCAGGCACCACCTGCATTGGCTGCAATGACCACCATACTGGCAAAAAAAAGTTTGGTCTCCTTGTCAGGGATCAATTTCCGCAACAGCGATACCATCACAATTGTGGTGGTGAGGTTGTCAAGAATAGAAGAAAGAAAGAACGCTATCCAGCACACTAACCAAAGCAAGGTTTTAGGATTTCTTGTTTTGATCCGGTCGGTAATCAACCGGAACCCATGATGTGCATCCACCAATTCAACAATGGTCATGGCGCCCAACAGGAAAAACAGTATTTGGGAAATTTCAGCGAGATGCTCTGAAAGGGAGTAGGTTACAAACTCTCGGTGAAGTTCTTGGGGTGATGCCTCATTTGAAGGGCCGTGTTCTACACCCGAAATTGTAAGAAACTTTTGATATGCCTGGCTTTGCAGTAGACCCTCTTCCGGTGAGCTGATCATAAACAATGTCCAGCAAAGAACACCGGTTACAATGGCAATGGCAGTTTTGTTGATTTTTATGGAATGTTCAAATGCAATACCCAGATAGCCTAGAACAAAGACTACAATAATAAGGGTAAGCATAGGCAAAATTGAACTTCCACAAAGATCATGGAATTAATCAACAGGTTGGTCGATTTCATGCATTTTTATTTTTTCCCGTATTCGATAAGCAAATAATTTTCCTTGTGTAATCCTATGTTTTCAATTCGAATTTGCTCTACTTTTGTTTTTCCAAATAACACCTCCCTGCCAGTCTTCTTGATTTTAGATACTCTTATCTGCGCTGAAATGAATAAAGCTATCTGTTCAGTTCATCAGAATATGCCCTTTAATTACTTTCGCCCGATCCAATAATACGGTATGGAATTCTATCAGATTCTAATCATCCTACTATTCACTACCGCAATTGTTGATCTGATTGTAGGGGTAAGCAACGATGCCGTTAATTTTCTTAATTCCGCCATTGGATCCAAGGCGGCACCCATGCGCACCATTTTACTGGTAGCCAGTGCCGGTATTCTTATTGGATCAGCATTTTCCAGCGGCATGATGGAAGTCGCGAAAAACGGACTTTTTAACCCTTCCTTTTTCACCTTCGACCAGGTGATGTACCTTTTTCTGGCCGTTATGCTTACGGATATTATACTGTTAGATTTCTATAACAACATCGGGTTACCTACGTCAACAACTGTATCGTTAGTGTTTGAGATTTTAGGTGCAGCTTTTGCCATCGGGGTACTACATTCATTAATGCAGGGTTTAGCCTGGCAGGACATACCTCTTAGTAACATCCTGAATTTCTCAAGCGCGATAACCATTATCAGCGGCATTTTCCTTTCTATATTTCTTGCGTTTATTCTAGGCTCCTTTATTCAGCACATCGCACGATTGGCCTTTACCTTCTCGTTGAAAAAGTCAGTCAAAAAATATGGTGCCGTATTTTGTGGATTATCCATAACCACCATACTCTACTTCCTGCTGATCAAAGGCGCCAAGGGAAGCGCATTAATTACAAATGTTCAGGTGGAATGGATCACAAGACATACCTTCTCCATTCTGCTCAGCAGTTTTGCATTTTTCAGTATGCTGATCCAGTTCATTATGTGGTACACACGCATCAACCCACTGAAAGTAGTAGTGCTGCTAGGAACCTTCGCGCTCGCGATGGCCTTTGCCGGCAATGACCTGGTAAATTTTATTGGTGTTGCCGTTGCGGGTATGATGGCCTTCAATAACTGGTCGGCATCAGGCATTCCGGCTGATCAGTTTCATATGGTTGGCTTGGCAAAAGAAGTCGTGACACCCGCATGGATCTTATTGGCTGCTGGCATCGTAATGGTCATTACGCTTTGGACCAATGCCAAAAGTCGAAAAGTTACTGAAACGGAAATATCCCTCGGCCGTCAGGATGAAGGTGATGAGAAGTTTCGACCTAACGCGCTATCACGCATTTTGGTTGGAGCAGGCTTGCTTGCCGGCAGAGCATTTGATCTACTGTTACCACGGTCATGGTCAAAATCATTGGAAAAAAGATTTACAGCACAAGAAGTAACACCCATAAACGAAAAGGATCAACCCTCTTTTGATCTCGTGCGCGGATCTGTAAACCTGCTGGTATCCAGTGTACTCATTGCGTATGGCACCTCACAAAAGTTACCACTCTCCACAACATTTGTCACGTTTATGGTGGCTATGGGCAGCTCGTTTGCCGACAAGGCATGGGGCCGTGAAAGTGCCGTATACAGAGTTGCAGGAGTAATGAACGTTATTGCCGGATGGCTGATTACTGCCTTTATTGCTTTCACAGCCAGCGGACTTATTGCCCTTATACTTTTCAAGACCGGTCCCACGGGGGTAATTGTAGTAACTGCATTGAGTGCTTTTGTTCTTATCCGAAGTCATGTCGTATTTGCACAAAAGGGTAAAAAAGAATTGACCAGTCAGAAGGTTTTTTCAAGCCAGCTTAAAGACCTGAAACAGGCCATTGACGAAAGTAATGATGTAACTGTTAGAAACCTTAAATTATTAATGAAGGTATACACGACCAGCGTTGATTCACTGGCGAGGGAAAAAAGAAAAGCAGCCGAAAAAACTATGCTTCGCATGCAGGAACTCAGGGCAGAGGCCAATGTAACCCAGCACAAAATTATTAAGTACGTCAGGAAAATGCCCAGGCATAATCTACCGGCCAGCCGGTTGTATATCCTCATGTTTGATCATATGCAGGATCTATATCAAAGCACGCTGCTGATCAGCGAAAGCTGTACGGAACACCTGAAGAATTACCACACCACGCCATCAAAAAAATTCCTGCAGAAGCTTCAGGAAATTGAAAAGGGACTGACTGACTATACCGCGCTGGTATGTGAAGACATTGGTTCATCAAGCTTTATTCACGCTGAAGCACTATCATCGTTGCAACAAAAATTGATCAACTCAATTAATCAAACCATCGATGAACAAATCATTGCCCTGCAAAAGGATAGTATCGGAAACAGGATTGGACTTTTACAGGTTCGTATACTATTGGAGTCTAAAGACATCGCCACTACACTTGAGCAGCTATATACACTCTATCGCGAGTACAATAACAAGGACGAAAGCACACTCACCTAAACGAAACAGATACCGATCGATCATCATCAGGCAGGCAGCAATGTTTCCATCCGATCATTGAACTTCACTTCAAAAAAGCCTGTATTTTTTCGCGGAATAAAATGCCCGCACCCCGGTCAATCATATTCGGAATTTCGGCCAGCGCCCGTTGGGCTAATGTTCTGGCTTTCGCTTCATCCTTCTGAAGGCTGGCGATAGCAGCTTCAGTGGCCAACACTATAGCTTTAGGGATCAGGGCCGAAGGCTTGTACTGCTGAAAGCATTCTACTGCACGCGCTTCATCCTTCTTGATCGCAGCATAAAAAAATGCAGCATCGATCCATACGCTTCCGCGAACACCTTCGGGTATGGCTTCGATTTGTCCGATATATGCCGTAAGGTGTTGTTCGGCCAGGTCAACATCATCATTGTCAAGCGCACGGTAGTAGAAGTAATACTGGAGATAAACCCTCATGGGGGCATCAATTTTCTCGGCCAGCGCCAGGGCTTCCTGTAGGTCGTCAAGGCTATAGTGCGAAGGCCGTGTGCCGGCCATGCTGGTGCTGATGATTTTGAGTAACATGATTTCAAAACGGGCAGTATCGCCACCGCGCCACAAGCGCAGCATGCGTGCGCCATCGGAAGAGAACCCTCCGCTGTGAACGGGAATCATCGTAATGATGAAGATGATCGCGGAGATGATGGAAATGATATAGAGTAAATTACCAGCCACTATCGGGCCCGCACCCGTTGGGGCAAAGCCTGACAGCACCTGATACGCACCATACGCCAGTGCTGCCAAAAGAAAACTTGCCAGAGGTCCCCCAGCTGCATACGCGGAAAAGCGTTTGTTCAAATCATCAGATGGAGGAGGAATGCAGATCACCATGCCCCCAAACGTGTTTATGTTTTTATTCCATTTGAATTTCCAGCCAGTAGTTTCCTTGTCCCAAAGCAAGGGCCCCACAACATACATGCGAAAATCAAAGTTTACGGCTATACCTGCCAGCGCATGTCCTGCTTCGTGAATACCAATAACCAGGAAGCACGCAGGGATAAACAACAGAGCTATGGCTGCCACCACTTCTCCCGGCAATTCAGCGGCAGCTTTCATACCGGTTGCTGCTCCCCAGTAGCCAGCGGCACCACCCATTACCATCAACAACGCGATGCCGGCAATGCGAAGGAATTTATTTTTTTGTTTTGTGTCCATCGGTCAATAGATAGCATCAGCAGCCAAAAAATTACAGCCGGGTGAAAATAGTCACTACACGCTTAATCAAGATTACAACAGCAAAGATGAGAATACACCTTACTGAGTGAAGCCAAATACGCTTATTTAATCTTCTCCCAAACTTCACTAACCGGATTGCCCGTAGTGCCTTTACCCTTGTGGTACCAATCCGTACCCTCTAATCGGCAATCAAACGTTAACGACATTCCTGCACGGGAATTGTCGCGGGAGAAGAAGCGGATAGTTTCCGTGTACTTACCACCTTCAAGTTTATAGGTTCCACCACCGGTGCCCATAAATTGTTTGGTTTCGTAATTGAAAGCTGCCCATTGAAAATGATTACCAGAAAGAATTTTCAGTGTTTGCCGGGGCGATGTTCCTCCCCTGCGTTCGCCCGCCACACCTTCATCATTTACCCGCGCACCAAAGCGCCATGCACCGTTTAGTGGTGATGTTGTTGCGTCAACCTTTTTCCAGGTTTCTTTCAATACCATGCCATGCATAGGTGCCTCGATGGTAAGTTCATCCTTTTTTAATGAATAAGAATAGTTAACTGGTTGCCGAACTTTAGTGCTGTCAGTGGTATAGAAGTCTAGCACTTCAGTATAATTTTTCTTGTCTACACTATAAATTCCCCCACCAGCTTTTATAAATTTTCCTTCTTTGTCATAGATGGCAAACATAAAATACGAATCGCTGTAAATCTTAACCGCTTCTTCTGTGAACGGTTTTCCGTTTTGGGTTACCAGTTTCCACGCCCCGTTAAGACTTTGTCCGTAAACGACACTTGCGGTTAAAATGAATATCATCAAAAACTTCATGAGTGCCTTCATAATCACAGTGTTTACGTTCAACATTCAAAATTCAATGTTCGTCATTCGTAATTCTGCATTCGTCACTTCTTATAATACTGCATCGCTTCGGGCATCCAACTGTTTAAATCACGAACACGCGTTTCAGATGACGGGTGTGTTGAAAGAAACTCAGGTGGAGCCTGCCCGCCACTCAAAGCAGCCATTCGCTCCCAGAAACGTGGTGCTTCCTGCGGATCGTAGCCCGCCATCGCCATAAAAATCAATCCCATCTTATCGGCTTCTGATTCATGCTGGCGACTAAACTTGAGCATGCCAATACTCGTTCCTGCACCAACAGCCTGCATGAAAAGTTCATTGCCCAGTGTAGGATTCTGCCCCATTAATGCACCAAGTGATTGAACACCTACCTGCGCTACCATTTGCTGACTCATCCGTTCACGACCATGATTGGCAATAGCATGGGCAACTTCATGCCCCATTACAACCGCTACGCCCAGTTCATCCTTGCAAACCGGAAGAATCCCTGTATAAAATGCCACCTTGCCACCCGGCATACACCAGGCATTTACTGTCGGTTCTTCAATCAAGTTAAACTCCCATGCAAATCCACTCAGTTGGGAAGACAGGTTTTTCTCTGCCATATATTGCTCTACAGCTTTTTGAATATTGACACCAACCCGCTTGATCATGGCAGTTTGTTCAGCATTTCTGGATAATGGACCTTTCGTGATCACTTCACGATACTGTTGATTCGCCATCGGAATAATTTCCGCATTGGAGATAAGACTTAATTGACTGCGACCTGTGACCGGAACAGTAGCGCACGCATAAACAATAAGGCCGCCTATCAAAAGAACAATTACATTTCTGATCATACGTTGTAAATTTGAACCAAAAATACACATTCACAATCAGATTGTTAATAGCTTTGTATCCTAAATAGATTGTTATGAGAATTTTCGCCATCGGACGCAATTATGTAGAGCATATTCAAGAATTAAACAACGAGCGTCCTGACGAACCCGTGATTTTTACAAAACCCGATACGGCCATCCTGCGAAACAATGCACCGTTTTATTACCCCGATTTTTCGAATGACATTCATCACGAAGTTGAGCTGGTATTGCGCATCTGCAAAGAAGGCAAGAACATACAGGAGAAGTTTGCCAACAAGTATTATGATGCCATAGGCGTTGGTATTGATTTTACCGCACGTGATCTGCAACAGAAGGCCAAGGAAAAAGGCTTGCCCTGGGACATCGCCAAAGGCTTTAACGGTTCAGCGCCTATATCCGATAAATTTATCCCGGTAAGTGAATTCAGGAACCTTAGTGACATCAATTTCAGTTTACAGGTAGATGGCGTAGTGAAGCAACGGGGAAATACCAGTTTAATGCTCTTTAGTTTTGACTATATTGTAGCATACTTATCTAAATTTTTTACACTGCGAACCGGAGATTTAATTTTTAGCGGAACCCCTAAAGGAGTAGGCCCCGTATCGGTTGGTAATGTGTTAACGGCCTTTATTGAAGATGAAAAATTATTGGAATTTGAAATCAAGTAAGCCAGGAGTTATACTCTTCTTCCTGGCCCACCTGGCTGCAGCGCAGTTTAGTGAACCCGATATTGATGTAGTAAAAGGAAGCAATTATGTCTTCCCGATACGACCGGGCAATCCGGCCTCCTTATCGGGAACGATGGGCGAACTGCGCAGCACACATTTTCATACTGGTCTGGACATTCGCACAAACAATGAAATCGGGTGGCCGGTAATTGCCGTACAGAACGGATATATATCAAGAGGCGGTGTTAGTCCCTCGGGCTACGGTAACGTGCTTTACATAAAACATCCGGACGGGAATACTACCGTGTATGGTCACCTTGATAAATTCAGTGTGGCCGTTGGTGATTATATATTGAAAGAACGATACAGACGAAAAACATCTTCCATCGATTTATATTTTCGTGAAGGACAGTTTCCGGTAAAGAAAGGCGATACCATTGCTTTTGCAGGAAATTCAGGTTCATCAGGCGGACCACACTTACATTTTGATGTTCGTGATCCGAATAATCTGGCGCTTAATCCGCTTAAGTATGGTTTTAACGAAGTGCGCGACAACACACCACCTGTTGCTACTAAAATCGCCTTTAAAACATTAGACATTAATTCGCGCATTAACGACCGGTTCGGCAGGTATGAATTTTACCTGCAACGATCAGGATCTGATTATCTATTGTCGCAACCCATTTTGGCCTCAGGTACCATTGGGTTTGAGATATTGGCACATGACGTGGTTGACAATGCCCGGTTTAAATGCGGAGTAAATAACATTGAAGTTTACGTAGACAGTGTGCTCATCTTCAAACAAAATATTGAACAATTAAACCTGACACAAGCCAGAGCGATTTACACCGTAATGGATTTTAAGAAACTGATGAACGAGGGCACACGGTTTTACAGGCTTTACCAGGAAGACGGAAACAATCTCCGGTTTTACGCAAACTCTCCGGGGAACGGAAAAATAAAAGTAAACCCAACAAAACAAACACACGTAAAAATTGTGTTGAGAGATTTTCATGGTAATACCAGCACGGTGCGCTTCAGGCTTAAGCCCAGCGAACCGGTTAGAGAAATTATTACACTTGAATCGGCCAAAACAGATTTAGCCTGGGAAGTTGAAGACAATACACTGGTGGTAACCGCAAAACCATGCGATCCGGAAAATCAATCGGCTCTGCTATACACACGTGGTGTGGCTTCAGAACTTGAACCTACTTACTACAACAACACCCGTGATGTTTACCTTATCGACCTGAGAAAAAATTTACCCGACTCCATGGTATTGTGTGATAAATCCATTGTTCCCAACTTCAAAGCACTTGTGCCCTCCGGAGTTGAGTACAAATATTACAGCGATCGAATGGATATCCGGTTTCCGGAAAGGGCATTATATGATACACTTTACTTCATGGCCAAACACGAAGTAAAAAATGACAGTCTGGAGATTTTTTCCATGGGACCCCAGGTTGCCTTCAGTCGCGGTATTTCGGTTACCCTAAAACCGGTCAAAACATACACGAACCAAAAAGCTACAAGCGTATATCGTGTTCGTGGTAAGTCATACGCTTACGAAGGCGGTGAATGGGCCCAGGGGAAACTTACATTCTTCCCAAGGGAGACAGGTGACTTCACCATACTGACAGATACCATTCCGCCATCAATCAACCGCATTTATGCAAATAACCAGGCCGTGCGGTTCCGCATCAGCGATAACCTTTCCGGTATTGCATCGTACGAAGCAAACATTAATGGAAAATGGTTGTTACTGAATTATGATGCTAAAACAGGTATTATCGTTTCGGAGCGTTTGAATCCTAAGGAATTATTAAAAGGCGACTTTGAATTGACAGTTACCGATCAAGCAGGAAACAAAAAGACATACACCCAAAAAATACCTTAACCATGGCACTCCCTATTGGCTCCAAAGCTCCTGACTTTACCGTAAACGATCAGGATGGAAAATCCGTAAAGCTTTCTGATTTCAAAGGCAAAAAAGTAGTTCTCTACTTCTACCCGAAAGATCAAACCCCGGGATGTACCGCTGAAGCCTGCAACCTGCGCGACAACTACAAGATCTTGCAAAAACAAGGTTACGAAGTTTTGGGCGTGAGCACCGATAATGAGAAATCGCACCAGAAATTTATCGCCAAAGAAAAACTCCCCTTTCGCCTGCTGGCCGATGTAGACAAGACCCTGCATACCAAATACGGAACATGGGTAGAAAAATCGATGTATGGAAGAAAATATATGGGAACCGCAAGGGTTACTTTCATTATTGATGAAAAGGGGGTTATAAATGAGATTATAGAAAAGGTTGACACAAAGAACCATACTGATCAGATACTAAAAGGTATAGGCACCTCGCCCACCAAGCCAGCTAAAAAGTCGGCACCTAAGAAGAAAGCCACGGCAAAAAAATCACCAGCTAAGAAGACGGCTAAAAAGAAAAAGTAGGATCAACATTCTGAAGTTTGAATTTTGAAAGAGATACTTTCAGCACTTGGATGAAGTGACGGGGCACACTATATTCACACCGTTTTTAACCCGTCAACGCATGCCTCAACCAGACTTCAACCACCTTCAAAATATAGCTTCTCAAATTCGCAGAGATATTGTGCGCATGGTTCACGCATGCCAATCGGGGCACCCGGGTGGTTCATTGGGCTGCACTGAATTCTTTGTAGCACTCTACTTTCATATACTAAAACGTAATAAGGACTTCAATATGGACGGAACGGGGGAAGATATCTTCTTCCTATCCAACGGTCATATTTCGCCCGTATGGTACTCAACCCTGGCACGGGCAGGCTACTTCGATACGAAAGAACTTTCCACCTTCCGCTTCTTAAACACACGCCTTCAGGGGCACCCCGCCACCCACGAGGGTCTTCCAGGTGTGCGCGTTGCCTCCGGTTCATTAGGCCAAGGACTTTCCGTAGCTATTGGAGCGGCACAAACAAAAAAACTCAACCATGACAACCATTTGGTTTATGTATTGATGGGCGATGGCGAACAACAAGAAGGCCAGGTGTGGGAAGCCGCCATGTATGCTGCCCATAATAAGGTGGACAACCTGATTGCCACCATTGATTACAACGGCCAGCAGATAGACGGACCAGTTAAGGAAATTCTGGACCTGAAAAACCTGAAAGCCAAGTGGGAAGCTTTTGGTTGGGAGGTGCTCGAATTTAACGGTAACAATTTACAGGAAACCATTGCCGGCTTAGAGAAAGCAAAAAGCCTTGCCGGAAAAGGAAAACCCATTATGAATTTAATGCACACCGAAATGGGTTATGGTGTTGACTTTATGATGAATTCGCACAAGTGGCATGGAGTTGCCCCGAATGATGAGGAACTGAAAAAGGCCTTGGAGCAGTTGCAAGAGACGGTTGGGGATTATTAACTTCAATATTTTGTAATAAATTTAGGGATAGTGATAATTTTCTCTTTCTCCATTTTTGCAAGTCTTTCTCTAATTTTTTTTAATCTTTTCATTTCCTTCTGTGTCCGCATGACAAACTCGGGTTCATTCCAAATAGATTCCAACATTATATCCCTAGAATAAAAAAATGGATTCCTTTCTGAATATGTATGTGTAAACGCAAGCTTTTCAAAATGATGCAATGCCTCTTCCTTTTCACCTAACATTGCATAACAATGGCTCAGAATGGAATTATCCGGGTTAGTACGAGTCATCTGCTTATCTACCATATCCCTCAATAACTGTTCAGCTTTTTCATTTTGTCCGTTCTTCTGTAAAAGAAAAGCGTACATGGTAAATATCCCATCACTACTTTTAGTCTTTGCCATGTATTCTTCACAGTCAGTTAAGGCGCCATCGTACTTACCAGTATAGAGCTGGCCTACAACTTTCCAATAGAGATGCGAGTAGTTGGCCGTATATAGTTGGCCATTAATTCTTTCCATTTCTGGTATAAGGCTATTTAATTTATCGTAATCCCCTGAATTACGGTACAATTGTGCAAGTCTATTTAAGGTACCGAGGCTATTCGAGTCACGATGCATTACCTCATTAAAAAAAAGCTCACTCCTGCTAAAATCACCTATATCGTTAAAAAAAATTCCAATATTGACTAAGGTTAAAAGTCCTAAATGATCATCAGCATTGGGATCAACATTATGAGCTTGTAAATAGTATGGTAAGGCCAAAATTTCCCTCCCATCCTTTAGCCAATAGTGATACTGCCAGCCTATCCACAACATTAGCTCACGGGCATAGGGATTATACCTTATAGCGCCATCAGCAACTCGTAGCGAGAAAACAGAATCCTTCTTGAAATGAAACAGATATTCGGCCTTCACGTGAAGACAGGTAATATTCATTGGATCAAGCTCTAGTCCCTTTGTTAAATAAAATTCTAAAGTGTCCAGATTCCCATCAAGACTAAAGTAATTACCCGCAAGTTCACAGTAGGGCTCAGCAAATTGAGGATCAACCTTAATACTCCTTTTAAAGAATATAGTTGCTGTGTCTAAGTAATCCCTATCTTGAGTATGGTTAAACTTATACGTATACTCCATGCCTTGTAGATATAAATCGTATGCCTGAATATTTGGTCGTGTGGATTGATTAAATTTATCCCTGGCCTTATCAGAAAAAGCTGCTCCTAATGCTTTTGATATTCCTGAACCCACATTATCCTGCATAGTAAAAATATTCCTATAAATTGATTTGAAATTATAACTAAATTTTACCTCATCCTTTCGCGGATCGATGAGTACTAATATAAGACTGATCGAATCACCCCATCGCTGAGTTGATGCCTCAATGATAAAGTCAGCATTTAGTCTTTCTGAGATTTCTAAAAACGATAACCCAGCTAATTTTTCATTAACGACCAAGGATGGTGGAACAAACAGTTTATCATTAGATCTTAAATGCTTTATAAGTGATTCCCTCATGCCGTTAGCAATGTACTCCGCATCTTTATCCCCAATAATTTTAAAAGGAAGAATTGCAATGCGTGGCCTATTGGCATTTTCAATAGGAGGGCTAGACGAATGAAAAGGGAAAAAGTAAATAAGTAATGCAACTATACCCCCCAGAATCACAGAAGCCAAAATAGTTACCTTTCTATGATTCTCCTTTTTCACAACCTTTGTTAAGGTTTTATCTCCTGGTGATATATCAAAAGATGGAATTCGAAGAATTGAAATAATTTCTTTAACAGCCGTTGCTACTTTATTAATCTGATTACGATAGAAGACATAATGAACTATCTCCTTCAAATCATCATCCTTCGTACGCAATGGTCTGTTGATCCCGGGCAACCTGAAAATAAAATCAACTGACCGTAAAGGGCCTAGTTCATTATCTAATAGTTCCCGATCCGTATTGTCCAATTCATGAATTTTTACTGGTAAAATTCTACTGGATACATTTCCATTCGCCAGTTTCACTTTTAAGCCAAACTGATCTTCACTGGCAAGTTTCTTAAATGGTAAAAATTCTTGGCTCCAAGCAAAGCTTTTGGGATCGCAATAGGTTTGAGAAATTATGGGAATAAAGATGAGGCACTTTAACTTATCCTTCAGACTCTCATCCACATCATGGGTTTCCAACAGTCCATCATGAGGGTTTTCATCAAAATAAATTGAGATGTCCTCTTTTAAGGTAGCTTCAAGTTCCTTCTTGAGATTGGAAACAAACTCAGTCACCCAACCATCGTACTTGTTGTCTTTCTGGCGGTAACTGATAAAAATATCGTATTCGTAGCCGGGGACCAGGGAGGGCATAATCAAAGTTAACCATTTAACGCTCAAGGGATAAGTAACTCTCCAAAATTTTATTTTTCAAAAAAAATCTTTACTTTAGTTAAAGCTTAGCACGGTTTATCGTCACCGCTCGTTGGACGCATTTGCATAGGTTCAGTAGGGAGTTGCATAAGCAATTAGTATTCAGTAGCTGAATTCTTATTCTCTATATAAAACCCTCCCCACATGAAAAAGCTTATCCCTTTTATTCTTATTGCTTTGCTCACCGGATTTTGCGGTGATAAGGAAGGCAAAGAAGAATCATTAGAACAGAAAAACCTTGCCGAAGAAATTTACAGGGCAATACCCGGTCAATACCTGGTATTTCTTCCCGAACAATCTGTTATTCAATCTGCTGGGCAACAAAAAGGATTACCAAGAAAGGATTACAAAAAGCAAACTGAAAAAGAAAGAAACAATGGAAAAGAAAAAGTAAAAGCTTTAATGCGCCAGCATCGGATTGCAATAGATACTAACAGAATATTTTCTGATGTAGCCGTTGGCATCTCTGTTAAAATGACTGAAAAGCAAGCAGATCTATTACGCAAGGATGCCAAAGTACTTCAGGATTACGAAATACTCTTTAGAAACCCTATTCATCAGGATGTATTCAGAGCACGTAATCCCATTCATCAGGATATGAATATAACGGATGAATCAAACGGAACCACGTGTGCAGTTGCTAAAGCCGGTGGCCCTAAAGATGGAACCGGAAAACGCACAGTAGTTTGGGTGGTGGATACCGGAATACAATTTGATCATCCGGATTTAGTTGTTGAAAGTGATCCAGAACTGGCTAAATCTATGATTCCCTGGGATACTGACGCGAATGATTATCACGGTCACGGAACACATGTAGCCGGTATTATAGGCGCAAAGAATGATCCTGATGGAATGGTTGGCGTATCAGCAGGCGCTACAGTTATACCTATTAAAGTATTTGAAAATTCTGGAAGAAGCACATGGACGTATCTGATTGAAGGATTAAACCATATAGCGCAATATATGAATGAGGGTGATGTTGTTAATCTAAGTTTAGGAGCTTACAAAAATAATATATGTAACGACTCTGATTTTGATGAAGTCAAAGCTATCTTAAATCGATTAGCCACATCAAAAGTATTTATTGTAATGGCTGCCGGCAATGATGGCAAGAAAGCTGAAGATAATATGCCGGGTTGTTTGGATGGCGATAACCTCTTTACCGTAGCTTCGGTAACCTGTGATAATAAATGTGAGACTTATTCAAATTACGGTCAACCTCCGGTTGATTGGGTTGCAGTTGGAACAAGCGTATTCTCAACGTATTACAATAGCACGTATCGGATTTTATCGGGCACCTCTATGGCTACAGCAATTGTTTCAGGTGTTATCCATGCTAACGGTGGTCCTCCTGTCTCAGGCGGAACAATACGTTGTAAAAATAAAACGTACAACTACGCAAAAACTAATTAAACTACAGTTTTTCAGCTTGAAGACGGAGTGATTCCATTTTAGAAACAACTGGCTGGATAGTACGTTTCAGTTCAGGATCGTTGCGCATTCCGGCAAATGCAGGTCCATGGGTTACCATAGCATAGTCAATCCAATTGGCATTGATAGATTTTTGAAGCCATTGAATTGCTTCGTTCCTTTTTCCGCGAATCGCAAAAATACTTGCGATATTAAATGGGATATGCCTGTCTTGTGTGCCCTTCTGCCATTCAGCCATATTGATATCCATTGCATTTGATAGTAGTATTTCTGAATCAGTTTTATTTCCCTCCTGCAATAAAATCTGTCCCAGATTGATAGCGGTTGTAAATTCAGGATCTGTATTAATAACAGGATACTTCGTCAGGTTCTGTTCAAAATACTTTTTAGCTTCTTTTGGATCATTCGCAAAATGAGCAATTACACCGGCTATCTCTGTTATTATAGGATCATTTTCTTCCAATAAAAAAACTTTTGGAATTAAGGATAAGGCTTCTTCTCGTCTGCCCTGACAAACATACACGTATGCTAGTGCTTCATAAGTATCAAAAGCTGGTTGTATCTCTGCTGATCGGATTAACCATACTTCAGCATTGTTTAAATCACCCATCAGCCGGTATATAAAGCCTATAATCTGGTAGGGTATATAATTCCTTGGATTTAAACCGGCCGATTTCTTCTGTAGCCGCAAAGCTTCAAGCAACTCTCCCGAAACAAAATAATTTGTTCCAAGATTACCCACCGCAGCTACATTACTAGGATTCAGGGCTACGGCTCGTTTCATCAACTCAGTACTTTCATCAAATCGATTAAGATAGTAGTAAGCTGAACCCAATGATTTATAGCCTTCTGACAATGTCGAATCGATCTCAATAGCTTTTTTTGAGGCAATCAAGGCAGAGTCAATCCAACTCAAATTTTTAAACCTTCTATACGATTGATTATACGCATCACCCAACCCTGCCCAGGCAAGCGCATAATCAGGTGCTTTTTCGATAGCTAGTTTAAACTGAACAATAGCGAGTTCATTTTCATGCGGCTGATACTTTTGATAATGGCTACGACCTTTCAGGTAATGATCATAAGCTGTCAGGTTATCTGTTGACTTTCGGGTGATCTTTTTCATTTCGACAGTACTTATCTTTACCTTAAGAATATCGGCAATACGCTGCGCAATCTCTGACTGAACTTCAAAAACATCACGAATATTACGATTGTAGATTTCTCCCCAAATATACTTATTGGTCAAGCCATCAATCAATTGAGGTGCAATTCTGATTTGATTTCCCTGCTGCTCAATGCTACCGGTCAGTATATATGAAACACCAAGCTCCTTCGCAATTTCCGCATTGGACAAACTTAAACCCTTATAGGATTGAACAGCGGCTGGCGCAACAACCCTAAGCTCTTCAATCTTTGATAACTGAACGTTAATGTCTTCAGTAAGTCCATCAGTAAAGTATTCATAAACTGCATCTCCTCTGTTCTCAAAGGGAATAACAGCAATTGATTTTTCAAGAGTACTGTCTATCAGTAATTCCCGGTCCCGAACAAAATTAAAGTACAAGTACTGAAAGACGATCAGCAATACTAGTCCAGAGATAATTAATTTACCGGTAAAGGGTTTTCGTTGTTCAGGAAGGTAGGGATTAGTAACTGATTCCGCAGAAGTTGTGCGGATAATCCCCGCAGGACTAAACTCAAACAGCCAGGCAAAAATTATGGATAAAGGAAAACCAACAATCAATATACCCCCTACGAATTTTATCCACGAAGGAGATAAACTTAAAAGATCCGTAGCAATAACCGTAAGTTGAAGGACAACAGCAGCCATCAATACATAGGTAACGATAGCCCGGAAAACATTTCGTCTTTGAAACTCTTTCCAGATGCTTTTGCTTTCAATTTCATCCTTGATAAACGATGTATCACGGTTCCGTGCAGGTTTTTCCACTGACCTGGGCTGTGCGGTGATTGAATCAATAATCTCGTCTATAAAGTTGGCTACCTTATTAATCTGATCGCGATAGTAAGTTTTCTCCAGATTTTCTTTTGGATTGTCTTCATGAGGGCGCAACGGGCGGTTTACACCGGGTGCTGTATAGATAAAATCAACTGGCCTGAGCTTTCTCTTAAGTTCATTCTCTACCAGTTGCACATCATCAGAATCCAATTCATGTATCCGAATGGGCAGTACCCGCCCGGTAATGTTCCCACTTCTTAACGTTATCACCGGTCCCAGTTCATCTGCTGAAGCTATCTGATTAAACGCTCGGAATTCATTTTGCCATGCAAAGCAGTTTGGATCACAATACGTTCGTGAAAGAATCGGAATAAAAATAAGGCATTTGAGTTTCTTCTTCAGCGAATCATCCACATCATGCGTTTCCAGCAGCCCATCGTGCGGGTTTTCATCGAAGTAAATAGATACATCTTCCTTAAAAGTGGCTTCTAATTCCTTGCGGAGATTGGCTACAAATTCAGTCACCCAACCATCGTACTTGTTGTCTTTCTGGCGGTAACTGATGAAGATGTCGTATTCGTAGCCTGAAATTAAGGAAGGCATGCAACACTTTGAATTTACCTCAAATTAGTAATTTTCGAAGAAAAAGTAATCTCCTGAATAACCTGATTTAAACTTCCATTTCCTGCCATTTCTGTATGGTCACCTCAAGCAAATCTTGAAAACGTTTCTCCTCTCTAATTCCATTAAGTATAGAATCATACTTTGCCAAAAAAGGATAATTAACAAATCCAAGTCGAACGGAATTCTCCAACCATTTCAGTGCTTGTTCAGTCAATCCTGCAAGTGAACATAGTGCCGCTAAAAAATGTGAATATTGTGAATCGTTACCAGCCAATTGGTTAATATCCGACTCAAGAAACTTCATGAGCTGTGGCTTATCCTTTCTGATTGCGACCGCAAACATTGTTGCGGTTCGTGCAATTATCTCGGTTGGGTGAAGAGGCAGGTTTGTGTCAATGAATTCAAGGGCTTCATCAAACTTACCGGAATATATAAGCACATAAGGTTTAAAAAATTGCCAAAAAGGGTTCGTTCTTTCCATCCCATATGCCTTGTTAACATGAGGTATGGCTTCCTCAAAACGACCACTGTAAAAATGAATAACCCCTTGAACGGCATGGCTTAAGGAACTGAGTGGATCTACCTTAAGCATTCTTTGTGCAAGTGGCTGGGCCTGCTCAGGATACCCAGTCAAGCAGTAACTCAAGGTCAACCATGTAAGCGCGTCAAAGTCATTGGGACGGACATGTAAAACCTTCTTAAACGACCGAATCGCTTGCTGCGGATCACCTTTTATGGTTTGATACAACAAACCAATAACCAAATGAGCATCGGGAGATTCCGAATCAATTTCAAGCGTCTTGTGCACATACTCTTCGGCCTTTTGCCAATTCTCAGTTGCATTATGCCCAAAATTGCTGTAGTTCCAGTATACATACGCCATCGTACCATAGAGTGCGGCATTCGGCCCAATTATATTTAGCCCGTTTTGAATCTGTTGATGCGCAACATCAATGGCTTCTTTGCTCCACTTCAATAGCTCACGCTTTGCATGAAGATAGCTCTCATATGCCTGAACATTGTCAAAAGCATGTTGAGCCATTCGGTCATCTTCATCTGGTGTTAAACGTATTTTTAACTTCTCAACGATTGAACGCGATATTCTTTCCTGAATATCAAATATATTGGATAATGATTCATTGAATTTCTCTGCCCAAAGATGGCCATCTGTATCGGCATCGATAAGTTGGGCTGTTATACGCAGGGAACTATCGTGCTTGCGAACACTTCCCTCCAGCACATACTTAACATTTAGTTCACGCGCTATTTCACCTAGTCTTTTTTGAGAGCCTTTGAACGTCATAGCTGAACTCCTTGAAATCACAACCAGATCATGAACACATGATAGGTCGGCTATGATTTCTTCTGTTAGCCCATCGCTAAAGAACTCCTGCTCCGGATCATTGCTCATGTTGACAAACGGAAGAACCACAATAGAATTCTGCGGAATCACCATTGCGGGAGACGTTGCAGTAAGACCCTGTGGTTGCATTCTCCTTTCAGGCGAAGACATTGCCATGATTATCGCCTTTAATGAATTTGCCGTCTTATTCAGTTGATCCCGATAAAAGGTCTTATTCAGGTTGCTAGATGGGTGGTCTTCGTTGAAACGCATAGGACGATTTACGCCATGCGCTTTGAACGTGAAATCCATAGAGCGAATGAGGCCTATTTCGCCTTCTAAAAGGATTCTATCATCAGCATCTAGATCATGAATCTGTACTGGTAATATTCTACTGGCAAAATTTCCATTTGTCAATTTCACCTTCAATCCGAAATCATCTGCAGCAGCTAATTTCTTGAACACCAAAAATTCATTCTGCCAGGCAAAGCTTTTAGGATCACAATAAGTTTGCGAAATGATAGGCACAAAAATCAGGCACTTCAGCTTGTCCTTGAGTGATTCCTCCACATCATGTGTCTCCAATAGGCCATCATGAGGATTTTCATCAAAATAAATAGAAATGTCCTCTTTGAAGGTAGCCTCAAGTTCCTTCTTGAGATTAGAAACAAACTCAGTCACCCAACCATCGTACTTGTTGTCTTTCTGGCGGTAACTGATAAAAATATCATACTCAAATCCAGGAACTAAAGAAGGCATGCGCTGTTATTTGACTATTAAAGCTAATGAATTTAAGCTGTCAAAGTTGTGCCCTACTCAATAATTCAATCCTTATTCAACCCCTTAATCACTACATTCCCTGTTCCATCTCTTCGACAGGGATACAAGAATTCTTCTTTCGCCCGCTTTGGATCATTGATCGTTTTATAGAAATCATCCAAATACTTAAGGGTTGATTTCCGGTAGGCCTCATCAATCAAACTATTCGTTTCGTAAACTGCATAAAGGCTTCTATTTAATTCATTAAACCGTGTAAAAATGGATTCAAATGGATTCATGCCGCCCATACAGAAGCCACGGTAACGCCTGATTCTGACTGAACTCAATTCCAATTCAACTGCGGGTTTTGCATAAGGTGCGTCTACTATACCAGCATGATCAAAATCGTAAGGCACTGTACAAGGTCGCACAAGCGTATCTTCAGCTATGAGTTTAACATTTTGCCGGTATTGCACCGACCAGTCGGTGTTACCAATCATGTATTCAAATACCGCCATTGTCATAAAATCATTTAGCTGTGTCTGTTCGGGCCTTACTAATTTCCGGTCAATAGAAACCATATTGTTCCGATTTGCCATCTGATCCTCTTCTTCAAGTAAAATTCCATAAAATGATTTACTACCCTTTGCTTTTAGATTTTCATCTTCCAGAATAATTCTTACCAGACGGGCCCGAAAACTTTTCGGACTGATTTCATTATAGAGTTTGTACACCAGGTACTCACGCACCACATACTTATCACCCTGACAAGGCATTACAAGTTTTAGTTTATCCTGATGTTGGAATATGGTATTTCTCACAGTTTCTTTTGAAAAATTAAGCAACAAGGGAGGATACACACAGGTACCCTTGGCTCTTCTGAAATTTCCACGTGTTCGCGCCCGTAAAGGAATGGTTACAACACTGCTGTCGGGGCCTGTGTAAGAAAGGGTTAAAGGATAATAGGCCGGATCTCCTGACCTATCTTTCAATAATTCAGTCAGATTTCCGGATAAGGTAATCGTAAATACCTCATCACTATCAAACAATTCCGGTGATTGAGCCCACGTAAGTGGCCCTAGTACAAGCGTTGCCAGTAAAGCAACTTTACGAATGCTACAAGCAAGCATACATCCTGTATTTATACTGAATATACAAATTATTGGCAGATAAAAAAGTAGTGTTATCAAAGTTATTCAACCCCCAATCATTTTCACCATCAAAACATATCCCTATCTTTAATTTATGGATAATCTTCAACTTTTCTCCGAATACTTTCTGATTCGCTTACTCATCAATATTGTGGCGATGGTCATATTAATACGGGTTATCTACTACCGGACCTACCAAAAACGAAACCTGTTCTTTACCTTCTTTCTGCTAAACTTCATCGTATTCTTGCTGACGTTTATGCTGGAGAAAGCAAAAGCTTTCAACTCACTTGGTAGTGCCTTTGGTCTGTTGGCTGCGTTTTCGCTATTGCGGTTTCGAACAGAAACACTCTCGGCCAAAGACATGACTTATTTGTTCATCATTATGGCGCTTGGGCTGATCAATTCCATCATGCGCGGATCGTATCCGGAAATTATGATGGTGAATGGGTTAATTCTTATAGCTGTGTATGCAGTTGACGGTAATGTATTGATGCGCAATCAAAAAACAAAAACGGTGGAGTACGAAGGTCTCGAATACATTCAACCGGAGCATCATCCTAAACTCATCCTGGAGTTACGCAAACGTACCGGGCTGGATATTCAAAAAATCTCCATTGAACGCATCGACTTTACCCGTAACCGTGTAGAGATCAAAATGTATTACTATTAATCATGAAGCGACACGCATTCCTACTGTTCTTCTATTTGGCGATAAGTCTTTCAGGGCTTGCTCAAAAAGAAACCATAACACCCATGTTTCAAACCCAGGAACCTTTGACAATACGCCTTAACTTCTCCGTTAAGGAGATAAAAAAGATAAAAAGTGATACTGTTTACACAACTTCATACCTGCAGTACAAATCAGACAACGGATCATGGGATTCAGTAAAAATTGGTTTACGTACCCGGGGAAATTTCAGAAGAGCGAATTGTACCTTTCCTCCGCTTCGGGTGAAGATGAAAAAAGGAGATGGTGAAAAAACACCTTTTGCAGGAAATAAAAGTCTCAAACTGGTAGTACCGTGTCAAAGTCCGAAAACATACAACGACCTGATTACAAAAGAGTTTATTTGTTATAAATTGTATGAAGTCATATCACCCTATCATTTCAATACCCGGTTAGTGGATTTAACCCTGGTGGACGGAAAAGGAAAGCAGGCCAAGACCTATAATCTCATGGCATTTTTCATTGAGGATGATGACCTTGTTGCCAAGAGACATAAAGCAAAAGTAATGGATGAGTTAAAGATTCACCCTTTACAATTGGTCGACACCGCCTCACTTAAACAGGACTTTTTTCAATACATGATTTCCAACTCCGACTGGTCATCGGTGCAGCAACACAATATTAAAGTATTACAACTGAAATCCGGTGGTTATATACCACTGCCTTATGATTTCGATATGTCGGGTGTGGTGAATGCCCCGTATTCTACCGTAAGTGAATTATTGGAGACAACCACAGTTCGTGAAAGAGTATACAGAGGTTTTTGCAGAAGTCAGGAGTTATTTGAATATGTACGAAAAGAGTATTTACAACTTGAACCTTCTGTAAAAAATGTAGTAAATGGATTTGAGAGTCAACTGAATGCAAAAGAAATTGCCGGTTTAAATAGGTACCTGGACGAGTTCTTTGCTATTCTGAAAAGTGATAAAAGTTTCAAAGAAAATATCGTACAAAAATGCAGAACAAAGTAACGGTTGGTTTAAGCAGATTAGTTACCCTTTGGTTGATTGGCTGGAGCGCAATAGTCTCTGCTCAAACGTTTTTGGTGCCCCCCTACCTTCAGCCTGGCAATTCACCGAACCTCTCTAAAGAACAAAAAGTGCTGATCTGGCAAACGGATAGTATACCTGGGAATTTTACAGTTTTGTGTACATCCCTTTCAACAGCTTCCGCAAAACCGTTGAAAGTAAAAGTAACATCGGATAAACTTCAACTGCTCAATAAAACTACATACCTGTACCGGGCAGAGCTTGCCGGATTAAAATTTGATGAGACTTATTCATACGAAGTTATACTCAACAACAAATCCCTTTATAAAGGACAATTTGACGCGCGCACAAAAAAAACACAAACCCGTTTTGCCGTTTTTGGTGATTGTGGAACAGGCTCACTGCAGCAGGCACAGATTGCTTACCAGGTGTATCAGCAAAAACCACAGTTTGTCTTAATCACAGGTGATCAGGTGTATTCCAACGGACGCGAACTGGAATACCGGCATCGATTTTTTCCCTTTTACACCTCGCCAGATGCCGTACCTGATAAAGGCGCTCCATTAATGAATACCGTTCCATTTTATATGATACTTGGCAATCACGATATCTACAGCTCCAACTTCGATAAGTACCCTGATGGCCTGGCATTTTTCTACTACAATGACTTACCCCGAAACGCTCCAGTTCCTGCATACGTCATAGAACCTGAGGGGAATCCGGAATTAGTTAAAGCTTTTAAAAAGAATACCAGTCCGCGTTACCCGGGCATTTCCAATTATTCATATGACTATGGAAATGTTCATATTACTTGTCTCGATGCAAACACGTATATAAACCCGCTTGACCCCACCTTACTGGAGTGGTTCAGAAATGATATCAAAAACAGCAAAGCCGACTGGAAAATCGTTTCCTACCACCACCCTGCTTTTAATGGTAGCCCAACGCATTATGATTACCAGATCATGCGCTTGATTGCACCCATTTGTGAAGAACTTGGTGTCGACCTCGTGCTTACCGGCCATGTCCATAATTATCAACGTACCGTACCCTTAAAATTTTCACCCAAGGTGGATGAAGTCAATAATCGTTATGTCGTTTCCGATGCCGGAAGTGTAGATGGAAAATTTACCCTGGACACCACATTTGACGGAGTTAACAACACAAGGCCAAACGGCATCATTTACATTGTAACTGGGGCAGGCGGAGCTGCCTTGTACGATAAAGAAATCAGCGACAATCCGGAATTGTGGAAAAAGGGAACACCCGAAAACTGGGTACCGTATACCGTTAAACTTATTTCTGATAAGCATTCATTTACGATGATTGAAACGGATGGCAAAAAACTTAACCTTAAGCAACTTGACGTTGGCGGGAACACCCTCGATCAAATAACCATCACCAAATAAATTTAAGTTGAAGAAACTATTCAAATGGTCAGCCTACGGCATTCTGATCATTTTCATTGGCATTTTCCTTTTTCTTGCTTTCAGCTACAAAGCAGATATACCTGTTGAAGCACTGGAAGAAAAATACTTCACTCCGGAATCATCATACCTGGAGATTAACGATGTAAAACTTCACCTTAGGAAACGCGGAAAAGGTCCAGCCATTTTTCTCATACATGGAAGTTTTGCCTCGCTGCATACCTGGCAGGATTGGGAAAATGAATTGAGCAAATCCTATACTACCATTTCCATGGATTTACCAGGGCACGGACTTACCGGTCCAACAAAAGCAGAAGATTATACAACCGATTATTACGCTAAACTGATTTTTGATTTGGCTGATGAATTCAAAATTGACACATTTTACGTAGCAGGCAATTCTATGGGCGGAAATGTAGCCTGGAAGATGGCCCTTCAACAGCCTGATCGTATAAAGAAACTTATACTGGTTGATGCGGCAGGCTTTTGGAAAATGACATCCGACTCAACCTCAAAAGCAACCAAACGTCCGTTTATCTTTACAATTCTTTCAAATGATGCCATTGGAAAAGTATTCAGCAAAATAACACCCTACTTCCTTTTCAAGGGTAATCTTCAGCAAGTGTATGGCGATAAAACAAAAGTAAAATCAGAAACCATAGACCGATACTATGAATTAATGTTGCGGGAAGGAAATCGTGAAGCAACACTAAAACGCCTGCGTAATTCCGGAACTGATCTTCAGGATAGTATTCCCTTTATTAAAATCCCAACACTGATTTTATGGGGTGCCAGGGATGCCTGGATTCCGGTTGATCATGCCCATCGGTTTCATCAGGCCATTGAGCACGCCCGACTTATCATTTTTGATGGCGCAGGACATGTGCCTATGGAAGAAATACCTGACGAATCTGTTGAGGCAGCATTATCATTTCTAAAAGAATAATTTGTGATAGGCTCAGTCAACGAAAGGCCAAACTAATTTCAAATCTTTATAGTAACATTATAAACACCCCTGGCTTTTGAAGCCGAGCTGCCCTGAAGCATACCCGCATACTCCAGTTTAAATTTTTTGGCATTCAACGCCAGCAGCGAAGCAAAGTGATCGCTGGCCACAATTCCACCACGGGGTGAAAGGCGGTTCATCTCCTGTATCAACGTTATATTTTCACCCTCAACCATTTTCGCATTCTTCTGTCCATCATCCTCCAGGTAAACCGGGCCGGCATGAAGGCTGAGTTTAATGGGATGATCACCTTTTGGTTGTTGTCCCATAATCAACTGGACAAAATCCAGGGCACTGGTTTCCGCATCAAAAGAAATAAAGATTGAATCAGGCTGTTGTTCAAAAGCCTTGTAAGGGATAAGTTCATCCGAGAGTTTTGATTGGACAACTTTATTTACACGTTCTTTTTCCAGTACAGGCAACTGCGACAAATCGGCAAGCACGAGGTACAATACCGGGCGGGCAATTTTCTTTTCTATTGTTGGAAAACCACTTGAAACGGGTGCTGCCACCGTTACCGGGGCAACAAACTGATCGGGGTTAACATTAATATACTTATCAGCAAAAGGCCACATCCGCACGGTGTCACGCGTTCCGCCCTCCTTTCTTCGTAAATCGGTATCCGAAAGAACGGTTAACAACGTAGGCTCTTGGTGGTACGATGCACTGCGCAAAACAGCGGAGCCAAAAATAATACGACTTTGAAAACTGAAGAGGTCATCAAATCCTCCATACTTTTCTTCTGTAACATAGGTGACTGGAAATTTATTACTCAGGCGTTCAAACCGCTCAACCCAGTGTTCACCGGCAAACCGAACACTAATGTTTGCAAAATCATCCTTGGCAAACGGGAGAAACAATTGCACCTCTCCACCCGCCTCTTCCATGGCTTCAGCAAACAGAATGTCGCCACCGCAGGCCAGCGAACAATAGCCTATGCTGGCATTCAATGTTTTGATGGCACCTTTGATGGCTTCCTTAACGTTGCTTTCAATAGACGCAGGAAACCTGGGCACGGTTCGCTCCGGATGATCAATCATATGACCTACAAAGGCCACCACAGCGGGCGGACTGAATACCTTTTGAATTTCCTTGGGCACCGGTGCATAATGGTTCAGCAACCAAAGTTGATTGTACACACTGGTAACTTTTCCCCAGTCCGTTCCGGCAAGTTGTCTTGCTTTAATAAAAAACTCAACCGACTGTGTTCTGTTCTTGGTGAGCAGGTGTGCCTCACCCAACGTGGCCAATTCCCAAAAGTCAGTAGACTGCGGATTAAGCAACGCGATTACCTGCGAAGCTATCTCCCTTCCCTGTGCCGCCCTGCCTGCAATGGCCGACATGGTAGCAGCGTTGATGCCGGGATAAAAATTCTTAGTGGCCTGAAAGTTTTTTAAGTACGTATCGCGGGAGAGAATGGCATACTTTGAATCCTGATGTTTTTTGAATAAATCTTTATAGATACCTCCCATGATGCCTGCCGTTTCCGGATCATCGGCATGTTGACGATAGACCGGTTCCAGATGCTCCAGCGCTGACTCCGGTGAGCCAGACTTGGAAAGGCTTAAGGCAAGCAATTGGTCTACCCGAACCTGATTTACATCTTGAGAACCTTTCAATTTGGTAGTAAGCTGGCGTGCTTCCAGGTAGCGACCGGAACTAACTAATTTCTCAAGAAGTTGAATGGATTCAGACACGTGTGTTTCACTTTGTGATAGTAAGTTTTCATTACCTAATTGCCTCTTGGTCATCACGGGCATTGACCCGCGATCCTAACACAATTGCCGAGATGCCGGCTCGTGGGCCAGCATGACAATTAGGTGTATCAACGTACTATCAGTTTCACTTTTTATCAGAACTTACATGGCGCTCAATAAACTTATCGTACATCTCTTTAAACTCCTCGTACTTATACTTACCATTAACCGGTTTCTCCTCCCCTGATTCAGCCTGATTAACCAGTTCAAAATACTTCTGCGGAAACTCATCGGAATACATTTTAGGAATAAAATCAATTTTGGTTAACCCCATATAAGCAGTGAATAGGAGAAATAGTGCGCTAAGCACGATAGACCGATCGCGAACACGCGAAACGTAAGTAAATGCCGATAACTTTTCTCCATCAACCAACATTTCCCGTTTTAGCCATCCCATAATCAAAAACGACAGCAGTAACAATAATCCTGTACCACCTAATGGCTCAGCCAGTGTGGGCATAAAGGGGACGAACGTCATGGAAGCGACATAGCACAGTATGCTGCCATGTAGCATCACCAAAAGAATAGCCAGTGTACGATTTTTTGAATGCAGATTTTGCCACGTACGAAACAACCTTAACGAAAACGCTGCTAAAAGAATTAAGCCAGCCAGGCCAAACACTGCTTCCACAAGCGGGAAGCGTATATAGAATACACGCATGGAAAGAATAATCGCTATAACGGTTAAGCCAAGTAATTCAGCAACAGTAATGACATCTGTTTTGTGCTTTGACCTTAGCTCACTAATTAACTGAATCAGAAATAATAGACCAAAAACGAAAGCTGCACCTCCCAGAATTTTAATGCCATAATCATTCTGCGCCATGGAAGCAAAGGCACCGAATATTAGGAGTACAAAAAGCAGGTAGTAATATGGATTATAACGACTCATAACACACTCAGAAAATCAATGTAATACCAACCCCAATCCAGAAAGCGATCCATAGCAGCCCATTGTTGATTATTCGAAAGGGCATCCTGCTTCTTGCAGGCTTCAAAAAGAATCTGGGTACGACATTCCAGATCCTGGTTTTCGGTAAGCGTATTGGGTATAGACATGCGTGCTCGATAAAAATTACCCTCATACGCCACTCCAATAACCCGGGTAAAGATGGCATCGAACTTTCTGTTTTCAGGAATCTCGCGCAAAATTTCAATAGCTTTATTATCAATCGCACTGCTGCCGATTCGGGATAATAATAAAATCAGATTGTACCGACTATCCATGGCGAAAGAAATTGTTGTAAAGTCTACGCGGGAAGCATTTGAAAAAGCTGAATCAAGATAAATAAATGTTTCGGGGGCTTTGGTCTGCTGAAATATTTTTTCAGCCATAAACAAATACACATAAACTCTTTCTTCCTTATTCTGCAATTGCTCAGCTACCCGAATAGCCTCCTGACTGTTTCCAGCCAAGGCCAGGTTAATGGCCATATCTTTGAGCAGGTTAAGAAAAAATATCTTTTCAATATACTCGTACCGGTTAGATGACCGCTCGATGGAGTTAAAGTCGATCTGACTGTAAAATTCAAGAGCTTCCTGATTGGAATTTCGTGTAAATGCCCGATTTGCAAGAATGAGGAGTATTAAATTTTTATCAAACGCCTTTCCTTTAGGGTGCTGTTCAACAAATTCAAGCACGTTTTGTAACACGTCATCTGAAAGTTCATAATCATTATCTATTGTCAATGGAGGAGGAAACGGCCTTACGAGGAAGGCACGAGCTATCCAGGCATGAATCAATTCCAGATCTTCAACCGAAGTAAAATGCTGGGCAAGTCTATCGGTTTTCTTCAGCCAGTTGAAGAAATAATCAGAATGATAGGTAGCACTGAACCACCCATCGCGGTAATCGGGATAAACAAACTGTTCTTGTCGGGTAACTTCAGTAGTGCGTACACCATCACTAAAATAGGGTAGCGTTGTTGATACTTTTGCTTGCAGGTGCTGTGGGCTAACGTTCTGATAATGATCCCACGCCTCTTCTAACCATTGGTCAAGCAACTTTTCATCCACCGGTAATTTACGATCATACCAATATTTATGACGGTATAAGGCTTTTCGTTTTGCATTAAAGGCCAATTGAAATTCCCGCTCATTGGATTCCTTAATATCACGAATTACTTTTTCGTAGTCCTCCATAATTTGATCAAACACTTGTCGATCAAGAAAATACAAATTAGGATACAAGTATCCCCTATAGGATCGAAATGCATTTTTTTCAATATTGGCCTCAGCATAAAGCGGACTGATATATCCTCCTCGTAAAATAACATTCCGATATACCGTCAACCGTGGATTATCAACAGTGTTTTTTTCAATCCAGGTAAGGAGTCTGTCGGCTTTCGGCCGATGACCATATTGGTAGAGATAGCCTAAAATATTTTGATGATTATTAAACAAACGGCCCAACTCAAAATAATTGCGTTGTCCCTGTTCAAGCAATGTGTTAAAGCACATCTCAACTTTTTCAAGGTCACCCAATGCTGCATGCAGAGAAGCCAATGTATGGTAGCCGCTATTGAAATCGCTGGGGGACCTGCCATTTGGTTCAAAACTTCCCTTGGGATAATAGATATCAAAGGCCGCCTTTGCCTGGCTGTTACTAAAGGGTGAAATAGCTTTGGTTACTTCATCTATTTTTTCAGGTGACGTACTACCTAAAGCCAGCCAATACTGAATAGCAACATTGAGTTCAAATGGAATAGCCGGTTTATACATGGATGGATCTTTGTAAAACCTTAATACCAGTTCACGGTTTGCCTCTAATGCATCTTTTATAATTTTTGGTTTAAAGTCATCCGGGTTATAATACAAGTCACGAGCCAGGATAATAATAAAGTTATTCCTATCGGAAAGCACTGCTTCCGGCTCAGCCGATTGATTTAAATTCTTTGAATCTTCATTGATGATTGTAAGAAGATTCGTTTTCAATTCCCCTTCTAATCGCTTATCGATATACACGAGGATACGATATACATCAATGGCCAGTTTAAAACGGGTTTTTACATCCAATGACTTCAGGTAAGGTAATAATGAGCCGGGTTGGTAACGCTCCTCCGTTAGCAAATGAAAGGATTTAGATTGAACACCAACCTCTTCACTTTTCATCAGCTCAAAGGCTTCTGCGCGAACACGCTCAATTACCCGCTCATTCTTTTTTTGTTCTGCATCATACCAATAAAATCCACTGAGCACCAGCATAATAATTATGGCTAATACGGTGGCGATACGTTGCGGACCATACTTCATAAATGCGCGCGTAACGATCACCTTCCTTGCGCTTTGCTTCAGGAAAGATTGAATATCACTAAGCGTTTGTGCCGCCTCAATTGTAGCTTCATGTTTATTGTTCTGAATATTGGAGTACCGCCTCAGCCAAGCCACGTTGGGCTTGCACGTACTGTACCATTTCTCAAAATAGGTCAACGGTCCTATAGGTAACAGAAATCCATTACTCTTTCCGCTTTCTTTCCATCGGTCAAGTTGCTTTCTAAAATCCAGGTAGGTGGAATAAAAATCAAATTCGCGCGCAGCCCAGGTATTCAGTTTACTCCAATTCCGAATAAGGCTTTCATGTGTTATATCCAGCACCGTTTCAGGAGTTAACCGATGAGATGATGGATCTTCTGTAATGAAGGGGCGAATAAAGGAGTTTCCTTCCTCGCGGAAAATATTGATTACATCTCCAATAACAGTTGCGCTAAATTCGGGTGTGTTAACGATCTCCGTAATTTCACCAAGGGTCATCCGGTTACGAACGGCCCGGCTGTTATCAATTTTGGTCAAGCAGCAAAAGGTATTTACAATAATCCGCTTGGCATCATGTTGACTTAACGATCGTCCGGGATGCTTCTGGTTATAGTACTCCCAGGCATTTTCATATAAGGTGCTGGCATGAATTTCAATTACTTTATTCAGTCCTGTCTCTTGGTAAAATTTTTTCTGACTTTCTGGTAAGCGTATAAACCATTCATCAAACCTTACTAATGAATCATCTGGCAATTCATTGGGCGGCATACCTCCCACCATGGCATAATGTATCAGGTCCATCTCCTCCCTTCCACTATCGGCAGCTCGCCACACCTGGCTCAATGCATGTTGAAGTATTGGCAACTGATCTACTCCCTCCGCAATATCATAAACCAATCGCTCGATCAGTCGTTGCGATATGCGGTTGCCACTTAAAATGGCGGGCTCTTCAATAACCTGCTTCAGGTCTTTGCGCTTAAGACGCGGTACAAAGAATTGTGAGAAGCCGATGTACTCAGGTAATCCGCGGAAGGCAGAACACTGCCCGATGTAATCCGACCGCATAGTACATACAATGTACACCGGTAGGTTGCGCTTAATGGCAATTCGTGCCGATTCCAGAACAAGATTTACCACTATCTGGGAATCCTGTGAAGGAATTTCATTATGATAGTTCTCAGGATTCGTAAAAAATTCTTCGAACTGATCAACAATTACCAAAAAATTGGCAGCCTTGCGTTTTTTATCGCGCTTTTCTGAGTCCGAGAGGTTGTTCCATGCAGTGTCCTCTTCATCCGTATAAAACTCAGAGTTTGTATACAGATCAATAAGCGATGAAAACCCACGCCTTAATTCCGTTTCAATGGTAGTAGTATTTCGGTTGAATTTATCCGACAGCGCTACGGCCATATTTTTCACCGGACTCCGTTCGGGCCTGAAATCTGCCACCACCCAGTTGGTATAACGAGCTTTGAAAAAACCCGCTCGCGCGTTCGGAATCAACCCGGCATAAATCAACGATGATTTACCTTCACCCGAAGCACCGGTAACCATCAGAAACTTATTTTGCTCCAGCAATGACGTTATCTGGTCAACCTGGTAATCGCGACCTTTAAAATAAAGGCTCTCCTCTTCGGTAAAAGACCGAAGACCGGTATAAGGGCAAATATGGGTCAACTCAGATGTTTTCATCGATGTAAATAATCCATTCAATTTGATCACGTGGCAGGGAGTAATCGTACTTCCTCCATGATGCTGGGTTTATGCTCGATCCTTTACCATAACCATACAACAGGAACCGCATAAAAATCGCCTGATCCGTATCCGATATAAACGGTGGAAAATTTGATACGCCAGCATATAATTTTCCATGAAAGCCATACGCAATCGCCATGCGCTGCTGGGCAATGGATTTGGCATTTAAATTCTTAATTAATTGGTTGGCTTCAGGTGTATACCTTTCGGGATCACGCAATGTCATAGCATAAGCCAGCACCTGTCGGTGCGGTTGTCCTGTGGTAATGGCACCAACACGTTTTAATTCAACCAACGAAGAATCCAATAAGCGTTTGGCTACTGCATCATTACCGCGTTCAAGCTGAAGCGTGGCCGAAGCAAATGCATAAATGGAAGATCGATTAATCGGCTTTTTGAAGGCCACCATCAGCTTATAAGCCTCATCAAAATGGTCATGTGTTGCCAGGGCCTTTACAGCATAGGCAATCATGCGTAAAGACTGACCATTAGCCTGATTTGGAAATTCTTTTGATCGTAATAAGTTCAGAAAAATATCGGGTTTTAATCTCCGGTAATACCGGAACATTGATGCGGTGTCGCCTGTCATTTGGGCATCGTATCCCGCATACAAATACATCCAGTTCAGATCATTTGATGAAGCATCTTGTCGGGCTGTTACTTTCTCTTCCAGCTTGGCAAAAACCTCCGTTCGTATAGGCTCAGACACAAAATAACGAGGTACCCAAATTTTCTGATTATAATCTTTGAACCAACTATTTAGGTAACTAAGCTCATCCGAAGTAGGATAAAACGAATCAAATAAATTCTTTTCAAGAATAAAATTCAGCCAGGCATCGGAATAATAAAAGAACATAAATGAACGAGGCTCCTGCGGATGGAACCTGTATCGAATATCCGGATAGACAAAAAGGAATTGCCTCGGCACGACAAGCTGATCGGCTCCTGATATACCTAATACAGGAATTCGTTCATTCCGATATTTCGAATCCACCTGATTAAAATGGGTAACCGATTTTTCAAAGTAATCTGAAACAGGGGTCTCACCCGATACAGCATTCGCTTTACTTAGCGACTTTAAAATCCCCTCATTCTTAAAGGAAAGTGCCAGTTGAAAATTTCGTTCATCCAGATCAGAGACGGTTGTTTGAATCACACTGCGATATTTGTTGAAGTAGCGGCCAAGCATCTCCTCGCCAGGGAATTGCAAGGCTAGGTTGGAATTGATATCCATAAACCAATACAGATGCAGATTGGCAGGTGCCCCAAAGTAATACTGAAGTGTTCTGCCGATCATCCGGTCGTAGAACTCCTCTTGCGATATACCTTTACGCTGGCAATAGCCTTTAACAAAATTATCCAGTTCGCTTCCGCTTTTATTGTAATGAAAGAACGTTGCGGCAATGTGTGCCGCATTATCTACCCCGGCCGCGTAATCTTGCTGATAGTTTTGCTGACTGTAGCGAAGCAGCGTGTCTATGCATTGTAAAGCCTTTGCACTGTTGCCTTCAGCGGCATACAAGTAGGCAATCAGTTGATACAATCCATTGTGTCGAAATCCATATTCCTGAGCACCCCGAGGTAGAAACTTATCTTTATGGTAGTGGGTATTTAGCCACTCCGACTGGTTTGGATTCTCAAAAGGTGACAGCTCAGCTAACCATTCCATCCGTTGCTTTTCAGAGGCATCATAATTAATGGCGTGTTCCAGGGCCAGATTTAAATTCTGTACATCATGAAAATCAGCAGGCTGCTTATCAAGAATAAAAGAAACCCATTCGGCTGATCGTTTGGCGTTTTGCTTACGCCAATTGTCAATTCTAGGATCAGGATTATGCTGGTAGGCAAACTCCAGAGTAACCCGAAACTCGTTGATGCGTCTGAGAATCTTAGCCAATTGTTCTGTTGTGAGCTTCGTATAATCAAACTGGCTTAACAAACTGTCGGTTACTTCAAGGCTTTCGAAAATTTCATCCTTCGGCTCATCTCCTCCAAATAAGACAAGTGCAGTCGCTATGCCTGCCGTTACGTGCTCCTTTTCAAACGGATCCTGAATAAATTCCGTAACCTCTTTAACAGTCGTTCTACCCAGCCTGAGTTCTTCTACGAGGAGGTTAATTCGGTCTCCATAGGTGACCTTAGAATTTGCTGCTAATTCTAACACCTGGTCATGGATTGATTTGAGCACGTAGTCATTCTGCTTTCTGAAATAATCACGAACAGCAAACGAACTCAGTGTTAACACAATAAGTACGCCCAATACCGCGGCAATTCTGCGGGCACCATAACGCATTACCGTGCGGGTTACAGCATGTTTGCGCACGCTGCGCTGCAAAAATTCCTGCGCATTACCCAGCATCTGTTTGGCCCTGGTTAGCTTCTTATTCTGGGCAATATCTTCCGGCAAGTAGCGGGCAATCCAGTATACATTTGGCTTAACCTTGTTGTACCAGTTTTCAAAATAAGTAAGCTGACCAATGGAAAGCAGAAACCCATTTGATCTTTTGCTTTCCACCCAACGGTTAAGTTGCTGTTCAAAATCAAGTGATACGGTATAGTTATCAAATTCTTCTTTGGCCCACTGTTCAAGGTACTCCCAATTACGGATCAAGCTTTCGTGGGTAATGTCAAGTACATCGTCATCACGCAAGGTTTGGCTTTCCGGTGCATCGGTAATAAACGGACGAATAAACGTATTGCCGGGCTCACGGAATATATTTAGTATGGCTGCAACTTCTTTTGAGGTAAAACGCTTATCGCCCAGGATATTATTTATCTCTGCCAACGTCATCCGGTTGCGAACGGCACGGCTCTGGTCAATTTTAGTGAGACAAGTAAAGGCAACCTTTATGATGGCTTTAGCATCGTCATCGGAAATAACCTGCCCCGTTTTGGTTTGATAGTACCGGGCTGCCTGCTCATAGAGTTTGTTCGTATGGGTATCTAAAACATTTTGAAGGTTCGGTTCGTGGTAGCAGGCTTTAATTTCTGTGGGTAATGATTCGAACCATTTTTTAAACCGATCGACATGTTCATCAGGCAATTCGTTCACCGACATGCCGCCCACCATGGCATAATGGATCAAATCCATTTCTTCATTGCCGTTGTTGGCGGCCACCCAAATCTGGTTTAGCGCATGCTGCAGAATAGGAAGTTGATCCACGCCTTCTGTAAGATCGTGAATGAGTCGCTCCGTTAACCTGCGGGTAATTTTGTTGCCGCTGAGGATAGCTGGTTCTTCAATAACTTGTTGGAGTTGCGACCGGTTAAGGCGGGGAACAAAGAATTGCGAAAACCCGATATATTCCGGCAAACCCCTGAAAGCTGCACACTGACCGATAAAGTCGGAGCGCATGGTGAACACTATATATATAGGGAGATTTTCCTCCAGTGCGATCCGGGCCGTTTCGAGTAATATATTGAGTACCAGGTTGGAATCACGCGAAGGTGCGCCCCGATGGTAATTTTCAGGGTTGGTGAAAAATTCTTCGAACTGATCGACCAGAATCAAGAGGTTGGCGGCATCGCGTTTCATCGTTGCTCTTCCTGCCTCGTCTGCCTGTTGCCAGGACATTGAATCCGGATCGGCATAGCGCTTCGAATTCCGGTACAAGTCAACCAAAGCAGAAAAGCCGTGCTGCAATTCTGATTCAACCGTACTTACATTAACAATATCCAGTTGATTGGCTACTGACTTGCACAGATTTTTGAATGGTGTCCGCTCCGGACGAAAATCGGCTACACACCATTGCGTATATTTTGATTTTAAAAAACCAGCCCGTGCATTAGGGATGATACCCGCATAAACCAACGAAGACTTGCCATCACCCGAAGCGCCCGTGAGCATTAAAAACTTATTGCGTTGCAACTGCTCGGTTGCCGATTCGATGTTTTCTTCACGGCCTTTAAAATATAAAGACTCTTCTTCGGTGAAGGAACGAAGTCCGGTATAGGGGCAAATCTGGTATTCTTCGAACATTTAAGATTGAAGAGTTTACACTTTAGATTTAAGATTTTCCATATCCCTTCAATTATTTCAGTTCTATAACAGTTGTATATACTTTCTTTACTTCAGCAGGCACTTTGTCTTTTGGCACAATGGTAGAGACTACCTTAGGCGCTTTGAAATTTCGCGCGAGGTTACTCTTAGGGTCATCTTCGCCTACCAGAAATAATGGTGTTGGTGATGAGGCTCCGCCAACTTGTTTCCAAACCTGTTTAATGAAAGGCAGGGCCCAGTCGGCCGCATATTTAAAATACACAACAGCCAATTTACTTCTTGGAATTTGTTGTGTACTTATTTCGCGGTATTGATCCTCACCATCGGGCATAATGTTCATGATCTCCACCGGGTACTCCAGGCTGAGCATATCGGTGATAACCTTGGCCTCCACTTCGTCCTGTTGGTTGAAGATGAAGAATATATCAGTGTCTTTTGAATCGTAAACTGCAACATCCTGCTTCATCATCACCACACGAATGTCATCCACCAGTTGCATAGGCCCCTGGCTGTTCGAGAACATCATGTTTCGGGTAATGTTGTTACGGATGTATTTGATAAAATTCTGCTGCGCAGGTTTTATGGATTCGGCATCCGGATAAAGCCAGATGAACGAGTTGAACTCAGCATCGTTAGCATCAATTTTTTTCTTAGCCTCCAGAAACTGATAGTGTGGAAAAGAAATTTCGTCATTCGATTCAAACCGCCTTCCATACTCACCACTAAGCATGTGCAGGGAGCACGCACACTTCGACATTTCTTCAGCCACACGTTGTTTAAAGATTTCATCGTCCGCAGGGCAATCCGTTGACGGCAACACATTGAAACCAGCTTTTTGTAAGATGATGGCCATCTCCTCGCGCTGTTCCTTTAAATCTGAGGATGTCCAGGCCAGGTAAACGCTGGGGCGCTGCCGGTCTATAACCTGTACTTTTATGGCTGAAGGCAAGGAAGTTGTAAACGTTGTGGGAATTATCTGTCGTGCAGTAAGATCATGTGCCGATGCAGGTACAGTCTCTTTACGTTCAGACTGTTTTATCCCCTGAACGATTTCCTTAATGGCATTGGCCAGTTTGTTGATCTGGTTTCTATACAGCACTTTGCCACTGGCTGTTCCGATTTCATCATCTACCGGACGCAACGGACGATTTACACCGGCATCGCGATAAATAAAATCAATGGATCGCAATACCCCATTTAATTCTGACTCCAGTAATTTGGTATCCTCAGTTTCTATCTCATGAATTTTAATAGGCAGAATACGAGACCCAACATTACCATTAGGTAACTTTATCATCCTTCCGATCAAATCGCTTCCCGATTCCTGTTTAAAAACCTTAAACTCCTGGTTCCAGGCGAAGGATTTCGTATCACAGTACGTCTGTGAAACAATGGGAATAAAAATGAGGGATTTGATTTTAGTATGAATGGACTGATCTACGTGATGAGTCTCCTGCAAACCTTCCTTTGGGTTTTTATCAAAAAAAATGGACAACTTGTCTTTTAACGTAGCGTCCAGTTCCTGATTGAGTTTTTCAACAAACTCGGTTACCCATCCGTCATACTTATTGTCATTGTGCCTGTAACTAACGAAAATATCATATTCAAAGCCAGAGAGGATTGAGGGCATAGTTCAGGTTTTTAGTGGCTGTACAAGTGTCGAGTTTAGCAAGAATTTATAACAAAAACAACTGAATTGTTTAAGCATAAATTTCTTACATAAAGTTTAACAGTTAGTTGTTCCCCTTCCCTATGGGTACCAATTAGTTCTATCAATATAATTAATTACCTTGCTATATTTGGAACATGGCTTCAATTATTCCTGGTTACGAGTACGACATCTTCATCTCCTATCGTCATAAAGACAACAAATACGATGGCTGGGTAAGTGAGTTTGTCAACAATCTGAAAAAGGAAATTTCCGCCACGTTTAAAGAGGAGCTCTCTGTCTACTTTGATGAAAATCCTCAGGACGGCTTACTGGAAACCCAGCATGTTGATAAAAGTCTGGAGGGGAAATTGAAATGCCTGATCTTCATCCCTATTCTTTCACAGACGTATTGCGATCCGAACAGCTTTGCGTGGAAACATGAGTTCTGCGCTTTTAATGACCTGGCCACCAATGATCAGTTTGGTATGTATGTTCGCCTGGCGAATGGAAACGTCAATAGCCGGATACTTCCCATACGCATTCATGAACTGGAAGACCAGGATCACCAATTGCTTGAAGCAGAACTTGGCGGGACCCTTCGGGCTATCGATTTTATCTACCGAACACCCGGTGTTAACCGTCCCTTACGCGCACACGAAGACGAGCCAAAAGAAAACCTTAACCACACCTTTTACAGGGACCAAATCAATAAGGTAGCCAACACAATTAAAAAAGTTGTTGCCGGTATACGGATGGTTCGCCCCGGAGCAGATAAAGTATCCGGCAACTCCTCTCATATTACCGATGACATTGTTCAATCGCCTAATCGAAAAAAACTTTTTTATGCAGCTATTCCATTGCTATTAATAGTAGTGGCACTTCTATATTTCTTTAAACCCTGGCAGGCTGCGCTTCAGGATACAAATTCATCAAACTCTATTGCCGTTTTGCCCTTTGCTGATCTGAGTGCCGAAAATGATCAGGAGTATTTCTCCGATGGATTGAGTGAAGAGCTACTGAACCTGCTGGCTAAAATTCCACAGCTAAAAGTAATCTCGCGAACATCCGCCTTCTCTTTTAAAGGAAAGAATGAAGACATCCGAGAAATAGGAAAAAAGTTAGGTGTGGAAAATATCCTGGAAGGAAGCGTACGGAAATCAAATAATAAAATTCGCATAACCGCACAACTTATTCAGGTAAGTGATGGAAGTCATATCTGGTCAAAAACGTACGACCGTACCATGGATGATATCTTTAAAGTCCAGGATGAAATTGCCAATGCTGTTGTTCAAGAACTGAAGATCACCCTTATGGGAAATGAACTGCATGTTGTGCCTGCAAACTCTGAAGCTTATAACCTGTACCTTCAAGGCAAATATTTTTTTTCTAAACGAAATCAGGAAAATGTAGAGCGTGCAATTGATTTTTTCAATCAGGCACTTACACTCGACAAAAATAATCCAACAGTATGGGCTTCGCTCGCAGTGGCATACGCTTCGCAGGCAAACAACGGATACATCGATGCAGCAACTGGTTTTAATAAAGCACGGGAGGCTGCTCAAAAAGCAATTGACATTGACAACAACCTTGCACTCGGGCATTACGCCATGGCATACATTAAAACATCATACGACTGGGATTGGGCAGGTGCTGATAAAGATTTTAAAAATGCGCTTGCGCTTGATCCTGCTAACATTGGTGCTATTAATGGTATGGCTAACCTTGCTTTGGCGCTGGGCCGATTTGATGAAGCTATAAAATTATATACACGAGCACTTGAACTTGATCCGCTACGACCCATTATCAGAATTAACCTGGCGATGACACAAATGCATAACAATCAACCCGAGGAAGCCAGTAAAATACTGAAGGAAGCACTCAACTTAAATCCGGAATTCCCTACCGCGCATTATCGACTAGGACTATGCTATTTGCTATTAAACAAAACAGAAGAAGCCCTGGCTGAACTAAATAATGAACCCGTTGATGATTGGAAAAACCATGGTTTAATATTGGCATATACCAAAACAAACTCATCAACTGCATTATTAAATGCATTTATTACAACGTATGGTGAGGTGAGTGCCTTTCAGATTGCGGAAGTTTATGGCTACCGCAATGACCCTGATCGGGCTTTCGAGTGGCTGGAAAAAGCCTATCAGCAACGCGATGGAGGATTAGGAACCCTCCTTGGAAATCCATGGTTAAAAAGTATTGAGAACGATTCCAGATACGCTCCCTTTCTCAAGAAAATGGGGCTGAAAAACAATTAAATTCCTCTTTTTAGGCTTTTCAACCCATTGTATCTGTGTAAAGCCTTAGGATTCGATTTGAAATCTTTTTACATTTATTATCCACATCTCTCAATAAAAACCTAAACAATCAAAGTCTATGGAAAAGTCAAAGAAAGTGTTTCTTGGCGTTGTTGCAGTAGCCATTATTGCAGCCGCAGGATATTACATGGCTGGTGGCACTTTTAATTTCTCAGCCGAAGATGCAGAAGGCTCTGGCATTGGCGGTGTAAAAAAAGCTAAAAAGTACAAAAGTGAAAATGCAACTGCGGAAGTTGACCTTGAAGGAACAGAAGTACAACAGCTTTTGCAAAATGATCAGTTTCAGCGTATGATGAGCGACAAGAATTTCCGTGAGTTAATGAAATCTCCGGAGTTCACCGAGTTGGCAAAAAATGCGCAGTTCCTCGAATTAGCTAAAAGCCCGGCCTTCACTGACCTTGCAAAAAATGCACAGTTTCTTGATCTGGCAAAATCTTCCACATTTACCGATCTCGCAAAAAATCCGGCTTTTGTTGAACTTGGTAAGAACGCCCAGTTTATGGACCTGGCCAAATCACCATCCTTTGCAGAACTTGCCAAGTCACCTTCATTTTCTGAATTAATGAAGTCGCCCCAGTTTATGGATGTTGCCAAAAATCCGGCCTTTGCAGAACTGGCTAAAAACCCGGCCATGATGGACCTGGCACGATCCAGTCAGTTTGCTGAACTCGCAAAAAATCCGGCTTTTGCTGAACTCGCAAAAAATTCAAGCTTTCAGGAACTGGCAAAAAATCCAGCCTTTGTTGCATTGGCAAAGAATGCACAGTTTGCAGACCTGGCTAAAAATCCTGCATTTGCTGAACTGGCTAAAAATCCGGTGTTCGTTGAGTTAGGAAAGAATGCTCAATTCATGGAACTGGCTAAATCACCTGCCTTCGCAGAACTGGCAAAGAACGCACAGTTTGCCGACCTGATGAAGTCACCACAATTTCTGGAAGTCGCTAAGTCCCCTCAGTTTGCCGACCTGGCCCGCAACGCTCAGTTTGCCGACCTGGCTAAAAATCCCGCATTCTCTGATTTAATGAAAAATCAAACCTTTACTGAGTTAATGAAGTCATCGCAGTTCTCACAACTTGAAAAAATGGCTTCAGCAAGCTTCGAATAATCGCATGACAAAATCATGGTGAAAGAGATAACAGAAATGTTATCTCTTTTTTTTCAAGTCAACTTCTCAGCGCATGACCAGAAATTTAGTTTACCTTCTCCTTACACTTGTCTCTCCATCATGGGCGCAATTAAACATGATAGAGACCAAAGACATGCGGCTCGTCTCGTACGACTTTGGCCATAAATATGTTTTACCACATGCAGGAAGATGTTTTCACAGCGCACTTGATTTCCACCGGAAACTTTTCGATTACGAGCCTACTGAAAAAATTACCGTACTTATTCAGGATTTTGGTGATTTTGGTAACGGAGGCGCTACCGCTGTTCCGCGCAATGCCATCAGCATGGGGCTCTCTCCTTTCAGCTACACCTTTGAAACGAGTCCTGCGGGCGAACGTGTATTCAGTTTAATGAATCATGAGTTAGTTCATGTGGTTGCCCTTGATAATTCGGGTCATACCGACAGGTTCTATCAAAAATTGTTTTTTGGTAAAGTATCGCCCACCAATACCAATCCTATATCAGCGTATTACAGTTACCTCACCAGTCCCAGGCGCTATTCGCCACGCTGGTATCACGAAGGGATAGCTTCCTATGTAGAAACGTGGATGAGCGGTGGTATTGGATTAGCTATGGGCAGTTATGATGAGATGGTTTTCCGTACACGTGTATTGGAAAATGCACGCATTTACACGGCCCAAGGTCTTGAATCGGAAGGAACCACAACCGACTTTCAGGGAAAAACAAATTCTTATTTATACGGAACTCGCTTTATGGGCTATTTGTCAAACGAATACGGACCGGATAAAATAATTGAATGGGTGAAACGTAAGGACGGAAGCCGCAGGTCGTATTCGGCTCAGTTCAAAAATGTATTTGGAAAATCACTAAATAACGGTTGGAGAGATTGGCTACGGTTTGAACGTGACTGGCAAAATAAGAATGTTGAACGCCTGAAAGAATTTCCGATAACTGAAACACAATCCATAACCGAGAAAACCATCGGCTCAGTATCGTATCCGCACTACGATCAAAAAAGAAATAAAATCTATATGGCGGTTAATTATCCCGGAAAAACCCCTCACCTCGCTGCATTACACCTGCAGGATGGTAAACTGGAAAAACTTGCCGATATAAAAGGTGCTGCACTTTTTTATGTTTCATCCGTTACTTACGATGCCGAGGCTGATATGCTTTACTTCACTACTGACAATGATGCCTGGCGCGATCTGAATAGTTACAACATTAAAACAGGAAAAGTTAAACGCCTTCAAAAAGATTTCAGAACGGGCGATCTTGCCTTTAACAAAACCGACAAATCCATTTGGGGAATAAAACATTTAAATGGTTTCTCCACGATTGTTAGAATTCCAAAAGAAAATCCAGAAGACCCCACCGCTGATTACAGCTTGTGGGAACAAAAATATACACTGCCTTATGGCCAGGATATTTTTGATATCGATGTATCACCCGATGGCAAATTGTTAAGCGCTGCAGTTTCAGATTATCGTGGAAATCAATCGCTTTTTCTTTTCAATGTGGATAGTCTCATGATCAACAAAGCATCGGTTGACACCATATTTAATTTTGAAGTATCTTCTCCGCAAGGGTTTCGGTTTACGGATGATGGACAATACTTGTACGGATCATCATACTACACCGGTGTAAGTAACATCTTTAAAGTAGACTTAAAGGATTCACTGCGAATAAGCGCTATGAGCAATGCCGTGACGGGATTTTTCAGACCGATAAAAATTAATGATACAAAACTCTTTGCATTCAATTTTACCAGCGAAGGTTTTCAGCCTGTATATATTCCAAACCAGCCATTGGAGGACGTCTCCTCCATTGAATTTTTGGGCAATGAAACGATTGAAAAATACCCGGTGCTAAAAAGCTGGGAGCTACCGATTGCAACACCACAACAGGTAAACCTTGACGAATTGATCCAAAAGCAGGGACAATACAGTCCCGGAAAGCATATTAAAGTTAACTCAGCATACCCCATCATAACCGGGTACAAAAATTTTGTTGGCTTCGGATATACAGTTGCCTTGGGTGATCCGCTGAACTTTCGCGAGTTTGAAGTAACGTTCGCATACACACCGCAAAACTGGATAAATGGAATGGCCAGTGAAAGCGACCCAACCGATTTAGAGATGGAAAGTGACGAGCAGTTTCATGTTTCCGTGTTAGGAAAAATTGGTCGGTTCTCTTTTAGTGCCCATCATAACCAGGCTAATTTTTATGATCTGTTCGGTCCCACAAAAACCTCCAGGCGTGGAACAACGGCACGGGTTGATTATACCCGAACACTGCTGTGGGATTTGCCCCGCAAACTTGATTTAGTGTTAGGCACAGGGGCTTTCTACGGACTTCAAAAGTCACCCTTCTTCCAACAGGTTGAAACAGCGGGTTATGAGGACAGTCTCTTTGTAAATTTTGATGCAAGTCTGATCTATTCCAACCTCAAAGGCTCCATTGGCGCGGTGGATGCAGAAAAAGGTGTACGGGCCACGTCTCGTTCACTGTCTGCTTTTTCGAATGGTCAGGCGTATTCCACCGTAATTGGTTCTTTTGACGTGGGTGTTCAACTCCCGGTCAAGCACCTTTCACTGTGGTTTCGAACGGCCTTTGGGAATTCATTCAGCGAAACATTAAATCCCTTTACCCGGTTTGGATTTGCAGCCTTTGGCAACAATTATATCGATTACCAGGGCGCCAGGCGTTACCGCAACACCTTCTCCTTCCCTGGGCTTAGTTTTGATGCTGATCAATTTATCATTGCCAAATCATTTGGAAAGGGTATGATTGAATTTGTGCTGCCACCCATCCGTTTCCGTGAATTAGGCGGGCTCAACCTGTATTCAAACTGGATGCAGTTCATGCTTTTCTCATCCAGTCTAATTACATACGATAAAACCTTTTCCAATAATCATTTTGTTAATGTGGGTTCGCAGGTTGATATTAAAATTGTAATTTTCTCCCTGCTTGAATCAACCTTTTCGATTGGCTATGCGAATGCGTTTGATTTGAATAATAACAACAAACGTTTCAGCGAATGGATGTTTTCACTTAAGCTGTTACGCTAACTTTTACCAGAACCACCTGTGCATACTTTTTTTCTTGTCACCATCGCACTTACGCCCGGCATTGCCATTGCCATTTACATGTATACTCACGACAAGCATGAACCTGAGCCGATTCAACTGCTGCTGTTAAGCTTTTTTTATGGAGCGCTGAGTTTGGGTGTAAACCTGGCCATCGCCATACCGGTGGATTCATTCATTCACATCAGTGAAAAGAATCTTACCAATCAGGCCTTTTATGCTTTTGGTGTAGTGGCCTTCCTGGAAGAGTTGAGCAAATTTATTTTTGTAAGAGGAATTCTGTATCGAAATAACAACTTCAATGAACCACTCGATGGTATCGTGTATTCTGTAATGGTAGGAATGGGCTTTGCCACAGCCGAGAATATCATCTATGTTTTACAAGGTGGTGGTGGCACTGCCATTGTTCGGATGTTTTCGGCCATACCGGCACATGCACTCTTTGCCGTGCTGATGGGCTATTGGTTAGGTAAGGCTAAGTTTACACATGCCCGTGAATTTTACTATGGCGTAGTTGCGCTGCTGGTGGCTACGTTTTTTCATGGCATCTACGATTACTTTCTATTCATTTCTTTTGTGCCCGGCATTTGGGTATGGTCATTTGTGTCTTTACTGGTTGCCTTCATACTGGCACGCAAATCGGTGCGGCTTCACCAACAAGCTTCACCCTTTATTAATCCCGAAAAAGAAAACGAAGAAATCATAATTAAATCAACTTAAAACAACCAAATGGATAAGCGGACTTTTCTGAAAAGCATGACCTTACTCACCCTGGGTGGAACATCTTCCTTAAAAGCTATGGATAGCCTTATTGGTAAGGTTAGTCATCTACCAGCGGATGAAGTTGCAAAAGATGAAGACTTCTGGGAAACCATCCGCAGGGGGTATCGGCTTAAACCGGATTACATAAATCTCGAAAACGGATACTATTGTTTTCTGCCACAGGAAACCCTGGAGAATTATATCAACCACATCCGAGAGATTAATTACCAGGGTTCATACTATATGCGCACAGTACAATGGGAGAACAAGCGCAAAGCAGCAGCCCGGCTGGCGCAACTTGCCGGCTGTTCACCTGAAGAATTAATCATTACGCGAAACACTACCGAATCGCTGGACATGATTATTGGTGGACAAGGCTGGAAGACTGGTGATGAAGCGGTGATGGCAGAACAGGATTATGGTTCAATGCTGGGCATGTTCAGGCAAGTGGAGAAACGCTATGGTGTAGTGAATAAAATAGTGTCAATTCCAAATCATCCTTTATCGGATGAAGAGATTGTTAACCTGTATGAAAGCGCCATCACATCAAAAACAAAACTGCTCATGGTGTGCCATATGATCAATATAACCGGCCAAATTCTTCCGGTTCGAAAAATTTGTGATATGGCGCATAAGCGAAATGTGAAAGTGATGGTAGACGGAGCTCATGCTTTCGCGCATATAAAATTTTCTATTCCCGAATTAGGCTGTGATTTTTATGGATCAAGCTTACACAAGTGGTTAAGCGTTCCGCTAGGGGCAGGAATTTTGTATGTTAAGAAAGAGCATATCAACTCCACCTGGCCGGTATTTGCACCCTTCGATGACAAAGCAGACGACATATACCGGTTAAACAATGTAGGCACCCACCCGGTACACACCATATTGGCTATTGACAACGCCATCGATTTTTATGAAAAAATAGGAGCAGAAAGAAAAGAGGCACGGCTTCGTTACCTTCAAAACTACTGGACAAGTAAAGTACGCAATTTGCCACATGTTGTTCTCAACACACCGGCTGATCCTGCTCGCTCATGCGGTATTGCCAATGTGGGCATTAAGGGAATGAAGCCCGCTGATCTGGCCGATACGTTGTTGAAAAAATACGGTATTTATACCGTAGCCATTGATAGTGCCAATGTGCACGGATGCAGAATTACACCTAATATTTATACCACACCGAAAGAACTTGATGTGTTTGTAAAGGCTTTATCAGATTTAGGGTAATTTTTCAGTACCTTCAGGTTATGTATCACCTAGTTTACACCAGTCATGCTACACACCCACTAACTCCGGAAGACCTGATAGAGCTTTTGCGCGAATCACGGGCAAATAACAAGGCGTGCCACATCACCGGCATGTTACTGTACCTCAATGGTAAATTCATTCAGATTTTAGAGGGAAAGAAAGAAGACGTTATCAGAATATACGCCAACATATGCCTGGATAAACGCCATCACAGGGTAATCATGATTATGGAGGGCAATTCACCAAACCGCATTTTTAACGATTGGTCGATGGGCTTTAAGATGCTTTCGCATTCAGAATTTGAGGATATAACCGGGTTCAAAGATATTGATCACTTCTTCAACGAGAATAAAGCCAAGGACAAAGGCAACCTGCTCTATACCTTTCTTACCCTTTTCTACAAGAAAAACATTGTAGATTATGCGGAACTTCCTGAAACGGAATAAAGGCCATCTCTAAAAAACCACAGTTTCATTGCGAGTAGCAGCGAAACAATCTCAGTACTAATTTGAAATACTGTATTGCTTCGGTCGTACTCTCCCTGCAGGCAGGCTCCTTCGCAATTAGAACTTATTCCGTTTTTAGAGATCCCCAATAAATAAGAAATCATAGCAGGGCAAATATGATTAGTCGAAAAATAAATAGTGTACATGATTTTTATCAGGTGCTGAACGATTATCACTTTACACCTGTTGCTTTTATGTAGTCAAACGCGTGATTACCATGAATGTTCTGAAAGTTTCAGAACCGGTAAATGTTTAAACATACACATATGAACACTACAGCAAAAGTAACAATTGGAGTATTGGCAGGCGCTTCATTAGGCCTGTTAGCCGGTGTGCTTATTGCCCCCAGCAGCGGAAGAAAGACCAGAGAAAGGCTTCTTGGAAAATCAAAAGAACTTAAGAACCAGATGGTTGGTACGCTGGATGATGTGAAAAAAGCTTACAACAAAAAGGTTGAAGCCTATGTAAATGAAGGGAAACATGGCATTGAAACACTGAAAAACAGCCTCAAAGTTTAATCCCGATTACCAGGAAACTTAAACAAACACACCGCTCAAAAGGCGGTGTTGTTTTATTATCAATTTGGTTGTGGTTTAGGAAAGACTACCTGCACTTCTTCAGCATACTGTTTCCATAAGCTTACCAGCTCTCTATACAGTTCAATATGCTCACCCGCAAGGTCTCTTGTTTCGCCCGGGTCCTGTTTCAGGTTATACAAGGCTAAATTCTTTTCATCAAACGGTATTTGAATGTTCACAATTTTCCAATCGCCCTTGCGCACGTAAGCATATTGTCTGTGTTCAAATCCAACCCAGTAATTTTCATCGTGCACAGTGGCTTGTTTGCCTGAAAGAAAAGGCATCATCGTCTCTCCTTTCATCGGGCGAATGGTTTCGCTTTGATATTGCCCCGGGTATTGAATGCCGGCAACATCCAGCAGAGTTGGCGCCAGGTCCATAATGGTGCAGTAAACATTACTTACCGAACCATTCTCAGGAATATCCTTACCATGTATAATCATGGGTGCCGTTATTCCACCCTCTGTTGGGAATCCTTTATGTCGATTAAAAGGGGCTGCTCCTGCCTGCGCCCATTGTGGACCATAGCTAACAAATGAGGTTGGAGAGCCCATGTTGGCATATGAATTATCATATTTACTCCTTAAAAATTCTCCCCTTGATGGATGATTGAAGAAATCCTCAGCGGCAGCTCCATTATCCGACAAGAAAACAATGATGGTATTCTCATATAAACCCTTGTCTTTTAAAAACTGTACCAGACGACCCACATGATGATCAAGGTTATCAACCATAGCCGCATAGAGTTCCATTTTACGGGATTCAATTTTCTTTTCATCTTCTGTTAAAGTATCCCACGGTTTAATAAAATCAAGGCGTGGTGGCAAGGTTGATTCCTGCGGAATGATACCTGCCTTTTTTAAAGAAGCCAATCGTAATACACGAAGGCTATCATACCCCATATCATAACGACCTTTGTACTTGTCGAATTCTTTAGGCGACTGAAGTGGCCAATGCGGTGACGTGTAAGCAGCAAAAGCAAAGAAAGGTTTTGCCTGACCGTTCGCTTCTGCAATATATTGCATCAGCTTATTGGTATAAAACTCAGTAGAATAGTTACCCTCAGGATATTCCACCAACTCACCATCTTCCCGATACTGGGAAACACTGTCGCTGGCAAACAAGCCAATGCTGTTATAATGATTCCCTCCACCGAAGAGTAAATTAAATGAACGTGTAAAGCCCTTTGCTTTCGGAGAATGTTCAGCTCCCTCTCCAACATGCCATTTGCCAGCCGTACAGGTAAAATAACCGGCATCCTTCAACAATTGGGGGAGTGGAACTACCCTGTCACTTAAATAACCTTCATAGCCAACCATTCCATCAGCATAGGAGCCTCTCGGGCTTTGCATTCCAATACCGGCTACGTGGTTATCATTTCCTGTTAACAACATAGCGCGTGATGGTGCACACATAACTGCAGTATGAAATTGCGTAAAGATTAAACCTTTCCGGGCTAATGCATCAATGTTGGGTGTTTCAATGTCGCTGCCGTAAACACCCAGGTCTGCATAGCCAAGGTCATCAGCAACGATGAGTAAAATATTTGGCTTTTGGATTTCTTTCTTTGATTCGCAGGAGAACAGACTCATGATGACTAAGGCTGTACTTAAGAGAATAAGTTTCATGAGGATTAGCTTTAAAATTAATTCTAAAACAGCCTATGATAGCACCGCTCAATCCCTCACATCATAGATCACTACCGGATTCGTTTTGTTTTTCAAACTCACTTCTCCTACCCTGATGCAATTAAACGACTCCTTAACTTTCAGGAAAGATTGTTCACTGATAATGATCTGACCTGGTGTTGCCGCAGACTGCAAACGCTGTGCAGTATTTACTGCATCGCCAATTACAGTATAATCCAATCGCTTTAAGGACTCCGAACCGATATTTCCGGAAATCATTTCGCCACTATTGATACCGATAGCTACTTGCGGCACATACGTTACTGTTGCACTTATCTCAGGTAAGGATGCAATTTTATTCCGCACGGCCAGGCAGGCATCCAGTGTTCTGTCCAGGTGGTATTCACCGCGAAACACGGCCATAATCGCATCACCGATAAACTTGTCGATATAACCGCCTTGCGCAATAATTTCTTTTACGATGATGTCGAAATAATCATTTAATATTTTTACAACTACATCCGGCTTTTCCTTTTCGCTGATGGATGTAAACCCGCAGATATCAATGAAAGCTACGGTAGCCTCAACGGTTTCATTGGTCATTAAGGAAGATTCATACTCACGGCTGCCCATAAAATTCAACACAGCTTCATCTACATACATCTTAAGAATATTGTTTTCCTTAACAGCCTTCAGGGTTTCGCGGATTTGCCCTACATGCCGTATGGTTTTTTCCATGGTCACCTCCAGATCATCAAAGTTGACTGGCTTGGTAATGAAATCAAAAGCACCACGGTTCATGGCTGTACGGATATTATCCATGTCGCCATAGGCAGAAACGATAACGGATTTAATAAGCGGGCTAGATTCATTAAGCCGGCTAAGTAACGTAAGTCCGTCCATCTCCGGCATATTGATATCGCTCAGTACAATATCCACATCGGGATGTTGTTTGATTTTATCCAGCGCATCCTGGCCATTCACGGCAAACACAAACTCATAGTGCTGTTCGCGTATTTTCTGACGAAATTTTTGTTTGATGAGCGCTTCCAGATCAGCCTCATCATCGGCTACCAGTATTTTCGTCATGGTCAGGTTAGTTTAAGCTTTTCTTTCAGCATGGTAAAATCAACAGGCTTGGTAAGAAAATCATCTGCCCCAAGTTCTTCTGCTACCCTCCTGTTTTCAGCATCTCCATAGGCAGTGATCATCATCACCACAGGTGGGGGTTTCATGTATTTCTTCTTTACGTTTTCCAGCAGTTGCAAGCCACTCATGCCGGGCATGTTGATGTCTGACAAGATAAGCATCGCTTCGTGCTCCCATTTATTGAGTTGCACCAGTGCATCTTCGCCTGAGAAGGAAAAAGCAAATTCAACCTGACCGTTTTTTATTTCTCTTCTGAAACGTTGCTCAAACAAAGTTTTTACATCTTGTTCATCATCTACTACTAATACTTTCATATACTACTATTTACATGGGTAATACTACAATAAACTCCGTGCCCTCTCCCTCCTTGGTCTCCACTTTTATTTCTCCACTATGAGCTTTGGTCACGATATCGTAACTCATACTTAATCCTAAACCAGTCCCCGACCCAGTGGGCTTGGTCGTGAAAAAAGGCTGAAAAATTTTATCCAATACCTTCTGAGGGATACCATTGCCGTTGTCCTTGACTGAAATCAAAACTTTATCTACATCCCTTTTAGTAGAAACAGTAACCAATGGTTCATAACCCGCGAGATCTTGCATTTTCTTTTCATACACAGCATAAAAAGCATTCGTAATCAGGTTTAAGATTACACGACCTATATCCTGTGGTACGACAGAAACCTTACCCAGGCTTTCGTTAAATTCGGTTTTCATCGAAGCATTGAAGGCTTTGTCTTTGGCGCGCAAGCCATGATAGGCCAATCGCAAATACTCATCAGCCAATGCATTTATATCGGTGAGTTCTTTTACCCCACTGCTGCTGCGACTATGTTGCAGCATTCCTTTCACAATAGTATCAGCACGCTTGCCATGGAAGATTATTTTCTTTTCGTTCTCATCGATATTATCAGCAATTTTTTTTGCCTCATTAAAATTCCCGCTCAACAGTTCTTCCTTCATTTCCGCAATCAATTCAGAGTTGACTTCCGCAAAATTGTTAACGAAGTTTAGTGGGTTTTGGATTTCATGTGCAATGCCGGCCGTAAGTTCACCCAGGCTAGCCATTTTTTCAGATTGAATCAATTGTGATTGGGTGGCTTTAAGTTCAGTATAAGCCTTTTCAATTTCCCTTGCTTGTTTCAATTCGCGCTCGCGGCCGCGTTCGCGTTCACGCATCTTGATGCTTCTGCGCACGGTGCGGTCAGTGGTAAACGCAAAGACTCCAAATATTAAGACATACGAAGCATAGGCCCACCAGGTACGCCACCAGGGCGGCAATATGGTTATTTCTAACGTTAATCCTTCCTCATTCCAAATGCCATAGGCATTGGAGGCTCTAACTTTAAACTCATATTTGCCGGGATCGAGGTTCGTGTAAGCTGCAAAGTTCCGGTTATCATAGATCCAGTCTTTGTCGTAGCCCTTCAGCATGTGTGCGTATTGATTTTTCTTCGGGTTGGCATAATGAAGCGCTGCAAATTCAAAACTCAGGTTGTTCTGATCGAATGCCAGTGAAATACTTTTCGTCTCGAGTAAAGTTGTTGTTAAGGGAGAATCTTCCTTAAAATCGGAAATGGATTTGTTGGAAATAAATAGATTAGAAATGATTATGGCCGGTGGTGTTTTGTTTGAGGTAACGTTCATGAAAGTAGTGAGACCATGATCACCTCCGAAATAAAAACGACCGTCTGTTGCACGGGCACTGGTTAAAGAAAGAAACACCTCACCACCAAGACCATCGGTTGAGTTATAATTAATAAACGTGCTCTTGCCCAGTCTTTCGTTAATAACCATTTGCGATAGTCCGTTTTGTGTGGCAATCCACATTTCGCCATTGTCGCCTTCCTGAATAGCTTCAGTTAGATTGGTGGGTAATCCGTCGCTTTCAGTATATCGGGTGAAAGTTTCTGTTGCCGGATCCAGTCTAGTAACACCTTCGTTGGTAGCAAACCAGATCATGCCCCGGCTATCGGCATGGATATCTCTTACATTATTATGGCTAAGTGAGTTTGCATCATCCGGATTATGTGTAAAGGTCTTTACCTGTTTGGTCACAACATCAATTCGATCAATACCGCTTCCTTCAGCGGCTACCCAAATGTATTTATCAGTGATCTCAATGTCACTGATATTCGATCCGGAAGTATAGAGTTCTTCCTTTTCAGGAATGATCTCGGTTTGAAAGCTTTGTGCCTGATCAGCCACCTGTGCTTTTATCAAGGCAATTCCATACAACGAGGTCTGTGTAGGGGGGGCATCATTCCATTTTCCATAGGCATGACTATCGTCTGTTCTGTATCGTAAATTATAAGTGCCCGGCTCTAAGGTTACACTACTCAGAACAATTCTGTTTTTATAAGCACCACCGGCATGCAGTGCCACTTCGTATTTGTTCATTTTCCAGATGGTGTCTTTGGCAGTATTTTCTATCCATCCAAAGTCAGCTTTAGCCAATGGATCCATTTCAGCAACGGCCATTACCCAATACGTTCCGGCTTTTTTTATTTCTACCGGCTGCGTGATGTTTTGGTTATCGATAACTTTTTCGATACTGGCAACCTTTTGATTCGTACCTATAAGGCTATCCATTTCTTGAACCAACTGAGCGGGATATTGGCGACCATGTTTATTGATTATCCGCTGAATGGTATTGTCTTTGGTGTTTAATATATTAACACCCATATTCGTGCCTAACCATACCCGGCCTTGCTTATCGGGTTTAACTACCCGCACTTGGTTATCAGAAAGGGATTTTTCGTTTAAAGAATCATATTTGAAGCGTCTGATTTCTTTATAGTTTTTATCTAGCTCAACCAAACCATCGCCCCACGTACCCAACCACAACGAACCATCTTCTTTTTCGGCAATAGCACGGGCCGAACCGCCAAACATATCATCCACTACGTTAAACTTAATTTTTTCAAAGGTTTGCTTTTTGGGGTCATATGCATTTACACCATTGCCGCGCGTACCGATGTATACCATACCAGGTTTTACTTTAGAGGCAACGATGCCAAAAATTCCACCAGCACTCAATCCATTGGGATTAGCAGGGTCATGACTAAGATACTGAAATGGCTTGTTTACAGGATCATATTTTACCAAACCTGACTCACGACTGCCAAACCAGAAGATGCCACTTTGATCAATGATAAAATTCGTAAGGGTAATATTCCAGCCGTGCGTGCGCATTTTCATTTTGCCGGAAATTTCGATCTCGGTATAGGTATCCGCCAGGCCATCGAACCTTAAGATGCCTCTGAAATTATTGGCGATCCAGATATTGCCATCATTATCTGGAAGAATCTTATTCCAGTGATTCAAGCCATCATCATCTCCATCTGTATAGGCTACAATGGTTTTAAATAAGCCGGTTTCCGGATTGTATTTATGTACTCCTGTGCGGCTGGTAATCCAAAGTGTCTGAGTGGAATCAACATACAGGTAGGTGATCATGTTTGCCTCTTTCAATTTTGCAATTGATTCATATTGAACTTGTCTGAATACGGTATCGCCTTTAGCCTGGTGCATCAGGCCATAAAGGGATGATCCAAACCAGAGGCCACCTTTGGCATCTTCGGCAATACTTAAACAGGGTTCATAATGATCAGGAAGTTCAACTCCCGGAACTTCATACCTGGCGAACTCCCAGTGATCAATCGTTTTATTGTATTTGAGAAGTCCCAGAAATCGTGTAACGGCCCATATATTTTTCTGCGCGTCCTGAAAGATTCTAAAGGTATTTCCATAGGGTTCACCACCCGGTGTATTAAAGTAGCCGGGGAAGAGATAGTTTTTGAATTCGTTTTTACGCCTGTCATAGCGGGAAACGCCCAACCCTGTGCCCACCCAGATATTATGGTCGGCATCTTCCATCAAGCCCCAAACGTTATTGTGTTGTAAACTGGTTGCTTTGCCGGGTGAGTTTTTGAACGTTTCCAGGCGATAACCATCATACTTTTGCAAGCCGTTAGCGGTGCCGATCCAGATCAAACCAAAACTATCCTGTATTACCGACTGCACAGTTGGAGAAACTACCCCCTCGGCAACGGAAACGTAGGTGGGATCAATGGTTTGGGTCGCGATCTTCTGTGAGAATCCGGTAGCAAAGCACAGACTTAGAACAAAAGTTAAAAGGACAGCGGGCTGTAAGGGCAGGTAGAGTTTAGGCATTCGTAAATATACTGTTAAAGCGCAAAAAAAATAGTATGCTATATCGTGGGTAATTGAATGGAAAATATGGATCCCCCTCCTTTGTGCGTTTCCACCTTCAGCTCCCCACCATGCGCCTTCACAATATCATAACTCAAGCTCAACCCCAATCCAGTGCCTTGCCCAGTGGGCTTGGTAGTAAAAAATGGCTGGAAGATTTTTTCTTTGATGGAATCAGGAATTCCGTTGCCATTGTCTTTTACGGAGATATGAATTTTATCCTTAACTCTTTCGGTAGATACGGTTACTGTTGGAACGTATGTATCGTTGTTAGTTGAAAGTTGTTGGTTGTTCGCTCGCTCATTTACAGCATAAAATGCGTTGGTAATTAAATTTAAAAACACTCTGCCAATGTCGTGTGGCACCACGTTGATTTTACCGATACTTTCATCAAAATCAGTCTTCATGGTGGCGTTGAAGGATTTGTCTTTTGCCCGCAAGCCATGATAGGCAAGTCGCAAATACTCATCAGCCAATGCATTTATATTTGTTGGCTCTTTTACACCACTGCTGCTCCGGCTGTGTTGCAACATTCCTTTTACAATGGCATCGGCCCGCTTGCCGTGATGAAGAATCTTTTCTTGATTTTCTTTTATATCCTTTGCCAATGTCTTTACTTCTGCTGTGTTTCCTTTTTCAACCTCATGTTCTAGTTCTTCAGCCAACTCTTTATTAACCTCTGAAAAATTATTGACAAAGTTTAACGGGTTTTGAATTTCGTGGGCAATCCCTGCTGTGAGCTCTCCCAGGCTTGCCATTTTTTCAGATTGGATAAGTTGGGATTGAGTTACCTTCAGGTCATTCAATGATTTATTGAGTTCAGCGGTACGATCCTTGACCAGCGAATCTAAGTGTAGGTGCAATTTTAAAAACTGTTTTGCCTGATGGATCGACATGCCCAACGGCATACTTACGAGCATAAAGAAGAACATTATCGAAGTCCAAAAATAGGCTACACCATTGATAGCCATAATCATTGTAATAATGAACAGTATAGGATAGGCAATCAGGGATCCGGCAATTAAACCAATCCCACTTTTATTTAATTTTCTTGCTCTAATTATAGCAAGAATACTTCCTGTTACTGAAAGAACAATTAAGCTAACACCAATAAATACTATCAATTCCTCAAATGGAAATTCTGGATAAATGGCCAGAAACATAATTAGCGGAAGTGGTGCGAATACAAATCTTTTCCAAAAAACAGAAACAGGAACCCCTAATACCTGATGAGTTACCCAAGGGGTCAGACTGCAACACATCAATATTAAGATATTTTCTAACGTTGATGTCAAAACAATTGCAAGCCAGAAATTTATAATACTAAAACAAGAGAAATCATGGAGGAAAGCAAGAACATGCACAGACTTAACACTAAAATGGCAAAATTTGCTTTTTCATCCGCTACTGAAAGATGCACGAACAAATGCAGCATCGTAACCATTAATAAAATAGCTGCAGCAAAAACAAATATACTCGTGGTAAATATTGTTCTATGAATCAATACATTAGTTGTTTCATAGTTTGTAAGTATAGCAGATAGCAGCACCGGTTGTGTATAACTCCCAATACTTATATGCCGCATAGTATTCAGTTGGTGAAGAGAATACCGTACTGCAATCTGGTAGGTAGAATCAGGCAAAAACTCGTAGGCCGTTCCAAGATCTAGTATTCTGCCTAGCAATTCTTGCTTATCGGCCGTAACATCTGGCACACCATGCCGTAATACAAACTTGCCATTAATATATAATTCAGACGCGCCCATTGTGTGTGGGCTAATCACATTTAGTTGTTTGCTGAATTCAGAATCAATCCGGATGCGAAGACGAAGCCAACCGAAGCCTTTCCACAAGGAATCGGGCAACTGCTTTGTCTCCCTCAGTGAGTTAGATAGTGTATACCATTGGCTGTCATCATAATCTTTCAATGCAAAATCAGGATCATCCTGAGTCGACAATTTCCAACCCTTTAATATAGAAAGGTCTAACATGACTTCCGGGTCGGTGAATAGGGAATCATGAAATACCACTTCGCTTTGTATAACGCTTGGAAGGGAGTCAATCTCAACTCGATTGACCGAGTCTGGAGAATGAAAAATCGATAAAATCAGGAGTATTTTAGATACAAGCATTATAAGAAATATTTATTGAGCTTTTCATCTGATTTGTTACAGGCTATTTATAAAACATGATTACACTTAAACACCAGGTAATCGAATAATAAACTCAGAACCCTCACCTTCCCGAGTCTCTACGCTCAGTTCCCCCCCATGCGCCTTCACAATATCATAACTCAAACTCAATCCTAATCCAGTTCCCTGCCCGGTAGGTTTGGTGGTGAAGAAGGGTTGAAATATTTTTTCTTTGATGGAATCAGGAATACCGTTGCCGTTGTCTTTTACAGAAATCAAAACCTTATCACCAGTCTTCTTAGTAATGACTGAAACTGTGGGCTCAAAATTATCACCTTCCTGTTTCTTTCGTTCTGTTACAGCATAGAAGGCATTGGTGATAAGGTTCAAAACCACCCGACCGATATCCTGCGGCACAACATTAATCTTGCCGATGCTCTCATCAAAATCAGTCTTCATGGTGGCATTGAATGATTTATCCTTTGCCCGCAAGCCGTGATAGGCTAATCGTAAATATTCATCGGCCAGCGCATTGATATCGGTAGGTTCTTTCACTCCACTGCTGCTACGGCTATGCTGCAGCATACCTTTTACAATGGAATCAGCTCGCCTGCCGTGGTGAAGAATTTTTTGCTGATTCTCTATGGCATCATTCGCTATTGATTTGGCTTCCGTAACATTTCCTTTATCAAGTTCATCTTTCATCTCAGCCAATAACTCTTCATTCACTTCCGAAAAATTATTCACAAAGTTCAATGGATTTTGAATTTCATGGGCAATGCCTGCCGTAAGTTCACCCAGACTGGCCATCTTCTCAGATTGGATGAGTTGGGCTTGTGAGGCTTTAAGATCTGACAGGGAAATTTCCAGTGCTTCCGTTCTTTCTTTCACGATGCCTTCCAGACCCGTGTACAGTTTACCCATTTTATAAGCAATAAAGAAAGTCATGCTCAGTGGTAGAACAGATAACATAGAAACAGTATAAAATATAGAATCAAAGATCTCCTCCAATTGCAGTTTCGTTATCACACTGACTGGGATCAATTGTTGCGTAGTTATAACCTCGATAAAAAGCCCAAAAGCAAGGAGCAACAACATTCCTATAAATCCAAAAGCAACAAAGCCAACTCCTTTTTTTGACTCATTATAAGCTCGATAGAGTAAAACAAAACTTAAAATCAATATAGGAACAACAATAATGGTAAGTCGATTCTCTTGAAGAGTAAATGGTTTTAACAGCAAGTATAAAGGCACAGCCAATACCGGCAGGTACTTAAGTTTTGTGAATTTTTGAAGATTAAAAAACGTGACTAAAGTGAATGGAACTAATAGTAAAGCGGTTAATCTGAATATTTCCGATAATCCAACTATCCTATATAAAAGCAATCGGTCATAATCAAGAAATGAAAAATAAAAGTTTAAATATGCATCGCACAAAAGTATGAATACTATCAGAGTCACTAACAGGTTTTCTTTTTGCTTTCTGAATAAATAATATAGATAGCCATGTAAAATGATGATGATGGAATAAATGCCCAGTAATAAGTAAAATACTGATTTAGTTTTACTCATCCACTCGTTCCTCAGTTCATTGGATTTTTGCGATTGAAAGTGCATCCCGAAACCAAAATTTACATGTTCTGCCATAATTTGCTTGTATCGTTTCGCTGGATGATAGGAGAATCGTACAGCAACGAGATGGATGTCTTTGGGGGCTAACCACAAAGGAGTAAAAGCTTGATTTGGATTTGTTCGTTGTTCCAGGTCGGGGTCGGTTGAGAAAACACCATAACGCTTATAAAGCTTCCCATCAAAATAAACTTCGGCCGCACCCCAGGTGATTATTTGTAAATACCATGGATTGAAATAGAACGTTGAATCAGCCTTAAACCAGGTACGGAACCAGCCATAGCCTTGACTCCACAAGGAATCCGGCAATGGTTCATAAATTGCGGAAGGATTCAATTTTAACCAGCCCACATGATCAACGTTTGGATCAGCCCACTCCATGTTATCTCCGGGTTTAAAGTACCATGTAGCTGTATTCAAACTTATACTTCGTTGAATATACTCCCGGACAAGCTCAACGATTATCGGAGGATCGGATGGATCGTTATCTGCAAGTAAAATGGCGAGGCGAACATGAGTTCCAGCCGGGCCTGAAATCAAGTCTACCACTTCTTGTGCCGATTTTCCTCGTATATCAATAATCTCACCATATTCTGTTTTACCAATGCCAATAATACGATCGCCAACCTTCAGCTGACCACTTCTTTCAGCAGGAGTGTTTGGAAAAATCTGGACGATTCGGGTGCCTACACTATCCGTATTAATACTAATACCTACACCCCATTGATTTCCGGAGACCACGAATAAACTATCCGTTGATGCATGTAATACAGTTGTAGTAAGAAACAGTAAAACACCTGACAACATCATTGATTTAAAAGAACTTGAGAATTTATTTTTCATGGCAGAGGTAATTGAATGTTTGAGTTGGGTTCCTTCACCTTCTTTGATATCCACTTTGAGTTCTCTACCATGCACTTTAACAATATCATAAATCTTCCGAATCACGGATTTGCACGCCTGCTTGTCCGGTAGGCAGGGATTAATGAATTGCCCAAACTTTATTGTAATGCCATTGGTATTTGAATAGTAAATGTTGAGCCTTCGCCATCGCTAGTCTCCACCTTCAACTCCCCACCATGCGCCTTCACAATATCATAACTCAAACTCAATCCTAATCCAGTTCCCTGCCCGGTAGGTTTGGTAGTGAAGAAGGGTTGAAATATTTTTTCTTTGATGGAATCAGGAATACCGTTGCCGTTGTCCTTCACACTGATTTCAATTTTTTTTCCCAAATTCTTTGTTGAAACCGTAACAGTTGGCTCATAGCTTGAACCCGACTTAATGCTTCCCACTTTCTGCTTTTCGCTTACAGCATAAAAAGCATTCGTAATCAAATTCAGAATTACCCTTCCAATATCCTGCGGCACCACGTTAATTTTTCCAATCGTCTCATCAAAATCAGTCTTCATGGTGGCATTGAATGATTTATCCTTTGCCCGCAAGCCATGATAGGCCAATCGTAAATATTCATCAGCCAAAGCATTAATGTCCGTTAGTTCTTTTTGTCCGCTACTGCTACGACTGTGTTGCAGCATTCCCTTTACGATATCCGCAGCACGCTTGCCATGGTGATTGATCTTTTCAAGATTCTGCACTACATCATTGGCGATGACTTTTACTTCATCCAAATTTCCTTTTTCCAATTCATCCACCATTTCTTTCACCAACTCTGTACTTACCTCACTAAAATTGTTGACGAAGTTCAGCGGGTTTTGAATTTCATGCGCAATACCTGCGGTCAGCTCTCCCAGCGAAGCCATCTTCTCCGATTGAATCAATTGCGTCTGGGTTTGCTTGAGGTCAGATAAGGTATTTTCAATTTGAGCTTTTGCCAATTCGAGTTTGGTAAAATCTTCATAGCGCGCATAGGCTACCGAAAAAGCATCCGCCAATGACTGTACCAGTTGCAATACATCCGATGGAAGCGACTCAAGACTTCCTACATACAGCATACCTTGACGGAAAGGCAAAAAGTGAAGATGAAACCCTTCTTTAGGAAGGGTATTTAAATATTGTTCGTGCGTAGTGATCGAGCCATGCTTCAACAAGACCTCAGCCTGCTTTTGAAAATCCGATTCAACCCAATGGGTGACAAATATTTTTTGTTGCCGCCAATGTTCGATGGCACCGGCAAGACTTCCAGAATCATCCATGGGGGTATGAAATGCAGCAATGGCCCGGCCATCAGGGGTAGATAAATATGAATGCACCTTATTTCCATGTTCATCCATTATAAACACTCCGCTGCGGATGAAGGGCACACCCAACGTAGTCAGCTCACTCCATATTAATGGCGTGATTCTTTCCAGGTCAGTCGTGCTACGCATAGAAGCAATATCGGCTCGCACCCGATCAAGGGCAGATTGCTTTATGGCTTCCTGTTCGCGGGCTTCTGCATCTTTCAAATCTTTGTAGCGCTTGTAAGCAAGACTGAGCACCGTAGTGAACCTGCGGTAAATTTTTAACTCATCCTCCAATAATTCCTTTTCAGTCCACGCATACACACCGCCTTCAGCAAAGAAAAAGAAATAACCATACTGAACGGCATCATTGGGATATTCCGGAAAAGCAACCTGCGGCCGTATTATTTGATAGTACTCCTTGATCTCATTACCCCTCAAAACAGGATGATATTCTTCTTGTGCTAACCAATTGACATAGACACCTTCCAATACCGGGTGACCTATCATTTTTAGTTTTCCAATCACCTCGATCGACTGCCCCTGTTCGGTTGTATTCATCGTGGATAGTTCGGCCATACGGGTTTCCTTATCCAACAATCCCACACCACACCTTCGGGGTGTAATGCTGAATAGTTCCAACTCATGGTAAAATGCGTAAATGGTAGCAGAAAGATCTTCCGAACTATGCATGGCCATTGCCTTTGAACGGACTCGCTCAAGTGCAGCTTCAATCTGTGCTTCGCGTGCCTGGGCTTCTGCTTTTTGAATATCCAGAAAACGTGTGTACGATTGTTCGAAAACAGTAGCAAACCGTTTGAGTATTTCATTCTCATTATCCGAATAGGGTTTACCGGCATAATTGCTCACGATTAACATGATGCTCGGCTTTATGGCGATAGAACGGGCATAACCACTTCGTAAGATATAGGCCTTTGTTTCTTCCGTAAGGTATGGGAGACTGGCGTGGGCAAAAACATGCTCGTGCCAACGCCTGCTTTCTTCCGGTGTAAGCGTATCAGAATAAAAGTCAACGCCACGGGCAAGCACATCCTTCAACCTGTCGTACATCGGATTGCTGATGTAGGGTACTTTGATAAAGGTGGGATTGGTATCACCCATAGCCACAAACCAGAACTTATAGTCGTGCTCCCGGTTGTTCACCGCAAAGCTTACGGTATTGAACTTCAGTCCCAGGTACTGCAACTGTTCCGATACAACCGTAATAACATTGAGCAACTCATCGCTTTTATGCATGGCCATGCTTCTTGATCGGATTCTTTCCAAAGCCGCCTCAATCTGCGCTTCCCGTGCCTGTGCTTCTGCTTGCTTTAAGTCCGCAAATCTCCGGTAGGCGAGTCCAAATACCTGAGCAAAACGCCTCAACAGAATCCGGGACTGATTGTCAGGCTCAGAAAAGGTTATCATAACCAACGTGCCGCCATGAAAGAAAGCGCATGAAAACCAGGCGGTGTGTTGGCCGGTAGAACTAAAATCTACAGCTTTATCTACAATAGAAAACAAGTCTGGCTTCACTTGTTTCAACACGTTAAGCCATTGCACCATGCCATGCCCATCCAGTCGCAAGAGATACTCCTCCTGATTTGCCGTATATGCCCGGAGCATTTCTTCAATTAGTGCTATTCCCACTTTTGGCACATAAAAACTATAATTCACAATCTCGCTCTTGCTGTTTGGTGGTCGAGTAGCACCCCAGGCCAATACATGCTCATCTGATTCTTCATAGAGATTTATGGCACAGGTCTCCAACTGTTCATTTCCTCCTAATAATCCTATTTGAGTTCTCAACTCATGGGCTACTTCTTCCAATTCCCTGGATGTGTGCATGGCCATTGCACGCGCTCGTACTCGCTCCAAAGCCGCTTCAATCTGTGCTTCGCGTGCCTGTGCTTCGGCTTTTTGCAAATCCAAATAACGCTGATAGGTTTGCGCGAAAACCGAACTGAACCGTTGAGTGATTTGAATTAATTCGGGTTGAAATTCACGTGGGCTGAATGCATAAAAAAATCCATGATTAAATATAAAACCGTAATGGTACTCTCTGTCGGGTAATGTTTCTATTGCAATATGAAGCCTATAATCAGGGGCAGTATTGATCATTTGGTAGTAATTGATCAAATCTTCGCCTTCCAACACATACTGATGGAGGGGAGCCTGCTCTTTCCAGGCCTTGCGGGCGCTTTTCAGCAACGGGTGCAAAGTCATATCCAGGTTACCTATATGCATGCTGACTTCCTCACCATCTTTTCTGACCGTCCAAAGCTGGTTGTTTTCATTGTCGTGGTTCAGGATACCGATACCAAAGCGGGTACCTTCATCCACACCCAACGCAGTAAGTTCACTGAACATTTTAACCACACACTTCCCCACATCTTCGCTGTTGTGCATAGCCATGGTCTGCGCCCGCACCCTTTCAAGTGCAGCTTCGATTTGTGCTTCTCTTGCCTGGGCTTCGGCTTTTACCACATCATCAAACCGGGTATAGGCCATATCAACAACACGTGTAAATCTTTTCAACACATTAATTTTCTCTTCAGAAAGAGCCTCGCTTCCTACAATTTCAAGAAAGCCATGTGTTATCACAGAATGAGTAAAGAACAGACTGTCAATTGACATCATCCCATCTTTGTATTCCTGAGATGCATCTTTAAATTGTGTTTGTGTCAATAGATGCCTAAGAAAGCTTTTAAGAGCTTTGCCAGAAAGTTTACCTGCCCTGAATTTGACACCTTTATTCAAATCGGCAAAGAGGTCGGTTAGAAATGGGTGATCAAAATAGGGTACCTTTACACAATTTGGTTCAGAATCATTTATACCCGACCCCCAATGAATAAGATCTCTGGGCTTAGTGTCGAAAAGTAAGAGATTGCATTCGTATAGTCCAAAACCAAGCTTTTTAAACTCTTTGAGTATAATTACAATAAGTTCTTTCAGCTCACCACTTTTTTTTAAGGCCATAGCCTTGGCCCGCACCCTTTCCAAGGCCGCTTCTATTTGCGCTTCGCGAGCCTGGGCTTCGGCTTTTTGCAGATCGAGGAAGCGGGTGTAGGTTTGGTTAAACACCAGGGTAAACCTTTCTACAATGGCGGCATGCTCATCAGCCAGTGGCGAAAGACTGCTTGCTATGAGGCAACCGAAACTATCCGAAGAAATAGTCAAGTGGATGGCTTCCACGTTAGCCATATCAGCCTTAATAAACTCCGGAAGTTGTGCCAGTCCGGTTTGGCTGAAGCCAAAAGTATCCCAGTTCTTTTTTTCTTTACCGGCCAAAAGGTATTTCCATTTTTTACGCCTTGTCCGCCAACCTTCAAGGTAGGCCTTATGTGAAGGATGATCATTATCCTGCACCAAAAATCCATTGTCGGATAGCAGCCCTTCTTTTCCGGTAAGGTACCAGGTAATGCCTAACGTATGCGGATTGACGATGAGGATAAGGCAGCGGTCGAGTTGGGCATCCAAATTCACCAACTCGGTAAACATATCAAAAACTACGGTGCTTAAATCGGCAGAATTATGCATGGCCATAGAACGGCTTCGCACTCTTTCCAATGCCGCTTCAATCTGCGCCTCTCTTGCCTGTACTTCTGCTTTTTGCAGATCGAGGAAACGCGTATAAGACTGCTCGAAAACCTTTCCAAAACGCCTGAGCACTGCATTCTCTGTATCGGTATATGGAGTGCCTGAATAATTCTGAATCCCCAGAAAGACTGTATCCAAAAAGACGACAGACCGTGCAAAACCCGGGCGGTCCAAAATGTACTTCTGCCTGTCCTGCGGAACGGTTTTGATATGGCTAAAAAAGTGGTTAAAAAATTTATTCTTCTCTTCACGGGTTGCTATATGCGAAAAGAATGTGAGCCCCATTTCCTTCGCTTGTTTGGCAGAATCCATTACCGGATTACTAAAATACGGTATGTGCTGTAGTGTGGGGTAAGGTTGCCCTGGTACAGCTGTCCAAACATTGAGGTCGTCACTCTCTTTGTAATTCAGACCGAATTGTGCCGAATCGATATTGAAATTCAATTGCCACAATTGTTCAAAGATCAACTGGAGAACTTCCCGCAGTTCATCGCTTTTGTACATGGCCAAACTTCTGCTCCGCACTCTCTCTAAGGCAGCTTCAATCTGTGCTTCGCGTGCCTGGGCTTGTACCAACGTTATGTCCGTGTATCTTCGATAGGCAAAGTCGAACACATTTCTGAATCGCTTCAGCAATTCCTTTTTGTCTTTTTCAATCGCACTGAAGGAAGAAATGCCAATAGATGCATGGCCCACGGAATAGATATAGTAATGAATTGCCTTAGTTTGCTTTAACCGGTTGTCCTTGATTTGTCCGGTCTTCTTTCGAAACGACTTAAAGTTGCTTAATTCTTTACCTTCAACTTTCTGCTCTACAAAAGCATTTTCAGATTTCCGGATCCGATTGATAAACCTTTCAACGATTACATCTCCTTTATATGGCACCGTGGTGATGTTACCCCCTGTGCTATCGGAATACTCGTGGTCGGTAAAGCACGCTCGTTCATCATGAAATACATGGATAACAGCATTACGAAGTGTATTAAAACCCAACGCAGCAAGTTCTATATACAGTGTGCGGCAGATATCAAGCAGGTCTTCTGATTTACGCATACCCAAGGCCTGGGCTCTTACCTTTTCCAGCGAGGATTCTATTTCCAGCTCACGATTCTTTTCTTCCAGTTCAATCGTTCTGCGCTTCACTGCTTCGCGCAACTGCTGGTTTTCTTTTTTGATCTGTTTAGTGGCTATGGTTTCGTCTTCACTGGCCCGCATATCGGGCAATGAGCCATGCTGGTGAACATATTTCCATCCCGTTTTTTCTTTCTGCATCAAAGCGGTAATCCTGATCTTCGAGTAGAATTTCCACTTCCCTTCTATCAGCACATAGATATTTGAGTTCTCTACTACCATTACACCATCTCCAACAGCATCTAGTTTAATCTTCCGGTTTCGCATTTGTGCGACACCCACTACCTGGTGGATTGTTTTTTTACAAAAGGCCAACCACGCTTGCTTATTGTTGAAATTCTCACCCTCAGTAGTTCCGATAATTTTGAACTTGCTGCTTAGACAAGTCGAATGTGTTGTTAAATCGCCCTTCATGTAGGCATCCCAACCGGTGTTATAAACCTTTAAAACTTCCTGCTCGATTTTTTTGGTGAGTTTCATAGGTTAATTCACTTTTGGTATTTCCATTGTAAATATTGTTCCTACTTTTTCTTTAGTCTCCACCTTCAACGCCCCACCATGGGCCTTCACAATATCATAACTCAAACTCAACCCTAAGCCAGTACCTTGTCCTGTTGGTTTAGTGGTAAAGAAAGGTTGGAATATTTTTTCTATGATGGAATCAGGAATACCGTTGCCGTTGTCATTTACCGAAATCAAAATCTTGTTGCCTTCCTTCCTGGTACTGACTGAAACAGTAGGTTCATAACCGGCAACGTTTTGCTTTGATTTTTCATTTACAACGTAGAAGGCGTTGGTAATTAAATTCAAAATCACTCTGCCTATATCCTGCGGCACTACGTTTATCTTGCCAATACTTTCATCAAAATCAGTCTTCATGGTAGCGTTGAACGATTTGTCCTTGGCGCGCGAGCCATGATATGCCAGTCGTAAATACTCATCGGCCAACGCATTAATATCGGTTGGCTCTTTTACACCGCTACTGCTACGACTGTGCTGCAGCATGCCTTTCACGATGTCCGCTGCGCGCTTGCCATGATGATTTATCTTTTCAAGATTCTGAACTACATCCCTGGCAATGGCTTTTACCTCATCCGGATTTCCATTTTCCACTTCATCCACCATTTCTTTCACCAGGTCTGTACTTACTTCACTAAAGTTATTGACGAAGTTTAATGGGTTTTGAATTTCGTGCGCAATGCCGGCTGTAAGCTCTCCCAGTGATGCCATCTTCTCGGATTGAATGAGTTGGGCCTGCGTGGATTTTAACTCTGATAACGCTTCTTCTACCTTAGATTTTTGAAGGTGTAACAAGTCGTTAGCTTGTCTTTTTTGTTTGTTATTCTTAACCAGTATCAAAACAATAATTAAAATGGAGAGCACAAGGAACCCCAGAAAAAGGATAACGAACAATTGTCGGTTTTTAATGCGCTGATCTGCAGCATCCTTTAGGTCTTGTTCTGCGCGGGCTTGAGCTTGTTTCTTTTCGAACTCAAAATTCATGGTAAGCTCTGTAGTTTTTTGAATGTTTTCCTGATTACGCAACGAATCCTTTATTTGAAAATAATTTTTGTAGGCACTCAGCGCCTTTGGGGCGCTCCCGATATTTTCATAGCACTGTGCTAATTCGAAGTATTTTGTAGCGGTATAGTCGTTATAAAAGTCTTTTTTTAAGGATTCAATAACGCGTTCATAATACGGAATAGCTTCCCTGAACTTTTGCTGGCGAAAATATACGAACCCCATGCTGCTGTAAGCCTGCGCTATATTATAATCCTGACCTGTGGCTTCAGCAATTCGAATTGCCTCTTTACTCAATTCCTCCGCCCGTTTCAATTGCCCTGTTTGTGCCAGGGCAATTGCTACTTTAGAAAGACTAGTGGCCTGCATCGCGTAGTCTCCCATTGCTTCGGCAATCCTAGCTGCATTCATGGCATATTCTTCAGCTTGTTGCCACTTTTTCTGCATTAAAAATGTATTGGAAAGATTCGAGTATGCATAGACCTCTACGTTTTTCAAATTGTTTTCTTTTGCCAGCCCGATAGCCCGTTCTAAGGACTGAATGCTTCGCAATGTGTCGCCTATAAAGAAATAGGTATTAGCCATATTTACAAGCGTATACGCTTGCCTTATTTCGTCATTCTTTTTTTCAGCTAAGGCCAGCGCGGCTTGTTGATATTCTAATGCTTTGGGGTAGTTCGCAATTTGCTGATAGCCAATTCCTAGTTCGCTAAAATATTTCATCAGATTGGGAGTGTATCCATTTCTGTTAATTATGCCTACGGCCTTTTCCACATAGTCTATGGCAATTACATATTCTCCTCTTATGCCGTTCATAATGCCGTAGCTTCCATAGAAATCAGCAACAGCAATGGAATCACTTCCGTCTCGAATAAGCTCCTCAATACCATTGAGGTTATTCTGAGCTTCATCAAATCTTCCCTGAAGTGAGTAGTCTCTAACAAGTATATGGTGCGCTGCAATTTGGCCTTTTCGATAATCTGCCTTTTTTGCCATGATGACTACCTTGTTGGCTAGTGCTATCGCAGAGTCAATGTTTATAGGATCTAAAAGCCTTGTCTTTTGCAAGAGTAAATTAATATGCGCGGTATCACTTTTAGCCAAAGGCAATAAACGGTTAAGGCTATCGATTTTGGCAGACTGCCCATAGACAAATGCAGTTAGAAATGAAAATAGCAATACACTTGTAAAGGCTTTCATTGGTTACGGTTTGGACTAATAAATTTTATAAGACTACTTTTTAACCAGCTTTTGGCTGATTTTATTCAGGTGCTCTTGTTTCAGCTTTTCACGGTTCGTTTTTGCAAACGCGGTGTGATACTTATGCGATTGCAGAAACGTTCGTTGCACCAGGTACCACTCGCGCTCGGTTTCTACAACTCCGGCTGCGGATAATTCCTGGTAAAGTCGTTTGCCTGTTTCATAAAAATCATCACGGCCCAAATAATCCAGGTCGGCATCGCATAAAATTTTATCAAGCTTGTTCGCGGGCGTTTGAGGCAACTGCGTGGCCATAATCATCGAGCAAATGCTACCGATCTGCACATCATTTAACCCGTAAGCAGGCAAAATTTCTTTGGCCATTGCTGCGCCATACGCCTCATGGCCTTTCGCTCCGCGAATAAAACCCACATCGTGAAACAAGGCTGCCAGGCGAATCAGACTGATTTCATCTTCGGATACTTGCTCTGCTTTGGCAATGCGCAGAGCGGATTCCAATACATCTTTGATATGATCGATGTTGTGGTAAGGCAAGGCTGGCATATCGCGGGTGAGTAAATCGCTGATATGTTTTTCCGCACCGGCATAATCGGGTGAATGCGCAAATGAGTTATTTAATTCTCTCAGCAATGGATCTACCTGTAACCATATCAGATCTACATCGTTGGTGGTTTTTGCCTTTTCCAGCCATAGTAGCGCATTACTCCGATCGTTCATCGCAACGAAAACATGGACTATATATATATTGACTCCCTTCTCCTTCTGCCCGCTACGTTTGATTAATTCATCCAGTAATATTTTACTTTCATCGTGATTACCTAATCTGGCATAAGCAGCAGCGAGGTAAGCCACTAATGAAGGCGGTCGAATAGTGGCATTTTCCAATCCATCGAATACCGTGACTTTTACTTGTTCCCATTTCTGTTGAGTAAGAAAAATACGTGCTTTGAAATCGTAAAAGCGCAGCACTGCTGGATACAATTGCAACGCTTCATTCAGCACCTGCAAAGCTTCATCATACTTACCTAATAAATACACCGTGATGGCCTCGTAGTTAAATGATGCGGGGGTTAATGGATCAAGTATTCTTGCTTTATTAAGACAATCCATGGCCTCATTAAACCGGCCCGTCATGTTGAGCAGGTAACAATAGGCATACAATACATCGGCATTATTCTGATTTTTGCCGATGACTTCCAGAAAGATACGTTCAGCCTCAGCAAAATTCTTACGCACAAAAAACTCAACAAAGGCTTTAGTGAGGTAATCATTGTCCTGCGGTCCTCGCTTCCAGGCCTCTTTAAGATAAACGTCAATATGCTCTTTAGCTTCTTCCGGAGAAAGATCACCATTCCAAGACATGCGTGCCGAATAGCAACTGGCCATGTATGAATATGCTTGTTGAAAATCAGGATCTTTAGCCAGTGCCAGTTTAAAATAATCAGTAGCGGTGCGATAACCCTCTACCCCCCATTGATTAAAAGCATGCCGACCCTTCAAAAAAAGGTTGTAGGCTTCAATGTCTTTTGTAGGCACTGTATTGGCTGTTTTTATACCACCATCAAACGATGCCTGCAGTTCTTTGGCTACCACCTCAGCCACGCTGCTTTGAATTTCAAAGATGTCGTCCATACTCTCGTTGAATACCTTCGACCACACATGATCATCTTTGACAGCATCAATGAGCTGCACATTTATCCGTACTTTATTCTGGTGGGTCTGTACCCCGCCTTCCAGAATAAAGTTCACACCCAACTCCGCAGCGATTTCCGGAGCCGTCTTCTCCGATTTCTTGTAGCGCATCACAGATGTGCGCGAAATAGTTCTCAACTTTTTATTTGCCGCCAGTTGAATGATAATATTCTCGGTGATGCCATCTGAAAAATATTCCTGACCTGAATCATTGCTCATGTTTCTAAAGGGCAACACAGCAATGGATTCTCGTGTATCAGCCTTTTCAACAGTTAACGAGCTGCTAAGACGTGTTGCCGCTGATGGCTTGGTGATGCCGTTAATAATTTCCTTAACAGCATTGGCTACTTTGTTAACCTGGTTACGGTAATCCGTTTTATTCTGATTGTCGTTGCGGTGATCACCGGGCTTAAGCGGGCGATTTACACCGGGTTCTTTATAAATAAAGTCAACAGCACGCAGCACACTTCCTATTTCGTTTTCAATAATAGCCTTGTCTTCTTCATCCAGGTCATGGATTTTCACGGGCAGCAACCGGCTTCCTACATTGCCACTGTTTAACTTAATATCACGGTTGTATTTATCGGCTTGGGCGATTCTGTTAAACGCACAAAACTCATGTTTCCACGCAAAGCTTTTAGAATCGCAATACGTTTGAGAAATAACAGGAATGAAAATAAGGCACTTTAGCTTTTCTTCCAGACTCTTATCCACATTATGGGTTTCCAGCAACCCATCATACGGGTTACTATCGAAATAAACTGAAACAGGCTCTTTGATAGTGGCCGCCAGTTCTTCCTGCAAGGCCTTCACAAATTCAGTTACCCAACCCGAACGGTTATCGTTGTGGCGGTAACTGATGAAGATGTCGTATTCGAAACCAGGCAGGATAGAGGGCATTCCTAAAAATAGGAATTAATTCAATCTCATGCCTACTTGCCCGAAAGCTTTTCAACAAACCTATTGTTGATTTTACAATTTTGTTCAGGAAATGTCCAGAGACCAGCAATAAGAAGAACTTGGATTACATCACGCCTTTATAATGGCACTGCAACACCAGCCTGACGTAGCCTCCTGGCAAAGTTTGGGGTGGCACTTAAATCATATGGAAGATTGTTAGGTGCTAAAAAAAGACTTCTGAACAAAGGAAAGTCCAAAAGGATTTTTTTATCCATTGCTGCTGCTTCCTTGTTCGCTTCCTGCCTTCCCAGTACAGCATTCACTGCAAAAAGATAAAATGGACTTGAGCGATGTGTCATCTTTAAAATATCCGTGGCTTCTTCAAACTTACCTTGTTTAGCAAGGATTATTGCTTTTAAATCGTAATACGTAAAATAATCCTGATCCGGATCCTGTAAAATAAGTTCATAGGCTTCATCCAATTTACCCAATTGGATCATGGCAAATAGTTTATAGTCATCAATGCCGTATCGTACTGGAGCTAAGTTAGCTTTTGCGACCTCTGACAATACCTCTTCGTACTTTCCAGCATGCAGGAGGTTAAAGATAATGGTGCGGGAGGCATCACCTGCGGAGGGATCTTGCACCAGAATCTTTTGGCTTATCTCAGCCAACTCTTTACCGTAACCCATTGCAATCAGTAACGTTGAAAAATCAAAATTCTGGTACTTAAAGAGCCGTGGAGCATCTTCACTTGACAAACCCTTTTCAATCACCTGCCTGAAGTTTGTCCAATTATTAGAGTACATAGTTTGGGGTATTCGGTAATAATCAGCCTGTGATGCTTCTTTTGAGTGGGCAATCGCACTGGCCAGATCTTTATTGAACAATATATACGCTTGTTGATCGGTTAGTGTATCTATATAAAGCGGGTCATCCTTCAATACATAGTGAAGGAAAAAATCAGCATGGTATAAATAGGGATTAACGAAATCCGGATCCAAACGCGAAGATTCCTCATAATAGTGGTTAGCCCTCTTTAAGGTAGCCAAATCAATAAACCGGGTTCGTTCATGTGCGTGGTCATCCAATTCGCGACCTTTTAAAAATGCCAAGTACGCTTCTGCACTGGTTGTGCCCGCCCATTGCATTTGCTCTATGGCCTTTTTATCTAACGAAATATCAAGACTCTCGGCAATTCTAGTTGCTATTTCTTTTTGCAGGACAAAAATATCTGTGGCGTCACGATCATACGTATTCGACCACACATGAAAACCATCGGAAGCGCGAATTAACTGAGCTGTAATTCGTAATCCGTTGCCTGATTTTCTGATAGAGCCCTCTACTATATAATTGACACCCAGTGAATCGGCAATGTCCTGAATACGTAGATTCTTGTTTTTGAAAGCAAACGAAGATGTTCTCGATGAAACGCTTAGCCCTTTCAGGTGAGCAAGGCTATTCAGAATCTCTTCAGTAAGTCCATCGCCAAACCAACCCTGATCTTTTTGTTCGCTCAAGTCAACAAAGGGAAGTACAGCAATGGATTTGTCAAGCGATGGTAGTTGTTCGTTAGTCGTTGTTCGTTGTTGGTAAACAAAATATCCAATGGTTACTACGAAGAGCAAAGCAAATGAAGTAAGTAAGACCTTTTTATTCCATGCAGAATTAGTCGTTAGTTGTTGGTTAATAGCTGTTCGTGTTGTTTTAACAACAGGACTCTTAAGTGCTGCAATAATTTCTTTGATCGCATTCGCAACTTTGTTAACCTGATTCCGATAATCAGTTTTATTCAGGTTATCGCTTTTATTGTCAGTGAGTTTGAGCGGCCGATTTACACCGGGTTCTCTATAAATGAACTCAATTGCCCGAAGCATTCCACCAATCTCAGCTTCAATTATTGATTTATCTTCAGCATCCAGATCATGAATTTTGATGGGCAGAATTCGACTCGCTACATTTCCATTACTCAGCTTAATATCCCTACCAACCTGATCTTCCTGCGCAAGATTATTAAACGCAACAAACTCATGCAGCCAGGCAAAACTTTTAGTATCACAATAAGTTTGGGAGATAATGGGAATGAAGATGAGACATTTCAGTTTTCCTTCCAGGCTCTTATCAACGTTGTGGGTTTCGAGCAGCCCGTCATGAGGATTTTTATCGAAGTAAATGGAGAGGGGTTCTTTGATGGTGGCTGCAAGTTCTTCCTGCAAGGCCTTCACAAATTCTGTTACCCAACCGCTCCGGTTATCGTTGTGGCGATAAGAGATAAATATATCGTATTGGTATCCTTCAATTAATGATGACATAGCAAATCATGGAATCATGAATACCTGCCTGCCGAAGCGGCAGGACAGGCAGGTATACGAGGTTAGGAAGTAGTAAGGCCGTCATCTACAATTTAATTATTCACAGGCCCCAAGTATTGATCAAACCAAAAGAGTGATTCCTTAATCAACTCATTACGTGGCACCCGATGACCTGTATCGTAAATGATAATCTTTTTATCTTTTTCAGGTGTTCCCAGTAAATTAAACATAGGTTTTTGCGAAGTCTCCACCGGAAAAAATAAGTCGTGTTTTCCATTCAACATGAGTACAGGTTGATACACGCGTGGTAAAAAATTTAGTTGATCCACTTCTGGCAAGGCTCTATTCATTTCCATTCCTCCAACATGTAATACAACTGCCTTTATCCTTTTTTCGATTGCAGGTATTATACCTCCCATGAATCCTCCCCAACTCCAACCAAAATAACCAATTTTATCAACTAACATATCCGGTCTTGATTCCATGTAATCAATGGCTAGCCCTATATCCTTGCGCCACATAATAACGTGGTCTTTGTAGAACACTGACTCATCTGCAAGGTCTGAGTTAAGCCCGTCCCTACGTTCGAAGGTTCCTTTAAACACCGGGTAGATAATTGCTCTTCCGCTTCTGACTAAAAAATCAATACGGTCGGCATAGCCCCCGTCAAATTTACTTTGATATATTACATTAGAACCCGGAAAAAATATAATGGGTTGATAGGGAGGTTTTTTGTCTCTGGGTAGGAATAAATAAATAATTAATTCATCATTCGCATAAGCGGCACTCATCGTTACCTTTTCAATTTTCCAAATTCCGCTATCGGCCATGGTTTGTAGCTGTGCATCAATCAGGCTTTTGTCATAAGTAAACTGGCGCAAAAAGATATTGAATGTTTTATCGTCCACCGGCTTTTCCTTAAGATAATCACGAAAAGCAAGATTAACTGGTGATATGAGCACAGAAAGTGTGGTATCGCCAGGCAGGTTTTTAATGCAACGAAAGCCATTCGTGAGAGAACGATCAATAGGATGCGCACCATTCGCATCATTGAAGGCATAAGATGGATCATTCCAACCACCACCTAATGCATAGTTGGCCTGCCTGTTTCCGATTGCATTCGAGCACCATTCACGTACATTGCCGGCCAAATCGTAAATACCAAACGAGCTAATACCTTCCAAACTTCCCACTGGCACTGTAGAGTTTCCGTTGAAGTTACTAAGGGGTACAATGTTTTTAGTGCGTGCAGTTTCAGCCAACACACTCCAATGAAATACAGTAGGGAGTTGTTTTCCGGCAAAGGCTGCATAAGCTGCTGCTTCGTACCATGAAACACCGGCAACAGGGTGGTTCTCATTTCCACTAGGGTAATTGCCTACCTCCCAGCTTGCAGGTCCTTGCTTACCTGTTTTATCAACAAAAATCTTCATGGCTTCTTCCCATGTAATTTGCTTTTCCATGGTGTGGATCGGGAAATTCCAGTATTTTTTACTTGTATAACCCCCTGCATCCACAAAGCTTTTGTAGTCCTTATTGCTTACCTCAAAACGATCAGCTAAAAATTCGCCCACCATTTTTCCTCCGTTTTGCTCAAGCCCAACAATATACATGTCGGTAACTTTGCCCGGGATCCTAACCATGTTTTTGGGCAGCGTAGAAACACTATCCATTTCAAATAAATTTTCCGTAGCAATACAGCCAGAAGTGGCTACAATTGTCTCGAAACCTTCTTTCTCTATTTTTACTGTAATACCAAAGGGTATGCGTGTTTTATTCAAAGGTGTAGTGCCCAATTTCTTCCACGCATCGGTGGGTTTATCATAGTCTTTCCAAAAAACAATTGCACCACTTGGCTCTGTTTCTATAGAAACATTTCTGGAGACTTTTGGCCAGAGACGAATCAAAGCAGAATCATTAGGGATGATCTTAGCTGCCTGTTCAGCCATGTCAAATGCACTTGAAGGTGCAACAAAGTTTTCATCCACCAACTTTTGGATGGCCGGTAGCAATACATCTTTTGCCCGCTGCTTGTCAAGATATTGAGAAACAAACCAGTACCCAATTACTCCTATCAAAACAATTGGAACAAGCCAGCCGATGTAATTGAAAGTTGATGAATAATTTTTCTTCTGTTCGTTCATCACGTTCGGCTTCACTGTTACGGGTGAATCCACCTGTTCTCTTTTTTGCTTTGAAGAACCCTTTGTGATTCCTTGCGGATTCTTCATAGCGTTGATAATATCCTTTATAGCCTGAGCTACTTTATTGATTTGATCGCGGTAAAGCACTTGGTTAGGACCCTTGATTTGCTCATCATCCTTCGCACGAAGTTGCCGATTCACACCGGGGAGGCGATAAATAAAGTCCACAGGGCGCAATACGCTTTGTGTGACTGACTCAAATAGTTTTTGATCTTCATCATCCAAATCATGAATACGCACCGGCAGAAATCGATCGGCAATATTTCCATTTGTAAGTTTTACACTCTTTCCAAACCTATCGCCTTCAATAAATTCTAAAAAAGGCAGCAGCTCATTCGTCCATGCAAAAGATTTTATGTCGCAATAAGTTTGGGAGAGGACAGGAATAAAGATTAGGCATTTCAGTTTTCCTTCCAGGCTTTTATTTACGTTATGGGTTTCGAGCAACCCATCGTGTGCATTGGAATCAAAGTAAATAGAGATATCCTCTTTGAAGGTAGCTTCAAGTTCCTTTTTAAGATTTTCTACGAATTCAGTTACCCAGCCATCATATCTGTTGTCCTTCTGACGATAAGAGATAAAGATGTCGTATTCTAAGCCGGGGAGTAGGGATGCCATAAACGCCTAAATTACCAAATCGTTTTGTACCGAAGTAATCTATGGCTTTAAATATTAAGGAACTAAAACCACTTAATCGTCAAATCAATAAGCTTTTGCTTTTTGGCATTGTAAGGAGGTATCAAACTATCCAACCCACTTATAGGCAACCATTGTTTTAGTATAGCCCTCGCATTAGAGAATGCTTCAAACCCGAAGAATCCATTTCCCTTACCGATACCGCTGTTGTTCGTGCCGCCAAACGGAAGATTATTATTAAAGAAATGAAGCCCGCCATGATTTACCACGGTAGCACCGGCACGCGTGTTCCTGATAATCCGATCGATATTACTTTTGTTATTGCTATAAATATACATGGACAGTGGCTTTTCCTTTGCATTGATCTTGTCAATCACTTCTTGCAAATCAGCATAAACAATAAAAGGCAAAATGGGACCAAAGATTTCCTTTTCCCATAATTCAGAATCCTCCGGAATATTGGTCATGATGGTGGGGCCAAAATAATCCTGGGATGAATCTGTCTTACCACCATAAGCTACCTGTGCACCTTTTGAAAGCGCATCCTGAAAGTAACCCTCAATTCGTTTAAAATGGCGGCTGTTGACAATCCTGTTATACGATTCGGATCGCGAAGCATCTTCGCTATAATATTCATTTGCACTTTCTTTCAGTTTGGCAAGAAACTCCTCTGCTACCGATTGGTGTACAAAAACATAATCGGGAGCAATGCAGGTCTGGCCGTTGTTCAGCCATTTGCTGATAGCCACACGCTGCGCTGCTGTCTTTAGGTTTGACGTTTCATCTACAATGGTGGGCGATTTGCCACCCAACTCAAGCGTAACCGAGGCAAGATTTTCAGCAGCTGCCTTCATCACCACCTTTCCGATTTCAGGTGCACCGGTAAAAAAGATATGATTGAACGGCAGCTTTAACAATTCGCTGGAAACCTCCACATCTCCCTCAACCAATGCTACCTCAGCCTCATCAAATAATTCCTTTACAATTTTTTTCATGATGGCCGAAGCATGCGGAGTGTGTTCAGAAGGCTTAAGCATCACACAATTGCCGGCAGCAATGGCTGAAACCAGCGGACCGAAAGTAAGGTTAACCGGGTAGTTCCAGGGAGAAATAATCAGTACAACACCTTTGGGTTCGTAAAGAATAGAAGAACTGGCACCCAATTGGGATAGTGGAGTGGACACCCTTTTCGGCTTCATCCATTTGGTGAGATGGGATTTTGTGTGCTTGATATCGGAGGTGACTTTATAAATCTCAAACAGATCAACTTCGCTCGGATGCTTGCGAAAATCCTTATACAAGGCTTCCTGAATTTTTATGCGGTATTTTAAAACAGCTTCAGCGAGCCGATCCAGTTTTTCCTTCCGCTCACGCGCAGTGGTTTCAGCAATACGCTGCCGATTATTTTGTTGAAGTGAAAAGATTCGTCTTATTTCATCGCGTACAGCGGATTGAACTCTGGAGGCACTGATCGTTTCCATAAAATCTTGGTGAGGGAATAGCCATCAACTCAAATATACCCAAGTTATTTAACTCCTTTGTCAATAGCATGGGTACAAATTTTCAGGGCAACTAAAGGGAGATAAGGATTGAATAACATCATAATCAACCGCCCATGGGCACGTTGATTGCCTTTCTAAAACTAAGCCACAATAAACCAGGGCAAAATGGCAATGAGCAAACTAACCAAAAACCAAAGCAGGAGCTTTTTATCAGTCTTCGACATACAGTAATAATTTCTACCTCTTGTACGGAAGCTTACAGGAAATGTTTACGCATTAACTACCTGTTAACAAATTTTAACCTTAAAAAAAGAGGTGTTATACTTGTCGTTTCAACCACTACAATACCTCAATGACCAAATTTACCTTTACCGAAAAAAAAGATACCCGCTCAGGCTTTGGTATCGGTTTGCTGGAACTAGGCCGTAAAAATCCCAATGTTGTTGGCCTTTGTGCCGACCTTACCGGCTCGTTAAAAATGGATGCCTTTAAAAAGGAATTTCCTGAAAGATTTTTCCAAGTGGGCATTGCTGAAGCCAACATGATGGGCCTTGCCGCAGGTATGACCATTGGCGGCAAAATTCCGTTTACCGGAACGTTTGCCAATTTTTCCACCGGACGGGTTTATGACCAGATTCGTCAGTCAATTGCCTATTCGCACAAAAACGTAAAGATATGTGCATCACACGCAGGTGTAACCCTGGGTGAAGATGGTGCCACCCATCAGATACTGGAAGACATTGGCATGATGAAAATGTTACCGGGAATGACGGTGATTGTGCCGTGCGACCACAATCAAACCAAGGCTGCTACGCTGGCGCTGGGCGATCACCATGGGCCGGCCTACCTGCGCTTTGGCCGCCCTTCGTGGCCTATTTTTATGGCAGCCGATAGACCGTTTACAATAGGCAAAGCCGATAAACTGATTGACGGAACCGATGTAAGCATTTTTGCCTGTGGCCACATGGTATGGCAGGCTATTGAAGCTGAAGCTGCATTGGCCGAAAAAGGAATCCGTGCTGAAGTCATCAACATTCACACTATTAAACCATTGGATGTAGAGGCCGTTTTGGAATCAGTCCAGAAAACGAAGTGCGTTGTTACCTGTGAGGAACATCAGATCAATGGCGGTTTAGGCGACAGCATTGCCCAGGTTTTAGGTCGCCATTTCCCGGTTCCCCTTGAAATGGTAGCCGTAAACGATTCGTTTGGGGAGAGTGGTACACCCACTCAATTACTAAAGAAATATGGTCTTTCGCCCGAAAACATCGTTAGTGCAGCCGAGCGAGCAGTCGCCCGGAAAAAATAAATTGTAAAATTTCGTAAGGCAACGAAACTTAAATCGTAATATTACGATTAAGCAAGTATGGGATTAACCAAAACCACAGGCTTTAGCAAAGCCGAAATTGAAACTGCCGAACTGGCCAAAGCACTGGCACATCCAGCCCGTATCGCTATTCTCAAGCACCTGGTTAATGCAAAGAGTTGTATTTGCGGTGATATTGTCGATGAACTCCCCCTCTCCCAATCAACCGTATCACAGCATTTAAAAGAACTCAAAGAAGCAGGTATTATTAAAGGGAACATCAGCGGCACCAGTGTGTGCTACTGCATTGATGAAAAGATGTGGAACAAAGCCCGGAAAGTATTGGTTGATTTATTTGAAAGCTACAAAGGCCAAGACTGCTGCTAAAATTTTTTACCTCTTTTAATCGCAATATTACGATAATACAAATTAACTTTATACCATTATGAATACCAGCACAACATCCGAAAATCTTAAACAACTGGTTAAAGAAAAGTACGGTCAGATTGCCGATCAGAGCTATACCGAAAACGCAACGAGCTGTTGTGGTGCGGGTGGCAGTTGTTCCACCATTGACTACGCTATCATGGCAGAAGACTACACCAACCTAAAAGGTTACGTTGCCGATGCTGACTTAGGTTTAGGCTGCGGCTTACCAACTGAGTTTGCCTTGATTAAAGAAGGTGATACGGTTATTGATTTAGGATCAGGAGCCGGTAACGATGCCTTTGTTGCCAGAAGCATAACCGGAGAAAAAGGGAAAGTGATTGGTATTGATTTCACGGAAAAGATGATTGATAAGGCCCGCACCAACGCAGAAAAGTTGGGATTCAATAATGTAGAGTTCCGGTATGGTGATATTGAACGGATACCGGTTACAGCGAATGTTGCCGATGTGGTTGTAAGTAATTGTGTACTCAACCTGGTACCCAACAAAAAGCAAGCTTTCGCAGAAATGTTCAGGGTAATAAAACCCGGTGGCCACTTCAGTGTTTCAGATATTGTTCTTCAGGGCGAATTACCTTCAGGGCTTCAAAAAAGTGCCGAGATGTATGCGGGCTGCGTAGCCGGAGCCATTCCACAGGAAAAATATCTTCAACTGGCTAAAGATGCCGGCTTTGAAAACTTAACTATTCAGAAGGAAAGAAAAATTACCATTCCGGATGAAATACTTGCTGTGTATTTGAATGATGGCGAAATGAAAAAATATAAAGATGGTGCACTCGGTATTTACAGTATAACCGTATACGGAGAGAAGCCCGGAGCAGAGCGGGTTAAGCAGCTGGCTGAAGAGAAAAAGGCCGCTTGCTGCGGAACCGATTCAACTTGTTGCTAATGCATAATATTTTCTTAATCTACAGGCAGGGCATTAACTAACGTCCTGCCTTAATTTTGAACCAAAACGTAGTACCCATGAAAAGAATTTTAGTCCTCTGCACCGGAAACTCATGTCGTAGCCAGATCGCGCATGGCTATCTGGAATATTTCGGTGGCAAACAGGTTGAAGTACGAAGTGCCGGAATTGAAACCCACGGTGTAAATCCCCGTGCCATTGCTACCATGAAAGAAGATGGTATTGATATATCTCATCACACATCGAATAATGTCAATGAGTACGCAAACGAATCGTTCGATTATGTGATTACCGTTTGCGACAACGCAAAGGAGAATTGTCCCTACTTTCCCGCTACCGTTAAGTCATTTCACCACAACTTCCCTGATCCGGCCAAAGCCAATGGTTCAGAGGAGGAGATCATGTCTGAGTTTCGAAAAGTGAGGGCTATGATTAAAGAGTACATGAAAACTTTCATTGAGGCTAACGTTCATTAGCCTTCAGTATTCCAAAGTATTTCAGCAATATCACCACACGGTTTATATATTTGGGTTTTTAGCGTCCCAATGAAACTCAACAAGTACATCGTAATCGATTTCGACAGCACCTTTACCAAAATAGAAGCCTTCGACCTGCTGGCTGAAATCAGCTTAAGGGATCATCCGGAAGGAGAAGAGAGAAAAAAAATGATTCGCGAAATCACCAACCAAGGCATGGATGGTTCTATCTCTTTTCGCGAATCTCTGGAAAAACGTGTAGAACTTCTGGCACCTAACAAATCGCACTTATTGCAATTAGCGGAGCGATTAAAAGCACAGGTTTCCGAATCTTTTAAACGCAACCGCGACTTCCTTAAAAAATATGCCGATAACATTTATGTGATCAGCAATGGCTTTCACATGTTTATTGATCCTGTAGTGACTGAGTTCGGCATCAAGCCTGAAAACATTTTAGCGAATCGTTTTCATTTTGATGAGAAAGGAGAAGTTATTGGCTTTGATAAAGAAAATCCGCTCTCCGCAAACAACGGAAAAGTTGAGCAACTAAAACGACTGAATTTACCAGGTGATGTTTATGTAATTGGCGATGGTTATACCGACTATGAAATAAAACATGCCGGTCTTGCCAATAAGTTCTTTGCGTTTACCGAAAATGTTGAGCGCGAAAATATTATGGAAAAGGCTGATCACATAACCCCCAGCCTTGATGAATTCTTATACCTCAATAAGTTAAACACGGCTATCTCCTACCCCAAAAACCGAATACACGTTTTGCTTTTGGAAAATGTGCATCCGGTGGCGGTGGAATTAATGCGGGCAGAAGGTTTTACTGTGGAAACATATCCGGCAGCACTGTCAGAAGAAGAGTTGTGCAAAAAAATTAAAAATGTATCGGTGCTGGGTATCCGTTCCAAAACTCAGGTTACAGAAAAAGTCCTCGAACATGCCAACCGATTAATGACCATCGGAGCCTTTTGCATCGGCACCAATCAAATCGATTTAAAAGCAGCCACGCAAAAAGGTGTCGCTGTGTTTAATGCACCCTTTAGCAACACACGCTCGGTGGTGGAATTGGTTATTGCTGAAATGATTATTCTGATAAGGAAGATTGTAGAGAAGTCAAATAAAATGCACCAGGGTAAATGGGATAAATCCGCTGCCGGAAGTTACGAGATACGCGGAAAAAAACTTGGGCTGATCGGTTACGGAAATATTGGTGCACAACTTTCTGTGTTGGCTGAATCAATGGGCATGAAAGTTCTCTATTATGATATTGAAGAAAAACTTTCATTGGGCAATGCCACCCGTTGTAAAACCATGAAAGAAGTTTTGGAGCAGGCCGATGTTGTTTCCTTGCATGTTGACGGCCGTGCTGCAAATAAAAACCTGATCAGTGAACGCGAATTCGGTTGGATGAAAAAGGGCGTTATCTTCATAAACCTGAGCCGGGGTCACGTAGTGGATATCGCGGCACTGAAAGCGAATGTTCTTAACGGAAATGTTGGCGGTTGCGCTATTGACGTATTTCCTCTTGAGCCTAACAACGAAGAAGAATTTATTTCGGAATTAAGGGGTTTACCGAATACTATTCTTACACCACACATTGGAGGAAGCACGGTGGAAGCACAGGAGAACATTGGCAATTTTGTTCCGGGAAAATTCATGGATTATATCAACACCGGAAGCACTTCCAACAGTGTAAACTTCCCCAACCTGGTATTACCAACATTGGAAAATGCCCACCGCCTTATTCACATTCACGAAAACGTTCCGGGTATACTGGCTCAGATCAACAAAGTACTGGCCGATCACAACATCAATATTGCAGGGCAATACCTGAAAACAAATGAACAAATCGGGTATGTTATCACCGATATCGATAAAGCATACAACAAAGATGTAATTAAAGAACTTCGCAGTATTGCACACACCATAAAATTCAGGGTGCTATATTAGCCCTCATGGAAGAAAAATACAGACTAACCGGTCTAAAACTCAAAATCTACGAGGTCATCTTCGAGTCGGACACACCCGAAGGAAGATACTTTGACATTATATTATTAGTAAGCATTATCCTCAGTGTTGTTGTTGTACTGCTGGAGAGCGTTCATGATATAAAAATCGGATGGGGAAACTGGCTGCTCGGACTGGAGTGGTTCTTCACCGGAATATTTACGCTTGAGTATCTGGCCCGTATATGGGTGGTGCTGCACAAACGAAAATACATTTTTTCATTTTTTGGAATTGTCGATTTACTTTCAGTTTTACCAACCTATCTGACGATCTTCTTTGCAGGTGCTCAATCCCTTCTCGTTATCAGAAGTTTACGCTTACTCCGAATCTTTAGAATTTTCAAGTTAGCCCGATTTATTGGTGAGAGTCAGAACCTGACCACCGCCTTGAAAGCAAGTCAGTATAAAATCATCGTATTCCTCACTACGGTGATGACCGCAGTGATCATATTTGGTACATTAATATTCCTGATAGAGGGGCCCGAAAATGGTTTTACCAGCATACCGATAAGTATTTATTGGGCCATTGTAACCATGACAACCGTTGGTTATGGCGATATAGCACCGCATACTACACTGGGGCAAACACTGGCATCCATCATTATGATTATGGGGTATGGTATTATTGCTGTGCCTACAGGTATTGTTTCTTCGGAGATGATAAAATTAAAAACGAAGGAAAAGATAACCACACAGGTATGCCCGCATTGCCTGAAAGAAGGGCATGATAACGATGCAATCTATTGCAAGTATTGTGGTGGAGAGATTAACTAGGCGTGTTGTATTACAACAAAATATTCATTTTCTATCGTGTAAAATAATATGTTAATTTTGTGTTATGGAAAATCTGATTGAAAGAATAACCATAAACCCTGAAGTCTGCAACGGTAAACCTACTATAAGAGGAATGAGAATAACCGTTAAGACTATTCTTGATTTCCTGGCAGCTGGAGATTCTGTCGAAAATATTTTAAAGGCCTATCCTTTCCTTGAAGAAGAAGACATTCGGGCTTGTCTTGAATTTGCCTCCATGGCTATAGACCATACCCATAAAACTATCAAAGCCGCTTAGCAATATCGATATGCAGTTTTTGGTAGACTTAAACTTGCCTAGAAATTTCGCCTTCTTTAATAAACCAGAATTCACTTTCGTTGCTGATATTGATCCCTTTATGAGTGATCGCAACCTTTGGAATTACGCTTTAAACAACAATAAGATTATCCTCACCAAAGATTCCGATTTCTATTATCGGTCAAATGGCTGCAATAAAAAAGCCCAAAGTTGTTCATTTTGAAATAGGTAACATGACGTTAAGAGAACTTCATCATTATTTTGAAAAGAACTGGGAAGCGATTATTACTCTAATTGATGAGTATGATCTGATTGTGGTGGATCGAGTAAGTATCAAAGGAGTTTTGTAAAAAATCCACCGAATTTGGTGAGGAGTTTCTGAACCTCATAAAAGACAAGTTTTGAGCTGCCAACAACCGCAACCTTCTTCTGTTATCCTGCTTTTTGGGCGAGGCCCCGACAAGTCGGGGTGAGGCCTGATTTTGGTTGTAAGCTTCACTCGGTATTGTTAAAAATGTTAGGTTCAGCAAACGTGTCCCAAATTCGAGTGGATTTCTTGCTTCAAAGGAAAACAAAAGATAGCCACTGCGAAACATTGATTAACTACTTATTTTTTAGTAATCAGCAGGGTTAACACAGTATGAAACCAGCAATAAATTTTACACCCGGTCCCTCTCAACTTTTTTTTACGGTAGAAGACCACATGCGCAAGGCTTTCCGCGATGGTATACCTTCCCTATCCCATCGAAGCAAAACCTTTGAATCCATTTATAAAGAAACTGCCGAAGGATTAAAAGAACTTATCGGCATTCCAGAACACTTTACGATTGTATTCACGTCATCGGCAACAGAAGTATGGGAAAGGATTATCGAAAACCTGGTAGAAGATTCTTCGCATCATTTTGTTAACGGAGCCTTTTCAAAACGCTTCTATGAAATCGCACAACAACTAAACCGTAATCCTCAAAAAACTGAAACGAAAGAAGGTTTTGCTTTTTCAAAACCAGGAGCGCTACCTGCAACTGAACTGATTGCGCTTACACAGAACGAAACCAGTACCGGTGTTTCCTTGCCTGTATCTTTTATCAATGATTTTAAACTAGTGCAACCAGAGGCGTTAGTGGCTGTGGATGCCGTTTCGTCTCTGCCCTATCCTGAATTTGATTTCACCAAAATCGATACATTATTCTTCTCGGTGCAAAAAGGATTTGGATTGCCGGCAGGCCTTGGGGTTTGGATTGTCAACCATCGGTGTAAAGAAAAAGCAGAGGCATTGCGTACAAAAGGAATCTCCATTGGCTCCTACCACAACTTACCCGGTTTGCTTGAACTTGCACAAAAGAACCAAACACCCGAAACACCAAATGTGTTAGGCATTTACCTGTTGGGAAAAGTAATTCAGGATATGTTGCGCAGGGGTATTACTACCATCCGCAGAGAAACCGATTATAAAGCAGCCATATTTTACCAGGCCCTGGAGCAACACCCGGTATTAAAACCATTTGTAACAGACAGAGCCATTCAATCTAAAACAGTAATTGTTGCTGATTGCGGTGAATACACCAGTCAACTTTCAGATTACTTACAATCAAAAGGATTATTTCCGGGTGAAGGTTACGGCTCATTCAAAAAGCAACACCTGCGATTCGCCAACTTTCCGGCTCACTCAAAAGAGCAGTTTGAACTTCTTGTCGATTCTATTGAAGCCTTCAAACCATAATGGTTACCATTAAACCTTTCAAAAGTATCTTTGTCTAACGAAAGTCTTTAACCCTGCCTTCTTTGGAAGACAACGAACTCCTGTCGAAAATCCGTAACCCGGAAACCCGAAACTATGGCTTTAATATGCTGGTACGTACCTATCAGCAGCGGGTGTACTGGCATGTACGTAAAATGGTTATCGACCACGATGATGCCGATGATCTCACCCAGGAAGTGTTTATCAAAATCCACCGCTACATTGATACGTTCAGGGAAGACTCCCAACTTTTTACCTGGATATACCGCATCGCTACCAACGAATGCCTGAGTTTTTTAAACAGGAAAAAGAAAAGATTTTTCCTGCCCATCGGTGATGTAACGGCTGAGTTATCGGGTAAACTCGACAACGCAGCGCATATCTCGGGGGATGAAATTCAGTTGAAACTTCAAAAAGCCCTGCTAAAACTGCCCGAAAAACAACGGCTGGTTTTTAACATGAAATACTTTGATGATCTTCCGTATGAAGAAATCGCAAAAATAACCGAAACCAGCGTGGGGGCCCTGAAAGCCAGCTATCACCATGCGGTAAAGAAAATTGAAGATTTCTTAACCGCTGATTAAACGTTTCCTTTATATATATGTCTAAGATCCGATAATGAAAAAGCTCGAAAACATACCTAAAACGAACATTTTTGAAGTACCCGAAGGCTATTTCGATAAGCTGCCCCTTCAGATTCAGGCACGTGTAGCGACTGAAAACCCAGTACCCCAACAACAGCCCTGGCTGAGGTACTCACTGCGGTACGCACTGCCTATGTTGGTATTTGCCCTGGCGGCCATTTTTGTTTTCAGACCAAAGGTTGATAAAGTGGAAAAAATTCTGGCTTCCGTGAGCACTGAAGAACTGGTAGCCTACCTGGAGAGCAATGCGCTCTCCACCGATGAACTTTTGGATAGCTATGATTTTGATGACGCAAGTGCTGAAGCTATTGAGCAAGAAGTTTACTTCAGCTTTGATTTTAATACCAATGATGTAAATGAACTTCAAGACTTGGAACTTTGAAATTTTTAACGGTGTGTTATGAAAAAAATATTTAAAATTTTTCTAATGGTGTGGGTTGCCCTTCCGGTGTGGGCACAGGATGGTGACGCGGGGAAAATGGATCCAAAAGCGCAGGAAAAAATAAGGGCCGCACGGATAGCCTTTATTACAGATCGATTAGGGCTAACACCGGAAGAGGCGGAACGCTTCTGGCCCATCTATCGTGAATTCTCCAATAAACGATTGGAGTTAAATCAACAATTTGAACAAGCCAAACGCAACCCCGATGTAAAGAAACCTAAAGAGGAACATGAGCGAGAACTGGTTGAGTTGGGCTTCAAACTAAAACAACAGGAACTCGACCTGGAGAAAGAATACTCAACGCGCATTCTTAACGTAATACCGGCTCAAAAACTTATGGCGTTGCGAACAGCTGAAGACGATTTTCGAAGGTTGTTGATGCAACAAATACAGCAACGCCAATTACAGGAACAACGAAAGCAACAAGCACAGGACCGAAACGAACAACGCCTGCGCCAACGCAATAACTGACCCACATATGCATGCGCTGTAGCGGGCAATGGTTTTTAATCCTAATCATTTCAGTGTCCTCGTGTAAACTTTTCGCGCAGGACACTACTGCTTTATTATCCAAACCAGATTCCACGCTCACCTTCAGCGATTCGCTGAACATCTTCAGGCTAATTGATAGCCTGATGAACATGGCAGAATTTACCAGCACTTCCCAACTGGCCGTGCGCCTGGCCTACAACAGTAATGTACTTTGGACAGGCCGAACCCTGGGCATTGAACAATTTGGATTGTCGCCTGGTGTATCCTATTATCACAAAACGGGTTTGTTTGCCGACCTTTCCTCCTTCTGGAGTAAAGACTTCGAACCCAAATACTACCTCACCATTTTCACCGGAGGATATATGCACTCCTTTTCTAAACGATTCGCCCTCATCGCCAGCTACGATCACTATTTTTACAATCTTGAAGATGACTATATCCCCTACAACAATGCTATAACCATTACTCCCTTCTATGATCTAAAACCAGTCAACTTCAGGTTAGATTATTCGTTCTTTTTTGGTGACTACTCCGTTCATCGTCTCATGCCCTCGGTAGGTGTAACCCTGGAGAAAAAGAACCTCTTTAAACTAGATCGTATTTCATTTTTTCCAACTGTTTTTATTCTCTTCGGTGATCAAACGTTTTCCGAAATTATATTCCCAACCACACGACAGGAATGGATTGCTGCAGCCCTGCGGGTGCGCCAGGGGTTGCCTTGGTATACTATTGAAACTAAAAGGGTTTTTGGATTAATGAACTATGCCATCTCGGCACCGTTTTCGATCAGAAATAATCACTGGAACTTTACTGCCAGTTATGTATACAATATTCCTAAGGCCCTTCCGGGCGAAACCCTTACCCTTGAAAACAGTAGTTTTATCAGTGCTTCCTTCACCTGGTTTTTCGATCTGAGTCGAAAAAAATCACCTTTGTAGAATCAGCGGGTTTGGATATTTTGCGACCAAACCACGATTACTATGATTCGCTTTTCCTTATTTCTCCTCTTTGCTATTTCAACAACCACAACCATCGCCCAGGACTACCGCTGGCAACAACGCGCAGAATATACCATGGACGTAAGGCTGGACGTAAAAACTCATAAAATTACCGGTACACAAAAAATGGTTTATTACAATAACTCACCAGACACACTTAGTAAGGTTTATTACCACCTATACTTTAATGCCTTTCAACCGGGTAGTATGATGGACGTTCGGTCAAGAACCATACTTGATCCCGATGGACGCGTTACTGACCGGATATCAAAATTAAAGGATGATGAAATCGGCTATCAGCGAATTCAAAGCCTAAAGCAGGATGGAAAAGATATAAATTTTCATGTTGAAGGAACCGTACTGGAAGTAACCTTAGCAAAACCTATTCTGCCCAAAGGCAAAGCAACCTTCGATATGAAATTTGAGTCTCAGGTTCCGATACAAATCAGAAGATCGGGAAGAAACAGTCGCGAAGGTATTGCCTACTCCATGACACAATGGTACCCGAAAATGGCTGAATATGATTTCCAGGGATGGCACGCTTACCAATATGTGGCCCGCGAATTTCATGGAGTGTGGGGCGATTTCGATGTGAAGATTACGCTTGATCCTTCCTTCATTATCGGTGGAACGGGTAAACTTCAAAATGCCGATAAAGTTGGGTATGGTTATGAAAAATCAGGGGTAAAAGTAACACGTCCGGCTGGCGAACTTACCTGGCACTTCCTTGCTAAAAATGTAATTGACTTTGCGTGGACAGCCGATCCGGATTATGTACACGAAATAGCCCAGGTACCTGACGGGCCCGAAGTGCATTTTTTCTACCAACCCGGTGAAAAGACTACAGAAAACTGGAAAAAGCTTAAGGACTATACCGTAAAGCACTTTGAGTTTATGAACAAAACATTCGGCAAATATCCGTACGAAGTATACTCGGTTCTTCAAGGTGGTGATGGCGGTATGGAATACCCAATGTGCACACTCATTACCGGTGAACGATCATTGAACAGCCTGGTTGGCGTAATGGCGCACGAAGTAGCCCACAGTTGGTACCAGGCCGTACTCGCTTCAAACGAATCGTTATATGCTTGGTTTGATGAAGGCTTTGCCGATTTTGCCACCAATGAATCAATGGCGCTGTTATTCGATGAAAAAAATCCACACGGTGGAAGTTATAACGGATATTTCTCGCTGGTAAGAAGTGGTTTGCAGGAACCGATGAATCAACAGGCCGATCACTTCACCACCAACCGGGCTTACGGAATATCAGCGTACAACATGGGAACTGTTTTCCTGCATCAACTGAAATACATTATAGGAGATGCAAACTTTTACAAAGGGATGAGGAGGTATTACAACACATGGAAATTTAAACATCCTGAACCCAATGATTTTATCCGCATCATGGAAAAAACAAGCGGGCTTCAACTAAAGTGGTACATGTCCTATTGGGTGAATACAACAAAGCGAATTGACTACGGCATCAAAAACGTTGTAGCAGATAATGAAGCTACCTTTGTAACCCTTGAACGGATTGGAGAATTTCCCATGCCCGTTGATTTGATGATAACCTATACCGATGGTTCAAAAGAACTGTTCTACATCCCGCTAAATGAAACACTGGGAAATAAACCCGCAGAAGATACATCCCTGTCGCGAGTAGAACTTGAAACCTGGCCATGGGTTAACCCTACCTACACGCTTAAAATAAATAAACCTGCCAAGGGCATAGCAAAACTCGAAATTGATCCATCCCTGCGTCTGGCCGACATTGATCGCAAGAATAACGTGATGGATCTATCAGCAGGCTTGAAGGCTTATGAGGACCCTACACGGAAATAATATTAGAAGCCATCTCAAAAATACAACCGTCATTGCGAGCGGCAGCGAAGCAATCCCAATTTCAACATAGAGAACGGGATTGCTTCGGTCGTTCCTCCCTCGCAATGACGTACTCATTATTTTTGAGATGGCTTCTGGCACATAAAGTTTCCAGCTAACCGCGGAAATCAAGGAACTGATAACACAATTATTTCAAGTATTTTAGCATTCATTACGAATACAAAAAATGACAACGCAACAGGCGCAAAAAGCAATTCAGGACCTTACACAAAAGATCAATTATCACAACGACTTATACTATCAAAAACATAAAACTGAAATAAGCGACTTTGAATTTGATAAACTCCTTGAACAACTTGTTGCGCTGGAGAATCAATTTCCCGACCTGAAGCAACCCGACTCCCCTACTCAACGGGTGGGGGGCGCCATCACCAAAGAATACCAGACGGTTTATCATCAATACCCCATGCTCTCATTGGGGAATACCTATTCCCGTGAAGAACTTACGGATTTCGATGGCCGGGTAGCAAAAGGCCTGGATGGTGATGCCTATGAATATTTCTGTGAATTAAAATTTGATGGCGTATCGATAAGCCTTATTTATGAAAATGGGATTCTGACAAAGGGTGTTACCCGTGGCGATGGCGTTCGTGGCGATGATGTTACTGCCAATGTTAAAACAATCCGCAACATTCCGCTCAAAATAATCGATACGAATATTCCAAAAAATTTTGAAGTACGTGGTGAAGTCTTTATGCCGAAAGACATATTTATCAAACTAAACAAAGAGCGAGAAGACATTGGCGAAGAAAAGTACGCCAATGCACGTAACACAGCTTCCGGCACGTTAAAGATGCAAGACTCATCCATTGTTGCCCAACGTAAATTGGACTGCTACGCCTATTACTTGCTGGGCAAAGACCTGGATGTTGAGACACACGAACAGGGAATACACAAACTTGAAAAATGGAAGTTCAATGTTTCGGATGCCTACCGGAAATGCAAAACCTTAGATGAGGTGTTTGAATACATTGACTATTGGGAGAACCGGAGAGGCGAGTTACCCCTGGAGACAGATGGCGTTGTGATAAAAGTAAACAGCCTGGAACAACAGGAGCGTTTAGGCTTTACCGCTAAAAGTCCGAGGTGGGCCATTGCCTATAAATACAAAGCAGAAAGCGTGAGCACCCGTTTGAATGGTATCACCTATCAGGTGGGCAGAACAGGAGCCATTACTCCGGTAGCAGAACTTGAACCTGTACAGCTTTCGGGTACAACCGTAAAAAGGGCTTCGCTGCATAATGCCAATGAAATAGCCCGACTGGATTTGCGCATTGGCGATTACGTATTCGTAGAAAAGGGCGGAGAAATTATTCCGAAAGTAACCGGAGTTGACCTGTTGAAACGAAAAGGAAATCAAAAACCGTTAGCCTACATTACCCATTGCCCGGAATGCCAAACGCTATTGATCAGGCATGAGGGAGAGGCTGCCCATTATTGTCCGAACGTAAACGGTTGTCCGCCTCAAATTAAAGGAAGGATTGAGCATTTCATTCAGCGCAAAGCAATGGACATTGATTCGCTGGGCGAACAAACCATCCGGCAGCTTTTTGAATTGGGCCTGGTAAAGAGTCCTGCCGATTTATACTTTTTAACAAAAGAAGATTTACTCCGGCTAGATAAAGTAAAGGAGAAATCAGCCCAAAACATGCTGAACGGAATTAAGCAATCGAAGCAGGCCCCATTTGAAAGTGTGTTGTTTGCCATTGGCATTCGCTATGTTGGTAAAACGGTGGCCGAAAAACTGGCCCGTCATTTTAAGACCATCGATAACCTGGCCACAGCAACCTACGATGAATTGTTAGCTGCGCCTGAAGTAGGTGAAATAATTGCACAGAGTGTGCTCGAGTTCTTCAAGAATAGAGAGAACCTTGTTGAGATCTCGCGATTAAAGAAGGCAGGCTTGAATTTTGAGGCCCAGATTAAGGAAGTAGTGCTGGACAGCACCGTACTGGATAATAAATCATTTGTGATTTCAGGGGTTTTTGAAAACTATGAACGCGATGAGTTAAAAGACATCATCCTTAAAAATGGCGGAAAAGTATTATCCTCCATATCCGGTAAGCTGGATTATTTACTGGCAGGCGAAAATATGGGGCCCGCCAAACGTGAAAAAGCAGAAAAACTTGGGGTGCCCATTATTTCACTAAACGACTTTAATGCCTTACTTGCAGGCCAGAAACTATAGCGGGCACCATGACCATGAATTTTCTGAAAATCAGAACCAAAAATCAGCTCAAGAAGAACAAAACCCTTCGTGCCAGCATACCCTATAAACAAGTTATTTCGGTAGGCATAGTTTTCAGCGTAGAAGATAAGCGCAAGCATGATGAGGTGAAGGAATTCATTCATCGGTTGGAGAAAGACGGCAAGAAAGTTCAGGTAATTGCCTATCTGCCACCCAAAAAAGACAACTACGAGTTTATGTTCGATTTCTTTACTCCCAAAGAAGTATCCTTTTGGGGTGTCATCTCTTCTGCAGCCGCTATAAAATTTTATAACACACCCTTCGATTACCTGTATTACATTGATACAGAGCCTAATCCGCTGGTGCTGTATCTATTGGCGCGCAGCAAAGCCAAATGCAGAATCGGGCGATTTTGGGAAAGTGGTCGCCCCTATTTTGAGCTTATGATCGATTCCCCATCCAATACCAAAAGCCTGATTGATGGCATGTACAAATATTCAAATCAACTGAAGTAATGAAAAAACTATACGGTACAGGTGTAGCTCTTGTTACCCCTTTTAATGCTGACGGTTCAATCGACTTTAATGGACTGAAGAAATTATTGACACATACGGCTAAAGGCGTAGACTATTATGTGGTTATGGGCACTACCGGGGAATCGGCAACGGTAAGCACGGAAGAAAAAAAAGAAGTACTGAAATTTGTACGGCAGAATAATCCACGAAAACTACCCATTGTGTACGGTATAGGTGGAAATAATACGCAAGGTGTTTTAGATACTATTAAATCTACCGATTTATCAGGCGTTACTGCTCTTCTCTCTGTTAGTCCGTATTACAACAAACCATCGCAAGAAGGAATTTATCAGCACTTTAGCTTGATTGCTGATGCTTCACCCCTTCCTGTAATACTGTACAATGTTCCGGGAAGAACTGCATCGAATATTACTGCCGAAACAACCCTTCGCCTGGCAAAGCATAAAAAAATAATTGGTGTAAAGGAAGCCTCGGGCAACCTGGAGCAGTGCATGCGCATTGCTAAAGCAATGCCGAAAGATTTCCTGCTTATTTCAGGAGATGATTTGCTGACTGTTCCGCTTTACTCAATTGGCGGAAAAGGCGTGATATCCGTTTTAGCAAATGCGCTACCCATCCCCTTTAAGAAAATGAAGGAGTTCGCCTTTGCTAAAAACTATGAAAAGGCCAGTCAGCACCAGTTTTCTTTGTTAGAGATCAATGGCCCCATGTATGAAGAGGCCAATCCTGTTGGTGTGAAACAACTGTTAAAGGAAATAGGTGTTTGTGAAAATTATGTGCGCATGCCCCTATTGCCGGCCTCGCCAGCATTGCAGAAAAAAATAAGTCAGGCGTATAGAAATATGGCCAGACGTTAAGAGAGTCTGTTAAATTCTGTAGAATAATAACTTGCCGCAGAGTGCCTTACAGGACACTCTGCGGAGAAAAAAGAGCATTAACAAGTTATGACATTGACAGACTTAATTGGAATGACGACTTTCACAACATACGTTGGAACTCCAAGCCTGGCATTACAGGTTTTGCTCAAGTTTACGGTGGACAACATCGAAAAACATCTTGGTTTTGGGATAAATATTACATTAACAACAATAACATTATTATAGACTTTGGAATTGTAGGCATTTCGTTTTTAATGAATATTTTCGGAAAGACACGAGTAAGGCAAATAATTTTCCAAAAAAGCAGTTTAAGATAAGTATGAAAGTAAAAATGATTTTGCCTGCTCTTGCGGAAGCTGAAAGTCCATTTTGGCGACCAATCAAATATTCATTATTTCCACCATTAGGACTTGCAACTTTAGCTGCATACTTATCACCTGATGATGAAATTGACTTGCAAGACCAACACGTAGAAGAGCTAAACTTAAATGACAGCCGAGATTTAGTTATCATTCAAGTTTACATTACAAATGCTTATCGTGCATACAAAATAGCTGACCATTACAGAAAACAAGGTGCTTATGTATTGCTTGGCGGTTTACACGTCACATCTTTACCAGACGAAGCAGCACCTCACGCAGACACAATTTTTCTTGGTGTTGGAGAAGAAACATTTCCGCAATTTTTAAAAGACTTCAAAAACGGACATCCAAAAAAAGTTTACAGTTCAAGCATTCGAACTTTGGAAAAAATTCCACCAATCAGACGAGATTTAATAAAACGAAATCGGTATTTAGTTCCAAATTCTATTGTAGTTACAAGGGGTTGCCCTCATCATTGCGATTTTTGCTACAAAGATGCTTTTTTTGAAGGTGGACGGTCATTTTATACACAAGTAGTTGATGACGCATTAGCAGAGATTGAAAGACTTCCGGGCAAACACCTATATTTTCTTGACGACCATTTATTAGGTAATGCAAAATTTGCAAGTGAACTTTTTGAAGGTATGAAAGGAATGAACAGGGTTTTTCAAGGTGCAGCAACTGTTGACTCTGTTTTACGTGGCAACCTGATTGAAAAAGCTGCTGAAGCAGGATTGAGAAGTTTGTTTGTTGGTTTTGAAACCTTTTCACCTGCAAACCTCAAACAAAGCAACAAAAAACAAAACTTAGAGAAAGATTACATAAAAGCGGTAAACAAACTTCATTCATTAGGTATAATGATAAACGGAAGTTTTGTTTTCGGACTTGACGAAGACGACAAAGACGTGTTTAAACGGACAGTTGATTGGGGTGTAAAAAACGCAATCACAACTTCAACCTATCACATCTTGACACCTTATCCAAGCACAAGACTTTTTAAAGATATGGAACAACAAGGTCGTATCTTGACAAGAAATTGGGATTTATATGATACAAGAAATATTGTTTATCAAACAAAAAACTTGACAGCGGAAGAATTAAAAAACGGTTATGATTGGGCATACAAAGAGTTTTATAGTTGGTCAAACATTTTTAAATCTAGTTTCAATCACGCATCACACAAACACAAATTGAAACACTTTTTCTATACGGGTGGTTGGAAAAAATTTGAACCTGTTTGGAATTTTCTAATTAAGACAAAAAATTTGAACAATATGCTTCCTGTTTTAGAAAGCATCTTATCAAAAGTAAACATTGACAAAAAAGATATAATAACAACGACAGAAGAAGAAAAAAACTACCGCCAACAGGCGTTTGGCTCAATGGCGGGTGACGTGGTTAATTGAACATTCTACCTCGCATCAACTTTTGTGGTGTATTGACAGTTTTCCCGATGAATCGGGACAAGTCGTGCTCCGAAATCCGCCACTGCGCCAAGCGCCAAAACGTTATGGGCAAGGCTAAAACCGACAAAACAACGACAAACAGAATTTATAAATGGGGTCTTATTCACAAATAACTTTGCCCCCTCAACGTCACTCGCGAGAGGACGTTGAGGAATATGAACGTCCTGCTTTGTTATTGGGGAGGCCCACCAATAAGCTTTGTATACTTCATGTACACTATCAACCTCCATCACTGCAGGCTAAAAATCCCACTTCTTTACCTGCTTCAAAAAGTCTCAGACCGAACCGCCCTTAAAAAGAAAAAAGGATAACCATAAGGCTATCCTTTTCTCACATTTTTTACGAAGTAATAAGAATTACTAAGCTTTATTCTTAAGATCCTGAACCTCAGACCTGATTTGCTGAGCCAGGTTTTTAAGTTCCTGCATGCCTTTTCTTAGACGGGTACCTGCAGCGCTGTTGCCCTTTGCATAGAACTTATCAGCATCGCCTTCTAATGAAGCAATGAGGTTTTTGAGGTCATTGAATTTTTGCATTGTGCTATTAGTTTAAGATTTAAAAGTTTGATTTCTACGCCAATTTAAATAAAAACCTTAAAAATCAACTCAAAAAAGGCATTTTTTATTAAGCCTTGGTCACTGCAACAAGCTCTTCGTTGCGGTAAAAACCGCTATCCAGCTTGTCTTTAAGCACCGAAAAGGCCGTTAACGTGCGTTCAACATCCTCCATGGTGTGCGCGGCTGTCGGGATAATCCTGAACATGATAACATCCTTAGGCACAACAGGATAGATCACTACAGAGCAGAAAATATTGAAATTTTCACGAAGGTCCATAGCCATATTGGCGGCCTCACCCACGCCTCCTTTAAAGAGTACGGGGGTTACCGGTGAACTGGTGCCTCCAATATTGAATCCGCGCTCCTTTAAGCCATTCTGCATAGCGTTGACAATCTTCCATAAATTGTCCTTTAACTCGGGTTTAGTGCGTAATAACTCAAGCCTCTTGATAGCGCCTAATACCAGGGGCATGGGCAGGCTTTTCGCATAGATTTGCGATCTCATGGAGTAGCGCAAAAACTTAATAATATTCGCGTCACCGCCAACGAAAGCTCCAATGCTGGCCATGGATTTGGCAAAGGTTGAGAAGTAGAGATCAATCTGATCCTGAACGCCCTGCTCCTCGCCTGTTCCGGCTCCGGTTTTACCCATCGTACCAAAACCGTGGGCATCATCTACAAACAATCTGAAGTTATATTTCTTCTTCAGTTCAACCACACCTCTCAAATCGCCCTGCATTCCCGACATACCAAAAACACCTTCGGTAATAACCAAAATACCACCACCGGTTTCATTTGCCAGCCGCGTAGCGCGCTGAAGTTGCTTCTCCAGGCTCTCCATGCTGTTATGCGAGTAGACAAAGCGCTTACCTATATGAAGACGAACGCCATCAATGATACAAGCGTGTGATTCAGCATCATACACGATTACATCCTTACGATCAACGATAGCATCGATAATAGACACTACACCCTGATAGCCGTAGTTCAGCAACATCACGTCTTGCTTTCCAATAAACTCAGCAAGTTGCTTTTCCAATGCGATATGATGAACCGAGTTACCGGACATCATACGGGCACCCATAGGGTGGCCAAGGCCGTATTGGGCAGCAGCTTCTGCATCAACCTTACGCACTTCAGGATGGTTAGCTAACCCCAGGTAGTTATTTAAACTCCAGTTTAAAACCTTCTTTCCATTAAACATCATATGTGGGCCGATATCGCCCTCTAACTTGGGGAAAAAGAAGTAATCATCAGGTAAGTGGGAGTATTTGGCCAAAGGACCAGCCTCCATTTTGAGTTTTTCAAATAAGTCTACCATCGCGTGTTTCTTGGTTAAAAATTGCGGCAAAAATAGCGAAAAAAGCTCAGGTACAAGTGATTAAGATCAGCCTAACCCAACATATTATTCGGGTTGGCCTAACGGCAATTATTCATTAGCATTGCATTTTAAGCCCTTTTTGAATGACCAGAATCAAAAAATTGCTTGTAGCCAACCGGGGAGAAATTGCGTTGAGGATTATGCGAAGTGCCCGGGAATCAGGCATTAAAACAGTTGCTGTTTTCAGCGAGGCCGATCGCCAGGCATTGCATGTTCGCTTTGCCGATGAAGCCATTTGTATCGGTCCCCCACCTTCAAACGAATCGTACTTGCGAATGGACAAATTGCTGGAAGCCGCCAGGCTTACCAAAGCCGATGCTGTCCATCCGGGCTACGGTTTCCTTTCGGAGAATGAGGACTTTGCGCAACAGGTTGAAGATGCAGGATTGATTTTTATCGGGCCATCATCCAAATCCATAGAGATTATGGGGAATAAACTGGCGGCAAAAGATGCTGTATCTAAATTTAAAGTACCCCTGGTGCCCGGCACCGCTGAACCGATTGATGATGTTGCTAAGGCAAAGAAAATTGCAAAGGAAGTTGGCTACCCTATTCTGATCAAAGCTGCAGCAGGCGGTGGCGGAAAAGGCATGCGCATTGTTGACCGTGAAGAAGATTTCCAGGAACAAATGGATCGTGCCGTAAGTGAAGCGACATCCTCCTTTGGTGATGGATCTGTATTCATTGAGAAATACATTACCCAACCGAGGCATATTGAATTTCAGATATTCGGGGATAAACATGGAAATGTAGTTCACCTGTTTGAACGGGAATGCTCCATACAACGCAGGCATCAAAAAGTAGTAGAGGAAGCCCCCTCATCCATACTTACACCTGAGATCCGAAAAGCCATGGGTGAAGCTGCTGTTAATGTGGCGAAATCGTGTGATTATTATGGCGCAGGCACGGTTGAATTCATCATGGATGAAAACCTGAATTTCTATTTTTTGGAAATGAACACCCGCTTGCAGGTGGAACATCCGGTAACGGAAATGATTACCGGAATTGACCTGGTTAAACTTCAGATAAGCATTGCTGAAGGAGAAAAGTTACCCTTCAAACAAGAAGAACTGACCATGCACGGGCATGCAGTTGAAGTACGGGTATATGCAGAAGATCCGGCAAACAATTTCATGCCCGATATAGGAAAATTAAAAACCTATCAGCGTCCGCAGGGTAATGGTATCCGGGTTGATGATGGTTTTGAACAAGGAATGACTATTCCGATTTATTATGACCCCATGATTGCGAAATTGATCTGCCATGCCGAAACCCGTGAGTTGGCTATGGATAAGATGATTCGCGCCATTGACGAATATGAAATTACCGGCCTGGAAACAACACTCGGTTTTTGCAAATACGTGATGCAACATAAAGCTTTCCGAAGCGGGCAGTTTGATACGAAGTTTGTTGAGAAATACTTTAAGCCGGAGGTGCTTGCATCCACACCACAGGAAGATGAAGAACTTTTAGCGGTTGTGCTTTCCACTATTGCTGAACCCAAGCCTGTTGCTAAAGAAACGACTATCGCTGGTGGCACTGAAAGTAAATGGAAAAAAAACAGGCTGTAATTAACCGCTAACTTGCTGAACGAACACATTCATGGCAGAAATAAAACCGATCAGGGCCTGGCGTTACAATCAGGAACTTTCAAAAAATATTGAATCCCTTGTCTCTCCTCTCTTTGATGTTGTTTCTGAAAAGCAACGAAAAACACTTTATCAAAATCCGTATAACAGCATTCATTTATCCGTTCCACTTGGTTCAGCCCATCATGCAAAAGAGTTGCTGAACCAATGGAAGAAAGAGGGTATAATCAAACAAGACAATCTGCCTGGTATATACGTTCACTATCAGTATTTCAAACTCCCGGGAAGTACAAAGGAATATTGCCGAAAGGGATTTGTTTGCCACATTAGAACATACGATTGGGATGAAAACGTAATTCTTCGGCACGAAAACACCATCCCCAATGCGGTAAACGATCGTGTGGAGCTACTGGAAGAAACACAACTACATGTTAGCCCCACGCATGGTTTGTACACAGACCCTAATCATGTACTGGAAACTTACATGGATGAAGCTATTCAATCGCCCATCTATGAAACAGAAGACTACCAGGGAGTGCGCGATGTACTGGCCTTTATCCACGATGCGGCTGTCATTCAAAAATTTATTGATGTCTTGAAAAGCAAAACCATCATTCTGGCTGATGGCCATCATCGCTATGAAGGTTCGCTGGTGTACAAAAATAAAATGAAGAGTATTCAACCTGATCATACGGGTGAAGAAGGCTATAACTTTCATTTGATGTACCTGACCAATACCGAAGCGGATGATTTGAGAATACTCCCCACGCACAGGTTAATAAGTGGATTACCTGATTTTGATGAGGAAGTCATTCTAAAAAAACTGGAGGCTGATTTTATTATCAAACCTATTGAGGATGCCGATACACTCAACGAAATCATTGTTGGAAAACCGTGGGCCTTTGGCCTGATGTTCCGGGAAAACAACTATAAAGTTAGACTGAAACCAGAAGTGATTGATACTATGCGTTGGCACTTTCCGGAAGTGGTTAAGCGGCTTGACCTTACCGTGATGCACTATTTTATCATAGAGAAAGTATTGGGCATACCGGGTAAAGATCAACGCCAAAGTGCGTACATCTCGTTTGACCGAAGTTTTTCTGATTGCCTGCAAAAGGTAATAAAGGCAGAAGCACAGCTAGCGATTATTACCAACGAAGTATCGATAGAGGATGTAAAAAAAGTATGTGCCAGTGGCGCTACCATGCCACAAAAATCAACTTACTTTTATCCTAAAGTAATTTGTGGATTTCTTTTCAGTTCCATACAAGAAGATGAATTTCAAACACCCCCTTATTCTCGCTTCTAGCTCCCCACGCAGGCAATACCTGATGAAGGAAGCAGGTTTTCAATTCACCATTGAAAAACCTGAAGTCGATGAATCCTTTCCGGATACTTTACCTGTGGAGCAAGTAGCCCGTTACCTGGCCTTGAAGAAAGCCGAATACTTCCGTAAAGATATTATACATCAACTTGTTGTTACCGCTGATACGGTCGTTATCCTCGAAAGTCAGATTCTCAACAAACCCGAAAGTCGCGCTGAAGCGATTGCCATGCTGGAAAAACTAAGCGGTAAAACACACCGGGTAATGACCGGTGTTTGCATCCTGTCGGCCGAAAAGGAAGAAAGCTTTGATGATACCACAGAAGTTACGTTTAAGAAGTTATCGCAGGAAGAAATTGAGTATTACATCGACAATTACAAGCCTTACGACAAAGCGGGTGCCTATGGCGCACAGGATTTCATCGGCATGATTGCGATTGAAAAAATTGTGGGATCCTATTTTAATGTAATGGGCTTACCCATACATAAGGTTTACACACACTTGATCAACTGGTGATGAGAAAACTCTGGCATTACCTGGTAAACCATGTAAGGCAGGATTTTCATTTAACCCAATACCTGCTTGTTCTCATTTTCATCTTCGTTTGCATTATCGTCAACTATTACCTGGATTTTGAGGATAGCATTATTGACCATCAAACAGGATTCCGAAAATTTATCCTGTTCTTCCTGACACATGCTGGTACCTATATCATACCGGTGTTACTGGCAAAAAAGTTTAAACCAGATTTAATTAACCTCAACAGGCAATTCTGGATACGAAGTATGTTTGCATTAACATTGCTCAGTGCCGACAGAAGCTTTTTATTTTTAGAAAGTCATCTCTTCGCATTACTCAACACACAGCTATTTGTTTGGGGTTACAAGGTAATCAACAACCTATCCGGCACGCTCTATATTATTCTTCCGTTTTTGATCTTCTACATATTGACCGACAGAAGCACCAATAATTTTTACGGTTTAACCAAAAAACCAAATGACCTAAAACCTTATTTCATTCTGCTGGCGATAATGGTTCCCATTATTATAGGAGCTTCATTTTTACCCGGATTCCAAAAGCAGTACCCCATGTACGTAAGTACCACCGCTCACGATTATCTTGGTGTTCCTGAATGGCTAACCGTTGCGGGGTATGAGTTAGCCTATGCCATCAATTTTGTGTCCATCGAATTTTTCTACAGAGGTTTCCTGATTTTAGGCCTGACAGCTTTTTTAGGCCGATCATCAATACTACCTATGGCTTGTCTATACTGCTCCCTGCATTTTGGCAAACCCATGCCCGAGGCTATCAGTTCAATTTTTGGAGGCTACATTCTTGGGGTAATTGCTTTTGAAACGAAAAGCATTTGGGGAGGTATTCTTGTGCACGTGGGCATTGCCTGGTTAATGGAGGTAATTGCTTTTATGCAGTCATCCTATAACAATTAATTCTTTCATGGCGTTTTAACGATAGCGTTTGGTTAAGTTCATAATTGCGAACTATTCGTGATAGGTCCTGGAGGGTGCAGTCTCTACTTGCCGTATACCTCTTTGTAGTAGGCTATACTTCTTTCAATTATGGGCAGCGCTTGAGCCCTGCTCAGGAATTCATCCACCACAACCTTTTTATTTTCAAGTGTTTTATAATTTTCAAAGAAGTGCTTCAACTCCACCCGAAAGAAATCAGGGAGTTCACTCACATCACGAATATGACTAACGCTGGCATCTTGTTCCGCTACAGCTATAATTTTATCATCGGCTTCACCCCGGTCGATCATGCGCATTACACCAATCACTTTTGAAGGAATCATACAACGAGGAACTACTGAAACCTGCGTGAGTACTACAATATCCAGCGGATCGTTGTCCTCGCCCAATGTTTGTGGAATAAATCCGTAATTCAAAGGGTAATACATAGAGGCGTAAAGAACACGGTCTAATTTTATCAACCCGCTTTCCTTATCAATCTCGTATTTAGCGCGTGACCCTCGCGGGATTTCAATAATACCGTTCACTTGATCAGGCGGATTAACGCCAATGGAGACTTCGTGCCAGGGATGCTGTACCATATCTTTTTACAGAAAGGTATAAAAAAAACTCCCGACTGAATACCAATCGGGAGTTTATGCACTAATGCAGTCTGGTAATTATTTTGATTTTTCTTCTTTTTTATCAGCTTCCTTCTTTTGTGCCTGACGGATTTTGTCACCTTCTTTTAACCTTTTAGATACCATTAGAAATGGACCGGTTACAATTTCTGCGGAGTCACTAATGCCTTCAAGTATTTCAATGTTATCGTAGTCGCTTATACCTGTTTTTACTTCAATCATCTTTGCTACACCCCCTTCGTTCACAAATACAACAACTTTATCCTGTTTCTTACTGGATGATGGCTGATTTCCAGCCGGTTGAGCAGTGTCCGTATTTTTCTTTTTATCATCCGGGATTCGGGTAGTTACTGCAGCCAGCGGAACAGAAATAACATTTTCCTTGCGTGTAGCTAATATTTCTACACTGGCTGTCATACCCGGGCGGAAAGGAAATTGCTTCCCGGCATCCACCAAATCTTTATAAGAAGAATTGAGTATTAAAATTCTTACTTCAAATTCGGTAATCGCATCAGAGGAAACCTTGTCTTTAGCGGTGTTGGCAATGTGTGTTACAACTCCTTTAAACTGTTTCTCGGAGTTCGCATAAGCATCTACATCGATTATGGCTGTATCGGCAATGTGTACACGAACAATATCATTTTCATTTACATTTACCCTAACCTCCATTACACTAAGATCAGCAATGCGCAGCATTTCAGTTCCCTGCATTTGCACGGTACCCACTACACGTTCACCTTTCTTAACATTTAACTTCGAAACGTGGCCATCCATAGGCGCCACAACACTGGTGAGGCGCACATTTTCCCGTGCTTCATTCACTGTTGCCTCGCTACTTCTCACAATATATTTTGCAGCCTCGAGCGATTGCCTGGCTGATTTCAAATCATTCTCAGCTACTTTAAAGTTCTGTTGCGCCAACTGCCAGTCAGCTTCAGAGATCACCTTTTCAGACCACAACTTTTCCTGACGTTCAAAATCCTGCCGCGCCCGTGTGTAGGTAGCTTCTGCCCGAGACAAGGCAGCCTCTGACGAAACCATATTAGCCCGCTGCTGATTTAACGATGCTTCAGCTCTTTCCAATTGCGATAACCAGGTATCAGGACGAATTTTTACCAACAGTGCTCCTTTGGATACCGGATCCCCATCTTCTACCATCAGTTCCCTGATTTCGCCAGACACTTCTGGCGCCAGTTTCACTTCAGTAACAGGCTGAACCGTACCGGAAGCACTAACCTTTTCAATGATGGTGGTGCGCTTGGCCTTGGTAAGTTCCACTTCAAGATCTTTCGGTTTGCCAATCCATCCTTGTGAACGGCCAATGAAGATGAAGAGAAGCAAAACAACTACTGCTCCAATGAGTATATAAATTAATTTATTCGACTTTTTTTTCTGCTTTGCCATTATAGTAAGTTATAAAGAGTGGTTAAAAATCAAGTGGAAGACCCTGGTAGAAATCAAGAACCTTTTTTCGGAAAATAAAATCGTATTTAGCACGTAACAGATCCGATTGTGACTGGAATAAGTTATTCTCAGCCAGCTGATAGTCAACAAAATTTACTGCTCCCAGTGAATAGCGTTGCTTAGCCATACGGTATGCTTCATCACGAGCTTTCACTTGCCTTTCGGTAGATGCATAGGTTTTACCAGCAGCCAGGGCATTGTTATAGGCTGTTTCAACAGCTTGCCGCAATGTATTGCTGATTTCGAGGTAGGAAATGTCAGCAACATTCCGGCTGATGGCGGCACGCTGCATGGCCGACCGGGCTGATAACCCGTTAAAAATAGGAATTTGCAAATTCACGCCAACACTGCGTCCACGGTTATCCCGATATTGATCACCAATGGATGGAACACTGATTTGACCCGTAGGAACAGTTACGTCACGGAACACAGTAGCATTACTTCCATCCACATAGCCGATGGGCTCTGTAACAATTTGAAAGTTTCCATCCGGATAAAATTGTCTGCGCTGATCTGAATATACAGTATTGTAAGATGCGTTAACGCTGATACGTGGGTATAAATTACCCTTCGCTGAACGCCATGCATATTGCGAGCTTGTTTTGCGTAATTCAGCTGCCCTTATTTCTGGCATGGAAAGGGTTGCAATATCATAAATCTCATCAGCCGTTTTGTTGATCAGTAATTCGTTGGATATATCAACTTGAGGGAGTTCCACATCCATGGGTGTTGATGCGGGTAGTTGAAGCGCCTGTTTAAGTTGCAGCAACGAAAGATTAAGTGCGTTTTCCTGCTGAATAACATTTACTTCATTTGTTGCCAGCTGCGCATCAAGATTAAGAACATCGGCCAATGGTACTGATCCGGCATCAGCTAATTTTCTGGTTCTTTGCAATTGCTCCTGTGTAGTATTCAGTTGAAGTTGGGCAACATTGTAGAGTTCTTTGTTAAATACAACATTTAAATACAAGGTGATGACATTGAGTATAACGTCATTGCGGGCTTTGATTAGATCTTCATTGGCTGCGTCAAGCTCTATATCACTTTGTTTCAGGTTGTAGAATAATCTGAAACCATTCCATAATAACCATGTGCTGGTTGCACCCAAGTTAGAATTTCGAATTTCATTTTCTGTGAATATGTTGGTGGTTGGATCTATCGTACGACCCCAGTTAATACCATAATTACCATTAAAATTTAAATTAGGTAACATCGCCATTTTCGACTGGAGTAAATTGATTTCTCCGGACTGTACATTATAGGTGCTCCGCTTAATGGTAAGGTTATTCGAAATGGCATAGTCAATTATTTCCCGAAGTGTCCAGGTTTTCTTTGTTTGTTGTGCGAACAGCAGATTCGCAAACAGCATAAATCCAATAAAAAATAGTTTTCGTGTCATATTTAGAGATCAATATCAGGTATGTAAATAACTTCTTTCACCCACGTTAGACTCCGCAGGTATTCCAATGTTACAGGCTTTAAGCCGGAATCCATTTCAATAACCAGGCAAGCCTGATCATGTTTTCCTCTTCTGGATACCGACATGGTAGCGATGTTGCAATCATCATGTGAAAGTATGCTGGCAATAAAGGCAATGCTTCCTTTTACATCATCTGCAAAAATCACAAGCGTGTGTAGGTTTGCGCTGAAATCGGCTTTAAATCCATCTACTTCAGCAATGTTAATAATGCCACCACCCTTACTCTCGCCCAGCACCTCAATTTCATGATCACCTTTTTTTAACGTTATCCGAATCGTGTTCGGGTGCATGGTTGAGGCATTTCCTACCGATTTAAAATGATACTTGAGACCCATTTTACCGGCCAGATCAAGGGATTCTTTTATGCGCTTATCATCGGTTTTAAAGTCAAGCAAACCGGCAATAATCGCCCTGTCACTTCCGTGCCCTTCATAGGTTCGCGCAAAGGAGTTATAAAAGATAATATCGGCCTCTTCGGGTTGACTACCCAAAAGCTTGCGGGCTGTTCGGGCAATCCGAACTACTCCGGCTGTGTGCGAACTTGACGGGCCGATCATTACCGGGCCGATCATGTCAAAAACACTGCTTTTTTCGTGCATAATGGGTAAGAATACGGGATTTGTCGCGGCAAGGGTATAATTGTTACAGCAGCGGGTATTTTTTGAAGATTATTGTGGATTACCCGCTCAAACCGCTATCGGAGCCTTAATAGCCGGGTGAGATTGATAATTCAGGATTTCAAAGTCTTCGAACGTATAGTTAAAGATGCTGAGGGGTTTACGCTTGATTACCAATTGAGGTAACGGAAATGGTTGGCGTGTTAACTGCAACCGGGCCTGCTCCACATGATTGGTATATAAATGAACATCTCCACCCGTCCATACAAAATCGCCTGGCGTTAAATCACATTGCTGCGCCACCATGCAAGTAAGTAGAGCATAAGAGGCTATGTTGAAGGGAACTCCTAAAAAATAATCTGCACTACGCTGATATAACTGGCAGGACAACTTGCCATCCGCAACATAAAACTGAAACATAGCATGGCAAGGAGGCAAAGCCATTTTATCTACTTCTGCGGGATTCCAGGCTGAAACTATATGCCTGCGCGAATCGGGTTTGGTCTTTATTTGCGCTACTACTTTAGAAATCTGATCGATAGTGGTTCCATCCGGAGCTGGCCAGCTTCTCCATTGGTGACCATACACCGGGCCAAGATCGCCATTTTCATCAGCCCACTCATCCCAAATCGATACACCATTGTCCTTTAGGTATTTGATGTTGGTATCACCATTTAAAAACCACAACAATTCATAGATAATAGAGCGAAGATGCAGTTTTTTGGTAGTGACTAATGGAAAACCTTCAGCGAGATTAAACCGCAATTGCCTTCCAAACACGGAATAGGTACCGGTGCCGGTGCGGTCGGTTTTAAGGCTGCCGGTCTCCAGGATATCCTGCATTAAATCGAGGTAATTTCTCATCGTGTGGTTTTGAGGAACAAATAAAAGAAAAAGTCCTGACCCCGTAAGAACAGGACCAGGACTTTTCACTAAAAAACCAACCCTTCTACCCTCTTTTGTTCACATTCACGTTTCTTGAATTTCCATCAACGGTTATAGTGATAATCCGGTCACAAGTGCCATCACCATAATCAACTGTAATTACTTTTCCTGAAGCTACATCGGTGAATTGTTTGATACCACTTACGGCTATTGGGCAACCACGTTTATACATTAACTGAGCAGTAATAGACATGGTATATGCTCTTCCTCTGCGGTTTGTACCTGAGGCTGCTGCAGCAGCATCACCACATTGCGTCACTACCATAGCATCATTAAGGGGATTTGCTGCCCGTATCCACTCACGCACAAAGCAATGCGATCGTGTAGCCTCAGTGCCATCTGGCCAAACTGCACGACCATTTGTCAATTGTACCTGGAATTTAGGGGCCTCAACATTACTTGCAGTAACGTTAGTTAACGATCTTACACCGCTTAAAGCTATATCATTAACAGAGTAACCGTCAAACGTTGTTGTAACAGTAGAGCCAGGCAGGAACCTGCGCCCATTGAAGTTAATGACTATCTTACCCTTTCGAAGATTACCCAATAAGTCTGTACATCCATTACCAAAGTCAATCACTATTTGGCCTTTGGGAACGTTTGGAGTAGAGGCTGCATCCATAGTTATGGTGATCACCACACCGGAGCAATTGAATCTGGGGTCCTGAATAGTAATTACCCGATGCCCTTCAGCAACACGACCACCATCGCCACCATCATCAGTTGCGTTGTCTGATAACATGGCAAGACCGGTCATATCATCAACATCTTCAAAATAATAATCAGTTATAGCATCTTCTGCTATGTCAGCAGCCTCTTGCTGAAGTTGAGCTGATTCATCGGTACACGATACCACAACACCCAGCGCAACAATATTCATGTAGACCAGGGTTTTCTTAAAGAAAGAAATTGTTTTCATAAGCCAGTTTAAGTTTATCCATTATTTTAAAACACCCCTTAGACAAGCCTTAAATCCAAGAGTTTAATCCAGTTTGGAAATATTTACGTTAAATTTGATAAATACTATAAAACGTAACCGGATGAAGCTATTTTTTACAATCTGCTGTATTCTCAGTTCAATAGTATGTTTTAGCCAAACCCTTAAAATCGCCAAACTTAAGTACAACGGTGGCGGTGACTGGTATGCCAACAAAACAGCGCTACCTAATCTGATAGCCTTTTGTAATACTGAACTGGGTACTATGATAGCCCCCGAAGAAGACATTGTTGAAGTGAGCAGTAAAGACCTTTACCTTTACCCTTACATTTATATCACGGGCCACGGCAACGTGGTTTTTTCCGATATAGAAGCCACTAACCTGCGCAGCTACCTGATTGGTGGTGGCTTTTTACACATTGATGATAACTATGGATTGGATAAGTACATCCGGCTGGAGTTGAAAAAAGTATTTCCGGAACTGGAATTAAAAGAATTACCCTTCGATCATCCCGTCTATCAACAGAAATTCAAATTTCCTCGAGGATTGCCCAAAATTCATGAGCATGACGGAAAACCTGCCCAGGGCTTTGGGTTAATTTATGAAGGTCGCCTGGTGCTTTACTATTCCTATGAAAGCGACCTTGGCAATGGCTGGGAAGACAGACGCGTGCACAACACCCCTGCCGAAAAACACCTGGAGGCTTTGCAGATGGGCGCCAATATTATTGCCTACTGCTTTACAAATTCAATGTAAAGGAAAGCGTAGCTGAGAGATGCATTTTTAATTCATACTTACTTACCACCCAAAACTTCTTCCAGTTTATCATCCAATGCCTGACCGCGAAGGTTCTTGGCGATGATTACACCATCCGGATCAAGCAAAAGTGAGAAAGGAATGGCTGTGATGTTATAAGTTTTTGCGGCTTCTGATTGCCAGAATTTTAAATCCGAAACGTGTGTCCAGGTTAAACCATCTTCACGAATGCCTTGCAACCAGTCCTCTTTTGAACGATCAAGTGAAACACCATAAACGGTAAAGCCTTTATCCTTATAAGCATTATATGCCCTCACGATATTCGGATTCTCTTTGCGGCAAGGGCCACACCATTTCGCCCAAAAATCTACAAGCACGTATTTGCCTCGCAAAGATGACAAAGGTACAACCTGACCTTCCGGATTAGCCAATGAAATTTCAGGGGCTTTCTGTCCAATTGCCAGGGTTTTCATTTTATCCACCATAGCAACAAAATCTTTTGAATGGGTATAATCAGGCCACTCCTTTTTAAGCTTTTCAGCCGTCACAACATAGGCATCAAAATAAATATCCTTATCTAAAAGCTGACCTTGTAGTACATTGATTACACCAAGTGATGGCGGACTTTCCTTTACCTGTGCAGCTACTTTATCGCTGGCATTGGTCAATAATTTTTGATACTCCTTTTGTATAGCCAGTATAGTCTTTTCATCGTTGGCTACCTGGGCTTTATTGAAATCGGCTATAAGCTTTTGTGCTTCCGGTGAATTTTGAACACCATTAATCAGTGTTTGTGCATTTCGGATGAATTCGATTTCAGGTGAACCTTTCACTTCAAAAAAGCCGGTGGCTTCGTTACCATCAACGTTTATTTCCAGATCGCTTTTATGGAGGATAACATCCACCGCCTGACGGTTATAAAAGTTTATTTTATAATACCCTGGCTCTTTAAGTTTTACTTTTTTCGAAAATGTATAATTGCCTTTCAACTTAATAGTATCCTGCCAACCCGTACCCGCTTTAGTGATTTCCATGATGGAAATGGTACCTCCTTGTTGCGGAAAGCCTACCTTACCTTTCACGGTAACTTCCCAACTGCCATCATTTTTAGCCTGTTGGCCATTGGAGGAGCAACCCACCAACAACAACACACTGATCAACACAAAACTCACACTAACATTTAATCGCTTCATTTTTCTTCAAGTTTCTTTACTAATAATTGATTGGCCACTTTCGGGTCGGCCTTACCCTTGCTGCGTTTCATCACTTCGCCCATAAACATAGCTAATATTCCCTTTTTACCGCGTTTGTACTCCTGTACTTTATCCGGAAAATCAGCCACAACACTATCGATGACCGGTAAAATAGAATCTTCATCACTGGATTGCAGAACATTCAATTGCTGTGCCACTTCCAGTGGTGATTTGCCAACATCTTTTAATAATTCAGGCAATACCCGCTGTGAAGCAACTGAAAAACTGACCTTACCCGATTCTACCAATTGAATAAGTTCGGCTAAGGTAACAGCAGTTACAGGAAATTCGTTTGCCGTTAGTGTAAGTTCATTCATAGCCGATTTTACCGGGCCCATAATCCAGTTGGAAACTGCCTTATAATTTGAAACATGCTTGCAAACTTCTTCAAAGTATCGGGCAACATCCTTCGTATCGGTAAGCACTTCTGCATCGTAAAGGGGCAGTTTGTAATGCGTAGTGAATTTCGGAACAAGTTCCTCCGGTAAGGCAGGCATGGATGATTTTATCTCATCAAGCCATTGCCCCGAAACCTTAGCAGGGCTTAGGTCTGGATCAGGAAAATAGCGGTAATCATTCAACTCTTCCTTCGCGCGCATACTATACGTGGCTCCCGTGTCAGCATTGAACAATCGCGTTTCCGAAACTATTACTTCACCCTTCTGTACCAAACCGATTTGACGGTCAATCTCAGCATCAATAGCGCGTTGTACATTTCGGATAGAGTTCATATTCTTGATCTCCACTTTTTTACCAAACTCGGTTGCGTCTTTCAGCATAATCGAAACGTTGGCATCACATCGAAGTGAACCTTCCTCCATATTACCATCGCACACATCCAGGTAGCGAACCAGTTTACGAACTTCTGTAAGAAATGCATAGGCTTCCGCTGAACTTCGAATAACCGGATCGGTAACAATTTCAATCAGTGGTACACCTGCCCGATTAAAATCAACCAAGGTTTCATCGGTGCCTTCCACATGCATCGATTTACCGGCATCTTCTTCCAGGTGGATGCGATTCAGTTGAATTTTTTTCTCAACACCATCAAGTTTAATGGAAACATACCCACCTTTGCATATAGGGGTTCGATCTTGTGTAAGCTGGTAGCCTTTTGGCAAATCGGGGTAGAAATAATTCTTACGGTCGAAGATCATGAAACGGGCAATTTGCGAATGACATGCCAAACCCATTTTTATTGCCAACTCAACAACTTTTTTGTTCAGCTTAGGTAAGGTGCCAGGATGTGCTAACGCAATGGCACTTATGTTTGTGTTGGGAGCACTGCCATAAGCAGTTGAGTCGGCAGCAAAGATTTTGCTTTCCGTAAGAAGCTGAGCATGAACCTCAAGACCGATGACGGCTGTATACTTAGTGAGGTCCATAGCAAATAGTCCACAGACGATAGCCCTTCCACCCTAAAGGTATTTGATTACAGACCATCAATAATCGATTTTGCTTTTGCAATTACTGCATCCAGTCCACTCAGGTTCTTACCCCCCGCAGTAGCGAAAAAAGGTTGTCCTCCTCCACCACCATCAATTTCCTTTGCGAGAATTTTTACCAATTCACCGGCATGGTATTTTTTTGTTTCCATGAGTTTCTCACCTATCATAACCGAAACCTGAGGCTTACCTTCTACATCGGCAGCGAGTATCAGCAATAAATCATCAAATTGGTTGCGCAGTGCGTAGGCGATATTTTTCAATGCATCTGCATTGGGTACCGATACCTTTTCAATAATGGTATGTGCTCCGTTTGACTTTAAAGCTTTCTTGGCCAGTTGATCCTTAAGATTATTGGCATACTCCTGGTGAACAGCTTCAAGCTTCTTCTCGAGGGCATGTTTTTCTTCCGCCAGGTTTTTAACGGATGCGATCAGGTCTTTCGGATTCTTTAAAAGCCCACGCACTTCATCCAACAATGACAACTCATTGCGAACATAATGTTCAGCAGTTTCAGCAGTTATCGCTTCAACTCTGCGAACACCGGCTGCAACTGAACTCTCAGAAATAATTTTGAATAGCCCGATGTTACCGGATGAGGCAACATGAGTACCGCCACAAAGCTCGACAGAAAATAAAGGATCGAATGTTACCACCCGAACGTAGTCGCCATACTTCTCTCCAAACAGCGCCATTGCACCAAGCTTTTTTGCATCGTCAATGGGCACATTCAATTTAATATCAGTATGAATATCTTCCCGGATTTTTGCATTCACCCGATCTTCCACTTTCTGAATTTCTTCGGGCGTCATGGCGGCAAAATGTGAAAAGTCAAAGCGGGTAACTTTCTCATTTACCAATGATCCCTTTTGCTCAACATGCTTACCTAAAACTTCACGCAACGCGGCATGAAGCAAGTGTGTTACTGAGTGATTGTTCATGGTTAGCTTGCGTTTCTTCTCGCTAACTACAGCATGAAATAAAGCTGTTAAATCAGTTGGGAGCTTATCAACAAAATGAACGATCAGCTCATTTTCCTTTTTGGTATCGGTAATGCTGATCTTATCGGTACCCGCCTGAATGTAACCCGTATCACCTACCTGACCACCGCTTTCGGCATAAAATGGTGTGCGGTCAAAGACCAGTTGGTAGAGTTCCTTATTCTTCTGTACCAGTTTTCTGTACTTCACAATCCGGATATTGGCTTCCAAAAAATCATAGCCGATAAATTCTGTCTTCTCATCATCGCCAACCAGAATCCAGTCTCCGGTAGCTTTTGCGGCATCTGCTTTTGAACGTTCTTTCTGTTTTTGCATCTCAGCCTGAAAGCCCTTTTCATCCACAGAGAAACCCATTTCACGGGCAATGAGTGACGTGAGATCAAAAGGAAAACCGAAGGTATCGTATAATTCAAAAACAAGTTCACCAGAGATTACCTCGGAAGCACTTAAAACATTTTTTGGCCGAGCAGAATTTATGTGCTCAATCCTCTTCATAGCTGATTCTAATCTATTTAAACCCTTTGCCAAAGTCTTTAAGAAAGAATCCTCCTCCTCTTGAATAACCCGTGTCACATAATCAAGTTGAGCCTGCAATTCAGGGAACACCTCCTTCATCTGATTCGCTAAAATCGGGACAAGTTTGTACAGGAACGGATCTTTGAAATTCAAAAAGGTGTAACCATAGCGAACAGCTCTCCTTAAAATTCTGCGAATAACATAACCTGCCCCGGTGTTTGAAGGCAACTGACCATCACAAATCGCAAAAGAAACAGCACGAATATGATCGGCCATTACGCGTAAGGCAATGTCTGTCTTCTCGTCTTGCTTATACTTAACATTTGCTGCCTCGGCAATGAAGTTAATCAGCGGGGCAAATACATCGGTATCGTAATTGGAAGTCTTTTGTTGAATGGCCATACACAGGCGCTCGAAACCCATGCCGGTATCAACATGTTGTGCAGGAAGTTTTTCCAGTGAGCCATCGGCCTTGCGGTTAAACTCCATGAACACGAGGTTCCAGATTTCTACTACCTGTGGATGATCGTTATTCACCAGTTCCTTACCAGGCTTCTTTTTAATTTCTTCTTCCGATCGTAAGTCAATATGAATCTCAGAACATGGTCCGCATGGACCGGTCTCGCCCATCTCCCAAAAATTATCCTTCTTTTTTCCTAAGATGATCCGGTCTTCTTCTACAAAATTTTTCCAGAGTTTTTTTGCTTCTTCATCTACCGGAAGGTTATCTGTTTTATCGCCACCAAAAACGGAAACGTATAATCTTTCTTTTGGAAGCTTGTAGACTTCGGTGAGTAACTCCCAAGCCCATTCAATCGCTTCTTTCTTGAAGTAATCACCAAACGACCAGTTACCCAGCATTTCGAACATGGTGTGGTGATAGGTGTCAATGCCAACTTCTTCCAGATCGTTATGCTTGCCGCTTACACGGAGACACTTTTGAGTGTCGGCTATCCGTTTGCTTTTCGGAGTTCCATGTCCTAAAAAATAATCCTTGAACTGCACCATGCCCGAGTTGGTGAACAACAGGGTTGGGTCATTCTTTAGTACCAGGGGTGCTGAGGGCACAATAAGGTGTGATTTCTTTTCAAAAAAGGCTAAAAACTGCTTCCGTATCGTTGCTGAATCCATGCAGGGGTTCCTATCTAAATACCTATATTTTACTATATTTGGCCGCCTTATAGGCTTAAAACTGAAGCCAAGGCACAAAATTAAGAGGCAATATATGACAACATGCTTATTTCAGTGATTTTTTTAAACCCCTGATGCGTCAACTGAAATACCGATACAATCCCACCACCTGCCGGTACGAACCGGTTCCACTTCAAGTAAAAAATATTTTTGGGTCGTTGCTGATCTTCACCATGCTTTCGGGCTCGCTTTTCATTGGCTTTCTTTTCCTCCACAGTGCTGTGTTTACGACACAAGCCGAACAAGCCCTTCAAAAGGAAAATGCGGTTCTTAAAGTTCATCGAACTGTTTTGAAACAGGAGATTTCAAAAGTTCATGAATCGCTTGCCTCACTGGAGAAGACAGAAGGAATTGTGCATGAGAAATTAGCCAAGGAGCTTACACCAAAAACAGTATTGAGCTCTCTTGCTTTCACGCCCTCTCAAAATAACTCAGCTGATTTTTACGAACTTATCAATAAAGCCAAGGCTCAATCGGAAAACCTTCTTCATACTACGCGTTACGTCAACTTTTTATTTGGCGATAACCTCTCGATTAGTCGTGAGGAATTAAACCTTTTAACAAACATCCCTTCTCTTCAACCAGTAGAAAACAAAGAGCTCACAAAACTTGCCTCAGGATTTGGTGAACGGACTCATCCCTTTCATAAAGCAAAATACCAGCATAAGGGAATTGATTTTGTTGCACCACGCGGAACACCGGTGTACGCCAGCGCTGCTGGCAAAGTAAATGAAGTACGGCTAAGCGATCTCCAAATGGGCATGGGCAATGTTATTGAGATTGATCATGGCAATGGCTATAAAACAAGATATGCACACCTTGGCGAAGTCAAAGTAAAACCTGGCCAATCTGTTCCTAAAGGTGCTGTAATCGGAACCGTTGGCATGACGGGAGGAGCTGTTTCGCCACACCTGCATTTTGAAGTGCTGAAAAAGAACAAACAAGTTGACCCGGTCGATTATTTAATGGAGGGATTGAATAGCACCGAGTATGCCGCCTTGCGCCTGCTCGCCAAACAAAAAAACCAGTCGCTCGATTAACATGGCCAACCTCTATTACCGATATAACCCCGAGACCTGCCAGTATGAGCGGATCTATCCGAGCAGGAAGAAATTTTTTAAACGAGCTGCTATCTACCTTTTGCTATCGCTTATAACCTCCCTTCCGGCAACCTGGTGGTACATTCAGCACTATGCCTCGTTACAAGAGCAATACCTGTTACAGGAAAACAAAATGCTGCTGGCAGATTGGTCAGAACTACAGGAAGAAATTGATAATGCTTATTCAAGCCTGGCCGACTTTAGCCAAAAAGATGATGACTATTACAGAACCTTGCTTGATCTTCAGCCCCTTTCACCCAGTATTCGCGAAGCAGGTGTGGGTGGTATAGAAAGAAAGTTTGAAGAAGTTGCTGACTATAAACTGGTGAAAGAAAGTTATGAGCGGCTTGAAAAATTAAAACACCAGGTTCAGGTTGAACTCCAGTCCTTTGATGAACTCAGCCTTAAGGCTGATATTCAGTTAAGCAAGCGGGCTTCACGCCCAGCTATATTACCCATACACAATAAAGATCTTGTACACCTGCATACTACGTTTGGAAATCGCTTTCATCCCTTGCTGAGAATATGGCGCGACCACCGCGGGTTGGACATGACGGCTCCTAAAGGTGCTCCGGTTTTCGCCACCGGCAATGGTGTGGTGTCGCGTGCCGATTATTCCGAAACGTATGGATTGGTGATTTATATTGATCATGGATTCGGTTATGAAACCCGTTATGCGCACCTGTTGAAATATGAATTAAAACTTGGGCAGGAAGTAAAACGCGGGCAGTTGGTGGGCTATGTTGGCACTACCGGCCAGAGCGATGCCTATCACCTTCATTATGAAGTATTACACAACGGACAGCAGGTAAACCCAATAAATTTCTTCCAGCGTGACCTTAGTCATCAGGAATATCAAAAAATTGTTGAGCACCCAAAGTATAAGGCCTCAGCTACCAAATAGGCATTCAATTCGTTTCGCCTGATATTGTTCAATTCGTAATTTTGTGGTTTATAATCTGTTTAACTTGTTGATTCATGATCTTATTGAAGCAATTCCTGTTCACAGCTGTTCTATTCCTTATCATTTTCGATGGCTTTGCACAAAAAGATGAAGAAGAGTCCATTTACAATACCCTGGGTATTACATCGGTTCCCTTCAATGCACCTGTTTCGTTAGAGTTGATAGCGCGGTATCAGCACCGTGTAGCCACTACAAAAAATCCTAACGATAAATTTGACCGAAGTATTAACTCGCCTAAGTCGGTAAACTACCTGCCCGAAAAGAAGAAGTTCTATGTGCAATCCCTGGAGGGTAACGAAACGGTAGTGTACAGCATTGAAACCTTTGAAAAGCTAAAAGTTATCCGCCATGTATTCAATGCACAGAATCAGCATCTTTTTAAAGACGGGGAATACCACGCATTCGATTATAAATACCGCTTTCGAAAAACCGATTTTAATATTTTCAGTGGTAAGCCAGTTGAAAGCTGCTTTTCGCACAACGGCAAATATTTATGGGTAACCTATTACCGGAGAAGTTATGATGTGAATGCCGAGAGCCCTTCAGCTGTGGCTATAATCGATACCGATACTGATGAAATTGTTCGGGTAATGCCCACCGGCATTCTGCCTAAAATGATTGCTGCATCACCCAACAGCCGATACGTTGCCGTTACCCACTGGGGAGATAATACCCTTGGAATCATTGACACCAGCGGAGATGACCCTTTTCAATTCACCTATGTTAATCATGCTGTTGTGGATAAACGGCTTGAGGTGAAATTCGAACCTGGTGTAAAAGTTGATCGTGACAGCAACTGCGGTTATTGTTTGCGAGGCACCGTATTCACCCCCGATTCAAAATACCTGCTGGTAGGCCGGATGGGTGGCGATGGGGGCATTGCTGTTTTTGATTTGGAAAACAATTACCAATACCTGGGAGTGAGTTATAGTCCCTATTACAACATCCGCCACCTGATTATTTCAGGCGATGACCTGATCATCAGCAGCAATTCTACAGGTCACGTTCAAAAAACCAACTGGCAGAGCTTTATTCAAAGCAAATCGGAAAATGCCGGTAAAAGCATAACCGATAAAGAGGCCTGGAAAAGTTGCTACGTGGGCCCGGGCGCCCGAACCATCGTTGCTTCATCGGATGGAAAATATGTGTTTGCCTGCGTTAATAATCTTAGCAAAATAATTGTCGTGAATACCTCCACCATGAGCAAAGTTGCGGAGATTCATGCCGACTCATTCCCTGTAGGTATGGAAATTACCGATGATGATCAATACTTATTGGTGACCGCACAAGGCAAGGCTGGTAAAGGGGGTGGCCATTCGGTTATGGTTTATAAGCTCACCATGAATTGAAATATTTTTCCGGGGTAAGAGTATTGGCGGTAATAGATTAATTGTTTACTTTGCTTCACAGCATGGCGTATAAGGAAAAAGAAATCGAAAAACTCTACTACTCCATAGGAGAAGTAGCTGAAATTTTCAACGTAGCCCCTTCCCTCATCCGTTTTTGGGAATCTGAGTTTGATCTCATCAAACCGAAGAAGAATCGCAAAGGAAACAGGCAGTTTACCAAAGAAGATATTGACAGTGTACGGACTATTTATCACCTGGTAAAAGAAAAGGGATTCACTTTACAGGGCGCTAAGGAGATGCTGCGCAACGATAACAACTCAGTAAAGGATAAAATCGAGCTTATCGATTCGCTCAAGAATGTTCGCAGGTTCCTCGTTGAATTGCGCGAACAATTACACTGACATTTTTCCTGTTTTTTACTAATCACACCCAAAACTGTTGTCAGTAATTCAGAACTATTTAGCATTTTTCTGAAATGATCGATCAAAACAGAGTTGCTTTGGTGGCCCTGCATTTCATTCCGGGCATTGGCGATTATACCATTCGCCAACTCATCAGCTATTGTGGCTCAGCCGAAAAAGTATTTAAAACCCCAAAGGGCAAGCTCCTTAAAATTCCTGGCATCGGACCGGCAATAGCAGAAGCACTTACCAGGGGAGGTTCTTTCGAAAAAGCTGAAAAGGAAATTAAGCGTGCAGAAAAGGAATCCGTCAAAATTATTTTCTACCTCGATAAAAATTATCCTTCGCGCCTGAAGCATATACCCGATGCACCATCCATGCTGTATGTTAAGGGTAATTTTGATTTTGAAAACCCAAAAACGGTGGGTATTGTGGGCACACGACAGGCAACTGCCTACGGAAAGGAACAGGTTGAAAAGCTTGTGGAAGGATTAGTGCCACACGGAGCATTAATTGTGAGCGGGTTAGCCTACGGCATTGATATACAAGCGCACAAGCAAGCATTAAAAAATAACTTACCTACTGTAGGGGTAATGGGCAGTGGTATTGACGTTATTTATCCGGCATCGCACAAAGAAACTGCACACAAAATGTTGGAACACGGAGGACTGGTTACAGAGAATTCTTTTGGCGCCAAGCCAGATGCACACAATTTCCCTGAACGCAACCGGATCATTGCCGGTTTATCCGATGCACTGGTAGTTGTTGAGGCTGCTGAAAAGGGTGGCGCATTGATAACCGCAGAGATAGCTAACGGATATAATAAAGACGTATTCGCTTTTCCCGGAAGTGTTGGAATAACCTATTCTGCCGGTTGCAATAACCTGATTAAAACCAACAAGGCGCACCTTATATCATCCATTAAGGATTTGGAATACATTATGAATTGGGAAGCGGCAAAGACAAACCGGCAGAAAAAAGTTACGCCCTTCTCGATGGAGGGGTATACGGAAGAGGAGAAAATTATACTGACCTTATTGTTGGAAAAAAGTCCGGTAATGATTGATGAGTTAAGCTGGAAATCAAACCTGCCTGTCAGTCAGCTGGCTTCCGTACTGTTAGGACTGGAATTTAACGGGGCAGTAAAATCATTGCCCGGTAAAATGTATGCGCTTAGTCGTTAAGTTTAGAATGGCTCACCTGACAACTAAAACCAAGATCTTAGTCCTTTTCCTGATTTTTCTGATTACACTTTTCCTTAATCAGTTCGTAAGCTTTTAAGTCACCCAACTCTCCTGCTTTACTCAAATCCAGGCAGCCGTTTTTCAGGTCACCAAATTCTATGCGCAATAACCCACGCATGTAATAGGCATCAACACTTTTTTTGTTTATCGCAATAATCTTGGAACAATCGTTAATAGCATCCTGATATGCCTGTAAATATTGTTTCGCTTTACCACGATTGTAGTACGCTTCAACGAAATTTTCGTTAAGTGCTATTGCGGCTGAATAATCATCAATAGCACCATAATAGTCCTGAAGCTTCATCTTCACATTGCCTCTTGCAAAAAATGCTTCCGTGAGTTTGGGTTTTTTTTCAAGTGCGGTGTTATAATCTTTCATGGCACCATGGCGGTCATCAAACTGAGACTTTATATTTCCGCGGAAATAATAGGCTGAAGCATAATTAGGATCAACTTCAAGGGCTTTATTCAGGTTCAGCAGGGCTTCCACATACTCCTCTTTCTCCAATAGTTCACGTCCTTTCTGCGTGTAATCCTTAGCACCTTGCGCTAAACCTATTACAGCCACACAAACCAACCCAACCATTACAAATACTCTTCTCATGATCTTTCAATATTTGAAACAAAAGTAGAGTGTTGGCTAGCGAAATGCAGTACAACGTAATATTTTCAATGCTTTGGAAATATTTCATCGGCCAGCAGGAGGCTTTTTTGAAAAGCTTCCTGATTTAAGTCGGGAGCAGCATCAAAGCTGTCAAGACATGCCAGAATGGTTTCCGTGGCCAGGTTTCCTACCAGGTCATCTTTGGCCATCGGGCAACCGCCATAGCCTTTTATGGCTCCATCAAACCGTTTGCAACCGGCTTTAAAGGCAGCATCAACTTTTTCGGTAGCTGATTTCGGGTTTGAATGCAGATGGGCACCCAATTCAACCTCAGGAAATTTTTTAGCAAGACTGCTGAACAGAAATGTAATGTTTTCAGGGTTTGATACGCCAATGGTATCGGCCAGTGAGATTATACGGATTCCTAACGTTACTAAAATGCCTACAAACTGCTCCACCGTTTTGGCATCGTATGGATCGCCATACGGATTTCCAAAACCCATACTGATGTAACAGACCAACTCTTTACCAGACTGCTGACAAAGCTCCTGGATTTCGGATACCGTATTCAGGGCTTCTCCAATCGATTTGTTGGTGTTTCGCTGTTGAAATGTTTCGGAAATAGAAAGCGGAAAACCCAGGTAGGCAATGGCCCCGTGTTTACAGGCCTCCTCTGCCCCACGGGTGTTAGCCACAATTGCCAACAGTTTAGAAGAACTGGCCTTCCAGTTAAGTCCCTCCAACACCTCCACTGTATCTCGCAGTTGTGGTATCGCTTTCGGAGAAACAAAACTTCCAAAATCAATCGTATCAAATCCAACCTCCAACAATTGATTGATATACCGGATTTTTTTTTCGGTTGGGATAAATTCTGTGAGCCCCTGCATGGCATCACGCGGACATTCAATAATTTTCATGCTTCAAATTTACTGGCCAACGACAATTAACCTTAATTTAAACTGGAGGTAAATCAAAATTGAAGGAAAATAGCTACAATAGACGGCTATATCTGCGCTTTATCTGCGAAATGAGTTTATTTTAGAATTTTAAAGGATAAAGTTGTCGCTATTGATCATTTTACGCTATGCCACTACCCGAATACTCCGGAACCCTTGGATACAATAGAGCAGCACACCTGTTAAGGCGCGCTTCGTTCGGTCCTACGAAACAACAAATCGAAACCTTTGCATCGCTTACACCGCTCCAGGCAACCAACATATTGTTCCGCCAGGTACTTCCTGATCCACCCATTCCGGTAGATCCTGATACGAATAGTCAGTGGGTTATAACCGGAGTAACCGATCCGGAGAAAATGGAATTTCAATACGAGGAGTATTTTAAACGCTGGTTTATCGGACAAATGATGAGCACCGGTGTAGCTCCTACACAAAGTCTGGCTTACTCCGTACGCGAAAAGTTGGTAATGTTTTTACATACACACTTTACTGCCATACAAGAAAAAATAGGCAGCAGTCGGGCTCTGTATTTTCAAAATATGTTGTACAGGCAATTCGCGCTTGACGCAACTGCACTGCCGGAGGTAAATTTCAGGGAACTGACAAAGAAGGTAAGTGTCGACAACGCCATGCTTCGTTTGCTGGACGGCAACCTGAACGTAAAGGGAAGTCCGAATGAAAACTATGCGCGTGAATTACTCGAGTTATACTCGATTGGTCGCGGGTTAGAAGGCTCCCTCCCACCTACACCTGGCCCAGGTGATTATATCCTTTACAAAGAACAGGATGTACAGGCTGCAGCACGTGTGCTCTCTGGTTTCGATTTTGATAATACCTTTTCCAATATCGATCCAGACACTAATCTTCCACGCGGTAAAGTTCGTGGAAGCAATACCAACGCCACTGGGCATGACAATGGCGTGAAAGAATTCAGCGACAGTTTTATTGATAGTAACACAGGGCTTCCTTACGTCATTCAGCCTGACCCAACCTTGCTGAACGGTGCGAATCCAACATTGGAAAGTGCATTGGATGAAATCAGTCAACTGATTGACATGCTCTATGAGCAGGAAGAAACACTACGCCATATCTGTCGTAAAATCTACCGATATTATGTTTATCACGAAATTCCGGTATCACTCTACAACACTATCATCGCTGAAATGGCCAACACCTTCCGTACGAATGGTTTCAAACTTCAGCCGGTAGTAGAAAATCTTTTACGCAGTCAACATTTCTACGAGGCCGCTGCCGGTGTAGATGACGATAATTTTGGTGGTATTATAAAGTCACCACTTGATCTGATTATTGGCTCGCTACGTTTCTTCAACTATCAAATACCGGACATTACTGTTTCCGCCCCTGAGTTTTATCAGAAGACCGGTGAAATTATCGGATTAGCCGACAACCAAGGCATGGTGTTTTACCAACCCTTTGATGTTGCCGGTTACGATGCCTACCACCAGTTTCCGATTTATCACCGAAGCTGGATTACCGTGAATTACCTGGCAAGACGATATGAGTTTATCCGCAGGCTGGTATCGGAAATGGAAGACGGCATGCTGAAAGTTGATGTGGTGAATTTTGTGCAGACTAATTTCACTCCTGCCCTGGCATCCAATGCCCGCAACCTGATTATTGAGCTTGCCCGTGAGTTATTGCCGGTAAGTAACAACCTGACATTTGATACAATGGCAGACGATACGGCTACCATTACTGCCGAGCGGTTAAATTATTTCCTGGTTTCCTTTCTGGAGAACCCTAAAATTGATGACGACCCGGAGGGCGCATGGACCATTCGATGGACCAACGGATTTGATCCTGAAACCGTGAGACGCCAGCTTGAAAATTTATTTAATGCCATGATGCAATCCCCCGAATACCAACTCCACTAACATGAAGCGCAGAAATTTCCTTAAGAAAATACCCCTCGCCCTAAGCTTGCCCTTTGCTATAAATGGTATACCCTTAAAGGTAATGGCCAATAATCCCTTGTCGCGACTGGCACAACAAGGTGACAGCGACAGGGTATTGATTATCCTTCAACTCCATGGTGGTAATGATGGATTAAATTCATTGATACCGGTAGAGCAGTACGATCAGTATTATAGCCGCAGGGCAAACATCGCTATTCCCAAGAGCAACAGTTTACGGAAATATATTCCACTGGATAGCACCCTTCCGTCCGAAAGACAAGTGGGACTTCACCCCGATATGCAGGCCATGAAAGGCATGTACGATATGGGTAAGGTAGCCTTTGTGCAAGGGGTGTCGTACAGAAATAATAATGGTTCACACTTCCGCGGCCGCGACATATGGTTTATGGGGGGCGGCTCCGATGACTATTTCTCTTCCGGATGGTTGGGGCGATACCTCCAGCAGGAATATGCACCGCTGGAGTACCCTGCTGATTTCCCCAATGACGATATGCTCGATCCATTAGGCATTGAAATGGGCAGTGATGTTTCGCTGATCTTCCATCAGGAAAATAATATTCCTACTTCTCTGTCACTTAATGATCCCGTTGGTTTTGCCAACCTGGTGGAAGAACTCGAAGGCTTTCAGGACAAGGACATAGATCCGCGTGGCAAGCCTCCTGAATTCCTCGATAACTCTCCCTATGGAAAGGAAATGAATTGGATACTCGGCCTGGAAAAGAAAACCGATGACTACGCCAAGCGCTTGTATGAAGTGTATCAGGCCGGAGGAAACACCTCCACCACGTATCCGGAAGTCTATCCATTCAATGCACCTACCGGAAGCAAACGAAATCACCTTTCTCCTCAATTGCGACTTATTGCACGATTGCTGGCCGGTGGTTGTAAGACCAAAGTATTTATGGTAAAGATTGGCGGGTTTGATACACACGCCTCGCAGGTAGAAAGCTATGACCCAACCATGGGTATACATGCTGCCCTGATGTACCATATATCAACGGCTATGAAAGCCTTTCAGGATGATTTAAAAGTACGTGGGTTGGAATCCAGAGTATTAACTGTAACCACATCAGAATTTGGACGCAGAGTTCATTCCAATGGAAGTTATGGCACTGATCATGGAACCGGTGGACCTATATTTGTTTTTGGACGTGGCGTTAACCCCGGGGTTATTGGCAACGTACCCGATATGACCCGCAACAACATTGAAATGCAATACGACTACCGGCAGATCTATGCCAACCTGTTAAAAGACTGGATGCTGGTGGACGAGCAAAAAATCAACAACGATATCTTCTTTGGTAACTTTATTGATGGCCCACGCGAAGAAGGCGGATTTTATCAACCCCTTCCATTGGCAGTTCAGGTTATTTCCAGCACCGATTCATTTATCGAGCAGCGCTTTAACCTGGGAGATTGCTATCCGAATCCGGCAAAAGCCCAAACAGCCTTTACCTTTATGATTAATGCTGAGGGAATGGTACAGGTAATGCTGTATGATCGCAGTGGTAAGCCATTGAAGCAACTGGTGAAGAAAAATTTTGAACCAGGTGAGCATAGAATTCCGGTAGATCTGACAGGAATACCTGCAGGATTGTATATTTATAAAATGAATATTGGATCATTTGAGCAATCAAAGAAACTTGTTGTGATTAACTAACGGATGAAAAAACTCTACTCACTTTCTATTCTTCTGCTGCTTACCGGATTGGTCTTTGGGCAGGCACCAAAAAGGAAAAGCCCGCAGGCCTATAATAGTCGTGCACAAAATACCCCAGGTGGAAATTTTCTGGATAAGCAGTGGTGGCTTGGCTTAAAAGCCGGTGTAAACCTGTCGGATGTTACGGTTGACAAGCGCTACTCGGCACTATCTCCGGGCAATTACCCCACCTCACAAACCGATAAAGTGTATGACGATTTTAACGCCATAGGAAGCCAGGTTACACTGGAAGTAAGCTTTTACTTCAAAGGATTCACCTTTAGTTTGCAGCCTGCTTACCGCCATTCGGTTTTTACCTATTCCAATAACTACGAATGGAGCGATCCTGAAAATGCTACAAACCGACTGGAATTAACATACGACAACGAACAAAAAGTTGATCATGCTGAATTACCACTGATCTTCAAATATGATATCATCGGTAACCGATTACGGCCGTATGTACAAGTGGGTGTGTATTACGGATTCCTTATTAATGCCAACAAATCGGTGGAGGTTTCCGGTACCGACTATGCTTCTGGTGGAGTGAATGAATTCACCAACGATCCGGTGATTATAGGCGCTAAAGATCTTTTTGCAAATAATCACTGGGGCTTACTGGGGGGCATTGGAGCCAATTACAATTTGGGCAATGTGCGGCTGAATTTGGATATACAGTACCGCAAAGGCATGAGCCTCATCAACTCAACCGAAAATCGCTTTGGCAGCGACAGGCTTTCAGGTATTGGTGAGGCTATGGACGATATTAAAATCAATAATCTGGCCTTTTCCATTGGCTGCCTCTTCCCAATGCGTTACCTGGCCAGTGGATTCAAAACATTGGATCAACGATGACAAAGTATTTATTCTCCCTGCTGCTTGCAGGATTTTTAATGGTCACTTCGTGTGTTGAAGAAACCAATCCAGAATTCGATCAGAAATCATTTACCAAGATTTATGATAATAATCTTTATACAATAGACTACTTCCCTATTGATATGGTACAAACCGAAGATGGAGGGTACCTGATTTTAGGTGGTCGCAGATTAGAGGATTCCAATTTCACCGGTATTTATCTGATGAAGGCAGATAAGGATGGAAACTTTGTAAAGGATATTGAAGTGGATGAGAGCTTTGTTAACCCCATTGCTCAGCTCGCTTTTGTGAATAACAACTATTACTTCTTTTGCATGGATCCGCTTACACTCCAGGCCCAACTGGGACAAACCGATGCCAATATGGAAAATGTCAACATTTCCGCGACCAGCGGAGAATTATACTATCCCTCCGCTATGCAAGTCGATGGGAATAACTTTGTGCTTCTTTCCTATAATCATTTGACCAAACAATCCGTATTAGCCGTTGTAAATACAAGTGGAGTTAGCAGTCAGTCAAAAGCGTTTACAATAGGAGCCGGAGATCAGGTTGAAGAGCCGATCATTAATCATTTCCTGAGAACTGGCCGTCAATACCCTTTCGAGGCAGGCCGTATTCCTGGTGGCCTCTATTATTTCAATGGATTTTATAATTATACTTTTTCACTCGTTTTCACTGATTTAGTGCAGGATGATCCGCGCGGTGTTGTACAAGGCATACAAGATGACGGAGGGTTTAGCGCAGTAAAGCCATTAACCGCAACCAAGTTTGCAGCGGCACGGTTCAATTTCGGTGACAACTATATTTTGCCAAATACTATTTTAAACACAACGGGCACATCCTCAAGCGTAGATTTGGGTGGAAATACCTTTCCGGAACTTGAACAAAATGCAAAAGTAAAAATCCTTCGCACAGTCCTGAAAGCAAAAAATGTATTGGTTTACGGAAGTAATACACGCTCCAAACAAATAGGCTTGTACTTCTATGATGAGGCCACCGGTGCATTTCTTTCAAGCAAGTATTTGGGCTTTTCCAATCCATTTGAAATAGCCCAGGTGATTAGCACCACCGATGGCGGACTTGCGGTTTGCGGCACTACCTATCTTGCCGGACGTTTCCCAAGAATATGCATCATAAAGATTGATGCAGCGGATATAAAAGGTTTTTAATCAGGCCTTGGTACGAGTACCATTGATGCTCTCCCCATGTAGGACACCTGAGGATTTTTATGCACTTTCGCAGGGTTGTCGATCACTATGATTTCCATTCAAAAGAACATTGACCTAAAGCCCTACAATACCTTTGGCATACAGGCCAAAGCTGATCATTTTGTTTCTTTACATACTCCAGATGATTTATATGAACTCATTCAATCCGATTTATTTAAGAATGAAAGACATCTGATACTGGGCGGTGGAAGTAATTTATTACTCACACAGGATTTTAAAGGGCTTGTTATCCATAACAATCTTAAAGGGATAACCCTTGTTGAAGAAAATGAGGACGACCTGACCCTGGAAGTTGCTTCAGGTGAACCCTGGCATCCGTTCGTTGTGCATTGTGTTAATCAAAACTGGGGAGGCATAGAAAATTTATCACTCATACCCGGTACTGTGGGTGCTGCACCCATGCAAAACATAGGAGCATATGGTGTAGAAATCTGTGAAGTTGTTGAAAATGTTACCGGAATTGATCTTACAACGGGAACATCAAGATCATTCACGAACAAAGAATGTATGTTCGGATACCGTGAAAGCGTATTCAAAAAAGAGTTGAAAGGAAAATTTTTTATCTCAAGTGTTACTTTAACTATGAGTAAAAAAAATCACTTGTTGAACACTGAATATGGAGCCATTAAAAACACCCTTCATGCAATGCATATCACTTCACCAACTATACAATCCATCAGTGATGCTGTCATTGCTATACGCAGAAGAAAACTTCCTGATCCATCAACCATCGGCAATGCCGGAAGCTTCTTTAAGAACCCGGTAATCACTGCACCTCACTATCAATCATTAAAAAAAATACATCCGGAAATACCCGGATACTTAATTGAAAATCAATTAGTTAAAGTGCCTGCGGCCTGGCTGATTGAGCAGTGTGGTTGGAAAGGAAAACGATTTGGTGATGCCGGTGTGCATCAGCATCAACCACTTGTATTGGTAAATTATAATCATGCTTCCGGTGAAGAAATTTTTTCTCTTGCGATGAACATTCGCACATCCGTTCAGGAAAAATTTGATATCGAATTAACTCCTGAAGTGAACATCATTTGAGTGAAAAATCAATAGAGGGTTATGCCGTATCGGACTGTCAAAAAAATCACACCGCCAAAAAATTTTATCAAAAAATTTTTGCAGATTAAATTTTTGTTATAACTTTTCACAACTTTTTAACCTTAAACATTTAACGCTATGGCAAAGAAAGCGAAAAAGGCAGCTAAGAAGAAAACAGCTAAGAAAGCTGCCAAGAAGAAGAAGTAATTAGGTAACCCCTAAAACTTTGCGGAGGGAAGTAATTTAGAATTACTTCCCTTTCGTCTTTTTATAGCCTCATCATTCTATTTGTTTAACTCGCATTCACACGGTTGCAGAAATTTAAAAGACTGTTGGCTTGCAATACCCTACAGCAAGTCAGTAATTTTGAATGAAAATTCAATCATTCGTCAACTAAAAATGACCGTCATGGCTAAAGCAACCGAAAAGAAAACCACTCAAGCTCCTGTAAAAAAAGCTGCTGCACCACGCAGTAAAGCTAAGGCCACATCTTCCTTATCCATCGACAAAATAAGTGAACAGGTAATTGAAAAACTTCAGGCGCTTAATGCTGAACCCCAACTACAAGCCGACATTGCCTGGTGCCTAGGAAGCTACCGTTATGATAAAAACCCGGTGGGTTTGATTCAAAATTGCACAACAGCACTATCGGTATTAAAGTCATTGAAGACAAAAAATGCAAAAGCCATTCCCGCTAAATTGATAACTGATCTTGAGAAGGCTTTAAAGCAAGCATAATGCTTTAGATCATGTGCGTTACGTTGGTAAGCTGACCCTGGTATTTCACAGCCTCCACACCAAACCGAATTAGAAAATCGACTCCCTCATCTGAGGCAAGACCTTTGTGTTCAGCATAGGAGTTCAGGTAAATAACCCGTGTAATGCCCATGGAGTAGATAATGCGGGCACACGCCAGGCAAGGTGACAATGTAACGTACAGGGTGGAGCCTTCTACGGCTGTTTTGTTTTTCACCGCATACAGAATAGCGTTCTGCTCCGCGTGTATGGCCAACGAACAGCCTCCTTTGGAATCACGTGGACAACCAACATCTGGCCATTCTTCATCGCAATTGTGTGTACCCGATGGAGGGCCATTATAACCAATAGAGATAATACGTGTGTCTTTTGTTAGAACAGCCCCAACATGGCGCTTGATACAATGCGACCGCTTGGCAAGATTTACTGCCAGCTCCATAAAAATATCATCAAAAGCAGGGCGGGTCATGCGTAGATTTGTTGTAAGAGTTTACTAATTATTGGGTAACACTTTATATTCGCCAAGTTAATGTTGTCGAATGGTTCAAACAACGTATCGTATTCTAATTCTTTTGTTCCTCGTCCTCACGGCCGAGTTTGCAGCTGCGCAACAAGCTTTAAAACCTCGGTTAAGTCCGACAGCCATCATAACGGCAAAGTATAAAGACACCTATATTAAGATTACATACTGCCAGCCTCATAGGCGCGGACGAGAAGTATTTGGTAAACTGGTGCCCTTTAACGAAGTATGGCGCACGGGTGCCAATGAGGCAACAGAGATAACCCTAACACATGAAGCTTATATTGGCGGAAACCTTATACCAGCAGGAACCTATACCCTCTTTACTATACCAGGTCAAGAAAAATGGACCATTATCATCAATAAAGAGAACGGGCTTTGGGGCTCCTATAATTACAATGCAAAGCTTGATCTGTTACGCTTTGATGTTCCGGTTGGTGATACCGGAAACACTGCCTATGAAGCATTTACCATGATGTTCGACCAGCGAAATAATGTGGCCGATCTTTTGCTATTATGGGATAAAACAAAAATAAGTATACCCATTCAGTTTATTGAACCTAAAATATGAAGCAATCTTCCATCATTATCATAATACTGTCCATTGCCTTTACAGCTTTCGCTCAGGATGACCTGACTGAACTGGACAAACGAAACGGATTTAAGAATATTAAAATGGGTATGCATATCGATTCGGTAGCGGGTTCCAAATTCAAAAAAGATATTAAGGAAAAGGGTCACCATCCGGCTAAACTGTTTGAAGTGATCAATCCGGAAAACGCAACTATTGGCGAAGTGGTGGTGAATAAAATTGAAGTAAAAACCTATAAAGACCTGATTTACGAGATAGCTGTGATCACCGCCAAGGACCCCCGCCTGATGAAGGGTATGGAAAGTGCGTTAGGGAAACCCATTTACGATGTACGCGATGAAAGCTACACCTGGATTGGGAAAAACCTTACCCTGAAATTTAAACCTGCTTCTAAAACTTCTCTTGAACTCCTTTATTCTTCAGCTATCATAAAACGAATGATGGAGGACGACAAGAAGAAAAAGATAGACGATATTGCTGATGACTTTTAACCTAATCCCGGGTTACTTTTTTCTTTTATCAACTACCACTTTATTTCTTTTAGACCACTTTTGGTACACAATTCCTGCAACTACCAGTATGCACAAAGCAATAAACTGTGAGTTTGAAACATAGTCATCAATCACAAACCCCCTGGCCTGATCACCACGGAAATACTCCAAACCAAATCTTCCAAGGGCATACAGCATCAGGTACACCAAAAATAATTGACCGTGAAACTGTTTTCTAGATCTAAGAAGCAATAGACCGATCATTACCAGGAAAATAAATCCTGCTTCCATGAGCTGCGTAGGAAATAAGGGAGTATTCAAGGGGTTGGCCTGGCAAGCCGGATTAGTAAACGTAACGCCAAACATGCTGGTCGTTGGCTTCCCATAACAACATCCGGCCATAAAACACCCTACCCGCCCAAACATATGCACCAGGCAGGTTACCACCGCCATAATATCGAGCATTTGGTATACCGGTAATTTATTGCGCTTAAAGTACCAGAGCATGGTAGGTACAGCAAACAGGAAGGAGCCGTAAAAAACAAAACCACTACCGGTAAATAACTTTTTTGGATCAGACAGGTATAAAGAAGGGTTCTCAAACAACAGGAAAACCTTTCCACCAACAACAGCCGCCAGAAAGATGAATAAGAATAAGTTATTCGCCTGATCAAACGTGAGGTTAACTTCTTTCTTTCCCCGAATAGTTAGATAGGAAACAGCAAAGACAACACCAACGGCAATCATAAAGCCGTAGGAATAAATTGTAAAGTTTCCTAATTCAAATAATACAGGGTGCATAGGCAGATAAATCCGATTTCTTTACAATTCAATCACACTACTTTGCATATGAAATGCGGTATACTACGTTTGCCTGATCATCGGATACCAGTATAGAGCCATCATTTAAAACCAATACATCAACCGGCCTGCCCCACGCCTTTTGGGTTTCATCATCCAGCCAGCCACTGGCGAATGTGGTATAGCTTGTGGCTTTAGTATTACCCTGCACATTCACTAAACTTACCCGGTACCCGATTTTCTTTGAACGATTCCACGAACCGTGTTCAGCAATAAATAACTGATTTTTGTATTGAGTTGGAAACATAGAACCAGTATAGAACTTTAACCCCAACGGTGCTGTATGCGGTCCGAGGTTCTGAGCAGGAATGGTGAAGTCGCTGCACGGGCGCTTGCTGCCGAATTCAGGATCTTTTATGGTACCCCCATGGCAGTATGGATACCCGAAGTGCATACCGGCCTTTGGCGCATAATTCAATTCACAGGGCGGTATATCATCGCCTAACATATCGCGGCCATTATCGGTAAACCACATTTCTTTTGTATCGGGGTGCCAGGTAAAGCCAACCGTATTGCGAACACCTTGGGCAAAAATTTCCCGACCACTGCCATCCGCATTAATTCTGGTAATGGTAGCAAAAACTTCTTCTTTCGATTCACAGATATTGCATGGTGCCCCTACCGGAACATAAAGTTTTCCGTCAGGACCAAAAGCAATGTACTTCCAGCCGTGATGGGTCTTATCCGGATAAGTATCATTTACAACAACCGGTGCAGGCGGATTAGCCAGTTTGGATTCTATGCCCACATACTTCAGTATACGACTCACTTCCGCTACATACAAATCACCGTCTTTAAAGGCCACTCCGTTGGGCATGTTCAAGCCAGAAGCAATCACCCATTTCTTATCAGCCTTAAAATCACCATCAGTATCCTTAACTGCATAAACTTTATCACCATTACGGTTCCCGATGTATAAAACACCCGATGGGCTCATCGTCATAGAACGGGCATTCTCCACTTCAGCAAACACATCAATTTTAAAACCAGCCGGCATTTTTATTTTTTCCAGTGGCAACGTTTTGGAATATTCCGTTAAGGCCTCTACACTTCCATCTTCACCCACCGCAAGCTCAACAACAGCAGGTTTTGAGCCACTGTTGCATTGCAACAGGGCAACTGCCAATAGAGCAACAGGAAATACAAATTTTGCTATCCGCATAATCATAAGTTTAAGCCGGAAGATAAGGCTAATCGGAATGAATATAAACCAAATTTTTAGGGATGGTAATACAAGGGATTTTGGTCTCTATGAAGTTTAACCCTTACAAAAAATTATCTTTGCGGTTAAATGATATCGATAACCAACCTTTCATACTTTATAGGTGGGCGCGCCCTATACGAAAACGCTAATATGTTCATTAAGCCGAAAGACAAAATAGGGCTTATTGGACTGAATGGCAGAGGAAAATCAACCCTATTGAAGCTTATTAACGGTGAATTGACACCGGATTCGGGCAGTATCAGCAAAAGCAACGAATGCTCCCTGGGATTCCTCAACCAAGATTTGCTTTCATACCAAACCGATGACTCCATCCTTACCGTTGCCATGGGAGCTTTTAAAGAAGTGGTGGATATGGAGCGACAGATGGAGGTGCTCATCCACAAGCTGGAGACAGAATATCAGGAAGACCTGGTAGAAAAACTTTCTAAACTTCAGGAAACCTACGACCACCTTGGCGGATATGGCCTGCAGGCAAAGGCCGAAGAAGTATTGGAAGGAATTGGGTTTACCACGGCCGATTTACACCGGCCTTTAAAAGAGTTTTCCGGGGGCTGGCGCATGCGGGTTATGCTGGCTAAGCTGTTGCTGGAGAAGCCTTCCCTGCTCATGCTGGATGAACCCACCAACCACCTGGATCTTCCTTCGATTGAATGGGTGGAAGATTACCTTAGAAATTATGATGGAGCCGTTATCATCGTATCGCACGACAGAAGATTTTTAGACAATGTGGTAACAAAAATTGTTGATGTCACGCAACAACAACTGGTTTCATACGAAGGAAATTATTCTTTTTACCTGGAGGAGAAAGAACTGCGGGAGGAAATACAACAGAATGCTTTTGAGAATCAGCAACAGAAAATAAGGCAAACTGAGCGGTTTATTGAGCGCTTTCGCGCGAAAGCCACCAAGGCGAAGCAGGTTCAATCGCGCGTGAAGGCGTTGAACCGGATGGAGAAAATTGATGAAGTTGTTGATGATACCGCTGCAGTAAACTTCAAATTTACATTTCATCAACAACCCGGTCGCTACATCGTTACGCTGGATAATATTTCAAAGGCTTATGGTTCTTTGCAAATTCTTAAAAACACATCCATTACAATAGAACGTGGTGACAAAATTGCGTTGATTGGTGCCAATGGGAAAGGTAAATCAACCTTGCTCCGTATTATTGCCGGAACAGAACCTATAGAAGGCAACCGTACTTTAGGTTACAATGTTATCCAGGGATTTTTCGCACAGCATCAACTTGAATCTTTACACGTTGAAAACGAAATGCTGGACGAACTAAAGCAAGCTGGTTCCGGCAAAACAGAACAGCAACTTCGTAACGTGCTGGGTTGTTTTCTCTTTTCAGATGAAGATCAATTCAAAAAAATAAAGGTTTTGTCGGGAGGAGAAAAGTCACGGGTTGCCTTGGCTAAAACACTAATATCCGAAGCTAACTTTTTGTTGCTGGATGAACCAACCAACCACCTTGATTTTATCTCTGAAAATATTCTGATACAAGCGTTAGAACAGTACCAGGGAACTTTTGTTGTGGTCTCCCACAATCGCCACTTCATCAGCCAGGTGGCCAATAAAATATGGTACATTGAAGATTACCAGATAAAAGAATACCCGGGGACGTATGAAGAATACGATTACTGGAAGAAGAAACGCGAAGCAGAAAACAAAATTCAGCCAGACACCACTAAGCCGGGTAAACCGGTAAAAAGACAAGAACAAGCTACGGTAAGTCCTAAACCGTCAAATGGTCATTCATTAAAACCACTTCAACACGAGTTGGAGAAAGTTGAGCAAAAGATTGAACAGCTTACGGCTGAAAAAAACAAGTTGGAAGAGCAAATGACTCAACCGGAAGTATTCAGCAATTATGAAAAACTGAATGACGTGCAAATTGCCTTTGATAAGGTAACGGCAGCACTGGATGAGGCTAACAATCAATGGGAAAAGCTTGCCCTTGAGTTGGATGAACGCTCCAAATCAATCTAAGGATTACAGTAATCGCAATACATAGGATCTTCAGCTTCTTTGTTCTTGGGAAAAAGCTTTCGCTCCTTAAAACCGCAAACCCTACAGGCATAATGATGCGCCAAAATACTTTGAGTGGGTAAGGCGCACAGTGAACATGGCAAACCAATCTCAAAATCTGAAAGCTTAAAAAATAAGCTATTACATGACGGACATCTGTTGGTCAGTGCAGTAAGCATGGCCTGTGTAGCTTGTTCGATAACCCCCATACGTGATGGATTGTACATAGCCCGCATATCCGTTTCTGCGTGTACTATGCCGCAACGGCTCTTCATCCGATTAAAGACTTCCAGCAGGTGATCATAATCGCTGATACCTTTTTGTATTGTTGTAGGCTTATAAAGATCATTTTTAAGGATTATTGCATGGGTAGGAAAGCGTACCATCCTGGCAAAGTCGAGCAAAGTATTGCTGTCGGAAACTTTGGTGCTGGAAAAATTAGTTTCGTTTGAAATGGATTTACCGATGCAATGAATATCCAAAGCCCGATCGAACAAATAAACGAGCTCTTCGTTAACAGGCACACCAAACAGATAGGGATGCGGACCAAAACTTCCTTCACTGGCTACGGCCAAATCAAAACCGGTTTCCTCCATAGCCAATTCGCATTTGCGCTTCGCTGCTTCTTCGGCAGATCCTACCCTTTCAATTTCACCGCTAAAAGTTCCGAGCAGATCGGTATTCAGATTTTTGGTAACGTGAATTTTCACGCCCAGGGTTTGCTCCAGCAAGGACCGCATTACACGATCCTTGCCGTGCATGGTGGCAATAACCAGGTTTCTTCCCTGAAACTCAGGAACCATTTTCCCAAACCTAAAAATTATTGGCCCTGTCCCAAGGAGTAGGCCGCTTTGCCATCGAAGTGATAAAGATTTTCCGTTTTAATGATATCAATATTGGCATCAGTTGTGCGCTGCAATAATTGAATGATATCTTTCTTTGTCAGCAACCGGCTATCCTTTGGCTTGAACCGGCAGCGCCAATGATCGGTACAGAAGGTTTCTTCAAATCCTTCAGGCCACACTTTAATACCACGGTTGGTAATCATCGATAGCGTTACGTCTGGCAATTGCACGGGACGGATCAGCGCGGCTAGCTCATCAGCCGAAGTGCCGCTCCAATGAACAAATAAGTCGACACCAACGAGTTCCTTTTGAGCCGGGGTTTTACGACTATATTTCTTGAGGTTCAGTGTTGCATTCTTCGCATAGGTAACTGCTTTCAATTGCATAGGCTTTTTACCCAGGTTAGCGATTACGGCATCGGCAAACTCCTTTGTCCCCACTTTTTTCTTGCTGGTTTCCTCCTTATATATATCGTAGGTGTGTATGCCATCTTCAATGGTTTTTAACCAGGCGTTTTGCACCTTTTCAGCAACATCCGTTTGGCCGATATGATTCAACATCATGATGGCACCTTGCAGTAATCCTGATGGGTTAGCCATATTTTGGCCAGCCCTTCGTGGTGCTGATCCGTGGATGGCTTCGAACATGGCACATTGTTCACCAATGTTGGCTGAACCGGCCAGCCCCACTGAACCGGCAATTTGCGCGGCTACATCCGAAAGCACATCGCCATACAGGTTGGGCATTACAATCACATCAAAAGCTTCGGGAGTATCGGCCATTTTAGCGGCTCCGATATCGATGATCCAATGTTCATTTTCAATTTCTGGATATTCCTTAGCGATTTCATCAAACACTTGATGGAACAACCCATCGGTCTGTTTCATGATATTGTCTTTGGTAAAGCAGGTTACCTTTTTACGGCCATATTGCTTCGCATATTCAAAGGCATAGCGCACGATTTTCTCACAACCAGGACGACTGATCAGTTTTAAACATTGTACCACTTCATCGGTTTGTTGGTGCTCAATACCTGCGTACAAGTCTTCCTCGTTCTCTCGCACAATAACAACATCCATTACCGGGTGCTTGGTTTTTACAAATGGATGCAAACTGATGCACGGGCGGATGTTAGCATATAGGCCTAAAAATTTACGGGTGGTTACATTAAGGCTTTTGTATCCACCGCCTTGAGGAGTGGTAATAGGAGCTTTCAGGAAAATTTTATTCCTGCGTATAATGTCCCACGATTCTTTTGCTATACCGGATGTATTACCGGCCAGATAAACCTTTTCACCAACTTCAATCTCGTCAATCTCAATTTTTGCACCGGCAGCCTTAATGATGGCGAGTGTGGCATCCATAATTTCCGGGCCGATACCATCACCTTTCGCAACTGTTATTCGTGTCATAGATAAATGGGTTTTACGGCCGCAAAAATCGGCAAACCCATCTATTAGTTTTTATTTATAATTACTATATAAATCATAACAATTACTTATATATCACCGGAACCCAAAACCCATCTGCACCACCACCCGGCTGAGGTCATACTCGCGAGTAATGGTGGGCGGAGGCCCCCACCACCAAGTTGGTGTGTAACTAACGTTGGCATATTGAAATTTATAGCCGGCTTGAATATAAATTCTTGACTTGCCCCGGCCAACCCGATAACCGATCATAGGGTTAACAACAAAGCCACCTGTTTGCTGAAGATTAATTTCATTCTCCAACGGGTAAATGTACCGCCCCCATGAATACCCTGAATTCAGTTGCACATAAACAGCATTATCCCGAAGCTCCCTGTCAATTGTAATGGAGCCCACCAGCGGGAAAAGTCGCCAGTCATTGTACACATCCATACCTGCTCCTAAGGCCACTTTTACACCTGCTGGAAACTTTACTCCATGAAGGGTAAGAAAACTGAACGTAAAATCTTTTCCGTTGGCACATTCGCCACAGCCAATAAGCGTACCGGCAACAAATGAATTATAATAGCTGACCCTTTGCCTGACAGAATCTTGTTGTGCGATTAAATTATGACCTAAACTAACCAGCAAGCACGCTAGTATCAGCCTGATCGTCATTTCGCTTTCCGGATTTGACTTAATAATTTAATATTCAAGGGATCGGTATAATCGTATTGGAAGATACCATCATCGCCTATCAGCATCAGTACATTATTGAAGGGGATTACATCAAAGGCATGAATGTTTCGATAGTGCTTCAGCAATTTCTTATCGATATTCAGCTTGTCGCTTACATCATAAACCTTTAATCCCGCGTCACCATCGCAGATAAACAATACCGGATCATCGATACCTAAACCATGCGGGTTATGCATTGGATATACCTTAACCAGGCTGGGCTCCTGTATGTTTGATATATTTAATACCTCTAATTGATTGGTGAACCCATCACACTGCGTTCCTGATCGTAAGGTAACGTAAGCATAGTTTCCACTCACCACCACCGGATCGCAACTGTTGATATGCGAATAGGTTGTGATTTTCACCGGGTTTTCAGGTACCGATAAATCAAAAATATGCATGCCGCTGCGGGCACCAATAAATAACCTGTTATCGTATGGGAAAATAGTTTCAATATCCCACGCCAAATATTGTGCTGATTTCTTTTCAGGCACTGAAGGAAGACTAATGTCTGCAGCAATTATATTCCCCGCATCAAGCATGTAAAGGTAATCGTTGTTGATGGTGAACCTGGCCATGGAGCCGCCAATGCCGGTAGAATTTCCGGGAGCCAACGCCATGGTTGCATCGAATGATGCCCGTTCGGCAAAGGCAATTCCATTCCTAAATCGAATACCACCCCAAAGCTCAAACCTTGTATCACAATCCTGTTCAACAACAGGCATTTCCCTTTCAATCCACTTGGTTACTACACCGCGCTCTGCATCAGCATAAAAACCAAGACTATTATAGTTGCTGAAAACACCCTCTAACCGGTTTACTTCAGTTACCTGATTCAGGTTGGAAATATCCAGCACAACCAGATCAATATAACTATCAGCATACAAGGAAGTGTTTCGAATGGCCAGGTCAAAATTACCCGGAATGCGGATGAAGCTTTTGGTTACCGGATTGGAAGGATCGCGATTGTCAATAACGTGAATGCCTTCATTAGGCTCATTCACAAATAAGAATCCATCCTTAAAATAAATTTTACCGGAAATTTTAAGCGGCTGAGCCGGTTCATGTTTTACACCATTTCTAATGGTGGCCAGCGGAGTGTAAACCGGTTCGTAATATTTGTAAACTATTGTTTCCGTGCATTTGTCAGTACAACCTTCAAGCAAAATACTTAAACCCAGTAGTGTTGAAAGAATAAGCAAGGCCCACAGGCGCGAGTTTTTGTCGGGAATTGAATTCATAGGAGTAGGATTTTTTAGTTAGACCCTATTGCATGCCCTGAGGTTGGAAGTCTACCGGAAAATATACCGGAAGCGCAAAGCCACATCAAACGTAATGGGAGCGACTTCGGCATTTGAATCCGATTTGTAAATGGAATTAAGGGCATAGCGGATGCCCGGGTTAATGGCTATCCGGTAGTGATCTGAAAACCGATAACTGAATTCAGTACCCGCCAATCCACTGAAATTTATCGTTCGGTAAGGTGAATCAGCCCCGGCACTTTGAGTGATCTTACTAATACCTGACACATCCGGTGTAAGTGTATTGACAATAAAGAAATCTGTTGACACACCCCCATTTAATTGAATGGAGAAGTCCTTATCGATAATAAGATAGCCGGCCTGTACAGGCAAGCTGACAAACTGAAGATTGCTGTTAACCCCATACGGGGTGCTGGCATAAGAAGCTGATTGCGTATTGGAAAAATCATTTAAGGAGGCAGCCCTGTTGGTAGATTCCATAGACACAACCGTTGAGGTGTAGGAAGCATTTTGTGTGAGATAACTAAGCCCCCCAAGCAGCATGAAACGGTCGGCTATGCGACCACCAATCTGAAGACCCATGGAATAACTGGAGCCCGCGGATGGGCCTGCATTTGCGGTTGGGTTTTGGTTGTTGCCTGATGAAAGATTGTTATTTACGGAAACCGATGAAGTTGTATTAGGATTAAAGCTACCCGCACCCACACCAATGGATGTCCATATATTTTCTGTGCTCTTGCGCTTATCCATTGCGGCATACTTTTCTTCTTCATCCTTAAGTTTTGCCAACAACACCATACCGGGGTCGGGTTCTGTGTACGGTTCAGTAATAATCAGTTTCGGCTTTGAGGTATTAGCCAAGGGTGGCAGCGGCCGGTTGACAAACCGATCAGTAACACGATTGTAGAAATCCTCCTCTCTAGAAACAATCAAACCTTGGTCATGGGTGGGCATAGTGCCCGTAAGTGAGGTGTTGATCGTTTCACCTTCTTCAACCTGATTACGTGAAGCCGAAAATCCTTTGTCAACTGATGTCAGATTTCTGTCTTGCAAACGTAACGTGTTTAATGATGAAGATGTGTTGTTACCTGAATTAACTACCCGATCATTTTCTGATGCTTTCTGTTCCTGGTTATTATCTATATGCTGCTCAATTTGTGTTTGAGTATCGTTAATTTCACTCTTAATTGATGCATCCGGATTAACCGACAGACTGCCGGTAGTCTGATTATAATCCGCTTGAACAGAAACATAATATGCCCCACCAATACCCATAGCAAACACCAGCGATGCAGCAGCCAATACTTTATAAAACAGCAAACGCTGCTTCATCTTGCCTCCGGCAGATTTTTCCAGCTCCAGCTCTACATTCGTCCACACCGAATTTGATGGGGTTACTTCAGCCCCATCAAAAGCATCCTTCCACGCCTTCTCAAAATTTCCTTTCTCCATATACTTTTTTATAGTGCGATGATTCCTTTTTCAATTTTTCCTGTAACAAAACACGTGCTCTCGCGTATTGCGACTTTGACGTGCCTTCTGATATACCCAACATATCGGCAATCTCCTTATGACTGTAGCCTTCAATGGCAAAAAGATTAAATACAACCTGGCATCCTTGCGGTAGTGACTGGATCATCGTCAGCAACTCGGTGAAATGTAAATTGGATATACCCATTTCATTTTCAGGGAGGTCTGTCTTTTCAATATCCACCATCGGGAACAAGTAGAGCTTTTTTCGATGGTGGTTGAGGGCCGTGTTCACCATTATCCTTGTCATCCACGTTTCAAGTTTAGCGTCTTGCCTAAAACCATCTAACCCTTGAAAAACCTTAACAAAGCCCTCTTGCAAAATGTCTTCGGCCTCAGCAATCGACTTAGAATACCGAAGACAAACCACCATCAATTTTTTGCAATAACGGTCGTACAAAGCCTGCTGTGAGGCCCTGCTACCCTTTCGGCAACCTTCAATAAGCTCCTGTTCATTGAGCATGTACCCGATATAACGGCCGTTTTGCATGATTAGACACCCCTAAACAGAAATAAGTTGGAGCCGTAAAGATTAAAATTTTAGTTTTAGCACAATGAAAAAACTTGGATGGTTAATACTCGTGTTAAGTGCATGCGCTCCCTTACCCTACGGCTCGTCCAGTAGCTCCTCAGGGCCTAAATCACTTCAACTTGTTGATAGGGTGTATGAAAGTAACATACAAACGGTACGGCTTTTAAGGGCAGAAAATGACCCTATGAGTCAGTTGCTTCCTGCAGTTACCCAATTGGGCAAATGGAATCTGATATTGGAGTTTGACGACCTGCATACTGAACGGGATAATTATTACCTCAGAATAATTCATTGCAACCAGAATTGGACAAAGTCTGGCTTGATTGACCTGGATTATTTACCCGACTACAATGAATTCCCTATTAACGAATTTGAATTTTCATTAGACACCTGGAAACCCTACGTTCATTACTGGGTACAGATACCGCCTGTCAGACTTCCCGGTAATTATGTTGCTGTGGTTTACCGCGGATCCGACAAAGAGGACATAATAATCAGCAAACGATTCATGGTATTTGAACCCCGTGTAACCTTTGTGCGCGATGACAAGCTGGTGAGTTCAGGAACAGCAGCCATCCGCAACCAGCAGATCAATTTCACGATCAACTACAAGAATGTTGAGTTAATTAACCCCTTGGAAACCGTTAATGTAACGGTCCGGCAAAATCAGCGGTGGGATAACCTCGCGCAGGAAGTGAAACCAAGTTTTCTGAGGGAGAATATCCAGGAATTGGAGTACCGGTTTTTTGATGATGCCAGCATGTTCAGGGGCGGAAATGAATTTCGCTTTTTTGATTTACGATCGCTGAACTACCCCGGAAGAAATGTAGCCTACATGGACAAGAATACCATGCCGTGGACTGCCTATATTGAAAAGGACAAAAACCGATCAAGCGAACTGTATTCACAGTACCCCGACTATAACGGCAGCTATATGCTTGACAACTATGACTACCGGAGGATCAATGCTTCTAATTATGTAAATGTTGCATTTACCCTGCAATCGCCCCAGCCTGTAAACGGAGATGTGTTTGTGATGGGGGCACTTACCCACTGGGGCATGAATGAAGAGAACAGGATGCGGTATGATTCTGCCAGGCGAGAGTACACGTCAACCTTACTGCTCAAACAAGGATGGTATGATTACCAGTATGTAGTGAGATCAAAGACGCAACCACCGTTGTTTTTTGAGGGAAGTCACTTCCAAACCGAAAATTTTTATGAGGTATTTGTTTACTACCGGTCGTTCAAGCCTATGGCCGACCTGCTAATTGGTTATATGACTTTTTTTGAAAATCCGCGTTAGGCGTAGATAGCATCACGCTGCTGTTCGCGCTTGATCGAATCATTGCCGGCTACATCCAGCATACCAAAACCCTTGTGGCAGAAATACCCCAATCCGTTTTCATAGACAAAACGCTGTACTTCGGGTGCAGCATACAACGTAAAAGGGAATGTGTAGCCCCTTACTTCAAATTTTACATCGCTATCATACAACGGATAGATGCGTGCGAATTTTTTACCCGCTGCCTGCAGGCGCTGTAAATAACCGGGATCGGGCACTAATTGAAATTTATAAAATGAGGTTAGTTGTTCAGGCGTATACTTTCCGGTGGCTTCCATCCGGCTAATGGTTGAGTCATAGAGCAAGTCAGAGAATTCATCGCTCTCAGGCATGATAAACTTTTTACCCTGCTCATTATTAAATGCTGCGGGCACCGGAACAATGGGTGAAATGCATAAAAATTTAGCCTCTGTCTGAATCTCAACCGGAGGTTCCTCTTCTATGGAATCAGGCACCAGGTGCAGGCTGCCAATCATAATATCTTTTTGCTCAAAAAGCTGGGCTGTGAAATAACTTAGAAACTCCCTGTCGGCACATGCAAACACCAAGGTGACTTTGGAGGAATAATAATGAAGGCCCTTTCGACTTATTTTTGTCTGCCCTTTTAAGCCGGAGAAATTGAACTGGGTATACCCTTGGTATGTCTTATCAGGACCAAACATAAGCAGCCCCTTTATAAACTGCGCCAGTAAGTATTGGTGGTGAAACGGGACATAAGCCCCCCTGTTTTTCAACGAAAAAATGATCCTGGTTCTCAAGCTTTAAAAAATAAAAAAGGGTTAAAAAATACCTAAACCTAAAGCCCCGCTGTAACCTGATAATGAGCGGTTTATAAAACTACGAAAAAATCAAAAATTCAAAAAGGGTATGTAAGGAATAATTAGACATTGAACCGAAAATGCATGATATCGCCATCCTCCACCACGTACTCTTTACCTTCTATAGCCATCTTTCCGGCTTCGCGGCAGGCATGCTCAGACTTATAGTGCTGATAATCAGGAAGCTTAATTACCTCAGCTTTAATAAAGCCTTTTTCAAAATCGGTATGGATTACCCCGGCAGCCGCAGGTGCTTTCCAGCCCCTTTTTATAGTCCAGGCCCGTACTTCCTTCTCCCCGGCCGTAAAATAGGTTATCAGATTAAGCAGGCTGTACGAGGCTCTGATCAGTTTGTTCAATCCTGATTCTTCTAAACCGTATTCCTTCAAAAATGTAATGCGGTCTTCTTCGGTATCCAACTCCGCTATTTGCGCCTCAATGGCTGCGCTGATAACCACCACTTCTGCATTTTCACTTTTCACCAGGTTCCTCAGGGCCTCAACGTGTTTGTTCCCTGTAAGCACTGAAGCTTCGTCTACATTGGCAACATAAACAACCGGCTTAGCCGTTAACAACTGTAAATCCTCAATGGCTTTCTTATCCTCTTCAGGCACCTCCACTGCCCGTGCGTTCTGACCGGCCAGTAAGGCATCGCGGTATGCTTGCAGAACGGCCAATTCCTTTTTTGCCTTGGCATCACCGCTCTTCGCAATCTTCTCCGAACGGGAAATTTTCTTCTCAACTGATTCTAAATCCTTTAACTGTAACTCCGTGTCAATGATCTCTTTATCGGCTATTGGATTGACCTTTCCATCAACATGCACAATGTTGTCATTATCAAAGCAACGCACCACATGCACAATGGCATCTACTTCGCGGATGTTGGCCAGAAACTGATTACCAAGTCCCTCCCCTTTGCTGGCTCCTTTCACAAGGCCGGCTATATCAACAAACTCGATCGTGGTGGGAAGTACACGTTGCGGGTTTACAAGCGATTCAAGGATTTTTAATCGTTGGTCCGGAACCGAGATTACACCAACATTGGGCTCAATGGTACAAAACGGAAAATTGGCAGCTTCTGCCTTGTTATTCGATAACGCATTAAAAAGAGTTGATTTCCCGACATTCGGTAACCCTACAATACCACATTGCAATCCCATGAGAACGTAAAAGATTAGTTTAAAACAGGCCGCAAATATACGGTCTTCGAGCTAATGGGAACATCCGGGAATAAAAAAGCCCTCTTGGTTGAGGGCTTTTCGGTATAGATTAAGGTAGGTTAGTCCCATTTAAGCTCACTATCACTTCCTGTGGCTTTGGCGACCGGTGTGGCCGCTTCTGCCTCCTCCTGGTGGTGGTCGTGACTGGCATGAATCTGATCAAACTGATCAAAATCCACATCGGGTAGCAGTTCTTGTTTCACATGATTAACCGTGTTGGTTAATGCCTCCATGAACTTGTTAAAATCTTCCTTATACAGGAAAATTTTGTGCTTTTCGTAAGTAAAACCATCTTCTTTAAATCGCTTTTTACTTTCGGTGATGGTGAGGTAATAGTCGTTGGAGCGGGTCGACTTTACATCAAAAAAATAGGTTCGCTTACCAGCTTTCACTTTGGCCGAGTATATCTCATCCCTGCCGTTCGTCTTGTTCTCTTCCACAATCCTGCAAGTTTTAGGTTAGGTTAGGGTAATTTTATTGTGTTAATATAGTATTTTGAATAGTCATTGCAAATACTGTTCACTATTCAGACACGTTCACAATAAGGCAATACCGTACAGAAGGGCTTACAAGCCCCATTTTTTAAGATAACCATGGCCGTAAAATGAAACTTAACTTACAGGATATCAGGCAATCAGCCAATCTCGAACTTTTGGCCAGGCAATTGGTGGAGGGGTTTATTACGGGGCTTCATAAATCGCCTTACCATGGATTTTCTGTAGAGTTCGCAGAACATCGCCTCTATAATGAAGGAGAAAGTACCCGGCATATCGACTGGAAAGCCTATGCACGTACGGATCGGTTATTTACCAAACAATATGAGGAGGAGACCAACCTTCGCTGTCTTATTGCCATTGATGCTTCTCCCTCCATGTTCTACCCTGCCGAAACAAAGGCCAAAATCAGGTTCAGCGCTATTGCTGCTGCTGCAATGGCCTATATGCTAAACCTGCAGCGCGATGCCGTGGGGTTATGTCTGTTTTCCGATAAAATTGACACGTTTACACCCGTAAAATCCTCGGCTTCACATCTTGAAAAGCTTTTGATTATTCTGCATGGACTTATAAATCAGCAGCCGGGAAAGTCGCAAACGCAAATTGCCAGGGTACTGCATGAAGTGGCTGAAAAAATACATAAACGTTCATTGGTAGTGTTATTCAGCGATATGTTTGATGGCGACCAACAGAATGCTGAAGAAATATTTAAGGCGCTACAACATTTAAAGCATAACAAACATGAAGTAATTGTTTTCCATGTCATGGACTATGACACCGAATTGACTTTTCAGTTTGAGGATAAGCCCATAGAATTCATTGATCTGGAAAGTAATACGAAATTGAAACTTAACCCAGGGGATATCCGCGAATCGTATACGCAGGAGGCGCTGAAATTCTACGATAATCTAAAGCTCCGATGCCATCAATATAAAATCGATTTTGTAAAGGCCGATGTTCGGGAGGATGTAAATACTATTCTACAAACCTACCTGATCAAAAGAGCAAAAATGAAATGATCACTCCTGGTGGAGGTATGCTTTACGCGCAGCCAGAACCTCCTTCGATTCTACATGATCCGGATCAGGAACACAGCAATCCACCGGGCAAACGGCAGCACACTGAGGTTCTTCATGAAACCCCGTACATTCGGTACACTTGCCAGAAACGATATAATAGAATTCATCAGAAACTGGTTTTTGTAAAACCTTGGCATCCTGAGCGGATCCATCTTCCAGTTTAACCTCCGTCAGTTTGGTTCCACCGGCCCAATTCCATTCCCGGCCCCCTTCATATATAGCGGTGTTTGGACACTCCGGTTCACAAGCCCCGCAATTGATGCATTCATCCGTAATTTTAATTGCCATGCTTTCTGTATTTTCGCGCGTTAACGTGGTGCAAAAGTAAGTTTCAAAACTCATCCATCAAACAATACAACTACCTTAAAAGTTTGCTTACATGACATTGGAACAACGAATTAATGCCTTCACTAAACTAGGGTTTCACATCCGTAACCTGCAGCAGGATTCGTTAGCCCAACTCGCCACCGAAGCCAGCCATGAAAATCCCTGGTTCACTTCCAAAAATGTTCAAAAGGCCATAACAGGAGTTAATAATTTCCTTGACCGGGATAAGTTAACACAATGGTTGGCGCCCTACACCCTTGAAACACTAACCCCTAAAAATATTGCACTCGTTATGGCCGGCAATATTCCGCTGGTGGGGTTTCACGATCTTGTGTGTGTGCTTATCAGCGGGCATAACGCACTGGTGAAGCTAAGTTCCAAAGATTCTAAATTGACCCGGTATCTGATCGACCGGCTTATTGAAATTGAGCCGGAGTTTAAAACTAGAATCATTATTCAAGAGGAAATACTAAAGGATTTTGATGCTGTAATTGCCACCGGAAGCGATAACTCAGCGCGTCTATTTGATTATTATTTCAGGAAAGTGCCCAACGTTATCCGAAGAAACAGAACCTCCTGTGCCATTCTTACCGGTGACGAAACCCCGGATGATTTCAAAAATCTTGGTAATGATGTATTCGACTACTTTGGTTTAGGCTGCAGAAATGTTTCCAAACTTTTCGTTCCTGAGGGATACAATTTTATACCACTACTGGATACCTGGAAAAGTTTTGAGCCCGTTATCCATCACCATAAATACATCAACAATTACGACTATCAGAAATCTATACTGCTGGTAAATCAGCAACACTTTTTAGATACGGGCTTTGTATTGCTGCAAGAGAGCGAAAAACTGGTATCACCCATTGCCGTGCTCTATTATGAATACTATAACAGCTTAGACTCATTGCACAGCATTATTGAATTCAATAAACCAAAATTGCAGTGCATAGTAGGAAAAATCGAACCAGCTTCTATACCCTTTGGGCAGGCCCAACATCCCGAGTTATGGGATTACGCTGATGGCGTTGACACGTTGGCTTTCCTGGGCAACCTGAATTAAGGGCAGCTCAAAAATCCTCTTAAGGCTTAACCCCTCTTTGTACTTCTACCCAACCGGTAAACACCTGACCATCGGCTTGCAGACGGTAGTAATAGATACCATCACTCTCATTACCTCCGTCCCAGGCAGTATCATTGGTATAACTGTTTGAAGCGAAAACCTGATTACCCCATCGGTTTGATATAATCAGTTTGGCACCTGCTGCCGGCAGGTTACGAATGGTAAAGGTATCATTGTAACCATCGCCATTAGGTGTGAATATGTTAGGAATGAATATATCCGTATCAACCGGTATATCAACCTCCTGGGTGACAATACAGCCTAATGCATCACGTACCGTAAGTGTATAGGTACCGGCATAAAGGTTATTGTACTGAGCCTGCATGCGGAGGTTGCCTGGATTACGTGTAACTACGGTGAAATCGCGAATAATAAACTGACCGGGAACAACCGGTGTAGTGAGTTCCACCTTTAATTCATAATCAACTTCACCACTCTCCTGAAGAACTACCAGCATTGATCCGGTAGGAAGATCAGGGAATGACTCCTTGATATTTTCAACTGCCTGGAAACCTAAGGCTGCCGATGGTCCAACAATAGTAAACGATTGGAACAAGGTATTGGCTATACAGCCATTAATGCTTGATTGATCCTGGATTAGTCGCAACTGATAGCTTCCGGGTGCCAATCCTGAAATCGTATATACATCCAACGCTTCGAGGAAAGTTATGGTGCCGGTTACCGGAACTCCACCGGTTACCAACTCGTAGGTATAGTCAAGAGCAGGTGCACCAAAAATATTGCTGATCGTAATCGCGCCTCCATCACCAAAACATATTTCATCAGATACCGTTGCGGTAAAGCCTGTCTGGAAAACTCCCTGCACCGTAATAGGGCCAAGTTTCGTAGTACATTGTGAACCCAACGATCTTAACCAAACAAAATAATTTCCATTTACAAGATTCGGAATAACAACCGTTAATCCACCCGTAGGTGTGTAATCAGAAAGTGCCGGTACAAACAACGGATCAGTAGTAATAGCAAACTCATAGGTTCCTACATCCAGCAAGGTGAGAATAATGCTTCCATTCGTTCCACCCGAAATACAATCAGGAGCATTAACAACCGGAGGCGCAGTATTTACAAATCCAGGGAAGGCCACCGTTCTGGAAAACACCTGAGAACAACCACCATTATCCGTTACAATAAAGTTATAAGTACCTGCTGAAAGGTTACTGAATACGTTTCCGGCAGGCAACCCAACAGGAACTTCAGCTCCGGCTAATCCAAACTGAAAAGTATACGGGCCACCATCACCACCTGCAGGCAACGCATTAATGGTTATTGATCCATCGTTGTTGTTACACGTAGCCGGTGCTGCAGTTAATGATGCTGTAATTTCAGGATTAAGATTATTAATTGTAACAGTTACTGTTGAAGGACACTGATCGGCAGGATTATCGCGTATGATAACAGGATAGGTGCCATTAGGTGGTAATGTTGTAATGGTTTGACCGGAAAGGAATGTAATCCAGTTTATTCCATCGATGGAATATTCAAATGGCGAGGTTCCACCCGATGTTACCGTAAATAACGCCTGACCTGTTGGTAGTCCAAAACAGGAGGCATCAACAAAATTGGTAGCGGTGGCTTGAACCGTTACCTGAACATCCAATGTATACGGTTGCTGACAAACGTTACCAACTGCATCTTCTATGCGATACTGATATGAATCGGGTGATAATCCATTGAAGGTATAAATACCTGAGGGACCAACCTGAGTCAACGTACCGGAAGTTCCTATCAACTGAATGATGTAATTACCAACAGTAAGTCCGGTAATATCAAGGGTGATCACGCCATCATTCTGGTTACTGCACGAAGGGCGCTGTGTGAGCGCATCTACAACGGTAATGGTGTAAGCAAAGCAATTCAAACCACCACAGCCAATAGTAGCATTGGGGACAACAAACGTTGCAACATTGGTACAACCTAACAAATCATCCGTTACAGATATTGTGTAGTTTCCATGAACAAGCGCTGAAATATCAGCTGTAGAAGCTGTGAACCCTGAAGGACCTGTCCATGAGATAGTAAATGGTCCAGGGGTTCCGCCAATTGTAACATCAAGCGCTCCGTTGAATGGTCCGGTACACCGGTCGTTGGCTGTTGCACTTACCAATGAGATAGAAACCGTAGTTGCGTTTTGAGGAACCGTGAGAACAAATACATTGGAACAGCCAATATTCTGATCGGTTATGGTTACTGTATAATCACCGGCATCAAGATTACTGATGTCTTGTGTTGATGCTGTGAATCCACCAGGGCCTGTCCACGAAAAATCATAACCACCGGGAGTACCTGTAACGGAAGTAAGTTGAATTGCTCCGTTGAATGGCGCTAAGCAATTTGAATTAGGAGTGATCGTTTGTGTGATGGCAATAACCGGAGCTGCATTAGGAACGTTAATGGTACTCACTGTTTGACATCCCAAAACCTGATCGGTTATGGTAACATCGTAATCACCCGGTTCAAGCGCGGTTATGGTTGCACCTGTTCCAACAAAACCATTGGGGCCTGTCCACGAAAAATCAAACGGGCCCGCTGTACCACCACCACTTACTGTTATCGATCCATTGAATGGTGCAATACAGTTCGTGTTGCTGGTGATATTGTCAACAGACACCAGAACAGGTGGTGTGTTATCTAAAACAGTAAAGGTAACGGTAGCCTGACAACCAATTCCTGTGTCCGTCACGGTAACGTCATAGTCGCCATGAACAAGTGCAGTAATATCCTCATCGGTTGAAGTAAATCCACCAGGGCCAGTCCAGAAATAATCAAACGGACCGGGAGTACCGGATGCGGTAATACTCAATGAACCTGTAAACGGTGCCTGACATGTTGTATTTGGTGTAGAGGCATCAAGCGCTACCAAAACAGGAGGGGTTATATCACCCACGGTTAACACAAAAACATCGCTGCAGCCATTCGTCTGATCAAGTATAGTAACGGTATAGTTTCCAGAGCGAACATCAACTATAGAAGGTCCGGTGGCGGTAAAGCCGAGCGGTCCCGTCCAGCTAAATGTATATGGTCCCGGTGTTCCTCCCGCGGTAATATCAATCGAACCGTTAAACGGAGGTTGACAATTCGAATTATCAACAATAGTTTGAGAAGTGATGGAAATAGTTGGGGTGTTATCGCCAACTGTAAACACAGCACTCACCGCACAACCAAGTGTAGTGTTTGTTGCCGTTACCATATAGTCGCCATGCTCAAGAGCGGTAAGATCTTCACTGGAGGAAGTAAAACCATTAGGGCCTGTCCATGCAAATGTATACGTACCTGCAGGAGAAGCCGTAATTAAAATTGCGCCATCAAACGGTACGGTGCATGATGAATTATTACTAATAGCATCTGCAGTTACCGTAATTACCGGAGCATTATTTCCTACCGTAAAGCTTTGCAATGTTGCACATCCGGTTGTGTTATTAACAACATCTACCTGATAAACGCCCGATGCTAAAGCGCTTATATCCTCTGCTGTTGAGGTGAATCCTCCCGGGCCAACCCAATTAAATGAGTACGAGCCTGCAGGTAAAACACTGATGAGAATAGCGCCATTGAATGGTGCGTTGCAACGATCGTTATCAACAACAATAGAAGTTAAGGTCGGCAAAACGGTAATATCGCCCACGCTGATATTGGATGAGATGGAGCAGCCAGATGGTACATCGGTTACCACAACAGTGTACAAGCCATCAGCAACACTGGTAATATCTTCAGTGGAAGCAGTAAAACCACCCGGGCCTGTCCAGCTAAATGTAAACGGACCGACTGAACCACCAACGGTAATATTTATAGAACCATTAAAAGGTGCAATACAACGACTGTTATCAGTAGCCGTACTGGTTAGGGTTAATGTTGGTGCATTATTTAAGATGGTAACACTGGCTACTTCAAAACAACCCGAAACGTTATCGGTTACTGTAACATCATAAGTTCCGGGTTCGAGCGCTGAAATATCTTCTGAAGAAGCAACAAAACCATTTGGGCCGGTCCAGGCAAACGTGAAAGGTCCTGCTGAACCAGCCACAGTAAGATCAATGGAACCATTGAAAGGAGCAGCACATTGGTTGTTATCAACCGATGTAGTACTTAATACCAATACCGGACGATTATCACCAACTGTTATTGTAGCGCTTACAGTACAACTTGTGGCCGTTTCCGTTACGGTAACATCGTAATCACCATTTTCCAATGCTGAAATGTCTTCTGTGTTTGCGGTGAATCCATTTGGACCAGTCCACGAAAACGTGAAAGGACCAGCGGAACCTCCTACGGTAATATTAATAGCACCATTAAAGGCTGGTAAACACCGCGTGTTGTCAGTAACAACAGAGGTAATTGTTAACGTTGAGGTTATATCCGGAACATTAATTACTTCAGTCACCTCACAACCGCTCGCATTTTCGGTAACGGTAATGGTATAATTGCCACCAATCAAACCAGAAATATCTTCCGTGTTAGCTGTAAACCCAGAAGGGCCCGTCCAGCTAAACGTAAAAGGTCCGGCAGAGCCGGCAACAGTCAGGTCAATAGAACCCGTGGGGGTTCCACATTGGTCGTTCGGAGCAACAACATTGCTCAGCGATAACGTTGGTGCAGTATTACCAACAGCAACATTCAAGGTAGCTGTACAACCACTAGGAACATCGGTCACCAATACCGAGTAATTTCCATCCTGTAATGCAGTAATGTCTTCCGTACTTGCCGTAAAGCCTGAAGGGCCTGTCCAATCGAATGTAAAAGGACCAGCAGAACCGACTACCGTAAGATTAATAGCACCATTGAATGGAGCAACACATCGGCTGTTATCCGTTACTGCACTGCTTAAAGACACTGTAGGTGCTGTATTAGCAATGTTAACGTTAGTAGTTGCAGAACAACCACTGCTAACGTCTGTTACAATAACAATGTATAATCCACTTTGCAAATTATTAAGGTCTTCCGTTGCATACGGTCCACCCGGACCGGTCCATGAATAGGTAAAAGGGCCTGCAGAACCAGCAACTGTCAGATTAATAGCGCCATTAAATGGAGCAACGCAACGGCTGTTATTGGTTGAAACTGTACTTAGTATTAAAGTAGGAGCAATATTATTGATGGTGACGTTAGCAATAGCTGAGCAACCACTGGGTACATCCGTTACTAAAACAGAATAGTTTCCATCCTGAAGGTTGGCAAGATCTTCTGTTAAATAAGGACCACCTGGACCTGACCATGAGTAGGTAAACGGTCCGGCTGAACCTGCAACCGTTAAATCAATGGAGCCATTAAAAGGTGCAATGCATCGGCTATTATCAGTAGTAACAGTTGTTAAGGTAAGTGTAGGTGTATTGTTTCCAACAATGGCACTGGTAGTTGCTGTACAACCACTTGCATTATCCGTTACCAGTACATTATATACACCTGGCTGAAGATTAACGAGGTCTTCCGTAGCATATGGGCCACCTGCGCCTGTCCACAAAAAAGTGAAAGGACCTGCTGAACCCGCTACAGTAAGATCAATAGCTCCATTGAAAGGAGGAACACAACGACTGTTGTTCGTAACTGTTGTTGTTAACGTAAGTGTAGGTGCTGTGTTGTTGATGACAACATTAGTCGTAGCTGTGCATCCACTGGGAACATCCGTAACGATAACACTATACGCTCCGTCTTGCAAAGTAGCAAGATCCTCTGTTGAGTAGGGACCACCCGGGCCTGACCACGCAAAAGTAAATGGTCCTGCCGAGCCAGCTACGGTAAGGTCAATGGTGCCATTAAATGGTGCCACGCATCGGCTATTATCAGTTGCTGCTGTTGTCAATAGCAGTGTTGGTGCAGCATTATTAACGGTAATACTTGCACTGGCTGTACAGCCAGTTGCATTGTCTGTAACCAAAATATCATAAACACCATCAACCAATGTTGTGATGTCTTCCGTATTGGCTACAAATCCTGAAGGACCTGTCCACGCAAATGTAAACGGACCAGCAGAGCCTGCTACCGTTAAATTAATGGCACCGTTAAATGGCGCAATACAACGTGAGTTATCCGTAACCACACTGGTAAGGGTGAGCGTTGGTGAAGCATCGCCAACCACAATATTTCCAATTACCACGCAACCGCTTGGTCCATCGGTAACAGTAACATCATAGGTGCCATCTTCAAGTGCAATTATATCTTCCGTAATAGCAGTAAAACCATTCGGTCCCGTCCAGGAATATGTAAACGGACCTGCCGATCCGGCAACCGTCAAATTAATTGCTCCATTGAATGGCGCAACACACCGAGAGTTATCTGTTACAACCGATGTTAGTGTTAGTACGGGTCGGTTGTCACCTACCACAATGTTTGCTATTTCAATACATCCACTGGGTACATCAGTAACTTCAACGGTGTAAGTGCCTTGCTCCAGATTTGAAACATCCTGTGTACTGGCAGTAAATCCGTTCGGTCCTGTCCATGAATAAGTAAAGGCACCTGCACTTCCAGTTACAGTTAAGTCGATGGCTCCATTGAAGGACACACAATTTGTATTATTGATTACTGAACTGGTCAATACCAAAGCAACAATATCGGTAGTAATAAACCCATTCATGATTCGAGGGGTGCATAAACCCAATCGCGCTTCAACATTGAGAATATCACCATCGGAAAACGAGCCCACCGGTACTGGTATACTGATTGGTCCACCGGTCCCGATAACAGTAGGAATACCCACTGATGAACCATTAACCAGCACTTCGTAAATAACACCTGATTCTGTACCAGCAAGGTTTACGACAGCACCATTGCCCACACAAATGAGTTGATTGCCTGCATTGCTTACATTTTGTAAAGCTGGTTGTGGGTCGGTTATGGAAATTGGGCCAAGCTGAAAAGTACAATTTGAACCGTTATCCGTTACATTGAGCGTATAATTGCCGCCTGTAAGACCACTGATATCCTCGGTATTGGCCGAAAAAGCTCCAGGGCCTGTCCACGAATACGATAATGTACCTGATCCGCCACTTACTGTAACATTAATCTGACCATCAGGTGTAGTACAGCTACTATTATTTAATGGGAATCCAGGATCTACCGAGCCAGTAATTACTGGTGCACTTAAAATCGGAAAAAATAGATTGAAATTTGGAGCCGGGTCGCCATCCGATACTGCTAAGACATAGTTATCAGGACGCAAACCAGTTATTGTTAGCGGAACACCCAGTGTTAGAAACCCTGATTGAACATCACCAAATCCTAATCCAAGAATGAAGTAGCCAAACTGGTCAGGTGGAACTTGAGGCGATCCACTAGTAACGGTTATTCTGATTGATCCATTAAATGATCCACCGCAAGCATTCCTTACCTGGTCAACCACTACGGTTGCTGGTTGTGCGTATGCAATACTGGAAAATACAAGGAGAAAAAGAACGATTAAAAAATTTCTGGCCTGGAGCATCCTGCTTAATTTAAATACCCTTTAGGGTTACTGTAAGTTGCTTAGTACATCCCCTATCGTCCACGATTATAAAATCATAAAAACCGGCCTTCAAATCGCGAACATCCAAACCCTTCAGTGGACTTTTTGCGTCCTTTGCATCTCTATTGATTAAAAATATTTTATAAGTCTTTGACTTTTCCTTGAATTCAAACTCAATCTTACCATTACTTCTGCCTTTAGCGGGTTCAGTTAATTTAGTCTCCACATTGATGTCATCACATCCTGAAACTTGAGCTTTTACTGATCCGATTGTGATCGAACTTAGCAAAACACTGAATAGTAATATCTTAGTATAGTTCATCTAAAGTGAAAATAAGAAAAAACAAGATAGTATATATCGCTTCCAAAAAATTAATGTAACCTAAAAAATGCCCCAAGGGCTAGCGTAAAGATCAGATTTATTGATCTTACTGCAAAAAAGTCATGCTACTAAAGAAACTCATCCCCAATCCGTGTACTATTTAGTTCAAAAAATCAGTTTTTCAGACTCAAAAATGCTTGGTATTTAGTATTTCGGTCAGGATTACAGCCTTTTTAAATCCATCTGGGTCGCGCAAATCCTGTGTGTATTCCTCCAATAGATTCCTGCTTTTCACGGTTTCAAATTCATTGAATCTTCCAAATCTCATGTCAACATTCTCCAGCTTCAAAGTCTGCTCAAGGGAGTTACTGGCATAATCATAGGCCTTGGCGTCCTCGTACTTTTTATAAATGGGGTCTGTTTTACGGTAATCCGTAACCACCGGCTCATAAGCCTCTTCCTCATCCTCCACATCATCGTCATAATCAACATATTCCGGTTGCTTGTAGGTCTCGTATTGTGGTTCCGTTTTAGGGGCTTTGGCTTCCGTAATTTCCCTCAACAAATCTTCGAACGATATTGGCTTTTGAGTTGTCGTTTGCGATTGGGGTTCTGGCCTGAACTGCGGTGTGATGGTTTCCTGTCTTTTAATAGGTCGTTGTGGTGGGGGTGCCTGCTCCTTTGCCTTCTTCCTAACCTGGGTTATCAGGTAGATGACACCAATGATCACGTAAAGCCAAAACTGTAGATTATCCATACTTAGCAAATGTATTTAAAATTATTGAAATCTCACCGAAAACATACCATTCTGAGGGCTTTTATGGCATTCCGTCCATCAAGTACGATGTGCGCTTGGCTTGTGTGCTTTTCATTTTATCTTTGCTGCCTTCATTTTTTTAACAACCACATTTAGCGACATTTATTCATGCAATTAGCCAAGCTGGAGATTAAGGGTTTTAAGAGTTTTGCCGATAAAATAGTCATCAATTTTGACGAGGGAATTACCGGGATTGTAGGGCCAAACGGCTGCGGAAAATCAAACGTTGTGGACTCCATTCGTTGGGTACTGGGGGAACAGAAAACCAGTGCCTTACGCTCAGAAAAAATGGAGAACGTAATCTTCAACGGCACGAGCGGTCGCTCTCCCCTTCAAATGGCGGAGGTTTCACTTACTATAAACAATACCAAGAATATACTACCTACAGAATATTCACAGGTAACGATAACCCGCAGACTTTACCGGTCAGGTGAAAGTGAATACCTGCTAAACGGAGTAACCTGCCGGTTGAAAGACATCACCAACCTGTTTATGGATACCGGTATTGCTTCTAACAGCTATGCCATTATTGAATTGGGTATGGTGGATGATCTGCTGAACGATAAAGATCACTCTCGCAGAATGCTCTTTGAAGAAGCTGCCGGCATTTCAAAATTCAAAAAGCGTAAAAAGGAAACGCTGAAAAAACTTGAAGATACCGATGCCGACCTTGAACGCGTAGAAGACTTACTGTTCGAGATTGAGAAAAATATGAAGAGCCTGGAGAAGCAGGCCAAACAGACGGAGAATTATTACAAGATTAAGGAAGAATATAAGGAAAAAAGCATTACGCTGGCCAAAGTTGTAGTGAGCCAGCAAAAACAAAAGTTCGATACACTCCAACATCAGATTCAGGAAGAGAACGATCGTAAGCTCGCCCTTACATCGGATACTGCTGAGAAAGAAGCACAGATTGAACAGGCTAAAGCTGAACTGATTACGAAGGAGAAAACACTTTCCACCCGTCAGAAGTCAATCAATGAATTCGTGGCCAAAATCAGGCACTACGAAAGTGAGAAGCAAATCAAGAATGAGCGGTTAAAATACCTCAACGATCGTGCCTCCAACCTGCGTGAACAAATTGAACAGGATAAGAAGAGCAACGAGCGGGCACGTTTCAGCATTCAAAGCCTGGAAAACGAAAAAGAGGCAGCCGGTCAGATTCTTGCCGAGATAACGCAGAAACTTGACCTTCTTAAATCGGAATACGAAGAGCAGAAAAATGCTACCGCCACCCTGCAGTCTGAGGTAGATGCACTTCGCCAGGTACAACGGGAGAAACAGGAGGAGAGTTTCCAAACCAATAAAGCTGTTGAGATTCGGGAAATACAAGTAAGTTCCTTTAAACAGGAACTTGATCGAACAGCCACGGATACCAACAAGCAAAGCGCAAGTCTTGTTGAATTTGAAAACAAACTGGTTGAACTTCAGCACGAGATCAACATCAGAAATACGGCTCTTGAAAATTTACGGAAAGAAGAAGAGGACAACCTAAGCAGGATTCATTCCATGGAAAAGACCATCGAAATGATTCGCGAGGAGATGACTTCGATTGGCCGTAAACTGGATGCGCGCCAGAATGAATACAACCTGACAAAATCATTAGTAGAAAATCTGGAAGGTTTTCCGGAAGCCATCAAATTCTTAAAAAAGAAAATTGCCAAAAACGCTCCGCTACTCTCCGATATTTTAACCTGTCCGGAAGAGTATCGTGTTCCGATTGAAAATTATTTAGAGAATTACCTCAACTACTACATTGTAGAGCATGAGGCGGAAGCCTATGAGGCCATCAATATTTTAAGTGATGCTTCGAAAGGCAAGGCCAACTTTTTCATTCTTGATTCTTTTGAAAAGTTTGACCCCACCCCTACCCGCATTTACGATAATGCTTTCCCCGCCACACAAATCATTGAGTTCGATCCAAAGTATCGTAAGCTCATGTCGTATATTCTTGATCGGGTTTATGTTTACGAAGGCGATATTAAAGGTATACCAGCCGATGATGATAATACCTTCATCACCAAAAGCGGAAAATTAACCAAGCGCAGATTCAGTCTTTCCGGTGGTTCAGTTGGATTGTTTGAAGGAAAGAAAATTGGAAGGGCTAAGAACCTCGAGAAACTGGAGAAAGAAATAAAGGAGCTCACCGGCAAGTTGAATGAAACGCGCGAAAGCCTGGTTCAACGTCAAAGCGATCTGGAGAAATTAAGGAATACCAAAATCCGCCAGGAGATTGAAGAACTGCAAAATGGTATTCGCCAGGTTAACGAAGAGTACGTTTCCTTCCGCACCAAGCGAGAACAGTTCTCTCAAATGCTCAGTAATTCGGATTTGCGCAGGGAGGATATCCTTGAAAAAATTGATTCGCTGTTAAAAGAGCTGGATGAACTCAAGCCAAAAGCTGCTGAGCTTAACCATGCCGTATTAACGCAGGAAGAACGTTTTGCCGAGATCACCGGAAGACTTGCTGCACAGAATGAGTTGCTCAGTCAGAAATCAGCAGCGTTTAATGAACAAAATATTTTCTTCCATCAGCAGGAAAACCGTGTCAAGAGCATTGATCAGGAAATCGGCTTTAAGAAAGAGTCGATGGAGCAAAGCAGTGTGCGCATTGAACTCAACGTTGAAGAACTAAGGAAAAACGAAGACGAGGTTAAGCACATCATTGAAACCACCCAAACCAACGACACTGAACTTATTGGCATGTATGCCGAAAAGGATGAGATGGAAAAAGGATTGAGTGAGGCTGAAAAAGAATATTACGAAGCACGCGGCAACATCGATCAGGTTGAAAAAGATTTGCGTGAAGTGCAACATACCCGCAATACGATTGATAACCTGTTAATGGAGTTGCAAAACCAACTCAGCGAAAGTAAACTTCACCTCAACTCGGTGAAGGAACGGCTCTCGGTTGAATTTAATATTGACCTGGATTCCGTTACTCAGCAAACAACTCCGGAAGAAAACGAGGCCTTGGCAACGTTGAGTGAGGAGAAACTGCGCAACGATGTTTCGCGTATTCGCGAACGTCTGGATAACATGGGGCCGATCAACCCCATGGCTATGGAAGCCTATACAGAAATTAAAGAGCGCAACGACTTTATCATCGCTCAGAAAGAAGATCTGGCAAAAGCCAAAGAATCGTTGCTGAACACCATTCAGGAAATTGAAGGTGCCGCCAGCATAACATTTATGGAGGCTTTCAACCAGATTCGCGATCACTTCAAGCGTGTATTCCGTTCACTATTCAATGAAGAAGATGATTGTGATTTGAAACTAGCCGATCCGAATAGTCCGCTGGAATCAGAAATTGATATTATCGCAAAACCGAAAGGCAAGCGTCCGTTAACCATCAACCAGCTTTCAGGTGGAGAAAAAACCCTTACAGCAACAGCCCTGCTATTCTCTATGTACCTATTGAAGCCCGCACCCTTCTGTATTTTCGATGAGGTTGATGCCCCGTTGGATGATGCCAATATTGATAAATTCAATAACATCATTCGCAGCTTCAGCAAGGATTCACAGTTTGTAATCGTTACACACAACAAACGCACCATGACCTCTACGGATGTGATCTACGGAATCACCATGGTAGAAAAGGGTGTTTCTAAAGTAGTACCAGTAGATTTACGCGAACTGGCCTAACCACTTCCTGACATAAATCAGATGGCTACGTGATAAAACCCGTAGCCATTTTTTGTTTAGCGAGTTAGCTTTAGTGAGTATTTAGTGTTTTAGTGCCTTTGTGGCCAGCATGTTTTTTTGCCACCAACTAAAAGGTTGAAATAGAATAGCAGATAATAAAATGAAAAAGTTACTCCTTTTACTTCTAATGGGCGGAATGATTAGCTGCGATACCGTTCGAACAGAATATGATACCAGCATCGACTTTAACCAGTACAAAACTTTTTGCTGGCTGGAAGGTTGTGCGTTTACATTTACAGGCCCAGCCTACCTGAATGATAGTGTTGTGCAAAGTCATGTAAAGGAGTCAATTATCTCAACATTACAAAAGAAGGGGATACGGTATAATGATAATGATCCAGATCTGTTGGTCGATTTTCACATCACCATTGAAAATGAAAAGGCAATCTACTACCATGGTGTGCAGGATGATCCGTATTACTACCGGACAACTTTTCTACAACCTGAAGAAGTGATACTTACCCGCGGAACATTGCTGATTCATGTTGTTGACCGGCAACGCAGCGAAGTAATCTGGCAAAGTCATGCCGAAGGATACCTGGAAGATCCGCCCGACTTATCAAAGAAAAATATTCAACGTGGTATAACCCGTGTACTAAAGGATTTTCCGCCTTCTAAAAAATAATTCTTAATGAAATAACTGAAGAATATCCTCCTCAATTCTTCGGGGTCGCATAGTACTGGCATCGAGCAAGCACCAGTTGGTTTTCGCCCGAACCAGAAGCTTATTGGTTTTATAATTGTAAAACTCAACATGCCGTTCGGAGCGGACACCTTCCGATTTTTCAACCCATGTTTTTACTGTTAAAACATCATTCAATAAAGCAGGAGAAAAGTATTCTATCTCATGTTTCAAAACCACCCAGGAATACTTTTTCTGAATTTCCATTGAAGCTAAACTTTGCCAGTGAGCCGTGGCAACATCTTGTACCCACTGCAGGTACACCACATTGTTTACATGGTTAAGTCCATCAATATCATGTTGCTGAACAGTAATGGCTTGTTCAAACGTTTTCACGGTTAAAAGATAAGATGCCTTTAGATACTTTCAAATTTGCGAGCTTATTCGTACTTCAGCGTTTCGGCAGGATTAATAAGCGCAGCTTTTATTGCATGATAGCTTACCGTTAACAATGCCAAAACCAACCCTGTCAGCATGCTTACTGCAAACAACTCCCAACTCATTGGTATGGCATACTTAAAACTTCCCAGCCATTTATTCATAACATACCAGGAAACCGGTGCAGCCAGAGCAAAAGCAATTATGGCCAGCCAAATGTATTGCTTGTTCAGCATCACAAAAATGTTGGAAAGTTCAGCACCCATGACTTTGCGAATCCCAATCTCTTTCGTGCGGTTAATGGCGTTGATACCGGCCAGTCCGAATAATCCAAGGCATGCAATGAAAATAGCAAAGCTTGTTGACAGCGATGTGATTTTCATCCAACGCTTATACGTTTGATATTGGTTTGCTACGTCCTGATCCATAAAGGTGTAATCGAACGGTTTGTCGGGATAAAGTTCAGTCCAGGCCTTCTTAACCCGCTCCAGTTTATCAGAAATCTCACCTGGTGAAAGTTTAACCAGCATGGTAGTGAGGTAGCCTGTATTCTTTTTATCCATCGATAAAAACATGGGTTCAATATCGCGTTCCAACGACAGGAAGTGATAATCTTTAACCACACCAATAACTTTTGAGCCAAGCCCGACACTGTCTTCGCGCCAGTTCAAATATTCATCTAACGGATTCTTCCAACCCATATCACGTGCCAGGGCTTCATTGATGATTATGCCTGTACTGTCGGAAGCTATGGACTCATCAAAATTTCTTCCATCAATAAACTCAAGATTTAATAAGCCTGCATAAGCCGGATCAACCCGATATACATAAGCTGATTTATTTTCTTCCTTAATTTTGTAGCCATACCGCGACCATCCCTGGTTGAATGAGGAGCTGGTTCCCGCTACGTGGACAACCGATGTTTCGGTGTTTAGTTTATTCCTGAATTGTTCCACTACTTTATCTGCTTCCTCATTCCAACCGGTTTGGGTTGGAATAACCAATACCTGCTCATGATCAAATCCCAAATCTTTAGTGGCAACAAATTCCATCTGTCGATTCATAATAACGGAACAAATAATCATAGAAGCAGAAAGAAAAAACTGAAAAACAACCAAGGGCTTAGTAAAGCCTGCGCTTAACTTAGAAGTAAAACCACCCTTTAATACGGCAGCCGGTAAAAATCCTGAAAGAAAAAGCGCAGGATAACTTCCTGCAATAAGGCCAACCACCATGGCTGTTGTAAACGCTACGCCAATAAGTCGAATCAGATTGGTATCACCCATGACGATACCTTTGCCAGTAAACTCGTTGAATGCCGGAAGAAACAAAAATGCCAGGCTTAAGCCAATAAGCAAAGAAACAAAAGCCAGCACCATTGACTCCATACCAAATTGTGAAACCAATTGCTTCTTTTGCGCTCCTACCACCTTACGTATACCTACTTCAATCTTTCGGGAAGCAGAGGTAGTAAGGGCCAGTGAAATGTAGTTGATAGACGCTATAAGAATAATCAGCAAAGCAATACCACCCAGTATCCATGAATATTTTGGGTCACTTACTTTTTCCCAACTCACTTCCGTATCCAAGTGGATATCGGCAAGATTGGTATAAGTCAATTCAAACACAGGGTATCCTTCCGGAATATTTCCATCTTTACGCCAACGTTCCAGCCGATCGCCCATTTTTTGTTCAATCAGCTTGTCAGCCTTTTGCTTCAGGTCGGTGAGATTAGCATTTTGATGGAGTTGGATAAAGGTTGGATAACTAAAATTACCCCATTGCTCGCGGTTACGTTCGTACGAGAATTGGTTCTCGGTTGAAACAAGAATTTTAAAAGAGAGACTTGAGTTAGAAGGAGGCGCTTCAATCAACCCAGTAACCGTAAATTGTTTTTCACCTTGCAGATCCAACGTAATGATTTTACCCATGGGATCATCCTTACCAAAATACTTGGTGGCGATTTCAGGAGTAAGTACAATTTCATGCTTATCCTTAAAAAGCTGATCGGCTGAACCTGCTAATATTGGAAACGAAAACATCTTAAAGAAATCCGATTCCACAAAAGTGATCCGTTCGGTAAAAACTTTATCCTCATACCGAAAGATGGCTGTAGCCCCATCATTAAAACGAGTCAGGTATTTTATTTCCGGGATTTCATCTTTCATGGCTGTGCCTAACGGCAAGGGCAGATAAGCTGATTTATGCATTGGATCTTCGCCCCGCTGCGCAGCCCAAACGCTGTAACTGGATTCATTCAGCCGATAAATCTGGTCCTTATTATGATGAAACTGATCAAAGCTTTTCTCATCTTCTACATACAAATAGATCAGGACACAAAAAGCTATACCAATGCTTAATCCGATAGCATTTATAAATGAATAAAGTTTTCGCTTGGCCATGTTACGCGTGGCCACTTTAAAATAATTTCCCCACATAATGGTGTTGATGAATTGTATTGAGAATCGGTTTCGTAGAATAATTTCAAGACGGAAGAAACGAAGCACACTCCATATAAACCGTAGCCGTGCCCGCTTCGCGCCTACCTCCTTCAGGTCGTATTCAAAGGCTTCCAGCAAATCGCCCTCAATGCCTTCAACTAAAGCAGGTGGACAAAACCACTGCAGAAATCGAAGCATTCGTTTAGATGGATGGTTTTGATGACTCATGGTTAAACGGATACAACTTTCAGTTGCGGCACCAGTTTCCATAAATCAGTGCGCGCTTCTTTCATCACTTTCAGCATGGCCACACCGGCATTGGTAATGGTGAAAATTCGTTTCCTTCTTCCACCTCGTGTGCTTGAGGCCCCTCCCATTCTCGACTTTACATGACCCTTATCCTCCAACCGGTAAAGGGTAACGTGTACCGCACTGAGGTTTGCTTCACGTCCTAAACGCTCTTTAATCTCCTGAACAATAGCGTTTCCGTAGGCTTCTTCGCCCAAAATTCCCACCATCGTAAGTACGAGTTCTTCAAATTCTCCGAGGTATTCCTTTCCCATTTGTATATGTTTTGTAAAGCTAATATACGTGATTAGTATACATTTTGTTAAAGAAATTGTAAAAAAAAATTGACAGTTGACAAATAAGGCACTTGACAAGTGGCCTTTTATTAATTGCCAACTGTCAATTTATCTACTCGTGCTTCAAGGTCTCGGCAGGCTGTGTCCAGGCCGCTCGGAAAGCCTGGTAGCTGATCGTAATAATGGCAATACCAAGGGCAATACATCCGGAAAGAAGAAATACATCTGCACCAATGGCAACCCGGTATTCAAATCCTGCGAGCCAATCGCGCATAATTAGCCAGGTTATGGGAATGGAGATCAGCATAGAAGCAATTACCAACAAAACATAATCTCGTGACAAGAGAAGCAACAAGGAACGCTCGGTAGCGCCTAATACTTTACGGATACCGATTTCTTTTGTACGGCCCTGCATGGCTAACGAAGCCAGTCCGTATAACCCCAGGCTTCCAATAAGTATAGCCAACAATGTGGCTATGCGGATAATTTTACCCAGGTTCTGATCACTGGCATACTGTGCAGCAATTGCCTGATCAACAAATGTAAAAGAGAATTCTTGGCTTCCGATGAGCTTATTCCAAACTTCCTTAACCTGATCGATGGTCAGCGCCATAGTACCGGGCTTCAACTTTAATAGTAATTTGGGAATTGGTGAATTACTGATGGAGATGTTTTCAACACCCTGAAGAATTATTGACGGATCCATAACAAGTACCAACGGCTCAACCCGGGTATATAAGGAAGCATAGTTAAAATCCTTTACCACGCCAATTACTTCATGCTCTCCAAAATTTCTTCCAGGGATTTTTTTACCGATTGCATCTTCCCATTGTAGTTCCTTAACAAAAGCTTCATTTACAATTACCCCTCTTCGTATGTCAGAAGGTGAGTTACTATCAAAATTTCTTCCGGCAGCAAATTCCATCTGTAACACCTTGAAGTAGTCCGGCTCAACAACATTAAGATTGAAATTACGATAGGTGCCATCTAAATCCGTATAACCAACCCCTGTCCAGCTACCATTTGCAAAATCATGGGATGTGCCGCATACACCCGCTACCTCAGGAATCCGCGACAATTCACCTTTGAACTGCTGTACCATTTCAAATCCACGCTGAACACGTTCTGTCAATCGTCCCTCGCGGGGTACAATGAGTTGTACAACGGCAAGTTGTTCACGGTTAAATCCAAGGTTCTTATCCTGAAGATAATTGAGTTGATTTCGCATGATCAAGGTACTCGAAATCAAAAAAACTGTAAGCACAAGTTGAATACCTACCAATGCCTTACGAAGCCCCTGACGGCTGCCAATACCTTGCACGGTGCCTTTAAAAATCGTTACAGGGCGAAAATTTGAAAGTACAAAGGCTGGATAGCTTCCTGCTATTAATCCAATAATTACCACCAACACGATGGCTACCGACAACGTGAATGCATCGAAACCAAGCAAGAGTTCCTTTGATGCCAGTGTATTAAAAACCGGCAGGCTCACTAAGGCTAAACCAAAACCAAAAACAAGTGATATCAGTGTAATTAAAACAGCCTCACTTATAAACTGGAAAATGAGTTGGCTTCGAAGGGCACCCGCCACTTTGCGTATGCCTACTTCCTTGGCGCGTTTAAGCGAACGACCAACAGACAACGTAACGAAATTGATACAAGCAACAAAAAGGATCAACAAAGCTACCGCGCTTACTATATAGGAATATCGGGGATTACTTACCGGGGCAATCCCAGCTGGGAAACTGGTATCGAGGTGAATGCCGGTAAGAGGCTGCAAGCCCACCGTATAGTTACTTTCTTTATAAGCATCTTCACCAAGCGCTGTCTTAAAAATCGGTGGAAATTTTTCCACCACTTCTGCCAGCTTAACACCGGGCTTTAGCAGCACATACGTTTCCGGATTTACATTAAACCACGATGAGGTGAGCACCTGCTCACTGAACATTTTGGGATAATTAAGATCGGAAATAAGAATTGTAAACTGGAGACTGGAGTTAACCGGTGGGTTTTCAACAACTGCTTTAACTAAAAACTCTTCAGGCTTTTCACTGATTTGAATGGTTATGATCTGGTTAATCGGATCATCCTTCCCGAAGTATTTCTCAGCAACCTGTTCTGTTATGATTACATTATTACTACCGCCCAGCACGTTCGATTGCTCGCCTTTTAGAATCCTGAAATCAAATACATCAAAGAAATGCTCGCCCACTATGGTTACAGATTCTGAAAACTGATTCTCTCCCACCTTCACCTGCGTACCGAAAGGGTTAAAGCGCACCTGATGTTCTACTTCCGGAAGATTATCTTTGAGCGTAGGGCCGAGCGGAAAGGGTGTAACGGTATTGAAAAATTCCTGATTTTCGCCATAGTTTTCCTTAACATACCCGCGGTAAATCCTGTCAGCCTTTTCATGAAATCTATCGAACGTCCACTCATCCTTTACAAAAAGTACAATTAAAATACAGCAAGCAATACCCAGGCTAAGGCCTGCAATATTAATGATAGCGTGTGCCTTACTTCTCCATAGGGATCGAAAAGCGATTTTGAGGTAGTTTTTTATCATTTTTATGGATTGTTAATGATTGCAGAACAGTACCAATTTCAGTTTCTAAATTCCAACTTTTACCCACTTCCCGCAAGTCAAATGGAATGCATATCCTTGAGGATGTTATAACCGGTTAAAAAGTTGTAGGGAATGTGGGGAAATATCCGAAAATAAGCTTTCTAATTTTAGTATATATATTTTATAAATTTAAACACTGATTAATAGTCTAAAGAATTAAGCCCTTAAAGTCTAACCATTATGATTAAAATTTCTGGCTTTACAATTTTAATTATTCTTTTTGGCAACAACTCTGTTTGCTATAGTCAAGCGCTTGCTGCCTATACTTTACATCTATTATCGGGCGTTACTGCAAAACACGCTATTCCATTAGAGAATATCATTGAAAGTGAGTCCTTAAACGCAGAGCGCAAAAAGCAAATAAATAATGAATACAAATTGCTATCAAAACAAATCAGCAATGATCCTAAAAATCCTGACTTATATCTTAAACGAGCTCTTCAAGCTGAGCAAATGGGCGCCTATTCGACAGCAAAAAGGGACATCGATATTGCCTTTTCACTTGGAAGCACTAAACGAGAATTATATATGGTAGCAGGAAGGGTTAGTTATCATTTAACATATAGACAAACAGCAATTAACTATTTTTCTGCAATACTGGATTACGATTCAACAGATAGCCAGGCATACTTACAGCGGGGTATTACAAAACTTTACGTCAGTAAATCCAGATTTAATTCATTAAAAGAAAGATGTGAAGAATCGCTGCCTGATTTTGAAAAAGCTCTTCAGTTCAACCCCTCCCTCGTAGAAGCATATCTTCTGTATGGATATACAAACTATAAACTTGAAAGAACTGACATAGCAATCAATACTCTATCAAAAGCTCTGCAGGTAAAACCAGACCGACAAACCACGATAATTATGTTAGGTGAAATTTATTTAGAAAATAAGCAAACTAATGAGGCATGTGCTTTGTTTGCTGATGCAACAAATAAAGAAATAGAAATACCGAAAAATTTAAGGAAGGCTTGTGAATAAGGATTTAATGCTTTTCCACCTTTGGCCTCATAATTATTAATCCCCAATTTATAGTTGTTCCAATAACAAGACTGATCAGTCATCAATATAACTATTACTGTTCCTTCTAATTAAATCCTATCTTGGTTTCATGGAGTCAGACATCATCCTTTATTGTAGTATTCTATTTCTTTTAATTGCATTCCTGTATGCTTCAGTAGGTCATGCCGGTGCTTCGGGCTACCTTGCAGTTATGGCGTTTTTGTCTTTTCCCGTTGAATCGATAAAACCCATTTCGCTTACCCTTAACATCATTGTCTCATTGATCGCCTCCTATAAATTCATAAAAGCCGGATACTTCGACCAAAAGGTATTTACATTATTCGCTATTACCTCAATACCCTTTGCCTTTATCGGGGGCTATCTTAACCTTGATCCGTATTGGTTCAAAAAGCTTGCAGGAATTTTTCTTGTTGCTTCCGGTGCCTTGCTGCTGATTCGTCAGTTTGTAAAGCCGGCCGATAAAAAACGGGAAATCAATCCGCTGGCAGCATTACCAATAGGAGCAATAATTGGTCTTACTTCAGGTTTGCTTGGCGTTGGTGGAGGTATTTTTCTATCACCATTAATTATTATGTTTGGCTATTCGTCCTTACGAAACGCATCGGGTGTAGCGGCACTTTTTATTTTGTGCAATTCATTGCTTGGGCTAACCGGAAACTATATGGCGTTTAGCAATTTACCTTACGAGATCATCTTTTTCATACCTGCAGTTGTTGTTGGGGGCTATGCCGGTTCACACCTTGGTTCTGGCAAATTCAACAACCAGGTAATTATCAGTTTCCTTTTCGTGGTCTTAATTTCTGCAGGGTTGAAATTTATCTTTATCGGATAGCAAGTAGTCAGTGGCTAAAACTGCTCCAGCACCTGTATCCGCTTTTCAATAGGCGGATGGGTGGCAAACAATCCTTCAAGCCCACCCATGAAGCCCGATGACTTATCCGGATGATTATGAATAAACATTTCCTTTACATCATCACTCTTAACGGCACGTACTTCATAGTTGCCGGATACCTTTCGTAAAGCAGAAGCGAGCGCCTGCGGGTTACGGGTCATTTCAGCGGCTCCGGCATCGGCCATGTATTCGCGCTTGCGCGAGAGACCAAAGCGGAAAAGCAATGCCAGAAAATACGCCACGGCTGCAATGATCAAGGCCACAATCATACCCTTGTTATCCTTCTTGCTGCTACGCGATCCATACAACATGTTTCTAAAAAGTATCTGTACAGCAAAGGAAAATATCCCCACAAAAATAATGGTGATCACCAACAACCGTACATCACGGTTGCGGATGTGCATCAACTCGTGGGCAATTACGCCTTCCAGTTCCTGATCGTTGAGTTTATCAATAATGCCACGGGTTAACGTAACGGTATAACTTTTCTCCGACAATCCACTGGCAAAAGCATTCAAGGCCGGATCTTCTATAATATGAACCTTCGGCATGGTCATGCCCTCCGTCATACAAAGATTCTCAACCAGGTTATACACCCGCATGTTTGTTTTCCGCTCCAGGGTATGCGCACCGGTAGAGGCGTCAATAATTTTAGAATGAAAGGTAAAAGCGATTAAAAACCACACCAGTACAATACCTCCAACAACCGGGGCTACGCCTATAAAGGCATTGTTAACCTGATCGACATCAGGCCCACGATATTCATCACCCGACATAAAATACAGGAAAGCGTAAACACACCCCAACACCAGGGCCGGAAAAGCAATCAGGTAAAACACCGACATCCGGTTGTTCCGGCTTATCTGTGCCTGGATTCCAACATAACCCGCCATAGGTTAATTGAAGTTGATGTCAGGAGCTTTGGTGGCAGCGGCACGTTCCTCACCTAATTCGAACATGGCAGCTGTTTTAAAGCCAAACATACCGGCAAAGATTACATTAGGGAAAACCTGAATGGCAGTATTGAGTTCTTTCGTTGCCGAATTGAAGAACCTGCGCACAGCAGCCAGTTTATTTTCGATATCGGAAATTTCAGTTTGCAGGTGCATAAAGTTGGTGTTGGCTTTCAAATCAGGATAAGCCTCTATTTGAATACGCAAACCAGCCATGGCTGAAGACAATTGTTGTTCTGCTACGATCTTGTCATCAATTCCGGTGGCACTCATGGCGCGGCTGCGGGCTTCGGTTACTTTGGTGAGCACACCTTCTTCGTGCTTCATGTAACCTTTAACGGTATTGACCAATTGCGGAATAAGGTCGTGGCGCTGTTTCAGTTGCACATCTATATCCGCAAAGGCATTTTCCCTTCTGATTCTGAGTTTAACAAGGTTATTGTAGATACTGATGATGTAAATCACAATCACTACAACAATAGCAATACTGATAATTAGTCCGGTCATGTGTCAATGAGTTTTAATGGCACTAAAAATAGGATACCAGACCGGTGTTTGAAAATTATTGACTGACTTTAATTTACAGTGTTAAACAAAGGCCCTAACCAATCTCTTTCTGATACGCCACCACATCCAACACCTTCCCGAACTTCTCCCCTACATTTTTAAAATGCGCACATTTTATAAAGCCAGCCTTTTCAAATAAGGCCATGCTGGATAGGTTATCCCCTGTAATTACGCCTACCAGGTTTTTCAACCCCACTCGTTTGGCTACTTCCTCAAGGTAAGCCAGCGCTACCTGACCAATTCCTCTACCGGTAAACTCTTTTTCCAGATAAATACTGATCTCGGCCGTGCGGTCGTAGGCAGGACGTTTTTTATGGTAAGTCAGAAAACAATAGCCTGCCAGTGCAACGTCTGCATGAATCAAAAAGGATTTGTACAGCGGATGATCGATAAAAATAAATTCCCGCAACTGCTCAAGCGTAATGGGTTCGGTATGAAAAGTGGCGGTAGCATTTTTAATGTACCAGTCGTAGATGGCTTTAATCTCAATGAACTTATCTCCTGTTAAGGGTGTAAATGAAAGCTGCATATTTAATTCCTGTTTGACTTCATCCTTCTCACATACCCCAACAATATCCTATAAAACTCCCCCGGCTGCTCTTCCATAATTTCATGTCCGCATTGCTCAACAACATGCATTTCATGGTTTCGAAAACACTCCTTCTGCATGTAAAAGGTAGACTCGCCCTGATCATCCTGGCGGCCATAGATAATCAGGGCCGGGGTTTTTAGTTTCTTAAGCTTATCGGTGATGTCGAATTTTGTTTCCAGCACCTCCTTGTCGATGATGGGAATAGGTTGAAAATTAAACTCATAAAACAACTGCTCGTACATCGCTCTGGAAACTTTACGCCTGTCGTAATACATGGCCCGAACGTGTATGAGAATAAATTCCTTGTAGGCCACTACTTCCTTATTCAACGGGTCAGCACGCTTCAACGAATCAAGTTCGCCTTCCGTTTTAGCGGAGAAGATTTGCTGAAGGCGGTTTAACGAATCCACCTCAGCCAGGGAACGCCTTGCAAACTGGTTATCGTACAAAAAATTCCAGAGCTTGTAGGATGGCGGTGCGGAACACACCAGGATGATTTGCGAAACAAATTTTGAATACGTTGCGGTGTAATTCATTGCTAATAACCCGCCCCACGACACACCCAACAGGGTAATTTGTTTATCGCCACGGTGTTGGCGCAAGCGTTCAAGATCATCGGTGTAGCGTGCTATGGAAATGGTATTTTCATTAATGGGTATGTTACGCGATTTACCCGAGCCGCGCTGATGTACAATAATGCAGGTGTACCAGTTCTTCAGGCTATCCGCCAATTGGCGGTAGCTTTGATCCGGATACTCGCCCGGCCCGCCCGACAAAATATACAACGCGGGGCCGCTGCCGTATTGTTCATAATAAAGCGTGTATCCATCACTGGTATAGCTATGAAGGGTTTGACCTAAGCAAAATGAGATGGTGACGAAAAGAACTATTACCTGAACGATATACCTCATATCTCTATTATAACTGTATTAGATACAAGTTAGCCTTTGTTTAACCTTAGTAAAAACCGACTTTCCCTTTCACCGATTCAAACAATTTTTTTGAGTCATAGCCTAGGCCATTTTTAAAAACATGCAGTACTTTTCGAATATCACTTATATTCTTTGAAGGGTCTCCATCAATAACCAATAGGTCAGCCGATTTGCCTATTTCAATCGTCCCAATTGACTTGTCAAAACCCAATGCAATCGCTCCATTAAGTGTTGCTATCTTAATTGCTTCCAAAGGTGTGAAACCATCTGCTTCAACTAATAATTCAATGGCGCGCCAGTTTCCGTAACCAGCCAATGTACCCCCATTACCAGTCGGGTCAGTACCAACTGTCAGTAAACCGCCCATATCATAGAATAACTTTTCCATTTTTGAATTTTTTATAAACGCTCTATCGCGGTCGGCAGAGTTTGCACTAGATTTAGCCAAAGCAAAGTTTTTCAAATAATAGTCTCTGGTATCTGGTGACATGGCATTAAGTACATCTTCATTTGGCATTGGCTGCGTAGAGTTGTAGCCTTCAAATACAGACAATGATGAAGTGATACCTACCTTCTTGTCAATTAGGAATTGTAGAAGTTGCTTTACGCTATCGCTTTGGATATTCAATTTACCTAATGCTTTAATCCCAGAGCCAGGAGCGGGTTGTTCATTTTCTTTTTTGTCGATAACAAAATCAGTACTGGACATAAATCCATGCTCCAAGTTGCCAATGCCTAATTCTGCAGCTTCTCGGTAAGTCACAGCGTCCAAATGTCCTGTAAATTTCAGCTTTCTCTTGTTTGCTTCAGCAATAGCCGCTTTAAGTGTTGGCTTATCAATACCCATGTAAGCCTTGAAAGAGGTGAAGCCTTGGTCTGCCCAATAATTTACAAAAGCGGCTGCTTCATCTGGTGTTTTGTTTTCTTTCATTTGAGGAAAAACTGATTTTTTCCCCTGAACGTAAGGAGCTGTTAGTTCAATTGAAGGTCCAGGTATTAAACCTAAATCAATGTCCCTTTTTATTTGGATGTCAGAGTAAGGCTCAATGCTTCCGCAAGTTCGGATGGTAGTTGCTCCAGCAGCTAAATAAAGACGAGGAAAAGTAACAGGTAATTGTTTCAAATGCACATAGCGTGGTGCTCTCGAGCTTGCAGATATGTACATATGTTCATGAAGCATTACCAGACCGGGCATGATAGCCTTGCCTTTCAAATCAAGGATTGCAGCACCTTTAGGAATGTTCGCCTTGGAATCATCTCCTGTCCAATCAATTTTACCAAGTCGGATGATAACCGTTTGTTGTGGTTTGGCAGCACTACCTTTTCCATCAATTAACAATCCATTTTTTAAGACAATTACGTCATCACTGAACTCAATGTACTTTTTGGTCTCATCGCTAAATGTGATTTGCGAAAAGGAGGGGAAGCTAAATAAGAACCAAAGTGCGATAACAAATATTTTTTTCATGTATTGATTTTTAGGTGCGCTTAATCATTGTTGAATGTAGGACTTTTATCCTCCATTTCTTCTTTTCTCTAACCAGTATAACCGATTCAAGCCAGTGTATGCTTACTTGTTTACCCTCTCTCGTAATTTCAGAGCGAAGATTGTAAGTTGCCCATGCTGTGTTTTTGTCTGCGGAAGAATTTACGAATTCAAGAGAATTTACTCTTTTAAAATCGGTAGCTGTGTTTAGTTTAATCACTCTTCGAATAAGTGTATCCAAAGTCCAAACCCGACCGTATTCAAACAATGTAATATCTGTTGTGCTGTAGCTCTTTAAGCTAACCGAATCTCTGTTTGATAAAGACTCAAAAAAGCTAATTACTGTCTGTTGTATTTCTTGCTGGTCTCTTGTTAATGACGGCTGAGCCTGCAATAATGTCGAAAAAGATATGGCAATGATTAAAAAACTCGTTTTTAACATGATTCATCTATTTACACTGTACAAAAGATACAGTTGTTAATTTTAAATGTTCAAAATACAAAAAATGATTTCTATAAGCTTTCTCGATATGTTGTGAATTGGACGTCAATGTTTGTTATCAAAGTCCAAGTTTTGAATCTTTGTTAGTAGAATGTCTCATGTTAGTTTACTTTTTTGTCCCAAGCCACATTGCCACCAACGTTTGTGTTTGCGATGTGGCCGGCTTCCGAAGCCGCGTGTTGTCCCGCGAAACCAAACGTTGGTTTTATAAAAGTACTAAAATTTAACTGGTCGCCCGGCCATAGCGCAAACATGCTGTTGGCGGCTGGCCCCGTCTCACGTCTTTATTAGTTTAGGGTTTCTCCAAATGTATCTTTTGTCAACCGTCTCGTGATTGATGTTGGTCATTTGAAATAAGTAGTTCCCGAAATTCCTGTCAAAGTTTTTTGTTAGTCCTCGTTTATCAATCTCATCGTGAATTTGTCGCAAGGTCAGTCCCGCCTCAACTAATTTTATTATTTCGCTCACTTTGGTCTTCTCTGTCGGTGAGTCAAGTTGCACGCTCCAGTTGTAAATTGAATTTATGTCCGGAATTAAGTAGTCATTCAATTCCGTCAACCAGTTTGGGTTTTGTTTTAGAATTTCTTGAAGTCGTTCTTTTTGTTCCTTGTCCAACGGCACTATAAAAAATTCACTGCACGACTCATAGCTTATAGACTTTTTGAATTTGCTGTTCAAAAGTCGTTTGGTTATTACAATTCGGTGGTCATACTTGTCCCCGACTTTTTTCTTCGGGTCAGCTATAGGGTCAAACTCATCATAATATCGGTCGAGAATCTTTTCAATTCTAAAGATTCCCTTTGAATATGAATTAACCCATTGTCCAACTTTAATCATTTGTCCTAATTTCAATTAGGGGCTTGCCGCCAACAGTTGTATTTGTGTATTGAACATATTTCCATTACAGCGCTATCCCTTCTTAAGCACCAGCAACTCCACCTTCCTGAACTCCACTGGGTGGCTTTCGCTTTGCAGTGAAATCGTTCCACCTTTTAGCGGAGCGCCATCGTGGGCAGTTTTGTTACCATCATCACCAATTACCGGGCGGGTGTAGGTGATCACCGTGTCACCATTAATAACATGGTGCAGCAGGCTGTCGCCATAGGCAATTACTTCCGCGGTTACCCACTCGTTCAACATATAGGTTTTACTGGTGGAGTTAATGCAATGTTGTTTGGTTAGCGTATCGGCCAGGTATACATGTGTACCGGGCGTACAGAGGTTACCGGTAGATCGTTTCCACTCGGGTGTGCCCGCCAGAAACTGCGCTTCCAGTGAAACGGGAAAATCCTGGTCCACGCCCATCGTCTCCACGCGCTGGCCATGCACCATTACGCCACTGTTCATGATGGCCCACTGCGGACCACCCGGCACCTGCTGGCCCGTAAAGCGATACTCTATACGCAGGCGGTAATGTGAAAATTCATCCTTATAAAACAAATGACCAAACTCCCCGCGGAAGGAGTCGTATTCGCTGTACGAAACTTTTAAAATGCCATCTTGCACCCGGAAGGTGTTGTTGAAATTTACCCCTGCTTCATAACCGGAAATTTTTGGCGTCCAGCCTTCCATATCCTTACCGTTAAAAAGTTGAATCCATTCTTCAGTGGCTTTTTCTTCCTTTTGGTGGCAGGCCGCAAGCAATGCAAGGATGATGAACAGCGGAATGTATTTCATTTGTAAAGGTTTGTATGAATGAAGATAAAAGTTTTTTTCAAATTCGTCATTGCGAACGGAAGTGTTGCCATAAGCGCTGGAGTGAAGCAATCCCAAACTTCACGTTTAATTTTCATTATGTCGTGTGGGACTGCCTCTGGTCGGCAGACAGGCTTCGTCACCCCCTACACGCTCCCAAGCCGTTCCTCGTAATGATAGTGAGGACTAAAAAAGCCCATCCGTTTTTACAGATGGGCTGGTGTTGTTGAAACTCAATGCTTAACCACCTTTTTTGGCGCGCTTCTCAGCACGCTTTTCCTTTAAGGTTTTCAGTGGTTTCTTCTTGGTTTCCTTTTTCTTGTCTTGCGATTTTGACATACGCGTTAATTTAATGTGTAGTCAATATTACAAAAATTCATTTATTACTACAGGGGTTAAGATCAACTTTTACGTTTTCGCCCCGCGCTTTCGATTCGTTCCAGGCCACACAGGCATTGGTCCGGTCGCCTGTTTTCAGGTAGGCATCGGCCAGGTAATAGAAAACTTCATCGATAAAAGGATCAAGCTCTACTGCCTGTTTTAAAACACGTAATGCTGCAGTAGCATCATCCGACTTTAAGTAATAAATGCCTTTATTGCGATAGGCCCAGCCATTGTACGGGTCGAGGGTAATACTTTTGTTGATGTCTTCCAACGCCTTTTCAAGGTTGTCTTGTAGCAGGTAAATGAATCCGCGATTGTTCAGGAAGTATGCATCGCGGGGTTTCAAATCCAATGCTTTGGTAATCCAATTCATCGCCTCATCAAACTGTTCTTCGGCTGCACTCACTAAGGCCAGTGTATTGTAGGCGTTTGCTTCGGCATCATTGAGAGCATAGGCCTTAACCAAAGCTTCGCGTGACGCTTCAAAGTTATGGGCATAGTAATGCACTGTTCCGATATTCACCCACAATTCGGCATTCAACGAATCAATGGCAAGTGCCCGATTAAAGGATGCCAGCGCAGCTGAATAGTCGCGCTTCCTGGTAAATACCAATCCTTCTAAAAAATGCACGGTAAGGGTATCAGGCTTTTCACTCTTTATAAACTGGATGTCACGTAAGGCATCTTCGGGTTTACCCAATTCATAAAATGTATTCGCCCGGTTGAAATGAGCGTTTAAGAAACCCGGTTTGCAACCAATCGCTGTGCTGTAATACTGGAGAGCTTCAGCATATTGTCTCTGCCGGAAATAAACAGTGCCCATGTTATTCAGTGCATCGGCATAGCACGAATCCAGGCGCAGGGCTTCTTCAAAATTTTTCAATGCCAATGGATAATTCTGCTTCATCAAAAGCTCATTGCCTTTGAGTAGAAAACGCTGCTTGCGGGTTTCTTTACTGTCGGAGCAGGCAATCAATACAATTGCCATCAATACCAAAACTGCTGCATTCCATTTCATTGCTGTTCGTCTCATTTCTCTTAAAAATCATTAATTTCAGGCTAAACATTGCCATGAGTATAAACCTTGAAATTAAGCAACAAGTTATTGCCTTTCTGCAACGTGGCCAGCGGGTCAGGGCAAAAGATCTGTTAATGGAGAAATTTCAGATTACCCCCGATAATGCTGAGAAGCTGATTGAGGCCATTGAACTGGAGCATCCGGAATCGAAAAGTCTACCCCCTAACATTGCTGAGCAGATTACGCTGGTAAAAACTCAGGGTGGTGGCTGTATTGTATTCGGTATGCGTGCCCTTATGGTATTCTTCCTCATTTTCACTTTCGCGTTCTATGCCATAGCCATCGGTTTACTGGTTTACTTTAACAGTTACACCGGTAAAGCAGATAACGTAACAGGAATAGTGGTTTCATTTAGAGAAAATGAAAGCGGCTCCCAGGCCCCGGTAGTGGAGTATACCTGGAAGAACGAAGTGAAGCGCTATGAAAGTACCATGTACTCCTCTCCACCCGATTATCAGATAGGTGATCAGGTTCCGTTACTGGTAAATCCTGAAGACCCCGAAGTTGCAGTAATCGACTCGTTCACTGAACGGTACATGCTGAGTACTTTTTTTGCGGGATTCGGTACATTCTTTTTGATTTTGAGCCTTGGTTTACTGGTAGTTTCAAGAAAAATCAAAAGAAGTTTGGCCAACTCGCAATAGTTATCTTTATTTGCTCACGAAATGAACAACACGTTAATCATAAACAATCATCACCACCATCATGTTAACAGCACGTTGCGTGGCAGGTTTATGTTTTAACTAAACTATAAAGACTTTGAGAAAAGGCTTGCCGCGATTACGGCAGGCCTTTTTTTATTCCCCTCTCCTAACAGGAGAAGGGTGCCCGAAGGGCGAGGTGAGGTTGACTAAAAAAACAATATTCTATAATGAACAACATACTACGAATCGCTATTCAAAAATCTGGTCGCTTGCAGGAAGGATCATTAAAGCTTTTAAAAGATTGCGGACTAAACATCAGCAATGGAAAAGATCAGCTGAAAACACAGGCTGGCAATTTTCCGATTGAAGTCCTCTTCCTTCGCGATGATGACATACCCCAATACATCGAAGATGGTGTAGCCGATGCCGGCATTATCGGTGAAAATGTATTCATCGAAAAGCAGAAGAAGGGCAACATCATTAAGCGACTGGATTTTTCAAAATGCCGTCTGGCGCTGGCCATTCCGAGATCCGAACAATATACCGGCCTCACATGGTTTGAAGGGAAAAATATTGCCACCTCCTATCCCAACATCGTCAGCGATTACCTGAAGAAAAACAACATAAAGGCCGGCATTCACGAAATCAGTGGCTCGGTTGAAATTGCACCTGGTATCGGGTTGGCCGATGCCATCTGTGACATCGTAAGTACCGGAAGCACATTATTAAGCAATGGGTTAAAGGAAGTGGAACTGGTGCTGAAATCAGAGGCCGTTCTGATTTCCAGAATTCAGTTGGAAAAATCTAAACAGGATATCCTCGATAAACTCCTGTTCCGAATTGAAGCGGTTCAACAAGCACGGAACAACAAATATATTTTATTGAATTGCCCGAACGAATCGATTGAAGCCATCACCAATGTAATACCGGGCATGAAAAGTCCAACGATACTGCCCTTAGGCAAGGAAGGCTGGAGTTCATTACACTCCGTTGTGGATGAAAACGATTTTTGGGAAAAGATCGATCAACTGAAAGCACTGGGCGCCCAGGGTATATTGGTTATACCAATTGAGAAAATGATTAAATAGACATTGTTAGCAAGGAAGTACGAAGTACGAATAACCAAGAACTAACAACAAACAACCAACTAAAATGAAACTATACACCAACCCTTCCCGAGATACCTGGCCACAACTTTGCGAGCGTCCGCAACTGCAATTGGAGTTTCTGGAGAGTTCAGTTAAGAATATTCTGGCACGGATAAAGAAGAGTGGAGATTTTGCTTTAAAAGAATTTACTAAACAGTATGACAAGGTGGAGATCAGCTCGATTCAAGTTTCCGAAGAAGAAATTCAAACTGCAGCACGTTCCCTTGAGCCTGCCTTAAAAAAGGCTATTGAAACAGCCGCATCCAACATCGAAAAATTTCATAAGGCTCAACTGCGCGAAGTGGTAATTACGGAAACCATGCCCGGTGTACAGTGCTGGCGTAAAGCTATAGCCATTGAAAAAGTGGGTATCTACATTCCCGGAGGAACTGCGCCTCTGTTCTCTACAGTTTTGATGTTAGCCATTCCGGCCAGGTTAGCCGGATGCACAGAAGCGATACTCTGCTCTCCACCTGATAAACAAGGAAACATTCACCCCGCCATTTTATTTGCGGCACAGCTAACGGGTGTAACCAAAATTTTTAAAGCCGGAGGCGCACAGGCAATCGGTGCATTGGCGTATGGCACGGAAAGCATCCCCAACGTGTATAAAATTTTTGGTCCGGGGAATCAGTATGTAACAAAAGCCAAACAATTGGTAAACCAGGATGGCGTGGCCATCGACATGCCAGCCGGCCCAAGTGAGGTATTGGTATGGGCCGATGAAACCGCTACACCTTCCTTTGTTGCCGCGGATTTGTTGTCGCAAGCAGAACACGGTGCCGATAGCCAGGTGATGCTGGTATTACCGAATGGATCATTATTGGAAGAAATTAATAAGGAAATTAGAAATCAACTGGCAGCACTTCCTCGAAAAGATGTTGCCGAGCAGGCGTTGTTAAATAGTCGCACCGCTATTTTCGATTCAGAGAAAGAAGCCCTCGACTTTGTAAACACATACGCACCTGAGCATCTAATTGTCAACACTAAAAATGCGGATGCTCTTTCAGAAAAAATTATCAATGCCGGCTCCGTCTTTATCGGAAATTACACACCGGAAGCAGCCGGTGACTATGCATCGGGTACCAACCACACCCTGCCCACCAATGGATATGCAAAAGCTTATGCCGGTGTATCGGTGGAAAGTTTTATGAAGTATGTCACGTTTCAGAAAATTTCAGCAGATGGGATTAAAAAGCTAGGTCCGGTAGTAGAAGTAATGGCCGAAGCAGAAGAATTGATCGGACACAAAAATGCCATTAGCATCCGACTTTTAAACTCTCAACCCTTGCCCTGAGGCTCCCGAAGGGCTAAACGTATCCCGACCATGAACATTCAATCACTTTTACGAGAAAACATAAAAACCCTCAAGCCCTACTCCACCGCGCGGGATGAGTTCAAAGGAACAGCAGAGGTATACCTGGATGCGAATGAAAATCCGTTTCCATCAGCCTACAACCGCTACCCCGATCCACTGCAGAAAAAAGTAAAGCAACGCATCAGCGAGCTGAAGGGTATAGAACCAGAAAAAATATTCCTCGGTAACGGAAGCGATGAACCCATTGATTTGATCATCCGGGCGTTTTGCGAACCTGGTAAAGACTCCTTATTAATAACCGAACCCACGTATGGCATGTATGCCGTTTGTGCAGGGGTCAATAATGTAACCGTGAAACGCGTTACCCTGGATTCAACTTTCGATTTGGATGTTGATGCGGTTAAACAGGCGCTGGATTCGTCTGTAAAAGTTATTTTTCTCTGCTCGCCCAACAACCCTTCCGGCAACCTGCTTTCCAAAGAAAAAATAATTAATCTGATTACAACGGGTAACAGCATCGTTGTGGTTGATGAAGCCTATATTGATTTCGCCAAAGATGAAGGATTTCTACCTGTGTTAGCCAAGTATCCAAACCTGATTGTACTTCAAACCTTTTCCAAAGCCTGGGGCCTGGCCGGCTTGCGGTTGGGGATGGCATTTGCTTCGGAAGAAATTATTTCGGTGTTGAATAAGATCAAGTATCCGTACAACCTCAACATCCTCACGCAACAGGTAGCGCTTGAAAAACTTTCGTCTGCTGAAGAAAAGAACAAGCAAGTTGATATCATTCTGCGAGAGCGCTCTATCCTCACAGAACAACTACAAGCCTTACCGATGGTGGAGCGCGTTTACCCAACCGATGCTAACTTTGTTTTGGTTAGGATGAAAGATGCACGAAACGTTTATGATCAGTTGATTGAGCGCAGTATCATTGTGCGCGATCGCTCAACGGTAGTATTGTGTGCAGATTGTTTGCGCATCACCATAGGCACACCGGAAGAAAATAAGAAACTCATCGAAACCCTGAAGACGTTATGAAACGTGTTTTGTTTATAGACCGTGACGGCACATTAATCATTGAACCGCCTGACGAGCAAATCGACAGCCTGGAAAAACTGGAGTTCTATCCCGGAGTAATTCGTTGGCTCAGTCAGCTTGCCGCTGAAACGGATTACGAGTTGGTGATGGTGACCAACCAGGATGGCTTAGGCACGGAAAAATTTCCGGAAGAAACCTTCTGGCCCGCGCATGAAAAGATGCTGAAAACACTGGAAGGAGAAGGCATCCGGTTTTCTAAAATATTCATCGATAAATCCTTTCCGCACGAAAACAAGCCTACCCGCAAACCGGGTATCGGCATGCTTACGGAATTTCTTTCCGGGAATTACGATTTAGCCAACTCCTATGTAATTGGCGACCGGCTTACCGATGTAGAGCTGGCAAAAAATCTGGGGTGTAAAGCCATTCTGATTAACAACGGATCACTCACGGAGAAACTGAACGCATCCGGCTATGCAGCGTCAAACAGCCTGACCACCACGGATTGGAAAACCATTTACGAGTTTCTCTCCAAAACTCCGCGAGTCGGAATCGTAAATCGTAAAACAAAAGAAACCGATATTTCCATTACCGTAAACCTGGATGGAAATGGAAAATCATCCATCAGCACGGGCCTTGCCTTTTTTGATCACATGTTAGATCAATTGTCGCGACATGGAAACATTGACCTGAACATTCAAACAAAAGGCGACTTGCACATTGACGAACACCACACCATTGAAGATACAGCTCTCGCCTTGGGCGAAGCATTCCTGAAAGCATTAGGTAACAAAAGGGGCATTGAGCGGTATGGGTTTGCCTTACCAATGGATGATTGCCTGGCACAGGTAGCCATCGACTTTGGCGGCAGGCCGTGGTTGGTTTGGGAAGCTGAATTCAAGCGCGAAAAAATTGGTGAAATGCCAACGGAAATGTTTTTGCATTTCTTTAAATCATTTTCTGATACCGCCAAGTGTAACCTGAACATCAAGGCAGAAGGCACCAATGAACATCATAAAATCGAGGCCATTTTTAAAGCGTTCGCGAAAGCGATTAAGATGGCTGTAAAAAAAGAAGGAAGTGAATTACCGAGTACGAAAGGAATACTGTGATCGAGGTAAGAAGTAAGAGGTACGAGGTTAGAGGTACGAGGTTAGAAGTACGAGGTTAGAAGTACGAGGTTAGAAGTACGAGGTTAGAGGTACGATGACTAGATTGGAATTATGTTAACCTATTAAACACATCTTTATGCAAGACTTAAAGAAAAGATTCAAAGAATTTGCTATTCAGTGCGCGGAGCTAATTCAACAATTACCAACCAACATAATAAACAGGGCCTACTCAAATCAATTGATCAGAAGTTCAAGTTCTACAGGAGCTAATTATCGCGCAGCGTTGCGGGGGAAATCAACAGCCGATTTCATCAATAAACTTAAAATTGTTGAAGAAGAGATCGATGAATCGGTTTACTTTCTCGAGTTGTTGAATCACTTCAATCAGGATTTTCAAACTAAAATAGAAGCACTTTTAAAAGAAGGCGATGAACTTACGGCAATAATTGTCCAATCCATAAAAACAACACGATCGCGCACTCGTACCTCGTAATTTGTATTTCGTACCTACTATGAAAGTAATACTCTTAAAATATAATGCCGGCAACATTCAATCCGTGTCGTATGCACTGGAGCGGTTGGGCGTTGACTTTGAAATAACCGATGATGTTGAAACAATTCAGGCAGCTGATAAAGTGATTTTTCCAGGTGTAGGTGAAGCGAGTACCACTATGGCGTACCTGAAAAACAATAAACTCGACCAGGTGATACGCGACCTGAAACAACCGGTGCTGGGAATTTGTTTAGGTATGCAACTGATGTGTAAACACTCGGAAGAAAATGACACGCCCTGCCTGGGCATCTTTGATGAAGGGGTTAGAAAATTTAAAGCTTCAACGGAATTTAAAGTACCCCACATGGGCTGGAACAACCTGACCTTGACCGACAGTTGGCCGGAAAAACCACTGGAGAATAACAGCGTGTACTTCGTGCACAGTTATTATGTGCCCGTTAATCAATTCACCACAGCTGTCAGCGATTACATTGTACCGTTCAGCGCAGCCATGAAAAAAGATAATTTCTATGCCGTACAATTTCACCCCGAGAAATCGGCACAGGCAGGCGAACAAATTTTGAAAAGCTTTCTGGAAGTATGAGAATTATACCCGCCATTGATATTATTGACGGACAATGCGTACGCTTATCGCAAGGGGATTATGCGCAGAAAAAAGTGTACGAAACCAATCCGGTTGCCGTGGCCCGCTCATTTGAAAAAGCCGGACTGGAATACCTGCACCTGGTGGACCTGGATGGTGCAAAACAGGGCAAGGTAACAAACTGGAAAGTGATCGAAGCCATCTGCAAAAACACTTCGTTGAAAGTTGATTTTGGCGGGGGCATCAAAACCAAATCGGAAATACGACAACTGCTGGAACTGGGTGTAAAGCAGGTTAACCTGGGCAGCGTGGCGGTAAAAGAACCCGAAAAAGTTTCGATCTGGATTGATGAATTTGGGGCGGATAAAATTATTCTCAGTGCCGATGTGCGCGAAGAACGCATCGCTATCAGCGGATGGACGGAAACCTCTTCCCTCTCCATTCAGGATTTTATTGCCAATTACCAAACGATTGGCATTACGTACGTTACCTGCACCGACATCAGCAAAGATGGCATGTTGGCCGGGCCCAATGTGGATTTATACACGAAATTGCTCAAACAATTTCCATCATTGAACCTCATCGCCAGTGGTGGCGTGAGTAGTCTCGATAATCTTACGCAATTAAAAGCGGCCGGATTGTATGGGGCGATTGTAGGCAAAGCGATTTATGAAGGACGGATTGGTTTAACCGAACTTCAAACCCTCAACCCCTAATCATGCTAACGAAACGAATAATTCCTTGCCTCGACATCAAAGATGGGCGCACCGTTAAAGGCGTAAACTTTGTCGACTTGCGCGATGCCGGAGATCCCGTGGCGTTGGCATCAGCGTATGCCGAACAAGGAGCAGACGAACTTGTATTCCTGGATATCTCAGCCACACAGGAACAACGCAAAACCTTTGCTTCGCTGGTAAAAGAAATTGCCCGCCACATCAACATTCCGTTTACGGTGGGCGGAGGCATCAGTTCGGTTGAAGACGTGGCGCCTTTGCTGGAAGCGGGTGCCGACAAGGTAAGCATTAATTCTTCAGCCGTCAGAAATCCGCAACTGATCAACGAACTCTCAAAAGCCTTTGGTGCGCAATGCATTGTGTTGGCGATTGATGCCCGAAAAATTGATAACGCATGGATCGTGCATACGCATGGCGGAAAAAATTCTACCGATAAAAAACTATTTACGTGGGCCAAAGAAGGACAGGATCGTGGTGCAGGAGAAATTTTGTTTACCAGCATGGATCACGATGGCACCAAAAACGGATTTGCCATCGATCCGCTTTCCAAACTGCATGCGTTGCTGACCATTCCGGTGATTGCCTCTGGCGGTGCCGGAAGCATGGGACACTTTGCTGATGTATTCGCGCTCGCGAAAGCAGATGCCGCGCTGGCCGCCAGCGTTTTTCACTTTGGTGAGATTCAGATTCCGGAATTAAAAACATTTTTAAAGAATCATAACATTCCAGTACGCCTATGAAACCTGATTTCAATAAAAACAATGGACTGATTCCATGCATCATTCAGGACAGTACCACACAAAAGGTTCTGATGTTGGGATACATGAATGAAGAGGCGTTGACCAAAACGCAATCCGAGAAACGGGTTACTTTTTTTAGTCGCGCGAAAGGAAGGTTGTGGACGAAAGGCGAAACGTCCGGAAATTTTCTGGAAGTAGTGGAGATCATTACTGATTGTGACGCGGACACCTTGCTTATAAAAGCCAGGCCAACCGGTCCGGTTTGTCATACTGGTGCCGATACATGCTTTAATGAATCGAATCAATCGTTTGGCTTAAAAGAGCTGGAGGCAACCATTCAAGCGCGAAAAGCAAATCCAACAGAAGGATCGTACACAACTTCACTATTACAGGCTGGTATTAATAAAGTGGCGCAAAAAGTTGGAGAAGAAGCGGTAGAACTGGTGATTGAATCGAAAGATCAAAATGATGAATTGTTTCTGGGCGAAGCGGCTGATTTGATGTATCACTTTCTGGTGCTGCTGGCGGCTAAAAATAAAACCCTTTCGGATGTGGAAGGGGTACTAAAAAAGCGTCATCAATAAAAAGGTTACAGTTCACTTAGTGTCCTTCGTGAAACCTTGGTGTTCTTTGTGGTTTATTTTTAACCACAAAGTGCACAAACAAATAGATCACAAAGAAGTCTATGGCTAACGAATTTGGTTGAGCCAGGTGTTGTAAAATTAATCAGTTTGTCAACCGGCTTACATTAATACACTTCAAAGTTTTGGGACAGAATTCTATCTTTCAGCATGAATTCACCCGAAACCAAAATCGTCAATGGCTTTTCGTTTGTTCGCCACGTAGTCCAAACTTATCCCGAGCAGGAAGTTATCAACCGCAGCCAGTCGTTTTACGAATGGATAAACCAGCGCAGAACGGTACGTGATTTTTCTGATAAGCCCATCCCGAAAGAGGTGATGGATCACCTGATCCTCACCGCCTCCACCGCACCGAGCGGGGCACACAAACAACCGTGGACGTTTTGTGTAATCGAAAATCCAGAAATCAAAAAGAAAATCAGGGAAGCTGCCGAGCAGGAAGAATACGAAAGCTATACAGGCCGCATGAGTGACGAGTGGCTGGAGGACATTAAAGCGTTGCAAACCGATTGGCACAAACCCTTTCTGGAAGTTGCGCCTTACCTGATTGTTGTTTTTAAAAAAGCGTATGATCTAAAAGAAGACGGTTCGAAGGGAACAAACTATTACGTAAGCGAATCGGTGGGGTTGGCGTGTGGATTTTTATTGGCCGCCATACATCATGCGGGTTTGGTTGCGCTTACCCACACTCCCAGCCCAATGAATTTCTTAACCAAAATTTTAAACCGACCGGAAAATGAAAGACCCTTTCTGTTGATTCCGGTTGGCTATCCGGCTGATGAAACCTTTGTACCAAAACTGGAGCGTAAAAGGTTGAGTGATGTTATTACGTACTATTAATCCTCAGTTCCGCACACTTTCTTCCTGTGCTCTCGGGTAGATTTTCAGGTATGATAATTTATAGCTGATTGTCTTTCGTTTCTCCATAAATGTATACCGGCCTTCCATCAGATCGGATTGATTGTGCAGCATGGTAAAGGTGATTTTGGATCCATCAGGCTCAAGATGCTTGTACGTAAATCCCCGGTCATCCGTGAGGTAGGAGAACTCACCAACAATTGGGTACTTATTCGCAACATGATAACTCATCGACACTTCAATAAAATCGCGCTTGGAACCAGGCCAGTCCTTTAAAATGGCAACACGTGCATAGTTATCCTTACGGTCAATAACTTTTGTACGATCATGACCAGACAAAAAAGGACGGCTTGTTTTGGTTATAACTGCGGAAACCGAATAAATTCCTTCCAACGAGTTTATGGCCGATGGACTTTTTCCAAAATATCGCTTAATCATTTCTTCAAGATCAACTTCCTCGTAGTTGACTTTTTTTGATCTCCCCTTTTTCAGCTGCCCATAAGCACTACTTAAACTAAACAAAAGTATACCCGCTACTATATATTTTAACCATTTTCCCGACACACGCATAATCATTTTATTAAAAGTGCATATTCTCATAAACACCGGCCGTACTTGTCCGGCAAGAAACCTTTCCAGTAAGCACACTGGGCTTAAAGAGTGACTTACCCAATAACATGCGAACGCATTCCTGTATCCCTTCGGTAATGGAAGGATGCGGATGTACACATTCTGCTAATTCTTCAATTCCCTTATCCATACTAATTAAAAGTGCCACTGCCTGAATGGCACTGGATGCATGATTACCAACCACTTTCATGCCGAGAATTTTCATTTGGTCATCATTGGTAACCAATAGTTTGATAAATCCTTGAGTATTACGTTTAGCAATGGCCCTTGGAATACAACTATAGTCTAACGTAACAACCCGATAATCAACTCCCTTTTCGCGGGCTTGCGTTTCATTTAATCCGACACCAGCAACTTCAGGGCTTAAAAACATAATAGTACTGATATTCTCATAAACCAGCTTACGGTGAGGGTTTCCGAAAATTTTCTCCACGGCATAACGCCCTTCCAATTCCCCAACATTTACCAGAGAGATATCGGCTGTAATGTCACCCACTGCATAAATATTTGACACGTTGGTCTGCGTGTCATTATCCTCAATGCCTCTTTTGGAAATATGAATATCCACCTTGTCGTGATCCCATAGTAACTCATAATTGGGAATTCTTCCAACAGATACCAGCGCCTTCTCAACGTTAAATATTTCCCGATGCTTATCGTTGTATTCCAGTTCATACTCAACCTTCCCGTTTTTTATTTCCATACGAACCAGGTGAGAGTTTCGGTGAATCAGCACACCATTTTTCTCCATGTTGCGCTCAATTACCTGTACCACATCATCATCTTCAAATGGAAGTATACGATCACCCTTGTCAATCAGGTGTACTTTGGTTTTTCCAAAACCGGAAAAGATAGTGGCGTACTCACAACCAATAACACCCGCCCCTACAATAACCATGCTTTCCGGAAAATCTTCCATACCTTCAATGCCCTCACTGGTCATTACAATTTTTTCATCGATGGGCAATTCAGGTAAATAACGCGGGCGACTTCCGGTTGCCAGAATAATATAGTCAGCGTGCACTATTTCTGTCTTTTCACTTCCAGATATCTCTACCTCATACTGGCTTAGCAATTTTGCGTTTCCGCGCTTAAACGTAAAGTAACCTGAGCTTTTGAGCAGTTCCATATGCTCTTTAAGCATATCCTTGCGTTCCTTCACTGCACCCTGTACCTCAGCCTGAATTTCTTTATAATCGATGCTTGGTGCTTTTATATTATACCGCCTCAGGTTTTTCCGAAAAGATGAAGCTTCGCGTGAAAGTTCCCACCAGGTTTTTGAGGACAGAGCACCGTTGGTTACTCCAGCCCCACCTACCTTGTTTTTCTCCACCAATAAAACTCGTTTTTTAAAATCGATGGCCCGCATGGCAGCGGCATATCCAGATGGCCCGGCACCAACTACCACTAAATCAAACTTTTCCATACTACAGACAAATAAGGGTGAAAATACACATATTCTATTTAAGAAAAGGCCTTATATTAAGTCCATTAAAAGTCTACATGGGATTTTGGCATTCATATTCACGACTAGGCATCAATGATCTAACTGAAAGCTACCTGCACAGGAGCATCATGCTCTCAAATGGTGTTGCTTTTATTGTCTTGGTACTAACAGTTTTACTTCTTGGGTTGCTCGTAACCCTAACAGGACTAACACCCGGCATACAAAGGGCAAGCTTGAGTTTGATTTTATATTCCATGGTGCCCATACTCAATTACTACGGAGTAAATCTGCTAAGTCGCTTTCTTATCTCCATATCAATTCCTGTTTATATTATTTGGCTAATCGGCACCAGTACACAAAGCGCCAATCCACTCATTTATAATGCCTCATACTTCCCTCCACGGATTATGACGATGGCCACATGCATCATTCCCATTATTGTTTTTGATACGTTTCGTGAGAAAAAATGGATGGCCATTACTACGTTGGTATGTATGGTTTGTACTGTAGGTTACGATTTTGTAATTGCAATTTTTGGCCGCTCAGTCGATTTTTACCAGAACACCAATACATTCATATATTACAATTTCGTATTCCTTATTGATTTCATAGCCCTTGTCTCTGCAGCCTTTATGCTAAAACGCGCGGTAGACAAAGCTGATAATAGAAATCTTGAATTACTCAGCGAGAAAGAATCAATTAATCAAGAATTAAAAAAACAAAATAAAGACCTGGCTCTTTTGAATCAAGAAATAGAAACACAGAATGAAGAAATGATTTCGCAAGCGGAAGAACTTCGGGCCAACCAAGATAAACTGGAGGAAGCTTACCAGGTAATACAAAATCAAAAACAACAACTTCATCTTCATAATGAACATCTGGAAGACCTGGTGGCTAAAAAGAACAAAGAACTGATTGATACCAATGAAGAGCTATCCAAGTACAATAGTGAGTTGCGACAATTTTCTTATACCGTTTCGCACAACCTGCGCGCACCTGTTGCCCGGTTAATTGGCCTTGAGAATTTACTCTCGCTAAAATCTGAAGGTATGACTGAGGAGCAGCTGGAACTTCTTAGTTTACTGGGAAAATCTTCTCTGGAACTTGACATTATCATTCGCGACCTCAACAAGATTATTGATATACGGAATGATATTTACAGAATAAAGGAAAAGGTAAGTTTCGAACAGGAGTTTGAAAGGGTAAGACTAAGTATGGAACACCAACTGCCTCCTGATACAATCATTAATACCGATTTTAAGAAAGCACCCTTTCTTTATACTATTCGGCCGATGCTGAACAGCATCTTGTTTAACCTGTTAAGCAACTCCATAAAATATCGTTCGCATTCACGAAATTTAAAACTCGCTATCTACTCAGAAGCATCAGATGATACGGTTAGCCTAATCTTTTCCGATAATGGCTTAGGATTGAACCTGGACCAATTTGGAAAAGATTTGTTCAGCATGTACAAGCGTTTTCACACGCATACCGATGGCAAAGGCTTGGGGCTATACCTGGTTAAATCGCAGGTTGAAGCAATGGGCGGAAGAATCTCCGTAGCCAGTGAGTTGAATAAAGGAACAACCTTTACACTTGAATTCAAAAAGCCAGACGATGTAGAAGGACAAATTTGTTATGATAGTGATTATGGGCAAATTTATTACAATGCCCGGCTCAATACCGCAGGTATACGCTGGAAGAAACAAGTAATCAGCGAGGCTTACCGCGAGCTATTTTTAAAATCGCAGGATGTATTGCGAACCTATAACACACCTTACTGGATCTCTGACTTACGGAAACAAGGAGTTATTAAACAAGAAGACCAGATCTGGATGGTTACCACCATTTTACCGGAATCGGTTCGTAACGGACTAACCTGGCTAGTTGGTATTTACGATCCGGCACAACACAATGAAGATTATCGTGAACAAATCAAAGCCGCCATCGAAAAAGCCGGGGCTCTGGTTCATTTTTGTACCGATACAAAAGAAGCCGAAGCGTGGATCAATGCCCACATAGTGACCAATGAAAAGGTTTAACGTTTAGGGTTAAAGATGCCCGCCACCATACAGCGCACACTTCCACCACCGTAAGTTTCAATAGTATCAATTGGAATGGGAATCATTTCTGAAAACCTTGAGATCGCATCTACCTGACCCGGCAAAAGCGAATGAAATGCTCTTTCAGAAAGCAGAACAAAGGATTCACCTCCCCTGCTTTTAACTTCAATCATATTTCCGGCAAATGCACCCAACTGATCATAACTTATTGCCACAACTTTATGACCAGTCACCGCTAAACTACCCAATAAAATCTCCTGCTCGCTTTCACTATGTATGGCATCCAAACATACTACAGCAAACTTTTCACCTAAACACATCACTACATTAGTGTGGTAGATAGCTTGCCTGGTCTTATCTACTGCATCAAAAATTACAGGCTTGTACCCTAACCGTTCGCACAGTCGTACGGCTAGGTTCTCGTCCGTACGTGCTGAACGACTAGCATAAGCAACGTGGTTTACATAATCCAAGACCAGGCTACCTGTTCCCTCAAGGAAAGAATTATTCCTTTCTTCATCAGTCAGGTCAATAATTTCATGAACAGCAAATTCTTTCTGTATGGCCTGAATGATGTCGACCCTGCGTTCCAGCCTTCTGTTTTCAGCAAGCATCGGGTATAGAACAATTTTACCATCAGCATGAAAGGATATCCAGTTATTCGGAAAAAGAGCATCCGGCTTTATTACGTCAGAAGAATCGTCAAAAACATGAACATCAATATCATGAGATTCAAGCAAATCAACCATTCGGTTAAATTCAGTTACTGCGCGTTGATGAATTACATCAGCACGGTCGTGCATGGTCTGTTGAAAGGTATTGGATGATGCCGTTTGCACATTGAACCCGAACGCTGCCGGACGAATCATCATAATGCTGTGTGGTGCCTGATCTGCCATGTATCCAGATTTACCAACATATTTAACTAATTTTACGCGACTTCAGAAACACTATGGAATCTATAGCCGCGCTTGACACTCAGGTATTTTTCTTTTTGAATGGGTTGCACACAACCTGGCTGGATCCCATCATGTACTATCTTACCAATACATTAACATCACTTCCGGTATATATTCTGATTATTTACCTGCTCTTCAAAAAATTTCGTTCCAAAATCTGGATTCCATTAATCTGCATCATAGCATGCATTGCCTTAACCGATCAGATTACGAGTGGAATTATGAAACCGGCTTTCGCCCGTTTGCGCCCCACACATGAACCGCTATTAGCGGAGAAGGTGCATACTGTGAATAATTACAAAGGAGGGAGATTTGGATTTGCCTCCAGTCACGCTGCCAATACGTTTGGTATTGCCATGTTTACTTTTCTGCTATTCAGAAATCAATACCGCACAATTGGATTGCTCTTTATCTGGGCCGGTTTGATCAGTTACACCCGAATATACCTGGGTGTGCATTATCCGGGTGATATTTTGGTAGGTGCAGGTATTGGCTTGGTCTGTGGCCTGATACTTTCTAAAATATTCAAAGCAGTTAGTCAGCGCCTGGCTATAACCAACACCAAGTAGCTGCTCAATGGCTTCTTACCTCTGCCCCAAAATTTTTATTGGTATGCCGAACATTAGGGCTGCCGGTATAATCAACTGTAGCGCCAAACCCGGCACTGATCTCAATTTCTTCCAAAGCGTTCACTTTCACTTCCGCACCCATGTTGGCATTTACGTAAACTACTTTGCTCAACAATTGCGATGCTTTTAGTACTCCGCCCATGTTGGCTTTAGCTTCAAATGTTTCAGTCTGGCCGGTTAAGTTAAGCACAGCTCCCATATTAGCCTTGGTGTACAAGTTTTTGGCCACAATATCCAAGTCCATTTCGGCACCCATGCTGCACTCAAGGGCAAGGTTTCTGGATTTTACCGTGCTCCTGGAGAATACTTCCGAGCCAGCCTGGGCGCGTACTTCACTCAACTCTGCATAGTACACCTTTACCCTTACGTATTTCGACCGAGGATAATCATTTGATTTCCAATCGTTCATATAATGTTTATTGCGCAGCTTGAGTTTTAGCTCACCGCGACTTACCTCTGCCACAATATTTTCAGGATCAATGCCACGATAATCTAATTCCAGCGATTCACGATCCGATGGGATCAGTTCAACTTCAAAGGGACCGAAAACATCGATTTTGTGAAATGAACTGATCGTTTCAGTCGTTTTTTGTGCTTTTACTGAGAGGCTTACGATGAGAATAAGAAGGGTAATCAGGTACTTCATAGCATGGTTTTAGTCCATAGACGATGAGGACACCCAAAACGTTGCATGGCCAGGCAAAATTCAACTACTTACCTAACAGTCGCTTTACGTATTTGCCGATAATATCGAATTCAAGGTTTACGGAATCACCTGCCTTTAATGTTCCAAAGGTTGTGTGTTCGAAGGTGTAGGGAATAATGGTAACACGAAATCCATTATTGGTAGAATTGAAGCATGTAAGACTAACCCCATCAATACTGATGGAACCCTTCTCAACAGTTATGTTTCCAACTGTCGGATCATATTCAAAATCAAACAACCAACTACCTTCAACCTCCTGAACACGCGTGCAGGTACCCACTTGGTCCACATGGCCTTGAACAATGTGGCCATCAAATCTTCCGTTAGCCACCATGCACCGTTCAAGATTGATAACACTCCCCTCATTTAGTGTTCCAAGAATTGATTTTTTTAAGGTTTCGTCAACAGCTGTTACCCAATGTTTTCCTGCATCAATCTTGGTCACCGTTAAACAAACACCACTATGGGCTACACTTTGGTCAACCTTAAGCTCGTGACTGATCGGGCTGGCTATCAGGAAATGTTTATTGGTTTGATCTTCAACAATCCGTTCAATTTTTCCTAACGATTCAATGATACCGGTAAACATTATTTCTTCTGTTCTAATTTTTGTATTGCTTCCTTCTGATCAGGGCGCAAGGTAGGGTATTGAATGCCTAACTGATCGAGATAGGTTTTATATTTTACAGGGTTGTAGTACAATGGTTTTAACTTTGGTTTATAGTCTTCCATAATTTTCTGATTCAGGTATATGGCTGGATTATCCTTTTCCCCTACTAATGGCGTGTACTGAATTTCTTTTGTTTGCTCATTGCGATAGTACTCCCACGCATTGGCAATAATCTCGGGCTTCAGCAGCATATCCAAAAGCGTCATGGCTTCGGCTTTGGCTCCATAAACAACACCCTTATGTGCAATTGGGGTGGCCATGGTTATGGCATTGCTCCAATGGTGGCCGGGTAAACCAGGAATATTGGAAGGATAACGCAAGACTATGGTTGGCAGCGACCAGCTGATGTCGGCAATGTCATCAGAACCTCCGCCCATGGCCATGAGTTGTCTGCCCATTATATTGATGGAGCCTGTCGGACTAGGTAAACCAATTGTATCCAATTTTACGGCAAGACCTTCAACTTTTGGCGCATTCATTTCAAGTTGAACAGCCTTGGCTAATAACTGATCTTCAGCCGACCATTTTGGCAACCCTACTTTCCTTATGTTTTCATACATGGCTTCGGCCAATGGTTGGTTAAAATGTCCCGGCCACGCAGAGCCAAGAATTTCGTAGGTGAATTTTGTATCGGTCATCATGGCTGCACCTTCTGCAATCTTCACACCTGTATCAAATAACTTTTTAATATCCGGATAGGTACGCTCACGGAAATAATACCATACCGATGCTTTTGAAGGAACAACATTGGGCTGATCGCCCCCATCAGAAATAACATAGTGTGAGCGATGTGTGAGTTCGAGATGTTCCCTCCTGAAATTCCAGCCGATGTTCATCAACTCCACAGCATCCAAAGCACTTCTTCCCCGCCAGGGTGCTCCTGCAGCATGGGCAGCTGCTCCTTCAAAACTAAACCGAACGGAAACCAGACCATTCATACCGGAATCACCATAGGACACGCCAAGGTTATTACCCACGTGCGTGAAAATACAGGCGTCAACATCTTTGAAATATCCGGCCCGAACGTAATAAGCTTTTGTTCCAACCAACTCTTCGGCAATGCCAGGCCATAACATCAGTGTGCCCGAAATCTTTTCACGCTCCATTATTTTTTTCAGCGCAAGTGCAGCAATGATGTTAACTGCCTGTCCGGAATTATGCCCTTCACCATGACCAGGTGCACCTTCTACCAGAGGATCATGATAGGCGACACCCGGTTTTTGCGAAGCCTTGGGAATACAATCTACATCCGAACCTAATGCAATTAGTGGCTTACCCGAACCCCACGTGGCAATCCATGCTGTGGGTACACCCGCAATACCCTTTTGCACTTTGAATCCGTTTTTTTCCAGGAGATTAGTCAGGTAGGTGAAAGTCTCAACTTCCTGAAAGCCCAACTCCGCAAAACTGAAAAGCATATCGTTGATTTGCTGGCCAAGCGGAGCAAGCTTTTCAACTTCTGCAACCGCTTCAGTCTTTAACTTTTCAAGTTTCTGAATTTCGGGTTGGGCGTATATCAACAATGAAGCGTTTAGCAGAAGGAAGGTAAAAATTCGTGTCATGGTCAGGCCAGGTTTAGATGTTGATTCCTAAAGTAGCGGTTTAAATAAGTCAAACCAAACCCAATTATTTAACCGGAAATCGATGATTTTAAGTCAAAATCAAATAAAAAGTAAATATTTGGTTTATTTTATAAACTATTTTATGTTTGTACCGTAAATGGCTGTATATGGAAACCAAACAAGACAATCTTAACCCACAACAAAGCCTTGAACTGATCGCTACGATGATCAACCAGGTAAAGGGAAACATGTTAAACGGAAGTTTCTACTTTCTGCTTTGGGGATGGGTGATTACATTCTGTAATGTGGGTATGTATTACTTTTTTAAGTATACGGAGTATCAAAATTATGCACCAATAGTATGGACGCTATGCATACCAGCCTGGATCATTACGATGATCTACTCCAGCCGGCAGGAAAAGAAAGCTGGTGTAGTCACTCACCTCGACAGGATTTCGATGTGGTTGTGGATTGGATTGGCCATAACCATTTTTCCTTCTTGGATTTTCGGAGCACAAACCAACTGGATGGTGAACGCCATTGTATTGATGCCTGTGGGCTTGGCCACCTTTCTATCAGGGATTATTGTTCGTTTTCGTCCTTTGATTCTTGGTGGAATCACATTCTGGATTGCAGGAACCTTATGTTACTTGGTCGGGCCAATTGAACAATATCTTGTAGGTGCAATTGCCATGGTGTTTGGCTACCTGGTGCCCGGGTATATGTTGAAGAAGTCAAACCAATAATTCATGCTGGCGGAACTTGATCCTCTACTGCATTCACAATTGCGCTTAGGCGTAATGTCCTTACTGATGAGTGTGGAGTCGGCTGAGTTTACATTTCTGAAAGAGAAAACAAACTCAACAGCAGGAAATTTAAGTGTACAGTTAGATAAACTTTCAGAAGCAGGATACATCAACATAGAAAAATCATTTAAAGGAAAAAAACCACTAACAACCTGTAAGATCACCAAAAAAGGAATGAAAGCTTTTGAAGAATATGTGAACGCGCTTAAGCAATACATCAAACCATAATTTTTTTATTCATTTAGTTTATAATATAAACCAGTTTACACCATGTTAACAACAACTAAAAAAATTCATCTTATCATCGGCATGATCGTTGGCTTAACGGCCTTGCTGGCCATGAACCAACAGGCTAATGCAACTCCATCTTTTAAAGTAGAAAAAGTTGGAAAAGGCAAGCAGCACATGATTCTTATACCCGGACTTACTTGCCCCGGTAATGTATGGACTGAAACTGTAGAACGTTACAAAAAGGATTATACCTGTCATGTGATTTCACTTCCGGGTTTTGCGGGAACCCCGGCCATTGAAACAGCTGAGTACCTGAAAACCATGCGCGATGAATTGATTGGGTATATCAAAGACAACAAACTAAAGAAGCCGGTGTTGGTCGGTCATAGCTTAGGTGGTTTTTTAAGTCTATGGATCAGTGCAGCAGAACCGGATTTAGTCGGTGCAAATTTCATTGTTGATGCTCTCCCATACTTTCCGGCCATTCAAAATCCTGCGGCTACTGTAGAATCTATGAAGCCCATGGCAACCAGTATGCGTGACATGATGAAAAACGCAACACCCGAGCAGACAAAACAAAGTCAGCAGTATTTTCTTAGTTCAATGGCTACAGCACCCGATAAGCTTGAACTCATTAGCCGATGGGGAGTTGAATCACATGCGCCTACTGTTGCGCAAGCTATGTACGAAATGCAAACCATTGACTTACGAAAAGATGTCGCTACCATTAAAGTACCGGTAACTGTTTTAGGGGCATGGATCGCCTACAAAGACTATGGCGTAACACATGAAAGCACATTAAAGAATTTTACAGATCAGTATAAAAACGTAAAAAATATAAACATCCAATTAACCGATACTGCTAAACATTTTATCATGTATGATGATCCCAAATGGTTCTTTGATCAAATGGATAAATTTTTAAGCAACACTAAATAAACCATACTATGAAATCCTTAATCCTTATTACACTCATCATGCTAGGCATGAAGTGTGCTAAAGCACAGGGTACCGCACCTGAAAGTTTAAAGCAGGAATTGCAAAAATTGTCTTACATGACCGGTAAATGGAAAGGTGAAGCATCTATGCGTCAACCCAATGGAACGTTGTTAAAAGTAAATCAGGAAGAAGAAATCCAATTCAAGCTGGATGGCACCATTCTGGTAATTGAAGGTACCGGTCGCAACCCGGAAGATGGTAAAGTTTCGTTCAATGCACTCGCAATTGTTTCCTTCGATCAACAAAAAAAAGAGTTCAAAATGAAATCACATGTAATGAATGGAAACCAGACCGATGCTTATTTTAAAATTCAGGAAGAAAATCATTTCGAATGGGGGTTTGATCTCCCGAACAATTCCAAAGTCAGATACAACATAAAATTAAATCCGGCTGCCAAATCCTGGATTGAAAAGGGTGAATATTCGCCTGATGGAAACATGTGGTACCCGTATATTGAAATGAACCTAACCAAACTTGAAAAATGAATTCATTGGTTCACAGCACAACCGGATGGATTCATTTGATTAGCGCACTCGTTGCACTTATCACAGGAACAATCATTCTTCTTAACACTAAAGGAACTCGGTTCCATCGCAAAACAGGCTATGGGTATATAGTCTCCATGCTCATACTAAACGGCACAGCCTTCGGACTGTATGGATTATTCGGACGGTTTGGTCCCTTTCACGTTGCAGCCTTGGTAAGCTTGATTACTTTGTTGCTGGGAATACTACCATTAATTAACCGGCAATCATCAAGCAAGTGGCTCTTCCGCCATTTAACGTGGATGTACTACTCGGTTATCGGACTGTACGCTGCCTTTGCATCGGAGATCATTGTTCGCATTCCAGGTCTACCATTCACCGCTATGGTTATTACTGCTTCTGTAACCGTAACGGGTATTGGAATTTTCATATTTATAAAAAACCATCAATCGTGGATTAAAAATATTCGTACACATAAAACCATTTCCCATGAATGATAACGATGACAAACTCTACCGCGAAGCACGCAAACGCGTAAAGCGCAAAAAAGAATTTTACAGTCACCTGTTAAGTTATTTAACCATTGGCTTGTTTTTAACCTTTATCAACTGGTACTCCAATCCTGGACGTTGGTGGGTACAATGGGTATGGATCGGTTGGGGTATTGGCATTTTCTTCCATGGCCTGAGCCTGTTCAGGAAAAACATCTTGTTTGGCGATGAGTGGGAAGCAAAGGAGATTCAAAAAGAGATGGAAAGAATGAGAAAACAATGATTCAATTTTCAATTAGCCAATTTGGAGACCCATCGACTAATTGATACATTGGCTTATTGAAAATTGAACAATGGAATTCGGCCGTGTTTCTTCTGATGAACTTGATAAGATAGATTTCACCCTCCCACCCGACAGGCCTGAAACTACTGCACTTCTTAGTAAACAAAAGAATAAATCTAAGCCCGATATTTTTGTAGGCTGTGCCAAGTGGGGCCGGCCCGACTGGGTTGGGAAAATTTATCCGAAAGGAACAAAGGCTGGTGATTTCCTCGAACACTATGCAAAACAATTCAACTGCATTGAGTTAAACGCCACCTTCTACCGCATGCCCACGCGCAAGCAAACCAGCGGATGGAAAAGCAAAGTAGGCGATGACTTCAAGTTCTGTCCGAAGTTTGTCGACCAGATCACACACATCAAGCGACTGAAAGACGTGGATGAACTTACGGATCGTTTTCTGGACGGCATCTCCGGTTTTGAGAAAAATCTTGGCCCGGTGTTCCTGATGCCGCATCCGGGCATGGGACCTAAAACATTGGAGACAATGGAAGCCTTTATTCAGTCGCTTCCAAGAGACGTTGAACTTTACACCGAATTACGCCACAAGGATTGGTTCGCCATGCCGGAAGCCTTTGATGCCGTTTTCGCGATGCTGGAGCGAAACAAGTCAGGCTCTATTATTACCGATGCTTCCGGACGCAGGGATTGCGTGCACATGCGCCTAACCACACCATCGGCATTTATCCGCTTTGTCGGCAATGGCCTCCACCCTACAGATTATTCTCGATGCGATGACTGGGTTAAACGCATGAAAGCCTGGGCAGAACTTGGCATTGAATCCATGTATTTTTTTATGCACCAGCATGAAGAACTGCACTCCCCTGAACTATGCCGGTACCTCATCCCGAAAATCAACGAACAACTGGGAACAACCATCCACGTTCCTCAGTTTGTTGGTTCGTAACTTTATTACGAAAAACCAATAACAACAACCATCAACTATTCACTTTTTAGTAGTTTCGCTCCCGACTTTTGCATTATGAGTTTATTTGAAAAATACCCGGTTTCCATAACCAACTCCCTTTCGGGCAAAAAAGAAGTCTTTACTCCGTTGAAATCTCCTTTTGTGGGATTGTATTCCTGCGGACCCACTGTCTATAATGAGGTACACCTCGGCAACTTGCGCACCTTTACAGCCTTTGATGTGGTATACCGGTACTTAACTCACATCGGCTACAAAGTTCGTTATGTGCGCAACATTACGGATGCCGGCCACCTGACCAATGATGCAGGAGAAGGTGTTGATCGGATTGAAGAAAGTGCACGTTTGGAACAATTGGAGCCGATGGAAATTGTACAGAAGTACACGTTCAGCTTCCACGAAGTTTGCCGCATCTTCAACATCCTTCCGCCTACCATTGAACCCACAGCAACGGGGCATATTGTAGAACAGATTGAAATGGTGAAGAAAATTCTCGCCAATGGCTATGCCTATGAAGTGAACGGCTCGGTGTATTTTGATGTACGCAAGTTCATGGAGAAATATAAATACGGAGAATTGAGCGGACGTAACATTGATGATTTATTGGAAGGCACCCGCGAGTTAGACCGGCAGGATGAAAAACGAAACGCAGTTGACTTTGCCATTTGGAAAGCTGTATCGCCAAATCACATTCAGCGCTGGCCATCACCCTGGGGCGAAGGCATACCCGGCTGGCATTTGGAATGCTCGGCTATGGGAACAAAATACCTGGGAGAACAATTCGATATTCATGGCGGTGGGATGGATTTAAAGTTTCCGCACCACGAATGCGAAATTGCACAAAGCATTGGTGCATACGGCAAAACTCCGGTTCGTTACTGGATGCACTCAAACATGCTTACCGTAAACGGTGAGAAGATGAGTAAGTCGAAAGGAAACTCCTTTTTACCTCGTGAACTCTTCACAGGCACTCACCCGCTGTTATCAAAAGCATACAGTCCGATGGCGGTTCGGTTCTTCATGCTTCAATCCCATTACTCCAGCACACTTGATTTCTCAAACGAAGCGTTACAGGCCGCAGAGAAAGGCTATAAGAAACTGAGCAACGCTTTGAGTACCCTTAAAAAGCTTGATCATCCGGGGGTATCAGGCAAACAAGATGAAGAGTTGCTAAAGCTCATCGATGAAGCTTATCGAAACATGAGCGATGATTTCAATACAGCAAAAACACTTGCGGTATTATTTGAAATGTCATCCCGAATCAACGACATCAAATCAGGTAATTATAAATTAACTGATCTTGATTCGGATACCTTCCAAAAGTTCAAGTCCGCTTACGTTACATTTATGGAAGATGTATTGGGCTTACAGGAAGAAGGCAGTCAGAACCACGAAGTGCTGGATGGTGTTATACGGGTGATGATCGAACTCCGCAAAAAAGCCCGCACCGACCGGAACTATACGCTTTCGGATAAAATCAGAGATGATCTGAAAGCCTTGGGTGTACAGTTGATGGATGGGAAAGATGGAGAGATTTCGTATACAATCGAATAGCTTCGAGTTGCGAGCTACAAGCTGCGAGCTTGTGAATATCATTGCAGCAAACTCGTAGCTCACGGCTCGAAACTCGCAACTAAAAAAAATGCTTAAGAAAATTCTCATCCTCCCCATCCGCTTCTACCAACTCAGCATTTCACCGCTGCTTGGGGCACATTGCAGGCATACGCCCACATGCTCCCAATATACTATCGAAGCTATACAGGAATGGGGTGCGTTGAAAGGAACGTGGCTGGGTATGAAGCGCATAGCACGATGCCATCCTTGGGGAACGAGTGGGTATGACCCTGTGCCAAAGAAAAATCATACACACGATTAAACCTTTTTGCAGTTTCACCATCCAAGCGTTACAAAAAAATCAACTTACTACTTATGAAAGTCAGAATTATGCTAGGCGCTTTAGCGCTGTTTTTAGTTACCGTATCGGTTAATGCCCAATCTGACCAGAATATCCGGCAGAAAAACCTTCAAAAGCGTGAAAATGTAAACACGAATCGCCAGGAAAATATCAACCAACGAAATCCGGAAGGTAAAGGACAGGTCGATAACCGGGTAGAAAGACGTGACGACCGGATTGATCGCAAACAAAAACGAACCGACAGGCGCGTTAATCGCAGAAAAGGACAATAATTCATTGCCCATAATGGAGGAAAAGATTATCATTATCGAAATCTTTTCCTCATGCCTTTTCAAATCAAAGAAAACAACAAAGCTTACGATGTATGTATTGTGGGATCAGGGGCGGGCGGAGGAATGTCCGCCTATGTACTAACACAAGCCGGATTAAAAGTTTGTGTTTTGGAAGCCGGCCCCTGGTATGATCCTGCAAAAAATGTTACACAACTAAAATGGCCGTGGGAATCGTTGCGCAGAGGTGCCGGCACAACGTTCCGTCCGTTCGGTGATTTTGATGCTGCTTATGGTGGCTGGGAAATGGAGGGAGAACCGTATACGCGTGTGTCAGGAACGCAATTCGATTGGTTCCGCTCTCGTATGCTGGGCGGAAGAACCAACCATTGGGGAAGAATTTCACTTCGTTTTGGCCCCAAAGATTTTAAAGGAAAAAGTCATGATGGACTGGGTGAGGACTGGCCTATAGGTTATGATGATGTTGCCCCCTATTATGACAAAGTCGATGACCTGATCGGTGTTTTTGGAAGCAAAGAAGGAATCCCTAACGAGCCTGATGGAAAATTTCTTCCTCCTCCAAAACCCAGGTTACATGAACTGTTTATAAAACAAGCAGGAACAAAACAGGGTGTTCCGGTTATTCCTTCACGCTTATCAATTCTCACCAAAAAAATTAATGACGATCGTGGCGCATGTTTCTTTTGCGCACAGTGCAATAGGGGTTGTACCGTGTATGGAGACTTTTCTTCGTCCTCTTGCCTGATTAAGCCAGCCACAAAAACCAACAACCTTGATGTGATCGTTAACGCCATGGTGCGCGAAGTGCTCACTGATACAAATGGAAAAGCTACGGGAGTTTCATATGTAGCCAAAGATGACCTCCAGGAATACCAGATAAAAGCCAAAGTTGTGGTGTTGGCAGCAAGCGCATGCGAGTCGGCACGTTTACTATTGAACTCAAAATCAAAAACACATCCAAATGGATTGGCAAATTCCAGTAATGTAGTTGGTAAATATTTACATGATTCAACCGGTGCCGCCATTGGCGGTGTACTTCCGCAACTTTTTGGACGTAAACGTTACAATGAAGATGGCGTTGGCGGGTTACACGTGTACTCTCCTTGGTGGCTGGATAATAAGAAGCTAGACTTTCCACGGGGTTACCATATTGAATACTGGGGTGGTATGGGTATGCCTGGCTATGGATTTGGATTTGGCATACAAGGATTAAATGGTCGTTTTCCAGATCGAAACGGAACTCAGAAAACCGGTGGCGGGTATGGAGCTTCGTTGAAAGATGATTACCGATACTATTGGGGCGCATCGGTTGGTATGGCCGGTCGTGGTGAAGCCATTGCACGCGAAACAAACTATTGTGAAATCGACCCGAACGGAGTAGTAGATAAATATGGTATTCCGGTGTTGCGCTTCAACTACAAGTGGAGTGACTATGAAGTTAAGCAAGCCAAACACATGCAGGAAACTTTCCAGGAAATGATGCACAACATGGGTGCTGTTATCACCTGGGGAATTGCCGGAGCTGAAACGAACTACGGATTGGAAGCACCCGGCAGAATCATTCATGAAGTAGGAACAACACGCATGGGTAATGATCCAAAGCATTCGGTGGTCAACAAATTCAACCAGGCCCATGATTGTAAAAATCTGTTTGTAGTAGATGGCGGACCATTTGTATCACAAGCTGATAAAAATCCAACATGGACAATACTTGCTCTATCGTGGAGGGCATCTGATTATATTATTGAACAGTTTAAAACTCAAAATTTATAATGTGTTGATGTGCTGTAGTGTTAATGTTCAATAGTATGACAAAGGTTACAAGATTTGAAGACTTAAAATGTTGGCAGTTATCCAGAGAGCTTGTGCGCCATGTTTACCATGCATGTGAAGAAGGTAAGCTTGCAAAAGACTTCGAAACGCGAGATCAAATTAAGAGCCCTGCACTTTCCGTAATGAATAATATTGCTGAAGGATTTGGCAGGTATAGCAATAAGGAATTCATTCGGTTTTTGGACTTTTCACAATCTTCTGCAATAGAAGTGAAAAGCATCACTTATGCTTTGGAGGACATGGAGTACTTATCCCGAGATAAGATCATTCAAATCCGTGAAAAAGCAGAAGAGACGAAAAACACAACACTTGCTTTTATTCGGTACTTGAAAAATAAAGCCAAAAGCACATAAGCGCATTAACACATGAGCACAATTGCACAATAACACATTTTAAACATGAAAAGAAGAGACTCACTAAAAGCCATCGCATTAACAGCCATCTCATCTGGTGTGCTGTTGCAGTCATGTGATACAAAGAAAAAAGAAACAGTTGTTGACATACCTAAAACATCTGGAATTGACAGACATCCATTTGAACAAGTGCGCGATGAAAAACTATTAGCAGAAAAATTCTTTGATGATCATGAGATGAATACCATCAAGATATTGATTGACATCATCATCCCAAAAGATGAGTTTAGCGGAAGTGCAACAGAAACAGGCGTACATGATTTCATTGAATTCATTGTTAAAGATATGCCCCGTCACCAGTTGCCTATGCGGGGTGGTTTAAAATGGCTTGATGTTCAATGCCTCAAGCGACATAACAAAACCTTCATCGATTCTTCCTCAGAACAACAGCTTGCCCTTGTGGATGAGATTGCCTACCCCGACATAGCAAAACCGGAAATGAAACAAGGTGTAACTTTTTTCAACCTGTTACGCGATTTAACTGCCACCGGATTTTTTACCAGTCAGATGGGGCTAAAAGATCTTGGCTATGCCGGCAATACACCTAATCGATGGGATGGCGTACCGCAGGATGTGTTGGATCAGTATGGGTTGGGTTATGATGAGAAAACTTTGAGAGAAAGTGTGAGGTGGGACGAGGAGTAGTGGGTTCCACAATTAGTCATTATAACCAAGTATAGTTTTGAAAGCATATCAAATATTAAGGATAAAATTTAGGAGCGAAATAATAAAATTAGTTTCTATATTTATCAAAGATAAAATTCAAAACAATAACATCTATATTTGAATCCGCAACAACCTTAATTTTAGGTGTCAATTCTGCGACTATACATTTTTTTAGTACTAAGCCTTTATTCAAGTACACTAACGGCCCAAACAATACTTCGACCTAACAAAATTGGGACCGAAGCCAGCACGTGGTTAAAAAAGAAAACCTATGAGGCTGATTCTTCTGCCATAGCGTTGATCCTTTTTGATTACGGGAAATGTACATCCGACCCCTATTGGGGTACAACATTAACTATTCAAAGGCGAATAAAAATTTTTAAAAAAGAAGCCTTTGAAGAATGGGGGAATCACACTATAAAAATTGCAGATTCAAAACTCTCAGAATTTTCTGGAACCGTTTACAATCTTGACGAAAACCACAACATTGTCAAAACTCACTTCGGTTCAAAGGATCTATTCAGTGAAAAAAGTAAAAGAACGTTAGAAACAAAAGTATTCTTCCCGAACCTAAAGGAAGGATCCGTTATTGAATATGCATATACGATTAAAACAAATAGCTACGCAATTTTTGACTGGCACTTTCAGCACTCAATACCCGTACAATGGAGCGAGTATGAAATTTTCTTTCCTGGAAGTATGTTTGGTGTAACGGCTGTCATACACGGTCTTTTCGATCTGGATGTTTCGATAAAGCAAGAGGGAAAACTTAGAAAATACACTTTAACCAACATACCGGCCTTTAAAGAAGAACCTTTTATGCCTAATCCAAAGCTATACAGGTCGTCAATAACATTTCCTCCCAGATATAAGCAAGGTTTTTCAGAAGAATATACCAAAGACTATCTGCTAAAACATGGTATCACGCGTGACAGTTTAAAAATGGACACTCGAATAGCAGTTCAATCAGATTTTAAAATTGATTCTAAAGGTAATTTAGATGGATCTATTTTTATTGACCTTTCAGGATATGAAGCTACAATGGCTCGAGAAAAAATTGAAGAATTGGGAGAAGATGAGTTTCTCAAAGACGAATTAGAGGATGAATTGTGGAGTGTGAAGAGTCGTGCACTTGAAAACCTTACAAACAAAAAACTCAGTTTAATAGTAAGATATGAATTATTCATTCCTAATAATGCTTTAGCAACTCATAGCCTGTTATATGTCAATCCTTACGTAACAATAAAAGAGGAGGATAATCCCTTCAAGTTAGAACATAGACATTATCCGGTTGATTTAGGTTCTAGAATTGAAAGAACTATGACTACAGTACTCACTATACCGGAAGGGTTCGAAGTAGATGAACTGCCTACTTCAGGTATCCTCGAACTTCCAAACAAAACGGCTATATTTACAATATCTACTACTAATCTAGGTGACAAAATTTTTGTTACAAGCAGGTTAAAATTTAATAAGGTAATCTATAATGTACCAGAATACCCCGCATTGCGAGAGTTCTTTTCCCGGATTGTTGCAAAAAAGTCTGAACAAATTGTTTTAAAGAGATCTCACTAACTCAATGAGTTATCGTTGGGAGGTCAGGTCTAACTCATTCCAGATATTACTAAAAGAATTGTTTTGAAATATTTACAAAACATCAGATTAAATATCTACATATTCATATTGTTGAACTCTTTCCAAAATCCCCGATATTGCGGGATTGTTTAATCAGTCCATGCTCAAAATCGATACCCATACCCACATTATTCCCAAGAAACTCCCCAACTGGAGTGATAAATTCGGGTATGGTGATTTTATCTACCTCCAGCATCATAAAAAAGGGTTCGCTAAAATGATGCGCGGCAATCAATTCTTCCGTGAAATCAATGAGAATGCATGGAACCCGAAATTAAGAATTGACGAATACGCAAAGTTCAATACTCAAGTACAAGTGGTTTGTACCATACCGGTTATGTTTTCGTATTGGGCCAAACCGTTAGATTGCCTTGACCTCTCCCAATTCCTGAACGATGACCTGGCCGAGCTAATTGAAAAACATCCAAAGCATTACCTGGGTTTAGCCACACTGCCTATGCAGGATACGGAACTGGCCATTCAGGAATTAGAACGATGTAAAAAAATTGGTTTGCAAGGAATTCAAATTGGCTCAAATATCAATGACTTGAATTTGAATGAGGAACGGTTCTACCCAATTTTTGAAGCGTGTGAAAAACTGGGCATGGCTATAATGGTTCACCCATGGAACATGATGGGCCAAAAATATATGCAACGCTACTGGTTGCCGTGGCTGGTGGGTATGCCAGCTGAAACTACCCGAGCCATTTGCTCCATGATCTTTAGTGGGATTTTTGATAAGCTTCCTAAACTCCGGGTTATGTTCTCACACGCAGGCGGCTCGTTTCTGGCAACGTTAGGACGCATTGAACATGGCTTTAATTGCCGACCGGACCTTGTTGCTATCGATAATCCAGTAAACCCACGGAACTACCTCGGCAAATTTTGGGTGGACAGTATAACACACGATCCAATAATGCTCGAATATGTTTTGAAGATGGTGGGCTCCGATAAAGTAGTGTTAGGCTCCGATTATCCCTTTCCGCTTGGTGATTTAGAAATTGGCAGGTTTATTGAAGACATGAATCTTGATGCATCTGTAAAGGAAGATATTTTTTACAAGGCTCCTTTAGAATGGTTAGGGGTTGACAAAAATAGATTTGAATAATTGATTATGAGGTATTGTCTTTTTCTTTTGCTCCTTTCCATATCCATAATATCCACTGCCCAACAGGTTGATAAAAACGCAACCCAGCAAGTACGGGCCGATCAGGAACAGACAAGAAGGGCCGCATTGCTCCGCACCATGGATCAGGGCATTGAGGAAATGAACCAGGGACTGTATGCCCAGGCCGATGAGAAATTCTTATATGTATTGAATAACATTAAAGGTGTACCCTCCGATCTTACCTTTTATTTTGGTAAAAATTCGTTTTACCTAAGCAAATTCAAACAAAGTGCAGATTGGCTGAACAAATACATACAATTAAAAGGCACAACCGGGCAACATTACACCGAAGCACTGGATTTACTCAAAAAAGCCGAAGCCGAAGTACTGATTGAGCGTTCCAAAGAAGTAACAAAAGTAAAGCAGGTTCTATCACAGAGTTATGATATTGATTGTGGCCCAACAGGTAAAGTGATCTGCCCGGTTTGCAAAGGCACAACCGTAATAATAAAGAAGGGTGCCTTTGGCAATGAGTATAAATCCTGCCAATATTGCGATAAGCACGGACAACTAACGTGTGATCAATACAATCAACTTGTGCGCGGTGAATTAAAGCCCAGGCAGAATTGATTAATCGATTCTACAACCAGCATTTTAGCACCTGTCTGCAATCCTTTATATTTGCAACCTATTAGGTTTTCCTGCGAAAGACACTAATAAACATGCAATTATTTAACAGAATTGAAGGAAAAGTCCTCAAGGAGCGGCTTTATCTTACCCCTAATCCCGACAGGACCACACTGTCGTTTTACAAGTATCACCAAATTGAAGATCCAAAAGTCTTTCGGGATAAACTCTATTTCGACCTTGCAACTGTTGATGTTTGGGGAAGAATTTATGTGGCCCATGAAGGCATTAACGGCCAAATAAGTGTACCCACTCAAAAGCTTAATGAATTCAAGTCTATATTGTATGCCACCTCATGGTTAAACGGCATCCGCTTGAATATTGCGGTTGAGGATAATGGTAAATCATTTTTTAAACTGAAGATATTGGTGCGCAAAAAAATCGTTGCCGATGGCCTTGACGACAGCACGTTTGATGTGACCGATAGCGGCATCCACCTTAACGCACCCGACTTCAACAAGCTCACCGAAGATCCGGAAACTATTGTAGTGGATATGCGCAACCATTATGAAAGTGAAGTGGGTCATTTCAAAAATGCCATCTGTCCCGATGTTGATACTTTCCGCGAAGCGCTTCCTGTGGTAGAAAAAATGCTGGAAGACAAAAAGGATAAAAATTTGATCATGTACTGCACAGGAGGAATTCGCTGTGAAAAAGCAAGCGCATGGATGAAGCACCGTGGTTTTAAAAATGTGTTTCAGGTTAACGGAGGTATTATTGAATATGCTCGTCAGGTAAAAGAACAATCACTGGAAAATAAATTCATTGGTAAAAATTTTGTTTTCGATGAACGGTTGGGTGAACGTATCTCCGATGAAATCATCAGCACGTGTCATCAATGCGGCACACCTTGCGATGACCATACGAATTGTAAAAATGACGGATGTCATTTGCTTTTCATTCAGTGTAAAACCTGTGCCGAAAAATTTAATGGGTGTTGTTCTGTGGAGTGCCAGGAGATACTGATGCTTCCTGTTGATCAGCAAAAAAATATCAGAAAAGGAATTAACAAAGGCAGGCAGGTTTTCAAAAAAGGAAGATCTGAGAAATTAGGTCTCAAAGTCAAGTCTGAACAGACACAGTAATTATTTAACTATGAAGACCTCCCCGATACTAATTGGCATTATAAACGTGAGCGACCGCGCCAGTCAGGGTGTCTACGAAGATATTCCCGGAAAAGAAATCGAAGCCACACTCAATGAATATATTAAGAGTCCGTGGCAAAAAGTTTATGCCGTAATTCCGGATGAACAGCACCTGATCGAACAAACTATGATGGATATGGCCGACCATAAGGGATGTTGCCTGGTGATAACCAGTGGCGGAACCGGGCCGGCTTTGCGCGATGTAACCCCTGAGGCCACAGAAGCTGTATGTGATAAAATGATGCCGGGATTTGGTGAATTAATGCGACAGGAAAGCCTCAAATATGTGCCTACGGCTATCCTTTCACGCCAAACAGCCGGAATTCGTAAAAAATGCTTAATTTTGAACCTTCCGGGGAAGCCCAAGGCTATCCGGCAGTGTCTGAGTGCTATTTTCCCAGCGATCCCATATTGCATTGATCTGCTGGAAGGACCATTCATCGAATGCAATGAAGAGGTCATGAAACCATTCAGGCCGCATTCACTATAATTGCAAGTTTTATGAAAATCAAGTATTACTACGACACCGAAACCTGTAAGTACGAGCGTGTCAGAACCAAAACGAGTGACATTATTCTTAATGCACTTGGCCTGTTTTTTCTTACCCTTTTAATGGCGGCTGGCATTTACCTGATGTTCAGTACCTACTTTGAATCACCAAAAGAACTCCTGCTTAAAAATGAGGTGAAGGAACTGGAATATTATTATGAAAAACTAAATGAAGAAGTTGAACGGTTAAGCACTACACTGGATGGCATGGAGCACCGCGATGACAATATCTATCGTGTGGTGTTGGGGGCTGAGCCTATTGATAAATCCGTACGAAATGCCGGTGTGGGTGGAGCAGAACGTTATGCAGATATCAAGGAAAAAAATATGCTGCGCAAAGATGAGATCGTAAGCATTCACGAAAAGATAGACAAGCTGCGCAGGAAAATTTACATCGAATCAAAATCTCAGGATGAGGTTATTGAATTGGCCGAGAATAAAGAAAAACTTTTTGCTGCCATACCGGCCATTCAACCAATTGCCAACAAACAGCTCATTGCCTTAGCCTCAGGATTCGGTATGCGTGTACACCCGATCTATAAAGTTAAAAAGATGCACGCAGGGGTTGACTTTGCAGCCCCGATTGGGACACCCATTTATGCAACTGCCGATGGCGTAGTAGAAGAGGTAAATGTAAAGTTTAGTGGATACGGAAAAATGATCGTAATTGATCATGGTTTCGGTTACAAAACCAGATATGCCCACATGCATGATTTTGCTACCAAACAAGGACAAAAAGTAAAGCGTGGCGATTTAATTGGTTATGTCGGAAATACTGGTTTGTCCACAGCGCCACATTTGCATTATGAGGTTATCCTTCATGGCGTAATGATTAATCCGGTACACTATTTCTACAGTGATTTATCTCCTGCTGATTACGAAAAAATTATTGAGTTAGCATCCATCGAAAACCAGTCACTTGGAATGTAATCTGATTTTTTTGTCAAATTAATAACTCATAAAAAAGCCTGTACAAAATTACAGGCTTTTTCATTGTAGGATTTTTCTGGTTGGGTTTGTACCTTGACCCTGTATACCTAACCATCACTGAGATGAAAAAGATCCTCCTCCTGCTTTTCATCGGCTTATTTTTTCTCAAGTGTTCTAATGTAGAAGAGTTTTCGGGCATTAAGATACGGCAGTATGCCAGTTCAGTAATTGATTACAGTTCGCATTATACCGCGCTACCCGGTTATACCGTATTCGAAGCATTAGGTGAAGAGAATGTCTATCCGAATTATGGAGATTTAGAAAAATCATGGGCGCCACTAACACAGGATAATCAGCGTGAGTATATCGTGTTGGGATTTGAGCCTTATCAAACTATCCATACCATCGAAATTTATGAAACCTATAATCCTGGTGCGATAGACACAGTTTTTATCCGCAATGCACACACAAAAAAATGGGAGAAAATATATGCTAAGCCTGCCCGGACAGATTTACCTAAAGCGTCTAGAATTTTTTCGATTTACTTTAGAGAAACCACCTATTTAGTGGATGCAGTCAGATTAGCCTTAAATTCTCCTGCTGTGGAGGGCTGGAATGAAATTGACGCTGTTGCTATTAGCGGCCAACAAGAAAATAATCCCTGATTAATCTTATTCCTATGAAAAAAGTCCTGCTGTTTTTCATGCTTTTAGTAACAACCTTTACTGTATGGTCACAAGGCTGCAGCGATGCCGGCTTTTGTACCATGGGAGCCATGAAACCCGATCAACCCTTTAATAAAAAGGTTCCGATCAAACTCCGGTCAATGGAGGTTAGCTTTTATCGTGGCACCACTACCATTTCACCTGTAGTGTACGTGGCAAATCTCGACATGAGCTTTAACATCATTGACAATAAAACCTTCGCACAAATAAAACTTCCATACCAGGCTGTAAATGGAAATTTTGGCAGCACAGGTGGACTTGGAGATATTTCCTATTGTCTGACACGAAATATCTACTCCTCAGAGAAATTTGATATCGGTGTAACTGTTGGCGGTAAAATTCCTTCTAATAATTCAAACCTTAAGGATGACAAATTTGGGCTTCCACTGCCCATGTATTACCAAACCAGTCTGGGCACCTACGATGCCATAGCCGGCATTTCGCTGGTAAACAGAAAATGGCTTTTTGCCACCGGAATTCAGCATCCTTTCAACAAGAATGGAAATCAATTTACATGGGATGATTGGATACCCGTTTATGAGGGCGGTCCAGACTATGTCAGGAAAAATGAACCTTGTTATGAATTAAAACGTGGTACAGACATCATGTTTCGGGCAGAACGAAATTTCCGTTATGCAAGACTGAACTTTAGTATTGGTTTGTTACCTATCTGGCGAATAACTAAAGATGAAATCTTTAATACCAATATCAATGAACGCGAAAAACTTGACGGAACGCTTGGTATGGCACTTTCAGGCATAGTTACTGCAGGATACAGCTTCAGCGTAAAATCGGGAATACGGCTTTTAGCCGGAAAAAAAATCACTCAGCGCGATGTTAATCCGGATGGTTTAACACGCGAAGACGTTATGACGCTCAGCTATTTTTACCGCTTCTGATCATGAAAATAAATATCCTCATAGTAATTCTTCTTTTACTTGGTGGTGTAACCCTGGCACAAAATACCAATAAAGCATTAATCAATCAGGTTGATGCATTATTGTTTGATTCGCGGTATCAGGACGCAATCCAAAAAATTGATCAAAGCACCAGTAAAGACATTGACCTTAACGTTATTCTCGCCAACAGAAAAGCAGAAGCGTTGATTGGATTAGGTAAATTTGATGATGCCGATAAGGTGCTTCGGGATGTACTATCAAGAACAAGTCAGTCAAAAAACTCCCCCCTACTCAGTGCAATAACACAATCAACCATAGGCTACCTCTACCTCAATCAAGGACGTTACGATTTAGCACTCGAACAACTCACAGAAGCAACCACCATTCTTCAGCAAACCGGTAATACTTTAGAGACAGCCAAGGCCTTATCAAACCTTGGCTTGGTATACTACAGTACAGGAAAATACCTTCAGGCAGAAGAACAACTTCAAATGGCCTTGACACTGCGACAAAGTGAACTTCCAGATGCGCACGAATTGATAGCAAATTCATACAATAACCTGGGGTTGGTTTATGGACAGCTCGATGCAGATAAAGCCATTGACTATTATGAGAAGGCAGTTGCCATCTATGAGAAGCTTCATGGCAAAGACCATCCCAAAATGGCCGTGGCCAATTCAAATCTGGGGTACGCTTATTTTCAACTTGAACTGTATGGCGATGCCATCAACTATTATGAGACAGCATTAGCCATTTGGGAAAAAATCAATCCTCAACCGAATGCATCAAAAGCTTTTGTTCTATCGAGTCTTGGCTATACTTACACGAAACTTGATGATAAAAAAACGGCCATGGAGTTTTATGAAAAAGCCCTGGCCATTTACATAGGATCACATGGCAAAAAACACCCGGATGTGGCCGCTATGTACAACCGCATCGGTAACATACACCAATCAAATGACAAGTTTGAGGACGCCTTGCAAAGTTATCAGCAGGCATTAATCGCCAACGTGAGCGACTTCAATTCAGAAAACATTGAAGTAAATCCTACAGGAGAAAATTTTTACAATGGGAATCAGCTACTGTATTCCATGATGTATAAAGCGCAAACGCTGGAAGCACGTCATTTTGGAAGAACACTAAAGCAAAAAGATCTTGACCTGGGACTTAAGACACTCCAGGAGTGTGATTCATTGATTGACCGCTTGCGCAAGCAGGCCACAAATGAATCGGATAAAATTTCATTGGGAGCTATCGCCAATGAAGTCTATGCCGATGGTGTTCGAATCGCTTATGAATTAAGTGATGTAGCTATAAGGAAACGCAAGAACTATCGGGAGTTATCATTTTATTTTGCAGAAAAAAGTAAATCCGCAGTATTGCTGGATGCTATCTCCGACACAAATGCCAAATCATTTGCCGGAGTACCTGATGAATTGCTGGAAGAAGAGAAAAGCTTGAAATCAGCCCTTGCCCTCGTATCACAAAAACTTGCGCAAAAGCCATCGGAAGAAGAAGAGAAATATCTCCGTGAAACAGCCTTCCACCTCAATCAGGGTTATCAATCCTTTATTAAAAATCTTGAAAAGCAATACCCTGAATATTTCAATTTGAAATACAATTCATCTACACCATCCATTTCTCAGATACAAAACCTAATTGACGACAAATCCGCCATTATCAGTTATTTTATTGATGATAGTAAACGCAATTCAGCAAGACTATATACCTACACGATAACCCGAAAATCATTCAGGATTAACGACAAGGCCATACCGTCAGATTACGACAGGAGTATTACAGGCCTGCGTAACGGACTATTCTATATGGGAGAAGAAGTGTATATATCAACCGCACGGAAACTTCACAAATTGTTAATTCCTCCACGTATTCCACGATCTGTAAATGACCTGGTTATTCTTCCTACAGGTCGATTAAGTGTAATTCCATTTGAAGTGCTTCTCACAAAAGATGTGAAGGACATCAAAGCACCGTATCCGTCACTACCCTATTTAGTTCAACGGTATAGCGTTCGGTATGAATTTTCAGCAGGACTGTTACTTCAAAAGAAAGACAAAGGCTCCACAATTACATCAGCTTTGTTATGTGCACCCGTTACCTTTCCTGCCAACGATTATCTGAACGATTTACCAGGCACAAAAGAAGAGGTTAATACCATTCAACAGCTTTTTAACAGCAAGAATATTAGCGCTGAAGTTTTGTTAAACACGAAGGCTAGTGAGACAAATCTTAAAGCCAGCAATTTAAGAGACTATTCACTGGTTCACCTGGCTACCCATGGGATTGTTGATGAAAATAATCCGGAACTTTCCAGAATCTACCTTCAAAGTGATTCGGAGGCAGAAGATGGAAAGCTTTTTTCAGGGGAAATCTATAACCTTCACCTGAACGCCAGTTTGGTTACACTCTCGGCTTGTCAAACCGGTTTGGGGAAAATCTCTAAAGGTGAAGGTGTGATCGGACTATCGAGGGCATTGGTTTATGCCGGTGCAAAAAATATCATTGTATCCTTTTGGAGTGTAGCCGATGAGTCAACAGCAGAACTAATGACAAACTTTTATCAGCTCCTGCTGGAAATATCATCAAGCGATTATAGCAGAAAACTGCAACAAGCGAAGTTAAAAATGATCGATTCAAAATATGCAGCCCCTTACTATTGGGCACCCTTTATTTTGATCGGATTTTAAAAAAGCTTTCCTGAATTTACCCCTTCAGGAAAGCTTTTCCTGTCATTTTAATCTATATCGAAAACCAGCGTAAAACATTCTCCCAAAAATTGGTCCCCATACCATAGAGGTGTCAAAATATTGGCTAAACGGAAGATCAGCCGCGACAATGGGATTATCCAACGTAAAATTGTTGAGGTTTTCAACACCCAGGTAAACACTCCACTTGTCCTTAAAGTCCTTTGAGATTTGAGCATTCATTAAGAAATAATCGGAAGAGTATGATGACAATTGATATTCCGGAATATTCTGCGAAGTGTCAGGTATGCGTTGTCTTCCCATCCATTGCACGGTGTAGTCAAACTTCCACTTGTTTTTTGTTTCATACGCCAGGTTTACAAATGCGCGGTGCTCCGGAATGAGTGGTCGCACTAATCTGCCTTCCGTATAATCAGTCTGTACGTTCAGCCAGCGATAAGCCATTCGTAAATCAAACCTGCGTATCAACTCATAGTCAACCTGAAATTGAAAACTGTGAGAAAATGACTTACCATTTAGTCCGAAAAATCTTGCTTCTCGTGCTGTGTTATCAAGATCAAGAACAGCCTGATTTTCAAAATCCGTAAAGAAGTAATCCACGGTGATCGCACCCGAGCGATAATCCAATGTAAAATCCTGTGCCATATTAATACCAAAGTTCCATGCCTGATCAGGCCTGAAGCCATATGCCTTGTTACCTTGTAAATCTGCAAATACGATCTGCCGCGATGACGCTAACATACCTGTATTTTCAGTTAATATGTTTGCAACCCTAATCCCTCTTCCTGCCGACAAGCGTAATGATGTCGTTTCCGTTACATTGTATTTGAAATGAACACGAGGTGTGAACAACGTTCCAAACAAATTATGATAGTCTACACGGGCGCCCACTATCGCAGAGAAATTTCCAAGATTATCGTAGTTGTATTCAGCAAAAATTCCTGGCACAACTTCAGTACGATCAAATGAAAGAGTATTTTGAAAACTTCCGTTAAAATTAATCGGCAGGATGGAGTTTGTTAGTGATTCCTTAAATTCATCATACAAAAAACTTATACCTGTCTTAAACTTATGACTTGTTGTTCCGATTATGGACTGATAGATTAAGTTAGCGTACATTGACTTCTCATCCGCTCTATGTTCATTGAATCCATAGTAACTGTCATGCTCATGCTGAAGGGCAGAAAGCTGTAGCCCAATACTTTTGTAGGGCTTACCGGTAAATTGATAACCCAACTTTCCCCAAGCTTCGTACCGAAGTGTATTAATTTCAAATCCGTAGCGGTTGGTTGTAAGTTTATCCTGTTCAGGATCAAAATTAGTCTGCCCACCTTGTTTTATATCGGTTAATACTTTAACACCGAACTGACCCAGCAAACCTTTGTTGTTGTTATATACCCATCGGTTTATGGCGTTGAGCTGCGATCCGGTTGGAAAATCCAGAAATGAATCATCATTGCTATCCATTTCAAAGGGACGTGTGCTGCCATGAAGCAAAAATGTTGTCGCCCATTTATCGCTTGTTTGTGCCGTGTAGTTAATATTCAATTCAGACCGGGCAGCATTATTCACATAACCGTTGATGTATAAACGCTCACTCTCCTCAGGCTTCTTCATCTCCACATTAATCTGACCAGCGATGCTTTCATAACCATTAATAACCGACCCCACTCCTTTGGTTACTTGAATGGAGTTGATCCATGATCCGGGAATGAATTGTATTCCCTGGCTTGAAGCCAGACCGCGCACACCCGGCATATTTTCAATGGATATCATCGTATTGGGTCCTGATAAACCGAGCATTTGAATTTGTCTCGTACCGGTAATGGCATCTGTAAAGGCCACATCAACGGATGGATTGGTTTCAAAACTTTCAGACAGGTTACAACATGCGGCTTTGAACAATTCTTTCTCCGTCATGATAACGGTATTGATGCCTCGCGCATGATCTATTCCTGATGAAGGTCTCCACCCCACTACAGTCACTTCCTGCAAGTATTCATCAGAAACTAGGGTTACTTTAATGCGGGTTTGATTGGCGATGGCTAATGTATCGGATTTATAACCAACATAACTCACCACCAGCTTTGTGAAGCCCTCCAACCGATCAATCATGAATACTCCATTACTACCGGATGTAGTACCTGAAGTAGTACCCATCCAGACAATATTGGCGCCTGCCAATGGTTCATCAACACCCTTGACATTCTTCTCTACTACAACGCCCATCAGTTTCTGCGCATTCACTGAAATGGAATACAGCACAACCGCCAACATTATAGCGATTCTAAAATTTGAATTTCTGAACATAACCCTTAATTGTCATCCATTCCTTCGTGATCGTGATCACGATATAAACAACAAAAAGGAAGATCAGCATAAATGGTATCCTTCGCCTTTACTTTATCCGTATCATGACCAACGGCTGCTACCAACTCATGGATTCTCTGTTCGGTTATTTTAGAAGGACTATAGACTACTGAAAGATTTTTGGTTTTAGCATCCCACTTTGCAGTCTTGATGCCTTTGTAATCGAGTGCTGCTTCAATGCGCTCTTTGCACATACCGCAGTTTCCATAGACTTTAATATTTGCCGTAGCTACTTTCGATTTTGATTGTGCAAAAGCAACGACAGAGCTGATCAGAAGAAATAGGATAATGATTTTTGTTTTCATAAAAATGTTTACGATTTAAGAGTTGAATAAAAATGATACTGCAGAGATGCAGCAAACTACTTTTGATGGAATCTAAACCATCAAATTGTGACCATCGTAAAAAAGAAAACTGCAATTAACCTTGAATAAGGCTTCGGGTGGAGGAATATAATTGTCTAAGTAAGTATTAATACTCGTTTTATCGATTATTGAAACAGATTCTAACTGATCATTTACTGTTCTGATGGAGAATAGTGCAGGAGCATCTAAAACTAAAGAACCCGCAAATGACTGATTATCATCAACTTTAATGATTTCATGTTCATCCTGACAACATCCTGAATTTTCTGGGATAATGCGGCTACAGGGGCATTTTTTGGCCTCAAAACTGAAGATTTCCGCGGATTTTGCCCGCCCCATGCAGTAGTGTGTGGTTTTTGCCACACCCACTGTCAGGAGCAGGTAAATACACGTGAACGCTATGGCAAAAAGCTTATTCACTGTGCATGAGAGAACCCTAAAGTACGCCTGTTGGTTTCAATTTTCCTAAAGATTTTCAGAAACTTTGTTCATGGCTAAAAAATGCCCTTTTTTGCTCAAAAACGAAATGTTGGAGGATAATTACAAGCAGCGTGGTCTACGAAATAAACTGGTTAAAATACTCCAAAACAAGGGTATAAAAGACCCTAACGTGTTGCAAGCCATTGGCAAGGTTCCCAGGCACGTTTTTTTTGATAATGCCCTGCTTGAACACGCTTATCAGGACAAGGCATTTCCTATCGGGGAAGGCCAGACCATTTCTCAACCTTATACTGTAGCCTTCCAGACAGAAAAGCTGGAAATCAAGCCGGGTGATAAAGTTCTTGAAATAGGCACAGGATCGGGTTATCAGGCCTGCATTTTACTGGAACTGGGTGCGAAAGTTTATACAATTGAATACAACAAAAAGCTTTACGAAACAGCAAAGTCATTTCTGCCAAAACTGGGGTATAAACCATTCTTTTTTTATGGCGATGGATCAAAAGGTATTTCCGCAAAGGCTCCCTTCGATAAGATTATTGTAACGGCTGGCGCACCCGTTGTTCCGGATGCACTGATTAACCAATTAGCCGAAGGTGGGATTTTAGTAATACCCGTAGGTAATCGCGAAAAGCAAGTGATGTTGAAGATTCGCAAAAAGAATGGTCAGCTGATAAAAGAAGAGTTTGATTACTTTAGTTTTGTGCCGCTACTGGGTGAGCAGGGTTGGAAAAAATAGTCTTTAGTCATTAGTTAAAATAAAATGCCAAGAAAAAAGAAGTTTCCCCGTGAATCGTTTGTGAGCATGACTGAGTTGGTGCTACCTAATGATACCAACACCTTAAATAATTTAATGGGCGGAAGACTCATGCACTGGATGGATATTGTATCGGCCATCGCAGCGCAAAAGCATTCGAACCGGATTGTTGTAACCGCATCCGTTGATAATATTTCGTTTAAACATCCCATTCTTTTGGGTAATGTAGTCACGCTTAAAGCCAACGTAACCCGTGCGTTTAACTCATCCATGGAGGTACGCATTGATGTAGATGCCGAGGATATTCCTTCCGGAAAAAAGATGGAGAGCAATAGTGCATATTTTACTTTTGTTGCTGTTGATCAAAGCGGCCGCCCGATTGATGTGCCTGAAATTGAACCTGAAACTGAAAAGGATAAAGAGTTTTACAATGGCGCCCTTCGAAGAAGACAATTACGCCTTATACTGGCCGGACGTATGAAACCTCAGGATGCCCACGAATTGAAATCTATATTCGACATTGAGTGATGAGTTTACAGCGGGAGGCCATTGAACAAACCTTTACAGAAGATCTGTATAAAATTCCTGGAAGAGTAATTATACTGCTCCCACAAATCTGGTCAGCCCTCAGTCCAAACGAAATTGAATTGTTAAGCAAAATTCTTGGCGCTGTAAAACTTAAAATGGCGCAGGTACAAATACTTGTAAAAGAGAAAGCGGATCTGGCCGAACTGCAAGTCTTTAATCCACCTGTTGTCTTATCATTTGGGAGTAAAATACACCCGGTAAATACGCCTTATCAGGTAAGCAGCTGGAGCGGTATCAAGATGCTTCAGGCCGACACTTTAGGGGCATTCGATGAGGCTAAAAAGAAACAATTATGGATAGCTCTTCGGGAGCTATTCAACCAAGGTTAATTCAGCCATCCAAACCTCAAATTCTGTTAATTTTGGTCGTTTTTGCAGGTTTTACCAGTTATTCTATCTTTGCGCTGCTTTTAAAGGCAGACTATGAAAATAAGCCTGTATTCGTTACACAACAGGCATTAAGAACGCTGACAGAAAGTAGAAAAATTAACTGAATCGATAACCTTAATTCGTAACATGGAAAATTTACTCTATTACCTTCCGGTATTTGGTGTGCTGGGGATCATCTTTGTTTTATGGAAAAGTGCCTGGGTTAACAAGCAGGATGCCGGCACTGATAAAATGAAAAAAATTGCAGGCCACATTGCCGAAGGTGCAATGGCATTCTTAAAAGCTGAGTACAAAGTACTGGCTGTATTTGTTCTTTGTGTAGCCGTACTGCTAGGGGTTACTGCCAATACTGAAACATCATCTCCATTAGTTGCTGTATCATTCATCTTAGGCGCATTCTGTTCAGCATTAGCCGGCTTTATTGGGATGCGTGTTGCCACGAAAGCCAATGTACGCACAACCCATGCGGCTCGCACAAGCTTAGGAAGAGCACTTGAAGTTGCTTTTGCAGGTGGATCTGTAATGGGTATGGGTGTTGTTGGTCTGGGGGTTCTTGGTCTCAGCACATTATTCATAATTTATTCAAGCATGTTTGGGATTGACACCCAGGCAAATCTTACACAAGTAATTACGATCATTACTGGTTTTTCATTTGGTGCATCATCCATTGCCCTCTTTGCGCGTGTGGGTGGCGGTATCTATACAAAAGCAGCCGATGTTGGCGCTGACCTTGTAGGTAAAGTGGAAGCTGGTATACCAGAAGACCACCCACTAAACCCGGCTACTATTGCCGATAACGTGGGTGATAACGTAGGGGATGTTGCCGGTATGGGTGCCGACCTTTTTGAATCATACGTGGGCTCTATTATCGGTACTATGGTACTTGGAGCCGCCTTTATGGTTCCCGGTTTTGTTGATAACTTCAATGGACTTTCGGCTGTATTGTTGCCATTAGTATTAGCCGGTGTAGGTATTGTGATGTCATTCCTCGGAACTTTCTTTGTTCGCGTGAAAGAGGGTGGTGACCCACAACGGGCACTAAACATGGGTGAGTTTGTTTCATCCGGATTAATGATTGCTGCATCTTATTTCATTATTACCTATATGCTACCTGAACAATGGTCATTTACTGATCCATTGTATACCGATGAAAACGGTAACAACGTAGTGCGCACAATGACAGCCCTGGGTGTTTTCTGGGCAACCGTAATAGGTCTTATTGGCGGACTATTGGTAGGTCTGATTACAGAATACTATACCGGTATGGGTAAGAAGCCAGTGCTGTCGATTGTAAGGCAATCTTCTACTGGTGCAGCAACCAACATTATTGCTGGCCTTGGAGTAGGCATGATGTCAACCGCGCTTCCCATCATTATCATCGCACTGTCCATTATTGGGGCTTTTCATTTTGGAGGACTTTACGGTATCGCCATCGCTGCGGTAGGTATGCTTTCCAACCTGGGTATTCAATTAGCGGTTGACGCCTACGGACCAATTTCTGATAATGCCGGTGGTATTGCCGAAATGTCTGAACTTCCTAAGGAAGTTCGCTCACGCACCGATAAGTTGGACGCTGTTGGAAATACCACAGCTGCTATTGGTAAAGGTTTTGCCATCGCTTCAGCTGCCCTTACAGCCCTTGCTCTTTTCGGAGCGTTTATGACTACGGCCAAACTTGGTTCAATTGACGTATCAAAAGCCAACGTAATGGCTGGTCTTTTCATTGGTGGTATGCTTCCATTTGTCTTTTCAGCGCTTGCTATGGGTGCCGTTGGCCGTGCAGCCATGTCGATGATTGAAGAGGTGAGAAGACAATTTACTTCTATCCCTCAATTGAAGGCAGCGCTGGAGGTGATGAAGCGAAACGGAGATAAAGCAAAAGAAGAGTGGTCGAACGAAGATCAAAAAACTTTCGATGAAGCCGATGGAAAAGCTGAGTATGGTAAGTGTGTTGAAATCTCTACTCAAGCTGCTATTCGTCAAATGGTATTACCCGGCCTTATGGCTGTTATAGCTCCGGTGCTGATCGCCTTCTTACCTGGCTTTGGTGTGGAATCATTAGGTGGTATGCTGGCTGGTGTAACGGTATCGGGTGTATTGATGGCAATTTTCCAATCGAATGCCGGTGGCGCGTGGGATAATGCCAAGAAAAGCTTTGAAGAAGGTGTAGAGATAAACGGACAGAAGTACTATAAAAAATCAGAACCACATAAAGCAGCTGTGGTGGGTGATACTGTGGGTGATCCCTTTAAAGATACTTCCGGTCCATCACTCAACATTTTATTAAAGCTGATGTCGGTGGTGGCCTTGGTTATTGCTCCACTTTTAGCCCCTGCCCCATCTGCAGAAGCTTCCTTAAAGGAAACCAAGCCTCAGATTGAGGTAGTGAGTGTTACCCCGCTTGAGAATACAGAAATTGCGGAATAATTTTTATTACAAAAGTTTAAAACCCTGACGGTTCCGTCAGGGTTTTTTATTTTAGCACCAAAAGACTCAATTTTTATGAAGAAAGTATTGTTGACAGTCATCGTTTTGATCGCTGGATTTTCAGTATCTGCCCAACATTCCATTCTCGGTAAATGGAAATCCATTGACGACAAAACCGGTGAAACAAAGTCTATAGTAGAAATATTTGAGCGTGGCGGACTTGTCTATGGAAAGGTTATCAAGATTTTCCCTAAACCGGGTGATGATCAGGATCCGGTCTGCAACAAATGTCCTGAGGATGACGATCGGTTTAAAAAGAAGATACTCGGCATGGAGATCATCCAGGGAATGAAAAAAGATGGCAGTGAATACTCCGATGGCCATATTTTAGACCCAGAGGCAGGAAAAGTTTATCGGTGTAAGCTCTGGCTGGAGTCCAATGATTTGAAGGTCAGAGGCTATTGGGGACCGGTATGGCGTACCCAAACGTGGAAAAAGGTATCTTAACCACCTTAATAACTTTTAATCGATAAAACTACACGCTAACCTTTAAAACAGGTTACCATATTTAAGCCTAATGGTATACAGGTCGAGCTCAGTAATGGAAGAAAAAGAGATCTTCGAACGCATTTGTAAAGGCGATGAAAAGGCTCTTGAAACGCTATACAAGAAGTACTACAGGATGATGACCAAGCTGGTCATTACCAATAGTGGAACAGAAGAGGAAGCCCGCGATGTTTATCAGGATGCCCTCGTTGTTTTTTGGCAAAAAGCCACTTCCGGTAAGCTGGTGATGACCTCTAAAATCAGTACATATATTTACAGTATATGTCAGAACTTGTGGAGGAAGGAACTTGACCGTAAAAAGCGTCTCTCCCGTGAGGAAAAGGATGTTTCGGTTACTATTGATACCGAAAGTGAAGAGCGAAACAAAATAATTGCCCGTTGTATTGACCAATTGGGCGAAACCTGTAAAAAGGTTTTGATGTATTATTACTTTGAAGAAATGTCCATGCAGGATATCGCAGAAAAACTTGGATTTGCCAATACCGATACTGCAAAGACAAAAAAATATAAGTGTAAAAAGAAACTGGATGAATTGGTGAAGGCTCAATATTCTGAGCAGGATTTTTTAGATTAAGAAAATGGCAGTAGAAAAAGATTTAGACTTACTTGACGACTACCTGTCCAACCGGATGGGTGAACAAGATAAAGTTGCTTTTGAGCAAAAGCTGGAGGCAAATCCTGAACTCCAGAAGGAGATGCAACTCCAACAACAACTGGTTGAAGGCATCCGCAAACAACGGGCGCTTGAACTTAAAACCATGCTCAATAACGTTCCGGTAGCTTCTGGTACCGGTGGTCAAACAGCATTGTTTACCAAAGTTGTATCCTCAGTGATTGTTGCCGGATTAGTGACCACGGCTGTTTACTGGTATTTTACTGATAGCGAACCTGCAGAATCCATAGTTTCCAAAACAGAAGAAGTTGAAGAACCAACTGAGGAGGCTAACTTACCTGAAGAACCACCAGTAATAGAGGAAAAAGCTGAAGAAAAGAAATCAGCCAGCTCATCGGCTGAGGTAACAACACCTGCTGCTGAAGTAACAAAACCTAAACTGGATATTTATACTCCCGAATCAGCGGAGGAATCTGCCAATTTGCAAAAAGAACACGACCAGATAGCCTTTATTACCAAAGCGTTCGTCACTTCATCAGTTGAAGTTGATGTTGAGTCGGGAAATAAAAAGTATAATTTCCATTACATCTTCCGTGGCGGAAAGCTTGTACTCTATGGTTCGTTTGAGAATAATCTTTACGAAATACTGGAATTCATTTCCGAGAATAAACGAACCGTGTTCCTGTACTACAAAACAAGTTATTACCTGCTCGATGAACAGGTTGAAACACCTACACTGTTGGTGCCTATCAGGGATGCCAAACTGATTAAAAAATTAAAAGAGCACAGAGCAGATTGATTTGAGGCGCTTGAATAAAAAGCCTCTGGTAATTTCCAGAGGCTTTTTTATTTCCTAAATTTGACCGCCATGCAAAAGACGTACATCAAAAAGAAACTGGGTAGTTACCCCTACGTAGGTGTAATTGCCAGCATAACGCTGGCTCTTTTTGTTACCGGCCTTTTCGGAATGCTCATTATATACTCACAAGAACTGGAACGCCTCGTGCGGGAAAGCATCCGGGTGCAGATATACCTGAAAAACGGTCTGACCGAAACTCAGCGTCTTCAGGTAGAAAAAAATATTGAAGCCCTGCCTTATATCAGCAAAAAAGAGGCTATAACCTATGTTTCAAAAAATGATGCAGCCACAAAATTTATAGCCGAGACTGGTGAAGATTTCACGAAGTTTCTAGGTGAAAATCCGTTGCATGATGCATACCTGGTCACTATCGATCCTGCGTTTCATTCAGCCGAAAAAATGAAACAACTGCAAACAGAGCTTGAAAAAATGAACGGTGTGTTCCAGGTCTTTTATGTTGAAAGTCTCATTGAGGCCATTAACCGGAATGTAACCAAGGTTGGATTAGTACTAATGGGTATAGTTGTAGTGTTACTGATTACCGTTGTCTTACTGATCAACAACACCATCAGGCTGGCATTATTCTCCCAACGATTTCTTATCCGTAGCATGCAATTGGTAGGCGCTAAGCGATGGTTCATTCAGCGTCCGTTTATATTGCGTGCCATGATGTACGGAATTGTGGCAGGGTTACTGGCTTCTGCTGCTCTTTGGGCGCTTATAAATTACGCGAATAAACAAATAGAAGATCTAACCCTGTTATTAAATACTGACCGGTTACTCCTATTAACAGGAATGCTTTTGCTCACGGGCATTCTGGTAGCCGCCAGCAGCACATACTTTTCTATTCGCAGGTATTTAAAAATGTCACTTGATGAACTCTACTAATAATTCTATGGAAAGCAAGCTACCCTTTACGAAAAAGAATTATCAACTTATGGTTCTTGGTCTGCTAACCCTGGTGGTAGGCTTTACCATTATGTCCATAGACAAAGCCGACTATGGTTTTGGATTTTTTGGATTAACCCTGGGGCCACTGATTGTACTTGCAGGATTTGGACTTGAGATTTTTGCCATCATGCACCGTTCAGATCAAAAGAAATAATCATCACATCAGCAGGATCCGGCAGCTTACATGTCTGTAATTGAATCTATTCTTCTGGCCATCATTGAAGGCCTAACCGAATTTTTACCGGTATCTTCTACGGGACATATTATCATTGGCTCATCGTTAATGGGCATTTCAACCCACCCGTTCACAAAAGTATTTACTGTAGCCATTCAACTTGGTGCAATTTTATCCGTGGTGGTACTGTATTGGAAAAAATTTCTGCAGTCACTCGATTTCTATTACAAACTTGCATTTGCTTTTATCCCCGCAGCTATCATTGGTTTCTTGCTGGATGATTACATTGACGCGTTGCTTGAGCGCGTTGAAGTAGTGGGGTTTATGCTTATCATTGGAGGAATAATATTTCTGTTTATTGACAAGATTTTTGAACCCAATGAAAAAAATCTTGATCAGCGTATTACCTATCCGGTTGCGCTCAAGATAGGTTTCTTTCAATGCCTGGCGATGGTGCCCGGTGTGTCCCGGTCGGCTGCCACCATTATTGGCGGGTTAACGCAAAAATTAAACAAAAAGACAGCCGCTGAATTTTCGTTTTTCCTGGCAGTGCCCACCATGTTTGCTGCCACACTTTATAAAATGTTTTCGTTTTATAGAGCTGGCCAGACTTTTTCCACACATGAAATCAACCTGCTTGTTATTGGCAATGTTGTGGCTTTTATAGTCGCCCTTATAGCGATTAAGTCATTTATCGCATTTCTTACCAAACATGGCTTTAAAGTATTTGGCTACTACAGGATTATCGTTGGTCTAATAATCCTGATACTCTACTACCTGGGCATTGATCTGGCCATTGTATAATGGAAACTACTCCCAACACTCAGGATCGAATTTTGTTAATAAACAAACCTCTTCGCTGGACCTCCTTTGATGTGGTGAATAAGTTACGCTACATCCTGAAGATGAAAAAAATCGGTCATGCCGGAACGCTCGACCCTTTGGCAACTGGCCTACTCATTATCTGCACCGGCAAAATGACCAAGCGAATTGAAGAATTTATGGGTCAGGAAAAGGAATACACAGGTACGCTTGTATTGGGGCAAACCACACCCTCATACGATTTAGAGACAGAAGTATCAGAGGCTAAAGATATTAGTCATGTTACATTTGAATCAATCAGTGGGGTAGCTAAAACCTTAACGGGTAAGTTATCTCAGATTCCTCCGGTTCATTCAGCTATAAGAATCGGGGGCAAACGCGCTTATGCTTTCGCACGAAAAGGAAAAGAACTTGAGTTGAAGCCCCGTGAAGTTGAAGTGACTGAATTTGAAATTATAAGGTACAACCAGCCGGAAGTAACCTTTCGGATTGTTTGTTCCAAAGGTACGTACATCAGAAGCCTGGTGCGCGATATGGGTGAAGCTCTTGGTGTTGGCGCATATCTTTCTCAACTTTGCCGTACCCGCATTGGTCCTTATAAACTAAGTAACAGTATTGGTGTTGAAGAAGTTACTCCATGAAAATTTATCATACCCTTGATGATTTTAGCCTGCTTTCCAAAGCCGTAGTTACCAGCGGAACATTTGATGGCGTTCATGTGGGGCATCAGAAAATACTTTCGCGGGTAAAAGAAGTAGCAGAAAAAATACAAGGCGAAACGGTGGTGATAACATTCTGGCCACACCCGCGATTGGTGCTATATCCGGAAGATACGAGTCTGAAATTATTAAATACGTTTGAGGAAAAGGCGGAACTCCTTCGCGAAGAAGGCATACAACACCTTATTAGAATTCCATTCACCAAAGAGTTCTCTGAACTTTCATCAGAAGATTTTATTACCCGTATTTTGGTAAATACTATCGGCACAAAAAAATTAGTAATCGGGTATGATCACCGCTTTGGACACAACCGCGAAGGCAGCTTTGAGGAATTGAAGAAAAACGGTCCGCAGTATGGTTTTGATGTTGAGGAAATATCACAACAGGATGTTGATCATGTGGCAGTAAGTTCTACCAAAATCAGAAAAGCGCTGGATAGTGGCGATCTTGAAACGGCTACTCATTTTTTGGGTAAACCTTATACCCTTTCAGGAAGAGTAATAAAAGGTGATCGGCTGGGAAGGCTTATGGGGTTCCCCACAGCAAACATCGATATTGATACACACTACAAACTTGTTCCGGCCGATGGCATTTATGCTGTGCAGGTAATTTATGGTCATGATGTTTTTGGTGGCATGCTCTACATCGGGCATCGCCCAACGGTTGGTGGCTCACACAAATCCATCGAGGTGAATATTTTTGATTTCAATAAAGACATCTATGGCGAAACCTTAACCATTAAGTTTCTGCACATGATCCGCAACGATGCAAAATTCAACGACCTGGATGATTTAAAGAAGCAACTGCATCACGATAAGGAGGATGCCTTAAAACTGCTCAAAAAGTACTTGTGAAATCCTCGTTGAATCTTGAGATTTGACCTAAACAATTGATTACTATGATTGATAAAGTTGTAGCCAACGCTGATGAAGCCGTGCGCGATATTCCCGACAATGCTGTGCTGATGTTAGGAGGTTTTGGTCTTTCAGGCATTCCGGAAAATTGTCTCGCAGCGTTGCTTCGCAAAGGTGTTAAAGGACTTACGTGTATTTCCAACAATGCAGGTGTTGACGATTTTGGCATCGGACTGCTACTTAAAACCCGTCAGGTAAAAAAGATGATCTCTTCATACGTTGGGGAAAATGCTGAATTTGAACGGCAGCTGCTAACCGGTGAGTTGGAGGTTGATCTGATTCCGCAGGGAACATTAGCTGAACGCATTCGTGCAGGAGGTGCAGGAATTCCGGCATTTTTTACTCCAGCGGGTTATGGAACAGAAGTGGCCGAAGGAAAAGAAGTTCGTGAATTTCATGGTAAAATGTACCTGATGGAACATTGGCTTCGTGCTGACTTTTCACTTGTAAAGGCGTGGAAAGGCGACACTACAGGTAACCTGATCTATCGGGGAACATCACGAAACTTTAACCCCATGATGGCCGCAGCCGGAAAGATTACCATTGCTGAAGTAGAAGAACTGGTACCGGTTGGCGAACTGGATCCAAACCAAATACACACACCCGGCATTTATGTACAACGTATTTTTCAGGGAAAGAATTATGAGAAAAGGATTGAACAAAAAACCATTACCAAAATTTAAAAATGAAATAATTTGAAAATTTGAATATGGTTAACCATGAGGGACGATAAGGACAATATTATAGTTGATTTAACATTCAAATTTTCATTAGCGATAATTGATTATTGTGAGCAATTGGAGAGTAAAAAGAAGTACATAATTGCCAGGCAATTATTGAAATCAGGTACCTCCATTGGCGCAAATACAAGAGAAGCACAGAATGCTGAGTCAAAGGCTGACTTTATCCATAAATTCAAGATAGCCGCTAAAGAGGCGGATGAAAACGCAATATTGGTTACTCTTATGCAAAGAATCAGATCATTATCCTGATCCTGAGAAATTATTGGATGACCTTCAAAGCATAATCAAGATAATCTCAAAAATCATTAGCTCATCAAAATCATAATCTTCAAATTTTCAAATCCTATAATTTTCAAATCAACATGTTAGATAAAACAGGTATAGCAAAACGCATCGCGCAGGAAGTTAAAGATGGTATGTACATCAACTTAGGCATTGGCATTCCCACCCTGGTAGCCAATTACATTCCCGCCAACTTAAATGTTGTACTCCAATCCGAAAACGGATTATTAGGCATCGGGCCCTTCCCCACTGAAGATAAAGTAGATGCCGATTTCATCAATGCCGGCAAACAAACTATCACGATGATGCCTGGCTCATCACTCTTCAGCTCGGCTGAAAGCTTTGCCATGATCAGGGGTGGAAATATTCACCTCACTATACTCGGTGCCATGGAAGTTTCTGAAACCGGTGACATCGCTAACTGGAAAGTGCCTGGAAAAATGGTGAAGGGTATGGGCGGTGCAATGGATTTAGTGGCTTCGGCTAATCATATTATTGTAGCCATGCAGCATTGCAGCAAAGAGGGGGCATCCAAGCTGTTGAAAAAGTGTACCCTGCCCATAACGGGATTAAATTGTGTTAAGAAAATCGTTACCGACTTAGCCGTTCTCGATGTGCTTCCAAAGGGAGGCTTCAAACTTCTGGAACGGGCACCCGGAGTTACGGTTGAACAAATTAAAAATGCTACCGAAGGAAAACTTATAATTGAAGGTGATATTCCTGAAATACGAATTTGAAAATGGGCTAATTTGAAAAGTTGAAAATGTATCTTGCACCCTGATTGAGCATTTTCAAATTAACGAATCAACAAATCTTCAAATTAGAGGTATGCGCAAAACCAATATAAACTTTACTGTAGAGCTTGACAGCAACAACGTACCCGACACTATTCGTTGGGATGCATCCGATAAACCTGATGCCGCCCCCACGGATACAAAAGCCATCAGCATTTCCCTTTGGGATGAGAAACAAAAAAACACCCTTCGTATTGACCTCTGGACTAAGGATATGCCCGTGGACGATATGAAAAAGTTTTACATCGATTGTCTAGGCGGCCTAGCCCAAAGCATATTAACGGCTACAGGCGATGAATTTCTGGCCACAGAAACCCATGCCTTATGCGACAGGTTGGTGGCCCACCTGAAGCAACAAAATTCGGTCAAAGGCTAACACTTCAAGAATTACTTCAACGATTTCGCAATCGATTTCTTTGTTTTTTAATAATATTTTGTACTTTTCAGGGAAGTACGAATGTTCGTATTGTCATTATTAAGAACTCAAACTATTATTCTAAAAACCAACCATTTTAAACAAAACTGTATGGAGAAGTTTTACAAACGTTCGATGGGGCTAACACTAGCCATGCTACTGGCCGCCACGATTGCTTATTCACAAACCACCATTTCCGGAACCGTAAAAGACGCTGTCTCGGGTGATGGCCTGGCGGGGGTTAACATTGTGGTTAAAGGCAGAGTCGTGGGCACAATAACTAACACAAGGGGTGAATTTAGTCTATCGGTAAACCAAGCACCACCATTAACCTTGGTTTTTTCATTTATTGGGTACTCCACTCAAGAAATTGAAATTGCCGATGCCAATACATCGGGACTTGATATATCACTTGTTGAAAGCACAATGCTTGGGCAAGAAGTTGTTGTCTCAGCCTCCCGTATGGAAGAAAGTATTCTTCAGTCTCCTGTAACAATTGAAAAGATGGATATACTAGGAGTCCAGAATACAGCATCTGATAATTACTATAAAGGCCTTATCAATATGAAGGGGCTTGATATGACAACAAGTAGCATAAATTTTCAGATCATCAATGCACGAGGCTTCAATTCAACAGGAAACACTCGATTTGTTCAACTTACAGACGGTATGGATACGCAAGCTCCAGCATTAAATTTTCCCATAGGAAATTTGAATGGTCCTTCGGAACTTGATGTAGAAAGTGTTGAGTTTATTCCAGGAGCAGCCTCTGCTTTATATGGACCAAATGCATTTAACGGAATTCTGTTAGTAAATAGCAAAAGTCCTTTTGAATATCAGGGACTAAGCGCATTCGCAAAGTATAGCATGAACCATATTGGCGGACCTTCAAGCTTAGGCAACGAGGGGATTTCTGACCCGATCGGACCGAGTAGTGCTCAGCCAATGTTTGAAGGAGCATTGCGATATGCTAAAGCCTTCAATAACAAATTCGCATTTAAAATAGCGCTTTCATATAGTGAGGCAACGGATTGGTATGGTACAAATCTGCAAGACAAAACCCCGGAACGTCAGGGTGCTTTAAGTTTTAATCCAGGTGCAGATCGCGTACATGCTTTCGGTGATGAGGTTGCCAACAGCCTTGGTTTAGTTCGACTTTCCCTCGCCCCTGCTCTTGCTTCCACCCCCTTAGCCCCCTTTGTTCAGTGGCTACCTGATCAAACTGTTTCCAGAACACCCTATGAAGAGCGACATTTAGTTGACTATAATGCTAAAAATGTAAAGGCAAATATTGGTTTAAACTACCGCTTAACCGATAAGATTGAGCTTTCTTATTTATTGAACTATGGGGCAGGAACATCAGTTTACACCGGAGCACAACGTTACTCGTTAAAAGATTTCAATATTCAGCAGCATAAGTTGGAGCTTAAAGGAGCAAATTTCTTCCTACGAGGATATACCACAATTGAAGACTCAGGTGAATCGTATATAGCAGATTTAACGGGTATTTTGATTAATGATTCCTGGAAGAATAATACTGCTTGGTTTACCGACTATTCCGTTGGATACCTGTCATACTTGGCTAATTTAGCAGGTCAAGGTCAATACAATCCTGCCAATGCGCCAACCGTTGCGCAGCAGGAAGGAGCCCATAATTTTGCCCGTTCTCAAGCGGATGTGGGTAGACTTTTACCTGGAACTCCCGAATTTGAAGCTGCTAAATCAACGGCCAGAAGTAAAACTATCCCAGCCGGCTCCCTCTTTAACGATAAAACCAGACTCTATCATGCTGAAGGACAATACAACTTTGTAAACCAAATTGATTTTATGGAACTGGTTGCCGGTGCAAGCTATCGTTTGTATGATCTTCAATCAAACGGAACCATTTTTGCTGATACCGCAGGAAATGATATTACCATACAAGAGATTGGTGCTTATGTTCAAGCTGCAAAAAAAATCTTCAGCGATAAATTAAAAATCACAGGATCTATTCGTTGGGACAAAAACGAGAATTTTGACGCTCAGGTCAACCCCAGGATTTCCGGTGTTTATTCTATAACACCCTCATCAAACTTTCGATTATCCTACCAAACTGGTTTTAGGATGCCCACTACACAAAATCAACATATTGATTTAAATGCAGTGAGTGCTAGATTAATTGGTGGCCTTCCACAATATGCAGAAGCCCGAAATGTGCTCCAATATGCTTACGATTTGCGATCAGTGGTAGCCTATACTGCAGGAGTTGCAGCTGGTGCCGCAGCAGGAAACCCTACAGCCATTGGTGATCCCAATAACCTTGCCCTATTGGTTCCGATTACATCAATTGAACCTGTAAAGCCCGAACAAGTTAAATCAATTGAAGTTGGATATAAGGGTTTGCTTGGTGAGAAACTTTTAATTGATCTGGTTTACTATCGAAACGAGTATAACGATTTTATTGCTTCACAATTTATTCGTAAAGCATCTGGCGTTATTGACATTGAGGGTATGCCTACTGATCCTACTTATAATTTTGATCCACGTACAGAACAAAATATCCGTAATGCCCAAACTTTGCTAACACCGATAACAACAATTGGTCAGGAGAATACCTTCTCCATACCTACAAATGTTGATCGCAAATTGACTGCACAGGGTTTTGCCATTGGTTTGGATTATAGTTTACCAAAAGGTTATAAAATTGGTGGTAACTACAATTGGAATAAGTTGAGTGACGCAGAGCAATTGGCAGCTGATGGCTTTTTGGCTGAATTCAATACTCCTGAACACAAATACAACATTACTTTCAGTAATAGGAAAGTTACAGACAGAATCGGCTTTAACATCGCCTATCGCTGGCAAGATGAATTCCTTTGGGAGTCATCTTTTGCTCAAGGCAAAGTACCCGCAATTGGGACACTTGACGCCCAGGTTAGCTACCGCCTAAAGGATGTTAAATCATTAATTAAGATTGGTGGATCTAACCTTACCAATGAACGGTATGTTTTGAATTATGGTGGACCAACATTGGGTGCCATATATTACTTATCGGTTACTTTTGACCAACTTATGAAATAATTAAAATTGAAATTGGCTATGAAAAACAAAATTCTAATATCATCACTAATCGTATTGACCATTGGTGCTTGTACATACGATTTTCCTGTGCAGGAAGAACCCACGCTTGGAGAAGTTGATATGACCAAGATCGTTTCCGTTGGAAACTCACTTACAGCGGGTTACATGGATGGCGCATTATATACAGTTGGACAGAATAATTCATTCCCATCAATTCTTGCTAGGCAGGCTCAAATTCTTGGAGGTGGTACATTTGTACAGCCAAGTGTTAATTCTACAAACGGATGCTTCAATCCTGCTGGCGGCTGTACACAGGGAAGACTTGTGTTAAAGAATCCTGCATCACCAGCCCCAACTCCAACGACTGGAGATGGTGGAGCAGCATTTGCACCATATCCTGGAAGTAAAACTGAATTAAATAATTGGGGCGTTCCTGGTGTTACACTTTTAACAGCACAAATTGCAGCATTAGGTGGTCCTGCGGCTGCAAACCCGGCATACAGTCCATATTATGCTCGGATTGCCTCTAACCCAAGCACCGATGGCGCAACAGGGTCAACATTGATTGGTGATGCAGCTGCTTCTTTGGCAAATGGAGGCACCTTTTTCACCTTCTGGTTAGGAAATAATGATGTCTTAGGCTACGCTACAGGAGGCGCCTCAAACCCAGCGATACTTACAAGTCAGGGTGATTTCCAAACCAGATTTAATTCTGCGCTTACTGCTATGTTGAATGCTAATGCGAATGCCAAAGGTGCAGTGGCAAACATTCCGAATGTTACCAGCATACCTTTCTTCAGCACAGTTCCTGTTAATCCAGTTAACCTACCATCAGCAAACGCTGATGCTCTCAATACGGGATTTGCCGGATATAATGCAACGCTTGATGCCCTAAAAGGAGCACCATTCAATCTTCCCGCTGCTGAGATGGATGGTCGTAAAATAACATTTACTGCTGGACCTGGTAATCGAGTTGTGTTAAACGATGAAACAGCCCGTGACCTTGGACCTTTTTGGGATCAACTTCAAGGAGCTGGAGCAATTACCGCAGGACAGCGGGCGCAATTAGAACCTTATCGCTTAGCTCGTCAAGCAGTTGTTGGACAGGATCTTGTTGTTTTACCCGCAGCTTCGTTTATAGGAACATTGGTTGGTGGAAATCCGCAATTAATAAATGGTCTTACTGTTCCCTTGGCTGACAGCTGGGTATTGATACCAAGTGAACAAACAGAAATCCAAAACTCAATTACCGGATTTAATCAAACCATTTCAGCTTCTGTTAGTGCACAGTCTGCAAGATTAGTTCTGGTTGATGTAAACGCAGCTCTTATTGCTGTTAAATCAGGTACTGTGCGAATTAAAGGATCTGCATTTACTGCTTCAATAACCCCCCCTTTTGGGGCATTCTCCTTAGATGGTGTTCATCCAAATCCGCGTGGCTCAGGTTATATAGCAAATCTTTTTATTGATGCAATAAATAAAAAATGGGGAGCAAAGATACCTGAATGTAATCCAAATGACTTTATAGGAAATGCCCTGCCCACACCATAATTGAAGAAATACTTTTGATCAAAAAGGCTGCAATTTTTTGCAGCCTTTTTTATTCTCCACCACTCAAAACAGGATTATACATTCCCATTTTAAGATTTTCTATACCATTAAGCGGATCAAAATCCATCCAATCCACCATTTTAGGCATGGCTTATCTTTTGCGTTGCAAGGGCTATAGCCATCCACTATGTTCACTAAATTCTTTTTTAAACGTTTTTCATCCAGGCAGCAAATTGCCTACCTGCGTAAAAAGGGTACCCTTATCGGAAACCAGGTGCGTAACTCCTGTTACTTCTCCCTTTATCTTATTCAAGGGTTCTTTGTAGAGGTAATGTTTCAATCGGATGATCCTAATGAAAGCCCGGTTAAGGTGTCTATTTTCCCAAACCTTGAAAGTCTCAATAACTACCTGAATCAGGAGGCGTTAAGTGGATGGAAAAAAACCACTTCGATCCTATAGATAACCTGCAATTTTATAGGCCACGATACCTACCCATTCCTTAATCAGGCGTTGCCAACTCTGCATGGCATCAATTTTTGGTATAAACAAAGTATCGGGTGTAAAAACTCTTGGATGGGTATAAAAATCGGTACTGAACGCATCAACCTGCAGTTCAGCTTTAGCAAAACAAGCCTTTGACCTGCGCATATGGTATGCCGATGTAATGAGTAATAACTTACCCTGCTCCTGTCCTATCATTTGTTTAACCTTCACAGCAGATTCAAATGTGTTTCGTGATTCATTTTCAATAATCATATCCGTTGAATCCACACCCATAAGCTTCAGCGCTTTAAAAATATCATCAGCTTCCCTCCTGCCTGTTGTTACTAAACGGGCGCTACCCCCGGTAATGAGCACGCTGCTAATAATACCTCGTTTATACAACTCAACTGTATGCACCACCCGATCAGCACCACGGTGAAAATACACGCGGTCATCGGGTTGTGTATCGGTACTCGTTACACCCGTAAGCAAAATGCCGTAAGCATAGGTTTTATCAATTTCATGAAAAGGAGTGGCCGGCACTTCCCACACATGCATAACCTCATTCGCAATAAATTCATTGGAGAAAAAAAGCAGCATGGTGAGGGCGGTCCAGAAGAACCTCTTCCTCCATCGTTTCTTCTTGCTAAACGCTGCCAAAAAAAATAAAAGACACACCCAAACCAGGGGTGAAGCCAGGTAACCCAGTATTTTCGAAAGTGTAAAAAACATGCTTAAAATATCCTGATCAGGATAAGTAGCAACAGAATAAGCAGGAGGACAATCATAGACTTAAAACTTGCCCCAAAGGTATGGAATTTGATTAAAATTCAAACCCTTACATTCTACGATTCAACGGATTGGACAGGTTACCAATACCATCAATTACCCTCCTAAGCAGGTCGAAATAGAGGGTAAGCATAAGCACAAACGACATCGACCAGATAACCCCCATGTTAAAAAACAGGGTATCGATATTTCGATTTAGAAAATGCTTTTTAGGCATGTAGAACTGAGCATCAAAATCAATAAAGTGATCAGGATCTGGATCTTTATAAATAGGAAATATCTTTTGAATTAGTTTACCATCCTTCTCTATAATACGGTGTGTTTCAGTGAGATTCTTTACAAAATCAGCAATGGCCTCGTTGCGGTAACCATCACGTAAGGCAGCATAACTTTTCTCCTTTTCAGGGGTGTCAGTCATCAGGCTAATCTTTTTCTCCTTTTCACCATCCGCCTTATTGTAACGGTTAATGTACAGTCGCCTGATGTTACCTAAAAAACCTATGGCTTCACTGTATGTAGTTGAATCGAAACGGTTAACGGCAATGTTATCAATCCATTTGTAGTGATCGCGGTCTACCAATTCAGCTTCCCTCCTGATTTCATTTCTTAATAAATCAAGGTCATTGATAAGCTTGCGTTTAAGTTCATTATCCTGCGTATTCAGGTTATTAAGGCAAAACTGGAGCTTCGTTTCCAACTCGGGGATGTAGTATATTTTTTTATAATCAGCATCAGCCATTACCTTATCTAAATAATAAAATTCCTGTTCATACCGATTGTCTTTAAACTGGGTTACCATACCGGCTTCAAACGCCCACCGTGAAGCCATAATATCACCTACAAAAGGAACTGTGGCCGTGTTACCGATAACAGGGTTAAGCTTGTCAAACTTTACGACTACCCCACTTAAAATAAGTTGGGGGATAATCAGCAATGGAATTAAAATATAAATCGTGACTGCTGAATTAAAACCAGAAGAAATATTCAAACCCAAAACATTGGCAAAACAGGAAACCGTAAACAAGATCAACCAATGTTCCAGTAACATGCCACGAATTTCAAGAATATAATTACCAACAATAACAAACGAGAGCGTTTGAATGGCAGAGAGTAAAAATAAAATTCCAATTTTGGACATCAGGTAGCTACTCCTGCTCAAATGCAGGAATGCTTCACGCTTCAATATTTTTCTGTCGCGAATAATCTCTTCTGCACTAACGGTAAGCCCCATAAACAAAGCCACGATTACACTCATAAAGAGATATGCCGGCAAATTCAAATTTTTGGCAAATACGTATCCTGAAAGTAGCTTATCATCAACATTGTAAAAACGAACAATAAAGGCCAAAATAAAAGCCAGAAGGGGCGCCTCCAACAGGTTAATAATCATGTACTGCCGGTTGTGGATTTTCGCCTGCACATCGCGCAGCGAAAACAATTTAGTCTGCTTAAGACGTCCGGGAATACGCAGGGTGGATTTTACCGGCTTGGTAGAAACGGACGCCAGTGCATGACCTCCGATTTTTTTATACAGTTGATAGAGTTTAAACCATTGCTCGGGTAGCATTTTCCGCTCATTGGTAAACTGACCGTATTCATTTATTACTTTAGTTTCAATGATATTGAAAATCTGTTCGGGATTGACATTTCCACATTCGTAACATTCGCCCATCTCGCTATTGATCATGTCAATAGCGCGTTTAAAATATACAATGGCGTCCACGGGATTACCATAATAAATCTGGTACCCACCGGTATCCAAAATCAACAACCGATCAAATTTTTTAAAAATATCCGATGAAGGCTGGTGTATCACAGCAAAAACCAATTTGCCTTTCAAAGCAAGTTCCTTCAACAGATCAATAATATTTTCTGAATCGCGCGATGACAAGCCGCTGGTAGGCTCATCGCAAAACAAAATGGCCGGCTCACGCAACAATTCAAGGCCTATATTAAGTCGCTTGCGCTGCCCCCCACTTATAGTCTTTTGTAAGGGCGATCCAACTTTCAAATCCTTTCGTTCAGCCAGACCTAAATCTTCCAATGTTTTCATAACGAGGCTGTCTATAGACGCCTCATCCAAATCATTAAAACACAATTTTGCCGCATAGTAAAGATTCTGATAAACAGTTAAATCCTCAATAAGCAGATCATCTTGAGGCACAAAACCAATAACACCTTCAATTTTTTCGGGTTCCTTATGAATGTCAATGCCATTGACAAGCACTTTACCCCGTGTTGGTTTTTCCGAACCATTAAGTACATGGAGTAACGTTGACTTACCTGAGCCACTGGCTCCCATTAAGGCAACCAGGTTACCCGATTCTTCTGCCAGGTTAACTTCCTGCAATCCAATACCACCATTCTTAAATTTGAAATGGATATCCTTTCCCTCAAATGAAATTCGTTCACTTACATTCAATCGTTTAAACCGACTGAGCACATCGCCATAGTAAATCGGTTCATCTTTATCCCAGCGCAGCGTACTACCAACACTCAGCACCTGGATAGAACCCGACCGAAACGGAACACCATTTAAATAAACTTCGGAAGTACCAATGTACTTAACCAGGTAAAGTTCAGCCTGACTCAAATACAAGAATTCAATAAAACCCTTTAAGTGATTTCTTTTGATGTGCAGGGCATGTTTAAAGGCTGAGTCATCCTTATTATCAACAATCAGTAAGGCCGGATGATCCAGGTGAGAGCTTTCCTTTCCTGCCAAAAAGGTTTTGATGGACTCCAGGTTCTCATCGCTAACACTAAACGATTTACAAATCAGTTTTAGCAACTCATCTTCATGCGGGGTAATTGTATCATCGGCTAAAACCAACCGAACCAGTTCAAGTACTACAATGTATTTCTGCTTCTGAGTAAGTCCCAGATTAATTTCTGCACAAATACGATTGATATTATAGGCCTCGTCAGCGCCTGCCACGCTGGCAATCGTGCCCGCGTACTCATCGAACAAACTGAGGTACAATTCAATCTTGGATTCGTTTAAGTGCTCCCGCAAAAAGAGGCGCACCTGCTCTCGCTCCTGACGGGTTACTTCATCCTGACGGGCAACAACAGCAAAAAGTCTTAAAAGGGACTTTAGAATTACTTCACTCATGAACGGATTATATTAGATTACTAAAGATAGGGAAAGAACCTGTAGCAACTACAAAAAAAAAGGACTGGATTTCACCAGTCCTTTCCTTGTGTCCATGCTCTGTTACTCAACAATAGATTTTCTCATCTTGGCAACTACCACCGATATCGTCTCCAGGTTCTTGTCGCTCAACACCATGTCCGCACGATTATTCTTTATTTTCTCCTCAATATCCAACGATTCATAAGCTTCTTCAAGCTCTTTTAAATCTCTTACCATACCACTTACCGGGTCAGTCTGCTCAATGGCTGACAGCATCTTCAAAAGCTCCGAAACCGATTTCTTTTGATTGAGGATAACCTGTATTACCGGGGTAAGGATAACGTTGCGTGTATCGGTTGGAAGTAAATCTTTTGGATACGTATTAACCAACCCAGTTGAAATATGAAGCCCTTCTACAAAGCTACCGGCCACTACCAATGCAGCTTGCTTGTTACGGGTGTCATCTTTCAGGAATTTTTCAGTTTCTTTGATTGACTCATCTAACAGTTTAGCCAAAGAATCCTTATTGGAAATATTTGCCTCAAACCGTTTCAAAATTTCAATATCGAAAGTTCCAATAACACCCAGGTAATCGGCCAGCGTTTTACAGGCATTCAAATACTCAATAGCTTCCTGTGTTTTATCGTACGATGTAAGGTAACCGATATCGGCTGTATAAACACCCAAATTGAGTGATGCCTTATCTGTGCGATTGGTGTATTGATCAACTTTATTGCGTGAGTTCAATAAGCCCTGGTTAAATTCAGCACCGGTTTGCTGAATCAGGTATGGAATTTCTGTAGGTGATGGAATATTATAAACTACATCCTCTATAGTAGAGCGAAGGCCTTCTTCGGCCTCTTTAAATTCATCAGCGTTACTCTTCTTATCCCCTGAACTGCAAGCACTAAGCCCAAGAATAAAGGCAAGACAGAAAAGTAAATAAAGGGAGTTTTTGGAATTCATAGTTTTGGTTGGGTTTAGAAGGTCAATTTTAACACATTTTTTGATGCTATAAAACCTAAAAAAAAACAATTTTTAGGGCTTTTTTTGTCCTTTTCGGCTGATTTGTGTTAAGTTTATATAAACGGCTTTAATCTGTGAAAACGTGAAGGGTATTGTTGAGACAACAGTTTTAATTGACGACAGCGAAATTGATCTTTTCATTCAAAGAAGATTTCTTGAGGTCTATAGCTTTACCGATAACCTAATTGCCTATAAATCAGCGCAAGAGGCCATTGACTCCCTTTCGAGTAACACAGATAACCCTTCTCCTGACATCATATTTCTCGACCTGAATATGCCTAATATTGACGGCTTCGGTTTCCTGGAAAGCTTCGAAAAAATGTCGGATCCCATTAAGGAAAAAACCCGTATTGTGGTGCTAACCAGCTCCAACAATAAGCATGATAAAGACCTTGTATTTCAACATAAAAATGTTGTTCAGTTTATTACCAAACCCATTAAACAAAGCGACATTGATGTATTGAAAAAAATTATTGGTAAGGAGTAATCCAGGTTACCGATCAAGCCAGTTTCGAAAATCCTGTACTCGTTCACGCGCCACAATACAATCCTCATCTTTAGCACCCTCCAGTATAAGCTTTAACCGGCTGTTCGTATAGCTGATAATATCTTTAATTGCTTTTGTGCTTACCAGGTATTTACGGTTAATGCGGAAATACAGGGATGGGTCGACCATTTCTTCCAGTTGATCCAGGGTGAAATCAAGAACATGATTCCTGTTATCATGTGTATGGCAAAAGGTTGCCTTATCCGCGCTAAAAAAATAGTGGATATCCTTTACTTCAATAGTGCGTAAATGCTCTCCTACTTTAATTACAAATCGTTCCTTGTACTTTCTGGAAAGTAATTCTACTACTTTACTGATGTTGTCGGAAATTTTATGCCCGGATTCCTGCCGGTCGTGGGTGAGTGTCTTGAATTTTTTTACGGCCAGTTGAAGTTCTTCCTTATCAACAGGTTTTAATATGTAATCAATACTATTAACCTTAAATGCCTTGAGTGCATACTCGTCATAGGCTGTAGTGAAAATCACAGGCGACTTTACATCAATCATTTCAAAAATTTCAAAACTCAATCCATCACCTAGTTGAATATCCATGAATATCAGGTCTGGTGTCGGATGTGTGTTCAGCCATTTCACCGAACTTTTAACTGCATCTACCGTGCCGGCTATTATAGCATCAGGAGAAACTTCATATATCAGGCTTTCCAATCGCCTGGCCGCATGAATTTCATCTTCAATAATTAATACATGCATAGCTTAATCCTCAACCTGTTTCAAAATAGGAAGGCGAACGATGAACTTGTCAGACAGCTCTTCTACTTCGACTTTTTTACTAGACAAAAACTCGTATCGCAACCGGATATTACTGAGACCAACCCCTGCCGATTCCTCTGCAAGCACTTTCTTTTTTTGTAACGTATTTTCAATGACAATAAAATCGTTGGCAGAATAAATTTTTACTGTCAAAGGTTGTTCGTTAGAAACTATATTATGCTTGATAGCATTTTCGATAAGCATTTGTAATACCAGGGGCGGAAAATCGGTCTTTACCCTATCAAGCTCAATGGAAACCCGTAGGTTATCACCAAATCTTATTTTCTGAAGAAAAAGGTATGACTCCAAAAAATTCAGTTCCTCCATTTTGGATACCAACTCGCGATCGCGTGTATCCAATACATAGCGATATACCTCCGATAACTGCTTAATAAATTTAGCCGCGAGGTCCTGGTCTTCATAAACCAGATTGGTAAGGGCATTAAAACTATTAAACAAAAAATGAGGGTTAATCTGGTTTTTCAAACTCTCATAGCGGGCAGTAACATTTTCTTGTTTAAGACGCTCGGTATCCAATGCACTTTGTTTCCATTCCAATAAAAAAGCACGACCGTGCATAAATAAGGTAATAATAATAGTAATGACGGTTGCCGAATACACCATGCTTTCGGATTTCCCGAAATCAATGTCAAATGCCCACTCGTACACCTTTACCAGTAAAAGCACACTGCTTATGGTATACACAACACTGCCCAACGAAAGAAGTATTAAACTTTTAACAGGCGATTTCAGCCAATCGATAAAAGAAGAAATCAATGCGCTGATAAGTGAATTTCCCTTCCATAGAAAAACCCACATCAATGCGGTAAAGCTTCCGATGATCAGGTATTGCCGTGGCGATTTGGTATACCCCATTATCAAGGTCATAATAAAACCAGCAATGATGAGTATGGCAAAATCTCTTACCTGACGCAAAACCTCTTTTCGACTAACCTGAACCATGCACCAAGATATTAAATCATCTGATCTCTAACAGCCCTGCTAAACGATTACCTTTTTCCAGCTTCTTCCGATAGGTACGTATCCAAAAAATTATCAGCGGCACACCTACCAAGCTTGGCCAAATCCATTGCATCATTCCTGGAAGAAAAGTCATCACTTGTGTGGAGAATGCGGTTACCGAAGCAATAAAACCACCCAGCATGTTGCCCATGTGGCTGTAGAGCCAATCGAACTTACCCGGAGGCGGTTTAATGTAACGTTGCAATTCCGACCACACTACCAACATGCCGCCAAAACCAAAGCCGGAGGCCAACAATCCCAGCGAAGTGTGACCCTTTACTACCAGGTACATTCCCCACACAAAAAATCCTATATTAAAAATACCTGCAACAACTCCAGCCATCCAATCGTACCAGGTTACACCCATCCCTTGATGCAGTTGCTTTCGATACAATGACCGATAACCGATAAACACGGAGTAATAACTGAACACAGCAATCAATAAGAGAAATGGAATCCACTTGAGGGTAGATAATATAATGGCTGAAAAACAAATCCACGTCATGCACCAAAAGAAGACCTTGCCCCATAAACGATGGGCGGTGCCTCCTTTGTGCACAACCATTGCCAGCGGAGCAACAACCAGCGAAATTACTCCCGCAAAGATGTGGCTGTATGTTAAGATTTTAATCATTAGGTTTGAGTAGTTAGTGTTGAGTGGTGAATTTAAAGCTACTAGTTTCTAGCTGTGAGCTACAAGCCTCAAGCTTGTGTCTTGTAGCTAGAAGCTCGCAACTCATAGCTTAAATTTTGGTCTATTTACACTGTGCTCGCATTCCTTCCGCCATTGGCTTACCCCAGGTTGGCGCCAGCTGATTATCAGATTTAAAGGTCTCAAATTTTTCCAATGCCTTATTCAGTGTTCCACACGCTTCGGCAGTTGAACTTCCAAAAAACTGGGCTGTTCCATATTGCATCTGTGCCATGAGGCTAAGCGCCCTTGGATTTTCAGGATTTAAGGCAATAGCCTTTCCGAACGTTTGCATGGCAAGACCTGAATACTGCTGTCCACGCGAAGCTGGATCAACTGTAACACGCATCATGTGCACAAATCCTTCTACGGTTACTATCTCCGATTCAGCGGGGTTAATAGCTTTTGCCTTTTCAAGTGCTTTCAGCGACAAGTCCAGATAAGCGTCCTTCTTCTGCGCTTCTTTTTCGCGTGTTGCCATCATTACGTAACCGAAGCTGGCATAGTAAAAGGGCTCCCATTTATTTTTCTCCGCTTCACCGATACGTTCAAAAGCATTTACAGCCAATTGAATCTCATCAATCGTTTTTGCTGTGTATACAGACTGAATATTTTTTTGCATCGACTCGTTGTAGCGATCGTTTGCTGTAGCCCCAAATGCCAGAAGCGACAAGGCCAGCAAAAAAAGAGGAATGATGTTCATGGTTTTCATAGTTGTAAGGTTAATGGTTAAAGACTTGGTAATTGGTTAACTGATTTATTTTTTGAAAGGGTAATAAAAACACCGAGAAAGATGAAGCGAGGTGCAGCCTGACGAATCGGGCGACTTGCAAAAACTCCATTATCATCCGGTGCTTTACTAAACTGGTATCCAAAAATATTATCGCGCCCCAGCAGATTGGTGCAGGAAAAGTAGATGATAAGGTGTGGTTTCGGCAGGTAACTGATGTTACCGCTTAAATCCTGATAACTTTTGGTTCGGCCATTGTTAAAGATTTCTTCATTCGGGTTATTGTAGGGTCTGCCGCTGGTGTACGAATAGGTAAATCCCAGTTGTGATTTAAGCTTCACAAAGAATTGCTTATAAACGACTGAGAAATTGTGCGCTGACGCAAATGAAGGTGTTACAGAATAAGGAGTATTCAGGTAATTTCTTTCTGTATCCAGAAAGGAATACGAAACCCAGTAATCAACATTGCGAAAAGTTTTATTGTCACGCCAGAAGAGCTCAATACCACGGGCATATCCAGATCCATTATTGGTAAACGCACTATCATCAAATTTAACCAGATCGGAATAGGTCTTGTAATAGCCTTCAATTCTGAATGTTCTGTTATGCTGAATGAGCTGATAATTCAAAATGTAGTGATCAGCTTTCTCCGGTAATAAATCGGGTGCAGATCTGAGCCACTGCTGATTGGCTGATTGACGAAATTTCCCGTACGCTACCGATACCTGACCATTTTTACTTGTTTTATAGGCCAATGAAATACGTGGATCAATACTTCCCTGGTTAATCAGGCTATTGTATTCTACACGTCCACCCGCCCGTGTTACAAACTTGTTACTGGTATAGACATCGGCTTCCAGAAATGCCGCGGCAATCAGTTCATTAAATCCCAATGCGCGAGTGGACGTATCAACACGGGCTTGATACTCATGGTTGATTACCTCTCCTCCAGCACGAAGTTCAAGTTTATCACTTAACGAACCATCAAATGCTACTTTAGCATGAATACCCTTATCAGCTTCTGTTATTTTCAACGCATTTAACGATACATCATTATCAATGGCGGTGTAGGACAATCCAGTGCGCAAAGACCATTTTGGAGTAAGGGATGTTTTATACGAACCATTCAGGTAACCGAAATTATTCCGCAAGTCCTGTAGAACCTTTACCGATGGATCACCAACCGCATGATCATAAAGTGAGAAATTGGAATGATTGTAATTACCATAAACTTTAAACATTCCTGACTTCCCCACGCGCTGACGATAGGCCGAACTGGCCTCCAGCGATTCGGGTGGTTTAACCCAGTCTACCTCCTGACTAATGAGATTGAAGTAAGGTCGGATATTGGTATAACCAACTTTACCAGCCCACGAAGACTTTTCCCATGCCTGGGTATGCGCCACATCAGCACCAACGGATAGAAGTCCGATGTCCGTACGCGAAAATTGTTCTTCATCTTTTGAGTCTAGCACTAAAGCGGATGAAAGCGCCTGACCATATTCTGCTGAATATCCTCCGGTGCTGAAACTTGTTCCTTTAAACATAAAAGGAAGAAATCTTCCACGCGAAGGTGTGTTGGGTGCGGCAGGACCGTAAGCATCCAGCACCAGCATGCCATCAATAAAAGTGCGGGCTTCATTACCATCACCTCCCCGAACAAACAAGCGGCCGCTCTCTCCTACTTTCTGTGTTCCCGGAAGTGTGTTCAGCGCACCGGCTATATCGGCAGTAGCACCGGCAGTGGTGGCGATGTCGAGTGCTTTAAAAATTGTTCTTCGCGATTCATCACTGGCCGCAAAAGCACCGGCTGTAATGGTTACTGCTTCCAGTTGATTGACTTCTTCTTTGAGCGTAACACCTACTTCAAGCTTTGATGCGCTGAGATCAAGCGTTTGCCTGAATTCTTTAAAGCCAATAAACTTTACCACCAGCGTTTGTATTCCTGCTTCTGAAGTTGTAAAGTCAAATTTGCCTGAGGCATCCGAAGTGGTTCCATCATAAGTGTTAAGCAATAGAATATTGGCACCCGGTATAGGTTCGCCCTTAGCATCGGTTACGGTACCTGAAATCCTGGTCTGGGCAACCAGTATCTCCGTCAAAAGAAGTAGTAATACACTAATAATATTTCCTTTCATAACTCATCCGCTTTTGGCTGACTTCACGGTAAAAGTGCTGGCCGCGATGCACTAATTCTAAAAGGAGTTACCAGACTGTAATTCCAACCGGATGAACTGTGGAATTCTTGTTACAGGTCGGTGGATTAATTCTTAAAAAAAAGGGATGCCCAGAACGGGATTAAAAGACAATATTGAGTGTAAGTCGGAAAACAAGGTTATTTCCGGTTTTATCAAACTGGTACGGGCCATACCGGTAAAACAATGAGCCCCCAAGCCCATAATAGGCAACATTGGAGTATTTCCAGCGAAGTAGATTATTAAGGCCGATGCCTGATTCATAGTATCCTTTAGAAAAATCCTGTAGTTCAAACTCAGTTGAGCTATGCACTCCCTTGTTTTTCAACACACCCACACCGGCATTTTGGTAAATTATTAGTTCAGGTTTACTATAGCGAGTATCCAGTAAAAAGTTTCCAAAATTATGTTGAAAGAAAATGGAAGCGTACTGCGAGCTTGAAAACTCATACAGGTCCATCGTTTGGAAAAACCCGTCTACCAGTATGCCCTGAACTTCTTTAGAACCCCGACCGGTGAACAATTGTCCGTAAGGTGCTATTCCATCTACCAACCCGGCATAAACGGCCAATCGTGTAACGCCTTTTGGCCTGTGTTTAACCTGAAACCGGGAAGTCAGCTCGTATCGCTGGTAATCAAAATTTTGAGCACCAAAAAAATTATTTGTTGATGCGTACGTGATCGATATATACGGCCATTGTCTTCCCAGAAAAATTTTCTTCCCGGCCAACTGCGCATAGTTTTCCTTACCGGAATATCGTAAGGTTACTCCCGCTTCAGAAATCAGAAAAGCTGAAGTACTTTCCCCTTCCACTACCAGAGAATAATTATAGGCAGGATTTATCTCAGAACGCAAAGTGAAAACTGATCCATGGATACGGGGTAAAACTTTAGCGCCAACCTCAGCACGATAAGATTCCACCTGGTCGTATCTGGAGCTGAGTAATTTACGCAAACGGTCACCGGCTTCCCAAAGGTTTCTATTTTCATTTTCATGAGAATACCCTATTTCATAAATGTCGCTTTTATAGGTTAGCTGAAAATATAGTTCCTGATTGGCATTGGCGGTGAAACGTACCTCTCCCCCATATTTCCAGGCATCATCCCTAAACCCATATGCAGCATACCCGCCTAACCTTATCCATTTGGAAAATGATGGTGAAGTATAAATTCCTGCTCCCAGCCGAATACCTTCATAAGCATTAAATCGTAAAACTTTAGTTAAATCAGCTTCCACAAAACCCAAGGGCCATGCCTGGGTGGCTGCAGCATTTAAAAGTTTGTCCATCCACTTCAACTTTGCCGTGGCTGAATCGAGCGTGGAATATGTTCTGGCTTCTTTGCTGTCCACTGGCGAATTTCGAAACCGGTTAAGCAGTACATCGTTGAGCTCAGGTTGCGGAATAGTTAAATCAACTTTAATATCACCAAAAGCCGACCGCTTCAGATCAGGGTTTATCTTAACATCGCGAAAAAAGCTGCGATGCTGTGCCATTACAAATCGTCCCGATAGTTTTAAATCGTAGAAATAGATATCGGTGTTGAGCTGATCAGGAAACCATTTGCCGTCAATCTTCTCGTAATGTTGCTGTATTAATATTCCGGTTAACGCAAGGGTATCAGCAGAAGCGGCAATTACATTTTTTATTGCATAGCCGTCAGTGCTTATAGAAATCATGCCCTTCAATCCGTTAATCAGTTTTCCTTTCTTTGGTTCATACTGAATTATATAAACTGTATCAGCATTAAAGAAAGTAGTGTCTGTTAAATAAAAATTGTAGCGGCTTTCTGAATTTTTACTGATCGGGTTTAAAAAATCTTTTCCCAGCAGAGAGATGTTATCCTTATAAAAAGAAAATGGCTGATAGTCGGTGGCAACATTGGCAAACAACGGACTTTTAAAACCGGAAGCCCGAAAAGCCAGGAGTGTTTCCTTGTCACGATTGGGATTACTTACTTTTTTCTCCGTAACCGATTCGGTCATGAATAAATACATTTTCTCCGTAAGACTATCAAACTTCAGGAATTCCTTTTCAGATTTACTCAACGAAGTTGTGTCAGCTTTGAAACGCAAACCATTCAGTTGAGCCACGTATGCTGAGTCTGCCTCGCTAGGCTTGATAACAAACTTGTTGTACGAGTGATAGGCGTATGAATTGAGGTAATCCGGATCATGTGATTTTCTGTTTCTAACGGCTTCCCGAATAATGCGCAATGCCGGATTTTCATCGGCCACAAAAACAAGCTCCTGTAATACCGTAATACCCGGCACCAACTTGATCGCGGTATTTTCTTGCAGAAATGCAACTGTTACATTCTTGCGTTTGTAGCTCACATGCGAGAGGAGAATATTACCCGAATAACTGGTCGGCAATCGCAACTCATAATATCCATCAATCCCTGTGGTTGTTCCATTTACGCCATCATCAAGAATAAGGTTAACAAAGGCAACAGGTTCAAGCTTGAGGCTATCTATTACCCTGCCTCGTATAACCTGCTGCGCCAATGCGCTCAGACTTATTAATCCGAAAAGAACAATCCATATACATCGCATATGCCTTTAGTATCCTTTTCAACGAATTAATTACAGGATCCCTATTTCGATACTGAATAAGTGCTATTTGCCGGATTGGCTTATTTTTGCAGGTTCTAAAAGCAGAATAACACAACTATGGCGGAGTACAATAAAGAAGAGATCAAGCGAATTGAACAGAAATGGCAGGAAAAATGGGAAAAAGAAGGACTTTATAAGGTTGCCGCCAATCCTTCCAAACCCAAGTACTACGTTCTTGATATGTTTCCATACCCTTCCGGTGCAGGATTGCATGTAGGGCACCCGTTAGGCTATATCGCATCAGATATTGTGTCGCGCTATAAGCGCCTGAAAGGATTTAACGTTTTGCATCCCATGGGTTTTGATGCCTTTGGCCTTCCGGCAGAACAGTACGCCATCCAAACCGGACAACATCCTGCGATTACAACCGCCAGGAACATCGAAACGTATAAGCGCCAGCTGCGACAGATCGGCTTCTCCTACGACTGGAGTCGGGAAGTACAAACCTGCGATCCGGAATACTACAAATGGACGCAATGGATTTTTATGCAGTTGTTTAATGCGTGGTATAACAAAAAGTCCATGGGCACATCGACCATGGACCATGGACAATTAAATGGTAAAACGGAGCCTATTGAAACATTGATTGCAGAATTGGAGCGAAACGGTAATCAGAACATTGAAGCAGCGTGCGATGAAGATACCCCACTAATCTCCGCTGAGCAATGGAGAAACTTTAACGAAAAGGAAAAGGAAGAATTCCTACAACATTATCGCATTGCCTACCAAAGTGAAACCATGGTGAACTGGTGTGCCGCACTGGGCACTGTACTTTCCAATGATGAAGTGAAAGATGGCGTAAGTGAACGCGGTGGCTACCCGGTAGAACGTATAAAGATGTTGCAATGGAGTATGCGCATTTCTGCTTATGCAGAACGGTTGCTTCATGGTTTAGATACCATCGATTGGCCAGAGCCTGTTAAAGAAATGCAACGCAACTGGATTGGGAAGAGTCGTGGTTGCGAGCTCGAGTTTAGCCTCACCCCTAGCCCCTCTCCTACGGAGAGGGGAATTGATCCGGTGAAGGGAAGAGGTTATGAGACCTCTGAGAAAAAGTATTGGCATATTTTAAAAGAAAATGCGAAAGAACACAGAAAGAATCCGACTACGGAAGAGGCCATCTTATGGGAAGAGGTTCGCAACAGCAGGCTTGGCCATAAGGTAAGAAGACAACATGCAATCGGATTTTTTATTGCTGATTTTGTTTGCCTGGATAAGCGACTTGTAATTGAACTTGATGGTGAATATCATCTTCAAAACAAGGAATATGACGATGCGAGGACATCCTTCCTTAATCATGAAGGATTTTCAGTGATTCGTTTTTCAAACCAACAGGTTAACGATGACCTACCTAGAGTTTTATCACAGCTAAAATCTGCGTTGGATAACGCACCCTCAATCAACGAAACCTCCCCATCTCCCACGGAGAAGGGGAAGGGGGTTGAGGCCAAAATTAAAGTCTTCACCACCCGTATTGACACCATTTTTGGTGCTACGTTTTTAGTGCTTGCACCGGAGCATGAGTTGGTGGGTAAAATTACCACCGAAGCACAACGCAGCGAAGTAAATGCTTATGTTGATGTAGCGAAAAACCGAAGTGAACGAGAACGCATGAGCGAAGTGAAGCGCGTAAGCGGTGCATTTACAGGAGCATACGCCATCAATCCGTTTAACAATGAGCAAATACCTATCTGGATTTCAGATTATGTTTTAGCGGGCTATGGAACCGGTGCCGTGATGGCCGTGCCAGGTCATGATGAACGTGACCATCGGTTTGCTAAACATTTTAATCTGCCCATTGTGCAGGTTGTTGAAGGGCCCGGTGTTGAAGAGGAAGCCTTTGTAAGTTGGGATGCAAAGATCATCAACTCCGGTTTTATGAACGGACTTACCGTTGATGAGGCCATTGAAGCAGGGATTAAGTTTGTAGAGGAAAAGGGCATTGGTAAAGGCAAAGTGAACTATCGCATGCGCGATGCCATCTTCGGAAGGCAACGTTATTGGGGTGAGCCTTTTCCGGTGTATTACCAAGATGGTCTTCCTAAACTTGTTGAAGAAAAGGATTTGCCCGTTACACTTCCTGAAATTGACGAATATAAGCCTACCGTAACAGGTGAACCTCCGCTGGCAAGAGCAAAAAACTGGAACTATAACGGCCATGCTTATGAGCTTACCACCATGCCCGGCTGGGCGGGTTCAAGCTGGTACTGGTTCCGGTACATGGATCCAACCAACAAAAAAGTTTTTGCCGATAGAGAACAAATCAATTACTGGCAAGATGTTGACTTATATATTGGCGGCAGCGAACACGCCACCGGGCATTTATTATATTCTCGTTTCTGGTGCAAGGCATTGAAAGACCTGGGTTATGTAAGTGCGGAAGAGCCGTTTAAGAAGCTGATCAATCAGGGGCATATTCAGGGGATGTCAAAGTTTGTTTACCGCATAACCGGAACCAATAAGTTTGTTTCAGCAGGAATGCGAAATGAATATGATGTAACTCCGCTGCACGTTGACATTTCAATGGTTAATGGGGACACCTTAGACATAGAGGCTTTCAAAAATTGGAGAACTGATTTTACTGACGCGGAATTCATTTTGGAAAATGGCAAGTATATCTGCGGAACTGAAGTTGAGAAAATGTCTAAGTCGAAATACAATGTTGTAAACCCAGACGACATTATTTCCAACTATGGTGCCGATACCTTGCGGTTATACGAAATGTTTCTTGGTCCGCTGGAGATGAGCAAGCCCTGGAACACAAACGGCATTGATGGCGTGTTTAAATTTTTACGAAAATTCTGGAATCTGTTTCATGATGGTCAGGGTAACTGGAAGGTAAGCGAGACTGAAGCCACACGTGAAGAGTTGAAAGTGTTGCACAAAACACTGAAAAAAGTTGAGCAGGACATCACCAATTTTTCATTCAACACCACCGTAAGTGAATTTATGATTTGTGTGAACGAGTTGAGTTCGCTTAAGTGCAATAAGAAATCCATATTGGAGCCATTGGTTATTGCACTCTCCCCTTACGCTCCCCACATTACGGAAGAACTGTGGGAAAAACTTGGCCATACAACTTCGGTAGTTAATGCTGTATTCATTTCCTACAACGAAGAATACCTGAAAGAGAGTTCGTTCGAATATCCAATATCGATTAACGGTAAAGTGCGTACCAAAATGGAGTTCGCTCTTGATATGCCGAAAGATGACATCGAAAAAATGGTGTTGGCTTCAGAGGCCGTTTCAAAGTGGACAGAAGGAAAGCCACCTAAAAAAGTGATTGTGGTGCCCGGTAAGATTGTGAATGTGGTGGTTTAAATGATCCGATTTACCGGATTGCTTCCTAGTTATTGCTTTTGTGTTTTAGTGGCAATAAAAAACTGTCCATTTTGAAGCCACAAAAGCACAAATTGTAACTGGCATGTAAGAGCGTGCAACTCAGCCATTTCAGACTGTAGTTTCAAACCGCTTTTCTTTGGCATAGCGCAACCTTTTTCTATCTTAAGCGTCTCAACACAAACAAACCCAATCCCGCATGCAGCTTGTTATTCAAAACCTCAGTAAAACGTACTCCAACGGAGTGCAGGCCCTAAAAAATGTTTCACTCACGATCAACCAGGGTATGTATGGTTTGCTGGGCCCTAACGGTGCCGGCAAATCATCGCTCATGCGCACCATCGCTACCCTGCAGGATGCCGACTCCGGTTCCATTACACTGGGCAGTCTTGATGTACTGAATCAAAAACATGAGGTTAGAAAAATACTGGGCTATTTACCTCAAGAGTTTGGTGTGTATCCAAAAGTTACAGCCGAAACCATGCTCGATCACATTGCCGATCTCAAAGGCATCGTGGATAAAAAACAACGAAAAGAAATTGTCTCCACGTTACTGGATCGCGTTAACCTCGCACACGTTAAGAATAAAAATCTTGGAACCTTTTCCGGTGGGATGAAGCAACGCTTTGGCGTTGCCCAGGCACTCATCGGTAATCCAAAACTGATCATTGTTGATGAGCCGACAGCCGGACTTGATCCTGCTGAACGCAACCGGTTTTATAATTTATTAAGTGAAATTGGGGAAAATACCATTGTTATCCTTTCTACACATATAGTAGAAGATGTTACCAACCTCTGTAACGATATGGCCATCATTTGCCTGGGTGAAGTGATTGCACAAGGCAACCCTAATACATTGGTAGACTCCATGCAGGGAAAAATCTGGTCGAAGTCAATTGAAAAGAGTGAAATGAATGTTTACCGGAATTCATTCCAGGTAATTTCCACACAATTAAAAGCCGGTAAAACCCAGATACATGTAGTGAGTGATGTACAACCCGATGAAAGCTTCAAACCAGTAGAAGCCGGACTTGAAGATGTCTACTTCTCCAAAATTTCGGAGCGGATGGATGTTGTTACCATTTAATCATCACTTTACTAAAATCTTTCAGACATGTTTCTTTCCATATTTTTATTCGAACTAAAATACCGTTTAAAACGCCCCGCTACATGGGCTTACTTCGGTATTCTTTTTTTGTTTGCTTTTACAGTCGGTATTTATGGCAGCGGGCCAGCCTCTGAAAAAACGTTTGTCAACTCACCGCACGCCATTGCTACCATGCTCGCCATCATGAGCATATTTCAAATCCTTATGGCCTCGGCCATTATGGGCGTGCCCATCTATCGCGATTTGGAATACCAGACAAAAGATTATTTTTTCACCTACCCTATCCGTGAAAAAGCCTATTTCATGGGACGTTACCTCGGATCGTTTGTTATCCTATTCATTGTCTGCACGGGATTCATTTTTGGCTTATGGTCAGGTGAACCGCTAGGCTTGCTCTCGGGCGAAATTGAGCCAGAGAGATACGGGCCATTTAAACTAAGTCATTACCTCTACCCCCTACTGGTTATAACGCTACCAAACATTTTCTTTTCAGGCACGATCTTTTTTGCGTTGGTAGCACTCACACGAAAAATATTATCAACTTATGTTGCCAGTGTTTTGCTTTTTATCGGTTACCTGGTGGCGGTAACCTTATCGCAAGACCTGGACAATAAAAACCTGGTGGATATACTTGATCCATTTGCATTCACCACCTATCAAAATGCAACTAAATACTGGACACCCTACGAACAAAATAATTTATTAATACCGCTGCAAGGGAACTTCTTAATCAACCGCATGGTGTGGATCGGTTTCAGTTTAGCCTTGTTTGCTTTTACGTATTTCCGATTTTCCTTTAAAAGCTTCTTAGAAGTTTCACTAGGAGGCGCCAAAAAAACAGATGATCGCGATGAAAAGAAAATGCGCTCACTGGCCGATTTGCCGGTTGTTCAAAAAGCGTATTCGCAAACCATATTCATCAAAAAATTATTCCGTCTTGCCTTTTTGGAATTCAGGAATATCACAAAAGACTTCTACTTCATTGCCATACTGCTGGCCGGTGTGTTATTTCTCTTTTTAGACGGTTGGTTTGGCGATATCACCTTTGGCACCCCTTCCTTACCCCTCACCTACTACATGCTGGAAGTAAAAGATTTTAACTATATCATCTTCGTTTTCATTATTATTATTTTCTATACCGGTGAAGTGGTCCATCGGGATAAAGCAGTACACTATTCAAATATTGCTGATGCGTTGCCTATACCCAACTGGGTTGTATATGGATCGAAGTTTCTTTCGCTGGCTTTGATAAGTTTTGTGTTGGTTAACCTGGTACTGGTTTGTGGTGTCTTGAATCAAATTATCAAAGGGTATTTCAACTTTCAGTTCAGCATGTATTTCACTGATTTGTACCTGATTGAACTACCGGAATACCTGCAGCTCATCATGCTTGCTTTTATTGTGCATATTTTGGTCAATAATAAATTTATTGGCCATGTGGTGTCTATTGGCATTTGGGTGGCCATGTTTGGGTTGAGGAATTTTGCAGAGCTTGACTATAATCTTTTCTTCTACAGTTACACCCCTGGGTATCGCGTATCCGACATGAATGGCTTCGGGCATTTTCTTGAGCCTCTAACGTGGTTTAATGTATACTGGCTAAGCCTGGGTATTATTTTCCTCATCATCGGAAACTTGTTTTGGAACCGGGGTTCGGAAACTGGTTTTAAAGCACGGATTAAACTGATGAAGCAGCGGTTTTCAAAAACATCAGCTGCCTCACTTTCATTCTTTACCCTGCTGTGGTTGGGATCCGGTGCATTCATCTATTACAATGTAAGTGTGCTCAATACGTATCGTACTAATAAAGAGAGTATTAAAATCGGGGTTGAGTTTGAAAAGAAATACAAGAAATACGAATTTTTTGCTCAGCCAAAAGTAACAGACCTCAAGATTAACATGGATCTTTACCCTGAAGAACGTGCTGCACGTGCCTATGGTAAATTCGTTCTTGTAAATAAAACAAATCATCCAATCGACTCGCTGATGCTTGAACACGGTAGCGATATGACCATAGAAATGCTGCGTATTGAGGGCACAGATCTGCAACGGGTATTGGAAGATAAAACAAACTCGATTTATTTCTACCTGCTGCCCAAAACAATGCAACCAGGTGATACGCTTTTGATGGAAGTACAGGTTGATGCCCGCTACAAAGGATTTCCAAACAATGGCCTTGGCCGACTAATGGTGTACAATGGAACATTCTTCGACCTGAGAATCTTTCCCAGCTTTGGCTATTCAGGCGATAAAATCAACAGTGACAAAGAGCGCAAGAAACATGGACTGCCAAAGAAAGATTATTCTGCACCGCCACAGAATGATCCGTACGGCTTAAGCACGCTGCTATTTAACAACGATGCCGACTATGTAACCTTTGAGGCTACGGTTAGCACTTCGGCAGATCAACTGGCTGTTGCGCCCGGTTATCTGGAAAAAGAATGGGAGGAAAATGGCCGTAAATATTATCACTACAAAATGAATTCAGAAATGGATTTGTTCGCCAATTTCTCATCGGCCCGTTATGCTGTGTTGCGCGATACGTGGAAAGGTGATAATAATGAAGAAGTAAACATTGAAATATTTCACCATCCAACCCATACCTATAACCTCGACCGGTTTATTAAATCAGTAAAAGCATCACTGGATTATTTTTCCAAAAATTTTAGTCCGTATCAATATACGCAGATGCGTATACTTGAATTCCCTAGGTACGCAAGCTTTGCGCAGTCTTTTCCCAACACCGTTCCCTACTCCGAAAGTTTCGGCTGGGCTGCTGATTTCAGCGACCCCAACAAAACTGATTACGTCTTTTATGTAACGGCTCATGAAGTGGCTCACCAATGGTGGGGTCACCAGGTTACACCCAGCTTCACTCGCGGTGCCAATCAAATTTCTGAATCCATGGCCGAATACGCTGCCTTGATGGTGCTTGATCATGAGTATGGAAAAGATGTGATGCAAAACCGGTTAAAGTATTCGCTTGACCGTTATCTGCGCGGACGTAGTAGTGAAAGCAAGTTTGAAGAAACCTTATTAAACAATGATTCACGCGCGTACGTATGGTATGACAAAGGATCGTTGATTTTATATGCCCTGCAGGATTACATCGGTGAAGAGAATTTAAACAGTGGTTTTAAGAAGTTTATTGACACTGCTGCCTTCCGGCAGAATCCTCCATTTGCAACCTCTAATGAATGGTACAGTTATATTAAAGAAGTAACACCCGATTCCATGCAGTATTACCTGCAAGATTCATTCGAGAAAATTACGCTGTACGAGAACCGGGTAACCAAGGCTACCTATGAAGAACTCGCTGAAAATAAGTTCAAGGTGAACCTTACCGTGCAAACAAAGAAGATATACTACGACAGTGCAGGTCGTGATATAAGCGAAGGCAAGGGAAAAGACCTGATTGAGATCGGCATTTTTGCTGAGGATAATAAGAATGACAAAGGCATGACACAGAAAACACCGCTGTACCTGAAGAAACATTGGCTGACACCCGGTGAACATACGCTTGAATTTACGGTAGACAAGAAACCGGTTAAGGCGGGTATTGATCCTTATAATAAGCTGATCGACCGCATACCGGAGGATAATGTGAAAGCGGTAGAAAAAAAGTAGAACAGATGATTTATATCAGGTTGTAACACTGATCACCATCATATCGATTAACTAAAATTGAATACACTTTTAGTTAATCGATAACTAAAATTTATACAGCCATGATTTCAGTAACAGGAGCAACCGGAAAGTACATATTGCAACCCAGCTTAATCGCCATGCACCGCGAAAGTGTGGAGTGGATTTCAGCCACTGAACTCTGGAAACGGGAATTAGCATTCTTCCAAAATCTGCTCGATCAGCATGCCCCGAAAATGGATCATGTTGAGTTCAAGAAACAAGTTGATCATTACCAGCACCTGATTACCTATTACAATGGCGAATTGGTTGATCTTTTGCGCAAAAAACTGAAAGACCATGAAAAGCAGCTTGCCGTCATGCTTCAGGAACTAAACGAATCCGACACAAAATACTTTAAGGATCATGCCGGTATTATTGAAGAAGTATCAGCCTTTGCCAAAGTATTTGCTGAGTTTAAACATGGATTCTTTGCCTTTATTGAAAAGGGGTTTAGTGCGTATTAGGGTTAAATTAGGTTCGAGTAGAATTAGCTCAAAGCTTTCAGCCTAAAGCTTTGAGCTTTCAGCATGCAACACGAAACGCGTACCCATAACTATTCCCCTAACACCCATTAGGTTTACGTAACATTTCCTTAACTTCGGCCGCGTTAACAGGCTATCTATGCAGTATTCTAAAATTGTGGGCCTCGGCCACCACGTTCCTGAGAAAGTGATCACCAACGACTATCTATCGTCCATCATGGACACCAATAATGAGTGGATCGTTGAACGAACCGGTATCCATGAACGCAGATGGGTTGATCCGGCCAAGGATACAGTAGCGAACATGGCAGCAAAAGCCAGTAGGATGGCGCTGCAGCGTGCGGGATTAACGGAAAAGGAAGTAGAGTTTATCGTCTTCGCTACCATTACACCAGACTATTTCTTTCCAGGTTCGGGTGTGTTGCTGCAGCGCGAATTAGGGCTGGAGAGCATTGGCGCGCTGGACTTACGCAACGCTTGTTCAGGATTTATCTATGCTCTGTCTGTTGCCGATCAGTTTATCAAAACAGGTATGTACAAAACTATACTGGTGGTGGGCGCTGAAATACAATCGACAGCTATTGATTTGAGTACGCGCGGCCGTAATACCGCAGTGATCTTTGCTGATGGTGCTGGCGCAGCTGTTCTTCAACCTTCTGATAAACCCGGAATACTTTCAACACACCTTCATTCCGATGGACGCTTTGCAGAAGAACTTTACGTACGTGATCCTGGCAGCAGCCGGCCGCGTGAAGAACGCCAGCCTGAACAAATTCTGGACACTACACATTACAAAGTAGTGATGAACGGAAACCAGGTATTTAAACATGCGGTAGTTCGCTTTATGGAAGTAATTAAAGAAGCACTGGCCGCCAATAACATGACCAAAGCGGATATAAATCTATTGGTACCCCATCAGGCCAACCTGCGCATCAGCCAGTATATTCAGGAGAAGATGGAGCTAAGCCCCGAAAAGGTATACAACAACATTATGCGGTATGGAAACACCACTGCGGCCTCTATACCCATTGCGATGAGCGAGGCCTGGGAAGAAGGGAAAATCAAAGAAAATGACGTAATTTGTTTAGCCGCATTTGGCAGTGGCTTTACGTGGGCTTCTGCTTTAATACGGTGGTAAAATAATTCAGGATTCAAAATTTATAATTCAAGATTAAAGGGCGTTTACTCATGATGCCTAAGTCATGTAAAAAGTCTAAGAATTTTAAATATTGAATCTTGAATCTTGAATCTTGAAACAACCCCATGAAAACATCAACCTACAACCCCAGTCCCCTTGAGGTAGATTTTGCAAATGCTTTGTTCATCCTTCAAAAAGAGTTGGAAAAGCACTTGCAGGATAATCACATTGTTAATGTGGAAACACAACTCAATCGCGACAATCCTTCCGTAAAATTCAGTTTACTGGATAAAGATGGTGACCCCCACGAGGTAGTGCTGCGGGTGATCCAAATACCGGATAAATTTTAGGATGAAATTATCTCTACACCTCTAAGATCTTAAAGATCTTAGAGGCATAAGACAGTTACTTAACTCCTATTGATTTGGAGCTTCCAGGTTTATTTTCCGTTGCTTTTCATACCCAAAAATCTCATCCAACGAAAGCTCTTTCACTTTACCATATTTCGACAGATCTTTCAGGTTAACCTTATCCCGACTTGTTATCAGCACCAGGTTGTACTTTTTGTTTTTGATGTTTTCTTCCTGAAATTTTTTAATATCGGCCAAGGTCATATTCTTCACTTGCTCATAAACATCCTTACGAATATCATAATTTAATCCACGCTTTTCAGCGGTAAGGTAATTGAACAATACACTTTGCTTAACAATGCGCTCACTTTCAATCACACTTAATACGGCTTCTTTAGCTTCCTTAAAACCATCTTCGGTTTCGGGCATGGTATAAATAATGTTACGCAATGCATTTAATGACTCCGCCTGTTTGTCGGCCTGTGTACCAATGTAACCAAAGAATGAATCTGTTCCGGAGGCCTTTGACGCAGTCTGGTAGGATGTAAATGTTCCGTATGCCAAACCCTGTGCTTCGCGTAACTCGCGAAATACCTGTGAGCCCATGTACTCATTATACAACCGGCTGTACGGCATCTTGGCCTTATCGAACTTATCGCCTTTAATCATGAATACCGCTTCTGTCTGCACCATATCGTAATGTGTCCAGTATACAGCGGGATCGGTTACATCCACCATAGCAAAATCACGCGCAGGCGGAACGTCATTTAAGGTTTCAGGCAACACGTGTAACCTTTGAAGCGAAGCCAGTAACGTTTGATCATTCAGTGGACCATAGTACAATACTTTGTGCTTCATTTTTGTGAAACCCTTAATGATATTAACCAACTCATCGGCTTGAAGTTTACGCAGGTCGCTGTTGCTCAGCACATTGGTAAAGGGGGAATTTGCCCCATACAAACCATAGTTCATAAGACCATCAAACATGATTGCATATTTATCCTTTTTGGTGTCATCACGTTTCTTGAAAATATCATCAATCATATTTTTTAATGCTTGCTCATCGGCCTTTGCATTCGTGAGCAAGTCTTCCATAATAGCAATGGACTTATCCATATTTTCAGAAAGACCTTCCAGCGTAATATACGTTTGGTCTTCTGCGGCAAAAACACTAAAGCCACATCCAATTTTATATAATTCCTTTTTTATGTCTTCGGCTGATAATTTATCCGTGCCCAAAAATTCAAGATATTCAACAGCCACCCGAAACTTTGGATCATTATTCGTACCTGCATCCAGCAGGTAATACAGTCTGAATAAATCATTCTCTTTATTTTGATTGTACAATACCGGAACATCTTGCCGCAAAGACAGCTTGCGTATATCCTTTTCATAATCCAGGAATACCGGCTGCAATTTATCTACTGGTTTTTTTGAAATGGCTTCATGAAAAGGTGACCGATCCTCTTTATTCAGAACCACCTTGGTAATGGAGGGTTTCACCACCTTTTTTTCATTCGGATCCTTTCCCGTTACCTTTTTGATCAGGATGTAATTATTTCCATAATGTTCGTTGGCAAATTTCACCACATCCTCCTTTTTAAATTTGCGAAGTGCTTCAATCTCTCCAACATAAGTTGCCCAATCCATTCCATTGGTAAAAGCTGTTACCATTTCATCCGAACGTGCGTAGTTGTTTTCGTACCCACGGATTTTATTCTTTTTTAAATCGTTCACCACCGCATCGAGCAGCCAATCTTCAAAATCACCTTTCTTCACCAATTCAATTTGCTCAAGAAATAAGTCCCGAACCTGATCAAGCGTTTGTCCTTCCTTAGGTTTACCATTAAACACATGCAGGTTATAGTCATTAATATCATAAACAAATGAACCGGGCTCTATAACGCGTTGTTTTTGTTTTAGGTTAATATCGATCAATCCTGCCTTTGAGTTTGCCAGAATCATATCGGTTAACCGAAGCAACTGGTACTCTTTTGAGTTGCGGCCCGGAAACCGATACGCCATATATATCCATTCGGCATCCGGACCGATTACTTCAACTTCTGTTGGTGAAATTATCGGAGCTTCTTCCACCACATTCCACGGCTCAAGCGATTCATTAGCCTCCCAGTCAGAAAAATACTTATCTACCAGCGCAATAGTTTTATCATAGTCCAGGTCACCGCTTAAACAAACAGCCACATTGTTCGGCCGATAATACTTTGTAAAATAGTTTTTGATTTCTGTTATAGAAGGGTTCTTCAGGTGGTCAATGGTGCCAATAACAGTTTGTGTACCATATGGATGCTTTTTAAAAGCTGCCTCAAACATGGCTTCAAAACTTTTCCAATAGTCGTTATCCAGGCTTCCGTTCTTTTCTTCATACACGGCTTCCAACTCTGTATGAAACAGGCGTGGCACAATAGTACGGAAGCGACTGGCTTCGATCTGCAACCAATTGTCCAACTGGTTAGCGGGTATATCATTGATGTAAACGGTTCGATCTTCCGTGGTATAGGCATTCAAGCCACGACCACCAAGTTCCGTAATCATTTTATCATACTCACTGGCGATGGCCAGTTTTGCGGCATCATTGGAGTATTGATCAATCTTCTTATAATAATTCACCCGTTCCATGGAATCAGTAAGCGTACGGTAGTGCTCGAACATGCGCTCAATACTGTCAAGCATTACCTTCTCCTTCGCCCAATCCAATGTTCCGAACTCATCGCTTCCTTTAAACATTATGTGCTCCAAATAATGAGCTAACCCAGTTGCATCGGCCGGATCATTCTTTCCGCCCGCTTTCACCGCTATTTGCGTATAAATTCTTGGGGCTGCATTATACTGGCTCAGGTAAACCTTTAAGCCGTTTTTCAGGGTGTAAATGCGCGTTTGAAGCGGATCGTTGGTAACATACTCGTACGTATAACCTCCGCTTTCACCTGTTTTGGTTTCAAATTTTGCTTTTTCCGTGCAGGAAAGGACCGTCCAAATAAGGACACCGATGAGAAAGAATCTTTTCATACCTATGGGGTTAGTGGAAATCTAAAGTAATGAAAACATCTAACGGTGAAAATGGGTATTTATGCTATCCCCTGAGGCTTTTAAACTAAATTCCTAAACATTACATTACATCCTCCACAACCTGACCTTTCAAATCCGTAATTTTCCGATCAATAAATGAGTGTATCAAATCTGCCATACCGTGCGTTAAATTGAATTATGGAATACGTGAAGAAGAGATTGAAATTTTTTGTAGCCATTACCCTGTTGGGTGCTGTTGCCTTAGCGTTTACTCCCCCCGCTGACCGTTACTTCGAAATTGCCAAAAACCTCGACATTTTTGCCACCCTGTTTAAGGAAGTAAATGCACTGTACGTTGATGATGTTAACCCCAACCTCCTGGTAAAAACCGGCATTGATGCCATGCTTGAATCCCTTGATCCGTATACTAACTACATCCCGGAAGATCAGGTGGAGGATTTCAGAACCATGAACACCGGACAATACGGTGGCATTGGCGCCATTACACGTGAGTTGGGAGATCGCACCGTAGTTACGATGATCATGGAAGGATTTGCCGCTCAAAAAGGTGGTTTAAAAATTGGCGATGAGATAGTAAAGATAAATCAGGTAGAGCTAAGTAATATATCCAGAAGGGAAGCCGGTAACCTTATGCGCGGCCAGGTAGGTGAAGCGGTAACCTTGACCGTGAAAAGAATTGGTCATGAAAACCCGATTAAGCTTGAGTTTAAGCGCGAGAAAATTAAACTGAATAACGTACCCTTTTCAGGGATGCTCGATAACAACATTGCTTATATCAAGCTAACGGAGTTCACACCTGATGCCGGTAAAAACGTACGGGCTGCATTCACCAAACTCAAAGAAAAAAATCCTAAAGGTGTTGTTCTGGATCTGCGTGATAATCCTGGCGGATTATTAATGGAAGCCGTGAATGTTTGCAATGTATTCTTACCCAAAGGTAAAAAGGTGGTGAGTACAAAGGGTAAGATTACCGACCAGAACGCTACCTATTCTACCCTTGATAACCCGTTAGATCTGGAAATTCCGGTAGTGGTTCTTATCAACAGAGGCAGTGCATCTGCTTCTGAAATTGTGGCGGGCACCCTACAGGATTATGACCGAGCCATAATAATTGGTGAGCGGTCATTCGGAAAAGGTTTGGTACAGGTGCCCCGCCCACTTTCGTACAATGCGCAGGTAAAGATTACAACAGCAAAATATTATACCCCTACAGGCCGGTGTATTCAAGTGCTGGATTACACCCATAGACGTGAAGATGGCAGCGTTGCCTCCATTCCGGATTCTCTTAAAAATGTTTTCAAAACAACCAACGGAAGAACGGTATACGATGGCGGTGGCATTGAGCCTGACATTCAGGTTGTACAGGTGGAGGCGCATCCGGTATCACAAACCTTATTTGAGCAGGGTTATATTTTTGATTTTTCAACACAGTATGTCTACAATCGAAATAGCCAGCCCGATCCTAAAAGTTTCACGTTAACAACGGAAGAGTATCAGCAATTTGTGACGTGGATGAAAGGTAAAAAATACAGCTACGAATCCGTGATCGATAAACAATTAATCAGACTGGGAGAAGAAGCTAAACGCGAGCGCTATTATGCAGAATTAAAAACCCAGCTTGATCAGATAAAATCCAGGGTAGAAGAAAATAAGAAGAATGAATTAATGATCTATAAGGATCAGATAAAATCGCTTCTGGAAGAAGATATTATCGCGCGCTATCATTATGAGCGTGGAGTAGTGGAAATAAGCTTCAAGTATGATCAGGATCTCAAAAAATCAACTGAGATCTTAACCAACACAGCTCAGTACAAGAAAATGCTGAATATTCATTAATACCTCACTCCTCTTGTCAGGTTGAGCTTGTCGAAACCAGTTTTTAGTGCATAAAACCCTTCGACAAACTCAGCTTGACAGATGAAAGTAAATTGAGTTGTATTAAATTAATGATGTTACGCATTCAAACTTTGTGTTCCTTAGTGTCTTGGTGTCTTCGTGGCAAAAATCGCGGAATAATAGCCACGAAGGCACAAAGCCACGAAAGTTTGACGAAGAAAGATTTCAAGAATACAAAACCATGCGTAACATCAGTAAATTACTTTCCGTATAGCTTTTTCGCCTCCGCTTCAAATTTATCGCCAGGCTTCCAGGTAGGAGCTGCCGGATTATTTGCCAGCAACACATTGGCGTATACATACGCCCTGTAATATTTTATCAGGTAATTAAAATCAAGAGATGACACCTCATCTGCCGGTTGATGGTAGTACTTTAATAATTCTTCATCAAAGGCTTTTGTACCCGGAGCAAAGGTAATGGCCGGCACACCTTTCACAGCAAAGTTGTAGTTGTCCGATCGTTCAAACAGATTTTGTTCCGGCACAGGATCTATGGTGGCTTTAATTCCAAAAGCCGAACAAGCCTTTGCCAGATCAGTTTCTGCTGTAGTGCGTTCCATTCCAATAATGGTAGCAATGGTAACATCATTGTAGCCTGCACCATCACAGTTAAAATTAAAAACTGTTTTGTTCATGGGCACCACCGGATTTTCGGCATAGTACTTACTGCCGAGTAAACCCTTCTCCTCCCCTGTTAAGGCAATAAATAACACGGAGCGTTTAGGAGGATATTGCGCCAGGTACTTGGCGGTTGAAATTAATCCGACAACACCAATGGCATTGTCACGTGCACCATTAAAGATCGAGTCGGGCTTGCCGGTATTCTTCACACCCACATGATCGTAATGCGCTGATACCACCAGAAACTCGTTCTTCAACTTAGGATCAGTTCCCTCAATCATACCAATAACATTCCGGGTGGGGACAGGCTCAGTTTTTACACCTTCAATTTTAAGCGATCCCGACAAGGAGCCATCCTTAATTTTTTTCAAGGCATCAGCATCACTGTCTTTTAGCCATACATGTGTTGTATTTCCACTGTTGGATGATTTTACGCGCATGGAAACATTGCTGGCAAAAAAATTTACCAATGCCGGCCATGGCACTTGCGGAGAAGCAAAGATTTCGATTAAGCCCGCAGCACCGGCATTCTTCGCATCCTGAAACTTTCCACCTGCCGCGCTAAAAATAGCCATCGGATTTCCTCCCGAATCTTTCGTGCCGGCCAGCGCAATCACCATTTTCCCTTTTACATTAGCTTGATTCAATTCTTCTGTAGAACCATAACCCACATAAACAAAATCACCCTTCCACTCCTGATTGCCGCCTTCAAACAGAATAAAATCATCTTTGAATTTAAAAATATCTCCACCAAGCGATAACTCACCTGCTTTAGCCGGATGAGCATTTTCAAGCGCGACCGGTTGGTAATAATTAGACAGGCCCGGTGCAGTTTTTAATCCGAAAATTTTAAACTGAGAGGCAATATAGTTAGCGGCTATTTCAAGTTCTGGCGATCCCGTATCACGTCCACGCATTTCATCTGAAGCCAGAAATGTTAAGTGTGCTTCAACTTCGGGTGAGGTAATAAGTTTAGTGACTTCAGCGACCGGATTTTTCTGTGCCCAGCCAAAGCCGGAAACAAGAAATAACATGACCAGTAAAAGGCATTTTTTTGAATTCATCATAGCGTGGAGATTAGTTTAAATTTAGTTACGATTATAAAGTTTCTTTCCTGCTTCTTCATACTTATCACCATTGTTCCAAAACGGTGGGATTTGTTCATTGGCTAACAACGAGACTGCATAAACAAAGGTTCTGTAGAACCGGGTCAGGTAGTCAAAATCAAGTGTGGATACCTCGTCCGCCTGACGGTGGTAATATTTACGGATTTCATCATCCATTTTTGCAAGACCAGGTTGGAGCTTAATGGCAGGAATTCCTTTTGCGGCAAAGGAAACCTGATCAGAACGTTCATAAGAACCCTCTTTCTGATCTGGGTCTCCGCCTACACGAAGTCCGAATGCCTTGGCGGCAACTCTTAATTTTTCATCAGCCGATGTTCTTCCCAAACTTATACTGGTTACGATGGATTTGTCATTATATCCTACACCATCGCAGTTAATATTCAATACATGCTTTTCCAGCGGCACCAATGGATGATCAACGTACCATCGGCTGCCCAGCAAACCTTTTTCTTCTGACGTGACCGACACTAAAAGTACCGAACGTTTGGGTGGGTATTGACTCAGGTATTTTGCGATCTGCAGTAGCGCTACCGTACCAATGGCATTATCACGCGCTCCGTTAAAAATTGAATCCTGATTTCCGGTTGGTTTCCCAACACCAATATGATCATAGTGGGCGGTTACAATAATATACTCTTCTCTAAGTTTTGGGTCTGTTCCCTGTATCATTCCTGCAACATTTCTGCCGGGCACCGGTTCACGCTTTTGCCCACCTACAGAAAGACTACCTGTAATCTTATCTCCTTCCTTGAAGTTGATCTTCTTAACATCAGCGGGTTTTAGCCAAACATGCGGTTGTGCTGAACCCTGCACCTGCAAGACCCAGCGCGGCCCTCCGGTAAAAAAATTCACAAGTGTTGGAAATGGAATTTGTGAAAAGGTTAAAAACTCAACAAGCCCCTCCCCCCCATGGGCAACTACATCCAAATATTTTGTATTGCTGGCTGTAAAGACTTTGTTGATATTATCTGCCTCTTTTGACCCTGCCAATGCCAGCACCATTTTACCGGTGATATCAACTTTATCAAGCTCTTCAGCAGAACCATACCCCACGTAAACAAATTCGCCATTCCAGGTTGAGTTGGCGCCACCTAAAACCAAAAGACTTTCCTTAAACTGAAAAGCATCATCACCAATAGTGGCCGTTCCTGAATTGGCTGGCGTTGACTTTTCAAGATTTACCGGCTGAAAAAAACCGGGCGCACCGGGTAAGGTTTTCAGGCCATGTTGATGAAACCAGGTGGCAATGTAATTGCCGGCAATTTTTAATTCGGGAGAGCCCGTATCCCGTCCGCGCATTTCATCTGCAGCCAAAAAGGTTAGGTGTGCTTCTGATTCGTTTCGGGTGATAAGTTGCGTAACACTGCTAACCGTTTTTTTCTGACCAAAAGCGGTGAGGGTTAAAAGCACCCCAATCACATATAGGATTTTTTTCATAAGCGTTAAAACTAAGGATTTTTAAACCCAATAAAAAAGCGGAAGGCCCATTACAGGCATTCCGCTTTTCGTTAGGTTTAGGTTAATACTTAACGAAGGAACAAAAGTTCCCGGTATTTTACAAGAGGCCAGTCCTCATCATCAATCAAAAGTTCGAGATCATCCACAGCATCGCGTATAGTATCAAAATATTTTTCCTTGATATCATCGCAATAACCAATAGCCCGTTTGTGTGTATCGGTAATCTTGTTAAGCCGTTTACGCTCTTCAATCATCTGGCGAACATTGTTTTTTAGTATACCAATAAGTTCATTTATCTCCTTTATGGTTTGAATAACAGCTTTATTATCAATACCCAAACCTTTCAAACCATTGGCATTAGCTATCAACTTGTTTTGATAAGCAATAGCCGTGGGCACAATGTGGTTCATGGCCAGATCGCCCATAACCCGCGCTTCAATTTGAATCCGTTTCATGTAAGCCTCCAGTCTGATCTCGTTTCGTGCTTCCAATTCGGCTTTGGTCAACACATTGTGACGCTTATACATATCCACAGTTTTGTCGGTCAAGTAAGCATCCAGCGCACGCGGCATATTTTTAATATTGCTCAGTTTTCGTTTGGCTGCTTCTTTCACCCAGGCCTCAGAATAACCATCGCCCTCAAAACGAATGTCTTTCGACTCTTTGATGTATTTCCGTAACACATTTACAATAGCTAACCGCTTTTCAGTACCCTTTTCAATTTCTTTAGATACCGCTTCATGGAATTTGGTTAGCTGATCGGCCACGATAAGATTCAAAGCCGTCATGGGTACAGCACAGTTATCGCTTCCACCCACAGCACGGAATTCAAATTTGTTACCGGTAAAAGCAAAAGGTGAAGTACGGTTACGATCAGTAGCATCCAGAATGATCTCCGGAATCTGATCGATACCTAACTTCATATACATATTGTCGCCCTTTTCAATTTTCACATTACCTTTCTTCTCCAACTCATCCAATACGGCCGTCATTTGTGAACCGATAAAAACAGACATGATAGCCGGAGGTGCTTCGTTGGCTCCAAGGCGGTGATCGTTACCCGCTGTAGCGATACTGGCTCTTAACAAGTCGGCATGCTCATGAACAGCTTTGATCGTATTCACAAAGAAAGTGAGGAACATGAGGTTATCACGAGCGCTGCTGGATGGCGCAAACAGGTTTACGCCCGTATCAGTAATCAGCGACCAGTTGTTGTGCTTTCCTGTTCCGTTTAATCCGGCAAAAGGCTTTTCATGAAATAACACTTTTAAGTTATGACGCTCGGCTACGCGCCACATCACATCCATCAATAATTGGTTGTGATCGTTGGCTACGTTTACCTCTTCAAATAGAGGAGCAACCTCAAACTGGCTTGGTGCAACTTCATTGTGACGGGTACGAACCGGTATACCAAGTTTCCACGCCTCAACTTCAAACTCCTTCATAAAATCATATACACGCGAAGGAATAGACGCAAAATAGTGATCTTCCATTTGCTGACCACGCGCAGGTGCATGACCAAACACGGAACGGCCACCCATTACCAGATCAGGGCGTGCCATATACAAACCCTTATCAACAACAAAATATTCCTGTTCGCAACCCAGTGAAGCTTTTACCGATTGGACATCCTTATCAAAAAACTGACTCACCTTGGTTGCGGCTACATCAACTGCCTTAAGCGCTTTCAAAAGCGGTCCTTTAGCATCCAGCGTTTCGCCTGTATAGGAAACAAATACCGTAGGAATGCAAAGTGTCTTTCCGTAAAGAAACATGGGTGATGTTGGATCCCATGCCGTATAGCCACGCGCTTCAAAGGTGGTGCGGATACCTCCACTTGGGAAGGAGGAAGCATCAGGTTCTTGCTGAACCAATTCGCTGCCCTTAAATTTTTCAATTCCAGCCAATGCATCGAAAAATGAATCGTGCTTTTCGGCAGTACCACCGGTTAGGGGTTGAAACCAGTGTGTGAAATGGGATGCTCCTTTGTTTAAAGCCCAGCTTTTCACAGCTGAAGCTACCGCATCGGCTGTGTCTTCATCGATTTTTTCATGAAACTTAATTGCCTGGCTTACCTTTTTATATACCGATGGAGAAAGAGATGCCCGCATTTGATCCATGCTGAACACATTTTCGCCAAAGAAATCAGATACCCTCGGAGCAGGCAAATCCATATGCATCCGGGGAATGTCATTTAAACGCTTTAAAGCTTCAAATCGTAAGTGCGCCATAGTGGTTGTTTTTGGGTGTAATTTGGCGCCAAAGGTATATTATTTTTGAAAAAATGGGATAAATTTTACCCTACTTAATAAAATTTTTGATAGAAAATATAAAATCTGGGTTTCAATTTAATTCAAGCGGTTGAAAACGCTGAAAATTCAACTATCAGGGTTTCTGTTTCGATGCTGCCACTTGAAATTGTTCATCGTAGTCGGGATGCAGGGTACCCAGCCACCTATCCCAGAATAAAAAGTACAACCCATAATTTCCCTTAAAATACTGATGATGCATATTGTGATTTACAGAGGTGTTGATCCATCGGCCAACCAAACTTTTCGCAAAACCTTTTGGGTATAGCTCATAGCCAAGATGACCATATACATTATAAATCATCATAAACAATAAAAAGATACCAATAGCCAGGGGATGAACGGGAAATAAGAACGCTACCAGCACAATAATTCCTGCTTCCAACACCGCCTCCAATGGATGAAAAGCCATGGCTGCCCACGGTGAAGGATTGGTAGATAAGTGATGGACCCGATGTACATATTTATAAACTGACTTATGGTGGATGAGCCGATGCATCCAATAAAAGTACGTGTCGTGCAGAAAAATGATCAGGATTACACTCGCGGCCAGGTAGCCCCATCCGTAGTCACTTACTTTATAATACACTTGCGTATAGCTTGCAAGTGGAGTCAGAAATACCGCAAAGCCAACGCCAGCAAAAATAAATGAGGTGAGAATGGAATAGATAATCTCCCGAACATAGTCTTTACTTAGCGGAAACCGACTTTGAATCTTCCTGAACTGCCAGGCGTGTCTTTTAATTACATAGAAAATAAGAAAGGCTGCAGAAGCAAGAATCAGGTACCGGAGAAATACAACGGTGAGAATTGCCCAAAAACTTTTTGTGCCGATCAGGTAGAAACTCATATGCGAAATAACAAAAAAATCCCGGCTCCATGGCCGGGAATTTTCGTTAACTCGATTTTCTTACAGAACCACCGCTGCTGGAGTTGGTATTCGTTTTCATAGGATTACCCCGGTAGCGGATATCGGCCCCGCTACTGGCACGCGCATCAATTTTTTGCGATACAGAAATTCTGATCGATCCGGCACTGCTGGCGCTACAATCAGCTTCTTCAGTCTCCAGGTCGTACCCGCCAATTTTTGCTGCGCTGCTGGCCTCCAACTCCACCCGCTTCGCCTTTCCCCTCAGTTCCAGTTCTGCAGCACTGGAAACACTGGCCGTTAAGGATTCAACATCAACCCCTATATCAATAGAACCGGCACTGGAGGCACTCAGGGATAATGATCTTGTTTTAATGATTTCATCAGCATAAATACTGGATGCAGAGCTACATGAAATCTTTGTAAGTTCTACATAGGTTACGTATACCTTAACCGTGCGCGTCCGGTTATACCGTCCTTCCGCCATCTGAATTTTGAGGTAGTCTCCCGAAACCTCAGTAATAACATTTTTAATATCGGTACCCGATACCTCAACCCGTACACTTTCTTTGCTGCCCTTTTTAAGGTAAACATCAATCCCCGCTGAAGATTTGATACCGCGGAATGAGCCGACATTCCGGTTTTCAGATTCCTGTGCATACAAAATGGAACCCATCAAGAGAAAGACTAAAACCATTGACTTCTTCATAATGCTTATTTTGATCTAAAGACAAGCGCCCCATACAGGGGTTGCATGACGGCTTAAAACGGTTGATTTTTTTGCAAGTGTATCAAAACATTGTAATTTTAGCTATATTTCAACGATTTTAGAAGCGAATATAAACCAGCTGAAACGCATATGTCATTAAACACTAAAGCAGAACTTAATACTCTTATCAATTTAGCTGCCAGTGACAGTAAAATTGAAGATCGTGAATCCAAGCTGATTCACATGATTGGAAAGGCTAATGGATTGACCGCAGATGAGGTTCAGGAAATGATTAATAAGCCTAAACCCATCACCGATCTTTCGGCTATGACCAATGACGAAAAGTTTGAACACCTGTACTACCTCATTCAGATGATGAAAATGGATGGCCAGGTTTTCAGAAGCGAGATTATTTTTTGTGAATCCATTGCCGAGAAGCTAGGGTATAAGAAAGCTGTTGTAGGCGAGATGTCACAACACATCTATAGCGACCCATCCATTACAGCCGATCGGGAAATGCTCAGAAAGAAAGCTGAGAAATACATCCGGGACTAATTCAACCAAACCTATAACTCAAAATCCTGGCACAATCGCCAGGATTTTTCTATTTACGATCAGTCCTTCTTCGCAAACACCACTTTACCACCGAAAATCGTCATGTTTACTTCGGCCTTCAGAATATCCTGTTCATCACATTGCATAATATCCTGATCAAGCACTACAAAATCAGCGAGCTTACCTTTTTCAATTGAGCCCTTTATATTTTCTTCAAATGCACCGTAGGCAGCATCCAGGGTATACGAGCGTAAAGCCTGTGCACGGGTCATTTTCTCATCCGGTTCATAACCTCCCTCCGGTTCACCCTTTAATGTTTTGCGTGATACGGACGCATAAAAACTTGGTATTGGGTTGACCGGTTCAACAGGCGCATCGGTTCCGTTCACAATGGTAGCTCCTGATTTCAGTAACGACTGCCACATGTATGCGCCTTCTTTAATCCGCTTCTCCCCTAACCGCTCAATGGCCCAGGGCCTGTCGCTTGACATATGAATAGCTTGCATGGCAGGTATTACGCCCAACTTTCCAAAGCGGGGAATATCGTTGGGATGCAAGTGTTGTGCATGTTCAATTCGAAAACGATGATCCTTTTTTTCTGGATTTTCGTTTATGGCTGTTTCATATCGGTTTAAAATTTCCTGATTGGCCCGGTCACCAATGGCATGTGCACAAACCTGAAAGCCTGATTTCAAAGCCAGTCGTGAAACGGAAAGTACCGTATCCATGGGATAGGTTGCCATACCATAAAAATCGGGACGATCGGTATAGGGCTCAAGCAACCAAGCACCTCGTGAACCTAAGGCACCATCGCAATTCAGTTTTACAGATCGTATGGTTAACAGATTTCCGGAGTCAATCTCCGGGCCTTTTTTAAACCATTCATGAATCAGGTCATGATCCCATCCGGTTAACATAACATATAAGCGCACCCCAAGTTTACCTTGATCTTTAAACGATTTGAATAATTCAATATTCTCACGGGATACACCCGCATCATGAAAACTGGTAATGCCATTACGCCAGCATGCCTGTATAGCCAGCTCCAACGCCTGAGCATCTCTATCCTCTTCATCATCCGGAATAAACCGCGAAACCAATCCCATAGCACGTTCATTAAAAATGCCGGTAGGGTTTCCCAATTCATCGCGCAAAATTTCACCACCATCTTCTGAAATATCCTGAATAATCTCCTTGGAGAGTTGATTAACACCGGCTACTTCCATGGCCTTGGCATTGGCCAAGGCGGCATGTCCACTGGCATGGCGTAAAAAAACAGGGTTGTTGGGCGATACTTCGCTAAGCTTATGATGTGTCTGAAATCCTTTGACCATTATATCAGGCTTCGTATCCCATTTATCCTGGTGCCAACCCCGACCTAAAATCCATTGTCCGGGTTGCGCTTTCTCGGCAGCCTCTTTTACTTTCTCAATCAATTCATCATAACTTTTTACATACATCAAATCCAGGTTGAGCTCATTATACCCAACACCCATAAAATGACCATGACCTTCAATGAAACCAGGTGTCATTATCCTTCCTTCAAGATCAATTACCTGAGTAGTTTTACCAATGAATTTCTGCACCTCTTCCTCGCTTCCTGCAAAAGTAATTTTATCACCTGTTACAGCTACAGCCTCCACTTCTGGCTGCTTATCGTTTACGGTATAAATCTTGCCACCCAATACAACCAGATCGGCCGGTTCAATACCTGAACCACAGCCTGTAAAAAGGATAGTTATGTAAAGTGAACATGTGAAAAGAATAGCCTTCTTCATCGTAGTAATATTTATGTGCTTAATGTTAAGTATATTTTAATTGAAAACTAAGCAGACTTATCTTTATGCGCTTGTTTAAGGATAGGCGGGTTAATTATGCACAAGGATATTTTTAAAAAGTACAAAGTGAGTACAACGCTAAAAAATAAATTATGAAACTGATCTCCTGCACCCTGATAATTGTATTGTTTTCAATAATGGCAAAAGCACAGGATTTCGGTCTTTCGTTTTCCTATTTCATCCCGAAAAATGGTTACTTCTCCACACCCATAAGTCCGTTTTCCATTCGGGGAATTGGTTTCAACCTGAATAATTTTATTGCTGTTGAAACCGGTGCTTCACTTTACCGCATGTCTGGTCTGAATGTTAAGGGCCTTCCGTTCGAAACCAAAAACCCCTTGGTAGGTCCGAATTTCACCATCTTTATTCCTGCCGAATTAGTATTTGAATTGAAAGGCAATAACATTCAGTTTGATATAAAGGGTGGTGGCTTTTTTTTCTACGGGTTTGATCAGAAAATACTATACGGCAATATGGATCGCGCTATGCGCGAATTTTACCAGTTGGAAATTGTGAATGCCGACCTTACCTATGAAAACAAACCCGGCTTCGGTTATCATGTTGGAGCGGAGCTGACCTTATATGTTACGCAACAGGTGGGTGTATCGCTTGAGTGTAACTACCTGGTGGGGCAATCTTCATTTCCATTAATGGGTAGCTTTACGGGAGGCACTGGAAGTACCATTGAAACTACGCCTGTCAATTATCCGGATGCAAAAATTGACCTGACTGGTCTGGAGTTTTCTATTGGATTAATCTTCAGCTCTGGCGGTGGCGCAGCACCAAAGAAAAGAAGACGATAGTCTACTCTATAGCCAAGCCATTCACAAACCGCACTACTCTGCTCTGTGGCCATTCGGGTTCTATCCGCTTAAGGTAATGATTAGCTTTTTCAAACTCCATAAATTTACCTGTATAAAAAAACGTAACACCATCTGCGTTCAGCACGCTGTCCAGGCCGTGAGGAAATGCGTCTGCCTTTTCTAATACAGAATAAACCTCTTCACTGTTTCTCGCTTCCCGTAAACGAACCGCATATGTGATAACTGTATCTGACGGAATTTCCATTAGCTCTGAAATTCCTTGGTTATACTTTCCCAGCAGTTTCCTTGAATCGTCAATAAATGTTTTAAAAGCCAATTTTGATGGTTCATCTTTGATAAAATTGGTTGCATCATTTTCAAATGTTGATACTGGTAAAACATAAAAACTTCGTTTGCTATCAGTTGTTCGATAAACCCATTGCAACCGGTAGTTCGCGGTATCGATAGTGGTTACAGAAACGGTATCGGTAATAATTTTCTTCAGCTCCACCTGAAGCATAGCTCCTCCATCCCGGTAACGGGGCCGTTGCCCCGACACAAAGTTACCGAGTGAATAGACCACCAATTGATTCTCTTCCTTTCGCCACTCCATAGGCTGAAGCACATGAGGGTGCGCCCCAATCACCAACTGGGCCCCATGCCTAAAGCAAAATTCAGTAAGCTGTCTCTGCTGTTTTGTTGGTTGGTTTTCATACTCGTTGCCCCAATGCATAAAAACAATAGTAGCATCAGGTTGCAGTTCACGGGCACGTACAAGATCTTTTCGTATTAGTGCAGTATCAATGGGGTTTACAATATTGGGCTTTGTTACCGGAATCCCATTTGTACCATAGGTATAATTAAGCAATGCCAGTTTGAATCCATTTTTATGAATCAGCAACGGATAGTCATTCATTCTCTCTACGGTATCCGTAAATGTGCCGGTATGTATAAGCTTAAGGCTGTCCAAAACTCTGATGGTTCGCTCCAGTCCTTTCTTTCTACGGTCAACACTATGGTTGTTGGCGGTGACCAAAACATCCACACCAACTTGTTTTAAAGCCACGGCCAGTTCATCAGGCGCGCTGAATTGCGGATAACCCGTATAGGGTTTACCCGCCAGGGTTAACTCCAGGTTGCCTATGGTAAGATCAACGGATTGAAAATATGGTTTAAGAAATTGAAAACAATCTGTATAATCATGCTTACCGGTTTTTGAATGGTAGGCGGCATTAATCTGCGTTTCATGCTGCATAATATCACCAAGAAATAACAAGGAAATCCGTGCAGTATCCTGTGCGTTGATGAACTGCGCACAAAGAACCAGCAGTGAAAAAATTAAACCCTTATAAATTACAGATTTCATTCTTCAAATTTTTATTACTGTATTATCAGCAATGGCAAATAGCTGATCTTCTTTTTTAGGTTGTATACGTGAAAGTCCTGTAAACATACCAAAAGCCGGCAGATAGCCTTGTTGTTCGCCAAAGTAAAAACAAGGCAACATAATTCTTTGCTTTCCTCTGCCGGAAAGCTGAACCCCGGGATGAATATGACCGGAAATTGTATAAACCCCGGGAAGATGCTTCTCGGTTGGAAAATGTGAAAACAAAAAAGTATCCAATTGCAAACCTTCGCCATGAAGAATAATATTGCTTCGGGTGTATTGATGGTTGGTTAAAATATCATGATTACCGGTCACCAATTCAAATGAAAGTTGTGTAAACGAACGTGTAAACTGGCCAACTATTTCCCAATCATAGTTATAATGGCTATGAAAAAGATCACCAATGCAAATCATCCTTTGGGGTTTTACCAGTTGCACCAGCTCGATTAACGTTTCCCAGTTTTTGTCATTGGCCTTTGGAGGCACGGGTATGCCAGCCTTTCGGAAATGATTTACCTTCCCCAAATGCATATCGGCCAATAATAACATGCTCTGCTTTTTCCACCACACAGCACGTTGTGGAAGAAGTGTAAATGTTTCGTTAAAAATGGTAACTTCCATAATCGTACATGTAGAAGTAAAAGTGGTAACTTACCCTTCTTTAAAATTTTTGTATGTCAAAAGTATTGCTTCTTTCAAGTTTCATTTTCATGTCCTCCCTGTTGTTTGCACAGAATTTATCTGAATTTAAAAAACTTGAATTTATCACTCCGCAAGATACACTTCCTTACCGTTTACTATTTCCTGAAAATATCGCATCCGATAAGAAATATCCGCTTGTGATCTTTCTTCATGGCTCAGGCGAACGCGGACGCGATAACGAGCAAAACCTGAAATACATCACTGACTTGTTTCTGAATACAGCCAACAGAAATACATTTCCAGCCTATGTTGTTGTGCCGCAGTGCCCCAAGGATAAGCGTTGGGCGCCTCAAGACTGGTATGGTAAAGTAGAAGAACCAGCATCGTTGGTTATGACCTTGCTGGATTCATTGGTACAGCACGAATCCGTTGACCCAAACAGGATTTACCTTATGGGCCTTTCCATGGGAGGATTTGGCACGTGGTATCTTATCACACGTTTCCCCAATACGTTTGCCGCAGCCGTTCCCATTTGTGGAGGTGGAGATTGGAATCAGGCGAAGGCATTAAGCCATATCCCGCTGTGGATATTTCACGGAAAAAAGGATGAGGTTGTGCTGCCTGAACAAAGTAGAAAGATGGTTCACGCCTTGAAAAAAGCAGGAGCTAAACCCCGTTATACGGAATACAAAAAAGTTGGACACGACAGCTGGACACCCGCACTGAAAGAACCCCAATTACTCAACTGGTTATTCAACCAACATTTATCGGGCAATTAAGCTCAAAAGCAAATAAATAGGAGTATCTAAAGCATTTCGGTTTCATAAAATATTTAACATTACGGTAATATTGGAGAATGTTTTTCAGGACAACTTTACCCCCTTACAACTGTGGCTAAACACCCCATGCTTAAACCTGATGTTACTGTTAAAAGAAGGAAAAACGTAAGTGAAGTTCCTTACCTGAACCTCCTTGAATGGGCCACAAAAGAGCGGACATTCCTTATCCTGATTGGTTTAGCCTTTATCCTGGCAGCCTTTGCCACATTCAATGGAAAAACAGCCATGTGGTTTGGTTTTCTGTTTGCCGCCTATGCTGCCGTAGCAAATGACAGCATTCAATCGCTGGGAACGTTTATAGAAAGTAACAAAGACAAACGGTGGTATGTGCTGTGGTTGTTTACGGGCTTAATCATGTTAGGCACCCTTACGTTCAGCTTCATCTATTTTAATGGTGACGTTACCTACCAACGTTTGCTGGACAATGAGGGTAATACCAAATATCCATTCGATGAACAATTTTCCTATTTCCAGATTATTGCTCCAGTAGTATTACTGATTCTGACAAGGCTTCGCATGCCCGTATCCACAACGTTTTTATTGCTAAGCGTTTTCAGTGCAGATACCAGTGGCATTACCTCAGTGGTATGGAAAAGTGTATCCGGTTATATACTCGCGTTTGTTATTTCTTTTTTGATTTGGTATTTCGGATTTGATCTGATCCGAAAATATTTCAAAAAAAGAAAAGCACATTTCGGATGGACCATTACGCAATGGGTTGTCAGTGGATCGCTATGGTCGGTTTGGCTCATGCAGGATGGCGCAAACATTGCGGTGTTTCTGCCACGAACGCTCGAGCTTTGGCAGTTCATAATTTTTGTGGGTACTATTTTCTTTGGTTTAGGCTTGCTCTTCTATTTAAGGGGTGACAAAATACAGCAGGTAGTTAGCGAAAAAGTAAGGATTTCGGATGTGCGTGCAGCTACCCTTATTGACTTTACTTATGTGTTGCTATTGATTTATAAACTTTTTGTAAGTACCATACCTATGAGTACAACCTGGGTATTTCTGGGAACCATTGGCGGACGGGAGATGGCCGTAAGTCTATCCAGAAAAAAGAAGGGCTTTAAACATAAAGGAAAAGCCTTAAAAATTATCGGGCGTGATTTTCTGTATGCCACCATCGGACTGGTGATCTCAGTTGCCCTTGCATCAGGTGCGAACCCTACCATACGCAACAAAGTTATTGAGTATTTAACCGATCTATTTACTCTCGGATAAGCAGAACAGGCACTTCAACATGGGTTGTAAGTTGATGTGCGGGTGCGGGTGAAAATAACTTCTCTAACAAACTGTAATTGCGATTGATGGTGCAAAGCAGATCAACATTATTTGCGTTTACATACTTCACTACGTTTTCTACTGTATCATCGTGCTGTGCTGGTAATACCTTTACCTCCATCGCATATGCAGCATTAAACTTATCCACCCATTCAGAAATCTGTTTACCCTTAGCCTGACTACCTCGGATATTCAATACCGACAATTCCTGTGACGTTTTTTTAAGTATCTCAATGAACGGTTCAAACTCCCGAAGATCAAATGACTTCATATCGGTGGCCAACACAGCCTTGTTCGGAACTTTTGGATTATGGGAGCCTGGAACAACCAGAACCGGAACTTTGGTATTTTTAGTAATGAATGTCAAGAGGCTGTCCTTCCCCGGCTGACGCTCGGTATTTCTGCCCATTACAATTACATTGGGCTTCACTTTTTCAATTTGCTTTAAGAGATTAAATTGAACATTACCCACCAGTATTTCTTCCTCCACTACAATTCCTTCCAACGAAATAATTTCACGCAATGATTTCATCTTTTCGTTAACCTTTCGTGTCAAACGATCAAGACTCCAGGTTACCACAACAGGATTCTCTGACTCGGGCACTTCATTCAGGTCAATAACATGGCCCAACACTACTTTTCCCTCCGCAAAGCGAGCAAGCATGGTTGCATACTGCAACGCGTTGAGTGAACACTCAGAGAAATCAACCGGCACGTAATAGGTTAGCTTCTTCATGACCGTTTATTGTTTGGTATCCAATTCAAGTTCTTCAACATGATCCTTTCCATTCCCATTTTTCACGGTATGTTTTCGGTTTTCACGAATCAGCTCAACATCAATATTTTTGGCTTTAGCCTGATTTTTAAAATCTTCAATAATCTCCATCACATCGTAATCGATATGCACTGATTTACTCATGTCGATGGTTACTTTGGTGCCTTCACGCACACGGCTTAACTCCTTCTTAATACTACCTTTATTTAAGAAGACTACTTCTTCGGCCAATGTCATTTTCACTTCGTCTTCACCGCTATTTGATTTTTCTTTGTGCATATAATGCGAATTTTTATAGCTGTTTCGCAGAAGAATAATTACAGCCACGGCCACACCTATACCGATACCTTTCAATAAATCCGTAAACACAACACCTAAAACAGTAGCCATAAAGGGAAGAAACTGACTCCAGCCTAACCGGGCCATTTCTCTGAACATGGATGGTTTCGCAAGCTTATAGCCAACCACTAATAGTACAGCTGCCAGAACAGAGAGCGGAACAAGGTTAAGAACACCGGGAATAGCGACCACGCATAAAAGCAGCAAGAAGCCATGCAGAATGGCTGACATTTTTGTTTTACCACCCGATTGGATATTAGCAGAACTACGAAGTATAACCTGTGTAACAGGAATTCCACCTATAAGCCCTGACAGCATATTACCACTACCCTGCGCAATCAATTCCCTGTTGGTATTGGTTGTGCGTTTGTACGGATCGAGTTTATCGGTAGCCTCAACTGAAAGCAGGGTTTCAATACTGGCTACTATGGCTAATGTAAAGGCGACTACCCAAACCTCCTGACTTAATACGGCTGAGAAATCAGGCAACGTAAACTGCCCCAAAAAACTAGTAAAGCTATCAGCAACGGGAACGGAAACCAGATGGTCACCACTCAATGACCACTGAGGCAGAAATGCTGTGGTTAAAGATTGATAAATAATACCAACCACTACTGCTACCAGCGGACCTGGAATTAGTTTAAAAATCTGATGCCTTTTTGTTAACACTAAATCCCACAATAAAATAATGCCCAATGCTATTGCGCTGATAAGTACAGCGGGTGGAGTAATGGCATCAACCATGTAAAGCAATTCGGAAAACGTATTGTGTCCATCGGCCTGAGTAAATGAAAGATCTCCTTCATAGTCGGCATCATACCCAAAGGCATGCGGGATTTGTTTTAAGATGATGATGATACCAATAGCGGTAAGCATGCCCTTAATCACCGATGTTGGAAAGTAGTAGCCAATGATACCGGCCCGCGCAAAACCTAAACCAATTTGGATAAGGCCAGCCAGTACCACTGCTACCAGAAATACTTCGAATGATCCAAGTTGTTGAATGGCGGTTAACACAATAACCGTTAACCCCGCGGCAGGGCCACTAACACCTAACTGAGAATTACTGATGGAGGCAACCACTATACCACCCACTACACCGGCAATTACACCCGAAAATAAAGGCGCTCCGCTCGCCAATGCAATGCCTAAACACAGTGGCAAGGCCACAAAAAATACTACCAGACTGGCCGGAAAATCATAACGTAGTGATGAAAATAATCCCTTTCTATCGTATCCATTCGAACTCATATATCAACGCTTTTAGTACCCTGCAAATACTCATATAGGCATTAAGCTGACGTTAGAGTTACATTAAAATCCGATTAGAAATGCCTATTAGGCATAGCCGAAAACAGCTTTTTCCTTGCGGATCAACAACTGTAGAAGGAATTGGAAGCTAAAGCATGTAGAAACAAACCTATGTTAGCTGAAGTACCGGAAGTATTATTTTCACCATAGTTCCTTTATTTAATTCCGATTGGACTTCAAATTTTCCGGCATGAAGCTCAATGATCTTTACCGTTAATGGGATACCGATACCTGTTCCTCGTATCTTACGAACATTATCAGCCCTGAAAAACGGCTGGGTGATTTTTGGAATATCTGCAGCAGCAATGCCTACCCCCTGATCTTTAACTGAAATAACAATGTGTTCTGCCAAACGCTCAACATCCACCTCAACCGGTGCATTATGCGAGAACTTACTGGCGTTATCGAAAATGTTGATAATAGCTGTTTGCAATAAATTCATATTGCCGCTAACAGAAAGATTTCGTAAGTCGGCATGGATGTCAAAATTGAACCGAACCTGATTATCCGGATCCAGTAAATCAAATTTCTTTTTCGATTCCAGTAACAGTTTTGACAGGGTAATGATTTCAACCTTAAGATCGGCCAGGTTATAACTTACCGTAGAGAGCTGCAGTAAATTATTTACAAGCATATTTAGCCGATCAGCTTCTGATTGAATGGTTTTTAAAGATTCCTGGTATTCTTTTGCCGGCCTGTCTTTATCCAGTGCCAAATCCGCCTCGCCAATAATGACGGTAAGCGGATTGCGTATTTCATGCGAGGCATTGGCTACAAATAATTTCTGTGCATGAAAGGCTTCATCAAGCCTGTCAAGTAAGCGGTTAAATGCCAGCGCCAACTGACCAATTTCATCATCGGGGTTAAACACGCGTAACCTTTCATGCAGGTTGCTGACGCTAATCGTATTAGCCTTTTTAATTTTGGCCGAGATGGGTGATAATATACGGTTGGACATGTAGTAACTCATGCTCATCATAATCACCACACCAATAACGAGTGCTGTAACCAAAATAGTGCGCAAATTTTTCATCACGTTAATACCCACAAGATCTACCGCAACAATTAACACCGCATAATCGCCACCGGATAGTCTGAATATTCGGCCTGCTCCCTGTCGGTTTTCAAATGAGTAGTACGCTACTCCGGCACTTTCCAATTGATCAATAAATTCAACCGGATAAACGTATTTAAGAGAATCGCGCCAGCCGTCCGTAATCTGAATAACTTCCTCTGTTTCTTCTGGTAGAATATTCAGAAACTGTTCACGAATAAGTTCATATGATTCTTCGGTAAAACTTGCCCGCTCCAGAAACATTTTCTCGGTTATATCTACCCGCTTCATCAAGCGGATGTTAAACTCCTTTTGGCGATACTGAGCAGAGAAATAGTACACTGAAATGCCGAAGGCCAATAGCACCAGCGATGATGTTATTCCAAAAAAAATGGAAAGTCTATGCCTGATCTTCACGGTCAGTATCTTTAATGCAATACCCCATACCCACAACGGTTTTAATCAGTGGTGTTGGGAAATCATGATCGATTTTTTTTCGCAGGTAATTGATATAAACATCCACCACGTTGGTTCCTAAATCGTGGTTGATATCCCAAACGTTTTCCAGAATATCTGTGCGGGAAACTACCCGGTTCTTATTCAGCAAAAGATATTCGAGCAATCTAAACTCGCGGGCGGTGAGATCAATTCGTTTACCGCTGCGAAAAACTTCCTTGGCATCTGAATCGAGTTTTAAATCGTCAACCAATAAGGTCTTGTTTACGAGTATCTTCCTTCGTGCCAGGGCCTGCACCCTTGCCATCAACTCCTTAAACTTAAAGGGTTTGGTCAGGTAATCATCAGCACCAATAGTGAGCCCATCCACAATATCGTCAGTCGTTCCTAAGGCTGTAAGCATCAACACCGGGGTATGATCACCATGTTCCTGACGTAATTTTTTGCACACTTCCAAACCGTTCATTCCGGGCATAACAATATCCAGAATGATAACATCATACGTTTCACTCAGCGCCATACTCAAGCCCGTAACCCCATCAAAAGCTTGTGCTACCTGAAAGCCATTCTCTTCCAGTCCTTTACGAATAAAGGAGGCAACATGCTGCTCATCTTCAATTAATAAAATCTTCACCCGATATGATTTTAATTCCTCAAGTTACAAAATTGAGCAGAGATTAGGCGTGTGAAGACCCTAATGCCGGTTAAACTGACAGGAAATACCAGCCTTAAACCAACGCCCCGGCATAGTTACCAGGTTTGTTTCTTTATACGTTACATCAAAAATGTTGGTAACATCAACAAACATGTTCACACCGTTTTTCTGCCAGGAGATTCTTGAATCAACAAGCGAATAATCAGGCATGGTAACACGATTGTTATAACGATAATAAATAGTATGGCGAAAATGCTTCCCATAAGCCAGGAGAACCGAGGTAACAAGCTGGTGCTTCAGATTTTCCAAGGCATATCGGGAATATGCCTGATCGGTGCTCTTCTCTGCATCTATGAAAGTATACCCAAGATCAAGCGTGCGAATAAAACCCCTGTTTTCAAAAGGTATTATGGTTGCATTCAGATCAACTCCTTTCATCAAAACACCGGCAAGATTTTCAGGTCGCCACGGATCTGTTTCAACATCTTTTGTCCAGTCAATGATGTTCTTGCCATCGCGAACAAAATAAGCCACCTGGCCAGACATCCATTTTACATTCAATAACTTAATTCCCGCCTCATAGGAAACTGCAAACTCAGGTTCTAAAAACGGATTTCCTTCGTTTGCCGGATCACTGTAATATAAATCGGTATAGGTAGGTACCCGATAGGTGTATCCCCAATTACCATAAGCTTTTAAGTTTTTATTTATCAGATACCCTGCGTCTATTCCCGGAAAAAAATTCAAACCAAAATCGGAATAGTAATTAAGCTGAATACCAGGGGTGATGTCCCATTTACTTTGATTGAATTCAAAACGTTGTTCAGCAAACATGGTGAACACCGTACGGTTATGGTCACCCAGATTTGTACTGGCAAGCCATAAATGATTGAGATCAATGCCTAACCCTGCCGCTCCCAATTTATTCTGAAATGTTCCGTTGGCTTCATAGCCAGCCGTATTTCCTGTATGAAGATTTCGGTATGCGGTAGGATTTTTCCAATTAAACACATAGTCATCACTGTTCTTTCGCCAATAAAGCCGATGGTTTAAAGAAAAATTTTCACCCGGTTTGGTTTGCAGATTTAACGCCACCAAACTGGTTTGAATGGATTCGCGCTGATCCTGAAAGGCTGAACTTGCATAAAACCCGTTGGCACCAAACGTACGATCGGTTAAACCTGCCAGCACATTCCACTTACCTATACTATTTTTCCATGCGGATTGATAAAAATAATTTGATATCACATAATCGGTGTTGTATTGATAACCATCCGAAACATCGCGGCTGGCTGACAGGTAATGGCTGGTACCCGCTTTATCGTGTAACGCACCAGACACCCGGACGCCTCCCAAACCAAAATCGCCCGCCATAGCGGATACTTTTACAAAATCATTTTCGGGAACTTTAGTGATAATGTTAATCGCTCCCGCAAAAGCATTTTGCCCGAATATACGGGCAGCCGGACCCTTTAAGATTTCTATGCGTTCAACATTTTCGATATCGATGGGCAGGTTTAACGAATGATGCCCGGTTTGTGGATCACTGATCTTAATTCCGTTAATCAAAATTAAAACCTGGTCAAATGTACTACCCCGAATACTTGCATCGGCCTGCACACCATTGGCACCACGCTGGCGAATGTCAACACCTGGAATATAATGCAACACATCATTCACGCTTAGTGAGGGTGTTTGTGCCAGTGTCGTTCCTTGCAGGATTATAATGGAGGCAGACGTTTCGTTAAAACCTGTCTGAATCCGGTTAGCATGTATGGGCACTTCCTCTAAAAGCCGAACACTATCTTGCTGTTGAAAGCTATAACCAAAAAATGGAAAACCTAAACTTAAAAATATAAGTGCGCGCATAAAATGGTTGATAAAGTTCGTGCGAATATAGGTGAATGCACGAGTTTGTAAAATGTTGATACCTTTACAAAATTCTGTAGAACATGCTCTGCCCACTTTGCCAACATGCCGATAGTCTGATCGCTACACAGGGAGCAGATGAACGAACGTATTTACGCTGCCCCCGATGCTATCTTATTTTTACAAAGCAACATCTTACACGGGCAGAAGAAGAAGCGCGGTACCGTACACACCAAAACGGTCCGCAACATGATGGTCATGTGAATTTTCTAAACCGGGCTATAACACCTGCTCTAGCTTATTTAACTAAAACCCAACAAGGACTTGATTATGGGTGCGGTCCAGTACCTACCCTTTCCACTATTCTGAAAGAAAAGCATGGCATAACCTGCGATGATTATGATCCGATATTTTACCCCAAAACACCTGCAGGTAACTATGATTTCATTTTCAGTACGGAATGTTTCGAACACTTTTTCTCACCGGCAAAAGAAATCGCACGGATTAAAGAACTTTTAAAGCCTCAAGGCCTACTTATTATTATGTCAGAATTGTGGAGAGATAAAACAGATTTACCAACATGGTATTATTTCAGGGATAAGACTCATGTGAGTTTTTATCACGCTTCAACCTTTGATTATATCGCTGGTAGCTTCGGATTTGTGCAGCTGTCATGTACGGATGATCGGGTAATCATTTTAAAAGATAACAGACCGCGTTAGTCTTGCTTCTTTAACTCAGCAGAAATAGAAAAATCAACGGAAAAATTATTCCTACCAGCGCAAACTTCCAGCCCCTGCGTCTAAAACTGTTTTCACCCTTTACAATAAACATTCCGGTACCGGCAATCACGAGCATAGCCACACCGAATACATCGGAATAGTATATCCACCACTTGCTGGTATCCACATGCAGGATGGTCATCTGCCCCAGCACCGGAGTAATTTTATAGTGAACTATAGAGCCTGCCCCCGTAGTAATGTCCACATCCACATCATGGTTAACATAAGAAATACGTAAATTATTTCCATTCAGGGCAAACCTCCGCAGGTTATCAGTAATATTCTGTTGCTGTGTAAAAGACGCAATGAAAGCATCATTGACAGAATCTTTATGAACAGGTGCAACTGTAATTTCCTTGATTTCGGCTTTGTAACGCCTGGGGTGCCATGCCTGGCGATGGTTCAAGAATATTCCGGAAAAAGAAAAGGCAATGATCAAGCCCAGGTAGAAGTATGCGATATCGCGGTGCGTGTTACGAGCAGTGAGTTTCATGTGTTTGAAGATTTAAAGGGGCGAAAGTAGAGTAAAAAAATTAATCCAGTAAAGTCAACTCAAGCTTTCTGAACTCCACTTCCGATCCTTCGGCCTGCAAGGCTAACTGACCCTTACTGGCGGTACAGTTCGTTCCACGATTTACCAAATCCCCATTCACCCACACCTTTATTTCATTTCCTGCACACTCAATGATCATGGTGTTCCATTCACCCAACGGGTTTTCCGATCCATCGGTAAGATTAACAATGCGCCTTGCCTTACCTTCTGTAATACCCCACTCCTCTTTCGGGCCACGCCTGGCTTCCATATCCGGCACGGTGATATCCTCCACAATAACCCAAAAATCACCAGCGTTTTCGTGCATCATCTGCACTTCTACAGACTTCGGAAACATACTGTACAATGCGCGAGATTTTGAAACATGAACCAGCACACCGCAGTTGCCCGGCTCACCGGCAAAGCGATACTCCACTTCCAATCTGTAATTCTCAAACACACTATCCGTGATCAGGTGTCCGCGGGGTTCGCCTAAGCTTACCAACATACCCTCACGTACAACAAAAGGAGATTGGATATCACTGGTGTCCATAGCCGGAACATCAACATGCCAGCCGGCAAGGTCTGTTCCGTTGAAAAGTTGAATGGTTTTGTTGTTGCTTTCTTTGGTAGGTTGGCAAGCGAAAATTAAAAGCAGCACTAGCGCAGTGGCAAATGACTTAATTAATAATTTATAACTGATGTTGTTGAACATATATGATTTTTGGTATTAACGGTTTATAAAAATAATAAATCTGTTGGCAAATGGAAGGTGATCTTACTAAAGAATAAATAACCTTAAGGTAATGAATTCCCTCTCCAATAAGGGATAAAATTTTGCGGTATATTTACTCCTTCAAATCCAATCTACAAACCTATATTTTGATCCTATAAAATAATTCACCCCAAAACACATGAGGCACCATCATTTTAAATCGATCACATTGATCGCACTTATTCTCTTCAGTTCATTTGGACGAACTCTTAGTGCGCAACCTAATCCTTCATACAATAAGAAAATAGAGGAACGAATCGCACGGGTTGAACGAAGCCTTGGTGAGGCCATAAAAACCGATAATAACCCGATTCTTTTACAGGAACGTATGAAATTTTACAATGTGCCGGGGGTTAGTATTGCTGTTATTAAAGACTATAAACTTGAATGGGCCCGTGGTTATGGGTTTGCCGACAAGGAGCAGTCTATACCAGTCACAACGCAAACATTGTTTCAGGCCGCCTCCATCAGTAAATCACTGAATGCTGTTGGTGTGTTAAAACTTGCACAAAACGGAAAGGTTAATTTAGATGCAGACATAAACACGTACCTAAACACCTGGAAATTTCCCTACGATTCTGCCAAAGGAAAAAAGATCATTACCCTCAGGAACATACTCAGCCATACAGCAGGTACTTCCGTGCATGGTTTTCGTGGTTATGCTGCAGGTGAAGAAATCCCAGGCATCACTCAAATTCTTAATGGGGAAAAACCAGCCAACAGTCAGCCTGTGCGCTCGCTTTTTGATGCCGGCACTAAATATCAGTATTCGGGAGGCGGAACAACCATTTCACAACTTGTGGTGATGGATGTTACTCATCTGCCTTATGATCAGTACGCCCAGAAAAATGTTCTCGATCCATTAGGTATGAAAAGTAGTTTTTACACCATACCTTCTAAGGAACAAAAGTTATCACTTCTTGCCACAGGCTACCGCTCGGATGGTAATCCAGTGAAGGGTCAATACCATGTATATCCGGAACAGGCGGCAGCATCATTGTGGACCAATCCTATTGAACTGAGCAACTTCATCACTGAACTACAGCTTGCTTATGTGGGTAAATCTAAAAAAGTACTTTCAAAGGAGTGGGCCACCGCCATGATAACACCCGTTATGAACGATGCTGCATTGGGAACATTCATCCGAACGGCAGGTGACGAAAAGTACTTCTCACATGGCGGAGCAAATGAAGGCTTTCGTTGCATCTACATCGGGAGTGTAGAGAACGGGAATGGTGCCGTGGTAATGGTGAACTCTGACAACGGCAATATTCTCCAGGAAATTCTTAACAGTATTGCAACCGTTTATAGCTGGAAGGATTTTTATAAACCTGAAATTCGCATTGTGGTGCAGATACCAGACGATGTACTCGACAGCTATGTTGGTGAATACGCGATCAGTGAACAATTCAAAATTGCTATCAGGCGTAATGGAAAAGCGCTGAAGGCACAGGCCACCAATCAGCCTGAAGTTGATCTCTTTGCTGAAGCACAGAACAAGTTCTTCTTAAAAGTGACGCGTGCACAAATTGAGTTTGTAAAAGATGATAACAATGCCATCACCAAGTTGATTCTTCACCAAAATGGTCAGGCGATGGAAGGTATTCGCGTGAAGTAAGAAATTGAAAGGACTTAATTCCACCAACTTAGCGGCAGTGTTAACTCTCCAATGTTGTTAATCACCAGGTCGGGTTTAAAGGCATAGTTATTAAGGTCTTCTCTTTTAGAAATACCCGATAATACAAGAATGGTTTTATAGCCCATCTGTACGCCTCCGCGGATATCGGTTTCCATAGTATCACCGATCACGGTTGTATTCGCGGTCTCCAATCCAATAAACTTGCGCGCAGACCGCATCATTACCGGACTGGGCTTGCCGGTAACAAATGCTTTTTTTCCTGTAGCTTCTTCTATCATAGCTGCCGTAGCTGCTATGCCCAAATTGTTCCAGCCTTTTTGTTTGGGTGAAGGGTCGCGGTTGGTGGCAATCAGTTTTGCACCTTCTAATATCATATCCACGGCACGCTGCACCATCTCCAGCGTAAAATTTCTTCCCTCGCCCAGCACGACAAAGTCAGGTTCAGTATCTACCATCACCAAACCCTGATCATGCAAGCTGGATAACAATCCACCCTCTCCCAATACATACACAGTTCCTTTTGGTGCCTGACTTGAAATAAACGAAGCTGTGGCCATGGCGCTGGTGTAGATATGTTTTTCAGATACCACAATACCGAGGCGTTTCAGTTTGCGAACCACTTCCAGGCTGGTACGCTGACTGTTGTTGGTCATAAAGGTAAAAGGTATATCCTGCTTGACCAGATTGGTGATAAACGTATCGGCACCGGGTATCAATTTATCTCCACCATAGATCACACCATCCATGTCGATTAAAAGTCCATGCATACAATAAAAATTTTTACGATGTAAGATACTTAATTATTGTGAGGAGTTGTGGAGTGGAGTCAACAGCAAAATAAGAATCACCAGACAGATCTTTCCGGAAGATCAATTCAATCGATTGAGAAGCGGTAGCTTAACCAAAAAGTAAAATAAAAATTATCTATCCCTTTCGGGTCAACTTCTTCTGAGATGATGCACAGTTAAAAGGGAAACAATCAAAAACGGAATGGTTGAGAATACTATCCGGTAGTTTAATCCGATTATCCCGATCATAAACATAAAAATCAATAACACGGCAATGCCTGCCATGCCGGTATAGGTCAATACTTTACCCGGACGCTTTTGAAATAACGTAATGAGTAGTAGTGCCTGCCCCACTAACGGAAGTATAGTAAACGGGTGTACTGACGAAACGGGATCGATAAATAGTTTTGAAATCACTTCGGCCTCAGCCTGAAATAAAAAAACCGAATTGTCTTTACCCCATTCCAGGTAACCGAAAAGGGAGGTCATTATGAGCAGGCCATTGAGTATTTTGCCTTTCATCATTTGCCGGGCATTCAGGTTAGTCCTTATACTTCTTTTGTATGTACCGGATGGTCTCCTTCATCAGCTTTGTTAACTTCTGCTCATCAATATCTGAAAGCTTATTGATGTAAATACATGCCTTTCCCATTTTGTATTTGCCAAAGTCTGTTAGTAGATGTTCGTGTTCCTTTAGGCCGGTGAATACATACAGTGAAATAGCCGCCTTTCTTGGTGAAAATCCGATCAGCGGTGCTTCGCCCTCATGCCCACTTTCATATTTGTAATGATACTTTCCAAAGCCAATAATACTTGGCCCCCACATCTTTGGTTTATGGCCTGAAATGTTTTGCATCAATTTTAACAACTCCAGGCTATCCTTTTTCTTTTGCTCGGTGTTGGCAAATTCATGAATAAAGTCAATGACATTTTTACTTGTTTCGGTGGTTTTATTCGTTGCCATTTCTTTTGCGAATTAAAATTATTGCTGATGGTACTTTTTAAAACTTATTGGCATTGAAGAATTATTTCAATTTCTCCAAAAATACGGGAGCCAACTGCGATTTGTAGGTTGAATCAGTAAGCTGCTTCACTTCCTTAGTTTCCCAGTTCAATAAGAAAATATCATATCGACTTTCGGCTGCATCCGAACCGTTATACGTAAGCCATTTACCATCTGAACTCCAGTCGTGCCAGCCTTCTGATTTTGGATTATCAACTAATTTCCATTGCCTTGTCCCATCCGGGGTTATAGCAAAAATGCTGTTCTTTCCATCCTGTTTTGAAACATAAGATATAAAATTTTCTGTAGGATGCCATTTCGCAGAACCTGCTTTGTAACCGTATTCTTTTGCCGATGGATTATCCATCGGATAATGTGTAAGTTGACGCATATTGGATCCATCAGCATTCATCAGGTATAATTCTTCTGGTGTCTCGCGGTCACGCTTGTTCTTTTTATAACTAACAACAATCTGCTTACCATCCGGAGAAAAGCATGGATCGCGGTAAAAGGCCGCTGTATCATTGGTAAGTTGCTTATACGTTCCATCTTCCGTATTCACAATAAAAAGTTGAAGGCGAGTATACCGATCTGGCCGCGCTGATACCACCATCTCTTTACCATTATTTCGACTGCTCATCCAACTGTCTTCCAGACGAAGGTCACTGACTTTTCGAACGTTGTTGCCATCCGTATCGGTTTCATACAAGAAAAAATGACGATAAGCTGTATCGCGATCACTGATAAAAAACAAGCGATCTTTATAGGCGTAATATGTCCATGCCACATCATCGTTGTTGATGATGTTTTTCTTTCCTGATCCATCAAAGTTCATATGGATAATTTCCCAATCATCCTTTGTAGTATCTGGAATGTGAATGTTATAGGCAATGGTGTACAGTTTTTCATTTCCCGTACCCTTAGGTTTGCAGGCACTGATAACCAAGATGGCAAGAGCCATAAAAACAAGGTATTTCATACAAGAGTTGGAAATTGGTTTAAACACCTAAAGTACTCAATTTATCTACTACTTATAAGCTACCGACATCTTTAGAATACGATCCTTCAACTGTTCACTGGTGAGTTTATCACGGCTAAGCCTGTCAACCATAATCGGAAAAGCAAAGGGCGTGGGCTTCTCTGGTCGCATCATGATTATTTTTTGATGGTTGATGCGGTCAAGGGCTTTACGCAACCGTGCTTCTTCCAGTTGAAAATCCATTACCTCTTCATACGCTTGCCGGAATAATAAATTATGCGCTTCATATTCGTGAAACACTTCAAAAAAAAGTTGGGAGGAAGATTGCAGGTGTCGGTCTTTTATCGGTTTACCCGGATAACCTTTAAACACCAATCCGGCAATGGAAGCTATGTCACGAAATTTTCTGCGGGCCATTTCGGTCGAGTTTATGCTGGACTGAATGTCCTTCATCAGTTCTTCGGTACCCAGCACGTTGGTTTCCACGGCTTCTTCAATCGGAATTTCCTGGTCGCTTAAAAGTTCAAAACCATAATCGTTCATAGCAATGGAAAAGGTGATGGGCTTGATCTTCGCGATGCGATACGCCACCAGCGCGGCCATGCCTTCATGCACGGCCCGACCTTCAAACGGGTACATCACCACATGGTGTCCTTCACCAGTTTCAAAATACTCAATAAGAAAATCACGTTTGCCCGGCAGGTGCGATCGCGACTTCTGTAAATCAAACAGAGGTTTTAAAAACGTAAGCTCTTCATCGTGCTCGTTTCCTTCCACTACTTCGTTAAGCTTATTACGAATGAGCTCGCTCAGTTGCGAGGATAAGGGCATCCTTCCACCCTGCCACGAAGGCACCAACCCCGATTTGCGTTTGCTTTTGCGCACCTGTGCTTCCATATCTTTTATGCGCACCAGTTCCAGCACCTGGCCGGCAAACCAAAACGTATCCCCCGGATTTAACCGCGAAATAAAATACTCTTCAATGGTGCCCAGGTATTTTCCGGTAACGTACTTCACATGAAGTGATGTGTCGCCCACAATGGTGCCGATGGAAAGCCGGTGGCGTTGGGCAATCCTCCGGTCTTCTACTTTATAACGTCCATCTTTTTCAATAATCACTTTGCGGTATTCATCATAAGCCTGCAATGAGTCGCCACCGGTGGTAATAAAGTTGAGCATCCACTCCCACTCTTCATCGCTGATGCTGTTATAACTGAAGGTCGACCGGATCTCCTTTAAAATTTCATCGGGATAAAAACCATCCGACACGGCCAGCGTAACCAGGTATTGCATCAGCACATCAAACGAGCGGATGTAGGGAATACGCTCCTCCACAATTCCTTTATCGATTGCTTCGCGCAATGCTGCGGCTTCCATCAACTCCAACGAATGTGTAGGAACAAAATAAATCCGGCTCACGGCACCCGGCTGGTGACCACTGCGACCGGCACGCTGCAAGAAACGGGCAACACCTTTCGGACTGCCTACCTGTATTACTGTTTCCACCGGACGGAAGTCGACCCCTAAATCCAAACTGGAAGTGCACACCACAGCTTTTAACTTACCATCATATAGTTGATCTTCCACCCAGTTGCGCATCTCTTTACTGATTGACCCATGATGCATGGCGATAAGCCCTGAAAGCTCAGGTGCTTTGTCCAGCATTTTCTGATACCAAATCTCTGCGAAAGAACGTGTGTTGGTGAAGATGAGTGTGCTGGTGCTGCCCTTTACAATTTCTATCACCTTATCAAGCAATTGAATACCCAGGTGTCCCGCCCAGGGCATGGTTTCTACGGAGTCGGGCAAAACCGAAATGACTTCAACCTGCTTTTTGATGTCAGCTTTAATAAATATGGCGTCATTGCGAGAGAGTCCCGATGATAATTGGGACGACCGAAGCAATCCCATTTCAGTTAAACCCATTCGGGATTGCTTCGCCCCGCTTTGTTGCGGGACTCGCAATGACGACTCCGAAGTGATTGATTCACCTACCAATATCTCAATTGCCTGCTCCATATTGCCGATGGTTGCTGAAATACCCCATACTTTTAGTTGTGATGTTATCGTTCGTAAACGGGAGAGCGCCAACTCTACCTGCACCCCGCGTTTTGAGCCCATCAACTCGTGCCACTCATCGGCTACCACTACTTTCAACTCTTTAAAAAAATCAACGTAGTTTTTTTGGGCCAGCAGCAGGTGCAGACTTTCAGGTGTGATAATGAGAAACTCCGGAGGTTTTGATTTCTGACGTTCACGATCTTTTGTAGAAGTATCACCCGACCGCACGCCTACTTTCCAGTTTAAGCCCAATCCTTCGATGGCACGGTTGGCCGAAAGTTCTATTTCTTTGGAAAGCGCCCGGATGGGTGTAATCCACAAAGCCTGTAAGCCCTGATTTCTTTTGGATAATTGATCAGGGTGGTCCCGTATAAACTCAAGCAGAATGGGTAATAATAAGGAGTACGTTTTACCACTTCCTGTAGGAGCATTTATTAGCCCACTTTTGCCTGCCAGGTAGGCTTGCCATGCCTCTCGCTGAAACGCAAAAGGCGTCCAGCCTTTCTGTTGAAACCAGTCTTCAGCAGGTTTTATGGTAGGTGTGCTTTTCACAGGCGGGAAGTTATCATGAAAAGCTATACTATTGAATTTTACACCGGCCTGGTTTGAATCAATCCCAAAACCAACTTGGTGAAACATTATTTGGGTATCTCTGTTTACATTTGAAAACCGATCTGATCCATGGGCCAGTACTCTATTAAAGAACTCGAAAAGCTTTCCGGCATAAAAGCCCACACCATACGCATCTGGGAAAAGCGGCACCACATTGTTGAGCCCCAACGCACCGATACCAACATCAGGCTGTACTCCGATGCAGATTTGAAGAAGATTATCAATGTTTCCCTGCTCAACACCAACGGGATCAAAATCTCCCACATTGCCGACATGACGCTGGAGGAAATAAACGGCAAAATCCTCGAGCTCAGCGAGCATAATACCGATACGGTAATTTTCATAGACCAGTTAATTGTAGCCATGGTTGACCTTGACGAAGGGAAATTTGAAAAGCTTTTATCGGGTTTAATACTTCGCTTTGGCTTTGAGCGAACAGTTGTCGAAATAATTTACCCCTTCATGGAAAAAATTGGGGTACTGTGGCAAACCGAAAATGTTACCCCGGCACAGGAACACTTTATTTCCCATCTGATCAGACAAAAACTGATTGTAGCCATTGACGGATTATCCGTAATTCCAACCATACCAAAACGGGTATTACTTTACTTGCCTGAAAATGAATGGCATGAGTTAGGTCTCCTGTTCTACCATTACATTGTGCGCAAGGCAGGCTATAAAACTATTTACCTAGGACAGAGTGTGCCCTTCAAAGACGTAATCAGTGTTTCAGAAGCGCAACAACCTGATATTATTATTACGAGTATAATCAGCTCTCCTTTCGGAACAAAGGTGGAAGAATACCTCAGACAGCTGGCTACTGCCTTCCCAGCCAAGAAAGTTCTTGTTTCGGGGTATCAAACCAGGCATCTGGAAAAAAATAATTTCAAAAACATTGAGATTTTCCGAAACGTGCTGGATCTCAAGCAATTGTTATCTATTTCTTAAAGTATTTTTGTTTAACTGAAAATGAATTTATTTAAACAATTTTACTCTAATTAGCGTATATATCTTGTTTTTGTTAAACTTTTAACTAATTTTGTTAAACAAACAGCAAGAGCCATGACAGCACTAGAATTCGATTATCAGATTGCCAGCCTGCGCCCCACATTAAAAACTTTCACCCGCAGATTCACCAATGACAGAGAAGAGTCGCACGACCTGGTGCAGGACACCATTCTCAAGGCGCTCACGTACCGCACCAAGTTTCGTGAAAATACTAACCTTAAAGGGTGGCTCTTCACTATTATGCGTAACACGTTCATCAATAACTACCGGAAAAATCAGCGTGCCAAAACATCGCATGACGATACTAAAGAGTTGTACTTCCTGAACGTGGAAGACACGCACACCTTTAACTCCCCGGGATCAAACTTCGAGTATAAAGACATCTGGAACCAGGTGAACAGCTTACGCGATGAATTGCTTGTGCCGTTTAAGATGCACACCTCTGGTTACAAGTATCATGAGATTGCCGAACACCTCAACATACCGATTGGCACGGTGAAGAATCGGATTTTTCATGCACGTAAAGAAATACAAGGTAAGTTGGCCGGATATTGATTATCTTGAATAGCTGAAAAAAAGATTTGGCCGGTAAAATCACATGAAAAAAGTTGCTGTTATAGGTTCAGGTTTTGCCGGATTATCCGCTGCTTGTCATCTTGCCAAAGCAGGCTACTCAGTAACTGTTTTTGAAAAAAACAGCACCCCGGGCGGACGCGCCAGGAAATTTGAAGCCCAGGGATTTACTTTTGATATGGGGCCCAGCTGGTACTGGATGCCCGATGTATTTGAAAAGTTCTTTGCAGCCTTCGGCAAGAAACCATCCGACTATTATACACTAGAACGATTGGATCCATCCTATCGGATTTATTACTCGGCTGAGGAACAACTCGATATTCCTTCCGGCATTGATGCCCTTTGCAAGATGTTTGACCGGCTTGAGCCCGGCAGCAGTAAAAATCTCTTGAAATTTCTGGAGGAAGGAAAATACAAATATGAAATCGGGATTAATGAACTGGTTTATAAACCTGGTTTGTCACTTTTAGAATTGGCCGATCCCAAATTAATGACCGGAGTTTTTAAACTACATGTCTTTCAATCCATATCCACATACGTTAGAAAATATTTTAAAGAAAAGAAGTTAATCCAGTTACTGGAATTTCCGGTATTGTTTCTGGGAGCAACCCCTCAAAAAACTCCCGCGCTATACAGTTTAATGAACTATGCTGATATGGCTTTAGGAACCTGGTATCCGCAGGGTGGCATGCATAAAATTATTGAAGGCATGGTACAACTGGCAACTGAGCTTGGGGTAACATTTGAATTCAATAGTGCCGTTCAACACTTGGAATTAAATGCAGTGAAGGCAAAAGGTGTAATGGTTAATAACCAATTCAGACCTTTCGACTACATCATTGCCGGTGCGGATTATCATCATGTAGAGCAAACCCTGATACCGGAATCCTTCAGACGTTACGATGCCTCATATTGGGATAACAGGGTAATGGCACCTTCAAGCCTTATCTTCTACCTGGGGCTTAACAAAAAACTTGATGGGGTTCTTCATCACACACTATTCTTCGATCAGGATTTCGGCAAACATTCAGAAGAGATTTACGAAAACCCGCAGTGGCCTAGCAGTCCTCAGTTTTATATCAGTTGTCCATCCAAAACAGATGCCACCGTTGCACCTGCCGGTCATGAAAATGTTTTTATTCTTATACCGGTAGCGCCCGGTTTAAAGGATGATGAAACTACTCGTGAGCACTACTTTAACCTGGTAATGGAACGCTTTGAGAAAATGACCGGGCAATCCATTCGCGACAGTGTTGTATTTAAGCGTAGCTATGCCCATAATGATTTTATGGCTGATTATAATTCCTTTAAAGGAAATGCCTACGGATTAGCCAACACCTTGCTGCAAACAGCAAATCTTAAACCCAGTATGGTAAACAAAAAAATAAAAAACCTGTTTTATACAGGGCAATTAACCGTGCCAGGGCCGGGTGTACCCCCTTCCCTGATTTCGGGACAGGTAGTTGCTGGAGAGTTGGTAAAACGGGATAAAAAGTATAAACAATGAGATTGATTAACTTTACTTCGTAATGAAAGAACTTTACGACAAAGTTGCTATTCGATGCAGCCAGTTAACCACCCGGGCTTACAGTACCTCTTTTTCGTTAGGTATTCTGTGTCTTAAAAAAGAATTGCGCAATCCGATTTACAGTATTTATGGTTTTGTCAGGTTTGCTGATGAGATTGTAGACACCTTTCACGACTACAATAAGCAGGACTTATTCATGCGTTTTAAGGAGGAGACCTATAAAGCCATTGAAGATGGTATAAGCCTGAATCCCATCCTTCACAGTTTTCAGGAAACAGTACGAAAATATTCTATCGACCGTTCTTCCATTGATTTGTTTTTGCGCAGCATGGAAATGGATCTGAGTTTGAAAAGCTACGATCAGGAGGGTTTAAAGGAATATATTTTGGGCTCGGCAGAAGTGGTGGGTTTAATGTGCCTGCGTGTATTTGTAAAAGGTGACGATGCCTCGTATGAAAAACTCAAACCCATGGCCATGAGCCTGGGTTCAGCGTTTCAAAAAATAAATTTTCTCCGCGACCTGAATGCCGACTTCCTGCATATGGGACGTTCCTATTTTCCAGGATTAGATTTTGAAAAATTTGATGATGCCAAAAAAACGGAAATTGAAGAAAGCATCAAGATAGATTTTGAAGAAGGTCTAAAAGGTATTAAACTGCTGCCCCGGTCTTCTCGCTTCGGGGTGTATGTAGCTTACGTTTATTATACAGCCCTCTTCAATAAGATAAAAAATACACCTTGCGAGCGCGTACTGGAAAGTCGGATACGCATTCGCAACAGGCACAAAGCCACCCTTCTGGCCTACTCCTACGTTAAACACCAACTGAATCTGATCTGATGGAGGAGTACGTTATTTTAGTGGACGAGCATGACAACGAATTGGGCGCCATGGAAAAAATGGAAGCCCATATAAAAGGTGTTTTACATCGTGCTTTTTCCGTGCTCGTATTCAACACGAAAGGTGAAATGCTGATTCAAAGACGGGCCGATTGTAAATACCACAGCGCAGGTTTGTGGACAAACACATGTTGTAGTCACCCACGGGCTGGCGAGGAGATTGAAGAAGCAGCCCAACGCAGACTCAGGGAAGAAATGGGGCTTAATCTTCAACCGGAAAAAGCCTATTCCTTTATTTATAGAATTGAACTGGATGGCGGACTGATAGAGAATGAGCTAGATCATGTGTTAATCGCCACATACGATGGCGAGCCCGTGCTTAACCCGGAAGAAGCGCAGGACTGGAAGTATATCAGTTTTTCTGCGTTAAAAGCCCGAATGAAATCCCATCCGCAAGAATTCACGCATTGGTTCAAACTGATTGTCAATCACCCAGAACTGAATGCTTTGGTAACAGCCTTGCCGATTTGAACATACACACGGTCTGCTTGTTATAATTCAAAAATCCAAGTACCTATGTTCTCTTTTCTAAAAAAAGATCCGATCAACAATCTTGAAAATAAGCGTAAAAAATTACTGGAAGAGGCGATGCACATTCAGCGCTCAGGCGACCTGAAATTATACGCAGTTAAGATGGAAGCCATTGACAAACTGGAAAAGGAAATTGAAGCGCTTCGAAAATGATGCGGGCATTCAGGCCGTTGATGCAAATACTTGCCTTTTCTGGATGCGCAGGGATTTGCGGCTTCACGACAATGCCGGCCTATACCATGCCTTAAAAGAAAACAGCTCCGTACTGCCTGTTTTTATTTTTGATACTACCATCCTTGATAAACTGGATGATCCGGCCGATGCACGGGTGGAGTTTATTCATCAATCGCTCTACCTGATCAAGGAAGAACTTGAGGCCATTGGTTCTTCCCTGCTGGTACTTCATGGCAATCCGGAAGATATTTTTAAAACACTTGAACCCAAATCGGTTTACACCAACAACGATTACGAGCCCTACGCCCGCCAGCGTGATGATGCCGTGAAGAAAATCCTCGGGTTAAAGAACATCGAATTTAAAGCATTCAAAGACCAGGTTATCTTCGAAAAAGCTGAAATCGTTAAAGATGATGGCAAGCCCTATACAGTCTATACACCATACAGCAAAAAATGGAAGGCCACATTGAAGCCAGAACACTACCGCAGCTTCAAAAATGAAGATCACTTTGATCATTTTAAAAAGATCAAAACGCTTCCGTTCCCAACACTTAAAGACATCGGATTTAAGCCATCCGGGCTGACTTTTCCGGAACGAAAAATCCGGCAAAGCATCATTGAGAAATACCACCTTCAGCGTGATTTGCCTGCTATTGAAAGCACCTCGCGCCTGAGTGTTCACCTACGCTTTGGTACCATAAGCATTCGCAAACTGGTTCAAGTAGCCCTTCAGAAAAATGAAAAGTGGTTAAATGAATTGATCTGGCGCGATTTCTACCATATGATTCTATGGCACTTTCCAACCGTTGAAAGAGCATTTAAGCCTGCTTACGATCGAATTGAGTGGCGCAACAATCCTGAAGAATTTAAGGCCTGGTGTGAGGGTAAAACGGGTTACCCCATTGTTGATGCCGGCATGCGTGAACTTAACGCCACGGGTTTTATGCACAACCGTGTACGCATGATTGTAGCAAGCTTTCTCACTAAACATTTACTGATCGACTGGCGATGGGGCGAAGCATACTTTGCCAAAAAACTTCTCGACTTTGATTTAGCGGCTAACAATGGCGGCTGGCAATGGGCTGCAGGCTCAGGTTGTGACGCAGCACCTTACTTTCGTGTTTTTAACCCTTACATCCAGACGGAAAAATTCGATCCGGAAAATAAGTATATCAAAAAATGGATACCGGAATTTGGCACAAAGGATTATCCTAAACCGATAGTAGAGCATGCCTTCGCACGCGACCGGGTATTAGCCGTATACAAAGAAGCACTTAACACATAGTTCATGCGTGGTGTAAAGAAATCTGATCTGCCGGAAAAAATTTGTGTTGTGTGCAACCGACCGTTTACCTGGCGCAAAAAATGGGAGAAGGTATGGAATGAAGTAAAATACTGCAGCGACCGTTGCCGGAGTTCAAAAACTCCGTCATTATGCTGAATCTGAGCCATAGCGCATAACCTTACAGCGTCCTGCGTGTTTGATCTAGCATGGATGTTTCCATGATTTTCCCCCATCAATTGTTCAAATCAAATCCTGCCCTGAAAAAAGGACGGAACACCATACTTATTGAAGAAGATCTGTTCTTTACGCACCATCCGTTTCATAAACAAAAGCTGGTTCTTCACCGGGCCTCCATGAAAAGCTATGAAAAGCAGTTGGAGAAGAAAGGCATAAACATCTCGTACATCGAAAACGAAAAGGGAAAAACACTTTCGAAACTATTTAACAAGCTGAACAAAACAGGTGTAACTTCTATTCACTACACCGATACCGTTGATTACTTATTGGAACGCAGGTTAAATCGTTATGCCGGGAAGTGCGGAATAAAATTGATTCAATACCCCTCTCCTAACTTCATTTGCTCCGAAGATTTTATTCATACCTTCTTCAGCAAAAAGAAACGCTATTTTCAAACCGATTTTTACATTGAATTAAGAAAACAAAACAACATTTTAATTGATAAAGGTACTCCCGAAGGTGGATCATGGACCTACGATGTATTGAACCGAAAGCGATTACCATCAGCTATTTCAATCCCTGCCCGACAGACATTATCCGAGAATTCATTTGTTGTTGAAGCAAAAAAATATGTAGAGAAGAATTTCCCTGAACACTACGGATCGGTTGAAGATTTCAACTACCCCATAAACTGTGAACAAGCCGGGCAAACGCTTGATAAATTTATAGCTGATTACTTTAGTCAGTATGGTGATTACCAGGATGCCATCGATAAAGAAGACTCCTTTCTTTTTCATTCTGTGTTAACACCCAGTTTGAATATTGGTTTACTTCAGCCCGAAGACATTTTAGATGAGGCAATAAAAGCTTACACCAGAAAAAGAATTCCGCTTAACTCGGTTGAAGGATTTGTTCGGCAAATATTAGGTTGGCGGGAATTTATTCGATCTGTCTACATCCGTGAAGGTGTTCGTGAACGAACCACCAACTACTTTAACCATCATCGAAAAATTCCAACATCATTCTACACCGGAACAACGGGCATTGGGCCGGTTGATGCAGTAATTAAGCGCATACTTAAAACCGGGTATGCCAATCACATTGAACGACTAATGATTCTTGGAAATTTTATGTTACTCTGCGGATTTCACCCGGATGACATTTATAAATGGTTTATGGAACTGTTTATCGATGCTTACGACTGGGTTATGGTACCCAACGTGTATGGTATGAGCCAGTTTGCGGATGGCGGGTTGATGGCAACCAAACCTTATATCAGTGGATCGAATTATATCTTAAAGATGAGTCACTATAAAAAAGGAGAATGGTGCAACATTTGGGATGGCCTGTACTGGAAATTTATTGATACGCATAAAGAATTATTTATCAAAAACCCAAGGATGAGCATGATGGCAAAGCTTTTGGAAAAAATGGATTCATCCAGGCGAAAAAAACTTTTCCACGCGGCTGACAACTTCCTTAAATCAGTATGATGAAAAGCCTGCGCAAAAAACCCTGGAACCGAGTTGATCAACCCGTGTACAGCATCGCAAGCAAAGCCGGTGGTCAGGCAAATATGAACATCTGTTCGTATGTTACACCTGTCTCGATGAAACCCAAGCAGTTTATTGTTGCCATCTACAAAAATACCTTAACACTGGAACTGGTCAGGAAAAACCCTGAATTTATATTGCAATATCTGACCCGCGATCAACACCGATTAATTACTCTGCTAGGGAAAAAGTCTGGTTATTCCATAGACAAAATTCAACGACTGAAAAACAAGGTTGAATCTTTCAATGATTTTGTAGTCTTAAAAGATTGCCTGGCGTATGTTCACTTGAAGGCTGTGGCCTGGCTTGATGGAGGCGACCATTGGTGTGCCCTCTGCAATGTTATTGCCTATAAAAATATACAGGAAGCCGTACCGTTAACGCTTGATTACCTTCGGGATAAAAAAATTATCTCAGCATGATTACGTCCGTAAAGTCATTGAAGGAATTAAACAACGACATTGACCGGCTCGACCCGGTGGCGTATGGCCAAACCCGAAACTACCTCGATGGTGCCGTCAGCAAGCTATCTCCCTATATTAGTCGTGGTTTTATTACACTACCCTACCTGAAAGACCGGATACTATCACGTGTTTCCTTACCCGATGCCGAATCATTTATTTACGAATTATGCTGGCGGGAATATTTTCAACGCATCTGGTTTGCGCAAGGCGATAAAATATTTACCGACTTTAAAAATAAACAACTACCTATTGCGCATTACCACTTGCCTCAGGTACTGCTGGAAGCAACCACAGGAATTCACGTAATCGATGAGCAACTTAAATCACTTTATTCTTCCGGTTATATGCATAATCATGCGCGCATGTACATCGCATCATTGGCGTGCAATATAGCCCGGGCACATTGGTTGGTTCCTTCACGCTGGCTATACTATCATTTATTGGATGGCGATCTGGCCAGCAATGCGCTTAGCTGGCAGTGGGTGGCTGGTACATTCAGCTCAAAAAAATATTACTTTAACCAAAACAACGTGAATACCTACAGCCGGACTGTACAGCAGCATACCTTCATGGATTTTTCATACGAAGAAATTATGAAAATGAACACCCCACCTGCTTTACAAGAAACATCTGAACTTACGCTTAAAACTATCCTGCCAAAACCTACATCCTTATCGCTTGATTATACCAAATCACTTTTCCTGTACACTTCGTATACCCTCGATCCACAGTGGCGTACCAATACAAATGCCAACCGTCTACTTGTGCTTGAACCCTCTCATTTTAATTCGTTTCCTGTATCGGATAACGCTTTAAACTTTATCCTTTCCTTGGCAGAAAAAATAAATGACCTTCAGGTTTATGTGGGCGAAGTGACCAACCTGCCCGGCCTGGAGGAATTTCCGGAAATTATCAGTAAACAGCACCCGACAACCCAACACTTTCCGGGACATAAAGATGAGCCAGCGTGGATGTTTCCGGAGGTTCCGGAGCCTCGCGGATCCTTCACAGGATTTTGGAAAAGTTGTGAAAAAGTATTGATAAGGAACACACCCATATGAAATCGCTAACCATTTTACTTACCGGTTCAACTGGCTATATCGGCAGGCGTTTATTGCCGGTGTTGCTCGAACAAGGGCATCATATCATTTGTCTCGTTCGTGATAAGCGCAGGTTCGATTTCGAAGATTTTTCGGATGAGCATCAGCAACACCTGTCGGTAGTGGAAGCTGACCTGAATAATCCGGATACGTTAAAGCAGCTGCCAAAAGAGATTGACCTGGCCTACTACCTTGTTCATTCCATGAGCACCTCGGAAGATTTTCTGGCACTCGAACAGAAATCAGCGGAAACATTTGTAGGCTACATTAACCAAACTACAGCTAAACAAATTATTTACCTCAGCGGAATTGTAAACGATCCTTCTCTCTCTAAACACCTGAGCTCCAGAAAAAATGTAGAAGATATTTTAAGTCAGTCTACAGCCCGTTTAACCGTATTGCGCGCTGCAATTATTATTGGTTCCGGAAGTGCCTCATTCGAAATCATCCGCGATCTGGTGGAGAAGCTACCGGTAATGATTGCACCCAAATGGCTGAAAAGTCGCTGCCAACCTATTGGCATTCGAAATGTTATTGAGTACCTGATTGGTGTGATTTTAAAAGAAGAAACATTCGGACAGTCTTTTGATATTGGCGGACCAGACATAGTTACTTACAAAGAAATGCTGATGGGCTATGCGCGTGTACGCGGATTGAAACGCTGGATCATTCCGGTGCCGGTGTTATCACCGCAGCTCTCTTCACACTGGCTTTATTTTGTTACGTCAACATCCTTCACGCTGGCCAAAAGTCTGGTGAGCAGTTTAAAAAATGAAGTTATCTGTTCCGACAATCGTATCCAGGCAATTGTTCCTCTAAAATTACTTAACTACGAAGAAACGTTACGCTTAACACTCGATCGCATTCAGCAACGGCTGGTAATTTCAAGTTGGAAAGATGCAGTTCCTACCGATGCCATCGATCAAAACTTTCTGAACTATATTGAAGTACCCACCTTTGGCTGTTTCAATGATAAGCGAACCATAACGTTTAACCGGCCTAAAGAAGAGGTTATTGACAACATCTGGAAAATCGGAGGAGACCAGGGGTGGTATTATGGTAACTGGATGTGGCGCATACGCGGATTCGTTGATAAACTTTTTGGAGGCGTGGGGTTAAGGCGCGGACGAAGAAATGCCACTGATTTGAAGGCGGGTGATGCCCTCGATTTTTGGCGGGTATTGCTGGCCGATAAGAAAAACGGAAGGCTACTGCTCTATGCCGAAATGAAATTACCCGGAGAAGCCTGGCTGGAGTTCAAAATTCAGGAAAATATTTTAGTTCAAACGGCAACATTTCGACCACTCGGTCTGTGGGGACGTATTTACTGGTACGCTGTGCTCCCCTTTCATGGCCTTATTTTTCCCGGCATGATCAGAAACATTGTACGGGTTTAGGTGTTCCTGTAGTGATGAAAATTTATAACCTGAAACGAACCCAGTTTTTACCCATTTCCTTGCAGGAAGCCTGGGATTTCTTTTCCAGCCCGGCCAATCTTTCCAAAATCACCCCCGAACATATGGGTTTTAATATCCTATATATGTCTGGCGGACCCAAAATGTATCCCGGTCAGGTAATCCGATACATTGTTTACGGTCTGCCCGGAATACCCATGAACTGGATGACCGAAATTACCCATGTTCAGGAGCCCTACTATTTCGTAGATGAACAGCGTTTTGGACCGTATGCATTGTGGCACCACCAACATCATTTTAAGGAAGTTGATGGTGGAGTGGAAATGACGGATGAGGTTAATTACGCCATACCACTTGGGCTCCTTGGCCGTCTGGCCAATTGGTTATTTGTAGGGCGCGAGGTAAATCGTATTTTTGAGCACCGTTATCAGGTGTTGGAGAAATATTTTAACGATAGGATAGCAGAGCCGGCATGAGTATTTCATTAATTATAATTTGTTCCCTTATTGTCATTGCCACTTTTTTGTTCTGGGAGTTTGTAGCATGGTTTACCCATAAGTACATTATGCATGGTGTATTGTGGATTTGGCACAAATCACATCACACGGTACATGATCATGCTTTGGAAAAAAACGATTGGTTTGCTGTTGTGTTCAGCCTGCCCTCTATTGGTTTGTTTTGGTTTTCCTCCGCTACCAACAATGCCTACTTATTCGCGGTAGCTCTTGGCATTCTTTGCTACGGATTGTTCTATCTTGTTTTTCACGATGTAATCGTTCACCAGCGCGTGAAATGGCGCCCGGCTAAACGGAGCAAATATTTACAACGGATGATTAATGCTCATTACGTACATCATGCCAAGCATACCAAAGAAGGTTGCGAAGCTTTTGGTTTCCTGTATGCTCCCAAAAAATACGAGCCTAAAAAATTTGTATTAAAAACCGAAAGACAAGAAACCCAGTAACGGTGTTTAACGAGCGCTATCTCTACTTGTCGTTAGATTTGCTTTCTATAAGCTTACCATTTATCTATAGCTTCTATTCCCCTGCACCCTTTTATAAAAAATGGAAAAATCTGTGGATTGCTATTCTTATACCTGCTCTGTTTTTTATTGTGTGGGATGAGTGGTTTACCCAAATGGGTGTGTGGGGATTTAATCCGCGGTATCTTACCGGAATCTATATTGGAAGTTTACCGCTGGAAGAAGTTCTGTTCTTTATTTGCATTCCCTATGCCTGTGTGTTCACCTATCATGCGCTGAACTATCTGATAAAGAAAGATTACTTCGGTCCGTATCAAACAAAAATAACCTGGATATTGGTTGCCGCTTTAATTATTCTTGGAGCTATCCATTACGACAAATGGTATACAGCCGTAACCTTTTTTCTGCTGGCAGCCTATCTGATCCTACTGATCGTTTTCATTAAACCGGATTATCTAGGACGTTTTTATTTTGCCTACTTGTTTATACTTGTACCTTTCTTTATTGTGAACGGAATACTAACCGGTAGTTTTATAGAAGAACAGGTTGTATGGTATAACCCAGCTGAACAGATTGATTTTCGCATGGGTACAATTCCGTTTGAAGATACCTTTTACGGCATGCTGCTGATTGTGATGAATGTTTCGATTTTAGAATACCTGCAAAAAAGAAAAATCCCGCAAGGTTAACTTGTGGGATTTTGTATGCTATACGGTATTAATTCCTAACCAATAATTTCAACTTCCTTTACCTTCTTTTCCTTTTTAGCCTTTAAACCATTTAGAGGCTTGGCTGCCTTCTTTTCAGCTTTTGCCGCTTTCTTTTCGGCCTTAATAGCCTTTTTCTTTGCTTCTTTATTATCCTTAACAACTGCAGAAGCCAGCTTTTTTGATGATTTGCTGATTAACTTTTTAACCTTTTTGGATGGCTTAGGATCTTCCAAGGTCACCACTTCGTTAATAGTACCCGCGAATTTATTCTTCAAGTCCTTTTTCAATGCTTTCGTTTTATTCATAAAATTATCAATTGGGTCTTGAAGGTAGCGAATGTTGCCAACAGGTTAACCGTCTTAACAATAATTTAATATTGGAAAAGGTAATATCTTCATAGTAAACGAGTTAGAGGTTATTACCAATTATCATTATTCGTAACGCAATGATGTCGCTGCATTGGAATGGGCTGCCTTAATAGCCTGAAAACCGATGGTTAATGAGGCTACAACAAAGGCCATTAAGCCTGCCAATACAAAAACCAATACATTCAGCTCTATCCGGTAAGCAAACCCTGCCAGCCATTGCCCCATAAAGTACCAGGCCGGAACCACAGCCAGTACAAAAGAAACAGCCACCAGCACCATAAATTCCTTAGATAAAGTGAGTACCAGGCGCGGTACAGAAGCCCCCATAGCTTTACGGATTCCAATTTCCTTGGTCCGTTGTTCGGTAAGAAACGCAGCCAATGCAAACAAGCCGAGACAGGCTATGAATATGGCCAGGGAAGAGAACACGGTAAACAGATCACGCATGCGCATCTCCGCTCTGAAAAGTGCATCAAAATCCTGATCGAGAAAACTGTATTCCAAAGGAATACCAGGGGCAAACTCTTTCCACAAGGTTTCAATTTTTGCCGTTGTCTCCGAAGGACTTCCTTCATAGCGCACCATAAGCTGGCGTGATACATCAATCAGTTGTATCACCAATGGTCGCACCTGGTTCTTCAACGATTCATAGTTGAAATCTTCAATTACGCCAATAACGGTAATCTTCTTTGGCTGATCTCCACTAAAATCCAATATCTCAGAACCTACTGCTGTTTCCATAGTCCAGCCTAATTCACGAACGGCCGATTCGTTAATCACACAGGCAGATGAATCTGAAGCCAGGTCTTGTGAAAAATATCGTCCTTCTTTTATGTTGAATTTCATAACTGCCTGATGATTCCAATCGGTAAAATAAGATGCCAGTAACCGATCTTGTTCAGACCCCGCAATTCTGAATACGTTAATATTATTAATTCCTGGAAAAAGATTGTTGGTGTACGATGATGCTGTGATGCCGGAAAGCTGATCCAGTCTGTCTTTAAAACCTTTACGGCTTTCACCAATGTTGCGCATGTTCTGAATGGTGATTACCCGGTTTTTATCAATGCCCAGGTTTCTATCCTGCATAAAGTTGAGTTGCTGAAACACCACAAGTGTTGCAGCAATTAGAAAAATGGAAACGCTGAACTGCACCACAACCAAAAAACTTCGAACACCTTTGGTTTTCATACCAGAGCGTAATTTTCCTTTCAATACTTCCACCGGGTTGAAGGAGGTAAGATACAGGGCAGGGTAACTGCCGGCCAGTAAACCAACCAGTACAACCAGAGCGGATGCTATCAGGAAAAAATCAGTACTCAATAACGTGTTAAACGTTAAGGACTTCCCTGCCAGTACATTGAATGAAGGCAATAACAACCAGGCCAGTACACAGGCAAGGACCATTGCAATGAAGCTGTATATAAAAGACTCTGCAAGAAATTGCCCTACTAACTGGTTACGAACTGAGCCTAACGTTTTACGTAACCCTACCTCTTTTGCCCTTCCGGCTGAACGGGCTGTGGAAAGGTTCATAAAATTGATACACGCAATAATCAGAATGAATAAACCTACGGCAATAAAAATGTACACATACTTGATATCACCTGCAGGTTCAGGGTCGCCCTCCAGTTTGCTGCGAAGGTGAGTATCAACCATTGGGTATACAAAGTAGCTATACTTACCACCTTGCTCCTTAAATTGTTCATAGGTAAGACCAAGCTGTTCAATCTCCGGGCCCACATGCTTAATTACAATTTCCTCCAGACGTGCATCAACAGACGCAGGATCAGCACGATTATCCATCTTAACATAGGTAAACAATGAATTGCCTGTCCATCCTTTATAGATTTGATTATCTACCGTACTAAATGACAGCAAGGCATGAAATTGAAAATGCGAATTAAAGGGCGGTATTTTGGCAACACCCGTAACCTTGAAGGATTTCTTGTCTGGCCCGATGGTAAGCAGCTTGCCTAAGGCGGGTTCATTGTCAAAATATTTCTTGGCCAGGTCTTCGGTAATGACAACAGAATTCGGTTCGGTGAGCATTGTGTTGACATCTCCTTCTACCAATTCAAAACTGAAAAAAGAAAAGAAGTTAGAGTCAGCATAAAATATTTTCTTCTCACTGAATGATTTATCCCCGAACGTAAAAACAACTGTATTCGATGCAGGCCAAATTCTGGTGTAATCCGTAATACCGGGGATTTCCTCTTTCATTGTGCGACCTACCGGATAACAAGAATTGCTAACATTAAACTCCTGGCCGGCCATTCTACCCATTAACCCAACGCGGTAAATTTTATCGGCATCCTTATGAAATCGATCAAAACTCAATTCATCTTTTACATAAATAAAAATAAAGAGGCAGGCGGTCACACCAACCGTTAAGCCTGCGATGTTAATGGCCGAGAAAAACCTGTACTTAAGGATATTCCGGATGGCAATGGTGAGGTAGTTACGAAACATAATATGTGATTTTGGTTAACGTAATAAGTTGGTTTGCTGTGATGAGATGCTAATTAATACTATAGGGTTGCTTATTCGCTTTTTAAATTTTCAACCGGATTGACAAAAGCAGCCTGTATAGTCTGAGAACCGATGGTAAGCCCTCCAAACAGAAGCAATACAGTTACACCAAATAAGATGGTAAGAGCATCAACAGACACATGAAAGTCAAAATTCTGCAACCAGAAATTATTGATAAAATAGGCTGCTGGTATAGCCAGCGCCATCGCCAACAACAGTATGGACACATAACCTTTTGAAAGAATAAGCACCAAAGATTGATTACTGCTGCCCAATACCTTTCGTAAGGCAATCTCTTTCTTACGGGTTTCTACCGTGTAGGTAGCCATGCCCAGTAAACCCAGGCAGGAAATAACAATAGCGAGGAATGCTACAAAGCCAAGAATTTTTACCAGTGTACCAAATACAATGTTGTAGAGTTCATTCATCTCTTCATCAAAAGCCCGGATATCCGATTTTAACTCTGGAAATAATGAAGCCCACGATGCTTCGATCTTCTCCTTAACGGATACATAATCACCGGTGTAACTTACCTGAATTAAGCTGAATTCATCAGGGTTATACATCAAGGCCATAGGACCCAATTTATCGGCAAACATTTGATGATTGTAGTCCTTGACCACACCAATGATTTGCTTCTCCGTTGAGTCGGGTTGATTAATTAATATTTGTCCGATCGCATCCAGGTTAGAACCATACTGAAATGAACGGACCGCTTCTTCATTAATCACAATAAAATTCTTGTTTGATTCACCGGCACCGGCATCGAAGAAACGACCTGCCACCAACTCAATATCCATGTTCTGCAGATAATCTTCATCTACAGAAAAATAATTCATACTCGTCCAGTCGGCATCAGTTAATGATTTTTTAAACCCATGGCCATAAACAATTCCTGCTGAAGGGATATGTGAAACTGCCGACACGCTGTTTATGCCCGATAATTTTTTCAACTCATTTTTTACAACACTCTTGTCTGTCTCTCCGGTTCTAACTATGATTTTATTGGTTGTATTAAAACCTTTATCATAATTCATAAACAATTGAAGTTGATTGTAGACTACTGTTACGGTGATAATAAAAATCAGTGACAAGGTAAATTGTGCTACCAGCAATGTCTTCCGCAGCCCCATCTTCGACATGAGCCTGGAGTTGCCTAAATTTTTAAGAACTTTTACAGGCTGAAAACCTGATAACACACCGGCTGGAAACAAGCCCGCGATGGTACCAACAGCGACAGCAAAAAAAAGAAAGAGTGCGTATACAAAATAATTTCCCTGCAAATCCCACTTCAGCGCACGCGCAAAAGCAAGCTCCAACATGTAAGGCTTTATCAACATCAACATACCTATAGCCAGCAACAGGGCAAAAAGCGCTACCACTACCGACTCACTTAAGAACTGAGTGAAAATCTGCCACCGGGCGGCACCTGTGACTTTTCGAACACCAATTTCGCGCGCACGACCAAGAGAACGTGCAATGGAAAGATTAGTGAAATTGAAGCATGATGTTATTAATACGATTGCTGCAATTGCTGACATAAAATATATAATAATCCAAGGCATGAAAGGGCCGATAGGGTTATTGAGCATCTCACCCGGGGTAATTGACATCAATGACTGTGTTGAAAATTTTACCGGCCTTGTATCGGGATTAGGAAGCTCTGTAAAATGATCATCATAAATTTTATCCAGGGCCACCTGAATATCCGCTGGGGTTTTTCCTTTCTCGAGCATCACATAAACCCAGCCCATGGTAAAATTGTACCAATTGTCCAGGTCTTTACTGAATTTACCCACGGCAGTTAAACTGGAAACGGTACTGATACTGGCAAATGCATCCACCGCAATATGCGATTTATGACCATTGTCTTTGATTACTCCGGTAACGGTGTAGATGCCAAGATCACCTACTTTAAATGTTTCGCCTACCGGGTTTTCCTGTTTGAATAATTTCTCAGCTGTTTCTTTTGTTAGGACAACTGAATACGGATCGCGAAGCGCTGTTTTTGGATTTCCATACTCCAATTCATAATGAAACAGTTCAAGAATTTCCGCGTCAACGAAATATCCACTCACCGGAATATTCACATCATAGCCGGGTTCCAGTTCCATCCAGCCATTGCCAAAGCCACGCATGATGCGAACGGCTTTCTCTATACCCGTATATTTAGTCAGCAACTCATCACGCACAGGCAACGTTGCTGTAGCGTAAGGATTACCAATTTCCAGTCTGTTGTTTGGGTCGACCTGGCGTGTAGTGATCCGGTAAATTCTGTCTCTATCCGGGTTAAAGCGGTCATACATCATCTGATCAGCCACCAGCATCATTATGGCCATGCATATCGACATGGCTACGGCCAACCCAAAAATGTTGATGAACGAGAATACACGGTGCTTCAGAATATTCCGAATAGCAACAGTGAAGTAGTTTTTAAGCATACCAAACCAGGTTAGGAAATTTACAAAATTAACGAGCAGGTTAAGGAAGGTATGACTTAGACGTACACGCTGACTATAGGTTACAGGTTTAATGCCTGTAACTTAAATTTTATTGGCATTTGCATTTACTCATCCCGCAACACATTCACCGGGTTCATGCGTGCAGTGTTATAAGTTTTCAATGCCACCGTTAAGGCCGAGGCCGACAATACAATCAACGAAGAAACCAACATAGCTGTAAATGTGGCCTTTTGATAAAACTTCCAGATGCTGCTCATCAGCATATCTGACATCCAAAATCCTCCGGCAGCACCCAAAGCACAAGCCACCAGCAGAATAATGGCGAATTCAGTATTAATAACCCGTGATATATTGGTGATGGATGCTCCTAAAACTTTGCGCACGCCAATTTCTTTCATCTTTTTAATAATATTCAACGACACCAGTGTGAATAATCCGGTTATCGAAAGAAGAACTGCTACTACCCCCAGGAAGACAAACATTTTAACAATATTGGTATTTACAGTTATTGCTTCAACATTTGAATCGGACATATAGCGGCTTCCAAATTTTCGGTAAGGAAAAACTTCCTTCCATTTAGCTTCCATGTACTCGTTTACAGCTACAATCTTATCAACTGGTGCACTTACTAACAGATGCTTATATTTTTCAGGGCCACTAGCACGGATCATCAAAGGCTCCATTTCTCGCCATAACCCATTAGTATAAACATCTTTTACAACGCCAATAACATAGAACTTTGCCGTATCCATCCACACAATTTCTTTACCGATGGGCTTATCCCATCCAAACTTTGAGGCCAGGCGTTGTGTAATAATTACGGACTCCTTACGGTCAGTTTCGGAATCAGCCATAAAATCCCTGCCTTCAACAAGGGTAAGTCCTGCTGTTTTCAGATAGCCATCACCCACATTAATGATATCCACTTCAATCTCTGTTCCTTCATGCTTGATTGGATCATTGTAATAGTTGGAAAAAAAGTGATGCTCCGATCCGGCAATGGAAATAACATCAGGATTTTGCGTCATAACATCGCGCAGGGTATTGTATTCTGCCTCGCTGTTTACCCAGGTAAACAGCACTTCTTTTTGGTTAAAGCCCAGATCGAACTCACGCTGGTACTGCGCATTTTCTGTAAATGCGATACTGCATACAATACCGATAAGCGATATGGCAAACTGAAGCGACAATAAAATGCGTGTGAAATAATTGGTACCGCCAAATTTCAATTTTCCTTTCAGGATGGATGTCGGCTGGAATTTACTGATGTAAAACGCAGGGTAACTTCCGGCCAGTAAACCGGTAAAGAAAAGTATGCCGATCATGACAAACAGAAAATCAGGTTTACCGAAATAATCGGTGGTAAGTTTCATGTATGGCCATAGAGAATTAAACGCAGGAATCAACAACCAGTCAGCAATCGCCATCCCGATCAACAGCGAAATGAAGCACACCATCATGGTTTCACCAATAAACTGGAACATTAACTGCCCGCGCATACTGCCCATGACTTTACGAATACCAATCTCCTTAAGTCTGCGTGAAGAAATAGCGATGGAGGTATTGGTTAGGTTAAAACATGCAATAAGTAATACAAAAATTGCCATAACAGCACATCCAACAACAGCAGCTATAGGTGATGCCTCGCGTGTCCACGTACCGGGTCGTTCAGCATAGGTATCTCTCACAGCCATGCCTATAAAAGAATCCAGCTTATAACTTTTTATAATAAAGTCTTCACGAATCTTATTGTTATTTTCAACAAAGGGCAATAATTGAGCTTCAATAGAAGCTATGCGTGCAGGGTTATCGAGCTGTAAAAACAGTGTGTTGCGGTAACGCCAACTCTTACCTTGTTCCAATTCGGACGCTGCTTCCCAATAATTTTCATACAAGGCAAAGGCCTCGTCATTAAAGCTTGAGTTGGTCGGGGGCAATTTAAACACTGCACCCACTTCAAATTCGCGAAGTTTACCCTCTTGTAAAATGTGGGTAATAGGTTTACCCACTACATCGGTTGAATTAAACAAGCGAAGCGCGAGTTCATCACTAATGATCAGATTAGTTTTACTATTGAGGGATGTTGGTGAGCCTTTGATGAACTCAAAAGTAAACATGGAGAAAAACTCAGGGTCAACATAGGATATCCTTGACCCAAAGATTTCGTCATTAATCCGTAAATCCGCATATGTGTTGGAGTACCGTGTGCTAGCCTTTAAATCTTTGTTATTCTCCCGCACAATTTCGCCAAGGGGAACAGGTACCAGGCCATATTCGGTGGTAGCACCCTGGAAATCGCGCACCATGTTAACCCGATAGATTTCAGGTGCATTTTTGTGATGATCATCAAAACTGGCATTAAAGTCGTAGTTGTACCAGGCGGTAATACAGCAGGCAATAGCAATGGCCATTCCCAGTATATTGATGAAGATGTAAACTTTGCTCTTCATCATACTGCGGAAGGTAATCAGTAAATAATTTTTTAACATGAACGAAAGGGTTGGTTACAGTATAAGACTCCCATCACACAATACAGGTTGCACTATTTCCAATAAAAGTGCCAGAAAAAGTTTGGCTTGAATTGAACAGCAACACTACATCTTCGCAGTTCATTTGTTCATTTACGAACAATTTGCTGTTCGTTTTCTAACAACTTTGCCTTGTTGAAAAATAAAAAACCCTGCTTACACAGGGTTTAAAAATTTAAAAAGAGAAATACTATATATGGAATTGCTCTTTAATATTCTCTGTTACCACTTTTCCATCGAACAGGTTCACAATACGGTGAGCATAGTTGGCATCGTAAGGCGAGTGCGTTACCATGATAATGGTTGTTCCTTCTTCATTTAATTGCGAAAGAAGCTTCATCACTTCTTCACCGTTGGCAGAATCCAGGTTACCAGTAGGTTCATCGGCAAGGATTACCTTTGGCTTGGCAACAATGGCACGTGAAATAGCCACACGCTGCTGCTGACCACCGGAAAGTTGTTGCGGGAAGTGATTTCTGCGGTGCATAATGTTCATGCGCTCCAGCACTTCTTCAACACGTTGCTTGCGCTCAACTGCCGGAACTTTCATGTATAACAATGGAAGTTCAACATTTTCAAATACAGTAAGCTCATCAATCAGGTTAAAGCTTTGAAACACAAAACCGATGGAGCCCTTACGCAACTGCGCCCGTTGACGCTCAGAATATTTTGACACTTCATGCTCGCCAAAATGATATTCTCCGTTGGAGGGGTTATCGAGTAAACCAAGAATGTTCAGCAGGGTTGACTTTCCGCAACCGGAAGGACCCATAATGGCGACAAATTCGCCATCTTTTATTTCAAGGTTAATATTATTCAGTGCGGTTGTTTCTACTTCTTCAGTAGTGTATACCTTTTCAAGATTTTTTAATTTAATCATGGTTTTGGCTATTTACGATTTATAGATGTTTTATGTAAGGAATTGGTTTCAAGTTTCTAAAACTCTTTTTTGTCTAAAAGGTTACATTTTGATTCAAGATTCAAAATTTGAGATTCAAGATTAATTTCGCTCATATTCATCTAATTCTGAATTTTGAACTTTGAATTTTGAATTAATTTAAGACCAGCACTTCATTATTCCCAAAATTCTCATAGGAAGAGGTAATAATCCTGTCGCCAGGCTTTAGTCCTTCCAGTACTTCAAAGTGCTCGGTATTTTTTCTTCCCAGTTTGACGCTCCTTTTCACAGCGCGGTTACCATCAGCCTCAAGCACATACACCCAATTCCCGCCTGTATCTTTATAAAACCCACCTACCGGTAGTAATAATTCCTCTGAAGACTGACCTAATTCGATTCTCAACCTGAGTGACAATCCTCTGCGAATACCAGGAGGTGTTTCTCCGGTAAAATTCATATCCACCGGAAAGCGTCCGTTCAGTACATTGGGATACACGTAGGTAATCACCAGTCCGTAATCTTTACCGGCATAGTTGGTAGTAGCGCGTAATCCTTCTGAAATTCTGGGTAAATAAATCTCATCTATTTCAACTCTCACTTTATAGCTACCCACTACATCTACCTGACCAAGTCGTTGCCCCGGATTTACGCTTTGCCCTACATCCAGTTGAGGTCGCGTAAGCTGACCTTCGATGGGTGCTCTCACCACCAGGTTATCCAGAATTTTTCCTACGTTTTCCAAACTTTGCAAAAGTTTCCGTTCACTTTGATCAAGCTGAACAATCTGTCTTAATCTATCCAATGAGTCTAACCGATATGCCTGATACGTGATTTCTTTGCGCTTAAGGTTAGCTAAATAATCCGCCTCAGTTCGTTCAAACTCCTGCTTTGCAATCAGTTGCTTATCAAAAAGTTGTTTCTGTCTTTCATACTGTGGTTTTAATGTAGCCAGTGCATTATCAATGGTAATTAAACTTTCCTGCTGGCGCAATGCATTCTGTGTAATCTGCAATCGTGTTTCACGAATCCGGTTAATACTTTGCGTCAGGTTAGATTCCTGGTCAAGGACGCTAATTTCGCGGTTAAGGTTGCTTAGCTCCAAAATAACATCGCCCGGCTTCAGCAAAGCACCACTTTCGGCCACCACGCGCTTAATTGTGCCCCCTTCTACCGCGTCAAGATACACGGTGCGGCTTGGTTCAACCGTTCCGGTTTGTGGAATAAACTCCTGGAACACACCACGGCTAACGGTTGAAATGGTAATCTTATCTTTTTCAACTTTTAACCTTGAACGCCTGTCGGCAAACAAAACCTGGTAGCCAACAAACACAACAAAAATTCCGATGCCACCAATGGTAGCAATTCGTTTCAAGGTCCAATTCTTCTTCTTTAACTGACGATCCATTAATAAGGCTTAAAAAGTACTTGTTCGATCACCGTTTGCCAACAAGCGTGCCAACAGCCAGAAACCCTGAACCAGCAGGGTTTAGTAGCAAAAAAGAAGATTTATTCGTCCAGATGTGAACGGACATGTCCGCATGCGGACATATATTTTCTTACCTTTAGAGGGGAATTGCCGTTTCCGCTTAATCTGAATCATAATGGGCTTTCGGTACCAACTTTGCCAACAAACAGACCATTTACGGACATAACTGCTCGACTATGGAACAAAAGCATGGAAAGATTTTGATTGTTGATGACAATGAAGACTTGTTAAAAGCTGCCAAAATGTTTTTAAAGCGGCACTTCATTCAGGTAGATATAGAAAAAAACCCGGAGTCCATTCCCGCTTTAATGACACACGAAGATTACGATGTGATCCTACTCGACATGAACTTCACGAAAGATGTAAGCAGCGGAAGTGAAGGGTATTACTGGCTGGAGAAAATTCTGGAATTGGACCCATCAGCTGTAGTTGTTCTTATTACAGCTTACGGGGATGTTCAGATGGCCGTAAAGGCGATTAAAGCAGGCGCCACTGATTTTGTTTTAAAGCCCTGGGAAAATGAAAAACTGCTGGCTACGCTTTATTCCTCCATGCGTTTGCGCGAATCGCGCGATCAGGTAGAAACGCTGAAAATTCAAAACCAGGAAATCAACAAAGAACTGAATAACCGCTTCAGTGAAATCATCGGGCAAAGCCAGTCAATGCAACGCATTTTTCAAACTATAGACCGCGTAGCACAAACCGATGCCAACGTTTTGATATTGGGTGAAAATGGAACCGGTAAGGAAGTAATTGCACGGGCCATTCACCGCAATTCATCGCGTGCACGTGAGAATTTTGTAAGTGTGGATTTAGGATCCATTACCGAAACCCTTTTTGAAAGCGAGTTATTCGGTCATAAAAAAGGCGCATTTACTGATGCCAAGGAAGACCGGCCAGGCCGATTTGAATTAGCCAATGGAGGCACGCTATTTCTGGATGAAATCGGAAACCTTTCCATGCCTTTGCAGGCAAAACTGCTCACTGTACTGCAAAATCGCAGAGTTAGTCGCGTTGGATCTAACAAAGAAACACCGGTTGACATCCGCTTGATTTGTGCAACCAACATGCCGCTGTATGACATGGTAAAAGAAAACCGGTTCCGACAGGATTTGCTTTACCGAATCAATACTATTGAGGTTGAAATACCTCCGCTTCGCGAACGACTGGAGGACATACCACTACTCGCTAATCACTTTCTAAAACACTATGCCGAAAAGTATAGCAAAAATGTTATCAAAATAAGTGATGGCGCTGCTGCGCGCATGCACAAACATCCATGGCCAGGTAACATACGCGAACTGCAACACGCTATTGAACGTGCTGTCATTCTAAGCAATAGTCAGGTGTTACAACCCGAAGACTTTAACCTGACGGCTTCTTCTGCAAAAGAAGATGGGCAGCTAAGTCTGGAACAGTATAATCTTGAAGATGTGGAGAAGCTGTTGATCAGGAAAGTTCTGAAAAAACATAATGGCAACATCACGCAAGCTGCTTCAGAACTGGGCTTAACGCGGTCTTCACTGTACAGAAGATTAGAGAAACATGGACTTTAATTAATTTATAAATATATCAATTTGAAGATTTGAAAATGACTACATTAAAGCTATTAACCCATTTCAAAATACTCAAATTTTCAAATTAAAATGCTAAGCGACTTCCGGTCACGTGTCCTTCTTCGGGTTATACTAATCGGTTTATCGATTGCCCTGTTCATCTACATGCTCGGAAACGAGAACATGTTGTTTGCGGCTATCTTAACCATCTTTATTATTATCCTTCAATTGGCAGAGCTTTTTCGCTTTGTCAGTCAGACCAACCGTAAACTCACGCGCTTCCTCGAATCGGTTAAATATTCCGATTTTATTTCAGGTTTTACAGCCGACCATAAACTGGGTAAAAGCTTTAAAGATCTGAACATCGCTTTTAACGAAGTACTGGAGGCCTTTCGAAAAGCCCGTTCAGAAAAAGAAGAACACTGGCAATATTTGAACACAGTTGTTCAGCAAGTGCGTACCGGTATTTTGTCCTTTGATGCGGAGGGCAATATTCAATTAATCAACGCTAATGCCCGAAAATTTATGAATGTACAGGCTATGCAGCGCATTCATGAATTGAAGGATAAAAACTCAAAACTCTATCACGCCATTATTGAAACCGAATCCGGAAAGAGCAATCTATACAAAGGAAGCAATGAACTCTATCTAACCATTCAGGCAACAGAACTCAGGATACGTGGTAATGATGTACGGTTAATAACCCTACAAAATATCCAACCTGAATTACAAAAGCAGGAACTGGAGGCGTGGCAAAATCTAACCCGGGTATTGCGGCACGAAATCATGAATTCGATTACACCCATTTCATCCCTTACATCAACGCTGAAGGATGTTTTGCGCTACGATTTACAGGAACGTGACGGGCACTATGAATTAAAAGCAGAGGGCGCAGCCGACTTAAAAGAGGGATTAGAGACTATCGAAAACCGAAGTAAAGGATTGATAAAATTTATTGATGCCTATCGTGAATATACTTCACTACCCAAGCCAAAGCTAAAATCAATCCGGCTAAAAGATATGATTGAGAAGGTGGCTACCTTAATGAAACCGGAAATAAAAAGGAGCAACATCAATTTCAGATATTCCTGTTCTTCTGAATACCTGACTATTCAAGCCGATGAAGAAATGATTGAGCAGGTTTTAATTAACCTGTTAAAAAATGCCATTGAAGCCCTGGCTGAAACCGAAAATCCATCACTTGAATTGCGGGGCGAATACGATGAGAGTTCAGTAAAAATAGTGGTGATTGACAATGGTGCCGGCATTATAAAAGAAGCTATTGATAAAATCTTTGTCCCCTTTTATACCACCAAACGAACCGGCTCCGGTATTGGCCTGAGCTTATCCCGTCAGATCATGCAAATGCATAATGGTTCTATCAGCGTGGAGTCAGCACCCGATGTTATGACCGTGTTTACGCTTAGATTTTAAGCAAAACAATAGCGATTACTTTCTTACTCGTTTCACTGTCGATTTTTTCACATTAAAATATACTGATCCAGACTCCTGTTTAACTCTTCCCATTCGCCCGCCCATGTTGGAGTATCTGAAATTACCTTCAACAGTCCCTGTAAGTGTACTTGCATCATCTAACACCACATTAAATTGTAATCTATACTCCCGAGATCCACTTAACTTGGTTATCACAACGGAACCACCGATGGCATTATAATCAGAGAATGTCTCGTAATCAACGTACTCAATAATATCAAAGTAGTTTGTTCCGGTTGTCCCATAGGTAAATGTACCGGCTTGAAAGCCTGTAGTTCCTAGAGAAAATGCCTCGAAATAAAGTTCGTAGGTTTCATCGGTATCATAAATAATAAAGTCATAGTTATAATGCGTTCCGAATGAACCGTAATCCCTAATCTCACCAAAGTCGGCACTCCTACTGCTTCCATCAACCACAATATTTCCTGAAATATTAGGGGCACCTATATTAATGATTTCTATATCACCTGAATAGTTACCTTCAAGCTTTTTTCCTTCATTAGTGGTCACATCAAATACAAAACTATACTTACTACCGGTAATCGTAACGGTTATTGTACCTCCCGTAATCTCAATCGGGTCTTTATTTTCATCGAAGAAAAATAATGTTCCATCTGTAAAAAGGTCTCCGGTGGGAATGGTTCCTGAGCCGTTATAATAGGTAAACGTTCCGCCTTGAAAATTTGCATTACCGGCTGAGTAAAGTTCAAGATAAAGCCCAAACTCATAAACCGAATTGTTATCATCAGGATCAATCACCCGGTCAAAAAATAAAAAATCGGTATTGTTATACGTTATCGATCCTTGCTGAAAAGACCCGTAGTTTAAGCCAAAGGCAAATTCAAGTTTGTAATTTTTACCGTTATACCGTAAGGTGTTGACTGGAAATCCATCTTCATCTTTACTGCATGACGAAACAAAGAACAGGGCGATTACCATCGCGCAAGTACTAATTTTAAAAAGGATTTTCATTTTCGGGGGAGTTAAGACCTTTAAGGTAGGCAATTAATTTTGAATCACCCTGTTGGTTAGAAGCAGGATATAAGAATTAACACAAATACTCATCCCACTCGTTTCCATGGTGGTCGGATAATTCTCTTAGAAAGAGCGAGTAGGTTGGTTTATGTGGTTTCTTATGTAGCGGCATACCGGCTTCTTCGGGGGTATAGTCACCTTTCTTTGCGTTGCACCTTTTACAGGCAGTCACCAGGTTTACCCAGGTGTGCTGCCCGCCTTTTGAACTTGGAATGATATGGTCTAATGTAAGGTCCTTCTTCGTACCACAATACTGGCACTCAAAATTATCGCGCTTAAAAATATTCTGCCGGGTAAGAGCCACGCCTTTGTAGGGTGCACGAACGTACCGGTTAAGCCGGATAACGGACGGCATAGGAAAAGTTTGCGTAACCGAATGAAGCTTATGTCCATTGGCCGGACGAATCATTTCACTTTTGTTCAGGTATACCAGCAAAAAAGCACGCTGAACGGAGCAAACCATCAACGGACTAAAATCCTGATTTAATACCAAAACCCTGCTATTCATGCAGGTAAGTTAATGGCTATCCGCTTAGTATGCAAGATGGCGATTGCACCGGGCAGGAAAAACCGCATTGAATTTTGTTCTTATTCCGAAAACATTCTTCGGATTCCCACCAATGAATGGGTATATATTTTTGTGTCCAGGTTCAGAATACCTTCCTCATTCAAATAATCTATCCGCACCTTACCAAAAGCATGTATAATCTTATCCTTCTCCAGGAGTAAACCAACATGGTTGTTTGTATTGTTATTGCTTGTGAAAAAAATAAGGTCACCCGGCATAGCGTCAGCCAGGTTCTCAACTGACTTTCCTTGTCGGGATTGTTCCTCTATGGTACGACCCAGACGATAGCCACATATTTTATAAACCATTTGTACAAGCCCGGAAGCATCAATACCAAAAGGATTTTTACCGCCCCATTGATAGGGCGCATTGAGGTATTTTAAGGCTACGTTTTTTAAAAATTCAACTTCCCGCTTTACCCCAAGGCTTTTGGAATCACCGTTAAAAGCAAACTGTTCTTCCATTTTAAATAACTCCGAACCTGAGATGGGAATTATGCTACCAATCAAAATCAGTAATGGACTTTTGTTATAGAGAATGCTGGACGTTAAGTCGGTGGCAATTTTAAAGTCAGCACGATTAATGTAATCATAATACTCTTTTGTTACGGCATGGTGCTGATGAAGGTTAATCCAACCCTCGCATTGGTCATAATACATATATATACGAAGCCAGTTCCGATCCTTACTTACCTCATGCACTTCGTAATGATCACCAAACAACAACTGACTTACCTGCTCTGCCTTATCAGAGGGTTCGGCTCGCATAGGCACCAGGCTCAACCGGCTTACACCGAAGTCAATATGATTGCTGCTCACCTGGTTAAAATTTAATACGACTAAGTTCCCGTTTCACATCACGTTCTTTTATGCTATCGCGCTTGTCATGAATTTTCTTTCCGCGCGCCAGCGCGATTTCCAATTTAGCAAATCCGCGATCATTAATAAAGAGGCGTACAGGCACCAAGGTAAGTCCTTTTTCTTCAACCTTTCCTTCCAGCTTTTTAAGTTCCGATCGTTTGAGCAGTAATTTTCGCTCACGCGCTGCTTCATGGTTATAGTGTGTGCCTTGTGCATAAGGATTTATGGTAATCGCTTTCACAAACAATTCTCCATTATTAAAATAACAATAGCCATCCTGAAGATTAACCTTGCCCTCTTTAATTGACTTGATCTCCGTTCCCTTCAATACAAGTCCGGCAATGTATTTATCCAGCAGTTCGTACTCATAACCAGCTCGTTTGTTCCGAATGTTAATATCGTTTGAAAATCGCTTGACCACCTTTTATTTTCCTGAAAATAACTGTTTTATTTTTTCTCGCTTTAAAATCTTCTGTCCGGTTTTTCCTACGGCTATTACGCGGTCTCCCACCTTTGCAATATACGAGCATATAAGCTCATGCCCATTAATATTTTCAACAGTCGCTTCAATAGTTAATGTTTCATGAACAAAGGCCGGAGCTTTATGTTCTATGCTCAAAAATGTGCCTATACCTTCCTCATCGTCATCGCGCATATCTAACACAAACTGCCGGGTTGTCCATTCAATATCACGTGCCAGCGCAAAGGTTGAACACACCGGGTGAACCACTTCACCATGAAAAGCAGCAACATCACGTTCAGTAACTGTGTGGCTGTACATCTTGGTATCCCCTGCCGTGAAAATATCTTTCATAAAAATCTATAAGGCCATTCGGGCCAGTGGTGAAACCTCCAAATTACTAAACTCTCCACGTTGGTACTTATAATGTGCCGCTATGGCAATCATGCCTGCGTTATCGGTGCAATATTCAAAGGCGGGTATGTACACATTCCAATTCCTGGTTTTCGAAAGGGATACAAGTGTTTTTCGAAGTCCACTGTTTGCTGAAACTCCTCCGGCAATAGCAATTTCCTTGATACCTGTTTTTTCACTGGCCAGGATCAATTTTTCTGTTAACATGCCAATCAGGTGGCGCTGGATACTGGCACAAATATCAGGGAGATTATCTTCAACAAAAGTTGGGTTTTCCTTTTTAGAATCCCTGATAAAATAAAGAAAAGCAGTTTTTATACCACTAAACGAAAAATCCAAATCAGGCATAAACGTTTTAGAAAACGAAAATGCCTTTTCATTACCGGATTGTGCATACTTATCAATTAAAGGTCCACCCGGGTATGAAAGTCCCATAATTTTGGCGGCTTTATCAAAAGCTTCACCCACCGCATCGTCCTGTGTTTCCCCTATTACCTTCATATCTAAATAATCCTTAACCAGAATTATTTGTGTATGACCACCGCTTATAGTGAGGCATAAAAATGGAAAAGTTGGTTTGGGGTCATCAATAAAATGTGATAATACATGTGCCTGCATGTGGTTAACCTCAATGAGGGGCTTATCCAGCGCAAGCGCCAATCCTTTGGCAAAAGAAACCCCCACCAACAGCGAACCCATTAAGCCTGGCCCCCGTGTAAAGGCTATGGCATCCAAATCGTTCACCGGAACATTGGCGGTGGAGAGCGATTCCTGAACAACAGCAACAATATTTTGTTGATGCGCCCGCGATGCCAACTCAGGTACAACACCACCATATTTATGATGCACAGCCTGTGAGGCAATAATATTATTGAGTACCTTTCCGTTTCTAATTACAGCGGCAGATGTTTCATCGCACGATGATTCAATAGCAAGTATGACGGGACCCATGGGTTGAAACATGAACCTGCAAGTTATCAAAAATCGGGTATTGTATTGGCTAAAAAGCACTATGCTTTATGGCCTGTACATTTTTGTGCTCTTAACTATTTCTTCCTTTTTTATCCTACAGATTCCAGCGGTTCAAAGCAGCCTGATGCATCGGTACCTGAGATCGTTCTCCTCCGTAACCGATTTCAAGACAACCATAGGTCGTATGGAGCTACACTGGTTCGACCGGCTTTACCTGGAAGGCGTTTCCATTGTCGATCCCGAGGAAAATACCATGATTGGTGTAGAAAAACTGATGATAAATTTCAGGCTTTCTAATCTTTTCAATGACAATAACATCAGTTTAGATGCAGTGATGTTGGACGGTGTTGAGGTTAACTTTAAAAAAATTACTGATACCGATTCAGCCCGCGATCTGAACATCAATATTTTCATTGACCGAATCAACAAAATGTCAAGTTCTAAGCAAGGTGGCGGAGGCGCGCTAATCAATATTGGAGAAGCCATTTTAAAAAACAGTCATTTTGCATACAATACGGATACAGACAGTCTTGCTATTGGATTTGACCCGAACCACTTTTCACTTATCATACCGGATATTGAACTTCAACAATTTCTTATACAGGGAGACACCATACAATTTAATCTTCGAAGCTTGACCGCCACCGAAGAACGTTTAAATTTCGACATTCACCAATTGTCCACCTTCTTCCGGATATCACAACAATCTATGGAGTTTATTGGACTAAAAGCAACCGTTGGTGAAAGTGTTTTATCAGATACAATTATTTTTCGCTATGAAAGTCAACTGGACCTTAATGATTTCATCAACAAGGTTAATATTCATACCAATTTTTCCGAAACCGTAATAAACCCAAGGGATTTGGCCCTCTTTGCACCAATTCCTAAAGAACTTGTAGCTCCCATCTCGCTGGAAGGCTCTTTCAATGGAAGGCTCAATCGATTCAGGTTTACTAATATGCATGTTCAACTGGGTGACACACGCCTGCAAGGAGCCCTCGAGATGGATGGATTGCCGGATATCAACGAGACCTTTATACTTTTAAATCTTAGAGAATCACTAATCAATTTCACTGATCTTGGATTTCTTTTTAACGATAAAATTACCACACGCCTTAAACCTTTAGGCGTGCTCAAATTCAGAGGACAATTCCTTGGATACACCACAGACTTTGTGGCCAATGGAAATTTTGATAGCTCCATCGGTAGTATTACTTCAGATATAAACCTGAAAATTGATGAAGAGTCAGTTGATCAATCACGCTATGCGGGCAAACTTTCACTTACCAATTTCAACTTGGGTGAATATTTAAATGACTCCGTGAATTTCCAAACCGTGACCGTTAACGGAAGCATCAGCGGGAAAGGACTTACGCTCGAAACAGCCGACTTTACCCTTGATGGTACAGTTAAATCCATCGGTATCCGAAACTATAATTATTCTGACATTACTACAAAGGCCCGGTTTGCTTCACAGTTCTTCAACGGACAGATAAAAATTAATGATCCTAATCTTGAATTTAATGCCGAAGGATCCGTTGACTTGCGGAATAAGCTGAACGAGATAAAAATTATTGGCTCATTAGATACCGCATATTTGCATAAACTTAACCTCAGTCCTAAAGAATTGTTTCTTCAGGCTCATCTCAATATTGATATGAAAGGACTTGCCCTGGATAGTTTATTGGGAAAAATAAGTCTTGAAAATTTCTTTATTCGGTATGATAGTCAATCGTTATACTTGCCTGAGATTTCCTTCGCAGCTGAAAAAAAACACAACTCCAGGTCACTTCGGCTAGCATCCACGTTAGTTGACGCAGAAATCAACGGTGACTTTTACCTATCTCCCATGTTTACTGACATTGCAAATCTTATAAAAGAATTCCGGCTGAATATTGAAAACAAAGAGGAGGACATTGCAAGCTATTACACACAAAAGAAAAAAATTCCTGAACGTTATACGGCAGATTTTGAATTTAAAATCAAAGATATAAGACCGATTATGGAATTGTTAAATGTTGACTTTTCTGTAAGTAAGAACACCAACCTTGACGGGAAATATGTAAGCGGTCCTACCTCTTCGCTTCAGGCATTTACATTTATTGATTCAATTCGATTTATTAACAACTATTTTTATAAAACAGAGTTTGAGATAAGTGCCTCCAAGGTTTCGGACAGCACACAAGCCCTGGCCATGGTTTTTCTCCATTCCCGCTTACAGGAAATCAGTAAAATCAAAACTAAAAATCTTTACAGCGAGGTTATCTGGGATCGTAATCACATTGATGTTGATCTGAGCATTGCTCAGCAAGAAACCACCAATCGAATCGATATCAATAGTATTATCGACTTTAAAGACAGTACTTATATAAGGTTGCTGCCTTCCACCATAAGTATTTTGGATAAAAAGTGGAACATTAAAACCGATAACCAAATAGCCGTAATGGGCAAAGAATGGTCATTCAGAAACATTGGCTTCACACAGCTTGACCAGGCTATTAGCATAAATGGGAGGCTCTCCGAAAATCCGGAAAATCAACTCAATTTTAAAATTGAAAACTTTGACCTGACTAATATCAACCCGCTAATCCTTCGGCAACTTAAAGGGGATTTAAATGCTGATGTGATTCTCAATAATTTCTACAGCACAAAGGACACACAAAATAATATTTTCATCAGCAACCTTCAGGTAGATGACTTTTTGTTTGGAGACATTACCGGTAAAAATACATGGGATCCAAACGAAAAGAAATTCAACATTGAATTCTTTATTGATCGGCTGGAAACGAGAATAGTAAATTGTAGCGGATACTACAGACCTGCCAATTCAAGCAGTCCGCTAAATATCACCGCCAAGTTTTCGGATGCCAACCTCAAAATTTTTGAGCCCTTCATTGATGATCTGTTTAGCAAATTCCAGGGAACCCTTACGGGAGATTATAAAATAACCGGCAAACTGTCGGAACCCATTCTAAATGGAGAAGGAAAACTGGAGAATGGTGCCATGATGATTAACTACCTCAGTACCGTTTATCAATTTACAGGAATATTGGGGTTGTCAAGGAATTCCATTTATTTCAAAGATATTGACCTCACCGATGCTAATCGCAATAGAGGTAAATTAAATGGTGCTATCACGCATAAAGGCTTTGCCAATATGCAAATTTCTTTGGATGGGCAGTTTGATGATTTTCAGGTATTGAACACCACCGCTAAAGATAATTCACTTTTCTACGGACAAGCCTATGCATCGGGTAAAGTAAATTTCAGTGGCCCGATAGATAATCTTGTTATAACAGCTACCGCTACCACCCGAAAAAATACACGCATATACATCCCACTTACGAGCAGTACATCTGTAGAGCAGAAGGATTACATCAACTTTGTAAGCTTCAAAGATTCTACCTACATAGCCTCACAGGATACCGAAGCTGGAAAAAAAATAAAACTTACTGGTGTAACAATCGACTTTAATCTGGATGTTACACCCGATGCATACTGTGAAATAATTTTCGACTTAAAAGCTGGCGACATCATTCGTGGACGAGGAAATGGAAAAATAAATCTTCAGCTTGATACTAAAGGAGAGTTTAATATGTTCGGTCCTTTTGAATTTACCGAGGGCTGGTACAACTTTACCCTTTACGATATTATCAATAAAGAATTCCGAATTCAGCCCGGAAGTACAATTGCATGGTATGGCGATCCCTATCAGGGAACCATGAAAATTGACGCGAGCTACAATCAACTTGCCTCCCTCGCCCCCATACTGGCGGATCCGTCCTATGCCAACGTTCCGCAAATCAAACGAAAATATCCTGTACAGGTTTTACTGAAACTAGAAGGACCCATGCTGGCACCTCAAATTAATTTTGATATCGTTGGCAAAGATCTTCCCAAGTCAATACCCGTTGAAGGAAGACCTCCCATCTCGTTGGATATTGAGTTTATTGCCTTTAAAAGTAAACTCGATGAACAGGAGTTAAAGCGCCAGGTTTTTAGCTTAATAGTTTTGCGAAGATTTTCTCCGCCTGAATCATTTAATACCAGCGGATCGTTGGTAAATAGTGTGAGTGAGTTATTTTCCAATCAGTTAAGCTCTTGGCTAAGTCAGGTGGATGACAATCTGGAGATAGATGTTGACCTGGGCAGTATGGATCAGGAGGCTTTCAATGCCTTTCAATTACGGATGTCTTACACCTTCATGAACGGTAGGTTACGTGTAACCCGCGATGGTACCCTCGGCAACCAGGCGCAGCAAACGGGAGGCACTGAACAAAGAAATGAACTGGCAACTGCTATTGGTGACTGGACGGTCGATTATTTGCTGTCAGCTGATGGGAAATTTAAAGTTAAAATGTACAGCCGTACAAATGTTAACCCGCTGGTAAATAGCCTGAACACCCAAAGCGCGTTTACAACAGGAGTAAGCCTTATGCATACGCAAAGCTTTAATGAGTTTAAAGATTTGCTGAAATCTAACCGAGATAAAAACAGAAGATCTAACGAAGTTGATCCGGATCAAAATACAGAAGGACTTAAAGAAGAAGAGGGAAATGATTAGCAGGCTCTTTTTGCTTTTGATGCTGGTCACTTCTCAGCTTCATGCGCAGTACGCAGATTCAACAGTATCGATTGACAAAAAAAAACTGAGATCATTTATCATTCTATCCTCCAGTGCCTATGTGGCTACACTTATCGGACTAAATGAGCTTTGGTATAAGGAATCTGAAAAACAATCGTTCACATTCTTTAACGACAATAATCAATGGAAGCAGGTTGATAAAGTGGGGCATTTTTACTCTGCTTTTCACTTGAGTTCAGGAACATCAAAAGGTTTGCAATGGACAGGTGTAAAAAAAAGTAAGGCCGATTTATGGGGTTCGGTTACAGGTTTTATGATCCTGCTGCCCATAGAAATTTTTGATGGCTTTTCAGCAAACTATGGCGCTTCACCTGGCGATTTATTGGCGAACGCAGCCGGAGCAAGTTTTTATCTGGGACAGGAGAAACTTTGGGATGAGATACGCATACATCCTAAATTTTCATTCCAGCGTACAGGCTACCCCTCACTCCGACCTGACGATATACTTGGAAATGGTATGCCCAGTGAGCTATTCAAAGACTACAATGGCCAAACCTATTGGCTCTCCTTCGACATTGACAAATTCTTTACGTTTCCGAGATGGCTGAATATTGTTGTTGGCTATGGTGCCACTGGAATGGTCTATGCCACAGATAGTGAAAATTCGGCCGCAGGTTACCAGGCCGTTCGGCAATATTACCTGGGTGTTGATTTTGATTTATCGCATATTAAAACTCATTCGAAAGCCCTTAATACTTTGTTATATTTTGTTAACATGGTCAAACTTCCTGCTCCTGCAATCCGGTATTCCGGGAAAGAAGTAACTTTTCATGTATTTGAGTTCTAATAAAATTTTAACCCCCTTTCATTAAATCATTAGCTTTTTTATAACTTCCCAACCTAAACCATTTTCAATCTATGAAACTCTCAGCCGTCATTAAACAATATGCTGATCATATCGGGGGCACTTTTACCGATTACGATGAATCGAAATGCATAATTGTGGTTCCCCTGAAAGATGATCGCTTTCAGACCGTATTGGCCTTTACCGAAAAAAGCAAAGTTTCCGGAAAATTAAGGGCTGTATTCAGCTCAAAAGTTAGCGACTCCATTGCAGGAGTAGACCTTATTGATCTACTTAGGCAAAGTGCTGCATTTGATTACAGCAAGTTTATCATCGAAGAAAATCACCTGAAGATTGAAGCATCCTGCCTGGCCGATGCCGTAAGCGAGGATGAAGTAAAGTTTATGGTGCAAGAGGTTGCTCAACTTGCCGATCAGTACGAGTATAAGCTTACTGGAAAAGACATTCACTAATAAAAACTCTTCTTTGCTCGATTTCGTTACCTTTGCACGTGCAGGTTGTCTTATCGCCTTGGTGCAAAACATCGGGGAGGAAAGTCCGGGCAACTTCAGGAATCGTACCCTGAGAATATCGGGGGTGCTGCCGGTAAACGTCAGTAACAGAAAGTGCCACAGAAAAATGTAGCCCTGATATGCGCAAGTGTGTCGGTGGTGATAGTGAAAAGGCGGGGTAAGAGCCCACCGTACCTGGGGTAACCTCAGGTAGCCAGGCAAACCTTACGAGTTGAAAGATCAAATAAGCCCCGATCAGAAACCTGATTCGATCCTGACAAAACCGTCAGGATGTCGGGGTGGGTAGATCGATTGATCCCGACTTGTCGGGACCAGATAAATGATAGGAACCTGACTTTATCGTCAGGGTACAGAACCCGGCTTACAGACCTGCACTTTTTTAATTAAACCTTCTGTCGCTTTATCGCGTGGAAGGTTTTTATTTTATTTAACCTGAATTTAAATATTATGGGAAAAATACTGGTAGTGGATGACATGGCAGCAATCCGGACCTCGTTGCGCGAAATACTGGAAGAGGAAAAGCATGATGTAGAAGAAGCAAAGGATGGAGAAGAAGCGTTGAAAAAATTACAACAGGAACATTTTGATGTTGCCTTCTGTGATATTAAAATGCCAAAGTTAGATGGTATTGAATTGCTGGAGCGGGTAAAGAAAGAGGGTATATCAACACCATTCATCATGATTTCTGCCCACGGCACAAAAGAAACAGCGCTGGAAAGCATCAAGCGAGGCGCATACTTCTTTATCCAAAAGCCTTTTGAAAGCATCGAGACTATTCTCATTCACCTGCGAAACGTGTTGGAACGCAATTCGCTTAAAGAAGAGAATCGCACGCTCAAAAAGAAAATCAACAAAGGATCTGAAATGGTTGGCAGCTCAACAGCCATCCTTCAGGTTAAGGAAATGATCGACAAGGTAGCACCAACCGATGCGCGTGTATTAATAACCGGTCCTAATGGAAGCGGAAAAGAACTGGTGGCCCGTCAACTTCATGAAAAAAGTAAGCGATCAGAAAGTATTCTAGTAGAGGTAAATTGTGCGGCCATTCCTTCCGAACTAATCGAAAGCGAATTGTTCGGTCACGAAAAAGGATCATTCACCTCGGCCATCAAGCAACGCATTGGCAAATTCGAACAAGCTGAAGGAGGAACACTTTTTTTGGATGAAATTGGTGACATGAGCTTATCGGCACAGGCAAAAGTTTTACGCGCTTTGCAAGAAAACAAAATTACGCGCGTGGGTGGTGAAAAAGAGATAGCTGTTAACGTCCGCGTGGTAGCAGCAACCAACAAGGATTTAAAAAAAGAAATCGCAGAAGGCCGTTTCAGGGAAGACCTGTATCATCGGCTCAGCGTAATTGTTATCAAAGTACCCTCCCTCAATGACCGAACAGAGGATATACCCCAACTGACCGATAAGTTTTTAGCGGACATAGCCGAGGAGCAGGGAATAAAAGTAAAAAAGATAGATCCGAAGGCATTAAAAGAACTTCAAAGCCACGAATGGACCGGGAATATCAGGGAATTGCGTAACGTAATGGAGCGGCTGGTGATTATGTCAGCCGATGTAATTACTGTGGAGGACGTTAAAAAGTACCTCTAAAATCAGATTTTTTGCTCGGATACAGCCTTTTTAGAAGGTTCTTCAACTTTGCCATAGGTAGGGCAAGTGTACTGGCTGCAGGCTGAAATGAAACCGGCTAAAAGAAGGAAAATGATCAATTTTTTCATTCGAAGTGGCGTTTAGTAATGTCAAAAATATAACAGTTTCGTAAGAAAACAAATCCAGCGCCTTTTTTATACCCTTTAACGGTTAAAATCAGCTACTCAACCATCAGGTTGCAGCCGCGGACATCCGAATTGTCCAGACGGCCATGAACCTCAAATCCAGTGGCAAGAAGTAGGCCAGAGTCTTCTGTTTCGATAAAACTAATAGTGTTAACATTAGCAAGATCAATAATGTTCAGTCCCCCGGGCCTTCCATCCTTTACCCAGGTAAATGGATCCCCTACCTCCCTGATCATAACTTTCATCCACGGAGGTGTGTAAAAAATTGAACTGCCACGGGCATAGGCCTGAGAAAAAAGTTCAGTCATTCCGTATTCTGAATAAATGCCCGAAACCTTAAAGGCATCTTTCAAAACAGCATGTAATTCCTGGCGGGTCATTTCGCGTCTTCTACCCTTCATACCACCGGTTTCAAACACAAGACAGTTGCTTAGGTCAGGTGGGTTATTTTCTGCCAAATCGAGTAAAGCAAAGCTTACCCCCCATACAATAATTTTTTTCGATTGGTCATTTTTAGCGTGTGCAATATCTGCTTTAAGTTTATCCAAATCAGACAGGTAAAATCCCGAATAGGGTGACCCACTTTGCTTAATAAAATAATCCATCATGGCCACCAGCGAAGAATTATTTCGCTCCAGGTATGAGGGCAACAAGGCAAAAAAATGATAACCCGTAAGCGGGCCGAAAAAAAACTCAAAGCAACGCGCAGCATGATGCAGGTAAAATGATAAATCCTTTACTTCATGTTTGCTTGCCACCATGCCGGTAGTGCTGCTGCTTTCAAACACAGTCTCGGCATGCCATTGTCCGGTTTTAACTTGCCTGCTCTTAAAAAAAGAAATGGGCAAAAATGGTATTCTGTCTAAAGATTCAATTTTGGTATGATCGATACTCAAATACTGCAAATATTCCCGGTAAACAAGGTTATTTTCTGCCTGATAATGAAACTGACTCAAAGCAATATCACTGAAGGTATTGGCGTTTACCGTATAGATATTGGAGTTTAAACTTTTACTATTTTCCAAGCGTTACGTATCTTGTCGGGCATCAAAAATACAGCATGAGGGCGATTAAGGGATTGGTTTGGTTTTGTTTTTTAGCGATTGGGGTCAGTTCCTGCTTTCAGCCCCCGGAATTTGGCATAGCGCCATCAATCAGTTTTAATAGAATTGAGTTTAAAGTTACCCCTGATATTTCTGATGCTGATTCACTAATACTTTACCTAGATTTTAAGGACGGTAATGGCGATATGGGTTTGAATGATAGCTTCAGAGACGATCCGTACCATGAGCGAAATTTTTACTTTGAAGACGTAGCCAATAGTAAGGTTACCCCGGTGGGCACGGTCCTGCAGTCCGTAAATAAGCCACCCCTGCCAAGTCCAATGCCGATGATTATTACCCCACCTACAGGTAAGCTTGTGACAAAAAGAACGCGAAACAAGCCGGGCTTTGGCTTTCTGCCTGCCTTCAATGCGGCAAACCTTGAATGCAGGGATTATACAACAGCTCATTTACTTATTGCCCCTTCAGCTGCCGGTGCTATAGATGCCTCCTATAACATTACTGACACCTTACAGGATACAGGAGGAAATAAATATTTTGTCGTTAAAGACACGATTTATTTTGAGCGAAATCTCAATCATTATAATATAATTGTTCGCTTTTACCAAAGTACAGGTGGACCCTTCACGGAATTCAGTTGGGAGGATGAACTCTGTACTACCTTTAATGGAAGATTCCCAGTGCTAACCGACAAAAATGGTCCGCTTGAAGGAACCATTCGTTATGCAATGCCTTCATTCGGCTTTACCCCCCTGTTCAGCATTAAAACTTTACGACTGGATGTGATTGTGAAAGACAGGGCTTTCAATAAAGATTCGATACGAACACCTGATTTTACCCTACAGCAAATCAGGGTTAACTGATTTTAATAAACAGAAGGAAATTTATCAGGATATCCTTCCTGCATCATCTCGTAAATCCTGTCAAATACTTCTTCCGGGTTAGGCTTAGAAAAATAATCTCCATCGGAAGCATACGCTGGCCGATGTTCCTTAGCGGCTATTGTAACTGGTTTAGCATCCAGGTATTGATAGGCATTCTGTTCTTCCAGCACTTTTTGCATCATGTAGGCACTTGCACCACCGGGCACATCCTCATCTGCAAAAACCACCCGATTGGTTTTCTTAATGGATTCAACAATGGTGTGATGAATATCAAATGGTAGTAAGGTCTGTACATCTATTACCTCACAGGAAATACCAACTCCTTCCAACATCTCAGCAGCCTCCATAATAATCCGGCACATAGAACCGTACGTAACTATGGTTACATCACTGCCTTCCCGTAAAATCTCCGGAACTCCCAAGGGCACCGTAAACTCTCCAATGTTTTCAGGAAGAGATTCCTTCAATCGATAACCATTCAAACATTCAATTACCACAGCAGGGTCATCAGCCTTTAACAGTGTGTTATAAAATCCGGCTGCCTGCGTCATGTTGCGTGGAACTAACAAGTAGATACCACGCAAACTGTTCAATATCATTCCTATGGGTGAACCGGCATGCCAAACACCCTCCAACCGATGACCGCGTGTGCGGATAATTAATGGCGCCTTTTGTCCGCCTTTGGTGCGGTACTGGAGACACGCCAAATCATCCGTAAGGGTAGCCAGCGCATAAACAAAGTAATCGAGGTATTGGATTTCGGCTATCGGTCGCAGGCCACGCAAAGCAGCTCCTATACCCTGCCCGATAATGGTGCATTCACGAATACCGGTATCCGTTACACGGAGAATACCATGCTTCTCCTGAAGCCCGGCAAAGCCCTGGTTAACATCACCAATACGGCCTACATCTTCGCCAAAAGCAAACACACGAGGGTCGCGCTGCAACGCGGCATCAAAACAAGCCTGTAATACTTCACGGCCATCAACCCGTGGTGCATCTTCGCGAAATTCAGGTTTTACTTCCTCCACTTTCAAGGCAGAAAAATCTGATTGACTGTACTGATGTGAACTATAACGTTCCTCCACGTTAATCATCAGAGCCTTGAGCCACTGCTGCAATTCACCTTTTGCATCGCTATTCTTACCGCGGAGCAATACCAATACTTTTTTAGCAGCCTTAACAAGGTCCAGCCTGCCGGGATTAATTGTCTTTACAAGTTCATTTTTTATTTCTGCTACGCCTTCCTCTACCGCCAGGCTTTCGAGAATAGAAATTAAGTTGGATTGATCCTTCTGAATATCAGCTGTAAAAGCTTTCCATGCCTTTTCACGAGCCTTCTTTGCACTTTCCTTGGCTTCGTTTTCAACAATATCAATTTCTTCAGGCAACACCAATACTTCTTCTTCTATCCACCTGCGCATTTGCTTAATGCAATCGAACTCTGCCTCCCAGGCCAACCGCTCCTTCGGTTTATACCGCTCATGCGAGCCGGAAGTAGAATGTCCCTGGGGTTGGGTTACTTCTTCCACATGAACCAATACAGGCACATGTTCTTCACGACAAATCCTCTCTGCCTTTTCATAAGCAGCAACCAATGCCGGATAATCCCAACCTTTAACCGTAAGTATTTCAAATCCGTGATTTTCATTATCACGCGCAAATCCAGCTAAGGCTTTAGAAATACTTTTCTTGGTGGTATGATATTCCTGCGGAACGGAAATGCCGTAATCATCATCCCATACAGACATCAGCATGGGTACTTGCAACACACCGGCTGCATTCATCGCTTCGAAGAACATCCCCTCAGAAGTAGAAGCATTACCAATCGTACCAAAAGCAATCTCGTTTCCATTGTTCGAGAGGTTGGTGTACGCTTTTAATCCCGGATTATTTCTGAACAGCTTAGAGGCATACGCCATACCCAACAACCTGGGCATCTGTCCGGCAGTAGGTGAAATATCTGCACTGCTGTTTTTGAGTTCTGTAAGATTTTTAAGCTCACCATTTTCATCGAGCATGCGGGTTGCAAAATGTCCGTTCATTAAACGGCCGGCTGATGCCGGATCTGCCTCAACATCAGTATGGGCATACAACTGGGCAAAGTATTGTTGAATAGTGAGTTCACCAATGGCAAACATAAAGGTTTGATCGCGGTAGTATCCCGAGCGGAAATCACCATTACGGAATACTTTAGCCATGGCAATCTGGGCAACCTCTTTACCATCACCAAAAATTCCAAATTTGGCCTTACCCATAAATACTTCCTTTCGGCCAATTATGCTTGCTTCGCGACTTTCGCAGGCAAGCCGATAATCGGCTAAAATTTCCTTTACCCTGGCTTGTGAATACTTTACCCTCGATTCCTTTACAGTGCTCACGATGCTTCTTTTAGTGGAGTTTTACGTGCTTTGGATTATGCCCAAAAATAGCCAATCGGGGTACAAATGACAACCAGACTTAGCGCATCAGCAGGTTGACTATTGCGAATTGCCGATTATCTTTGCAGCCTGTTAAAACGATTGCAAATATGATCATTGGTGTTCCAAAAGAGATAAAAAACAACGAAAACCGGGTAGCCTTAACGCCTGCCGGAACGCAGGAGTTGGTAAAACGCGGTCACACCGTTTACATTGAAAATAATGCTGGTACCGGCAGTGGTTTCAGCGATGACGATTACGTAAAAGCAGGTGGCAAACTGCTCAAAACTGCAGCAGAGGTTTTCGCTGTTGCTGAAATGATCATAAAAGTAAAGGAGCCTATTGAACAAGAATATAAACTGATCAAGAAAGATCAGTTGGTGTTCACCTACTTCCACTTTGCTTCGTACGAGCCGCTCACCAAAGCCATGATTGATAGTGGTGCGGTTTGCCTGGCTTATGAAACTGTTGAACGCATTGACGGAAGTCTGCCCTTACTTATTCCTATGTCGGAAGTAGCTGGCAGAATGTCGATACAGGAAGGTGCAAAATACCTGGAGAAACCACTTAAAGGTCGTGGCATATTATTGGGAGGCGTACCCGGTGTTAAGCCTGCGAAAGTATTGATTTTAGGTGGTGGTGTTGTTGGAACCAATGCCGCAAAAATTGCTGCCGGTATGGGCGCAGACGTTACTATTGCTGATGTAAACCTGAATCGCCTCCGTTACCTGGATGATGTAATGCCGAAAAACGTGCATACCGTGGTATCGAATGAATATACCATACGTGAAATGGTACAGGATCACGACCTGATTGTAGGGGCCGTGCTAATACCGGGTGCCAAAGCCCCCAAGCTGGTTACCCGCGACATGTTAAAAACCATGCGCCCCGGCACCGTATTGGTTGATGTTGCTGTTGATCAGGGAGGTTGTATTGAAACCTGTACACCCACAACGCATGAGGATCCAACTTACATCATTGACGATGTTGTTCACTATTGTGTGGCCAATATGCCGGGTGCTGTACCGTATACCTCAACCCTTGCACTTACCAACGCAACGCTTCCCTATGCCATCCGTCTTGCAAACCAAGGCTGGAAAAAAGCTTGCCAGGAAAGCACGGAGTTGCGAAATGGCTTGAATGTTATGTTTGGTGAAGTTGTTTATAAAGGCGTTTCGGATGCCTTTAATCTTCCTTACACTGACGTTAAGAAATTTCTCTAAACTGGATATTCCGGGAGTTTAGAAAGTGATTTTATTTCGTTAGCCATCTCAAAACAGAGATGCCTCAAGCCGTTTGTAATAACTACATAAGAAGCTTTAAGCGTACCGTTGTATACAGACACTTGTTGAGCTGCTTCTTGATTTAATTCTATTTCAGGCGCTTTGCACTCCACAACCATCCAGGGGTTTCCGGTTCTGTTAAATACTACAATATCACTGCGCTTAGCAAGTTGATTGTAGCGTAGACCACCCTCAAGCTTTACCAGTGCTTTTGGGTATGAAAGTTCATGAATAAGATACTGTACAAAATGCTGCCGGACCCACTCTTCAGGGGTTAGCACTATAAACTTTTTTCGTATCCCATCAAAAATCCATACTTTTCCATCAGCTTTTTTTAGCTTGAAGTCATAAGCAGGAAGATTTAGCTTAATCATATTGTAAAGTAACGAAGATATGAAGACCAAACAGGAAATTGTTGAGAACTGGCTGCCGCGTTATACCGGCCAACCTTTAGATAAATTTGGCGAATACATACTACTGACCAACTTTGATAACTATGTAAAGATGTTCGCTGAATGGCACAACGTACCTATCGTTGGCTTGGATAAACCCATGCGCAATGCCACAGCAGAAGGCATCACCATCATAAACTTTGGTATGGGTAGCCCCAATGCAGCAACCGTAATGGATTGCCTGAGTGCAATAAAACCCAAAGGCGCACTATTTCTTGGTAAATGTGGAGGGCTTAAAAAGAAAAACGATATCGGTGACTTGATCCTACCCATTGCCGCTATTCGAGGCGAAGGTACATCCACAGATTATTTTCCTGCTGAAGTTCCTGCTTTGCCTTCCTTTGCGCTTCAAAAAGCTATTTCTACAACTATTCGGGATTACAATCAGGACTACTGGACAGGGACTGTATATACCACCAACCGCAGGGTATGGGAATGGGATGAAGATTTTAAGACCTACTTAAGAAAAATTCGGGCCCAAGCCATTGATATGGAAACGGCCACCATATTCTCAACCGCTTTTTACAATAAAATTCCCGCGGGTGCCCTGTTACTGGTTTCCGATCAGCCCATGGTTCCCGAAGGTGTTAAAACGGATGTAAGTGATCATGCTGTAACGGCAAATTTTGTCAATCAGCATCTTAAGATTGGAATTGATTCTTTACGGCAGTTGATCAACAACGGTATAACGGTAAAGCACCTGAGGTATTAAGGTGTTGGCGCAGAGACATCCCGAGCCTTTATCCGACTTAACACAATAAGACCGATAACAAAATAAACAGCCAGCGCCAAGGCACTATTGCGCATACTGCCGGTAAGGTGATTAATCAATCCGTAGGAAAAAGTACCCAACACAATGGAAAGATTGTAGGTAACATCATAAAAACTAAAATACGATGCATGATCAATAGTGTTTTCTGGAATAAGTTTGGAGTATGTAGCCCTCGATAACGATTGTATGCCTCCCATGATCAACCCCACTACAGCGGCCAGAATATAAAATTGCAATTCACTGGTAATCACATAAGCCGCCAGGCACACCATGATCCAGATGATTATCATAATCGCTAAAGCCATTTTGTTTCCCCTGGCTTTCGATACCCGGGCAAAAAACCAGGCACCTAAAGATGCCACCAATTGAATTAATAAAATTGTTCCGATTAGTTTTCCGGTATCCAGGTTAAGTACATCAGTGCCAAATAATGTAGCGAGGTACATAACCGTTTGAACGCCCATGTTATAAAAGAAAAATGAAGTAAGAAATTTCTTCATATCCGGAGAGTCTTTTAAACTCTGCCATACTTTTAGCACTTCATAATAACCCTTTGTCCAGATTTTACCACCTGGATTTTTTCCGTATGGATTTTCAGGTAATACAGCAAACGTAATCATGGAGAAGCCCATCCACCACATACCAACCAGTAAGAAAGTGAACCGCGTTGCAAAACCTTCAGTAGCAAAACCAAAAGCAGAATAATTGAGGATCAGTGTCATACACACTACCATAAGAATTACGCTACCATAATAGCCCATGGAAAAGCCTTTCGCACTCACCATATCATACCGGTCTTCTGTAACGATTTCAGGCAAGAAAGCATTGTAAAATACCAGGCTACCTGAAAAACCAATGCTGGCCATAATGGAGCAGAAAATTCCCCACTCGAGTGTGTTTATATCCTTAAAAAAGAAAAGCCCCATACACGAAAGGCTTCCTATGGCCACAAATAATTTCATAAAGAATTTCTTCCGCCCCGTATAATCCGCCACGCCAGACAACAGTGGAAGTATAGCGGCCACCACGAGAAATGAAAAAGATAGTGCATAAGAATACAGCACCGAGTTCTTCAGTGTAAAGCCCAGGAATGATATATTATCTCCATCAGCAGATACCGCTACTGCCTTGTAATAAATTGGGAAAATAGATGAGGTGATTACCAGGGAGTAAACCGAATTTGCCCAGTCGTACATATACCAAGCCCGTACAGTTTTAGGATTATTTAATTCAATAGTCATGCGAAATATTGCCAGAAAAGTAAGGTAATAAAAAAACCCCATTCCAATGGAATGGGGTTTATATACTATGAAAAAATGATTTTAGTTATCAACGCGTCTTTGAAGCGTAGAGTAAAGTAATAATCGGGCATTAGCTTTCCTCAACTCTGTTTCCACATCGGCAATGATACCTCGCTTTGCATCAATGTCAACTTTCATAGAAACAGTCATCTGATCACGTTCAAATTCCTGAAGCTTTGCCTTTTCCTGGTTAACCCATTGAATGACATCTTTAGGCTCAATAAAAACATCGTTAACCTGAATTTTTGGCTCCTTACCCCACTCATCCGTCTTCTTGGGTTCACCAATATACATGTAGGCCACTAATGATTTGCGGGCAAGCTTTTTCAGCTGGGTAGCCTCAGGAAGTTGCTGCTTAACATTAATGTTGGTCTCACGCATTTGCGTAGTAACCATGAAAAAGAATAGCAACATGAACACAACATCCGGCATTGATGATGTTGGGATTTCCTGCTTTACGTTAGCTTTCTTCTTAAACTTCGACATATTATTTTCCCCCTGCTTTAGTAGGTTCAGCAATAGATAAGTTCATTGGAATTTCTACCGTTCCATCCGGTCTCCGTCCGCGGCCAATATCGTACAACCTTTTATTCTCAGGATTTGCAAGATCTGAAGATAGTTCTAGCCATTTCTTAACAGATACATCCGCTCTATCAGCATAAATCTGATAGTAGGCTGCCTGGGCAGCATCCAATATCTCAATAAACTTCTTATGGCTGGTACCCCTGTCTGTTTTATATGAAACAATGGCTTTCTCAGGAGTGTCTGATGAATTCGGATCAGCTCCATTGTTCAGCACAAACTCCTTGATCATGTCTCTTAGCTCTGATGGCGTTCCAAAAAATGGATTACCTTCTACCAAGACATTATCAAATGAATTAACCTGAATCTTGAAAAGATTCCGCTCCTGAATTTTAATATCCATATCGGGCGGAAGCGCTTCCGGTGGCGGTGGCAGCTGAATAGCAAGACCACGATCATTGGCAACTGTTGTGGTAACTAAAAAGAATACCAATAACAGAAAGGCAATGTCGGCCATGGAAGCATTCGGTATATCGGGCGTTGCTCTTGGCATTACTTAATGGCTTTATTGATTTCAGAATAGATCAGCCCAAGCACTGCTATGGCCGAAATTAAATAGAACATGATTAAACCGGCACCGACTAATTTTGAAACATTGGCCGTAACTCCTTTTGCAGCATGATCAGCAGAAACCTCTGAACCAGCCAGGGCATACGAAATACCGAAAAGAACAACCATACCAATAACAGCAAACAATGCCTTTTTCATATCCCCTGGGGACTGAAGAACGCTTACCAACGGGAGTATAATGGCCGATAATACCGCCACTGCGAGTAATGCATAACTCGTATAGAGTCCTGCATCCACAGAGACTATCGCCAGTATCACCAAAACGATGGCAACCGCAATTAATAAAAAGCCTTTCATCTCAATTATTTTTGAGTAACCAATTTGTGCTTAACGAGAATATCAACTAAGGTAATGGAAGCATCTTCCATACCGTTCACAAGTCCGTCAATTTTAGAAACGAGGTAGTTATAAAACACCTGCAACACCATACCCACAATAAGACCCCCTACCGTTGTTGTCAAAGCCACTTTCATACCACCAGCAACAATGTTCGGAGAAATATCACCAGCCGCTTCAATATCGGAGAAGGCTTGCACCATCCCTACCACCGTTCCGAAGAAACCAAGCATAGGGCCAAGAGCGATAAATAGGGAAATCCAGATGAGTCCTTTTTCAAGTTTACCCATTTCAACACCACCATAAGACACGATTGATTTTTCAACCATATCAATTCCTTCTGAGTAGCGTAAAAGACCTTGGGTAAAGATAGAAGCTACCGGGCCACGTGTATTGCGGGTAACGTCAAGTGCCGCATTGACTCCGCCTTTAGAAAGTGCGTCTTCGATTTGTCCAAGAAGTTTATTGTTATTGGACGTGGCAAGGTTAAGGGTGATGATTCTTTCAATGGCAAAAGCCAAGCCTAAAATTAAACAAATCAAGATTGGCACCATGAAGGCAACACCACCATCGATGAATTTTTGCTTCAGAACCTGATGCATGGACTCACTTTCAGCAACTGGTTCAGCAGCAGCAGGAGCTTGTGCTTCTACACGAGGTTCAGGATCAGGTTGTGGTTGAGCAGCAGAATCTGCTTCTTGAGCAAAAAGAGTAGAGGTCGCCAGTACCCCTAAGAATGTAAGAATAGCGAGTTGTTTTTTCATAGTTTCAGGTTTATTAGACTATTGGAAAGGCCAAAATTAAACGTTTTGTCGATTTATCGATATTTTTTAAAAAATTTTTATGCTGGCGGCAAAAACTTCCATCGATTTAAGTGAATAATGGTTTTTGCCAAATAAAGTCACTGTTTAACAATTTTGAAATTGCCCTGTCTAACTAGTTGACAACCAAATTTAAGCACAATCAATACTGTCGTTCAACAGCCAGATAAGTTGTTTATGGGCCTTTTTATTGATTTATTTGTGCCCCTTTTAGGAGAGGTGTCCGAGTGGTTGAAGGAGCACGCCTGGAAAGTGTGTATACCGGAAACGGTATCGCGGGTTCGAATCCCGCCCTCTCCGCAAATCAGCCTAAGTTGATAATTCACCCGCCAGGTCACGCTCTACCATGTCCTTGCACGTTTCAGTACTGTACTGTCCCAACAATATCATAAGTTTTGTCAGGGCCGCTTCGGTGGTCATATCTGCGCCACTTAAAACACCAACCCTTTTCAATTCCTTACTGGTTTCGTACTTACCCTGAACTACCATACCACCCGGGCATTGTGATACATTCACAACGATGATACCGCTGGCTATGGCCTTTTCCAGCAATTCAATTAACCAAAATGACGTTGGCGCATTACCCGATCCATAGGTTTCGAGGATTATGGCTTTTAACCCGCTTGTACTCAACACAGCCTGAACAACTGCCTCAGTAATGCCGGGAAAAAGTTTAAGAATAGCAATGTTAGTATTAAAGTTTGTTAACAGGCTAACCGGCTTATTGTTCGGTGTGCGAATGGCAGACTGGTTGTAATCAATCTTTACACCTGCTTTAGCCAAGGGTGGGTAGTTACCTGAATCAAAAGCATCAAACTGCATGCTCTCCACTTTTTTAGACCGGTTGCCTCGTAGCAATTCATAATCGAAATAAATGCACACCTCAGGAACAATAGCCTGGCCATTCAATTTTGCGGCAGCAATTTCCAATGCCGTAATAAGATTCTCACGTGCATCTGAACGAGGATCAATAATAGGTAACTGAGCTCCGGTTAACACTACCGGTTTATTCAGCCCCTGCAACATAAAACTTAAGGCTGATGCCGTATAGGCCATGGTGTCGGTGCCATGCAATACCACAAAGCCATCGTGGTCGGCATAATTATCGAAAATAATTTTGCCTATAACCTGCCAATGCTCCGGACCAATGTTTGAAGAGTCAATCGGATTCTCAAAAGAGAAGACCGTGAATGCCAACCCCAGATTTTTAATAGTGGGTAAGTGCTCAACAATGGAGGAAAAATCAAACGGAATTAAGGCTCCGCTTTTATCGTGGGTCATACCAAAGGTTCCTCCGGTATAAATGATCAACACCCTTGCCCGGATATTATCCGTGGCATGGGCACCACTAACTTCGATCTGTTTAATTTTCATCTAGCTGAAAAGCTTGGTTGCGTTTTGTGTTGTTATCCGTTTAACCTCATCCAAAGATAAGTTTTTTAAATCGGCCACTTTAGTAGCTATCAATGGAATATAAGCAGGTTCATTTCGCTTGCCACGATGTGGAACCGGTGCAAGATACGGGCTGTCCGTTTCAAGCACGATCTTATCCAACATCAATGACGGTATAACTTTTTCCATGCCTCCATTTTTAAAAGTCGCTACTCCGCCCAGACCAACATAAAAACCGAGTTCAAAAATCCGTTTTGCTTGCTGCTCTGTTCCGGTAAAGCAGTGAAATACCCCAGTCAGAGAATCATCTTTCAACTGTTCAACCAGTTCAATGGTCTGGTCTAGGCTATCGCGACTATGGATGACAATCGGAAGTTTATGTTCTTTGGCCCAACCGACTTGTATCCTAAACGCTTCCTGCTGCTGCTCCCAAAAGGTTTTATCCCAATACAAGTCTGTGCCCATTTCACCGATGGCACTAAATTTTCTTTTTGTAATCCAGTATTCCATCTGATAAAGTTCCTTCTCAAAATCCTTCTTTATGGAGCATGGGTGCAAACCCATCATAGGTAAGCACAAACCCTCTGATTTCAGCTCCAACTCCAGCATCCTGTCGATGGATGTGTGGTCAATATTAGGCATGAATATTTTTTCTACACCTGCGGCTGTGGCACGCGAAAGCATATCCGTTCTATCGCCATCAAACTCTTCGAGGTAAATATGGGCATGGGTGTCGATGTAAAAGTTCATTCTCCTTATTTAGTGGGCACTAGACATTAGTCGTTGGTCACTCTAGTTGATAGTAAATCGGACAGGTGCTTTTTAAGCAAGGAATCATCGAAGGGATATTCCGTAAAGCCTTTAAAATTTTCTGATTGCTTCAACGCATCACTCAATAAAAAATCCTTTTGATCCATACTAAAAGCAATACCCGCTAGTTTAAACTTTTTAGCCAGGTACTCTTGCTCGGTTTGACCCGGTGTGGGCACAAAAATAGCCTTCTTACCTAATCTTGCCAGATCCATTACCGTGCTGTAGCCCGATCGGGAAAGTACAATTTCAGTCTCTGCCATGGCATAACTCAATTGCTCAACAGAAAGATGATCTACTACTTCAACATTCTTCGACACCTGAATTCTGTTTCCATCTACAACTCCGCGCACAATCAAACACCGAAGGCCTGACGCTACCAGTTGCCGGGTAACCAATTCTTCAAAAATACTGCGCTGCGGCTCTGGCCCCGATAACAGTGCCATAACCTGGTACTTTATCTCATTATTGCGATCACCTCTTTGCAGCCGTGATAGCGGACCTATGAAATGATTTCTTTTATCTGTTGTTGCGGAAAGTTTACCACTGAGCACCGAGCCCGGAAAATCAGGCACCCATGTAACGGTAAATTTTTTAATAAAGCGCGTTGTGACAATATTCGCCAGCAAGCCAAGCCATTTCCAACCGGGAGTTGCCAAGAGCTTAAGCTGATGGGTTATAAACACAGAAGTAATCTTAGAAGAATAGCAACCATACCGGTTGTCGGAAATAATAAGATTAATCTGATTCTCTCTAACAAGTTGTTCAACCTGTTTATGTTCATCCGATACGGCTCGCATGAATTTACCGGCTTGCAGCAGAAGCTTAAACATCATTGAGCCGGATGCAGGATAAACCGGACTGTATCCTGGAAGTTCAAATACTCTAAGTGATGGAAAAGTCAGCTTTAATAATTTCAACGAAGGTCCTGCCCCGGCAAGAAATACTTCGCACTGCAACTCCTGCAAAATTTGAATTACCGGTATGCATCGCGTGGCATGCCCGAGTCCCCAATCCAGCGGAGTAACCAGTGCACGCTTTTGCCTCATTGCGGAATAACATTAAAGGAATATCCTTTGTCAGCAAAGTGCGCTACAAAACGAGGTAGGGCAAAGCGCATGTTCCTCTCAGCTTTCAAACTATCGTGAAAGACGATAACCGATCCAGGCCGGGTGGCTTTGATGGAATTTTTCAGGCAAGCCTCCGGAGATATTGATTCGGTATAATCGAAAGACAGCACATCCCACATAATAATTTTATAAGCTGAAAGCGCCTTGATTTGTGCGCGGGTTATCCTGCCGTAAGGGGGACGAAACAAAACCACTTTTTTTGTTTTATTACCGATCTGATGTTCATCCATTACTGCATCACTCAGATTTGCATTCTTAACATATTCAGCTTTGGGTGTTTCCCAGCCATTCAGGTGATTGAATGTATGGTTGCCTACAGCATGGCCTTCATGTAAAATTCTTTTAAATACATCAGGGTGTTTATGCACATTATCCCCGATACAAAAGAAAGTAGCCTTGGCATTGGATTCCTTTAATAGATCCAATGCGAATTCAGTAGGGCCGGGCACGGGGCCATCATCTAATGTGAGAAATAGTTCTTTCCGGTTGGTTGGTATTCGCCAAACCAGACTCGGATAAAGCCATGGCAAAAAGAAAGGAGTTCGATGAATAAGCATGGTGCCCGGTACTATCCTACACGACAGGATACCATGGTAATATCATCGTGGTACCCATTGTCCCCTTTAAACGTATCAAGCTCAATAATAATGTCGTTATGGATAGTGCGCATGTCCTTCATGCGCGTAGTATCCTGATGAAAATACTTCATCAACCGATCCATCCCAAACTCTTCACCTGCTTCATTGATTGTTTCGGTCAATCCATCGGTATAGCAAAACAACCGGAATTGCTCGAGGTCGGTTATGAAGCCTTCGTTAAGAAACGGCAACGGATGCATGGCACCCAGTACGGTTGAACCCTCCTCCAATAACCTGATGCCATTTTTCCTATCGCATAGTATAGGTGGATTATGACCTGAGTTTATGTATACCAGCGTCTTCAAACTAATGTCATAAATGCATGCGAAAAATGTTATGAATTTTTCGCCCTTTGCATTTTCCAATACCTGGTAATTTAACGCTTCAATTATATCGCGCAGATTAGGTGTTTGACGCAATAAGGTGCGAAGTGACGCCTGAAAGTTTGACATCATTAATGCCGCAGGTATTCCCTTGCCGCTAACATCGGCTATGCAAAGCAGAAACTGATTTTTGTTGATGGGAATATAATCGTAATAATCGCCTCCAATAACATCGTGCGGCAGGTAACTCGCCTCTACATTGAGAAACTCTGTATTCGGTAGCTTTTCAGGAAAAAGAAATTGCTGCACATCGCTGGCAATTTCAAGCTCCTTTCTAAAGGCCTCCTGCTCTAATTGTTTGCGGGCTAGTTTTTTATTTTCGATGGCCACAATAATAATATTGCTTAGCGCCTGGATAAACTTTAGGCTGTCATCACTATAATTACCGTCATGTTGATGATCGCCCAGGAAAACCAGCGCCAGGGTTTTATCCTTATGGGCAACCGGCACTACAATATCAAACACACTAAACGCGGTTTCTTCAAAATCGCGTAAGGTGCAAATGGTGCGGATATCTTTGAAGCAATCGGGTAGCTTTACCTTTTGAAAAGTCTGCTCCGTGCCAAAATTCACTTTGCAGTTCCACAAGTCATCGAGCACGTACAGCGCCAGTTTTTTGATTTTTAGGTTAGAACGTAAGGTGAAGTTGTAAATCTTATAGAGAAAATCTTCCGGCACATTATTATTGATGGCCTGGGTAACTTCAAGCAAGGAATTTAACTCGAGTTCCTTTATCTCGTACCGGTTTTTATGAGAGGTTTGAGGCATAGATGGCCTAAAGTTACATGTAAAAAATTGTTGTTGCGCGATTAAATCCTCCTACCCTTCCAATCAGCGCGTAAAAAATTGGCCGTCAGGGCAAAGAAAATAACATACAGGGGATAAACGACCTGAAGTGCAAAAAATGATACTATGCTGAAAGAAATGCCCAGATAATTCAGTACCCGAAAAAGAAACACAGCTTCAACAAATGCTTTTGCCACCAGCAACAGGATAACATCCTGCCAAAATAAAGTGCCAACAAAACCCAATACCACCAGTAACACTACCGAAACATGAAACAGGAAAATAAATAAAGCCAATAAAGCCGAAAACCCAACACCGTGCGCCCTCCACTTACCGGCCCACCGTATTCGTTGGTTAAAAAACTCACTGCAGGTAGCTGACGGACTGGCATCTACAACCCCTGAGGGACTTGCATTAAAACGAATTCCAGCCGGGTAGCGCCTGGATATCTTTCGCAGAAGAAATTCATCATCACCGGAAGATATTTGTTCATTGCCGGAATATCCATCCACCTCAAAAAAAGCACTTTTACGATAGGCCAGGTTTGCACCATTGCACATCGTGGGTGTTCCCCAACCCAGTGTCGCTGCCCCGCTACCGATAAGGGATGCAAATTCTATTGTTTGAAGTTTCTGAAAAAAACTTGTTACAGGATATAGTCTGACCGCCCCCACCAATAATTGTGTTGATTGGGTGAACTGACTGGCCACAGAAGCAAGCCAGTTGGGGTTAACACGGCAATCACCATCGGTAGTCAGAATGATCTCACCACGCGCCCGATTCACCCCGTCAGTTATGCCTGCCTTTTTGCCTGCTTTACCAGACGGTAAATTGATTACTTGAAACTGCCTGGCAGGATATTGCTTCGCCCATTCTTCAACAACCTCAAAGGTTTCATCTTCAGAATGATCATTCACAACCCAGACTTCAAACTTATCCGATGGGTAATCTTGCCGTGCAATATCATCTAATAGGTTTTGAATTTGATCCGCTTCATTTCTAACAGCAATCACTATTGAAATAAATGGTGTGGCGGTAATCGTTGCCGTGGACCGGGTTGCTATTCTCCAGCCTTCCAGCAGAAAGATTATGAATATAAAATAGAGAAGAAACAGAATCAGAATGATGGTGATCATATTATGCAAGTTGTGATAATTGGTGAAGTATCCGTAATTTTGAATTATAATCTTCAAAGGAATCATGAAAAAAATTATTCTGGATGTTCCTGAAAACAAGTTTAAATTCTTAATGGAGTTACTAATTCAATTGGGTATAAAACCAACCGTTGATAAGCCGGAAACACTAACTCCGGAACAACGGCAATTTTTGAAAGAGCTCAGGGTTTCACTAAATGAGGTTGACAGACATTTGAAAGGTGATATAAAGCTCAAAACAGCTAAAGAGTTTCTGAATGAGTTTTAATGTACTGACTACATCATCATTTGAGAAACAGCTGGTGTGACGAAAATCCATAAAGAAAAAGTAATACTAGGTCTCGATCCCGGCACGAACATTACCGGCTACGGAATTATATGCGTTACCGGTAGTAAAGTTAAGCTCGTTCAATTTGGTGTTATCCAATTAGGAAAAACAGGCGAGCATGCTATCAAACTCAAAAAAATATTCGACAAGGTTATACACCTGATTGAAGAATTTCACCCCGATGAAATGGCCCTTGAAGCACCTTTCTTTGGAAAAAATGTACAGTCCATGCTTAAGCTTGGTCGCGCACAGGGCGTGGCTATGTCGGCAGCGCTTTCGCGCGAAATCCCTATAGTGGAATACGCGCCAAAAAAAGTAAAGCAATCCGTAACGGGTAATGGCAATGCCTCAAAGGAGCAAGTTGCCCGCATGCTCATGCAGGTTTTTACAATTAAAGAACTTCCTAAATTATTAGATGCTACTGATGCCCTTGCTGTGGCGCTTTGCCATCACTTTCAAAAAGGTCAGGTAAAATCAAAAGCGAAATCATGGGAAGGGTTCTTAAAAGAAAATCCGGGGAGGATTAAAAATTCATAGCTAACAGCGAATCAATTATACGCACAGAAGTCTTTCCGTCCCACAACGGGGGAACATCACCATACCGCCAGTTACCGTTCATAATTTCGGTTAGTGATGATTTTAATAAATCCATATTATCACCTATTAGCCGGTTAGTACCAATCGTTTCCGTTTCAGGTCGCTCTGTGTTTGATCGCAATGTCAGGCATGGAATATGCAAAAAAGTCGTCTCCTCCTGAACACCGCCCGAATCGGTAATAACACCCGCAGCATGCTTTACGAGAAAATTAAATTCCAGGTAACTCATGGGTTCAATCAAGTTTATCGCATCACTTTTCCAGTTTTGATTACGCAGCACATGTTGGGTTCTGGGATGTGCTGGAAATATAATCCGATAGTCTTTTGCGTGGTTGGATAAGTGCGTAAGTATCGATAAAAGTTTTTCCGGATCATCAACATTTGAAGGCCGGTGGAGCGTTAAAAGAAAATAGGATTTCTCTTTAAGATTAAACTGACTCCAGATGCGCGGACACCGTAACCTATGTTGATTATGGATGAGCGTATCAATCATGGTGTTACCAACATAAAAAATCCGCGATGGCTCAATACCTGCCTGAATCAGGTTTTTATTAGCAACTTCACTGGTAGTAAAAAAGTAATCTGCGATAGCGTCAGTAACCATTCGGTTAATCTCTTCAGGCATAGTTAAATCAAAGGAACGAATACCTCCCTCCACATGTGCTACGCGTGTATTCATTTTCTTGGCTACAATCGCACAGGCCATCGTGGAGTTTACATCGCCCACCACAATAACCAAATCCACAGGGTTTTCAGCCAGGTCCCTTTCAAAAGTCACCATAATACGAGCTGTTTGTTCCGCTTGGGAACCGGAACCCACACCAAGATTTACATCCGGCTCAGGGATCTCCAATTCTTTAAAAAATACCTGGCTAAGCTTTTCATCGTAATGCTGACCGGTATGAACGAGTCTATACTGTATGTTCCTTCCCTGAAGCTGAGCCTGAAGTATTGCCCTGATGATTGGTGCAATCTTCATAAAATTAGGTCGTGCTCCGGCTATTAATGTTATTTTCACAACAATCTGTTCCCTGACAAAAATTGATTTTCTTTGCCAAATTAAATCAATTCATCGAATTACAAGCGTATGACCATTGGCATGCTTCTTAATGCTCCTTATCCATCGGATGTGCGGATAAAAAAAGAAGCTGACGCTTTGCTAAAGGCCGGTCACCAGATTCACCTTATTTGCCTGCGTAGAAAAAACGAAACCTACACCGAACAGGTGCAGGGCATTTACATAACACGTATTGATGCGGGTAAGAATAATATTACCCTTGCCTTCTGGGACATTTGTATGTCAATATTTACAGTACACCCTAAATTCAGGCAAAAACTTAAATCCTGGATTAAAACAAATAATATTGAAGTTTTACATGTTCACGATCTGCCATTAGTTGGGACAGCGTTAGCCCTGAAAAAAGAATTCAACCTTCCGGTTATTGCCGACTTCCATGAAAATTATCCTGACGCGCTAAAAGTATGGTTTGAATGGAAAACCAATCCACTGGTAAAACTCAAGAACAGGCTTTTTATGAATTTCAAACGCTGGAAAGAAATTGAAGCCAAAGCCGTTCGCGAAAGCGATTATGTAATAGCCGTGGTGAATGAGATGAAAGACCGGCTTATACAAGAATACAAACCTGATCCTCAGAAAATTAAAGTAATCACGAACTCGGAAGAACAGTCATTTCTTCGCCAACAAAGTATTCCAAACATTTATGAAGCCTGGCATACCAAGTTCAAGATTGTATACACAGGCAATATAGGTCCGCACCGGGGGGTGGATACTGTAATTGAGGCGATGAATAAATTACAACACATGGAAGACATAGTTCTGATTATTGTTGGCTCAGGTAGTGGCGCTGTAATGGAGAACTTGAAGAAGCAAACAGAGAAATTCGAGCTTACCAACCATGTAGTATTTTTAGGCAGGCAGCCTTTCTCCCTGTTTTACTCCTATATGCATTATGCGGACGTGAATGTAATTCCGCACAAATCCAACTCACACACCGATCACACCATTCCACACAAACTTTTTCAGGGAATGATGGCCGGTAAGCCTATGCTGGTGAGTTCAAGCGCTCCGTTGAAACGAATAATTGATGAGACCCATGCCGGACTTGTATTTGATGCCGGTAATGCAGCAGATCTTTCAGAAAAAATCAAAGTACTCTATCACGACAAAGCCCTTTGTAAGCAACTGGGCGAAAATGGAATACAGGCTACAGTAAATGGCCGGCAGAATTGGGAAACTGATCAGTTGATTTTGCTTGACCTGTACAAGAATTTATAACGTTGCAAAACATGATCGATCCGTATATAACTGCACATAATCAGGCTCTCCAATCCAAGTTTGTTAAACACAATTATTTCTACCCCAAAACCGAACCGCTTAAGTATCTTCATTTTCGTTTACTCCGCCCCTTTCTAAAGCTCTACCAAAAACAGCTGCTCAAAAAATGGAGAAATTCACCCATACCGTGGATGACCCCAGCCGCTATTGATATACTTCAAACGTTGCTCACCAAAAACATGAGCGGTTTTGAGTTTGGAAGTGGAAGAAGCACGCTATTTATCGCACCTCGTGTAAAAGAATTGGTTAGCCTGGAGCATGATCAACAATGGTTCGCACACATTGAGGCTGAACTAAAAAAAAAGAAGCTGGGTAATGTGCATTATGTCCATATCCTTCCGGCAAATGATGCATCAAAAACAATCGGCTACCCAAAAAACAATTACGAAAATTATGTCATGCCGGCTACGCCAGCCACGTGTTATACCGCTTACTACTCCTACATCGATCAATACCCCGATGCTTCGTTCGATTTTATTATTGTGGACGGTCGCGCACGGGTGGAGTGTGCTCAACATGCCATCCCCAAACTGAAGCCAGGCGGCATGCTTATTCTCGATAATGCTGAGCGGGTGCGTTACCGGGCAATTCATGAACAACTCAAGGAATGGAAAAAAGTATTTACGACTTCCGGTATTACCGATACTGTTTTCTGGTTTAAACTATGAAAAATTGACTTTTTCCGATTATAATCGAAAAAAGTTATAACTATTATGGATTGGATTCGACAATGGGTCGAAAAAAATCAGGCATAGGTTGAACTTACAGCACTATATAAAACACTTAATTTCGTAATGGGCATTGTTATCCGGCAAAGTATTTACACCTCCATTATCTCCTATGCCGGAGTGGTGATCGGTTACATTAACCTGCTATATCTCTATCCAAAATTTCTGGATATTGAGCAGATAGGTCTGTTGCGCACCATTCAAGATGCCGCCATCTTATTTGTTCCCTTTGCCCAAATGGGGCTGGCACAAAGTATAACACGCTTTTACCCGCATTTTAATAAAAGTGGAGGGGGTGCATCATCGTTTATTACAATGATCCTCACCTTATCCCTTATTGGGTTCGGAATTTTCTGGATCATTTTCACGCTTGCCGAATCACATATATTATCCTTTTTCAATGATCAAGCCACGCTGCTTGCTCCCTACCTTCACCTGGTGCTGTGGTTAACCTTTCTCATGCTGGTTGCCACACTCCTGGAAACTTATTCGCGATCGTTGTTAAAAGTTGCGTTTCCTAATTTACTGCGCGAAGTGGTAGTGCGGTTATTACAGGCCATACTGGTGAGCCTATACTTTACAAAGGTTATCAGTTTCCATTATTTCTTAATCGCCAATGTGGCCATCTATGGTGTGGTGCTTTTCATTCTGGTTATCAATCTCAGCGTTGCCGGTCAACTCAAGATTCACTTCGATTTCTCTTTTCTCCAATCAAAACGGTTACGGGAAATACTTCAATTTAGTGCATTGAGTTTTGTTGGTACCAGCAGTATGGTCATCATCGGTAAGGTTGATAGTCTGATGGTAGCCGGTTTGTTGGGCTTTAGTGCCAACGCTATTTATACCACTGCGTTTTATATGGCTACGGTTATTGAAATACCCAAGCGCGCCATTTTACAAACGACCATGCCACTTATCGCGGAAGCCTTTGAAAAAAATGATTTGAAAGAAATTGATAATCTATATAAGAAAGTATCGGTGAACCAACTGATTATAGGAGCCTTACTGTTAATTGGTGTGTGGGCCAATATTCAGAATATTTTTGCGCTGGTGCCAAAAGGTGAAATTTTTGAAGCCGGTGCTTATGTTGTTTTGTTGGTTGGCCTCGGCAAACTCATCGATATGTTTTTTGGCCCCAGCAGTGAAATTATTGTACTCTCAAAATATTACGCTTTTAACATTGTGGTAGTGTTGGTGCTGGCCATAACCGTAATCGTGCTAAATCTTGTTCTGATTCCGATTTACGGAATGACGGGTGCGGCCATCGGTTCGGCCATTGCGTTGTTCCTTTTTAATAGTGTGAAATTTATTTTCATTTGGTGGAAGTTCAAGCTTCAACCGTTCACCCTCTCAACATTAAAAGTGTTAGGCATTAGCGTTCTTGCCTTTGGTTTGAACCTGGCGTTACCACAACTGGAAAATGTATTTCTCGATATTTTTTACCGTTCTGCATTGATCACATTATTTTTTGGATCGTTAACCCTTATCTCAAAAAGTTCTCCTGAGGTGAATAAACTTGCCGCTAAAGCCCTCAATCTGATCGGACGAAAATAGAATTGAGCAGGGAAATTGGGTACCTTTAACTATCCATAATTTCTCATCCGATGAAAAGCCGCAGAAAATTTATTAAACACGTACTTGCCACAAGTGCAGGCATGTATGCCAGTGAGTATGCTTTTGCCAACATCATTATACCACAAACAAAAAGTAAACTAGGTGTTGCGTTGGTTGGTCTTGGCTATTACAGCACCGATTTACTGGCACCAGCGTTACAACTCACACAACACTGCGAACTAAAAGGTATTGTTACCGGTACGCCTGAAAAGGCTGAGCTATGGAAAAAGAAATACAACCTCGCTGACAAAAATATTTTCAACTATCAGAATTTTGAAAGCCTTGAAAACAATCCAGATATCGACATCATCTATGTAGTGCTGCCACCTTCCATGCATGCAGAGTATACTATTCGGGCGGCTCGTATAGGCAAACATGTTTGGTGTGAAAAACCAATGGCCATGACGGTTACCGAATGCCAACAGATGATTGATGCCTGCAAGCAGAACAAAGTGAAACTAAGCATCGGCTACCGCATGCAGCACGAGCCCAACACACAACAAATTATTAAGTACCGTAAAGATTTAACCTATGGCAAAGTACTTAAAGCCGATGCAGCCGCAGGTTATTTTGATGGAAGGTCGAACCACTGGAAGCAAATAAAAAAAATGGGCGGTGGGGCTACCTACGATATGGGCGTATACCCGATAAATGCAATCCGTTACAGCACCGGGTTGGAGCCCATAGCCGTTACGGCAAATCAATCAACCGAGCGGCCACACATTTACACCGAAGTTGATGAAACCATGGTGTTCGACCTGGAATTTCCAGGAGGTGTGACCGCCCATGGCGAAACCAGCCTTGGAAAAAATATAAACAACCTGTTGGTAACATGCGAAAAGGGTTGGTACAAGCTCTCTCCGTTTCAATCGTACAGTGGTATAAATGGTGTGACGAGTGATGGCAAAAAACTCAGTGCCACCATACCGAACCAGCAGGCTAAGCAAATGGATGATGATGCACTTGCGATTAAGCAAGGCTCAGCCATGTTGGTGCCCGGGGAAGAAGGGTTGAAAGATATCCGCGTGGTAGAAGCTATCTATAAATCCGTAGCGGAGAAGAAAAAGGTTATTCTTTGATTCATGTTTAGTGTTTAGAGACTTATCCATTCACCACAAAAGAACGAATAACATCCTGCCTTGAATAAAACGAAATATGCTGCCCTCTCCTGTAATTCTTAGAACAAACAGATTATTGTTAAGGGAATTAGGTACAGATGATGCACCTTTTATTGTTGAACTGGTAAATACACCCGGATGGCTGAAATTTATTGGCGAGCGGAACATCCGATCGGTAGATCAGGCAAAAACCTATCTGGAAGAAGGCCCCATTAAAAGCTATCGCGAAAACGGGTTTGGACTTTGGGGTGTGAACCTTAAAGAATCAGATACTTTAATCGGCATGTGTGGATTGCTTAAAAGAGATGCACTTGCGCATCCTGACATCGGCTATGCCTTTCTGCCGGCCTATACAGGCAAGGGCTATGCAATTGAAATAGCGCAGGCCACAATGGATTATGCGAAAACCAAGTTGAACATAACAACACTCTACGCCATTACCCATCCGGAAAATGTTACCTCTATAAGATTACTTGGAAAGATTGGAATGCGCTTCAAAGAAAAGTTGAGTTTTAAAGAGGGTGAAGATTCTCTGCTCTTCAGCAATGAATAATTTCACTTTAAATACGAAACTAACCTCTCCGTAATCACCTTCCGCGAATAAGCCGATACATTTCTTTTCTCAACAATCGGGTTGGGATTGGATTTCCATTCTTTAAAATATTTCAGCAAAGATGCTTTTATTCCTGCCAAATCATTACTTTCTGCCATAACACCCGTGCCGGCTTGATGTAAAACAGTAGCCGCATCGCCTACAACAGGCCCAATGCCCAGCACCGGTACACCTGTTGCGATGTATTCAAACAACTTGCCCGGAAAAAAGCCGTGGGGATCGCGATACCCTGTAAGGATTAATAGCAGCAATGAGGTACTTCCATAGCACTCCATTACTTTTCGGTGTGATACATTTCCGGTAAAGCGAACATGATTATGTAGTGAGGTGCGATCGTGCACATAATCCTTAAAGGGTTGATAGACTTCACCCACAAATTCAATTACGGTTTGTTCCCCAAATTCGGCATGTTCAACCAGCAATTGCTGAAAGGCTTCCATAAAGGGAACCGGATCGCGCTGTTCGTTAACTATACCGATATGCCGGATTGTAAATTTTTGTGGCTTGATATAGTTGATCACTATGAAATCATCTTCATCAAAACCATTGGTAAGCAATACAGCCGGTCTACCAGAAAGTGCTTCAAAGCGCTTGATATAATGTGGCGTTACCGACACCACCACATTTGCGGCAGTCAGGACTTTTTGCTCCAAGTTCCTATGTCTTTGCATGGCTAACTTACCCACGCCAAGTTTTTCCCAAAGTCCCCACTCCGTCCACGGGTCGCGAAAATCGGCAATCCAATGTAGAGCAGGATTTTTCTTCTTCAACCAGAAGCCAATCAGGTGCATGCTGTGTGGCGGGCCGGTGGTGATGATGGTGGTTATCTTTTTTTCGATCAGAAAGTCGTGCAAAAATTTTACCGATGGCCGGATCCAGAAAATCCGCGGGTCGGGAATGAACAGGTTCGCGCGAATCCATGCGCTTAAACGCTGAAAAAAAGTTCTTTTGTTTGGTGCTAAGGAATCAACGGGGACACTTTTTTTTTCCTTTCGCGAAACACGCGAACTTAACCAATTAAAGATCTTGTAGGGTTCCCAAATGGGTAGTTTGATCACCTCCGCTTCAACAGGGACATCGTTGAGGAGTGACTCATCCTTTATATCAAACGAAGGGTTTTCCGGTGTGAATACATAAGGTTGCCAACCAAACAAAGGCAGGTACTTGACAAACTTAAGCCAGCGCTGCACACCACTACCACCGCTGGGAGGCCAGTAATAAGTAATAATTAAAACGCGTTTATCCGTCATGCTTCAATATTAACCAATAAGGATTACTTGTTAGCCAGGTCAACGATTAATTCCCACTGATCAGGTTCAATCCAGTTGATCTCCTCATCGCGCTTAAACCATGTGAACTGCCGCTTGGCATACCTGCGGGTGTTGCGCTTCAATAAACGCACTGCTTCTTCCCGATCGTATCGTCCATCCAGGAAATCAAATATCTCCTTATACCCCACTGTTTGCAATGCCTGGTGGTGACGGTACGGGTACATAGCTTTTGCTTCTTCAAATAATCCCTTTGTAATCATTTCTTCCATACGGGCATCAATGCGTTTGTACAGAAGTTCCCGGTCAAGCTCCAACCCGATCTTTACAACCCGAAAAGGAAGTTGCTGCTTTTGTTTTGTCTGAAAAGATGAAATGGATTTACCGGTGGCCATCACCACCTCCAGGGCTCGCATCAACCGGGCGGGGTTCTGCTGATCCACTTTTTGCCAATAGGCAGGATCCAGTTCCTCCAGTTTCTTTTGCAACCACGTCAATCCATTTTTCTCGTACTGCGCTATCACTTCATCGCGGATGTTGTCCGGCACTTCAGGAATATCATCAAAACCTTCGAGCAGTGCTTTAATATAAAGCCCTGAGCCACCACAAACCACCAGGTAATCGTACTTTTCAAAAAGTAAATAGATCAGATCCAAAGCTTCGGCTGCATACTGTGCGGCATCGTATTCAACGGTTATGGCGTGAGAGTTAATGAAGTGATGCGGCACCCGGTTTAGTTCCTCTTCATTGGGCTTTGCCGTTCCAATGGTGAGTTCTTTGAAAAATTGCCGTGAATCGGCCGATATAATTTCCGTTTTGAAATGCTCAGCCACCTTTATAGCCACCTCGGTTTTCCCAACCGCAGTGGGGCCAATAATAACAATCAGTCTTTTGTGCTTTAAATCCACGGCTAAAATTACAAAGGCTGAACCATGAATAATGAATTTTGAATATTGAATTATCTGAGTGTCCGCTTAATGTCCTAACTAATACCTCACCCCGTACTCGTACCTCGGACACCCCTCTCCTGCAGGAGAGGGGAAGGGGTGAGGTGTTAATGTGGTGATGCTAGATTAATTTTAGGACGTTAAAACGGAGACTCGCATTGAATTAAGTTATCAATATGATTTATCTTCGCACCATCGAAAACAACCACTATGATTAAGTATACTGTTCCTTTTTTAACCAAGTTGGAGGATTTGATTGCCGAGTCGGATTATACGCTGCGCTATGAAAAAGGCAATTTCAAATCGGGGTACTGCCTGTTGCGTGAGCAGAAAATCATTATCGTCAATAAGTTCTATACCACCGAAGGGAAAATCAATGCCTTGCTGGATATTCTAAAGACGCTGGAACTGGATACTACCCGCTTTACCGAGAAGAGCCTGAAGTTGTACGAAGAAATCACCCAAACCGAAGTTAAGGCTTGAAGATCACATTCCTGGGAACCGGAACCTCACAAGGTGTGCCTGTAATTGGCTGTTCCTGCGCGGTTTGCAATTCACTGGATTTTCGGGATAAACGACTGCGCACCTCCATACACTTTGATGTTGGTGGCAAAAGCCTGGTTATTGACACTGGTCCGGATTTCCGGCAACAAATGCTTCGCGAAGGGATAACCCGGCTGGATGGGATTATATTCACCCATGCCCACCGCGATCACACAGCCGGGCTGGATGACGTGCGGGCATTTAATTTCCTGCAGCAGCAAAGCATGCCGTTGTATGGAACAGCAGAAACCCTCAGTCAGATAAAAAGTGATTTTGCCTACATCTTCGGCCCGAAGAATTATCCGGGCTTGCCCCAGGTAACCTTGCATACCATTACGGCTGAAACTTTTCAATTTCAAAATATTAGCGTAACACCATTACCGGTATTACACCTTAGGCTTCCGGTTTATGGATTCAGGATCGGCAACTTCAGTTACATCACCGATGCCAAAACAATACCCGATGAAACATTCAAACGCCTTGAAGGTACAGATGTGCTGGTGCTAAATGCCTTGCAGCGTGAGTACCACATCTCTCACTTTAACCTGGATGAAGCGTTGGCCATGGTGGATAAAATCAAACCCAAGACAACGTACTTTACACACATTAGTCATAAACTGGGTTTACATGCCAATCTTGAAAAAGAGCTTCCCGAAAATGTTCACTTGGCTTTTGATGGCTTACGGTTAAGTTTGTAATAACATTACTATCGCTTCTTATCATTTGAAGCGTCTGCGTTCTGCTATGCACAACAACTTCTATTATTTACGACAGCTTTCCGTTGAACTTGGCAACAAACTCAAGGACAGTGTCATGTCTGAATGCTTCAGTCAGAATAAAGATGAACTGATCCTCCGGTTTGAAACCCGCTCAAAGCCATTCTTTATTAAAGCCAGCTTGCTCTCAGATTTTTGCTGCCTTTCATTTCCATCCGATTTTAACCGTGCGCGAAAAAACAGTATTGATTTGTTTGGTGAACTAATTGGGCAAAAAGTTATTGGTTCCCGGCAATACGAAAATGAACGTTGCTTTTCGTTGTTATTTAGTGACCATTACATCCTGCTCTTTAAACTTCATGGAAACCGTGCTAACCTGTTATTATATCATCAGGATAAGGTGATCTCTCTATTCCGGAACCACCTGACTACCGACCACGAAATTCAATTAGATCAACTTGACAAAACCATCGATTTCAGTAAGGAAGCATTTGTCAGCAACCATAATCGGCTTAAACAACTTTACTTCACGTTTGGTAAGATTGCCTGGCAATATCTCAATCAGCATAATTTCAAAGCATCATCAATTGATGAACAGTGGAAACAAATTCAGGGCTTGCGCCAGAAACTTGAAACTCCAACATTCTACATTATCCAATTAGAAGACCAGTTGGTATTTTCTCTTGTAGCCCTGGGTAAAATACAACAGCAGTTTACGAACCCGCTTATTGCCCTGCACGAATTCTTCACACAGTATTCTATCCATTACGGTTTTGAACACGAAAAACAGCGGGTGCTTACCAAACTTAGAACACAGTTAAAAAACGATGAAGCCTATCTGACAAAAACATCTGCTAAACTAAAAGAAATAGAGGCCGATGATCATTATAAAACCTGGGCCGATTTATTAATGGCCAATCTTCATACCGTAAAGATGGGAATGGATAAAATTGTCCTTCCGGATTTTTATCATGAAAACAAGCCCATTGAAATAAAACTAAAGAAGGAGCTCAATGCTCAGAAAAACGCTGAAGTATTTTACCGAAAATCCAAGAATCACCACATCGAAATTCAGAAATTAAAAGAAGCCCTTGCGAAAAAGGAAACTGAATGCACAACCTTGCATCAGTATATGAAGGAAATAGCGCAAACCGAAAGCCTGAAAGAACTACGAAAATTTATGGACTCTCTCGGGTTGACAGCAATAGCGGTGAAAAAGCAAGTGCCACTACCCTACCATGAAACCGAGTATAATGGCTTTAAGATATGGGTAGGAAAAAATGCCAAACAAAATGATGAATTGACTTTGCATTACACCTACAAAGAAGATTTGTGGCTGCATGCAAAAGATGTTGCAGGTTCGCACGTGGTAGTTAAATACCAGTCAGGCAAGAAATTTCCTAAGGATGTTGTAGAGCGAGCAGCTCAGTTGGCAGCCTTCAACTCCAAACGAAAAACTGATTCACTTTGCCCGGTTATTTATACACCTAAAAAATTTGTCCGCAAACGGAAAGGTGACCCATCAGGAAGTGTGGTGGTGGAAAAAGAGGAAGTGACATTGGTGGAGCCTAAGGCGTGAACAAAACTTTTTTTGTACGCCTTCGTGCGTAAACCAACTTAAAGATTTCCATCACAATCAAAATCAGGGAAGCTGAAGCCAGTAACTTTAACCATTCCGACAGGCTAACCGGTTCAAGGCGTAGCAGATCTTGCATAAATGGAATATGCATGGAAATGATGTGGATACCCTGAGCAATAATGATGGCAAACCAAAGGAAATGATTACTGAATAAGGAGATTGAAAAAACAGAAGACCGTTCCGAGCGACAATTCAGCACATGAAAATTCTGAAGCAGCACCATTAATAACAGAATTATATTTCTGGCTTCTGCTTCCGCATAGTTGAGGTTAGTAAGCAGATGATACCATAACCCGAAGGTAAGTACCATCATTAATGCACCGGATACAAGCGTTTGGGTAATCATTAAGCGATCAAAAATTCCTTGCCGTGGATTGCGTGGAGGTTCGTGCAACATATATTCCTCTCCCTTTTCAAAAGCAAGGGCAACATCCTGTGCACCATTAGTCACCAGGTTTAGCCACAACAACTGAACCGGCAGAAACGGTAAAGGCAAGCCAGTGAACAAAGCCATAAATACCATCATTATTTCAGCAGCACCCGTTGACACGAGCAGGTAAATAATTTTCCGAAGGTTTCCGTAAACATACCGACCCTCTTCAATACCGGCTGCGAGTGAAGCAAAATTATTATCGGTAACAATAATGCTGGCTGCTTCTTTCGCAACATCACTACCATACCCCATGGCCACACCAATATCAGCCGTTTTCAATGCAGGCGCATCATTAACGCCATCGCCTGTTACGGCAACAAAATTTCCATGCGCACGCACATCGGCTACAATGTGTTGTTTCTGCAAGGGGCTTACCCTGGCAAAAACTGTTTTACCCTGCAACCGTTTATGAAACGCCTCATCATCCTTACCATTTCGCAAGCCTAATTCATCACCGGTAATTACTTCATGCTCAGCTTTTGCAATACCCAATTCCCTGGCTAATGAAAAAGCAGTGGATGGATGGTCCCCAGTAATCATGGCCACTTGTATTGCTCCTTCATGACAAAATGCAACCGCGCCCTTGGCTTCTGGTTTTAACGGATCAATCAGTGCCGCTAACCCAAGAAAGGTTAACCCCTTCAACATCAATGTATCATTGGCCTGTCCACCTGCAACAGCCAGCACCCTATAGCCTTGTGAAGCCAATTGATTTGCTTGCTCGAGTATAGTGGCACCCTCACCACCAGCACATAAATCAATAATGGATTCGGCTGCACCTTTGGCCGCAACCATTTTTTTATTCTGAACATCTCTATAAAATATTGCTGCAAATTTCCGTTCTGATTCAAAAGGTATTTCCTTAATTACCTCAACCTCATTACGAATTTGTTGTGGTTCCTTTCCATATTTATAGGACAAGGCAAGAAAAGCAATATCAATAGCATCGCCCTGATGACTCCACGAACCGTTCTTATTGGTCAACTCGGCCTCATTGCAAAGCGTAACCGCAGTAATGAAATTCTCCAAAGAAATGCTACCGGTTACTGTTTTTTGATTGTCAACAATTCGGCCTTCACCATTGTACCCAACCCCGGTAACTTCATAATGCTCACCGTTGCTCAGTAAAATCTTTTTTACAGTTTGTTGATCAACCGTAAGTGTTCCGGTTTTATCAGTTCCGATATAATTACAACTTCCCAGTCCTTCAACAGCAGATAACTTTCTGATAATTACATTCCGTTTTGCCATACGACTGGTACCGATGGAAAGCGCAACTGTCATAGCAATAGGTAAGCCTTCCGGTATAGCTGATACCGCTACGGCAACAGCCACAAAAAAAATATCGATGGGCGCAATCCCCTGAAAATAGCCAACAATAAAAATTACAATGCACGCCAACAGTACAACTACACTTACTCGCCTGGCAAAGTGCTCCATCCGTTTTACCAGCGGTGTTTTTGATTGCTTTGTATCAGAAACGGATTTTGCAATTTTTCCGACCTCTGTGTTCAATCCGGTAGCTACAACCAAACCGAGCGATCGACCACTCATAACGGTGGTGCCGGCAAAGAGCATATTAACCTGATCACCTAATGCCAAGAGGTTATCGGGGAGCAAATCTTTACGCTTTGCAACGGGCAAAGACTCACCGGTTAAAATCGATTCATCAGCATGAAGATTATTGCAGGAGATCAAACGAATATCTGCCGGTACTTTCATCCCCGATTCCAACAGTACTACATCGCCCACAACGAGGTGTTCAGCATTCAGCATTACCGGTTCACCATCCCGCAGAACCTTCGTCATGGTTTTTACCATGTGTTGCAGGGCTGCAGCGCTGGATTCTGCGCGCCATTCCTGGTAGGTACCCAGTATGGCATTGATGATAATAATTAAAAAAATAAACAACGCATCCTCATACTCGCTGATAATAAGCGAAACAACACCAGCTGCAATTAATACATAAATCAATGGGCTTGTAAATTGATGAAGAACTACTGTTAAGAATGTGGTTCTTTTTCCATGTGGTATTTCATTGAGTCCATGTAATCTTAACCGGTCTTCAGCCTGCACCGATGTTAAGCCTTCCGCAGAGGAATAAAGCATCTTATAGAGGTGCTCGATTGGCTGTTTGTAAAAGTGATTCATGGAAACACCTGAAATTCAAATTAATCCACTCTACAAGATAGTACCCTTTAAGACCGCTTACTTGATGTTTATCATCAATTTTACTGACTAGTATCAGTTGAGGACCTTTTTCTTATTCGGATTTTTATAAGAGCATTACAGACCTAAAAAGATTGTCATGAAACGAATATTGATCCCCACCGATTTTTCGCCCTGTGCAAAAAATGCACTAAAGGTTGGAGCGGCCATTGCAGCCGCTACCGGAGCTGAGATTCTTCTTTTGCATGTACTCTACACTACCATAGGACTCGAGAAAATACCCGCCCGACTTGCGGATTATCCCGAAGTAAAATCGGCTGTCACCAAAGGGAAAAATTCCCTCAAACGTGAAGAAGAAAATCCAGTATTGAAAAACATTACTGTATCAACAGCCATTGAAGTTGGTACCGCTTCGCAGGTAATTTTATTTACTGCCAGAAAATGGAAAGCGGATTTGATTATTATGGGCTCACATGGAAACGAAGAAACCAATCACCCTTTCGTTGGGTCAACTGCTCAGAAAATACTTCGCGGGGCAGATGTTCCCGTTTTGTGCGTTCAAAAAAATCACACCTTAAAGAATATTAAAAAGATAACCTTTGCCTCTAACTTCGAGCCCGGCAGTGAAAAGGCTTCAGGTCAATTACTTGAATTCGCAAAAACATTAAATGCCTCAGTTCAATTGCTTTATGTAAATACACCACTCAATTTTAAGGACACCCGGTACATTCATGAGCGCTTTGATTGGTTTGAGAAAAACTCCATCAAATTAAATTACAGCAGAGCGATCCATTGCGATTATGATGTTCACAAGGGAATTGCCAATTATCTGGCGGATACAAAGGATGGAATTGCAAGCCTGGTTACCCGAACCCGTCAGGGACTACCTTCCTACACATTGGGTGTTGCCGAAAGTGTGGCATACCATAGCCCAGTTCCGGTACTAAGTGTGAATTATTCGAAATGAAAATCAGTCAGTGGTCATTAGTCATTAGAAAAGTATAGACTAGTGAGGAATGACTAATGACTGATGACCAATTACTACTTAACGATATTGATCTTCAACGTGTTTGTTCGAAGTCGTTCCTGAATAGGCATACTGGCCAGGGTAATAAATATGTCACCGCTTTGTAAATGTCCCTCCTTTTTCAGGATGGATTCCACATCGGCAATCGTTTCATCGGTAGTTGTAACTTTATCATAAAGATAACCTCGCGCACCCCACACCAGGTTTATGGTATTGATCAGGGATTTGTTCGCAGTAAAAACAAAGATATTCGTATTGGGTCGGTACGATGATGACCGAAGTGCGGTATACCCAGAGGCTGTCATACCTACAATAGCTTTTGCGCCTACATCTTTCGCCAACTTGCAGGCCGCTAACACCAAACTATCGTTTATGTAAATCGGGGATTTCGGATCTACTTCCCGGAAGCGATAATACAGATGTTCGTCCTTTTCAACTGAGGCAATGGTACGTACCATACTGCGCACCACCTCCAATGGATATTTACCTGCAGCAGTCTCGGCAGATAGCATGACAGCATCCGCACCATCCAGCACGGCATTGGCCACGTCATTGGTTTCCGCCCGCGTTGGACGTGGGTTCTCGATCATGCTCTCCATCATCTGGGTAGCTACAATTACAGGTTTGGAAGCAGCATTGCATTTTTCAACCAACATCTTCTGCACCATAGGCACTTCTTCCAGCCATATTTCAACCCCCAGGTCACCACGCGCCACCATCACCGCATCTGTAGCAGCAATAATCTCATCAATATTACTCAGTGCTTCAGGTTTTTCAATTTTGGCAACAATGCGTGTTGTTGATTGATTCTTTTCAATGATACCACGCAGAATCTTTATGTCTTGCGCCTTACGAACAAATGAAAGCGCAATCCAGTCAAGGTTATTCTTCAAACCAAATTCAAGATCTTTCAAATCCTTCTCAGTCAACGATGGTGCCGATACTTTTGAAAAGGGCAGGTTTATTCCCTTACGCGACTTGAGTGGTCCACCGTAGATCACCTCCGTCACCACATCAATATCACGAACCTCTTTTACCTTCAGCTCAATTTTTCCATCATCAATAAGAATTGCGTCTCCAACCTTTACATCTTTCGGTAATTGCTGATAAGAAGTACTGGCAATTTCATTGTTACCAATAAGCTGACGAGTTGTAATAATAAACTCCTGTCCGCGTACCAATTCAATATCAGGTCCAACTTCCTGCACACGAATTTTCGGACCTTGTAAATCGAGGAGCAAAGCAACGGTAGAATCCAGTTCAGCGTTAATTTCACGCACCGCGTCAATCACCTTTTGATGATCTTCATGATTGCCGTGCGAAAAATTTAAACGAAATACATCCACACCTTCTTTCACCAAGGCACGTAGCATTTCTTTTGAGTTGGAGGCAGGACCAACGGTTGCAACAATTTTTGTTTTGTTATAGGAAATCATTTCCATTGTTAACGGGGTTGTGCAGCAAACTGCTGTTAAAAAATAAAATTACTTTTTGATTTCAGGGAAGCCATAGGAATAGGCGCAATTAACTCAACAGATTGAATTTGTTTTATCCCTTGTAAAACCATAGTTGTAAACTCAGCATCTTCCGAAGCGGTCAAAATTATAAAATCAAATCGAGGAAATTCAGGTACTAAAAAATACTTTCCGGTCTCATAGTCCACAGGCTTGTTTTTAAACAGTTTCAATCGATTGATGCGGGTTTCAAAGGCATAAAAAGAATAGAACTTTTCTTGTTGATTTTTGAAGCCCACTGCCAAATCGGGCTGACGGACGAGGTTAATACCCAGCTTTCGATTAATATCCCAAGCCAGTTTATAGCCTTTGGAAGTAGAAATGATGCCGGCAAGTTCAAAGTCATAATCATACTCTATTACCAGCTTACTTTTCTTCATTTTTACCCGAATTGAACAGCATTTTGACTTAACCTGCCAAGATTAAAAAAGTTTGACAATATTGCCGTAAATATCTTTCTTTGCACAGATTTTTAAATCCTAAAACTGTAAAAACATGTCTGAAATCGCACAAAAAGTAAAACAGATTATCATCGATAAACTCGGTGTTGAAGAATCTGAAGTTACTCCTGAAGCAAGCTTTACCAATGATCTTGGCGCTGACTCTCTGGACACCGTGGAACTAATCATGGAGTTCGAAAAGGAATTTAACATTTCCATTCCGGACGATCAGGCCGAAAATATTTCAACCGTTGGCCAGGCTATCTCCTACCTGGAACAGAACGTTAAGAAGTAATTTGACGAGCTCTTTTTCCTCATTACACCTTTTTACTTATGACTTTAAAACGAGTAGTAGTCACTGGACTCGGTGCACTTACACCAATCGGAAATACCCTTCCTGAATACTGGGACGGGCTTAAAGCCGGTAAAAGTGGAGCAGCACCGATTACACGTTTTGACGCTTCTCTGTTTAAAACAAAATTTGCCTGCGAAGTAAAAAATTTCGAGATCGGCAATTTCATGGATCGCAAGGAGGCCAGAAAAATGGATCCCTTTGCGCAATATGCCATGGTGGTGGCAGATGAGGCCATTAAAGATTCAAACCTTCCGCTGTCTGATTTAGATCCCAACCGTGTCGGTGTCATCTGGGGCTCAGGCATCGGAGGGTTAATTACTTTTCAAGAAGAAGTAAAATCCTTTGCCAAAGGAGACGGAACACCTCGATTTAATCCCTTCTTCATCCCAAAGATGATAGCTGACCTAAGTGCCGGTCATATCTCTATTAAATATGGTTTTCGCGGACCTAACTTCGTTACGGTTTCGGCATGTGCATCTTCTACCAATGCAATTTATGATGCGTTTACCTACATCCGCTTAGGAAAAGCTGACGTCATTGTTTCCGGAGGCTCTGAAGCCGCGGTGTGCGAAGCCGGTGTTGGTGGTTTTAATGCCATGAAAGCTTTGTCGGAAAGAAATGATTCACCGGAAACCGCTTCGCGTCCATACGATAAAGACCGTGATGGTTTTGTATTGGGTGAAGGTGCTGGCGCGTTGATTCTGGAAGAATATGAGCATGCCAAAAAAAGAGGCGCAAAAATTTATGCTGAAGTTATCGGAGGAGGACTTTCTGCTGATGCATATCACATTACAGCACCGCATCCGGATGGTGCCGGTATTACCAAAGTAATGGAAAATGCCCTCGAGGAAGCAGGCATTAAGCCAGAAGCCGTAGACTATGTGAATACACACGGAACATCAACACCGCTGGGCGATATTGGCGAAATCCGTGCTATAGAACAAGTATTTGGTGAACATGTGTTCTCCATGAACATCAGCTCTACTAAATCCATGACCGGTCACTTGCTTGGTGCAGCAGGGGCCATTGAAGCACTGGCATGTTTACTGGCCATTAATGAAGGCGTGGTGCCCCCTACCATCAATAATTTCAACATCGATGAAAGCCTTGATGCCAGGCTTAATCTTACCCTTAATAAGGCGCAACAGCGCGAAGTAAAGGTTGCCATCAGCAACACCTTCGGTTTTGGCGGACATAACGCCTCCATCATCTTCAAAAAAGTCTGACGTTGTTCGTATCGGTCATTTAAATCCCTTTGATTACCTTAGGGCTTAATTTTAGTTGACCTATTGCGTGTGGCGTTTACTTAAAATAACAAGCAAAAAATCACCATCCGATAAGAAGTTGATTAGCGCCATTCACACCATCGCTGGATTTACCCCAAAAAACCTGGAATTGTACCGTCTTGCCACACGTCACAGTTCGCTTATAAAAGAAAACGGAAACGGGTTTAAAGAAAACAATGAGCGGCTTGAATACCTGGGCGATGCTATTCTTGGTGCGTCAGTTGCTGATTTCCTTTTTAAAAAATTCCCCTATAAAAGTGAGGGGTTTTTAACTGAAATGCGCTCCCGAATTGTTAACCGCGAGTCACTTAACTTGTTAGCACGAAAGATTGGGATCGGTAATATCGTGCAGTACGATCAAAAGAATTCGCAATTGCAACAGGTTATCCTGGGAAATACCTTAGAAGCTATAGTTGGAGCCATTTATCTTGATAAGGGATATTCATCAACAAAAAAGTTTGTGATTAAAAAACTCATTGCCCCAAACTATGACCTAGACGAACTTGTTAGTACACAAACCAACTTTAAAAGCAGAGTAATTGAATGGAGTCAGCGCGAAGGAAAAGAAGTTCGCTTTGAAATTGTTGACATCAAAAAAGGTAAAATACATAAGGAATTTACCGCCCAGGTTTTTGTGAACAATGAGGTGATGGGTACAGGTTATGGAAACAGTAAGAAAAAAGCAGAACAGGATGCTGCGTACAAGACCTGTGAAAAATTAAATATACTTTCGGAAATTTCGGTTCGTTCGTAATTCATAAATTTTATAAGCTTCATTCGTGAATATCAGATTAGCAGGCGCAACCGTAAACCAAACTCCATTCGATTGGGAAAATAATACCGCCAATATTCTGTTCGCCATACAAGAGGCAAAAAAGAAAAATGCGAAGATTCTTTGCCTGCCGGAGTTGTGCATAACCGGATACGGATGCGAGGACACCTTTCTTAGTGAATGGTTGTCCGCTAAAGCATTTGAAGAGCTTCTCAAAATCAAAGAATATTGTTCTGGCATAACCGCAAATATTGGTCTACCCATACGCATCGATGGAGTTACTTACAATGGTTCGTGCGTGATCCGTGACAGAAAAATTCTTGGCATAACGTTAAAGCAAAACCTGCCCAACGATGGTGTTCACTACGAACCACGGTGGTTCACCCCTTGGCCATCAGGAAAGGTAATAACGATATACCGAAATACTGAAGCCATTCAGGCAGGAGATTTAATCTATGAAACCGATGGCATCCGATTCGGGATTGAGATCTGTGAAGATGGATGGAGTAAGGAGAAAAGACCCGGTTATAAATTCAAAGAACGTGGCGTTCAGTTGATTTTAAACCCTAGTGCCAGCCATTTTGCGATGGGTAAAAGCCAAAACCGCGAGCAAGAAGTTACCATAGAAGGCTCGCAAATATTTTCTTGCACTTATGTATTCTGTAACCTGCTGGGCAATGAGGCCGGCCGTATGATCTACGATGGTGATATACTCATCGCACAAAAGGGTAAACTATTGGCCCAAAACAACAGGCTGTCATTTAAACCCGTTAACCTGATTACCTGTGATGTCACTCTCAGTGATGACTCAAAAAGCACACAACTACCGTTAACAGATTCCAAGGACCGAAACGAAGAACTTACAAAAGCAGTATCGCTTGCTCTTTTTGACTATCTCCGAAAAAGTAAATCGAAAGGGTTTGTACTTTCGTTGAGTGGTGGTGCTGACTCAGCCACTTGTGCGACAATGGTAGCTGAAATGGTGAGGCGTGCCAGTGCCGAATTAGGGTGGGAAACCTTTTGTAAACAACTCGGCTTGCAAAATGTATCCAATCAAAAGCAAGCCGTTCAGCAACTATTAACCTGTGCATATCAGGCTACGTCCAACTCTTCTGCAACAACATTTGAAGCTGCCCGTCAGCTTTCCGAATCGCTTGGTGCAACATTCTATAATTGGAGTATTCAACAGGAAGTTGATTCTTATACGACAAAAATAGAAGCCGCACTCAATAGAAAGATGGACTGGAAAACTGATGATATAAGTATGCAAAATATACAGGCAAGATCGCGCTCCCCTATCATTTGGATGCTCGCCAATATCAAGCAGAGCATTTTACTTACTACATCAAACAGAAGTGAAGGAGACGTGGGCTATGCTACCATGGATGGTGATACAAGCGGTAGTCTCGCGCCTGTTTCCGGTCTAAACAAAACCACCATACTTGAATGGCTTAGGTGGGCAGAACGTGAACTTGACTACTCAGGACTGAAGTATGTAAATCAGCTGAAACCTACTGCGGAACTAAGACCAGCAGAACGGCACCAAACAGATGAGGACGACCTGATGCCCTATACCGTACTGGCAGAAATTGAACGTTATGCTATTTTATTCAGAAAATCACCATCAGAAGTATTTAATACCATGAAAGATAAGTTTAACGATAATGATTTACTGAAAAGCTATATCAAAAAATTCTTTCGCCTGTGGGCAGCTAATCAATGGAAACGTGAGCGTCTTGCACCCTCATTTCACCTCGATGAACTCAATGTAGATCCACGAACCTGGTGTAGGTTTCCCATCCTTTCCTCCGGATTTAAAACAGAACTGGCAGAGTTGGACACCCTGTAATCCTTTTAATCAACCTTCACATTATAATCTTGAACATTAAACCATATTCCCTATATATTTGCGCCCATGAATTTACTAAGCTATATAATCTGGAACGGTAGTCCTGATATTTTTTCCGTTGGCCCGATAACCCTTCGTTGGTACGGCTTGCTCTTCGCCCTTGGCTTTTTGTTAAGTCAGCAAATCCTTTATTATATCTATAAAAAAGAAGGAAAGCCGGAAAAAGATGTAGATACCCTTACCATCTATATGGTTATTGCCACCATCATTGGCGCACGATTGGGTCATGTTTTTTTCTACGAGCCTGCCCGCTACCTCGCCAATCCTATTGATATAATTAAAATCTGGGAAGGTGGCCTCGCCAGTCATGGAGCCGGAGTTGGAATTTTCATTGCCTTGTGGCTATATGCCCGCAAAAATAGGCCTGGTCAATCCTATCTCCAGGTTCTTGATCGCATTGCCATACTGGTGGCACTTACCGGGGCGCTTATTCGTTTAGGAAACTTTGCTAATTCAGAAATTATCGGAAAGGAAACTACAGCAGGTTACGGAGTAGTGTTTACACGAAATGTGACGGAACTTCTGCAACGAGACCCTGAAGTAGAAAAGATAAGCTATCAATCGTCAGACGGGGCCCCTAATGAGGCAGGCTATAAACCGATAAAAATTCTGGTTGAATTTGAAGCTGACAGACAGAGTGAGCAGGAATTGCATATGTACATGACCAGTCGTTTTTATGATAGAATAATTTACAATACCTATATAAATGAGCATATCAATCAATCAACACCCATTCAATATTTCCTGGCAAAACAAGATAATGGACGGTATGCAGCAGTAGTGCATACTAATGCCATTGCGCGGCATCCGGCTCAATTATACGAATCTATTTCGTGCCTTTTACTTTTTATACTTTTATATTGGATGTGGAACAGACAAAAAGAAAATCTTCCTGCTGGAAGAATTTTTGGAACGTTTATGATCATTCTTTGGACACTCAGATTTTTGTACGAGTACTTAAAAGAAGTTCAGGTAGATACTGAAATTTCTTTTATCAATACATACGGTATAAACTACGGACAACTTTATAGCATTCCGTTTGTTATTTTTGGAATTGTGGTGCTTGTGCTTTCGTTTAGAAGCGGCACGCAAGGGCCCGCTATAAACGAAAAAAATTCTTGATCGGGTGTATACTTTCAAATAAAACTCTTTTTGCTGTACTGTGGGCCTTACTGCTCTCAGTGTCAGCAACAGGAAAATCATATGTATTTCCAACAAACCCTGCGTACGATACGCTAAAAAAAAACGGACGCAATCGGGATAAAGAAATCCATGACAGTACCCGATATTACATTACCATCAATCGAATCTTCATACTGGGTAATAAGCGTACCCGTGAAAATATCATCATAAGAGAGTTAACGCTGAAATCTGGCGACTCAATCTCTAATGTCGAAATTCAAAAGATTATCGAGAAAGATCAAAATAAATTATTCAATCTGCATTTATTCAACTCAGCAGAAATACGCTTACTGGAGTTACAGCAAGGCCTTGCTGATGTGTTGGTTGAAGTAAACGAGCGTTGGTATACCTTTCCTGTTCCTATTTTTCAACTATCAGACAGAAACTTTAATGAATGGTGGGAGAATTATAACCATGATTTTAAGCGGGTAAATTATGGATTGAAACTATATCAGTACAATATGCGTGGGCGTAACGAGACACTTTCCGTTACAGCACAATTTGGTTATGTTAGAAGATTTGAATTACTATACCGCATACCTTACATCGATAGAAGACAAAAGCAGGGACTCATTTTTCAAACCGATTTCATCGATGCGAAAAATGTTTCGTACCGAACGGAAGACCACAAACTTATTTTTCTTGAAACCGATAATGTATTACGAAACACTCGGGGGATTGGACTAACGTACACTTATCGAAATTCATTTTACAACCATCATCGACTCGGCTATCAATTCCGAAAGACCACCATCACCGATTCGTTGTATCAGCAAAATCAAAACTATCTGGGTTTGGAAAATCGTGCGCAACAATTTGATTTACTTAGTTACGAATTTATTTCCGATCACCGCGATGTTATTGCCTATCCCCTAAAGGGTTATCACTTTCTCTTTCATCTCCAAAAAGTTGGCTTTGCCATGAGTAATGATCTGGAAAAACTGGATGCGTGGTTGAGTTACGCCCGTTACATTGATTTAAAGAAAAACTTCTTCCTTTCTAACTTCACCTTTGCCTACTGGAGTAACAAAACTGATATACCTTATTATAACTATGGTGTTATGGGATATAATAGGATTTTTGTTCGTGGCTATGAAGTGAATGTAATTGAAGGGCCCTGGTATTTCTTAAATAAGACTACCTTAAAGAAGAGAATATTCTCACGGATTTTCAGTATTGATGGTACCAGATTTAAACAATTTAAGCACATTCCTTTCGCTATCTATCTGAAGACTTATGGAGACTTTGGATATGTAGAAAATTATCCAGCTTATTTAGAGGCTATACCACCCCAAAATACGAACCTGGCAAACCGGTTTATTGCCGGAACTGGAGCCGGTTTGGACTTTGTAACTTCGTATGATGCTGTTCTGCGAATTGAATACACGCTGAATTCCAAAGGAAACACTGGTTTCTTTCTTCACATCAAGAAGGAGTTTTGATACATTCAATACTTCCACTTCTTCTTCCGACCCTTCTGGTCATACTGAAACCACACTCCTACCCTTTCCCCATAATCATAGAAACCTGAAAATGAAAGGCGGCCCTGGTCATCAAAAAATTTCCATTCACCGTGCTCTTTCCCATCCTGGTAAAATCCTTGTTGCACCAAAATCCCCTCCCTATTGTATTGTAGCATCTCGCCCGTAAGCATTCCGCTTTTGTAACGGACTTGCCGATCAGGGTTATTGTTGTCAAAATAATACTTCCACAAGCCATCATACATTCCATTTGTATAAATCCCGTAGCGATAAAGGGTACCGTTTTCGTGATAGTAAAATGCAGAATCCAGCAGCACGCCATACATCCATTGCTCTATACCCTCCGTTTGGCCACTCCGGTAATAGTAAATAACTTCTCCGTGGAGTCTGTTTTTTATAAAATGTTCAACTGCATTCAATTCGCCCGAAGGGTAGTAATACTCCCACTTGCCTGATTTTTGCCCGTCCAGCATTTCACCTATAGCCCGAAGTTGCCCGGAAGGATAGCGTTCCTCAACCATGGTTTGAGCGCAAGCAGCAGCCGTTAAAAAGAAGAGCGCACTCAATAAACTGACTCGCATAGTTGTCTGGTGATTGCTGATGTACTAAATTAAGCAACGAAAACCGGTATATGAAAGTCCCCCTCCTACCGATTCTTCTGTTGTATTTCAATTGCGCGTATACACAGAGTGTTTCCACACTTATGGGTGCACGCGCCAATGGCATGGGGTATGCCTCCTCTTCGCTATTCGATGAATGGGGCATTTTCAATAATGTTGCAGGTATGGCAAAAACCGATCAACCAACAGCGGTATTTGCCTACGATCTCCGACCGTTATTACCCGGTGCCAACCGAATAGCCACGGCTATTTCATGGCCTGTTGAATTTGGGGTTTTTAGCGGGGGTGTATTTCGCTTTGGTGATGACCTGTATAATGAAAGTTTGCTATCGGCAGGATTCAGTAACCAGTTTGGTTTAGCGGCATTAGGCATAAAGCTAAACTACATTCAATACCAAGCCGAGGGCTTTGGAACAAAAGGGGTATTCACCATCAATTTTGGTGGCATAGCGGAGCTTACACCCAACCTATTTATTGGTGCATACATTACCAACATCAATCAACCCAAACTTTCCATAGATGAAGATCGTGTTCCAACACTACTCACTGCAGGGCTATCTTTTAAACCCACCGATAAAATCATAATTGCTACAGAACTGGAAAAGGATCTTGATTATTCCACCAACTGGAAAACAGGTCTGGAGTATATCTTTCATAAAAAATTCTGTGCCCGCACCGGTTTCAACCTTCAACCCAATGCAGCATTTTTCGGGTTAGGCTTTAAAACAAATAAGTTCATGCTCGACTATGCCTTACAGCATAGTATAAACCTTAGCTTAAGCCACCAGGCATCTGTGAATTACGTGTTCATTAAGAAATGAAGTGGAGGTTGATCATACCACTATGCTTACCCCTGCTCACCTGCGCACAGGAATACCCACGCAAAGAAGTTGACCTTGAGCGGTTGGCTGATGAACTCTTCGGCTTTCAGGATCTGGATTTAAATTATGAGGATCTGTACGAAAACCTAGCCTTGCTATTGGCTAACCCCATGAACCTGAATAAAGCCACGGCTGAGGAGATTCGATTTGTAAACATTTTAACGGAAGAGCAACTACAGAACTTTCTGACCTATAGAAATGAAATGGGAAGATTACTTTCAGTCTATGAGCTTCAGGCTATTCCTGGTTTTGATTTGCAGACGATCTACAGAATTGTTCCGTTTTTTACCGTTCAGGATCCCACATACTCTTTTCATACTTCGCTATGGGAAAGAATGCTGAAGGAAGGCAACACATACCTTATCATGCGTTATGAACGCACGCTTGAACAAAAACGTGGTTTCACCGATGCAGCCAGTGAAACCCAGCGCTTTACAGGGGATGAAAACAAACTCTATATGAGATTTCGCTCAAGTCGCCCAGGCGATTACAGCATTGGATTTACAATGGAAAAAGATGCTGGTGAACAGATAACCTGGAATCCATCTAACAAGCAGTATGGATTTGATTATAATTCATTTCATGCTCAACTTATGAATAAAGGAAGAATCAAAAATCTGATTATCGGTGATTATCAACTACAATTTGGTCAAGGACTTTTAATGGGAAGCAACTTTGGCTTTGGCAAAGGAGCCGAAACCATAACCACCATACGAAGAAGTAACCTTGGCTTTTTACCATATACTTCCATTAATGAAACAAGCTACCTGCGCGGTGCATCAACAACATATGAAATCAGCAAATACATCTATCTGTCTGGATTTTATTCCAGTACATGGCGCGATGCTACCTTGGCGATCGATGTTTCGGAGGAAGACTTTTTCTCATCACTGCAAACCACCGGGTTACACCGCAATTTATCCGAGTTAAGTCGGAGAAAAAGATTACGCGAAAAGCAATACGGCTTTGTTTTGAGTTATCAAAAACAAAAATTAGACGCAGGCATTATTTATCATAACCTGACATACGCCATACCTCTTCAACGCAATCCGCAACCCTATAATCAATTTACTTTTTCCGGTTCGGCACTTCAAAATATGGGTGGATACATAAATTATACACTTAAAAACTTTACACTTTTTAGTGAGCTGGCCAAAACCTATACAAGAGGACTCGGTTTAACCTCAGGATTAATGGGAAGTGTAACAGCAAAACTTGATGTATCTTTCCATTACCGAAACTACCAACGAAATTTTTATAGCCTGTATTCCAATGCCTTTGCAGAAAGTTCACAACCACAAAACGAACGAGGAATCTATTGGGGTTGGCGATACCGATGGAACAGAAAATACAGCATGACAGGCTATATGGATTTATTTCGATTTCCATGGCTGCGCTACCGTATTTATGCACCATCCGATGGTCATGAATTTTTGTTTCGGTTCAATTATCAGCCCACCCGAAACGTACTCTTATTCGTACAAGTCCGTGAAGAATCAAAAGCCAGAAACAGAACCGGCAGCGAAAGCAATCTATACCTAATCGATAACGGAATTAAACGAAACTTTTGGTTAAATGCAGATTACGGACTTAATCAAAAGTTAAGCATGAAAACACGCGCTCAGTTTAGTACCTATACCATTAATGGAGTAAAAACAAATGGTATGGTGCTGGTACAAGATATCAGTGTAAAGTTTGGTAAACTATCACTAACTGGACGATATGCTATATTTGATACGGAGGATTACGACAACCGCCAGTATGTATATGAACGTGACGTTTGGTTAGCCTACACCATGCCCGCCCTGTCAGGTATAGGCAAACGGAGCTATATTTTAATTCAGTACGATATCTCTAATAAGCTAACATGTTGGCTTCGCTATACAAACACCCACTTTACTGACCGAGAAACAATTGGCAGCGGACCAGACACGATTGATGGTAATACCCGAAATGATATTAAATTGCAGATAAGAGTAAGACTTTAGCAGATGCATGCGGTAAAACAAATCACTCCGGAAGTATTGCTGGTGCTGTGCATCGGTGGAATAATTTTTATTTTGGTATTTCAGGCTATCTTTCGCAAAAAACGGTGATAATCTCCCGTTTTCATCGATGAACAACTTCGTTGACAGCGAATAATCGTCTAATTTGGGCAGTTAATTACATGACTGGGAAACATAACAAACCATAAAATTCTACCTATGAAATCAATATTCACTTTCACACTAAGTTTATTAATAGGATTCTGTTCTTTGGCACAGGTAACCAAAAAAGCGTTGGAATTGCCTGAGTTCAAAGCTATCTATAATAACTCCAACTATACGGTGTACCTGAAACAAACCAACAAACAGGAGGTAAATGTAGAAGCGCTCACTGAAATCTATGAACTCACTAATATTTTTGTTGAGAATGGTGTATTGATGATAAATGTGGAACGCAAACCGGATAATGCCAGTAAGAGTATTTGGGCAAAAATTGATGATATCAAAGTAAGTCCGACTATGAAATTATACGTAAGCGTTAAAAACGTTGGGGAATTGCAGGTAAACGGTGGAGGTAAAATCATTTCAGAAAACTCTTTAGCATCACCCAGTCTTAATCTTTCCATTGGAGGCTCTGGAAGCATGGATCTTGATATAAAAGGTGACGTTGTTAAAGCGGAAGTAAGTGGCTCGGGTAAAATGGGTATTAAAGGTTATGCCTCCAACCTGGAAGGTGTGGTAAGCGGAAGCGGTGCCATTAACGCTTTTAACTGTCCGTTAGAAAAAGCTACCATAAAAGTAAGTGGAACAGGTTTAGCAGAACTAAATGTTACCGATACTATTACTGCTACCGTAGTAGGAAGCGGGTCGGTAAAACATAAAGGCAACACCAAAAACGCCACCAAAAAAGTTTACGGATCGGGTTCAGTTGATCGGGCCTATTAACATTCATTTGAGAGGTTATGATTTTGTCAGGCTCGTTACCTGACAAAATCATTCCTCATCTTTATTCTTACTGTCAAGCTTACAGAAATTATCCATGCCCAGATGCATCAAGGCATCACCGGCATTAACAACCGGAATATTATTGAGTCCAATGATATAAGCCTTTTCGGGTGCCACAACTTTTTCTTTGAATAATCCAAACGGATCAGTAATGGTGCCTACCCATTCACCCTTATGTACAAGTTGTCCGCATTGTACGTTGGCATGAAAAAGCCCGGCATGTTTGGCCCTAACCCATGTTGAACTCCAGATAATACGGTTCTCTTCTTTCGGATCGGGCGCCCAGTCAATCATCTTTAAGTGGTGCATCAGGCGCAGTGTTCCGGCAATACCTTCTTCAATCGCTTGCTGATCAAACCGAAGTGATTCACCACCTTCATACACAATAATATTTTTACCTTTTTTGGAAGCTTCCTTGCGCAACGAACTGGGTCGGAAAGGAGCATCCAGCGTGAACGGTGCATGAAAGGCATTGGCCAGCGCCATGTTTTTTTCGTTATTGAGTACTGCCCTCACCTGCGGGTAGTTGGTACGCATCGCTCCACCGGTATGAAAATCAACACCATAGTCAATAAACGGAATCACATCATGGGTTACATGGTACGCCACCCGGCTGGCCAAAGAACCATTTTTACTACCAGGAAAAGATCGGTTTACATCTTTACCATCGGGTACATCGCGTGAAAAATTAAGAAACCCATAAATATTGATGATTGGCATACACACTAGTGTACCACGTTTAGGTTGATGAAGTCCTCCATCCAATACTCTACGCACAATTTCCAGTCCATTGATTTCATCGCCATGCATGCCTGCCATCAGTGCCAGCACAGGACCATCTTCCATGCCCCGCGATATATACATGGGGGTATCAATAAGCGTTTGTGAAGGTAACTTCGCAATATTGATTTTTATTTCCTTAAACTCACCGGGGCGTATTTCATGGCCCGCAATATGCACTACTTTCATCCGATTGGTTTAAGGCTAGGCATTAATTTTATCCTTTTGGATTTTCTTTTTTGAAGCATGTTTCTCCAGGTACTGTATAATTTTTCCGCCAATATCAACCTTGGTAGCGCCTTCTATACCCTCCAAACCTGGTGATGAATTCACTTCAATAATAAGTGGACCGCGTTTGGATGGAAGCATGTCTACCCCCGCAATACCCAATCCCATTTTTTTGGCGGCCATAACAGCAGCTGCCTTTTCTGCTCTGGTAAGTTTCACTACCGTTGCCTTTCCTCCTCTGTGCAGGTTGGAACGAAATTCACCATCGCGGGTAGCTTCACGCTTCATAGCACCTACTACTTCACCATCAACCACAAATGCACGTATATCGGTTCCTTTGGCTTCTTTAATAAATTCCTGAACAATAATACGCGCATGCAACCCATGAAAAGCTTCTATTACCGATTGTGCTGCCTTTTTATTTTCTGCCAGCACAACACCCAGCCCTTGCGTACCCTCCAACAATTTAATAACAACCGGTGCCCCGCCTACCGCTTCAATGATTCCTTCGGTATCGCGGGAGTAATCCATAAAAATAGTCTTTGGAAGGCCTAGTCCTGCACGGGAAAGTATTTGCAAACACCTTAGCTTATCGCGCGATCGGATAAGAGCCTGCGATTCAATAGCGGTGAACACTTTCATCATTTCAAACTGACGCACCACAGCCGCTCCATAAAATGTTACCGATGCACCAATTCTGGGAATAACCGCATCAAAATAATCAAGCCGCTTGCCTTGATACAACACCACCGGATTCTTCTTTTCAATGAAGAGCACGCATTTCATGTGATCGATAATTTCCACATTATGACCTCTCCTTTCACCCGCTTCTTTAATACGCCTGGTGGAATAAAGTTTTGCGTCTCGCGAGAGTATGGCTATGTTCATGCGTGCTAAATTGAGAAACGTTACTTTTTAACTTTTAATTTCTTTGCCTTCTTTTTTCGGTAAGATAGATTTTTTTTAGCGACATCGATATGAAACCGGTTCCGTAAAATTTTTCTGCCTAAGAGTATCGGAAACCGTAATGCATCGCGATCGCTAAGTGAAAATTCGGTTACAATTTCTTCATCAAAAATCTTCACAGTAGTTTTAATAACATAACGGTGTTCCGCAACACCAAATGAATTTTTGATTTCGCGTGAATCAAATTCTTTAAACAGAAATAACATACCGGTAAATTCCGGATGTTCATCATCCAATAAAACAAATTCAAGAATACCATCAACTACTTCAGCACGCGAACAGTGCAAGCTGCTGGTATAGGCACCCGTGTCGATTTTTGCGTGGATATTGTACAGCCCCAGCCCCGGAAGATCAACCCGGTCGGAGCGACCTAAAATATTCATAATGATCAGTTATGCTATTGAAAACTACAGGATTAAAGGGAATAAAAAAAACCCTGCAAAAACAGGGTTTTTAGTGATTTTCAGTGGTTACTAATACTTCAAAGGAATCTTAATCAATGTATTTTCCCAGGCCAGAATCATTACAGCAGCAGCATCTTTACCATCGAACATAATCGTAAAGTTCTCTACTTCTGATTCTGTTTTTCCTGCCGGTACTTTAATGCGGGCAACATCCTTGGTCTCATCATACGCATATGCTCCCCATGTATCCAACTTCGAATTGAATATTATTGTCCACTCAGTTTTATCTGGAATGGTGTATAATGAGTAGGTACCGGCTTTGAGTGTCTTGTCACCAAAGGTGATATCTTTATAAAGTTTAATCTCGGTAGTTTCATTGGCACCCGTTCGCCAAATCTTACCGTAGGCCTCTGTTCCACCCAACATAGTCCTGCCTTTTTTAGCGGGACGGCCGTAAACAACTTTTGCTATTGGATCGGCATTTCGGCCATCCGGACGAAAGTAGGCAATATCAGCCGGGCTTGGGTCAAGGCCAGGAAACTTTTGAGCCGCGGCCTGCTCAGCGAATACAAACATAATCAGCGCCACTAAAGCAAATAATTTGAGTTTTTTCATGATGTTAAGATTTGGTTAATAATATGTTCGGCTAGAAAAAATGCCCCAGAAAAATCCGGGGCACTTTCAAATTTGACCTGTAAACTACTGGTAGAACGCTATTCTTTGAAATAAGGTTTTACCATAGGGCTAACTTACAAAAAAAATCCGGCTGCCCTACTTTCCGAAAGGATTTATTGCCGATAAAGCCCTTTTGCCACCGCCCATCTTATTCATGGTCTTCATCATTTTACGCATATCACCAAACTGCTTGAGTAGCTGATTAACCTGTTGCACGGATGTTCCACTGCCTTTTGCAATTCTGTTTTTACGACTTCCGTTAATAATATCCGGATTTCCCCGCTCTTCAATAGTCATGGAGCGGATAATGGACTCGATCGGCTTAAAAGCATTGTCGTCAATATCCATCCCTTTCATAGCCTTACCAACACCCGGAATCATACCGAGCAGGTCTTTCATATTTCCCATCTTTTTAATCTGCTCCAATTGGCTTAAAAAATCACTCAGATCGAACTGATTCTTACGAAGTTTTGCATTTAATCGTTTTGCCTCATCTTCATCAAATGTGCTCTGAGCTTTCTCCACCAATGAAACCACATCACCCATTCCCAGAATCCGTCCGGCCATACGATCAGGATAGAAGGGATCAAGGGCTTCCATCTTTTCACCGGTACTGATAAACTTGATGGGTTTTTCTACCACCCTGCGAATTGACAGGGCAGCACCACCACGCGAATCACCATCTAACTTGGTAAGCACTACACCATCAAAATTAAGACGATCGTTAAAAGTCTTGGCTGTATTGACCGCATCCTGTCCTGTCATGGAATCAACCACAAACAATGTTTCAGATGGATTGAGCATTTCCTTCAGTCGGGCAATCTCATTCATCATCTCCTCATCAACCGCCAGGCGACCGGCCGTATCAACAATGACAATGCGATGATTATTTTTCTTGGCATGCTCAAGGGCAGCCCTGGCAATTTTTACCGCATCCTTATTTTCAGGTTCGGCATATACATCAACACCAATTTGTTCACCCAATACTTTCAACTGATCAATAGCTGCCGGGCGGTAAATATCGCAGGCAGTTAACAAAACTTGTCTGCCTTGTTTTTTCAGGTAATTGGCCAGCTTTCCGGAGAACGTTGTCTTTCCAGAGCCCTGTAAACCAGCTATTAAAATAACGGCAGGGTTACCGGCTATGTTAATATCCACACTCTCACTGCCCATAAGTGTGGTGAGTTCATCGTTAGTTATTTTAACGAGCAACTGACCGGGTGAAATGGCGGTGAGTACGTTTTGTCCTAAAGCTTTTTCTTTGATCTCATCCGTTACTTCCTTGGCAACTTTGTAGTTAACATCGGCATCAATCAATGCCTTACGAATTTCCTTAATGGTGCCGGCAACGTTAATCTCGGTAATCCTACCCTGGCCTTTCAGGTTTTGAAAGGCTTTCTCCAGCTTTATACTTAAACTATCAAACATAAAATGAACTATAAGATGTGTTTTTACTTAGGCGAGCGGCAAAGTTAACCGCAATTTTATAATGCAGAAAACTGCGGCAAAATAAGCCCCAGCAACCTCAATTTCCTATCTTTAAACTCGTAGAAAAGTACCTAACCCATTTATGCAGCTTACGGCAGAAAACATATTGCTTCTCGGATCCATTCTGTTGTTTCTGAGCATCCTCGCAAGTAAAACATCCTATCGATTAGGTGTTCCTGCACTCATTATGTTCTTGCTGATGGGTATGCTGGCCGGATCGGACGGGCCAGGTAAAATCAACTTTAATGATCCCAAACTGGCTCAGTTTATAGGTGTCATTGCCTTAAACTTCATTCTCTTCTCCGGAGGCCTCGATACCAAATGGGAAAGTGTTAAACCCGTGCTGGTCAAAGGAATCGTATTATCAACAGCGGGTGTTTTTATTACGGCCATTACACTGGGCCTGTTTGCCCATTACATTATGGGTTTTACAATACTGGAGGGTATGCTGCTTGGCGCGATTGTTTCATCCACCGATGCTGCAGCTGTGTTTTCCATTTTGCGAGGTAAAAATATTGGCTTAAAAAGAAACATTGGCCCGACACTGGAACTGGAGAGTGGCAGTAACGATCCGATGGCCTACTTTCTTACGGTAAGCTTAATTATGGTTTATGAACATAAAGATGATAGCCTGGTAACGCTCATTCCGTTTTTTATCAAGCAAATGTTCATTGGTGGTGGGTTAGGATACCTGATGGGCCGCGCCATGTCTCTCATTATAAACAAGATAAATCTTGATGTTGATGGGCTTTATCCAGTTTTGCTTACTGCCCTTGTTCTGTTCACTTTTTCAATAACAGATTTTATTGGAGGAAATGGTTTCCTTGCAGTTTACATCAGTGCTGTACTTCTTGGTAACTCAAGCTTCATCCATAAGAAAAGTCTTATTCGTTTTTATGATGGTGTAGCCTGGCTTATGCAGATCATCATGTTCCTTACCCTGGGCTTACTTGTTTTTCCCTCGGAAATTCCTCCTATTATTGGTCCAGGAATATTGCTGGCACTTTTCCTGATGTTTATTGCAAGGCCACTTAGCGTGTTTATAAGTCTTGCATTTTTTAAAATGAATTACCGTGAGAAACTTTTTATTTCGTGGGTTGGGTTGCGTGGAGCGGTGCCCATAGTGTTTGCCACCTATCCGCTATTGGCTGGCATTGAGCAGGCAAACATGATTTTTAATCTTGTATTCTTTATTACTGTATCCTCTGTGTTGCTGCAGGGCACTACCCTTTCGCAAGTAGCCAGGTGGTTGCATCTTTCTGTTCCACAAAAAATCAAAAAACGATCACCCCTTGAAATTGAACTTACTGATTCGTTTAAATCAGAATTATTTGAGGTTGAGTTAGGCAACAATAATCCTGTCGTTGGAAGGTCAATCGTTGAACTGTCGTTTCCTAAAACCGCTATCATCATCATGATCAACAGGCACGGAAAATTTATAAGGCCGGGAGGGTCAACTGTATTGGAGGCAGGCGATAAACTGGCTGTGTTGGCCGATAATAAAGAAGTGCTTCCAAAAGTTTATGAATCACTTAGAATAAAAACTACTTAACGAAAGGTGTAGAAATCGAATACTTCTCCGGCCTTGAATACATTTCGTTCTGCAGGTAACTCCAGGAAGCCATCTACTTTTTTAAGGTTGGCAAAATCTCCGGAGCCTCCTCCAGGTACAGAGTCTGCCACCAAAATTCCATTTTCGTTGCGTGTACTCACCTGAAGAAAATAGGATAGTGAGGGTTTAAACTCAACAGTTGATGACAAAACAGCTTGCGACTGCTTTACGTCAACCTTCATGTTGTTCAGCATCCAGGGCTTAACATACCTGTAAAAACATAAGAACGTTGACACGGGATTTCCCGGAAGAGCAAAAACAACTTTGTCAGATGATTTTCCAAACCAAAAGGGTTTACCCGGTTTTTGACTTACCTGATGAAAAAGCTTTTCAATACCCAACGAATTCAAAACTTCAGGAATAAAATCAAACTTTCCTTTTGAAACGCCACCAGATAAAATGAGCACATCATAGTGGTTCAATACTTCCCGAAGTCTTTTCAGCATCATTTCCTTATTATCATGCAGATGATGGATGTCTCCCCTCCACCCAAGCTCCAACATGGCAGACTGCAGCGCATACGTGTTTGAGCGCCTGATCTGGTGTAGCTCAGGCAACACCGAAATATCCACCAACTCATCGCCTGAAGAAATAATGGCTGTTGGGGGAAAATCAAAAACATTTACCGAAACTCTTCCAACTGACGCCAGCAGGGCTACTTCAGCAGGTGATATCACCTGGCCAGGCTCCAGAAGTACATCCCCTAACCTTGCATCGCTTCCACTGGGGTGGATATTCATTCCTTCGGTTACTTCCTTTAACTGAACGGTTGCATAACCATTTGATAGTTCAACATCCTCATACTTAATTACGGCATCAGTTCCATCCGGTAACATGGCTCCGGTCATTACTTCAATGCAAGCATACGGTTGTTGGAGTTTGATTTGGGGAGTTCCTGCCGGCTGAACGTTCTCAATTTTAAACTGATGATTTACGCTAAACGATTTGGCGTTAATGGCAATACCGTCCATAGCCACACGGTTAAAAGGCGGAAAGTCACGATCAGCCAAAATATTTTCTGACAGTACCCTGCCAGCTAATTGTCCAACAGGCATTGTAACTTCCTTCAGCTTTACCCTAACCGACTGAATGATTTGACTGGCCTCCACTACACTTACCATTGAATAAATTTTTAACTTTGATTTGATCAATAATGATGAAAGGTAAAAAATTAACCCACACTGACGAATCCGGAAATCCACAAATGGTGGATGTTTCTTCCAAAGCCATAACAAAACGAACAGCCCGGGCACAAGCCATTGTTAAGGTAGGTGCAGAAATCCTAAGCTTGATTAAACATAATGAACTGAAAACAAAAAAAGGCCCTGTGTTTCAAACAGCCATACTTGCAGGTGTGATGGGTGCCAAGAAAACATCAGATTTAATTCCGCTCTCCCATCCTATTGGGCTTGAAGACTGCAAGATTTCCATTACCACCCGTAACGATTCCATTCTTATTGAAAGCCTTGCATCCCTCACCAGCAAAACAGGTGTGGAGATGGAGGCGCTTACAGCAGTAAGCGTGGCAGCATTGACCATTTATGACATGTGTAAAGCACTGTCACATGACATTACCATCAGCGAAATAAAACTACTGGAAAAAACCGGAGGTAAAAAAGACTTTAAACGCAAACCATGATAACGCTACGAAGAAGGCTCTACCTCACGCTGGAGCCCACAGAACGCGGAGGTACGCTTGAACGTATCTTTGAAACCATTTTGATCACCACCATTATCCTGAACATTGTGGCCATCATTCTTGAATCAATTCCGGAAATTGAGGCTCAGTATCAGGAAATATTTGATCACTTCGAACAGTATTCAGTGATCTTCTTTACGATGGAATATGTGGCACGGCTCTATGCCATTGTTGAAAATCCTAAGTATAAGCATGGCATTCACGGAAGGTTAAAATACATAAAAACACCAATGGCCGTAGTGGACCTGATGGCTTTTCTACCCTTTTACCTCACCTTCCTTCCCATTGATTTACGGTTTATACGAATCTTCCGGTTAATGGCGCTCTTCCGCATGTTTAAGATTACTCGCTACATGCAAGCCATGATTATTTTTAAAAAGGTTATTGCCGAGCGAAAAGAGCAACTGGTGCTCAGTTTCATCTTCATCATTTTTATTCTGGTCATCATTTCTTTCTTCATGCACCTGGCAGAACGTGAAGCCCAACCCGAAAAATTCGGCTCGATACCGGAAGCTATGTGGTGGGGTATGGCCACATTAACAACTGTGGGGTACGGTGATGTAGTACCCATTACACCGCTCGGCAAAGTACTGGGTGGCTTGTTTGCCATTGCCGGTGTTGCATTTTTGGCACTACCTGCAGGTATTCTGTCTTCAGGATTTTTTGAATTACTCCACAATCCACAGTCAAAAAAACATACCTGTCCGCATTGCGGAAAGGATTTTCATGAATGAACCAAGCTTTATTAACGGGTTGATATTGGCCGGAGGCAAAAGTACCCGGATGGGAACAGATAAATCCCTGCTTAATTATCACGGAAAACCACAACGTGACTACCTGATGGGTATATTATCATCATTCTGTAGAAACACTTACCTGTCGTGTAAGGAAGATGAAGGTATACCAAAGCATTTTAACCCGATTCCTGATCAGTTTGAGTTTGATAGTCCGCTAAACGGAATTATAAGTGCATTCCAACATGACCCCTCCTCTGCGTGGTTAACCGTGCCGGTTGACATGCCATGGGTGGATGAAAACACTTTTAAATTCCTGATTGAACATCGTGATCAAAAAAAAATAGCCACTTGCTTTTGGGACTCAACGGGTAAACAGCCTGAACCCTTACTGACACTTTGGGAACCACATGCAACAACTTTGTTATCAGATTTTTATAAAAAAGGAGGGGTCAGTCCACGTGAATTTTTAATCACACACAATGCAAAGATGGTTGAGGCAAGTACGCCAAATTGGCTCAGAAACATCAATTCCAAACAAGAATTTAATCAATTCCGGAATTCCTTACACCGCAAATTGTAAACCCGCATCAATCATTTCTATCGTTTGCATTATTTATTTGGGAAATAATGCACACGAGTTTAATTGATTGCTTCATTCAAACACCCAATGGTAACCCGCTAACAATGAAGAAAATAAAAATTTTCTTTACAGAGCGGATACTTTTTAGCACCATTCTTGTTTTAGGAGTATAGATTCATCTTCGCCCACAAATACTTACATGAAGCAGAGATGAACAAGCATAAAAAGTAACTTCGATACGTCTTGAAAATAGTTGAGCCATGAAAACGACCACTAAATCACACATCAATCCGATCAATCGCGATCTGATGATTATTTTCTTTACCGGATTATTAATGGCAATCGGCCTGGTAACGGCCGGAATACTATTGGTAAGTCAGTTATAAACTTTTGCCACATTCGGTTGAGCAGAGACCCACTCTTCTCCACCCTCGAAAATTTCTTTTTTCCAGATGGGAGCCTTTTCTTTTAGTGTATCTATAATGAACTGGCACGCTTCAAAAGAATCTCTGCGGTGAGGAGATGATACCGCAATAGCAACAGAAACTTCACCCGGTTTTAAAGTTCCAATCCGATGGCTTACAGCCCATCCTAACAACGGCCACCGGTGAGAAGCTTCATCAATAATTTTTCTGATTTCGGCCACGGCCATAGCCTCATACGCTTCATATTCCAACCAAAGCACTTTTTTGCCATGGGCTGTATTGCGAACTGTTCCGATAAATACATTCACAGCTCCGGCACCCAGGCTGGAGGCGGTGTCAATCACTTTTTGAATGTCGATGGGCTTTGGTGTGATTTTGATCATGATTTCAAGTGGTTTATGTTAGAAATAGAAACCAGAAGGGTAAATGAAAGTAAATCTTTGAAATACAAAAAACAAGGTTTACCCGTCAAGGAATTTTTACCCCCCCGCAACGGGTGGAATAAGGGCAATTTCATCTTCTGTCTTTAATACCTGACTATCCTCAGCATAAGCTTGATTTACGGCAATAAACAAGGAGGTAAGTGTTGAGAGTCTGGGAAATTGCGAAAATAGTACGGTTTTAAAATCGCTTACAGTTGATCCTTCCGGCAGTTCAACCACCACTTCTTTCGACCCTGCAATTTCCCGTGTAATGCCAAATGCCTGTACCGTACACTTCATATCAATTGTTTTGATCCGTTTACACCATTGTTAAACGCGAAATATAGAAAATAGGCTCTACTCATGAGGCGATTTAATATCTTTCCACCATGGGTAATGCCAAATTATACGATAATCACGGACGAGCCATTAATTACCTTCGCCTGGCGGTTACTGATCGCTGTAACCTGCGCTGCTTTTATTGCATGCCCGAAGAGGGCATTAAATACCTGCCCAAAAAAGACCTTTTGACTTTTGAGGAAATTGAACGCCTGGTATCGCTGCTGGCTACGTTAGGCATTACCAAAATCCGGCTTACCGGGGGAGAACCCTTTGTGCGCACCGACCTGATTCAACTGATCCGAAAGATTGTTGCCATTCCGGGTATTCATGATGTTCATCTTACGACTAATGGAGTACTCACAGCACCCTACCTCAAAGAACTAAAGGCTTTGGGTATTGCCTCCGTAAATCTTAGTCTTGATACGCTCGACAAAACACGTTTTCATACCATCACCCGCAGGGATGAATTTGATAACGTAATGAATACCTTCGAACAATTACTGCTTCATGCTATTCCGGTGAAGATTAATGCTGTAGTTATGGAAGGAAAAAATATTGATGACATTCTTCCCTTAATCGAGCTGACAAAAAACAAAAACGTCTCGGTGCGTTTCATTGAAGAAATGCCCTTTAATGGTGAGGGTAATCACTATCCAAATCTTACATGGACATATAAAAAAATACTTGAATACATTCAGCAGCATTATCCAACGCTTCAAAAGGTTAATGACCCGGATTTCTCCACGGCATACCATTATGTTGTGCCCGGTTACCGTGGCAACATTGGTATTATTGCCGCGTTCAGCAGAACATTCTGCGGAACCTGTAACCGCATCAGACTTACCGCGCAAGGCACCCTCAAAACCTGTTTATACGATGATGGTGTACTGAATATCCGTGACCTAATCCGCACAGGATGCGCTGATGAAGAACTAAAAAATCAATTACTAAATGCATTCGCCCACCGCCCCAAAGACGGTTTTGAGGCCGAGGAAAGACGTGGTAACCATAGACCCGTATCTGAGTCCATGTCAACTATTGGGGGTTAATTGCAGCCTTATTCAACCGAATAAATCAATACATTTTCAATCGTTGTTCCTATTTTGCATGCTTTATAAACTGGTATGAAAAAACTAAACTTCACGCAACACGTACTCCCTCACCTGATCGCTGTTCTTATATTTCTTATAGTTACGGTATTCTTTTTTGGCCCGGTCTTCTTTGAAAACAAGTCCATCAATCAACAAGACATAACCCAGTCGGTAGGAGCAGCCAAGGCACTGCGTGATTTTCGGGATAAAACAGGTGAAGAGGGTTTGTGGGCACCCAACATGTTCAGTGGTATGCCTGCCTACCTCGTCAACGTAGAGTGGGGCTATCAAGCGATTACGGGATTAAAAATTGCATTGGCGTTAGGCTTGCCACATCCGGTTAGAAACATTTTCCTTGCCTTTCTCTGCTATTACATTCTGTTGCTGGCCTTTCGTGTAAAGCCTTACCTGGCGATAGCCGGAGCCATCGCCTTTGGGCTTTCATCGTACATGATTGTTGGCCTTGCTGCCGGGCACAATGCCCGCATTGGCGCTATAGCTTTTATGCCGTTAGTCATGGCAGGTATACATCTAACGTTTACCGGAAAACGAATATTAGGTTTTGGTTTAACCACCGCTGCATTGGCCCTTCACCTGCGCGAAAACCACTTGCAGATAACCTACTACCTCGCCCTGATTGTTTTGGGTTATGGATTGGTGCAACTTATCTATGCTGTGCGGGAAAAGAAAGTCGTAGCGCTGGTAAAAAACGTAGCGCTTCTTATACCGGCAGCACTTTTGGCAGTCGGTTCATTCTTTGGTCCGCTTTGGTCGATCAGTGAATACAGTAAATACTCCATTCGGGGAAAATCAGAATTATCAAAACCAGGTACACTACCTACCGATGGACTGCGAAAAGATTACGCATTTGAATACAGTAATGGAATACTGGAACCTATGACGTTATTTATTCCAAATTTCTATGGAGGTTCCAGTATGCAAAATGTTTTTGCCGATGAGGGCAGTGCTGTGAGAAAAGCTTTGAATGCACAGGGCATTCAATACAATCCGCAGCAAATGGCCCATCCGGCTTATTGGGGGCCGCAAAGTTTATCCGCACCGTATTATAGTGGTGCAATAATTTTCTTTCTATTTATAGTGGGAATCATTTTCAGTGAACGTAAATACGTTTGGTGGATGATACCTTTGAGTGTAATCGCCATCATGCTTACATGGGGAAGCAATTTTGCTGGGTTTAATTATTTCATGTTCGATTATCTTCCTGGTTACAATAAATTCCGGTCGGTAACTTTTGCGATCGTTATCACCCTGTTTGCCATGCCATTGTTGGGTTTAACCGGACTTCAGCGCCTGATGGATGCAGGACTTACAAAAGACAACAAGAAGAAACTTCTTATTGCCCTAAGTGCCAGCGGTGGACTTTGCCTGGTATTGTTACTCACAGCCGGCATGTTCAGTTTTTTAAAAGATGGAGAGAGTGGTTTGCCTGCCTGGTTTGTAAACGCTTTGCGTGATGAACGCAGAAGTTTACTTCGAGCAGATGCCTTTCGCTCACTCACCTTTATTTCAGGAGCGTTCATTCTGATTTATTTCGAAGTCTTTAAAAAGTTGCCCTCTGCTTTCTATGGTGTACTTATCTTTTTTGTATTGATGGATGTTGCCGTTGTTGACAAGCGGTATTTCACAAAAGACAATTACCAACGGAAAAGCAAAAATTCCGGAATACAACTTAGCGCTGGCGATCAGCAAGTAATGGCTGATAAAAGTTATTTCCGTGTAATGAACATCAACGGGCCCATGAGTGATGCCCTCACCTCCTACTACCACAATTCCATTGGCGGCTACCATGGTGCTAAACTTAAACGCTACCAGGATTTGTATGACTCGTGCATTACAAAAGAGTTTACCTCTTTTATCAGCGAAGCGCAACAAGGGCGTTTTGATTTTTCAAAATACCCGGTATTAAACATGCTCAACACAAAGTACATTATGTATGGACAAAACCGCGAGAATGTAATCACTAACCTCGAAGCAAATGGATCCGCCTGGTTTGTACAGGAGGTTGTTCCGGTTAGCTCTCCGAATGAAGAAATACAGAAAATCTGCGGCATCAATTCCAAAACACAGGCTGTGATCGATGTTTCGAAATTTACTATCACAGGGTTAACTCCCGATAGTACCGCCACCATACAGCTTATCGAAAACACACCTAACCATATGACCTATGAAGCCACAACCCATACTAATGGGTTGGCTGTGTTTTCAGAAGTATATTATCCCGTAGGTTGGTCAGCCACCATTGATGGAAGCGAGGCATCTATTATTCGAGCCAATTTTGTTTTACGCGCACTGGAAATACCGGCCGGTAAGCACACCATCGAATTTAAGTTTGCTCCAAAATCGTTTACTGCCGGAAACCCAATTACAACAGTCTCATCGTGGCTGGTGTTGTTGGTTTTACTGGGAAGTATTGGCTGGAGTTGGCGGAAGGAAAGCTAGTTAATAATTGATTGTGTGAACCCAATCAGCATACAGCCTGCAACATTAAATGATGTAACCACCCTGACCTGGTTGGGCGAAACCACATTCATCGAAACCTTCGCACACCTCAACACCGAAGCCGACATGCAGCAATACCTGGCTGAAAATTTTTCGGTGAATCAGGTGACCAAGGAGCTAATGGATGGTAATAATAAATTTTTTCTGGCTTTTTGGGATAGACAACCTGTCGCCTACATGAAACTGCGATTGGGACCTCATCATGATCAACCGCAACATACCCATGCACTGGAACTGGAACGTATCTACGTACTCAAAGATTACCTCGAAAAAAAAATTGGTGCCACCCTACTGCAGCACGCTATAGTTTTCGGACAAACCCTGGGCTACCAAACCTTGTGGCTAGGCGTATGGGAACATAATGAACGGGCCATCAATTTTTATAAACGCTGGGGATTTACTCGCTATGGCTCTCATCTTTTTATATTGGGCAGCGATCCTCAAACAGATATTTTAATGAAGAAGGATCTGATTGAAACTACTCGCCTTTAAGTTTTTTCATTTGCGCCAATCCTTTACGGGTTAACGCAGCACGAACACGATCGGCCAGCCAGGGCCACATTGCCGCTACTTTTGCCAACCTTCCGCGTGAAGCCGGAATACAGATCTCGCGCTTTTTTGATTTCATCAACTTAAAAATCTCACGCGTTACATCAGCAGGCTCAAGGGCTTTCAGATTTCCGGAAAACACAAGGGCTGTTTCATCCTTAAACTGAAGTTCAAGATCGTACATGGGTGTTTTCACCAGATCGGGGCACACTACACTTACCGTTACGCCAAAAGGCTTGTATTCCATAGCTGCAGCCATAGAAAAACCGCGGATGGCAAACTTAGATGCGCTGTATAAAGCAATACCGGGCACTGGAGCAATGCCCGCCAAAGAGGCAATATTTATGATGTGTCCACTGCCCTGTCGCTTCATGTAATCGCCAACAACCTTGGTACCATACATACTTCCCTTCGCATTGATGTCGATATGTTTGTCGATAAGGGTTATGTCAGCATTATAAATAAAACCGGGCTGAACAATGCCCGCAAAATTGAAAAGATAGTCTATGCGTCCGAAAATCTCTGCTGTGTCCTTTAGCAAATTTTGCCATGCTTCAGCAGAACGAACATCCATTACCCTATGCATTGCATTTTTTGATGTGGGGAGCAAAGATTTAATAGCTCCCAGATTAACGTCTACCAAGCAAAGCTTGTATTGCTGTTGTGCCAACGACTGCGCGAAATGCAAGCCAATTCCACTGCCTGCTCCGGTTATGATGGCTACGGGTTGTTTCATGTTTTTAAAAATGGGTGTGTCCACTATGCTCAATCAACGATTCTATGCATGAAGTGACGTAATCACCATTGCCATAGCCATACCAATTCATTAACCGGGTTTCGTAGTGATCTTCATCAAAATATTTATCGGGTGTTACATACCCGATATACCCTCCATTGAAGCTGGTAATCATGGTTGTCAATCCGTATTGTGAAGCGTATTGGTCGAGGTGACGGTTGAATTCCCCTGAATAATCGCAAGGTGTGCCGATCATCAATACATTTCCTATACGCAAAGCATTTAAGTGTACAGGGTATTCACCAAAAGCATAACGAAAAAGCCAGGCACGCAGCCGCAGCGAGCCGGTGAGTTTAGGCTGAGGATCAGTGAGCAACAGAGGCACCCGGTAAAAAGCCAAAGCACTGCTGCTCATGGGCGCTAACGCATTTGAGTTATTGGTTAAATAAGAAGAAAGCTCCGAGGCCATCCAACCGATGCAGTCTTCACCCTCCGGTATGCGGCACGCATGACTGCCAACAGCACCGGCCATAAACATAGCAAAGGAATACCCTTGCGCTTCTATCGCATCCACCAGCGCTCCCGGATAATCACGGGATAACCGTAAATCCCTTGATGACAAACAGGTAGCGTGAGCTGTATAGCTTAACAAAACTTGCTTACTTCCATCTGATTGATGCATTTCAACCACGCGAAGCAATGAATCCACCGGGCCATTCTTGATCAGTCGGTTACGTACCGCATCAGGAACGGCAATGGTTCCTGATTTAAGTGTTGCCTGTTTAACTGAACGGTTGGCCGATGCAATACTCTCCTTTATCTGATCTACAATTAACCTTATCACTTTGTCATCATAGGCTCCGTATAAAAGTGCTGTGGCGCCCTCACCCCAATTACCAATACTGTTATGACTGTGTGTAGCACCCAGGTACGTATTCTCCAATGAAAAGCCTACCTGTGGTAACTCCCTCTCCAATAATGCCGTTACAGTAGGCGGAATGATTAATAAATCTGCACTAACAATAGCCACACGCTGTGAACCATTGTGTAAAACCATAGCACGCACAAAAACCGAATCACGTATGCCTTCAATAATCTTTCCTTTGCGCTTTCCATAGCCGGCAGTTGCCACAGGGAATGGTGGGGTGAGATTTACTTTGGCAAAACCAACATGAAAGGATGAAATGTTTTGCGCAGCAGGCTGTAAATTCTTTATTGCCTCACGCATTGTTAAGGTTGCTTCTGTCCTATCAATATTTCGGTTTACAGGAGCAATACCTACCAAAGCAATAAAAAGTAATACTGCAAGAACAACTCCTGAAGTGTAAAGGAAATAACGAAATAACCGCTTCATAGAATCTCAAAGCACGAAGATAGGAATTTCATAAACCCAATTTCTTCTAGCCATAACTATAAGAATTAATCGGGTATATAAAGTAATCGTCTGTTTGAGAAATCGTACAACGTTAATCTTCGTAAATCATAGTACGATGTCCAGAATGAGCGCAATGCCCCAACATAACTTCGTTTGGCAGCATCTTTTTCGGTAAGGGCAATGTTCAGGTTAGTGATATCAATCTTGCCGATCAGGTAACGGTTCTGTGAAACCACATAGCGTTCGTTGGCTACCTCATCAGATTTTTTTGTGATCTCAATCTGGCTAAGTAATACATCAAATTGCCCTACTTGAGTGATAATTTCCTGTTCAAAATTTACTTCATCCTGCGCTATCACGTAGTCATTCAGTTTTTTGTTGGCCAATGCCGTTTGCATACGCGCCTGGTTTCTCCCCCAATCAATAATGGGTACATTTAACGATAGTGCAAAAGTCTGTTGTTGCGTAGGGTCCTGGTAAATATCTGACACCTCCAAACCATTGTTATTCAACCCGAAGGCTGCTGTTAAATTCGTTTGAAATCGCTGACCTCTGGCCTGGGCAACCTCCCGATCAGCCTCCAGCTTGCGTCTTTCAAAAGCAATATAATCCGCCCGGTTTTCCTTGGCTAACTGCATGGCTTCATCTACTGTGATGTACAAGGGTGGTATTGACTCCGGTAAGACCAGTTCAAACTGTTCACCACTTCGCAAGCCCAGGTAGCTACGCATCTGAAGCCGGGCTATCTGCAAATTAATTTTAGCCTGCGTAACATCCTGGCGTGATCGAAGCAATTGTAATTCGGCTTGTAATAACTTATCCTTCGGTGTTGTGCCTATGTTGTAGCGGCCTTCTTCAATCTTATAGATTGTATCGTTATTGGCGAGGTTAAACTCCGCTATCTGTAAATTGATCTGCGCATCCAGTACATCAAAAAAACGAGTTACGGCATTCCGTGAAATTGATTCCATTTCCTCAACATAACTTCTGCGCGATTCCTCATACCGAAGCGGTTCTGTTCTCCGATCCCATCGCAGGGAATTAAAAGCAAAAATGGGCTGTGTCAATTGTATATTCATCACTGTTCCTCCCCACTGAATATCTGGCTGCGGATCAATCGCCTGATAGTTTCTAAAATACTGTAAACCCGAATTAACCGACACTGATCCTCCGGTGAAGAAAAGAGGCTGCACCAAACCTAAATTCAAATTATTGTTAGATTGTTCAACCTGAGTGTAGCGAAAGGATCCATCGGCCAACGGTGCCTGGCTAACACTCTTTGTATACGCTGGCAATGTACCGCTTAACCGCAACTGTGGATTCAAATTAGACTTGTAAAATCGATACTGCCAATACCGGTTTTCCTTTCGGGTTTCAGCCTGCTTGGAAAACGGAGATTGATTTTTTGCCAGTTCAATCACATCCTGCAGGGTATACATTTTTTGCTGAGCATAAGCCTGCATGCACATGGAAATGATCATCCATGCGGAAATTGCAATTCGAAGAATTTTATTCATAACGTAAAGAAGTAATTGGATCCTGCATCGCAGCCTTTCGTGCGGGGGCAATACCAAAAATTAAGCCCACTGTAGCCGCCACACCAAAGGACAGTATGATTGATGTAAAACTTATAACGGTTGGAATATTGGCAAACGATGAGACGAGCATGGCCAGTGTAACGCCCAGTATTACACCTATAATGCCACCGCTTACGCTGATCATCACGGCTTCAAACAGAAATTGTTGAACAATATCATTCTTCTGCGCACCAATCGCCAGGCGCAACCCAATTTCCTTAATGCGCTCCAATACAGAAGCGAGCATAATATTCATAATTCCAATACCCCCTACCAGCAATGAAATGCCCGCGATAGCACCTAAAACATAATTAAAAATATCATTGGTACGCTGTTGTTGTTTCAGCAACAACTCAGGGATTTCAATTTCATAATCCACTACACCGTAGTGCCTGCGCTGCAATAAACGACTTAGAATTTCAGCAGTTGGTGTCAGCATGGTTGTTTTATCAACTTGTATTACCAGCCTATCAAGTTGATGGTAATTAACCGCTGGACCGGAATCATCCTGACTATCATCGCCACCAATAATAATAATCCTCCCACGACTAAAATTTTGCATAGGCGAAATGGTATTCTGCGTAACCAGATCGCGGTTTTTATAGCGAATCAATACAGTTTGTAAGGGTGCATATACATCCATATTAAAATCGCGAATACCCAACTTGGCAATGCTGCTCTCTGAAACATAGCGCTCCTTCATCACCCCAATAATGGTCAACCAGTTAGGGCCAACTTTTATCGATTTTCCAACGGGATTCTCCGTAGGAAAAAATTTCGTTTTGATTGAATTGCCGATGATGCATACCGGTGCCCCTATTTTAAGATGCTCGGGCGTAAACATGGAGCCATCCGAGAGTTCAAAATTGTAAATATCAAAATACACTGGCTCTACACCCACCAACTTAGCGGACCTGCGGATGCCACTTTTAATGATCGTGGACTCCAGAATAATCTCCGGGCTCATCTTACTGATGCCGGGAATCGTTTCCATAATGCTATGTACATCACGTACCGTAAGCCCCGGAGAAAATTTCTTCTTTTCCTTTTCAGCAGAGGCTTCCTCAATTTTTTGTTCCTCCTGCTCTACAATAGGTTTAATAACAATGTTATTAACGCCTACCAGTTTAATCTGCTCCAATATTTCCTGTTGCGCTCCGTTACCTATTGCCAGCATAGCAATAACAGCGGCCACACCAAAGATGATACCTAATGCCGTAAGCAATGAACGAAGTTTATTGGCAATTACGGCATCGATTGCGATATAGAGATTAGCAAAGAGTCTTTCCTTCATGGCCTTACCTGCTTATTGCTTTTCACGATTAGGCGAAGTGCTTGGTGTTGGCTTTTCCTGTTGGCTGCCTTCTCTACGCTGACCTTCCCTTCTTTTACCTTCCTGACCCGGCTGTCCGTTTTGGGGAACAGGTGCCTGAAACTGACCACCAGTAGCTGATACTTTTATCACCTGGCCATTGGGCAGTGTGATCATTTGCTCACCCGGTATTTCATCTTGCTTTGGTTCTGACTTTTTGCGTTTGCCATCCATTTCCGGAAGCAATCTGACATCACCACCTTTTGATGAAGGTAACGATAAGAACAGACGATCATTCTCGGCAAGCCCCGCTAAAATAACAGCATCGTTAGCGTTGGTTTCGCCCAGCATAATTTCCTGTTTCACAGTATTGATACCCTCACGTTTATACACATACGTAATTGAGTCGGCCAGGCTGTGTAAACACTCCAACGGAATGAAAAGCACACTATCCAGCACCATGGTAATGATTTTATTGCTGGTAGTCATGGCAGGACGTAAAGAGGGATCTGTTCCGGCTATTTGCACATCAACCTGAAACACTTTGGCATCGCTGTTGGGGCGTTGTTCACCCACATTGGCTACATTAATTACCTGACCGGAAAGCTTTTTGTCGGGATAAGCATCCAAGCCTATATCTACTTTTTGTCCGGGCTTTACCTTTCTAACATCCACTTCGTTTACATACGTCTTCGACATCATGGTTGTTAAATCGGGGAGCGTAGCCACTACCGGATCCCAGGTGCTGATTTGCGAACCAGCCTTGATTGGCTTATTATCCCAACCTTTACGATAGATAACCATGCCAGGCTCAGGAGCAACAATATTAAATGCCGAGTTGAGTGTCATCATGCCGTTATACTCATTTTGAACTTTACGAAGTTCAGCATTTACCGTACGCATCTTCTCAATATTTTGTCTTTTCCTGATCTTGTAATTTTCCAGTGCTTGTTCCAGTGCCCGCTGAGATTTTTCCAGGTTAATTTCATTTTGCTTGATGGTTGCAGGGGGTTCAAACTTGGATTGCTCAAGAATGATTTTTTTCTCATCCACATCATAGCGCATATTAATTAGCTCATCACGCGATTGCCGTAATTGCAAAGTGGTGTCTAACTGCGTTTGTACAAAATTGGCTTGTGCCTTTTCCAGTTCAATCTCTTTATCCTTAATACGGCCTTGAAATTCAGAACGGTCGAGTGTAGCAATCCAATCCCCGCGCTCAACAACTGTCCCTTCATTGACAATACTTTGAATGGTGAGGTTATTAACCCTATACTCCCGGAGTTGTGTTGGTGCTTGTATCTTTACTGAGTTCTTAGCCTCCAGTTCACCTGTCGTTTCGATCTCTACCTTAAATGTGCCCCGCTGCACCGTGGCAAAAATATCAACAACATCACCCTTTGTGTTGCTCTTGTAAATCACAAACCCGATTACAAAAACTACAACTAAGCCTCCAGCAATCATTAAATTTCTTTTCATAGCAGTGCCCGATTGGATTTATTACAAAAATAATCGGGTAGCTTCGTATACTGAAACCACCCGAATAATTACTTACCCTATTATATAAGTACCCGTGGTGCCAACCAAGGTTACTGGTTCTGGCCCTTTTTCACTGAAATTTTTCCAATGGCAGTATCCTTTGTGATTTTTCCGGCAGAATAGTCCTTTAATACAGTGCTCTTCAACGAAAGTTCAAGCGATGATGGAATACCGCAACCCTCACATTTGGTAATTATAACGTTAAATACCAGCGATTCATTATCACCCAAACTCTTTACGGTACGACCATACTCTACTAGATTCTCTTTGAGTTCTTTTTCAAAAGCAGGATACATTTCTTTAACTTTTTTATCCCGTTCAGTCTGATCAACATCATTCATTTTTGCTGTAGGCATATTAAATAAACCTGAATTTCTGCTTTGATTACTGCTGTACACACGCATGTAATACACGGCACCAAAATCCTTTAATCGCTCAAAGTAAATGCCTTCATCGGTAAAGTAGGTTGATGCCAAATCGGAACGATACAGCCGGTTAAAAATACTAGACAGCAATTCAAGATCAGGTTCAACAGTATCAACCGATTCGGTGTTCACTACTTTAATTTTTCCAATGGCCTGGTCACGTGTGAGCTTACCTTGCTTAAAAGCTGTGATATCAGCCTTGGAAATCTCTGCCGAAAGGTAGGATCGCTTAGGTGAAGAGAAAAACTGGTTCACCCATACCCGTGGCCGTTCACCTCGGTTGGTAATAACAATACGCTCATTTGCTCCAAGCTGACTGATCATATCCCCATAGTCAACCAGAAAATCCTTTATGGCCACCACAAGTTTTTCGTTGTAGGCATTGCGTACACTGTCCATATCCATAGATGAGTTTCTGGTAGCTGCCCTCCCCTTCAATCTGACACGCTGATCTTCCTCACGAGCGTGCTGTTCCAATTCCTTCGCCTGTTGCGCTTGTTCCCGAGCCTGTTGTTCCAACACCTGCACTTCGCGACTTGAAGGACTTGTTATCGAATATGAAAAAGATCCAGGGCGCTGCTGCCCGTCCATCCACATCACATCACCAAAATCGCCTGAAAAACTCATGGCAATGGGCATTGTAAAATCGGCCGGTAACCGAAATGTAACACCATAACCTGCCTGATAGCTTCCCTCTACTTCCAGGCTAAAAAACATCCGTTGCTGATCGAATTGTTGCCGGATTAATGTTTTCAAAACACTTTCCGCTACGGAAATATCACGCGCCATGCGTGCCTCATCAATCTTTTGTGCGAATAAAGGCAATGCCATCAACACAAAGCCATACACTAAACTGCCTGCTATTTTTTTCATTGTACGTAGTTAATTTTTAGTTGCAAATGATTTAGAATTATCAACCGAAGAAATTATGCTGGTTAAAATTTGTTCAGTTTCATACTTAAATAAATCGGTATTCTGTTCAATCGAATTAAGCCGTGCCTGCAACACCTGCAGATCATTGCGATTTTGCTGCTCCAGGTATTTGGCAAAATCGATCAGCAATTCTTCAATATACTTTCGTTGATCACTGGAGTTTAACGTCATATAATCTTTTATCATCTGCGCATTGTCAGCTTGTAGCGTAAACGCAAATTGCCTGATCTGTTCATCAGATGCCGCTGATACTTTTTTCATAAGCGTATTGAACTGACTATCGGAGTAAGACGCAAGATTTTTTCTGATGGATTCATCCAGCTTTTGTTGCGATTCAGACCATTGCGCTACAAGGGATTCGTTATTTCTTGACAATGACTGGTTGATCATATCCTGTACTTCGCTTGAAGTAAGTACAGACTGTGCAGTGGCTACTTCCGCTGGACTATCGCTACTGCTCTCTCCAAATCCAATAGCCAGCGTTTTGTCTTTTACCGAAATGTGCAATCCGGTAAACTTACCCGCCAACATAATAAGTGTAAGCGATGCGGCTATACCCAACATGGTTTTACCAAACGATGTATTCCAGAAATAATGCTTTCGCTGATGGTCGAGAACAATAGGTGGGGCAATCACTTCTTTATCGGTAATGCCGGCCATTATGCTTTGGACCTGGCGCAGGGCTTCTAACTCCCGCACAGCTTCCGGATGTTCCAGCAGGTAGCGCTCAACATTTACCTTTTCCTCACCTTGTAACTCACCGTACAGGTAAGCCATCAGCAACGCTTCATCGGGTTTAAAGTTCATAACCAATTGTTTCTTTAGTAATCTGTCTTCTCTCCAAAATCTTTTTCAATGCATCCAGTCCGTAATACATGCGCGACTTCACCGTGTTCTCAGAAATATTCAAGGCTTCGGCAATCTCCCTGAACTTCAGCCCTTCGTACTCCTTCATAATAACCACTTCCCGTTGTTCAACACTCAGTTCCATCAGGCATTTCTGCAGCAAGTCTGATAGTTCCTGTTGCTGGTACTGCCGTTCGGGGTTTTCATTCCTTCGCACCGCCTTTTCCCATGCTGGTGAGTCCTCCGCATCAGCGTTCACTACATGATCGAACGAAAGTGAACGCGAGTTTTTTACCTTACGAGCCTCTTCTCTACAACTGTTTACCGCGATTTTATATAACCAGCTTTTAAACCGCGATACATCCTGTAAAGCCTCAACATTCCGGCACATGGATATAAAGGCCTTTTGCGAAGCCTCCATAGCCATGTCATGATCCAGAAAAAACTTAAAGCAGTAATTGTAAATGCGCTTATACCATAGCTGCACCAGCTTTCCCTGGGCATTCCTATCCCCCTGCCGGGCGCGCTCGACCAACGAATCGGAATGCATTAACGCCATGTCTGGTAAAGTTTCTGCATGCATGAACTAACGGTTTTTTGACTGGCTAACGGCTAAATCTACTCTTAGATGAATGGAAAGTTAAAAAAGTTTTAAAAGGCTAAATCTTGAGGCAAGCCCATCCGAGGAGTATCTTAGCGGCCTTTATGAAAAAACTGGTTTCCTTTTTAATCAGAAACGTACCCCGAAAGTACCTGCAACGCATTACTGGTATTGGCCGAAGGGTACTTACTATTGCCTATGCCGGCAACACAGTGATGTGCCCGGTGTGTGAAAAGAAATTCAGAAAGTTTTTGCCGTATGGAAGAATTAAGCCCCGCGAAAATGCACTTTGTCCGAATTGCCTGGCGTTGGAGCGCCACCGGTTGATCTGGCTTTACCTGAAAGAGAAGACTAACTTTTTTGAAAAGCCTTTGAACGTGCTTCACATCGCGCCTGAGGCATGTTTTATGAACCGCTTTGAAAAAATTCACGGTGAGAACTATATCACAGCTGATATTGAATCACCATTGGCCAAAATAAAAATGGATATCCACCAAATGCCCTTTAAAGACAATTATTTTGATGTTGTTTTATGCAACCATGTGCTGGAGCATGTAACAGATGACATACAGGCATTACGTGAAATAAACCGCGTGCTAAAGCCCGGTGGTTTCGCTATTGTGCAGGTTCCGTTTTTCAACCCCATACCAGATGTAACGCTGGAAGACGCAACGATTACCGATCCGAAAGAACGGGAAAAACTGTTCGGACAGGACGATCATGTAAGGAAGTATGGTAAAGATTACGCTGCACGCATTGAACGCACAGGGTTACACGCTGTTGAAGACAATTTTATTAACGAATTGATGCCCGAAACCCGTGATCGTTTCAAACTTCCACAAGGAGAAATCATTTACAAAGCCATTAAACCTTAGGCATGTCAAAATCCTTTGCTGTTATTTTCGATATGGATGGTGTCATTGTGGACACTAATCCCTTTCACAAAGAAACCATTAACCAGTTTTGTAAGAAGTATGGCTTCCAACTAACGGATGAGGAACTGCGTACTAAAATTTATGGTCGCACGAACCGAGAGTGGATAACCAATCTATTTGGCACAATAACCGAACAACAGTTGGAGGCTTACGCTTTTGAAAAGGAGCAAATGTTCCGCGATGCCTATGCAGCACATATTAAGCCTGTTGAGGGCCTGATTTTATTTCTTGATATGCTGAAGCAAAATAACATTCCACGATCCATTGCCACTTCGGCTCCGCGTGCCAATGTTGATTTTGTTTTCAAAGGAACCGACATCAGAAAATACTTTGACATCATTCTGGATGAAAGTATGGTTACGCATGGCAAGCCCCACCCGGAAATCTATATCAAATCAGCGCAAGCATTTAACCTGCCAAATGAGCAATGTATTGTAATTGAAGATTCACTGTCTGGAATACAGGCCGGTAAAGCGGCAGGATCTAAAGTAATTGGTATCACTACTACGCATACACCGGAAGAAATGAGTGATACTGACCTGGTGATTGATAATTTCACTACGCTAACAATCGATCAACTGGAATCGCTTATTAAAAAATAATGCCGGAGGACATCCGGCATTATTGAATGAGACTTCAAAAAAAGATCAGCCTAATTTATCCAACACATCCATCACTTCACGAACCGCTTTACGGCTGGCTTCGAGCAGTGCTTTTTCATCATTGTTTAAATCAAGTTCAATAAACTTTTCAATACCGTTTTTACCCAAAATTACCGGAACACCCAGGTAGCAATCCTTTATTCCATACTCGCCATCCAACTGGGCACATACCGGAAACACTCTGCGCTGATCTCGCACAATCGCTTCCACCATTTGCGCAGCCGCTGAGCCCGGAGCATACCATGCTGATGTACCCATTAGTTTCACCAGTTCACCTCCTCCAACTTTTGTTCTCTCCAATATGGCATTCAATTTATTACTATCGATAAGTTCAGTAACCGGAATACCCGCAACAGTGGTATAACGAGGAAGTGGCACCATGGTATCGCCATGGCCACCCAGTAACATCGCTTGAATATCTTTCGGAGAAATATTTAAGGCTTCAGCTAAAAAAGCACGGTAACGGGCAGTATCTAAAATGCCTGCCATACCAAAAACCTTTGTACGCGGTAGTTTAGAAGTAAGATGAGCCTGATAGGTCATTACATCCAACGGATTTGACACCACAATGATGATCGCATTTGGAGAATGTTTGATCACATTTTCGGTAACGGATTTTACAATGCCCGCATTGGTATTAATAAGGTCATCGCGACTCATGCCTGGCTTGCGGGGTAGGCCTGAAGTAATTACCACTACTTCCGATCCGGCTGTCTTAGTATAATCATTGGTTGAACCTACGGTACGAGAGTCATATAAATCAATGGGAGCCTTTTGCCAAATGTCTAACGCTTTACCCTCGGCAATACCTTCTTTGATATCCACCAAAACAATTTCATTCGCAATTTCCCGATACGCCAAAACATCGGCACAGGTGGCACCTACGTTACCGGCACCTACAACGGTTACTTTCATAAGCTACTATTGGTTAAGTTATTGAGATTCATACCATTTTAACCACCTGGAAATCAGGTGGTGCTGAAAAGCGTGGCAATTTATTAATCGACAGGCCAAAGAAAAAGGATTATCAGGCAAAATATGGGGTGACTAAAAACCGGATAACTTTCCGTGTTTCCGGAGTCACTTTACACCGGTTATCAAGGCGGTACCCAACCACCCAAATAATCTGTCCATCCGATTCAAGTACGGTTACCCTGCTTTTATCTGCCAACGAAACTTTTTCATCAATCAGAAGATCACTGACTTTCTTGCGATGGTCCATGCCCAATGGGTAAAAAACATCACCCGGTTGCCACTGCCGCCAGGTTAATGGAAATTTGATTTTGCCGGCATCTACTACAGCTCGAAACTTATCACTAGTTATAAGATCATCGCCTTCCGCAATTTCCATATTCCATGAGCCCAGCAAAACCTGGTGCTGCCCTTCTTTTACATCAACTTTTTTCCAAAAATCAACTTTTGGAAAAATCACCAATTCATCGCGATCAATGATCAAATCATGTGCAGCCCCGATAAATCGTTTACCTGGCTGACCCTGAAGGGAACCCAGTATCGAAACACAGGCATCATAATTAAAACCAAGATGATTAATCAATCGATATAAGATAAATGCACCGCCATGTTGATATTGATCAAAGGCTTTCTTTTGAATAATCATTTTTTCAGGGAAATGATTAACGAATTCATGCTTCCATCGTTTAAAGCCCTGATCCAGTAATTCCTTTTCAGCAGTCAACTTATCCATTCCGCGTTGAATGGTTCGCTCCAATGATGGATTGAGTTCGCGCAATAATGGCGTGATTTTATGCCGGATAAAATTGCGCTGATAATCTATGGTGTTATTACTTGCATCTTCACGCCATTCAATATTACTCTTCTGAGCATAATGCTCAATCTCCATGCGGGTGGCGAACAATAACGGGCGAACGATTTTTCCATTCTTTACCGGAATGCCGGTAAAACCATCCAACGAACTTCCATTAACCCAATTCAGCAAAACGGTTTCGATTGAATCGTTTACATGATGAGCTGTGGCTACACGATCAAAATGCTCCAATTCCAATAACTCATCGAACCAGGCATAGCGAAGTTCACGCGCGGCCATTTGAATGGATATACCATTTTCATGCGCATACTTTTCGGTTTCAAACCGTCTTAAAAAAATTGGCAGTTTAAACTTTTCACAATAACTATGCACAAACACTTCATCTTCATCCGATTCTATACCCCGCAACTGGAAATTACCATGAGCAACCCCGATTGGAATACCAGCCTCACGGAACAAATGCGCCATAACCATTGAGTCCATGCCACCGCTTACAGCCAGCAGAACACGACTTTCCATGCCAAAAAGTTGATGACTCTTAATATGGTTCAGAAATTGCTCTAACACGCGCCAAAGATACAGTACGAGGCATGAGGTTTTTAGCACACCCTGAGATTTTGGTTAAATTTGCCACAATGCGCTATACATGGCTTTTGCTCCTCCTTCTTCTTAGCCCGTGGGCAGTGGCACAAAACAGGGTAACGCTTAAACAAGCCGATCAACTTATTGGGGGGGTAAAAGATGGCGAGCGTTTCGACCGGGTGATTGGCAATGTAATCTTTGAGCAAAGCCGCACAACCATTTACTGCGACTCTGCACTCTTTTACAGAGGCAAGAATATCGTTGAGGCTTTCGGCAGGGTAAAAATCATTGAGGGAGATTCTGTTACCATTACCTCCAACAAAGCGGAGTACGATGGGAACATCCGTATGGCAAAACTCCGGGGAAATGTTGTGTTTGTAAAACTAGCCACAGCCACCCTATACACCGACTACCTGGATTTTGATCGGGTAAAAAATGAAGCCTACTATTTTAACAAAGGCCGGTTGGTAGATAGCATTAACGTGCTTACCAGCAATAAGGGCTACTACCAGGTAAACTCAAACATCGCTTCTTTTAAAAAAGATGTAGTAGTGGTTAATCCCGACTACAATATGAAATCAGATTCGCTACAATACAACTCACGCACAAAAGTTATCTACTTTCGAACTGAAACCACAGTAGTTGATAAGGAAGGTAACACGTTTGTTTATGAGGGCGGTGAGTACGATACCCAATCTCAACAATCCGACATCAAGCAAGGCCAGGCTGAGTCACAGTCGTATACCTTAACCGGAAATAAAATAAAGCTGGATGACCTTCGTAAGTTTTATACGGTAAAAGGAAATGTGATCATGACGCATAAAGAAGAAAATCTGATCATTTATGGTGATGATGCATTTTTTGATAAGCGGAGGAGCATCGCAAAAGTATTTACAAATGCATGGCTTACCAAAGTAACCGATGAAGGCGATACCCTGTTTATGTCGGCTGACACCTTAGTCTCGATCGATAGTGAAGACCCAGCCAAAAAAAGATTACTGGCCTATAAAAATGTAAAGATCTTCAAAAAAGATATTCAAGGTTTGGCAGACTCGCTGGAGTACCGCCAGGCAGATTCCATTATGTTTTTGTATAAAGCACCTGCGCTATGGACTGCCGGAAACCAAATGACTGCAGATACCATCAGTATGTTGATTGAAAATAATACCATCAGTAAGATATTTTTAACCGTCAATGCATTTGTCATCTCAACGGATACACTTAAAAATTTCAACCAGATAAAAGGCAGAAAAATGACTGCACTTTTTAGAAAAAATCAGCTGCACCAGGTAAATGTGGAAGGTAATGGAGAGAGCATCTATTTTGCGCTGGAAGATAAGACAAGTCTGCTGATGGGGATGAATAAAATAATTTGTAGTAACATCATCATCCGCTTTAAGGATGCCCGGGTAAACAACCTGAGTTTCTATGTAAGGCCCGAAGCTGATTTTATACCCCCTCACGAACTCAAAAAAGATGACATGCTATTATCCGGGTTTAACTGGAGAATAGACGCCCGACCTGCCAAAGAAGATGTGGTTATAACCAAAGAGGAAAACCCGCTACCCAGAATCGTTCCTGAACGAAGACGGTTTTAATTTATTGTTACCTAATCATAAATTCTTTGGTATTTTCTATGAAATGCAATAGAAAATTCTAAATTTTGAGAAACTTCATAAACTTTATGAAGAAGACTCTACTCTTGGCTCTTATTCTAATGCTCAGTAACCTCCTTAAAGCCCAAAGCTTTGAGGTAAGTGGGTATTCTGAGAATCATAAAGGTTTTATAGGTGATCTTATCAAAACGCCTATACAAATCCGAAATACGTCCGGCAAGGCTATTACCCTCATTATCAGAAGAGAAGAAGCTCAAATTGGGAGCACTCAAAAAAGCCTTATTTGCCTGGACGGTAACTGTGAAAATGCTCAACCAGATGACCTTACGCTCCGTCTCGAACCCGGCCAGACCATCCAAAACCTTACGCTTGCACTTGAGGCTGGCTTAGTTCCCGGGTTTAGTACAGTCAGGTATGTCATTTATAATAAATCAAACCAGCTTGATTCATTTGGTGTTGAATTAAACTTTAGCGTAGAAGAAAAACCCGTCAAAAACGATATCTATTCCTCACGGTTTATCACCATCCATGATGTTTATCCTAACCCTGTATTTGATTTTGCCCATATCGATTACAGGCTTTTAACAGACCGTGTAAAGGCTAAAATTGTGATACACAATATTTTAGGAAGCGAATTATCCGAATACGAGTTACCCTATCAGGAAAACAGAATAAAAATTAGGGCAGAGGAATTCACGGCAGGCATCTACTTCTACACCCTTTACCTCGATAGCGAAAGCGTTATGACAAGGAAGCTCATTGTCAAGCGTTAATTTTTACAATTTTCACACACCCTAAGCCTGAACCCCACCGTTTTATTGATTTCAAGTGATATGCTATATTTGCGGGCTTATGCGGATACCATCGTCTGGAATTGTACTGGTTTTAATCCTTCTGTTGGCGGCTTCGTGCAGCAAATTCAGGAAAATTGAGAAAAATCCTGATTGGCGCGTTAAATATGAAGCTGCCTTAAGGTATTACGAAAAGAAAGACTACTACAAATCATCGGTGCTTTTTGAACAGATTATGCCTATCATAAGAGGCTTACCTGAAGCAGAAAAAGGACAATTTTATCTTGCCTACTGTCAATACTACGAAAAGCTCTATCTGTTGGCTTCTGAGCAGTTTAAAACCTTTTATGAAACTTACGGGCGCAGTGCACTTTCAGAAGAAGCAAGATACATGTACGCGTATTCGCTTTTCAAGTCCTCACCTGGCTCAAATCTTGACCAAACCGGTAGCAAAGAGGCAATGGCTTCCATGCAAGAGTTCCTTAACCGCTACCCCAACAGCAAATTTAAAGATCAGGCTTTGGACGTAATATATACCACCCAAGACCGATTGGATCAAAAAGGCTTTGATAACGCCAAACAGTATTATAGGATGCGCCAATACAAAGCGGCCATAGTTGCACTAAAGAACTTCCAGGATAATTTTCCAGACTCAAAGCACCTGGAAGAATCCCGTTACTTGATCATTTCTTCACAGTACAAACTTGCCGAACAAAGCATTTACACCAAGCAACGTGAACGCTATCAGGAAGTGGTGAATACCTACCTTGATTTCATCGACCGATACCCTAACAGTGCTTACCTAAAGGATGCAGAAAAATTATACTCCGATAGTCTTGAAAAACTTAATAAACTAAAAAATTTAAATTCATAATTATGGCTATTCAACCTTCAATTGTTACACGTGATCTGGATAAGATTGCACAACCTACTGGAAATCTTTACGAATCGGTAGTGGTTATTTCCAAGCGCGCCCGTCAAATCGCAGTCAATATCAAAGAAGAACTTAACAGTAAATTAGCTGAGTTTGCTACTACGGTTGACAACCTGGAGGAGGTATTTGAAAACCGAGAGCAGATCGAGATATCAAAATTCTACGAACGTATGCCTAAACCAACAAATACGGCCACCGAAGAATTTCTGGAAGGAAAATTGAATCACCGTTTGCGCGAAGAAACTGAGCCCTCAACTGAACAATAACATGCTGTTATGCTGCATGGTAAAAAGATACTTTTAGGCATTACCGGTAGCATTGCCGCATACAAAGCAGCTCTTCTTGTTCGTTTATTTGTAAAATCAGGAGCGGAAGTAAGAGTTGTCATGACTTCTTCCGCTAAAGATTTTATCACTCCCCTCACGCTCGCTACACTATCGAAAAACCCGGTGCTGACTGACTTCATAAAAGACAGTACCGGACAATGGAATAACCATGTTGAATTAGGCCTTTGGGCCGATGCCATGATTATTGCCCCAGCCAGTGCAAATACCATCAGCAAAATGGCAAATGGGATTTGTGATAATCTGTTATTGGCGGTTTACCTTTCTGCGCGCTGCCCCGTTTTGCTGGCACCTGCCATGGACCTGGATATGCTTCAACATGCCTCCACAAAAAGTAACCTGAAAAGATTAAAAGATTTCGGAAACCTGATCATTGACCCTACCCATGGCGAACTGGCCAGCGGTTTAATCGGCACAGGGCGAATGGCCGAACCAGAAGAAATCTACGCTTTTCTCCATGATTTCTTTGATCAGCGCCAACCTCTTAAAGGAAAAACTGCTTTAGTAACAGCAGGTCCAACACATGAAGCACTGGATCCGGTACGTTTTATTGGCAATCACTCTACCGGAAAAATGGGATATGCTATTGCTGAGGTTTTGGCTAATCAGGGCGCACGGGTTCATCTCGTCTCGGGCCCAACCTCATTGCATACTATGCATTCGGAAATATACGTTAAGCATGTAACTTCTGCCGAAGAGATGAACAATGCCTGTACTGATATTTTTCCTAAAACTGATATTGCCGTGCTTGCTGCGGCCGTAGCCGATTATAAACCTGCTGTAAAGGCTGATCAAAAAATCAAAAAGAAAGACGAAACACTTTCGCTTGAACTGATTAAGACCCCTGATATTGCTGCCGCTCTCGGCAAACTAAAAAGCAGAAACCAATTCATTGTAGGCTTTGCTTTGGAAACTGAAAATGAAATAGACAACGCACGAAAAAAGCTTGAATCAAAAAATTTCGACTTAATTGTACTCAATTCCTTAAATGATAAAGGAGCTGGATTTGGATACGACACCAATAAAATAAGTATCATCGATCGCACACATCAGGTTTATACATTTGATCTGAAAAGCAAAAAGGAATTAGCCGAGGATATTGTTAGTACAATTATCAACAAACTGAATGCGTAGTTTACTGACAGCACTAATTGTTTTATGTCTGAATAGTGCACTCTGTGCCCAGGAATTGGATTGCATTGTTACCGTAAACGTTGGGCCCCGTGTACAAACTACCGACAGGGGCGTATTTACAGATATGAAAAATGCATTTCAGCAATTTCTGAATACGCGCAAGTGGACCAATGACAACTATCTTCTCCATGAGAAAATTAAATGCAGCATACTCATCAACATCAATGATATGCCCGCGATTGGTGTCTTTAGCGCATCCGTTCAGGTGCAAGCCGCAAGACCGGTGTACAATACAAACTATAACAGCCTGATTTTTAATTTTGGCGATCGGGAATGGGATTTTCAGTACCTAGAAACAATACCTCTTGAGTTTAATGACAATGTTTTTACTTCCAATATAACTTCCTTATTGGCCTACTACGCCTATACCATACTGGGCATGGACTACGATACCTTTAGTGAACTGGGCGGAACTCCATATTTTCAACGTGCTTTGCAGGTTGTTAACAACGCTCAATCATCCAACCTGGCTGGCTGGCAAAGCATAGGGAGCATTAGAAACCGCTATTGGTTTAATGAAAACATGATTAACACCCAGTTCGTTGATGTTCGGAAAAATGCTTACAGCTACCACCGATTAGCGCTGGATACCTTTGAGAAAGATCCCGACAATAGCCGCTTGATTATATTGAAAGGCTTAAAGGATATTAAAAAGGCACGGGATATTAATCCAAATGCAATTAGTGTTATTTCGTTTTTTGACACAAAAGGTGTCGAGTTGGCCAATCTTTTTTCGGAGGGAGAATTGAACGTTCGAAAAGAAGCATACGATTTAATTACTACCATGGACCCAACCAATCGCGCCATGTATGACAAAATACTTAAAAAGTAAACCCCGGAAGGATTAATAGCCGGGCTTTTGGTGCCTCAAACAATCATCGCGTATATTTCGGAACAATAGTCTGCTGTGCTGAAGCATCTTACCATAAAAAACTACGCCCTCATCCGGCACCTGGAAATGAAGCCTTCCGCTCACCTGAATGTTATTACAGGTGAAACCGGAGCAGGTAAATCCATTATGCTGGGAGCCCTTGGTTTGCTGATGGGCAACCGTGCTGACACAAAAGTATTGTGGGACGAAAACGAAAAATGTATCACCGAAGGAGTTTTTGATATTCGTGCCTACAGCCTGAAAAATTTCTTTAAAGCCGAGGATCTGGACTATGATGACCAGACTGTACTTCGGAGAGAGATCAACCCCGGTGGAAAATCGCGGGCCTTTATAAACGATACACCCGTTACCGTAGAGGTGCTTAAAAAACTGGGTAGTCAATTAATGGATGTTCACTCGCAGCACGAAACACTCCAATTAGGCACACAAACTTTCCAACTAAAATTAATTGACGCTTACGCGGATAATCATTCGATTTTAGATGCATACAGTACAGCATGGGATAACTATATGTCTGCCAAAAAAGCTTACAACACCTTAAGCACCCAGGCCGATGCTTTACGACAAGAAGCTGATTTTGTAAACTTTCAGTTGGACGAACTGGTGAAGGCCAACTTTGAAGTTGGCGAACAAGAGAGACTTGAATCGGAGGTAAAAATAATGGAGCATGCCGAGGATATAAAAATTCGCTTCAACACCACCCTTGATTTGCTTTCGCGCTCCGAGTATGCCGCGCGACAGGCAATGGCTGAAGCAAGGGGGCACCTTCAGGCAGTTGCCGGTTATTCACAGGACTATGAAAATTTATTAGCACGACTGCAAAGTATAGTAATTGAATTAGATGATGTTGTTAAGGAAATTGAACATGCCGAAGCCAGCATTGATTTTGACCCTGAGCATGCCATTACGGTAAAGGATCGTATTGATATTTTGTATCGTTTGCTTAAAAAACACAGAACGAATTCTCTTGAAGATTTATTAAAGCTTCAGGAAGAATTGCAACAAAAAGCCAACCTCACGTCAAACCTGGATGAAGCATTGGCTGAAGCAAAGGCTGCTTTCGATCGTGCAACCCAAAATCTTGAAACTTCTGCCAACAAACTCAGCCAATCGCGGGCAAAAGTTTTTGAACCCCTGTGCAAAGAAATTATCGGCCTGTTAAAAGAATTGGGTATTCCGCAGGCCGTGTTAAAAATTGAACACCAGCGAACAGCGCCAACAGCAACCGGCACCGATAGCATAGAAATTCTGTTTAGCGCCAACAAAGGTATTGCACCTCGTGCCTTAAGCCAGGTGGCTTCGGGTGGTGAGTTTTCACGCCTGATGTTTTGCATTAAATACGTGATGGCCGAAAAAACCGAAATGCCCACGCTTGTGCTGGATGAAATTGACAGCGGTATTTCTGGCGAAATTGCCATTAAGTTGGGTAAGCTTATGAAGAGTATGGCTAAAAACCATCAGCTTATCACCATCAGTCACCTGCCGCAAATTGCCGCCAAAGCAGATCAGCATTACTATGTTTATAAGAACGATTCTGATGTAAAGACTGTCAGCACCATTAAACAGTTGAACGAAGCAGAACGCGTTGAAGAAATTGCCAAGATGATTGGCGGTGATAAACCCTCAAAAGTTGCGGTGGAGAATGCGCGCGAATTGTTGGTAAGATAATTCTCTTATGAACAACCTATGAGTGCCAAAATTATTTTCCTTACGATGTTGGCTGGCACGCTTGTACATGTTGCCGATGCACAAGAAGAGAAACCCGAAGTGAAACTCACAGAAACGGAAAAAATTTGGATTTCCGCCTATGATGATACAACCAAAGCACTGGCATGGCTTTTTATAAAAAAGCGAAACATCTATACAAAAAATCAAAAGACCATGTATTTCGTTTTGGGTGCCTCAACTGCCGCCATAATTGGCGGGGGGCTTTGGCTTGAAAACGACCTTAACAGTTCCCCAACCGCTTCGTATGATCAAACTAATTATGCCGGCCTTTTACTGATGTTGGCAGGTACGGCAGGTGTACTTGGGAGCAGCGTGTCGTTAGGGGCCTCGTATATTGGCTTAAACCCCTACACACTTAAAAAGTACAATCGGCTTATTGACCTTCACAAGGCCAACAAAACCCTGCCGCAGTTTTACCTGAAGCGAATGGGTATGACACCGATTCCTTCCAAAACGTCAGCGCCATCGGAAAAGCCAATAAACAAAACAGCAACACATGAAAAATATCCCTGGGCGTTTGAGTTGGCCATTCGCTATGCCATGGATGCAGAAGGTTTTCACTTTGCACCGGCCGTAGGTATTGGTTTTAGAAAACAATTAGCTGAATTCTGGTCACTGAATACCGGATACACATTTTTTCAAAGCCCTTTTACCGGGTCTACTGATTATACCTTTAATATTCATACCCTTGATGTGCTGGGAATACACCACTTTTCATCAACTCAGCAAAAAGGTTTCTTTGCCGGTGGTGGCCTGGCCTTTCAACTACGCAATGATGAGTACTATAATTTTAGCAAAAAGAAAGACCTGACCCTGGCCTACAATTTCGGTTATAACTTTCAGGTAAAGCTTTTTGAAAAGAAGCGCAATTTCGCTTTCGATGTAAAAGCCTTCGGCCCGATTTTCTATGATGATACCACTGAAATTTTAAGCCAACTTATGGCCGGTGTCCGTTATCGCTTCCGCGATGATTAAACAGAGCGCAGGAATACCTCTACTGAATAAAGACCCATACTAGTTAGACGGTACCTTTACCCTTAATTTCCATACATCATCGTATTCAAGTTCACCACGATCAACCAAATCACGAATAATGTCGACAAACATTTCGGTATCTGTCGGATTAATTTTTGTTTCAAGTTCCTCACTCGTTAAAGATCCTGATGAAAGTATTGTTAAAATTTCATGCTGTAACTCCTTTGCTTCCACCTGGTTTTCCCTTTTCCGGTTGGCCACACACACATCGCACTTACCGCATATCTCCCAGCTCTGTTCATCAAAATAATCAAGTATTAATTGCATACGGCACCGGTGGGTAGTCGTAACAAACCCCACCATGGCTTCCATTTTTTCTTCTGCCAGTTTTCTGCGCGTTTTAATGCGTTCAAAATTTAGGGGAAGATTATCGGCATCCTGCCGGGGTAAAATAAAGGTTACTTGCGGACTGTCTACTATCGGTTGGTAGATAAGAACATTCAGGGCATGCAAATGCTTTAGTTCGGCTTTCAGTTCATCAACCGAAACCCGAAGTCCTTTTGCCAGTTGGCTCTCTGTGATCTTTACAAAGTCGCTGAAGAGTTGAGCGCCATAAAGGCGTAACAACATTTTAATGATGGGATCAAATTTTTCGTTGGCAACCTGAAATTCATACAACGCTGCCCGATCCATATGAAACGTTATATGTGACGGACTGTAAAAACTTTCGTTGAATTGAATCAGTCCCTCCTCCTCTAGTTTTTTGAGTGCGCCATAAACTTCCTGCACATGCAATTCAAATCGTTCTGAAAAATCATGCAAATCAAACGCATAGCTTTCCCCTTCCCCGCTTCCTTCCGCCAACTGAAAATAATTGGCCAAACCCTGATAGATCTTTTTCAGGTAAGAAACTTCCGGGTGGGCCTGTTTCACCTTTGCCATTAACGAATCCCGATCGGCCTCGTGCCAGAGAACCACGGCATACGAACGGCCGCCATCACGCCCGGCTCGTCCAGCTTCCTGGTAATACGCCTCCAACGTTTCAGGAAGATCCATGTGCACCACCGTTCGCACATCGGGCTTATCGATGCCCATACCAAAGGCATTCGTAGCTACCATTACCCTACATCTTCCTTTAATCCAATCATCCTGATGCTCGGTGCGCTGCTGAAAACTTAATCCCGCATGATAAACGGTTGCTGAAATGTTTTTACGCGCCATCAACTCAGCTAACTCTACCGTGCCCTTTCGCGACCGCACATATACGATAGCCGGGCCGCTTACTTTTTGGAGTACTTCCAGCATTTTTTTTTCCTTGTTTTCAGCTTTACGAACAACAAACGAAATGTTGTCGCGGGCAAAGGTGCGTTGAAAAACCTCAAATCCTTTCCGGAAAGCCAGCTTATCAACAATATCATCCTTAACCTGCTGGGTGGCGGTGGCGGTGAGGGCAATTACCGGAACATCAGGCATAAGTTCTCGCAAAGCCGCTAGCTGTAAATAGGGCGGTCGGAAGTCATACCCCCATTGCGAGATGCAATGCGCTTCATCAACCACCACAAGCGAAACCTTCATTTGCTTTACCCGAGCAATGAAGAGTTCCGTTTGCAAACGCTCAGGCGATACATACAGAAATTTTACATGATCGTGAATGCAGTTGTCGAGCAGCCTGTCAATTTCAGCCCGGCTCATTCCGGAGTGTATGGCAGTTGCCGCTATTCCCTTTCGCTTTAGTCCTTCCACCTGGTCTTTCATCAAGGCAATAAGCGGTGAAATCACAAGACACATTCCTTCCATCAGCATGGCCGGTACCTGAAAGCAAACCGATTTGCCCCCACCGGTGGGCAGCAATGCCAGGGTATCTTGATGCTTCAATACAGAAGCAATGATTTCTTCCTGCAACGGCCGAAACGCAAGGTGTTTCCAATAGCGCTTTAATATGGAGATGGGTGTTTCCAAGTACTCGAATATAAAGAAACTGATAGACCGCAAAGATACCACATAACCCTTCGTGAAAGTCATCGCGGGCTTTGACCCGCGATCTCGCATTAATCAAAGAGATGCCCGGCCTGCCTGTATTCTAAGACTAAG
>DDTK01000013.1 GCA_002344065.1 Flammeovirgaceae bacterium UBA2366
TACAAATCTAAAGGCCGGTAGGCAAGGACGGGGTGAGGTATTAATTAGGACATCAAGCGGACACTCAGATTTCTCAATGTTGTTTTTACCTATTCCGATTCTGCTAAACCACTTGTTAATAATAACCACCAGCTTTAATGAAGGCTCAGGTGTCACAAGTAGTCATTCGATTTTTCTTACTTTCGTGCATGTCATTATTTATAGCCTCACTCAATTCAGGAAGCAACGGCAACTGCTACTACGTTGGCAACCACCACGAGGCTGTTTTAATTGATGCGGGAATTTCCTGCCGCGAAACGGAACTCCGCATGAATCGGCTTAACCTTTCCATGAAAAAGGTGAAGGCCATTTTTATTTCACACGAGCACTCCGATCATATTAAAGGCGTTGCCGGCATTTCGAAAAAATACAAGCTACCGGTTTACGTTACGCCTAATACCCTGGGGCACCGCGGACTGCGTGTGAAGCAACATTTACTTTTTCCATTCAAAGCAAATGAGCCCATTGCGATTGGACAACTTACCATTACGGGCTTTCCTAAATTCCATGATGCCAACGATCCGCACAGTTTTATTATTGCCAATGAAACCGTGAAGGTGGGCGTGTTCACCGATTTGGGTGTTGTATGCGAAAACGTTATCCATCACTTCAAGCAATGCCATGCGGCATTCCTGGAAGCCAATTATGATGATCACATGCTGGAGACCGGACCCTATCCCCTTCATTTGAAAAACAGAATCCGCGGTGACAAGGGGCATTTATCAAATGAACAGGCGCTGGAGTTATTCCGCAAGCACCGGCCCTCGTTCATGAGTCATTTATTTTTGTCGCACCTTTCAAAAGAAAACAACTCGCCTGTTCTTGTTGAGCGTTTGTTTAAATCAATGGCCGGAGATACCAACATTGTCATTGCTTCCCGTTACCGGGAAACAAAAGTTTATCCCATCCATGAGCAACCTGTTGTACAAGAGGTTCAGCTTTCATTGTTTGGGGGTTAATCTCATTGTTAATGATGGAGGGTCCATTCTTTTATTCAACGACTACACGATCTGTTGAAAACTTGCCCGTTCTACTTCGAGGTTTCAATAATCTTTTCGGCTAACACATCCGGATCTGGGAGATTATCCAAATCACCAAGGGATTTATCTCAGTACTTGTTAATTCTTTTCAAACGTCCGTAGCCGTTTCTAAACTTTCCTTCACTCCTTCGCATCATAACCTGTTATTCTTTCGTTACCTTTCTTAACCAACCTCTCCGTTATGTTCGCCAACTACCTCCTCCTCGCCTTCCGCAACCTGGTTAAGCAACGCGGCTACGCCATCGTAAACACCTTAGGCCTGGCCATCGGGCTGGCTTCAGCCATTTTTATTTTGCTGTATGTGCGCGATGAACTTACCTTCGACACCATGCACCCCAAAGCGGAAACCACCTACCGCATGGGCTATTGGATGCAGACCAGCAATGGTGACATACAAACCTACCCACAGGTGCCGGGCGGGTGGGACAATTACCTGAAGGAAACCTACGAAGGGGTAACGGACATTACCAGCTATGTACAGGAAGGTATGCCCACCAGCCTGCGCCATGTGCCCACCGATAAAATTATTTTAACAGAAGAAATAATCTGGGCCGAACCCAATATCGGCACGTTGCTGGTGGTAAGTATGATTAGCGGTCATCCCACTGAAGCACTGAAAGAACAGAACAGCATCATCCTGTCGCGCACAGCCGCGCAGAAATTTTTTGGTGAAGGCGATGCGCTGAACCAAACCCTGAGTGTATCGCACATGATGACCAACAATACACCCATTGAGTTGATGGTAACGGGTGTGTATGAAGACTTTCCCTCCAACGCACACATTGCTCCGCAATACATTGCCAGCATTTATGCGCTGAAACCTTTTGTGCGGGAAATGGATCAGGCGCTGAATGTGTATATGGGCGATGGTGAATATGGAATATGGACACAATCGTTTTTCAATTGCAGAAACCCTGCGCTGGTACCCGCCATGGAAGAGGACTTGCAAAAACAAGCCAACGAAATTATTGCAAAGTATAACCTCGATATCAAGTTTCGTCCCATCATGCGCAAGATCACCGACCTGCACTTCGACCAGGAAATGGACTGGTCCATTTACCGAAAGTCGGCCGACAAAAATTATTTATACATTTTTATTACTATTGCCGTGTTGATATTGGTGGTAGCCAGCATCAATTATATAAACCTGGCAACAGCACGCTCCGCCACACGCGCCAAAGAAATCGGGTTGCGTAAAACTTTTGGCAGTCAGCGTACACAGTTATTCATTCAGTTTATGCTCGAGTCATTCTTGCTGGTGCTCATGGCGTTGGTGCTTGCCGTTGGCGCTGTTGTATTGTTGTTGCCGGAGTTTAATTCGATTTCTGAAAAAACCTTTGCTGTACATCATCCTTTTGAACCTGGCATGCTGAGCATACTCGGTGCGGTGGTGGTGTTTGTTACGTTCCTGGGTGGCAGCTACCCGGCTTTGTTTATCTCAGGCTTTCAGCCGGCTGTAGTGTTGAAGGGGAAGTTTTCGTTTCGCAAGGGCTCGAATGTGTTCCGCCAGTTTTTGATCGGCTTGCAGTTTACCGTGGCGGTGGCGCTGTTCATCGGCAGCCTGGTGTTGGTGCGCCAGATGGATTTGATGCGCAACTCGAAACTGAATGAGGCGGGCAAACAGATTGTGTCCATCCGGTATGGTGGCTTTGGCGAAGGCACAGCCACAGATCATCAGTACAACACCTATAAAAATATGTTGCTGGCCGATCCGCAGATTGATGCGGTAACACTCGCCAATCACTTACCACGGTTGGATTACTTCGGGCCGTTGAACATGCGGTTTCAGTTTCCTGAAATAAAAGAAGATGCATTCGAGTGGTTTCAACTTAATGGCGATTATGATTTCCCTAAAACATTCGGCTTAAAAATTATTGCCGGTCGCGGCTTTGATGGGAGTAATATTTCTGACTCTTCGGCTGTGCTGCTCAACGAGTCGGCTGTGCGTTCACTCAACATCAGCCCCGCTGATATGATTGGTAAGACGGTAATCCGTCCGGCTCACAGTTACTACGGTGGCCCCGACAGCACACAGGCACCGGTTACAGGAAAAGTTATTGGTGTGGTGGAAGATTTTCCGTACCGCTCCATGCATCATAAAATTGAACCGCTGGGAATTGCTGCGCGTCCACACTTTGCCGATCGCATCATACACGTGCGAATTGGTGCAAAGAACATGGGTGAAAAAATTCGTTTCCTGGAGCAGGAGTGGAAGAAGATGTTTCCGACCTACGGTTTTGATTATTGGTTTATTGATGATGAGTTTGGACGCATGTATGAAAATGAAACGAAGGTTGCCGGGCTCACGGAAAAGTTTTCGGCCCTGGCCATTATCATTACGTGCATCGGGTTGTACGGCCTCGCATCGTTTATGGCGCAACAGCGCACACGCGAGATTGGTATTCGTAAGGCGATGGGCAGCAGCAGCGTACAGATTTTGAAATTGTTGATACTGGTGTTCGCCAGGTTGTTGCTGATTGCTGCAGTGATTGCCGTTCCGCTAACCTATTTTCTTTCTGCAAAATGGCTGGAGCGTTTTGTGTATCAAACTCCGCTATCGGTCGGTTTATTTGCCATGGCCCTGCTAGTGTTGGCGCTGATTACGTTATTCACGGTGGGCTATGAAATTCTTAAAGCATCGCGTGCAAACCCGGTGGATTCATTGCGGCACGAGTAGCTTTCTTTGTCATGCACGAAGAACGCGTATTACGACACTATAAAAATATAGGCCTGGCTGCTTTTATGAAACCGACTCTTAGTAACCCCCTTCTCCTTTACAAAATGTGTAACAATGGCTTCTGAGTACTCGCGTTTGCATTTGAAGTAGGTCGCCTTCTTTTTTGGATCATGTGCTTTGAGCAGGGCGTTCAGCAGCGTTTTATCATTCGCTCCAATTTCGCACTTAGGTTTAATGGCTTTAGTGACGGCTGCAATAATCTCGTTGATTTCTTTTACTTGGAGTGGATTAAAAAGTGCCATGTTTCGCTCAGTTAGGTATCAACAAAAGTATACCATTCTGGTGAGTATGCAACACCAATAACAGTTGCAAAGGAGCCTGTTGTGATTGAGCTAAAACTATTTGAAGATGTTATAGTTTGTCACCATATTTTTATACTCCGGCAGGATTTTTTCATACAGCGCCTCATCAACTTTTTTCAGCGTATTCATAAGCCCACCTATACCGGAATCTCTCAGGCTTACGCGTTGCTTTTTAATTTCCTCCATCTTATTTCGGATGGTAGCCTCCAGTTTGATGAGTTCTCTTTCTGTCATCGCCAATTTTTCCTTTAATAACCCGATCTACACACTAAATCCTAGTTGTAAATTTTCTAAAAATTTTGGTGCAAAAGTGCTTTTGTGGCCAATTTTCTTACCCACTAAGAAGCCGAAAAACAGAAAAATTCACAAACGATAGCTGATTCACATTAATCGCCATACTAATTGTAAAGCGGCTATATTAAGCACGCAGGTAAACGGTTCACACAGCGGATAAAAGCACTTAAACATCAAAATTAACATGATATACATCTGTATCGTTGCGTGCAATGTTCGGAATAAAGAATCCTCCCGGCTGTGGAATCTCCTCGACCAGGTCAAACACACGGCATGTTTTAGGCAGCGCAGAAAAGATCAGCAAGAAGCTATACCTCAGCTTATCCGGCACGATGGTCCACACCGGGGCAAAGGTTATGTTTTCGGCATGGATTAGTTGTGCCCGTTCGGCTGCGTTCTTGCCTACTAAAAATGTTGATGGCCAAATGCGAATAAGCATTTCTTGCGCCTGGGTTTGTACGTAGCCGTGAATATAGATGTATGAATCGTTCAGCAATTCCGGGCGGATGGAAAAAAGTACATCCGTATCTACAAATGGTTTTGCTTTTACAGGAGGTTGCTCAATGCTGGCCACTGGATTCGTTTTGTTGATCCCCTAAAAATAGATCAACTTTATGAAACCTGGTGGCTCAACTCTTTTCATTAATAACGAGCACGGGCAATTGTTCATGGTTTACCAGGCTCTCTGCCAAACTATGAGAAAAAATAAAGGCTCCTGTTTTTAGCTGGGTAGTAAGCGCAATAGCATCGGGGGCAATATCTTTTGCGGCATGTTTAATTCCCCATTCCGGATCATTTGTGGTAATGAAGTTGCGGGTAAAGGTTGCGTTTGGAAACTGCGCTTGAAGGGTGTTCATTTTTTCATCTACCTCGGCCTTGGTTTGCTTATCATTTTCCAGCCCGATGTAGAGCATGTGAATGGTGCTGTTCCAGAGTTCCCTAAGCTTTGACACACTTCCTAATGCTTTAGCAGGATTTTCATGGAAGGTGGAAGCAAAAAGAATCTTATCAAAAGTAACCACATCAGGTTTGTTTTTAATTACCAACACCGGGGCGGTGGCGTGACGAACAACACGTTGCGTTTGCGATCCGATGACCAGTTCGCGAATACCCGTTGCACCATGCGAACCCATAACCACAAGATCAATTCCAAGAGGCTCAATATAGTTTTCAATTTTATCTGTCCCCTTATTCATCACCAGTAATGGCCTAGTGTGTACACCTGCTCGTTCTGCTGATGCAACGAGCTCGTCAAGTTTTGCTTTTGCATGACCTAAGGCGGGATCCGTCTGGATGGGTTTAGTCGGCAGCACGTGCATACTACCGGATTTATCATCATAGAGGTGCTGCACAATTAATTCAGCGCCAGCCTTGCGCGCGATTTCCAGCGCTACGCTAAATGCATTTTCTGCGCATGCTGAAAAATCTGTAGGAACTAATATCTTTTTCATGGTATGAGTTTTTTCGGTCACAAAATCCTGACCACCAGCCAGCCTTTGTGCGCCCATTGCCCAAAAACAAGGTATTGCTGCTATGAACGATTATGAATGATGCGGATCAAGGGAAGCCATGATATTTATCAGGCTAGGCTTAGGCGGTCCAGTAGATAATTGAATTAATGGGCGAGACACGTAGGCTTTTAAGGTTAAAACCGGACTGCTTTAGCGCCTTATGAATTAAGTCAAGCTGATGATGTTGCTCTTTTGTCTCCGAAATTATGTTCATCATACCCAGGCCTTCTGCTGCAGTCAACTGCAACAGGTGCTTTGCGTATGCCGTGGTCAGCATATGTATGGGAATTTGCTTATCCACAAATACATCACTCACCACCAAATCAAAACGGGCGCTGCACGATCGTACAAAATCAGCAGCATCTGCAATATGCAGCGTCAAATTCCTGTGCTTGTCCAGATCAAAATATTTTCTGGCAAGCGAAATTACTTCGGGATCAAGTTCAACACCCGTAATGTTTGGTGTTAGTCTTAGTTCGTCACATAAAATGGTGGCAACGCTTCCGGCACCAAAGCCAAGTATTAAAACCGTTTTTGGATTACGCTTCTTAACCTGAAGTTTTTTGAAAGCCTTTTGGAAAACCCGGTGAAGTGTATCAAACGAATAGTTGGCATCAGGTGAGTGTAAAACGTATTTTCCGTTTTGATACCACACTTCCAACTCACCACTTACAGCGCTTGGTCGTTTTTCAACGATAGTTCCTGAAACATAACTGAGTATTTGTTGGCCTACTGTTTTCACTTCCGCTCAAACATGCGCTTGAAGAAATCGGCTGAAGCTCTGTAAGCGCTCACCCAGTTTTTGTGCAGCAGAAATCCGTGTACTTCATCAGGAAAGACAAGTTGCTCAAAATACACGCCCTGTTCTCGAAGATTTTCTGCCAGGCTTACCGTCTCGCTGAACGGAACATTCCGGTCGTCATCCCCATGAATGAGCAGTACCGGTGATCGCCAGTCTTTAATGAAATTCATGGGAGACGCTTCAAATGCTTTGCGCGAAAAAGCTTGTTGCTTTTCGGCCTGATACGATGGTACAAAATTTCGTATCACCACATTCCAATCGTGCACACCGTGGATATCCACACCGCATGAAAACAAATCTGATGCCTTGGCTAAGCCCATCGCGGTTAAATAGCCGCCATAGCTTCCGCCCCACAAACCAATTTTTTTCGCGTCCACATCAGCGCGTTGCGCTAAATATAATCCTGCTCCTTCCACATCGCGGTATTCGCTGGCACCGGCTGCCCCGTAATCAATCGCTTCACGAAAATCCAATCCATAACCAATTCCACTGCGGTAATTTACCGACAATACTACATACCCCTGGCTGGTGAAATACTGATTGAGCGCATAGGCGTTATGATAATACGCACTGTAGTGAAACCCCAATACCATTTGCCTGCGCGAACCGCCATGAAAGAAAATTACGGCTGGGCGTTTATCACCTGGCTTTGCGCCTTTAGGAAGAAAAAGCTGTGCGGGAATTTTCATGCCATCCGTTGCCGTGATCATCACTGCCTGAGGTGTTACCAGATCCTTTTTCGGAAAAGCTTTCGGGAACAAATCAGCTGCAATCATTTTTGATTGACCGTTTGCACCAATAACATAAGGCCATGCAGCGGTGGTCGCATCGGTACGCAAGCAAACTACACCAGCCGTTGTTTCAACTGGTGAATATTCAATGCCATCCCCTGTTGAAAGTTGTTGTGGCTTACCTCCGGTTACGGCTACTTTATAAATGTGTCTGTGGTCGATGTCCCCGATATTAGAAACATAGATCAGGCTTTTTCCATCACGCGCCACATCAACCGACTCTGTTTCACCATCACCCGGTGTGAGCAGCAGCGCTTCTCCTCCGTTGATGGAAACAGAATACAAATGCTGCCAGCCATCGCGTTCCCACGGAAACACAATGCGGTCGCCTATCCACCAAAGCATGTTATCCACCACGGGAATACCTGTATGCAATACGCTGCCTCTGCCCGGTTTAGCAACCCAAACTTCTTTTGCTTTTTCTGTGCTTACATCCACAACCCGAATGGACCACGGGTGTCCTTCTCTTGCCGGAACAAAAGGCAATCGGTTACGAACGTTGGGTGCTCGCGTAAAGGCGATTTGCTTTCCATCGGGTGACCAAACAGGATTGCCATCACGATCAACACTGGGGTCTAAAAACTGAGTGGTGTTGGTTGAAAAATCATAAACGCCAATAAACGAATGGTCGGTGCGGCTGCTCACAAAAGCCAGCTTATTTCCATCGGGCGACCAGCGCATGTTGCTTTGCGAACCGCGTGAATGAAAAAGTTTCCTACCCTTGCCAGCTGAATCGAGTTTAACCAGCCACACCTGGCCGCTGCTTAAATAAGCGATCGATTTACCATCAGGCGATAGCTTTGGATAAAAACCAGTGGCCAGTTTCTTCACATTGCTTCCATCAACATTCATTATCCAGATGGCGCGATCAACACTGGGTTGCAAGGCGATAGGATTCGGTAGTTCATTCGCGCTGTTGGGTGCCCCTCCACGAATGAAAATGATTTTCGAATTATCACTCGTAAATTGCACCGATGAAATTTCCTGACCATCATCCTGATTGTAGCTGGTAATTTTTTTGGGTGCAAAATCAGGTGCATCGGCTACATAAATATTACGTACACCCTGATCGTTAAACACCCAGGCAATACGTTTACCATCGGTACTGGCGGTGAGGCTTGTTGGGAAGGGTACGTTGAGGAGGTTATCAATGGTGACCTGGGCGAATGCTGCAGATAGTGTAGTGAGCAGTACGATAAGAAGGATTGCTTTTTTCATATCGGGTGTTTGAATTTATTGCTGTTAACGTTTACAAAATGCAAAACCACAGAGGCCACTACGTTTTGCTCAGAGAACACAAAGAAATATGGTGCAACATTTTTTTGATTCTACAGTCAGTTTAAATCTCTCAACAACTGCTCATAAAACCACAAGGCTGTTTTGTAGCTTTCCAAACTCACGCGTTCATCAATTCCGTGAAAGCCAATCGGGTCAATCGCGGGACTAAACTTAATAATGTTGGAAGATACTTCAGTAAAATGCCGCGAGTCGGTTGCGCCAATAACTAAAAAAGGAGATGTAATCAACTGCGGATAACTTTTTTGAATGGTTGAAGCTATTTTCTGATATCCGAAACCCTTCACCGGTGTTACGGGTGATGCTTCCGATAAGGTACTGAGCGGAGTAATGTTTACGCGTTCGTCATTAATCTTGTTTTTCACACCTTCTATTGCCTGCTCCGAAGAATGGCCGGGTAACAAGCGAAAATTTACAACCGCTGTGGCCACGGTTGGCACCACATTATCTTTAATGCCGCCTTCAATGATGGTGGGCACAATCGTGGTGCGGATCATGGCATCACCCGTGTTACTCTCAGAATACGTTCCAAGAATTAATTTCTTAAACAACCACGGATTAGCAAAGGCCATCCGCTGAACAAAAGGCATTTCCGGTCCCAGGCTTTCCATCAGGCCACGCATGGGTTCGGTAAAATCAGCCTCAAACGGATTACTTCTAAGATTGTACAGTGCCTTCGATAAAATATCAATTGACGTTTCCTTTTCTGGCATAGATGAATGACCACCCTGGGCGGTAACCGTTAGCTTCAGTGACATATAACCCTTCTCCGATGTGCCCAACAGCGCTACCGGCTTTGTAATACCCGGAATTTTTTCCGCTGTAATAATGCCGCCTTCATCTAATATGAACTCAGCGGCAATGTTTCTTTCCTTTAACAAGCGTGCTATAGCAATTGCGCCCTTGCCTCCAATTTCTTCATCGTGCCCGAAAATAAGGTAGACTGTTCGCTCAGGCTGGAAGTTTTCACTCACCAGCTTTTCAACTGTTTCAAGTATAGCGATCACATTGATTTTATCATCCGTGGTTCCTCTGCCCCAGATGAAATTATCTTTGATCACACCGCCAAATGGATCCACCGTCCACATCGATTTGGTAGCCTCTTCAATGGGCACTACATCCTGATGAGCCATGAGAACAACGGGCTTCAGATCAGGATTTTTTCCCTCCCACTTATAAAGCAAACTGTATCCTTCTACTATTTCGCGTGAAAGCGTTTCATGCGTTTTTGGATACGTTGATTTCAAAAATTCGCGAAAGCCTGTGAATTGTATTGAATCAAACAACGAAGGGTCGCCATACGAAATGGTTTTGTAAGAAAGTGCTTGTTGAAAGTGTTGAAGTGAGAGTTCAGTAACCTCAGGCGCTGATACGGCTGCAAGGGGTTGTTGATTCGATTTAAACGTGAACGTGTTGAATAGTACAACGCCCACCAATGCGAGCAGTACAATCAATTGAAAAAGAAAAAGCTTTTTAATCATAGTAAAAGTTAATTTATCCAAACTTTATTCTTTTGGTCTGTGTCTACACAGTTTATGGTGTAGTTACTTATATTGTTTCCCCTTCTTAATCACCATATCCACACGTTGCAGCAATGCAATATGACTTAATACATCACCCTTCACAGCAATAATATCAGCATACTTGCCTTCGCTGATCGTTCCAAAATCTTTCTCCACACCCATCGCCACGGCCGGCCAGTACGTTGCTGCGCGAATGGTGTACATCGGGTCGAAACCAAATTTGTTTACCCACACGTCCAGTTCGTTCCAGGTGCTTTGGCTGTGGAACTTCATTGGTATGCCGCTATCGGTACCAATCAGCAACACCACGCCTGCATTTTTGAGTTGATTTATTTTTGTTTCCAGTGTTGGCTTTCGCAACGGATTCAACCCGAAATAAGAAAGCCTACCCGGATGCTTGATGGATTGTTTGATATCATTAATGATCGAATCGGGTAAACCTAAATGCCATGAGGTGTTGTCAAGGTGTTCGGGATTGTCGCGCACGTATTCATAATTGTATAGTCCTTCAACTGTTGGTGTCCAAAACAGCGGGCCCAAACTCATTTTCGCGGTGCGCTCTTTGATCATGGCGATAATATCAGCCGGATACTCGGGCGCTGCGGCCAGCCCGGTATGTTCAAAGCAATCAACGCCTGCTTTCAGACCTCTTCGTATTTCATCGGGGCGGTGTGCGTGCGCCACTACTTTCAGTTTATTCTTGTGTGCTTCATCTACCACGGCCAAATATTCTGCGTCTGTCATTTCATCCTGATCGATCAGTTTGATGCAATTCACGCCCGCTTTGGCCAGGCGTTGTACTTTTGCACGCGCATCGGCCTCTCCCTTAACACCCCATCGGAATTCAGCTGTGCCCGGATAGGGTTCTTTCTGGATGAAGGGGCCGCTCATGTACATCGTTGGTCCTGGTATTTCTCCCTTGTTAATGCGATCACGAACATTAATGCTTGTTTCCAATGGTGCGCCCAGATCGCGCGCGCTGGTGACTCCGGCCAGCAAAAGTTGGTGTGCCGATGAAGGCATGATAACATCCTTAGCGATTTTCAAATAAGTTTTGTCCCAATGGGTGTAGTCACTGTGCCCGTTAATCATCAGGTGCACATGCATATCCCACAGGCCGGGCAATATGCTCATCCCTTCGGTTGAAATGACTTCAGCATTTTTTGGAATGTCAATAGAACCAATTTGTCCAACAGCCTTTATGCGTTCTCCCTCAATGATGACGACTGAATTTTGTAATGGCTTACCGCCATAGCCATCAATGAGTGTTCCGCCCACGAGAGCCTTAATTTGTGACCATCCGTGCATCTGAAGCATGAGGGCTAGTAAAAGGGCGATAACTTTTCTCATAACAGAAAGTACGTTATTCCCTGATTAGATAGCAAACGAATGGAGTTACACCTTTGGTATTATACAAAAAGTATAATACCTTTAGTATAAATTATCGAAGGAATGAATCCGTTTGTTGTTATCGGTTACCGGGGGAATGAAACTTTTTGCGATCGGGAGAACGAAACCCGTGCCCTGATCAAAAACCTGAAAAATGGTCGGAATACCTGCATTATCTCCCCTCGCAGACTTGGCAAAACCGCCCTTATCTATCATGTTTTCGCCAATTTAAAAGATTGGGTCTGCGTGTATGTTGACCTGAATCTCTGCAACAACCTGGACGACTTCCTGAAAAGTCTTGCCTCCTCGCTGGCTAACATTCCCTCCGCCCATAAATTTTCTTTTCTGGAATTGCTCACTTCGCTCAAGTTCAGTGTTGAAATGGATGCGCTTACTGGCCAGTATAGTGTAGGGTTTAACCTGGTGAGGCCGGGTGATAATAAAAAATCGGTTTCTGAACTTTTGAAAATCATCGCCAAGCAGAAGAATGTGGTCATTGCGCTCGATGAATTCCAGCAGATACTTAGCTTCAAGGAAGCACAGGTGGAAGGTTGGCTTAGGGCCGAAGCCCAACAGCATAGCTCGATCCGGTTTATTTATTCCGGAAGTCAGCAACGGGTGCTGCATGAAATGTTTGGATCGAATAAACGCCCCTTCTTCCACAGTGCCGAACTAATGACTTTAACCAGTATACCGAAAGATGTGTACACCAATTTTATTGTTGATCAATTCAAGAAAGGGAAAAAAAGTATTTCAAAAGATGTTGCCGGCTTCATCTACGACTACTGCTTGGGATTCACCGCGTACATTCAGTTAGTATGTAATCACCTATATGATGACACGCTTCGAATAGTAAAGGAAGATTCCGTGCTGACCACTGTTGGAGAACTCTTAAAACAATATGAGCCGTTTTATTTAAAACTAAAAAAGCCTATAACGGATATGCAGTTCAGGGTTCTCTATGCTGTAGCTAAACTGAAAAAAGTTTATGCCATAACCGGAAATGAGTTTATGAGTGCCGCGGGGATCACAAATCCCTCTTCAGCAAGCAAAGCTATTGCTTCACTGCTAAAATACGACCTCATTTATACCGACACAGACGCAAGTGGAAAGGAATTCTTTAGTATTGATGATGTTCTCTTTTTACGTTGGCTTGAACGACAAAGCATATAATAATTGATCGCTAATTAAAAATAAAATGCCACACATCAACTGTAACAATGCCAGTCTATATTACATCGATGAAGGTGCCGGAGAGGAAACCATTGTCTTTTCACACGGCCTTTTGTTTTCTCATGAAATGTTCCGGGCACAAATCGATTATTTCAAAACCCGCTACCGCTGTATTGCGTACGATCATCGCGGACAAGGGCAAAGCGAGGTGACTGATTCCGGATGTGATATGGACAGTTTGTTTGTGGATGCTGCCGCGCTTATTGAAAATTTACAATTGGGCGCAGTTCATTTTGTTGGCTTAAGCATGGGTGGTTTTGTAGGTATGCGGCTGGCTGCTCGCAAACCAAACGTGGTAAAGAGTCTTACGCTAATGGAAACCTCTGCCGATGAAGAAGTGAATAAACTAAAATACCAGGCGCTGAATGTGATTTTCAAAATTGCCGGCAGTAAGCCTATTTCAAAAAAAATAATGAATATTCTTTTCGGAAAAACGTTTATGAACGACCCTGAAAGAGCGGAGGAGAGATTATACTGGGAAAATAAAATGATGGCTTTGCCAAAAACAGTTACCCGAGCTGTAAGCGGTGTGATTAACCGAAGCGGTGTATTTGAGGAAATAAAATCCATTCAAAAGCCAACCTTAGTTATGGTGGGAGATGAAGATGTGGCCACAAAACCTGAAAAGGCAAAACGCATTCATAAGCAAATCAATGGATCAGTTTTAGAAATTATTCCTGGTGCCGGCCACAGTTCAACTATTGAACAACCGAAATTCGTAAATGCTATTCTTGAAAAGTTTTTGAGTCATGTACAGCCTGGTAATAGCTCTTCTGTAGGTCACTAAACTTACTTCTCTATGAAAATGAAATATTCGTTATCGCTTGGTCGTGTTGCAGGTGTCCAAATTTTCATTCACTGGACCTTTCTTATTCTCATTGGGTGGATTGTTTACATCAACCTGAAGCAGGGCATGGGCACCGTTGATATTATCTGGAGCGTATTGTTTATCCTCACATTATTTGCCTGTGTTACCGCGCATGAACTTGGACATGCCTTGGCCGCAAAACGATATCACATCAAAACACGAAACATTACGCTGCTACCGATTGGCGGATTAGCCCAGCTCGAATCCATACCAGAAAAACCAAAAGAAGAACTCGTGGTTGCACTGGCCGGTCCACTGGTAAACATCATCATCGCGGTGGCTTTGTTTCCGCTTATTAAAATCAGTCCATATGCCATTGAAGAAATGGACTTGACCCGACTAAGCCATCACAACTTTTTGTTTTCGCTAATGGTAGTGAATATCTGGCTTGCCGTTTTCAATATGATTCCTGCCTTTCCTATGGATGGTGGACGTGTGTTCCGTGCGTTGTTATCATTTAAATTTGAGCGAAATGTTGCTACACGCATTGCAGCATCCGTAGGCCAATTGCTTGCCGTTGGATTTGTGTTTATCGGATTTTTCTACAATCCGTTTTTAATATTTATTGGTGTTTTCATTTTCCTTGGAGCTCAGGCCGAGGCTCAGTTTGCAGAAGCCAAATCATTGTTGAAGGGGTATACTGTGGCGGATGCTTCCATGCGGGACATTCCAATAGTGAAGCCCGATGATACGATAGAATATTGCTCCGATCGCTTGCTGGCTTCTCAAAACAAAAATTTTATTGTTGCCGATGATAGCGGTGTTGTTGGCACCTTAAACCGAGACGAAATAATAAAGGCTTTACGTGAAGGAAAGTTTACGAGTCCGGTATCGGAGGCAATGAATCGCGATTTCATTTCACTGGACACAAATGCTTCGTTAGAAGAAGCCTGGACCACCATGCAAACAACCCGCAAAACTGCCGCACCTGTTTTTTCAGCAGGTCAACTGGTGGGTATGATTGATACAGAAAATGTGGCTGAGTTTTTAATGATCAGCGAGGCAAAAAATAAAGAGTGACTACTCGTACATCAACTCCTTTACTTTTTCTTTATCCTCCTTCTCGTTTTTTAGATCGAACATCGTTCCAAATACATGATCCCAAAGTGTAGAACTAACACCAAAGCCATGATGCTCATTTTTATAGTGATGAAGATGATGGTTTCTCCACAGCCCCTTCATCCACTTGAAGGGAGGATTCCAGGCATGAATGGCGTAATGCATACTCCCGTAAATGAGGTAGCCCAATAAAAACCCCGGAAAAAACAAAAAAGCATATATACCCATCACTAAGTACATCAACCCAAAGATTGTAGAGGCAATAATCAGGCTGGGGATTGGAGGCATAAAAAGACGCTGCTTGTCCCGTGGATACTCATGATGGTTTCCGTGCATGATGTACAAAATTTTCCGCGAGCGCTCTGTTTGCGGAATAATATGAAAAATAAAGCGATGAGCCAGGTATTCAAAGAAAGACCAGAAAAACATACCTGCAAAAAATACCAAAACCACTAAATAAACCGGATGGCTTAAAACCGCGCTACTGTAATAAAGCATGTACGAAATCACAGGAATGTACATGCCCCAGATAACCAGAGGATGGGCCTTAGTAAGCATTTCCAGAAAATGATTATCAAATAGCTGAGCCTGACCTTTGTTGTGGATTTTATCGAATTTCATAATGACATTTTGCCTGAAATCGACCCAAAGGTAAATACAACAATTAAATACGTCAATGATTTTTATCACTGGCCGGTTTCACTTCGGCTTTGAAGAAGGATTCTTCCGATTAAGATATTTAAAGGCATCGGTCATCATAAACGTTCCGGTAATTCCCGTGACCCCTCCTGTAACCAGCAACACTTTTCCTAAGTCATCATATTTCCTTCCCAACATTAAGCCCCCCGCAATTGTAACCGAGTACCCAATTGTGGCCACAATAATCCCTGATTTAAATTTCTTTTGTGAGGTGGCCAGGTTGAGTTGAATTTGGTCAACATCCGCGCGGAGCAAAAGTATTTCTCGCTTCAGTGAATCAACATCCGAAACAGGAACCTCTTGAGCAAACACAAAAAGCGGTAGAATAAGCACGCTGCTAAGAATTATCGATTTCATAACCATTGGATAATTCTGCAAGATAAAACGCATCATCGATCAAGCCAATTTTTAAAGGCATGCACGCGCTCCCGACTTATTGTAAGGTCATGTTCACAAGGCTGATTAAGTCTTATCTCCATGCGCGAACTGATAAGTCCTTTCACTTCTGCAATGGCATCTATGCTCACCATAAATTTTCGGCTAATGCGAAAGAAATTGACCGGATCAAGCAAGGTTTCCAGCTCTTCCAATGTATGATCAATCATAAACTTCCGATTCTCTTTCTTTGTAACGAGGTAAGCCACCTTGCCATCTGCAAAAAAGTAGGCGACTTCGCTGGCTGGTTTAAATTGAAGTTTATTTCCGGATTTCAACAAGAAGCGCTCCTTAAATACAGTGTTGTTTTGTTTCAGTGCTTCTTTGAGTAGTGCTATTTCTTCAGGCTGAATCGACTTTGCTTTAATTTTTCTGTACTTATCTAGGGCATTTTGCAATTCTGCCTTCTTAACCGGCTTTAGCAGATAATCAATGCTAAAATGTTTAAAGGCTTGAAGAGCATATTGATTATAGGCTGTGGTGAAGATGATTGGCTTGTCTATTTGTACTTTATCAAAGGCCTCAAAACTTTTGCCATCGGCCAACTGAATATCAAGCAAGAGCAGATCAATTGAGTTTGGTGTCGCAAAAATGCGAACTATCTCCTCCACGCTGTCAACGTGCTCCGATACCTCCAAAGAGGGGTCGCATTCCCTTAAGAGGCCAATCAGGCGCTCGGCAGCCAGGGGTTCGTCTTCCGCGATCAATACTTTCATTCAACAAGCTCCAAAAGTGGAATTTTTACAGTAAACCGGCTTTCTGTCCTTTCAATCTCTACTTTCCGGTTACTTAAAAACTCATAACGGCTCTGAATGTTTTTCAAACCAATCAGGGTTGACTCCTCCTTTATTTCCTTTGGTTGAAGTGTATTACTCACAACGATTGATCCGTTTATTGTGCTTAGGCTGATTTCAAGCGGATTCTTGCGCGACACAACATTGTGTTTGATTGCATTTTCGATAAGCATCTGAAGAACCGCTGGCGCAACGTAAAATTTATCTCCATCGCGATTGATCTCGTTTTTAACCAAAATATTTTCACCAAACCTGATCTTCAGCAAATACAGATAGGATTCTATGAAGGCCAGTTCTTCATTTAAGGAAACAACTTTTTTTTCCTGGTTATAAAGCAGGTACCGATATACAGAAGAAAGCTGTTCAATAAATTTTGCTGAAACTTCGGAATCTTTGTATACCAAGGTGGAAAGTGCGTTCAGGCAATTAAAAAGAAAGTGTGGATTAATCTGATTACGCAGCGCTTCAAATTGTGCCTCGATTGAAATCTTTTTTAATTGCTCCGCTTCCAATTGTGTTTTTTTAAGTTTTTCCATGTAAAACACTATCGCATTCACACAATTCAAAAACAAGTTTACCCGAAAACCAAAGGCCATAAGCAGGGTAAGATGTTCAGCATTTATCTGCACCGGTATATCTGCTACAGCGTACAGGGCTTGCATGGAAATGAAACAAACCACAGCCACATTTACCAGGCTCAGCAAAAATAAGATTAGTAGCGGGTGTAGTTTCTTATTGAAAAAAATGTGCAGTCTGCCGAGCCGGCTTTCAATCAGGCGATTGAGTTCCCAAACACCAAAAACCACCAGGGCCAGTGTTACGAAAAGTAATGTGCCGGAAATAGGGAAGTTGAAAAGTTTATCTCCTACTGTGTACCGGATGTTCAGGTAGGAATAAATTGCCAGTGCAAGAATAAAAAGATAACGGTAGCGAATTTTAAACACTGTGCAGCAATTTAAAACGAATGTACAAAATCATTTATATAGAAGAAGTCCCGCACGGTTGCACGGGACTCTTCACTCCTAAACCTACCCCTCTTCCTATAAAATACCTGTAGGAATAAGAACCTTATCGATGGCGTGAATAACACCATTGGTTGCATGAATGTTAAGTGATGCACCTATCAAGCCAGCTGCGGGTGTACTGCCATTACCATCGGTTATGGTAAGGTTGGATACGTTCACCGTCACATTCTGATTAAGTGTACCAACTGATCCGCTTGCCAAATCGGTTGAGAAAACACGTGCACCCACAATGTGATGCTGCAATACCTCAGCCAATTTAGTGTTTCCTATGGCAGCCTCAAGCGCATTAAGATCAGCAACACCTACCGCTGCGTACAGTGCCTGGAATGCTGCATCTGTTGGTGCAAATACAGTAAGGTTACCTGGAGCACCAGCGGCATCCAATAAAGTTGGAACTTTAGAAAGAGCTGCTACCAATTGCGTGAACTGAGGCGAAGAAGATGTTGACGCTGCTACTGCTATCTGGGCGATAGTTTGAGAAGGCGGTAATAGCGTTCTGTCAATAACATGTACAACACCATTTGATCTGGTTATATCTGTTGCTGTTACTTGTGTTGTTCCGTTAATAAATACACCTGCTGTTCCTTTGCTCAGGTAAATGTTACCATTTAACGTAGCGGCTGATGAACTTCCATTAGCAATGTTTGCTGCAAGAACTTCACTACCAATTACGTGATAGGTAAGTACGGCATTTAATGTTGCTTCGTTAGGCAACGATGTAATACCCGCAGCAGTAAAGGCCGCGTTTGTTGGCGCAAATAAAGTTTTCTTTTCTGCATTAAGTAATGTTTGCAATACCGTTGGAGATGCTGCTTTAACGGCTGCGATCAGCGTTGTGAAATTTTTATTGAAAAAAGCTGGAGCAACAATAGTTCCAACGATAGGTGTGATTGAAGGTGGTACGAGAACCGCATCAATAACATGAACAATTCCATTAGTTGCCTCTACATCTGCTGTAACAACATTCACCGTTCCGTTCAAGCGAATTCCGCCAGAGGTGCTAACCGTAATGCTCTCACCGCCTACTGTTGCTACAGGGCCAGCGGTTAATTGTGAAGACCTTACGGCTGCGCTGGAAATAACATGATACTGTAATACATCGCGCAGTACATCTTCTGGTATATCATCTAAACTTGATTGACCAATAGCGGTTAGTAATCCGGCAAAGGCATCATTGGTGGGGGCAAATACAGTAAAGTTTCCGGTACCGCTTAATGTTGTTACCAGGTCAGGAAATTTAACAAGCGCGGCAACCAAGGTTGACAGATTGCTGTTGCCCTGAGCCAACGTTACAATGTTTTGTGTCGGCTGCATAGAATTATCATCATCGTTACAACTTGATATTGTTAGCGTGACAATCGCCAACGCAATCAACGTTACCTTGGCCTTACTAAGCCAATCTTTGAAAAAACTTTGTTTTGTCTTCATAATGGGTATGTTTAAAGTTATTGGTTAAAAATTGAACAACTTTAAAACCCAGCTACACGCAAGTTGTCTTACCGGTTGGGATCAAATGGTAATAAAAACGGAGTGTGTTGCTATATTCAGGGAGTGAACTGTGCCCTGATAGTGTCAACCCTACAATAGCATGTTTAGGGTAACTGAAAGAAGTGTTTAACGATATCTATAGCTGTGGTTGCTCTGCATTGGTAAAATCACCACGAAGTGTCCGGAAACGCTTGCGTGCCTCTGCGGCAAAAACACTTCCGGGGTATTTGTTGAGAAATTCACGGTAGATCTCCATGGCCTTATCTTTATTGCTCAGTTGGCGCTCATAGATTTCGCCCTGTAAAAAGAAGGCATCATCTGCCAGAATATCCTCAGGGTATTCATCCAGTATTTTTTGTAACAGGCCCAGCGACTTTTCAAATTCGCCAAGCTGCATGCGTAAGTTAGCCTCCAGCCAATACACATCATCAAGAATGGTATAATTGGTGATGGGCTTTTTGATTGCCCGGCCGGCAACTTCGATAGTATCTCCTATTTTTGATTTAAACAGTGTGGCTTCCCAATCATACTTAATCAAAATTTTAGAATCATATATCGGAATGATAACAAAGCCTTCTCTTAAATTTGTAAGAGCTTGCAACGCCTCTTCAGATTTATTTTGATACAGTAATAACTCAACTGAAGCATATGCCTGAAGCGCATCACCAACGGAATCAAAAGCAATGTTTTCTTTAATGCGCATGCTCAGCTCCATGGCATCATTGGCTATCTCGCGTGTTGTCGCTTCTTTTAAAATATCCAGGTGTTCTTGCGCTAACCTGAAATTTCCTTTGTAATAAAACAATTTGGCGTTTTTGAGTTTTGCCTCATATCCCAATGGACTTTCTTTCAGGGATTTCTCCACCTGTGAATAAAGTAATGACGACTCCCACGTTTCTCCTTTAAGAAGATAGATGTCACCTAAATCCAATTTTGATTTTGACTTTATCTGTAATGAGGCGCGCGGATTTTCAATTAGGCTATTAAGCAACTCAATGGCTTTATCTTTTTCATCCAGGTAGTTTGCATACAGAAGGGCTTCACTCCGCTGTGCTTCATGTGCATTTGGGTTGTCTCTGTATTCTTCAATAAATCTGCTGTAGTCCGCGATCAACCGTTTTACTGAATCAGCCTGAACAGGAAATGTATTGCGCACCCGGGCCTCGCGGGTTTTTACCAAACCAAGACGAGCCTGCAAAAAATATGGTCCGGTTGGGTATTCCTTTGCTACATAGTTGTAGCTTCTGAACGCATTTTCGTAATCCTCATTGTCAAGGGCAACACGTGCAACTTCCATGCATCGTTCTCCCAATTTTTTGTATCGCTTATCATACGCCCTGGCTTGTATAAAAGATGCATAGAAATTTTTCTGCTGCATGGTCACCCAGATCAGTAAATCGGAGTAAACATCCAGATCGGGATAGCGTTGAACACGATCGTATAATATTTTCTCCAGGCTCTCCAGTTCATCGAGCTTGGTGAGCAGTGCCTGCATTACATTTTTTACATACTGTATGTTGGCCGAATTTTGTGTAACATAATTCAGGTATTCCTGAACCATTTTTTCCTTCTCGCCCTTTATGCGATACAACATTGCCAGCTCCAGACAAAATAAATATGGATTGCCCACAGCTTGCCGGCATTCCGCTAATGCCAAAATAGAATATTCAGATAGTGACTTGCCGGATAAATAATCGGCTAGCATTTTAATGCGCGAAACATTTCCCTTATAAGTATTGATCAAGTCTTTAAAATACTTCTCCGCCTTCGCTAAATCGCCTGTGCGTACATAGATAATACCAACATCGGCTTTGAATTGAATATTATCAGGGTCTTTGCGCAAAATACGCTTCATGTAGTTTTGTGCTTCGTCACTTTCACCAAGATCAAGGAGAGTATTTAAATAGTTATTGTGAATAAAGGGAAGGTTAATGTCATTTTTTGCCAGATCACGGTAGAGTTCTATTGCCTTTTGTTTGTCACCTTTTAATAAATATTCATTGGCCAGTTGAATATCTGCTTGATTCTGTGCAAACAAGATTGAAGGGTTATGCACAAACAGGGCTGATAAGCTTATTATTATTAAATATTTATATATTTTTTTATAGTTATTAGCCATGTGAATATGTGTATAAGCTATTGCGTTTTTTGAATGTGGAAATTACGTGAATATAATATGGATTGTATTCACTTTGTTATCAGTGGTTTAAGTTGATTGTGAACAAAAGGTATTGTGTTTTATTTAGTCTTTGTTAACTAAACGAAATGTTGATTCTTTTGGTTGACCACGCGCTTATACACAATTGATACAGTTGTTTGAAGAATCGGTTAAGAATAAGGCTTAATACCCATTCTTTTATGGATTATCCACAAACTGTTGGTCACTTATCAACAGCGGACCAACCTCCCAATTGGCCTTAAGATTAATGGTAGGAACGCCTTTCTCGTTTTTATAGAAGGCTATCGGTTCCGGCTCTTGTCTTGTGAAAAAGTTGCCGGCATCCCAGATGCCGTTTCCGTTTTTATCAGTGATAACCCTGACCAGATAATCGGCAGGCGGAAGGTTTTCAAAGCGAGCCTTAGCAGAATTTGAAGACTGTATTACTTTGAAGGTTTTATTTAATACCTGAATTACAACCTGTTCTTTGGTTTTTACTTCAATAATCAGGGTGCCTGAGTTTTCGGGTGTAATTATTTTAATAGAGGACTGTATAGTTGATGCCGTATCTTTTTCTAGTGATTGAAGAGCCCCTTTAGGTATAATTAAGTGATTGTATGGTATTATTTGTTTCTCTTGTTTTTCTTCTTCCTTAGTAGCTTTTACTTCACGGTTTGTACGGGCTTTAGATCCCTGAACCTGGATGAAATCAATTTCTTTAGGCAGTGATTTTTCTAATGTTAAAAGGGTATTTCTCTTGGATAGCTTGTAGTCATCTTTTGCAAACGTAAGGCGATTAACAGAGTCTAGTTTTATGTAAAAGCTGTCAATCAAAATTATCTCTAGCGGTTTGGTGAATGTTATTTCACCTTTAAGTATGGACTTGTTTTTTAAGAAATCCAGGTATTCCAGTTTGGCTGTGAATTTTTCACGACTCGTTGAGCGTTTGTCAAATTTGACGTATAACGCGGTATCAATCTTATTATCAATACTATCCAATACATGTAACTGAACGGCAATGCTATCAATATCATTTATGGTATTGTAGACGCGTATTGTTGAAGCATCTTCAAGGTCTGAATAAATCCTTGTTTCTATGTCTCGACTATTAAGGGAATATTCTTTTATACCTTTAGTTGTTCGAATATTGAAATAGGTTGCTATTGGGCGCGCAGAAATTAATTTTAAATCGCGGGCATCAAGCCTTACAGCAGGGATATTTTTTTTTTGATTTTCTGTGGTAAGAACTACGCTGTCGCCAATGAATCCATACGATTCAGACTTACTGTCAACGATCAGATTCTTGTTTTTGTCTTCAAATGCATAAAGAATATAAGCGCCAGCTTTTAGGTTATCCAGACTGTATTCTCCTTTTTCGTTGGTAAGTGTAATCCACTGTGCTTCATGTTTGAAGATATTGATTGTATCATGATGTACCACCGCAGCAACAGTATAGTTTTTTAATGGCTTACCTTCCAGGGGATTGTAAACAATGCCGTGAATAGATAATGAGTCTATTGCTTCACCGGTACTGAAGGCAAGTTTCAAATTTTCTACAGAATTTCTTTCAGTGATGTCCTGTATGGCCTCACGAAAAGAAATCGTATAGGTAGTATTTTCTTTGAGATCAGCATTCAATTTAAGAACGACTTTATTTTTGCGCGCCTCTGCCTCGAATTTCTTTCCAATGGTGGGCGTGACAATGAGTTGTTCACGGGCTGAATTCACCTGCACCATTTCGTCAAACACCAACTCTATTTCATTCTTGTTAAAATTGGTTTGTCTGTCTGGAGGATTAGATCGTAAAAGTTTAGGTGGTATTTCGTCCTTTATTCCTCCGGTCGGCTGCGTTTGTTTAGCACATTGGATGAACAGTAGAATCAGGCACGCTATATAGAACTGAGATCTATTCATCTTGGCTGCGCTATGTAGATTAAGCTGGAATGATTCAATGTTTTTCCTGCTTTATAATTAGACCAAACACCCCACAAAAATCCGTTTACAATTCCACGAATTCCTGTATTTCCTTGGTTTTTCTCGCTTAACAAACTGATATAAAAGGCATCAAGTTTCATAGGCTTAATTGACTTTATTCTGAACCCGTTTTGATCGAGTAATTGGAACATACTCTTTTTTGAAAAGTGCCATAAATGCCTGGGCACATCATAGCCCGCCCAATGCTGATTGTAATGCAAGGAATCCGCGGATTCATAATTTGGTACAGCAATAAAAATGGTGCCATCTTTAGGTAGCAGCACATTTAGTTTCTTTAGCAGGCTATTTAATTCATGAACATGCTCAAGTACATGCCACAGTGTAATGATGTTGAAGGCTTCTTGCTTTAAATTCTCTAATGAATTTTCGATTTCTTTTCCAGTTAAGGAAGTTGCTTTTTGCCTGGCAGCACTTGAAGGCTCAACACCACTTATATGCCAACCTTTTTGTTGCATAGCTGCCAGAAATTCACCAGTTCCACAACCGTAGTCCAGTAGCGCGCCTCGTGTATTGTATTTTTCAACTAGCCTCCTTTTCCATCGGAGTGTAAATTTTCTCGCGATCATGTAAACCCGTCCAATCAATCCTGACGAGTTCCCGGAATGTGATATATAGTCATTCGATTGATAGTACTCAGAAAGTTTTTCATCTGGCGGCCTTGGTGATGTAATACCCAGTCCGCATCCCGTACAAACCTTAACAAGAAATGTTTCATGTGAAACAGTTGTGTCTTCACAGGAAAGATGATTTTGGAAATCAGTTCGGGAGCAGACTGGGCACTGATCTATGGCTATCATTTATTTACCCATGTATACGGTAAGAACAGAGATATCTGCAGGAGACACGCCACTGATTCTTGAAGCCTGGCCAATCGTTTCCGGTTTTATCTTCTTCAATTTTTCACGGGCTTCCGATGATAATGCCTTTACCCGGTCATAATCGAAGTCGTGAAGGATTTTATAATTTTCAAGACTCCCTATTTTCTCAGCAAGTTTTTGTTCCCGCTCAATATAAGTTTCATACTTGATTTCAATTTCTGCTTGCTCCTGAATTTCTTTACTAAACCTGTTGATAGCATTCTTCAAATCAGCGCTCAGATTTTGAACATCGTGTATACTTACTTCTGGTCGCTTTAGCAGATTTGAAAGGAGAACCTTTTCACGGATAGTAGCAGTATTTATGGATACAAGCCCTTGATTGACCTGGTCAGGATCAACCTTTACTTTTTTAAGCAGTTGGGTTAGTTCTGCAATTCCGTTCTTTTTGTCGAGCACATTATCAAGTCTTCTGTCGTTAGCCAAACCAATTTTATGGCCGGATTCCGTCAAACGAATATCAGCATTGTCTTGACGTAGCAACACTCGATACTCTGCGCGCGAAGTAAACATTCTATACGGTTCTTGAGTGCCTTTGTTGACAAGGTCATCAATCAATACTCCAATATATGCTTCGGAACGTTTCAGAATGAACGGGTCTTTTTCATTGATTTTGTTGTGGGCGTTAATTCCGGCCATTAATCCCTGACAGGCAGCCTCTTCATACCCCGTTGTGCCATTAATTTGACCAGCAAAGTACAGATTGTCAATGAGTTGTGTTTCTAACGTGAGTTTTAGCTGAGTAGGGGGAAAGAAGTCATACTCTATGGCATAACCCGGCCGGAACATTTTGGCATTTTCAAAGCCCCTTATTTTTGTAAGGGCTTGATATTGAATGTCTTCTGGTAAAGAAGTGGAAAACCCGTTAACGTATATTTCAACTGTTTCCCATCCTTCCGGCTCTACAAAAATCTGATGCCTTTCTCTTTCCGAGAAGCGGTTAATCTTATCCTCAATTGAAGGACAGTAGCGTGGTCCAAGGCCTTGAATCCGACCACTAAACATGGGTGACCGTTCAAATCCTAGCTTTAGCGTATCATGAACTTGTTCGTTTGTATAGGTGATCCAACAACTTATCTGCTTCGTTAAGGGCTGCGTTTCTGTATAGGAAAACTTGCCTGGGTTATCATCACCCATTTGCTCTTCCATTTTAGTATAGTCAAGCGTACGCCCATCCACTCTAGGCGGGGTACCAGTTTTCATCCTTCCTGATTCAAACCCTAATGAGACAAGTTGCTCGGTTAGTCCCGTTGCAGCTTTTTCTCCAGTTCGTCCTCCCCCAAACTGCTTTTCTCCTATATGGATCTTCCCGTTAAGGAATGTTCCATTGGTAAGTATTACAGCTTTACTCAAAATTTCAATGCCCAACGAGGTTTTAATACCCACTGCCCTTCCATCCTTTATCAAGACTTCACTCGCCATCTCTTGCCAGAAATCAACATTTGGAATCTTTTCAAGGGCAAGCCTCCATTCTTCTGCAAATCTTGCTCTGTCATTCTGCGTTCGTGGACTCCACATGGCTGGTCCTTTTGATAGGTTCAGCATTCTAAACTGGATCATGGATTTATCCGATACGATCCCGGAAAGGCCACCAAGGGCATCTATTTCACGAACAATCTGGCCCTTGGCTACTCCTCCCATGGCAGGATTACAGGACATCTGGGCAATGGTGCCCATATTCATGGTAACAAGCAGTACACGAGAGCCCATATTGGCAGCTGCTGCTGCCGCTTCGCATCCGGCATGGCCGGCCCCCACCACTATTACATCATACTGTTGAAACATACATTCGTTCCACGTGAAACAATTAAATTTCTAGAAACCAGGTCTTATGAGGTAATCCACATTTCCACAAATATTATCCACAATGAATGTGAGTGGTTAATAATGGTTTCACGTGGAACCTAATTTACAAGCAAAGATAGGTAAGCATCCTCTTTTTTGCGCATTATCGTTTTTTGACGCTTACTCTTGTCATTGTAGCCCAAAAGGTGAAGAACCCCATGCACCATTACCCTGTGCAGCTCAGAATCGAAGGTCACTTGAAATTTGGTGGCATTTTCCCTAACACGGGGAATGCTAATGAAGATGTCCCCTTCAATGCTTCCTTGTTCAAGGGAATTATCGAAGGTGATAATGTCAGTAAGGGTTTTATGATTTAAATAGTGCTGGTTAATCTCTCCTAGGTGCACGTCAGAGCAGAAGATGATATTTAAAGAGTTGAGCTGGAAGCCCTCATTTTGGATTGTATTTTTTAGCCATTTTGATGTTTTTATGGGGCGGGGAAGTTTAAAACGGACCTTTTCTGAGAAGAAACGGATTGCGCCCATGCTATGCGTTCATGTAAAAGCTTAACTCAACCACCTTACCCCCCTCCTTAAACTCAACCTCATCGGAAAGGTGCTTCATCAGAAAAATACCTCTGCCCCCAAGTTTTTCTATATTTTCCGGAGCTGTTGGGTCTGGAAGGTTATGGTAGTTAAAGCCTTCACCTTCATCCTTAACAGTAAACCGGAGGAGGTTTTCATTGAGCATGAGACTTAAATAGACGTTTTTTAAGGAGTTTCCAGCGTTTCCATGCTTTATGGCGTTATTCACCGCTTCGGTAACGGCAATCATGATATTTCCATAGATATCTTCATCTAAATGAAAACGCTCTTTAGCATTATCAATGAAGCTCTCGATCATCCGGATATTATCGATTATGGAGGGAATCTGAATGCTGATGGTGTTCATCGTGTAAGCTGGAGGTTAGTTTTCGCGAAGGCGTTTAAAATAATCGTTCACTTCTTTTCTATAAAAAGGGTAAAGTTTTGGCGGTACAGTTTTCAACAATTCTACTTCTTTTTCCTTTAATCGTAAATATTCCTCAATCGCTTTGGGCATCTCTTTGTCGTAATCCTTGGCGGCCTCGCCTTTTCGCTCTTCATCCATATCTTGCTCACGCAACGATTTCTCTGTTTCCAGAAGGCGGGTAAGAATATCGCGTTGTCGCTGAATGAGCTGATCGGTTAGCTTTTTATTCACCAGGTCAACTTCCGTTTCCTCCATTCGCTCTGTTAAATCTCCACCTGGAGGCCCCATCCCTTTTTCCTGCATTTTATTCTGCATTTCCTGAAGCGCTCTTCGAATTCGCTCCTGTTCAGCGGCCATTTCAGCAAGCTCTTCCGATAACTCCCGTCCACCCTTTCCGCTATTCTTTAGTTGCTCAATCTTGTCATTGAGCTGTTGCTGCATTTGACTTAAGTTAGGTTGGCTACCCTTCTGCTTACCCTTTTTACCAGAAGCCTTGGCATTGGCCATCATATTCATCATCATATCAAAATGACTGTCCAGCATTAAGGCGAGATTGTTAATGGATGTCATACTGAACTGCATTTCCGTTGAAATCTGAGGCCTTCTTCTTTCCCGGTAAGCTTCGATAGTTTTGTCAAGCCGATCGTTCAGTTCAGTTACCTCACGAGTGATGAATGAGCCCATCATTGGATCGCGCTTACCAAGTGCTAACAGACTGTCTTCCAGCACCTTAACATCATCTTTTAGCTTTAATTGCTGTTGGGCCAATAGGTTAAACCGAGGGTCGTTTTGTTGCAGTTCAGTGAATTGCCGCATAAGCCCCTCCTGATCATGCGAAAGTTTGATGAGCCCATGAATGATTTGCCGAAGCGTTTCCAGGTTTTGCATGTCCATCTCCATGCTCATGGAATTTTGCATGCTTTCCATCTGCTGCTGCATCTGTTCCATTTTCTTTATAGCCTTTTGTTGCTCCCCTTTCGATTGAGATGGTTTGCCCTTTTCGAGGTTCTCCTGGCTGTTTTGTTGCGAATCCTCTACTTCCTTACTTTGGTCCTCATTAGGTATTTCATCGTTGCTTTTCAGATCTTCTCCTAGCTCACGCAGTTCCTGAAGCTTCTCCTCTGTCTTTTTAAAATCTTCCTTTAATTTTTCTTGCTCGTCAGCCAGCTCTTTTGACTTTTCGGCATTTTGATTCTCTAAAGCTTTATCCTGGTTTTTTCCCTTGTTGGATTTCTCTTGTTCCTTTTCCAACGCCTCAGTCTTTTCTAAAAGCGCCTGTTGATCCTCCTTGTTCTTGCCCAAATCTTTAATAGCCTGATCCATTTTATATTCAAACTGCATTTGTTTGAACAGCTCAAGGGTTCGCTCCAATTCTTTTTCTAGATTTTTAGAATTTTTATTCAGCTTATCCATTATTCGCTGAAGCTGATTAACATCGGTATTCTCTTTCAGAAGCTTTTCTAATTCCTGGAGAAGTTTTCGGGTTTCTTCATCCAGCAATTCGTCCATCAACTTTTGTATCTGCTCTGCTTTTTCCCGAATGCGCTCATCTTGTTCGGTAAAGGCTTCTTTCTTTTGTTCCAGTAGCTTATTCTGATCCTTTAATTCATTGAGCATCTTTTCAAGATTTTTCTTTTGCTCAAGAATGTCCTCCAGCTTTTTCTTATCCTGCCAATCGAGCGACTGCTTGCCCTTCAATTTTTGCTGAGCATCGTCAATTTGTTTTTGAAGTTCTTGCGCTTTTGAATAGCTCTGCTCAATTTTTTGTTCTGTTTTAGACTGTGCACTAGAAATTTCTGTAACCAGCTGATCCTTGTCGGGCACAAATAATGTATACACAGAAGAGCGTGTTGACTTATGCCCATTCACACCATCGTTATCCCATACTTGTAGAAAATATTCCAGGGACTCTCCTGGTTTCAGCTTGAGCGAATCGAGAGTCCAATTGTAGAAGAAACTTTGCTGACTTTGATTAACCCCGATGGGAATGTTCACCGAACGCTGATCTACTTTTTGATGCTGCGGATTTTTCACGTGAAACTGAAGCATCAGTTTACTTAGCCCGTAATCATCAGATACAATCCCGCCTAAAACGATTCGCTGGTAGAGTATAGAGTCTCTGAAATTGTTGACCTGAAGCTGTGGATACTGATCTTTAATAACATCTATCCGGTAACTTATTTTCTCTTTATTCCTGCTGTGTTCATTCTCCAGAACAACCTCGTACTGATCTGGGTCATGAAGTCCCTTTTTGAAGTTAAAAACCTGATTATCAGAACTTTGCAATCCATCAGGCAGGCCTGTGGAAGCGAAAAGAATAGAGGCTTTTAAAGCGTTGGCGGTTTGAATTTCCCAGGTCGCCACGGTCCCTTCAGGAACTTCAAGATTGCCCGCATTAACAAGTTGTTCGCTTTTTCGCTGTAGGTAACGGGGATACTCCAGTTGAAGTTTAAGCTGTGTAAGTTCAGGACGATTGGCCAAAGCGATTTCAAACGGTGATGAGTAGAAACCAGCGGCCTCAAACTGAATGCTTTTACCTTCCTGAAGTTTTTCAAACGTATATTGAAAATTACCAGCACCCAGCGATTCCATTTTTAATCGTTGTGATTTTACGATTATGTAGCAAGCTTCCGGAATTGCATTGCCATCCAGCGTAAGCGAAAGCGTAAAATCTTCATTGAAGAATCCGGTGAGTTGTTGGTTTTGAACCGCAAAATTAAAGGGGGCCTGCGGAGTGAACTGCTGATTGAAATTTACAATTCGATGTGTGCTTTGCGTAAGTATATTCTTATTGAAAAGAGCCAGCAAAAGAATGATGCCCAATGGTACGGCCAGAAATTTTATGTACTTTTTGTTTTGGCCAAGATCTATGGCTGAATCAAAACGAATGGGTTCAAAAACGTTCGATTTTTGCTGAACACTGGCAACGGCCAGCGATGAGCTTTGCTTTAAATTAATAAGCTGAATCAGGTTAACAAGCCGATCCTGAATTTGCGGAAAATAGCTGCCAATAAGCCGTGCACTGTCCTCCTCACCCATTCCTTTTTTAGTAATCCAAAACTGAATGGGCTCTTTTAAAAAGCGATAGACACAATATGCTGCAGTAAAAATAAATGAGAGCACAATCAGTAGCCTGCCCCAGGGCGCCAGCCACAGCGCATATTCCAATAAGGCCGCAACAAGAAAATAAAAAACCAAGATCGTAATGGTTAGTAAGGCACCTCTTACTAGCAGGTTGGTATAATACCTGCGCCTGAATGAATTAATGTTTGCTTTTACTTTATCAAATCCGCTGCCCATTACCCACAAGTTTATACAACTGAAAACGAGTCTGCTAACTTAAAGTTTGCTGATCACTAAAGATAGTGGCTTAACGCGATGCAAGCAACGGTGAATTATACGAATGACACTAGGTGGACTCTGGCGACAATTTCCATTGGTGCTCGATTTCGAAATATTCAAGCACATGCATTTTCAAAAGTTTTTCCTGCTCCAGTAAGTCAAAGTGAGGCAATTTTTTAATGACTTTCCAATGGGGCCAACCTTCCTGATCAAGCCCCTCAAGCTCGTAATAACCGGCCAGGCTTAAGACTTTACAAATGGCTATGTGAAGCAAGTCTTGTTTTTCTTCTTTAGAAAATAATCGGTACCCCTGCCCAAGTTCTTGAACGCCAATTAAAAACAGCACTCCATTCAAGTCTTTAGGTTTTTTCCCTAGAGACTGTTCAATGTGCCGCAGCAAAACATGCCAGCTTCTTTCAAGTTCAAGATCACGCTTAAACATGATTCAGTTCTTCCCAATATTCGAAAGCTCTCCTTAAATGAGGTATAACAATTGTTCCGCCTACCAGGGTGGCCACACCCATCGCTTCATTAACTTCATCAGTGGTAAGCCCAACCTCTTTGCACTTACCAAGGTGGTACTTTACACAATCATCGCAACGCAAAACCAATGAACAAGTGAGCCCGATAAGTTCCTTGCTTCGGATGTCCAAATGCCCCTCGGCATAGGCGTTTGTGTCTAAATTGAATATACGTTTTATGATCAGGCTATCGGAGGCCATTATTTTTTCATTCATCTTGCTCCGGTAGCTGTTAAAATCCTGAACTAAGCCCATGGTTACATTTTTACTTTTACTATTTTGAACAGCGCAAAACCCTTGCGGGGTTTATGTACGACCGTAAATATACTGCTCCGTGCCATCAGCTGTATCAGAAATATTTTTAGACTTCGTTAGCCTTGTCTATCCGCGGTATTGTTTAGCCTGTGCAGATGGATTGGTTAAGGGCGAAGACATTATTTGCACAAAATGCATCCATGATTTACCGCGAACGGGTTATCATTTGGAAAAGGAAAACCCAATCTATAAAAGGTTATTTGGACGCATTCCGCTTCATTCGGCCTTCGCCTTTTTGATGTTCAACAAGGGTGGCAGCGTACAAAAACTTATGCATGAGTTTAAGTATAACAATCATCGTGAAATCGGATATGCCATTGGCCGGGTATATGGGGAAGAACTCGCCAAAAGTGGCTTTTCCGATCAATTTGATGTTATTTTGCCCGTTCCGCTTCACCCTGAAAAGCACAGGCGCAGGGGCTATAACCAAAGTGAAGAGTTTGCAAAAGGTTTAGAAGAGAAGTTAAGCGCACCTTGCAAAGCCGAATTATTGCAACGACCGGTGAAGACCGACACCCAAACAAAAAAAACAAAACTGAAGCGCTGGGAAAATGTGAAGCAAGTTTTTACTGTGCAAAATCCAGAAGACATTCAGGACAGAAGAATTTTGCTGGTTGATGATGTGATTACTACAGGTGCGACAATTGAGGCTTGCGCTCTTGCGTTGATTAATTCAGGCTGCGGGCAACTCAGTGTATGCAGCATGGCCTATGCTGCAGAATAAAAAAGCCCTCCTGATTTCAGGAAGGCTTCATAGATAAGCTTTGTATTTTTAGTTCTAGTAGTTGGATCCGGCCCTGATCATGGCACAACGGAAACCAATAGTTGCCGTAGCGCTGTCCTGATCAAGATACCTGCGTGTACCGGGTGACATCCAGTATGCAACATCCTTCCAGCTTCCACCCTTATAAACACGGGCTTTATCGGTAATCAGCGATGTAAAGCTTTCAGGATTTCGCTCTGTCCACTCGCCTGTTGCAGGATCTTTAGTAATTCTATTGTTATACCCTCCGGCATCATCCAAGAATCCATCGCGTCTCATCGGGTTAAGGTCATCAACATCCTGGAAAGAAAGGGGACGGTAAACATCCTGAACCCACTCACTTACGTTACCCGCCATATTGTACAAACCAAAATCATTAGGGGGGAATTCATAGATGTAAGATGTAATTAGCGCACCGTCATTCAGGCGACCAGCAATACCGGCATAATCCCCACGACCACGTTTAAAGTTGGCGAGCATAAAGCCCATTTGTTTTCCATAAGGATTACGAACAGCATGACCATCCCAAGGGTAAACGCGCTGGTGGGTTTGCATTTCCTCCAGCCACTGCGTACCAATCATGGCCTGAGCAGCATACTCCCACTCGGCCTCCGTTGGAAGACGATAAGCAGGAATTACAATGCCGGATTCTAATGGAATGCGACCATCGGTTTCTGCATATTCAGTTCCTGCCTTTTGGGCCAATTGAATATTTACTGCACGGGTTCTCCAAACAGAGTAATTAGTTGCCTGTGTCCAGCTGATACCCACTACCGGGAAATAGCGGAAGCCAGGGTAACGAAGGTAGTGATCTACATAGGGATCGTTAAAAGCAAGTTTTCCTACCCATACAGTAGTATCGGGTAGTGCGGCCTGATGTACTTCCTGAGAAGAATCGCGGGCCAGGTAATGGAGGTATTCCAGCCAATGAATATTGGCAATTTCAGTCTCATCCATATAAAAGGAAGCAACAGAAACGGTTCTTTCAATGTTGTCGCGGAAAGACATAACATCCTCTTCAAACGAACCCATTACAGTTCGGCCACCTTCAATAAAAACCATGTTGGGGGCATCGGGCTGGCCTTTATAGGCATTCACCATGAAACCGCCTTCATCTTCATTGTTGAAGCCAAGACCGGTGGCAGTACTTACTTGTCCTGGGTTTTGAGCGGTTGGCTTTCCTCCTCCCCTTCCAAAAAGGGAGCAAGCAGATAGCGCGACTGAACTGATGGCTAAAAATAGAAGAGCCTTAAGATAGTTGTTCATTGTAACGTTGATTTTAAAGCAACTGCTAATATATGGACATAAACGCATGTTTTCCAAGCAGAAGCCATTTTATTCATAAATCATTAATCCAATTACCCTTGGTGTTAGAAAACGTGTTTCCACAAGGGGTATTGTTTTGAGAGCGGACTATCCCAAAACAGGAAGATGAAACCCCGTCTAACAAACAAAAAGTCGGGTTAAATAGTAAAATGGAGCGGTTTACCAGATGGCATGAATTTGTAATTGGCAGCCTGAAAAGAATAAGACCATGTTATCGATTCACGAGTTCAGATTTATGCCCTTTGAAAAAAAATGTGACATCGTTACGTATGATGGGCACTACCTGACCTTTCGCATGCTGGGCGACTGTAAGGTATTTTTGTATAACACAGGGCATTTTTTTGTAGAGGTATACTACACAACCAAATACCAAAAAGTTTTAATGATAAACGCGTTCGAAAGCACGCGGGGCCTGGAGCCTTACCTGGATAATATTTCGTTGGCCGATTTGTATTCAAGACCCATCATGTGATGAAGTAATTCAATGGCGCTTTCCACATGATTCACCGGATCAATAATAAGCAGAGGTTTGCCCGTGTGCTCACGCAACTTACAACTACGCGGGTGTGCCTGAACGTATTTTAAGACTTGACTAAACATGGCGGAATTAAAATACTCTTCCTTGTTAGAAACAAAATAGCCACGAAGTTTGCCGCCCTTAAGCGCTAACTTTTCAAAGCCAACCTTCTCGCCCAACCAACGCAATCGAACAGAGTTAATTAATTCATGCACAGATTCAGGAATGTCGCCAAAGCGATCACGAAGTTCTGCACTAAATTTCTCTAACTGGTCTTCGTTCTTGATATTATCTAATCGGGCGTATAACTGCAGGCGTTCACTGGTGTTGTTAACATACGTTTCGGGAATAAGTATTTCAAGATCGGTTTCAATAACACAATCCTGAACAATAAGCTTTGCTTTCTCGGCCAGCTCATCGGCAAACAAATCTTTGAAATATGTTTCTTTTAATTCCTGAATGGCATCATCCAGAATTTTGTGATACGTTTCAAATCCCAGGTCATTTATAAAGCCGCTTTGTTCCGCGCCTAATAAATTTCCGGCACCACGAATATCAAGATCGCGCATGGCCACCTTAAAGCCATCACCCAGATCCGAAAATTCTTCGAGCGAAGCCAAACGTTTTCGCGAATCGGAGGTGAGCAACGAAGCGGGTGGAGTAAGCAAGAAACAGAATGCCTTTTTATTGGAACGGCCCACACGGCCACGCATCTGGTGAAGATCGGAAAGGCCAAACATATGAGCCTGGTTAATGATAATGGTGTTGGCATTGGGAATGTCCAAACCAGATTCTATTATGTTGGTTGACACCAGTACATCATAGTCACCATCGATAAACTTAACCATGGCCTTTTCCAACTTGTCGCCATCCATTTGCCCGTGTGCAATACCTAAGCGTGCATCGGGCACAAGTTTGTGAATGATATTGGCAACTTCTTCAATGTCGTTTACACGGTTGTGCACAAAGAAAACCTGCCCTCCCCTTCGCAGCTCAAAACTTACAGCATCGCGAATAATTGTTTCATTAAACGTATGCAGCTCGGTGGTTACCGGCTGTCGGTTTGGTGGAGGTGTGGCAATAATGCTTAAGTCACGCGCGCCCATTAATGAAAAATGTAGCGTGCGTGGAATGGGCGTAGCAGTGAGTGTTAGCACATCAACATTATGCTTAAGTTCTTTCAGCCGGTCTTTCACTTTAACACCAAACTTTTGTTCTTCATCCACAACCAGTAACCCGAGATCTTTAAACACAACATCTTTGCTGACAATGCGGTGGGTGCCAATAAGAATATCAACTTTTCCCTCGCCCACCTGGTGAATGATTTTTTTTATCTCCTTGTCGGAACGGAACCGGGAAATGTATTCAATGGTTACCGGAAAATTAGAGAGCCTTTCTTTAAAGGTGCGAAAATGCTGCATCGCTAAAATGGTGGTGGGCACAAGCACGGCTACTTGTTTTCCTTCTGTAGCCGCTTTAAAAGCTGCGCGAATGGCCACCTCGGTTTTACCAAAACCAACATCTCCACACACCAACCGATCCATTGGGTGCGGTTGCTGCATATCATATTTTACATCTTCGGTGGCTTTGGCCTGGTCGGGGGTATCGTCATATAAAAATGAAGATTCCAACTCAGCCTGCAAATAGCCATCGGGTGTGAAAGCGTAACCAGGAGCGCCTTTGCGCTTGGCATATAACTCAATGAGTTCTTTGGCAATGTCTTTTACACGTTTTTTGGCTTTTGATTTTTTTGTTTCCCATTCCTGCGATCCAAGCTTACTAATTAGCGGAGGAGCGCCCTCCTTGCCCGAGTACTTTGATATTTTGTGCAGCGCATGAATGCTGACATATAAAATATCATCATCTCGATATACCAGGCGGATGGCCTCTTGCTCATGACCGTTTACTTCTTTCTTTTCCAGTCCGGCAAACTTTCCTATGCCGTAGTCGATGTGGGTGACAAAATCGCCCGGCTGAAGTGTTTGTAATTCTCGCAGAGTAAGGGCTTTTGAACGCGAAAACCTTTCCCGCGCACGATAGCGGTGAAAGCGCTCAAAAATCTGGTGATCGGTATAACAAAGAATTTTTAAGGTGGCATCGACAAATCCCTGGCGGAGCGAAAATTCCAAACCGGTAAAGTGTAATTCAGGATGTACCTCTTCAAAAATTCCACGCAGGCGGTCGAGTTGTTTGGGTACATCAGCTGCAATAAAGTTTACAAATCCCTGGTTTTGATGCTCGATCAGATTGTTGGCGAGCAATTCGAAATTTTTATTAAACGAAGGCTGTGCGGATGACGGCCAATCAAAAACTACTGGATTCTTTAGTTCAAACCGATTACCGAATTCAATTTTTGTGAAGGGATTAGTCAGCTTTAAAAAAGAATTACGGTCATCAAAAAGTTTCTCCGGACTTAACACCACCTGCGTATTGCTGGAAGCAACAATGCGATGAAAGGATTCACTTACTTTGTCAAAGGATTTTTGAATAACATCGGTTGTGAGTTGAAAATCCTTAAACCATATGCGGGTTTCGGGAGGAATAAATTCAAATAACGATTGTCGTTCTTCGTGCATCAACCGGGTTTGTACATCCGGAATTATGTTGATGGCAGGAACCGTTTCAACCGAAAGTTGTGAACCGGGATCGAACGAACGAATGTTCTCCACCTCATCACCAAACAGCTCAATCCGGTAAGGCAATTCGTGTGCAAATGAAAAAATGTCAATGATTCCTCCACGCACAGCAAACTGTCCGGCTTCATAAACGAAATCTGTTTTTTCGAAATCGTAGCTGTGCATAAATTCCTCCAGAAAGGAAACATTGAGTTGCTCACCAGTTTTTATGGCGAACGTATTGGATGAAAGCGATCGTCTGCTGATTACTTTTTCCGATAACGCCTCAGGATAGGTAACTATAATTTGAGGAGAAGTTTTTGCTGCAAGCGCATTCAGCACTTCGGTTCGCATGAGAATATTAGCATTCTCCGTTTCGTCAAATTCATAAGGCCGTTTGTATGACATGGGGAACAGGAGTATTTCCCTGCCTAGTAAATTTTGAAGGTCGTTTTGAAAGTATGCAGCCTCTTCTTTATCCTGTAAAACAATCAGGTAATCCTGCGGATGCAGGGTAAAAGCCGAAGCTGCCAACACCGCATCCAGGCTACCGGATAAACCCTTAATTCGAATATGTTGGTGATTGGGCGCAGCTATTACTGCGGCTACGGTCTTCACTAAACCATCCGCGCGGTACAAATCCAAAAATTCATTCGCCCTCAAATCGTGCTGCTTAAAGCGAGGCGCAAATGTAATGGTGCTGACCCTCTCCTTCAAAAAAGCGTTGTTAAATTTATTACTTTTAGTAAATGAGCAATGTTCGTCTTTTTTTTCTGCTGCTGAGTTTAGCCGCCCTTTTGTTTATGGTGGCCGGTTTGTTTAAGCCCTGGCTACTGCTGTGGTGGGAAGACGTACAGAATCGAAGAAAAGTGATAAAATTGTATGGAAGCATAGCGCTTATCAGTTACCTGGTATTTATCGGGCTTCGTTTTGTTGAATAACCTACTTCAGCCGATCAGCCACTACTGTGTATTTCTTTTCCCGTGCTGTAAACCCAATGAGGTAGTGATCGCCTCCATCCGTTAACTTCATTTTTTTCTTCAGCGTTTCAGCGGCTAGTGGATAGTTTCGGGTAACAACATTGGCTTTGCCGGTTATAAAAAACGCTTTGATTGCCGCAGGCACAGGCTTTACAACAGCTTTCACTTTGTATACACGGCCCGGAAAATCCTTCACAAATTCATTACTGGTGTACAGGTGTGTGTTTGCATGTAATTTATTCAATCTGAATTTTACCGACACCAACTTGAAAGCTCCCGCCTTAAGAATAGAAGTGTTGGGTTCGTATAAATAGGTTAAGGGTTCAGAGAATTCAGCAACCGCAGCCTTTTCTTCAGTTCGCGCAAAGGAGAATTCTTCCTTATCATTATCCTGAAGGTTAACCGCATGAATCGTGGGCTCACCCGACCAGAAGGATTGGCATAAAAAAAGAACCTCCTTACATTCATTTTTTACTGACAAAATAAAAATGGCCCGAACGTTCCGAAGCTCCTGTACTCCTTGCTGGAGATCAATAAGTGGGGAGGCCTTAATTAAAATAAAATCAGCCTTGGCGAAAAGGGAAGAAGTCAGCGCTGTTACGTCTGGTTCGCAGGAAGAAAACCTGAATACTTTTTTGTTTGCTTTATCCCTTCGCGCTGGATCAAGGTAAAGGAGATTAAACCGTTTGTTCGTTTGCAGAAGAAATCCTTCGGCTGTAATTGCCTGATAGGAAATATTTTTAGCTTTTAGTTTTTCATGACTATGCCGGGTTATCTCAAGCAGCGTTTGATTCGGCTCCACGTAATCAACATGGTCAAACGCCTTACTGAAAAAATAACTGTCTACACCAAAACCGCTAGTAAGGTCTGCACAGCTTTTACACTCCGGTAAAAAACGTTGAATCACCTCTGCTTTGAAATTTGCAGATGCTTCGGATGAACTTTGCTCAAGATTAACTGAAGGCGGATAAACTATTCCAGTTGTAGCGTAGTAGGATGGAAGTTTGTCTTTAGCTTTTCTTCTTCCCCGTAATTGCTCAGCTAAAGCGGCTGTGGGAATACCAAAGAGGGATTTGTGTTTTAAAATAAGTTTCTGTTCATCGTCATGCTCGTGCCCTTGTAAATACTGCTGCACTTCAGGCGCAGCTAGTGAATGTAATAGTGAGGCAGAACTGGATTCAGACATATAAGAAATCAAAGTAACCGAAATTTTCCATGAACTGAAGGTCAATTTGTAATTTGCCATCCATGTATGATCTTATAGTAGTTGGAGGCGGTGCGGCCGGATTTTTTGGGGCCATTCAGGCTGCCGGACTAAATCCACACCTCAAGATTGTTATTCTTGAAAAATCAGGAAAGCTACTATCGAAAGTTAAAGTTTCAGGAGGAGGCAGATGCAATGTTACTCACCATGAGTTTAACGTAAAGGCACTGGCACATCACTATCCACGAGGGGAGAAGACATTGCGAAGCCTTTTTCAAAAATTTCAGGCGAAAGATGTGGTGGCCTGGTTTGAGCAAAAAGGCATTGCGCTTAAGACAGAAGGTGATGGCCGGATGTTTCCAACAACCAACACGTCTCAAACCATAATCGATTGTTTTTTGAGTGAAGCAAAAAAGAGAAATGTAGAGATCAGACTAAATGAAGCCGTAACAGATATTCAAAGACTACAGGATACTTTGAGCATTAGTACAGCTACCGGCAAAACCGTTGAGGCGAAAAATGTATTGGTAGCCATTGGTGGCCATCCTCAGCGCAGCAGTTATGAATGGATTGAAAAATTGGGGCACACCATAACACCACTTGTTCCTTCATTATTTACGTTCAATGATCCATCAAAGCGATTTATTTCATTAATGGGTGTTGCCGTTGATAACGGTTTGGTAAGGATAGCAGGAACAAAATTTCTGCAGCAAGGCCCCGTGCTCATTACCCATTGGGGGCTTAGTGGCCCTGCGGTAATTAAACTTTCTGCCTGGGCGGCAGCGTGGCTTCATCGGGTAAATTATGAATTCACGGTTTTGATTAGTTGGATTGGCAATCGAAAAGAAGAAGAACTTCGGGATGAATTAAATTCCCTAAAAAATACGAGACCGAAACTTAGTGTATCAGGGAATCCGCTTTTTCAATTACCGCAGCGATTATGGACCAAGCTTTGTGAAGAAGCCGAAATTGAAGAGAAGAAAATCTGGGGAGAGCTAAGCAATCGTAATCTTAATAAACTAATCGAGCAACTGATCAGGTGCCCACTTAACATGAAAGGTAAAACTACGTTTAAAGAAGAGTTCGTTACCTGCGGTGGGGTTGAAATGAATGAAATTAACCTGGAGACGATGGAGAGTAAATTTATTCCAGGTCTCTATTTCGCAGGAGAGGTTTTGAATATCGATGGAGAAACAGGAGGCTTCAATTTTCAATCGGCATGGACTACCGCATGGGTTGCCGCACAACACATAGCGCAAAAAGAAAAGGCCGGTAGTTCACCCCGGCCTTGAATATTTTGTGTTGGTTTATTTTTTAATAGACCAAACTCTTTTCTAACATGAACTCGGCAATTTGCACAGCATTGGTAGCCGCACCCTTACGCAAGTTATCGGCAACAATCCACAAGTTAAGTGTGTTGGGAAGTGATTCATCTCTGCGAATCCGTCCAACAAACACCTCATCACGGCCTTGAGCATTCACAGGCATGGGGTATATATTATTCTTCGGATCATCCTGAACAATTACTCCGGGAGTATTGGCCAAAATTGATCGGGCCTCACTGCAGGTGAAATCATGGTAAAACTCTGCGTTCACGGCTTCGGCATGGCCACCCATGGTGGGTACGCGCACAGTAGTTGAAGTAATGCCAATAGTTTGATCACCCAAAATTTTACGGGTTTCGTTTACCATTTTCATTTCTTCCTTGGTATAACCGTTGTCCAAAAACGTATCGATGTGCGGCAAGGCGTTCATATCAATAGTGTGTGGATACACTTTGTGGCCATCCACGCCAGCCCGTTCATCCTGTAGTTGCTGTACGGCATCCTTTCCGGTTCCGGTTACAGATTGATAAGTAGAAACAACAATGCGCTTGAGTTTATATTTATTGTGTAGCGGAGCGAGCGCCATTACCATTTGAATGGTGGAACAGTTTGGGTTGGCGATGATGCGATCGTCAGATGTTAACTCCTGTCCGTTAATTTCCGGTACAATCAATTTTTTAGTTGGATCCATCCGCCAGGCAGATGAATTATCGATAACGATGCTGCCCATTTCGGCAAAACGCGGAGCCCACTCCAGGGAAGTGTTTCCGCCTGCTGAAAAGATGGCCATATCGGGTGCCAGCTTACAAGTCTCTTCAATGCTTTTGATGGTGTACTCCTTGCCTTTAAAGGTCATGGTTTGGCCAACCGATTTGGCTGAGGCCACTAAGTACAATTCGTCAAATGGAAAGTTTCTTTCTTCAATAACTTTCAGGATCTCCTGGCCAACCAATCCGGTGGCCCCCACAATAGCTAACTTCATTATTTTATTAATTGTTTAAAACCAAGCTTCGTCCCCATTCCGGAACGGACGCGCAAAAATAGTATTTTTGGTTACAGGCATAACAATGGATGTAACGAATAAAATTCCCCTTGCTCCCTGCACACGATTGCTGACGCTTAAACGCCTCACTCTTTTTGCTTTCTTAGCAATAAGTCAGGTATGTTTCGCCCAGTTTTCCGATAACTTCTCCGATGGGGATTACACCCAAAACCCAGCCTGGACACCGGACAACCCCAGCAACTGGTTAGTCGACAATGGCCAACTTCGCTCAAACTCCTCCGTGGCAAGTTCCTCGTTTTGGATATCAACACCATCCGCTAAAGTAACCGAAGCCCAGTGGGAGTTTTTTGTCAACCTTCAGTTTAACACTTCAGGCGCCAATTATGTTGATGTTTACCTGGTTTCGGCAAATCAAAACCTGAGCGCCCCTGGCAACAACGGCTACTTTGTGCGTATTGGTGGAACGCCCGATGAAGTAAGCCTGTATAAAATAGTTGGAGGTACGGCCTCCATTATCATTAACGGGACGGATGGCGTAACCAATTTTTCAAATAATGTGCTGCGCATTAAAGTTGTGCGCGATGCGACTCACCTTTGGACACTTTCGTACGATAACACCGGAACGGGTAATAATTACTTTGATGAACCGTCAGTACCGGATAACACCTTTACTACTGGTAATTATTTTGGTATTCGTGTTGTCCAATCCACATCATCGTTCTTTACCCGGCACTTCTTCGATGATTTTTATGTTGGCGAAATCGTTCAGGATACGGAGCCTCCTCTACTTCTTTCGGTGAATGCATTAACCGCCAATACGCTGGATGTTCTTTTCAACGAAAAACTTGATCAGGCAACAGCACAAACACCAACCAACTATGTTGTAAATAATGGAGTTGGCCATCCTCAGCTGGTAACCCTTCAATCAAACGAAAGAATGGTTCGGTTAACCTTCTCCAATCCTTTTCCCAACGGTACTACCTGTCAGTTAACGGTGATTAACGTGCAGGATCTTTCAGCCAATGCCATTACGTCTGCAAGTGCTGATTTTTTCTTTTTTCAATCCTTACCGATACAGTACAAGGATGTAATTTTTACTGAGCTCTTTCCCGATCCAAATCCGGTTATCGGTTTGCCTGAAGCGGAATTTGTTGAGTTATATAACCTCAGCAGCAATCCGGTTAACCTGGCCGGCTGGAAATTTTCCGATCCATCATCAACAGCAACACTTCCAAATTTCATTTTGCAGCCGGGCGCTTACGTGATCGTTACACCAAATTCTTCTGCCTCTTTGTTTTCAACGTTTGGATCGGTAATAGGCGTTTCCAATTTTCCCACACTGAATAATAGCGGGGATAATCTGTTACTGCGCGATCCCGGTAATGCAGTGATCGATTATGTTGATTATACAGACGCCTGGTATAAAGACGATGACAAGCGACAAGGCGGATGGACGCTGGAGTTAATTGATCCGGAAAATACGTGTGCCGAAGAAGAGAATTGGGTCGCCTCGGAACATCCTTCAGGCGGAACGCCCGGTAAAGAAAATTCTGTTAAAGCATCAAAGCCTGACCTCACGGGCCCGAAATTGGTATATGCCATTCCCACCTCACCCACACAACTTAAAATCGGGTTTGACGAAAAACTGGAAGCTGATCTCCCATTAGTCACCAACTTTATTATTTCTCCAACTCTTGAGGCAATGTCAGTCTCATTTTCTTCAACCCGTTTGCGCGAACTTCTCCTCGAACTGGGCGCCCCAATTTCTCCACAACAAACCTATACCCTAACCGTTGCGAACATCCGCGATTGCAGTGGCAACCTTGTGCAGGAAAATTTCCGGTCAGTCAGCTTTGGCTTTCCGGAAGAGGCACAACAAGGTGATCTTGTTATTAATGAACTGCTTTTTAACCCACGGCCATTTGGCGTTGACTTTATTGAAATACTAAACCGGTCGAACAAGTTTGTTAACCTGAGGAACTGGCAAATTGGAAATTTTGAGAATGGACTACCTACCAATCTGAAAATAATTGCCACGGAGGATTTGTTGTTGCCCCCATCATACAAGCTCGCATTTACAACCGATCCCGCTACCATTCGTGCGCATTATCCAAAATCTTCACAAGGCAATTTATTTCGTGTTTCTTCGCTGCCTTCTTTCCCCGACAGGGAAGGGTCTGCAAGTCTGGTAAATCCATCAGGCGTAACCATTGACAACATGCGTTATGAACAGAACTTTCATTCTGTTTTTCTGCGCGACAAAGAAGGCGTTTCGTTGGAGCGGATTTATCCTGAAGGCAACAGCAACGATCCCAACAATTGGAAGTCAGCAGCTTCAACAGAGAATTTTGCCACACCGGGTTACGCCAATTCAAATGCGGGCAATACTCAACCTGTAACAGGCGAAGTAAAAATTGAACCTGAAATTTTTGTTCCGTTATACGGTCAGCCGGATTTCACCGAGATACGGTATGACTTTGATCGCGGTGGGCGTGTGGCCAACATAAAAATTCTTGATCAGCAAGGTCGTGAAATCAAGCAACTGGCGAACAATCAAACCCTGGCAACAAGTGGCTTTATCCGTTGGGATGGCGATCGTGATGATGGCACCAAGGCACGTCCCGGCTATTATGTGGTTTGGTTTGAGTTGTTCGATAATACTGGGTTAGTAGAGACGTACAGAAAGCGTGTTGTGATCGCGGCACGATATTAAGTAAGCACCCGAAACAGTGCATGGGAATAAACCCCCCTTTATTTTTTGTTTTACCCCTCACCCTGTATTTTTGCCCGTCCGAAACGGAGCTCTATCCGGGTGGATGCAACTTTTTAAACAGGAAAAATTTATGGCAAAAGCAAAGAAAACAGCCAAAGCAGCTAAGAAATCAACTGTTAAGGCAAAAGCTAAGGCTAAAAAATCAACCCCCGCAAAAGCTAAAAAAGCAGCCAAAAAGCCTGCGCCAAAAAAAGTAGCTAAGCCTGTAGCTAAAAAGCCCGTTAAGGCGGCTAAAAAAGTGGTGGCCAAACCTGTTGAGAAAAAGGCGCCAGCAGCGGCAGTAAAGAAACCCGTTGTTGCCAAACCTGCTGACAGGCCATCGTTATTAAATCCAACTTTCTTTCCTCCGCTTACCCAACGCCCTATTGCACACAAGCCTTCTAAAAAGATTACCGTATCGGATGATAAGACACGCTATTCCGATGAAGAACTAAAGGAGTTTGAAGCATTGATCTATGAGAAGCTTGAGAAAGCTCGTGGGGAATACAAAATTCTGAAGGAAACATTAAATCGTAACAACGATGAAGGTACTGATGCAACATCAGGTGGAAATACAAAAGTGTTGGAAGACGGTGCCGAAACTGCTGAGAAGGAAAATTTAAGTCAGCTTGCTGCGCGCCAGCAAAAATATATTACCAACCTCGAAAATGCGCTGGTGAGAATTAAAAACGGCACGTACGGTATTTGTTCCGTAACCGGAAAATTAATTCCGAAGGAACGCTTAATTGCCGTGCCCCACACCACACAATCTATTGAGGCCAAGATGATGAAGAAAGACTGAGCATGGACTTTCTTCAAAACCATATTGAGGCGCTGATCTTTTGTTCACCCACTCCTGTAAAGATTGCCGACATCAAAGCATGTCTTTCCGAAATGTTTAATGCAGATGTTCCGGAGGAAGACATCGTTAATGCTACGGTACGGCTGGAAGAGAAATTTGCCTCCGATGAATTTGCTTTTCAGTTAAACAGGGCGAATGGAGGCTATCAGTTTTTAACCAAGCCGGCATACCAGGCCAGCATTGGCATCTTGCTGAAGCAACAATCCAAAAAAAGGTTGTCAACTTCAGCCATGGAAACGCTTGCCATCATTGCGTACAAGCAACCGATATCCAAAACCGAAATTGAAAATATTCGCGGGGTGAACTGTGACTATGCCGTTCAAAAATTACTCGATAAAGGACTAGTGGAGATCAAGGGCAAGGGCGAAACCATAGGGCGCCCCATGCTATACGGTACTTCAGAGAAGTTCATGGAATACTTTGGGATCAATGAACTGGCTGATTTGCCGGTACCCAAAGATTTTACAACAGAGATTAATATCATTGGTGAAAGCACCGATCTAAAAGATTCCGATGCGCAAGCGTGATTCTTCTGGTCCCTCTCGGGGGAAGCGAGGAGCCTCACGTCAGGAGCGCTCATCCGGAAGGCCAACACCCTCCGGTAAGCCACGATTATCCTCTTCACGCAGATCAGACGATGGACCTTCCGGGAGCAAGCGAAAATTCGACAAGGACAGTAAACCTCCTTTTAAGAAATTTGAGAAGGGCTCATCACCAAGGCGATCAAGCGAGAAACCGTTTGAGGGCAAACCAAAATTCGATAAGCGATCTTCGTTCAGAAAATCTGATGAAGGTTCGTTTGAAAGAAAGAAACGATTTGACAAAGACGGACCAAAATCTTCTTTTCGAAAATTTGATAAAGACGCTCCCACAAGGCGTACCGGAGCAGACTCTTTTGATAAGGGAAGCAAATTCAGTAAAGATCATTCGAAGCCACCTTTCAAAAAATTTGATAAGCGCTCATCCTCCGGTGAGGAATCTGGAAGAAGAACCACTCGTGCCTTTGACGGGCCCGATGATCGCGGAGACCGCAAGAAAAAGTTTACAAAATCAGGAGGAGAGGGCTTTTCAGCAAAGCCCAGAAAGACAGGAGAGGAGGGTGAATCTAAACCACGTGGCTTTTTTAATAAGCAGTCATCAGGAAGGGTAAGGCCAAGAAAATATTCGGCTAAGAAAGAAGAAACACCAACGATAAATAGCCAGACCGGTAAGTACAGACTGAACCGGTACATTGCCAACAGTGGCGTTTGCTCCAGGCGTGAGGCGGATGAGTTGATCAAAATGGGTTTGGTTTCTGTGAATGGAAAAGTAATTACGGAAATGGGTTTTCAGGTAGGTGCCCGCGATGAGGTTCGCTATGAGGGTCGCGTGTTACGCGCAGAAAAACCTGTGTACGTTTTAATGAATAAGCCAAAAGGGTACCTCACTACAACAAAAGATCCGCAGGAACGCAATACCGTTATGCACATTATTGGCAATGCGGTGAAAGAGCGTGTTTACCCGGTTGGCCGATTGGATAGAAATACAACAGGGCTATTGTTGTTTACTAACGATGGTGATTTGGCCGATAAGCTTTCGCACCCCTCCTATAATGTAAAGAAGATTTACAAGGTTGAGCTTGACCGGCCGCTTGCTAAAAGCGATTTTCAAAAAATCCTGGACGGCATTCAGCTGGAAGAAGGTCGCGCTATGGTTGATGATCTGGCAATTGTTTCGGATGATGGTAAAACCGTTGGTATTGAATTACACATCGGCTGGAACAGAGTAGTGCGCAGAATTTTTGAAAGACTGGACTATAGCGTTGTTAAACTTGACCGCTCGGTGTACGCAGGCCTTGACAAAAAAGATTTACCACGCGGTCAGTGGAGATTTTTAACGCAGGAAGAAATTATCCGCCTCAAGCATTTCAAATAGTCAGGCGTTGATCAGTGTTATGGTGAAAGCGGTGCCCTGACCATACTCCGATTTTACCGTTATGCTTCCATTAATTTTAGACAAGGCTTCTTTAACGATGTATAGGCCGAGCCCTGTACCTTCAACTTTCGTTTCTGCCCGGTAGAACATTTCAAATATTTTAGGCAGCGCTTCTTTTTGAATTCCACGGCCGTTGTCCTCCACTACAATTTCTACCACCCGGCCTATGCGTTTGAAAACAACACGAATAATTGGTTTTGGCTGATGGATGTTGTGATACTTAACAGCATTGGAGATCAGGTTCCCCAGAATAATTTTCATCTGCGCGTAGTCCGACCGAAAAACATTTGCCGCATCTTCAACATAATCAAGATCAATGGAGGGAGCGTTTTGGTTGAACTTTACATCTGCAATGGTATCTTTTAGTAGCTCATTAAAATTGATCGGTTCAATTTTTAGATCAAGTTTCTTGCTTCGCGACAGTTTAAGAATATCACTGATTACCGAATCAAGTCGTTTGATGCGCTCTTCAATCATGCTCATGTAACGAAGCGAAGTTTCGTCTGTAAGTTCAAGGCGGGCTACATTCGTTATGCCAAGTATGGAGGCGATTGGCGAACGCAGATCGTGTGAAGTGCTGTACATAAAACTATCCAGCTCTTTATTTATTTTATTGAGTCGTTCACGCTCATCTTCCAGTAGCCACACCACCATGCCCAATCCGGCCAATGTAATCAGCACTAATTCTATCATGCCGAAGAAGAACGGAAACCGGAACTCTCTGCCCATGAAATTGAAGACGGCTACAATGAAATAATAACCATAAGTAAGGCCATATAGAAAAAAGGCAAATACCAGAATTCGCTGGCCAATGCCCTTGGTAAAAACATCGCTTCGTAAAGCCACTACGCCTGCGGCCAAAAAGCTTACAGTAATTACAAAATACCGAAGGCCTACCCGCAGCATATAGCGGTTTAAAGAACCCTCAGTTCCTGGGGTATCATGGTATGCCCAGATGGTAACAAAGCAAACGCCTGCAATAAGAGCAGAGACCCCAAGGATAAAGGATCTTTTTACTGGCTTTTTACGAATGATCTCAGTTAACCCAACCAGCAAAAAGAAAGCGTGAAGGAAAATCCCACATTGTGAAACAAAGGATGCGATCAACCTAACCCAGTCATTCTTGCTGTATCCATAAAGACTAGAAAAGGCGAGGGCAAAAGTAGCTAGCGCAAAAAATCCAAAGCTCCAAGCCCAGGTTTTCATGAACCGCCTATAGTAGACCTTGCTGAAGTACACAAAGGCAATAGCGATCACCAGGCCAATGATCGATTCTGCCAGGTAGGTAGCGGCTGTACGTGCAATTATTTCATTAGACAAGCCTTCAAACATGGGGGAAATCAGAAATGAAAATTACCACAAATATTAGGAAATGAAGGGTATAGGAGAAATAAGAAAGGATTTCTGTAAAACAAACAATGCCAACCATATAGTTAGCATTGTAGTTTAAAGGTGGTGACGGAGGGAATTGAACCCCCGACACAAGGATTTTCAGTCCTTTGCTCTACCAACTGAGCTACGTCACCGGGATAAATCTGGCTCCTGAGTGTTATTCAGGGGGCACAAAAGTATGTATTTTTAGATTCGGTGCAAAACCGGGCTGTATTTTTGGATTTAAGGATTTTGGGAATTAACTATCACGCATGATTCAACAGGTTGTATTTATTCTGGTCATTCTGGTGTTTGCACACCTCATCCGCAAACGCATACTACTAATTCGTTCAGGCATTCAACTGGGAAAAGCAACCCCGACAACAGGCGATACTTCATTGCGATGGAAGAACATGGTTTTGGTGGCTTTCGGACAGAAAAAAATGTTTAAGCGTTTAGTGCCAGCGATTCTTCACCTGTTTATATATGTCGGATTTCTGGTTATAAACCTGGAAGTACTCGAGTTTGTGATTGATGGTATAGCCGGAACACATCGGGTGTTTGCGCCTTACCTTGGTTCAGTCTACCCGGTGTTGATGAACATCTTTGAATTTCTTGCTGTTGCCGTTCTCTTGTCGTGTGTGTTTTTCCTTGTCAGAAGAAACATTCTTAAGGTACCCAGGTTCTGGTCGGCTGAAATGACGCGTTGGCCCCGGCTTGATGCCAACCTGATTCTGGTGGTGGAAATTGTTTTGATGTTCGCCATTCTCTTTATGAACGCTGCCGATCAAATCCTTCAAGCCAGAGATGCGCACTACACTTCAACGGGCACGCTCTTCTTCAGCAGCCAGTTGGCCCCCATTCTTCAAAACCTCAAAACCTCAACGCTTATAATAGTTGAACGAGGAGCATGGTGGTTTCATATTGTTGGTATTCTGGGGTTCGCAGTGTACGTAACCTACTCTAAGCACCTGCATATCTTCATGGCTTTTCCAAATACATATTATGCCAAGCTTGAACCGAAAGGACACGTTAACAATATGCCTGTTGTGACAAATGAAGTTAAGTCGATGCTGGGTCTTGCGGAGGTTGCGGCAACAGAACCGGGTAGATTTGGAGCAAGGGATGTTAATGATCTTTCGCGGATAAATCTTATGGCAGCGTTTGCGTGTACAGAGTGTGGACGGTGTACTTCCGAGTGCCCGGCAAACCTTACCGGCAAAAAACTATCACCGCGAAAAATCATGATGGATACACGCGATCGCGCAGAAGAAGTTTCAAAAAGCTTGGCATCAGGTGGAGCGGGATTAAACGATGGTAAATCGCTGTTGGGTGATTACATCACCAAAGAAGAAATTAATGCCTGCACGAGTTGCAACGCTTGTGTGGAGGCTTGTCCGGTAATGATTAATCCCCTCGAAATTATCCTGGAGATGAGAAGGTATGTGGCCATGGAAGAATCCGGTTCACCCGCTTCATGGAATTCAATGTTTCAAAACATTGAAACCAATTTTGCACCGTGGAAATTTTCACCCAGCGACAGGTTTAACTGGGCTAAAGATTAGTCATGAAAAACCTTTTTGATAGGAACGATTCGCAAGAAATCCTTAACCGGATTGAAAAACTAACGCCTGAAACGCAACGGTTATGGGGTAAGATGGATGTAGCGCAAATGCTCGCACACTGTTCCAAATTGCTACGTATTGCACGCGGACTGGAAAAACCTAGACGAAGTGTACTCGGTATTCTCCTGGGCTGGATGGTGAAGGAAACTTTTTTCGGAGCCAAGCCCCATCCTAAAAACAGCCCTACGGATAAAACCCTAATCGTGGCTGATCAAAAAATTTTTGAAGAAGAAAAGAGAATACTGACTGAACACATTAAAGCATTTTCAGAAGGAGGTCCGGAAAGGTGCACCACACACCCAAACCCTTTTTTTGGAAAATTAGCACCTGAAGAATGGGCACGGGGGCAGTATAAACATCTTGATCATCACCTTCAACAATTTGGAGTATAAATTATAACGGAATGAACGTACCAACACTTGCTGAGCTTACCGCGAAAGGAGAAACACCTGAAATACTTTTTTGGGTTGGATGTGCCGGATCGTTTGATGATCGGTACAAACGCGTTACCAAAGCCTTTGTGAAAATATTAAATGCCGTAGACGTAAAGTTTGCTGTATTGGGTACGGAAGAAACATGCACGGGCGATCCGGCCAGGCGTGCCGGCAATGAATTTCTTTTTCAGATGCAGGCCATGAATAATATTCAGGTGTTAAATGGATACGGAGTAAAGAAAATCGTAACGGCTTGCCCCCATTGCTTCAATACAATAAAAAATGAATACCCCGAACTTGGTGGCAACTACGAAGTAATTCATCATGCCACGTTTCTTCAGGAGTTAATTGCGTCCGGAAAAATAAAAATGGCGGGAGGACAATCCTTTAAAGGAAAAAAAATCACCTATCATGATTCCTGCTATTTGGGGCGCGCCAATAATATTTATGAGGCACCGCGTGAAGTGCTGGAGGCACTGGATGCTGACCTGGTGGAAATGAAACGCTGTCGCACTACCGGACTGTGTTGTGGAGCAGGGGGAGCCCAGATGTTTAAGGATGCAGAAAGTGGAAAGAAGGAAATTAACACTGAGCGTACTGAAGAAGCCCTGGCGACAGGCGCCACCACCATTGCTGTTGCTTGCCCTTTTTGTATGACCATGATGACGGATGGTGTGAAGACCAAGGAGCGGGAAGCTGAGGTGAAAGTAAAAGATCTGGCCGAACTTATCGCGGAGGCCAAAGGTTTATAATTAAGTATTAATAGCTAACGATATGTTTGTCCCCTTCAATAGCCTGCCAGATGCTGCCCGTGTATGGATTTATCAGTCTGAACGGAAGCTTAGTGAACTTGAGAAGAGCACAATTTCGGCATCACTACAATCGTTTACCAACCAGTGGACGGCACACAACCAGCCATTAAAGGCATCATTTATTATACGGTATGATCAATTTATTGTGTTGGCGGTTGATGAGTCGTACACCGAGGCCAGCGGATGTTCTATTGATAGTTCAGTAGCGGTTATCCGCCAGCTGAGCAACCAGCTAAAAGTAGATTTCTTTAACAGAACTACGGTGGCATTTTATATTGATGGGCAGGTAAGCACTTTAGCCATGGCTGATTTGAAAAGCAAGTACGAAGAGGGATTCTGGAGCGGTGAAACTATTGTTATGGATAACACGGTGCCAACCAAAGCAGCATTTGATACGGGTTGGATGCGTAAAGCAAACGAAACCTGGTTGAAGCGGTATCTGTCGAAGGCAACAGTTTGAGGTAACAAGTATTGTTTTTTTTGTAGTTTTAAAGCCTAGTCGGTAAGCATATGAGGTTATTGCTGTTTTTTGGGGTTGGCATTCTGGTGGCGGGTTGCAGTGTGGAAAAAAAGGCCACCAAAGCATTCATGCGGGGTGAGTACCAAAACGCCATTAATCTTTTTAATAAGAGCAAACCGAAAGAACCCGCCAAAGCCAATTATTTTGTTGGTGAATCATATCGCCTTTCAAATCGCATTAAAGAATCTGAAGCCTACTATGCAAAGGCAGGTGGAGCTGGTGTTGATAAGGACTCCATTCAGTTTTACTATGCTCAGGCACTTAAGGCGAACTCAAAATACAACGAATCGCGCAAGCAATTAGAAGAACTGATCAAACGCACCTCAAACGAAAAGCTGAAAGATCGCGCACAGGTTGAATACAATGGGCTTGCATCACTGGAGAAGTTGCGTGAAAAGGGAAGTTATTACAAGGTTAAAAACCTTGAACTGCTGAATACTCCAGCGAGTGAGTATGCACCGGTTTACCTGAACAACGAATTGTATTTCACGTCATCGCGTGGCAATGGAAGAATTTATGAGGCCGAAGGCAAACCTTTTACATCTATCTTTAAAGCAGCTACCAGAGGCGCCAATGTTGATGTTACCACTGTTCAGGCGTTGCCGGCAGGCATTAATGATGACCTACGTAATGTAGGATGCCCAACCTTTACACCTGATGGACGCACCATGGTTTTCGCAATGGGTAATACCCGCAAGAAAAAAGGTGGAGCCGATGTCGATTTATATCTTTCTCGTTTCAGAAACGGAGAGTGGAGTGAGCCCCAACGACTTAACATTAATACCCAGTTTAAAGATGAATATGATGCTGTAGCCAGAAATAACAGCTGGGATTCTTCACCCGCTTTCGCACCCGATGGACGCACACTTTACTTTGCTTCTAACCGACCGGGTGGTTATGGCGGCACAGACATCTATTCAGCACAAATGGATTCGCGCGGAAGATTTTCACGGGTGAGAAACCTGGGCCCTGAAATTAATACAGCGGGTAACGAGTTGTTTCCCTACGTATCCGAAGACGGTAAACTTTATTTTGCATCTGATGGCCATCCCGGGTTTGGCGGAATAGATTTGTTTGTTGTGAAACGCGCCAGCGGCAAAACAACCATTGAAAATTTAGGTGAACCGATGAACTCACCGGCCGATGATTTTGGAATATTTTTATTCCGCCCGGATCGCGGCTTCTTCACCTCTAACCGCGAAGGTGGTAAAGGTGATGATGACATCTACACCTTTGTAAATGAAGATCCAAACCTGAAGGTGGTAAATTATTTTCTGGCCGGTGTAACCTATACACCACTCACCGACAGCACACTTCAGATACTTCCGAATGTGCGTGTGTCTTTACTGGATACACAGGGCGATGCGATGCAGGATTTTGTTACCGGCAATGATGGTAAGTTTTTATTCCGTGTGTATGAAAATGAAGATTATAACCTGATTGGTGAAACGGACGGCTACCTGGTAAAACGTCAGGGGTATACCACAAAAGGGAAATCAGTTGACCCGGCTACGCTTAAAGATTTAGTTACCAACATTACATTAGATACCATCATGATTCTCGATAAAATCGAGATCAACAAAATTTTCAGACTGGAGAATATTTATTTTGATTTTGATAAATATGATATCCGAACCGATGCAGCCAGGGAACTGGATAAACTGGTTCAGCTTTTAATCGACAACCCCGAAATTAAAATTGAGATGGGATCACACACGGATAGCGTGGGCACCTTGGTATACAACTATGAACTATCCAAAAACCGCGCTGAATCTACCGTGAAGTACTTAATCTCAAAGGGCATTGCCCCCGATAGGCTGGTAGCAAAGGGCTATGGCGAAGAAGTGCCGATTGCGCGCAACACCAATCGCGATGGAACGGATAACCCGGAAGGCCGCGCGCGCAACCGGAGAACAGAATTTAAAATTTTGGAAGTGGGCGTAATGCCCAAACCCCTCAGCGATGACGAGTTTGACGAGGACAAGTATTTTAGAAAAGGCGGGGAATTGAAGAAGGGGAATTGACGATCCATCTTTATCTAATGAGCACTTTCAGTTTTGATTTTCTTCACGGATCATAAGAGTACCGATTTTGAAAGAATAGTGCTTAGTAAAAACATTATTCAACAGTACATCATTTGCAATTATTGAAGAGCACTATATGTCAATAATAAGGTTTGGCTTTTGCAGAGGATAACCCACACTATTATACACGGCCATGCCGTTTTATTGTGGGGTATGAGCTTGATGAAAGGACGCTGAACACTATAAGGGGCGGCAAGAGCCACTTTAACACATCCATTCCAATGTTATTAGAATGGCATTTTATACGGGCGCAAGCAATAAAAATTGCTTGTCGTGTAAGCCAAAAAACGTAAGAGTAGGCTATTATCTAAAATCAAAAAAGATGAAAAATTTGGAACATTTTAAAAAGTTCGAGATCACGCAACAGGATCAAAGAATCACGAAAGCTGGCTATTGGACCCCTACTCAAGCATTGCTTTGTGCTATAAATGATGCTTTGTTTCAAGCTCATTTTAATGAGGGAAACGATGCAATGCTACATGAAAATATGGCTTATTACAGGCAGTATTGTGCACCGATGTAGTAAGCAAAACCCAACTTTTAGAACCCATTTAAACACACGAACTAGTTAATACTAAAGAAATTGAGTTAAGATGGGTTCTCTTTTTATTCAAAGAAATACGATGATTAGATTAATTTTATTAATCTCTCTGGTCTCTTTCAAAGAAACTTTTCCCCAGACCTACATCTTTGAGGGTGTGATTACTTACAAGCATCAGGCCTTCATCAATGATGATCAACAAACTTATTCACCGATCGAAACAGAAGAAGTCTATCATAATGAGCGTTATTTGTTGAGACGAGTATTAAGTGGCCGAGCCTTGGTTTTAACAGGAAACAGGGACATACTTTTGGATGCGGAAAACTTCAAGAGGATTCAAATTGACCATGACAAACATACTTATACTGAACTTGATACTGCGCAGCCTGATAATTTCAAGCAATTCTCTGATATCCAGCTACTCAAAGAGGATACAATTTTAGGGCACAATTGTACGGTATATAAGTTTAGATATTTGCTTAAGAGTGAAGTCGCAACCTTGTATGGTGTTGAAATGAAGATGGATACGCTAACGTGCGAGTATTATATAAGCAGCAAACTAGAATTAAGCAAACCAGAAGCGTTTGCGAAACTGCAAGGTTACCGGAATACTAAGTTGCTTGATGGAAGATTCAAGGGGATACCGCTAAAAATCATAACAACAAATTCAAATGGTAATAAACTTATCGTTGAGGCTGTTAAGATTAAGCAGATTAAGGTTGATTTTATGAAAATACCCGACAGCTACATAAAGATGTAACTTTAACTCAAGTTAATACTACATTCTTTCAATTACATTATAATGATTTTTTACGCTAATAGAATTTAAAATCAAAAGGGCAGCATACAAGTATAGAATGATATGATATGGAATAAATTGTTTTCAAGAATATTCAAATGTTTTATGCTGTTCACTTGGATTATGCTATTCACCTTAAAACTTCATGCCCAAGACATTCAGACTATACTTTCAAATCATTATAAAGCTTTAGGAGCAAAGGAGAACTGGGATTCTATTCGAAGCGCTATCTTTGTGTACACAGACAGCTCATTGAAAGAAATGAGTAATACGGAGTCATTCGGAAATGCATTTCAATCTAAAATTGCCATAAAAATAAATAAACGTGTAGGCAATCACATTTACGAAAGATTTATTTCTTATTCTCCGAACGATTCTACAAATACTTCATCAACATGTTACAACGGCAGAGACTATTGGCGTCAAAAAATAGGAGGCCCCATAGAATCATTCTCGGACTTTAGTGCGCGCTATGGTAAGTTCACTCGCATTGGTCAAACCATGCTATTATCACGAGCTGATTCTATAAAAAGTTTGGGGACAAAGGAGCTGCTTAAGGATAACCAGTCGATTCTCTGTCTCGTATTGGAGTTACAGATTGACGGAACGAGTACTTACTTTTTTATAAACTCGAAAACCTGGCTCGTAGAGGCCTCACGCCACCTTTCATTAAGCGAAAAAAATCCAACAACATACTATACTAATTACAAGTTGGTAAGTGGATTGATGTTTCCATTCCAAGAAACAGTGAAAAAGAATGACACATTAGTCAGCTTAATAGAATACCGATCAATTAAGCTGAACATAGATATTCCCGATTGGATCTTTGATAGTCAAACAACATTTAATACAATTCTTAATTCTATTAATCACTAAAATTTATCATTATGAAAAGTAATATTAAAAAGTTTCAGGAGTTCCGCTTAAGTAACAAACAACTTGTTGCAATTAAGGGTGGATCGGGTTGTGTTTGTCATCAGGCTGTGCCGTATGATTGTGAGTACCTGGGAGGTTATCAACCAGGGACTGGAGCATTTTATAACTGTATGGTTGCAGGCTATCAGGGCTGCTGTGCAGTGGATACCACTTGTCATTGCCCACCTGTAATAGGATAGTATTATTTTCTTAACCTCTACAGTTTATTCCAATCTCATTAGAATGGGATTTCGCATGTTTGGTATGCAGCAGTTTTCGCAAAACCTGCCGCGGATACCGAAAAGCGAATGAGTAGGTAAAATTAAAACTTAAAATTATGAAGTTAGCACAATTCACAAGATTTCAAATCGCAAATGATGAATTGAAGGTCATCAAGGGTGGGATTACATGCAGTTTTTCCGTAACTTTTAGTGATGGTTCACAATTTAGCGATAGCGGTTCTTGTTCAGGCTCAACAGTGGCGGAATGTAACCAATACGCAGTTCAAAATTGCAATGGATGGGCCGCTGGTGGTGCAACACAGTGTAATTATTACTGCCTGGCATAATGTGTTGACAAGTAAATGTTTTAGGCAAAAGCAAATCATCGACAGTTTGCTTTTGCCTCCTTTGTCTATACCATGAAAATTTTCACGGCTCTATATTTTTGCTCCCTACTTTATGGGTTTGCATCAGACGATGTAAACTCAAATGAACCGCGTATCGATATTGTTGATAAAACCGGTTCGCAGAATTTTGGTTTTTACTTCATCGATCAATTTGGAGACATTAAAAATCATTTCTTGTTCAAAAATCACGAAGTTGGCGCTAATCACTACACGATTCATACATCAAACCCGCTGCTCATTATACTAACGAAAGGTAATTTTTCTGCACATCCTGTTTTTATTGAACCAGGTGATACCTGTGAAATATACTTTGATGGCGAATCTTACCAGATTAAAGGGCAAAAGAGTTCTGAAGACCTGAGTATTTTCAGCGCACTCGAGCGAGAGCTTGGATATGTTTTTCCAGACTTCAGCGGAATAAAATTAAGTAAACGATTAGATTTAACTTATTTACTAGAACAACACAAAAAAAGATATTTTGACCGCAAGGAATTTCTTGATAATTATGAAAGGGAACACATTGTTTCAAGCAGGTATGCAGAAGTGGCAAAACAAGCTATATACTATAAGTATTTAAGAGGAATTTTATATCCATTTTATGTATCAGGCGATACTGAAAAATTGGAATCCACGGATATTTCTGAAACGTACTATTTGCAGGTACTTAGAATACTTGAACCAGCATCGTTCGATGACTCACTCCTTTTTCTTGAAGATTACAGACTGTTTGTTTGGAACTATTGCCGGTTTTTAAGTAGAGAGTACTTAGGTACGTCTGAAGAATTTAGTTCACTTTTTGAGTGTGCCAAAGCAAATTTTAGCGGCAAAACCAGGGATTTTTTAATGTTCTATATTCTAAAAAATACAGCGGGTCAGGTTTTTATAGTTTTAAAGCATGTGTTCAATACTTCCTAGAAAATTGTTCTATTCCTTCCTATCGGGAGTCTATTCTGCAAATGGAGCGCTATTCTCAAAGCGATTGGGTCAGTGGTTATCGAAATGAGGTTCTTAAAAAGACAACTGAAGAGAGTATTCCATTAGGCAACCTTATTCAAGCCCAAAGTGGTAAGTTGATTTATATAGATTTTTGGGCTAGTTGGTGTGGCCCCTGTTTACAAGAGTTGCCTGATTCATATAATCTGCAGATTAAATTAAAAGACAGGAATGTTGTTTTTATCTATGTATCAATTGATCATCAGGTTCAATCTTGGCGAACAGCTATTAACAAGCATTTTAAAGATGACTCTAATCATTATTTATTAAGCCCGGAATCCTTATTAGCCAAAGCCATTGGCGTACCACCCATTCCACGTTATATGATCCTGAATCCAGAGGGGAATATTTTAGCGTGGTATGCATTTAAGCCATCTGATCCTGATATAATACACGTCTTTGATAGACTCCTTAAGGATACTCATTAGCGCTAACTATTTGAAATTTACATTGACTTAGGATTGTTTTCAATCACCCTCCATAACGATTCATTCCAATCCTATTAGAATAGCTGTTGCACAGTAACCGTCCGGTAAACTACATCTTTCTCTGGTATCTTGGTCGACATAACTTTGGGAAAAATTTAAGCTATGGAGAATTCTACAGACCAGACCACGCAGCAGTTAATGTTTTCACTTGTTGAACTATGGAGCTCCAGCGACTTAACACAGCTGGACTTTTGCAGAAAAAAGGAGCTCAACTATCAAAAATTCCATTACTGGCTGAGGAAGTACAAAGTGATCCGGAGAGAAGTAACTTCTGACAAGGTAGCGGCATCCTTCGTAAAAGTGGACTTACCTTCGATGGTGACGACCGGAGTGGTTGAGCTCTGCCTTCCGGATGGACGAAAGCTTATATTCCATCAGCCTGTTGAAGTTGCTGTTCCTCGAAGCTTACTGTCCTAATGTTCTCACTGGGCCAGGCTCACCGGTATTAATGAAGCCACTCCAATCTTATTAGAATGGGTTTTTGCATGTTTGGCGTGGAAGTCAATCGCAAAATGTCAAATGAAAATTCACTATCAAATCTCACCACAGTATAACGGAGTAGCGGCAATCAAGAACCTGATTGGATTGTTAAGAGTAAAGGTATCAGCAAAAGCTCTTGAAGAAGTAAGGCAAAGTCCTCAATATCCATCATTAGACTCGTTATCAACCGTACTTTCAGATTGGAATATTGAGAATATGGGGGTACGTCTTTCATTGGATCAACTGGTCGAAATACCTTACCCCGCAATAGGCCATCTTCGCAAAAACAATGGCCATTTTGTGGTGCTTCAAAAATTAGTTAATGGTACAATGCATCATATAGATCCCGAGGAGGGAGAAGTGACAGAACAGTTGGAAAATTTTGGAGAGAAATGGTCAGGTGTTGTTTTACTGGTTCAGGCCAACGAAAAGTCGGGAGAACCTGATTACAAGAAAAAAAGGAAGATAGAATTATTTAACCAAGCGAGTTCAACGCTTTCCCTATTACTCACGGTGGGATTAATTCTATTTCCTGCCTTTTTGTTGCAACCCTCACTTATTCCACTGTATACTATTAAATTAATAGGAGGCATACTTGCAATTATTCTCTTATTAAAGCAGTTTGGAAACACCAGCCCAACAGTAAGCTCGTTTTGCCGATTAGGAGGTAAATCGGATTGCGATGACGTTATCCATTCCCCTGCTTCAAAACTGTTTGGCATAGTTCACCTTTCAGAGCTTGGTGTTCTTTATTTTTTGGGTAGTATTATTTTTATTGGTCTTTCAGGTTTTAGCGGGCATTCAACGGCAGGTTGGCTGTTGGTTTTGAATAGTCTTGTTTTGCCTTTCACATTATTTTCTATCTACTATCAATGGCGGGTTTTGAAAAAGTGGTGCCCGTTATGCCTGGCAGTGATGGCAATTTTTTGGTTTGAATTTATTGCATTAATGGTGGGAGATAAACCGTATTCATTTCAAATAAACAACTCCTTTTTTGCGTTTTTTAGTTTCTCATTGCCACTTGCTTTTTGGCTTACAGTCCGCGAGCGGTTTATGGATGCGTTTAAAATTCAGGGCATTGAGCAGAACCTAAATAAGTTCAAGAAAAGTGAAAGAGTCTTTCAGGCCTTACTGGAACAAGAATCCCAAGTTGACATTGAAAATTTTACTACTGAATTACAGTCAGGATCGGAAGATGCCAAAGTTGAATTAACAATTGTGAGTAATCCTTTTTGTGGCCCTTGCTCGTATGCACACACCGTTATAGATGATTTGTTGGAGCGTTTTGGAGATAAAATCAATGTCAGGTTTAGGTTCACAGTTAATCCTTCAGATACAACCGCTAAAGCAACTCGAATGGTGCGTCACCTGATTGCCCACGCACTAAATGGTCCAGAACAAAACACGAGAGTGTTGCTAGCAAGTTGGTTTTCAGCGAACGGAAGGGCAAACATTGATCGATGGATGGCTCAAAATCCACTGAGCGAAGTCTCAAATGTGGAGAAAACAGACTCAATCTTAAAAAACCATGCAGATTGGTGCAAGAGAATTAACATTAAGGCAACACCAACTATTTTCATTAATGGTAAAAAAGTACCGGAGGAATTCTCAGTGAGCGATTTGCGCTTTCAAATCAGAAAAATTTTAGAGAAAGAGCCTGTTAGCGTGCCCGAACCAGTTTCCTGAATTCATAAAATAATCTTTCCAATAACCTTAAATCTTCTGTAATAATCTCGGTAACACCGGATAGCTGTTGTTTGAAGGGGAGTGTTTGTGAAAGATTGGTATGTAACCCTTCCGGTAGTTCAATGGTTACTATGTATTTCTCTTCTGAGGGCAGTTGCGAAACGGATACGATTGTTCCGGTTATTGTACCGAATTGCTCAAAGGGATAGTTCTCAAGCTTTATGTTAACCCTCTGCCCCGTTTTTACTTTACCCGAACCCTGTACCGGCAACGATGCCCTTGCTGTCAGGCTGCCCTCTGCGGGTATTACCGATACCACCGATTTTCCAGCTTCAATAAACCTGTCATTTTCCGCAACAACAAGCCAGGCAACTATTCCCGGTGCAGCGGCCATAAGCAGGTATGTTTGTTTCCATGTTGAGATGTTAGCCAGCAATTCCTTTCGTGCATTTTCTACGGCCATAAGCAGTCTTTGCTGCTGTTCATTTCTTTGTAGTTCAAGGTCAGAAATTTGTTTTGCAAGTTGATTGAGTTGTAATTCATTGTTGAGTAAGGTAATCTCTGCATTTCGGGCAGCTCTTATTTGCTGAAGCCATGTGCTTTTAGCCTGATTAAAATCCATGGCTGCGGTTACTTGCTGAACAAATAAGACAGAGTCAGTTTTAAATTTTTCCCTGGCAAGCTCAAGTTCCTGTTGCGAAAACTTATTCTGAATGACTATTGCACTATGAAGTTTTTTATGTGTGGCCTCCTGTTTTTTTAATTGGCTTATCTGCACATCAAAAGCCCGTGCTTCTTCAAATGTTTTCAAAGCGGTTGTTTCTGCCAACAAACGTGAATAACCAGGTTCAAGGTCGCCAAGTGAACCAATCGGGCTTTGAACAGGCAAATTATCCTGAACAAGTTTTTCGAGCGCAAGTACTGCATCAACGTTAGCGGTTGATAGGATAAAGCCAATCACATCACCAGGCAAAACGGGTTCGTTGTCTTTTTTTACAATAACTAAGCTTCCATTAGCTCTTGCAATGCTTGTTACGGGGGCGGGTATGGTGGTGATCAGCAGGTTGGCAGTAAGAATATCGGGATATTTGACAAACCAACTGATCGCGAGCATACTGAGCAGCACAATAAAAATCACGGTAATTCCCCACTGTATAATCCGCCCGGGCACGTGGCTGATTACTTCCTGAACCTCCTCGCTTCTTAATTCGATTGGATTTAATTCAGGGTTAAATTTCAGATTACTCATGGATTAAATATACAAACCAATAGCTGTTCCGTCATAATGTTGTCTTGATGAACATTCCCTCACTTTTCCTAATTTAGCTCCTCAAATTTGAACGGATTATGACCTACCGCATTGAGAAAGACACCATGGGCGAAGTAAAAGTACCGTCCGATAAATACTGGGGAGCCCAGACCGAACGTTCGCGCAACAATTTTAAAATCGGCCCAGAGGCCAGCATGCCGAAAGAAATTATTTATGCTTTTGCGTATTTAAAGAAAGCTGCGGCTATGGCGAATCATGAGCTTGGCGTTTTATCGGCCGACAAAAAAGATCTGATTGGAAAAGCCTGCGATGAAATCCTGGCAGGTAAACTGGATGGTGAATTTCCTTTAGTAATCTGGCAAACCGGTTCTGGAACACAGAGCAATATGAATGTGAATGAAGTGATCGCTTACCGGGCGCATGTTATCAGCGGAGGCAAGCTGTCGGATGAAAAGAAAGTTTTGCATCCTAATGATGATGTAAATAAATCACAATCATCGAACGATACCTTTCCTACCGCTATGCACATTGCTGCCTACAAGTTGGTGGCGGAAGTAACATTGCCGGGCATGAAAAAACTAAGGGATACGCTGGCCAAAAAATCTGCCTCCTATAAAGATATTGTAAAAACGGGGCGCACACATTTTATGGATGCCACCCCACTTACCCTGGGACAGGTGTTTTCAGGTTATGTCCAACAGCTTGACAACAGCATGCGCGCCATTAACAATGCGCTAGAAATGGTACGCGAACTGGCGCTGGGCGGAACGGCTGTAGGTACCGGACTAAATGCGCCAAAAGGATATGATGTACTGGTAGCCAAAAAAATCGCAGACCTTACTGGTTATCCGTTTGTAACAGCACCGAATAAATTTGAGGCACTGGCTGCGCACGATGCGATGGTAGAGCTTTCTGGTGCGCTGAAAAGAGCTTCGGTGTCGCTCATGAAAATTGCAAACGACATTCGCATGCTTAGTTCAGGCCCACGTTGCGGCATTGGTGAAATTATTATTCCTGATAACGAACCGGGCTCATCCATCATGCCGGGCAAAGTAAATCCAACACAGCCGGAGGCATTAACCATGGTTTGTGCACAGGTAATGGGTAACGATGTGGCTGTTTCTATTGGAGGGGCCACCGGGCATTTTGAATTGAATGTTTTCAAACCGGTTATCGCATCCAATGTATTGCAATCAGCGCGTCTGTTAGGCGATGCCTGTGTATCCTTTAATGATAAATGCGCAACAGGAATTGAGCCCAACCATGATCTGATCAAGCAACACCTCGAGAACTCATTGATGCTGGTTACCGCATTGAATACCCACATTGGTTATGAGAATTCAGCAAAAATTGCCAAGAAAGCGCATCAGGAAAATAAGACATTACGGGAGGCTGCCATTGAGTTAGGCCTGCTTACTTCTGAGCAGTTTGATGAATGGGTTCGGCCTGAGAAAATGGTTGGAACGCTCTGAAAATTAGGATTTTCAAAATATTTCATACCTTTATTAAACTTTTTAAACTATACCCATGAAATAGCCAAGCAATGCCTTGCATTAAAAATGCTCGATAATAGGCTGGCGTATTCCATGTGACATCTAACAAAAAAATATTAACACATGAAAAAGATTACACTACTCTTCTGTATGGCTTTACTTTTTGCGGGCACTCAAACTTTCGCCCAGCTTTCCAAGCAGGAAAAAAAGGAGTGGAAGAAAAAAGCCAAGGAATACGCTAAGAGCCCCGCTAACCTCAAACAGTTTACGGAGGACAAACAAAGTGCAGACAATCAGGTTTCCACGCTTAACAAAAGGGTAACCGATCTGCAAAAAAGCGTGAGCGATAAAGACGCACGCATTGCTGAGCTGGAAGATCAGCTTTCACAAATGCGCGGTCAGCTTACGGCTGCACGGGCAGAACTAGCTCAACTCAAAGAAAATCCTGTGATCAATCCCATGGATTTTTCACGAGGTGTAGTATTCAGGGTTCAGGTTGGTGCTTTCAAGAATAAAGACCTTTCCAAATACTTCGACAACAATCCGAATTTTGGTGGTGAAGTGAGGGAGAACGAACCACAGCGCGTAACCATTGGTATTTTCCGCGACTATTGGGAAGCCGATCAGTTTAAGAAATATCTGCGCGAAATGGGCGTTAAAGATGCCTGGATTGTTCCTTACCGCGATGGTCAGCGCACCGAAATAAAAGATGTTTTGGAGGGCGTAACCGCAGAAAAGCCAAAGACCGAGTAGAAAAACAATATATAGATTATATTTGAAAGGCAGCATCTTAACCGATGCTGCTTTTTGTTTTTTATGTGGTGAACTTTACTGAGGTTTGTGCGATGAATCGGTCGTGGATATTAATCGGGTTTTTGTGCATTAGTTTTTTTTCGTGGGCACAGGTGCGCGTGGAAAAACTCGTGCTCAAACCAGGCGAGCATTTTGAACTGGATCATCAATCCGATATCATCGTGACGGATACATTAGTGATGATGGACTCTTCCAAAATTATTCTTAACGAACTCAAGCGCGAAAATTTTATTCGCACCAAAGTAGCCATTATCGGAAATGATTGCGTGATCGTTGGTGTTGGCTTACACGGTCAGCCCGGCCGAAGCGGACGGGCCGGTAACTCCCTGGTGGGTCCTTGCCGCGATGGTACAGACGGAACAAACGGCACCGCAGGCTTATCAGGCGGGCCGGGATCTAACTTGTTTTTTTATGTAGATGAACTAAAAATAAACGGTCGTTTGATCATTGATCTTTCGGGTGGCAATGGTGGCGATGGCGGACCTGGTGGAAAGGGCGGTGATGGAAGTCCGGGCACGGTTCATTGCAATGGTGGCGATGGTGCCAATGGAGGTGATGGTGGCCGCGGTGGCGAAGGTGGCAATGCCGGAAGCCTGGTAATAAGCAGTGTAAATGCCGATGTAATCAGAAACTGGATCGGCTCAACAATTATTTATAAGAATTATAGTGGTAAGGCCGGTCAGGGTGGTCGCGGTGGTTATGCCGGCTCTGCGGGGCTGGGCCCCTCACGAAAAAACGGTAAAGATGGTGCGCCAGGATCTTATGGAACAAATGGCACACGTGGCAAAGAGGGAACCCTTACCTTTGAAATGAATCAATAAATGGATGGAGAAGAAGTGGATATATAAACCTCTTCCTTCAAAAGAGCAGATTGAAAATTTTGGCAAAGCGCTAAATCTAAATCCCTACCTCACTTCTATTTTGCTGCAACGTGGCATTGCCGATCTGCAAAGTGCCAAAGCGTATTTTCGTCCTTCGCTAGATCAACTTCACGATCCTTTTTTAATGATGGACATGGAGCGTGCCGTAGAGCGATTGCACCAGGCACTTCAGAAGAATGAGAAAATTTTGATTTACGGGGACTACGATGTGGATGGCACGACAGCGGTTTCACTGGTGTACAACTACCTGCATAAATTTCATAGCGCGTGTGATATTTACATTCCTGATCGCAACAAAGAAGGGTACGGAATTTCACAGGCAGGAGTAGAGTGGGCTGAGGAGAATGACTATACCTTAATCATTGCCCTCGACTGCGGCATCAAAGCATCCGATATGGTATTGCTGGCCAATCACAAAGGCATTGATTTTATTATTTGTGACCATCACCTACCTGATGAAAAAATTCCGAACGCTGTTGCCGTACTGGACCCTAAACGAAACGACTGTACATATCCATATCAGGAACTCAGTGGTTGTGGATTGGGATTTAAATTAATTCAGGCTTTTGCACGTAAGCACCGAAAGGAAGAAGAAGTTTTTGAGTTTCTGGATTTGGTTGCTGTCAGCATTGCTTCTGACATTGTTCCGATTACGGGCGAGAATCGTATACTCACCTACTTCGGCTTAAAGAAGTTGAATGAAAACCCTATACCCGGTTTAAAGGCGCTTAAAGAAATTTCTCAATTACGGGGAGAGCTTGATGTTTCGGGAATAGTATTTACCCTTGGCCCCCGCATCAATGCTGCCGGCCGTGTAGCACACGGAAGTGCTGCTGTGGATTTACTTACCGCTGATTCAGAAGAAGAGGCCATGACACGCGCAAAAGCGGTAAACGTAAATAATGATTTGCGCAGGGAATTTGATGTAAGCATTACAGAGGAGGCTTTTGCGATGATAGACAGTGACGAGACGCTCCAGAGGGCAAAGTCAACGGTTCTTTTTAAAAACACCTGGCATAAAGGTGTAATTGGCATAGTTGCTGCTCGTTGTATTGAGAAATATTACCGCCCCACCGTGATCTTAACAGAATCTAACAATAAAATAACCGGCTCCGCACGTAGTGTAAATGGCTTTAACCTTTACGAAGCCATGGAAAGCTGCAGCGATCTGTTAGAGAAATTTGGTGGCCATAAATATGCTGCGGGTTTGACGATGGACGCAGCCAATCTTCAGGCTTTTCAGGAACGGTTTGAGGAGGTAGTATCGAAATCCATAACAGCAGATATGCTTACACCGGTTATTGAAATAGATGTACCCATTTTATTTGATAAAATAACCCCCAAGTTTTTAAGCGTATTAAAGCAGATGGCTCCTTTCGGGCCGGAAAATCATAAACCGGTTTTTGAAGCAAGCCGCGTATACGTAATAAGTTCACTGACCAGCTTTAAGGAAAAGCACATTCGCTTTCTTGCCGGGCAGGAGGGTAATGAAAATGTTTTTCAGGCAGTAGGGTTTGATTTGGTGGAATATTATGAACGTCTTGCGGATGGAGGAACCTGCAGTATAGTATTTTCCATTGAAGAAAACGTGTTTAACGGAAATACCAGTACACAACTTCGGATTAAAGACATAAAATTTGATGACTAAGCAAAGGATCCTTCGGGCTGAAAGCCTGGTAAAAAAATATAAAAGCCGCACCGTGGTAGATCACGTGTCGGTCCAGGTTGCGCAGGGCGAAATTGTGGGTTTGCTCGGGCCCAATGGTGCCGGTAAAACAACTTCCTTCTATATGATTGTGGGGCTGATCAAACCCAACGAAGGACAAATATTTTTAGATCAGGAAGATATTACTGCGTTGCCCATGTATCAGCGTGCGCGCAAAGGGATTGGCTACCTGGCGCAGGAAGCTTCTGTGTTTCGGAAGTTAACCGTTGAGGAAAATATTATGTCGGTGTTGGAAATGAGACCCTCCACCAGGCAACAACGAATGGAAAAAGTAGACGAACTAATCAATGAGTTCAGTCTGCATAAGGTTAGAAAAAATCTGGGTATGTCATTATCAGGTGGTGAACGAAGAAGAACGGAAATTGCCCGCGCCCTGGCTGTTGATCCAAACTTTGTATTGCTTGATGAACCCTTTGCCGGAGTGGATCCGATTGCGGTAGAAGAAATACAATCCATTGTAGCCAAACTGAAACGTAAGAATATCGGCATTCTTATTACCGATCACAACGTTGATGAAACACTATCCATTACCGATCGGGCGTACTTGATGGTGGATGGAAAACTTTTCAAATCGGGTTCAGCAGAAGACCTGGCCAGCGATCCGCAAGTACGCAAAGTATATCTCGGTCAGAATTTTGAGTTGCGTAGATCCAAAGCAGTTACCCAAAATACGGACACCTGGACAGACGAAGCCCAGTAGCGCTACGCTTTTAAATCAAATGATTCTGCCTATTTTTGAGTTTACCTGATACCGATGGGCCTGCTGAATTCTATTCTTACCTGGGTGATGAAAAAGCGCATTCATCAGATAGAGCTTTTTATGAAGTATCCCCACGAAGTGCAGGACGAAATCTTTCGAAAACTGGTACAAACAGCTCGCCACACGGAATTTGGAATGAAGTATGACTTCGGCTCCATTACGTCCTATAATCAGTTTCGTGATCGGGTTCCGGTTCATTCATACGAGCAAATTTTTCCATACATTGAACGCCTTATGCGTGGCGAACAAAATATTTTGTGGCCATCAGAAGTAAAGTGGTTTTCCAAATCATCCGGAACAACCAATGCTCGAAGTAAATTTATACCCGTATCACAGGAGGCATTGGAAGATTGCCACTTTAAAGGTGGTAAGGACTTACTTTCAATCTATGTTAACAATTATCCCAACACAAAAATATTTGACGGAAAAGGCCTTGGTGTTGGCGGTAGCCACCAGGTAAATGAGCACGATCCGACAGCCACATCTTACTATGGCGATGTTTCGGCAGTAATCATGCAAAACCTTCCCATTTGGGCTGAATTTATTCGCACGCCTAAGCTGGAAACTGCCCTGATGAGTAATTGGGAAGAGAAGATAGACAAGCTGGCACGTGAAACTTCTCAGGAGAATGTTACCAATATTGCAGGCGTACCCACCTGGACAATCCTGTTGATTCAGCGGGTTGTTGCACTGGAGAGAAAGAAAAACATTTTAGAAGTATGGCCAAACCTGGAAGTATTTTTTCATGGAGCCGTTTCGTTTAAACCTTACCGGAAATTATTCAAGGAACTTATACCAAAAGAACAAATGGTGTATTGGGAAATCTTCAACGCCAGCGAAGGTTTCTTCGGCATCCAGGACCAGAAAGATTCAGAAGAATTGCTGCTCATGCTCGACTACGGAATATTTTATGAATTTATTCCGATAGATGATGTAGATGCTCAACACCCAAAAGCCCTTCGTTTGAGTGAAGTAGAAATCGGAAAAAATTATGCTATGGTCATCACTACCAATGCAGGGTTGTGGCGATACAACATTGGCGATACCATAAGGTTTACTTCCTTGTCACCTTATCGGATAAAAATTTCAGGCCGCACAAAGCACTTTATTAATGCTTTTGGTGAGGAGGTAATAGTTGAAAACGCTGACACTGCAATTACAAAAGCCTGTGAGGCCACTGGCGCCATCATCGATAACTTTACAGCCGCACCGGTTTTTCTGGAAGCCAATAAAAAAGGCGGCCACGAGTGGATTATTGAATTTAAGGTGAAGCCAAATGATCTTGCTGAGTTTACACACATACTGGATTCCACACTTCGTCAGGTTAATAGCGACTATGATGCAAAACGAGCACACGATCTGGCATTGGTAGCCCCCATGATTCATAGTGTGGAACCGGGTACATTTTATAACTGGATGAAGAACCGTGGTAAACTGGGCGGACAAAATAAAGTGCCACGGCTATCCAACACACGCGAGTATGTTGAGGATATTTTGAAGATGGTTAATACATAATTATTTTGCCCAAAGGCTCTTTAACAGAAAGTCATCAGCAAGGTTGTATATTCTTGTGCTTCCCATTAATTTCCCTGCTTGAACCATAACCAAACCCAACGCTCATGGCACAACCCATACCTGATTTTAAAAATGATCCCATTATCGTTCTGTTGCTGGGCTTTATTACGTGCGGACTTTACCTGATTTACTGGAACATTAAGGCCGCACAAGTGCTGAATGCCGCAGCTGAGAAGGAAGTTATCTCCCAACCTATTGCCATCTTTGCCGGTTGCTGCTTACCTGTAAACTTATATTTCTATTACCTGGCAGGTAAGGAGGGGCTTCCTAAGGTTTATGAAAAAACCGGTGAAGTAAACAAAGACCAGTCAACATTATTACTGGTGCTTGGTTTTTTTGTGCCGATGGTGGCCGCAATGATTGTACAAGGTGATATCAATAAGCTTTACAAATAATTCGCGCACAAGACGCAAACTTTATGGAATGGCTGGTGCACTTGCAACACTGGCTATTCCATATTTCATTATGCTTCACAGCCACGAATCAATTGAAGCAGCTCAATCATTTTGTCCTTTTAAAATGGCAACCGGCTTTCCGTGCCCGGGATGCGGTATCACCAAATCATTTGTCTTTTTATACTCAGGCGACCTGATCAAAAGCTTTTCATTTCATTTGTTTGGGCCCTTCGCATTTTTAGCGTGTATCGGTGTGTTAATTGTATTACCACTCGAACTTATTACCGGAAGAGAATTTTTTCAATCGTATTTATTCAGCAAACGAATTGCCTATACCCTCGCCCTGATGTTAGCTGCCTATCACCTTATTCGGGTAATACACTTTGCCTATGCTCACTCGCTGGATGAAATCCTGCGACAATCTATCTGGCAGTAACCTTTAACAGGATTGCGTCAATCTAGGAAGCTGCATCTTTTTGTTTCCGTATTCTTTTTGGGTTGTACCATAACCAAAAGCCTGTAAATGAGAGAAGCAGCAACCCACTGCCCAGCAGCGTGGTATAGATTAGTTTGATCTGTCCATCGGAGGTATCGAAGAGAAAATCCAGAATGGACCCATCGTGAATCTGTTCAATGATGTCAGAAGTGCGTTGGTTTATGGCCAGCACTTTACCTGTAGCACCATCTAACTGTATTTCAGTAAAGTGATCTTTGAATACAAACTTTACAATGCCCTTGTCTGGCCTTGCGTCAATACGGTCAATTCTGGCGGATCGATTTTCAGGAAAGGAGTGCTGTAAAGCTTGGATCGCAAGTGTATTCAGCGAGTCATAACTCAGCCAGGTTTTTAAATCTGTTGAAGTCCCTTTTTCAGTTTTTGGCAAGATCAATCCACCGGAATGTTTCTTCCAACCTAACATTAAACCGGTTATTGCCACAATGAAAAAAAATGCAATCAATGCTGATCCAAACAAACGATGAAGTTTTCTGTGGCTCCGGGTTGATCTCGCAATTGCTTTAGTATCGCTCATGAGAATAAATGTGTCTAAATTTTTGCCCGCAAAGAAATAATAAAATTTCTTCCCGGTGCGGATATACCTGATGAATAAGGTCGATAACGTTTGTCAAAAATGTTCTCAATCCCTGCATCAATAGTCAGGTACTTAGCAACTGTATAGGATGTTTTGAAATTAAGTGTCCACCATGCGGGTGAATATGGATTTCCATTTTCGTCCTTCGCATACAAATGAGCATCAGCCTGCTCACTGAATGCGAGGTCACTGTTGGCGATTTCACCATTGTAGTTGGCGTACAGATTGGTCATCAGGCCTTTTCGATTAAAGATAACCTGAGTGGAACCAAAAGTTGGTGCAACATGTGTTGGCGGGCTATTTAATCCACTGGTGAAATCCCGCTCTTTTCCTTTTTGATAATTGAAGGATGAGGTCAGGTGAAGGAAATTTAACATTTTCCAATCAACGCCTACCTGTATGCCATATACATAAAGTTCATTTACGTTTTGCAATGACAATACCCGGCTCAACGTTCCGTCATAATCAATGCTGTCTTGCCCGTTAAAGGTAGAAGGCGCGCGTGCAATGGCGTTATCCATGGTGGTATAGTACACACCGGCATCAATAGAAAACTTTTTCGAAACGTTTACCATTGTACCAATCTCATAGTTATAGGCAGTCTCAGGCTTAAGATTTGGATTGGGAACCACCACTGTACCCGGTTGTGAATCGAATACTTTGCCAATGTCATCTACATTCGGTGCCCGAAACCCTGTAGAAAAATTAGCGAACAGTTTTGATTTTTCCGTAGGGCTATAGATCAATCCGAGACTATTCGTGATCTGTTTGTTTTTTAAGTCCGCTTCAGTAAACTGAAAATCAAAAAATGTATTGTCGTATTTCGCATAGGTATGCACATAATTAAAGCGATTGCTGACAGTAAGTAGCCACGCTTCATTAAGATTTACTTTCATGCTCAGGTAAGCAGCCATCGAACGCCAATCGGAATCAGTAGGGTAACGGGTTGAAAGGGGTGACTCTGCTTCGGTGCTAATGTTAAACCGGTAGGCGGTTGAATAAACCTTGTTGATTACAAACTCAGCGCCATAAAAGAACTGCACCTGTTCATTCATCTTTTTATCCATATCAAGGTTGGCTGACCATGCTTTCACGTTTTCGAACCGGTTATTCCGGTTAGCGTTGTTGCGGTTGCGGTTATGGCGGCTTTCGTTGTAATCTTGATAGGCAATGGTAAGTCGCGCTGCATCAAACAGAACGGTGGGTGAAATATAGTTTGCCTGAAGGGAATGCATCAACCATTCCTGTGGCCCATAGTACCATTCAGCACTTACAAAGTGGTTCTGATTATTTTTCAGAATCAGCCGGTCGTAACGATCATACCGTGAGGTTTTGGATTGATGATAACTGTAATTCAAGTCCCAGTTGGCATTCGGTTTAAAGCGAACTTTCTGCATCAGGTTGAGTTGATTGTAGCCGGTTGGAACTTGAATGCGAGGATCGGAATTGATTCTTACAACGTCAGCATCGTTCTCGCGAACCATATAATCCAGGCGCAGATATTCATCCGGTCCCATCGAACCTTGCTTCAGGTCATCGAATGTTGAATAGGTAATGCTGGTAAGAAATGCCCACTTTTTCAGACCAAAATTAACATCCAGATGCCCGGTGTTTTCTTTGTTGGCCGAGGAGTAACGCATCAGGGCATTGCCTGCGAAATAGGGCTTTTCATCAGACGAAACCTTGGCCTGACGGGTATGAAAATCCATAACACCTCCAATAGCATCGCTGCCATAAACAACCGAACCCGGGCCGAATATTACTTCGGACGTTTCAATGATATTTGGATCAAGCGAAATGACATTTTGCACATTGCCGCTACGGAATATAGCATTGTTAAAACGCACACCATCTACTACGAGTAATACCCGGTTGGTAGCAAAACCACGAATCATCGGGCTTCCTCCACCCAACTGACTTTTTTGAACAAACACCTGGTTTGAAATGCCCAACAAGTCTGCAGCGGTTTGCGGATTTTGAAATTGAATTAGCGAGGCATCGATTTTCGTTACCCGGTTAGGAACTTCACGCAAGTTTTCTTCCCACCGGTTAACCGAAATAACCACCTCTTCCAGAAGTTTGGTAGTGTCTGCCTGCTGTGCATACGTACAGATATGCAGCACAAGCAAACACACAACAAGTGTTATTCTCATGTTGATGAAAAAGTTTAAGTCGAAAAATGCAAAGTGCCGGATTGAATCCGGAACATGACTTATTTCTGCTGTGACAGATTTGGAATTAGGTTTTTAACCACAAAGGTCACGAAGTATGGCACAAAGGCACAAAGAGAACATCGCAAAGCAAAGTGTTTTTTCCTCGTTATAAACCCTTCGTGTTCTTTGTGTGGTTTTTCTTTGAGGCCTTGGTGGTTAGAATTCGCCAACCTGTAAAAATAGAATTAAACTGATTTGGGTGGCGGAGAATCGATGAGTGCAATGAAGTTAATCATTGACTCATTGTAATAAGTCGATGGTGAAGTTTTTTCAGGCAAGGCAGTTAAACCATATTCAAACTGTACAGGCAGGAAATGCAACACACTAAACAGTGAAAAAGAGGGTGGTATTTGCGCTGAATCATTTTGAAGATTATTAAGCACCGCATCCAAAAGTGAAAGCAGGTTGTCTTCATCTTCATCATACACACCGTAGACATAAAGTTTTGAATCCTTTTCAATAACCCGCGCAATGTCAAACATGTTGCCATCAACTTTTATTTCGTGTTCCTCCACACGGGCTCGTTTGAATTCTTCAGGGGTAAGAATAATAAGCTCAAGGTCTTGATCGGGTAAGGTTGCCAACAGGGCGCGCATCTCCCGTTTGATTTGCATAGCTCGAAAAGCAAAGTAAACATACTGGCCACCAAAGTTGGCCAGCAGGAGGGTAAGTAGTACTGTGGAAATAATGCGCCTCACAAAGCGAAGGTAGCGAAAAGTATGGCTCGTTCTGATGAATTACAGAAGCGGTAATGCCTTTGTACAGTGGGCCGTTATAGTTCAATGAACCGGAGTTAACTTGATTTTAACTTCTTGTAGGATTTTGATTGAGTAAATTCTACAACCTCCCCAAAACGCTCATACTCTGGCCAATTGGAGTAACCTTTACTTTTGGCTTTACTTAACATTTTTTCAGATTTACCGAATTTATTCTTTGCAGCATAATAGCGCGAATAGTTAACATAACCCCTTGGCTCTTCAGGCATTAGTTTTACTTGTGACTTGGCTGCTTCATAAAGGATGGGGAGACTTGTTTCAGGAAAACTATCGAAGCGATTAATTAATGCATAACCACGCATTAGGTCCTCTGTATTTTTGCTGGCCAGGTAATACTTTTGAATTAGTGACATACGTGCAAAATCCGAATATTCAATTTTTTCATTAAGATTATTGGATAGTTCCGCTGCTTTTTCATAAAGCAAAGCTGCGCTATCAAGCTTTGAACCAATGTAAGGATACCCTATGTTTTTCCACGAATAGACAAAATACTGTCCAGCCAGGTTCACATAGTCGTATACTGTTGGCTTGCGCTTAACCGCTTCACGAAAATAGTAAGTTGACAAGCTGTCATTCTTCTTTCTGTAATGGATATTGCCCAAAAGTGCATAGGGCCTTGTCCATCCTGGAGCAAGACGCACAGCCCTCTCTGAACTTATAATTGCATCATCATACTTCTTCAGGAAGTAATTGATGCGGGCGTAGGTATAGTACAGATAGGAGCTGGTTGTATCCAGTGCGATTGCATTGCGGATGCTTTCAACCGCAACCTCTGTTGCTTTATTTCGAGTATCCTGATTTTCATGAAAAAAAGTAAGCCACGCTTCTGCTCTCATGTAGTTATACCGAACGAATACCCGACTATATAGTGGATCTTCCGGAAGCATGATTTTAACGAGTTTAGATAATGCGACTCTTAGGTTGGCTCGAATTAGAAGATTTTCACGACTATTATATTCATCAGTGAGTTTAAAGGTGTAAACTTCCGAGCTGTTAGCATCTACTGTTTCTACCACGGGTTTCTCCTCCGTTAATTGAAGTACTTGATTAATATACTCTTGGCTCAGATTCATGGTTGCGATATAGAGCCGTTCCTCCATTAAGGGAACAACAGGATGATCAGGAGTAGCAGCTTTAATAAATTCATAATAGCTGAACGCATCATTTCCCGGGTGGTCAGCCAAACGATAGTTTTTGATTGCTGTTTTGAACAACTCGTAAACCACCTTGGCCGTGTCGCTGAGTTGTTGGACATAAGTTAGTTCATCCGTTCGCGAAAGCGCATCTAATAAATTTACTTGTGTGTTGTCTTTATAAAGCTCCTTGTACAGTTCAAACTGCTTTTCATCAACTTGTGCCAGGTAAATAGATTTAGGGCTCCCAACCACTTTCGGGTTCTGAAGGTATTGGGTTTGTGCAGGCACATTTTCGTATAGGTAGCGTTCAAGTTCCATTAAACTGACCAAACCATCCTTTGGAGCAGTGTCAGCAAACCCAAGCAAACCTTTTATCAGGTAGTAAGTAAACACACCATGTCCACCGCCCCACATTGGGTGCTCATAAGATTTCTCATTGTCTTGGGCCGATAAAATCTTATAAATATTTTTCGCCTCTGCCGCCAGAAGGTTGTTAAGAAACAAAAAACCTTCATTCCCATCTGATTTCCCAGAGTGGCAGGCATCCGCTACGAAGATTGTTTGCACATTACGCCTGGAAAGAGACTGGAGGAAAGCTTGAAGGAATTCCATTGAGATATTACCACCACTACTGTAGGTCTCATTAAACGCATCATATGCATGAAGATAGCCGAGCTTAAAGTCAGTTAAATCTTCATAGCCACCATGCCCGGAGAAATAAATAAAAACCCTGTCATTTTCTAAGGTGTTTCTAAGCAACCATCGCATCGCATATTCAATGGAAGCGGCTGTGGCATCTTCATTAAGCAACACCCGGGTTTGTTCTTCCGAGTAGTATTTACCTAATGTTTTTTTTAGTATCTGATGGTATGCTATGGCGTCATCGTCAGCAAACTGTAGACTGTTGAAGTGTTTATAATCGGATATGCCCACAATCAGCACCCACATTTTACGCTCTTGGGCACTTACGTTGGTGAAGCATGAAAGAAACAACAGAAGCAGTAAAAATCGCAATAGCATGTCATGGCCTCTTTGACTTTCAAGATAATTAAAAAAGGCCGTTAAGTACTAACGACCTTTTCAACTCGAATAAGGTAGTAAATATAATTGCTTATCGAATTCCAGGCAGTGCTGTAGTTGGTTTGCTTTGTTGCCAGTTGAAGTTCGCCTTGCGGGTAGCAGGATACACCTCGTCCAGCGAGTTACCGTCATACATTCTTCCGTTCTTCATCACCTTGTTCACCGTGTTGGTGTTACGGATGTTTTCCAACGGATTTTTATCGAGAATGATCAGGTCTGCCAGTTTGCCTGCCTCAATTGAGCCCAAATCCCCATCCAAACCAAGGGCTTTGGCTCCATGAATAGTTGCCACTTTCAAGGCATTGTGTTCAGATAACCCACCTGATTGCATTGACCACAATTCCCAATGATAGCCCAAACCTTGCAACTGTCCGTGTGAACCTACACCGGCATTGCCACCGGCTGCCACATAATTTTTCAGGAAGGCCGCATGATCGGGGAACACATGCTCTTCAAACATAAACCATCCTGGCCTTCTCCTCGACTTGGCATCCAACTCTGATTTAGGTGTGAAGTAATTCAGCTTCGGATCGCCATTTACATTTTCAGTAGCATAGAAGTAGTTCTCTGCCCATGGGCCGCCATAGGAAACCAAAAGCGTTGGTGTGTAGGTTGTTCCTGACTTTGCGAGAAACGTATTGAAGTCGTTATACAACGGATAAATCGGGAAGGAGTGTTCATGTCCCGGGTAGCCGTCCTGGATTTGCGTAAGGTTCAGTTTGAAATCCAATCCACCCTCCGTAGTCGGCATCAGCTGTTGCTCTTTCGCAGCCATAATAATCCATTGGCGATGCTGACGATTACCTGTCAGATACATCTTAATGGTTTTAGTGTTGTAGTATTCTGAATATTGTTTCAGAACACTTCGGGCATGATCCAAATCTTTTATGTTGTAACCCCAATAACCTACACCTGGACCGGTTGAATACACACGAGGCCCGGGGATTTGTCCGGCATCAACCAAATCGGCATAGGTAAGCACATCGGTTGTTCCAGTTTGCGGATCACGCGTGGTGGTTACGCCATAGGCTAAATTGGCCGCATACATCCACACTTCATTTTTATGCAAGCCCCACTGTGGCCACATGTGTGCATGTGTATCCACAAAGCCGGGCACTATGGTTTTTCCGGCCATGTCCATTTTTTGAACAGTGCCATCAACAGTTATACTACCGGCTGCACCCACTTGTTTGATGCGGTTGTTTTCAATGAGTATATCACCACGCTCAATAATCTCATCTCCCTTCATGGTGATGATGCGGGCATTGGTGAGCAACACTTTGCCAGTAGGAATGTCGCGCGGCACCGTAACCTTTACCCGTATCTCACCAGGCTTGTAGCCTTCATCCTTCTTTTCTTCTCCGTTCTTTTTCTCTTCAGCCTTTCCCTCTTCCCTGGCTTTTGCTTCTTCGGCTTTCTTTTTCTTTAGTTCTTCTTCTTTCGTCTTTGCTTCATCCAGGTCGTACGTGAAAAATGCATTGCCGATTGACCAATACACTTTTTTTCCGGTATTGCTCCAACTCGCAAACTGACCGCCAATAGTGGTTAGCTTGCGCGATGGGAATTGCGATTTATCAGGATCAGAAACAGAAATCTTAGGTGTTTCGCCACCGGTTTTCGGAATCGTCACCACATAAATTTCATTGTTGATTTGTGCCATCGCCTGGTCGCCTTCAGGTGCCATCATTACCACACTGGCATTGGACGGTTGCTGCTGCGGTTCACGTTCGGTTTCGGCAAGCATGCAATAATTTACATTGTCATGCTCGTGATCGTGTGTAGTTCCATACACGGTAATACCGGTAACTTTTACATGCTCCTTCTCATCCGTTCCATCCCATCGGATGGAGAGCAATCCTTTTCCGCCATGATATAAATAGATGCGATCATCATTTTTTACAAAGTGCGGATTGCCACGGCCTTTTGATTTGTCGATTACGTTCACAACTCCACCATCGGATGAAATCCAGGCTAAACTCTCTTTCGATTTAAAAGCAAACGGGCCATCAGCTTCTTTGAAGAACTGCGCGGGGCCTTGTAAAAATGCAATCCGATTATTTTTGTACGACCAGGCCGGATCGGAATACACACCGGCAGATGAGGTTAACTTAACAGGCTTGGCTCCCTTGGCCTTGAAATTTATTTTGTACAAACTGCCGCCCACATTTTCTTCCCAGCTTACCCAGGCAAGCTGGCTACCATCCGGGCTCCAGGCCGGCATCGCTTCGGTGAAGTTAAAATTTGTCACACGCTTCGGTGTACCATTGGGCAGATCCATAAGATACAATCTGTTCAAGGCAGTAAAGGCAAGCTGCTTTCCGTCAGGCGATACTTTGCCATCGCGGATTTGCGTTACGATCATTTCCTTCTCATCACTGATCGGGTATTTGAAATCGAGTTTCGGACCGAGTTCCAGTTTTACATCTACTTCGAATGGAATTTGAACAGCGTTTCCTCCGGCAATCGGAATGCGCCAGAATTTACCCCCGTAAGAAGCCACCACTTCTTTGCTATCAGGAGTAAACGACATAGCGGGAAGCACACCCATGGGGGCGATAGACTCCTGCTCATCACGTTGCACCGGATAAGCCAGCCAGCGCTCTTCACCGGATTTTAAATTGCGGAGCATCAAACCAGTATGTTCATTATGACGCGTACCGTAAACCAACCATTTTCCATCTGGCGAGAGTGTTGGTGTGAAAGCGGAACCATATCGATTGGTCTGTGTTTCCAACTCACCGGTTTCGCGATCATACGTACCTAATTGGTATTGCGGTAGCTGCGCATTGTAGTTCCAGGAGCCCGTACGTTGTGCAAACCAAATGTAGCGGCTATCCGGGCCAAAGGCGGGCTCCACAACTTTCAGGTTATCAGGTTTGCTGATGAGCTGTGCGCCACCTCCGCCATCTTTGTGATACAAAAACATTTTCAGGATTCTTCTGCCTTTCGAAACCACCACGTAGTTTCCATCGGGCGTCCATTCGGCTGATTGATACGTATCGGTGTTGCCTTTCGTGATTTGCAGCGAGTCTTTTTTGTCCAGCGAGAAGCGCCAGACATTTTCTCCTCCGCTTCTGTCGGAAATGAAAAGCAGGTGCTTTCCATCCGGGCTGAATTTGGGGTGCGAATCGAACGCCAACCCGCTGGTGAAGCGCTCAGCTTTGCCGCCACCAAACGGGAGTAAATAAATGTCTCCTAAAAAGTCGAAGGCAATGGTTTTGCCATCGGGACTAACATCCAATGACATCCAGGTTCCTTCGGTAGCTGTAATGTGAATCGTACGGTCGGATTCAAGCGGGAGATCTTTCTTCTTTTTGGTTTCTTTTTTTGTGCTGTCGGGTTTGACTTCTTTTTTATCATCCTGTCCGCTAACGAGCAGGGCGGACAACATGAATAATGTGATGTAGAGTGATTTCATAGAATGTATATTAATGATGCAAAGAATACGGATAAATGTATTCAATGTTTTGGAATTACACAGGTGGGTGGAATTGTACTTAAGAGAACAAATTATTGATCTCCAGGTCGATGCGGTTCACAATAAAGGAAAAGTCCTCTATGCGTTCTACAAAATCAAGATCATTTACATTTACGATCAATAGCTTGCCGTGCTTGTAGTTGCTGATCCAGTTCTCGTAGTGTTCGTTCAGGTTTTTGAGATAATCAAGCCGCATGGCATATTCATATTCGCGCCCTCGTTTTTGAATTTGCCGAACCAGTTTAGGAATATCAGACCGAAGGTAAATGAGCAGATCGGGACCCTGAACAAAGTTGATCATGGAGTTGAAAATGTCCAGGTAGCTTTGATAATCGCGGTCAGAAATGTGCCCGCTTTTATGAAGGTTTGCTGCAAAAATGTAGGCATCCTCGTAAATGGTACGGTCCTGAATAGTGGTGTTTTCGTTGGTTCGTATTTCGTTAACCTGGCGGAAGCGGCTGTTGAGAAAATAAATCTGCAAATGAAAAGCCCAGCGGGTCATGTCGTTGTAGAAATCCTTCAGGTAAGGATTTTTGTCCACCGATTCATAAAGAGGTGTCCATCCGTAATGCTTTGACAGCTTTTCGGCCAGGGTAGTTTTACCCGAACCAATGTTTCCGGAGATGGCAATGTGCTTGAGTTTTTTCATGCGGGTTGCAAATATAAGCTAATGCTCAATTTGCCAATGCGTTGATTAGCCGATTATAAATTGAATAATTATTCATTAGCTACAACCGCGATTTTATTTCCTTTTGCATTAACTGTCAGTCGTGTTATTCCACTTAGGGATAAGCCATCGGGAAAGTCGATAGGTGTCCAATCTTTGCTCTTTCCAGGCATCCAATAAAAAAGCTTCACGCCATCACTCATTATGATTTTACCACCAGGTGTCCAGGTTAAATCTTCCCTGCCCGGCAGGGTTTTGCCAACGGTTTCTATTGTTCCGTCTTTTCTTTTGACTTTTTTAATTGTCCACTCAGAAGAGCTCTTGTCAACAAAACTGATGTCGGTTGTTCCGGGAATCCGATGCAGTGAACGACCGATGGTTTCTGAAATTATCCGATCTTTTTCATCATCAATAGAGTACTCCCTAAATGTATTCGGCTGACCAAGCACAAACAGAAAAAGTGTTTTGTCATCGCGCCACGCATGGTACCCCACTGTAAGGTTATCAATAATAATTTCGGCATCACCTCCGTCAATCGGGTACTTTCCTAAATCCTGCGCACCATTGTCGCGTTGAATAATACATGAGATAAATTTTTTGTTTGGCGTTACAGTGGGAGAATATTCACGCTCGCTGGTGTTGGTTAAGTTGCGCGTTCTGCCTGTTTCATGGTTATACATAACAATATCAGTCCTGCCTTCATCATCAGCGGAGGCATAGTAAATGAAGGGCTTTTCGGGATGGAAAAACGGTTGGTTATCGTATCCTTTTCGATCCGTAATATTAACGGAGTTCGTTACTACGAATTTTCCTTTTTTGAAGACGAGATCAAACAGGTAGATATCGGTACCCGGAGGTTGCTGAGCAAATGATATTATCGGAAGCAGGGTAATTCCAAGGATAAGTAGTGCTAGTTTTTTCATAGCGTGAACTTAGTATAAAGAAAGTTAAACCTTCCTTTTCAGAAATGAAAAAGGCCCGCGCAGCAGGCCTTTTACTTGATTGGTTGAGTATTCAGACTTTATTTATCGTCAGCATCTTCAGCGTCAAGCCTTTTTAGCTCTTCATCAATAATCTTTTCAATAAGATCACGCTGACGTTCGTTTATCGTTTCATCTACTTTCGCCTGACGTTTCATAAACCGGAGCATGGCATTTTTCTTAATCTCATAGGCCATGAATACCGTGTATTCCTTTGATTTTTCGTTGTAGTATTTCTGCTCCCCGATTTTACGTAAGTCAGAGATGTTGGTGTTCATAATCTGGCGCACCAGGCTTTGGAACTTATCAGCCACATCGGCTGCGCGTTCATTTTCTGTTTGACCAAGATATTGATCGGCAACCTGCTTCATGGTGGTATTTACTTGTCCGGCTAGCTGTGCTTTGGCATCCAGATCGGCTTTGCTGCGGGCAATATTATCCTGTGAACTGGTGCCTTTACCGGTTCCGCGCCAGAAGCGGTTGTTCGAATTATAGGCATTTCCAGAGAAGGGTTCTTTTACTTTTTTGCCCAAAACGCCTGAAGAACAGGCAGCCACAACAATCAAAAGAATGGCAAAGGGTAATTTTCGTAACAGGGTCATAGTTGTAAGATTATTTGTGTCTCGAAAGTACGAAAATTGTGCCAAGCTTAAAGAGGGGGTTATGCAGGAATAATGATTTGCCACCGGAAAGCCCACCTCCACCGTAGGCTATAGTTCGGTATGCCTGCTTCACGAAGGATTTCTACCAGCTCATTTTTTCGAAACCCCCGAAGTACCGAAAGGGGGGCATCGTATTTAACCATAGATGATTTGGAGAATATGCGTGTCAGCAATTTAATGGAGTAGTACGCTAAAGGGTGCCGGTGCAAATCGTTAACCACAATGCCAAGCCTGGCCTGCCTCTTCAGTGTCCTGAAGATTTCAATTAGTTGATAGTTGGTAAAATGATGCAGGAATAGTGTAGCCATGATGATATCATACTTTTCCTGCTGAAAAGAGGCATCCAGAATATTGGCCGTCTTAAATGAAATAGCATTTATGTTCTCACAATTTTTTTCAGCGTAGGAAATAATATGCGGGTTCGCATCAATGCCAAGTAATTGCAAATCGAAGGGAGGGTTCAGGCGATTATTGACCAGCTTTAACATTTCGCCACTGCCGCAACCTAAGTCCGCAATAGTGAGTTTATGCGCGAATTCTTTTTTTGAAATTAAGGGATCAAGCCCACCTAACGTTACTTGATTTCCACCCAGCCATTTATTGATAAATTCAAGTTCGCGTAGTGTCTGATATACTACTTCCCCGGAACATTCCAGGTCGTCCATAATTTCTTCTTTATCAGACCGGACGGAGAATAAACTCATTCGTTATGGATTGTTAACAACATACTTTCCAATGTCAGACCAGGTCCAAAGGCAAAGCTTAGGACAGACTTATTTTCGTCACCCTGCTGAAGTTGATCCAGAATATGCCGAAGTACGAATACCACTGTTGCTGAAGACATGTTGCCATGAGTGTTTAACACGGTATAGGCGGGCCTGTTTTGTTCACGGGTAATGCCCAGCTCTTGCTCAATCACTTCAAGAATTTTTTTGCCGCCCGGGTGAATTGCAAAAAATGAAACCTGATTGATGGTTGTGCCAACCTTTGCGAGTAGTGAGCTTGTAAGCTTTTTGATTCCGGTTCGAATCACATCCGGTACATAGGTTGACAGTTTCATTTCAAAGCCAAGGTTGCCAACACTCCAGGCCATGTGTTCTTTTCCGTTAAAAGCAAGAGCATTATGAAAGGCATCCAATGAAAAATTCCATCCGGAATCAGCTGAAGGTTTTATCAACATGGCAGAGGCGCCATCGGCAAATAAAGCATTGGCCAGCATGTTATCTTCTGTATCCTCTTTTTGAAAGTGTAGTGTGCACAGCTCAACACAAACAATGAGAACAACGACCTTGGTCTCACTAAGGCAAATTGCATTTGCTGTTTTCAGCGCATTAAAAGCGGCATAGCATCCCATGAAATTTATACAAGTGCGTTGCACGTCTTCCCGAAGACCGAGAGTCTTTACTAGATCAATATCAAGCCCCGGGGCATACATGCCTGTGCAGCTCACCACAATCAAATGCGTTACATCTTGCAGTGTAGAGGTAGACATAAGCAGGCAATTTTCTATGGCCTGAACACTTAGAGGCAATGCATGTTTGCGATATTCCAGTAACCGCTTTTCTGTTGACGGAAAAGGCTCAAAATCTTTCGTATTAGGATAAAAACTAAAATCAGATTCCTTTCCGTAATCCTGCAGAACGGAGTGCCGGCTTTGTATGCCGCTGTGGTTGAAAATTGTTTTGAGTTTCCTCCCGTTAGCATAGTCTAATTGCATGGATTTTTCCATAAAGGCAGCAATGCTTTCCTGATCAAATCGATAAGGAGGAACGGCAATACCAATGGAAGTAATAAAACTCATGCTATCAATAATAAAGCAAAAAAGAGTAATTTTAGTTTAATCGATCTGACATAATTCAATTCGGTTCAATCATATGTTGTCATTGTCGTCCTGGTTACACCTGCGCATTCCGTTTTCATATTTTCTGCTTCCTGTTTTTTTGTTCAGTGTTAGCATTTCTCCTAACCCGAATGGCGATCGTTTGTTATGGGTTTTTTTGATCATCCATCTTTTTCTTTACCCGGCCAGCAATGGCTTTAACAGTTATTTTGATAAGGATGAAAAGAGCATTGGCGGCCTCAAAAATCCGCCTCCTGTAAAGAAGGGTCTCTATTTTCTGGCATTGTTATTTGACCTGGCGGCCATTATATTAGCCTACTGGAAGATCAGTTTGCTGTTTGCCATCATGATTATCATCTATGGCCTGATTTCAAAAGCCTACAGCCATCCATCAATCCGGTTAAAAAGGTATCCTGTTGGTGGATGGATCACTACAGGAGTTTTCCAGGGCTTCTTCACCTTTTTAATGTGTTATGTGGGCATCAATGACTTTTCACTAGAAACAGTCTTAAAGCCCCATGTTGTAACGCCTGCCTTGTTAACATCTCTCATGTTGCTGGGAAATTATCCGATGACCCAGGTTTACCAGCATGAAGAGGACAAGAAGCGGGGTGATATTACACTAAGCTTAAAGCTCGGTATTCGTGGAACATTTTACTTCACGGCCTTGCTATTTACGCTGGCGGTTGCCGGGTTCCTCTACTATTTTATTCATTATTATCAGCCAAAATATGCGTGGCAATTTCTTTTAGCCCTTGCACCAGTTTTGCTATTTTTTCTGTATTGGTTTTTAAAGGTGATGAGGGATGAAACCAGGGCTGATTATGCGCATACCATGTGGCTGAACTTTATCTCTGCAACCTGCCTCAATATTTTTTTCATCTGGTTTTTTCTTGATAGCAGTCATGTGTTGGATGCCTTTAAGTAGGCGAATATTACTTGTTATCAAAACGTAACCCCATGTGTTTTTTTAATGATCTGATTGGCCAACCAGGTTGAATGCACCGCAAGGTTAACGGCCACGCGCGATGACCACGCACTGCCAAAAAGATAATTTTGAATGAGCCTGCCGGTCCGTAATCGTGCAGCAAAAGTTGATGTCCAACAATCAGCGTAAGCGGCTTCAAGCCATGCACGGGAGCGGTTTTCTGTTTTGGCTTGAATAATAAGATCGCTTGCTATTTTCCCTGTGTGAATGGCCATAGCCATGCCGTTGCCGCACAGAGGCGCAATCATGCCGGCTGCATCTCCGGCCATGAGTATATGATTCAAAACGGGTTCCTTGGTTTCAAAAGAGATTTCATTAATAGTTTCAGGTTTATCAAAAAGAAACTCAGATGACTGAAAAATGGATTTCAGGAATGGATTTTGAAAAAGAACGGTTTCTTCCATTTCGCGAATTGCCTTAAATCGCTTTACCTGATTTCGATGAACGAGGTAGCAGAGATTTGTTTTCCCATCTTCAATGTTGCTTACTCCACAATAGCCACCATTAAAGTTGTGCAAGGCAATCAGATTGGCAGGATGGTTTGTTCGGATGTGATATTTAACCCCAACATAGGGCGATCGTTTTTGAATAAAGCCCCGTTTTAAGGCGCTGTCCATTCGCGAGCGCTTTCCAAAAGCACCAATGACCAACGATGTTGAAAATTCCTGCAGACTGGTTCTTACGGTAAAGCAATCTTCTCGATCAAGAAAAGAAATAGAATCGACCTCTTGTTCAAGAACAAAATTTACGCCCGCTTGTAGGGCTTGTTGATATAGAAGGTTATCCAGGGTAAACCTGCTGATGCCGAAACCACCTAGATCCAACGAAAGTTTTGTTGATTTTCCGCTTACCGAACTCAATTGAAACTGATTAATAACAGGTGGAGAAAATACGTCAGGGAAAAAACCTTCTCGTTTCAAAAAAGGCATCGTTTCATTTGAAATATATTCACCACATACCCTGTGGAAAGGGTAATTTTTTTTCTCGATAAGGGTGCAAGCGATACCAGCACGGGTTAGCCGGATAGAGGCGATAAGTCCTGCTAATCCACCCCCTACAACAATTACACTTTTAAATGACAAAATAAAATTTGCTTATGGTGAAACACGCTTAAAACAACTCAGTCAAAGAGAAAGTTAACAGAAAACAATTCTTGAACAGGTAACCTTTATGACTGATTTTATGTTTAATCTTAACAGTTGGCTATGATAACAGAAAAAACAAAATCAGACACACTTCACGAAACCGTGAATATTCTGCTGGTGGGAAATAATCCTATTGAGTTAAGTGCTTTGCTAAATACGGTGAAGGGACTTCCCAATCGACTTATCAGCACGGAGACAGCTTTTGATCTGGCTAGCATTTGGCAGCGGCTCATCAAGTTTAAACCGAACTACATTTTAATTGATGATAATATCGGGTATCACGAGCTTACCCAGGCAGTAGGTGTACTCTCCACCAATCCAAAAACCCGTGATATACCCATTACAGTTTTAAAGAATTCCAACTATAGTGAGTCGGCCTTCACCAATGATATTGCCGATTACTTGCTCAAGCAAAACCTTACTTCAGAATCTCTTTTTATTGCGTTGAGAAACTCATTGAAGTTTAAACGAACCCGTCAGTTTCTGATAAAGGCTTATACCAAGAGAAAGCGCGAACTATTGAAGCTGGTTCGTTAGATCTGATCCTCTAGTCGAAATTCAAGAGTTTTTAAATCATTCCCCCTTCTTACTTCAAGTCTGATTTTTTTACCAGGTTTGGAGTTTAACAGTCCGTTGATGTTATTCAGGTGAAGTTCTTTCACCAGCACACCATTCACGCTGGCAATAAGATCCCCTCGTAAAACCCCTGCTTTGTCGGCTGTGGAGTTTGCACGAACATCGGTTATTTCAAAAACATTTAACGATGAACCTTTAGCCTTTACATTCAGCCCGCTAAGGTTGAAGTAAAACTGCTTTTTGAACTCACTATTCTTTTTCAGGTAAATTTTTTCCTGAGGAAAATTAAAGATAACCGTAAACCGACTTAGAATTTCACCACCCAAGGTTCCGTTTCGATCAACCCGGTTATATTTTAACGTATCTGAGAAATAGCTGTTTGAATCAGGAAAATTTGCGAGCGCTTTATGTATGGTATAATTTCCTAATTCTATTGATTCAATGCGCCCTGTTTTGCCGGTAATTTCTCCCCCCAGTCCTCTTCCAAGTATATTGTTGAGTGTCCGCTCTGGTAAATGAATCCTTGAATCTGTTTCGGGTTCCAGGAGCAATCCATGACTTGCTCCGGTGTCTACCAGTAGTTTTGCGTTAAGCGAGTGTTCGGAATTAATACTTATAGGGGCTAACAAATATGGCTTGGTATCCTGGATACGAATGGGTATCATTTCGTAACGTTTTTTTTGCTTGAATTTTTCTGGCCACATCAGCGTCATAACTTTTCGCTGGTAATCTACCTTAATAATAAAACGGCTAAAGAGTTCATACCCCAATACACCATGAACATCGGTTCCAAGGTAATTGCGCAACTCCAGGTAATCATCATCCAATACTAACAAGGCATGTCCTTTACCCACTACCCCCGGAAGTGTTAAGGAAACGTTGTTAGCCACGTAAGCATCGACTAGCTTTTCACCACCGGGTGCAGTAAGCGTATACTTGCGGCTATACTGAAGCTGTAAAATATCAGCAAATGCTTTTTGTGTTAGAATGGCCGTGCGAACGCCCGTGTCAACAATAAATTTTAAGGGAATAGCATCATTCAGAATTACCCGAACCACTATGAGGTTATTGTGAATTTCAATAGGAATCTGAACCTTCTTTTTACCATCGGCAATATGAAATCCTAAATTTTGATTTTGTGCCCAAAGAATACCGGGAAACAAAAGAATCACTAAAACGATAACACGCATCATAACAACCTCCTTCAATCGAAAGTTAGGTAAATTTTACCGACAGAAAACTAACTGAGTTTACGGTATGAGTAAGCGTAGAACTTTTTCTGGAGTCTCGGCCACACGCACAAAATCCATGTTGGTATCTTTTAAAAACCCTGCTTTTACCATGGCGTTCATCTGGATCAGCAGGGAATCATAAAAACCATCCACGTTGAGTAAAGCGATGGGTTGATGAATAAGGCCGAGCTGTTTCCAGGTTAGTATTTCTGCGGTTTCATCCAATGTTCCCCAACCTCCGGGAAGCACCAGAAAGGCATCGGCCAGATCGGCCATTCTTCGCTTTCGTTCATGCATGCTGGACACAATTTCTAACTGGGTAAGCCCGGTATGACCAACTTCCTTCTTCATCAGAAAGTCTGGGATAATGCCAATTACCTGACCTTTTCGTTCAAGCACTGCATCCGCTACAATACCCATAAGGCCTATGTTACCGCCTCCATAAACGAGGGTATGGCCTTCCAGGGCCAGCAAGGCACCTAATTCGCGGGCTGTATCCGCATAGATAGTGTTGTTTCCTACGCCTGAGCCGCAGAAAACACAAATATTCATATCAGGTGTTAGGAGTAGGAGTTAAAACTTGTTATCGTGCTTGTTATCACTCACCATCTTATTGGGGAAAATCCATGGAGAAACGATGGCTAAAACAAAAAGTGCAATTACAACGTAGAAAGGAGTCCAGGATGCGTCCATAAGAGTAATTTTAAGGGAGTGTAAAAATAAAGCCTATTCGTGTAATTTTTGCACAAAGAATTGAAAATTGTTTACCAGTTTTAGTGATTGCTTTGCACGCTAATTCGGTGCACCCAATAAATCAGAAATGAAGAAATTCTTAATCTTTTCGGCAATTGCTGTTGTTCTCATAGTAATCCTGTGGTCGGTTGTAAATACCGTAAGGCTTAAGCAGACCAAGTCATTTAGCCCGGAGGAGGTGGTGACGTTTGCCGATGGCGATCTTAAGATAAAGATGCTCTATAACCGACCATATAAAAAGGGAAGAGAGATTTTCGGAGGATTAGTTCCGTACGGTAAAGTTTGGAGAACAGGCGCTAACGAAGCAACCATATTTGAGAATAATAAAACCATCATACTTGAAGGAAAGAAGTTAGTTCCGGGTAAATACAGTTTTTGGACCGTTCCCGACTCAACCTCCTGGCAAATTATTTTTAATTCGCAACATGGCCAGTGGGGAGTAAACAGCAAGGGGGAAGCGAACCGTGATCCTGCACTTGATGTTCTTTCGATCAGCGCACAAGCAATTATTCAGGAAAATGAATTTGAGCAATTCACCATTCAGTTTGAGAAAATGGGTGAGGATGCTGAAATGGTTTTGTTGTGGGATAAAACCGTAGTAGCAATTCCTTTCTCTTATCAACTCCCTTAATTCTTTCTTTTTGCCAAAAGCCTGACAAGGGTCTTTCTGTTTTCAGGAATGGCTTCCGGTTTAAGATGTACACTGTACGTTAATGATGACCGGTCAACTCCGGAAGCAGTAAGTTGTTCAAGTAAAGCAAGCGCTTGTTTTTCTGTTCGATTATTGTGGTACGTGGTTTTTACTATCAGGCTGTCACGCGAGTAAAGTTGGCCAAGGGTGTCGATATCATCCAACTGAATGATTACACTGTCAATAGAAATTTCGGTTAGGTCAGGATGGGAGCGTGTGGAGTCTTCCTGATAGCCGATAAGAGAAACCTGCAACTCGAAGTTTAATTGTGGTGAGCTTTTGATCAACCGTGACAATCGTTGTATTTCAAAACCAACATCATCAGGCTCGGCTGTATAGGGTTTAAACTGAATGCCATCAAGTTCCAACATATCACCCACACCAACAGGCTTAAGCACCGTGTTTACTTTTTGTACTAAAGGACTTTCCTCAACCGTCATATCAAACATTTTTGAGTAGAAGGTTAAATGACTCTCTTCTGGATCAATGGAGAGTTCATACTTGCTTCCCTGTGTGAGGTACAAAAAATAATTGCCCTCCTTGTCGGGTCGGCCGCTGAAGAAACGTTTATGAGTAGCTAAATCAGTTACCGAAATGTAGGCAGGTATTGGCATTCCATTTTGTCCTAGAATTTGCCCCTCAACCTTCATAACAGCGCGCGGCCGCCAGGGTTCGGGAACCAGGTATTCAATAATTTCACTTTTGAATTTACCGGGCGCATCCTTCAGCAGATACCGTCCATTGGAAATGGAACTGACAAACTGATCGTCTTTTTCAGTGTTAACAAAATCCATGGCCTCAGGATTTGACCACTCACCATTCACTAATCGACTCACGTATAAATCCATACCCCCTTTACTGGGCTTCATGGCATTAGAAGAAAAAATCAACACACTTCCGTCAGCAGAAATGCGAGGCGTTTGTGAGTTGCCTGTGTTAATGTGTGCAGGAAGTTCGGCAGGCTCCTCCCATCTTCCGTTGGCAGCTTTTTTTGTCACCATTATTTTGCAACGCTCAGCTTTCTGAGCATCCATTTTTTCGCACCGCATAAAGTACATCGTTGCGCCATCGGGTGTAAAGGTGGGCGAACCTTCATGAAGCCGGGAGTTGATGGGTGCATACATATTTTGGAGGTCGCCCCAGGAGTTTCCTTTTAAACTTCCTGACCAGATATCGAATCCGCCAACACCACCCGATTTAATAGAGGTGATGTAAATGGTTTTACCATCGGCACTCAGGGTATAGCCTTTCATGAAATTGAGCAGGGTATTTATATGCTTGGGAAGCGCAACCGGATCCTGCCAGTCGGGCCCTACTTTGGAGGCATAGTAAACAGTGGGTACGTTATCTTCAGCATAGTCAGAGGTGAACAACAAGGTACTTCCATCTAAACTTATAAAAGGAGCCGATACATTAATGGTAGGGCGGTTGATATTTTGTGGCAGTTTGCGGGTGGGTGCCTGGGCGAAGCAAACAGAAGCAAAACAACAGATTAGCGCCAGAATGAGTGCAGAATTCCTTTTCATAACCATAAAGTTAGAACTTATGAGACAAAACCACTGCCAGAATTCATGGCTTAATTGCCTTCAAAGTGATGGTTTTTTACTAACGATGTGATAATTTAGCCACTCAGTATTAGCAAAGCCATGATTCAGGTCATTCCATCCATAGCCATACGAAAGGGACGTGTAGTAAGAATGCGCAAAGGAGATCCTACCAGTGAGAAAGCGTACGATGAAAATCCGCTCGATTTATCAAAGCGATTTGAAGATCATGGTATTGAAGTAATTCACCTGGTTGATCTGGATGGTGCCGAACGAGGCTCACCGGTTAATTACCACATCATTGAGCAAATAGCCGGATACACCGATTTAAAAATTGATTTTACCGGAGGTATTTCTACCGATGGTGATATCAGTAAAGCTTATGAATCGGGTGCGGACTATGTTACCGCATCGAGTATTGCCGTCACTAATCCCGAATTGTTTGCTTCATGGATAGTGTCCTTCGGCCGTGAGAAAATGACATTGGGCGCAGATGTTACCGATGTAAGGAGTATGAACTTGCTCTTTCGCGGCTGGCAACGAAAATCTGAGCTGACGCTGTACGAACATCTGGAGTTTTTCCATTCCCGGGGATTGAAATATGTGAAATCAACTGATGTATCACGTGACGGTGTATTGGAGGGACCAAACTTTGAATTTTATCAAAACATACGCGACCGTTTTCCGGAATTGAGTGTGCTCGCCAGCGGAGGTATCCGGGGAGTTGATGACATTAAACGCCTGAATGAAATGGGTATCTTTGCAGTGATTTTCGGCAAAGCCTACTACGAAGGCGTTCTTAAGTTAAAGGATCTGGAGCAATTTTTTGTAAAGAAGGAATCATAAAGAAAGCCCCGCTCATGCGGGGCTTTCTGTTTTTACTGGATTATTATATTAAACGTAACCTCAATATCAGTATCACCACTTCCTGGGCAAGTTCCATTTTTTGTTCCGGGTTGATGTCTTAAAACAATTTTAATAGTTCCAGAACCAGCATCTCCAGTTTCCCAATTTGTTAAAAGTCCAACAGGAAGCCCATCATCGTCTTCATCGGCATAGGCATAACTAATATTTGCACCACCTCCTACTGTGAAACAGAATAGATGTTCATCATCCTCCTCTTCAATTTCTTCAGTAATATTTTCAATGGGAGTTTCTGACTCATTTAGTAGCTCAATGCGGCCTGTGTAGGCTGTGTTGGCAGCCAGTATTGCAGCGGGTGACGCACCGCCTGATGAGGGGATGTACGAGTAAACCGGTGCTATTGGACCATCTCCATCTTCATCATAAAATTTAAGAGTTACTGTTGCTCCGCCTTCACCCACCGGGGTAAGTGTTAGTGTCAATGTCGTGATTAACTCCTCCTCATTTGGTGGCTCCGGATCATCCCCACAGCTTACAAGCAACACTGTTGCAAGTAGAATTGAGCCAGCAAAAAAACGTGTAAGCCATCGCATCATTAAATTGTTTGTCATGTTCATAGTTTGTTTGATTTAGTTATGTGAGTGAAAATTGTATTTAATCCGTATAATAAAATTCCGACCGACATCATCAGCAAAATACCGCAGCCGGTTCATGTAATTCCGATAGGCCTTATTGGTAAGGTTTTCGCCCGCCAGGCTTATGGATAGATGATGATCTTTTACCGGGACTTTAAAGCCAACCTCCATGTTAAGCAAGGTGTATCCGGGAGGAGCGGGGGCAATGTCGTAAATCTTATCTCCGGTGTAATCCGGAATTTCAGATGGATAAACGGTAATAGGTGCACGATGCTGTTCAAAATACGTAGGCACTGAAAGTTTGACAAAGAAGTCTTCCAGCTTACCTACATCTGTGAGATACGTAATGCTATTCTCCATATTTATGGGGGGAATGAAAATAAGAACATCATTGCGTTGAATATCTTTAGCATAGATGTAAGACAACTTACCGGTGTATTGAATTTTTTGATTGATCGACCATTGAAAAAGCGCATCTGCCCCGGTTAAGAGCGCATGGGTTTGTTGGTATTGCCATACCGGAAAATATCCTCTTATAGTGAGGCGGGTGTCCGTGGGACTAAGAAATATATAGTTGTTGACGGCATTTGCATAAACTGAAAAATCCGCTGAGAATTTTTTACTTCCAACCTGAAGCGTACTGATCCATTTTCCTGAACTTTCTTTTTTGATTAATCCCTGATCGGTAAGTACTTCTCCACCGGGGCGCATCAGGCCTTCTTCAATAGCCGCAGTGCCATGGTGAAGGCCTTCGCTATACAATTCACTTACATGGGGCGGGCGCATGGAGAAGCCCAAATGATTATTCAGCCTGATAGTGGGACTGAAATAATAAGTTGCTCCCAATGAACCCGAAAAATAATGGAAGTTAAATGTAGGTTTAACGAGGGTGTTGTTAAATGTAAATGTTCGAACCTGCAAATACTGGTAATCGTATCGCGCACCTGCCTCCAGAAGCCAATTTGCTTTGCGCATTTTTTCAATAACAAATATTCCGGTAGCAAACTGCGTGTAATCCGGAATTAAAGGACGAATACCCGTTTCGCCCGTTTCGTTGATGTTGTATTTGTAAGTAGCGTTTAGTCCAAGGCTTCCGGAATGATGTGAGTGTTCATGGTCAAGCGAAACATCCAAAACATTGGAGAACAATTTCATAAATAAAGCCGGCCGATCATTTCGTCCGCCTCTGCGCACATCGAATTCTTTTCGTTGATTGTATTGCCCTCCATACAAGATGTTTAACTTACCAATGCCGGCAAGGTTTTGATAGGCACTTATCTTTAGTAACTGATGATTAATTTTTTGTTTGGGGTTATTAATCTCATACGTGAAAGGTGCTATGTACCAGGGTTCATTGCTTTTAATGGAATTCTCCAGGTCGGTAAGGTTGCCGGTATGAGCCGCCCGTAAAATTGCAATTTCGGTATTGAAGCTGCTGGCGTAAATCTCTAATCCTCTAGAATGCTGTTGAAATCCCAGTGCACCTGAAAAATTCAATTCCTCCAAACCGGTATTGGAGAGCACATAATCTGGTGACGAAAAGTCACCGCCTTTTTTAACTGTTCCTTGCAATCGCCAATTCCAGTTCTCCGCATTTTTGAACCCTCCTTCGAAAGTACTTGACAAAATCCCCATACGGTTATTCGACATGAAGCCAGTATTCACTTCGCCACCAAATTTTTGTGTTTGATGAAGCTTAGGTGTGTTGACAATAATCACTCCACCCATGGCATCGGCACCATAACGAACTGCTTCAGCGCCTTTAACAACGGTGAGTTCGGAAGCAATGAACGGATCAATTTCCGGGGCATGCTCAATACCCCATTGTTGTCCTTCTTGCCGGATTCCGTTGTTCAGAATTAATATACGTTGACTGTGTAATCCATGAATAACAGGCTTGAATACAGCCGGCCCGGATTGCAAGACATTTACACCAGGAAGTGCATTCAGACTTTCGCCCAATGATTTTCCCTTCAGTTGATCGAGCTCTGTTTCAGAGAGCACAAGCGAAGAGTTTGTCAAGCCTGTTGATAAAGATTCTCCGTACACGTCAACCTCCTGAAGTTCAATCCGCGAGGGCGTCATGGTTACTACTACCTTTTGATTTGCGGTGAGATTAATTTCTTCTACATGATCCTCAAACCCAACAAATTTTACGTGTAGCCTGTGAATTCCGGTACAGATATTTGTGAAGTTAAACACGCCACGTTCATTGCTTACCACACCTACTGTTCCTAATAAAATAGTAGCACCGGGCAAGGCTTTTCCTTCCGAATCAACTACTGATCCAACAAGTGTTAGCGAACAGTTATCCTGCCCGATTACCAGGATACGGAGCAACAGAAGATATATGGTGATAATACGCCCGAACACTACATGCAACAAAGTTGCAAATATAGAATTTTATAAAGAAATCAGCTGAGGTTGAAATGGGAATGTTTATACCGGATTAATCAACAATATCGGAGAGCTTGAAGCGCTCAATGAGATAATACAGGAAATTGAAGGAAAGGACCGATGAGTTTTCTTCTGGTTTGGCCTTAGGGTCTGGTTTTTTTACACCGGGCTTTAATGAGATGGTGTCGCGAGAAATTACAGTGGGTTTTATTGATTTTACATCGGATTCAGGCAAAACGTCCGTTGACGGGTCGAACCGATTGTCCCTTAAACCATTTCCGGAGTCTAAATCAGGGATTCGATCATCCTGCGCAAAGGCAACAACACCTGAACATAAAATGCACAGCGTGAAGAGAATGGCGGCTAGGTTTTTACTGATTTTCATACCGGTAATATCGTTCAAACGCAAAACTTTAGATTCTTGTTTCGAGAAAGGTAGATATTTCGTTTGGCATCCGGTGGGATAATTAGACAAATCTTGGGTTTTAATAGATAAAAAGCCTCATTTGCTCCTATTTTTAGCAGTATATGGCAATTAACTGGCAAGACTTCGAAAAGGTTGATTTACGGGCAGGTACCATTGTGAAAGCTGAGGAATTTACGCAAGCCCGAAAACCAGCGCTAAAGCTTTGGGTAGACTTAGGGCATTTGGGTATTAAGAAATCGAGTGCCCAAATTAAAGACCTCTATTCACCCGCTGCGCTAGTGGGTAAACAAGTAATTTGCGTAGTGAATTTTCCGCCAAAACAAATCGGCAATTTTCTGTCCGAAGTACTGGTGACAGGCTTCCCCGATGAAGCTGGACGGGTAGTATTAAGCACTCCTGAAAAAAAGGTACCCAACGGAGTACGTCTTTTCTGACTATGAATTTCACCGAATTATCAGCTATAACAGGTGGGCAGGTGATACACCTTGAGGACGACAGGCCGGTGGTATACTTAATTACGGATAGCCGGAAACCGGTACTTCACGAGGGCGCTTTGTTCATTGCCATGGCAGGCGAACGGCATGATGGTCACGATTACATCCGAACATTATATGAGCAGGGCATACGGCAATTTATGGTGGAGCGGAATTATGAGTGGAAGAATTTTCCGCAGGCAAACGTACTTCAGGTAGTTTCATCGTTAAAGGCCTTGCAGCAAATGGCCGCGTATCATCGCAACCAATTTTCTATACCGGTTATCGGAATAACGGGTAGCAATGGAAAAACCATCGTTAAAGAATGGCTCTTTCAGTTGTTGGGATTAGAGTACAACATCATAAAAAATCCTGGAAGCTATAACTCTCAACTGGGCGTTCCGCTTTCTGTTTGGCAGATCCAGAAGCATCACCAACTGGGCATATTCGAAGCAGGGATATCAAAACCCGGAGAGATGGAAAATCTTGAGCGCATCATATGCCCTACGCTGGGTGTATTCACCAACATTGGCTCTGCGCACGATGAAAATTTTTCTGATGTAAAAAGTAAAATTTCGGAGAAACTCAAATTATTTAAACACACACATCAGCTCATCTACTGTGCTGATCATGCGGAAATTAATGCTGCAGTAAAAGCCAGCAACATTACTACATTATCATGGGGCTTTACCCCTTCTGCCGATGTTATTGTAAAGAAGGAAAATAATCACTACCGCTTTATATACAGAAATAATCAGGTTGAAGTTCAATTTCCATTTACCGATACAGCATCTGTGGAAAATGCTTCACATTGTGTTGTTGTCATGCAGGCACTTAATTACAATAGCCAAACTATTCAGCAGCGCATTCAAGTGCTGAGGTCTGTTCCTATGCGACTTGAGTTAAAAGAGGGGATTAATCAATGCCAGATTATTGATGATACTTATAATAATGATCTGGCGGGTCTTCAAATGAGCCTCGATTTTTTGAAGAACCAAAATCAAAGAAACGGAAGAGTAATTATACTATCCGACATTCTTCAATCTGGCTTGTCTGACGAAATGTTAGTAAGGCGCATAGCTGATTTAATTAATACAAGTCGTGTTGAAAGGTTTATTGGTGTGGGCCCAGCATTGATGAAATATCAACAGCTCTTTAATGTGCCTTCCTCTTTTTTTACGTCTTCAGATGAATTTTTAAAACACATCGACACGCAAGCATTTCAACAGCAGGTGATATTAGTGAAAGGAGCACGGGTATTTCAATTCGAACAGGTTGTAAAGCAACTGCAAAAGAAAGTACACGGAACAGTAATGGAGGTAAATCTCGGAGCACTGGTTGATAACCTTAACTTCTTCCGGTCGAAGTTGAAACCGAAAACAAAACTGATGGTAATGGTCAAGGCTTTTGCCTATGGTAGTGGAAGCATAGAGGTGGCTAATGTTTTGCAATTCCATAAGGTGGATTACCTGGGCGTTGCTTATGCTGACGAGGGCGTTGAACTTCGACAGAATAATATAACTGTACCGATTATGGTTATGAATCCAAGCTCAGCTGGATTTCCATCCATGATTCAATACAACCTGGAGCCGGAAATCTATAGCCTTAAAATTCTGTATGAGTTGATAGATTTTTTAAAGGGCAGATCGTTAAGTATTCATATAAAACTTGATACCGGAATGCACCGGCTTGGATTTGATGAACAAGATATTGATGAGCTTATTCAAATACTAAAGATAAATCCAGCCATAAAAGTACGCTCTATCTTTAGCCACCTGGCAGGTTCGGACGAATCCGATCACGATCTTTTTTCCAGTCAACAGTATGCCCGGTTTATGGTTACAGCAGAAAAAATTTCTAAAACCCTCCCGGAATCTCCGCTGTTACATATTTTGAATACACCGGGAATACTTCGTTTTTCAGACTGGCAGTTGGATATGGTAAGGTTGGGAGTCGGGTTATATGGCGTGGATCCAACAGCGGAAGGAAGGAAGCTAAAGCCGGTTCTTACCCTGAAAACAGTGATCTCACAAATCAAGAATATTGTAAAAGGCGAGAGTATTGGTTATGGAAGAAAGGGGATAGCCGGTAAAGACATGAGAATTGCCACGATAGCTATTGGCTATGCCGATGGTTTTAACCGTGCATTTAGTGGTGGGGTTGGTAAAGTTATGATACAGGGCAAACGCGCCCAGGTGGTGGGGAACGTTTGTATGGATATGACGATGATTGACATTACAGGCATAAATGCCCAGGAGGGAGATGAAGTGATTATTTTTGGAAGCGAGTTACCGGTAGAAGAACTCGCCAAAAGTATTAACACCATTCCATATGAAATTTTAACAAACACCAGTGAACGGGTAAAGCGTGTTTTTGTAGCCGAAAGCATGTAGGTTACATTTTATCAGCGCATGGTATAATTTAATTGAAGAAAAACGTTTTAGAGAAGTATGAAGAATTTGATGCGAGCATGTAACTATTTTTTTTCTGCCTTGATTTTAGTTTCACTGATTGCTTTACAGGCGTGTAAAGACAAGGACTCTGTTGAAGCAGATAAGTCAAATGTAAATCGGTGGATTTATGATAACATGGAGTTTTGGTATTATTGGAATACACAGATTCCATCTAATCCTAATAGAAAGCTTGAGCCTCCAGATTTTTTTGCGTCTCTTCTTGTGGCAGAAGACAAGTTCTCATGGATCCAGGATGATTATGAAGAACTTATAAAATCTCTGCAGGGTATTACAAAAGAAGCGGGTTATGAGTACAAGCTGTATCGAAAGCAAGGCACGAACGATGTGTTTATGCAGGTGATGTATATTAAGCCTGGTTCACCAGCTTCTTCTGTAGATCTGCTTCGGGGAGACATCATTGAGAAAGTAAATGGTATTCAGATGACCCTGGATAATTATCGGTCTGTTATTGAGTTGATAAGTGAGAACCACACAATCTCATATAAACGATATAACGGTTCTTCCTTTCAAGATAAACCAAACCTGACGCTGACAACCGTTGAGTTTTCTGAGAACCCAAATTTTTACCACACCATTTACAACATTGAAGGAAGAAAAATCGGGTATTTCATCTATAATTTTTTTGCCAACGGACCATCGGGCACAAGCCAGATATACAACACTGAAATGGATCAGATTTTTACGGGTTTTCAAACATCCGGAATTACTGATTTAATAATTGATTTGCGCTTTAACAGCGGAGGCACAGAATCAGCAACGGTAAATCTGGCGAGCTTAGTTGCCAAGGGAATAGACAACAACAGCATTTTTACCAAACGCGAGTATAATGACCAGGTGGAGGATGCCATAGTTAAAGAGCCTACACTCGGCCCCGGTTTCCTGGTTTCAAAATTTGTTATAAAAACTCAGAATGTGGGGGCTTCATTATCGAAAGTGTATATTCTAACAGGTTCACGCACGGCCTCTGCAAGTGAGTTACTTATCAATGGCCTAAAACCTTTTATGGAAGTAAAAATTGTTGGCGATACAACGGTGGGTAAAAACATGGGCTCCATAACCATCACCGATGATGACAACAAGAAAAATAAATGGGGCATGCAGCCTATCATAGTCAAGTCATACAACAGCCTTGATCAGTCAGATTATTCCAATGGTTTTAAGCCAGACATTGCCGATAAAGACAATGATCTTGTTTTGTTACCCTTGGGTAATGTAGAGGAGCGCCTGCTAAACCTGGCTTTGGAAGATATTGTGGGTGCCCCTGTTGGCGGAAGAATTTCCCGTTTTTTTGGTGAAAAACTTTCGCGCCCCATACTACACTCAACAGATATTAAAGCAAAACAGCGTGAAGTCAGGGAAGGTAAGGATGAAAGGCTATTGCAGCTTTTTAAATCTTTACAGGAATAAGGTTAGCTGCATCCTAAATTTTTCTTTAAGTCGCGTTGGGGCAGGCCACCAAAATCAAATGGGTTTTGGTTTTCCTCATCGTGTTTTCCTGCATTTATCTCCTTGGTATTGGCTTTCAGTTTTTTGTTCGATTTTTTCGACTTCGGGTTACCCATAAGCAAAGCTAAACAACCTGACAAGAATCATTGCACCAGCCTGTTTTTGAGCATATCTTTGTTTAAAATTAATCTAAATAAGGTAGATGGCGAACGGTAGGCGCAGTGTGGCTCAAATGAAACCGGGTGAGGTTGCAATCATATCAGAACTGGAAGATGATATTCTTTCTGTGAAGCTCATGGAGATGGGTTGTCTTCCGGGAGCTACCATTCGTTTTAATTTCAGCGCCCCCCTGGGTGATCCGGTTTGCATTAGTGTTTCGGGCTACGAGTTATCCCTTCGTTTGGAAGAAGCTTCTACCATATCAATCCTGAACTGATGCAGGAGAAGCAGTTGAAAATCGCATTGGTGGGGAATCCCAATTCCGGTAAATCTTCACTCTTCAACATCCTCACCGGGCTTAATCAAAAAACAGGAAATTTTCCGGGTGTAACCGTTGAGAAGCGTACCGGCTTTTCAAAAATGCCCGATCAAACAACAGCACAGTTTATTGATTTACCAGGCATATACAGCTTATACCCGCGCAGCCTGGATGAACAGATTGTATCGGAGATATTGCTGCATCACAAATCACCTGACTGTCCTGATGTGGTGGTAGTAATTGTAGATGCTACTAACCTGAAGCGAAGCTTGCTACTGGTTACACAAATCATTGATTTAGGCCTGCCCACAGTTCTTGCCATGAATATGATGGACCTGGTAGCCAAGGCAGGAATCAGTTTTAATTTAATTGCCTTGTCGGAAAAGCTGGGCATTCCGGTTGTGCCGATAAATGCACGAACCGGGATGGGGGTTGATCAGCTTAAGAAAGTTTTAAGTCAGGAAGTGTCACCTTCCACAAAAGTAATCTTCCCCGTTTTTGATGAAGCGAAAAGTGGTGTTGAAGAATTGCGAAATGAACTTGGAATTGACAACAATTATGAAGCATATCAATTTCTGCAACAACCGACATCGCTGAGTTTCCTAAAAGCACAAGAGCGGATTTTTATCGATCAGGTTAAGGAAAAGCATAAATTCTTTCCCGGTAAATTTCATGGAGCAGAAACCGTTCAGCGGTATGGGTTCATTCAAAACCTGTTGGATGAAGTTACCCTTGAACCAGCGAACGAAAACCGAACCAGTCAGTCAACCCGGTTCGATAAAATACTTACACATCGCATTTGGGGGTATGCCATATTTTTTGGCGTACTCTTTTTAATCTTTCAATCCATATTCGCCTGGGCTACAGTGCCTATGGATTTTATTGACGGATTGTTTGCATCACTTAGTAATTACCTGAATGATGTTTTGCCCGAAGGTCCGCTAACCAGCATGTTAGCGCAAGGTGTGGTTCCGGGGCTGGGCGGAATCGCCATCTTTATTCCACAGATCGCCATACTTTTTGCATTCATTTCTATACTTGAGGAGTCAGGGTATATGTCTCGTGTAGTTTTTCTTATGGACAAGATCATGCGCAAGTTTGGCTTGAACGGAAAAAGCGTAGTGCCTTTAATATCGGGCGTTGCCTGTGCCATTCCGGCCATCATGGCTACACGCACCATTGATAACTGGAAGGAGAGAACCATTACCATACTGGTTACACCGTTAATGAGTTGCTCGGCAAGACTTCCGGTATTCACCATTCTTATTGCGTTGATTGTTCCCGATAAAATGGTTTGGCATTTCTTCAACCTTCAAGGCTTGGCGCTGATGGGATTGTACTTACTCGGGTTTGCTGCCGCACTCATTTCAGCTATCATTATTAAATTGTTAATCAATGTAAATGAAAGAAGCTACCTGATTATGGAACTGCCCACCTATCGGTGGCCTAAATGGTCGAATGTCGGGTATACGATTGTAGACAAGACAAAAGCATTTGTATTTGAAGCTGGTAAAATAATTTTAGCCATAGCAGTTGTGCTTTGGGTTTTGGCCAGCTATGGCCCGGGCGATCATATGGAACGAGCTGAAGAGTATGTTTTACAGGAATCAGAAAATCTACGCTTGACAGAACAAGGACTTGAAGATCGGGTGGCTGCGTATAAGCTGGAGCACTCTTATGCGGGAATCCTGGGTAAGTCCATTGAGCCTGTAATTCGCCCCCTGGGCTATGATTGGAAAATTGGGATTGCCCTGGTGACATCTTTTGCGGCTCGGGAAGTATTTGTAGGAACCATGGCAACTATCTACAGTATTGGTAGCGAGGAGGATCAAACCACGATTAAGAGCAGAATGCGGGCAGAGATAAATCCTGATACCGGTGGTCCCAGGTATACACCAGCGGTAGGATTTTCATTGTTGGTATTCTACACCTTCGCCATGCAATGTATGAGCACTATTGCAGTTGTTTATCGTGAAACCAAGGGATGGAAATGGCCAATGATTCAGCTTGTATACATGACGATGCTGGCTTATGTTTCTGCCTTTATTGTATTTCAATCTTTTTCATGATCTTTAATACCGTAAAATTTATTTTATATTTAGCGGAGAAAGAAACCGGCCTATGACTACAAACTACCAACTGGGATTGCTTCACCTGGTTCATCTGCTAATAAGCGCAGATGGCGTTGTTGATGAAAATGAAAAGAAGGCTTTGCAAAAAATCAGGGAACGGGAGAACATTGACAGGGCAATCTTCGAAAAATTTGAGCACGACATAACAACAAAAAAGGAGCGCGAAATTTATAAAGAAGGAATTGATAGTCTGAACGCCTGTACAGATGAGGAAAAACTAAAAGCCCTTGCGTTACTATACAAAATGTCGGAAGTAGATGGCCGTGTTCACGCAAAGGAGGTGCGTTTACTGTTGTACTCCATAAAGCTAACCGGCATTGAGTTCGAGGATGTAGTAGCAAAAGCATCAACCTTACCCTCCATTCTTTTATTGCTCACATGCTTCGCTATGTTTCTATAGTTGCAGCAATTTTATCGCTTTTGTCGTGTGAGAAGCGAGAGACACCTGTCAACTCATTTTCTGATGAAGTATTTATTCGCATTGCCGATTTTCAGGATCGCAGACTTTCGGATAGCCTAATTCAATTTTTTAATCATGAGGTTGCTGGTTACCGCAGGGCCGCAGCGCTGGCTTTTGGTTCTGTTCAGGATACTTCAGCCAGTGAAGCACTGGGTAGACTTTTAAATGATTCAGACTCTACAGTACGGAAGGCGGCCATATTTGCCCTTGGGCAAACAGGGGGTGCTAAGGCGTATCAACTTTTGGTGCAAGCAAATTTTAACAGTGCTGAATACTACGAGGCATTGGGCAAAACTGCCTCAAAAGATCAAGGAACTTCCTTAACTGAAAATTCATGGGCCCTATATCGTTTGGCCCTTCGTGGACTAACAGATACGGCTCATGTTACTTCGGCTATACAATTTTTACATTCAGCAAATAGCATAGATTCTCGCCTTGGAGCTGCTCATTTTTTTAGTCGTGGCCCCGCAAACATTGATGGCGCGGAAGATGCTTTAATTAAGTCTGCCTTATCGGATTCATCCGTTTTTGTGCGTATGGCATCGGCATCAGCGTTGAGAAAAATAAAATCAGAAAGGGTTCAGCAAACATTAAAAGAGTTAGTGAAGGTTGATCCTGACTACCGCGTGCGCGTTAACGCAATGCGGGCGTTGCAATCCTTTCCATTAAGTGAAATTATAGAAACATTGTTTGAAGCGCTTAATGAGGAAAACAATAATGTATCCATAGCTGCCTCCGAAGTTGCTATTCAGGTTGCTACAGCAGAACAGTACTCAGCATTAGTTGAAAAGGCCAGAGCAACGAAGCATTGGCGCGTAAGGGCAAATTTATATGAAGCCTCATTAGCCTCTATCAGTAATAAAGAATTAACAGAAGAAATTATTCGTGTTACCAGGGCTGCTGAAAATCCGTATGAAAAGGCAGCTTTGATTTCCGCATTGAAAAATGCTCCTATGGCCTACACGTTTGTTGGTGAGCAGCTTCTTACCACAGATATTCCGGTTATTCGTTCATCTTCTGCCAGTTCACTTATAGGGATGAATAAGCACAAGCTTTTCGAAAAATCCATGCAAGGTAGTTTCCTGGCATTCTATAAAAAGGCATTGCAGGGTGATGATGCAGCGGTAATCGGAACCATAGCCACAGTGCTTATGGATACTACACTGGGATACAAGAACATTATCTCAGATTATCAATTTTTACATGATGCAAAACAAAAACTAAGCCTGCCGAAGGACAATGAAGCACTGCAACCGCTGGAAAAAGCTATCGCATACTTTGAGGGAAAAGAAAATGAAGGAGAGGTTAAGAACGAATATAATCACCCAATAGATTGGGGGTTGGTGAAGACTATTCCCAGCGATCAGCAGGTTATTATTAAAACATCGAAGGGCAATATTGTTATTCAGTTGCTCGTAGAAGAGGCCCCTGGCTCGGTAGCAAACTTTGTTCAACTTTCCTCAAGCGGATATTTCAATGGTAAAAATTTTCATCGTGTTGTTCCGAATTTTGTAATTCAGGGAGGATGCAACCGTGGCGATGGTTGGGGTAGTGAAGACTACTCTATTCGTTCAGAATTTTCGGGACGCAGGTATAAAGAAGGTTCCATTGGAATGGCTTCAGCAGGCAAAGATACAGAGGGCACGCAATGGTTCATAACCCACTCCCCCACACCTCATCTTGACGGCCGCTACACTATTTTTGCTGAAGTTGTTACGGGGATGGATGTGGTTCACCGTATAGGTGTTGGTGATGAAATAGTTTCTGTGGATTTAATATATAAATAGCCTGATCGCACTGCATTGCCGTAATGTTTTGATTAGGTTAACTTGCCAAAAATTTTTCCTGTGAAGAAACCATTCAATCAAAATTTTACCATAGGTATTTTAGGTGGAGGTCAGTTAGGTAGAATGCTTATTCAGTCAGGCATCGACTATAACCTCACATTTTCAGTTCTTGATCCTGACGCTGATGCGCCTTGTAAAAATCTTTCTGATTTTCATGTTGGCAAGCTTACCGATTATGAAACGGTAATGAAGTTTGGTTCAGCTTGTGACATCGTAACCATTGAGATTGAAAATGTAAATACACAAGCACTTGGTGATCTTGCAAAAGCAGGAAAGCGTGTTTATCCCCAGCCCGATGTAATTGAGTTAATTCAGGATAAGCGGAAGCAAAAAACCTTTTATCATGATTCGGGCATTCCCACAGCAGAATTTGTGTTAACTGAAACAAAGGCCGATGTACACCGCCATCCGCAATTTTTGCCTGCCGCACATAAGTTAGGTAAAGAAGGTTACGATGGTCGTGGTGTGCAACTTATCAGAACAGCATCTGATCTCGACAAGGCCTTTGATGCGCCTGGAGTTCTTGAACGATTAATAGATTTCGAAAAGGAAATTTCTGTTATCGTTGCGCGGAGTGAACTGGGTGAAGTTAAAACATACCCCCCGGTTGAAATGGTATTTCATCCGGCACATAACCTGGTGGAATATCTCTTTTCTCCAGCTCAAATCAACCATGGAGTTCAGGCGCAGGCTGATTCTATTGCTCGTAAGATTGCAGATGAGTTAAAAATAGTGGGTATACTGGCCGTAGAAATGTTCGTAACGCGCGAAGGTAACGTACTGGTAAATGAAATAGCGCCCCGTCCGCATAACAGCGGCCATCAAACCATAGAAGCCAATGTTACCTCGCAGTATGAACAACATCTGCGCGCCATATTAGGACTTCCTCTTGGAGAAACTGAAATTGTAATGCCCAGTGCCATGGTGAACCTGTTGGGTGAGCCTGGTTTTTCAGGCACAGCCCGGTATCAGGGATTTGAAGAAGTAGTGAAAGTTTCCGGTGTTCATGTACATTTATATGGAAAACGGAACACTAAGCCTTTTCGCAAGATGGGGCATGTAACCATTGTTGATAGTGATATTAAAGCATTAAAAGAAAAAGCAGATTTTGTAAAAAGAACACTCAAGGTAATCGCATGACAAAAGCAGTAGTTGGTATCATCATGGGCAGTCAATCGGATTTAAAAATCATGAAGGAGGCTGCTGAGGTTTTGGAAGAACTTGGGGTTTCTTATGAGCTGACGGTTGTATCTGCACACCGCACGCCTTTGCGGATGATTAAGTATGCCACCGAGGCAAGGAAGAAAGGACTTAAAGTAATTATTGCAGGGGCGGGAGGCGCGGCACATTTACCAGGAATGGTAGCGTCTGTAACATCCTTACCGGTTATTGGTGTACCGGTTAAATCTTCGAATTCAATTGATGGGTGGGATTCTGTTCTTTCTATTTTGCAGATGCCATCAGGCGTTCCTGTAGCAACAGTAGCACTAAATGGTGCACGAAACGCAGGGATATTAGCCGCTCAAATCATTGGCTCAAATGATAAGACGTTGGCCGGCAGACTCGATAAGTTTAAAAAGTCGCTGCAGGTTAAAGTTGAATCTTCTGCCAGAACCCTTGAAAAGAAGGGTTGGCGAGGTTCGGAGAATTAATGCTGTTCAAAAGGATGGAAATACTTAACTTCATTCATTAAACTGATTGATATGAAGCCTCAGGAAAAGGGCTGGTTAAAAGAATACCTTGAATTCAGAAGAAACCTTTTTCAGGATATTTCTCTGGAAAAGAAGACTTCCCATCCGGAGCATTCCCTTTATCGAATTATGCAACCCACCGGGTTGATGTATGGCCAAACGGTAGGCCACATCAATCATCCAATGGCTGAAGCATGGGACGAACGGGATAAAATGAAAATTCTATTGGCCGAAAGCCTGATCAGCAGTTCATTGCTGTTTCATAATAAGCCGGTTAATACACCGGAGGAAGTATCGGATGTTTTTATTAAGTCGTTGGAAAGCATCGGCAACTTTTATAACAATATCTTTCCAGAATTAGCAACGCCAACCAAAACACTTTTTGGTAAAAGACGATCAGCACTTGAACTGGCCGAACGAATTTTAGAAAAGCGAATTGAACGGGCCACACATTATAAGGGTAACTTCTGGACAAGCTTCTTTCACAACAGTTTGTTGTTTCTGGATGTTTTTATTTTCGGTCAATGGATTCATACGAATGCCGATCGTATTGTTGCTGATTTTTTTCGGTATGAACGTGAGGAATTGCGTTTCTCCGTGGTAAAAGTAATTGCTGCAGCCGCACACTCCGATCAGGTAATCAATTTTGAGGAGTCCAAATTATTGGAATACTTTATTCAGGGCACCGACCTATCACCTGAAAAGCGAAAAGAAGCGTTAATTATTTTTGATAAGGGAATAAGTCTTGACGATATTAACCTGCCATCGGAGAATTCCTGGATATTGAAAAAATTCTTTTTGGAGATAGCAATTCTTACCACCTGGGCCGACCGAAAGGTTGAGCAAGCGGAACAGGATTTTTTGAAACTTTTCTGCAATTACCTGGGCTTTACGGAGGAAGACCTTGAAAACAGTATGATTGCTATTGAGGGATTTGTGCTGGAGCACTGGCAGCAATTGGAGTACCTTCAAGACAAGCAAGACTATCAACAAGTGAGCGAGCATTATATTAAACGCGTGTCAAAAGTTGCCGAACGAAATAAGGGCAGAATTTTAAAGGAGATACAAGATCATAAAGCAGTAATGCAACTTTTACATAAAGCGCGTTCGCAGGAATTAACCGAAGCAGAAGCAGATCAGGTTCGGAAGGAACTTATGCTGGTGCTAAAAACAATACCTACCTTTGTGATTATATCACTACCGCAGCGTTTCTTAACGTTGCCTATGCTTATGAAAATTCTTCCCCGAGATTTGTTTGCTGAAAATTAGCCTCAATCTTCATCAAAGCTGGCCGTTTTACGGGGGATCACCAAAGAGAAAATAATGGAAAGAATCAGTGTGGCGATAATTACGGTAAAGGAGAGGTAAACATTCACCTTAACGTCAACGATTTCCAGGAGCATCTTAGCGCCAATGAAAAACAGAATGATGGAAAGACCTTTTTGCAACAGGTAGAACTTATCAATGATGCCTGCCAATAAAAAGAACATGGCCCGCAATCCTAATACAGCAAAAATGTTAGATGTGTAAATGAGAAACTCATTGGTGGTAATAGCAAACACTGCCGGAATTGAATCTACTGCAAAAATAAGGTCAGTAGTTTCAATGAGAATAATTACCAGAAAGAGTGGTGTGAAATAAAGTTTGCCTTTTTCAAAGAAGGCGAACTGACCGCCTCTGTCATCCGTTGACATGGGCAGGTATCGTTTGCAGAATTTTAGAATGGGGTTCTTTTCCGGTTCAATTTTTTCGTCTCCATCTTCAAAATATATTCGAATACCGGAATAAATAAGAAATACTCCGAAGATGTAAAGAATGAAATGAAATTTGTGAATAAAGTAAGCACCAATAAAAATGAATAAGGCCCTGAATATAATCGCGCCAAGAATCCCCCAAAAAAGAATTTTGTGATAATAGGTTTCATCAACCTTGAAGTATTTTAGAATAAGAAGGATGACAAAAATGTTATCAATGGATAGAGCCTTTTCGGTGAGGTATGCTGAGAAGTATAGCAACCCGGCTTCCGTGCCACTTAAAATCGTTTCAACGCCCTTTTCAAGAGCCACGTAAGGGCCCATGAAATAAATAAGGAGACCGAAGGCGGTAGAAACAGCCACCCAGAAAATGGACTGCCAGAGGGCAGATTTGGTGGTAATTTTATGGGCTTGTTTGTTAAAAATGCCCAAATCCAGAATCAGGAAAATAATGATAACAACCCCAAACAAGCCAAAAAGTAACAGCTCGTTATCGTTGCCATCAAAAAGGTCTATCAAAAGTAATGTCAGAGGGCTGTGCAAGGGGTTCCGTTTTCTAACTTATTGAGAGACCTAATCACCTCATAATCAAGAGAAAAGAGTCCATCAAAGCTTCCAAAAGTACAACTATTTTTCAAACTCAAAAACTACCATTAAGTATTTATACAGGTTAAACGGAAAGTGAGACCAGCAAGGTCAGGAATTATTTAGCCGCAGTTTGCACACACCCCTTGAATGAGAAGGTTCAATTCCGAAGCCCGGTAACCTTTGGGTAGTTTAACAGGGGGTACATCAATGCTGAGGCAATTCGTTTGTCCGCAGCGGCTGCATTTAAAGTGAACATGATCGTGGTGGTGGCCGGTTAGGGTACATGCCGCTGAGCAAAGCGCATATTTTAAACTACCCTCATCATCGAGTACTTTATGAATAAGGCCCTTGTCAAGAAAGGTTTTTAAGGTGCGGTAAACGGTAACCCGGTCGAAGTGTGCCGGTATTCCCTTTTCAATATCGGAATGCGCTAACGCGAAGTTCTTTTTTAGGAAGAAATTAAGAATGGCCTTTCGGCTCGGGGTTGAGCGCAAGTTGAATTCTTTAAGAAGTTGTGGCGAACCGTTCATTGTTCGTGAAGCTGCATTTTCAACAGGTTACTGTATAACCCATTGTTTACTTGTGTAAGTTCAGCATGAGAGCCCATTTCTGCAAGTTGGCCTTGGTTAATTACAAAAATCCGGTCTACCTTTTTTATAGTGCTCAGTCGGTGAGCAATAATTATTGATGTTCGCCCCTCCATCAGTTTCTCCAGGGCTTGCTGAACCTGATATTCCGAATGTGAGTCAAGCGAACTGGTGGCCTCGTCCAAAATCAGTATGGCGGGATCTTTTAAAATAGCACGGGCGATGGCAATTCGTTGGCGCTGGCCACCTGAAAGTTTTACACCTCGCTCACCGACTACGGTATCAAATTTTTCAGGGAAACTTTCTATAAACTCAAAAGCATTAGCTTTTCTGGCAGCTTCAACAATTTCTTGCTCGGTTGCTGTGGGATTGCCGTACGCAATATTCTCACGAATAGTGCCTCCAAACAGAATAACTTCCTGGGGTACAATACCAATATTCTTCCTGTAGTCGGTAAGACTGAATGATTGAATGTTAAATCCATCGGCTGTAATTGATCCATCGCTTACCGGATAGAAACGTAGCAACAGATTGATGATGGTTGATTTTCCAGATCCGCTTTGCCCTACCAGCGCAATTTTTTCTCCAGCTTTAATACTGAAGTTCAGATCTTTTAAAACTTCAAAATCAGGGCGACTTGGGTAGGCAAAGTTTACATGTAGAAAATCTATATCACCATTGATTTTCACTGAGGTCGCTGACGGGAGTTCTGCTTCATCCGTTTGATCCAGAATTTCAAGTAGTCGTTCAGAAGCACCGATAGAACGTTGTAACTGTGTATAGATGTCACCAAGTCCGGCTATCGATCCGCCAATAAAGGATGTGTAAATGATAAAGGAGAATAATTCTCCAACGGATAGTTGGTTATTCTGAACCAGCAGGGCACCGTACCAGCCAACAGCCACAATGCCTCCAAACAAAGCAAATATTACAAAGGATACAAAAAGTCCACGGTACCGCGCAGCCTGAATAGCAATTTTAACTACCTCACCTATTGATTTTTTAAAACGTACCAACTCAAATAGCTCATTGGTAAAAGCTTTTACAACATGAATCGATTGCAGTGATTCCTCTACCACCACATTTGCCTCAGCCAATTTATCCTGCGTTTTCTTTGAAAGTTTACGAATGTATTTTCCGAATACCAACGCAAGAACGACCAGTACAGGAAATGTAAGCAGCATAAAACAGTAAGCTGCGGAGCCAGAAAGAAGATGATGCCCACACCGATAATCAGCGTAAGACTTTGACGCAATAGTTCAGCAAGTGTTACGGTAAAAGTATCCTGTAATGTGCCTACATCGGAGGTTATCCGGCTCATCAGCTCACCAATCCTTCGGTTATCAAAAAAGGATAACGGAAGCCAAATTATTTTTTGAAAGACACCGTGACGTAAATCCGCAAGGGTTCGCTCACTGGTTACAGAAAACGTATACACACGCATGAAGGAAAAAAAGCTCTGAATCAGTAAAATGGCCATCAGCGCAACAGCCACCTGGTTAATGGTGGTAAAGTATGGAACAGGTTTGCCCGATGCTAAATCCAGTAACTGTCCGGCCAGATAAGGGAATGAAAGAACAGTACCGCTCGATAATGCCAGACATACTAACCCTGCAATAAAGAGCCACTTGTGGGGCAACATAAACCGAAAAACTCCGATTAGCCTTTTCAGTGATGCTTTATTGATTTTTCGTTTGTCTTCTTCCCGAAGCGGTTCGCCTAATGTTCTTTTGGCCATAGTTAATTTACCTGAATGGAGCCCTTAATGGTAAAGTGGACAGAGTCGCCCACGAACATCTTTTGTCCTCCTTCAACAGAGTAGGATGTTAGAATGTTTTTATTGTACAAATCGGTGAATTCCATCGTTAATTTTCGTTTGCTCTTTAACAATGAATTTTCCTGATAGTAGAGTGCTTCTATTTTTCTAAGCTTGGCCGGCACATCCTGATAGAACGTTTTTATATACACGATGGGCAATTCGCTGGTTGTGGTTAGCTGGCGTACGGTAAGGTTGCTCGTATCGTCAGGCAAGCCATCGGTTACTTCATAGTTGCCCCGGTTAATGGGTTTGTTGATTGATCCGATTTCTTTAAAGATGTCAAGTTCTCGCGCCCAGGCTGAGCTGTCCTTAGGAACAAAAACACTGTCTCGCTTTATACCATTCATAACAGCCATCTTCGAAACAGATGCTTGTTCTTTAACCAGGAATTCAATCTGATGTTGAATGAGACTGTCGATGTTAAAATAATAGGCCTTCTCTTCTTTCTTTTGATTGCAGGAACTCAACATCCACAAGACGGTTAGCAGCAATAAAATTTTCGTTAACCTCATGGCATTATTTTTCAATAAGCACATCACCAGTCATCTGCGGAGGAATAGGCAAGCCCATAAGGGTAAGAATCGTGGGAGCCAGATCGCCCAGTTTGCCGTCCTTTAGTTTTCCTTTATAAAAATCGGACACCAGAATGCACGGCACCAGGTTAGTAGTATGTGCGGTGTTGGGAGTTCCGTCTTCATTGATCATACAATCAGCATTGCCATGATCAGCAATAATAATGGTGGCATATCCATTGTTCAACGCAGCCTCCGCTACCTTTTGGGCACAAGCATCAACAGTCTCGCAAGCCTTTACCGCAGCCTCAAACACACCGGTGTGGCCAACCATATCCGGATTGGCAAAATTCAAGCAAACAAAATCTACCTCCTTTTTTTCCAGCTCAGGAATAATTTTGTCCTTAATATCGTTGGCACTCATTTCGGGTTGAAGATCATAGGTAGCAACCTTTGGTGAGGGACATAAAATTCTGCTTTCTCCATGAAATACTTTTTCTCTTCCTCCAGAAAAGAAAAAAGTAACGTGAGGATATTTTTCAGTTTCAGCTATTCGTATTTGTTTTTTACCAGTGTTCGCCAACACTTCACCTAGCGTATTTTCAAGGTTGTCTTTATCAAAGATTACCCGAACATCAGTAAATGTGTCATCATAGTTTGTGAGGGTGGTGTAATGAAGATTAAGTTTCTTCATGTTGTGTTCAGGAAAATCCTGCTGTGTCAACACCTGTGTAATCTCCCTTCCACGATCTGTACGAAAGTTAAAACACAGAACGGCATCCTCTGGTTTAATGATGGCAACAGGATCACCATTTTCGGTAGCAACAATCGGTTTAATAAATTCATCAGTTACGTTTTCATGATATGATTGCTGAATGGCAACTAATACATTATCCGTTTTCAATCCAGTTCCGTGCACCATTAAATCGTACGCTAATTTTACGCGTTCCCAACGTTTGTCACGATCCATGGCATAGTACCGGCCCACCACGCTGGCAATCTTTCCAACAGTATTGCGGGTGTGCTGCTGAAGTTCATTTAAATAGCCATAACCACCTTTTGGATCAGTGTCACGACCATCCATGAAGGCATGAATAAAAACATTCTTTACATTTTGTTTGGCAGCTATGGTGCAAATTCCTTTGAGATGATCAATGTGAGAATGCACACCGCCATCCGATAAAAGTCCGATTAAGTGAAGCGGTTTATTGTTTTTCTTTACGTAATCGAAAATTTCAAGTAAGGCCGGATGGCTGTCCAACTCATGTTCAGCAATAGCTTTATTGATGCGAACTAAATCCTGGTACACGACACGTCCTGCGCCAATGTTCATATGACCGACTTCGGAGTTTCCCATTTGCCCTTCCGGCAAGCCAACCGCCAGGCCCGAGGCTTGTAAACGACTGTTAGGATATTTTGAATAGAGAGAATCGACAAAGGGTGTGTTGGCTTTATCAATAGCAGAAACATTTTTATTGGTTGCAATACCCCACCCATCCAGAATCATCAACAGCACTTTTCGGTTCATAGTATTAAAAATTAGAGTGCAAATATACCATTGTAAACAAGCATTTTTGAGGGTTACTTAAGGCCTTAACCGGCATAGATGAAAACGCCTTTGAATTCGTTTGAGAATAGGCATTATGGCATAATTTTGGGTTAGATTTACTCCTATGAAGAAGATTTTGATGGCAGGGCTGGTAGTTTGGCTAATATCCTTTATGCAGGTTTTCGCTCAAACCAATGTGGTTGAGCAGGTAAAAGAGTCGATAAAGGCAGGGAGCGCGAAGGAATTAGCCAAATACCTTAATGCTTCAGTTGATGTTACCATAGATGGCAAGCCCGAAACCTATAGCAAGGCGCAGGCCGAATTTGTATTGCGCGATTTTTTTAAAGTTAACCCTCCATCCGAATTCAATATCATTCACCAAGGGCAGTCAAAAGGCGGCCAGCCGTTTGCCATCGGCCAGTATAAAAGCGGAGCCAGTACGTTTCGGGTTTGGATGAAGATCAGAGTAGCCGGCAATCAATCCCTTGTTCAGGAGATTTCCTTTGTAAAGGAATAGCCCTGAATTTCTTTTAAAATAATCTCCTTTAATCGCGTGGGTTTGTAACCCTCATCTATTTTTGCGGGGTGAGGCCATACTACATAACAACAGATTTTCTGCGCACCTTTATTCATGCTGCCCTTCATGAAGATGTGGGTGAAGGAGACCATTCAACCCTTGCCTCAATTCCATCTGAAAAGCAAGGCAAAGCGCAACTTCTGGTAAAAGACAATGGTATTCTGGCGGGTGTAGATCTCGCTATTGAAATCTTCAAGCAGTTTGATAGCAGCCTTGAGGTGCAGGTTAACCTGGCGGATGGCGCGCGTGTAGCTCCTGGTGATGTTGCTTTTGCTGTACTCGGCAGCGTTCGCTCCATATTAACTACCGAGCGGTTGGTACTCAATTGTATGCAGCGCATGAGCGGAATAGCCACACATACAAATTGGTTGGTAAAACTGGTGGAGGGTACTGGGGCAAAGCTTTTGGATACGCGCAAAACCACCCCCAACTTTCGCCTGTTGGAAAAGTGGGCCGTGCTGATTGGTGGAGGACAAAACCATCGCATCGGGTTATACGATATGATTATGCTAAAGGATAACCATATTGATATGGCCGGAGGTGCGGAGCAGGCAATCATTCGAACAAAAGAGTATCTTCGCGCCATAAAAAGGGACCTTAAAATTGAGGTAGAAACACGCACACTTAAAGAGGTAGGAGAAGTGATGCAAATTGGAGGGGTGGATGTGATCATGCTTGATAATATGTCACTACAGGATATGCGCGAGTCAGTGAAGTTGATTGACGGAAGGTGCAGGACAGAGGCCAGCGGAGGAATTACCGAGCACACCATTAGAAGTGTAGCGGAGTGTGGAGTAGATTATATTTCCGTGGGTGCACTTACTCATTCAGTAAAAAGTCTTGACCTGAGCTTAAAAGTATATTGAGGATTTACAAATTGATGACTGTTTAGTTGAGAAGATTATGATTGTTAAAACAAAGAATTACAAACTAGAAAAGAAAACATACATCCGGTTGGCGTTAAGAAATATCCTAAAGCAGCAAGGATGGATTGCTGTATTGGCAGCGCTGGCTATTTGCTTGTGCTACCTCTGGATCCCTAGCATATGGTGGTTTATTGGAGCATTACTGGGACTTGGCCTTTACCTGTTATTTTGGTGGATTCAGTTTTTTGGGGTTACCCAATTGGAGCAGGGAAAAATGCTGTTTGAAAAATTCTCCTATGAGATCAGCAGTCAGCAGATACTGATGAAAATTAATCCACGCGAAGGCATGCCCATGAAGTGGGATCAGATAAAAAAAGCTGCCATTGGCAAAGACTATTTCGTATTGTTCGTCAATAAGGCACAAATGATTTACCTGCCCTTTAAAATTTTCAATACCGAAAACGAGCGGAAATTCTTAACCAGTATTTTACGAACAAAGGGCTTTATCAAATAATATTTGAAGGTGCCTGAGCCTAACATCGTGTATGAAAAAAGTGATTACACCGGAGGAGGCAAAGCAAAAGATTTTGCGGTACTGTGCGTATCAGGAGCGATCACATCAGGAGGTAAAGAACAAGCTTTATTCATTCGGACTTTTTTCAAGTGATGTAAATGAAATTATTTCATTTCTGATTACTGAAGGGTTTTTAAATGAAGAACGTTTTGCCAGGACTTTTGCCGGTGGCAAATTCCGAATGAAGAGCTGGGGTCGTTTAAAAATTGTTCGCGAACTGGAAGCCAGAGGCCTTACCCGAAATTGTATTAAACTTGGATTGAAAGAAATTGATGAGCAGGATTATCACTCAACGCTTATCCGGCTCCTTCAAAAAAAGGGAGATCAGACACCTGAGCGCGACCTTTTTGTTAAACGTGATAAAATAGCCAGGTATACCATTCAAAAAGGATTTGAGCCGGAGCTTGTTTGGAAGGCAATAAAACAACTCTTTCCGGATAATCAGTAATTGTCAACGTAACGACAAACCGCACCCATTTGTGTAGCCATATTTAATCTCTAAACGTTAAGGATGGCATGAGAAAATATTTAAGCATAGTATTGATTTTTTTGATGCACCAGGGAGTGGCTCAAACAAGTGAGGTTCGTAAAGCTAATTTTAACATCAGTAAAGGCGTGGCTATACAGGGCTATGATCCGGTAGGTTATTTTGATGGGAAACCCGTCATGGGAAAATCTGAATTTCAGTGGGAATTCAACGGTGTAGCCTATCAGTTTGCAAGCGCGTCAACGCTGGCACGGTTTAAGGCCAGCCCGGGTAAGTTTGAACCTGCCTACGGAGGCTGGTGTGCCTTTGCCATGGGCGATTATGGCGAAAAGGTAAAAATTGATCCGCTGACTTATAAAATTGTAGACGGCAAACTCTACCTCTTTTACAATTTTTGGGGTAACAATACCCTTAAAGAGTGGAACAAGAACGAAGAAAAGTTAAAGGGGGCAGGGGATAGGAACTGGGCTAAAATTCTGCAGTAACCGTCTATAAACGGCCTTTACCGACTAATTTCTTCGTTATTCAACATCTGGAAATCTTTAACCTATATTTGTAGAATTCTCCAATACCCATGAGTGTTAAAAATGCCTGCTGTGACATCTTATCGCAGCTCACCCACCTGGTCAATCAGCTATCAGAACACGAGTACTCCAAACCCATAGAATCCTTAGGCCATTCTTCTATTGGCCAGCATGTTCGGCACACACTTGAGTTTTTTATTTGCCTTGAACAAGGTTTTGGAACTGGTAGTATAAACTATGATAAACGGTCGCATGATAAGTTAGTAGAGACAGATAAATACCTGGCGCTATCCACGCTAAACAGGATTAACGAATTTGTGACCAGTAATACTCAGAACAAGGTGCTGAGCCTTGAAATGAATTATAGTCTTGATCAGGAAATTCTTATTTCGGTTGAAACCAATTATCTCCGTGAATTAATCTACAATATTGAACACGCGGTGCATCACATGGCTATCATAAAAATCGGTGTTCGAGAAGTGGTGCCGCATATAAATTTACCTTCTACTTTTGGCATAGCCTCATCTACGCTTCGGTATCAGGAGAGACTTCAAAATGCTTCCTTTCAGGAATAGCTTTGCACCGGGCGCTGAGAATATTCAATAGTAATTTTTTTATCCGGTTGCGGAGTTGGGAGTACTGGCCTTTTATGGTTGTACAGTTTCCTTTTTTTCTTTATTGGCTCTGGCTTTCCTTGCGCGCAAAATCATTTCTTTTTTTCTCGGCATCCAATCCGCGTATCACGTTGGGGGGTATGTTCGGTGAATCAAAATACGAAGTACTGATGCAGTTGCCGGAGCGCCTTCGGCCTAAAACTATTTTTGTAGAATTTCCGGTTACAGTTGATGAGTTGATTAATAAGATCAAGCTTGCCGGTTTGGATTTTCCTGTGATTTTTAAGCCCGATTTTGGCGAACGAGGTTTTATGGTGAAACGGATATTCTCCAGAAACGATATTGAGCACTACCTGAGAAAAATGAAAAGTAATTTTCTGATTCAGGAATTAATTGAGCTTCCGGTTGAGTGCGGTGTTTTTTTTACCCGTTTTCCAAATGAAGACAAAGGCAAAGTAACTTCCGTTGTTCTTAAAGAGATGCTTGATGTTGTTGGCGATGGTGTGTCCACTTTACAGGAGCTTATTTTTGCTAAGGAACGTGCTAAGTTGCAGTGGACGATATTAAAAGAAGTTCACCAGGACAGACTTACTCAAATAGTAAAAGAGGGTGAACGGGTTGAGCTGAACTCTATCGGGAACCACTGCCTGGGCACTAAATTTCTGAATGGTAATCATATCATTTCAGCAACAATGTCTGAATCATTTGACAGGATAAGTAAAGAAATGAGACAGTTTTACTTTGGCAGATTTGATTTGAAATGTGCTTCGTTGGAAGATTTGAGCAAAGGAAATGTAAAAATACTAGAGGTGAATGGATGCGGAGCAGAACCTGCCCATATTTATCAGCCAGGCTTTTCCTTGTGGGAGGCCTATAGTGTTCTATTTACGCACTGGAATAACCTTTATCAGATTAGTTTACAAAACCGGCAACGTGGTGTGCCGTACACCTCGTTCCGTGAAGGGCGGAATATTTACCAGAAATACAGAGCCGCTATGCAAATTAAATCCTGAGATGATTGTGATTATATTCGGCAATAAAAAACCCCGACCATCGCGGTCGGGGTTTTTTATGACAACGAATTGTCAATTTTATTTTTTGGGTGGTGTAGTAGATGCTGCCTGTGGTGTAATACCCATATTTTTTAACACCATATCTGAAATATCCGACTGGTCATCAGCATAGAGCACTACATCTAAACCGCTGATTTGATTGGTAAGCACCATAGTAAAGGCGTTTGCTTTGGCAACCTCTTCAATGGCCTTGCCCACCTTAGTGTAAACAGGTTCCATTAACTGAACTTGCTTGCGCTGAAGATTTTCCTGGGAGTCTTGCTCCAGCTTTTGGATATTTTGCTGCAGTTGTTGCAATTCGCGTTCGGTATTTTGACGAACCGCATCCGGTACAGTAGGACCAAATTGCTGATACTCCTGCAATTTCTTTTGAAACTCAGCCACCTTGCCATCATACTGTTTCTTCAGTTGAGCCTGAAGGGTTTGAAGTTCAGCCTCAATGGTTTTGGCTTCCGGCATTTGGCTGAAGATATATTCTACATCAGCAAAGCCAATTTTAGCAGGGTTTTGAGCTTGCGAAAACAGGGCTGCTAATCCAAAAGCTAACAGAAAAACGATTTTTTTCATCACAGTTAAATTTATTCAGTTTAGTTAATTTTTAATCTTATCGTTAGGATCTCCTAACCCCAACTCATCCAAAACAAAGTCGGTATAATCATACCGTGGATCGGTGTAAATCATCACCAACTCACCCGACTTATCAAATACAATAGCGAGGTTATTTTGTTTGGCCACTTTATCAACGGCATCCCAAACTTTATCCTGCACCGGCTTAATCAACTCCTGCTTCTTCAGGAAAAAAAGACCTCCAAATCCAAATACTTTATTTTGATATTCTTTAAGCTCCCCCTCTTTCTTTTTTATTAATGCCGTTCGCTCTTTTCGCATGTCCTCGGTGAGGAGCACCTGTTCCGCCTGAAGGGTGCTGTACATGGCCTCAATTTCTTTGGCCATCACCTGAATTTCTTTCGTCCAAAGCTCTGATAACCGATTTATTTCTTCCTGAGCTTTTTTATACTCAGGCATTTTATTCAGAATGAAATCAGTATCAATGTATCCGAACCTCTGAGCATTGACAAAATTCAGGCCGAAAATGAGAAAAAATATTGTAATAAGATAAAACCGCATTTTTTAACGGATTTGTTGTCCAATGGTAAACTGGAATTTAGCGCCACTTATAGGATTACGGCTGCCCAACGGAACCGGATCAAAGCCATAACCCCAGTTAAGTCCTATCAATCCAAAAGCAGGCATAAAAATACGGGCGCCAAAACCCGCTGTTTTATACATACTAAACGGATTAAAGTCCTCATAATTATTCCAGTTATTGCCGGCCTCTACAAAGGTAAACCCGTAAATAGTAGCAGCACTTCCAGTTGTAATTGGATAGCGAAGTTCTAAGCCAAATTTATCGTACACAATACCCCCTCGGATGTTGGAATTTCCGGGTTGATTGGAATAGGGCGGTACAAGAGTATTATCGTCATAACCCCTGAGTGCGATAATATCCTGACCTAATACAAACGCTCCAAAACCTCCTGCAAGTCCGGCTCCACCCATCCAAAAGCGCTCAAACGGAGTGTAATCAACTTTTTGGCTATACCGTCCGATAAATCCAAAGTGTGCTTTTGCTTCAAGCACGAGCTTATTTTTGCGGTCAAGGGGTATGTAATACTTGGCATCGAACATCCATTTATGATATTCTACCCACTTGTTTATTTGCTGCGGAGTGGCTGTTTCATAATCCAAATTACTCCATTGCGAGTAGGGTGGTGTAAAGGTTGCACTTAAAGATATCTCAGAACCCTGAGAGGGGTACATTGGGTTGTCTACACTTCTGCGCGCAATAGTGGTGTTAAATGTTAAACTGTTTGAGATACAATCCGGACAACCGGGTATGTAGTTTGGTGCATTCTGAAGTGTGTAAATGGAATAAGAAAGTGAATTGGTAAGCGTGAAGTAATTGTCGGGCCATTCCAACACCTTTCCAATACCAACCGATATGTTATCCACTTTAAGTGTGGAGTTCAGATCCAAAAAGCTTGACGCGTTTTGCCCAGCAAATCGTGAAATAGATTTGTTTGCACTTACCGAAAGTGACTGTGGCTTGCGTCCGCCTAACCAAGGCTCGGTAAAAGAAATACTATAATTCTGAAAGTTTCTTCCGTTGGCCTGAATGCGCAGCGACAGTCGCTGACCATCGCCTACGGGAAGAGGTCTCCATTTACTGGGGTGTGGAATATTTCGGAGGGAGAAGTTATTGAATGTTAACCCAACGGTACCCACAAAGCCAAAAGCACCTCCCCATCCTCCAGAGAGTTCAATCTGATCATTAGATTGTTCCTCAACAGTCCATTCAATGTCTACAGTAGCATTTGCGGGATTAGGCTGCAGGTTCTGACCAATAGTCTGTGGATTGAAATAGCCTAACTGTCCAAGTTTTTGCTGCGTACGTATGATATCTGATCGTCTGAATTTTTGTCCGGGTACTGTTGAAAGTTCTCTTCGAATCACATGGTCGCTTGTGCGGTCGTTACCGGAGATAGTAACCTCACCTATAGTTGCCTGTTCTCCTTCAGTGATCCTCATCTCCACATCAATAGAGTCGCCAACTACGGCAACCTCCACAGGGTTAATTCGGAAAAACAGGTATCCGTCATCCATATACAGACCGCTGATGTCAGGTCCTTTTGGGTTGAAGGTGAGTTTCTTGTCAATCAGTTCACGGTTATAAACATCTCCTTTTTTTATGCCCAAGATTGCGTTCAATGTTTTTTCGCCATGAATATAATTTCCTGTCCAGACAATGTTTCTGAAATAATACTTGGGGCCCTCATCAATTGCTAAATTGATATTGATGGCCCTTTTATTAAAATTTAGTACAGTGTCTTTTGTAAATTCGGCATCTCTATAGCCCTTTGAGTTATAGTACTCAATGATCTTTTTCTTGTCTTCATCAAATTCTGTTTGAATAAATTTTGATCCCTTGAAAACATTGAGTTTAACATTATCCCCGAAAAATTCTTTGACCTCTGACCAGCTAACTGGATAGGATGAACTAAAATATGTTTTAACATCTCGGGGCTTAAAGGTTAATGCTTTACTGATTAACGTTCGGTGAAGGTAGAACCTGGGATGTTCAGCTGTCTTCTTCATTTTACCCTTTAACTTGCCATCTGAAATGGCCTCATTTCCTTCTATTGATATTTTATTGATTTTAACTTTTGAATTCGTGTTGATCCCAATTTTTAGTCGGATACCATCGGTGGCTATGGTGTCGCGTTCTTGAATAATTTTTACTTCTGTATTTAAGAAACCCTTCTTAACAAAAAACTTCTTTACCGCCAGTTCGGTATTACGAAGCATGGCATCGTTAACAATTTTACCACGTATTAGTGTTAGCTCTTCTTTTAGCGATGACTCTTGTGATTTATTGATTCCGACAAAGTAAAAATTTGTCAATCGGGGACGTTCAGCCATTTTTATCTCCAGCCATACATTTTCACCCTCAATTTTCTGTACACTGATGGACACATCACCAATCAAACCATGTTTCCACAGTTTGCGTATAGCGCCAGTGATAGCGTCTCCCGGAATTTTGATTTTATCACCTACCCGTAATCCCGTAAGGGAGACCATGGCATTTTTATCAAGAATATTTAACCCGGTTACTTCAATGCCCGCAATGAAGTATTCAGCCGGGTTAGCGTAGTTTAAATTATCGGTTGCTGCCCGTTCAGTGCGTCCTCTGCGAAACTGCGCCACGCTTTCAAAACCCACAATAAGCAAGAAGATTATTAGTACACTCGTTCTCATTCAACTAACCGGATTCAATTGTTCACTTGTTTTACCAAACCTTCGTTCGCGTTGTTGATACGACCAGATGGCTTCGTATAAATTCTCTTTGCGGAAATCTGGCCAGAGGGTTGGCGTTATGTACAGTTCAGTGTAAGCGATTTGCCAGAGCAAAAAATTACTGATGCGCATCTCACCACTGGTACGGATTAATAATTCTGGATCGGGAATGCCCGTTGTTTGAAGATATTTTTCAAAACGGCTTTCTGTAAGGGAGGCTGGGTCAAGAACGCCTTTCTGCACATCAATGGCAAGGGCTTTAATGGCCTGGGTTATCTCCCATCGGCCACTATAGCTTAACGCAAGAACCACAGTAAGTCCCGAGTTATTCTTTGTCATGTCTACAGCCCAGGCTAGGTTTTTTTGGCATGCCTCCGGAAGATGGGATGTTTCACCTATGGTAATTAGTTTTACCCGGTTCTCCATAAGGGTGTTTATTTCTTCCTTCAGCGTATTTACCAGTAACTCCATCAATCCATCAACTTCTTCCTTTGGCCTGGCCCAATTTTCAGTAGAAAAGGCATAAAGCGTTAAATATTCAATGCCAAGTTCTGCACAACCCTCAGTAATGTCGCGGACAGCCTTAACAGCATTTCGATGCCCAAATATTCGTAAAGCGCCCTTTTTCTTTGCCCAACGCCCATTTCCGTCCATTATAACGGCTATATGTCGAGGGAGCTTAGTTGGGTCAATATGTTCTTTAAAAGAAGCCAAGGGGGCCAAAATTAGAGTATTTTAAACAACTTTTATCAAAATAAACAGGGTGGTTTAACCAGGCTTATTTATAAGGATTTTTGGGGCAGGGTATATCGTAAAAAGTTCGTGTTAGCGTAAAGCCCACAAAAAAGTAATTATCAAAATCATTGGGATTACCGTATTGGTAGTTTTTTTGTAAAGGATCTCCGTCAGAGATATTATCCAGGTAGTCGAAAAAAGTTTTCCTGATGCCTATTTCAAACGCTACATAAAATTTTGGATTCACAATGTATTTAAAACCACCCCCAAAAGGTATGGTGGCCTGAACATTACTGTACTCTTCGGGCTTTACATCATAACCTGAAATCCCAAACAATCCGAAACCAGCGAAAAGATAAGGCGTGTACCGCATGGGTGTTTTTATATCACGCCAGTTGAGAAAGTGATATTCAAACCCGATGCTGGTTTCAAGTAAAAAAGTATTGAAGGAGGCATTTCGTGCGGAAGCAAAAGCATCAATGGGAACCTCTTTTGCACCGAGCTGCCCAGCTGTAATAGTAGCTCTGAAGCTTACAACTTTGCTGATGTTGGAGCGGTAGTAAACAGTGCCGGCAAGTTTGGAATTGGTGATGTTATACGTCCGCACCAGATCACCGGTATAATTAAATGTACCAAGGCCAAACCCAACTTCAGAACGTTGTGCAAAAGCAGAAAAACTGCCTAACAGAAAAGTGATAATAAATAATGACCGGTTAACCGTCATCTGAACTTAGCCCGGTGAAAGGTTTTGCCAAGAATGTAAGTAAGGCGAACAGTAGTAACCATGTAAATATCTCTGTCCCCCGCCCTTCCACGCATGTTTGTGGTACCATCACTGTTTACATGACCATAACCAGAAACAGTAGTAAAACCAGTATAGCCTGTATATCGATTGGCGATGATTTCCTGAACTCTGGCATTTACAGGTTGTACTTCATTGGAGCGGTATGACATTGCTCTTGCTTTTTCGCTAGCCAGTGTTGTCAGGTCAACGTAATCGCTACTTACATCATCCAGGTAATCTGTAAAGGTATAACGAAAACCGATCTCACCAGATATATCCATAACCTCGTTTATTCTGAAACGAGCGCCAAGCCCAAATGGTATGGCAAACTGAATTAAACTGTAAGATTTTCCCTCCGTTTTAAGCGGCTTGAGATCAACCCACTCACCGGCATCACTAAAGGGATTTCCTAATAAATCCGTCTGCGGTACTTGTGCCTGAGGATTGTGATGAAAAACGGCCAAGCCAGCAAAAACATATGGTGTCCATGGCACGCGACTGATATAGGTAGCCTGATTTTCAAAAAGATCAATCTGGCCAACCACGGATAGCTCTTTAATACGATTTCTGAATGACAAATTTCTCACATAGCGAAAAGCGCCATTATCAATATCATCTGGATCTGCAGATTCAAAATCCGATCCGCGAAGTCCGCCATACATAAAATTTCCAGTTAACTGGTAACGGGGCCCAAACCGATGTGTAAAGGAAACCCCCAGGGCAGGACGTGTAAATGAAATATCAGTACTGATTCTTTTTGGACTTGGTGCCAAATCGCCATAATAGTTTAAGGCATTAAGAGAAAAACCAAGAGAATTGTAAACTTTATCCTTACCAAAACCTGATTTCTTACCCCGATAGCTGGCAATGCGTTTATTATTTTTCTTGATGTTGCGCCTGTTCATTTGGCTATAAGCCTCTTCAGCTGAAAACGTTATAAACAAGCACGTCAGAATAAGGTAAGCCAACTTTCTCATTACAGATAAGTGTTTAAAAATCAGTAAGCTACAAAGGTAAATAAAAATTCAATTTCTAATATCTAATCCCCAATTAAGCTTCTGCCTCAAGGTCTTAAAATAAGACTGATCCTCAAGTTGAATAAGGTGGGCTTTAAAGGCCTCTTTTTTCACTTTTAGTTTAACAGTATTGTCAACGATGGCTGTTCTTGAGTCGAGCGAGATTAAGAATTTTTTGCTTCTTCCCTCTACTTCAAAGGTAATTTCAGATTGATCAGGAACTACAATTGGACGCACCGTTAAGTTATGCGGGCTTACGGGAGTAATGATGAAATTGCCTGAGCGTGGAAACACCAATGGCCCGCCACAGCTTAATGAATAGCCGGTTGAGCCGGTAGGTGTAGCAACAATAATTCCATCTGCCCAATATGAATTAAGAAACTCACCATTGATGTACGTGTGCACGGTAATCATGGATGAAGAGTCTTTTTTTACAACGGTAAAATCATTTAGCGCGAAGTTGAGTTTACCAAACAGTTTTTTGTTTGACTCCAGCCTGAGGATAACGCGTTTATCTATCGAATACATTCCAGCAAAAAGTTTTTTTAATGCCCGTTCTGTTTCAAGGCCGCTGATGGTGGCTAAAAATCCAAGTCGCCCGGTATTAATGCCCAGAATGGGTGTTTCAGCAGGCCCGATGTGCGTTATGGATTCCAGTAATGTACCATCCCCTCCAATGCTGAGGAAGGCGTTTAGCTTTTTTAATGAATCACCAGGTTCGTAGGTTTTCCAGTTGAAATTTTTGAAGGCCACACCTTTAAGCAGCTTCTCATATTTTGCCGAGACGAATAGCTCCGCCTTATGTTGGGTAAGGATTTGAAAAATAAGCTTAATGAAGTCTGCCGACTGCCGGTTAAACTCTTTTCCATGAATACCAATCTTCATACAAAACAAGATTTATACTGCAGGGATAATTCAGGTGCCATGAATCTTAAAGGTACAACCGAATTATTGAAGGGAAAAGCTGAAGGATAAAGAGTTAAATGTCGAGGTAACGAAGGAGCATATCCAAACGTTCTTTTTCTGTTCCTATCGGGCTGGACTCCTGGTACCGCCCGATAACCCGATAATTAAAGCGTTCCAGGGTGGCCACTATCCGGGACAAATCAACCTGATTTAGCTTTAGGGTGAGCCTGATCTTGCCTAAATCCAGCGGGTCATCTTTAACAATGCTGCTTAAGATTTTTGTATTGTTCTCTTCGATCAACCGGCTGATTTCAGATAAAGAATAATCATTATGGTTCATTGATAGAACCAATATACCACCGGGCATTTGTACAGCGGCAGTTTGCGCAAAAGATGTGATGGTATCCTCAACGGTAATGACACCGTAATACTGACCTAAATCGTCAAGCACGGCCACCATTTGCAGTTTGTTATCGGCAGCAATTTTTATAATGTCGTAGAAATGACTGGTTGTTGAAACGTAACACTTTTCACCGGTAAGGTTAAACTCCCCAACATTTTTCTCAATGTTATTCGTTTCAAGAATGATTTCTTCGGATATAAAACCAAGAAGTTTTCCGTTATCCACTACGGGCATGTGCTTGCAGCGAAATTCTTCCATCCACACGATGGCTTTGTGTGCATCATCGGTTGCCTTCAGGGGCGGAATCATGTGGTTGATGAGGTCTTCGGCTATCACGGTTAAAGATTTTCACACATATATACCTCAATTGAGCAAAAAGTCTTCCATAAGCTCATTAAATTTTTCTGGGTGTTCCATCATGGGCGCATGGCAGCAATTATCGATGAATTTTAAAGACGAATTTGGAATTAGTCTGTTAAATTCATGTGCTACCATGGGCGGAGTTATGGTATCGTTAAGCCCCCATACTAACAAGGTCGGCACCTTAATGTTAGGAATTTCGTCAGCCATATTATTGCGCTGTGCCGACTTTGCTATGGCCACAATACGCATACATTTAGGAATGCTGTTGGTGGTTTCAAACACCTCATCCACCAATTCTTTGGTGGCTACTTTGGGATCAAAAAATGTATAGGACACCCGCTCACGGATGTACTCATAATTGCCTCGCTTCGGATAGGAGCCACCCATGGAGTCTTCAAACAGGCCGGAACTTCCGGTAAGAATGAGTTTTTTAACCTTCTCGGGATTTTTGAGGGTATAGACTAATGCAACATGACCCCCCAGACTATTTCCCATGATGATCATGTCATCAAGTTTTTTCAGCGCAACAAACTCCTCTACAAACTTTCGTAGGCCTTCCAGCCCCGCCTCACGAATTGGCATTTCATATATGGGAAGCATGGGAATTACAACTCTGAAGTTTGCCTCAAACCGGCTTACCACACCTTCCCAATTGCTGAGGGCCCCAAAAAGCCCATGCAATAACATCAGCACAGGCCCTTTGCCCTCATCGACATACTTAAAGCCTCTATCTTCTTTAACGGTTAGTGCCATAGTTACTTAATTAATAACCAAAATGTAAAGAAAAAAAATTCAACTTGTAACAGTGAGCTTGTTGAAAAATCCTCACGAGGCATTTTCCTGAAAGATGTCTTTAAAGGAAGGGAAGAATTCCCCGATCCAATGCGTTACTTCGGGAGCAAATCGGGAGGTAAACGGAAAGAGCCAGGAGTTTTCTGTCCAGTGTTCAGGCAATTGTACAGCGAGTGCATCAAAAATCCACAAGCCAACACTAACCATAAAAATGGTTCTGAATAAACCCATTACACTTCCCGCCCATTGATCGGCACTGCCCAACAACGTTTTATCGAGCCATGATTTTAAAAGCTTTCCTAAAAGATTAACAACAAGAAGAACAATGATAAAGACTACTCCAAAAGCTGCGTATGGCAATACTTTTTCATCGATGTTGTAATAATCATCCAGCGTAAGCATGGCAGCACCCATTAGTTTAAAGCCCAGGATGATACCGAAGATGATAGCAAGCAACGAAAACAAACTCACCAGAAATCCTTTTTTATAGCCGGAAACCATTCCGGTTATAAAAATGAATAAAAATATAAGGTCCAACACGCTCAAGGAACCAACAGCTTTTTCACCAATTCAGAAATAAGTTTACCATCGGCCTGACCGGCAAGTTTCTTTGTGGCTGTGCCCATAACCTTGCCCATATCTTGCGGACCCGCAGCACCCAGGTCAGCAATAATTTTCTTCAACGCGTCAGTCAATTCACTTTCAGTGAGCTGCTTTGGAAGGTAACGACTGATTACCTCCAGTTGAAACAATTCTCTTTCAGCTAAGTCATTTCGTCCTTGCTGACTGAAGATATCGGCTGACTCTTTGCGCTGCTTGGCAGCTTTCATCAGTAATTTATTTTCAGTATCCGATGAAACATCGCCACTTCCACCCTTTTCGGTTTCAGCCAATAGAATAAGCGACTTGATGCTGCGCAACGCCTCCAGTTCTTCTTTGTTCTTAGCCAGCATGGCTTTCTTTATGTCACTATCAATCAGTGTCTTCAGGCTCATAAAAAATGATTTCTGCAAAAGTAGCAGGATGTCGACAGGAACACCAATTCTTACAGCCAATTTTCTGGTGTGTAATTGATGTTTCGTCTTTGTAATTTGGTGTTTTGTTTTCTTATGACGCGATTAAGCGTAAACATTAACAAGATTGCCACCTTACGCAATGCACGTGGTGGCAACAATCCGGATGTGATTAAAGTCGCATTGGATTGTGAACGATTTGGAGCTCATGGTATAACGGTGCACCCGCGCCCGGATGAGCGGCACATTCGTTATAGTGATGTGATTCAGTTAAAGGATGTCGTGAGGACTGAGTTTAACATTGAAGGTTATCCGGATGAGCGTTATTTAAAAATAATCCAGGAAGCAAAACCTGCCCAGGCAACACTGGTGCCTGATGCACCCGATGCGGTAACATCAAATGCCGGATGGGATACAAGTAAACAAGATGCATTTCTGAAAGAGGTAGTAAAGGAATTGAAACGGTATACATCCCGTGTCTCAATCTTTGTAAATCCCGACACCAAAATGGTTGAAGGTGCCGCTGCTGTGGGTGCTGACCGGATTGAACTGTATACTGAGCCCTATGCCCATGACTATCACACCAATCGCTATAAGGCTATTAAACCATACGTAGAGTGTGCACAGGTTGCAACGCGTTTGGGGCTGGGCATAAACGCAGGGCACGATCTTGATTTACATAACCTTCGCTTTCTCAAAGAGTCCATCCCATATCTGGATGAAGTTTCCATTGGGCACGCGCTTGTTTGTGACGCACTTTATTTCGGGTTGGAAAACACCATTCAGCTTTACCTGAGGCAGTTGAGAGATTGATTGCTTATTCCTTATCTTTAATTACAATTTACAAAGCATGAGTCTTCGGAAAACATTTACGGATGCGGAACTGGAGCGGATAAAAGCCGCAGTGCGCCAGGCCGAAGCAACAATATCCGGTGAGATTGTTCCGGTTATGGTATCGAAAAGTGGTTATTACACCATTGCCAACTACAAAGGGAGTTTATGGGTTGCGTTTATGGTGTTTGCCTTCATTGTAATCTTCGATCGGTTTGTACCTTCTTTAGCTGTTTATGATCCTCTGCTTATTTTTTTATTAGTGCTGCTGGCCGGTGTTGTTGGGGGTGTAGCTCCCAACTTCTCAGATGACTTACGCAGAATGCTGGTAACGCAACGCCATATGGATCATGCCACTCGTCAGCGCGCAGAGAATGCATTTTTAGAACAAGAAGTTTTTAATACACGTCACCGTACGGGCATAATGATTTTCATCTCCTTCTTTGAGCATGAGGTGATTATCATGGGCGATCAGGGAATTAGTAAAGTAGTGGAACAGAAAGTTTGGGATAAACTCGTTCAGGATTTAACCACTCAATTACGCAAAGGAAAAACGGTGGAGGGCCTTGAGGCAACCATTAAGCGGTGTGGAGAAATTTTATTGGAGAAGGGCTTTAAGAAAACAGCGGATGATGTGAACGAACTCCGTGACGATGTTAGACTGGATTAACGCGCTTTGAATCAGGTATGATCTCCCGAATTCTGTTATTTTTTCTGTTGCTGATTTCATTTGTATCAGCAGCGCAACGGCCTGTTCCTGAATTGTGGGGCATGCGTGTACACGATGACGCAAAAATTTTATCGACAGGCACTATCCAGCAATTAGAAACGCGCCTCAAGCAGTTTGAGGACTCCACCACCAATCAAATTGCAATTCTAATTATTCCATCGTTGGACGGTGAGGTGCTTGAGCAATATTCGTTAAAGGTGGTGGAGAAATGGCAGTTAGGGAAGAAGAGCAGAGACAATGGTGTGTTGTTGTTGATTGCGGTGAACGACAGGAAGATGCGTATTGAAGTTGGGTATGGACTGGAGGGTCCGCTACCGGATATTACGTGCAATCAAATCATTCGAAATCAAATTGCACCGGCATTCAGACGTGGCGATTTTGATGGTGGTGTTGTGGATGGGATTTCTGCCATTATTGATGCCATTGGTGGGGAATATTCGGTAGAGGGTTTTGATGAGGAATCGTTTGAAGACATCCCTTGGTTTGTTGGGCTTTTTGTGTTTGGCATTCTTGGGATTTTCTCATTTCTGGGACTTTCGATAAAAGGAGGAGCAGGTTGGTTTTTATACGTTTTCCTCATTCCATTTTATGCAGCATTTCCATTTGCATTATATGGTTGGGAAACCGGAAAGCTTATCCTTTTAGGTCATTTGTTTGGTTTTCCTATCCTGAAGATAATATTCAACAAAATGGGGTGGAGTAAGCTTGAAGGATCTGGGGGCGGCTCAGGGGGCGGCTGGTCATCCGGTGGTGGTTGGTCTTCAGGCGGAGGAGGCTGGTCTTCCGGAGGTGGAGGGTTTTCAGGAGGCGGAGGTAGCTTTGGTGGAGGTGGCAGCAGCGGGAGTTGGTAGTTGCTGTTCAACAACACTCCTGAGTATAATTTTGTGCTGCGAATTATATCCTTCAATCGGTTATTTAATTAATTCCAGATTTTGATTCTTGAATATCTAATTGCCTTATTTTTGGCCTTTCTTATTTATAACACCTTCCCTGAATGAAAAGAGATAAAGTCATTTTCGATCTGATTGAAAAAGAAAAGAAACGTCAGCAACACGGTATTGAGTTAATAGCCTCTGAAAATTTCGCCTCCACCCAGGTGATGAAAGCCATGGGCACCGTGCTTACCAACAAATATGCTGAAGGCCTTCCCGGCAAACGCTATTATGGAGGCTGCGAAGTGGTGGATGAAATAGAGCAGCTTGCTATTGATCGTGCCCGGCAACTTTTCAATGCTGATTGGGCCAATGTTCAGCCACATTCAGGGGCACAGGCCAATGCCGCAGTAATGTTGGCCTGTTTAAAACCGGGCGATAAAATTTTAGGTTTCGACCTGGCACATGGCGGCCACCTGACACATGGTTCACCTGTTAACTTTTCAGGCAAGCTGTATCAACCAACTTTTTATGGTGTTGAGGAAAGCACCGGCAGAATTGATTTTGATAAAGTAATAGAAACGGCAAAACGCGAGAAGCCTAAAATGATTATCTGTGGCGCTTCGGCTTATAGTCGCGATTGGGATTATAAGAAACTTCGTGAAGCGGCTGATGCTGTTGGTGCTTTGTTGCTTGCCGATATTGCTCACCCTGCAGGGTTGATTGCACGCGGCTTGTTGAATGACCCGATGGAGCATTGCCATATTGTTACTACCACAACACACAAAACCCTGCGCGGCCCGCGCGGTGGGTTAATTATGGTAGGCAAAAATTTTGACAACCCCTGGGGACTAAAAACTCCGAAAGGAGAGATCAGAAAGATTACTTCCATTTTAGATTCTGGGGTTTTCCCCGGTACGCAAGGCGGACCGCTGGAACATGTGATTGCTGCAAAAGCTATTGCCTTTGAAGAAGCGTTGTCGGATGATTACCTGAAATATGTAATACAGGTTGTTAAAAATGCCAAAGCCATGGCCGCTGCGTTTATTGCTAAAGGGTATAGCATTATTTCGGGCGGAACCGATAATCACCTCATGTTGATTGACCTGCGTTCGAAAAACCTCACCGGCAAAATTGCGGAAGAAACATTAATCAAAGCGGATATCACCATCAACAAAAACATGGTGCCGTTTGATACACAGTCGCCCATGGTCACTTCAGGTATGCGCATTGGTACACCCGCCATTACTACACGTGGTTTGAAAGAGAAGGATGTATTGAAAGTAGTTGACCTGATTGATGAAGCCCTTCGTGCACCCGATAAAGCCGATAACCTAAAGGTGGTGAAGAAGAAGGTGAATAATTTCATGAAGAAGTTTCCATTGTACTGACAAACTTATTTGTTGCAAAAACGTGTTAATTTTACCGAATGAGCGCAGACGAAATCATCAATGGAATTAAGAAACTAAACACCAGGCAGCGTAGCAGGGTGCTAAAGGAGCTGTTGATGTTGAGAAAAAAAAGCTCGGGTAAAACTTCATCAGTGTCTTTAACACAACTAGCCGGAAAGGGCGCCAAGCTTTGGAAGGATTGTGAAGTTGACAAGTACTTAAAGAAGCTGCGATCGGAATGGGATTGATTGAGAAGTTTTTTGGCAAGGTAGTCTATCTTGACACCGCTCCCTTGATTTATTTCATTGAAGGCAATCTCAAATACTTAAAAAGTATATTTGAGGCTAACGATCGTGGTGATTTTCTTTTCGTAACATCGGCCATTACCATTACAGAAGTGTTGTCATTTCCGAATACCTTTCGTGATAGGAATCTAGTTAAGATGTACGATCAGGTTTTTTACAACTCAAAAACATTAGCTGTACTACCCGTTGGCTTTAGTGAAGCAAGAACAGCGGCTGAATACAGGGTTACTCATCGTCTGAAAACCCCTGATGCGTTGCATTTGGCAACAGCCTTTGGGTATAGAGCTGACTTCTTTTTTACGAATGATTTTGATTTTCATGGGAAATCGCCTGTGGCGTTGATTAATCTTGATGTATGGCTGAAGAAAAAGAAATGACCTTCCTTGATCATCTCGAGGAGTTGCGCTGGCACATAATACGTTCACTTTTTGCCGTGGTGATATTCACTATCGTTGCCTTTATTTACGGGCCATGGATTTTTGAGAACATAGTCTTTGCTGTGGCAAAACCTGATTTCATTTTCTTTGATTGGATGTGCGCGCTTGGAAAATTAGTGGGTTACGAAGAAACACTTTGTGTACAAGAAATTCCCTTTAAGATTCAAAGCCGGCAGATGACCGGGCAATTTACGATGCATATTGCTTCGTCACTATTTATTGGAGTCACGGCTTCATTCCCGTATATCGTTTGGGAAATTTGGCGGTTTATAAAGCCGGGGTTAGTAACAAAAGAGCGGAAGTTTTCCCGTGGTGCTGTTTTGTCCATATCGTTTTTATTTTTCACGGGCGTTTCGTTTGGCTATTTCATCATGAGCCCGCTGGCTGTATACTTTCTATCAAACTACAAGCTAAGCGATGTGATTGCCAATGAGTTTGATATTACATCCTATGTTTCTACCATTATTACATTGGTATTTGGCAGCGGATTATTGTTTCAGTTGCCCATAGTTGTTTATTTTTTAACGAAGATTGGTATGATTACACCAGCCTTTATGCGCCAATACCGCAGGCATGCAATTGTTATTATTCTCATTATTGCGGCTATTGTTACACCTCCCGATCCATTTAGCCAGACGTTAATTGCTATTCCGTTGTACCTGCTGTATGAATTCAGTATTTTCATTTCAGCAACAGTGTTAAGACGCCAGGCTAAACGCGATAAAGAATACGAACAATCCTTTAAAACACCATGAGTACCATAGCTATTGGAAGCGACCACGCAGGGTTTGCTTATAAAGAGAAACTAAAAACGTGGCTTCAGAAAACTGGATTTACGGTTAAAGATTTTGGTACGCACACTACGGATTCAGTTGACTATCCTGATTTTGCGCACCCCGTGGCGCTTGCTGTTGAGAAGCGTGAGGCCGAGTTTGGTTTGCTGCTTTGTGGCAGTGCCAATGGAGTAGCCATGGCGGCCAACAAACATCAAGACATACGCGCGGCCATCTGCTGGACAGAAGAAGTTGCTGCTGTAGTCCGCCAACATAACAACGCCAATGTAGTTTGCATACCCGCCCGTTTTGTAAGCGAAGAATTGGCTGAAAAAATCTTAACGGTATTTTTAAACACTCCCTTTGAGGGTGGGCGTCATGCACGCAGGGTGGATAAAATCAGTTGCTAGTACTTTTCTCAACCTGTTTCCAATACCCTTCTGATGATTTTTCGTACTGACTTTTCAGTTTTGGCAGTCGGTTGAAAAATTTCTCCATTTTGTTTTCCGGATCAACGATGATTTGCGGTTGGTCTTTTTCAAAGAGCCGGTTTACCAGCAATACATTTTCATAGAACTGTGGGGAGTCAAAAATTTCTTCGGATAATGACCAGTGAATAAAGGGTGGTGATAAAGTGTTATGCATAAAAATTACAGGTTGGTCATCAAGCACTAACACCTTCTTGTTGTTTATGGTTAATGAAGATGCGGGAACAACCAGACGATCGTAATTGACAGACGTTAGTTTACCGTATCGTGACAGGTAAAAAATGGAAACAATACCAATCAACAGTATCCAGGTGTTGATTTCTGCAAACTTTCTTCTGCGGATCAACAACAAAAAATGGGTGAAGAAAAAACAAACAGCCGGAGCAAGTGGCAATAAACTTTGTGGTCGCAAATCTGAAGTAAAATAAATTTGCACAACCCCCACCACAAACCACAGGAACATGGTTTGAAGTAGTTGTGATTGATACTTGGTTAGCCGCGCATCACGGGTAAGGATGACAATGGAAACAAGTAGATAGGCTATGGGCACACTAGCCAGAATTAATAAACTCCTGAAGGAGATTAATGACTCTCCGGGGAAAGCAAGGTTCGATAGGTAAAATCTGCTCCACAAATCATATAAATGACCATTGATGTAGTAGATGGAGCAGAGTATAAGGTGCGGCATCAGAAATCCTGCAAGCATAAGTAAGTGCTTACGCAGATCATTTCGGGTAAAAATGATCAGTATGAAGAAAATACCGGGCAGAAAAATGATGTAGGAGAAATTGAACAACGAAGCAAAGCTTATAAAAAGCCCCAGATTGAAAATGGTTTCATCGCGCTGCACGCGAAATTCAATCTCTGTTAACAGATTGTTCAAAGCCAGCAGGAGAAATCCAAAAGCGGCCAGGTCAGCGGTTAACCCGAGAACATCAAAAGAAACAAGCGTGAGCAATGAAAAAAGCAAGGTAGGAATGTAGGTATTTTCAGGGAAGGCTCTTTTGTCGATAAAGATTATTCCAATAAAGATGCTTTGCGTAAAAAGCAGAAGAAAAGCTGTAATATGTCTTCCGGTAAGACTTCGGCCAAAAAGGAAATCACAGCTTCCGTAAAACCACGATGCGAAGGGAGGCGTGTTATCAATCACCTCATGGTACAGGCCAAATCCTTCAGCAACTTTCTCGCCTACCAAAAAGCTTTTTAGCTCAGGAAAGGTGGCGGATGGTGTATCAATGAAAATCGGCAAGCTCAGCAATATCATCAAGCCAAACAGTCCAAGCAGTCGGTAGGGGTCATTTATGCGGAAGTATCGGAGCAAGGTTGTATTGGTTTTGCGGAAAAATAGACAGGAATTTTAAGGTTTGAAATGAATAGCTCCTACTTCTTTGGTTTTAGTGGAAGGACACAGGATATTTGCCTTATGGCAGGAACAACACGTCAACAGAAATTTGCACGCCTTATACACAAGGAAATCAGTGATATTTTACAACGCGACAAGCGTGGAATATTGGACAACTCCTTTGTAACGGTTGCTGATGTTAGGGTAAGTCCGGATTTAGGTGTAGCTAAAATATATTTGAGTATGATGCTGGCCAAAGACAAACCGGCTCTTTTGGAGAAGATCACTTCAAGAAAGAGTGAAATCCGTAAGGCCCTGGGCGATCGTATCCGAAACCAGGCGCGTATAATTCCTGAGTTGGTATTTTATGTGGACGAAGTGGAGGAGAAGGCTCAGCGCATGGATGAGATTATCAAAAATCTTAACATACCACCGGCTGAATCTTGAAACTCGAATTTTTTATAGCGCGGAGGTATCTGCTATCCAGGCGGAAAAAGAATTTTATTAACATCATTTCCATTCTTTCTCTTGTAGGTGTAGCCTTTAGTGCTGCGGCAATAATTATTGTGCTATCAGTATTTAATGGCCTGGGTGACCTGCTGCGTTCTCTTAACAACTCTTTCGATCCCGAAATTAAAATCGAGGCGGTTCAGGGTAAATCATTTCCGGTAAGCGATTCGTTGTTGAAAAAAATTGAAGCGGTTGAGGGCGTGGCCTTAGTAACTGAAGTTATCGAAGATTATGCTTATGTGCGTTACCGCGATGCAAACCAGGTAATTACCTTAAAGGGGGTAAGTGATAATTTTATTGACCAGCATCGCATCGATGATAAAATTGTAGCCGGTGAATTGAAGTTGAACAAAGGCGATGTTCAGTATGCCATCATTGGCCGGGGTGTTCAATATACGCTTTCTATTGCTGTTGGTGATGACATGTTCCCGCTACAGGTTTACTATATCAACAATATCAAGTCAGGCACACTTGATCCATCACGGTTATATTCAAGAAAGAATATTTTGGTGGGAGCAGCGTTTTCCATCGTTCAGAATTTTGATGAGAACTATGTGCTGGTTCCGTTATCCTTTGCCCAGGAGTTACTTCGTTATGATAGCAGGCGTACTTCGCTAGAGGTAAAAACAAAGCCCGGATCTGATATTTTTAAAGTTCAAGACCGCCTGAAGCTTGCTTTGGGTGACCACTATGCTGTGCTTAATCATGAGGAGCAACACAAAGATCTTTACCGATTACTGAAAATGGAAAAGCTGTTCACTTTCTTAGCGCTTTCTTTGCTATTAGGAATCAGCTCTATCAATATTTTTTTTAGTTTGATGATGCTGGCTTTAGATAAGAAAAAAGACATTTCCATATTATCGGCCATGGGGGCCAATGAAAGTCTGATCAGGAAAATTTTTGTAGTGGAGGGTGGGCTGATTGCTTTTGGCGGGGCCTTGTTTGGGTTGTTGCTTGGAGGAATATTCTGCTGGGTACAGTTAAACTACGGAGTAATAAGCATGGGTATGGAGACCTCTGTTACCGAAGGGTATCCCATAAAAGTGAAGGCCATTGACTTTGTGAGCACGCTTGCGGTGGTTTCTGTCCTCACCTTTTTAATCTCGTGGCGGCCTGCTATCCTGGCGTCACGGTCAGTTTCTGTAAGGAACCTGTAAGGTTCATGTATGAAATAGGCTGAAATTCAACGATTTCGGAAATTCAAAATCCTTAGTTTAGAGGTTCCGTTTTTAGAAAAAGTGCTAAAAACCTCTAAATCATGAAGGTTTCTGCGTCCCAGCCGTTCCAAATCATATACTCGTTATTTGAACACGAGTACCTGGGATTCCTTTTTGAGTCCTATATCGTGCATTTGGACGAGAAGGGAAAGCTTACCTACCAACATCAGAATATCTCAGCCAAAAATGCCCGCGAATTTGCCAAGGGACTTGACGATCGGGATTTTGAACTCATCAAACTTATAGATGCCATGCAGCAGGATGCTGTTGCAAAAAAGTTTGCCGGAAAACCGGTTAAGCCCGAGGAATTTTTCCCCAAAATATTTGATAAGAAAAAAGGAAACGAAGCGCTGCAGGAGCTGATTGAGATTCACATGGAAACGAAGCGTGCGGAAGTACTGGAAATACTGAAGGGAAAGATGTTGTTCGAAACGGGGAATGATGGCGAACCTACGCATCGCAAAATTGAGGTGATGGAAAAAAGGGCCACCATTCAGTTTCATTTTATGCGGGGCGCGGAGAGCACGAATTATTATCCAACTATTTTTTACGATGGAAAAAAATTGGAGTTACCTAATCCAACAGCCTTTCTGATTTGTAAAAATCCGGCCTGGGTCGTATTGAATGGTAAGCTTTACGGGTTTGAAAAGTATGTGGATGGAAAAAAACTCTTGCCTTTTCTTAGCAAGAAGTTTGTGGTTATCCCCAAAAATCTGGAAGAGACTTACTACAATCGGTTTATTGCTCCACTCATTGCATCATTCGATGATATTGAAGCGAAAGGATTTGAGATCAATAAAAATGAATACGATCCAAAACCTATCCTTACTATTTCAGAATTGCAATCTGCGCAAAGTGCAGTAACGCCATCTTTATTTGATAAGAAAGCAACGGAGGATAAGAGCGATGAAACCGGAAAGATTGTTTTTGATCTTTCGTTCAAGTACGGCAAACATAAATTTCAAGGCAGAAACCGTGTGCCAGTTAGTGTTACGGTAGAGAAGCATGACAGTGATTATGTTTTTCATCGTGTGCAGCGGAAAGTGGATACGGAGAAGAACTTTCTTCACACCCTTCAAAAGCTTGGCCTTCAAATGAAGGATTTTAATGTTGCGATTTCAAAGTCAGAGGCGTTTTCATGGCTTAATGAAAACCGGGTAAACCTGCTCAACCTGGGATTTGAAGTGAGCCAGCCACAAAGCAACGATAAGAAATACTTTGTAGGCAAGGCGATTATTGAAGTTGAGGTAAAAGAAAACATCGATTGGTTTGATATTCATGCCCGAATCAAATTCGGTGAGTTTGAAATTCCATTTAAGGAGCTGCGTAAACTCATCCTGAAAAAGAAGGTGGAGTTCAAATTACCCAATGGTGAAATTGCCATTATTCCTGAAGCATGGCTAACCCGCTATGCCGATTTGTTTGCTTTGAGTGAGACAGAAGGCGATAAAGAGAAGCCTGTTTTACGCAAGCATCACTTTAACCTGGTTAAAGAATTAGAGGATGGAAACCTGGCTAAGGTTCATATTAGTGAAAAGCTCAGGTCGCTCGGGTCGTTTAGCGGCATAAAAAATTATTCTCTTCCGGAGGGATTTGTTGGTGAGCTTAGGCCTTACCAGAAAGCCGGATACAACTGGCTCCGTTTCTTAAATGAATTTAAACTAGGAGGTTGCTTGGCGGACGATATGGGTTTGGGTAAAACCGTTCAAACCTTGGCTATGCTGCAAGCTGAAAAAGAAGCCGGTCATGGCACTACATTACTCATCATGCCTACATCGCTGGTGTATAACTGGGAAATGGAAGCCTCAAAGTTTGCCCCGCATTTGAAAGTGCTGAACTATACAGGTACACTCCGCAACAAAGACGTAAAGCGATTTGAGAAGTATGACATCGTGCTTACATCTTATGGCATTACACGCTTGGACATTGAGTTGTTAAAAAACTTCTATTTCAATTACATCATTCTGGATGAGTCGCAGGTAATTAAAAACCCATCCTCCAACATTGCAAAGGCCGTTCGTGAACTTAAATCACGATACAGGCTGGTGTTAACCGGAACTCCGCTGGAAAATACCACGATGGATCTATGGTCGCAGGTAACCTTTATCAATCCGGGCATGTTAGGTTCACAAACCTATTTCCGGCAGGAATATCAGGTACCTATTGAAAAGAAAGGTGATGAGGCAAAATCCAAGAAACTTAACTCTATCATCAAACCATTTGTGCTACGAAGGCATAAATCGCAGGTAGCTACTGAATTACCGGAGAAAGTTGAGAACATCCAGTATTCAGTAATGACTGCGGAACAGGAAAAGCGATACGAAGAAACAAAAGCATACTATCGTGGCCGAATACTGGATTTGATTGATAAAGAGGGTATGGGTAATAGCAGGTTCATGATTTTGGAGGGCCTGACCAAACTTCGGCAGCTGGCCAATCACCCTAAAATGATTGAACCTTCTTATACAGGCGATTCAGGCAAACTGGAAGACATTACTCACATGTTGGAAAACGCCATGGCTGAAGGACATAAGGTTTTAGTGTTTAGTCAGTTTGTAAAACACTTAACCCTGGTGCGTCAATATTTAAAATCAAATAAGATTGATTACGCATATCTGGATGGTGCCAGCATTGATAGAAAAGAACAAGTGGATCGTTTCAATAAAGACCCAAAAGTCAAGGCTTTTCTCATTTCCATAAAAGCAGGGGGATTGGGGCTTAACCTTACTGAGGCTGATTATGTGTTTATTCTTGACCCATGGTGGAACCCGGCCGTTGAGGCTCAGGCGGTTGATCGTGCACACCGCATCGGGCAGAAGAACAAAGTTTTTACCTACAAGTTTATTACACGCAATACGGTTGAAGAAAAAATACTGATGCTTCAACAGAAAAAACTACGACTCACTCAGGAGCTCATCACCACCGAAGAAACAATTATGAAGCAATTGACCCGCGCTGACATTGAACAAATGTTGGCATAGCTACTTGTAAAATACTACACTACCTTGATGCTATGGATTCTTTTTCAGGTTTCTTTTCCAACGGTTGTGTGACCACAACCAGCCACTTGGGTATTCGCGAATTACTCTCTCAACAGCCTTTGCATAATTTTCAACAACCGTTTCAGAATTTTTTTCGTAGGGTGGCTCGGCAATATTAATTAATGTACAGGTGTAATAGCCACGCTTTATCTTCTTTACCATACTATAGAGTGTTGGAAACTGGGTAAGGGAGGCCATTTGCTGACTGCCATAAAAGAACATGGTTTCCTGGTTTAGAAAAGTCGTTGGATATTTTTTATCATTGCCCCTACCGGGGTATTGGTCAGCCACAATGGCAATTCCTCGCTGTATACCTTTGCGCTTGATTAATTCGCGCGCAACTTCTTTTCGTTTTATAGCATACCCACCAAATCGTGTGCGACAGGCTTGCATAAAATTATCGAATAATTTGTTTTTTATGGGCTGATAGACAAAATCGATTGGCATGCTAAGGCATAATGTCCCTGAAGCAAGCAACCATTCCCAATTGAACTGGTGGGATGATAGCAGGATTACAGACTGGTTTTGGTCGCGATACCTAAAAACCATTTCTGGGTTGGTATAGTGCATTCTCTTTTGTAATTCATCTGGGCTGATCGTTACCAGTTTGAGACTTTCTACTGCATAGTCACACAAGTTTTTATAAAACTCCTTTTCTATCACTTTTATCTCACCCAAAGACTTTTCGGGAAATGAATTTTTAAGATTTAACCTTACCAGTTTTCTACGGTAGCCAATCAGGTGATAACCCACTACGAACAAGAAATCTGAGATGATGTACAGTGCGGAAATGGGAAGTCTGGAGATGAGACGGAGTAAAATCATGTTCGGGTCTTTCCAGGCAACAAGTTAAGTAAGTATTGCTATTTTTGGTGCAGATATGGAAGCGCTGGTTTTGCTTTTCTGTTTTTCTTATGAAAGATAAGGTAGTTGTTATTACAGGAGGATCATCCGGAATAGGTAAAGCCCTGGCGCATGAGTTTGGGCGGCACGGTTCCAAAATAGTAATTACCGGCCGAAACCAGCGCGATCTGGAAGAGGCTGTGGATGAATTGAAGCGGGAAGGAATCAGGGCAATTGGATGCCATGCAGATGTAAGTATTGAAGATGATAATAAGCGGATGGCGGAAGAGACCATTCGCACATACGGCCGGATTGATGTATTGATTAACAATGCAGGTATTTCCATGCGGGCTTCTTTTGAAGAGGTGCAGCTTGACGTAATCAAAAAAGTAATGGACATCAATTTTTATGGAGCCGTTTATGCCACGCGCTACTGTTTGCCGGAAATTGTAAAAAACAAGGGATCAATTATTGGAATATCCTCTATTGCAGGATATAGGGGATTGCCTGGTCGGGCCGGCTACTCAGCTTCTAAATTTGCATTAAATGGTTTTTTAGAAGTGTTACGAACAGAGTATCTTCACAAAGGAGTACATGTGTTAACCGCTTGCCCGGGATTTACATCAACAAACATTCGCATGCGTGCTTTACTCGCGGATGGTCGGGAACAAAAGGAATCTCCGCGTGAGGAAGATAAAGAGATGTCACCTCAGCAGTGTGCACGGTATATTTACAGGGCAACCGTTAAGCGCAAACATATACTCATTCTCACATTCGAGGGAAAAATGGCCGTGTTCCTGAATAAGTGGTGGCCGTGGTTGGCAGATGAGGTGGTGTTTAAATATATGGCTAAGGAAGTGACTACTCTTGTTAAATAGTTCAATTATGGCAAAAGCACTAGTACTTATTGGTTTGTTTTTGATATTTTTTGCCTCAAGAGCACAACTTCCTTCCGATCTTCCACCTAACAGTGCGCCTTTCAATTTTTCGGGAATGCAAGTAGCTACTTTTGACCATCGCTATGATGGAGTTAAAGGGTACCATACCCTCCTCAAAGATTTTGTTAGGGGAGTAGTAGAAATGAAGAAAGATCAGAGGTATGAAAATGTGCTAATAAATTACGATGCGGTTGCAGATAATCTTATTGCAAAAAGTGATAAGATGGAGGGAGCAGTTTTGGTGAGAAAGGATTTGGTTTTACGGTTTGTCCTTAAGACGGACGAGGAAGAGTATGTTTTTGAAAAAAAAACAGTAAAAGGGATGCCCGCTTTTCTGTTAAAACTAACCTATGAAAGGGAGATCTTTTATTGCAGAATTACGAAATCAATAAAAAAAGTTGATTTAGGTGGTCCCTATAATACCTCTCAGGGCTTTAGCGATGAGTTTAAGGAAGAGCTAACATATTTCTATGAGCTTGTAGATGGATCTCTTCAGGAAATTACTGCCAGTAAAAAGGGTATAATCAGGGCTTTCCCTCAACTTGAAAAGGAACTAAATCAGTATTTTAAGAATAACAAGATGGATTTTAATAGTAGCCAACAGGCTCAATTACTATTTATGTTTATTTCTGAGAGTTTAAAGTAGTTCTGTCAGGTTTTTGTCAAGAATACAAGCTTGGTATTATCTGACTTATTAATTGCTTTATAAAATTCAATAAGCTCAGTGTACGCTTTAGCCGGAAACTCTCCCCTATAAACCTTCATCTTTCTAATGTAGACAACATCACCTCGATCAATTTGAACTGAGGAAAAATATTCGCCAAAGACAGATTTGATATTTGTTGGTTCAGGTAAAAATTCTGGATAAATGCCTTCAGGCATACGGTAACGAATGGTATCAATGTCAGTATAAGCCATTCTTCTGAATATGTTTGTCTTACGATCGTCCACTTTTTCAGGGATAAAAGTTGAGCGGTTCATCAAGTTGGGCGTCACAAAAAGTCTTTTGCCACTGACGGTTGCCAGTCGTTTTAGGTTGAGGTTCAAATCGACCAGAGCAGTTGGAATTTTATCTGGATTATTTTTTATTGAAACCGAGGTTATATCAAAGCTTGGTATTTGCGTATTCTTTTGTACCCACTTCTTTTGTTCATCCGTATTTGCGATAAAGGCATGAAGGTTTCCATTTTCATATTGCAACCCTGCGTAAATGGTTTTAATGGAGGCCTTAGCATCTCCGCTTTGCTCAACATCAACAAAAGCTGATCGGATTTGAAGATTTTCATTCTCTGTATAAACTGGGGTTTTAACTAAAGTTGCACCATTTTCAGTAATAGCAAGCGCCTTACGATTGCCTGTAAAACTGCCCATGTAACCAAATGGATTGGTTTGACTTGTGCACTCAAGCCACAAGGTATCAGCGCCATTGGGAACAAACACAACAGCATGATTGAATTGAGAGCTGGGGAAATCAGCTTTGATATCGACCTCTCCTTTTCCGGCACGAATAAGTGTATAGTGCGATTTAATATTTATCGCATCAAGCATAGATACCATGTAATTTGAAAGCGCCTTGCAATCTCCATACCCCGTTTTATCAACTACAGACGCTTCAAATGGCTGAAGCCCACCAATACCAAGCTGAATACTCACATACCGCGTTTTGTTTTGAAGATAGATGTAAATGGCTTGCACCTTTTCTTCAGTGGTGTTAAGGTTGGCAGTAAGCTCTTTTATTTTGTTGATCGTTTCAGGGGGGAGTTGATTTCTTCCTTTATTCAAAAGGGAAATCCACTTTCCTAATTCATCCCAACTATTCATGGTTCCACGATATCCTTCATATTCAAATTGCGTTGGTGCAGCCATGATATGCGGTATCAATTCATTATATGCAGGGCCAAGCGGTTCGAGGGTCAATGCAGGAATATTCTTTAATCGCCAGGTAACGGATTCAAACCCTTGAGGCAATTGTTGCTTCTCAGGCTCGTTTGGCATATTCACAGCGTTGTAGCGTGGCGCAGGCAAACTTGTCGGATAAATCAATGAATAGGAGAAATTCTCCACCGAAACCTTTTCACCAGGCAATACATATGATCCGGGAATGAAAAACACATATTTAAATTCTATCTCATACTCATATTCAACCGTGTACGGGTATGATCCGTGTGAGAGATCAGCCGCCTTGAATCGATTATCGCTGTAAAGGCTAAACCCATCAAACGCACTTTGGTCATAGATATCACTTGCCTTCAATCTTTTGATAACATTTCCCTGAGCATCATAAGCAGCACCTTTAAAAGATGTGACTTTACTCAGTTTATCATAACTCACATTTTCATAGGCAAATTCTTTACCTCCGTCATTTAATATGGTAACAACCATTCGCACCTGTAAGGATGCTTTGCTGGGAGAAAACATTTTATAGGTCATGTTATCTTCCCTGACTACAGCATTTACATTTTTGAGAAGAGGTTCAGGTATATCCTGAACAACATATTTCTTTTGACCCTGAACTGGCAGGTACAGTACAAGAGAAAGCAGAAGAATGCTAAGCGCTGGTTTCATCTTTAATTTTTCTTAAGTACAATTTGTTCAGCCTGTTTTGCCACAACTTGTGCATAGAATTCCCGAAGATTCGGATATTCATCCTGCACAAACAGCGTCCGGTTAATTTGAAAACTGCTTGTTATATTAATTGTATTTCCCATAACATTAACGTTATAGAGGTAGCGTGCAGTGTTGTTCGGTAAAGCCATGACCTTGCTCTTTGGCAACTCATCAATAACGTATCCATCGGGGACAATTATTTTACACATATACGTTTTGTCCTGAAGACTACCGTAATCTACAGGATACTGCCTTTTTTCAAGTTTAAAGGGATTCTCTAACAGTTGGGATTCTATAAAGGGATTTATATAAAAGTTGTTTCCACCGGAAGATACGTGGTCGCTGAGTGAAATAGTGTGGCTCTCTACAACTGCTTTATCGATAGCCTCAATGTTTTCAAAGGAAGTATTTTCTATTAACCAGTTTTTATTTTTTGATTTGACATAATCCTCCTTTCCTTTGGATTGTAACGTTTTGCGCAAGGAAAGCGCATCATAACCTTCTTTTTGGTAAGTAATTTTACCATTCAGATCCCCAGTCTGACTGACCGCAAGCTCAGCAGTGACAGTACTCCTGGCTTTAATTTTCGGACTTAAACTGATCCAGCCCCGGTTTTTCTTCGAAACAATAAACCCTTCTCCGTTAAGGCATCGTTCCGGAAGAACATCTATAGGGATAAATTTCTCAGTAGCATCAAGCAAAATAAACCGGTCTTCCACCATAACCCGGCATACGACATAGTTGAACTGTTTCGACATTGGATACTGCTTGCGAATAAAACCGTGATCCCTGGTACTAAGCAAAATCATATCGACATCAAACCCTGCCCGGGTGAGCATAGATGCCAGTGCAATGTTAATGTCACCAACCGTTCCTTTCTTTTTTTCAAATACAGTTTTTGGATTATCTGCCAGGTAATCCTTCACCCCATCCCACTCAATTGAATTTTTAACATAGTTATGTATTGCTTCAATTTTTTCTAAGTCCTGCTCCTTTCCGGCAATAATTTCGTCAGTTTGTTTTTTAAGGAAACCAGAGCTAGAGATCACTCTCCCGAAGGATTCACTTTCAAGTAATTTTTCGGCTAGCTTTTCCCAAGATCCCATTATTTCCTGTGAAGGTTGTCCGGTAAAATTTATATAGGCCAGCGCAAAATTGATTTTAGAAACATAATCCTGCTCACTGGTCATAAAGGGTTCTTCTTTGAAAGCAGGAATATCTTGTAAGATCCAATGGTGTTCTTTCTCAGCGTAATCAGGTTTCTGTTGGTTCTTGGTTGTGTAGGAGGTAATATTCAGGTACCCTTGCATGTAGCGCTCCATTACGAAGAAGTCAGGAATGATGGCTATGTATTCACTATGGCGGGATGGAATACTGTACTGAAACTGCCAATTCGGAAAATTAGCCAGGAAATCTGAGCTAAGGGTATAGGAGTATTCGATAACAGATCCCTCTTTAACATTTGGGAAAGTAAATTTTTGCAGGTTTATGTTACGGTTAAATTTCTCCCTAAAGATTCCATCTTTCGAAACCTTTGTTTCTACTACTTTACCATTCTCAAGGTTGTAGGTACTTGCTTTAAAATTAACAATCCGCTCCTCATTCGAGCCCGATTTGTAAAGTTGTATGGCGGCATCAGCCCAGCTAAGACCTTCCTTTTTAAGAATCTTGATCCGAACATGACGCTCAAAAGTTAGCTTGGCAGTGACGCTATTAACACTTACATACGCTTTTCCATAGTCAGCAAGGATCAAGGCAACAGCAGATGAATCTTTATCGTAGATCATCAACTGTAAATCTTCCATGGGAATATCACCAAACTTAAAGGGTGATTTTTGACAAAAAACAGTAATAAAACAGAAGCATATGGCCACTGTTAAAACAGACTTTTTCATTGGGACAGTAGGTTTAGTTAGGGGACTTTAATTTGAATAAAATAAAGCAAAAAAGAAATAGGGGCAGGACCCAATGTGACTTTTACTGTATTTTAGCGAATAATTATCTGTTTTGTGGCCAAAACTAAATCCCTTTTTTTCTGCCAAAACTGTGGCCATGAATCCCCCAAATGGATGGGCAAATGTCCATCATGCAACCAGTGGAACACATTTGCCGAGGAGATTGTAAAAAAGGAATCAACTGCCCGCCACGATTGGAATGGGGATGATGACCGCAAAAGAACCAACAAACCACGAACACTGAATGAAGTAGAATCGGGTAAAGAAGTGCGCATTTCTACACCCGATCAGGAATTGAATCGTGTGCTGGGTGGAGGCATTGTACCGGGCTCACTGATTCTGATTGGCGGTGAACCAGGTATAGGCAAGTCGACCTTAATGCTACAGTTGGCGCTCTCGCTTAAGCACCTTAAAGTGTTGTATGTATCGGGGGAAGAAAGTGAACAACAAATAAAAATGCGGGCCGATCGCTTGTCTGCATCAAAGAATGATGCCTGCTACATCTTCACGGAGACAAACACGCAGAATATCTTTCAAGGCATTAAGCAACTTCAACCCGAGCTGGTCATCATCGACTCCATACAAACACTGCACTCAGAACTACTTGACTCAACGGCCGGCAGTATCGGCCAGGTGCGGCAATGTGCAGGTGAATTGATGAAGTTTGCCAAGGAAACGAATACCCCGGTTTTTTTGGTAGGCCACATTACCAAAGACGGCATGCTGGCAGGGCCAAAAGTGCTTGAGCATATGGTGGATACGGTTTTGCAATTTGAGGGGGATCGTCATCTTGCCTATCGCATTTTACGCACCACAAAAAATCGTTTTGGCTCAACTTCTGAAATCGGAATATATGAAATGCTTGGTGATGGTTTGCGTGAAGTCTCCAATCCATCCGAAATCTTAATCTCGCAAAAGGATGGGCCCTTGAGTGGTGCCACCATTGGTGCTACCATTGAAGGGAACAGGCCACTGCTGATTGAAATACAGTCGTTGGTCAGTCCGGCCTCGTATGGTACGCCCCAGCGAACCCCAACAGGCTTTGATCAGAAGCGATTAAACATGTTACTGGCTGTGCTGGAAAAACGTTGCGGCTTTCGTATGGGCCAGCACGATGTGTTTGTAAACATGGCTGGCGGCATTCGTGTGGAAGATCCGGCTATTGATCTGGCCGTGTGTGTTTCGGTTATTTCTTCGCTGGAAGAATTACCGGTATCGGAAAAGGTATGCTTTGCTGCAGAAGTAGGCTTGGGAGGAGAGTTGCGCGCTGTAAACCGAATTGAGCAGCGCATATCCGAAGCAGAAAAACTCGGCTTTACGGAAATCTATGTTTCAAAATTCAGCCAGAAAGCGCTGGATACCCGAAAGGTAAAGATAACGGTAAAATCGTTTGGCAAGTTAACCGAAGTATTTCAGGATTTATTTGGCTGATCGTGGCCATCGTGTAATCTTTGCACGCAATTGATTTATGGAAACATTTTTTACAGAAACCGTTGGCTTGCCTGAAAACCTTTTCAGCTATTTCATTTTGCCGCTGCTTATTTTTTTGGCGCGCATCATGGATGTTTCCATCAATACCATCCGCATTATTTATGTATTGGGCGGACGAAGGTTAACAGCAACAACGCTTGGCTTTTTTGAATCATTTATCTGGCTCATGGCCATACGGCAGATTTTTGAGCACCTGGATAATTGGGTGTGTTACGTGGCGTATCCCGGTGGTTTTGCCATGGGCATTTTAGTGGGTATGATGATCGAAGAACGAATTGCTTATGGAAAAGTAATTGTGCGGATTATTACACGGAAAGATGTGGATGAACTCATATCATTCCTCACTCAAAACCAATTTCGGTACACCCGTGTAAATTCAGAGGGACTTGATGGCCCGGAGAGCCTCGTGTTTACGGTTTTGCCCCGCGAAAACCTGGAAGAATTGCTCTCCAAAATGAAAGATATACTCCCAACGGCTTTTTACACGGTAGAAAAAGTAAACCGTGCTTCGGAGAGTGGTGCGGTGGTACAAGAAAGCACCCGTTGGAGTATTGCCGGTTGGTTAAAAGGTGGACGAAGGGATTAGTGCTTGATAATTTTTAGTGTTCTTCGTGCCCTACCAGTACGGAGTTCAATGATGTAAAGTCCAGCGGGCAGTTCGCGTACATCCACCACACAGGATTCGTTCATGAATTTTTTCAGCATCATTTTCCCCGAAAAATCAAGGAGTGTGAGTTGGGCAGGTTGCTGATGGGGCAATTGGACTTTTAAGAAATCAGTTACGGGATTGGGCGTAACGGTAATACCGGCTAACGTATCTTCTGTTCGGGTAATAATTTCAGGAAAGAGATCGCGCGTGTAGAGCATGTAAACAATATCGGAAGCATACATAAGATTATTTTCAATTCTATGTGTTCCACGTACGGTTATTATATAAGGGTTGTCGCGTATGATAGTTGAGCTAGAAGTAAGCGTAAGTACCCCAACTTTTATATGGGCTCCTGCAGAATCATAGGTTGTGAACGAAAACGCATCAGGGTTTTCTGAAAGTGTAGAGAAGGCATTTAATGTGGTGTTTTCTGATGGGTTGGGCTCATAGAATACTTTGATTGTTTTATTGCTTCCTTCCGATAAGTAAATTCTGTTATTTTCATCCAAACTTGAATTGTCGGAGATTATGCCTTGAGGCTCATTGTCCACAAGAATTATTTGAAAGTCCCGCAGCATCGTACAGAGCCGGTATAAATTACCATCAATATATTTTGAGAGATGGATTTTAACAGCAAAAAGGTATTCGCCAGCATAATAACCATCAAGATACTTGGTGTCCCATGTTATTAAGCCATTGTGAGGGTTTACCTTGAAATTTTCAGGAAGGCGATAACGATGATCATAAATACCTGATGGCGAGCTCAACTCATAAGAAATGACAAAATCTTCAGAACTAAAAGCACCGATAGAAAGCGATAGGTTACTTCCAAGTTTCGCAATAAAAAAGGGATCAACTAAAAAATCTGGAGTATCATATTTTCCAAGAAATGGGTCCAAGCTTATTGAAGTTTCGATGGAGAAAAAAGTTGTGCTGGAGTTATCGACATTAATAATTCCTGCATTTCTGCCTGTTTCATTATATGAGATATTATAACGTCCTGGACCAGGGTAAAAGTGATCAATTGAAAACGTAGCCATACCAACGCTTGATCCTAAGTCAGGCCTAATTACAACTGAACCCTCGGGAATCAGGACAGGGGTGCTACTATCACCGAAATTAAGAAGACCATTTCCAAAAGCTACTGGCGATCCTGCATTAACAAATATAGTCAGCGTTATTCTACAATTAAGATTTGTATTACTCAGCCGCTTTACTGAAATGTATCCACAACGCAGGTGTGTTGCACTTGAAGTGTAGATTAACATTGTGGAAAAAAGAAGAAGCGTGAGTATCTTTTTCATGGTCTGTTAATTTGAAGGCCTCCGGAATGCACCATTAAAATTGTTGCCCCTCTTCTAAAATAGCCCTTCTCAATCAAATCGTAAACTCCGGCAACAAGTTTCCCAGTATAAACGCTGTCTAAGGGCAAATTATTTTTTGTCAGACGATCTTTTATGAATTCAAGTAAAGCAGCTGTTGTTTTTCCATATCCACCAAAGTGATAATCCGTCACCAGGCTCCAGTTTTTTGCTTCTTTTCCAATTAACTTCTCCACTTCATCTTTCAAAAATTCTCCCCCTTTTAGAACAGAAAATCCCAGAATCTCTGTTGAAGAACCAATACCATTTATCAACCCGGCCAACGTCCCTCCCGTTCCCACGGCACAGCACAAATAATCAAACTCATCGCCCAGTGTTTGTGCGAATTCCTCAACACCCTTTACAGCTAACGCATTGGTGCCGCCTTCAGGTATTAAATAGAAATCCTCAAACTCCATATGAAGGCTTTCAATAAAATCCGGATTTGTTTTTTGCCGATATGCTTCTCGTGTTATGTACTTCAATTTCATTCCACGACTTTTCGCGAATGTTAAAGTTGGGTTGAGTGGATGGGCTTCTTCACCGCGGATAATACCAATGCTTTCATAGCCCAACTCATGTGCCGCGGCTGCGGTGGAAAAAATGTGATTGGAATAAGCGCCACCAAAGGTAAGCAACGTTTTGTATCCCAGCTTTTTTGCTTCTTCGAGATTGTACTTCAGTTTCCACCATTTGTTTCCAGACACGGTCGGATGATTTAAATCCTCACGTTTCACCAATACCCGCAAACCTGCCTTGTCAAATAGCAGATCATGAATTTCTTGAATTGGGGTTTGTGTATATTCTAACAATGCTTTGAATATTATGCCTTGCGTTTCCTTCCAGGGGTTAAGGGTGAGGTTTTTCCTGACACCTTCTGTCATGCAAGTTAAAAATGTTTTCAAAGCGTTGGCGCAAGAGGTAATTTTAGAACTTGTTACTATGGATGATTATATAAAAGGCCGCGGTTCACAGTTAAAAACACAAAATCGGTTTTTAAAAACCAGTTATGTTACCGATCACATTGAAGGTCTTGATGAAGCTTTACTGTCTGCACCTAATACTCAGGTTTTTTACGAACAGGCAAAAAAAATCGTAAACAAAGTTACCAGTCCGGATTTGGGTATGATGTATTCGCTTAATCCTTACCAGGGCTGTGAACACGGCTGTATTTATTGTTACGCCCGCAACACGCATGAGTACTATGGATTCAGTGCCGGTTTGGATTTTGAAAGCAAAATCATGGTTAAGAAAAATGCTCCGCAGTTGCTTGAAAAATTTATCCTTCATCCGGATTGGCAACCTGTTCCCATAAGTGTTTCGGGAAATACAGACTGCTACCAACCCCTGGAACGGAAACTTGAAATTACACGAGGACTACTTAAAATATTCGCTCAGTATCGTCACCCGTTAGGGATGATTACTAAAAACAGTTTGATTTTGCGCGACCTTGATTTGTTGAGTGATCTGGCCAAAGACAACCTCGTGCATGTTTATATCTCCATCACCACGCTTAATGAAGACCTTCGAAGAATGATGGAACCCCGGACAGCCAGTGCCCTGAAAAGATTAAAAACAGTTGAGGAACTGTCGAAAGCAGGTGTGCCTGTAGGCATTATGAATGCTCCGATTATACCGGGTTTAAACCATCATGAAATTCCGATGATCATGAAAGCGGCCGCTGATCATGGCGCAAAGGCTGCGGGTATGACAATCGTTCGGTTAAACGGAGCCATCGGGCAACTTTTTGAAGACTGGCTGCAAAAAAATTTTCCTGACCGGTATGATAAGGTGTGGAACCAGGTCAAATCCATGCATGGCGGAAATGTAAACGATTCTCAATTCGGAAGAAGAATGACCGGTGAAGGAAACTTTGCGGAATCAATCCATCAGTTGTTTCGTGCATCCAAAAAGAAATACCTGGCAGGGAGACACATGCCCGTCTATGATCTTTCAAAATTCAGAAAAGGCGGAAACCTGAGTTTATTTTGAGTTATAGTTCAATCTCAATCTGCCCTTTCAACAAGTCTTCAAATACTTCACGCTCACGTATAAGCTTTGCTTCATTATTAATCACCAACACTTCGGCCGGCCGCAAGCGCGAGTTGTAGTTGGATGCCATCGAAAAACCATAAGCCCCGGCATTTTTAATGGCCAGAATATCACCCTCATGAACTTCATTTAGTTTTCTTTCAGCACCAATTGTATCGGTCTCGCATATGTAACCAACAACGGTGTAAACTTTTTGCTCTCCTGTTGGATTGGAGATGTTGAGAATATGATGATAGGCATCGTACATCATGGGCCTTAATAAATGGTTTAGCCCGGTATTAACACCAACAAATGTGGTGGAGGGAGTAGATTTTACTAAGGTTGTCTTCGCCAACAAATGCCCGGCTTCACTCACAATGAATTTGCCGGGCTCCAGCCATAACTCAAGCTTTCGGCCGTACTGTTCACAAAACAACCGGAACGATTCGGTGAGTTTCAACCCTAAATCAAAAACATTGGTAACCCGGTCTCCTTCTTTGTAGGCGACTTTAAACCCACTGCCAAAGTCGATGAATTTCAAATCGGGGAAATCGCGTGCAACACTGAAGAAAATATCGGCCATTTTCAGAAACACATCGGTTTCAGTTATGTCTGAGCCGGTGTGAATGTGCAGGCCTTGAATCTGAATATTGTACTGACTAACAACTTCCATAATTTGTGGAAGCTGGTAAACCGATATTCCAAATTTGGAGTCACTATGCCCGGTAGATATTTTGATGTTCCCACCCGCCATAATGTGCGGGTTTAGCCGGATGGAGCAGGGATAAGAACTTCTATACTGTACACCAAATTTTTTCAGAAAGGGTAAGTTATCAATGTTCACCACCAGCCCGAGCTTTACAGCTTCCTCAATTTCACTGAAGTCGGCACAGTTTGGTGAAAACATAATTTCCGATGGTAAAAATCCTGCCCTTAGTGTAAGGTGCGCTTCCTGAATTGAAACTACATCTGCCCCAGAGCCATTCTTTTTTAACAGTCGAAGGATGGCGAGGTTGGAGAGGGCCTTAACGGCATACTTGATTTTGACATCCGCATCTGCGAAAGCGGTTTTCAATGTTTTAAGTTGGTGTACTATTTTTTCGGCATCATAGACATACACCGGGGTACCGAATTTTTCTGCCAGGTCTGTTGCTTTCAGGGTTTGTATATAATATGATCCGTCTCTAAGTTCCATTTAATGGTTATTTAAATTCAAATATACTTCCGTAATCCGGATCGTGGGGTTTGAATGCTTATTTTTGAAACATGAAGCTATTCTATCGCGAGTATGGAGCCGGGCAGCCGCTAATAATCCTGCATGGATTAATGGGCTCATCCGATAATTGGTTACCACAGGCTAAGTTGCTTTCTGAGCATTACCATGTTTGGGTTGTTGACCAACGCAATCATGGCCAGTCGCCACACAGTGAGGTGTTTAATTATAGCGTATTGAGTGAGGATATTCTGGAGTTTATTCAGGAGCATCAACTTGAAAATCCAATAATTCTGGGCCATTCCATGGGCGGCAAAGCGGCCATGAATTTTGCGCTGGCCCATCCTGATATGCTGGACAGATTAATCGTGGTTGACATTGCGCCCAAGACATACGAAGTCCGTCACGATTATATCGTGGAGGGATTGAAGGCCGTGCCCATAGACACTATTCAAACACGTCAGCAAGCCGATGAAGAACTTGCTAAGCATTTATCAAATGAGGCGGTTCGTCAGTTTCTTTTAAAGAACTTGATGCGCAAACCCGAAGGTGGTTTTGGTTGGCGTATTAATCTGCCGGTGATTGATAAGAATATTGAAGCAATTGGCGGCAAATTGATTTTTGATGGGAGTTTTAAAAAGCGAACACTTTTTATTCGAGGAATAAAATCGGATTATATTCTGGATAGCGATCGGGAAATGATCAAGAACATTTTTCCAAACTCAACATTGGTAAGCCTGGATACAGGTCATTGGGTACAAGCTGAAAAGCCTGCTGAATTTGTACAAGTTGTTTTAAATTTTTTGAATGAAGAATAAAGGCAACCTGTACCTCATTCCGAATGTCATCGCTGAGCACACAGCCGATCGGGTTATTCATCCCTTTGTAAAGGAACAACTAAATACAATTCAGCATTTTTTGGCTGAAGATATCCGCACCGCACGGAGATTTTTAAGTAGTCTTAAAATTTATACTTCAATTGAATCGCTGAATTTTTCTGTATTGAACAAGGATACCTCTGCCAGGGAACTTGATCAGTTGATGAAGCCACTGTCTTCAGGCAGCAACATGGGTGTTATCTCCGAGTCAGGATGCCCGGGTGTCGCTGATCCAGGTGCAATGGCTGTGGCCTATGCTCATGAATTGGATATTCGTGTTATACCCTTGGTTGGCCCGTCTTCAATTTTGCTGGCACTTATGGCTTCTGGGTTGAATGGTCAGCATTTTGCTTTCCATGGCTATTTACCGGTTGATGGTCATGAATTAAGCAAAGCCATAAGGACTTTTGAGCGCGAATCGAAGACAAAAAATCAAACACAGATTTTTATTGAGACACCCTATAGAAACAACCATGTTTTTTCTAGCCTGATAAAAACACTGGATTTAAGTACCCGGCTGTGTGTTGCTGTAGATATTACCGGCACCAATGAACGAATTCAAACCAAACCAGTTTCAGACTGGAAAGGATTATCAATTGAATGGCCCAAACTACCTGCTGTTTTTCTTTTTTTGGCGCACTAAATATCTGTTTTTGTTTTACCTGCATTCCTCTAAATTTGCCGACTTAATAAAGAACTTAATCCTTAATTCGTAAATACTATGCCCTATTTGTTCACCTCTGAGTCTGTATCTGAAGGTCATCCTGATAAAGTATCCGATCAGATTTCAGATGCCCTTATTGACTATTTCTTAGCCTATGATCCCAATTCAAAGGTTGCCTGCGAAACACTGGTAACCACAGGGCAGGTTGTGCTGGCAGGCGAGGTGAAATCGGAAGCTTACCTGGATGTTCAGGACATAGCCCGAGAGGTGATACGTAAAATTGGATATACCAAGAGCGAGTATATGTTTGAGGCCAACTCATGTGGTATCCTTTCAGCTATTCACGAGCAATCTCCTGATATTAATCAGGGTGTTGAACGCAAGAAAAAAGAAGAGCAAGGTGCGGGCGATCAAGGGATGATGTTTGGCTATGCGACCAACGAGACAGATAATTACATGCCACTTCCGTTGGAGATAGCACATTTGCTGTTGCGCGAGCTTGCAGCTATCCGCAGAGAAGGAAAGCAAATGACGTATTTACGTCCGGATTCTAAATCACAGGTAACGATTGAATACGATGATAACAATCAACCGATACGAATTGATGCAATTGTGGTTTCAACGCAGCATGATGATTTTGATAAAGATGTACCCATGCTGAAAAAGATCAAGGATGATGTGATCAATATTCTGGTGCCGCGTGTAATGAAGAGATTACCCAAGCGTGTGCATAAACTCTTTAGCAGTGACATTAAATACTTCATTAACCCAACAGGTAAATTTGTTATTGGTGGTCCCCACGGTGATACCGGCCTTACCGGAAGAAAGATTATTGTAGATACTTATGGGGGAAAAGGTGCGCACGGTGGTGGTGCATTTTCAGGAAAGGATCCTTCTAAAGTGGATCGTTCAGCAGCTTACGCAACCCGTCACATTGCAAAGAATCTGGTAGCAGCCGGTGTGTGTGATGAGGTTTTGGTTCAGGTTGCATACGCCATAGGTGTGGCAAAACCGGTTGGTTTGTATGTAAATACGTACGGTACCAGCAAGGTCAATGTAAGTGATGGAGAAATTGCCAAGCGCGTAGAAAAGATTTTTGATATGCGTCCGTATTTTATTGAGCAACGCTTTAAACTCCGTTCACCTATCTATTCCGAAACAGCAGCCTATGGCCACATGGGGCGTGAAACAAAAGTTGTTGAAAAGGTTTTCAATAAAGGAAAGAAAAACGAGAAGCGTGTGAAGGTTGAATTATTCCCCTGGGAAAAACTGGATTATGTTGAGCAGGTGCAGAAAGCTTTTAAGTTGAAATAAAAATGAAAGGGGCCGAAAGGCCCCTTATTTTTGTGAGCATTTACGCTCGTCCATCATTGATTTTCGTCTTGAATTTTTTTAACTGATTTTTCAGTGCCTCTGTTGCCTGGTCGGCAGCCGCTTCAAATGAGCGGGCTTTTTCCGTAGCAAAAAGCTGGTTGCCTGGCAGGTTAAGTTTAATCTCAACCGTTTTATTTTCTACACCTTCATTGTTTAACCGAAGAAAAACTTCACCATCCACCATACGGTCAAAATAAGTCTCGAGTTTGTCAACTTTCTTTTGAATAAAGTCAACAAGCTTTCTGTCGGCATCAAAGTGAATGGATTGAACTTTCAGTTTCATAACTACAAAATTTAACGTTTAACATAAAAAACCAATCTGGCGAACCAGCAACAAGTAATCATATTTTCATAGGCGGTGCATTATGCTTTGGGATGGGCTTGATCATAAGCCTTTTTAATTTTTTCCATGGAATTGTGTGTGTACACCTGTGTGGCGGCTAAGCTGCTGTGTCCCAATAAATCTTTTACGGCATTAATCTCGGCACCTTTGTTCAATAAATGTGTTGCATAGGTGTGGCGCAGAACGTGCGGGCTCCTTTTTTCACTGGTGGTGTTGTCGTTGAGGTATTTTTTTACAATTCGGTAAACCATCATGGGGTAACACGGATCACCATTATCTGTAACAAAAACAAACCCGTGCTTCTTCATGTCAACTTCCTTGTTTCTGATTTGTTGATACTCCTTAAGTATTGGAACGATGCTTTTGTGAAAAGGGATTACCCTTTCTTTATTTCTTTTTCCTAATACCTTAATGGTATGAGAGCGAATATCAAGCTGCGATTCTTGTAACGTAATGAGTTCAGAAAGGCGTATGCCGGTGGCATAGAACAATTCCAAAATCAGTTTGTCACGCCATCCTTCAAGTGTATCGTCAAATACAACATGATCAAGCAGGTTTATCATGTCAGCTTCTTTTACAAAGGAGGGCAATCGCTTCTGTGTTTTTAAGACGCGAATTTTGGTCATGGGATTTTTCTTAATAACCTCTTGTCGCATTAAAAACTTATAAAAGGTTTTCAGGCTTGCAATCTTCCGGTTAACCGAAGTGGGTTTTATGCCGGAATCCACAAGTTGAATAATCCATGAGCGTATTATTCCGTAATCGGATGTTTCCGGCAAATGATCGGGAAAGACTTCCTTTAAAAAAGTAAGGAACTGATCCAGATCGTTTTGGTAAGCCGTAAGCGTATGCTGGCTAACACGCTTTTCGTATTGAAGATATTTCAGAAAGGATTCTACCATGCTGTACACACCATTCCCACCGGTAGTACCAATGTAAAAAAATAATCCCCAAGGATGAAGTTCCCTTGGGGATTAATGTATAAGTGACGGATGAATCGGGGATACCCCCTGTATTCTTAAATATTAAGCGTTTTCTAAACCTTTCATGCGCTCTCTGTAAGCAGCACGAATAATTTCACTTCTGCGTGTTACAGAAGGCTTTTCAAACGCAGTGCGTGAGCGTAATTCCCTCAAAACACCGGTTTTTTCAAACTTCTTCTTAAAACGCTTCAGCGCCTTGTCAATAGATTCGTTTTCCTTAATGTTGATTACAATCATTTTTTTCCTATTTGGGCTGCAAATATAACGAAATCGAAGTCATTTTTGCAAAACTCACTTTAAAACCGCCCGCGAAATAACCAGTTTTTGAATTTCTGAGGTACCCTCCCCTATGGTGCACAGTTTGGCATCCCTGTAGTACTTTTCTGCAGGAAAATCCTTTGTGTAGCCATATCCTCCAAAAATCTGTACCCCTTCGTTCGCTATCTCCACGGCTATTTCAGAGGCGTAGAGCTTTGCCATGGCAGATTCCTTATTCACATTTATGCCTTTGTTTTTTAGATCAGCCGCGCGATACGTCAACAATTTGGCTGCCTCTATCTTGGTGGCCATATCGGCCAACTTGAACGCAATACCCTGAAATGTTGATATTGGTTTATTGAATTGATGCCTTTCCTTGGAGTATTGTAAAGCAGCCTCAAAAGCTCCTTGTGCTATGCCCAGACTAAGTGCTGCAATGGAGATTCTTCCCCCGTCAAGTACCTTCATGGCCTGGATAAAACCTTCGCCAACTTTTCCCAGCATTTGCGATTTGTGAATACGACAATCGGAAAAAATAAGCTCAGCGGTTTCAGATGCCCGCATACCTAATTTATTTTCTTTTTTTCCAGAGGTAAACCCTGGTGTTCCCTTTTCGATAACAAAAGCTGTCATACCATGCGAATCACCAACCTCACCCGTACGCACAATAACCACAGAAACATCTCCCGATTTGCCATGGGTAATGAAATTTTTTGCCCCGTTAATCACATAATAATCACCGTCTTTAATGGCAACCGTGCGCATATTTCCGGCATCCGAACCTGTGTTCGGCTCGGTAAGCCCCCACGCACCAATCCATTCGGCCGTGGCTAATCGTGGAAGATATTTTTGTTTCTGTTCTTCATTTCCAAACTGAAGAATATGATTGGTGCACAACGAATTGTGCGCGGCCATGGACAACCCTATTGATCCATCAATTTTAGCCAGTTCGGCAATGGCTGTAACGTATTCCAGGTATCCGAATCCTGCTCCACCATACTGTTCAGGAACCAGTACACCCATTAATCCAAGTTTTCCCATTTTCTTAAACATCTGCACAGGAAACTCTTGCGATTCATCCCACTCCATCATAAATGGTCTTATTTCACGGGCGCCAAAATCGCGTACCATTTGAGCAATCATTTGCTGGTTCTCACTCTCCTCAAAGGTGATATTGGTTGGGCTATCACTTAATACATTCATGGTTCGTTTTTTATTTCAGGGCTACGAAGGTAGGGCATTTAGCGCAATACCCAAACGAATGTTAGTTTGTTTAGGTTAAATCTATGTTACTGCCTGTTTTAGAAGGGAAAACAATTATTTTTGGGACCTTTTTAAAAGGTCTTATATGAAAATTACAGTAGTTGGAACAGGTTATGTTGGCTTGGTTAGTGGAACCTGCTTTGCCGAAACAGGCAATACAGTAACCTGTGTAGATATTGATATTGAAAAAGTTAACAAGCTTAGAGGAGGCAAACTGACCATTTTTGAACCTGGGCTTGAATCCATTTTTGAACGAAATGTTAAAGAGGGCAGATTATTTTTTACTACAGATCTGCGCGAAGGAATCCAGGATGCTCAGGTAATAATGCTGGCCTTACCCACCCCTCCCGGGGCAGATGGTGCTGCTGATTTACAGTATGTACTTAGGGTGGCAGGACAACTCGGTCCTATGCTTGAAAAATATACGGTGATCGTAAACAAAAGTACAGTACCAGTAGGGACCGCACAGAAAGTGCACGCAAAGGTTTCGGAAGGCGCAAAAGTTGAGTTTGATGTAGTATCTAATCCGGAATTTTTGCGGGAAGGTTTAGCGGTTGAAGATTTTATGAAACCCGAACGTGTCGTTATTGGAACAAGGTCTCCTCGCGCACAAAAAATAATGGAGACTCTCTATGCACCATTTGTCATGCAGGGTAATCCGGTAATCGTTATGGATGAACCTTCCGCTGAGTTAACAAAGTATGCGGCTAATGCTTTTCTTGCAACCAAGATTACTTTCATGAATGAGATTGCGAACATGTGCGAATTACTAGGCGCAGATGTTGATTTGGTTCGTAAGGGAATGGGAACAGATAGCCGTATCGGTAAACGATTTTTATTTGCGGGTATTGGTTACGGAGGCAGTTGCTTTCCAAAAGATGTTCAGGCACTTTCTCAATCGGCACAACAGGTGAAGTACGACTTCAAAATTCTTGATGCAGTCATGACTGTAAACGAGCATCAAAAAACAAAGATGATTGAGCGGATGAAGGAGCATTTCAAAGAAGGGCTGAAGGGGAAAAAAATTGCCGTGTGGGGATTATCTTTTAAACCTCAGACCGATGACATTCGTGAAGCACCATCGTTACTAAACATTCAGGAGTTATTGACCCTTGGTGCTTCCGTTCATGTGCATGATCCGGAAGCATTAGAAAATGTTCGCAAACAAATGGGTGATAAAATCAACTACCACTCAAATTCTTATGAAGCCCTAAAGGATGCGGATGCGTTATTGATTGCAACCGAGTGGCCTGAATACCGCACGCCTGATTATGAAAAGATGGCGCAGCTCATGAAAACGAAAGCCATTTTTGATGGCAGAAACATTTATGACCTCTCAAATATTCGTGAACTTGGGTTCATTTATTACAGTATCGGTCGTGAAACCATAAAAAACTAAAACATTGGCGGACAAGAAAAATATTCTGATCACCGGTGGAGCCGGCTTTATCGGATCGCATGTTGTAAGGCTTTTTGTCAGAAAATACCCTCAGTATCGCGTACTTAATCTGGACAGCCTGACCTATGCCGGAAACCTCGAGAATCTACACGATGTGGAGCATGAGCCGAACTACAAATTCATTAAAGGTAATATTCTCGATCTTGAACTGCTGAACTCAATTTTTTCAGAGTATCCCGTGCAGGGCGTTATTCACCTCGCGGCTGAATCGCATGTTGATCGATCCATTCATAATCCGGATGAGTTTGCGATGACTAATATCATTGGAACCATTCGGTTGTTGAAAGCTGCCCACTCGGCATGGCATGGAAAGATGAATGGAAAAATGTTCTACCATATTTCTACGGATGAGGTGTATGGATCTATTAACGATGGGTACTTCACAGAAGAAACCCCCATTGATCCACGCTCTCCTTATTCAGCATCAAAAGCAAGCAGCGATCATTTTGTTCAGGCCTTTGGCAACAGCTATGGTTTACCAACCCTTATTAGTCGTTGTTCAAATAACTATGGTCCATATCAGTTTCCGGAAAAGTTAATTCCGCTTATGATTAACAATATGGTGCACAGCAAGCCACTACCGGTGTATGGAAAAGGAGAGAATGTTCGTGACTGGCTTTTTGTGGAAGATCACGCCAGCGCCATTGATGCTATTTTTCATAAAGGAAAGGCGGGTGAAGTTTTTAACATTGGCGGTAACAACGAATGGAAAAATATTGATCTGATAAAACTGCTGTGCACTATTGTGGACCAAAAACTCGGACGTGAAGAAGGCACTGCGATGAAACTTATTACCTATGTAACCGATCGTCCCGGCCATGACTTGCGTTATGCCATTGACGCATCTAAAGTTATTAGCGAAACAGGTTGGCGCCCCGAAACGGACTTTGCGCAAGGGCTGGAAAAGACCGTGAGCTGGTACCTGAGTAACCAAGACTGGCTAAGCCATGTAACCTCGGGTGAATACCTGAAGTATTACGATAAAATGTATGTAAATCGCTGATAATCAAATTCATATAAAATGAAAGGCATCATATTGGCAGGCGGATCGGGCACACGATTGCACCCCCTCACCTTAGCGGTAAGCAAGCAGCTAATGCCGTTATATGATAAGCCCATGATATATTATCCGCTATCAGTTTTAATGATGGCCGGCATTCAGGAAATTCTGATTATCTCCACACCACATGACTTGCCCATGTTTAAAAAACTGTTGGGCGATGGAAAGCAATTAGGATGTTCATTTTCTTATGCCGAGCAACCCCGGCCAGAAGGATTGGCCCAAGCCTTTATCATCGGTGAAGAGTTTATTGGAACTGATAGTGTGGCCTTGATTTTGGGTGATAACATTTTTTACGGAAGCGGTTTCGCCAAGTTAGTGCAGTCGTGTGTTGATCCTGAGGGAGGCATCGTGTTTGCCTACCATGTGAATGATCCGGAGCGTTATGGTGTGGTTGAGTTTGATGAGCAAATGAATGCCATCTCCATTGAGGAGAAACCTTCAAAGCCAAAATCAAACTATGCAGTGCCGGGTTTATATTTTTACGACAATGAGGTAGTGAACATTGCTAAAAACATCAAGCCGAGTCCGCGGGGTGAATTGGAGATTACCGATGTAAATAATACGTATCTTAAGCGAGGTAGACTTAAAGTGGCGGTAATGAATCGCGGCACGGCATGGCTTGACACCGGTACCTTTGATTCGCTAATGCAGGCGTCAACTTTTGTTCAGGTAATTGAGCAACGCCAGGGATTGAAGGTAGGCTGTATTGAGGAGATTGCTTACCGCATGAAGTTCATTACTCGTGAGCAACTTCTAGCACTAGCAAAACCCCTGGAGAAAAGTGGCTACGGTGAATACCTGAAAAAACTGGTTTGATTTCTATTCGTTGTAGATAACCTGCAATAACGTTCTTCCTACAGCCTCAAGAGTCTCTCTGCTAATATTATCCATGTTGTCTTTTCGGCTGTGGTGAAAGTCGCCAAAGAATCCCTCCGCAGCATCATAATGAACAATGTTGATTGTAGGAATTTTAGCGTACTCATTTATAAAGATGTGATCATCGGTTATAGCCCCTTCTTTTTTATTCAGAAAGATGTGGCCGTAGCCTAACCGGTTCGCTGTTTTCCAAACCTTGTCAACTATTCCTGGAGCATACTCCATTGATGCGCCTTCGCGAACAAATTGTGCATGCTTACCACCCACCATGTCAAGCAGAATACCATAGTAAGCTGAGTAGTTGGGTTTGTGTTTATTCTTGGACCAGTATTGCGAACCCAGGCACCACCATGAGTCCAGATTTTTTGGAAGTTTATAATCGACACTATTGCCGTACAGTCTTTCAGCCGTTGAGGTATCAAATCCCCAGTCTTCACCGTCAAATAAAATCATATCCACACCCACCTCCGGCAATGCATTTTCATGAAATACACGGGCAATTTCAAGTAATACGCCAACGCCACTGGCGCCATCATTAGCGCCATCAAAATAGGCTTTTGGATTTTGAGGATCTTTATCGGCAAACGGTCGTGTATCCCAATGGGCAGCGAGTAATATTCGTTTGGTTTTATCCGGATTAAAGGAGGCGATGATGTTTCTTAAAAAAAGTTTTTGGTTATCGTAAGTGCTGGCTTCAAAATCCTGAACAGTAACACGGGCGCCATAGAATTTGAATTGTTCAATGAAATAATCACCGGCTTTTTTGTGGGCAGAAGTATTAGGAATGCGCGGCCCAAAATCAACTTGTTTCTGTACAAAATCATATGCTGAATCGGAATTAAAAACTGGGACCAGAACCGTTTTAACGGGTTGTTCCGGTTCTGGGGCAACTTTTTGCTCTTTGTTACCCGAGCAGGAATAAAGAGCCAGGATGACAATGAAGATGAAATAAATAGGTATTCTCATAAGCGTTCAAAGTAAAACAAAATTCAGCGGATAGAATTCCACGCAGTGGCATTTTAAACCATTATTTGGCGATCAATTATAAATCCTATACATTTGCATCGAAATATGATCAACTAGACGAGGGGACACAAAAGTCCCCTCTTTGTTTTATCGGTTTTATGGAATTAACGGAGCGGATTCAAAAACTGGCGGAAAAGCATCTAAAAGATGATTCCCAGTTTATTGTTGAGGTAGTGGCCTCCATACGTAAAAAGCCAAATAAGTTGATCGTAATTATTGATGGTGACCGTGGCGTAACCATTGATGACTGCGCAGAGCTTAGTCGTGCCCTTTCGGCTGCGTTGGATGAGGACAGGATGTTAACGGATCCTTACATGCTGGAAGTGTCAACCCCGGGGTTGGATCATCCGCTAAAGCTTACGCGTCAATATTATAAAAATAAAGGCCGTACGGTGAAGGTGAAGACCTCCACGGATGTACACCAGGGGAAACTACAGGAGGTAACACCTCATGCGATAACGCTTGAAGTGGTAACCGGAACAGGAAAAAAGAAAGAAGTAAAGGAGGTAAACATTCCTTTTTCTGATATAGAAAAAACGTTTGTAATGGTATCATTTAAATAAGTTATGACAACGAACGACACAGCCGCAGGCCTCATAGAATCGTTTGCAGAGTTTGCGAAACAAAAAAACATCGATCGTCCAACAATGATTCGTATCCTGGAAGATGTATTCCGGAACATGATCCGTAAGAAATATGAAACGGACGATAACTTTGACATCATCATCAATGCCGATAAAGGCGATTTGGAGATCTGGCGCTTCCGCGAGATTGTTGATGATGAGTCGGAAGACATCTGGGATCATGACAAAATCAGCTATTCGGAGGCTGTTAAAATTGAGCCCGATTTTGAAGTGGGTGAAGAAGTGGCGGAGCAAATTTACCTTGAAGACTTCGGTCGCAGGGCTGTAACCACTGCACGCCAAACCCTTATTCAGAAAGTAAAAGATCTGGAAAAGGATATTTTATTCCAGAAGTATAAAGATTTAGTGGGTGAGATTATTACAGGTGAAGTTTACCAGATTTTGGGTAAAGAAGTTTTATTGATCGATGCTGAAGGAAATGAAATTTCTATTCCACGCAGCGAGCAAATTCAAAAGGACAGGTACCGCAAGGGCGAGAACGTTCGTGCCATCGTACATAAAGTTGAAATGGTAAACGGTAACCCGAAAATAATTTTATCGCGCACATCACCAGTATTTTTAGAACGCCTGTTCGAACAGGAAGTACCGGAAGTTTATGATGGATTAATCACCATCAAGAAAGTTGTTCGTGAGCCGGGTGAACGTGCCAAGGTGGCGGTTGAATCATACGATGATCGTATTGATCCGGTAGGTGCGTGTGTGGGTATGAAGGGATCGCGTATACATGCTATTGTTCGTGAATTACAAAACGAGAACATTGACGTAATCAACTATACAGAGAACCTGGAGCTGTATGTACAACGGGCATTAAGTCCTGCGAAGATTTCAAGTATAAAAATCAACAAAGACAACAGTCGGATTTCGGTTTACCTGAAACCCGACCAGGTTTCGTTGGCCATTGGAAAAGGCGGACTCAACATTAAGTTAGCCAGCCGCTTGTGTGGTTATGAAATTGATGTGTTCCGTGAACTGGATGGGCAAACAGAGGAGGATGTTGATCTGGATGAATTCTCAGATGAAATTGAGAGCTGGGTAATCGATGAATTAAAGCGTATCGGGTTAGATACAGCTAAGAGTGTATTGACTTTATCAAAAGAAGAATTGACAAGAAGAACAGATTTAGAAGAAGAAACCATTGAAAACGTGCACGCTGTTCTCCGCAAGGAGTTTGAATAACGGTGAATTAACACGCGGTTAATGGTGACAACTTTTTAAGTCTTTAAAAAAGAATAATATTTGAATATGGCAGAAGAAAAATTGATCAGGTTGAGTCAGGCTGCGAGGAAACTCAATGTGGGGCATCATACCATATTGGATTACCTGGCAAAGAAAGGGCACGTTGTAGAGAACAACCCTAACGCTAAACTTACGCCCGATCAGTTCGCCATCTTGTCAAAAGAGTTTGCTGCATCGGCAACCGAAAAAATGGAAGCCAGCGGGTTAACCATTGGTGTCAAGCACGGTGACAACCTGACTATAGAGAGTGAGAAAGAACTGGTCACCAAAAAGCGGGTGGATGAAGAAGAGAGCATCATGATTAAAAATCTGGGTGCTGCGGAAATTAAAAAGGAGGAAGCTAAGCCCGAAAAAGTGGTGCCGGAAAAGGCTAAGCTGGAGGGTATTAAGGTTGTTGGTAAGATTGAACTCGATAAAAAACCAAAGCCTGCAAAAGTTGAGGAAGCAGAAGAGGTTGAAACAGTTAAAGAGGAGGAAATTGTAGCTAAAAAGCCCGAAGTAATTGAAAAGCCTGAGCAGGAAGTTATAAAAGCAAGGGCTGATAAGTTGCAGGGGCTGAAAGTTGTTGACAGAATTGAATTGCCAACAGAACGTGAGAAGAAAAAGGATCAGCCAGTGGCTTCATCCGACATTGGTGATGACACCAAGAAAGGTAAGCGCCCGCGTAAACGCATCATAACCCCGGGTGATAATAAAGGGCAACCACAACGCGGTGGCCGGCCGGTACCGCAACGCCCTCAAAAGGCAGAACCAACCGAAAAAGAAATTCAGGATCAGATTAAGGCAACACTTGCCAAGCTAAGTGGTGGCGGAAAGAAAAGTTCAGGTTCAAAATACAGACGCGAAAAAAGACAAGCGGTATCGGATGCGCAAGAGCAACAGATCCTTCAAGATCAGGAGGCATCAAAAATATTGCGCGTTACGGAGTTCATCTCGGCCAGCGATCTTGCTTCACTGATGAACGTATCAGTGAACGATGTTATCTCTACTTGTTTGAGTTTAGGTATGTTCGTTTCCATCAATCAGCGTTTGGATGCTGAAGCGATAACTGTAATTGCGGATGAATTTGGTTACGAAGTGCAGTTCACCACTACGGATGAAGAAACAGCAGCGGAGGAAGTGCAGGAAAGGGAAGAGGACCTTAAACCTCGTGCCCCTATTGTAACCATCATGGGTCACGTTGACCACGGTAAAACTTCATTGCTTGATTACATCCGTAAAACAAAAGTTACTGCGTCAGAAGCAGGTGGAATTACGCAGCACATTGGTGCCTATGATGTAACCACCAATACCGGAAACAAAATTGCTTTCCTGGATACGCCCGGTCACGAAGCCTTTACCGCTATGCGTGCACGTGGCGCGAAACTTACCGATATCGCTATTATTGTAGTGGCGGCTGATGATGATGTGATGCCACAAACCAAGGAGGCCATCAACCACGCACAGGTTGCCGGTGTTCCTATTATCATTGCTATTAACAAAATTGATAAGCCAACGGCTAATCCAGAGAAGGTCAAAGAATCACTGGCCAAGATTAATATTCTGGTTGAGGATTGGGGAGGTAAATATCAGTGCCAGGCAATTTCGGCTAAGACGGGGCAGGGTGTTGATGAACTTCTTGAGAAAGTATTGCTCGAGGCCGAACTATTAAACCTGAAAGCAAATCCGGACAGACAGGCGTTGGGTTCTATTATTGAAGCATCACTGGATAAAGGACGCGGTTATGTGGCCACCATTATGGTGCAAACGGGTAACCTTAAAGTTGGTGATGTAGTGTTGGCTGGGGCGCATTATGGACGCGTGAAGGCGATGTTCAATGCCACAGGCGGAAAGATAAAAGAGGCTGGACCTTCTACACCAGTACAGATATTAGGGTTGGATGGCGCACCGCAAGCGGGTGAGAAATTCCTGGTGATGGATAGCGATCGTGAAGCGCGTGAACTGGCCGCCAAGCGCGGACAGATTTTGCGCGAGCAAAGTATCCGTACCAAGAAGCATATTACACTGGATGAAATCGGAAGACGATTAGCCATTGGTAACTTCAAAGAACTGAATGTGATTGTTAAAGGTGATGTGGACGGTTCGGTTGAAGCGCTTTCCGATTCATTGTTGAAACTTTCTACCAAGGAAATTCAGGTAGCCATTATTCACCGTGGTGTCGGTCAAATATCGGAATCTGATGTGTTGTTAGCTTCGGCTTCTGATGCGGTTATCGTTGGTTTCCAGGTGCGTCCTTCATCGGCTGCGCGCAGACTGGCGGAGAATGAAGAGATCGAAATTCGTTTATACTCCATTATCTACGATGCCATCAACGATGTGAAGGCTGCCATGGAAGGTATGTTGGCGCCTGAGCAGGAAGAAGTGATTGTGGGTAATGCTGAAGTACGCGATGTGTTCAAAATTACCAAAGTGGGCACCGTGGCCGGCTGTATGGTTACCGATGGGTACATTAAACGCAACAACCCGATACGCCTGATCCGCGATGGTATTGTGGTGTATGCCGGTAAGCTAAATTCACTGAAGCGATTCAAAGATGATGTGGGCGAAGTGAAATCAGGCTATGATTGTGGTATGGGCATCGAAAGCTTTAATGATATTCAGGTGGGGGATGTGATTGAAAGCTACGAAATGCGCGAAGTGAAGCGAACGTTGAGCTAGTCTGTTATTGAAGAGATAAAATAAAAGCCCCGGTTTGGATTGGGGCTTTTTTTATGAATGTTGTGTCTTGCGTCTTTAAGGTGTAGAACGCTTCGTTTTTTCATGGATGCCTGTAAAAAGTCTTGCTCACAATTCTCCAACCCTCCGAAAATTTATATAAGGCCAGGTAATCGGTGAAAATAAGTTTGCCTTCTTTGTGTAGTTCCAGCTTAACCGTAGCGGCACTGCCTATAACATCCACGGCTAAAATTTTCCCTTCCGTACGAACAGGATTACCAGCGTTTTCTTTTCTTCGGGTTTCAATTGCTTTAATCCAGTCTTCTAAAGACAACGGGCTAACATTATTCTCCAGTAGCCGCAGCATGGTAAAGCTGGGATGAAAGCCTTTTCGGATATCATCAATGCTTCCCGTGTTTTGGGTGCCTTCAATGTAGGCGATAGTCACAACTTTTTTAATCGCCTCCACATCCGACTGGGCGTGGCCAACGAATGCGATGGTGACAAGTATCAGAACCAGAAGCTTTTTCATGATTATTTATTAATACCCCTTCTCCTGCATTTTTTTCATCACTTTGGCCGCCACGGCCTGCCCCCACACCTGGCCCGCTTGCATGGATTCCTGTGTAATTACAGGTGTTTTTTGTGCCAGCTTTTTACCTGATGGAGTTTCGTAGAATTTTACAATGTCTTTCAAGTCAGCCTCTGTAAGATGTGCCTTGTACACCGGCACCATCATCTTTACAAGATCATCAATAGAAGTATTCAGCATTTCCTTTTCCATTTCTTTCCAAAATTCATCAGGCACCTGGTTGTTCATGGTTTTGAAATTGGTCATCATGGAAGTAATGGCGCCTTTGAAGGCTTCCGCTGATCCGCTTGCCTCAAAGTATTTTTTAACAAGTATCGTATAACTGTCTTGTGATGATGCTGAAGTAATAACGAAAATCGTTAGCAGTGCAGGTAGAAGAACTTTATTTTTCATAATTATAAAATTAAAATTTAACAACGGGCGCCTTATCTGCGCCTTCCGATGCTTCAAATCCTTTGCGCACACTAAAGTCTTCACCACCACCAAATATGCCCAGTGCAAAACGTTTAAAGAAGCCACGCACATAGGTATTGTACAGTCGGATGCTGTCATTGTATCGTTGCCGTGCAACATTAATCCGGTTTTCAGTTCCTTCCAGCTGCGCCTGCAGGTCAAGAAAATTCTGATTGGCCTTTAAGTCGGGGTACCGTTCCACAACAACCATCAATCGCGACAAGGCAGAGCTTAGTCCATCCTGCGCCTGCTGAAACTGGGCAAATTGCTGCGGGGTAACTTTGGAAGGATCAATCGTAACGGAAGTTGCTTTCGATCGTGCTTCAATTACACCGGTAAGGGTTTCCTGTTCAAAGTTGGCGTAACCTTTTACCGTCTCCACCAGGTTGGGTATCAGGTCCATTCGTCTTTGATAGGTTGACTGTACGTTTGCCCATTCGGCATTAACATCTTCCTGCAGTTTAACCGCATTATCATAAACGCCAGTGCCCCACATCACAAACCCCCCGACTAAAACGATCAACAATCCAAGTACAACCAAAACCCCGATTAATATCTTGTTCATAGAATTATGTGTTAATTAAATTCAAGTTAGGAATTTTTCTGCGGATAAAAGTCCTTTAAACGTGTCTTGAAAACTTTATCTTTTTAAACGAGTTTACTAAGCATGGTGAGGTTGTTAAACTATGTAGGATTATTGGCATTGCTGATTACGGGATGTAAAATTGATCGGGAGAAAACCATAGACCGAGACCGTTTCTCCTTTAAAATTACTGCGGATTCACACCTGTTTTTCAAGAACGTAAGACAGGTTTATTATGATTTCACAGACCTGAAAGAAGCGGGCTGGCACGCCTACCGATTTAGCGGTCGCTACCAAGGCAATGACCCCTCAATAAACCCAGTGATTGTAATTGATTGGCGCAAGGATAAGGCCTACTTATTGGTTGAAACCAATGAATTTTTTGCCGACCTCACAGCGATTACCGTGTATGAGAAAAATCAGGCAACCGGAAAAGTATATTCTTATGAACTGGCCGAGCGTGGAAAGGAGAACATGCTGGAGTTTTCAACTAAAATTTATGAAGGGATTATAGCCGAAAATGAATTTACCATTTTAATCAACGGTGATTCGATTCCCTTCCTTCGGGAAGATAGTGACCGTGAAAATTTCAGAATAGTAATGGCCGATTATTACCGGCTAACCCGCATCATTCGCTGATTTCAATAGCCGTTATTGCGTTGCGCCTTCAGCCATTTTCTCGGCACTGTCGGCAATACGAAGCTGTTCAATAAAATTATCAATATCACCATTCATTACAGCGGGTAAATTATGCTGAGTATATCCGATGCGGTGATCGGTAACTCGACTTTGCGGGTAGTTATACGTTCTGATTTTTTCTGAACGGTCGCCACTGCGCACCAGCGATTTTCGGGTGGCCCCTATTTCATTTTGCTGTTTGGTGACCTCCATCTCGTACAGTTTTGCTTTCAGCATCTGTAAAGCACGTTCGCGGTTTCCATGTTGTGATCGCTCTACCTGGCAAGTAATAACAATGCCGGTAGGCTTGTGCGTCATCTGAACTTTGGTTTCAACCTTGTTTACGTTTTGTCCGCCCGCGCCACTGGAACGTGCAGTCTGAACTTCAATATCGGCTGGGTTAATTTCAATACTTACATCTTCTACTTCGGGCATTACCACTACCGAAGCAGCAGAAGTGTGAACCCGACCTTGCTGTTCCGTAGCAGGCACGCGTTGTACGCGGTGTACACCCGATTCAAATTTTAACCTTCCGTATGCATTGTCACCACTTACACTACAAACAATTTCTTTGTAACCACCGGCAGTGCCTTCTGTAAAATCTACCGTACTCATTTTAAGTCCTACCCTGTCGCAATAACGCTGGTACATCCGCCAGAGATCTCCCGCAAAAATAGACGCTTCATCACCCCCGGTACCTGCACGTATTTCAAGGATGCAACTTTTATCATCGTTCGGATCTTTCGGAATCAACAACTCCTTTAATTCGTTTTCGAGAGCCTCTACTTTTGGTTCGAGTTCATCAATTTCCAGTTTGGCCATTTCCCGCATTTCGGGATCTTTTTCCTTCTGGAGCATTTCTTTGGCGTGTCTATGCTGGCTTTTGGCCAGCAGAAAACTATTGTATTTGGAAACAATTTTTTCCAGGTCGCCATACTCCTTGCTGAGTTGCGAATACTTTTTGGTATTGGTTACCGTATCAGGCTGAACCAGCAACTGGCCGATTTCCTCAAAACGATGCTTTATTTCTTCTAATTTCTCAATCATACCTTACAAAACGGCCGTAAAGTTAGCAAAACGTAGCATTCGCAAGATTTGCAGCCGAACATTACCTTTGGCCATGCGCTTGATTTACCTGTACCCGATTGCCTTGGTGTTTATTCTTAGCTGTGGAGGCTCCCTTAATGATGAACAACGCAAACAAATGCGTGAAGCCCGGGAATTAAACAGCATAAAAAAAGTAAGTGATGCTGAAATTATGGAAGCAGCCTTTGCCTACGGAAGAGACATTATGGGATTAGTTGATTCGGGCCTTGATATGGATTCGCTGGAAGTCAGTCGCAAGGTTGACATCCGGTGGCTGGCGACCGGTTCAACCGAAGGTTCTGAAATTGAACGGCAGGTTATTGATGCTTACCTGACAAGTATGATGCTGGGTACGGAACTAGCGGATAATGTGCAGCGCCTGGGAACAGACTCACTTCTGTATACAAAACCTGTGGTGGTTGATTTGCCCGAAGGTGTCGTTGAAGTGAAGGGCACATGGAACATCCATATGTCAAAGAAGCAAGTGGTTTTATCGATTCAGAAAAAGTAAGGGTCACTTCACTTTTTGAAAGCTTTGTTCTTTGAAGTAACCCTTTTTGATGAGCTGAATAAGTTTTTTCGGTGAGGGATCAATCAGGTAAAAAGTTTTTCCCTCAACTTCAGTTTCTACAATAGTAATATCTTGTGAAAGCTGATCCCTGAATTTTTTTCCCTCGTGTTCATCCGAGACTTCAGGCATAGACAAATAAAGCAGATCGCCATTTTTTTGTTGCTTTACTACACGCAAGTACCATGAAAAATCATTTCGCATGTTAATGAAGTAATAGCCTTTGTAGTACTTCATCACCAGGCTGTCGCCAAGGATTGCAAGTTCATCTTTGCCAAGTCTGTAGCCGGTTGCCAAAACCACTAATGTGTCAGTCAACTCGCCCTCCTCGGCAATCAGGTAGCGCCCCTGAAGTTTTCCGGGCACTTGCGTAAGACTTTTGATACCTTTCGGTTGGGGCTCCTTGTATGAAATTTCTGAACAGGAAGCCAGGTACAGGATACAAAGCGCTAAGCAAATTCCAGAAACAAGATATTTCATAAACGGAAGATAGGGATAATGCCTGCATTTCGAAAGAAACACAGAATCAATATAGAACTCATCTCAAAAATACCAATGAAGCGCAGTTATACCGGCCTTGAGCCTGCCTACCGGCCTTTAG